>NZ_BMRG01000001.1:0-10398 GCF_014648515.1 Saccharothrix coeruleofusca
CGAGGCGAGTGGAGCTGAGGGGAATCGAACCCCTGACCTACTCGATGCGAACGAGTCGCGCTACCAACTGCGCTACAGCCCCGTGTTCTGTTGTCGTGCGGGGAAAGCATAGCAGTAGCCGGAGGGTGCTTTCGCCACCCCCCTCACTCACCCACCGCGCGCCGGTAGGGCAGCGCCTCCGGGCCGTCGAGCTCGACGAACACCGGGTCCTCGTCGTCGAGGTCGACCACGACCGTGCCGGGGCGCACGTGGTGCTCGAAGCGGGGCTGCGGATCGAGGCCGTACTCGGCGGCCTCCTCCTCGAACTCGGGCCGCGCGACCGGCGGGCGCGGCTCGGCGCGGCGGGCGTGGCGGCGGCGCTGGGCGAGCCGGGCCTGGCGGCGGGCGCGGATCTCCTCCTCGATGCGCACCTGGCGGCGCAGGTAGGACAGGTAGCCGACGAGGGCGAGGTCGACCGCGCCGTGCGCCCACCACACCAGGGGGTGCACGAAGCCCGCCACGACGCCCGTGACCAGCGCGGTGAGCAGCAGCGTGCCGACCACGCGACGCCGGAAGGCGTACTTGGCCTGCGCGACGATGGCCGCGGTCTCCGGGTCGTAGCCGCCCCGGCCGGGGCGGAACGGGCGGTACTCGGCCTCGTACTCCTCGAAGTCGTCGTAGTCGTCGAACTCCAGCTCGGACTCGGGCACGGTGTCGTACTCCTCTTCCACGCTGCTCCGCGCGTCGGCCCGCTTGCGGACCACCATGGGCACGAGGACGACCAGCCAGGCCACGACCAGTCCGACCACGATCAGCGAGCTCGGCATCCCCGTCACCTCCCCCTGCCGACGCGTAGTGCACGCGCCACGCTAGTCACAACAGTCACACCCGTGTCGGAGCCACGCCGACCGGAGCACGTACCAAAGTGTGGTGTATCACCCACTTTCGGGTGAGCGAAGTTGAGCCGTTCGGCCTGCTTATCAGGCTGTTCGGGCGCGTCCCTGGGCGACCAGGCGGCGCACCAGGCCCTCCGGGGAGGTCTCCTCGGCGGTGATCGCGAAGCACAGGTGGTCGCGCCAGTCGCCCGCCACGTCCAGGTAGCGCAGGAACAGCCCCTCCTCGCGGAACCCGGCCTTGCCGAGCACGCGCAGGCTCGCCGCGTTCTCCGGCCGCACGGTGGCCTCCAGCCGGTGCAGCCCGGCTTCGCCGAAGCAGTGGTCGACCACCAGCGCCAGCGCCGCCGTGGCCACGCCGCCGCGCGCGCGGTCGGCGGCCACCCAGTAGCCCACCCACGCCGAGCACAGCGCCCCGCGCACCACGTTGCCCACGGTGATCTGCCCCGCCAGCTCGCCGTCCACGGTGATCACGAACGGCAGCGCCTGACCGCGCCGGGCCGACGCGCGCAGCGAGGACCACTGGGCGGGCCAGGACATCGCGGAGTTGCGGTCGTACCAGCCGCCGACCGCGGTCGGCTCCCAGTCTTCCAGGTGGGCCTGGTCCCGCAGCCGCAGGCGGGACCACGTCGAGGCGTCGAACAGCCGTGGCGGGCGCAGGGCGACCAGCCCCGCGTCCACCCGCAGCGGTCCCAGCCGCGCGGGCCAGCCGGGGTGCCTGCCCCCGCCCTCCCAGGTCGGACCCGCGCTCATCTACCCCCTCTGAGCCAGGAAGCTGACCATGACCTCTTCGCCCACCGCGATCTCGGTCACGTCCTCGTCCACCATGACCAGGCAGTTCGCCTCCGACAGCGAGGCCAGCAGGTGCGAGCCGGCGGTGCCCAGCGGCTGCACCAGGTACTCGCCGGTGTCGGCGTCGCGCAGCAGCTGACCGCGCAGGAAGCCGCGCCGTCCCTTGGTGGAGGTCAGCGGCGAGAGCAGCCGGGCGGCCACCGCCCGGCGGTACGGGTTGCGCTTGCCCAGCGCGGCCTTGATCAGCGGCCGGACCAGCACCTCGAACACCACCAGGGCGCTCATCGGGTTGGCGGGCAGCAGGAAGGTGGGCACCGCGTCCGGGCCGAGCCTGCCGAAGCCCTGCACGGAGCCGGGGTGCATGGCCACCCGCGTGGTGTCCAGCTCGCCCAGGTCGGCCAGCGCCGCGCGCACCTCGTCGCCGATGGCGCCCCCGACGCCACCCGCGACGACCACGATCTCGGACAGCAGCAGCCTGCCCTCGACCACCTCGCGCAGCCTGCGCGGGTCGGCGGTCTGGATGCCGACTCGGCTCACCTCGGCCCCGGCGTCGCGGGCGGCGGCGGCCAGCGCGTAGGAGTTGACGTCGTAGACCTGGCCCTGGCCGGGCGTGCGGTCCACGTCGACCAGCTCCTCGCCGATGGAGATCACCGACACCCTGGGCCTCGGGTGCACCAGCACCTTGTTGCGGCCCACCGCGGCCAGCAGGCCGACCTGGGCGGCGCCGATGGCCGCGCCTCGGCGCACCGCCACGTCACCGGCTTGCACGTCCTCGCCGGTGCGCCGGACGAACGCCCCCGACGGCACCGGGCGCTGCACGGTCACCTTCGCGGGGTTGCCGTCGGTGAAGCCGAGCGGGACCACGGCGTCGGCCAGGGTCGGCAGCGGCGCGCCGGTCGCGATGCGGACCGCCTGGCCGGGCTGCAGCCGCCGGGGCTGGCGCGAGCCCGCCGGGATCTCGCCGACCACCGGCAGCGGCACCGGTTGCTCGGCGGCGCCCTGCACGTCCACGCTGCGCACCGCGTAGCCGTCCACCGCCGCCTGGTCGAAACCGGGCAGCGGGCGCTCGGCCACGACCTCCTCGGCGCAGAGCAGGCCCTGCGCCTCGGGGATCGCCACCCGGACCGGCGCGGGGCGCACGGCGGCGGCGATCACCCTGGCGAGCTGCTCCTCCACTGACCTCATGTGCCGATCCTCATGCACCGATCCTCGCTCAGGACCCGCTGAGCCGTCCCCGCAACCACTGGGCCAGCTCGGGGCCGTAGTCGGGGTGCTCCAGCGCGAAGTCGACCGCGGCCTTGAGGAAGCCGCCGGGGTTGCCCAGGTCGTGCCTGCCGCCGCGGTGGACCACGACGTGCACCGGGTGGCCCTCGTTGATCAGCAGCGCGATGGCGTCGGTGAGCTGCAGCTCGCCGCCCGCGCCGGGGGTGATGCGCTTGAGGGCGTCGAAGATGGCCCGGTCCAGCAGGTAGCGGCCGGCGGCGGCGAAGGTGGACGGCGCGTCCTCGGCCTTGGGCTTCTCGACCATGCCGACGACCTGCTTGACGTCGTCGTCGCCGGTCTCGCGCACGTCGAACACGCCGTAGGCGGAGATCTGCTCGCGCGGGATGTCGAAGGCGCACAGCACGGTGCCGCCGAAGCGCTCGCGGACCTGCGCCATCCTGGTCAGCACGCCGGTGGGCAGCACCAGGTCGTCGGGCAGCAGCACGGCCACGGCCTCGTCGGCGCCGGTGAGGTTGCCCTCGGCGCAGCCGACCGCGTGGCCGAGGCCCAGCGCCTTGTCCTGGATGGCGGTCTCCACCTGGAGCAGCTCGGGGGCGCGGCGGACCTTGGCGACCAGGTCGGTCTTGCCGCGCTCGGCCAGGGTCTGCTCCAGCTCCGGCTGGGGGCGGAAGTACTGGGCCACGGCGTCCTTGCCGGGGGAGGTCACGATCACGAGCTTGGTCGCCCCGGCTTCGGCGGCCTCGGTGGCGACCAGTTCGATACCGGGGGTGTCGACGACCGGCAGCAGCTCCTTGGGCACCGCCTTGGTGGTCGGGAGGAAGCGGGTGCCCAGACCAGCCGCGGGCACGATTGCTGTCGTGAAGGCGCTCATGAACAGCGAGCGTAACGACGTGCTTGGGGTGGTCCGCGATGACGTCCGACGAACGTGACCGGAAGGCGGCGCACCGCTCGCGGCTGCGCGCGGCGCGGCGTGGCGCGCCCGCCGCGCCGATGGTTTCCCAGGTGCTGCTGGCGACCGCCGCTTTCGGCGTCCGCCCCGGTCAGGTGGTGTGCGCGTACCTGGCCGTCGGCGGCGAGCCGGGCTCCGCGCAGATGCTGGAGTCGCTGCGCGGGGCGGGGTACCGGGTGCTGCTGCCGGTGGTCGTCGGCGACGCGCCGCTGGACTGGGCCGAGCACACCGGCGAGCTGCGCCCCGGCCCGTACGGGCTGCGCGAGCCGGTGGGGCCGCCGCTGGGCGCCTCGGCGGTGGCCTCGGCCGCGCTGGTGCTGGTGCCCGCGCTGGCGGTGGACCGGTCCGGGGTGCGGCTGGGCAAGGGCGGCGGGCACTACGACCGGTCGCTGCCGCTGACCTCGGCGCCGCTGGTGGCCGTGGTGCGCGACGACGAGTTCGTCGACTCGCTGCCCAGCGAGCCGCACGACGTGCGGGTTGATGCCGTTCTCACACCTTCGCGGGGACTGATCCGGCTGCCCTGTGGCGTTGACCTGTGAGGTTTGCGCCACGTATGCCACCTGGCGCATCATCGTGCTGGCACTCTCGTCGTGAGAGTGCCAACCAGGACTCGTGGAGGGGCAACCGTGCCGACCTACCAGTACGCCTGCACCGAGTGCGACCACCGGTTCGAAGCGGTGCAGTCCTTCTCCGACTCCGCGCTGACGGTGTGCCCGGAGTGCTCCGGCAAGCTGCGCAAGCTCTACGGCGCGGTGGGCGTGGTGTTCAAGGGCAGCGGCTTCTACCGCAACGACAGCCGCTCGTCGTCCTCGTCGTCGCCCGCTTCGTCGTCTTCGTCGTCCTCGTCGAAGAGCTCGGAGTCGTCGTCCTCCAGCTCCTCCGCGCCCGCCGCGGCGGCTTCCTGACCCGAGTTGTCCACAGGCCCCCGAGTTGTCCACAGCTCGGGGGTCGCCGCTGTCGCGCGGCCCCGCCCGGCCCCTACCGTCGTGGCCATGATCCTGTTCCGGAAGATCTTGGCGGGCGTGTTGGCGCTGGTGGGAGCCGCGCTGGTGGTGTGGCCGGAGCCTGCTCCGGTCGAGGTGGTGGTGGCCGCCCGCGACCTGGCTCCCGGCGTCGCGCTGTCCGCAGCCGACCTCAGGGTGGTCGGTGTCCCTCCCGACCTGCGGCCTTCGGGCGCGGTGCCGCTGGCGGCGGCGCGCGACCGCGTCCTGGTCAGCGCCGCCCGAGCCGGTGAGCCGCTGACCGACGCCCGGCTGGCCGCGCCCGATCCCGATGCCGCGTCCGTGCCGATCCGCCTGGCCGACCCGGAGGTGGCGGCGCTGCTGCGGCCGGGCAGCCGGGTGGACGTGGTCGGCGCGGACTCGCGCGTGCTGGCCGAGGACGCGACCGTGGTGTCCGTGCGCGAGCGGGAGTCGGTGGTCGTCTCGACGGCCCGCGCGGCGGCCACGGCGGTCGCCGCCGAGTCGCTGGAGCACCCACTGGCGGTGACCCTGCGCTGATCCCGCGCGCTGATCCCACGCGCTGATCCCGCGCGTTGATCCGGTGCCGACGCCTCAGGCATCACCGTGCCCCGATCCGGCTACCCTCCGCTGACCTCAAGCACGTCCCCTCGGAGGAGCTGGCTGTGATCAAGGGCTTCAAGGACTTCCTGATGCGCGGCAACGTCATCGACCTGGCGGTGGCCGTGGTCATCGGCGCCGCGTTCGGCGCGATCGTCACCGCGTTCACCAACAACCTGATCAACCCGATCGTCGCGGTGTTCGGCGGGCAGAACGTCGACGGCCTGGCCGTGCAGCTGGTGGACAAGAACGAGAAGACGCTGATGGACTTCGGCGCGCTGATCACCGCGGTGATCAACTTCCTGATCGTCGCCGCCGTCGTCTACTTCGTCTTCGTGATGCCCATGAACAAGATCAAGGAGCGCCGGAAGCGGGGTGAGGAAGCGGGCCCGTCCGAGCCGACCGAGGTCGAGCTGCTGATGGAGATCCGCGACCTGCTGATCCGCCAGGGCGGAGCCCCGGCGGGCGCGGTGGGCGGGATCGGTGGGCCGTCCACCGCCTCGGCGCGGGTCGAGCAGCTGGGCACCGCCCACCCCGGCTACCGGGGGCCGGGCGGCCCTGGCGGCCCCGCGGCCCACGGCGGGCCGTCCGGTCCGGCCGGGCCTCGGCGCTGAGCGGAGCGCCCGCGCCAGGAGAGGGTGAGCCCACCCGGCCGCGTCCGCACCTCGGGTAGTAGTTACCGGCCCTGGTGGGCACCTCGGGTAGTACTTGCCGGTGCTGGGTCAGGTGCCGTGGTGGGGTGGGCGGTTCTCCTGGTACCAGGAGTCGTCAGAGGAGTCGATGGGGGCGGGGGTGGGGCGTTCGTCGGTGGTGGTGTCGGGCAGCACTTCGCCGAACACCTCCGCCAACCGGCGGCGGCGGGCCGCGGCGCGGGCCGCGTCCTCGCCGCCGGTCGGCTCGGGGGTCTGGTCGGTCATGCCTCGTCGAGTCCGGAGAGCTGTTCGATGACGTAGGGCACCAGGGCGGACAGGGTGGCCATGCCGTCGCGCACGGCGGAGCGCGATCCGGCGAGGTTGACCACGAGGGTGCTGCCGGACACACCCACGAGGCCGCGGGAGATGCCCGCGTCCACCGCGCCCGCGGCCAGGCCGGAGGCGCGCAGCGCCTCGGCGATGCCGCTGATGGGCCGGTCCAGCACGCCCTGCGTGGCGTCGGGGGTGACATCGCGCGGCGACACACCGGTGCCGCCCACGGTGACCACCAGGTCCACGCCGCCGATCACGGCTGTGTTCAGCGCGGCGCGGATGCCGACCACCTCGCCTTCCACCGCGACCGTGCCGTCGACGATGAAGCCTGCTTCCTCCAGCAGTTCGGTGACCAGCGGTCCCGTGCTGTCCTCGTGCTCACCGTGCGCGACCCGGTCGTCCACGATCACGACGAGGGCGCGTCCCAGGCGCTGCGCGCTGCGTTCCATGCGGATCACCGTAACCAATGGGAGATCTGACGGTTCCGTGACGTCACGTCGCCACGCGCCTCGGCCGGGCCGGATCACCCCTAACTTCGACGACGTGCGAGTTCTCCTCACCGGCGGCGCCGGCTTCATCGGTTCCCACATCGCCGACCTGCTCACCGCGAGGGGTGACGAGGTGGTCGTGCTGGACGCCTACCTGCCCCAGGCGCACCGCGAGCGGCCCGCCGATGCCTCCGGTGTCGCCGACGTCACCGCGATCGGACCCGCCGATCTCGCGGGTGTCGACGTGGTGTGCCACCAGGCGGCGCTGGTCGGGCACGGGCTCGACCCGTCCGACGCGCCCGGCTACGCGTTCAACAACGACTACGGCACCGCCGCCCTGCTGGCCGCCATGCACGCGGCGGGCGTCACCAGGCTGGTCCTGGCGTCGTCGATGGTGGTCTACGGCGAGGGCCGGTACCGGTGCGCCGAGCACGGCGTCGTGCGGCCCGGTCCGCGTCGGGCCGAGGACGTGGCGCGAGGCCGCTTCGAGCCGCCGTGCCCGCGCTGCGGGGCGGCGCTGGAGCCGCTGCTGGTGCCCGAGGACGCGCCGCTGGACCCGCGCAGCACCTACGCGGCCAGCAAGCTCGCCCAGGAGCACTACGCGGCGGCGTGGGCGCGGCAGACCGGCGGCCAGGTGTGGGCGTTGCGCTACCACAACGTCTACGGCGCGCGGATGCCGCGCGACACCCCTTACGCGGGCGTGGCGTCGCTGTTCCGGTCGGCCCTGGAGCGCGGCGAGGCGCCCACGGTCCTCGAAGACGGCCGTCAGCGCCGGGATTTCGTGCACGTCAGCGATGTCGCGCGGGCCAACGTGCTGGCCGTGGACACGCCGCAGCAGGAGGGCTCCTTCACCCCGCTCAACATCTGCTCCGGCGAGCCGCGCACCGTCGGCGAGCTGGCCGACGAGCTGGCCGACGCGTGCGGCGGGCCGCGACCTCGGGTGGTCGGCGGGGCCAGGGCCGCGGACGTGCGGCACGTGGTGGGCGATCCGGCCAAGGCGGCCGAACTGCTGGGGTTCCGGGCGGCGACGGGGTTCGCCGAGGGGGTCAAGCGGTTCGCGTCGGACCCGCTGCGCTGAGCGGCAGCCGCACCTCGAAGCGGCAGCCCCGGCCGTGGTTGCGGGCGTCGATGGTGCCGCGGTGGGCTTCCACCAGGCCGCGCGCGATGGCCAGCCCGAGGCCGCCGCCGACCGGCTGCCTGCTGGGCGTGCCGCGGAAGGCCACGTCGAACACGCGCGGCAGGTCGGTCTCGGGGATGCCGCCGCAGGAGTCGTCCACGTGCAGCAGCGCCTCGCCGCCGTCCACGTCGACCCGCACCGCGACCGTGCCGTCGGGCGGGGTGTGCCGGATGGCGTTGGACAGCAGGTTGCGCACCACCCGCGCCAGCTCCGGGTCGCTGCCCAGCACCACCGGCCAGGTCGGCGCGTCGGCCCGCAGCCGCACGCCCTTGCGCCGCGCCACCGGGTGCTCGGCGGCGACCACCTCGCTGACCACGTCCGCCAGCGGCACCTCCGACAGGGTCAGCCGCAGCGCGCCCGCGGTGATCCTGGACAGCTCGAACAGGTCGTCCACCATGCCCGAGAGCTGCTCGGCCTCCGCGCTGATCCGGGCCGCGTAGTCGGCGACCTCGTCGGGTCGGGCGACCACGCCGTCGGCCAGCGCCTCGGCCATCGCCCGGATGCCCGCCAGCGGGGTGCGCAGGTCGTGGCTGATCCAGGCGACCAGTTCGCGTCGGGACGCCTCGGCTGCGCGCTCGCGGGCGCGGGCCTCCCGCTCCCACACGCTGCGGCGGGCCAGCGCGCGGCCCAGCAGCACCGCGGTCGGCACGGTCACCGCGGCCACCAGCAGGCACACCAGCAGCGTGGTGGTCAGAATCGGGGTGAACATGAACCCGCTGACCGCGAGCACGCCGCCGATGGTGGCCACCACGGGCACGATGGCCAGCACGGTCAGCGCGGTGGTCAGCGAGCCGCCGCTGAGCCTGCGCAGCAGCACCGCGCCCAGCAGCGCCAGCGGCAGCGAGAACAGCACCGCGTAGGGGGCGATGTGGGAGATCTCGACGAGCATCAGGCGGTCCCGTCGTAGCGGTAGCCCACGCCCCACACGGTGGTGATGCGCACCGGCCGGGCGGGGTCGGGTTCGACCTTCTCCCGCAGCCGCCGCACGTGCACGGTGACCGTGGACTGGTCGCCGAACTCCCAGCCCCAGACGCGGGAGAGCAGCTCGGCGCGGCTGAAGGCGGTGCCCCGGTGGGTCAGGAAGAAGGCGAGCAGGTCGAACTCGCGGCTGGTCAGCGCCAGTTCCCGAGCGCCGAGCCGGGCCGACCGGGCACCCAGGTCCAGCCGCAGCTCGCCGTCGACCAGCTCGGGGCCCGGCGCGGTGGCGGCGCGGGCGCGGCGCAGCACCGAGGTGACCCGCAGCGCCAGCTCGCGCGGGCTGAACGGCTTGGTGACGTAGTCGTCCGCGCCGAGCTGGAGCCCGGCGATGCGGTCCTCCTCCTCGCCCAGCGCGGTGAGCATGACCACCGGCACCGCGCCGCGCGCCCGCAGCCTGCGGCAGACCTCCAGGCCGTCCACGCCGGGCAGCATCAGGTCCAGCACGACCACGTCGGGCGGGTGCTCGGCGCAGCGGCGCAGGGCCCGCTCCCCGTCGCCGACCAGCTCGACCTCGTGGCCCGCCAGCTCCAGGTAGCGGCGCACCACGTCGCGCACGGTCGCGTCGTCGTCCACGACGAGCACCCGCCCGGTCACCGACTCGTCCACGGCCTCACCAGTTCGTCAGCAGGAGGTGGTCGACCGCGAGCGCGGTCGCCGCTTGGGCGGCCAGCCACCCGCGCCGCCGGGGCGCGAGCACGAGCAGCCACACCGTGAAAGGTAGCCAGATCCGCTCGACCTCGGCCTTGCTCAGACCGGACAGGTCGGCGAGCAGGATCGCCAGCGCCGCCGGGCCCGCCAGCCGCAGCGCCGGGCCGCGCCACCGGCCCGCGAGCGGGGCGAGGCCGGTGGCCACCGCGGCGGCGGCCAGGTTCGCCCACACCCAGTAGCCGTAGGAGCGGGAGGACGCGATGCCCTGGTAGTACCGCTCCACGACCAGGTGGTAGCCGTCCAGCCACCAGAACCCGGCCAGCGCGAACGCCCCGACCACGGCCAGCGCGCCGAGCACCGCCCGCGCGATCCCGCGCCGGTCCGGCCACAGCACGGCCAGCGCGAGCGGGCCGAGCAGCACCAGCCCGTAGGACAGGAACACCGCGAACCCCAGCACCACGCCGCCGAGCAGGGCCCGGCGGCACGCCAGCAGGGCGATGCCGACCGCCGCGACACCGGCGAACAGCCCGTCCGCCGACACGCCGACCCACACCGCGCCGGGGAACAGCGCCACGAACGGCAGCACGGCGCGGGCGCGCTCCTCGCCCGCCACCGCGCGCACGGTCACCGGCACCGCCACTGCGGTCAGCGCGCCGACCAGCACCACCAGCGCCGAGGCCCAGGCGCCGCCGGACAGGCCGATCCGGTCGAGGCCGACGAACACCAGCAGCGCGCCGGGCGGGTGG
>NZ_BMRG01000001.1:10438-14525 GCF_014648515.1 Saccharothrix coeruleofusca
CCGGAGACGTGGACGGTCCACGAGTCGGGCTGGAAGTCCAGGATGCGCGAGGAGAACCCGCGCAGCGCCGCGCCGAGGTCGGTCACCCCCGGCACCTCGCTGAGGTACTCGTCGGGGGTAGTCAGGCGGTCGGCGAACCCCCGCCCCCAGCCGCCGACCAAGGCCAGGGAGAACGTCCACGCCACCGCCGCCGCGTAGCCCGCGAGCAGCGCCCCGCGCCACGGCAGGCGCTGCGCCAGCTCGGGGCCGCGCGCCACCACCAGCACCGCCACCACGATCGCGAACGGGGTGCCGACGCCGACGTGCGGCAGCCAGGAGGCGAACAGCGGCGGCGCTCCCGCGAACACCAGGTGGTCGTCCAGCGCCACGCCGACCGCGGCGGCCAGCACGACGAGGGCCGAGGCGGCCAGCACGCGCAGCACCCGCCCACCGTAGAGGCCCGGACCCGCGTGGGGCCGTCGCGCGGGCGATTCGTCAGAGGTCTGTAAGAACTGCGGAGGCGTCACGATTCCGTAAGCGCCACAACGCTTTTCCAACGTCCACGGCGGACCACTCTTGGCGGCGTGGACGAGATCGACGTGGTGCTCCCCTGCCTCGACGAGGCGGCGGCGCTGCCGGGTGTGCTGGGGGCGATGCCCACCGGTTACCGGCCTGTGGTGGTGGACAACGGTTCGCGCGACGGCTCCGCCGGGATCGCGCGGCGGCTGGGCGCGGAGGTGGTGCACGAGCCGAGGCCGGGGTACGGCGCGGCGGTGCACGCCGGGATCGAGCGGGCGCGCTCGGAGGTGGTGTGCGTGCTCGACGCGGACGGCTCGCTCGACCCCGGCGAGCTGCCCGCGCTGGTGGCGCTGCTGGACGGCGCGGACCTGGCGGTGGGCAGGCGGGTGCCGGTGGCGGGGAGCTGGCCGTGGCACGCGCGGGCGGGCAACGCGCTGCTGGCGGCCCTGCTGCGGCGCCGGGGGCTGCCGGTGCGCGACATCGCGCCGGTGCGGGCGTTCCGACGGCGTGACCTGCTGGCGCTGGGCGTGGCCGACCGGGCCTTCGGCTATCCCCTGGAACTGCTGCTGCGCGCGAACGCGGCCGGGTGGCGGGTGGTCGAGCGCGACGTGCGCTACGGCCCGCGCGCGGCCGGGACGCGCTCCAAGGTCTCCGGTTCGGTGCGCGGCACGGCGCGGGCCGTGCGCGACATGGCGGCGGTGCTGCGGTGAAGCGTGCTGCGGTGAGCGGTGTCGCGGTGAGGGCGAGCCTGCTGGTGGTGGCCAAGGCCCCGGTGCCCGGTGCGGCGAAGACGCGGCTGACCCCGCCCGCCACCCCCGGTCAAGCCGCCGAGATCGCCGCCGCCGCCCTGCTGGACACGCTGGACGCGGTGCTGCGCACGCCGGGGGTGCGGCCGGTGGTCGCGCTGGCCGGGGACCTGTCGGCCGCGTGCCGCCGGGCCGAGCTGCGGGCGGCCCTGCGGCGCTGCCTGGTCCTGCCGCAGCGCGGCGCGGACTTCGCCGAGCGGCTGGCCAACGCGCATGCCGACACCGCGCGGCGGCACGGGCTGCCGGTGCTCCAGATCGGCATGGACACCCCTCAGGTCACCCCCGAGCTGCTGGACTCGTCGGTCGGCGCGCTGGCCGAGCACGACGCCGTGCTCGGTCCCGCCGAGGACGGCGGCTGGTGGGCGCTGGGCCTGCGCGACGCCACCCGCGCCCGAGCGCTGCGAGACGTGCCGATGTCCCGGAACGACACCGGGGTGCGAACCGCGTCGGCCTTGCGGGACAAGGGGATCGGGATGTTGCCGACACTGTCCGATGTGGACACCATCGACGACGCCCTCGCGGTCGCCGGGAACCTCCCCGGCACCCGGTTCGCCGAAGCGGTGCGGGAGGCGGCGCGGTGACCGCCTTCGACGCGGGCCTGCGCGGGCACGAGTGCCTGCTGGAGCTGGCCGACGAGCGGGTGCCGCTGCCGGTCGGGCGCTGGCGGGGCGAGGCGGACGCCGCCGACGAGGTGCTGCTGCGGGCCTGCGGCGGCCCGACCGTGGACCTGGGCTGCGGCCCCGGCAGGCTGGTCGCGGCGCTGGTGCGGCGCGGCGTGGTGGCCCTGGGCGTGGACAGCTCCGCGGTGGCCGTCGCGCTGACCCGCTCGCGCGGCGCGCCCGCCGTGCGGCGCGACCTGTTCGGCAGGCTGCCCGGCGCGGGGCGGTGGTCGCACGCGCTGCTGGCCGACGGCAACATCGGCATCGGCGGCGACCCGGTGGCGCTGCTGCGCCGGGCCGGGAAGCTGCTGCGCCGCGGCGGGAGCGTGCTGGTCGAGGTGGACCCGCCGGGGTGCGGGCTGCGCCGCGAGCGGGCCAGGATCGCGGGCGGGCCGTGGTTCGACTGGGCCCGGCTGGACGCCGCCGCGCTGGCCGCCGCCGCCCGCCGGGCCGGGCTGCGGCCGGGCTGGGTGGTCGAGCGGGACGGCCGCTGGTTCGCGGAGGTGGTGCGGCCGTGAGGAGGTCCGACCCCCACCTCGCCGCGCGCGTCGGGCTGTGGCTGGGCGTCGCGTTCGGCCTGTGCTTCGCCACCGGCCTGCTCAGCCACGCCGCGCAGCACCCGCCCGGCTGGTTCACCTGGCCGACGCGGCCGGTGAGCCTCTACCGGATCACCCAGGGCGTGCACGTGGTGTCCGGGGTGGCGGCGATTCCGCTGCTGCTGGCCAAGCTGCACACCGTCTACCCCAGGCTGTTCCAGCGGCCGGTGGTCGGGTCGGTCCGGCACGCGCTGGAGCGCGGGTCGGTGCTGGTGCTGGTCGGCGCGGCGTTCTTCGAGCTGGTGACCGGGCTGTTCAGCGCCGCGCAGAACTACCCGTGGGACTTCTTCTTCCCACCCGCCCACTACGCCGTGGCGTGGGTGGCGGTCGGCGCGCTGCTGGTGCACGTCGCGGTGAAGCTGCCGCTCTGGCGCGCGGCGCCCGAGCCCAGGCGCGCGACGCTGAGCAGGCGCGGTTTCCTGCTCGCCACCGGTGGCGCGGTGGCGGTCGCGGTGCTGGCCACGGCCGGTGCGTCGGTGCCGTGGCTGCGGCGGGTCTCGGTGCTGGCGACCCGGTCGGCGGCGCTGCCGGTCAACCGCACCGCCGCGGCGGCCGGGGTGCGGCGGGTCGGCGACGGGTGGCGGCTGCGGGTCGGCGCGCGGGAGTTCTCGCTGGCCGAGCTGGCGGCGCTGCCGCAGACCAGCGCCGAGCTGCCGATCGCGTGCGTCGAGGGCTGGAGCGCCTCGGCGCGGTGGACCGGCGTGCCGGTGCGCGACCTGCTGGCGCTGGCCGGTCTGCCGGTCGGCGACGTGCGGGTGGAGTCGCTGGAGCGGGACGGGCTGTACCGGGCGAGCACGCTGCCCGCCGCGCACGCGGCGGACCCGCTGACGCTGCTGGCCTTGCGGCTGGACGGCGCGCCGCTGCCGCTGGACCACGGCTACCCGTGCAGGCTGATCGCCCCGAGCAGGCCGGGCGTGCTGCAGACGAAGTGGGTCACCAGCCTGGAGGTCCGATGACGCGGTTGGTGCTGGGCGCGATCGGCGTGGCGTTCGGCCTGTGGGGGGTGTTCCTGCTGCTGCCGCAGGACCTGCCCGCCATCGGCCTGTGGTTGCTCGCCGGTCCCGTCGTCCACGACGCGCTGGTGGCGCCGCTGGTGGGCGGGATCGGCCTGCTGGTGGGCCGCGGACTGCCCCGGCCGTGGCGGGGACCGGTCGCGGCGGCGGCCGTGCTGACCGGGGTGCTGGGCCTGCTGGCCGTGCCGCTGCTGTGGCGGCCGTTCGCGGGCCCGGCCAACCCCGGCCTGCTGGACCGCCCGTACTGGGCCGGTCTGCTGGCCGCCGTGGGCCTGGTCTGGGCGACGGCCCTGGTCGTGGGCGCGGTGCGGCACGTGTCGAGGCCGCGCCCCGGCGGGTGAGCCACCCGTCGGAGCGCGGCCTCGCGGTCCGGTCAGTTGGTGGGCGCGGGCTGGCTGCCCAGGGTCACCTCGACGGTGCGGTCGGTGCCGATGGTCAGCTGCACCTTGTCGCCGGGGGTGCGCGAGCGGACCGCCGCCACCAGCGCGTCCGCGCTGTCGATGCGGCGATCGCCG
>NZ_BMRG01000001.1:14562-131051 GCF_014648515.1 Saccharothrix coeruleofusca
AACTTGGTCACCACGTCGCCCGCCTTGACCCCCGCCTGCTCGGCCGCACCGCCGCCGCTGACCTCGCGGATCAGCGCGCCGCCCCGGTCGGCGTCGGTGACCTGCACGCCCAGCACGGTCTGCGTGGCCCGGCCGTTCTCGCTGAGCTCCTTGGCGGTGCGCCGGGCCTGGTCGATCGGGATGGCGAAGCCGATGCCGACCGAGCCCGCCTGCGAGGACCGGCCGGAGTTGGGGCTGTAGATCGCCGAGTTGACGCCGATGATGCGGCCCTGCATGTCCACCAGCGGGCCGCCGGAGTTGCCGGGGTTGATCGCCGCGTCGGTCTGGATGGCGTCGAGCACGGAGGACTGGCTGCCGTTCTCGCCGCCCGCCCGCACCGGGCGGTTGAGCGAGCTGACGATGCCGGAGGTGACCGTGCCGTTGAGGTCGAACGGCGAGCCGATGGCCACCACCTCCTGGCCGATCCGCAGGTCGCTGGAGGTGCCCAGCTCGGCGGTGGGCAGCCCGGACACGCCGCGGGCCTTCACCACGGCCAGGTCCGACGACGGGTCGCGGCCGACGATCTCGGCGTCGGCGGTGCTGCCGTCCTGGAACTGCACGCGCACCGGGCCGCCGTTGGCGGCGGACTCGACCACGTGGTTGTTGGTCAGCACCGACCCGTCGGAGCTGATCACGATGCCGGACCCGGCGCCGCCGCTGACCTGCACCTGCACCACGACGGGCAGCACCTTCTGGGCGACCTGCTCGACGGAGCCCTCGGCCGCGCCGCCGGTCTGCCGCGCGGGCGGCGGGGCGTCCAGCGCGTTGACCACGGTGGCGTCCTCCGCGGCCTGGTAGCCGTAGTAGCCGCCGACCCCGCCCGCGACGCCGCCGACGGCCAGCACCAGCGCGGCCACGCCCGCGACGACCTTGCCGCGACCTCGGGGACGCGGCGGGGCGCTCACCTGCGCGCCGGGCGCGAGGTAGTAGGGACCGGGCTGTCCGGGGGCCTGGCCGGGCATCTGGCCAGAGGTCTGTCCGGGCTGGCCGGGGTCCTGCGCGCCGTGGGACCAGCCCGCTTCCGGCGCGGGACCGGGAGCGCCCGCGAAGGGGACGCCGGGGAAGGAAGTGCCCGCGACCGGGGTGCCGCCCTGCACAGCACCCCGGTCGGTGACACCGGGCGCGGTCCCGTCGCCGCCCTGCACAGCGCCGGGACCGCCTGCCCACTCCGTCCCGGCGGGGCCGCCCTGCACGGCGCCCGCCCGGTCGGCCTCGGAACCACCGGCGCCCTGGCGCGGGTGGTCCTGATCATGACCGGAACCCCCGGTATCGCGCGCCCAAGGGCTGGGCTCGGTGGTCCGGGGCTGCTGCTGCTGGGGCTGCTGCGGCTCGTTCTCGGTCATGTCCACCACTGTGCGGTGCCCGCCTGAGAAGAGGCTTAAACAGACCTGGGCGTCAGTTGTGAGTCCGCGGATCACCGCGCCGAGGCGCGCAGCCGCTCCGCGATCTGCTCCGGGGTGACGTCGTTGACCCACACGCCCATGCCCGACTCCGACCCGGCCAGGTACTTCAGCTTGTCCGCCGTGCGCAGCACCGAGAACACCTCCAGGTGCAGCCAGGCCAGGTCGCGGCCGGTGCGCACGGGGGCCTGGTGCCAGGCCGCGATGTAGGGCAGGGGGCGCTGGTAGAGGCCGTCGAGCCGGTGCAGCACCTCCAGGTACAGCCGGGCGAAGTCGTCCCGCTCGGCGTCGGTCAGCGCGGGCAGGTCCGGCACCTGGCGGTGCGGCACCACGTGCACCTCGACCGGCCAGCGGGCGGCGGCGGGCACGAACGCGGTCCAGTGCCCGGACTCCGCGACGACCCGGACCTCAGCCGCGCGCTCCGCCGCCAAGATGTCACCCAGAAGTGGACGTCCATGCTCTTCCAGGTACTTCCCGGCCACCGAGAGCATCCGCTCGGTCTTCGGCGTGACGAACGGGTAGCCGTAGATCTGCCCGTGCGGGTGGTGCAGCGTGACGCCGATTTCCTCGCCCCGGTTCTCGAAGGGGAAGACCTGCTCCACCCCCGGCACCTCGGCCAGCGCGGCGGTCCGCTCCGCCCACACGTCCACCACGGTGCGCACCCGGCCCGCGCTCAGCTCGCCGAAGGAGCTGTTGTGGTCGGAGGTGAAGCAGACCACCTCGCACCGGCCCAGGCCGGGCGCGCGGGCCACCATCGGCATCCCGTCCACCGTCGGCGGCAGGTCCGGCACGGTCGGCGCGAACGACGGGAACCGGTTCTCGAACACCACCACGTCGTAGCCGGACTCGGGGATCTCCGTCGGCTTGCCCGGCGTGGACGGGCACAGCGGGCACAGGTCGGCGGGCGGCTTGTAGGTGCGGGTCTGCCGGTGCGCCGCGATGCCCACCCACTCCGCGGTCAGCGGGTCGCGCCGCACCTCCGACAGCGGCTGGGTGCGCGGGAGGTCCCTGGTGTCCACCGCCTGGCGCGGCGGCGCGTCCGGCGAGTCGTCGTAGTAGATGATCTCCCGGCCGTCGGCCAGCTTGCCCGCCGTGCGCTTCACGCGAGTTCCTCTCCCCTGCCGGGCACGTGCGCCAGCACCAGTTCGCCCACTTGCTCGCCGAGCACGGCCCTGGCCTGCTCGGGCAGTCCTTCATCGGTCACCAGCACGTGGGCCTCGTCCAGGTCGGCGATGGTGGAGATGCCGACCGTGCCCCACTTGGTGTGGTCGGCGAGGACCACCACCCGCCCCGCGGCGTCCACCAGCGCCCGGTCGGTCTCGCTCTCGTTCAGGTTCGGCGTGGTGAAGCCGGAGCGCTCGGCCATCCCGTGCACGCCCAGGAACACCACGTCCAGGTGCAGCGACCGCAGCGCCTGCACCGCCACCGGGCCGACCAGCGCGTCCGACGGCGTGCGCACGCCGCCGGTGAGCACCACCGTGCGGTCGGTGCGCCCGCTCTGCTGGAGCACGTCGGCCACCCGGATGGAGTTGGTCACCACGGTCAGGTCCGGGATGTCGTCCAGGAACCGCGCCAGCGTCCACGTCGTGGTGCCCGCCGACAGCCCGATCGCGGTGCCCGGCCGCACCAGGCCGGCCGCCCGCGCCGCGATGGCCTCCTTCTCCGGCAGCTGGCGCACCGACTTGGCCTCGAAGCCGGGTTCGTCGGTGCTGCGGCCGACCACGGAGGTGGCCCCGCCGTAGACCTTCTCCAGCAGCCCGCGCGAGGCCAGCACGTCCAGGTCGCGGCGCACCGTCATGTCCGACACGCCCAGTCGCACCACCAGGTCGCTGACCCGGACCGCGCCGGTGCGGCGGACCTCCTCCAGGATCACCGCCTGCCGTTGTCGCGCCAGCACGTCACACCTCTTCCCTGAGCACGGCCACGCCGCCCGCGGGCACCCGCAGCTGTCCACCGACCCGCGCGCCGGAGAGCAGTTCCAGGCCGGTCGCGGGCAGTTCCGCGTCGCGTTCGCCGTGGTTGACCACGACCAGCCACGATACGTCCGCGCCGTCGAGCGCACCGCGACGGCGGACCGCCTCGACGCCCTCGGGGCCGCGCGCCACGCCCGCCCGGTCCAGCACGGCGGCCACCAGCGCGTCCAGCCCCTCGCCGCGCAGGCCGCAGGCCAGGTACCAGGCGTCGCCGTGGCGGGTCACCGCGGGCACTCCCGCCAGCGGGCCGTCGGCGTAGCGGGAGACCACCTCGGCGGACTCCGCGTGCAGCCACTCCGTCCACACCGCGACCTCGCCGCCGTCGTCCAGCCGGACGGTTTCCCCTTGGCGCAGCGGGAAGAACTCCTCGGTGCGCACGCCCAGCAGCTCGCGCAGCGCGCCGGGGTAGCCGCCGGGGTGCACGTGGTCGCGCCGGTCGGCGATGCCGGACAGGTAGGTCACCAGCAGGTGGCCGCCGCCCGCCGCGTAGGAGGCCAGCGGCTCCGCGTCGTCCATCAGGTACAGCGACGGCACGACCACCAGCCGGTAGCCGGACAGCTCCGCGTCGGGCGGCACGAAGTCCACGGTGACCCCGGCCCGCCACAGCGCGCGGTAGAGCGCGAGAGCGTTGTCCTGGTAGGAGAAGTCGACGGTCGGGTGCGCGGGCTGGCGGGAGGCCCACAGGGACTGCCAGTCGTACACCAGCGCCACCTCGGCGTCCACAGTGGACCCGACGATCTCCTTCAGGCGCGCGTACTCCGTGCCGACCTGGCACACCTCGCGGAAGACCCCGGTGTCCTCGCCCGCGTGCGGCACCATCGCCGAGTGGAACCGCTCCGCGCCCGCCACCGACTGCCGCCACTGGAAGAACAGCGTGCCGTCGGCGCCTCGGGCCAGGTGCGCGTAGGCGTTGCGCCGCATCTCGCCGGGCGGCTTGGCGGTGTTGCGCGGCTGCCAGTTGACCGCCGAGGTCGAGTTCTCCATCAGCAGCCACGGCCGCCCGCCCGCCAGACCGCGCACCAGGTCCGCGCAGAACGCCAGCTCGACGTGCCGCTCCGGGTCCTCCGCGCGTAGGTAGTGGTCGTTGGAGACGAAGTCGACCTCGCGCGCCCACGCCCAGTAGTCCAGCTCGGCGAAGGTCCACATCACCATGAAGTTGGTGGTCACCGGCACGCCGGGGGTGACCTCGCGCAGCACGTCGCGCTCGGCCTTGAACAGCTCCAGCAGCGCGTCGGAGCAGAACCGGTCGAAGTCCAGCAGCTGGCCGGGGTTGCCGAAGCTCGGCGTCACGCGCGGCGGCAGCACCTGCGCCCAGTCGGTGTAGTGCTGGCTCCAGAACGCCGTGCCCCACGACTCGTTGAGCGCCGCCAGGTCGCCGTGGCGGGCGCGCAGCCACTCCCGGAACGCCGCGCCGCAGCGGTCGCAGTAGCAGCGCGGGACGTGGCAGCCGTACTCGTTGCCGACGTGCCAGGCGGCCAGCGCCGGGTGGTCCCGGTAGCGCTCGGCCAGCGCGCGGGCCAGCGCCACCGCCTTGTCCCGGTAGCGCCGCGAGGTCGGGCAGTAAGCCTGCCGGGAGCCGTGCGAGAGCCGCACGCCGTCGGCCCGCTCGGGCAGCACGTCGGGGTAGCGGGTGGTCAGCCAGGGCGGCGGCGCGGCGGTGGCGGTGGCCAGGTCGACCCGGATGCCGTGCTCGGCCAGCAGGTCCAGCGCGCGGTCCAGCCAGCCGAACTCGTAGCGCCCCTCCTCGACCTCCAGCAGCGCCCACGCGAAGACGCCGACGGTGACCAGGTCGACCCCGGCCCGGCGCATCAGCTCGACGTCCTGCCGCCACACCGCCTCGGGCCACTGCTCGGGGTTGTAGTCCGCCCCCCAGGCCAGGCCGGGCAGGGCGGTGGGCCAGCTCGTCATGGCGCTCAGCGTGGCCGAACGGGACCGCCAAGTCAACACAGTCAAACATGACTGATCGTTCGGGTCTGTTCGGCACTCCCGCCCGCCCGACCGCGCACACCTCGGTTACGGACACCCAAAAATGGAGTTCAGCAGCCAAGTGACAGGGGTTGACACGCACGACAACCAAGAGCACAACGTGCGCAACTTTGTTTGACTCCGTGTTGGGTTGACTCCGTTGGGTGTCCTCCGACCGGGGTCAGGGGCGACCGGGCAGGCGGACCGCGAACAGCGCGCCGCCCTCCGGGGCCCGGCCCGCGTAGACCGCGCCGCCGTGGCGCTCCGCCGCCTGCTTGACGATGGCCAGCCCCAGGCCGGAGCCGGGCAGCGTGCGCGCCTCCGACGAGCGGTAGAAGCGCTCGAACACGTGCGGCAGGTCCGCCTCGGCGACCCCCGGCCCGGAGTCGGCCACCTCCAGCACCGCGCTGCCGTCACCGAGCTGGCGCAGCTCCACCCGCACCACCCCGTCGTCCGGGGTGAACTTCACCGCGTTGTCCAGCAGGTTCAGCACCGCCCGCTCCAGCGCGCTGGAATCGCCCAGCAGCGACCACGGCTGCAGCTGCCGCACCTCGAACCGGATGTCGGTCGCCGCGCGCCTGCGCGCCCGGTCCAGCGCCCGCTCCACCACCTCGACCAGGTCCACCGGCTCCTGCACCACCTGCGGCGCGTCCTCGCGGGCCAGCTCCACCAGGTCGCCGATCAGCGTGGTCAGCTCGTCCAGCTGCGCGCGCACGTCGGCGTGGATCTCCGCCTTGTCCTCCTCGGCCAGCGTGGGCGCGCCCGGCCGCTCGGAGGCCAGCAGCAGCTCCAGGTTGGTGCGCATGGACGTCAGCGGGGTGCGCAGCTCGTGGCCCGCGTCGGCGACCAGCCTGCGCTGCCGCTCCTGCGACTCGGCCACCGCGCCCAGCATCGCGTTGAACCGCTGGGTCAGCCGGGCCAGCTCGTCGTCCCCGGACACCGGGATCGGCCGCAGGTCGCCGGTCAGCGCGACCCGCTCGGTGGCCTCGGTCAGCCGCTGCACCGGCCGCAGACCGGTGCGCGCGACCGCCGTGCCCGCCGCCGCCGCCACCAGCACGCCCAGCCCGCTGATCACGAACAGCACCACGCTGAGCTTGGCCAGCGTGGTGTGCATCGGCTTCATCGACTGGGCGATCACCATGGCCTGGCCGTCGCCGTAGGGCACCGAGATGACCCGGAAGTCCGTGCGGGTGTCGGTCCAGATGTTCTCCAGCACCTTCCCCCGCGCCACCTCCAGGTCGGCGTCGCGGGTCGGCGGCCGGACGGTGTACTTCGGGTACACGATGCTGCCGTCCACGTGCAGCACGCCGATGCGGATGTCCCCGGCGGCCAGGAACGCGCCGGGCATCTCGTCGACCTCGTTGTTGACCTTGGGGGCCGCCACGGCGGCCTCGGCGCGCTGGCGCAGGTGGGCGTCGAGCTGGGCGTGCAGGTTCTGGCTGACCGTCAGGTACGCGCCCAGCGACACCAGGGCCACCGCCCCGGCCACGCAGAACGCGGCCAGCAGGGTCACGCGAGCGCGCAGGGAGAACCGCTGGAAGCGGCCACCGGCATCGATCACGGAGGGGTCTCCCGCAGCACGTAGCCCACGCCGCGCACGGTGTGCAGCAACCTCGGCTCGCCGCTGGCCTCGGTCTTGCGGCGCAGGTAGCCGACGTAGACCTCCAGCGCGTTGCCCGAGGTGGGGAAGTCGTAGCCCCACACGTCTTCCAGGATGCGACCGCGGGTGAGCACCTGCTTGGGGTGCGCCAGGAACAGCTCCAGCAGCGCGAACTCGGTCCGGGTGAGACTGATCGACCGGTCGCCGCGCCGCACGTCGCGGGTGTTGGGGTCCAGCTCCAGGTCGGCGAAGCGCAGCACCGCGCCCGCCGTCTCGTCCCCGGCGTCCGGGGCGGCCCGCCGCAGCAGCGCGCGCAGCCGGGCCAGCAGCTCCTCCAGCGCGAACGGCTTGGGCAGGTAGTCGTCGGCGCCCGCGTCCAGACCGGACACCCGGTCGGACACCGCGTCCCGCGCGGTGAGCACCAGGATGGGCAGGTCGTCACCGGTGCTGCGCAGCCTGCGGCACACCTCCAGGCCGTCCAGCCTGGGCATCATGACGTCGAGGACCATCGCATCCGGGCGCTGGGTGAGGACGGATTCGAGCGCCTGCTGGCCGTCTCCGGCCAGGTCGACCTGGTAGCCGTTGAACTGCAGTGAGCGGCGGAGCGACTCACGCACGGCCCGGTCGTCGTCGACAACGAGGATGCGCATGGGCTCAGTGTTGCCCCTGGTCCTGAGAGCCGCCTGAGAACCCGGTGTGAGCTGTCCCGTCTTTCCGCCGCCACCCGCGGATCGCGCGGAAAGCGAACTCGCGGTGCCGGAACGCCCGGTTCGCGGGATCAGTGCTCCTTGGGGACGGGGGCGTTCCAGCGGCGCCACAGGGCGACCAGGCGCAGCGCCACGATCAGCGCCGAGCCGGCCAGCGCGGTGAGACCGGCGGGCAGCCCGAGGCGGTCGCCCGCCGCGACCACGGCGGCCCCGGCCAGCGCGGCGACCGCGTAGATCTCCCGGCGCAGCACCAGCGGGATCTCCCGCAGCAGCACGTCGCGCAGCGCGCCGCCGCCGATGCCGGTGGTCATGCCCACCAGGCAGGCGGCGTAGGCCGGGACGCCCAGCGCCAGCGCGGTCGAGGTGCCCGAGGTGACGAACAGGCCCAGGCCGACCGCGTCCAGCAGCAGCACCGACCGGCGCAGCCGGGCCAGCGCCGGGTGGAAGCGGAACACCACCACCCCGGTCACCGAGGCCACCAGCAGGTAGGGCCAGGTGACCAGGTTCGTGGGCGGGTGCACGCCCAGCAGCACGTCGCGCAGCGCGCCGCCGCCGAGCGCGGTGGTCAGCGCGATCACGACCACGCCGAACACGTCCAGCCGGGCCCGCACCGCCGCCACCGCGCCGGACGCGGCGAACGCCGCGATCCCGATCAGTTCCAACGCGTCGAGCAACACGGCTGGCCAGGGTAGTTGTCCTGGTCCCAGGGCACCGGGCGGAGCCGGGTCAGAAGAAGTCGGCCAGCCTGGGCACGCCGGGCGCGGCGACCAGCTGGTCCAGCAGCGCCGCGTCCCCGCCGCCGTCCAGCAACCCGGCCCGCCGCAACGCGCGCGTGTCGTGCATCCCGCTGAACCACGGCCCCAGCGCCCGCGCGTGCACCCGGACCGCGCCGCTGCCGCCGGGCTCGACCCGCACCCGCCCGTCCTCCACGACCAGCCGCTGCCGCCCGGCGTGCCAGGGCGCGTGCTCGTCGACGACCTCCAGGTCCACCGCCGCCGGACGCAGGAACGCCGCGCCCGGCCAGCCCCGCGCCGCCACCGCCGCGGGCAGGTCGACCACCCGCAGCAGCCACGTGGAGGTGGTCACGGAGTACCGGATGCCCTGGTTGACCAGCAGCCCGACCACCGCCGGGTCGGTCACCCGCAGCGACAGCCGCTCCAGCGTCCCGCCCCAGGAGGTCAGCTCCCGCAGCAGCCCGAGCGCGGCGTCGGCGTCCCGGCCGACCAGGTCGAACACCTTCAGCCCGTCGCGGGTCCGCTCGGCGGTCAGGTACCCGCGCACCTCGCCGTCGTGCCCCGGCACCACCGACACCACGTCGTGCCGCAGCACGTCGGCCACGTCGACGGCGGGCTTCTCGCGGGTGAGCAGCCCGTCCACCCCGCTGGCCAGGTCGAGGTAGCAGGCGTGCAGCGCGTCCAGGTCGCCCTCCCACGCCGCCCGCGAGAGCACCCTCGGCCCGCGCGGCAGCCGGTCCACGCTCAAGTCCAGCCACTCGAACACGCCCGCCCGCTCCCAGCCGCACGACCGGTACAGGGCGGGCACCGTGGCGTAGAGCACCGACAGCGGCTGGCCGTGCTCGCGCAGCGAGCGCAGGGTCGCGTCGAGCAGGCCGGTGGCCACGCCGCGCCCCCTGGCGTAGGGGTCCACGGCGACGCCGCCGATGCCGCCCATCGGCACCGGCAGCCCGCCGTAGAACTGGTGGAACTCCCGGATGGTCAGCACCGCCGCGGCGCGGCCGTCCAGCTCGGCGACCAGCCCGCGCAGGCCCGGCCGCGCCGGGTCCTCGTCGGGGGCGCTGCCGAACGCGACCTTGCGCAGGCGGGCGGTCTCGGCCGCGTCGTCCGCGGTGATGTCCCTGATCCGCACGCCGTCCTGCTTACCAGGTGAAGAAGCCGCGCCCGGTCTTGCGTCCCAGCTCGCCGCGCTCGACCTTGGCGCGCAGCAGCGCGGGCGGCTCGAAGCGCGGCCCCAGCTCGGCGGCCAGGTGCTCGGCGATGGCCAGCCGCACGTCCAGGCCGACCAGGTCGGTCAGCCGCAGCGGCCCCATCGGCCAGCCGTAGCCAAGGCGCATCCCGGTGTCGACGTCCTCGGCGTCCGCCACGCCCTCCTCCAGCATCCGGATCGCCTCCAGGCCGACCGCGACGCCCAGCCGCGAGGTGGCGAAGCCGGGCGCGTCGCGCACCTCGATCACGGTCTTGCCCAGCGCCTCGGCCCAGCCGCGCGCCCGCGCCACGACCTCGGGTGCCACGCCGGGGTGGTGCACCAGCTCCACCAGTTCCCGCACGGGCACGGGGTTGAAGAAGTGCATCCCGAGGAAGCGCTCGCCGGGCAGGCCCTCGGCCAGCCGCGTGATGGACAGCGACGAGGTGTTGGAGGCCAGCACCGCGTCGGGGCAAGCGCTTGCGGCCTCGGCGAGCACCGCGCGCTTGAGCTCGGCGTCCTCGGGAACGGCCTCGACCACCAGCTCGGCGGGCACGTCGGCCAGCTTCTCCACCACGGTCAGCGCGGCGAGCAGGTCCTCGACGGGCCGGTCCAGCTTGCCGCGCTGGAACGCCTTCTCCAGCGACGCGCGGACCGCCGCCTGGGCCGCCGCCGCGCGCTCCGCGCCCGCCTCGGCGAGCACGACCTCGTGGCCGCCCGCGAGCAGCAGGTGGGCGATGCCCGCGCCCATGGTGCCCCCGCCGATCACCGCCGCGATCATCGCTGCACGACCTCCGCGGCGAACATCGCGACCAGGTCCAGCCCGCCGATCTCGGTCAGGTTGGCGCCCGCGGCCTGCCACTCCGGGGAGGAGAACGCCGCCTTCATCGCGGCCTCGGACTCGAAGTACATCTCGGCGACCAGGTACGGCTCGCTCTCGCCCAGGAACCCCGGCACGAACACCCGGCCGACCCTGGCGACCTCGGCGCGCACCAGGCCGGGCGTCTTGGCCACCAGCGGCAGGTGCGACTGGAAGTAGCGCTCCTCGAACGCCTCGGCGTCCTGCGGTTTCCGGTACAGCGCGATGTACTTGATCATGTGACACCTTCCGTCCGGCATGGCTGCCGGACTGTAACATCGGCACCATGGCGGGGTGCGGATCATCCTGCTGCGCCACGGCCAGAGCCTCGGCAACGTCGACGAACTGGCCTACTGCCGTATACCCGACCACGCTCTGCCGCTCACCCGGCGCGGCGAACGAGAGGCCGCCGCCGCCGGACCCCGGATCAAGACCCTCCTCGACGGCACCCCGGCCGCGGTCTACGTCAGCCCCTACGTGCGCACCCGCTCCACCCTGCGCGGCCTGGCACTGGGCCCGCTGGCCGAACGGGTCGTCGCCGAACCCCGGCTCCGCGAACAGGACTGGGGCAACCTCCAGGACCCGGTGCAGCAAGAAGTGCTCAAGCACCAGCGGCACGCCTTCGGCCACTTCTTCTTCCGACTCCCCAACGGCGAATCCGGCGCCGACGTCGACGACCGGCTCGCCGCGTTCCTGGGCGAACTGGAAAACCGGATGCGCCAACCCGACCACCCGCGCACGGCGCTCGTCGTCTCCCACGGCCTGACCATCCGGCTGCTCTGCCGCAGGCTCTTCGGCTGGAGCATCGAGCTGTTCGAATCCCTGTCCAACCTCAACACCTGCGAAGACCGCGTGCTCACCCACGACGGCACCCGCTGGCACATCGACCGCCCCTTCCCCCAGTGGCGCGACTCCCCCGACGGAGAAACGCAGTATTGAATTGACCCGGCTCCGCCGGGTCGGGCTCGGCCGCCTGGAAGTCGGCCCATCGGGACGCGTTTCGGAAAAATCGAAGGGCGTGATTTTTCCGAAAGGCATCCCGACAGGCCGACGCGGCCTCGCGTGGGGGTTGGGGAGGCGGGGAAGGGAGGCGCGGCTGGTGAGACGAATGCCACGAGGGCTGGTCAGGGGGTGGTGGGGCACGATCCGTGGAATGAGCTTCTACGACGTCTTGCACCGCCGCCGGGACACCAGGGGTGAGTTCACCGGCGCCCCCATCCCGCCGGACGTGCTGCGCCGGGTGCTCACCGCCGCGCACGCCGCGCCCAGCGTGGGCCTGTCCCAGCCGTGGGACTTCGTGCTGGTGCGCGACGAGCACACCCGCCGCGCCTTCCGCGACCACGTGCAGGCCGAGCGCAGCGTCTTCGCGTCCGAACTGGACGGTGAGCGCGCGGAGCTGTTCGCCCGGATCAAGGTCGAGGGGATCATGGAATCCTCGATGGGCGTCGTGGTCACCTACGACCCGGACCGGGGCTCCCCCGCCGTGCTGGGCAGGCACGCCATCGCCGACGCGGGCCTGTACTCGGTGTGCCTGGCGATCCAGAACCTGTGGCTGGCCGCCACCGCCGAGGGCCTGGGCGTGGGCTGGGTCAGCTTCTACCGGGAGGACGTGCTGCGCAGGCTGCTGGACATCCCGCCGAGGGTGCGCCCGGTGGCCTGGCTGTGCCTGGGACCGGTGGCGGGGCTGCCCGACACCCCCGACCTGGAGCGCCACGGATGGCGCAGCAGGCTGCCCCTGGAGGAAGTCCTCCACCAGGAGCGGTACAGGCGGCGTCCCGGCCGGTAGCCTGTGGGGACCGTGCCGGCGGTGTGGGGTCCGCGCGCCCCCATCGAGTCGGAATGGAGTGTCGAGCACGAGTGGAGCAGCAGGAGCCGCTGGTACCGGGACAGGTGCCGGAACAGGACCGCGAGGTCAAGGCGTTGCTGAACGCTGGCCGCCTCCCGGAGGCCAACACCCTGTTCGACCAGGTCATGACCAGGCTGCCGACCGGGCTGGACCGCTGGACGCGGTCGGCGGTGCTGGTGAACCGCGCCAAGCTCGCCTGGCGGCTGGGCCGCATCCCGCTGGCGCTGGAGCTGGCCGCCGAGGGCTGGACCGACCTGGACGGCGAGCAGCCCGACTCCCCGGCCGCCGCGCAGGCCATGCACTCGCTGGCCTACCTGCTGGAGGGCATCGGCAACCGGCGGGCCGCGGTGGACATGCTGCGCTCCTCGGTGCGGGCCGCGCGCCGCGCGGGCGCGGCCGAGGTGCTGGGCCACTGCCTGCAGGGGCTGGGCGGCACGCTGAACTTCCGCGCCATCTCCTCCCCGCCCGACGTCGCGCCCGCGATCTTCGAGGAGGCCAGGGACTGCCTCAAGGAAGGGCTGTCGCTGACCAAGGACGCGCAGATGCACCGCGCGCTGCTCGGCGCGTACAGCCGCTCGCTGGCCGGGGTCGGCGAGCTGGACCTGGCCGAGGAGCACGCCCGCGAGACGCTGCGGCTGGCCGCGCGGGCCGACGACAAGTGGGCGCTGGCGGTGGGCAACTGGGTGCTCGCGGTGGTCCGGCGGGACCAGGGCAAGCTGGTCGAGGCGCGCACCCTGGCCAGCCGGGCGGTCGCCGCGTCCGAGGCGATCAACGACCCGTCGCTGCTGCTGCGGTTCTCCCAGGACCTGGCCGACATCTGCGCCCGGATGGGCGACTCGGTGGGCGAGGCCGCCGCGCTGCGGTGCAGCGTCGCGGCGGGCAAGACGGCGTCGGAGACCCTCCAGGAGGGCCTGGCCCAGGCGCTGGAGCAGCGCCGGGTGGCGGTGCAGGCGCAGCGGCTGGCGGTGGCGGCGCAGGAGGCCGCCGCCCGCGACCCGCTGACCGGGCTGGCCAACCGGCTGGGCCTGGAGCGCGCGGCGGCCCGGCTGCTGGAGGGCTCGGCGGCGCGCGGCCGGGTGCCGTGGCTGGTGCTGGTCGACGTGGACTGGTTCAAGGACGTCAACGACGACGCCGGGCACGCGGCGGGCGACGCCGCGCTGCGCGAGATCGCCCGGCTGCTGCGCCGCGAGTGCCGGGCCGAGGACCTGGTGGCCCGGTGGGCGGGCGACGAGTTCGTGGTGCTGCTGGGCGAGGGCAACGCCCCCGACGTGGGCCCGGTGGTGGCCGAGCGCATCCGCGCGGCGGTGGACGCCCACGAGTGGAACGTGGTGCTGGGCACCGCCCGGCGGCCCACCGTGTCTATCGGTGTGGCGGCGGGTCCCGCCGCCCTGGACCAGCTGTTCGCCGCGGCGGACATGGCGCTGTACCGGGCCAAGCGCAGGGGCCGCAACCGCGTCGAAGTGGAACCCTCGATCGACCTCCCCGTATAGCGCCCGCAAGTACCACCGGGGGCGCTCACACGGGCCGGTGACTACTACCCGGCCGCCCGAACGGGCATTGCGCGGGCTAGGCGATGAGGCCGCCGCGGAAGGCCACCAGCGCGGCCTGGACGCGGTTCACCGCGCCGATCTTGCCCAGCACGGAGGACACGTAGCCCTTCACGGTGGCCTCGGACAGGTGCAGGGTCGCGCCGATCTCGGCGTTGGACAGGCCCTGCCCGATCAGCACCAGCACCTCCCGCTCGCGCTCGGACAGCGAGGTCAGCAGCCGCCGGGCGGGTTCGGCCGCGCGCTCGCCGTCGGCGACCGCCGCCAGCACGCGGGCGGCCACGCCGGGGTCCAGCACGGCGCCGCCGCGAGCCAGGTCGCGCACCGCCCTGACCAGCTGCTCGGGCTCGGTGTCCTTGAGCAGGAACCCGCTCGCGCCCAGGCGCAGCGCCTCGCTGACGTACTCGTCCACGTCGAACGTGGTCAGCATGGCGACCTTGGGCGGGTCGGGCAGGTCGCGCAGCCTGCGCAGCGCCACCAGCCCGTCGGAGGAGCGCATCCGGATGTCCAGCAGCACGACGTGCGGGCGGTGCTTGCGCGCCAGGTCGACCACCAGGTGCCCGTCGTCGCACTCGGCCACGACCTCGACGTCCCCGGCGCTGCTGAGGATCATGCGCAGGCCCGACCGGACGAGGTCCTCGTCGTCGGCCAGCATCACCTTGATCACGACGCCTCCCCGAGTTGGCGTTTCGTGCTCGTACCGCCCCAGCATCGCGCACCATCGCGCAAGCGGGCGTTAATTCGCCGTTATCTCACCACGCCCCGGAAGGCGTTGGCCAGGGTCACGGCCCCTTGGGGCAGGCCGACCAGCGCGTTCACAGTTGCCAGGACACGCCTGGTCACCCCAGCGCGTGCGCGACCTCCTGGCGCAGCTGCGGGAGCAGGGCGTAGAGCAGGTCGCCGGGGCACAGGGTGTCGTAGTAATCGCGGTGGCCCTGGATCTCGGTGGGCGCGATGTCGTACTGCTGGCACGTGTAGGCGCAGAACGACACGAGCGAGTCCCACTGCAGGCGGGTCGGCTCGACCACCATGTACGTGCCCTCGTTCTCGATGCCGATGGCGTCGAGGTTCTGGCCGGGGCAGTGCGCGCCCTGCACCACCCGGTCGCCCGCCCGCAGCGCGTCGAGGCTGCCGTGCCTGCCCTCCATCAGGAACCCGCCTCGGCTGTTGGTGAAGTGCTGCCCCGAGTCGATCCACTTGTTGCGGTCCATGTGCAGGTCCTGGATCCACCTGGCGTGCGCGCAGGCGTGCGCCAGCGAGTAGTCGGTGACGTTGTCCGAGGCGGTGTGGTGGACGAGGATGCGCACCGGCCGCCGGGCGGCGACGGTCAGCGGGCCGGACGGGGGCCGCGCGCCCCAGTCGGCGCAGCCCCGGATGGGCAGCAGGGGGGTGGCCCCCGCCGGGCGCGCGCCGAGGCAGGCCAGCAGGCCCCCGGCACCGAGCCCGGTGAGCAGTCGTCGACGTCGCAGCATGTCAATTCTTTTCCCACTGTCGGCGAATATGGTCAAGCGGCAACACCCGTACGGCCGATCGGGTTCGGCTAAACGCGAAGCACTTTCGTGATAGCGAGCGGAAAAGTAACGTGCGCCACACCAAACCCGGCTGGAAGGAGCTTCGCGCCATGCGGAGAGCCGCCCGATCGATCGCCGCGGCCGCCGTCCTGGTGACGGTGGCCGCCGTCGCGTCCGTCCCGGCGCGGGCGGAGCCGACGGCCGCGGCGTTCGCCGCCGACGACTTCTGCCTCGGCCAGTGCCACGACATCGTGCCGCCGGGCCAGAACGGCAACGCCACGCTCGCCCAGATCCTGGCGCACCAGGTGTTCGGCACGCGCCCCGCGCACGCGGCCGACCAGCTCGACGAGTACGACGCCCTCGCGTCGGGCTACCGGGGCTTGACCAACGAGCAACTGGGCACCTTCTTCAACGACGCATCCTTCGGCGTGCCCGCCGACCAGGTCGAGAGCACCATCTCACCGCGCGCTGACGTCACTATCGTCCGGGACAAGGCCCTGGGCATGCCCCACATCTACGGAACCACTCGATCGGGCACCGAATTCGGCGCGGGCTACGCCGCGGCGCAGGACCGGCTGTGGCTGATGGACCTGTTCCGCCACCTCGGCCGGGGCCAGCTGTCCGGGTTCGCGGGCGGCGCGGAGGGCAACCGCGCGCTGGAGCAGAGCTTCTACACCCAGATCCCCTACACCGAGGCCGACCTGCAGGCCCAGATCGACCGCGTGGCCGCGCAAGGCGAGCGCGGCGCGCAGGCGCTGCGGGACGTGACCGACTACGTGGCGGGCATCAACGCCTACATCCAGCGGGCCGTCGCCAACCGCGACTTCCCCGGCGAGTACGTCCTGACCGGACACGCCGACGCGATCACCAACTGGAACGACATCCAGCCCTTCAAGACCACCGACCTGGTCGCCATCGCGGCCGTCGTCGGCGGGCTGTTCGGCGCGGGCGGCGGCGGCGAGGTGCAGAACGCGCTGGTGAAGCTGGCCGCGCAGAACCGCTACGGCGCCGAGGCAGGCGACCGGGTGTGGCGCTCGTTCCGGCAGCAGAACGACCCCGAAGCGGTGCTGACCCTGCACGACGGACAGCGCTTCCCGTACGCCACCACCCCCGCGGACCCGCAGGGCGTCGCGCTGCCCGACGGCGGCGTGGTGACCCCCGAACCGGTCGTCCACGACGAGACCATCTCAGCGCGGTCCACCGTGGACGTGCCCGCCGATCTCAAGGCGGTGGAAGGGCTTTTCGCCGACGGCGTGCTGCCGCGCGACCTGCTCACCAAGACGCACGGCATGTCCAACGCGCTCGCGGTGTCCGGCGCGCACACCGACACCGGCAACCCGGTCGCCGTGTGGGGGCCGCAGACCGGCTACTTCGCGCCGCAGCTGCTGATGCTCCAAGAGCTCAACGGCCCCGGCCTGCGGGCGCGCGGCGTGTCGTTCGCGGGCGTGAGCATGTACGTCCAGCTCGGCCGCGGCGTGGACTACTCGTGGAGCGCCACCTCGGCCGGCCAGGACATCACCGACACCTACGCCGTCGAACTGTGCGAGCCCGACGGCAAGCCGGCCTCCGCCGCGTCGCTGCACTACCGCTACCACGGGCAGTGCCTGCCGATGGAGCGGTTGGAACGCAAGAACTCCTGGAAGCCGACAGTCGCCGACCCGACCCCCGCCGGCTCCTACACGCTGGTGATGCACCGCACCAAGTACGGTCTGGTGCACAGCCGCGCCCGCGTGGACGGCAAGCACGTCGCCTACACCTCGCTGCGCTCCACCTACCTGCACGAGGTCGACTCCATCATCGGCTTCCAGGAGTTCAACGACCCCGACGCGATCCGCTCGGCGCAGGACTTCCAGCGCGCCGCCGAGCACGTCGGGTACGCGTTCAACTGGTTCTACGCCGACTCGCGCGACATCGCGTACTTCAACTCCGGCGCCAACCCCGTGCGCAAGTCCTTCGTGGACCCGAACCTGCCCGTCAAGGCGGAGCCGTCCTACGAATGGGAGGGGTGGAACCCGAACGACAACACCGCCACCTACACACCGTTCGCCCAGCACCCCAACTCGGTGAACCAGGACTACTACATCAGCTGGAACAACAAGCAGGCCCTGGACTACACGTCCTCGGGCTACGGCAACGGCTCGGTGCACCGCGGCGACCTGCTCGACGACCGGGTGCGCGCCATGGTCTCCAGCGGCACGAAGGTGACCCGCGCGTCGCTGACCAGGGCGATGGCCGAAGCGGGCGTGGCGGACCTGCGGGCCGAGCGGGTGCTGCCCGACCTGCTGCGGGTCATCGACACCGCGGCCGTGGCCGACCCCGCGCTGGCCGCGACCGTGGCGAAGCTGCGCGCCTGGCTGGCGGCGGGCGGGCTGCGCGAGGAGACCACCAGGGGCAGCAGGACCTACGCGCACGCCGACGCCATCCGCGTGCTCGACGCCTGGTGGCCGATCCTGGTGCGCGCCCAGTTCCAACCCGGCCTCGGCGACGCCCTCTACACCGAGCTGACCAGGGCCGTCCAGGTCGACGAGCCGCCGTCCGACGCGCACGGCGCCCAGCCGCACAAGGGCTCCTCGTTCCAGTACGGCTGGTGGAGCTACGTGGACAAGGACCTGCGCGCGGTGCTGGGCGAACCGGTGCGGGGCCCGCTGGGCGCGAAGTACTGCGGCGGCGGGGACCTGGCGCGGTGCAGGCAGGTGCTGCTCGACAGCCTCGCCCAAGCCGCCGCCGTGCCCGCCACGGGGGTCTACCCCGGCGACGACAGCTGCGCGGCGGGCGACCAGTGGTGCGCCGACACGATCATCCACCGCCCCATGGGCGGCATCACCCACGACAAGATCAGCTGGCAGAACCGGCCCACCTACCAGCAGGTCGTGCAGTTCCCCGCACGGCGCGGCACCACCGTGGCCAACCTCGCCGCGGGCGGCACGGCCACCGCCAGCAGCTATGAGCGCGGCGCGCACCACTCCCCGCCCGCCAACGCCGTCGACGGCGATCCGGGCACCCGGTGGGCCAGCGACTGGAGCGACCGGCAGTGGCTCCAGGTCGACCTGGGCGCGGTGCGCCGGGTCGGCCGGGTCGTGCTGTCGTGGGAAGCCGCCTACGCGAAGGGCTACCGCCTTGAAATTTCCCGCGATGGAGCACAGTGGCATGAAGTTTTCATCACGAATGCAGGTAATGGCGGTAAAGATGTTGTCCCGTTCGCCTCGGCCGAGGCACGATTCGTACGAATGACGGGTACCCAACGAGCCACGGGCTACGGATACTCGCTGTACGAGCTTGAGGTCTACGACACGTAGACCGGTCCGCAGGAAGACCCCGGTCCACCCCCAGGGACCGGGGTCTTCCGCCTTCTCAGGCGGTCCGCTCAGGTGGGCAGGGGCGTGAACAGGTAGTTCCGCACCCGGTCGGTGATCCGGTCGACCCGCGTCCAAGCCCCCCGGTGCCACACCGACATCCGGTAGCCGCGCTCGCCCAACCACGACGCCACGTCGTCCGCCCGGTAGCCGAACCGCCGGACGTGCCGCTCCTCGACCTCCAGCAGCAGCTTCGGCCGGAACCTCTCGATGGTGTCCTCGCCGCCCTGCAGCACGCGCAGCTCCGCGCCCTCCACGTCGGCCTTGACGAAGTCCAGCCGCTCGACCCCGTTGGCCGCGCAGAACCGGTCCAGCGTGTCCGTGCGCACCAGGACCTCCACGTGCTCGGAGAACTCGGCGTTGGACCCCAGCCCGTCCGCGCCCGCGGTGAGGAAGGAGCGGCCCGTCACCGGCGTCCCGTGCCGCACCGGCACGCTCATCACCTCCTGCCCCTCGGAGGAGCCCAGCGCTACGGAGTGCCGCACCACGTTGCGGCCCTCGCGCGGGCGCAGCAGGTAGGACAGCGCCGGGTGCGCGAAGACCAGCGGCTCGACGCTGTGCACCGTCCCGCTCGGCCCCACCAGGCGGGACAGGGTCACGGTGTAGAGGCCGAGCGCGGCACCGATGTCGACGCACACGTCACCGGGCCGCACCACCTCGCGCAAACCGATCAGCTCGGGCTCGACGAACGGCGTCAACCGCGCCAGCACGCGCAGCGCGCCCGCCACGGCGGCACCCCGCACCTCGGTCAGGTTCTCGATCACCCCACCACAGTAGGGAATCAGTGCCGAGGCGCGACCCCGTTCGGCCGGGATGCCCCGTTGACGTGCCCCTGGACGTGCCCCTGGACGTGCCCCTGGACGTGCTCCTTGGCGTGTTCCGGGACGTGCTCTTCGGCGGGCGGCAACTGGCGCGCCAACCCCACCTGCTCGGCGAACTCCGCCGCCACCCCCGACCCGCCGTAGATCCCCAGCGCCTGCGCCAAGTGCTGGCGCAGATCCGTGCGGTGCCCGTCGGACAACCGGGGCAGCGCGCTCTCGAAGCTGGTCACCAGCGTGTCGGCCCAGTGCCTGCCCTCCCGCTGGGAAGCGATCCGGACCAGCTCGGCCAGCTGCTGCGACAGCGCGACCGCCTGCTCGACCTGGTACCCGTTGCGGTGCAGCCACCAGATCGTCGCCGTGGACAGGTCGGTCAGCACCTCGTCGCGCAAGTACCGGATCTCGGCCCGCTCCGCCTCCCGCTCGGCCTGCCGCACCGTCGTGGCCCGCAGCAGCTCGATGTGCTTGCGCGCCATCTCCATGTCCGCGTCCAGCACGTGCAGGTCCACCCCCTCGGCGCGGGCGAACACGTGCGTCCCCTCCACCTGCCGCTCCGTCGCCAGCTCATCCGCGAGCTGGTGCCGCAACGGCGCGCAGTGCACCAGCATCGCGCGCTCCGTGATCGCCTTCGCGCGCTGCACCACGTCGTTGACCGCCGCGCTGCGCGGGGCGTTGTGCCGGGCCCCGGTGGTCAGATCCACCCGCCAGTGCACGGTGAACTTCGCCTGGAAGTCCAGCCCGTAGACCGCGCTCGGCAGCGGCGTCTCGAACGGGTGCTCGTGCGAGGTCGGCGGCGGCACGAACGTGAACTGCTCGGCGTTGCGCGCCTGCCTGCGCCGCCACCAGGCGCCGAACGCCCCGAGTGGTCCGGGCCGGAAGTCGGGCCAGGGTCTGCCGCTCATGAGGTGCCGCTCCCGCTAGAGGTGGTTGCCTTCTCCCTACCTCACCCGGTCGCCGGGGAGAAGATGGCGTGGACCACTTCCCCCCAACAGCGGAGAGCGCTCCCAGCCCATCCTCACGCGCGGTGCACGGATGCCGTGGGGAGGGGGTCGCGGATGAGGGCCGGTCGGGTGAGGCCCCACCGACGAGGAGGGCGCGGGCACCCGGTACGCTGTTGCCCGCGCCCTCGTAGCTCAGGGGATAGAGCATCGGTTTCCTAAACCGTGTGTCGCAGGTTCGAATCCTGCCGGGGGCACTCACCTTTCGCCGGGTGAATCAGGCCCTGAGCTGCGTCTACGCGCTCGGGGCTTGATCTTTTCCACCGGCCGCCGCCTGCCCCCACCCCGGTCCCCTGCCGCTACTTCTTCTTCACAACACCCAGGTAGACGCCGTACAGCAGCTCCAGACCGCCCATGAACATGAGCACGACCCCCACCTTGGTCAAGGTGATCACCGGGGTGTGGACATCACCTGTGAACAACCAGAGCAGCAAACCGACGGCGACCGTGACACTCCCACCCGCCAGCGCTTTCGTTGCCGGACTCATCCCACGCCTTCCGCTCTCGGCTCTCGTTCTCCTGAACACGCCGGGCACTCCCCCCGTCGCTCTGACGTGCCGTAACGTACTGGAATCGGCCTGCTGTCCGACGGTGTTCGAAAGATTCACCCCGGCGAAGACGCGGTCCGGAAGTCGAGTGACACCGGGAGACTGACTAGGGTTCATTGGGGCCGATCGCCTCTCCCTTCTCGCGCTCGCGCGTGGCCCAGTACAGGGCCTCGTGGTGGTGCCAGCGGTCGATCTCGGCGACCTGCCGGTACACCTCCGCGCTACGCAGGCAGAAGACCCGCCAGAGCGACCGCGGAGCAGCAGGCGCGGGCATCAACTTCCCCAGCACCTCGTGCGCGTCCCTGAGCGTGGTCACCTCACGCGCCGCCGCTCACGGGCCAGCTCCCGACAGAACTGCAGGCAAGGGGTTGCAACGGTGTAGTTGTAGATGCTCCAACAGCGCTTCGATTTTCTTGTTGATGACATTTCATCGCCCGTCGATGCACTTCGCGTACACCTTCAGCAGCACGTTCACCGAGTGCCCCGCCCGCTCCGCCACCTCGGCGGCCGGGGGGCACCGCCGTTGAACATGGGCCGTAGTAGCCGGCCGCGAAGGACACCGTCAGGTGCGCGCCCCTCTCGTTCCGCCGACCGTCGTCATGCTGCCGTCCTCGCCGCCACGCTCGTCTGTCGTCACATACGGCTGTTCTGCTGGCCTGCGTGCGCGACGAGGTCATCGGCCAGCTTCTGTACGAGGCGCTGCAGGAAGCGCTGCGTGAACCAGCGCGCCCACCACGGCGCGGTGTACTGGCCTCGCCAGTGGATGAGAGTCCCACCGTTGGTCGGCGTCAGCTCGACTCGCGCCCGGTAGTCACGGATGACCGGCAGGAACTCCGCTTCGTAGGCGAACAAGGCAGGCTCCCGCAGTTCCGTGATCTGCTCCCGGCTGACGTTCTTGCCCTTGCGGAACGCGCGAACCGCTCCGACCTGATCACGGCCGGCCGGGTCGAGGTTCGCCGAGCGCTCCCGGTCCAGCTCACCCAGGGACGACCACCGGGGCCACGACTCGGCATCGACCAGTAGCGCCCAGATCGCTTCCCGGGGCGCTGTGGAGAAGGCGGAAACGGCGTAGTGAAGCATGGTGTCCCCTTGTTCATCGCGTAGGTTGAAGTACCGCTGTGCACCGGCGCGGTGTCCCTCGCGCGGCTGTCGACGTCACCGGGTCGCGGGCAGGGGCAGGAAGCGCCGGAAGGTCGACAGGGCGAAGCCGAATCCGCGAGCGGTGGACTTGGTGATCATGGCGGTTCTTTCGGGTCAGCGGCAGAGGGCCGCAACGAGTGGCGTTCCGATGGGCGATCTCGCAGGGCCTGCCGACCAGCCACCGGCAGATCCGTGATCAGGCGGGCTGCGAGGTTCGGCGGTTTGCCTCCGACTCGGTGACCGCTCCTTCGCTTCGGCCATCACCACGCCCGGTGTCCGGCGGACGGCGGTTCACGACGCGCTCCGCGACTCGACTCCTGCGCCGGCTGCCGCCAGTGGCCGTGTCGTCGGAACGCCAGTGGGTGCGGTCAGCCGCAACAGCAGGGCCGCCAGTGCGACGAGTGCGCCCCGCTCGGCCAGCCCCAGCCAGTCGGGCAAGGCGGTGCCTGCCAGGATGTGCGGCACGTGGGGAAGCAGGAACGCGGCCGAACCGATGGCGGCGATGACCGTCGCGATGGTCAGGTCCCACCGCCGTGCGCCTGCCGAACGGGCGGCGAGTATGCCCGCGACCGGCAGCAGGATGAACACCAGCGCACCCGCGCAGCGATGTATCTGGCCCGAAAGGTGAACCGGCTCGTTCGGCAGGTTCGTGGGGAACGCAGCGAGCAGGGCCACGGCCGCGCACCACCCCAGGAGCACTCGACGGACCACCGCGGTCGCGGTCGACGTCGCGGCGAGCCCGGCTGTGACCAAGCCCGCGGCGGCGATCCCGATCAATGGCGCCCCCGCCGGAAGTGCGATGTAGTCGCTGACCGTCTGGGCGAAGAGATCCATCCTGCCCGCGCCGACCAGTTCGAGGACGACCAACGTCGCGGCGGCGAGGGCGATCCCGAGAATGGCCGTGGTGTGCGGCGACACCAGGCGTGCGCCGTTGGTGTCGGGCTGGTCGCCAGGTTCTGCGGCACGGGAACGCAAAGCGATCGACTGGGTGGTCACGTTGTCACCTCGTTGGTCTGTAGGCGGACGTATGCCGATTCGGGTGCGCGCGACGGCGAACAGGCGGCGCGCCTGCGCTGAGCAGGCAGTCAGTCGCGATGAGAGGCCCGAAGGTCGACCGCCGGGGCCGTGCTGGGTGGCGGCCTTCTACGGACAGCGGGGCGTTACCGCGCAGCACGGACGGGTCTTTCCGCTCGGCGGATGTGTTGGTCGCACTTCCATTCCGCCGCCGAAAGACCCGTCCCCTCACCTCAGTCCTCGTCAGCGGGGTTTCCTCGCAGGCGGGGCATCGTCGACGCCCACGGCCGAACCGGCCCGGCCACCACGCGGATGAATCCGACTACCGCGATCAAGCTGGGGTGTGGACGCGTCACCGAGCCGTGCCGGACAGGACCGGAGCCGGATGTTCGGACGTCCCGGCGGCGAGCCGGCGGTGAATGACCCTGCGGGCGACACCGAGGATGAGCCTGCGCAACGCCGCTGCCCGCCTGCTCGAAGGCACGAACCTCTGCTGCTTGATCTTCGCGGTGCGCTGTTGCTCGGTGATGAACGGGCGAAGCCCGGTCTCCCACGCGGTCAGGGCCTCGTCGAGGTTGTCGGGGTGCTCCCGCATGGCCTTGCCGAGAGCAGCGCCGCCGCACAGCGAGGCCGAGGCGCCCATGCCCGAGTAGGTGGTCAGGCACCACGCCGCGTCACCGAGCAGGACCACCCGGCCCGAGCTCCACCGCGGCATCTTCACCTGGTGGACCGAGTCGAACAGGACGTCGGGGGCGTCCTCCAGGGAGTCCAGGATGTGGCGCACCACCGGGTCGTCCATTCCCGCGTAGACCGACCGCAGCTGCTCGATCCGCGACCCGCTGAACTGCTTCTGGACGTCATCGGTCCGGTACGTCAGCAGCGTCGTGGGCGCGTGATCGGCGAACCCGAACACCCACGCCGCGCGCTTGGCGCGCGGGACGACGACGGTGTCGGTCGGAGCGAACGAGGGCACGTGCTCCTTCAGCTGGAAGGCGCAGACCATCGCGTTCCAATCCGTCATGTAATCCTCGTGCGGGCCGAACACCATCCGGCGCACGGTCGAGCGCAGCCCGTCCGCTCCGACCACGAGGTCGAACGTCTCGCGGTACTGCGTGCCGGAATCGGCGTTCTGGAGCAGGACCCGCGCTCCGTCGGCGTCCTGGGTGATCTCGACCGGGGTGGTGGCGAACCGCACCTCGACCGGGTCCTCGACGGGATCGTCGGTGATGCTGCGCCACAGCGCGGCCTCGATGTCGCCGCGCAACACCGCCGCCGGGCCAGGCTGGTCGAGGAAACCCAGTTCCGGTTTCGGCTTGTTGCGGCGATTCAGCGCCCAGGTGTTCCCGCCCTCCTTCCACGCCGGGTTGCGGGTGTGGAGGTGGTCGGCGATGCCCAGGTCGGCGGCTGCCTGCCTGCCCTCCGGGAACAGGAAGATGAAGTAGCCCCCGGTCCGGCGCTCGGCAGCCCGCTCGATGATCACGGGCGTCCATCCCGCTCGGCGCAGCCCGATCGCCGCGGACATGCCCGCGATCCCCAAACCGACGACCAGCGCACGCTTCTGCATGGTGTTTCCCCTCTTCTCGGATCAGGCGGTGACGAAGACGTCTTCGTACTGAAGGCGAGGCAGACGCGGGTAGCCGGGCATGCCCTGGACCGGCACGCCCACGTTGACCACGGCCACCGCTCGGAACTTGCCGTCGGGGAAGAAGTCCGCGTCCAGGGCCTGGTGGTCGAACCTGGTGATGGGCGCCGCGGCGAGTCCGGCCGCGCGGACGCCGATGATGAAGTAGGCGAGCTGGATGTGGGCGTTCATGAGCGCCGAAGCGATGCGGGTCTCCGGCTCGGCCTCGGCGTACAGCTGCTCGGCATCGGGCAGCACCGGGAACGTCTCCGCGAACCTGAGGTGGAAGTCCAGGTCGGCGGCCAGGACGACCGACAACGGCGCCGCCTGGGTCTCGGCCTTGTTGTTGTCCTCGAAGATGTGCGCGAGCAGACGCCCGCGGGCCGTTTCCGACCGGACCAGGACAGCGCGCAACGGCTGCTGGTTCATCGCGGTCGGGCCGTGTTTGACGAGGTCGTAGATGGCGCGCACCTGGGCGTCCGTTACCGGCACGTCCTGGAAATCCGTGACGGTGCGGGCATCGCGGAAGAGCATGTCCTGCGCGTCCTTGGCGAGCGCCAACTCCGCCGTGTCCGGATGTGTCACTTCTGACTCCTGAGGTAGGACCATGGTTTGAGGAGGACGGCGGACGGGGGCAGCACGTCCGCCGTCACCTTCGGCGGGCACTGAGCCGCAACGCTCGTCACCTCCGCGCCCCGGCCGGGTAGGTGGTGTGGGTGAAGCCGGGGAGCTCGACGAGTTCGGGCCGGTTCCCGTTGGCGCTGAGCTGGTCGAGCACGAACTGCACGCCCGCGGTCGCGATCTGCGCGCCGGGGTCCTCCATGACGTAGCGGAGCCTGGTCACGATGGCCCGCTTGTCGTGGACCGACCGGACGCGCGGCATGGCTTCGACCACCTCGGTGTCGGCATCGACCACGGGCGCCTGGTCGATCCGCTTCTGGAAAGCCGGGTAGTCCGGCCACATGAGACGGCTCATCTCCACCGACGACAGGCAGCCGTACCAGAACGTGCGGTACTGCGCCTCGGCCCGAGCGCAGACCTCGCGGTCGGCGAGCTGCTCGGGCCCGATGGCCGGGGCGGTCGGGGCGATGATCAGCCGGGCCGGGTCGAGCTGGTGGCCCGACGCCTCGTAGAGCAGCGGGCACAGGTTGTTGCTCTGCCAGGTCAGGCCCGCGCTCGGGCGTCCGGCGCCACCGGTGACGATCACCATCAACCGGGCCCAGTCGATGGACTGCTCGTGGAGCCACTTCAGGCTCCGGTGCACCGAGTCCAGCGCCGAGAGGGCGAAGGTGGCGGCCATCATGTCGTTGAACGGCACGGGCACCGCGTCCGGCCCGTCGCCTTCGAGCAGGTTCGCGCGCATGTGCTCGAAGTTCAGCAGCTTCGGGTTCTCGATCGCGCGTCCCAGGTAGTCCGCGGTGGTCGCGCAGGTGTAGTCGACCAGGTCGGTGATTTTCTCCTCGCGCCCCCGCCACGCGGTGACCGCGACCTCGTCACGCCAGTAGGAGACGCTGTTGAAGTCCTGCACGACGCGGCACTGCTCGATGAGCTCCCTGGCGGCGGTCTTGCAGCCGAAGTCGCCGAGCTCGCGCAGCCGGGCCAGGTAGGGGATCGCGAGGCCGAGGTGCGAGACCGCGGTGATCTCGAAGAACCCCTTGGTGCCCTTCCTGAAGTCGACCGACGTGGGCGGGCGTCCGCCGCCGGGGAACAGCACCAGGTCGGTGCCCGTCGCCAGCAGCAACGGGGCGTCCGCGTGGGCCTCGCCCAGTCGCCGCTGCAGGTTCTGGCCGATGCTGTCCGGGGCGGAGGTGAACATCTCGAACAGCCGCATGAAGTGCGGGTTGGGCTGGTATCGCATCGAATTCGTCCTTGTCGGCTCGGGTCGGGCGCTGTCGGTCCGGGTCAGGCGTTGTCGAGTGCGAGCTCGTAGACGACGCTGTCCTGGCGGAACCGCACGTCCGGGGTGAGGCTGTTGGCGACGACCAGGAAGGTTCTGCCGTCGGCCTCGAAGAAGCTCGCGTCGGTGCCGCCGAAGGTGGGGAACTCCTCGATCACCTCGAACTTCCCGTCGACCCACCGGTACAGCTGCGACATCAGGTCGGTCTTGGCCACGGGGGGCCTTCCCTGGATGAAGCAGACGCGGACGAGGAACAGCTCGTCGCCGTGCCGGTGGAGGGCGAACTCGCGGCCGCCGAGGCCACCGAGGGACTGGTGCGGCTCGAACAGCTCGCCGTTCCAGCGGTAGAGCGTCGAGTCGCCGTTGATGCACGCGAAGGCCAGCCACTCCTGGCCGTCCTGGGAGAAGTGCCGGAAGCTCCGGCCGAACTTCTCCGCGAAGGTCTGGTAGGGGATGAAGGAATCGCCGTCCCAGCGGTAGACGACGCTGGGGGTGACCTGGTCGGCGTAGGCCAGGAAGTGGTGGCCGCCGACGCGGAAGTGGTCCCAGTTGTAACCCCAGCGCCCGCCCAGGACCTGGAACTCCCGCCACCGCCCGTGGACGCGCTCGAAGACGACCGAACGTCCGTGCCCCTTGGGCGACAGGCCCGGCATGGTCAGCCCCTGGGCCAGCGCCAGGAACTCGCGGTCGTCGATCGAGAAGTGGTGCCACTGCTTGGCCCCGAAGGTGGGCAGCGTTTCGTCGATGACCCACTCGCCGTTCTCGTCCTCGCGGTAGATGAGCGAGTCGACGTCCGTCTCGTACGGGCCCTTCCCGGTGCGGAGGTTGGCGAACGCCAGGTAGTTCCTCCCGCCGCTGGTGAAGCTCAGCGCGTCCTCGCCGCTCGGACAGGCCAAGCGGTTCACCTGGACGAACCGCTCCCCCTCCCAGCGGTAGAGCAGGGCGTCGACGTCGGCGTTCCCGCCGTTCATGTCCGGGGCCCGGTCCGGCAGGTCCTCGGCCAGCTGGGGAACCACGAGGTGCAGCCCGCGGTCGGTCCGGAAAACGTGCGCGCTGCGCGCGCCGGACGTGGCGAGGCGTTGGTGGACCGACAGGATCTTCGCATTCGGGTGAGTTAGGTCGGCGTTCGACACGGAAACTCCTTAACTTAATTAAGGGATAGTGATCAGCATGGCTGGATGGTGCTGAGTTGTCAATCGGATCGGGGCGTCGTGGATAATTCAGCCAGCGGTCGCGCAAATGTGTTCGCGCGCATCGGAATAGCTCACCCCGGAATTCGACGAGTGAGCGTCGACAATTGTTTCGGAAATAGTTCGCGAGTTCAGGCCGCCAGCGCGATGACCGGTGCCGTGCGGCCCATCGCCCGCGCGTACAGGGCTTCGAAGCGCTCCAGCGTGGCCGCCTGGGCGTGGTGCGAGATGATCTCGCCGCTGGCGGCGCCCATCCGGGCCCGCATCGCGGCGTCGTGCACGAGCGCGTGCAGGCGCTGGGTGAGCTGGTCGACGTCGCCGGGTTCGAACAGCCAGCCGTTGCGGCCGGGGTGCACGAGGTGCGGCAGCGCCATGGCGTTGGCGGCGATCACCGGCTTGCCCGCCGCCATCGCCTCCATCGTCGCCAGGCTCTGCAACTCCGCCACACCGGGCATGACGAACAGGTCGGCGCGGGCGTAGGCGTCGAGCAGTTCGTCCTCGGAGACGAAGCCGCGGAAGCGGACGCGGTCGGTGATGCCGAGGTCGCGGGCCAGCAGCTCCCACGCCGTGCGGCAGGTGCCGTCGCCGACGATCTCGCCGGACGCGGCGGGCACGCGGGCCAGAGCGCGCAGGAACTCGTCCACCCGCTTCTCCTCGTCCAAGCGGCCGACGAACAGCGCGGTCGGGCGTTCGCCGCGGGTCACCGAACGCTGGTAGCGGGAGATGTCGATACCGCACGACACCGGCACCGCCCGCTCCGGGAAACCGCTGTCGTGCAGCAGTCGCACGGCGCGCGGTGTCGGGGCGGTGACGATGTCGGCGCGGTCGAAGACGCGGGTCAGGTCGCGGTAGGCCCACTTGCGCGCCAGGCCCCGCAGGAACGCGGGCACGTGCGCGTGGCTGAACAGGTTCTCCGGCATGAAGTGGTTCGTGGCCAGCGTCGGGATGCCCTGCGCGGCGGCGGAGTTCAGGACGTACCGGCCGACCACGAAGTGCGCCTGCACGTGCACGACGTCGGGCTTGAGGGACTTGACGAGCTCGTCGGCCTCGCGGGAGGCCTGCCACGGCAGGCAGAAGCGGAAGTCGGGGTAGAACGGCAGCCGGTGCGACCGCAGCCGGTGCACGGTCACGCCTTCGATCGGCGTGGCGCGCGGCGAGTCCGGGGCGATGACGTGCACGTCGTGGCCATTGCCCGCCAGACCGACGGCGAGCCGTTGCGCGAAGCGCGCCGCACCGTTGACGTCCGGCGGGAACGTGTCGGCGGCGATGACGATCCGCAGCGCGCTGGAGGTGTTCACGGGAAGCTCCGTTCGAAGAGTGGCACGGGGGTGACAGGCGAGTGCCAGCACACCGCCCGTGGCGGCGAGCGCGCAGGTGATCAGCGCTGCGCCGGTCCACGGGGACAGGTGTGCGGCCTCGCCGAGCAGGAAGGCGCCGAGGCCGACCGCGACCAGCGGGTCCGCCACGGTCAGGCAGGCGACGGCGAGATGAGGGGGTCCGTCCGCGTAGGCGTGCTGGACCAGCCAGCCGCCGACCGCGAGCGAGAGCGCGATGCCGAGCGCGGACGCGATGTGCGAGAGCCCGAAACCGCCTTGCTGCACCGACTGCGAGACAGCGCGCATGAGCACGGACACGTACCCGTACGCCACACCACCGGCCGACGCGAACGCCACGGCACGGATGCGCGCGTTGGTGGTGAGCGCGGCGACGACTCCGGGAACGGCGATCCCGCCGAGGGCCACGAGCCCGGCCGTGAGCTCGGCGTCCGGCACGACCGGGGTCGCGGTCGCGCTGCCGGAGGCGAGGAACACGAACGCGCCCACGCCCACGGTGGTCAGCAGGATCGCCGGGATCTCGCGGAACCGGCGGTCCAGCAACGCGGTCATCCCGATCGCGAGCACCCCGATGGGCTGCACGACCGTCAACGGCGCCATGCCCAGCGCGGCCGCGTGCACCCCGGCGCCGACGGCCAGCAACGCCAGCCCACCCAGCCAGCGAGGATCTCGGACCATGCCGAGCTTCGCGCCGGACACGGTGACCGCGTCGTGCTGCGAACGAGTCGCCAGCGCCAGACACGCGGCACTGAGCACGGCGAGCGTGATGGCCAGCGGTGTCATGCCATCCGCCTGTGCGGACCGGCGGCAGGTAGGGACACGGACATCGCCGCGCGCACGTGGCCGGAGGGAGTCGTCGGTTCGCCGGTCGGATCGGTTGGATCGGTCGGGAAGACCGTCGCGACGGTCGCTTCCTCGGCTCGCACGGCGATCAGCCCCCACCCGTCCGACACCACCTCCAGCACGTCAGACAGTCCTTTGTGGCCGGTTGGCGCGGCGCTGGGCGAGCAGCAGGAAGGCGAGCACAGCGGCGGTCACGAACAACCCGGCCGAGGTCGCGATGTAGCTGTACACGCCCGTGGCGGAGTTGACCGTGGCCCCGTCGACCTCGATCCTCGTGCCGGAGAGGATGGCCGCGCCGGTGAAGCTCACCCCCACCGAGCCGATCGCGCTGGTGACCGAGACCATGCTCGCGGTCACGCCCTGGCGGTCCGGCGCGGTGAGGGCGGCCGCCATGTTGAACCCGGAGGCCAGCAGCGATCCCATGCCCAGGTTCAGGCAGAAGGCGAAGAAGACGGCGAAGGGGAACGAGGACGCGCCGAGGAACATGCCGAGCGCTGCCACGGTGCCCACCAGCACGCCCGCGGCCAGTGCCACCGCCGGGTCGGTGCGGGCCGCGACCCAGCCCGACAGCAACCCTCCCGCCATGATCGCGATGGCGGGCAGGCCGAACAGCAGCGCGAGCGAGCCCTGGGCGTCGAGCCCGTAGCCGAGCCCCTGGTCCGACGAGACCTGGGCGATGAGGCTGAGCAGCTGGTCCATGCTCTGCCCGGCACCGGTGGCGAGCACGACCACGAGCAGGGTGAGCACCATCGGCCTGCCGAGGTTCCTGATGTCGATCACCGGCTCGGGAATCCGGCTGGAGACGAGGTACCACCGGGTCAGCGCCACGACGCCCGCGGCGAGCAGCGCGAGCGCGCCCGCGCTGAGCCAGCCGAGGTCCGGTCCGAGGCTGATGTAGCCGAGCACCGCGACGACGCCTCCCCCGAGCAGGAGCGTTCCCGCGACGTCGACCCGCCCCGGCGTCCTCACCTCCGATTCCGGGACGAAGGCGCGGATGCAGGTCACCGCGGCGGCCGCGAACAGCGCCGAGGCCACGAACACGACCCGGAACCCGAACTGCGCCACGAGCGATTCGACGCTGGAGGTCGAGGCGATCCCCACCACTCCCGCGCAGGTGGTCACCGCGCCCACCGCGGGCATCGCGATCCGTGGCGCGCACATGTCGCGGACCAGCGAGGCGGTCAGGAACACCGCCGCCACGGCGGCGCCCTGCAACATGCGGCCGAGCACGAAGACCCACAGGCTGGGCGCGATGAGGCAGACCACGCCACCGCCGCAGGCGATGAGCAGCGCGACTGTCAGCATCCGGCGCTTGCCGTGGATGTCGGCGCTCTTGCCGAACAGCGGCGCCCACATCGCCCCCGCGAGCATCGCGGTGGAGCCGACCCACGCCGCCTGGGTGGTGTCGAAGTGGTCGAGCATCTGCGGCAGGACGAACAGGGGCATGACGATCACCGAGTCCGCCGTGACGTTCGCCAGGAGCAACGCGGCGATCTGCCCGATGAGCCGCGGGTTCCACCGCGTGTGCGGTGGCCTGCCCGGCGGGGCGTGAGTGCTCATGGTGGTATCCACGAAGCTCCTTCGGTGAGGGGGTGCGGCACGTGTGGACAGCGGGAGAAGTGCTCGCTCGTGACCGAATTTAGGAATCGCCCTCACTCGACGGCAATGGCAAAAGCGCCTCAACGGGGGATTCTCACCAGGTTCCTACCTTCCTCAAGGGGAACTTTTGCGCGGCGCGGTGTGTCGCTCGGCGGAAGTCATCCGCAGTGGCCGAGCCGGGGGGAGCAACCGGATGAAATGCACCGTGTTGGTCGGTGATTCGGCGTCGTCCAGCCGACCCCGTGCAGCGGCAGAACAAGCTGATTGGGCGAAAGAGCGCACAGCGCAAGTCGTTCGCCGCCCGGTGCTTCGAGCCCGTCGGTCGTGCACCACGACCGACGGTGTCCAGCCGGTCCTGGAGGCGCTCACGCGGACGCCCGCCGGGAGTCACACCGTTGACGTACTACACGGCATCGAGGCGGCCCGGTGCACCGTCGAGCGGCTGATGCGCGAGAGCAGGCCGCGTGGCCTGCCGCGTGCCAGGTCGTCGCGCACGACACGACCGGCAGCGGACACCAGCAGGCTGGTCGACCTGGTGAAACGTGACTTCACGACCACGCGTGTCAGCGAACTGCGGGTCGCGGGCATCACCTACGTGCGCACCGCCGCCTGCTGGGTCCACGCGACGTTCGTGCTCGATGTGGCCATTCGGCCAGCAGCCAGCACCCGGGCGGGCTGCCATCGGCGGTGACCTCGTCGAGCATGTCCAGCGCCGGCCGCCACTTCTCCTTGTGCCGCAACTCGTCGGGGTCAGCCCGACGCAACCGGCGGAGCTCCGCCCACAGTTTTCACGAAGTGTCGACAGCGATGGCCGGCCGTCCGATGGCGGCAACGCGACCGGCGCACTTCGGAGTTCCTCACCCAACTCGACCGCGTTCGTGCCTTGTTCGCGTGACTCGAGCTCTGACTCAGCTTGCAAGTGTCTCGAACGCCTCACACGGCATTTCCTGAAGCTCCGATGGCAAAGGCGCCAGCCGGATCGAGCACGGAGCGAACAGCTGCGCCGTGGGGGCATCCTGTTGTTCTCGGGGACGGTGGGCCTTCGCGTTGGCCGGGTAGCGCAAGTGTTCCCTGCCTGCGAGCCCGCCGGTTGTCGTACCCGCCGCGGCCGGCCCGCGCCTGCCACCGTCCCGCGAGGTAGTCGAAGGCGATGGAGGGGCGGTGGACGTCGGACGCGGCCGCGGCGGGAACTCCGCTGAGTTGTGCCACCGCGGCGGCTACGACCAGGAAGGTCACCTCATGACGGATTTCCGGGGGTGGGCATGCGGGTGGCCGTGAACGGGACCGTCAGGAAGATCGCCTTCGCTTCGCCCCTCATCGCGTCCCCGTCCAGCGCGGCGGCACACTTGATCTTCGCTTTGAGGGGTGAGGTGATGGAAGCGGTGAAGGTGACCTCGGCACCCCGGAGCTCGCCCTCGCTGATGGGACGGCCGTCGAAGGTGCCGTTCAGGGTTTCGCCCGCCGATCGCAGGACCAGTTCGACGGTTTCCTCACCGCCCCCGGTGAGCATGGTGAGCTGCCACGTTCCGTCGACGTTCATCGGTTGATCTCCTCCTTGAGCTCTCGCATCCTGTCGCCGCCCTCGTGGCTGTCGTCCCGGTCGAACAGGAAACCGGCCGCACCGTCGAGGGCGGTGGACCATTCCGCGGAGCGCGGCAGCATCGTCCCCTCGTAAGCGCGCACGGCCTCGCCCACCGTGTCGGCGCGGGTCAGGGCCAGGGCGAGTTCGCACGCGTCGAGCATCGCCAGGTTGACGCCGACGCCCACCGGCGGCATGAGGTGGGCGGCGTCGCCGAGCAGGGTCGCGGTCGGCGAGTGTTCCCAGGTGTGCGGCGCGGGCAGCACGAACAGGGGGCGGTCGATGTACGGGCCGTCGTTGTCGGCGATCATGCTGAGCACCCCTGGCGACCAGCCGGCGAACTGTTCGAGCAGGTGAGCCCGCAGGCCGGCGGTGTCGTCGATGCTCAGCCCCGCCTCCGAGATCCAGTGCAGCGGGACGCGCTGGACGATGTAGACCCGGATGTGGTCGCCGCTGTTGCGCTGGGCGGCCAGGGCGCGTTCGCCGTCCGTACCGGTCGCGAGGCCGTGGCCGACCAGCTCGGCGATGCCGGGGTGACGCTCCTCGACGTCGTCGAAGCGGGCCTCCAGGAAGTTCACGCCGGTGTAGTGCGGTACCGCGGAGGAGATCGCCGGGCGTACGCGGGAGAACGCTCCGTCCGCGCCGACGACCAGGTCGGTCTCGACCGTGCCGCCGTCGGAGAAGTGCAGCCGCCGAGGTCCGCCGGTGGGGCCGTCGACCGATTCGAGGGCGCGGCCCCACTGCACGGTGCCCGGCGCGAGGGAGTCGAGCAGCAGGTCACGCAGCACGCCGCGGTCGATCTCCGGCTTGTACCGGTCGTCGGGCTCCGGCAGCTGGCGGAACACCACGTTGCCGTCGGTGTCGAAGCGCCGCATCTCCTGGCCCTCCGGGCGGGCGAGGGCGAAGAACTGGTCGAGCAGCCCGGCCTCGCGCAGCGCCAGCTGACCGTCGTCGGCGTGCAGGTCGAGGCTGCCGCCCTGGTTGCGGGCGTGCACGCAGGCGTCGCGCTCGTAGACCATGACCGGGATGCCGTGCCGCTGCAGGATCCGGGCGCACGTCAGGCCGCCGGGGCCGGCCCCGATGATGCTGATCCTGGCCTCGGCCGGTCTGGGGTTCGTCATCGCGTCTTCCTCTCGTGGGTTCGTCGCCCCCGCTACGGTAAACAGAACGATCCCAAAGATGCAACTGTTCCAAGTTTTGACCGAGGCCAAGTTTGGCGTAGAGTGAAGGCATGAGCGACTCGGGCCGGCGGCCTGCGGGTCTGCGGGAGCGCAAGAAAGCGGCCACCCGCAAGGCGATCGCCGAGACGGCACTGCGGCTGTTCCTGGCGCACGGCTACGAGCGAGTGGGCATCCGGCAGATCGCCGAGGCCGCCGACGTCTCCGTGTCGACGCTGTTCAACTACTTCCCCGGCGGCAAGGAAGCGCTGGTCTTCGACGACGAGACGGACAACGAGGCGGCGCTGATCGCCGCCGTGACCGACCGGCCGCCGGGCCGGACGATCACCGAGGCCCTGCGGATCCACCTGACCGGCTTCGCCACGAAGCCGTCCGGCCCCGGATCCCGGTTCGCCGAGTTCCAAGCGTTCGTGCAGCGGACGCCCACCCTGCGGGAGTACAGCCGCACGATGTGGCTGCGCCACGAGGAGGCGCTGGCCCGCACCATCGCCGCCGAGTCCGGCCTGCCCGCGGACGATCTGACGTGCGCGGCCCTCGCTCGCTTCGCCCTGGAGGCGGTGGCCCTCGCCCGCTCCCGCCCCGACCCGGCCGCGGCCTTCACCAGGGCCTGGGAGCTGCTCGACCGCGGCTGGGCAGCGATCACCGCCTGAACCGGGAGCGCGGCCCAGGCGGGAACCACCGGCGAGAAGGGCGCGCCGAGGTCGTCGAGGGCCTTGGCGGCGTTGGCCCTGGCCAGCCGCGGCTGCTTCTCGAACAGCGCCTTCAACGGCTTTCAGCGCCGCGAGCGGCGAAGGAGCGCACAGCGCGAGGCGTTCGCCGCCGGCGCTTCGCTGAGAAACCTCACCGTCCCATCAAGGGTTCTCGGTGAGCGGGCGGGCTCCTCGGAGGAACTGCTGGGCGGCGGTTTCCACGAGGCCGTCGAGGAGTTCCGGCTTGACGATGTTGCCGTTGACGATGGAGGCGATGCCCTGGAGGGTCGCGAACAGGACGATGCCGATCCGCTCCGGGGCGCCCGCTTCGAGGGCGCCCTGCTCCTGCCCCTGCACGATCAGGTCGTTCATCAGCCCGAACGGCGCTTCGGCCGCCTTGATGATCCGCGTCGCGCCCGGTCGGTGCTTGCTGGTGTACATCAGGTCGAGCAGGGCCGCGTTCTCGGTGGCGAAGCGCAGGTAGGCCGTCATGGCGGCGCGCACGCGGGCCGGGAAGTCCGCTCGCGCGGCGGCCAGCGCGTCGCGCAGGGCGGTGTCCAGCCGGGTGAACCCGGCTTCGGCGAGCGCGTCGAGCAGCGCTTGGCGGTCCGCGAAGTGCCTGCGCGGCGCGGCGTGGCTGACGCCGAGCTCTCGCGCCAGGTCGCGCAGTGACAGCTCGTCCGCGCCGCGTTCGCGCAGGTGGCGCTCGGCGGCTTCGAGCAGCGCGGGGCGGAGTTTCCCGTGGTGGTAGGGCCGCTCGTCGGTCGCAGGTGGCACGGCCCCACGGTAGCGGAAGGTATTTCGTTGACAACATAGTTGTCAGTGCCTACTTTGTAGCTGGTGACAACATTCAGAACCGCGGCAGTCCCCTCGGGCCGCCGCTCGGTCGTGCTCGTCCCGCGCGAGGTCGCAACCGCGCTCCACCGAGAGGAACGATCGTGAAGCTCGTGCTCGCGACCGCGCTCGTGGCCGGGCTCCTGCCACCCGCTGCCGCGCCACCGTCCCACGTCGAGGGGGTGCTGCCCAGCGGCGCGGCCTACGTCATGGACGTGCCGAGGAACTGGAACCGGACCGCCCTGCTGTACAGCCACGGCTACACCGCCGACGGCGCGCCGAACCCCGCTCAGAACGCGCCGAGCGCGGCGGTCCGGACCGCCGCGCTCGACCGGGGTTACGCGCTGATCGGGTCGTCGTACGCCGAGACGGGTTGGGCGGTCGAGCACGCGCTACCCGACCAGTTGTCCACTGTGGACGAGTTCGCGAAGCGGTTCGGCAAGCCCCGCAGGACTATCGCGTGGGGCGCTTCGCTCGGCGGCATGATCACCACCGGCCTCGCCGAGCGGCACGGCCACCGGTTCGACGGCGCGCTCGCCATGTGCGGGGTGCAGGCGGGTGCGGTCGCCAGCTGGAACAGCACCCTCGACGCGGTCTTCGCCGTCCGGACCCTGCTGACGACCTCCACCGTGCCACTGGTCGACCTGCCCGACCGGGCCACCGCGCTCGCGTCGGCGGCCGAGCTGGTCCCGGCGCTCGACGCGGCGCAGGCCACGGCCCGTGGCCGGGCCCGCATCGCGCTGGCCTCGGCGCTGCACAACATCCCGGCGTGGACCACCGCCTCGTCGCCGGAGCCCGCTCCCGACGACTACGACACCGCGCAGCGCAACCAGTACGAGCAGCTGCACAACATCGTCCACACGGGACTGTCCGGTCGCCAGGAGGCGGAGACCAGGGCCGGCGGCAACATGTCGTGGAACACCGGGGTGGACTACTCGCGCCTGCTCGCCCGCTCCGCCATCCGCCCCGAAGTCGAGGCGCTCTACGCCCGCGCGGGACTGTCGCTCGCCGAGGACCTCGCGACGCTCGCCGGGGCGCCCCGGATCTCGGCCGACCAGGGCGCGGTGGCGTACATGACCCGGAACCTGACGTTCACCGGACGGCCGCGCACCCCGCTGCTCACGATCCACACCACCGGGGACGCGCCCGTGCCGGTGCAGGGCCAGCGCGCTTACGCCGACGCGGTGCGCGACGCGGGCCACGAGAAGTCGCTGCGCCAAGCTTTCGTGCATCGCGGCGGCCATTGCGCGTTCACCACCGGGGAGATGATGGCGGCGTTGGCCGCGCTGGAGGAGCGGGTGGACACCGGCCGGTGGCCCGACACGGGCCCGAACGCGCTGAACGCGGCGGCGGCACGGCTGGACCCCGGCGCGACGCACGCGTACCGGGTCTACCGGCCTGCGCCGCACCCGCGCCCCTTCGACCTGGCGCGGTGACGGTGGGCTGGCGAGGCGGGGGCGGCCGGCTCGGCCGCCGCACGGGTCACCACGGTCGCCCTCGGCTCCTCTCCCTCTCCGTCCGCGGCGAGCCCGGCAGCGAGGGCGCGCGGCGGCGTCGGGAATCCTCCTGGCTGTGCCCGGAGCCGGGGGCGGCCGATACCCTGGGACGACCGGACGTGGAGGCCCGCCGCCGGGCGGTGGCCCACCCGGAACCGCCCCGCCGACAACCGCCGTGCCACCGGCACGGTTCGAGGGAGAGCGCGTGAAGTCTGTCGTCCGTCACGTCACGCTGAACTGCGGCGCCCCGCACGAGCCCTACGACCTGGCCCTGTTCTGGAGCCAGGTGCTGGGCCACCCGGTGGACGAGGAGGACGTCCCCGGCGACGACGCGGTGGGCCTGGCCCCGCCCGAGGGCGAAGGTCCCACGCTGCTGTTCGTCCGGGTCCCTGACGGCAAGCCCGCCGTGCGCAACCGCGTGCACCTGGACCTGCAGCCGGAGCTGTCCCGCGACGCGGAGGTGGAGCGGCTGCTGGCGCTGGGGGCGAGCTTCGTCGACGACCAGCGCACCGAGGACGGCAAGGGCTGGGTGGTGCTGGCCGACCCGGCGGACAACGAGTTCTGCGTGGAGCGCAGCGCGGCGGAGCGCGCGGCCACCAAGGACGACGACGAGGACGAGGGCTGACCGCCCGCTCGATGAGCGGAAGCCGCCAGGGGAGTTTTCCTGGCGGCTTCCGCGTGTTGTGGTCCCAAGGGCTTCTCGCCACCGTGCGCTGATCCGGATGCCCGACGTCGTCGGCATCCGGATCAACGACGCGCGGCGCGTCTGGGCGGGGAGCGGGAAGCGCCGGCAGAGGGTGGTCACGGACTGGGTGCCCGATGCCGACCACCTGCTGCGGCAGGCGGGGCAGCCGGTGCGGTTCGACCTGGTCCTGGCCGCCGCGAGCGGGTGTGAGCTGCTGGAGGTCAGCCCGTCCGCGCGCTGTTCGACGAGGTCGATACGCCGCGCGAGCTGGCCGATCTCGTTCCGCCCGCGCCTGGTCGGACCGCCGAGCCCGCCCCGACCGCCGAACCCGGTCGAGCGGTCGAGCCCGGCCGGACCGCCGAGGCGGATCGGGCGGGGCAGCCCGCCGACGTGCGGGACGTCGTCGCACGCCAGCTCGCGCTGAGCGAGCGGCTGGTCGAGCTCATGCGGCGGCAGCTGGACGCGCTGGCCGAAGGCGGGTCGGCCCCTGCCGCCGCACTGCCCACGCCCCCGCTGCCCACCGCCGCACCGCCGGTGATCCGCGAGCGGCCGACCGCGGCGCGGCCGGAACCCGCCCACGACCTGCCGTCGTCCACGGGCTCGTCCTGCGACTTCAGCCTGTACTTCTTCGGCGACTGCCCCGAGCAGGACGCCTCCGACAAGTACGCGCTGATCAACGCCACCACCGAGTTCGCCGACCGGCACGACTTCCACGCGGTGTGGCTGCCGGAGCGGCACTTCCACTCCTTCGGCGCGCTGTTCCCGAGCCCGCGTGCAGCCTGATCCGCGTCGCGGAGGAGTGGTCGGTCGTCGTTCACCGGGTGGTCGCGCTTGAGCGTGGGCCGGCATGGAATCGCCATGGCGGTATCGGCGATACCTCGCGAGATCTCCGAGCAGTCTGTCTTTTCTACCGCCTCGGCACCATGGGGCTATTCGCCAGCGGCGAGCACGCCCAGGGCGGAACTGCTCGCCGATCCGGGCCATCACCGGGTTGCCGTGGCCACGGCGGACCGGGTGGATGACGCCCACCCTGCCGTCAGGCCAAGGACATCGCGGTGCGGACTCCGGCGACGTACCGCTCCGGGCGCTCCCACGCCGCGAAGTGCCCGCCGCTGCTCTCCTCCACCCAGGACCGGACGTCGAAGAAGCGCTCCGCGAACTCCCGTGGCGCGTTGACGAGGTCCTTGGGGAAGATCGTGAACGCCGTCGGCGCGACGATCCGCTCCCGTGGCCCCGGACCTGTTTCCGCGTACGGGGTGAACGAGGTGCCGATCGAGCCGCTGACCCAGTACGCCGTGATCCAGGTCAGCAGCTCGTCGCGGGTGAACACCGCCGTGACGTCGCCTCCGCAGTCGGTCCACGTGCGCAGCTTCTCCAGCAGCCAGGCGGCCAGCCCGGCGGGCGAGTCGCCGAGTCCGACCGCCAGGGTGTGCGGCTTGGTCGCCTGCTCCCGCATGTAGCCGCCCTCCCGCGCCTGCCAGCGGTGCCCGTGCCGCACGTAGGCCCGCTCGGCCGGGGAGAGGTCCTCCGGGGGGTCGATCAGGAAGCGGTGCTGCGACACGTCGGTCAAGTGCAGGGCGGCGACCCTGTCGGGGTGCTCCGCGGCGAGCACTTCGGCGACGTCGCAGCCGACGTCGCCCGCGGAGACGACGTAGCGGTCGTAGCCCAGTTCGGCCATCGCGGCGGCCACCGCCTCCGCCATGGCCGCGGCCGACATGCCCGCACCGGCCATGGGGGCCGCAAAGGGGAAACCCGGCAGCGCCGGGGCGACCACGGTGACCTCCGTCAGCAGCGGCAGGACCTTCTCGAACCGCAGCACCGAGTCCGGCCAGCCGTGCAGGAGCAGAACCGGCACGCCACCGGTCGCGCCGCGCTGGTGGATCAGCCGCACGGGGACGCCGCTCAGCTCCCACGGCAGCGCGCGAATCCGCGCCTCGTGCACCCGCCAGTCGTAGTGCTCTGCCCAGTAGGTGACGAGTTCGGCCAGGAAATCACCGTCAACGCCGCGCTCCCAGCCGAATCCCGGCGGCAGCGCCACCCGGCGGTAGGCCCGCAGCCGGGCGCGCAAGTCCTCCAGCACCGGCTGGGGGACGGTTTCGGGTGCGGCACCAGTCATGACGACCTCCGCTCTTCTCACCTGATCAGCGACACCAGTAAAAGCTAACAACGGTGTCGTTGGCGAGCAACACCAGTCTCGTGTTACAACGGTGTCGTGCTGTCGCTGAAGGTGGTCGAGGACTTCCTCAACACCCTCGACGAGCGGACGTTCACGCGACACGGGGAGACCCACGTCCCCGGCGAGCGGCTGACGTCGCCCCGAGCGCTGGCGGACTGGCTGGCGGCCCATGACCTCTCGTCCGGCGACACCCCGTTGCGCACGGCGGACGTGGAGGCCGCCATCGCACTGCGCACGGCGCTGCGACAGGCGCTCGTCGTCGATGCCGAGACCGAGGTCGAGGTCGCATCGGCCCTGCGGGACTACCCGCTGCGACTCGTGCCGGACGCGTCGGGTGGGCTGCGCATCGCCGCCGCGTCCGGCAGGCCGTGGCTGGACGCCGTCGTGGAGACGGTGGCAGGCAGCGCGGCCAGGGGCGACTGGGCACGGGTCAAGCTCTGCGCCGCGCCGGACTGCCGCTGGGCGTTCTACGACACCTCGCGCAACGGCCGTGGCCGCTGGTGCGCGATGGAGATCTGCGGCAACCGCCACAAGACCCGCACCTACCGCGAACGTCGCCACCACGGCGACCGGGAGGCAGGCCCCCGACCGTCGTCGTAATGCCGTCCCACTGGTTCGACGTCGGGTGCGACCGAATTGGACAGTCTACTCAGGACGGTCCGGTCGACCGTTCTTCCGGGGATTTCCCCCCGTCCGCGCCGAGGGCGCGCAACAGCCCTTCGACCCCCTCCAGGAGGGTTTCGCAGATCGGCTCGGGGTCCGACAGGCAGCCCGCGGCCATCGCCCCGTCCCGGAGCATGACGAAGTGCCTGGCGGCGGGTTCGGCGGGCGCGGCCCCGGCGCGGGCGAGCAACTCCGTGACGGTGCGCGAGAACCACTGGCGGTGCGCGAGGACGGCCTGGTGCACGGGGTGCTCCGGGGCGGGGTACTCCGCCGCGGCGTTGAGGAAGGCGCAGCCTCGGAACCCCGGCGACCGGATGCCCTCCGCGATGGACCTGCCGACGGCCCGGACGGCGTCCGGGGCGGACAGCCCGCCGGAGACGGCGTCGTCGACCTGCCGCCGGATGGCCGCGTCGGCTTCTCGCAGGTAGCAGACGATCAGGTCGTCCTTGCCGGGGAAGTGCCGGTACAGCGTGGCCCTGGTCACCTTCGCCTCGGCGACGATCCGGTCCACGCCGACGGAGTGGATTCCCTCGGCGTAGAAGATCCGGGTCGCCGCGGTGAGCAGCCGGGACCGCGCTTGGGAGACCTGACCCTGGGCGTTCGTCACCCCACCCAGCATAGTCGATAGAACGTTCGGTCTTGACGTGGACGGGCAGAGCTGACAACCTTCCGATGAGACCGAACGTTCTCCTCATCGTCTCCACCGCTCGTTGGTCCGAGCGAGCGGAATCACCACCCAAGGAGTTCTCATGAGCGCCAGCGCCGTCGTCACCCCCGAGGCCACTCCCGCGCCCGCCCTCCGACGTCTGTACTTCACCCGCTTCGGGTTCGCCCTGGTCTGGGCGGGCGCGCTGTTCGCGACCGCGTCGACGCTCGGGCCGGTCAGCATCGCGCTGCTCGTGCTGTACCCGCTGTTCGACCTGGCCGCCGCCGTCGTCGACGTCCGGTCGTCGCGCACCGCCGGGCCCGCCAAGGGCCTGTACGCGAACATCGCGATCAGCGCTCTCGCCTGCGTCGGACTCGCCCTCGCCGCCGCCTCCGGCATCCCGGCGGTGTTGCGGGTGTGGGGCGCTTGGGCGGTCGTGTCGGGCCTGACCCAGCTCGGCGTCGGCCTCAGCCGCCGGGCGCTGGGCGGTCAGTGGGCGATGATCGTCAGCGGGGCCATCTCCACCGTCGCCGGGACGTCCTTCGTGCTGCAGGCCGCCCAGCCCGGCGCGTCGCTGGCGAGCCTGGCGGGCTACGCCACCCTCGGCGGCCTGTTCTTCCTCGTCTCGGCGGTGCGCCTCAGCCGCTCGGCCGCAGCGCGCTGACCCGCGCTGACCCGCGCTCGCGGGGCACCAGGTCGGGCGAGCGCGGCCGTCAGCACCGCCGCAGCTCGGCGAGCAGCAGGTTCGAGTCGCCACCGACCAGGTTGGCGCCGTTGGTCACGTAGGCGCGGTTCCCGCGCACGACGACGGCCGTGGTGCCCCGCATTCCGTCCCCGGCGTCCAGCAGGGTCTCCCCGGTGCCGTCCGCGCTCACCCGCACGAGCCTGCTGCTCTGGTTGACCGCGGCGAGGATCTCGGTGCCCCGACCGGTGAAGTCGAAGTCGTCGACGCCCTCCAGGCCACTGGCCCGGACCTCGGCGCGGCCGGGACCGCCGTCCTCGGCCACCGGGATGCGGACGATGGTGCCGCGGTCGGAGTTGCTCGCCCACACCGCGCCGTCGTGGACCTTCAGGCCGTTGGCGCCGAAGAAGTCCACGGGCGCCAGTGCCGGGTCCGCCGACCACACGGAGGCCGCGCCGCCGCGCAGCGGGGCCTGCCAGACCCGCCCGCCGGTCGAGTCGGTGACCAGGAAGCGGTCCCGCTCGTCGTCGACCACCAGCGCGTTCGGCATGGTGTCGGCGGGCAGCGGCACGACGAGCTCGGGCGCACCGGAGCGGCGGAGCCGCCAGACCCCGGTCAGCCCGCCCCGCCCCGAGGAGTAGAGGAAGTGCACGGCGCCGCCGCCCGACCGGACGACCCCGGTGACCACGGGGGTTCCGACGACCGGGGTGGTGCCGCCCCCGTCCGGGGGCAGCGGCATGGTGGCGAGCACCCGGACGGCCCCGGTCCGCTCGACCCGCACCACCTGGCGCGCGGGGATCATGCCGACGACCGCGCCGCCGCCGGGCTCCGGGGCGATGCTCTCGGCGGCCTGCCCCGCCGCCCGGTCGAAGTGGGCGAGGACGCGCACGTCACCCAGGCAGGTGCGGCCGTGGTCGGGGCGCGCTGGGGTCGCGAGAGCCGTCGGGGTCGTGGCGAGCAGGGCGGTGAGCACGAGCGCGGTGGTCCGCCGCAGCGGCTGGACGGATCGTTGGGGCACGGTTCTCCTCCGGTCGTGCGGGCGAGGCAGGGCAGGGCAGGGCAGGATCGGGTCAGCTCGGGAGGTGCCGCTCCGCGCTCCCGGACGGGGTGGAGCGCTCCCCGCCGAGCACGGCCAGCAGTTCCAGCTGCGTCACCGCGGCGCTGCCCGGCGCGGGTGAGTACACGACCAGGCGCTGGTCCTGCCTGCCCGTCCCCAGCACGTCGAAGTCCAGCTCGACCAGCCCGACCGCGGGGTGCAGGATGCGCTTGCGGTCGCCGCGGCGGACCGCGACGTCGTGCCGGGCCCACAGCCGGGCGAACTCCGCGCTCCTCGCGCGCAGCGCCCCGACCATCTCCCGCACCGCCGGATCGGCCGGGCGGGCCGCGAGGGTCGCGCGCAGGTCGTCCACCCGCGCCCGGCTCTCGTGCTCGTGGTCCTCGACGGGGTGCTGCCCGCGCATCTCCGGGTCGGTGAACCACCGGTAGGTGCAGCTGCGGGCGAGACCGCGGAACCGGGTCCACTCCCCCAGCAGCGCGTCCGCCATCCGGTTCTGGGCGAGCACGATGTTCAGGTCGGAGGCGACCAGGGCGGGCAGGCCCGGCAGCCCGTCCAGCAGACGGCGCAGGCCGCGGTCGACGTGCTCGTCACCACCGGCGCGAGGCGGGGCGAGGTGCCCGGCGAGGCGGAGCAGGTGATCGCGCTCGTCGGTGGTCAGCCGCAGCGCGCGAGCCAGCGCGGTGAGCACCGCGACCGATGGCCGCGGCCCGCGTCCCTGCTCCAGCCTGGCGTAGTAGTCCGGTGACATGCCCGCGAGCTGGGCGACCTCGAAGCGCCGCAGCCCCGGCGTCCGACGCCGTCCTCCGGCCGGGACGCCGACGTCCTCCGGCTGGAGCAGCGCGCGTCGGCGGCGCAGGAAGTCTGCGAGGTCGTCCCGTTCCACGCTCCCAGGGTGGTCCTGGCGAGGCGGGACAACCAGGACTCGCCGATACCACCTTCCCCTGGACCTCTCACTGGCGCGGGAGGTCAGGCCGGGGGAGGTCAGGCCGGGGGCGCGTAGTCGACCAGCGCGTGCAGCGACCCCCGCAGGTTCGCCAGGTCGGGGTCGCCGAGGAGCTCGGCCCACTCGGCGCCGAGCCGGTTGATCACGGTCGCCGCGTCGCGGCAGAACCGCTCGCCCAGAGCGGTCAGCCGCACCAGGGTCGCGCGACCGTCGGCGGGGTCCGGGCTCACCCGCAGGTAGCCCGCCTCCTCCAGTTCGCGGATCAGCGTGCTCATCGCCTGCCTGGTCATCCCCGCGCGCTGGGCGAGGGTGACGGCGCGGGTGCCCTCGGCGTCCAGGTTGGTGAACACGGCCGTGTGCGGGCCGCGCACGGCCGGGTGCCCCAGGGCGGTGAGCCTGCCGATGATCTGCTCGTTGACCGCTCGAACGGCGCGCAGGAGCAGCCTGCCCAGCTCGTCGCTGCCCGCGTCGGCGAGCTGGCGGAGCGCCGACTCCTCGGTCATCTGACACCCTCCTCGACGGTGCGGGCGGTGAGGTCGACAACCTAGGCAGTCTAGTTGACTATCGGGTGCGTCCCACCGGTCCGGCGCGGGAAGCGGTCCGTGGCTACCCTTCGGCGGGGGTGGTGTCGTAGGTCTCGCGGTTCAGCAGGACGGTGTCCATGTGCGTCTCGGCCCAGACCTTGAGACCGCGCACCGCCTGGTACAGGGACAAGCCCAGCTCGGTCACCTCGTAGGTGACCGTGACGGGCACCGTCGGCGTCACGGTGCGGGTGACGAAGCCGTCGCGCTCCAGGGAGCGCAGGGTCTGGGTGAGCATCTTCTGGCTGACGCCCGCCAGCAGCCGCGCCAGCTCCGAGTAGCGCATCGGCCGGGGCTCGCCCGTGCCGTCGTGATCCGGGTTGGCCGGACCGCCACCGAGCGCGCACAGGATCAGCGTGACCCACTTGTCGGAGATGCGGTCGAGCAACTCGCGGCTGGGGCAGACGGCCAGGAAAGCGTCGTACTCGACCTTGGCCATGGCCCTCCTCCGGGCCGCGGTCGTCGTCGCCATCGTTCACCACTCTCTCGCAGGGTGTTACTCACCCCAAAGTACCTACTCCCCCGCAGGAAGCCCGCCGCGCCCACATCCGCGAGTTCTCCGTTCAGGTCGCGCGAGTCGAACGCTCAGGTACCGCGAGTCGAACGTTCGGGACCCCTGAGTTCGTCGTTCGGGTTGGGTTATCCAGCAAAGGGTGCGCTCGCCGCGCGGCAGGTCGCCAAGGATGGCGAGTCGCGCCGCCCCCGCATGACCTGCCGAAGGCGAACCACACGCGTCAAGGGGGCCGCAGTCGGGTCCGGGGTTGGTGGTGCGTTCAGGCCCCCTTGACACGTGCGGTCGGGACGAGCCCAGGTCATACGGGGACGGCGCTCGCGGGCACCCCCTGGTGCGTGGGCAAGTACTACCCGGCGGGGTTGGGAGGGCCGGTGACTACTACCCGAGGTGCGCGGAAGCGGGCGCGCGGGCGCGGGCTGGGGCGCGGGAAGCGCGGGTCGAGGCCGCGAAAGCGCGGGTCGGGGTGCGAAAGCGCGGGTCGGGGTGCGAAAGGGCGGGTCGGGGTGCGCGAATGTTGAATTCGGGGTGTCTGGGCGTTCGACTCGCGGGGGTGACACGCCCAACACGCCCATAGGTGGGTGACACCGGGGGCGGGCGTGGGCGTCCGCCATCGACCGGTCAGGGGGTGGTGTGGGTGCCGCTGATGGGGCGGGCGTCGTACTCGGCTCGGGCCGCCTGGATGCGCGTCAGGTGCGCGACGCCCCATTGCAGCAGTGGTGCGACGGCTTCGCGGAGGGTGTTGCCCATCGGGGTGAGTTCGTAGCTGACGTGCGGCGGCATGACGTTGTGGACGGTGCGGGTCAGGATTCCGTCGCGCTCCAGCCCGCGCAGCGTGGCGGTGAGCATCCGCTGGCTGATGCCGTCGATGTCCCGCTTGAGCTGGGTGAAGCGGCGCGGGCCGCCGCTGAGGGCGCGCACGATCAGCAGCGACCACTTGTCCGCGACGATGTCGAGCACCGCTTGGGGACGGCAAGCCGGCTCGTCGTCCGCCGCGGTCATGGTTACCTCCGAGGAACCGGGTCACCGGAATGTGCCTTATTGCCAGGGACAAGTCGGGCGATCACGATGATCGTGATTCCCGAACGGTACTTGGTTACGAATCGTAAGTGCCGTTCTCCGAGCACGTCCCGAACCCGGAGGACCACCGCGACCATGTCGACTTTTCTGCTGGTGCACGGCGCTTGGCACAGCGGGCGCTGCTGGGACCGGGTGACGCCGCTGCTGGAGTCGGCCGGGCACCGGGTGCTCGCGCCGTCGCTGACCGGTCACGGCGACCGGGCGCACCTGCTCAGCGCCGAGGTGGGGCTGGAAACGCATATCGCCGACGTCGTGGCGCTGATCCTCGAACAGGACCTCACCGAAGTGGTCCTGGTGGGGCACAGCTACGCGGGGCTGGTCATCTCCTCGGTCGCCAACGACGTCCCGGACCGGATCGCGCACCTGGTCTACCTCGACGCGATGGTCCCCGAGCACGGTGAGACGGCGATCGACGTCCAGCCCGTGACGCAGGGTCTGCTCGACCTCGCCGCGCGGTCCGGCGACGGCTGGCGGGTTCCGCCGCTGCCCGAGCTGCCGCCGCCGCACGGCCTGTTCGGGATCACCGACCCGGCGGACGCGGCCTGGGTGCGCGGGATGCTCTCGGACCAGTCGGCGCGCTGCTTCCAGGAGCCGGTCCGGTTGGACAACCCGGCCGCGAAGGCGATCCCGCGCACGCACATCCACTGCGTCGGGGCGACGATCGACGGCATCGTCCGCCCTCCGGTGCCCGCGGTGCAGCCCAACGGTTCTCCGGCGCGGGTGCGGGAGCTGAAGACGGGTCACGACTGCATGGTCACCGCGCCTGTCGAGCTCAGCGAACTGCTGTGCGAGGTCGGCGTTTGAGGTGTCGCCGTGTCCTCTTCGGACACGGGTCGGGGGGACGGGCCCACCCGCGCTTGCGAAATGGAACGAAGTTCCGGTAGGTTCTGGAACATGGTTCCGGTTAGTTGCCGGACCCGCATCCACGAACGCGGAAGGACCACGTGATGTCCCAACCAGGGCCGGGCTCCAACCACGCGCCGCCTGCCGCCCGGACCTCGCCGGAGAGCGGTCCGCCGTTCAGCGAGGCCGGTGGCATCCCGGTCGACGCCGCCACTCCCGTCACGACCTTCAGCCCCGTGGTGCTCGAGGTGCCGGGCAGGCCGGTCGACCTGCGGATGAAGGTCTCCGCGCCGGCGACCGGCGACAACCTGCCCGTCATCCTCTTCTCGCACGGCCACGGGCCGTCGAACTTCGTCTCGTCCCTGCACGGCTACGGGCCCGTGGTGGACTTCTGGGCGGCCCACGGGTTCGTCGTCATCCAGCCCACCCACCTGGACGCGATGATGCTGGGCCTGCGGGAGGCCGACGACCCGGACGCGCCTGCGTACGCGCGCTCCCGCGTCGAGGACATGCGCCACGTCCTCGACCACCTCGACCAGGTCGAGGCCGCCGTCCCCGGCCTCGCCGGACGCCTGGACCGGAGCAGGATCGCCGCGGTCGGGCACTCCATGGGCGGCCACACGGTGGGTGTGCTGGCCGGTCAGAGCACGGCGGACCCGGCTGACGGGTCGGACCTGGACCTGTCCGACGACCGCGTCAAGGCTGCCGTGCTGCTGGCCGCGCCCGGCCACGGCGAGGACCTCGCGCCCGCCGTGGCCGAGCACTACCCCGCCCTGAAGGCCACCGCTTTCCACGGGATGACCACGCCCGCGCTGGTCGTGGTGGGCGACAAGGACTGGAACGCCCACTTCTCCCAGCGCCGGGACTGGCACTGCGACGCCTACTCCCGCAGCCCCGGCCCCAAGAGCCTGCTGACCCTGTTCGGCGCCGAGCACGGGCTCGGCGGGATCTCCTCCTACGACGCCAAGGAGACCACCGACGAGAACCCCGAGCGGGTGGCCGCGCTGCGGGCGCTCGTCTGGGCCTACCTGCGCAGCGCGCTCTACCCCGGCGACCGCGCCTGGGCCGACGCGACCGCCGCGCTCGCCGCGATGGCGACCCCGGTGGGCGCGGTCGAGTCCAAGTGAGCCTCGTCACCAGGGGATGACGCCGTCGTCGTTGAAGAACGAGCCGGTCGGGCCGTCGTCGGGCAGCGTGGCCAGGCGGATCGGCGTGGCCGCGCCCTCCTGGGGGGTGCGGCCGGTGAAGCCGGTGAAGTCGGTCGCGACCAGGCCGGGGCAGGCGGCGTTGACCAGGATGTTCGTGTCCGCCAACCACCTGGCGTACTGCACGGTGACGGCGTTGAGGAACGACTTCGTCGGCGCGTAGGCCGCCATGACCGGGCCGACGTCGACGTTCGGGTCCGACTGCCAGGTCAGCGAGCCCACGCTGCTGGAGACGTTGACGACGCGCGGCGAGGCCGCGCGGCGCAGCAGCGGCAGCATCGCGTTGGTCACCCGGATGACGCCCAGGACGTTGGTCTCCACGACGGTGCGGACGAGGTCGAGGTCGAGCGCGGTCGGGTCCTGCGTCCAGTCCTGGCTCAGCTCTCCTGAGATGCCCGCGTTGTTGACCAGGGCGTCCAGCCGCCCGGCCTGCCGCTGGACCAGTTCGGCGGCCTGGGCGACGCTCTGGTCGCTGGTCACGTCCAGCGGCACCCCGAACGCGTCCACGCCCGCAGCGCGCAGCTTCTCGACGGCGGTCTCGCGTCGGACGTCGTCGCGGGCCCCCACGCCGACCCGGTAGCCCAGGGCGCCCAGCCCCGCCGCGATCTCGTACCCGATCCCCTTGTTGGCGCCGGTCACCAGCGCGATCTTGTGCTCACTCACGGCTCCGATGCTGTGCTCGCGGGTGGGCGGCGCGCCAACACCGATCCGGTGCCCTGTCATACCCGGCGGGTATCACCGCAGTACGGTGGTGGAGTGGACCTGCTGGAGACCCGCGAGCTGCGGTACTTCGTGACCGTCGCCGAGGAGCTGCACTTCGGTCGCGCCGCCGAGCGGCTGGGCATCGCGCAGCCGCCGCTGTCCCGCGCGATCCAGCGGCTCGAACGGCGCCTCGGCGTCCGCCTGCTGGAGCGCGACCGCCGCGGCGTGGCCCTCACCGACCCCGGCCGGGTGCTGCTGGTCGAGGCCCGCACGACCCTCGACGCGGCCACCGCCGCCGTCCACCGCACCCGCCGCGCCGCGTCCTCGCGCGAGCGCCTGGTGCTGGCGACGAAGGCGGGCGCGGACCACGAGCTGCTGCGCGAGCTCCTCGACGCCTACGCCGCCGAACCCGACGCCGTCGAGGTCGAGGTGGTGCTGTGCGGGATCGGCGAGCAGCGGCGGCTGCTGCGCGACGGCCGCGCCGACGCGGCGCTGCTGCACCGGCCCTTCGACCCCCTCGCCGAGTTCGACACCGAGGACCTGCTGACCGTGGGGCGGATCGCCGTCCTGCCCGCCGGGCACCCGCTGGCCACGCGCCCGTCGCTGTCCATGGCCGAGGTCACCGGCCTGCCCGACCTGCCCGCCGCCCGCTGGCCCGACCACGACGGCAACTACCCGCCCGGTCCCGGCCCCGAGTTCCGCGACCAGTCGCAACTGGCCCAGATGATCGCGCTGGGCCGGGCCACGGTGGTCATCTGCGCCTCCGCGCACACCTGGTTGTGGGACGAGCACACCGCGGTCCCGCTGACCGACGCGCCGCCCATCACCACCGTCCTGGCCTGGCCCCCGCACAGCCGCTCCCCCGCGCTGGCCGGGCTGGTCCGCGCGGCCGGGCGGCTGGAGGGTCACCGGCGGGTCGGGCGGGCCGCCACCAGGTAGGCGAACAGGACCGCCATGACGGCCGCGCCCGCCCACAGCGCGGTCCGCCAACCGTCCACGAAGGACTCCTGCGCGGCCAGGACGAGGGCCTGCCCACCGGGGCCCGCGGCCTCGACGGCGGTGGCGACGCCTTCGCGGGCGGCGTTCGCCGCGTCGGCGGGCACAGCGCCGAGTCCAGCGCCGAGTCCAGCGCCGAGCCGGGTGTCGATGGCGTCGCGGTAGCCCGCCGACAGCAGCGCGCCGAGCAGCGCGACGCCGAGCACGGTGCCGAGTTCGCGGGTGACGTCGTTGAGCGCGGAGGCGACGCCCTGGCGTTGCCTGGGCAGGGCGCTGGTGATGGCCTCGGTGGCGGGCGGCATCGTCAGCCCCATGCCCAGCCCGGTGGCGAGCATGCCGGGCAGGACCGCCGGATAGCCGCCGTCGACGGAGACCAGGACGGCCATGAGGAGCAGACCCGCGCCCGCGAGCAGGACGCCGGTCGCCGTGGTGGCGCGGGCCCCGACGCGCTCGGCCAGGCGCGGGGCCAGGCCGGAGGCCACCATCATCAACCCGGCCATGGGCATCAGCGCCGCCGTGGCCAGCAGGCCCGACCAGCCCAGCACGGTCTGGAAGAACGGGTAGAGCACGACGGTCACCCCCGCCTGGACGCCGAAGACCACCAGCAGCGCCACGGAGCCGTTCGCCAGGCCGCGTTCGCGGAAGAGCCGGACGTCCAGCAGCGGGGCGCGGTGGCGCAGCTCCCAGGCGACGAAGCCCACCACGCCCGCGACGCCGACGAGCAGGCCGGCCAGCGGCAGGGGCGCGGTCCAGCCCCGCTCGGGGGCCTCCTGGAGGAAGAGGACCAGCCCGACCACGGCGACGGGGGACACCAGCGAGCCGACGGTGTCGAAGGAGTTCCGCGCCTGCTCGCGCGAGTCGGGGACCGAGCGCCACGCCATGGCGAACGCGACCACCACCAGCGCGACGGGCAGCACGAACAGGTAGCGCCAGCTCGCCGCGTCGACCAGCACGGCGGAGAGGAACATGCCGAGGACGCCGCCGCCCCCGGCGACGCCGGTCCACACCCCGATCGCCCGGCCGCGCTCCTGGTCGGGGAAGGTGGAGGTGATGACGGCGAGGGTGACGGGCATGATCATGGCCGCGCCCACACCGCTGAGCACCCTGGCCGCCAGCACGACCCCGGCGGAGGGGGCCAGTCCCGCCGCCGCGTTCGCGACGCCGAAGACGAGCAGGCCCGCGAGGAGCACGGGCTTGCGGCCCCACCGGTCGCCGATCGCCCCGAGCGGCAGCAGGAGCGCGGCCAGGGCGAGGGTGTAGCTGTTGATGATCCACAGGACCTCGGCCTGCGAGGCGTCGAAGGTGACGGCGAGGTCGGGCTGGGCGACGTTCAGCCCGGTCACCGAGGCGATGACGGCCATCAGGGCGACGCAGACCGCGATGAGGACCCGGCGGCGCAGGCGGGGGTCCGGGATCACCGCGCCGACGTCGGTCCGCGCTTGTCCACTGGTGTTCATGACGCGAACGTACGAAGTGCTTGCGTGCTGGGCATAACCTCTTGCTCATGAAGCAAAACGATGGCGATCTGGACGGCTTGGTGCGCAAGCGCATCCGCGCACTGCGGGTGGCGCAGGGCCTGTCGCTGGAGGAGCTCGCCACCCGCGCGCGGCTGAGCCCGTCCTCGCTCAGCCGCATCGAGAACGGGCAGCGCCGCCTCGCCCTGGACCAGCTCGTCACCCTGGCCCGCGCCCTGGACACCTCGCTGGACCAGCTGGTCGAGACCGGCACCGACGACGTGATCTCGCACCCGGCGGTGGACGCCGCCCACGGGCTGATGCGGTGGCCGATCAAGGCCGACCCCGGCATGTCGGTCGTGCGCCAGCGCATGACGCAGCCACCGCCGGACAACCCGGCGCTCATGCGGGCCCACCCCGGCCGCGAGTGGCTGGTGGTGCTCTCCGGCACCGCCGTCCTGATGCTGGGCCACCGCCGCTTCCGCGTGGAGACCAACCAGGCCGCGGAGTTCCCGACCATGCTGCCGCACGCGATCGGCGCCGAGGGCGGGCCGTGCGAGATCCTGGGCATCTTCGACCGCGACGCCCGCCGGGGGCACCCGAGCGCCGAGGAGGTCCCCACCCGGTAGGAGCGGTTGCGCGTGCGGCAGGCCCAGCACCCACCGTTTTGCCATATACGCAAGGTTCCGTGCTCGTGACGCATGGCCGTCCTACCTTGGGTCCATGCCCCCAACCGCGCACCACCACAAGCACCACAAGCACCACGAGCACGCGCATGAGCACAGCCACGACCAGGCCGAGATCCTCGACCTGGACGCGGAAGTGCTCGCGGAGCACATCGCGTCCATCGTCGACTGGCTGCCCGTCAACACGGCTCCGCGCCGGATCGCGGACCTGGGCTGCGGCACCGGCGCGGGCACCTTCGCCCTGCTCGCCCGCTTCCCCGAGGCCCGCGTGACCGCCGTCGACTCCTCGCCGGAGCACCTGCGCCGGCTGGCGGAGAAGGCCCGAGCGGCCGGGGTCGCCGACCGCGTGCGCACCGTCCAGGCCGACCTGGACGCGTCGTGGCCGGAACTCGGCGCACCGGACCTGGTGTGGGCCTCGGCCTCGCTGCACCACCTGACCGACCCCGAGCGCGCCCTGCGCCGGGTGCGCGACGCGCTCACCCCCGGCGGGCTGTTCGCCGTGGTCGAGCTGGCGGGCTTCCCCCGCTTCCTGCCCGAGGACGCCCCCGAGGAGCGCCCCGGCCTGGAGGAGCGCTGCCACGCCGTGACCGAGGGCCGCCACGCCGAGCGGATGCCCCACCGCGGCGCCGACTGGGGACCGAGGCTGACCGCGGCCGGCTTCACCGTCGAGGGCGAGCGCACCCTCAGCGTCCACATCGAGCAGTCCCGGTCCGAGGCCGTGGTCCGCTACGCGCTCAACGGTTTGCGGCGAATCCGCGAGGTCGTCGCCGACGCGCTGCCCGCCGACGACCTCGCCGCGCTGGACCGGCTGCTCGACACCGACGGCCCGCACAGCCTCCTGCGCCGCGACGACCTCGCGGTGCGCACCGAGCGGACCGTGTGGGCCGCACGCCGAATCTGAGAACGGAGAAGGGGAACCATGAGCGGGACCGAGCAGGCGAGCCGACCGCCCGCCGAGCACGAGGCGTGGCGCAGGAGCAGGTGGGAGGAGATCGCGGGCCCCAACGGCAAGGCCAAGGTGGTCGCCAACGGCCGGGTGGCGGGCCGGGAGCCGCGGACCGTCGCCGGTGTCCCGGGGCGGTGGAGCGTCACCGAGGCGGGCGCGCTGACCGTGACGGCCACCGCCGGGGACGGCCTGCGGGTCAACGGCGAGGTGGTGGACGGGACGGTCGAAGTGCCCTCCGGCAGCTCCCTGGAACTGCCCGAGGGACGCGCGGGCTTCGCGGGCGGCGCGGACGGGTTCTACGGGCTGGTCGTGATGGACCCGCTGGCGCTCGAGCGCTCCGGCCTCAGCGGCGTCGACGCCTACCCCTACGACCCGGCCTGGGTCTTCGAGGGCCGGTACCGCGCGGCTCCGGAGGGCCGCCGCGTCGAGGTGGGGCGTCTGACGAGCCCCCGCAGCACGGAGGCCATCCTGGCCCCCGTCGACCTCGTCGTCACCATCGACGGCACCGAGCACGTGCTGACCGTGCTGGAGGACATGCCGGGCCAGCGGCTGGTGGTCTTCACCGACGAGACCAGCGGGGACGGCACGCCCGAGATCGGCCGCTGGCTGGTGCTGCCCCCGCTCGACCCCGGCAGCGCGGTGACCGTCGACTTCAACCGGGCGACGCTGTCGCACCACCACCTGTCCCCCACCGTTTTCACCTGCCCGCTCGCGCCCGCCGGCAACCACCTGCCGATGCGGGTCGAAGCGGGAGAACGCGCTCTCACCCGAGGAAGTGACGCATGAGCCAGGAGCTCGAGGACAAGGCCATCACCTACCTGCGCCACCTGGAGGCGCGCGACTGGGCGGCCGCGCGGGCGATGTGCGCCGACACGGCCACCGTCTGGCACAACGACGGCAAGGGCGACGAGACCATCCAGGACAACATCGGCGGGATGGAGGCGCAGATCGGCTCGATCGAGTCGATGCGCTACGAGGTCGTGCGGCAGTTCGCCCGGCCCGGCGAAGTCCTCCAGCAGCACGTGATCCACGTGTCCACTGTGGACGGCACGCGCGGGCAGGTGCACGCCGCGGTGTACTTCCGCTTCGAGGACGGCCTGATCACCCGCATCGAGGAGTACGCCAACTTCGTGCCCGCGTCCTGATCGTCAGTCCGCGGGTGCGCGGCCTTCCAGCGGCTGGGCGCGGAAGGTCCTGCGGTAGGCGTGCGGCGAGGTGCCGACGATCCTGCCGAAGTGGTGGCGCAGGGTGTTGGCCGCGCCCAGCCCGGCCTCCCGCGCCACCCGCTCCACCGGCAGGTCGGTGGTCTCCAGCAGCTGCTGCGCGCGCCGGACGCGGGCCCGCAGCAACCACCGCATCGGCGCGCTGCCCACCTCCTGCTGGAACCGGCGGCTCAGGCTGCGCTGGCTCAGCCCCGCGTGCCGGGCGATGCCCGCCAGGGTGAGCGGCTGGCTCAGGTTGGCCTCCAGCCAGGCCAGGGTGGGCTGGAGCGAGGCGTCGGGCTCGGAGGGGTCGACGTGGCGGAGGAACTGGGCCTGGCCGCCGTCGCGCTGCGGCGGCATCACGATCACCCTGGCGACCTCGGCGGCCAGCGCCGCGCCGTGGTCGCGGCGCAGCAGGTGCAGGCACAGGTCCAGGCCCGCCGCCACGCCCGCCGAGGTGAGCACCGCCCCCTCGTCGACGAACAGCACCGACGGGTCCACCTCGACCTCGGGGTGGCGGCGGGCCAGCTCGGCGGCGTGCTTCCAGTGCGTGGTCGCCCGCTTGCCCGCCAGCAGGCCGGTGCGGGCCAGGTCGAACGCCCCGGTGCAGATCGACGCGACCCGCGCGCCACTGGCCGCCGCCGCCCGCACCGCGTCCAGCGCCTCCTCCGGCGGGTCGTCGAGGAAACCGGTGCGGGCCAGGAGGAACACCGTGTCGGCGGCCTCCAGCCCGGCCAGTCCCTCCAGGCCCCACGGGGCGCGGAAGGCCAGCCGCCCGGACTCGACGTGGACCGGGTCCTGGGGGGAGCAGACGCGCACCTCGTAGGGAGGTCCGCCGACCCAGCCGGTGGCCGTCTCGAACACCAGGCACGGAATCGTCAGCTCGAACCCCACGGTGCCGTCGAGGGCCAGGACAGCGATCACGGGCATGGCAAGATGTTAGCGACATACGGCCTTCTGGCCACTGGTTGCGCCGGGACGGACCGGACACGATCAGCGGTGTCCGGAACGACCACACCGCTTGGAGCGCCGATGTCCGCCCTGCGCGAGAACGCCTTGCACGAGAAGTTCGACCTGCCGGGGACCGACCTGGCCCGCGCCGCCTGCCAATTCGCCGAGGAGCAGGAGGGGCCCTACCTGTTCAACCACAGCGTGCGCAGCTACCTGTACGGCCGCGCCCTCGGGGAGCACCGGGGGCTGCGCCCCGGCGCCGACTACGACGACGAGCTGCTGTTCCTCAGCTGCGTGCTGCACGACCTCGGGCTGAGCGCCCAGGACCGGGGCGACCAGCGGTTCGAGGTGGGCGGCGCGGACGCGGCGGCCCGGTTCCTGCGCGAGCGGGACGTGCCCGAGGAGCGCGTGGAGGTCGTCTGGGACTCCATCGCCCTGCACACCAGCCTGGGCATCGCCTCCCGCAAGCGGCCGGAGATCGCCCTGCTGCACCTGGGCGCGGGCGCCGACGTCGCCGGGGACGGCCTGGACCTGCTCCCCGCCGACCTGGTGACCGAGGCGGAGGACCTGCTGCCCCGGCTCGACCTCATCACGTCGATCACCGACGCCATCGTCGAACACGCCAAGGCCGACCCGCGCCGGGCCCCGCTGGGCACCTTCCCCTCCCTGCTGGTGGCCGAGTTCGCCCCCGAGCACGCCCAGCCGGGCTGGCGGCAGGTCGTGGCGGCGCACGCCGCGTCCCACTGAAAGGGGCGCAGGGAAGGGCGCTACCGGCTTGCCGCGGTGTCGAGGAAGTCGGCGATCAGCGGGGCGATGGCGGGCAGGTGGTCCTCCAGGGCGAAGTGGCCGGTGTCGAACAGGTGCAGCGCGGCATCCGGCACGTCGCACAGGTAGGCCCGCGCCCCGGCCTCGGTGAAGAACGGGTCGTTGACGCCCCAGGCGATCAGCGTCGGCGGGCGGTGCTCGCGCAGCCACGCCTGCCAGTCCGGGTAGGACTCGACGTTGCGGTGGTAGTCGTAGGCCAGGGCGAGCTGGGCCCGCTTGCGCCCCGGCTGGTCGAGGAAGAACTGGTCGAGCAGCCAGCCCTCCGGCGCGACCAGCGCGGGGTCGGCGGTGCCGCCCTCGTACTGGGCGCGGGTCGCGTCGAGGGTGAACAGGTCCATGATGGTGCGCTCGGCGCCGGGGGTGTCGGGGGTGAGGGCGATGAAGTCCCGCGCCGCGTCCGACAGGCCCTCGGCGTAGGCGTTGCCGTTCTGCACGACCAGCCCGGTGATCCGCTCCGGCGCGCGCAGCGCCAGCCGGAAGCCGACGGGTGCGCCGAAGTCGAACAGGTACAGCGCGAAGCGGGTCAGGCCCAGGCGGTCCACGAAGCCCTCGACGACGTCGGCGAGGCGGTCGAACGAGTAGGTGAAGCCGTCCGGGGCGCGGGTGTGGCCGAAGCCGGGGTAGTCGGGCGCGATCAGCCGGTAGCGCGCGCCGAGGGCGTCGAGGAGTCGGCGGAACTGGTGCGAGGCGGACGGGAAACCGTGCAGCAGCAACAGGACCGGCGCGTCCGGCCGGTCCGGCAGGGACTCCCGGTAGAAGACCTCCACCCCGTCGACGAGGACGTGGCGGTGGGCGACGCGAGCGAGCATGTCACATGCCTCCTTGGCGCGATGATGCGTTAGTTATAGCTCTGTTGATCTAACGGGTCAATCGCCCTTGGTAGCATTAGTCACATGAGTGACGCCGAACCGCTCACCGGTGAACCCCTCGCGCTGGACCTGGTCAACACCCGTCCGGCGACCGAGGACGGCCGCGCCGACCTGCTCGACACGCCGCAGCGGCTGGCCGCCTGGGTGGCCCGACAACCCGCGCTCCACGTGGAGGCGGGCGACGCCGCACCGACGGCGGCCGACCTCGCGCCCGTGCACGCCGCGCGGGAGCAGGTCGACGCGGTCGTCCGGGCGCTGCTGGGCGGCGGCAGGCCGCCGGAGGCCGCCCTGCGCGGCCTGACCGAAGCCCAGCGCGCCGCGCCCGCCGTGCGGGAGTTGGCCTGGGACGGCGCGACCGTCACCGCGACCGCCCGGCGTGACGGCGGGCTCGGCGTCCGACTGGCCGCCCGGCTCGCCGAAGCCGCCGCCGACCTGCTCACCGACCCCGCGATCGGCCGCCTCAAGGAGTGCGAGGCGGAGGGGTGCGTGATGCTCTTCCTGCCCGCGCACCCCCGCAGGCGCTGGTGCTCCCCGACCCGCTGCGGCAACCGCGCCCGCGTCGCGCGCTACTACCAGCGCCAGAAATCGCGAACCGAGCGTTCGGACACCACGAACTGAGCGTTCGCGCGTCACGAACCGAGCGTTCGGGACGAGCTACCCTTGACAGGCAAGTGGGGACTTGCCTATAACTGGACCGGTGGACGCCGACGCCGAACTGTTCAAGGCCATCGGTGACGCGACTCGGCGCACCATCCTGGACGAGCTGACCGAGAAGGACGGTCAGACGCTGTTCGAGATCTGCAGCAGGTTGACCATGAAGCACGGCTTGGGCTCCTCGCGGCAGGCCATCTCGCAGCACCTCGCGGTGCTCGAACAAGCAGGGCTGGTGCGCACCCGGCGGCAGGGCCGGTACAAGTTCCACCACCTCGACACGAGCCCGCTGCGCTCGATCGTCGAGCGGTGGCCCATCGACAGGGAGGCACCGAACCCGTGATCCGCGTCAGCATCACCAGCGTGTTCGTCGACGACCAGGCCAAGGCGCTGGCCTTCTACACCGAGAAGCTGGGCTTCACCAAGAAGACCGACCAGCCCGCGGGCGAGTTCCGCTGGCTCACCGTGGTCTCCCCCGCCGACCCGGACGGCGTCGAGCTGCTGCTGGAGCCGGACGCCCACCCGGCGGCCCGCCCGTTCAAGGAGGCACTGGTCGCCGATGGCATCCCGTTCACCCAGTTCACCGTGGACGACGTGCACGCCGAGGTCGAGCGGCTCAAGGGGCTGGGCGTGGAGTTCACCCAGGAGGCGACCGACCTGGGCCCGGTGGTCACCGCCGTGCTCGACGACACCTGCGGCAACCTGATCCAGCTCGCCGCGCTGAAGGAGTAGCCGCTCGTGGGGCACCGGGGTCCTGCCCCGGTGCCCCACCGCTCAGCGCAACTCCTGGATGCGGACCAGGTTGCCCGCCGGGTCGCGGAAAGCGCAGTCCCGCACCCCGTACGGCTGCTCGGTCGGCTCCTGGACGACCTCCGCGTCGCCCGCCTGCACCTTCTCGAACGTGGCGTCGAGGTCCTTGGTGGCCAGCAGGATCCAGCCGTAGGTGCCCTTGGCCATCATCTCGGTGATGGTGCGGCGCTCGTCCTCGGTCATGCCGGGGTCGGCGTCGGGCGGCGCGAGCAGGATGGAGGTGTCCGGCTGACCGGCCGGGCCGACCGTGATCCAGCGCATCCTGCCCTGCCCGACGTCGCTGCGGACCTCGAAGCCCAGGACGTCCCGGTAGAAGGCCAGCGACGCCTCCGGGTCGTCGTGCGGCAGGAAGCTCGTGTGGATGGTGATGTCCATGGCGGTCACGCTAGGCGCGGCCAGGCGGCCCGCGCTTCTCGATTCCTGACCGGTCTGGTTACCTGCTTGGCCACGCACGACGGCAGCCCCTCGGTCGCGCGCGTGGCCTCGCGCCGGTAGGCGCTGGGCGACATGCCGACCAGCTCGGAGAAGCGGGTGCTGAAGGTGCCCAGCGACGAGCAGCCGACCGCGAAGCAGACCTCGGTGACGCTGAGGTCGCCGCGGCGCAGCAGCGCCATCGCCCGCTCGATGCGCCGCGTCATCAGGTAGGAGTAGGGCGACTCCCCGTAGGCCAGCCGGAACTGGCGGCTCAGGTGCCCGGCGGAGATGTTCACGCCGCGGGCGAGCGCCTCGACGTCCAGCGGCTGCGCGTACTCGCGGTCGATCCGGTCGCGGACGCGACGCAGCAGCGCCAGGTCGCCCAGGCGCTGCTCGGCGGTAGGTCTGCTGGTCACCAGCGCATCCTGCCACGTCAGGGGTGTGACCCAAGGCATACGGCCGCGCCGCAGCACTGCCCGCCGCGCGCCCTCATACAGTGCATGACGCAAGCTTCGACGGAGTCGAGCGGGGTGTCGGCATTGGACAGCGCCCCCGGCACAGGCCCCCCTCCCGAGTCCGACGCCGACCTGTGGAACCGCGTCGCGGCGAGCGGGCCGGAGGCGCACGCCGCGTTCACCGAGCTGTTCCAGCGGCACGCCGAGGCCGTGTGGAACTACGCCTACCGGCTCACCGCGTCCTGGTCGCAGGCCGACGACCTGCTCTCCACCGCGTTCCTCAACGCCTGGCGCACCAGGGGAAGGGCGGTGCTGACCAGGGACTCGGCCCGCCCGTGGCTGTTCACCGTCACCGCCAGGCTGGCCCGCGACGAGCGGCGGGCCGTCGCGCGGCGAGCAGCGCTGCGCCAACTGCTGTCCCGCACCCCCGCCGAGCGCGACCACGCCGACGCGGTCGCCGAGGGCGACCTCGCCGAGCGCCGCCTGCGGCGCGTGCTGGCCGCCGTGGACCGCCTGCCGCGCGCCGAGCGGGAAGTCGTCCGGCTGTGCCTGCTCGGCGAGGTCTCCACGGCCGACGCGGCGCGGCTGCTCGGCATCGCCGAGGCCAGCGTCCGCTCCCGGACCTCGCGCGCCCGCGCCCGGCTGCGCGCCATGATCGAGGAGGACCCCGATGACTGACCTGGACCTGCCGCCCGGCAGTCCGCTGCCCGACGGCGTGCGCGACGCCGCGCTCACCCGCCTGCGCGCCGGTTTCGACGCGCCGCCCCCGCGTCGGCTGCCGCTCAAGGTCGCCGCCGTCGCGGTGGCCGTGGCCGCCACGACCGCGCTGGCGGTGCAGCTCGTTGACCGCGACGGGACGGCGTCGACCGCCGCGAGCCGCGCCGACATCCCGGAACTGGCGCTGTCCGACGCCGGCTCCGACTACGACCTGCGCACCGGGTCGGTTCCGGAGGGCGCGGCGCGGCGCTGCCACGCCGGGGGCACCGGGCTGCCGCCGGTCGAGGGGTGGACCCCGGTCGCCACGGCCTCCCGCCACGGCGTGGACGTGATGGCGTTCGGCACCGGGGCGGGGACCGTGTTCTGCGAGACCACCCCGGCCTCGGTCACCGTGTCGCCGCCGGTGGCCGATCCGGGCGCGCTCACCCTGGCGTTCACCACGTCCACCGGCTCGCTGGCCGGGTTCACCGGGGACGACCCGCGCCCCTTCACCCTCGCCGGGGACCGGGCGGCGGACCGGCGGGCCGTCGCGGCGCGGTCCGGCCGGATCTTCTTGGTGCCCAACGGTTTCCTCCCGACGGGGCCGGTGGTCGCGCAGCCCGAGGTGACCGGCGCGGCCGACTTGGTCCAGCGGTTCGAGCTGGCCACGCCGCCGCCGTCCCCGGCGGTCGTGGACCGGCCTCGCGCCCCCGAGGAGCGCGACAGCGCCGAGGGACGCCGGTTGGGCGAGTGCCTGGACGGCAGGCCGGTGCCGGACCCCGCCGCCTGGCGGGCCGGGCAGGCGGTCGCGCTGGGCGCGGCCGAGTCCGCGCAGCTGGGCCACTACGGCGACCTCCTGCTGCTGTGCCACCAGGACCGGACCGTCCAGGTGCACGACCTGGGGAGGAAGCCTCAGGTGTCCGGCGCGACCCTGCGCGGCGTGCGGGTCTTCCACGGCTTCGTCGACTCCCGCGACGAGAGCGGAACCGCCTACACCAGCTCGAACACCGTGGCCGTGATCGCCGTGCCCACCGACCCGCGCGTCGCGTCGGTGACCGTCGAGGGCCCGGACGACGCCGATGTGACGGCCGCTCCGGTGGCGGGTTCGGTGGTCCTGCCGGGGATCACGCTGAACGAGGCGGGCTCGACGGTGGTGCGGCTCGTCGTCCGGGACGCCTCCGGTGCGGTGCTGGAGGAAGTGCGGCAGGAGCTGTGAAACCCGCGCTGTGAAACCGGTTCTGGAAACCGCCGCTCACCCGAGGAATCGCACGTCCGGGTGAGCGGCGGACGGGCCGTCCAGCAGCCGCTGCGGCTTGTGCCGCAGGTGCTGGTCGAAGAACGCGGTCAGGTAGGCCCGCTGGGCCGCAAGAGCGCGCACCGGGTCCACGGTCCCGATGATGGGGTGGACCACGGCCGGGTCCAGTCCGAGGCGCGCGACCAGGCCGGGCAGCAGCGCCTGGTGGTCGGTGTAGGTGAAGTGCTCCCCCGCCGGAATGTGCAGCTGGCGGCTCCACCCCCGATGGTTGCGCAGGAACTCCTGCCAGGAGGCGTCGGAGGCGGCGCTGTGGTCGCCCGCGCTCATCAGCAGGAACGGCCGGTCGAGCCCCTCGTCGGCGACTCGGCCGAAGTCGCGGTCGGACTGGGAGTAGCCCATGCTGCCGTCGAGGTCGGCCCCGGCGTCGATCCGGCGGTCGGACACCATGGTCTCCCCGGCGGTGAACCCGCCGCCGGAGTGGCCGAACATGCCCACCTCGGACAAATCCAGCGCCCGCCCCAGCCCGCGCGGCAGTGCACGCCGCGCGGCGTCGGGGTTGCCTCCCCCGGCCAGGACGTCGAGCTGGTCGAGGACGAACCGGGTGTCCTGGACGCGGGTCGCCATGATCCGCTTGGACACCTCGACGCTCGACGGCGGCAGGGCGCGCCGGGCCACCCTGCCGTCGGGGAACGCCACGGCGGGCGCTTCGTGGGTGTGGTCGAGGGAGACCACCACGTAGCCCCGGCTCGCCAGCTGCTCGGCCAGCGCGGTGCCGAACGCGCGGGACACGCCGCGACCGGGTGAGTAGAGCACGACGGGGTGGCGGCCGATCGCGGGCGTGCCGGCGGAGGAGTGCGTGGGGAAGGTGTAGTCCAGCTCGCCGGGGTCGACGCCCACCACCGCGGCATCCTCGGCGGCCACGACCTCGGCGACGGGCGGCGGCGTGAACCGGGCCGGTTCGCCGGTGCGCGAGGACGGGTAGCGGATGTCGACCACCAGCTCCCGCACCGCGCCGGGCACCCACGGGTCCTGGCGGGTGTGGTCGACCAGGTGCAGTTCGGTGATCCCGACCGGGTGCGGACCGGTCGGCTCCGGCAGGGTGGCGGTCGGCGCGGCGGGGGCCGGTGCGGCCACCAGCGCCGCCAGAGCGAGAGCGCCCAGGGAGTTCATGCCCCGAAGCCAAGCAGCGGGTGGGCGCCATCGCATCGGGACGATCACCCAGCGCAGCCCTGAACCCGCCGTCCAGTCCCGGTCAGGGGCCGCTCTCGTCGGAGGTCGCGAAGACCGCGGGCACCCGGTTGTCCGCCACCACCCGGCTCAGCAGCTCCGCCAGCCTGCGCCGGTCGTCCTCGTCCAGGCAGGCGGGCAGCGCCTCGATCCGCCTGCGCGCCTCGGCGTGGAAGTTGCCCGCCACCCCCGCGCCCTTCGCGGTCAGCGCCACCCGCACCGCGCGGCCGTCCAGCGGGTCCTGCTCGCGGCGCACCAGCCCGCGCTGCTCGCTGCGGTCGACCAGCCCGGTGAGGCTGGACTTCGCCAGTCCGAGCACCTCGCCCAGCTCGCCCATGCCGTAGGGCTGGAGCATCAGGACGCACAGCAGTTGCCCCTGCTGCGCGGTCAGCCCGAGCCTGCGGCCCACGTCGGCGTACGCGGAATTCACTAAAAATGCGGAGCGCACCAGGGCGGCAGCGAGTCCCAGTTGATCTCCCGCGCCTTTTCGCACGCGGTCAGGGTACGACAACCGACGCAAGCGCGCGGGAAATTCGCCTGGAGAAGTGAATTTTCCAATTACCCGCTCAGACTTTGCCGTCCGCGCGCCGGAGGCGGCGGCCCAGCTCGGCCAGCAGCTCCTCGTCGGTGAGCGCCGCCGGGTCGGGCCGGGTGCGGCGCAGCTGGGCCTCCTGCTCGGTGAGCAGGCCCGCCGCCACCATCACCTCCAGCGGGCTGGCGCCGAAGACGCGGGCGATCGTGCGCGCGTTCTCGATGGAGACGCTGCGGCCCCGCCGCCAGTCGGTGAAGCGGCTGCGGTCGATGCCGGTGTGCCGCGCGAGGTCGCCGGTGGTCCAGCCCTGGTTGTCCAAGTTGGCCTGGACGTACTGCCACCAGGACGACGGGGTGCTCTCCTCTGCGGCCACGGGCCGACATGTTACGTGCGCGCACGCAACGTCCACCATGCGCTACTGTCCGCGCACACACCGGACGTTGGGTGTCCACACAGCACGGGACGGCAATGCCGAACACCATCAAGCTGCGCGCCGAGGCGTTCACCGAGGCCGCGCGACGGGCGGGTTTCCGCTCCGATTACGCCCTGGCCAAGGCGATGGACGTCAACCGGTCCACGGTGACGAGAGTGGTCGACGGCTACCTCAAACCCGGCCCGGCGTTCATCGGCGGCGCACTGGTGGCGCTGGCGCCCCTGCGCTTCGAGGACCTGTTCGAAGTCATCCCTTCGGGGGAGTGATCGCGGGCGCGGGCGCTCGGCGGACGGGCGCTCCCCCGGCGCGGCGCGGCTCGCCACCGCCCACGCGCGCGACGCGCGGGTGACGTGCCCGCCCGTGGACGGCGACGCATTCACCGGACCGCCTGCGAGGGCCTCCCCCGGCGGTCCGGGGCGCTCGACGCCGCGTCGACGATCCTCGACACGGGGTGCGGACACCGGGCGGCCCAGCGGCGCGGAGCCCCGCGCGGCCAGCGGATCGGCGACCCCGCGGCGGCGGCCCGGCGCGCGGCGGCGCGACGGGAAAGGGCGGTCCATGGCGGCAGCATCCACCAGGCGAAAGCGCTTGGCAATCCGTTCCGGCTGCCGATCAAATGGCCATGGTGATTACCGGTGGATTAATTCCAAAATACCAACCCGATGAGATTCCCACTGCGGCGACTTCTCACGGACGGTGCGCGAACGGACGATCAGGTTCACCCGAACGGGGCGACACGCTCCGGTCGAACGCCTGTTCGATCCTTCCACAGCTGTGGACAGGGCTGTGGACAACTCGACTTCCGCCGCAGCGGTGGTCGTCACCGCGAGCGGGGCCCTGGGCGGAGCAGGACCGGCGACGACCACCGCCGCGGCCGCGACGAACGGGGAGCACGGGACGGGCCGGAGCGCGGTGGGCCCGTCCCCTGACGCCTCTCCCCAGGTCGGTTCGTCGGAGATCAGGGGGTGCGGTCGTCCGGGAGCTCCAGCAGCTCCTCCAGCACCGCGGCGGCCGGGCCGCGCCTGCGCCAGGCGAACCGCGTGGGCGAGAACAGGTTCGCCTCGTCCTCGGGCACCCGCATGGCCAGCGCGTCGTCCTCGGTGTGCAGTCGCACCACGTCGATGACGGTGCCGTGGGCTCGCACGCCGACCACGGCGGTCAGCTCGCCGCGCGCGTTGCGCGGGTGCAGGAACTGGAAGCCCCGGTTGATCAGCTGGCGCAGCTGCCAGGTCGTGCGGGAGGCATCAGCCGATGAGGTCATCGAACTCACCGTCCTTGGCGCCCGCGACGAAGGCGGCGATCTCGGCGCGGGTGTAGACCAGCGCGGGCCCCTCCGGGAAGCGGGAGTTGCGCAGGGCGATGGCGTCGTGATCGACTTCGGCGAGCTCCACGCAGTTGCCCACGGCGCCGCTGTGGGTGCTCTTGCGCCAGTCGACTCCGCGCAGCTCGGTAGCGGACACACCGTTGCGGGCCTTGGTGATCATCAACACCCACCTACCTCGGTCGAGGTTGCATCTGCACGTGCATTTGAGCGTGCACGGACGCTAGCACCGGTTGGTGCACGGGTAAACGCACGTGCAACCGCAGCGGCGGAATCTCCCCCTCAAGGAGGAAAACGCTAAAGCTCAGCGCGTCGCTTCGCGAGCAGCTGCCTGCTCCGATCGGGCGTCTCGGCGTCCACGGTCAGCCGATCGAACACCCGGCCGTACATCTCCAGCTCCTCGCGCTTGTCCAGGTAGAGCGCGCCCGCCAGGTGCTCGACGTAGACGATGTCGGGCAGGTCCGGCTCGCCGAACCGGAGCACGGAGAACGGCCCCTCCGCGGCGTACCCGCTCAACTCGTACGGCACCACCTGCAGGGTGACCTGCGGCTGCTCGGTGACCTCCAGCAGGTGGTCCAGCTGCTCGCGCAGCACCCGCCTGCCGCCGATCGGCCGGTGCAGCACCGACTCGTCGATCACCGCCCACAACCGCGGCGCGGTCGGCCGCCACAGGATCTTCTGCCGGTCCATCCGCAGCTTGACGCGCCGCTCGACCTCCGCCGTGGCCAGCTCCGCCCGGCCGTGGCTGGCGATGGCCCTGGCGTAGTCCTCGGTCTGCAGCAGGCCGGGCACGAACTGCGTCTCGTAGGTCAGGATGCGGGCGGCCGCCTCCTCCAACCCGACGTAGTCCTGGAACCAGTCCGGCATCAGGTCGCTGTAGCGGTGCCACCAGCCGGGCTCGTTGGACCGGCGGACCATCGCCAGGAACTTCTCCCGCGCGTCCTCGTCGGTCATCCCGTACATGGTCAGCAGGTCCGTCACGTCGCGGACCTTCAGACCGACCCGGCCCAGCTCCAACCTGCTGATCTTGGAGTCGGAGCCGCGGATCTGGTAGCCCGCCTCGGCGCGGGACAGGCCCGCGGCCTCCCGGAGCCTGCGCAGCTGGGCGCCGAGCACGATGCGCAGCGCGGTCGGGCCGGTGTCCCGATCACCCGAGCGGGAGGGGTCATCCGTGGTCATGGCAGATCCTCCCTCTGGACTACTCCCACCCGAACAGCGGTTGCGGTGGTGAAGGGTGAAATCGCATCGTCGCCGAACGTACACCCACGACCGCTCGTCCAGCGCCGCTCGACAGGTTCCTGCCCGATGGACTCCGCGGTCGTCCCGTGGTGCACAGCTGCCGCCCCGAACGCTCTGAGAGGTCACCTCATGCGCGGTCCGTCGTCGGACGCTCCCGCTCCCGCCTACATCGACACCTCGAAAGCCAGCATCGCCAGGGTCTACGACGCCTTCCTCGATGGCAAGGACAACTACGAGATCGACCGGGAAGTGCTGCGCCGGGTGCGGCGGGTGGCGCCCGAGGCGTCCACCCTGGCCGTGGACAACCGGCAGTTCCTCATCCGCGCCACCAGGTTCCTGGCCGCCCGCACCGGCATCACCCAGTTCCTCGACTGCGGCTCGGGCCTGCCCACCGCGGAGAACACCCACCAGGTGGCGCAGCGGATCAACCCGGAAGCGCGGGTGGTCTACGTGGACAACGACCCCGTGGTGCTCGCGCACGGCCGCGCGCTGCTGGAGGAGAACGACCGGACGCACTTCTCCGCGGCGGACATCTTCAACCCGCGCGAGACCCTGGAGGACCCGGTGGTGCGCGAGCACATCGACTTCAGCGAGCCGGTGGCGCTGCTGCAGATGGGCACGCTGCACCACTACAACGGCGAGTCGCCCACCGTGCGGGAGATCATGGCCGAGTACATCGAGGCCCTGCCCTCCGGTTCCTACGTCGGCATCAGCCACTTCTTCGACCCGGAGACCGAGGAGCACAGCGCCATCGCGCGGCGCATGGAGGAGACCTTCCTGCACAGCCCGATGGGCAGCGGCCGGTTCCGCACCCGCCGGGAGCTGGAGGAGCTGTTCGAGGGCCTGGAACTGGTGCCGCCCGGCCTGGTGATCTGCGCCGACTGGTGGCCGGACGGCCCGAACCTCACCCCGCTGGACGCGGTGTCCTACTGCATCGCGGGCGCGGTGGGCCGCAAGCCCTGATGCCGCTCGCGGGCGCGCAGCAGCGCGTCGAGGTTGTTCTCGCACCACGTCCCCACGGCGTCGATCAGCGGCAGCAGGCCGCGCCCCAGCCCGGTCAGTTCGTACACCACCCTCGGCGGGTTCTCGTCGTGGGCGGTGCGCGTGACCAGGCCGTCGCGCTCCATCGCCCGCAGCGTCTCGGTGAGCACCTTCGGCGTGACGCGGCGCAGCGGCACGCGCAGCTCGCCGAAGCGGCGCGGTCCGCCCTCCAGGCAGCGGATCACCATGCCGGTCCACTTGTCGCCGATCCGGACCGGCACCGACGACGGGCAGTACGAGGGGAACATGTCGGGGTCGAGGCTCACCCGGCCCAGTTTCCTTGAAGTGACCGGCGGGGGTGGCCCTAGCGTCCGTCCCATGGGACGGATCGTGGTCTTCGGCGCGGGCGGGCGAGCCGGTCGCGCGGTGGTGGACGAGGCGAGGGCGAGGGGGCACGAGGTGACGGCCGTGGTGCGCGACCCGCGGCGGCACCCCGGCGTGCGCGGGGACGTCACGGACCCGCGCTCGGTCGCGGAGCTGGTGGCCGGGCACGACGCGGCGGTGCAGGCCGCGACCCCCGTCACCGGTCCGCACCAGGTGGCGGGCGACTGGGACCGGGCCTTCTTCACCAAGGCGGCCGACGCGCTGCTGGCCTCGGGGGTGCCCAGGCTGGTGGCGGTCGGGCTCTTCGCCGACCTGCGCGCGCCCGGCGGCGGCCTGGTGATGGACGACCCGGCGCTGTTCCCACCGGAGCTCAGGGCGTTCGCGCAAGCGCACGCCGACGGGTTGGCGCGGTTGCGCGCCTCGGCCACCGGCGTGGACTGGGTGGTGCTCACCCCGCCCGCCGAGCTGTTCACCGGCGAGCGGACCGGGCGCTACCGCCTCGGCGGCGAGGAAGCAGGCGGCGCGGCACTGTCCTATTCGGACTTGGCGGTGGCGGTGGTGGACGAGGCGGTCCGGCCCCGCCACCACCGCGAGCGCGTCGCCGCGCGCGGGGCGCGGTGAGCGGGGGCGGTCACCGGTGGGCGCCGCCGCCCGCGGGCGCGCCGGGCTCCCGGAACAGGCCCTCGTAGGAGCGCGGCTGCTCGACCTGGGCGATCGGCGCCTGCGGCTCGGGGGTCTCCAGGTGGCTGAACAGCTCCTCGGTCGTCAACGACCCGCTCCGTTCTCGTGCTGGGGATGGCAGGACGGAGACAGGATCGGCTCCTCGCGCACCGCCGAAACCGCCGATTCCGCACCCGGTAGGGGGTTTTCAGCGGGCGAGGAAGTCGACCAGGACCGGCCCCAGGACGTTCGCCTTCACCATGTGCGTCTGGCCGGGCAGCACGCGCAGTTCCGCGTCCGGCAGCACTTCGGCCAGCTGGGCCTGGGAGTTGCGCATGTACTCCGGGCTCTTGCCGCCCGCCAGCACCAGCACGGGCGCCTTGACCCCGTCCCACCGGCCCGCCGGGATCGGCTCGCCGTGCTGGAACTCCGACACCAGCGCGATGTCGTGCGACAGGGTGGGCGCGGCGGCGGTGAGCTTCTTCCACGGCGGCATGATCGGCAGCACGGCGGTGACCAGGGCGGGCGTGCCGACCCAGCGCATGAAGGTCTTCACCGCCTCACCTCGGCGGTCGGCCGCGATGAGGGCCGCCATCCGCGCGGGCAGTTCCGGGTCCATCGGCTCGTGCGTGCCGTCCACGACGAGCGGCGCCTCGTAGAGGGCCAGCTTGTCCACCGGCACGCCGCGGTGCGCGGCCTCCAGCGCCAGCACCGCGCCGGAGGACACGCCGACCAGGTGCGCCCGGCCGCCCGCCAGTTCCACCAGGGCGGCGAGGTCCTCGACCTCGCGCTCGACGGCGTAGGGCCGGGTGTCGCCGCTCTCGCCGCGACCGCGCCGGTCGTAGGTGTGGACGGTGAAGTGCGGCGCGAGCGCTTCGGCGAGCTTGGCGCTCGGGCCGAACCCGCGCGAGCACAGGGCACCGTCCACGATGATCACAGCCGGGCCGGAACCCGTTGCACCGCAAGCGATCCGGGTGCCGTCCGCGGACGTGGCGAAGGTGGTCACGACAGGTCTCCGATCCAGGAAGCCCACACCCGCTCGGTGTCGGCGTCGACGGGGGTGAAGAAGTGGTGCATGGCGGTCAGGCCGCCTTGCGCGCCGCGGAAGAACCGGTAGAGGGCGTCCTCGGCGCGCACGCCGACGGTCTGCGCGTTGGCGAAGTAGACGACCCCGTCCGCGCCGTCGAGCCGGACGCGGTCGCCGGTCTCGGCGGGCCGGTCCAGGCCCAGCGCGCGGCCCAGCGCGGTCCAGGTGGCCGCCCAGTCGGCCACCGGCGGGCCGAACGCGGTGACGGGCGTGGCGGCGCGGCCCGCGAAGTGCCGCAGGTACTGCACCAGGGTGGCCCAGAACATCTCGCCGCCCGCCAGCATCGCCTCGTACTCGTCCTCCCAGTCGTCGCCGGGGAGGAAGCCGCTGGTGACCATGCGGAGCACGGTGCTGCCGCGGTCGCGGCCCTCGACGAGGAACTCGTAGGCGACGAACCGCCCGTCCGGGGCCTTCTCGCCGCCGTAGGCCAGGTGCTCCCCCGGTTCCCAGGCGGTGATCGGGTGGGTCGGCTGGTAGCCGCCGAACGCCGAGCGCACCGCCACGCCCGGCTCGACCTCGTTGCGCCCCATGAACCACGAGTCGATGCCCGGCCCGGTGGCGATGGCCTGCCACACCTGCTCCGGTGTCACGCCGTCCAGCTCGACCTCGTTGACGGCCTCGAACTCCCGCCCCATGTCAGCGCTCCTTGCCGGTGCTCGGGTGCACCGCGACGACGACGCGGTGCGCGCGTCCCCCCGCGGCGGATTCGTCGTGGTACTTGGCCACCAGGGCGGTGACCGACGCGGCCAGCTCCTCGGCGAACGCCGCCCGGTCGGCCGCGGAGGCGAAGCGGACCTCGCCGTCGAGCGCGAACGTGGCCACCCGCTTGCCCGCCCTGGCGGCCCCGGTGACCAGGTCGCCGACGTCGCGCACCAGCCGCGCGGCCACGGCCAGCAGCCAGCGCGCGGACAGCCGGTCCGGCGAGCGGGCCGGGTCGGGCTGGACGGCGGCCAGCGCGACCGGGGAGATCACGTAGGAGGCCGCCGTGGCGCGCATGACGCGCTCGGTCACGTTGCCCCGCCGCCGCTCCTCGGCCAGCTCGACCAGGCCGTGCCGCTCCAGGGCGCGCAGGTGGTAGTTCACCTTCTGCCTGGGCAGCCCCACCTTGGCCGCCAGCGCCGTCGCCGACGCCGGTTCGGCCAGCTCGGCCAGCAGCCGGGCGCGCACCGGGTCCAGGGAGACCTCGGCCGCGGCCGGGTCCTCGATCACCGCAACGTCCATCACGCGACACAGCCTGCTACCGACAATTTTATTTGTCAAGACAGCGCTTGTTGTCGGTGGTCAGCGCTCGGTGCGCGCGCGGTCAGCGCCGCCGACGACCGTGGCGGCATGAGGACCAAGTGGTACCGGCGCCCGTGGGTCGCGCCGTTCGCGTTCGTCGTGGTGGCCTTCGTGGCGTTCTCGCTGCCCCCTTACCTGTCGCTGGACCGGGCCCAGTCGCGCGTCCCGCAGCCGGGCGACCACACGTGGCACTACCCCGCCCTGGTCGGCCACGTCGTCTTCGGCGCCATCGCGCTGACCACGTGCGTGGTCCAGGTGTGGCCGTGGTTCCGGCAGCGCTTCCCGGTGGCGCACCGGCGGATCGGCCGCGTCTACGTCCTCGCGGGCGTGCTGCCCGCCGGGGTGCTGGCGGTGGCGGTCGGCTCGGTCAGCCCCTTCGGGCCCAACACCCAGGTCAGCAACGTGCTGATGGGCCTGCTGTGGCTGGCCTTCACGGTCGCGGGCTACCGGGCCGCCCGGCGACGGCGGTTCGCCGACCACCGGCGGTGGATGATCCGCAGCTTCGCGCTCACCGCGTCGATCATCAGCAACCGGCTGTGGACCGCCGTGGGGGTCATCGTGCTCTCGCCAGGGCTGGAGACCACCTTCGGCGGCAGCGAGGTCGCGCTCACGCAGGCGATCGCGGGCCTGTCCGCGTGGGCGGGCTGGGTGATCCCGCTGCTGGTGGCCGAGTGGTGGCTGCAGCGGCCGGGCAAGCGCGGCCCCCGGCCCGCCGCGCAGCCGGTCAGCGCCTGAGCGAGCGCTCGAAGTCCAGCAGGTGCCGCTTGCGGTCCAGCCCGCCGCCGTAGCCGGTCAGGCCGCCGGTCGAGCCGATCACCCGGTGGCACGGCACGATGATGCCGATCGGGTTGCGCCCGTTGGCCAGGCCGACCGCCCGCGCGGCGGTCGGCCTGCCCATGCTCCGCGCCAGCTCGCCGTAGGACACCGTCTCCCCGTAGGGGATCTCGCGCAGCGCGGACCACACGGTCCGCTGGAACGGCGTGCCGCGCAAGGACAGCGGCAGGTCGAACGACGTGCGCTCGCCCGCGAAGTACTCCGCCAGCTGGGCGACCGCTTCGCCGAACGGCTCGGCGTCCGGCTCGCCGAACGTCGCGTCGTCCGGCCGGTAGCGCTGGTCGGTCATGTAGAGGCCGGACAGCGCGCCGTCCGTCGCGACCAGCGTCAGCGGGCCGACCGGGCTGTCGACCGTGGTGTGCGTCATCAGTGGCTCCCTGGAGGTCCTTCAGGCGGGCAGCCGGTTGACCGCGTGGTCACCGGTGGCCCAGAGGTGTTGGACGGCGTAGGCCCGCCACGGGCGCCACGCCCTGGCGCGCCCGGTCAGCGCCGCGGGCGTGGCGGGCAGGCCGAGGGCGCGCGCGGCGGCGCGGACGCCCAGGTCCGACGGGATGAAGGCGTCCGGGTCGCCCAGCGCCCGCATGGCGATCACCTCGACCGTCCACGGGCCCAGGCCGGGCAGCGCGGCCAGCCCGGCCCGCGCCTCGGCCCAGTCCGCGCCCGCCCCCAGGTCGATCCGCCCCTCGGCCAGCGCCCGCACCAGCCCGGTGAACGCGTCCCGCCGCGCCCCTGGCACCGCCAGCGCCGACGGGTCCAGCTCCAGCAGCGCGGCGGGCGTGGGGAACAGGTGGGTCAGCCCGCCGTCGTCGGGCACCGGCTCACCAGCGGCGAGCACCAGCCTGCCCGCGTGCGTGCGCGCCGCCGCGGTGGACACCTGCTGCCCGAGCACCGCGCGCACGGCGAACTCCTCGGCGTCCGCCGTGCCCGGCACGCGCCTGCCCGGCGCGCGGCGCACCAGCGGCCGCAGCAGCGGGTCCGCCGCCAGCTGCTCGTCCACCGCCACCGGGTCGGCGTCCAGGTCCAGCATCCGCCTGCACCGGGCGATCGCGATGGACAGGTCGCGCAGGTCGGCCAGCGCCAGCAGGCAGGCCACGTGGTCGCCCCCAGGGCGCAGCGACACCACGCCGTGCCCGTGCGGCAGCCGCAGCGTGCGGCGGTACGCGCCGTCCCGCCACTCCTCCACGCCCGGCACCGCGGTCGCGGCCAGGTGGCCGAACAGGTTGTCCGGGTGCAGCGGCGCGCGGAAGGGCAACCGCAGCGACAGCACCCCCGGCACGCCGCCCGCCGGACCCCGCCGCCGCGCGCGCAGCTCGGTCGGGGACAGGCCGAAGACCTCGCGCACCGTCTCGTTGAACGCCCGGACGCTGGCGAACCCGGCCGCGAGCGCGACCTCGGCCATCGGCAGCGCGGTGGTCTCGATCAGCAACCGGGCGGTCTGCGCGCGCTGCGCCCGCGCCAGCGCCAGCGGCCCCGCGCCCAGCTCGGCCACCAATTGCCGCTCGACCTGTCGAACGCTGTAACCCAGCCGCGCGGCCAGACCCGGCACACCTTCCCGGTCGACCACGCCATCGGCGATCAACCGCATCGCCTTGGCCACCGAATCGGCGCGGTGGTGCCACAGCGGAGAACCCGGACTGGCGTCCGGGCGGCATCTCTTGCAGGCGCGGAATCCGGCCTGCTGGGCCGCCGCCGCACTCGGGTAGAAACGCATGTTCTCGACTTTGGGCGGCGCCACCGGACAACTCGGGCGGCAGTAGATCCGGGTGGTCACGACGGCGGTGAAGAACCACCCGTCGAATCGGGCGTCCCTCGCCTTGACGGCCCTGGCGCAGCGTTCCGCGTCTTCGTGCACGGCACCAGCATCGGGCAGGCGGACGCCGGTGGCCGGCGGAAATGCGACAGGGAGGGGAACGAGGTGATCACCGCACCGCGCCGTGCGGTGATCACCCGGTCTCGCGGGGCCGCGGACCCCGCCGCGCCGGGCCACTCCCGGCTGTCACGGATCGTCACCGGCGGGAAGCCGGTCGATCCCCCTTACCCCCGGTGGGCGAGGAAGGTCGCCGCACCGTTCCAGCGCGCGGGCCGGTCCGGTGCGCACCGCCGAGAAGACCCCCAGGACTCCTCGGCGAACGATGAACCCCTCGCCGTGATAGTTGCCTGCGAAACCACTTTGTCCGGTCCCTTCGCACAACCCGACGACGTCAGCACGCCGTCAGGACCACCTTGGCAGCGCGAGTCGTTAGGGTGGTCCCAAGGGGGTACCGCCGGTCGGCAAACGACCAGTTCATGCGCTCACACCCGGTTTTCCGGTCCGGAAGGCCGGACGCGAGGAGGCCAGCTGCGGATGGCGAGTTCCGGTCGGGGGTCGGGGTCGCGGGCGGTTTTCGCGGAGCGGTTCGCGCTGCTCTACGCCGAGGCGGGCGATCCTCCCCTGAAGCGGGTGACCGAGTCGGTGGCCCGCGCCCGGCGCGCCGACGAGCGCGGCCGACCGGTCAGGGCGAGCGCCCAGCGGGTCAGCGACTGGCGGCGCGGGCGCAACGTCCCGGCCCGGTTCTCAGCACTCTCGGTAGTCCTCGAAGTCCTCATCGGCGAGGCCCGCAAGACCCACCCGCAGCCCGCCGCACCCGGCCTGTACGACCTCGAAGCGTGGCACTCGCTGTGGGAGCAAGCGCTGTCCAGCCCGGTCGCCGCGGCCGAGGAGGAAGAGCCTCCCAGCACCGGGGAAATCGGCGTCTGCCCCTACCGCGGATTGGCCGCCTTCCAATCCGAGGACGCCAACTGGTTCTTCGGCAGACAACGCAGCACGGCCGCCCTGGTGTCCCGCCTGGGCAGCGCCGCGGAAACCGGCGGAATCGTGATGCTGGTCGGCGCCTCGGGCGCCGGAAAATCATCACTGGTGCGCGCCGGGGTGATTCCCGCGATTCGCGAGGGCGCCCTTCCCGTGACCGGTTCGGAGAAATGGCCCGCGGTGGTCATGACGCCTGGGGCCGATCCCCTCGCGGAATTGTCCAGGCACATTCCCGAACTGGCCGACGTCCTGCGGGTGGCGCTGCGCGCCGAGGGCGCGGACCAGGAACCCGCCGGGGCGGAGTCGTTCCCCGGCCAAGCGCTGCTGGGGGTGCTGCGCTACGCCGGGCGCATCCGCGCCGCGTTCGCCGCCTACGCCGCGCGGCACGGCGCCGAGCGGGTCGTGCTGGTGGTCGACCAGTTCGAAGAGGCGTTCACGCTGTGCGGCGACGAGAGCCTGGTGCAGGTCTTCGTGCACGCCCTCAACGCCGCCAGCACCCCGGCGGTGCCCGGCGGCGCCCCGCCCGCGCTGGTCGTGCTCGGCGTGCGGGCCGACTTCTACGGCCGCTGCCTGGCCTACCCGGAACTGGCCGACGCGCTGCAGGACCGGCAGATGGTGCTCGGCCCGATGACCTCGGCCGAACTGCGCGAGGCGGTGTCGCGCCCGGCCAAGGCCGCGGGCCTGCACCTGGAGCCGGGGCTGGTCGAGCTGATGCTGCGCGACCTGGGCGTGCGCAGCGGACGCGCCCCCACCCGCGGCCAGGGCGCCTACGACGCGGGCGCGCTGCCGCTGCTGTCGCACGCGCTGCTGGCCACCTGGCAGCGCAGGCAGGCGGGCAAGCTGACCATCGCGGGCTACCGCGCGGCGGGCGGCATCCAGGGCGCGGTGGCGGCCACCGCCGAACGCGCCTGGGCCGACCTGGACCCGTCCGCCCAGCAGGCCGCCCGCCCGCTGCTGCTGCGGCTGGTGCGCGTCGGCGAGGACACCCAGGACACCCGGCGCCGGTCCACCCGCAACGAGCTGGTCGAGCAGGCCGCCAACCGCGCCGCGGGCGAGGAGGCGCTGGAGGTGCTGGCCAGGGCCCGGCTGGTGACCCTGGACGCGGGCTCGGTGGAGATCACCCACGAGGCGCTGCTGCAGGCGTGGCCCCGGCTGCGCGGCTGGATCGACCAGGACCGCGAGGGGCAGCTGCTGCGCCAGCGCCTGGAGGAGGACGCGGCGAGCTGGGCCGCGCACGACCGGGACTCCTCGCTGCTGTACCGGGGCGCCCGGCTGGAGACCGCGCGGCACTGGGCCGACGCGGTCGGCCCCGGCGGGCTGACCGGCACCGCGCAGGACTTCCTGGCCGTGTCCACCCAGCACCGCAAGCGGGCCACCTGGGGCAGGCGCAGCGCGGTGGCCGCGGTGGTGGTGCTGGCGCTGATCGCGGCCACCGCCGCCGTGGTGGCCGTGCGGCAGCGCGACGACGCGGTGTTCCGCCAGGTCGTGGCCGAGGCCGACCGGCTGCAGGAGACCGACCCGTCGCTGTCGGCGCAGCTGGCGCTGGCCGCGCACCGGATGCGGCCGCAGGACCAGTCGGTGGTCAAGCGGCTGCTGTCCACCCAGGTCACCGCGCTGGCCACCCCGCTGGCGGGGCACCAGGGCGCGGTGTACCTGACCACGTTCAGCCCGGACGGCAGGACGCTGGCCACCGCCAGCTACGACAACACCGTGCGGCTGTGGGACGTGCGCGACCGGGACGACCCCAAACCGCTGGGCCAACCGCTGGTCGGGCACCGCGAGTGGGTCAGCTCCGCGGTGTTCAGCCCCGACAGCAGGACCCTGGCCACCGCGGGCAACGACGGCACGGTGCGGCTGTGGGACGTCACCGACCCCGCCGCGCCCCGCGCGCTGGGCCCGCCGCTGGAGGGCCGCGGCGGCACCATCTACCTGCTGGCGTTCTCCCCCGACGGCCGCACCCTGGCCACCGCCCAGGAGGACCACAACGCCCGGCTGTGGGACGTCACCGACCCGGCCGCGCCCCGGCAGCTCGGCCAACCGCTGGGCCTGCACTCGGCACCGGTCCGCTCGATCGCGTTCAGCCCCGACGGCGCGCTGCTCGCGGTCGGCGGCGACGACACCACCGTGGTGCTGTGGAACGTGCTGGACCGCGACCGGCCCCGGCCCACCGGCACCCCGCTGACCGGGTTCGACGGCACCGTGCACTCGGTGGCGTTCAGCCCCGACAGCCGCACCCTGGCCGCGGGCAGCGAGGACCGCACGGTGCGGCTGTTCGACGTCTCGGACCCGGCCTCCCCCCGGCCGGTGGGCAAACCGCTGACCGAGCACAAGGGCGGGGTGTGGTCGGTGGCGTTCAGCCCCGACGGCAACCTGCTGGCCTCCGGCAGCGAGGACGGCACCACGCGGCTGTGGAACGTGACCGACCCGGCGCAGGTGCTGTCCCTGGGCACGCCCATGGCGGGCCGCAACGGCATCGTCTACGCGGTGGGGTTCAGCCCGGACGGCCACACCCTGGCCACCGGCAGCCAGGACCACGTGGTGCGGCTGTGGTCGCTGCCCAAGACGGTGCTGGTCGGCCACTCCGCGCGCACCATCGGACCGCGCATCACCCCCGACGGCAAGACCCTGATCTCCGGCAGCGAGGACCGCACGCTGCGGATCTGGGACGTGTCCGACCCGACCTCCCCTCGCGGCGTCGAGCCCGGCGCGCCGGAGCAGGACGACGTGGTGTGGGCGCTGGCGATCAGCGACGACGGCCGCACCATGGCCAGCGCCAGCGACACCAGCGTGCGGCTGTGGGACCTGACCGACCCCAGGGCGCCGACACCGCTGGGCGACCCGCTGCGGCTGCGGACCCGCTACAGCTCGCCGATCGCGTTCCGCCCCGACGGCCGCGTGCTGGCCACCGGCGACGACGACACCTCGGTGCGGCTGTGGGACATCAGCGACCGCGCCCACCCGCGCGAACTCGGACCGCCGCTGCTGGGCCACCAGGGCTACGTGCACTTCGCGCAGTTCACCCCGGACGGCCGGACCCTGATCACCGGCAGCGCCGACCAGACCATCCGGCTGTGGGACGTCACCGACCCGGCCGCCGCCAAGCCGCTGGGCGACCCGCTGGAGGGGCACACCAGTCCGGTGCGCTCCGGCGACATCCGCCCCGACGGCCGCGTGCTGGCCACCGGCAGCGACGACAAGACGATCCGGCTGTGGGACATCGGCGACCCGGCCCACCCCCGGCCGCTGGGCGACGCGCTGACCGGGCACTCCGAGGCGGTGGTCGCGCTCGCGTTCCACCCCGGCGGGCACACCCTGGCCAGCGGCAGCGCCGACCGGACGCTGCGGCTGTGGAACCTGGCCACGCCCTCCCGCGCCGAGTCGCTGGACCAGGTGCTGGAGGGGCACGAGGGTGCGCTGCGGGACCTGGACTACAGCCCCGACGGCAAACTGCTGATGTCCACCAGCACCGACAGCACCGTCCGGCTGTGGGACCTGGACCAGCAGCGCACCATCGACCGGATCTGCGCCAAGACCAAGGGCGTGATGACCGAGGAGGTCTGGCGCAAGCACCTGCCGCAACTGGACTACGAACCGCCCTGCGGCTGAGGCGTGCCCCGGAACGAGTCGATCAGCTCTCGGGTCGGTGAGCCGAGGCCGGTCGCCGTGTTGTAGCCGGGGGCGAAGTCGAGGTTGGCGTTCTCGTACTGGCCGGGGGTGACCAGCCTGACGGAGCCGTGGCGGTTGACGGCGAACGCGATCGTGTCCGGTGTTCCCGCCGGGTTGTCGTGGACGCGGCGGAACTGGTGCTGACGCGCGTAGAGCGCCGGGTTCGCGAAGCCGAGCGGACCCCTGGCCTGCACGATGAGGGCCGCGACGCCCGCGAACAGCGGAGACGCCAGGCTGGTGCCGCCACCGTTCTCCTCGACGTAGCCCTGGTTGCCGTCGAGGTCGTACTGGGTCAACCCGATGAGCAGACCGAGGTCCGGGTCGGCGAGGGCGGAGACGTCGGGAATGGCGCGCCCCCGCGGGCTGCCCGCGAAGGTCGCGGGCACGACACCGCGCTGGTAGAAGGGTTGGCCGAACACGGTGCTGACGCCGCCGCCGGTCGCCTTCTCCTGGTGGCCGGGTGGTTCGGGGTCCCAGCGCGTGCCGTCCGCGGCCAGGTCGGTGTACTCGGTCGCCCAGACGACTTCCCACAGGTGGCTGTTCCGCGGGCCGATGGCCAGGGTGGTGCCGCCCACCGCGGTGACCCAGGGGCTGGACGACGGGTACTCGACGGTCCGCACACCGTCGACGAGGCCACCGCCCGAGTCGCCGCTGGCGAAAGCGAACGTGATGCCCTCGACGGCCGCCTCCTGGAACAGGCGCTCGTACGCGGCGATCGCGTCGGGCGCCCAGCCGGGGGTGAAGCCGCTGAGGACCGAGCCCGACACGACATCCGCCAGCCGCCGGTCCACGATGGTGGCGATCGCGTCCAGCACCGGATCTCCCCACTGAGTCCTCGAACCGACCACGTAGGCGATGTTCGCCTCCGGCGCCATCGCGTGCGCGGCCTGGATGTCCATGGCGAACTCGCCGCTGACATCGGCCGTGCTCGCGCCAGGCGCGACGTGCGCGGTGAACTGCCCCGGCGCGAGGGTGGGCTCACCGTGCTCGGCGGCGAAGCGGTTCGCGTCGGCCAGCGCGTTGACCTCGTAGCTGGAGCCGATGATGCCGATGGTCGCGCCTCTGCCGGTCAGCCCGGTGCCGGTGATCCCGTAGGCGTCGCGCACCTGCTTCGGCGTGTAGCCGCACGGAGCCCACTGGGCGGGACGCCCGTAGGCGGGCGGGAGGTCGGTGGCCGGGGTGTCGCCGAAGTGGGCGGGGCAGGGGTTGGTCGGCGCGGCGGTTCGGCGCGCGGCTTCGTCCGGCGTGCGGTTCGCCGGGAGGGCACCGCTGGACACGGGGATGTCGGGCTTGCCGGGCTTGCCCGCGGTGAGCCCGGTGACGGCGAGGACGTCGGCCGCCACGTCGGCGGGCACGGTGATCGGGTCCACCGCCGCGCGGTACGGCGTCCCGCCGAGGGTGTAGTTCGCGAACCGCGTGCCGAAGGCGGCGGTCGCCTGGGCGACGGTTCCGCTCACGACGACGCCCAGGGAGCTGACCGCGTCGACGGCCAGACCGGTGTCGCGCAGCCAGGCGGTGACCGCGTCGATCCGCTGCCGCGCGGGACCGAAGCGGGCACGTGTCCGCTCGGGTGTCAGGAACCGGCCGTAGCGGGGGTCGGCCGGGTCGGACACCGCGCGCGCGTAGTCGGCCAGGCCGTTGGCATCGCCCCTGAAGAACACCTGGGCGGTGAGTCGCGTGGCCGGATCGGTCGGCCCGGTGTGGGTGCCCTCGCGGAGCACCCGGTCCGACCTGGTGTCGGTCAGGCGTTCCACGGGCACCCGATCCGGCTGGTCCGCTCGCGCGGCGCTCACCCCCGGAAGGCTGACGAGCGCGGCGGTGAGACACCCCAGCACCGCGTAGAGGCGACGTTTTCTCCGCATTTCTCTCCTCTGCGTGACAACACTGCGACGCCTGGTACACGCGAGGGGTCGCACGGAGGTTGCTCCGGGCGACTTGGCTGGGGGGCAGCGTCCGCCACGGTGCCCGAACGCTCGGTTCGCGGTGCCCGAACGCTCGGTTCGCGGGCGGGGCCTGCGTCAACCCGCAGCGCCGGACCGGGTCCTGGCACTGGTCCTCATGGATTTCCCGACCGGAGTGACTAAGTTCCGACCATGCGTTTTTTGGCACGGGTGGGGAGCCCGGAGACGGCGATCGCGGTGGTCACCGCGATCACCGCGCTGTACATGAGCCTCGTGGTGCTGGGCAACGTCACCGACTACGAGACCAACCGCGCGTTCGTCGAGCACGTGTTCGCGATGGACACCACGTTCAAGTCGTCGAACACGATGTGGCGCGCGATCACCGCGCAGGGTCTGGTCACCGCGGCCTACCTGCTGATCATCGCCTGGGAGGCGTTGACCGCGCTGGTGCTGCTGGCGGCGCTGGTGGCGTGGCTGAGGGGCCGGGTGACGACCGCGCGGCGGCTGTCCTCGGCGGGCTGGGTGATGCAGGTGCTGCTGTTCGGGGGCGGGTTCATCGCCATCGGCGGCGAGTGGTTCCTCATGTGGCAGTCGTCGGACTGGAACGGGCTGAACGCGGCGCTGCAGAACTTCCTGATCGCCTCGGTCGGCCTGATCCTGGTCCACGCGACCGGCAACCGCGCCGCGACGCGGGAGGACCTGGCGCGGGAGGACCTGGCGGGCTGAGCACGGTCGAGGTCGGGACGGTGAGCGGTCACCGCCCCGACCTCGACACCCCCAGTCACCCAGCGCGCCCGCTCAGGGTGGCGGCCCGACTTGGGAGAAACCTTGAGCGGAACTGGCCTCAGCGTCCCTCCCAGAACCCGAGCCGGTGCGTGGTCCGGTAGTCCACCCCCTCGATGGCGTTGGGCGCCAATGACTGGACGTGCCCGCCGTGGTCGAAGCGCGGCCATGCGGGCAGTCCGTCGCCGTTGGGATCGCCGCTGCGGGCGAAGTTGGTCCAGTACCGGATCATCTGGTCGGACAGTTCGCGCTGCTCGGGGGTGAACTTGTTGCCCGGTTCGACGAACAGGTAGCCGATGTCGGAGTTGTGCCCGGCGCCGTCGGCGGAGGCGCGCGGGTCGGCGAACTCGAAGGCGTACACCGGGTTGTGGGCGGACAGGAACCGGTGCTGCTGCCACGTCGGCCGCGCCCACACGCGGTCGGTGAGGACCTGCGCCCAGGCCCGAGTGGCGTCGGGGTAGTCCGACAGCGGGTACTCGGCCAGCACGTCGGGCGCGTGCGCGCCGAACGCGGCTTCGAGCAGGTGCGGGTACTCCTCGCGGGCGACCTCGCCGCGGAACACGCGGACCAGGGAGCGGTGCTCGTCCTTGGTGTTCCCGGCCAGCACGGGCACCTCGGCGAACTCCCCCCGGCCCAGCACCTCGTCCGGCGGGCCGCCCTGGAAGGGCATGGCCTGGAAGATGTTCATCACGTCGGGGTGGTCGAGCACCCGCTCCACCGGCTGGGCGCGCAGGCACGCCACGTCCGCGCAGTTCAGCTCGGCGGCGACCGCCGCGCCCAGCGCCTCGATCTCCGCCGGCGGCCGCCACGCCAGCCAGGGCAGCGCGGGCAGGTTCGGGAACCACGCCCCGGCGGGCAGGTCGACCAGGGTGAACGAGCTGTGCAGGGCAGCCTTGTCGAACAGGCCGCGCGAGTGCGGTGACATCAGGTGCGCGGCGACGGCGGTGGCCCCGTAGGAGACCCCGAACAGCGTCACGTTGTCCGCGTCGCCGCCGAACGCGCCCGCGTTGCGCCGCACCCAGGCCAGCGCGGCCCGCTGGTCCATGAGCCCGAACTCGCCCGAGCCCGCCAGGCCGGGCATCCCGAACCCGCCGAAGACGCCCAGCCGGTAGTTGACGGTCACCACGACCGCGTCGCCGAGCACCGCCAGCCGCGCGGCGTCGAAGAAGTGGCCCGCGCCGATCGCGCCGTCGCCGTGCAGCCACACCAGCACCGGCCTGCGGCCTCGGGTGGAGGGCGTGGTGACGTTGAGGAACAGGCACTCCTCCTCGGTGGAGCGCAGCTCCGAGTAGGGCGAGCCCACCTGTGGGCACGGGCTGCCGGGCGCGGTGGCGTCCAGCACCCCCGGCCACGGCCGCGCCCGGTGGGGCGCCTCCCAGCGGCCGGGCTTGGCCGCGTACGGGATGCCCTGGAACAGCAGGTGGTCGGCTTTCCGCAGGCCGCGGACCACGCCGGTGTCTGTTTTGGTCGTGTGGTCGTCCATCGCTTGCCCTCCGCTCGTCGCGCCCAGCAGCAGCACCAGTGCCAGTGCGAGCGCGAGGTGGCGCGTCATCTTCTGGTGGCGAGCTCGACCGCGATCAGCAGTTCGCGCTCGCACAGCTCGATGTCGACCGCCGCGTCGTCGGCCGCCCTGGTCAGCACACCGGTGCGCAGGGCCAGCAGGAAGATCGACATGATGTCCGGGTCGAAGTCGCGGAACTCGCCCGCCGCCTGACCCGCGCGCAGCAGGTCGGCCATCTTGCGGTGGTCCCCCTCCGCCACCTCGCGCTCCGACACGTGCGGGCGCAGCCGCAGGAAGGCGACCGCCTCCGCCCGGTGGGCGGCCATGAACCGCAAGTTGGCCGACAGGAACGCCCGCAGCTCGCCCGCGGCGGTGTCGGCCCGGTCGAGCCGGTCCAGCACGAAGGTGGTGAACCGCCGCAGCACCTCCGCGAAGACCTCGTCCACCAGCTCCTGCTTGCCCTTGAAGTGGTAGGAGATCAGGCCGGTGCTGCTCAGCCCCGCCCGCTGGGCGATCCGCTTGAACGAGGTGGCCTGGTACCCCAGTTCGGCGACGACTTCGATGGCCGCGGCGATGATCTGCGCCCGCCGGGCCTGTTCCGTCACCGATTTTGCTCGCATGAGCAAAATTTAGCACGACCGAGCAAGACAAGGCCAGGACCAGCGGGTACAGCAGCAGGGCAGGAGTGATCATGCCGTCCAGTGTCGAACAGGTGTTCGACACCCGGCAAGATCACGATCGAGTGGTCTACCCCAGCAGCTGGCGGAGCTGGTCGAGCAGCTCGGCCCGGCTGGAGCAGCCCAGCCGCTGGCGGATGCGGGCCATGTGGTGCTCGACGGTCTTCGCCGAGATGAACAGCCGGTCGCCCACCTGCTTGTAGGTCAGCCCGCTGAGCACCAGCTCGGCCACCTCGCGCTCGCGGTCGCTGAGCTTGCCCACCTCCGCCGGGCCCTCCGCGCCCGCCTCGGCGGCCCGCTTCGCGCCGACCGGCCGCCCCTGCAGCAGCCGGGCGCAGTCCAGCAGCCGCACCATGGCCTGCCGGTCGGAGGTGCGGATCGCGGCCTGCCCGGCCAGCCGGGCCGCGTCCCACCACTGCCCCGCCACGTGCAGCCCGCGCGCGGCCCGCTCCACCCGGTCCGGGTCGACCTTGCCCGCCAGCACGTCCAGCCAGCTCTCCGCGGCGGCCGAGACGATCGCGCAGTACCGGCCGCGGTCGCGGTTGGCGGCCAGCTCGGCGGCGTGCTCCTCGGCCGCGCCCGCCTCCTCGGCGATGATCGCCGCGTGCAGGCCGCTCCAGTGCAGCGGCACCGACCACAGCGGCGGGTCGCCCAGCTGCCGCAGCAGCTCCCGCGCCCGCGCCAGGTGCGGGGCCAGCCGGTGCTGGTCGCGCAGCCGGGCCGCCGCGGCGGCGAACTCGCCCAGCGGCAGGAAGGTGAACAGGTCCACCGGGTGCCGCAGCACCGCCTCGCACGCCTGCTCCCAGGTGCGCTTCAACGCCGCCAGGTCGCTGTTGCGGCGCGCGATGCCCACCTCCAGCGCCACCGCGAACACCCAGTCCCTCGGCTCCAGCGGCCGACCGACCTTGCGCAGGGCGACCAGCACCTCCCTGGCCCGCACCAGGTCCCCGCGCAGCATCGCCGCCCACGCGCGCAGCAGCCGGTGCCGCACCGACATCAGCCCGCCGCCCAGCGAGGTGGCGATCGCGCGGTCCAGCACCGATTCCGCGACGCCCAGCTCCCCGCTGTGCAGCGCGACCAGCGCGGCCAGCGCGGCGGGGGTGTCCGGCAGCAGCACCGCGCCGCCTGCCGGTTCCAGCAGCCCGGCAGCGCGGACCAAAGTGGACAGAGCGGTGGTCGGCTCCTCGGTGACGGACTCCAGAACTCCTTGCGCCATCAGGAAAGCGCCGCCCTCGAGCATCGTCGGCGGCGCCACCGGCAGTGCGGCGGCGGGCAGCCTGCCGGTGCCGATCTGGCCGACCACGGCGAACGCGGTCGAGGTCGCGCTGGGCGACCAGCGGTGCAGCTCGGTGCTGCGGGCCAGCTGGCCCCGGTGCGCCAGCGCGATCGCGGCGACCTCGGCGGCCGGGCCGCGGTGCTGCCGGTCGCCCGAGGAGATCACCTGGTCGGCCAGCCGCAGCGCGGCATCCAGGTCACCGGCCATGGCCGACGCGGTGGCCCGGTGGACCGCCGCCTCCGGCGACGGCGAGCCCGCCGCGCCGAGCAGCCGGGCGGCCAGCGCGGGGTCGGTGGGAAGCGCTTCCCGCGCGGCGGCCTGGAAGGCGGCGGCCACCGAGGGGCCGCCCGCGCCGGAGCCGAGCAGCGGGCGCACCAGCTCCAGCACCGGGCCGCCGGAGCGCAGCTGGATCTCGGCCAGCCGCTGCCGCACGGCGATGCGCCGGTCGGTGCGGCTCAGCGCCGCCACGGCCGCGCGGGCCACCGGCAGCAGCGTGCCGTCCTGGGCCAGCAGCCCGGTCGCCCGACCGGCCTCGATCACCTCGCCGACCGCGTCGAAGTCCTTGTCCAGCAACGCGGCCAGCAGGTCCAGCCGCAGCGCCGCGCCCGCCTCGGCGGCCAGCAGGAACTTCTGCACGTCGGTGTCCAGCCAGTCCAGGTCGGCCCGGAACCGCCCGATCACCTCGGCGGTGAGCTCGGGCGCGGTCAGCGCCGCCAGCCGCGCCACGAACCGGGGCACGCCGCCGGTCTGCTGGTGCACGAAGTCCACCACCGCCCGGCCCGCCGAGGCGGGCAGCGCCTGGCGGACCTGGTCGCGGCTGAACGGGGCGGGCGTCAGCGCGGGCCGCGCCCGCCCCAGCGACTCCGCCAGCGCGGCCAGCGCGCGGGAGCGCGGCCACGGCCGGTAGGCGACCACGACGCGACCTCCGCCGCGCTCGACGGCCGATCGCAGGGCCAGCAGGTCGGCCTCGGGCAGCAGGTGCGCGTCGTCGACGATGGTGACGTCCACGCCCGCCTGCGCGTACGCGCGTTCGACCTCGCCCAGGACCGTTGTCTTGCCGTAGCCGCCGGGGGCCAGCACGCCCAGCCTCATGGGCGCCGCCGGGTCGGCGGCGATGGCGTCCAGCAGCTGCCTGGTCGCCTGGTCGAGCACGGGCCTGGTGGGGATCGTCATGCGGTGGCTCAACGGCCGTCCTCGTCGTCGGGGGAGCGGGAACCGCGGGACCGGCCGCTGACCGCGAAGCCGCGCACGACGCGCTTGACCGAGCGGCGTTCGGGCAGGTCCAGCGGGGTGATCTCGACCGGGGGGCGGGGTGGCGGCGCGGCGATCTCCGCGTCGTCCAGCTCCAGCGCTCCCACGGGGAAGCGCAGCCGCGGGTCGTCGCCGCGCGCGAGCACGGAGGTCTCCACGGGTTCGGGCTCGTCCTCGGGGCCGACCAGCAGCCGCCGGGCGGCCAGCGCGGCGCCCTTGACCACCGAGGTCTCCGGGGCGGCCTCCAGCGCCACCCGGCCGGGGACGGACGCGGCGATCAGCGGGATGCGGGCGCTGCCGCCGACCAGGACCACCGCGTCCGGGGTGGTGCCCCGGCAGGTCCGCCGCAGGGACTCCACCGCCTGCTCGACGGCGGGGCGGATCAGCTCCTCGAACCGCGCCCTGGTCAGCACCACCTCGACCGGTCCGGTGGGCAGGTGCACCGGGACGGCCGTCTCCGGCGTGCCGGACAGCACCCGCTTGGCGGCCTCGCAGTCGCGCCGCAGCCGGGCGAGCAGGCTCAGCGCGCGCGGGTCCTCGGCGTCGAGCTCGCCCAGCGCGCGGCCGAGCTCGGTGCGCACGTGGGACAGCACGGCGTCGTCGAAGTCGGCCCCGGCGTCCTGGTCCACGCCCTCGGTCCAGGACAGCAGCTCGAAGCCCCGGTCGGGGGCGCGGCGCACCAGCGCGGCGCTGAAGGCGTGGCTGCCCATGCTGAACACGCCGACCGTGCTCGCCGGGCCGCGCGCGAAGACGTGGTTCTCCGCGGCGGCGAGGGGTTCGGCGAGCAGCGTCACCTCGGGCAGCCCCATCGCCCGCAGCGCCCCGTGCACCAGCCCCTTGGCGTGCGGCCCCCACCCAGGGGGGTGAGTCAGGACGACGTGCGAGGCCCGCTCGCCCTCCCGGTCGGCGACCTGCCTGGCCACCCAGGCGACCATCAGGGCGGTCAGCTCCTCGGGCGCGCACAGCTCGGAGCCGAGCACGACCGGCACCTCGTCGCCGACCCGGCGCAGGAACCCGGTGGCGGTCCGGCGGGGGTCGCCCGGCTCCCCCACCGCGATCGTGCCGTCGGGGGTGAGCTGCAGGAACGAGGCCACGCCGCCGCCCGGTCCGCCGAGGCCGACCACCTCTGGCTCGGCCCGCCCGGCGCCGCCGAGCCTGCACACGGCCGCCGCGGTGCGCGTGGTGCCCACGTCGACCCCGAGGACGTACGGCAACTCGGAGCCTCCTTCGGTCACCTGTTCGCAGTAGGGCTCCCACTACCTACACGCGGGATCGGGGGGTCACAACTTCAGCCCCTAATCCCCTAGGGAGTGAACGAGAACCACCCCAACGTGGTTTCGGCATCTACTGGGAGCAATCCCCGATGGCCCGGTCCGCCACTCTCCGTACGTTGGGACCAACCCGCCGGGCCACCCCTGCCGGCCTGGCACCCGCGCCCCATCTGACCAGGAGAGTTTCCACATGGGCACCAGCCCCAACACGCTGCACGACTTCGTCCTCGAGCTGCTCAGCGACCCCAAGGCGCTGGAGGCGTTCCAGGTCGACGCCGAGGGCTCGCTGGCCGCGGCGGGCCTGAGCGACATCAGCGCCCTGGACGTGCAGGAGGTCATCCCGCTGGTCCTGGACTACGCGCCGACCGCGGGCCTGCCCGCCCTCGACGGCGTCGTGCTCAACGACCTGCCGCTGGACGTGGTGGAGGACGGCACCGCGGGCGCCATCACCCAGCTCCAGGCCGTGGCCCAGCAGCTGTCCCTCGCGGGCGTGCCGAGCACGTCCGACGTGAACCTCGCGGTGGCGGGCGCGCTCACCGCCGACGCGAACGGGCTGGACGCCTTCGGCGGCCTGTCCAGCTGGGGCCTGGTCGACGCGGTGGCCTCGGTGGACGCCACCGTCGCGGGGGACTTCTCCGCGGTGGGCGACGTGACCGACACCCTGGACGGCACGCTGCACACCACCACCGGCCAGGTCGACGACCTCGCCGACACGGCGACCGCCGCCGCCCACGGCGCGGTCGCCTCCGTTGGTGGGGTCACCGGTCCGCTGCCCGGCACGGAGGGCCTGACCAGCCACGTGTTCGGCACGGTCGACACGCTCAACGGCGTGGTCGACGGCGTGACCGGTGACCTCACCGGCAACCTGGGCGTGGACCAGACCCTGGGCCACGTCACCTCCCACGTGACCTCCCACGTGACCGAGGTGACCTCCGCGGCGCCGGTGGCGCCCGTGGTGGACACCGTGGCCGAGGTCGCCAACCACACCGGCGTGGACGACGTGGTGGGTCACGTCACCGGCAAGGTGGACGCGCTGGACGTCCCGGTCGTCGACTCGCTCGGCGTGGACGACCTGCTGTTCTGAGCTCGGTCGAGCCTCGGGAGGGCCCGCTCGTCCACCGGACGGGCGGGCCCTCCCCTTTCACCACGGACGGTCAGCAGGCACACTCTTTCGGGTGATGTCTGCGCCTTGGCTCGACGTGCTCGACGACACGATCAGGGCTTGCGCCGCGCACAACAGACCCGACCTGGCCGCCCGGCTGCGCGAGAAGCGGGCCAGCCAGCTCGACCCCAAGCTGCGGGTGCTGGTCGTCGGTGAGGCCAAGCAGGGCAAGAGCCAGCTCGTCAACGCGATGATCAACGCCCCGGTGTGCGCCGTGGGCGACGACGTCACCACCACCGTCCCCACCTTCGTGCAGCACGCCGAGACGCCCTCCGCCGCGCTGGTGCGCGGCGTCTCCATCGCCAACACCCCCACCGAGCGCATCCCGGTGCCCATCGACCAGGTCGCCCAGCAGGTCAGCGCGGGCCGCCCCGGCGAGCTGCTGGCCGCCGAGGTCGGCATCCCCCGCGCCCTGCTGACCTCCGGGCTGGTGCTGGTGGACACCCCCGGCGTGGGCGACCTGCGCTCGGCGCGCACCGCGAGCACGTTCACCGCCCTGCTCCAGGCCGACGCGGTGCTCATGGTCTCCGACGCGACCACCGAGCTGACCGCCTCCGAGCTGGAGCTGCTCAAGCAGGTGATGACCTCCTGCCCGAACGTCACCGTGGTGCTGACCAAGATCGACATCGCGGCGCAGTGGCGGCGCGTGGTCGAGCGCAACCGGGCCCACCTGGCGCGGGCGGGCGTCACCGCCAAGCTCATCCCGGTCTCCTCCGCGCTGCGGCTGCGCGCGGCCAAGACCGGCGACCGCGAGCTCAACGCCGAGTCGGGGTTCCCCGAGCTGCTGGCGTGCGTGCAGCAGGACATCGTGGCCGCCGCCGACGTGCTGGCCCGCCGCACCGTCGCGGTGGCCGCCGCCTCGGCCATCAAGCAGCTGGTCGCGCCGCTGCGGGAGGAGCTGTCCAGCCAGGGCTCGCGCGGCACCCAGGACACCATCGCGGCGCTGCACGAGGCCCAGCGCCGGGTCGACGAGCTGCGCCGCCGCTCCGCCCGCTGGCAGACCGTGCTCGCCGACGAGATGGCCGACCTGGTCTCCGACATCGAGTACGACCTGCGCGACCGCACCCGCAAGATCCTGCGCGAGGTGGACCGGACCTTCGAGACCGCCGACCCGATGCTGGGCTGGGACCGGTTCGAGCGCTGGCTGGAGGACAACCTCACCGAAGCCGCCACCACCAACTTCGCCTGGCTGCTGGACCGCTCGGAGTGGGTGGCCGAGAAGGTCGCCCGCAGCTTCCCGGTGCACCGCGAGGACCTGCTGCCCGAGTCGGTGTTCCCCGACGACGTGCTGGACCGGGTGTCCAAGATGGACCGCCCGGTGATCGAGAAGTTCAGCATCAGCCAGAAGTTCTTCACCGGCCTGCGCGGCTCCTACGGCGGCCTGCTGATGTTCGGCCTGGTCACCAGCCTGGCCGGGATGCCGCTGATCAACGCGATCTCGCTGGGCGCGGGCGCGCTGTTCGGCGGCAAGTCCATCATGGACGAGGGCGACCAGCGGCTCAAGCGCCGCCAGGCCGCCGCCCGCCAGGCCGCGCAGCGGCACGTGGACGACTTCTTCGTCAAGTTCAGCAAGGACTGCCGGGACGCCGCCCGGCACATCCAGCGCAGCCTGCGCAACCACTTCAGCACGCTGGCCGAGGAGATGCAGGAGACGCTGCTGGAGTCCGCCCGCAGCGCCCGCCGCGCGGTCCAGGACGACGCCACCGAGCGCGAGCGCCGCACCAGGGAGGCCAAGCGCGAGCTGGACGCGCTGGTCCAGCTCTACCAGCGGGTCCAGGCACTGGCGGCGGCGCCGGGCCAACCGCCGCTGGGGATCAGCGCGTGAACCTGGAGGACCGGGTCCAGGCCCTGCTCACCGAGGCGCTCGGCGTCTACCGCGACAGCCCTCGGGCGACCGCGTGGCTGCGCGGGCACCTGGCGCGGTTGGCCGAACCGGTGCGCGTCGCCGTCGCGGGCGCGCCGCTGGCGGGCAAGTCCACTGTGGTCAGTGCCCTGGTCGGCGAGGAGTTCGCGCCGCGCGCCGCGTTCACCTGGTACCGCGACGGCCCGCAGCCGCGCGCCCAGGCCGGACCGCACGAGGTGCCCGTGGTGCGCCGCGACGGCAAGGTGTTCGTGGAGGCCCCGACGGCGGACCGGGTGGTGGTCGACTGGCCGTCGCGGTCGCTGCGGGACGTGGTGGTGATCGACGCGCCCTCGGGGGCCCCGGTGGAGCAGGTCTACGGCGAGGCGGACGCGGTGCTGTACCTGACCCGGCACCTGCACACCGCCGACCTGCACTACCTGCAGGCCGCCCACGACCACCCCATCGCGCGGGCCACCCCGGTCGGCACGGTGCTGGTGCTGGCGCGCGCCGACGAGATCGGCGGCGGGCGGATCGACGCGCTGTCCTCGGCCAAGCAGATCGCCCGCCGCTACCGGCGCGAGCCGAGGATCAGGCCGCTGTGCCAGAACGTGGTCGCGGTCGCCGGGCTGCTCGCCGTGGCCGCGCGGACGCTGCGCGACGACGAGTTCGCCGCGCTGGCGGCGCTGGCCTCGCTGCCGCGCGCGGAGCTGGACGACCACCTGCTGTCCGCGGACCGGTTCGTCGGCGAGGACTTCCCGGTGCGGCTGGCCTCCCCGGTGCGGCAGCGGCTGCTGGACCGGTTCGGGCTGTTCGGCGTGCGGCTGACCAGCACCCTGGTGCGGCAGGGGTTCGACACGCAGGTCAAGCTGACCGGGCAGCTGGTGCAGCGCAGCGGCCTGGGCGAGCTGCGCGACTCGATCGGGCAGTACTTCACCGAGCGGCGCGAGGTGCTCAAGGCGCGCTCGGCGCTGCTGGGCCTGGACGTGGTGCTGCGCGCCGAACCCCGGCCCGCCGCGCGGGCGCTGGTCGCGGCGGTGGAGCGGGTGCTGGCCTCGGCGCACGACTTCCGGGAGCTGCGGCTGCTGGCGGCGCTGCAGGGCGGGCGGACCCGGCTGCCCGCCGAGCTGGACGCCGAGGCGGCGCGGCTGGTCGGCGGGCTGGGCACGAGCCTGCCCGCGCGGCTGGGGATGGAGCACGAGCCCACCCCCGGCGAGGCGCGGCAGGGCGTGCTGGAGGCGTTGGGGCGCTGGCGCGAGCAGGCCGCCAACCCGGCGCTGGACCAGGCGCAGCGGCGCGCGGCGGAGGTGGTCGTGCGCAGCTGCGAGGGGATGCTCGCGGCGCTGGCGTGACGCCCGACTCCTGGACTCGGCCGACCGCGCCGGTCAGGCTGTGCGCATGACCGAGCGCACGACCGAAGTGCTCCGCTACGCGGCGTTCACCACCGACCCGGCGGGAGGCAACCCCGCCGGGGTGGTCCTCGACGCCACCGGCCTGGCCGACGAGGACATGCTCTCGCTGGCCGCGTCGGTGGGCTACTCCGAGACCGCGTTCCTGCTCCCCACCGACGACCCGCGCGCGTTCGGCGTGCGGTACTTCAGCCCGCTGGTGGAGGTGCCGTTCTGCGGGCACGCCACCGTGGCGGCGGCGGTGGCGCTGGGCGGGTCCGGCGTGGTGCGGTTCGCCACCCGCGCGGGCGAGGTGGAGGTGGCGGTGGCGGCGGGCCGGGCCACCCTGACCAGCGTGGCGACCTCCTCCCGCGCCGCCTCCGAGGAGGACGTGGCGCGGGCGCTGCGGGCGCTGGGCTGGTCCGCCGACGACCTCGACCCGCGCTACCCGGTGCACTGGGCGTTCGGCGGGTCGCACCACCTGGTCGTGGTGGCCGGGACCAGGCAGCGGCTGGCCGACCTGGACTACGACTTCGACGCGCTGGCCGACCTGCTGCGGGAGCGCGACGCGGTGACCGCGCAGCTGCTCTTCCAGCGGGCCGAGGACGTGTTCGACGCGCGCGACCCGTTCCCGGTCGGTGGCGTGGTCGAGGACCCCGCCACCGGCTCGGCCGCCGCCGCGTTCGCGGGCTACCTGCGGGAACTTGGCCTGGTGGACCGGCCGAGGGCGATCACCCTGCACCAGGGCGAGGACATGGGCCGGCCCAGCCTCCTGCTGGTGGAGGTCTCCCCCGACGACCCCCGCGCCCGCGTCTCCGGCTCCGCCGTCCGCCTGCCCTAGCCCCTACAGAGCCTGCTGGATGCTCCTGGGGGTGCGGCCCAGGAGCTTCTCCAGGTCGGGGCGGACCTCCGACAGCACGCCCTTGGCGATGTTGGCCTCGATGTCGGTGAGCAGTTCCGCGAGGAACTCCGGCAGCCCGAAGGAGGCCAGCTGGGCCTGCCGCTCCTGCGGCGTGATCGCGCGGTGCTCGACGCCGCCCAGCTCGGCCAGTTCCGCGAAGCTCCACGCGGTGGGCCCGGTCAGCTCGTAGGTGGCGTTGTCGTGGCCGTCGGAGGTGATCACGACGGCCGCCGCCTCGGCGAGGTCGTCGCGGGAGGCGCTGGCGATCCGGCCGTCACCGGCCGCGTGCACCAGCGCGCCCTGGGCCAGCGCGGGCGTGTAGTTCTCGTGGTACATGCCGTTGCGCAGGAAGGCGTGCGGGATGCCGGTGGCGCTGATGGCCTCCTCGGTCGCCTTGTGGACCTTGGCCAGGATCAGCGGGGAGGTGTCGGCGTCGGTGACGCTGGTGTAGGCGATGAAGGACACGCCCGCTTCCTTCGCGGCGGCGACGGCGGCCCGGTGGGCTTCCACGCGCTCCTCGTCGGGGCCGTCGATGGAGACGAGCACGAGCTTGTCCACGCCCGCGAAGGCGGTGCGGAGGGTTTCGGGGCGGGTGAAGTCGCCGTGCCGCACGTCCACCCCCCGCGCGGCGAGCGCGCTCGCCTTCTCCGGGTCGCGCACCGAGACGGCCAGTTCGGCGGCCGGGATGCGGTTCAGGACGTGCTCGACGATCAGGGAGCCGAGGTGGCCGGTCGCGCCGGTGATCAACGTGGTCATGGCGGACACGTTAGGAAAACCGCTCACTATTCGTAAGTACCCACCTTGAAGTGGGGTACTTACGAATACGAAAGCATCCAGCTAGGCTGCCCTTCATGGCCCTGACAGGTGACGTGTACGACCACAACTGCCCCTCCCGCGTGATCGCCGACCACGTGACCGGCCGATGGGGCAGCCTGGTGCTGGGCAAGCTGCTGGAGGGCACCCTGCGGTTCTCCGCGCTGCGCCGCGAGGTGCGCGGGGTGAGCGAGAAGATGCTGGCCCAGACGCTGCAGGCGCTGGAGCGCGACGGGCTGGTGCGGCGCGTGGTGCACCCGGTGATCCCGCCGCACGTGGACTACTCCCTCACCGAGCCGGGCAGGCAGATCGCCCTGCGGATCAAGGGCATGTTCGAGTGGATCGAGCAGAACCTGCCGACCCTGCTGGCGGCGCAGCGGGAGTACGACGACCGGCGCATGGCGAACGTGTGACAGGTCACATGGACCCCTCCGAGCTTTGCTGGGCCGAATTGGGCAATTTCTCCTGAGCTGATCCGACTCGGACCGCCCACAGATCGGAGGGGTTGCCGAAGGGGTCGGTCCGGCAAAAGGTGAATTCCCTGTGAGCTTTGCCAGAATGAAGGGATGACGCAGCCGTTCACCGACGACCGGCACCCGGCGGAGCCCTATCCGGGAGCCCGGCCGGGGCACTGCTTCGTGCACCTGGACGGGGCGGGGTGGCCGGTCACCCCGGACCCCGGCGCCGACTCGGGGTGGCGGGTCGCCCCCGACGGGGTGGACCTGGACGAGTGGCTGGCCCGGCACGGCGAGCCGCCGCTGGCGGGCCGGATGCCGGTGCTGGCCTACGGGTCCAACGCCAACCCCGCCAAGGTGACGTGGCTGCGCGAGGAGCTGGGCCTGCCCGGCCCCGCCGTGGTGCTGCGCGCCCGCTGCGAGGGCATCGCCGCGGTGTGGGCCGCCGGCCTGCGCAAGACCGACGGGCAGCGGCCCGCCACGCTGGCCGCCGCGCCCGGCGTCGAGGAGGAGCACGCGGTCTGGTTCGCCACCGCCGAGCAGCTGCGCGTGCTGGACCGGTGCGAGGGCCGGGGGCTGCGCTACCAACTGGTGCGGTTGCACACCGGTCGGGTGACGTTGTTCAACGGCGGGGTGATCGACTCCGTGCTGGCCTACACCGGGGCGGGCTCCCGGCGGATGCCGCTGCTGTCCGGCGGGCGGCCGGTGCGGTGCGCCGAGGTGGACCAGCGGGGCGCGCGCAGGCTGGCGGGCCGGGCCGCGCTCACCGACGGCCTGGACGTGTCGCCGGTGCGCGGCGCCCCGTCACCGGACGACTGGCCGGACCGGCTCTTCGTCTACGGCACGCTCCAGCCCGGCCTGAGCGCGTGGTCCCTGGTGGAGCCGTTCACCTCGGGCGAGCCCGAACGGGTGATGTTGCCGGGCGTGCTGCACGACACCGGCCTGGGTTACCCGGCGCTGCGGCCAGGCGGCGACGGCGCGGGCGTGCCGGGGCACCTGCTGCGGCTGGAGACGCCCGAGGCGGCGCTGCCCGTGCTCGACGAGTACGAAGGCCCTGAGTACCGGCGGGTTCGCGTCACGCTGCCGGACGGCCGGGTGTGCTGGACCTACCTGTGGGCCGCCGAGGTGACCGGGATGCCGGTGCTCGCGCGGGGCTGGGTCGAAAAGCGACCGTGATACCCCCGATCAAGTGAAATCCTGTCCACCCCACCCAACCGGTCGTCGCGCGGGCACGTCCTCTGGGTAGACCACGGGAGACCACAGGCCCGACCAGGAGGTGGACATGAGGCGACGGACGCTCGTCGCGTGCGGTGTTCTCGCGGCTTCGCTCACCGCGTGCGGCGATGCCCAGACGGCGGCCGACCAGACCGCCCTGTCGACCACGGCGTCACCGCCCGCCACGTCGTCATCGACGTCGCAGGCGGGCACAGCGGCGGGCACGCCACCTCCCCCGCCCTCCTCGGCCGCGCCCCCGGCGGCGACGGACCCCGGCCGCTGCTCGGCGGCGGTGCTCGACGGCAGGGTCGAGCCCACCGACGCCGGGGCGGGCAACCGCTACGGCAAGCTGCTGGTCACCAACACCGGCGCCGGCCCGTGCACCCTCAACGGCTACAGCGGCCTGCAGCTGCTGGCCGCCGACGGCAGCCAAGTGCCGACCCAGCTGGAGCGCACCGCCGACCCCGGCCCCTCCGCGGTGACCCTGCCCCCCGGCGGCACCGCCGTGGCGAACCTGCACTGGACCGTCGTGGCCACCGGCGACGAGCCGGTGGACCGGCCGTGCGAGCCGGAGGCCCCCAGCGCCGCGGCGGTCCCGCCCGACGAGACCGAGCCGATGCGGCTGAACTGGGGCCTGGGGCCGGTGTGCGGCGGCGGGAAGATCTACATCAGCGCGTTCTACGCTGCTTAGGTGATCGAGTCCAACGTCCCCGGCCACTCGGGGGAACTCGCGGTCCGCACCTGGCCCAACCTGGAGGCCACGTGGCTCGCCGTGCTGGTGCACGGGTACGGCGAGCACTCGGGCCGGTACGGCCACGTGGCCGAGGCCCTCGTCGCGGCGGGCGCCCTGGTGGTGGCCGCCGACCAGGCGGGCCACGGCGGCTCGGAGGGGCCCCGCGCGCTGATCACCGACGTCGACGGCCTGGTGGCCGACGTGGACGCGGCGATCAGCTCGGCCGCCTCCGACCTGCCGATCGTCCTCATCGGACACTCCGTGGGCGGCCTGGTCGCCGCCAAGTACGCGCAGGAGCACCGCGAGCGGCTGGCCGCGCTGGTGCTCTCCGCGCCGGTGCTGGGCACCTGGCAGGGCTTGGACCTGCTGTCCGAGCCGGAGATCCCGGACGAGTCCATCGACCCGAAGCTGCTCTCCCGCGACCCCGAGGTGGTCAGGGGCTACGCCGCCGACCCGCTGGTCTGGCACGGGCCGTTCCAGCGCGCCACGCTGGAGGCGCTGGAGCGGGCGCTGGAGGAGGTCAACTACGGGCCCGCCCTGGAGGACCTGCCCACGCTGTGGCTGCACGGCGACGCCGACGAGCTGGTCCCGCTGGCCGACACGCGCACCGGCACCGACCGGCTGCGCGGGCTGCTGTTCGAGGAGCGGGTGTACCCCGGCGCGCGGCACGAGGTGTTCAACGAGACCAACCGGGACGAGGTGCTCGCCGACGTGGTCGAGTTCGTGCGGCGGGTGCTGGAGCTGGGCTGAGCGGCGGTCCCGCCGGGCCGCCGCCCCTCGCCCCTCACCAGCCCTGGTCGGTTGGCCGCACCAGGATCTCGTTGACCGCGACGTGCTCGGGCTGGGTCACCGCGTACACCACGGCCGCCGCGACGTCCTCGGGCTGGAGCTGCCGCATGGCCGCCGCGGTGCGCTCCATGTTGGCCTTGGCCTCCTGGTCGGTGATGTGGTCGCGCAGCTCGGTGGCGACCACGCCGGGCTCGACCACGATGACGCGCACGCCGCGCTGGGTGACCTCCAGGCGCAGCGACTCGCTGAAGGCGTTGAGCCCGAACTTGGTGGCGTTGTAGACGCCCCCGCCCGCCCGCACCACCCGGCCCGCGGTGGAGGACACCTGCACCACCGCGCCCCGGCGCTCCAGCAGGTGCGGCAGCGCGGCGTGGGTCAGGTACATCACCCCGAGCAGGTTGGTCGAGACCATGCGGGTCCAGTCGGTGGTGTCCGCGCCCTCGATCTTGCCCAGCAGCATCACGCCCGCGTTGTTGACCAGCACGTCCAGCCCGCCGTAGGTGTCGGCGACGCGCTGGACCGCCGCCCGGCAGGCGGCCTCGTCGGTCACGTCCAGCTCGACGGGCAGCACGCGGGCGCCCTCTTCGGTCAGCCGCTCCTCCAGCGCCTTGAGCCGCTCGACCCGCCGCGCCGCGATGGCGACGGTGGCCCCCGCGCGGGCCAGCGCGACCGCCGTGGCCTCGCCGATGCCCGACGACGCGCCGGTGACGAGGGCGACCTTGCCTTGCAGGTGGTTCGTCATGGCTCCACTCAACACCGCTGGACCTGCTCAAGGTCAAGCCAGTGGTTCGGTGCTGCCGCGGGTCTCGTCGACCAGCTCGGCGATCGCGGCGGCGACGGCGGCCCGGTCCGCGGGCAGGCAGGTGGTCCGGTCGGGTCCGCGCAGCACCAGCAGCCTGCCGAGCCCGGTGTCGTGGAAGGCGACCACGCGCCCGGAGCGCCGCCCGCCCGCGGTGACCGCGAACCGGCCGTGGTGGCCCGCGTCGCGCAGCGCCCGCGCGCACCGCTCGGCGGCGGACCGTGGTTCGCCCCGCGCGGCCAGCGCCGCGGCGAGGTGGTCGCGGTCGGCTTCGTCCAGCGCGGTGGCGCGCACGCTGACCGGCGGCAGCGGCGCCGGGTCGACCGGGGCCAGCCCGGCCAGCAGCTGGCCGGGCACGGCGTAGTGCGGGACGCTGACCAGGACGGCGTGGTCGGCCCGCAGCACGGCCAGCACGCCGACCGGCCCCGACAGCGCCGCCCGCAGCCGCACCGGCTCGTCCAGGAACTGCCACGAGTCGATCCGGCACTCGCCCCCCGCCAGCGTGCGCAGTTGCCGCTCCAGCTGACCGCCCCGCGGTGCGACGCCGCGCCCGCGCAGCCCGGTCAGCACCTCGCGGACCGAATCGCGCGGCTGGACTGCGGCCGGGTCGAGCACCCGCGGCAGCGCGCCCAGGCCCAGGTGCGACCAGCACACCGCCAGCTCGACCGGGGACAGCCGGACCGGGGACCACAGCACGGTGTGGCCGGTCACCGGTCGGCCACCGGCCGGACGCGCGCGAATTCGCCGTGTCGTTGCCCGCGCACCCCCACCCCTACCCCCGGAAACCCGCAAAAGGGCGATTTCCGACGCCTTTGCCCGCTGTTCCCGCAAGGTTGCGGCAACAGTCGGTGCGGGCGCGGCAGCGCGACCGGATGCGTCCGCCCCGAACGCCGCCCGCCCGCCGGGCACGCACGTGATCAGGCCGGATGATCCGGACCGCCGCCGATGCCCACCCATTCCACGGCTATTGTTCAACACCTCCGAATGGTTCACCGGAGCGACACGGCAACCATTCCGGGATATCTTCTCCCGGTCGCTCCGAGGAAACCAGGGCGACTCTCCGGCCACCATCGGGTAACCGAATGAACCGCACTGCGAAAATCCTTCGGGTGATTCGCGCGGCCGCCGCCCGCCCGGCCTGGTGGGAGCGCGTGCCGGGGCAGGACCCGCCTGGTGGACAATCGCCCCGCGATGGCTGGAGATGACCTGGAGCTGTTGATCACACTGGTGGTCGCGGCCGACGACGAGCGGCAGGCGCTGACCGCCTGCGCCGGGTTGCTGCGGCGGGTAGGCGGGTCGGTCCTCCAGGCCCGCGACTGCTCGGACGAGGAGCCCGGCTGCTGGTCGGTCACCATCAGCCGGACCAGCGGCGAGCCGACCACCGGCGACGCCGCCCGGCACAGCGCGGGCGCGCTGGCCATGGCCGTGCGCGGGTTCGTCCGGGCGCTCGGCGACGACTTCCCCCTGCCGCGGATCGCCTGCGACCCGCCCGCCGCGTGGGCGGTGATCGAGGACCCGGCGCTGCTGGACGGGCTGGTGCCCGGCGCGGAGCGGCTGCTGGTCGAGGCGTGGGCCGGGGGCGACCCCTACCGGCGCGACGCCGGGGCGGCACCCGAGCCGGAGCCGGAGCCGGAACCCACGCCCGAACCCACGCCCGACCCCGCGCCCGACCCCCCGCAGGCCCCCGAACCGGTCCCCGAACCCGAACCCGAACCGGGGCCCGAACCCGCGCTGACGCCCGATCCGGACTCGACCGTTCGGCTGCTTCTGCGGGTGGACGTGGCGGCGGACCGGCCCGCCGGGGCCGAGTGGCAGGCGCGGGCGGTAGCCAGCCGGGTGGGTCGGGATGGCAAGATCACCCGTGTGGCTCCCCTCGGGCACCTACTGAGCGTGCACTTCGACCTCGGGACGAGTGTGGGGTCGACCACGTCGGTGCTACTCGACGCAGTGTCCTCGCTGGGCCGTTCGGGGTGGTCCGCGCCGGAGTGGTCGGGCGAATCGGCCACGGTCCGCTGGTCAGCGACACCACCCCCGATAACGGGGGTCACCGCATTGGAACTCAACGCGACGCCGACTTCGGCATTGGTGTGGACGGAGCCCGAGTGAGCGTTCGCGCGCTCTAACCCAAAAGGGTGGACTTGCAATACACTCCACCAGCGGCGGGCACTCTTAAACTGTGAATTTTTGGGCAGAAGTTCAACGCGCGGCTGGGTAACCATAAGCGCGGGGGCGGTTCAGAGGGAGACGGGATTCGACATGGCCAGCATCGAAGAGGTCCGTGCCGCGATCGCCCAAGCCATCGAGAAGGCGGGCCAGAGCGCCGCCGCGCTGCAGCAGGCCGCCGACCTCGCCGAGGACGCGCAGGCGCTGCTCAACACGGCCACCCAGGGCAGCGTCCAGTCCGACGTGGAGCAGGCCAACGCCCAGTTCGCCGAGGTGGTCAGCGGCGTCAACGACTTGCAGAAGTTCCTCGGCGCGGGCATCTCGCAGGCCGAGAGCATCAATTCGAGGCTCTAGCGTGACGTCGGTCGCGGAGGTCAAGCTCGCCCTGGAGCAGAGCTGCGAGTTCCTGCGGGACGCCTACCGCAGCGTGCGGGAGGCGGAGAGCGCGCTGGACGACGCGCTGGAGGTGCTGGCGGAGGCCGACGCCAACCACCAGGACGCGCTGGTGCCGCCCGGTTTCCTCAAGGCCAAGGAGGGCTTCGCCGCTCAGCTGGAGCTGATCGTGCGCAGCCTGGACCTGGTCCAGCGGTTGACCGCGGAGCTCTGACGTGAGCAGGCGCGACGAACGCCGGAGGAAGGTCCAGGCCGCCCTGGAGGAGTTCCGCCGCTCGGTGGCCGCCGCGCTGGGCAACGCCGCGCGCGAGCACCACCGGCTGGCCGAGGAGCGGGCCCGCGACATGTTCGAGGTCATCCTGCGCGGCGACGGCGTCGACCGGGCGCTGGAGGACCCGGCGCTGGCCGGGGCGCTGGCCAAGCCCCTGTTCGACGCGCGGCTGGCGAGCGCGCTGATCGACCGGGTGGAGGCGTTCCGCGAGTGGTCCGAGCACGGCCCGGACCAGCTGACCGCCCTGGTGGGCGAAGTGGCGGACGGCCCGGCGTCCTGGCCGCCCGAGGCGTGGCTGGGCAGCGCGGGCACCGCCGACGGCAGCGAGGGCGTGCCGGAGCTGTGGCGCATCGGCACGGGCGTGGTGCGCACGGCGCCCGAGCCCCAGCGGTTCCCGGTGGCGGTCCCGCTGCTGGACCAGGCCCACCTGCACGTGGCGTCGGTGCCGGACAGCCGCGCGACGGCCGAGGCGCTGGTGGAGAACCTGCTGCTGCGGGTGCTCAGCCACTTCCAGCCCGGTCTGGTGCACGTGCACGTGTGGGACGTCAGCCAGCTCACCGGCTCGCTGCCCGGCCTGTACCCGCTGACCCGCGCGGGCCTGCTCACCGTGCACGACCCGGCGCGGCTGCACGAGATGCTCGACGAGCTGTCCGACCACATCCGCCGGGTGCACACCGGGGTGCTGGTCGAGGGCCACCAGTCGGTGCGCGCGGTCAGCGCGGGCGGCAGGCGCACCGAGCCGTGGCACGTCGCGGTGCTGTTCGGCAACCGGCAGCCGCTGCGCGAGGAGCACCAGCAGCAGTTGCAGCGGGTGGCCCGCAACGGCTTGGCGGCGGGCGTGCAGCTGTTCATCGTCGACATCCCGATCACGGTGAACTCGCCGGTGGAGACGGTGACCGTGCACGCCGACCAGAGCGCGAGCTGCACGATGACCGGCAAGCACGTGGCGGTGGCGCTGGACCCGCCGCTGCCGCGCGCCCAGGTGCCCAGGGCGTGCGCGGTGATCGCGGACAAGCGCGAGGAGCGGCGCACCCGGTTCGGCGCGTTCGACGACCTGCTGCCCGAGCAGCTGTGGACCGAGAGCTCGGCCGCCGGCGTGGTCACCCCGGTCGGCTACCACGACGGCGAGCCGGTGCACGTGGCGCTGGGCGACACCTCGCCGCACGCGCTGGTGGGCGGGCCGAGCGGGTCGGGCAAGACGAACTTCCTCTACGCCATGCTCGGCGGGCTGGCCGCCCGGTACTCGCCGGACGAGCTGGAGCTGTACCTGCTGGACTTCAAGGAGGGCGTGTCGTTCGCCCAGTTCGCGCCGGGCCGCAAGGACCCGACGTGGCTGCCGCACGCGCGGCTGGTCGGGGTGAACGTCAACACCGACCGCGAGTTCGGCGTGGCGCTGCTGAAGTTCCTGTCCGACGAGATGCGCAGGCGCGCGGACGCGGCCAAGCAGCACGAGGTCACCAAGCTGGAGCAGCTGCGCGAGGAGGACCCGGAGGGCCGGTGGCCGCGCATCGTCGCGGTGGTCGACGAGTTCCAGTACCTGTTCGGCGAGCGCGACCAGGTCACCCAGCAGGCCACCCAGCTGCTGGAGGACGTGGCCCGGCGGGGCCGCTCGCAGGGCATCCACCTGGTGCTGTGCAGCCAGGACGTGGCGGGCATCGAGGGCTTCTGGGGCAAGTCGGCGATCTTCGAGCAGTTCACCGTGCGGATCGCGCTGCCCAAGGCGCGCCGGGTGCTGGCCGAGCCGCACAACGACGCGGCGGTGGAGCTGCCGCGCTGGCACGCGGTGGTCAACCACGAGTCGGGCGTGCGGCCGGGTAACGAGGTCGCCCGCATCCCGGACGCGACCCGCCGGGGCACCTTCGACGTGCTGCAGGCGGAGCTGTTCCGGCGCAGGCCCTCGGACCTGCCCGAACCGGTGCTGTTCGACGGCGGCCGGGTGCCCGCGCTGCGGGCGCTGCCGGACTTCCGGGCGCTGCGCGCCGGGGAGGTCAACCCGACCGTGCTGCTGGGCCAGGTGATCGACGTGGCGGGCAGCGCGGCCGGGGTCCGCTTCCCCCGCACGCCGGGCCGCAACATCGCGGTGCTGGGCTCGCTGGCCGAGGACGCCGCGGGGGTGCTGGGCAGCGCGGCGCTGTCGCTGGCCCGCCAGCACGAGCCCACGGCGGCCAGGTTCACCGTGATCTGCCTGGCCGAGGACGCCCAGCCGCACGCCGACCGCCTGGTCAAGCAGCTGTGCAACACCGGCCACGAGGCGGACCTGCTGGGCCTGGAGGGGATCAGGGGGCTGCTCGGCGAGACCGCGCAGCAGCTCAGGGCGGCGGCCACCAGCGCGCTCGCCGCCCCGCAACCGCACTACGTCGTGATCTACGCGGTGGACGCGGCGCACACGGCGCTGGAGGAGAAGGACCCGGCGACGCGCACGTCCGGCCTGGACCACCTGCGCACCGTGCTCAAGCACGGGCCGGAGCACCGCACCCACGTGATCGGCTGGTGGCGCGGCGTGCAGCGGCTGAAGAACAGCCTGCCGCCGGGCGTGTACGACGACATCGGCGCGTGGGTCGCCTTCGACGTGCAGGGCAAGGAGCTGCTGTCGTTCGGGCCGGAGCAGGTCATGGCGTGGTCGCCGAGGCCGCGCCGGGGGCTGTTCTTCGACCGGTTCGAGCACTCCCGGCCGCAGGTGCTCATCCCGTTCGACACCGGGGAGGAGTCGTGATGGGCCAGCACAGCGCCGACCCGCACCAGCCGTCCGCGGTCGAGCGGTACAAGGAGACCATCGCCATGGTGGGCGAGTCCGTGGAGCGGATGCGGGCGCGGGACCGCGCCGTGGTCCGGCAGCTGCTGGAGCGGCTGGCGGAGTCCCAGGAGCGCATGGCCGCCGCGCTGGAGCAGGAGAAGGCGGTCAAGGCGGACGTGGAGCAGTACTGGGAGGCGGCGGTGAAGGCGCTGTGGGACGAGCGGTGGACCTCCATCGGCTCGCGCCCCACCCCGGACGAGGCCGTGCCGCCCCGCCCCCAGCAGGAGTACAACGCCGCGATGGACGCCGCCTTCCACGCCCTGGAGGAGGCGCTGCAGAAGCGCTCCCTGCTGCGCCGCAAGCCCTGATCCCGCGAGCCGAGCGTTCGGACACCGCGAACCGAGGGTCCAAGCACCGCGAACCGAGCGTTCGCGACGCCGGGTAGTGGTTACCGGCCGCCGGAGGCGTGCCGGGTAGTACTTGCCGACGCGGGGGGCGGGGCGGGCGATGATGCGGGGATGCGTCGACTGCACAGCCCCGCCGACCTGGCCGACCGGAGCACCATGATCCGCTGGGCCGCCCAGGCGCTGGCCTGGGGCGGCTCCGCCTGGGCGCACGGCGGCGCGGTCGCCGTGCTGGCCCCCCGGCTCAACCGCCACGACCGGCTGGTCCTGGACGGGCCGCCCGGCGACGTGGACGCCCTGCTGGAGCACCTGGCCGCCCCGCACCTGCGACCGCTGGTCACCACCGACCTCGCCGCGCGGCTGAGCACCCCCGCCAGGGTGGTCTTCGGGTGGATGGAGCGCGGTGGCGAGCTGGCCCCCGGCCCAGGAAGATGGCTCGCGGAGTCCGAGTGGGACGAGGTGGAGGCGTTGCTGCGCGAGGCGAACCCGAACTCCTACGTGTGGCCGCGCGAACCCGGCCCGACGCGGTGGGCGGGGCTGCGCGTGGACGGCGGGCTGGTCGCGGTCGCCGCCGACGCCTGGTCCGCGCCGACCGCGGGCTTCCTCGCGGGCGTGGCCACGCACCCCGACCACCGCGGCCGGGGCCTGTCCACCGGGCTCTGCGCGTTCGTCGCCAGTTCGCTGCTGACCCGCCACGGCACCTGCGCCCTCATGGTCGACGCGGGCAACGCCGACGCCATCGCCGTCTACCGCAAGCTCGGCTTCGACTACCGCGGCGTGGCCGTGCTGGAGTCGCCGCGCCAGTCCACTCCAGGAAGTCCACTCAAGACAGTCCGCTGAGGAGCGCCGATGACCGCCCGTGAGATCCGCCTGGCCGCCCGACCGAAGGGCTTGCCCACCCCGGAGGACTTCGAGCTGGCGGAGGTCCCCGTGCCCCGGCCCGGTCCGGGCGAGTTGCTGGTGCGCAACGTGCTGATGAGCGTCGACCCGTACATGCGCGGCCGGATGAACGACGTCAAGTCCTACGTCGAGCCGTTCCGCCTCGGCGAGCCGCTGGACGGCGGGGCGATCGGCGAGGTCGTGGAGTCCGACGCGGAGGGGTTCGCGCCCGGCGACAAGGTGCTGCACGGCCTGGGCTGGCGCGAGTACGCCGTGCTCGACCCGCGCCACGCGGTGAAGGTGGACCCGGACGCCGCCCCGCTGGGGGCCTACCTCGGCGTGCTGGGCATGACCGGGTTGACCGCCTACGCGGGCCTGCTGGAGGTGGCCGCGTTCAAGGAGGGCGAGGTCGTCTTCGTCTCCGGCGCGGCGGGCGCGGTGGGCCAGGTGGCCGGGCAGGTGGCGAAGCTGCGCGGTGCGAAGCGGGTGATCGGCAGCGCGGGCTCCGACGACAAGGTCGCCTTCCTGACCGGCGAGCTCGGCTTCGACGCGGCGTTCAACTACAAGAGCGGCAAGGTGGCCGACCTGCTCGCCGAGGCCGCGCCGGACGGCATCGACGTGTACTTCGACAACGTCGGCGGCGACCACCTGGAGGCGGCCATCGCCTCGTTCAACGACTTCGGCCGCGCGGCGCTGTGCGGCGCGATCTCGGTCTACAACAGCACTTCCGCGCCCACCGCGCCGCGCAACCTGGGCTTGGCGGTGGGCAAGCGCCTGACGCTGCGCGGGTTCCTGGTCCGCGACCACGGCCACCTGCGCGAGCGGTTCCAGCGGGAGGTGGGCCGCTGGGTCGCCGAGGGCAGCCTGCGCTACCGGGAGACGGTCACCAGCGGCGGCCTGGACAAGGCCCCCGAGGCGTTCATCGGCATGCTGCGCGGGGAGAACCTGGGCAAGGCGCTGGTGGAGCTGTGAGGCCGCCGGGGCCGCCCCGCGTGGGACGGCCCCGGCTCCGCGTCACTCGCCGATGACCGGCTTGGCCGCCCTGGGCGGCTCCTCGATCAGCGGGTCGCCCTCGATGCGGACCTTGCGCTGGTGGTCCTTGGCGTCGCCGCCCTGCGGGGGCATCCCCGCCATCGGCGCGCCCATCATGCCCATGCCGCCACCCGCGGCGGGCCGACCACCCGCCGCGGCGCCCGCCGGGCCGCCCGTGGCGGGGCCGCCGCCGGAACCGGGGGGCAGGACGCCGGACGCGCCACCCGCCTGCGGCATCGGGTTGCCGCCCGCGCCACCGCCGCCGGAACCGCCGATGCCCGCACCCGCGCCGCCACCGCCGAAACCGCCCGCGCCGCCACCGCCGAAGCCACCTGCGGCACCACCACCACCGCCGCCGCCCGCGCCGCCCGCCTTGTCGAGGTTGAGGTCGGGCGCGCTGAACGACCGCGCCGGGGGCGCGGTGGGCGTGCCGCCGCCGTCCGCCGTGGTGGCGTGCGTGGTGTCGGCGCCGCGGCTCGCGGGCGGGGTGTAGGCGGGCGGGGTGTAGACCGGCGGCGTGTAGCCCGACGGGGGCGGGGTGGTACCGCCCGGAGTGGTGCCGCCGGGGGTGTTCGGCACCCAGCGGCCCGGCTCCCAGTGCCCGCCGGTGCTGCCACCGGAACCACCGGAACCACCGCTGCCGCCGCCAGGGGTGCCCCCTGGAGTGCCACCGGGCGCGCCGGGGCCGTAGCCGGGGGTGCCGGGACCGTAGCCGGGGGTGCCGACCCGCGGCGGCTGGGCCACCGGACCGCCGGAGTTGCCGGGGTACGGGTACGGCTGCGCCCGCATCCACTGGTCGGTGCCGCCCACCTGCGGCGGCGGGCTGACCACCGGCCCGCCCGGCTGACCGGGGTGGGGCTGCGGCGAGGTCCACCCGCCGGTGCCGCCGACCTGCGGCGGCTGGTTGACCACCGGCCCCGCGCCGTGGCTGCCGCTGGGGTTGGTCGCGCCGCCGGACCCGGAGGTGTACCGGTCGCGCGCGTTGCGGTCCATCTGCGCCAGCTGCTCCTGCGTCAGCCCGACCCCGCCCTGGCTCAGCCGGGGCCCGCTGCCGCCGCCCGTCCGGTTGGAGTTGGTCATCGCGGTGATGGCCTGCAGGATCTGCTTGGCGGTCTGCGCGATCTGCGCGACCGAGCGGATCAGCTCGATCAGCTTCTTCAGCGAGTTGGCCAGCTTCTGCAGGAAGTCCGCGAGCTTCTTGGCGTAGTTGCAGGCCATCTGCACGATGTCGGCGATGGCCGCGCCGATGGCCGCGCCGAAGGTCAGGAACGACGCCGACAGCCACTGGATGATCCGCATGACCATGTCCGACACGGCCTTGCCGATCAGGTCCATGATGGCCTTGCGGACCGTGGCCACCAGCTCGCCCGCGCCCTTGGCCGCGCGCGAGATGCCCTGCGTGGCCTTGGCCAGCGTCTCCAGGCCGCTGGCGTGCTTGGCGGCCGCCGCGCGGTAGCCGTCGGCGGAGCGGCCCGCCCAGCCGCGGGTCTCCTCCACGGCGGTGCGCCGGTAGTCCGCGACCACGCTCTCGACCTGCTTGGCCGCCGAGGCCCAGCTCTCGGACATCCTGGCGATGGCCTGCGGGTCGCCCAGCAGCGCGTCGAACGGCTCGCGCAGGAAGTCCACGTGCTGGATGGCCCAGCTGAACCCGGCCGACAGGAAGCCCGACAGCGGGTTGGCGGCCAGCCCGACGATGCCCATGGCGGTGTTGGCCATGCCCAGCCCGGCGGAGACCCAGTCGCCGCGCTCGACCGCCGCGACCGTGCCCTGCACGTCGTTGACCAGGTAGGCCGGGTCGCGGCCCTGAGTGGTGGCCTGGGTGCTCATCCGCGCGCTCCTCCGGTGAACCCGAACGCGTTGTCCAGGTCGACGTTCTCGTAGAGGTCGGCGACCTCCTTGAGGCCCTGGCACATGTCCGCGACGGTCTCGGTGGCCTGGCCGAGGATGTCCTGGGACGCGCCGGCGGTCTTGAGCAGGAACTGCGCCAGGAAGGAACCGAAGACGCCGAAGGCCTCGGTCGACAGCGAGGGGTCGGCGGTCCGGGTGGCCGCGAGCATCCGCTGGGTCAACTGGTCGACGGTGCCCGCGTGCGCCCGGATCTGCTCCGGGCTGACGTGGAACGAGTGGAACATGTCCCTCTACCCCCTGCTCAGGCCATCACGTCGGGTGGGTTGGTGAAGTACTCGTCATCGGGCCTGGTGTCTCGACGCTGCAGCTCCGGCTGCGGTTCCACGGCGTCCGTGCCGTCACCCGAATAGCCGTTGGGCATCTTCGCCTTGACGAACTCCAGCGCCGGGCTGTCGCCCACGAACTCGGTCATGATCTCGACCACCTGGCCCGCCGCGGCGCGCTGCGCCTGCGCGGCGGCGGCCATGACGGCGCTGGCGATGCGCTCGGGGTCCTCACCGCGCAGGCCGGGCCGCAGGATCAGGTCGGTCAGCGCGCCCGAGGCGTTGACCGACACGGTGACCAGGCCGTCCGGGGAGGTCGCGCTGCCGCCCACCCCGCCGAGGCGGGTCTCCACCTCCGCGGCGCCGCGCTTGGCCTGCTCGATCTTCTGCCCGTACTGGGCGAGCCACTGGTCCGGCTCCATGTCCACCCCTCACCGCAACGGGCTGGCTGCCCTGGTGCGCATTCGACTCGTCGAGAGTTCGTTTCGGTTCCGGGCTGCGGATCGTTTCACCGAATCGTGATTTGGGGTACGGGCGCTGCTCATGCTGGGCCGTTCAGCGCAATCGCCAGGTTGTTTGCTTGCCGATTCGTTGGGTTTTCGCAACACTTCGTCCATGAGTCCGGTTCGCCGGGGGTCCGAACAGCGCATCCACAACCGGATGCAGGTCCTGCGCGCGGAGCGCGGTATGACCAGAGCCGCGTTGGCGGAGGCCGTCGAGGTCAACCCGCAGACCATCGGGGCGCTGGAGCGGGGCGACCACTACCCCAGCCTGGACCTGGCGCTGCGCATCTGCGAGGTGTTCGGGCTGCCGGTGGAGGCGGTGTTCAGCCGCACCCCCTTCGAGCCGCTGTCGACGCAGGTCTACGGCGGTTGACGACGTGAGGAGAGCGACCGTGGCACACGGGGTGCTGGAGATCGACCGCGTCTCCAAGCGCTACGGGGACGTCGTGGCCCTGCGCGAGATGACCTTCCAGGTCCACCCCGGCGAGCTGTTCGGCTTCGTCGGCAGCAACGGCGCGGGCAAGACCACGACCATGCGCATCGCGCTGGGCGTGCTGGCCGCCGACTCCGGCGAGGTGCGCTGGAACGGCGAGCCGATCACCCTGGAGACCCGCAGGCGCATCGGCTACATGCCCGAGGAGCGCGGCCTCTACCCCCGGATGAAGGTGCTGGAGCAGCTGGTCTACCTGGCCGAGCTGCACGGGCTGTCCCCCGCCGAGGCGCGGCGCTCCGCGGAGGCGTGGATCACCCGGCTCGGGGTGCGCGAGCGGCGCGGCGACGAGGTGCAGAAGCTCAGCCTGGGCAACCAGCAGCGGGTGCAGCTGGCCGCGGCGCTGGTGCACCAGCCGGAGGTGCTGGTGCTCGACGAGCCGTTCTCCGGGCTGGACCCGGTGGCCGTGGACGTGATGAGCCAGGTGCTGCGGGAGAAGGCCGCCGAGGGCGTGCCCGTGGTGTTCTCCAGCCACCAGCTGGACCTGGTGGAGCGGCTGTGCGACCGGGTGGGCATCGTGCGCGGCGGCTCGCTGGTGGCCTGCGGCACGGTCGACGAGCTGCGCGCGGGCGGCGACTCGCGGCTGGTGGTGCACGCGCCCGCCGCGCCGCCGGGCTGGGCCGACGGGCTGGCGGGCGTGCGGTCCGCGCACGTCAGCGGCGGCCGGACGGTGCTCGAACTGGCCCCCGACGCGGACGACCAGGTGGTGCTGCGCGCGGCGCTGGCCACCGGGCCGGTGCACGAGTTCACCCGGCAGCGGCCGTCGCTGACCGAGCTGTTCCGCAGCGTCGTGACGGAGGAGAACGCCGCATGAGCACCCTCACCCCCGGCCGCGCGGTGTTCCTGGTCGCGCGCCGGGAATTCCTGACCCGAGTGCGCGCCAAGTCGTTCCTGTGGGGCACGGTGGTCATCGTGGCCGTGCTGGCGGGCTACGTGCTGCTGCAGGCGGTGCTGTTCGACCGGGTGGGGCGCGACGTGGTGGCGTTCAACGGCCAGGCCACCGCGCTGGCCGGGGCGGTGGAGCAGACCGCGCAGTCGCTGAGCTACGACATCGAGGTGGTGGACGCGGCCGACGTGGCCGACGCCGAGCGGCGGGTGCGCGAGGGCGAGCTGGACGCGCTGGTGACCGGCGCGGCGGACGCGCTGCGCGTGGTGGTCAAGGACCGGCTCGACGAGCAGCTGCGCACCGCGCTGGACCTGGTGGTCAAGCAGCAGGTGCTCAGCGCGCAGCTGGCCGAGGCGGGGCTGGACCCGGCCACGGTCACCGCGAACGTGGCGCGGGCGCAGACCGCCGTGGTGGCGCTGGAGCCCGAGGACGACCAGGAGGGGCCGCGGCTGGCCATCGGCCTGGTGATCGCCGGGCTGCTGTACTACTCGCTGCTGGTCTACGGGACGATGGTGGCCCAGGGCGTGGTGGAGGAGAAGTCCAGCCGGGTGGTGGAGCTGCTGCTGGCCACGCTGCGGCCGTGGCAGCTGCTGCTGGGCAAGGTGGTCGGGCTGGGCGCGGTCGGGCTGGTCCAGCTGCTGCTGATCGGCGGGCTGGGGGTGCTGCTGTCCTCGCTGTCGGGCGTGCTCGACGTGGCCGGGCTGGCGGGCGGGGCGCTGGCCACCGGCGTGCTGTGGTACCTGCTCGGGTTCTTCCTCTACGCCACGGTGTTCGCCGCGGCGGCCTCGCTGGTCTCCCGCCAGGAGGAGCTGCAGTCGGTGCTCACGCCGATCAGCATGGTGATCATCATCGCCTTCGTGGTCGGCATCAACCTGATGATCCAGGACCCGTCGGGGACCGCGGTGACGGTGCTGTCGCTGCTGCCGCCGTTCGCGCCGATCATGATGCCGGGCCGGATGGCGGTCGGTGTGGCGCCCGCGTGGCAGGTGCTGCTGGCGGTGCTGCTGGCGCTGCTGGCGATCGCGGCCATCACGTGGCTGGGCGGCAGGGTCTACGCCAACGCGGTGCTGCGCACCGGCGCGCGGGTCCGGCTGCGCGACGCGCTGCGCCCCTGACAGTCCACAGAGGACGGAAAGGCCCGCACCCCTTGGGGCGCGGGCCTTTCTCGTCGCGGAACCGGTCAGCGCTGGTCCATCGGCACGAAGTCGCGCGACGGCGAGCCGACGTAGACCTGGCGCGGGCGGCCGATCTTGGTGGCCGGGTCCTTGATCATCTCGCGCCAGTGCGCGATCCAGCCCGGCAGCCTGCCCAGTGCGAACAGGACGGTGAAGAACTTCGTGGGGAAGCCCATCGCCCGGTAGATCAACCCGGTGTAGAAGTCCACGTTCGGGTACAGCTTGCGCTCGATGAAGTAGTCGTCCGCGAGCGCGGTCTCCTCGAGCTTCTTGGCGATGTCGAGCAGCTGGTCGTCGCCGCCCAGCTTGCCCAGGATCTCGTCCGCGGTCTTCTTGATGATGGCGGCGCGCGGGTCGTAGTTCTTGTAGACCCGGTGGCCGAAGCCCATCAGGCGGACGCCGTCCTCCTTGTTCTTCACCTTGCGCACGAAGGCTTCCACGTCGCCGCCCTCGTCGCGGATCTTCTCCAGCATCTCCAGCACCGCGCTGTTCGCGCCGCCGTGCAGCGGGCCGAACAGGGCGTTGATGCCCGCGGAGATGGAGGCGAACAGGTTCGCCTCGGAGGAGCCCACCAGGCGCACCGTGGAGGTGGAGCAGTTCTGCTCGTGGTCGGCGTGCAGCACGAACAGCAGGTCCAGCGCGCGGACCAGGTCCGGGTCGACGTCGTAGGGCTCGGCCGGGAAGCCGAAGGTCAGCCGCAGGAAGTTCTCCACCAGGCCCAGCGAGTTGTCCGGGTAGAGGAACGGCTGGCCGACCGACTTCTTGTAGGCGTAGGCGGCGATGGTCGGCACCTTGGCCAGCAGCCGGATGGTGGAGATCTCCACCTGCTTGTCGTCGAAGGGGCTCAGGCTGTCCTGGTAGAAGGTGGACAGCGCGGACACCGCGGAGGACAGCACCGGCATCGGGTGCGCGTCGCGCGGGAAGCCGTCGAAGAACCGCTTGAGGTCCTCGTGCAGCAGGGTGTGCCTGCTGATCTTGGAGGAGAACTCGTCCAGCTGCGCCTGCGTGGGCAGCTCGCCGTAGATCAGCAGGTAGCTGACCTCCAGGAAGTTGGACTTCTCGGCGAGCTGCTCGATGGGGTAGCCCCGGTAGCGCAAGATGCCCGCGTCACCGTCGATGTAGGTGATCTCGGACGCGCAGGAGGCGGTGTTGACGAAGCCGCTGTCCAGGGTTACCAGGCCGGTGTTGGCCAGGAGTTTGCCGAGATCGATGCCGGGCGCACCCTCGGTGGCGGGCACCACCCTCATCTCGTGCTCTCCGCCCTGGTGGCGCAGCGCGACGGTACGGGTGTCGTTCGGCGCAGTCGTCGCGTCGGGCATACGGAGTCCCTCTCACGCTAGGCGGGGTGGCGCGTGCGGATCTCGCACAACGGCACTGCCGGACCTGACGGCCCCGTACCGCAGCACCACCCCGTTGGGGTCCTGACAGTTCCTGCCACGCTAGTCGGCGGGCAACCCCGCTCCACAGCTGTGGCGTGACCGGTTCTGCCAGATGGGACCGGCATCACACAGGGATGCAGTGGTGGCTAGCGCGCGTGTCCACCGTAGCCCTTGCGGGGGGTTCCTCCACCTCGGGAGAGGTGAGACCTAGGTCATCTCCAGCTCTCGCCGCAGCGGCGGCTCGGCGCCCGCGCGGGAGCAGGTGATCGCCGCGGCGGCCCCCGCGCGCGACAGCGCGGCCACCCAGTCCTCGGCGTCCAGCCCGCGCACGGCCTCTGCGGACAGCGCGTCCCGCTCGTGCAGCCACGCCAGCAGCGCCCCCTGCACGGTGTCGCCCGCGCCGATGGTGTCCACCACGTCGACCGGGGTGGGTGGGACGCGGATCACCTCGTCCGCGCCGGTCAGCGCGGCCAGGCCGTCGCCGCCCCTGGTGAGCACCACCGCGGCGGGGCCCGCCGCCCGCCACTCGCCCGCGGCGGCCAGCACGTCGTCCTCGGGGGCGTCCTCGGGCAGGTCGGCCAGCCAGCGGGCGTCCTCCACCGACACCTTGAGCAGGCCGACGTGGGGCAGCCAGCCCCGGAAGCGCGCCCGGTAGGCGTCCGGGTCCGGGATGAGCGCGGCGCGGATGTTCGGGTCCAGCGCGGTGAGCGCGCCGCGAGCCGCCTCGCGGCGCAGCACCGCCTCGTAGGCGCTCGCGCCGGGCTCCAGCACCAGCGACAGGGTGCCGAAGGACACCGCGCGCACCCCGTCGGGCAGCGGGCCGGGGTCGGCGAACAGGCGGTCGGCGGTGCCCTCGACGTAGAAGGAGTAGCGCGCGGACCCGTCCGAGGTCAGCCCGACCAGCGCCAGGGTGGTCGGCTCGTCGCCGCGCGAGACCAGGTCGGTGCGCACGCCCGAGTCGCGCAGCCGCGCCACCAGCCGGTCGCCGAACAGGTCGCGGGAGACGCGGGACAGGAAGGCGGTCGGCGCCCCGAGCCGCCCGGCGGCGATGGCCACGTTGTACGGCCCGCCGCCCAGCCTCGGCGACAGGTCCCCCTGCGGGGTGGGCACGAGGTCGACCAACGCCTCACCGGCAACGACGATCACGCCTGACTCCGTTCTCTCCGCAACCCGTCGAGCAGAAGTTCACCCAGTGCGGTGAACGCCTCGGCGTCGGACACCCCGGCCCGCCGGGGCAGCACACCGCTCTGGATGCCCTCGATGAGCAGGCCGGCCATCTCCGCGACCAGCGTCGCGTGGACCTCGCGGAAGACGCCCTCCCGCACGCCATCCTGGATGAAGGACCTGATCCGCTCGGCCGCCGCGCGGGCGTTGCGCTCGTAGGTGGCGCGCGTGGGCGCGAACGCGGCGACGTCCTCGATGAACGTGGCGCTGGCCCGGCGCAGCTCCTCGGCCGCGCCCGCCAGGTAGGTGCCGATCCTGGCCCGGACGTCGGCGACACCCTCGATCCGCCGCTCGATCCGCTCCGAGGCGCCCTTGAAGTAGTGGCCGACCACGCGCACCGCGAGCTGCTCCTTGCTGGCGGCCAGCGCGTAGAGGGTCGACTTCGAGCAGTGCAGCCGGGCTGCCAGGTCGTCGAGGGTGAAGCGCGCGAACCCCTCGGCGAGCACCAGCGCCTCCAGCCTGCCGAGCAGCTCGGCCTGCCGGGGCGTCGGCGGGCGACGCGCGAGCGGGGAGGTCATGGTCGAACTCTGTCACACTTCCCGGTGACAGTACTAGCGTACGTCCCACAGTACTGACGGCAGTACCACCCAGGAGGTCGACGATGCCCGCCGAAAGGCTGCTGCCCACCACCGAGGCCGAGGACCTGATCGCGCTGGTCCGCGAGATCGCCCGCGACGAGCTGGCCCCCCGCGCGGCGCGGGCCGAGGAGGAGGCGCGGTTCCCGCGTGAGGTGTTCCGGCTGCTGGGCAGGAGCGGGCTGCTGGGGCTGCCCTACCCCGAGGAGTACGGCGGCGGCGCGCAGCCCTACGAGGTCTACCTCCAGGCGCTGGAGGAGATCTCCTCGGCGTGGATGTCGGTCGGCGTGGGGCTGTCGGTGCACGTGATGTCCAGCTACGGGCTGGCCGCGTTCGGCACCGAGGAGCAGAAGGCGCGGTGGCTGCCCGACGCCGTGGGCGGTGAACTGCTCGGCGGCTACGCGCTGTCCGAAGCGCACGCGGGCTCCGACGCGGCGGCACTGTCCACTCGGGCCGTCCGGCGCGGGGACGAGTACGTCGTCAACGGCACCAAGGCGTGGATCACGCACGCGGGCGCGGCGGACTTCTACACGCTGATGGCGCGCACGTCCGACGACGGCGGCCGGGGCATCAGCTGCTTCTTCGCCCCCGGCGTCGCGGACGGCCTCTCCGCCGCGCCCCCCGAGCGGAAGATGGGCCTGACCGGGTCGATCACCGCGCAACTGCGCTTCGAGGACGTGGCCCTGTCGGCGGACCGGCTGATCGGGGCCGAGGGCGACGGGCTCAAGATCGCGCTGTCCGCGTTGGACTCCGGCAGGCTGGGCATCGCCGCCACGGCCGTGGGGCTGGCGCAGGCGGCGCTGGACGAGGCGGTGGCCTACGCCAAGCAGCGCACCCAGTTCGGCCGGGCCATCATCGACTTCCAGGGCGTGGAGTTCATGCTCGCGGACATGGCCGCCGCCGTCGACTCGGCCCGCGCGACGTACCTGCAGGCCGCGCGGCGACGCGACCGGGGTTTGCCGTTCGCCCGGCAGGCGGCGGTGGCGAAGCTGGTGTGCACGGACGCGGCGATGAAGGTGACCACCGACGCGGTGCAGGTACTCGGCGGCGCCGGGTACACGCGCGACTTCCCGGTGGAGCGCTACATGCGCGAGGCGAAGGTGCTGCAGATCTTCGAGGGCACCAACCAGATCCAACGCCTGGTCATCGCCCGCCACCTCCGCCGCTGACCACCCGACACGCCCACCACGCCCGCCCCCCAGCGTCACCCACCTACGGGCGTGTCGGGCGTGTCGCCCCCGCGAGTCGAACGCTCAGGTACCCCGAACTGAACATTCGCGCACCCCGACCCGCACCCTCGCGCCCCAACCCGCGCCTCCGTGCTCTCACCCGCGCTTTCGCGCACCCCAGGTAGTACTTACCGGCCCCCGCACACCCGTCGGGTAGTACTTGCTCACGCATCAGGGGTGCGCGCGGAGCGCGCGCAGCGGGGCGACCTGCCGCGCGGCGAGCGCACCGCCCTTGCCCCGCCCCAACGACGAACTCAGGGGTTCTGAGCGTTCGACTCGCGGTACCTGAGCGTTCGACTCGCGGGGAGGGGAGGGTCAGGACCCGGTGTAGTAGGGGTTGGCGACGACGGGCTCGCCATCGGTGTAGGCGTACACCTCGCGGCCCTGGATGAACACGCGCTGGGCGCGGCTCATCACGTCCAGCGGGTCGCCAGACCAGATGACCACGTCGCCGTCCAGCCCCGGCCGCAGCGAGCCCACGCGGTCGTTCAGGCCCATCATCCGGGCCGGGTTGACGGTGATGGACTCCAGGGCGGTCTCGCGGTCCAGCCCCTCCTTCACCGCCAGGGTGGCCTGGTGCACCAGGAAGTTGATCGGCACCACCGGGTGGTCGGTGGTGATGGCGATCTCCACGCCCGCCCGCGCCAGCACGCCGGGCGTGCGCAGGCTGCGCTGCCGCAGCTCCACCTTGGACCGGGTGGTGAACAGCGGCCCGATGACCACCGGGATGCCGCGCTCGGCGAGCAGGTCGGCCACCAGGTGGCCCTCGGTGCCGTGGTTGACGATCAGCTTGTAGCCGAACTCGTCGGCCAGCCGCAGGGCGGTGGCGATGTCGTCGGCGCGGTGGCAGTGCTGGCACCAGGGCAGCTCGCCGGAGAGCACCTTGGCCAGCGTCTCCAGGGTGTTGTCGCGCTGGAACGGCCCGTCGGCGGCGTCCCGCCTGGCCACGTAGTCCTGGGCGGCGGTGAAGGCGTCGCGGATCACCGCGGCCACGCCCTGCCTGGTGGAGGGCAGCTTCTTCTGGTCGCCGTAGACGCGCTTGGGGTTCTCGCCCAGCGCGCTCTTCACGCTCACCGGCTGCCGCACCAGCATCTCGTCGGCGGTGCGGCCCCAGCACTTCACGGCGACGGTCTGGCCGCCGATGACGTTGCCCGAGCCGGGCTTGATGACGGCCGTGGTGACGCCGCCGGACAGCGCGTCGGCGAAGCCCAGGTCGGCGGGGTTGATGGCGTCCAGCGCGCGCAGCCGGGCGCCGTTGGGGTCGGTCATCTCGTTGGTGTCCTGACCGGCCCAGCCCTCGCCCTCCTCGTGCACGCCGAGGTGGCCGTGGGCCTCCACGAAGCCGGGCAGCACCCACGACCCGGTCGCGTCCACGGTGGGCACGCCGTCCGGCACCTCGACCGAGGCTCCGACGGCGGCGATCCGACCGTCCCGGATCAGCACCGTCCCGCCTTCGACCGGCTCACCGGAGACCGGCACGACGTACCCACCCGTGATCGCGACATCCATAGTTAGCAAGCCTAAACATCTAGTCCAGGGGGCGCAAACCCCACCGACCCGCCCACGAGTCGCCGGGGCTGAGCCAGATCAGGTCCACCCCGGAGTTCAGCGCGTCCGGCGGGCACGTCATGGGCTCCACGGCGACCGCCCGGCCCCGACCGGGGTAGTCGTCGGGCGTGTAGACCTGCACCCACTTGAAGTCCGGGTCCGCCCACAGCTCGACCGCGCCCTCCGGCCCGCGCAGCACGTGCCGCACCAGCCCGTCGACCGGCTCGCAGCCGCCGAACGCGGTGTCCAGCTTCACCCCTTCGAGCAGCCGGGCGACCCGGAAGTCGTAGTCGCCGGACACCGGCTCGGCCGGACCGGTGGGGATCATGCTGTCCGCGTCCACCGGCAGCACGGTGGTGGCCGCCAGGGACAGGCTGGTCTCGTCGGTGGCGGAGTTGCCCGCCCTCGGGTACGGGTGGGTGCCGACGCCGAACGGGGTGCGCGCCGAGCCGATGTTGTGCACGCCGTGCGACACGGTCAGGCCGTGGTCGTCCAGGGCGTAGGAGATGGTCGTGCGCAGCGGCACCGGCCAGCCCGGCCCGGATGCCTCGGCCTCCAGCACCACCAGCGAGCCGGTGTGCTCGACCACCGTCCACGGCACCCGGCGCACCAGGCCGTGGATGGCGTTGTCGCGCGCGGGCTCGGTCACCTCCAACTGCTGCTCGACACCGTCGAGGACCCACTTGCCACCCGCCGTGCGGTTGGGCCACGGCACGAGCACCGCGCCGCTGCCCATCGGGGGTTGGTCGTCGTAGGTCTCGAC
>NZ_BMRG01000001.1:131100-198617 GCF_014648515.1 Saccharothrix coeruleofusca
GTAGGGCACTCCGGCCACTTCGTAGGACTTCAATCCGGCGCCATCGGGCGTGATGACGGCGCGCGCGGCGCCGCGGGCGATCTCCAGCATGGGTCAGCAGCCTACGGCCCCCACTTGCTCAGTAGACCAGTCTGTATAGTGATCTCGTGGCTCGCCGTAACGACACTCGCGATCGGGTGGTGCGCACCGCCGCCGCCCTGTTCCGGTCGCAGGGCTACCACGCGACCGGCCTGAACCAGGTGCTCGCCGAGGGCGGCGCCCCCAAGGGCTCGCTGTACTTCCACTTCCCCGGCGGCAAGGAGCAGCTGGCCGCCGAGGCGGTGGCGCACGCGGGCCAGGAGCTGGGCGACGCGCTCAGGGAGGTGCTGGCGCGGCAGGAGGACCCGGTCGAGGCGCTGCGCTCGGCGCTGTGGCTGCTCAGCGAGGGTCTGGTGGCCTCGGACTTCCGCGACGGCTGCCCGGTGGCCACGGTCGCGCTCGACGCCGCCGCCCAGAGCGAGACGATCCGCCGCGCGTGCGCGGGCGTCTACGACGGCTGGCGGTCCGCCATCGCCGAGCACCTGCGCACCCGGTTCCCCGACGCGGACGAGCTGGCCACCGTGGTCCTCGCCGCCATCGAAGGCGCGCTGCTGCTGGCCCGCACGCGCCGCGACCTGTCCCCCGTCGACGCCGTGGCCGCCCGGCTCGGCGCCCTGCTCGGAAAGGCGACGCCATGAAGGCGCACCACCTCAACTGCGGCACCATGCGACCGTTCGGCGGCAGGCTGGTCAGCGGGCGCGGCTCCGCGTTCGCCACGGCCGAGCTGGTCTGCCACTGCCTGCTGCTGGAGACCGACGACGGGCTCGTGCTGGTCGACACCGGCATCGGCCTGGAGGACATCCGCGACCCGTCGCCGACGCTGCCCTGGTACTGGCGGGCGGTGGCCCGCCCTTCGCTGGACGAGTCGGAAACCGCCCTGCGGCAGGTGGAGCGGCTCGGGTTCCGCGCCGAGGACGTGCGGCACGTCGTCCTGACGCACATGGACCTCGACCACGCGGGCGGCCTGCGCGACTTCCCGCACGCGGAGGTGCACGTGCTGCGGGAGGAGCTGGACGGCCTCCTCGAACCGGCTTCGAAGGCGCGCTACCCGCTGGGCCAGCGGGCGCACGGCCCGAAGTGGCGGCCGTACGAGCCGACCGGCGAGCGGTGGTTCGGCTTCGACGGGGTGCGCGAGTTCCGCCCGGACGTGCTGCTGGTGCCCCTCATCGGGCACACCCGAGGGCACACCGGCGTCGCGGTGCGCACCGGCGGGAAGTGGTTGCTGCACGCGGGCGACAGCTACTTCTTCCACGGCCAGCTGGAGGAGCGGCCGAGCTGCCCGCCCGGCTTGGCCTTGCTGGAGAAGGGCATGGAGACGGTGCGCGATCTGCGACTGTCCAATTTGGAGCGACTGCGGGAACTGGTCCGCGACCACCGGTCCGAGGTGGACGTCTTCAGCGCCCACGACCCGGTGGAGCTGGCCAGGCACCAGCTCCACCGGACGCGGTGACCTACTTGGCCAGCTTCTGCGCGTCGAACTCGGTCTTGCCGTGCACCACCCGGTTGATGCCCCACAGCACCACACCGGCGCCCAGCAGGTAGAGCGCGATCTTGTAGTCGTCGGCGGGCCTGCCCGACAGCGGGCTGGCCAGGTAGGCGCAGGACAGCGCGCCGAGCACCGGCACCCAGGTCGGCGCGCGGAAGTGCTCGTGGTCGGCCTTCTCCTTGCGCAGCACCAGGACCGCGATGTTGACGATGGTGAACACGATCAGCAGCAGCAGCGCGGTGGTGCCGCCCAGCTTCGCGATGTCGGTGGTCATCACCAGGATGATCGCCACACCGCTGGTGAAGATGATGGAGATCCACGGCGTGCGGCGGAACGGGTGCACCACGCCGAAGGCCCTCGGGATGATGCGCTCGTTGGCCATGCCGTAGACCAGCCTGCTGGCCATCAGCATGTTGATCAGCGCCGAGTTGATCACCGCGAACAGGCCGATCAGCGAGAACACCCACAGCGGGAAGGACGGCGCGCCGACCTTGACCACTTCCAGCAGCGCGCTGCTGCCCGCCTTGGCCAGCCGGTCGGCCGGGATCAGCAGCGAGGAGGTGATGGCGACCAGCACGTAGATGGTGGCCGCCACCACCATCCCCCACAGCATCGCGCGCGGGAAGATCTTCACCGGGTCGCGGCACTCCTCGGCCATGTTCACCGAGTCCTCGAAGCCGACCATGGCGAAGAACGCCAGCGCGGTGGCCGAGGTGACGGCCACCAGCGCGGACTGCCCCGGCGCCGGGTCGACCTGGGTGAGCCTGCCGGGGTCGCCGTCGCCGACCGCCACCGCGTACACGCCGATCGCGATGACGATCACCAGGCCGGACAGCTCGATGCAGGTCAGCACCACGTTGGCCTTGACCGACTCGGACACGCCGCGGAAGTTGACCGCGCCCAGCCCGATGATGAACAGCACCGCCACCAGCGTGGCGGAGATGGTGAACGTGTCGGAGAAGAACTCCTTGACCACCGACTGCAGGTAGGTGCGCCCGAACGCCAGCGCGGCGGACGAGGCCGAGGTGATGCCCGAGCTCATCACCGCGAACGCCACCATGAACGTCAGGAACTGGATCTTGAACGCCCGGTTGGTGTAGAGCGCCGCGCCCGCCGCCCTGGGGTACTTGCCGACGAGTTCGAGGTAGCTGAACGCGGTCAGGAACGCGACCGCGAACGCGATCAGGAACGGCAGCCACAGCGCCCCGCCGACCTTGCCCGCGACGTTGCCGGTGAGGGCGTACACGCCGGTGCCGAGGATGTCACCGACCACGAAGAACAGCAGCAGCTTCGGACCGATGGCCCGTTTCAGTTCCGGCTGCGCCGGTGCGCCAGTCGCTTCCGCCATGCCGTGGGAGTGTGCCGGATCACAAGGGGTCGTGGACAGCGGATCGGGGGTGTTTGGGCAAAGCTTGAGGTTACGACTCCACGGCGGCCCGCAGATCGGTCTCGGCGCGCTCGATCGCCTCGTCCAGGACCGCCCGGAACTCGGCGATCTGCGACTTCTCCAAGTGGACGCAGTCGAGGTGCTCGGGCGGGTGGATCTCCACCGCGCCGCGCGAGACGTTCACGGAGAACACCTCGTCCTCCTCTCCCTCGCAGCGCAGCAGCCACTCCCGCTTGGGCCTCTTGGTCCTGATGATCGGTTCATCGTTCATGGGCACAGCGTGCAGCGCTGCATACCGGCCAGCAATTACACCTTAGTGTGAACGGACTGGCTGTTTTGTTTGCGGCGACCATACTGTTGCCGCCATGGCACGCCGTTCCGGACGTTCGGTCCGATCTCGCCGACTCGCCCACGTCCTCCGCAGATTGCGCACCGCCACCGGTCTCAGCACCGATGCCGCCGGTGAGGCGGTGGGCATGTCCGGCAGCAAGATAAGCCGCATCGAGACCTCCGAAATCGGCATCTACCTCGACGACCTCGAAAAGCTGCTGGACTTCTACGAAGTCGACCGCGCGCAGCGGGTGGAACTGCTCGACCTGGCGCGCAACGCCGAACAGCGCAACCTGCTGCGAATGCACAACTCCAACCTGCCCGAGGACTGGCAGACCTGGGCCGACTTCGAGGACGAGGCAGGCTCCCTGCTCTTCTACGAGCCGTTGATGATCCCTGGTCTTCTCCAGACGCCCGAATACGCGAGGGCAATCATCCACGCGACCGGCCACGACCTCACCGAGGAGCGGATCGACGCCTTGGTCTCAAGCAGGATGGGCCGCCAAGGCCTGCTCACCCGGAGCAACCCGCTCAAGCTCGAAGCGATCGTCGAACAAGGCGTCTTCGAACGCCCCTTCGGCGAGCCGGGGGCCCACGCTCGACAGCTCCGCCACATCGCCGACATGTCCGAACGGCCCAACGTGACAGTTCGGGTGCTCCCCTCCGGGGCCGGACTGCACGCCGGGTTGAACGGCGCGTTCGTGATTCTGGAGTACGACGAGGAGCCGAGCCTCGTGCTGCTGGAGAACAAGATCGCAAGCCTCTTCCTCGACGAGCCGGAGCAGATCGAGGTCTACGAGGCGGTCTGGTCGGAACTGCGCAAGTTGGCGCACGAGCCAGGGGAAACAGCGGAGTTGCTCCGGCAGTTCGCGTGAAACCATGGGGGCATGACCCTGTGGCGCAAGAGTTCCCACAGCGCGAGCAGCGCGAACTGCGTCGAGGTCGCGTGGCGCAAGAGTTCTCACAGCAACAGCACCGCCAACTGCGTGGAGGTGGCGTTCGGCGGGCGGCGGGTGCTGGCCCGCGACTCCAAGAACCCCGCCCCCACCCTGGAGTTCCCCGAGTCCGCCTGGCGCCGCTTCCTGCACACCCCCTGACGCCTGCAAGTACTACCCGTGCGGTTCGCGGGGGCCGGTAACTACTACCCGGCGCGCCTTGAGCCGGGTAGTAGTTACCGGCCCTTTGGCGGGGGTCGGGTAGTACTTGCAGGCGCGGGCGGGGCGGAAGAATGCACCGATCTGGTGAACCGGATGTCCCACGCGGGCGAGCGGGGCGTGGTTAGTCTGGGGGAAATCCCGACTACCGACCGGAAGCGCGGATGGCGAAGATTCGATCATTCCTGTTGATCGGCGGACTCGCGTTGCACGGTGTCCTTGCCGGTTGCGACCGGGCGGAGGAACCGCACGGCGAGACCATCCCCGGCGTTCGGGAATACCCCACTTCCGCGCAGGCCCCGTCCACTCCGGGCACCACGGCGAAACCGCCGGTCAGCACGTCGCACACACCACCGGCGGTGCGGACCGGGGGCGTGCTCCCGCCGGTCGCGCCTGCGCGGACCGACCAGCGGACCGGCCAGCACGCTCCCGCGCCGGAATCCGCGCCCGAACCAGCGCGGGAACCGGCCCCGGCGGCGCCGACGCGGGAAGTCCCGTCCTCGGCGCAGGAACAGGAATTCACGTCGACCCCCGATGCCCCGACAAACACGAATTCTGCTCCGGAAACCACCACGCCGACGGGTGATATCCCCGGCGGCCCCTACACCCCGGAGTGAACCGGACCACGCGCGCACCGCGCTGGAACTGGTGGGGCTGGTCGCCGCGCCGCTCACCGCGCTCACCTCGGTGGTGCTGTACTTCGGCTGGAACCGGCAGACCGCCATCTACGGCTACTTCGGCCTGGACCAGGCGGCGCTGAAGTTCAGCGTGCAGGACTACCTGCTGCGCGGGGTCGGGGTGGTGTTCCGGCCGCTGGCCTTCCTGCTGTGCGGCCTGGTGCTCCTGCTGCTGGTCAACCGCTGGGCGGCGCGGTTCACCCCGCCCGGCCCCCTGGTCCCCGCGCTGCGCGCCGTGCTGGCGCTGGGCCTGGCGGTGTGCGCGGGCGCGGCGCTGGCGGGCCGCTTCGAGCCGCTGCTCGGGGCGCTCGCGCTGGCCGCCGCCGCGGTGCTCGGCGGTCCCCTGCTGCACCGGGACCGGCGGGCGTTCGCCTGCCGCGCGGTGGTGGGGGCGGTGGTCGCGTTCGCGGTGTTCTGGGCGACCACGGTGCACGCGACGCGCAGCGGGCTGGCGCTGGCCGCGCACGTCGACCGCCACCCGGCCAGCAGGCCCGCCCTGGTCGTGCACAGCGCCGCGAAGCTGGACCTGCCCGCGCCGCTGGTCGCCGAGACCCGCCTGGTGGACCCGGACGGGAAGGTGTCCTACCGGTACACCGGGCTGCGGCTGTTCGCCTACGCGGGCGACCGGTGGGTGGTGATCGTGGGCCGTGAGCCGGGGCGGCGCAAGCTGACCATCACCACGCTCAGGGACAACGACTCGATCCGGGTGGACGTGGTGAACGGGTGAGCCGGGGTCAGCTCGCCACGCGCTCGGGCGTGAACCGGTAGCGCCAGATCGCCGGGATGGCCAGCACGGCCAGACCGGTGGCCAGCACGACCAGCGCGCCGCCCACGGCGGTGGCTACTCCGGGTCCGACGAGCGCGCCGGTGGTGCCGTGCAGCAGGTCCGCCAGGCGCGGGCCGCCCGCGACGACGACGATGAACACGCCCTGCATCCGGCCGCGCATGTCGTCGCTGGCTGCGGTCTGCAGGATCGCGCTGCGGAACACCATGCTGATCATGTCCGCCGCGCCGCCGACGGCCAGGAAGACCACCGCGAGCCACAGGGCGTGCGAGAACCCGAACCCGATCACCGCCACGCCCCAGGCGACGACGGCCAGCACCACGCCCACGCCGTGCCGCGCCACCCGCGAGGTCCACCCGGACACCAACCCGCACAGCAGCGCGCCCAGCGGGATGGCGGCGAACAGCCAGCCCAGCGCCAGGCCGCCGCCCGGCGGGTCGCCGAAGGTCTTCTCGGCCATCTCCGGGAACAGCGCGCGCGGCATCCCGAAGACCATCGCGATGATGTCGAGCAGGAACGAGGCCAGCAGGACCCGTTGCAGGGCCAGGTAGCGGAAGCCGTCGAGCACGTCCTTCAGGCCCGCCCGCCGGGAGGGCGCGTTGAGCGGGGGCAGCGGCGGCAGCCGCCACACCGACCAGATGGTCGCGGTCAGCGCGACCGCGTCGACCAGGTAGAGCGTGGGCAGGCCGACCACCGGCATCAGCGCGCCCGCCAGCATCGGGCCGAACACGCCGCCGAACATCATCACCGTGGAGCCCAGCGCGGTGGCGGCGGGCAGCTGCTCGGCGGGCACCAGTCGGGCGATGGAGGCGGTGCGGGCGGGGGAGTTGGCGGCGAAGAACACCTGTTGCAGGCCGAGCAGGACGATCACCAGCCACACCGAGCGCACCGGGAAGGCGGCCTGCAGCCACAGCAGCACCGAGGTGACCGCGATGCCGGTGTTGGTCACCAGCAGCAGCTTGCGGCGGTCCACCACGTCCGCGACCGCGCCGCCGTAGAGGCCGAAGACCAGCAGCGGCACCAGCGCCACGCCCGCGGACACGCCCACCCAGCCGGAGGAGCCGGTGAGGTCGTAGACCTGCTTGGGCACGGCGACGGCGGTGAGCTGGCTGCCGATCGCGGTGACCACGGTGGACAGCCACAGCCGCCGGTAGGCCGGGATCCTCAGGGGGCGGGTGTCGATCGCGACCTTGCCCAGCAGACGCCTCACAACCCGTTAGCGTACGACAACTAACATCTACTTCACCTGAACGTCACGCAGGTCACCAGCACACTGATCACCATGCGCGACCTCGACGTCGTCCGCGAGCGCCTGCGCGCCCACCACCCGCCGAGCCGACCGCCGGGCCCCGACGGCACCTGGCCGGACATCGACTACGCCGACCGCGACGGCGGGCTGTTCCGACCGCTGGAGCACCTGCGCCGCGCGCTGGGCCTGCCCGCCCCGGACCGGCTGCGCGCGCTGGAGGCGTGGCGGCGACTGGCCCCGCGCAGCCACAACCGGTGGTTCAACGAGATCGGCGCGCCCCGGCTGGTCGGCGACGCCCTGCTGGACCTGGACCTGACCCCCGAGCAGCGCGCCACCTGGGGCCGCTGGCTGGCCGCCAGCGCGGGCCCGGTCGAGCCGACCGGGCTGGACCTGGTCCGGGCCCAGGGCGTGGTGCTGCGGCGCGGCCTGGTCGAGGACGCCCCCGAGCTGGTCGCGCGGGCCGTGGACCGGATGTCCGAAGCGCTGCGCCGCACCGGCGGCGAGGGCATCCAGGACGACATGAGCTTCCACCGGCACGGCCCCGTGCCGCACGCAGGCGGCCACGGCCACGCGCTGGCCTGCGAGCTGGCCCTGTGGGTGCACGCGGTGCACGGCACGCCGTGGGCGTTCGGCCCGCGCGAGGTGCGGCGGCTGGTCGACTTCCTGCTCGACGGGCAGCAGTGGGCGGTGCACGGCGGCGGCTTCGACTTCACCGTGATGGGTGACGACGTGGGCCGCGCCGAGGCCCACCGCGCCACCGCGGACCTGCGCACCACTGTGCTGCGGCTGCTGGAGGCCGACGCGCCCCGGCACGGCGAGCTGGTGGCGTTCGACGACCGGTTGGCCGGGCGCGGGGCGCCGCTGGTGGGCACCCGCTACTACCCGCGCTCGGGCTACCTGGTGCACCGCCGCCCCGGCTGGTCGGTGTCGGTGCGCATGTCGTCGCCGCGCACCGCGACCTCCGACACCGCGACCTCCGGCGGCGCGAGCGGCGGGAACCCGCGCGGCAGGCACCTGGCCGACGGGGTGGCCGCGGTCCGCGTCGGCGACCAGGCCGAGGACGGCTACCGGGCGGTGCTGCCGGTGTGGGACTGGGCGCGGCTGCCCGGCGTGACCGCGGAGCTGGGCCGGAGCCTGACCCCCCGCCCCGCCGGGGCGCGCGGCGCGGGCGAGGCCACGGGCTGGAGCGACGGCAGGCACGGCGTGGCGGCGCTGCGCCTGGCGGGCGTGGACGGGTTCACCGAGGGCTGGAAGGCGTGGTTCTGCTTCGACGACGTGGTGGTCGCGCTGGGCGCGGGCATCACCGCGCCGGACGCCCGCAACCCCGTGGTGACCACCATCGACCAGCGGTTGGCCGACCACGGCGGGATCGTCTACCTGCCGCTGTCGCCGGGGCACTTCTCCGGCGTGGAGCAGCGCACCGGCAGCTGGCGGGACATCGGCGGCACCGGTTCGCCCCGGCTGCTGGAGGCCGACGTGTTCACCATCGGGTTCGACCACGGCCCCGGCCCGCGCGACGCCTCCTACGCCTGCGCCATCGTGCCCGGCCCGCACCTGCCGGAGGTGGAGGTGCTGGCCAACACGGTGGCGCGGCAGGCCGTGCGGTGCGGCGGGGTGGTGCTGGAGCGGCCATGACACGCCGGGGTCGAGGCCGCCTCCGGGCAGACCCGGCGCTCGGCGACCGGTCAGTTCGCCCGCGCGGTGATGGCGCCCATCATCGTCACGGCGCGGCGGCGGGAGAAGAAGCGGGCGGAGTGCGACAGCAGGGCGTTGAGCCTGCCGGAGACCGCGCTGGGCGGCGGGTTGCGGCGGTCCAGCGCCTTCATGGCGGTGGCCACGACCTGCTGCGGGGTCTGCCGCCCCTGGCCGCGGTCCACCTCCTGCGAGCCGAGGACGTCGAAGAACTCGGTGCTGGTCGCGCCGGGTGAGAGCGTCAGCACGCGCAGCCCGGTGCCCAGGGACTCGTACCACAGCGCCTCGGTGAAGCTGAGCACGAACGCCTTGGTCGCCGCGTAGACGGCCATGTTGGGCGCGGGCTGGTAGGCGCCGATGCTGGCGACGTTGACCAGCACGCCGGTGCCCGCGTCGCGCAGCCGTTCGATGAACGCCCGGCTGGTGTCGACCAGGTTGGCGACGTTGACGTTGATCTCCTCGGTCAGCCGCCGCGGGTCCTCCCGGTGGAAGGGGCCGTGGGTGCCGAAGCCCGCGTTGTTGATCAGGCTGGTGACCTCCAGGCCGCGGTGGTCGACCTGCTCGGCGAGCGCGCGCCCGGCCGCCGGGCGGCTCAGGTCCAGCGGCAGCGCGGTGACCCGGACGCCGTGCGCGGCGGTCAGCTCGGCGGCCAGCGCTTCGAGGCGGTCCGCGCGGCGGGCCACGAGCACGAGGTGCGAGCCGCGCCGGGCCAGCTCGCGCGCGAACGCGACGCCGATGCCCGCGCTGGCGCCGGTCACGAGGGTGGTCTGACCGCGGTAGTCAACAGGTGTCATGCGTGCACTATAGGCCACTTCTGACACTGAGTGCCACAACGGCGGGTGCTTAAGCTGGGGCCATGGACGCGAGCAGGCCCGGACTGCGGGAGCGGACCCGGCGGATGATGCGGGCCGAGATCGGCTCGGTGGCCGAGCGGCTGTTCCTCGACCAGGGCTTCGACGCCACGACGATGGACCAGGTCGCCGCCGAGGCCGGCATCTCCCGCCGGACGCTGTTCCGCTACTTCGACACCAAGGAGGACATCGTCCTGGACGGGCTGGTGGAGCGGGGCCACGTGCTCAAGGAGGCCCTGGAGTCCCGGCCCGCCGACGAGCCGCCCTGGCAGGCCCTGCGCGCCGCCTTCCTCGCGCAGCGGGACGACCCGCGCAACGCTCCCGAATCGCTGGCCAAGATGTCGAAGATGCTGGAGACGCCGTCGCTGCGCGCCCGCATGGTGGAGAAGCAGCGGCAGTGGGTGGCGCTGCTGGCGCCCGAGGTCCAGCGGCGCCTGGGCGCGCCGCCCGGTCCGCAGCCGGACCCGCGCGCCGAGGCCCTCGTGCTCTGCGCGCTGGTCTGCCTGGACGTCGCGGTGGAGACGTGGGTGCGGGCCGGCGGCGAAGGCGACGTGGCGCGGATCTACGACGAGGTGGCCGCCGCGGTCCGGGGGTGAGACGGCGGAAGGCCCCGCCGAGGCGGGGCCTTCCGGACGACAGACTCGCGAGGCTCACGGCGCGATGCGCTTGACCTCCCAGCCGTCGCGGCCGAGGGTGAAGCGCAACCGGTCGTGCATCCGGTCGCGCCGCCCCTGCCAGAACTCGACCTCCTCGGGCCGGATGCGCCAGCCGCCCCAGTGCGGCGGCACGGGTACCTGGTCGGCGTCGGCGAACTGCCGCTCGATCTTGTGCAGCGCGCTCTCCAAAGTGGACCGCCCGGACACCACGCGCGACTGCGGCGAGGCCCACGCGCCCAGCTGCGAGCCGCGCGGGCGGCTGGCCCAGTAGGCGGCCGTCTCGGCGGGGCCGACCTTCTCCACGGTGCCGCGCACGTGCGCCTGCCGCTGCATGGCGAACCACGGGAACGTGGCCGAGGCGTAGCGGGTGGCCATCAGGTCGTGGCTCTTGGCCGAGGTGTAGTTGGTGAAGAACACCAGGCCGCGCTCGTCCAGGCCCTTGGCCAGCACGGTCCGCGAGGACGGGCGGCCCTGCGGGTCGGCGGTGGCCAGCACCATCGCGTTGGGCTCCGGCAGACCCGCGCCCGTGGCCTGGTCCAGCCACAGCTGCAGCTGCTCGTGCCACGTGCCCGCCAGGTCGGCCTCGGTCAGCGCCCCCTGTTCGTAGGACACGCGCATGGACGGCAGCGCGATGCTCGTCGACTCCGACATCCCGACCTCCCTGGAGTTGGCACTTGTGGCACCACGTGGTCCAGCGACCGTACGGGTTTCCACGCTCGGGGGGAACCGCTCGCGCGGTGAGATGGCTGGTCGGTGGTGTGACTCTGTGCACGGAATCGTGATCGAGATCGAATCAGAACTCACCCGATCCGGGATGGTGTTGTCTTGCCTGGTCCAAGGCGTGGCCGACGGTGACCGCGTCGTCGGCCAGCGCGGTGGCCAGGCTGCCGCCGCGCGCCAGCGGGACCAGCGACCACCACGGCCGCGACACCGGCTCCGCCGGGTCGTGGCCCCAGCACAGGACTTCCGCGCCGAGCACCCGCCGCCCGGCCAGGCAGGCCGGGCTGCTGTCCACTTCGGGCGCTCCCACCGACACCGACTGGCGCAGCAGCGGCCCGCCGCGCCGCACCGACAGCGTGCTGACCAGGTGACCCGGCCGCTCCCCCACCCGCCCCAGGACCAGCACCTCGCGCGCCCGCAGCCGCGCGTCCCCGGCCAACTCGGCCTCGAACACCGCTTCGTGCCGCGCTCGCGCGGTCACCACCGTGGGCTCGGGCAGGTACTGCAGGCTGCCGCCCTCGGCCACCTCCACCCGCACCAGGGCGCGGCTGCCGCCGGGCCGGTGGCCGGGCAGCGCCACGGTCGCCGCCACGCCGCGCAGCACCAGGTGCGCTCCGGGGCCCACGCGCACGGTCAGCGCCAGGTCGTCCCCGCCCAGCGGGGCGGTCGTGGCACTGACCAGGTGCACCAAGGCGTGGTCCGCCCGGCGCAACCGCCCCCGGTGCGGTACCAACTTCAGGGGGACCGCCGACCGCATTTCTCGGACCGACGTACGGCCGTTCGGGTCGCGTTCCACGACCAGGCGGGCGCGGGCCCTCACCAGCGCAACCCTTGTGGACGGCGACACGTCCACTGCGCGGGCGGACTTCCCGCCCCGCACGGCAGGGGGAGAGGGCGATGATGGGTTTGACGGGGATCGGCTCGGTCACCGCGGTGACCGCGGCGCTGCTGGTCGGCGGCGCGACCGGAGCGGACGCGGTGGTGGACGCGGCGGCGGGGGCGGCGGGGGCGGCCACGTGCCGGTCGGTCGGGCTGGACGTCTCCTTCGGGAGGGAGGAGGGCGCGGCGGGCACGGTCTACCGGGAAGTGCTGCTGACCAACCGGGGGGTGCGGCCGTGCGTGCTGCGCGGCTTCCCCGGCGTGTCCTACGTGGACGGCGACGGCGCCCAGATCGGCGGCGCCGCCGAACGGGTGGGTGACCGGGGTCCGCAGCTCACCCTGCGGCACGGCGAGACCGCCGCCTCGGACGTGGGTTTCGCGCAGGTGCGCAACTTCGACCCGGACGTGTGCCAGCCGACGCCGGTGTGGGGCGTGCGGGTCTACCCGCCGGACGAGACCGAGCCGCTGTACCTCGACATGGACCAGCAGCTGGGCTGCGCGGGCGACGCGAGCCGGGTCGGCGCTCACCTGACCGTGGCCAGCGTGCGCAGCTGAGCCCGCACCCACGCGGCCACCTCGGGGGCGTCCGGGGTGGCCACCAGTGACTGGGCGACCACCGGGAGCCCGCCGCGCACCCGGTGGGCATCGGCCGCCATGACGCCGAGGTCGGCGCCCACCAGCGGCGCGAGGTCGGTCTTGTTGATCACCAGCAGGTCGGCGGTGGTCACGCCGGGGCCGCCCTTGCGGGGCACCTTGTCCCCGCCCGCCACGTCGACCACGAAGACCTGCCGGTCCACCAGGCCGCGGCTGAACACCGCGGTCAGGTTGTCCCCGCCGCTCTCCACGATGACCAGCTCCAGGCCGGGGAAGCGGTGCTCCAGCAGCTCCACCGCGTCCAGGTTGGCGGTGATGTCGTCGCGGATCGCGGTGTGCGGGCAGCACCCGGTCCGCACCGCCTCGACCCGCTCGGGGGCCAGCACGCCCGCCTTGCGCAGGAAGTCGGCGTCCTCGGTGGTGTAGATGTCGTTGGTCACCACCGCGAGGTCGATCTCGTCGCCGAGCGCGCGGCACAGCGCGGCGGTCAGCGCGGTCTTGCCGCTGCCGACCGGGCCGCCGATGCCGATGCGCACCGCGCGGCGCCGGTGGCCGCCTTGGTGGTCGTGGTCGTGGTCGTGCGGGTCGTGGCCCGTGTCGGTGGGGTCGAAGTTCACCGGGTGCACGTGGTCAGCTGGCAAAGAGACGCACCTCTTCCCTGTGGTGGCGGTCGTGGGCCTCGGCCAGCAGGTCGAGGGCCGGTGATCCGGGCGCGGGCAGGTCCTCGGGGGCGGTCCGGGCGTGCCGCGCCGCGTCCGCCGCCACCGCGTCGACCTCGCCCGCCAGGCGCGCCAGGACCGCGTTGACGCCGAGCGGGTCCAGGCCGAGCAGGCGGACCGCCGCGCTCGCCGGACCCGTCACCGCCAGGTAGGCCACGACCCGCGCGGCGTCGCGGGGGTCGCGCACGAGCAGGCCCACGATCACCGGGTGGTGCGGCCGGGGTTGCGCGGCCAGCAGCGCGTCCAGCCGCGCGGACGGCCAGGCCCTGCGCGCGGCGCGGGCGACGCCGCCGCCCTGCGCGCGGGAGGCCGCCCGCTGCGCGGGCGAGGGGGTGCGGGCGTCGAACTCGGCGTCCAGCGCCCCGAGGTCGCCGCCCCCGGTGGCCGCCGCGGCGAAGGCCGCCGCCAGCGCGCCCGCCGTGCGCAGCCTGCCCAGCAGGAACGACGCCAGGCTCGGCTCGTCGGTGACCAGCCCCCTGGCGGCGGCCTCCTCCAGCCCGCCGGAGTGCGCGTGGCCGCCGCCGGGGAAGCGGGAGTCGGCCAGCAGCAGCGCGGTGGCGTCCATCGGAGCGGCGTCCATCGGAACAGCGTCCATCACAACAGCGCCCGTCAGAACAGGAAGTAGCGCTGGGCCATGGGCAGTTCCTCGACCGGTTGCGGCTCGACCAGCTCGCCGTCGACGCGCACGGCGAAGCTGTCCGGGTCCACCCGCACCCGCGGCATGGCGTCGTTGAGCACCATGTCCGCCTTGCCCACCGCGCGGGTGTCGCGCACCGGCACCAGCGGGCGGGACAGACGCAGCAGGTCGGCCAGGTCGGCGTCGACCGCCTGCCGCGAGACGAAGTGCACGCTGGTGCGGGCCGCCGCGTGCGCGCCGAACATCGGCCGCGCGAGCACCGGTTGCGGCGTGGGGATGGAGGCGTTGGCGTCCCCCATCGCCGCCCACGCGATGAAGCCGCCCTTGAGCACGACCGACGGTCGCACGCCGAAGAACTTCGGCTCCCACAGCACCAGGTCGGCCAGCTTGCCCACCTCCACCGAGCCGACCTCGTGGTCGATGCCGTGCGCGATGGCCGGGTTGATCGTGTACTTGGCCACGTACCGGCGGGCGCGCAGGTTGCCGGGCAGCTCGCCGCGCCTGCGGTGCATGACGTGCGCGGTCTGCCAGGTGCGGATGACCACCTCGCCCACCCGGCCCATCGCCTGCGCGTCCGAGCTGATCATGGAGATCGCGCCCAGGTCGTGCAGCACGTCCTCGGCGGCGATGGTGGTCGGCCGGATGCGGCTCTCCGCGAAGGCCAGGTCCTCGGGCACCGACGGGTTGAGGTGGTGGCACACCATCAGCATGTCCAGGTGCTCTTCGAGGGTGTTGACGGTGTGCGGGCGGGTCGGGTTGGTCGACGAGGGCAGCACGTTGGGCTCGGACACCACCTGGATGATGTCCGGCGCGTGCCCGCCGCCCGCGCCCTCGGAGTGGTAGGCGTTGATCGAGCGGCCCGCGATGGCGTCCACTGTGGACTCCAGGAAACCGGCCTCGTTCAACGTGTCGGTGTGGATGGCCACCTGCACGCCGGACTCGTCGGCCACGCGCAGCGCCGTGTCGATCGCGGCGGGCGTGCTGCCCCAGTCCTCGTGCAGCTTGAACCCGCCCGCGCCGCCGCGCAGCTGCTCCCACAGCGCTTCCTCGCGGGTGGTGTTGCCCTTGCCCAGCAGCAGCACGTTGACCGGCATGTGGTCCATCGCGGCCAGCATCCGGCCCAGGTTCCACGCGCCCGGCGTGACCGTGGTGGCCTTGGTGCCCTCGGCCGGGCCGGTGCCGCCGCCGATGAGCGTGGTCAGGCCGGAAGCCAGCGCGGTGTCCACGATCTGCGGGCAGATGAAGTGCACGTGGCAGTCGATGCCGCCCGCGGTGAGGATCTTGCCGTTGCCCGAGACGATCTCCGTGGTGGGGCCGATGACCAGCGCCGGGTCCACGCCGTCCATCACGTCAGGGTTGCCCGCCTTGCCGACGGCCACCACGCGCCCGTCGCGCACGCCCACGTCGGCCTTGACCACGCCCCAGTGGTCCAGCACGACCGCGCCGGTGATGACCAGGTCCGGCGCGCCCTCGGCGCGGGTGGCCCGGCCCTGGCCCATCGACTCGCGCACCACCTTGCCGCCGCCGAAGACCACCTCGTCGCCCGCGCCCGCGCCGCGGCAGCGGTCCTCGGTGACCTCGATGGTCAGGTCGGTGTCGGCCAGGCGGATGCGGTCGCCGACCGTGGGGCCGAGCAGCTCGGCGTAGCGCTCGCGGCTGATCGCCGGGTTGGACTCGGTCACCGGTCCAGCTCCCCCGCCCACTCCGGCCGCAGGCCCGGCACCACCCGGTTGCCCGCCAGCGGCACCAGCACCACCTCGCGCTCCACGCCCGGCTCGAACCGCACGGCGGTGCCCGCGGGCACGTCCAGCCGCTTGCCCCACGCGGCCTCGCGGTCGAACGCCAGCGCGGGGTTGGCCGCGGCGAAGTGGTAGTGCGAGCCGACCTGCACCGGCCGGTCGCCCCGGTTGACCACGACCAGCGCGGTGCGCGGCCTGCCGGGGTTGAGCTCCACCGGCTCCCGACCGGGGATGATCTCCCCAGGGATGATCTCCCCTGGAATGATCTGGCCCGGAATGATCCCCTCCGGCCGCACGGGCGCCTCCTCAGGCGATCGGGTCGTGCACGGTCACCAGCTTCGTGCCGTCCGGGAAGGTCGCCTCGACCTGCACGGACTCGATCATCTCCGGCACCCCCGCGAGCACGTGGGCGCGGGTGAGCACGTGCCTGCCGCTCTCCATCAGCTCGCCGACCGAGCGGCCGTCCCGCGCGCCCTCCAGGACGTGGTCGGTGATCAGCGCGACCGCTTCGGGGTAGTTGAGCGCCACCCCGCGCTCCAGCCGCCTGCGCGCGACGTCGGCGGCCACGTGGACCAGGAGCTTGTCGCGCTCGTGCGGCGTCAGGTGCATCTCCGAGGTCTACCACGCGAAACACGCGGTCCGCGTCGGCGAAACGAGCGCTTAACCCGACCTTCAAGCCGCGCGGCGGCCGTTCGGCCTACCGCTCCGGCGACGCCTTCCCGCAGAAGCTGATGCGCATCAGCCTGCTGTCGGCCCAGTCTTCGAGCCGAGTCGGCCGAATGGTGCCGGGGTCGTGGGGCTGGTTGAGATCCGCGACGATCTCCGCCAGCACGGCCTGGCGTTCGGCCGGGTCGGTGACCGGCGTGGCCCGTGCGGGCAGATCCGCGCGAACCCCGTTCTTGAGGTGGAAGGTGAAGTCGGGATTGGCGAGGAGGTTCGCGTGCCAGTCGGTCGCGGCACCGCCCGCGCCGCTGCACAGGTAGGTGGCGCCCGCCGCTCGGTAGAAGAAGATCTCGATGCGGTGCGGCCTGCCGGTGCGGCGCCCCAGCGTCGTGATGTCGATGATCCGTTCCCTGGTGCCTGCGGCGGGGGTGATCTCGACGGCTCGCCGGATGTGGTCGGGCAGGTGGGACAAGGACGTGTCCCGTGCCGGGGCGTTCCACCCGGTCGTGCCTGGAGTGCTCATGCGGCCTCGGTCCGGAGGGCGGGGCCGAGGAGGAGTCCACCGTCGATGACGTACTCCGACCCCGTGATGAACGACGCCTCTGACGACGTGAGGAACAGCAGAAGCCGGGTGACGTCGGTCGGCTCTCCCAGTCGGGGGATGGCGAACGGCTCGGGTGAGTAGAAGTCGGCGATCGCCGCGGTGGCGCCTGCCGCCGGTTCGTGGATGAAGGGAGTCGCGATCACACCGGGGTGGATGGCGTTCACGCGGATGTGGTCGCGGCCGAGTTCGAGCGCTGCCGTCCGGGTGAGACCTCGCACGGCCCACTTGCTGGCGACGTACGGCGCGTAGTGAGCCGTGCCGCCCAGGGCCATCGTCGAGGCGATGTTGACGATGACTCCCCCTGCCGCGCGGCGCAGGGCGGGGACGGCGGCCTTGATGCCGAGGAAGGTCCCGGTGAGGTTGATGTCGAGGACGCGCGACCACGTGGCCTGGTCCGTGTCCTCGATCGTCGCGGGCGGGTTCTGCACGCCCGCGTTGTTGACGAGCACGTTCAGGGCCCCGAAGGCGCTCTCGGTGGCCAGCACAGCGGCGGACCACGAGCTCTCGTCGATGACGTCGAGGTGGGTGAAGCGGGCGCGGGGCCCGAGCTCGTCGGCGAGAGCGGCGCCGCGTTCGGCGTCGATGTCGCCGATCACCACGTTGGCCCCCTCCGCGTGGAAGGCGCGCACGTGGCTCGTTCCCTGGCCACCGGTCCCACCGGTCACGAGCACGGTCTGGTTGTCGAAGCGGGGCATCAGAAGTTCCTTCAATACGTGGATCACCGACCGGGATCACCAGTGGTGAACGGCGGTCAGTGGTGAGTCGATTGACTCACCATGCTTTCGACACTAGGTCGGCGACAGTGGTGAGTCAAGCCACTCACCTCGTATGCTCACCGCCATGAGCAGGGGCGTGACGACGTACCACCAGCGCATCGCCAGGGAGAAGCGCGCGCTGATCGTGACGGCCGCGACCGAGCTGTTCCTCGAGTTGGGCTACGACCGGACGTCGCTGGCGCGGATCGCGGAGCGCTCGGGCGTTTCGCGGGCCACCTTGTTCAAGCAGTTCCCGAGCAAAGCCGCCCTGTTCGACGCCATCGTGACCGAGTCGTGGTCGACCGAGGGCGAGGAGGACCCGCCGCGGCCGGGCAACCTCGTCGAAGGGCTCGGCACCATCGGCCGCCGTTACGCCGAGCTGTTGCGCCGCGCCCAGATGACCGACCTGTTCCGGATCGTCATCGCCGAGCTGCCGCGGTTCCCCGAGCTGGCCCACGCGCAGTTCGCGCACGGGAAGATGCCCTACTTCGAGTCCGTGCGCGGCTACCTCCTGGCCGAGCAGGAGGCGGGAACGGTGCGGGTCGAGGACGTGGACCTCGCGGCCACCCAGTTCCTGGGCATGATCTCCAACTACGTCTTCTGGCCGACACTCCTGGTGCCGGGCTGGGAGGTGAGCGCCGAACGCGCCGCCCAGGTGGTCGACGAGGCCGTGCGCACCATCGCCGCCCGGTACGCCGTGACCGGACCGGGGGCGTCCACCAACGACTGAACCCCGCCACCACAGGAGCCGGTGTCCTGGCAATCCAGGGCCTTCCCGACGCGGCCGTGCGCCGGAACCCGGCGGGGTTCCGGCGCACGGCCCGGTGGCTGTTACTAGTGGCGCCAGCCCTGGTTCGTCCAGCCGTTGCACTCCCACATCTGCACCTTGCTGCCGCTGTGCGTCGGCGTGGCCACGTCCAGGTCCAGGCAGCGGGCGTCGTAGTGGCTGAGGATCCTGCCGTCGTCGTAGATCGTCCACTTCTGGTTGCTCCGGCCGTTGCAGTCCCAGACCTGCACCTTGGTGCCGTTGTGCGTCGGCGTGGCGACATCGGCGTCCAGGCAGCGGCCGTCATGGGTGCTGCGGATGGTGTGGTCGGCCAGGTAGGTCCACTTCTGGTTGTCCCGGCCGTTGCAGTCCCACAACTGCACCTTGGTGCCGTTGTGCGTCGGCGTGGCCACGTCGACGTCCAGGCAGCGGCTGTCGTACAGGCTGTAGATCGGCGAGTTCGGAGTCCGCACGTCGGCCGGTCCGGCCGACGCCGCGCCGGGTGCGGCGAAAATCGCCACGAACACCAGCGCCACCCCGGCGAGCACGTTGAAGAACTTCATCGGAATCCCCCTTGCGATCCCATTCACGGTTGCGGTGGGACGACTTTGACAGCGCACCACTCGCCGTCCCCAGCCCACCGTGAGATATCACCGTGCAATGGTCCCGTAACAGGGCGTGCCCAACCGTCGACTTCATCAGCGGGACGTCCAAGGGGGTGGGCTTTGGCACGCTGGCCGATGCGTGTTCCGGAGGGCGTGTGGCACCGGGACGACGTGGTCGAGGCGCTGGAGAGTCGCGACATATCGCGGTTGCTGGTGCTGATCCGGCGCTACGCCGGGTACAGCCAGACCGACCTGTCGGTGGTCACCGGCATCGCCCAGGGGCGGATCAGCGAGTACATGCGCGGCGTGCGGCAGCCGACGCTGGACACCATCGAGCGCATCGCCACCGGCGTGCGCATGCCGCCCGACTGCAGGTGCAGACTCGGGCTCGCCCCCGCGCGCAGCTGCGGCTGAACCGCCAGTCGAGACGGCGGAGGGGGCCGTTGGACCGCGCGGGTGAAGGGGTTGGGGACATTCCGCCGGGTAATTAAGCGCAATACCGGAGCGGGGCCGTTCCACGGTATGTGCAAATACCCGGAACATTGGTAGACCGAGTGCCGGAGGTCAGCACCCGCACCGAACCGGAGGAAGACATGGGACGAATTCGTCGCGCGACATCCCGGACGCTCGGTCTGACCGCCGCGCTGGCGCTGGTGGGCGCCGCACCGGCGGTGGGCGCTCCCGCGGCGGAGCACCCGTCGAAGTGGGAACTGGTCGACATCGGGCAGCGGACGTGCGTCACGTCCGACTTCGGCCACCCCGGTCAGTACTTCCTGGTCCCGCTGCGCGGGTACTGGGCCACGCCGCTGGAGGTCGGGACGCGGAACCTGCCCCCCGGCTCGTCCCCTCAGCCCACCACGATCGCGCCCGCCGAGCGGCACCACGAGGACCACGTCCTCGAAGGGGTCATGTCGCCGCTGGCGCCCGCCCCGGTCGGCGTCTACACCGCCGAGGTGTGGGCCTCCGACGGCGAGGTCACCCAAGCCGTCCCGATCACCATCACCTTCAAGGAGCGGTGCTACTGACCTGGCGGATCGCCGTTTCCGAACCGGTGTCCGATCGTGACCGACAACACGGGTGAGGGCGATTGCCACGGAGTTCCGGCAGGAGCAGGGTTCATCCAACCCTGGATTTTCCCTGGACTTCGTGGACTCGCTAAGGAGCGCACAACGTGGTGCAGCAGACCGACGACGACGGCTTCCGACCCGGCCTCGAGGGCGTGGTCGCCTTCCGCACCGAGATCGCCGAGCCGGACCGCGACGGCGGTGCGCTGCGCTACCGCGGCGTGGACATCGAGGACCTGGCGGGCAAGGTCACCTTCGGCAACGTGTGGGCGCTGCTGGTCGACGGCCGCTTCGGGTCGGGGCTGCCGCCCGCCGAGCCGTTCCCCATCCCGGTGCACACCGGGGACGTGCGGGTGGACGTGCAGGCCGCGCTCGCCATGGTGGCCCCGATCTGGGGCTACAAGCCGCTGCTGGACATCAGCGACGAGCTGGCCCGCGAGCAGCTGGCCCGCGCGTCGGTGATGGCGCTGTCCTACGCGGCGCAGTCCGCGCGCGGCATCGGGCGGCCCGCCGTGCCGCAGAAGCGGATCGACGAGTGCCGCACCACCACCGAGCGGTTCCTGACCCGGTGGCGCGGCGAGCCGGACCCGGCGCACATCAAGGCGCTGGACGCCTATTGGGTCTCCGCCGCCGAGCACGGCCTCAACGCCTCCACGTTCACCGCGCGGGTGATCGCCTCCACCGGCGCGGACGTGGCGGCGGCCATGTCGGGCGCGATCGGAGCGATGTCCGGCCCGCTGCACGGCGGCGCGCCCGCCCGCGTGCTGCCGATGATCGCGGAGGTGGAGCGGACCGGTGACGCCCGCTCGTTCGTCAAGGGCATCCTCGACCGCGGCGAGCGGCTGATGGGCTTCGGGCACCGCGTCTACCGGGCGGAGGACCCGAGGGCGCGGGTGCTCCGGCGCACCTGCCAGGAGCTGGGCGCGCAGCGCTACGAGGTGGCCTCGGCGCTGGAGCAGGCGGCGCTGGCGGAGCTGCGCGAGCGGCGGCCGGACCGGGCCATCGAGACCAACGTCGAGTTCTGGGCGGCGGTGATCCTGGACTTCGCCGAGGTGCCGCCGCACATGATGCCCGCGATGTTCACCTGCGCGCGGACCGCCGGGTGGGCGGCGCACATCCTGGAGCAGAAGCGCACCGGGCGGCTGGTCCGGCCATCGGCGTCCTACGTCGGCCCCGGCCCGCGCAAGCCGTCCGAGGTCGAGGGCTGGGACGAGATCTCCCACTAGGCCCTGGGCGAGCCCGCCGCTCGTACGTCGCGCTCGACCGGGCCGTGTCAGTCGTGGTCGCGCTCCCGCTGCGTCCAGGCGGTCGCGCCACGAGTGCGAGCGTGGACGACCGCGGCCGCCGCGGTGAGGACCAGCGCCGCCGTCCAGTGCGTGCCGGGGCCGGGATACGGGCTGACCGGGATGATCCGGCTCGCGGTGGGCCAGACGTTGTTCACCACGGCGACCGCGAAGTAGAGCAGCAGCGTGGCCCCGGCGGCTGGACCAGGACCGACCACCGGGGCCAGGCAGAAGACCAGGGCGGAGTAGAGCAGCGCGTTGCACGCCACCCACGCCCAGGGGGTGCCCGGCGGGAGGTTGACCGACCCCGCGACGACGATCAGTTGCGGGGCGAGCGTGCCGACGACGGCGCAGGTGGCGGCCACCACGGCCGCCCTGCGCGTGCCGACGCGGTCCCACTGCCAGAACCGGGGGCGCAGCAGCCAGGTCCCGGTCGAGGCGGCCACCACGGCGCAGAGCTCCGAATAGGGCAGGCGGTTGGCGCGGTTGAGCGTGGACAGCGCGATCGCGATGGTGCGGTTGCCCAGCGCCAGGCAGAGCACGCCCAGCGCCACCAGCATCACGGCGTAGAGGTGTGCGCTGCGGGACGATGCGATGATCGCGGTGATCCGCGGCGGGGTGGCGTCCGATGGCACGGGCGATGACATCCTGGGGCTCTTCGGTGGCTGTTGTGGCGAGGGTCGGTGTCAGCCGGGGAGGTCCGCGGCGGTGAGGACGCAGGTGTCCAGCCCGGTCCTGTGCGCGGACATCCAGTCGCGGAGCGCGTGCGGCGCGATGCCGCTCAGCGGACCGGAAGACGCGGCACGGCCACCGTTCTGCAACCAGAGGGCCAGTTCCACGGTCAGCGCTCGTTCCTCATCGGTGGTGTCGGACCGCGCGGCGCAGGCTGTGGCGCCCGCCAGCAACCAGGCGACTTCGCGTCCGGTGTGGTCAGTGGGGCTCATGGGTTGCACGGCGACCCACACGACATCCTGGTGCGCTTCGGTGTTGCCCGAGGCGGCGTCGTCGACCGCCGTCGCCCAGCGCAGCGATTCGTCGTAGACCCGGCGTACGCGGCCCGAGGTGTCGTCACCGTAGGCGGTGAGAACCGCGGCGGTGGCCTGTTCCATCACCGGCAGCCTGCTGCGGTGCGCGGCGTGCACGCAGTGCTCGATTCCCCGTTGGGTCCGGCACACCCGCTGGACGTCCTGCTCGACCGCGAACAAGGCCGGTGTGCTGACCACCGCGGGCACCGCGAGCACCACCGGCACCAACAGCGGTGCCATCGCCCGAACGGGGCGGTGCCTGGTGCGGTGCCTGCGCAGCACGGCGGTGGCCGCGACCACCGCCGCGACCGCGACCAGCAGGAAGAACGCGACGCGGTAGACGGTGAACGGCAGAGCCTCCACCCGGCCCGCGGCGGGAGCGACGTGCAGGACCGGCACCAGGGCCGAGAACGTGTCACCGCCGGTTCCCAGCACGACCACGGCGAAGACGGCCACGAAACTGATCGGCGCCCACAGCGCTCCCCTGCCGACGACGCCGATGAGGTAACCGACCGCGATCGACGCCCACAGGCCGAGCAGCCCGGTGGCGATCGGCAGCGGATCCGGGCCGCCGTGCTCGGCGTGTTCGACGGTGACGGCCGTCAGCGGAGCCATGCCCACCAGGTAGGCCAGGGTGAACGTGACGGCGAGCAGCCCGAGGTGGCGACGGGCGCTGTCCCGCCCCGCACGAGGGGCTGAGGGCAGTGCGAACACGCGGTCGGGTCTGGTCAACCGCCCCGCGTAGTACGTGGCGGCCGCCGCGGCGATGGGACCGGCGAAGGCGTTCTGCTGGTGGAACTCCGCCGAGGTCCGGACCCATTCCTGGTAGGGCCAGGAGCGCATGGCCGTGGTGGCCAGCACGGCAGCGGCGGCGATGGCGGCAGCGGGCAGCAGCAGCGGCCACGGTCCCAGCGGCCACAGGCGTCGGAGGACCGGATCAGTCACGTGCCGCTCCCAGACCGGTGATGAGCGCGTCGTAGGCGCGTTCGAAGCGCGACCCCGCCGAGGCCGCGGCGGTGGCGTCGGTGTCGTCGATGAGGGCGGTCAGCTCGCGTTCGGTGCCGTCGAACACCAAGCGGCCACCCGCGAGCACGCCGACCCGGTCGCACAGGTGACTGATGTCCTCGATCAGGTGAGTCGACAGCAGCACCGCCCTGGTGGCGCCGATCGCGGCCACCACCTCGCGCAGCCGCAGCCTCTGGCCGGGATCGAGCCCCGCGGTCGGCTCGTCGAGGACGAGCAGTCTCGGCTGGTGGGCCAACGCGGCCGCGATGCCGACCCGCTGGCGCTGGCCCCCGGACAACGCGCGAACGCGTGTGCGTGCGTTGTCCGACAACCCCACCATCTCCAGGGCCGTCCCGGCTGCCTTCCCGCAGTCCTCGCGCGCCACTCCGTTGACCCAGGCCGCGTAGGCGACCGTGTCGAGCACGCGCATTTCGCCCGCCAGGGAGAAGCGCTGGGGCACGAACCCGACCGCGAAACCGGCACCCCGATCACCGTCACGCATGGTGATGGTCCCGCCTGTCGGACGCGCCAACCCCACCAGGAGATTCAGGAGCGTGGTCTTACCGGCGCCGTTGGGCCCCAGCAGTCCGGTGACCCCGAGGCCAATACGCCAGTCGACACCACGCAGAATCTCGGTCCTACCATACGAGAAGCCAACTCGTTCAACATGGACAAGCAATGAGAGTCCACTCTCGGTCGCATGACGGAACCTATTCGGGGGCATTCGGTGGCGGTGTCCCCGAATAGCTGGAGCAAGCGTCAGCAGGTATCCACGCGACCGGACTCTACCTCACGACCGGTCGAACCGATCGTCCACGTGCAGCACAACGCGAACCCCGCAGTCGGCGCACCAGGAGAAATCCCACCCAGGAAAACCCCCTCGAACTGCTCGACCGAAGGGCACGGACACCCTGCCGAATCAGCGCCACGATCTCACCCCAATAATCAATGCGCCAAACGGCCTGCCCACTTCACCCTTGGCTCAGCACTCACCCCCCGAGCGGCGAGGATCAGCGCCAAAGCTGGGCGCAAAACTCGCCCCGGCTCATTGCCGCCAAATATTCATCACCGAGCGTGACAACCATGGTTGTGCCCCACGCCACATCACAGCGAAGGCCCGCGTCCTCCATAGTCATGGATAACCGAGCCCGAGCGTTGAGTTCAGGGGTCCTGGGCGTTCGACTCGCGGGGCAACGCGCAAAGGCTCGCGGGCGGCGGTGACCGGCGACACCCGGCCGTCACCCGCCCGCCACCCGGCTGCAACACTGGTAGCCCCGGCAACGGCGCCGGTCACGGTTCTCCACCCCGCACCGGAGGCGTCGCGATGACCCAGACCGCCGACCCGACCACTCTCGTCCTGCCCGCCGACCTCAAGCCGTCCGACGGCCGCTTCGGCTGCGGGCCGTCCAAGGTCCGCCCCGAGGCGCTGCAGGCGCTGGCGGCCGAGGGCGCCGCGCTGATGGGCACCTCCCACCGGCAGAAGCCGGTCAAGTCGCTGGTCGGCAAGGTCCGGGCGGGCCTGCGCGAGCTGTTCTCGCTGCCCGAGGGCTACGAGGTGGTCCTGGGCAACGGCGGCACCACGGCGTTCTGGGACGCCGCCGCGTTCGGCCTGGTGCGCGAGCGCGCCCAGCACTTCACCTACGGCGAGTTCTCCTCGAAGTTCGCCAAGGTCACCAAGGACGCCCCGTTCCTGGGCGAGCCGATCGTGGTCAAGGCCGAGCCGGGCAGCGCGCCCGAGATCAGCTACGCCGAGGGCGCGGACCTGGTCGGCTGGGCGCACAACGAGACCTCCACCGGCGTCGCGGTGCCGGTGTCCCGGCCCGCCGGGTCCGAGGGCGCGCTGATCGCCATCGACGCCACCTCCGGCGCGGGCGGCCTGCCGGTCGACGCCGCCGACTTCGACGTCTACTACTTCGCGCCGCAGAAGTCCTTCGCCTCCGACGGCGGCCTGTGGCTGGCCCTGATGTCGCCCGCCGCGCTGGAGCGGGTGGCCGAGATCGGCTCCTCGGGCCGCTGGGTGCCGGAGTTCCTGTCGCTGACCACGGCGCTGGACAACTCCACCAAGGACCAGACCTACAACACCCCGGCGCTGGCCACGCTGTTCCTGCTGAACAACCAGATCGAGTGGATCCTGGGCAACGGCGGCCTGGAGTGGGCGGTCGCCCGCACCGCGGACTCGTCGTCGCGGCTGTACGGCTGGGCCGAGAAGACCGAGTACACCACCCCGTTCGTGGCCGACCCGGCGCACCGCTCGCAGGTCGTCGGCACGATCGACTTCGCCGACTCGGTGGACGCCTCGGTGGTGGCCAAGGTGCTGCGGGCCAACGGCGTCGTGGACGTCGAGCCGTACCGCAAGCTGGGCCGCAACCAGCTGCGGGTGGCCATGTTCCCGGCCATCGAGCCCGAGGACGTGACCGCGCTCACCAAGGCCATCGACTGGGTCGTCGGCCAGCTCTGACCCCACCGGCCGACCTCCCGTCCCGGTCGGGCCCGATCGGGTCTGATCGGGACGGGAGTCTGCCCGCGGAGGTGAACGTCGCGCGAACTCCCGTAACGAACGTGCGGGCCGCCCCGACATACGGCAAGATCACACGTAGATATCGATGAGTCCGGCGAGTCGTCCCCGTCAAGGCGGCACGCCGGTTTACCGTCAGTGTCTGGCGAGGTGAATGTCATTCGGGAGGCCATGATGCGAGCGCTGCGAGTCATCGGGCTCGAAGAGGACGGCAGATCCGTCATCCTCGAGGACCCGGAACGCGGCGAGCGCTTCGTGCTGCCCGCTGACGAGCGGCTGCGCGCGGCGGCCCGCGGTGATCTGACCCGGCTCGGCCAGATCGAGGTCGAGACCGAGTCCCAGATGCGCCCCCGCGAGATCCAGGCCCGCATCCGCGCCGGTGAGTCGGTGGAGCAGGTCGCCATGGCGGCGGGCATCCCGAAGCACCGCGTCGAGCGGTTCGCCTACCCGGTGCTGCTGGAGCGCTCCCGCACCGCCGAGCTGGCCCAGCGCGCCCACCCGGTCCGCGAGGACGGCCCGGACGTGCAGACCCTCGGCGAGGTGGTCGCGCACTCCTTCGGCCTGCGCGGCCAGGAGTACGCCGACGTGAGCTGGGACTCCTGGCGCGGCGAGGACGGCCGGTGGGTCGTGCAGCTGCACTGGCGGGCCGGGCGCTCGGACAACCGGGCGCACTGGGCGTTCCACCCCGGCGCGCACGGCGGCACGGTGACCGCGCTGGACGACGCCGCCGTCGACCTGATGGACCCCAACCCCAACCGGGGCCTGCGCAGCCTGCGGCCGGTGACCCAGCTGGCCAGGGCGGCGATGGAGCTGGAGAAGCCGCCGGTGCCCGCGCAGGCCAGCGCGGAGCCGGAGATCCTCGTGCGCGAGGAGCCGGTGTCCTCCGCGGCCGAGCCGATCCCGGTGGAGCCGGAGGCCGTGCCCGTGGTGGACGAGGCCCGCAAGGAGCCGCCCAAGCGCGGCAAGAAGAACCACCCGATCGTCCCGTCCTGGGAGGACGTCCTGCTGGGCGTCCGGTCCAACCGGGGATGACCTGGGGATGACGCCCGAGGGCCCCGCCGAGGCGGGGCCCTTGGTTTACGCCGGGTGAGCACCGGGGAAACCGGGCGTCATGCTGGCACGGGTGATCGTCGGGGCCGCCCTGGGCGCGGGACTGGGCGCGGCGTGGTGGGGGCTGCGGGAGTTCATCGCCTCCGGCGCCGCCTGCTCGAAGGACGACTGGGACTGCCTGGGGCTCGGCCTCCTCGCGATCCCGGTCAGCCTGGTGGTGGGCGTGCTGGTCGGGTGGGTGGTGCTGGCCGCGGCGAAGGTCGAGCGCCCGCTGGGCATGGCCGCGGTCGGCACGGCGTTCACCGCCGTGCTGACGCTGCTGACCATCTGGTTCCCGGTGACCTCCGGGTCGGTGCTGACCGGGGCGCTGGGGTTCGCGCTGGCCGCGCCGGTGACCGCCCGCCACCCCGCCGTCCGCGCCGCGCGCCGCCCCGCGCGCCGCCCCGCGGGCTCCTCCGCCGACCCCGCCGCGAACCATGGCTGAGGCCACGCGCTCCCAGGGGGGCGCCCTCGCGTTCCGGGTGCTGCTGCGCGTGGTGATCTCCGGCGTGGTCGGCGCCGGGCTGCTCGCCGCGTGGGTCTCCGCCTACCGGGCGGGGGCGCTGGACCGGGTGGTCGACGAGACCTCGCTGAGCGAGTTCCTGCTGCTGGTCGTGGTGGGGCTGCCGGTGGCGCTGCTGGTCAGCGCGCTGCTGGCGGGGCCGCTGCTGTGGCTGATGCGGGTGCGCCCGGTGTGGCCGATCGTGCTGCTGGGGCCGGTGCTGCTGGGCGTGGCGTACTTCTTCCGGCTGGCCGAGCGGTTCCCCGGCCTGGACGAGTGGACCGCGCTGGCCGTGCTGGCGGGCCTGAGCTACGCGCTGGCCGGGCTCATCACCACCCCCGCGATGCTGCGCGGCAAGCGCTGAGCCCCACGCCTGCCGTCACTCACTCCGGCAGCGGCACCCGGTCGAGCAGGGCCGGGTCCCAGCCCTCGTGCTCGCACCAGTCCTCGGCCTCCTCCCGGCTGATCGGCCGCGCGCCGTCGGGGCGCGGCCCGCCGACCACGTCCCAGCCGTCCGGGGCGAGCACGTGCAGCCTGCCCCCGCGCACGGCCAGCAGCCTGCCTCGGGGGAACGCCATCGCGGCCTGGGTGAGCAGGTAGCGGGTGTCCATCTTGACCTCCACCTTGGTAGAGCTCGCATGGTTCAGCCGGGAGAAAACCGGATGCCGCGACGGGCACGCCTTCGTACTGTCGGGGTGGACCTGAGGGGGACGACACTCGTGAAGGACCAACGTACTTCCACGGCCGCGACACTGCGCAGGCTGTGGCCGTACCTGAAACCCGTTCGCACACCGATCCTGCTCAGCACCGCGTCCGCCCTGCTGGCGATGCTGTGCGGGCTGGGCATCCCGCTGATCACCCAGCGCATCGTGGACGGCCCGGTGGCCCGGCGCGAGCTGGACGCGCTGCCCTGGCTGATCGGCCTGGTGCTGGCGCTGGGCTGCGCCGAAGCCGCCCTCTTCTACGCCCGGCGCAAGCTGATCGCCGGGCCCGCCGCCGACGTCGAGGCCCGGATGCGGGCCGACCTCTACCACCACCTCCAGCGGCTGCCGGTGGCCTTCCACGACCGCTGGCAGTCCGGTCAGCTGCTGTCGCGGGCCACCACCGACCTGTCGGCGGTGCGCCGCTTCGTCGCGTTCGTGGTGATCTTCCTGGTGGTCAACAGCCTGGTGCTGGTGGTGGGCCTGGGGGTGCTGTTCTGGCTGTCGCCGCTGCTCGGCGCGGTCGTGCTGGCCTGCACGCTGCCGATGGTGGCGCTGTCCTACCTGTTCGAGACCCGGTTCAAGGTGGTCGCCCGGCGGGCCCAGGACCAGGCGGGCGACCTGACCACCGTGGTCGAGGAGTCCGTGCTGGGCATCCGGGTGCTCAAGGCGTTCGGCCGCGGCCCGCTGCTGGCCCAGCGGTTCCTGCGGCAGGCCCGCGAGCTGCGCGCCACCGAGCTGGCCAAGGTGCGGATCTTCGCCGCGCTGTGGGCGGTGCTGATCATCCTGCCCGAGCTGGGCATCGCCGGGCAGCTGGCGCTGGGCTCGATGGGCATCGCGCAGGGCACCACCACGGTCGGCACGCTGGTCGCGGCCATCACGGTGAGCGCCTACCTGCGCTGGCCGACCGACTCGATCGGGTGGCTGCTGGCGGAGACCAACCAGACCGCCTCGGCCGTCGAGCGGTACTTCGAGGTGCTCGACGAGCCGGTGGCGATCACCAGCCCGGACCGGCCCCGACCGCTGCCGGTGCCGGTGCGCGGGCACGTCCGGTTCGAAGGCGTGCGCTTCCGCCACCCCGGCAGCGACCGCGAGGTGCTGCGCGGCGTGGACCTGGACATCCGGCCCGGTGAGACGGTGGCGCTGGTCGGCGCGACCGGCTCGGGCAAGACGACGGTGACCGCCCTGGTCCCCCGGCTGGCGGACGTGACCGCCGGGCGGGTGACCGTGGACGGGGTGGACGTGCGCGACCTGGACCTGGCCGAGCTGCGCCGGGTGGTCGGCACCGCGTTCGAGGAGCCGGTGCTGTTCTCCGCCGCGGTCACCGAGAACGTGGCGCTGGGCCAGCCCGACCTGGACCAGGCGCGGGTGCGCGAGGCGCTGCGGGTCGCGCGGGCCGAGGAGTTCGTCGACGCCCTGCCGTGGGGCCTGGACACCCGCATCGGCGAGCAGGGCCTGTCGCTGTCCGGCGGCCAGCGGCAGCGGCTGGCGCTGGCCCGCGCGGTGGTCGGCCGCCCGGCGGTGCTGGTGCTGGACGACCCGCTCTCGGCGCTGGACGTGCACACCGAGGCCGAGGTGGAGGCCGCGCTGCGGCGCGTGCTGTCCGGGGTGACCGCGCTGGTCGTGGCGCACCGGCCGAGCACCGTGCAGCTGGCCGACCGGGTGGCGATGCTGGTCGACGGCCGCGTCGCCGCGGTCGGCGAGCACCGGCGGCTGCTGGCGGAGAACGAGCAGTACCGGCACCTGCTGTCCACGCTGGAGGACGAGGAGGTCGCGGCGTGACCACCACCCCCGAGGAATCCGCCGAGCGAACCCCCGAGCGAACCCCCGAGCGACCGCCCGCCGAGGAGTCGTGGCGGGGCGTCGCCGCCGAGGACGTCGAAGAGCTGGACCGGGCCACCGGGCTCAAGCTGCGCGGCAGGTCGCGCGAGCTGCTGGGGTCGCTGCTGCGCCCGCACTCCCGCGCGGCGGCGCTCGCGCTGGCGATCGTGGTCGTGGAGAACCTGGTCACCCTGGCGGGGCCGCTGCTGATCGCGGCGGCCATCGACCGGGGCGTGCCCGCCGCGCTGGAGGGCGACCCGAGCGCGCTGGCCTGGTCGGTCGGCGGGTACGCCGCCGCCGGGCTGGCCGCCACCCTGCTGCGCTACGCCTTCGTCCGGCTCACCGGGCGGATCGGCCAGGACGTGCTGCTGGACCTGCGGGAACGGGTGTTCCGGCACGCCCAGCGGCTGTCCGTGTCCTTCCACGAGAAGTACACCTCCGGCAAGGTGATCTCCCGGCTGACCAGCGACCTGGACGCGCTGCAGGACCTGGTCGAGGAGGGCCTGGACGGGCTGTTCACCTCGCTGCTGTCGGTGGTGGGCATCTCGGTGGTGCTGGTGGTGCTGGACCCGCCGCTGGCCGCGGTCGTGCTGTTCGGGTTCGTGCCGCTGATCGGGCTCACGCGCTGGTTCAACCGCCGCTCGGCGGGCGCGTACCGGGGCACCCGCGGCGCCATCGCCAAGATCATCGTGCAGTTCGTGGAGACCATGAACGGCATCCGGGCGGTGCAGGCGTTCCGCCGGGAGCGCCGCAACGAGCAGATCATGACCGACCTCAACGGCTCCTTCCGGGACGCCAACACCGAGGCGCTGGGCGTGATGGCGGCGTTCACCTCGCGGGTCCGGGTGATCGGCAACGTCTCGCTGGCCGTGGTGCTGGCGTGGGGCGCGTGGCGGGTCGCGGACGGGCAGCTGGAGCTGGGCGTGCTGGCCGCGTTCACCCTGTACGTGCGGCGGTTCTACGACCCGTTCGACCAGATCGCGGTGTTCACCAACGCCTACGCGGCGGCCGCCGCGGCGCTGGAGAAGATCTCCGGGCTGCTGGAGGAGGTCCCGTCGGTGCCCGAGCCCGCCGACCCGGTGCCGCTGGGCGAGGTGCGCGGTGAGATCCGGTTCGACGGGGTGGAGTTCCGGTACTCGGCGGACACCCCGCTGGTGCTGCCCCGGTTCGACCTGCACGTGCCCGCCGGGCAGACGGTGGCGCTGGTGGGCGCGACCGGGGCCGGGAAGTCGACGCTGGCCAAGCTGGTGTCCCGGTTCTACGACCCCAGTCGCGGGACGGTGTGGCTGGACGGGGCCGACCTGCGGTCGGTGGCCGACGTGGACCTGCGCCGCGCCGTGGTGGCGGTGACGCAGGAGAACTTCCTGTTCGACGGGACGGTGGCGGACAACATCGCGCTGGGGCGGCCGTCGGCCACCCGCGCCGAGGTGGAGGCGGCGGCCGCGGCCGTGGGGGCGCACGAGTTCATCGCCGCGCTGCCCGACGGCTACGACACCGACGTGCGCAAGCGCGGCGGGCGGCTGTCCGCCGGTCAGCGGCAGATGGTGGCGTTCGCCAGGGCGTTCCTGGCCGACCCTGCGGTGCTGGTGCTGGACGAGGCCACGTCGAGCCTGGACGTGCCCACCGAGCGGGCGGTGCAGTCGGCGCTGGAGACGGTGCTGGCCGACCGGACGGCGTTCATCATCGCGCACCGGCTGTCCACGGTGCTGATCGCCGACCGGGTGCTGGTGCTCGACGGCGGCCGGGTCGTCGAGGACGGCACCCCGGAGGAGCTGATCGACGAGCGCGGCCGCTTCGCCGCCCTGCACACCGCCTGGCGCGACTCCCTCGCCTGACCCCCTCCCCCGCGCGTCAGAGGAGGGTGAGCAGGAGGGCGAACCAGGCGGCCGGGACGCCTGCCATGACGCCGTAGGCGACCCAGCGCCAGACCGGGACGGTGCGCGCCAGCCACACCGACGGGGCGATGCCGCCCACCACCAGCACGTTGGCGAGCAGGGCCAGCCAGCCGCTGGTCTCCCCCAGCCCCACCGACAGCGTCACCACGGTGAAGGTGACCACCGCCGCGGTGAACGCGGCGACCGTCAGGCCGGTGCCCCACGGGGTCGGCTCGCCCGGCGGTGGGGCCTGGGTGGCGGGCTCGGCAGCGGCTTCGGCGGGTTCGGCGGGTTCCGGGGCGGGCTCCGCGGGTTCCGGGTCGGCCGGGGCGGCCACGAGGAACCGCTCGCCGCTGACCGGGTCGGTGAACTCCACCGGGGCGCCCATCTCGGCGGCCAGCCTGCCCGCCAGCTGGCGGCCCCGCCGGGTGACCAGCGCGCCCGCCACGCCCTCGGCCGGGGGCTCGGTCCGCAGCACCGCCTCGGCGACCTCGGCCCACTCGTGCAGCGCCTCGGCCAGGCCCGCCGCCAGCGGCAGGCTGCGCGGGTCGACCTCCCGCTCCCCCGCGTCGTCGCGCCCCGCGAGCACCGCACGGCCGCCCTGGACCCGCAGTTCCACGAATAGCCTCCTTCTCGCCCCGGCAAGAACGTAGCGCGTTCAGAGCAGCGCGTAGAAGGCGACGGCCGCGGCGGTGGCGACGTTGAGCGAGTCCACGCCGGGCGACATCGGGATGCGCACGGCCAGGTCGGCGGCCTGGATGGCCTCCTCGGTCAGCCCCGGCCCCTCCGAGCCGAGCAGCACCGCCACGCGCTCGCCGCGCAGCCCCGCGTCGGCCAGGTTCGCCGCCCCCGCCCTCGGGGTCAGCGCGGCCACCCGGAAGCCCTCGTCCCGCAGCATCCCCAGGGTGCCCGGCCAGCTGGGGGCGGTGGCGAAGGGCACGCGCAGCACGTGCCCCATGGAGACGCGCACGCTGCGCCGGTAGAGCGGGTCGCTGCACCCCGGACCGAGGATCACGCCGTCCACGCCGAGCGCGGCGGCGTTGCGGAACAGCGCGCCCAGGTTCTCGTGGTCGCCGACGCCTTCGAGCACGGCCAGCCGTCGCGCGTGCCGCGCCAGCCGCTCGACCGGCGGCTGCGGCGCGCGGTCGGCGGCGGCGAGCACACCCCGGTTGAGGTGGAAGCCGACGACCTCGGCCATCACCTCGGCGGAGGTGACGTAGGCGGGCGCGGGCAGCTCGCCCAGCGCCTCCACCCGGCGGCGCACGCCCAGCAGCGAGCGGACCGGGTACGGCGAGGCGAGCAGGCGCTCCACCACGACCACGCCCTCGGCGATGACCAGGCCGCGCCCGCCCGGCCGGTCCGGGCGGCGGTCCGCGGTCGACAGGTCCCGGAAGTCGTCCAGCCTGGGGTCGGCCGGGTCGTCGATCTCGATCACCTGGGCCACCGGGGGAGTCTCCCACCGCGGGGGGTACCCCCGGTCCACGGGGCTGAACGGCGCACCGCCCACCAGGCATACGTTGCTCATTGTTACGCCTACGTGACTGAGAGCACCGATTTGGGCGCTGACGGGCGGCTCCCCGCTGTGTCACGGTTGGCCTCCGCTGGGCCCGCCGGAACACCCGGACGAAGGGGAGGCGGCATGGGTAGGGACGTGTCCCGTCGAACGTTCACCAGAGAGGACCGCCAGCGCTACCGCGAGCGGGTCCGGCGGTGCCTCGACGCGCTGGGGACCATGCTGGCGCAGCGCCGCTTCTCCTTCCCCCGCAGGCAGATGGGCCTGGAGATCGAGCTGAACCTGGTCGACTCCGCCTGGCAGCCCGCGATGGTCAACGGGGTGGTGCTGGAGAAGATCGCCGACCCCTCGTTCACCCTGGAGCTGGGCCAGCACAACCTGGAGGTCAACGTCCCGCCCAGGGAGCTGGCGGGCGACGGCACCCTGGGCCTGGAGCGGGAGCTGCGGTCCCTGCTGGGCACCGCCGACGCCAAGGCGCACGACGCGGGCACCAGCCTGGTGATGATCGGCGTGCTGCCCACGCTGCGGCACGAGCACTTCGACCGGCGCTGGCTGTCGCACCACCAGCGCTACGCGCTGCTCAACGACCAGATCTTCGCCGCGAGGGGCGAGGAGACGGTGCTGTCCATCGACGGCGTGCCCATGCCGGGTCGGGGGCGCGAGGAGCTGCTCAGCTACGCCGAGTCGATCCTGCCCGAGGCGGCCTGCACGTCGGTGCAGCTGCACCTGCAGGTCGAGCCGGAGGACTTCGCGGCGCACTGGAACGCCGCGCAGTGCCTGGCCGGGGTGCAGGTCGCCATCGCGGCGAACTCGCCGTTCCTGCTCGGGCGGGCGCTGTGGCACGAGACCCGCATCCCGCTGTTCCAGCAGGCCACCGACACCCGGCCGGAGGAGCTGAAGAACCAGGGCGTGCGGCCGAGGGTGTGGTTCGGGGAGCGGTGGATCTCCTCGATCACCGAGCTGTTCGAGGAGAACGTGCGCTACTTCCCCGCGCTGCTGCCCGACACCGGCGAGGAGGACCCGGTCGAGGAGCTGGCGGCGGGGCGCACGCCGTCGCTGCTGGAGCTGCGGCTGCACAACGGGACCGTGTGGCGCTGGAACCGGCCGGTGTACGACGTGGCCGACGGCGTGCCGCACCTGCGGGTGGAGAACCGCGTGCTGCCCGCGGGTCCGACCGTGCTGGACACCGTGGCCAACGCGGCGTTCTTCTACGGCGCGCAGCGGGCCCTGGTGGAGATGGACAGTCCACTGTGGACCCGGATGAGCTTCCACGCCGCCGAGGAGAACCTGTACGCGGGCTCGCGGCACGGGATGCGCTCCCGGCTGTACTGGCCGGGGGCCGGTTGGGTGTCGCCGGACGAACTGGTGCTGCGCGAGCTGCTCCCGCTGGCACACGAGGGGCTGCGCGCCTGCGGCGTGTCCGACGAGGCCCGCGAGCGCTACCTCGGCGTGATCGAGGCCCGCTGCCTGGCCCGGCGGACCGGTTCGACGTGGCAGCGGGAGACCGTGGCGCGGCTGGAGGAGCGCGGCGCGGACCGGGAGGCGGCGCTGGCCGGGATGCTGGCGCGCTACGTGGAGCTGATGAACACCGGGGAACCGGTGCACACCTGGGCCGTGGAATAACCGAATACCGCTCGTCTTTTTCGGTTTTCCGAACAGAGCGTCTTCACTCCGATTTTTGCGGTTGACCATAGGCGAGTCACCGGTTCGGTGGGGTGGCACGTTTGCCCCGACACGGGCCGACCACGTCTTTCTACCCATAGTGTTCACGGTGACCTGCGCGTGTCCGAAAAGACCCCGGATCGTGGAAGGAATAACGCTCGAAAGAGGAACTTCCGAGTCGCTCCGACCGATTACCCAAGCGATCCTTGAATTTTCGACGACCGGGCCCGGTCCCGGCGCGCTCCCGCAGACTGCCGAGAACCACCACGAAGCGGAGGAAGACCCCGTGCCCGACGACTTCAGTCGACGTGTCCTGATCAGCGTGGACGCCGAGGCGTACAGCGCCCGCAACGACCGACAGCAGCTCCACATGCAGCACGCGCTGCTGGACGTGCTGGAGGTGGCCGCCGCGCAGGCCGGTTTCGACCGCACCCGCTGGGACGTGCAGCACGCGGGCGACAGCGAGCTGGCCGTGCTGCCCGCCGACACCTCCGAGCGGCAGGTGGTCGACGACTTCACCGGCTCGCTGGCGCACGCCCTGGGCGCGCACAACGACGAGCACCCCGACGAGCCCCGGCTGCGCCTGCGGATGGCCGTGCACCAGGGGCTGGTCTGCCCCTCCGTCGCCGGGTACGCCGGGCAGGGCGTGGTCACCGTGTCCCGCATGGTGGACAGCCGTCCGGCCCGCCGGGCGCTGCTGGCCTGCCCCGCCGCCGACGTGGTGCTGGCGCTGTCGCCGTCGCTGTTCGTCGAGGTGGTCGGCCAGGGGCACACCCGGCTGTCCTGGTCGGACTTCCGCGAGGCGACCATCCGCAACAAGTCCTTCGTCGGCACGGCGTGGCTGCACGTGCCCGGCCACGACCTGGGCGGGCTCCCGCTGGACGACGAGCCGTCGGTGCTCCAACCCCGCGCCGGGAGCCCGGACGGCGACCGGTGGCACCCCTTGTCCCGATAGCCAGGTTAGGCTAACCTAAGCGCGTCGCTTCGTGGTGGGAGCGGCAGTCAGTTCGGGAACATGACGAGGCCCCGCACCGGTCGTACCGCCGGTCGGGGCCTCGTCTCGCGCCGAAAATCAGGTGCTCCCCCGGCGACGCGCTGCCACCATCGGTGCCGTGTCCGCGCTGACAGCCAGGAAGGTCACGCTGTCGTTCGGTCCCCGGACCGTGCTCTCGGAGGTCGATCTCGATGTTCCAGCAGGCGAACGCGTAGGTCTCATCGCGCCCAACGGGGTGGGCAAGTCCACCCTGCTGCGCGTGCTGGCAGGCGAGCTGACCCCGGACCAGGGCACGGTGATCGCCCGAGGCCCGGTCGCCCACCTGACCCAGGAGACCGCGGTGCGCCCCGGCGAGTCGCTGCGCGACCACCTCGCCCGCCGCACCGGCGTGGCGCGGGCCGAGGCGCGGTTCGAGCGGGCCGCGCGGGCGCTCGCGGACGGGGAGCCGGGCGCGGAGGACGACTACGCGGCGGCGTTCGACCAGTGGACCGCCGTGGGCGCCGCCGACTTCGCCGAGCGCGCCGACGCGGTGTGCCAGCGCCTCGGCCTGCCCGCCGACCTGCTCGACCGGCGCGGCGCGCGGGAGCTGTCCGGCGGCCAGTCGGCGCGGCTGCGGCTGGCGTCGGTGCTGCTGGTGCGGGCCGACGTGCTGCTGCTCGACGAGCCGACCAACGACCTCGACCTGGCGGGCCTGGAGCTGCTGGAGTCGCACGTGCTGGCCGGCCGGGCGGCGATGGTGCTGGTCAGCCACGACCGGGAGTTCCTGGCCAGGACCACCACGGCCATCGCCGAGCTGGACGAGTTCACCAAGGACGTGCGCGTCTTCGGCGGCGGCTGGGACGCCTACGTCACCGAGCGGGCGCTGGCCGAGCGGCGCGCGCAGGAGGAGTACGAGGCGTACGCGGCCAAGCGCGACGCGCTGACCCAGCGGGCGCGGCAGGCCCGCGACTGGTCGCGGGCGGGCGTGCGGCGCAACGCCAAGTCCGACGAGAGCGACAAGTTCATCCGGTTCTGGCACAAGGAGGGCGCGGAGAACCTGGGCGCGAAGGCCGCCGCCGCCGACCGCGCGCTGGGACGGCTGGAGGAGGTCGAGCAGCCGCGCGAGCCGTGGCAGCTGCGGCTGACCCTGCCCAGCGCGGGGCGCGGCAGCCGGATCGCGTTCACCCTGCGCGGGGCCGTGGTGCGGCGCGGCGACGTGGTGCTCGGCCCGGTCGACCTGACCATCGGCGCGGGCGAGCGGTGGCGCGTCACCGGGCCCAACGGGTCGGGTAAGTCCACCCTGCTCGGCGCGCTGCTGGGCAGGCTGCCGCTGGCGGCGGGCGAGCGCGACCAGGGGGCGGGGGTCGTGGTCGGCGAGGTCGACCAGGTGCGGGCCTCGTTCACCACCGACACGCCCGCGCTGGAGGTGGTCGCCGAGGCCACCGGCCTGTCCGCCGTGGCGGCGCGCACCCTGCTGGCGAAGTTCCGGGTCGGCGCGGACGCGGTGCTGCGGCCCGCCCGCACGCTCTCGCCCGGCGAGCGCACCAGGGCGGCGCTGGCCGTGCTCCAGGCCAGGGGCACCACGTGCCTGGTGCTGGACGAGCCGACCAACCACCTCGACCTGGCCGCGATCGAGCAGCTGGAGCAGGCGCTCGGGTCCTACACCGGGACGCTGCTGCTGGTGACCCACGACCGCAGGCTGGCCGAAGCGGTGGGGGTGGAGCACACCCTGGACGTGCGAACCCTGGCAAGATAGGCGCATGGGCACCGAGGAGGACTGGCCGGTCGAGCAGACGTGGTCGCTGCGCAACACGCACTGGCACGCCTACGTGGAGCACACCTCGCTGGACCACGCCTCGCCGCGCTCGGAGCGCCTGGAGCGCACCCCCGAGGAGGTGCTGACCACCCCGGCCGAGGTCGCGGCGTGGCTGGAGGTCAACCTCCGCAGCGCCACCAAGCCGGAGGAGGTCGGGAAGAAGCGGACCAAGGACGACCGCGACTTCTCCGACTCCAACCGGGTGCACACGTCCCTGGCCTCGCGCGGCGAGTCGATCTACACCGGGGTGAAGGGGATGCTGACCCTGGCCGTGGAAGCGGTGACGCCGGACGAGTGCCGCAGCTCCCACGACGGCGCCGACGTGGCCCCGCTCAAGGCGGGCAGGCGACGTTAGCCCCGCGCGAACCGAGCGTTCGCGCAGCACGGGTAGTAGTCAGCGGCCCTCGCGAGCGCGTCGGGTAGTACTTGCCGACGCGCTGGGGAGGCGGGCCAGCACCGCGCCGCCGACCAGGGCCGCCACCACCGACACCACGCCGCCGAACACCAGCGGCGCCCGCGCGGTGAAGTGCTCGGCCAGCCAGCCCATCACCGGCCCGCCCACCGGGTTCCCGCCCAGGAACACCAGCATGTACAGCCCCATCACGCGCCCCCGCATGGCGGGCGCGACGGCCAGCTGCACGGTGGCGTTCGCGGTGGTGGTGAAGGTCATCATGGCGATCCCCAGCGGGATCAGCGACAGCCCGACCACCCACAGGCTCGGCATCAGCCCGGACACCACCTCCAGCACGCCGAACACCAGCGCGCCGCCGATCAGCAGCCGGGGCCGCGGCTTCCCCCTGGCGCTGCGCCGGGCGGCCAGCGTGGCCCCGGCCAGGGTGCCCACCGCCAGCATGGTCGACAGCAGGCCGTAGGCGTCGGCGTCGCCGCCGAAGGTGTTGCGGGCCAGCACCGCCAGGGTGACGTAGAAGTTCAGCCCGAACGTGCTGATGAAGAACACCAGGCACAGCAGCACGACCAGGTCGACGCGCTTGCGCACGTAGCGCAGGCCCTCCCGCAGCTGCCCCTTGCGCCTGGGCACGGGCTCGCCGCGGTGCAGCGCGCCGACGTCCATCAGCAGCAGCCCGGCCAGCACGCCGAGGAACGACACGGCGTTGACCAGGAACACCCAGCCGGTGCCCACCACGGTGATCATCACGCCCGCGACCGCCGGGCCGACCATGCGGGCCAGGTTGAACGTCATGGAGTTCAGCGCCACGGCGTTGGTGAGCTGGTCGCGGCCCACCATCTCGACCACGAACGACTGGCGCACCGGGGTCTCCACCGCGGAGACCGCGCCCAGCAGCAGGCACAGCAGGTAGACGTGCCACAGCTGGACCACGCCGGTCACGTCGAGCAGGCCCAGCGCCAGCGCGCACAGGCCCAGGCCGGTCTCCAGGACCAGCAGCAGCCTGCGCTTGTCCAGCCGGTCGGCGAGCACGCCCGCCCACAGCGACAGCAGCAGGGTCGGCGCGAACTGCAGCGCCGCGGCGACGCCCAGGGCGACCGGGCTGCCGTCGGACAGCTCCAGCACCAGCCAGTCCTGGGCGACGCGCTGCATCCACAGCCCGACCAGGGAGACGACCTGGCCGCCCGCGTAGAGCCGGTAGTTGCGGACCTTCAGCGAGGCGAACGTGCCGGTGCGCCGCGGCGGGGGTGGCGCTGTCCGCGGATCGTTCCGATCGCTTCCGGCACCACCCTCGTACGCAGGCACTTCGTTACTGCCCCGCCATCCTGTCGATGATCTCGGCGGCGCGCGAGAGCACGCCGCGCTCCTCCGGTGTCAGCTCGGCCAGCCGCTTGTCCAGCCACGCCTCCCTGGCCGAGACCTCTTCGTTGATGTAGTTCAAGCCCGCTTCGCTGAGCTCCACGATGGCCTGGCGGCCGTCGGTGGGGTGCGGTCGGCGGGTGGCGAACCCGTACTCCTCCAGCGCCGCGATGACCCTGGTCATCGAGGGCGGCTGGACGCCTTCCTTGGCGGCCAGCTCGCCGGGGGTCAGCGGGCCGCACTTGTGCAGCGTGGACAACGCGGACACCTGGGTCAGCGAGATCGTCGAGTTGACCCGCTGCGCGCGCAGCCTGCGGTTGAGCCGGACCACGGCCAACCTCAGCCTGCCTGCCAGTCCGGGGTCCGCGTCGCTGTCGGCCATGTAGTTAGCATACCTCACGATTTCCGGGTCCGCCGAGGGAAATCCCGTCACGCCCCGAGCAGCGCCTGGATCGGCCCGATGGCGAAGTAGACGACGAACGCGCCCGCCACCACCCACATCAGCGGGTGCACGCTGCGCGCCCGCCCGGTCAGCGCCCGCAGCAGCACGTAGCTGACGAAGCCCGCGCCGATGCCGTTGGCGATCGAGTAGGTGAACGGCATGACCACGATGGTCAGGAACGCGGGCAGCCCCACCGAGAAGTCGGCGAAGTCGATCTCCTTGATCTGCACGACCATCAGCGCGCCGACGATGACCAGCGCGGGCGCCGCCGCCTCCACCGGGATCACCGAGTACAGCGGGGTGAAGAACATGGCCGCCAGGAACAGCAGGCCGGTGACCACGTTGGCCAGGCCGGTCCGCGCGCCCTCCGCGATCCCCGCCGCCGACTCGATGAACACCGTGTTCGACGACGAGGACCCGACACCGCCCGCGACCGCGCCCACGCCGTCGACGAACAGCGCCCTGCTCACCCCCGGCAGCTGCCCGTCCCGGCCGATCAGGCCCGCCTCCTTGCCCAGGCCGGTCATCGTGCCCACGGTGTCGAAGAAGTCGGTCAGCACCAGGGTGAACACCAGCAGCGCGGCGGTCAGCGCGGGCACCCGCGTCCACGCGCCGAAGGAGACCTCGCCCAGCAGCGACAGGTCCGGCAGCCCGAACACCTGCTCCGGCAGCGCCGGGTAGCCCAGGTTCCAGCCCTTGGGGTTGGTGCCCTGCGACGGACCCGCCTTGACCAGGGCCTCCAGGACGATCGACAGCACCGCGGCGGACAGCACGCCGATCAGGATCGCCCCGCGCACCCGCCGGGCCACCAGGATGCCGGTCAGCACCAAGCCGACCACGAACACGAACGTCGGCCACGACGCGATGGAGCCGCCGATGCCCAACCCGACCGGCACGGTGGTGCCCGCCTCGTCCGGCACGCGCCGCACGAACCCGGCGTCGACCAGGCCGATGAAGCAGATGAACAGGCCGATGCCGACCGCGATGGCCGCCTTCAGCTCGGCGGGCACCGCGTTGAACACGGCCGTGCGCACCCCGGTGACCACCAGCAGCAGCACCACCAGGCCGTTGACCACCACCAGGCCCATCGCCTCGGGCCAGGTCATCTGCGGCGCCAGGGTGACCGCCAGGAACGAGTTGATGCCCAACCCGGTGGCCAGCGCGAACGGGTAGTTGGCGACCAGTCCGAACAGGATGGTCAGCACGCCCGCGACCAGCGCCGTCACCGCGGCGACCTGCGGCACCGGCAGGATGTCGCCCAGCACGTCCTTCTTCGCGCCCGCGTCGTCGGCGGCGAAGCTGCCCAGGATCAGCGGGTTGAGCACCACGATGTAGGCCATGGTCACGAACGTGACCAGGCCGCCGCGCACCTCGCGGCCCAGCGTGGAGCCGCGTTCGGAGATCTTGAAGAAGCGGTCGAGGCCGGCGGAGGTGGCCATCACGTCTCCCTTGTCCAGTGACCGGTGCGGGCAAGAGCGTGCCGCACCGGTGTTTCGGGGAGGTAGCCTGCCTGACGTGGCCGAACAGTCGCTGACGCCCCCACCCGCACCCCCGCCCCCGCCGCTGCCGCCGCGCCTGCTCGACCCGGTGCCGGTGATCGTGGCCGGGACGGGGCTGTGGTTCCTCGCCTTCCTGGGGGTGCTGCTGTTCGCGCGGGACAACACCACCCTGCTGTGGACGTGCCTGTGCGGCGGGCTGCTCGGGCTGATCGGCTACGGCGTGTTCAGCTGGCAGCGCGCCGCGTCCCGGCGCGGCTCCCGCACCGCCCAGCGGGGGCTCGACCGGTCCTGAGTGGCCGGTCCTCGGGTGGCCGGTCCTCGGGTGGCCGGTCCTCTCGCGACGGTCAGGCCAGCAGGACCGTCGGCGTCGGGTCGGCGATGAGCGCGGCGAAGGTGTGCCGGTCGGCCCACCGACCGGTGGTCCAGGCCAGGGCGCGGGCCAGTCCCTCCGGGGTGTCCGCGGCGTGCAGCTCGTCGCCGTCGACCCACCACGACACCTCGTGCCGCGCGCCCTCGGCGTCCACCAGCAGCACGTCGTGCACCACCAGCGAACCGGCGGGCAGCTCGACGCCGAGCAGGCCGCAGGCCAGCCGCACCGCGCCCAGCTCGGCCCACACCACCTCGTCCCCGGCGCTGGCCACGGTCCCGCCGACCTCCTCCGAGGCCAGCGGCAGCGCCAGCAGCTCGGCCAGCGCGGACGCCGCGCCGTCGGCGGCCAGCACCTGCTCCGGCGGCAGCACCCCCAGCAGCCACGGCAGGTCGGGCACCACCACGTCGTCGGCGGGCACCGCGGCCCCGGTCAGCACGCGCACCCGCTCCGGCGGCTCCACGCCGACCGACTCGGCGACCTCCGCCAGCGCGGCGTGCACCCGCAGCACCAGCGCGTCGGACAGCTCGCGCTGCGGGTCGCCCAGCCGGGCCACCAGGTCGGCCACGTCGTCCTCGTCCAGCACCGCCAGCCCGGTCCGCACCCCCGCCGCCGCCAGCACGTGCGAGGGCAGCCCCACGTCGGGCACCACGTCGTACAGGCCGTCCACCGAGTCGGCCTCGGGCAGCCGCCACGAGCCCAGCGGCTTGCCCTCCAGCAGCGCGTAGCGGGCCAGCCACCACCCGGTGTAGCCGTCGGGCTCGACCACCGCCCGCCACACCTCGGGCGAGGCCGACATCATCCGCAGCGCCTGGGGCCACTTGTCCCGCGCCACCAGGTCCAGGTCGCGGATGCCCAGCACGCGGGAGGGCGGCACCTCGGCGGCGTCCCACCAGTAGCCCTCGTCGGCCAGGTCGTGGTCGGGCTCGGTCGGCGAGTCGTCCTCGACCACGGTGAACCCGTCGAGCACGCCGACGGCCACCAGCACCTCGCGCGGCCACTCGGCGGCCAGCTCCGCCGACAGCACGCCCACCGGGGCGTCGGCCTCCAGCACCTCGCGCAGCGGCGAGTCCGGCAGCACCAGCTCGTCGGCCCGCCGCCACTGGCCATCGGCGTCGGGCAGCGCCAGCTCGCCCAGCCACGGCCGCCCGCCCGCGCGGGACACCAGCCGCAGCACGGCCCGCGCCAGCTCGGGGTCGGGCTCGTCCGCGCTGTGCCGCACGGCCTCGCGGACCGCGTCGGAGTCCAGCACCTCGGCCGCGCCCGCCTCCACCGCGCCCAGCCGCAGCAGCAGCGGGTGGGCCGCGTCCGGGTGCACCACCCGCAGGCCGGGGAAGTCGACCGGCTCGTCGGTCAGCAGCACGCCGCGCGGGCTGCTCACCAGCCGCCCGTCCGCCAGCGGCACCGGCAGGCTGCCCATCTCCTCGCGCGCCGAGGAGTCCACGTCCGCGATCGGCTCCAGGGCCGCGTAGACCTGCCGCCACCACTCCGGGTCGCCGCCGACGCCCGCCAGCGCGGCGACCACTTCGGACACCGGCAGCCGGGGAACCCCCAGCGCCGCCAACGCCTTCGCGTGCGCGGGCAGCGTCAGCTCGGCGTCGAGCAGGCCGGGGACGACGTCCTCCAACAGCTCGACCAGCTCCTCCGACGGCGCGTCCAGGACCTTCGCGCGCTCCGGGGCGCCCCACTCGCCGTCGGCCAGCGGCAGCCACTCGGCGACCCGGAGCGCCGACAGCACGCCCTCGCGCAGCCGACCGTCCACTTCGGACAGCGGGAAACCGGGCAACGGCACCAGGGACGTGCGCTCCACCGCGGGCAGCGCGGCCACCAGCTCCGGGTAGGCCGCGGCGGCCCGCTCCAGCACGAACCGCGCCGCCGCGCCGACCAGCACGCGCCGCCGGGACGGCTCCACCGGCAGCGTCGCGATCAGCCTCGCGGGCAGGGACAGCTTCTCGTCGGTGGGCGTCGGCGCGTGCAGCACGTCACCGGTCAGCGGCTCGTCCATCGGCCACGCCCAGCACACCGTCCACACCGGACGCGACTCGACGCCCTGCACCAGGTCCTCGGGCAGCTCGCCGCCGACGCGGTGCACCCGCCAGCGCCGGTCGCCCGCGGGCCCGGTCAGCACCACGACACCGGCGGACTCCGCGCGCTCCCACGCCAGGTCGCCGACCTCTACGCGGCGCAGCCCCGGCAGCGCCAGCAGCAGGTCCGGCGCCTGCTCGGCGAACTCGGCCAGCAGCGCCGCCGCGTCCACGCCCGCCTTCAGCGGCAGCCGCACCTCGGTGTCGAACCCGTCGGGCAGGTCGGCCTCGTCGGTCGGCCACACCAGCCGCAGCACCGGCACGTCGCCGCCGCGCTGCTCGGCCAGCTCCGGCACCTCCTGCCTGGTGCGCCGCGCGGAGAACAGCACGCCGCCGGACCGCGACACCACGCGCGGCTCCTCGGTCACCGCCAGCACCGCGGCGAACCCGACGCCGAACTGCCCCACGGTGTCGGCCGACTTGGCCGACGCGCGCAGCGACGCCAGCGCCGCCACGCCCGCCGCGTCCAGCGGGGCCCCGGTGTTGGCCGCCCGCAGCTCGCCGCCCACCGCCGTCAGCCGCAGCACGCCGGGCTCGTCACCGGCCGCGTCGGCGGCGTTCTGCGCCAGCTCGACCAGCAGCCGGTCGCGGTAGCCGCCCAGCCGCAGGTCCTCCTCGGCGTTGGCGTCCTCGCGGAACCGGGTCGGCGAGCCGCGCCACGCGGCCAGCACCGACTCGCGCAGCGCCTCGGTGCCGAACGGGTCCCGGCTCACCGCGCGGTCTCGTCCACCGGCGCACCGGCGTCGGCGGCGGGGCCGGGCTCGGCCCCGGTGGGCTCGACCTCCAGCTCCGCGTCGTCGTAGACCACGTCGGCCACCGGCACCATCGGGCCGCCCTCGACCTCGACCTCGGAGTGCGCGCCGCAGCCGTACTCCACGTGCACCACGTGCCCGTCGGCGGGCGTCAGCTCGTTCGCGCACACCCCGAAGGCGGCGCCGAGCGAACCGGCGAGGCGGGTGTAGAAGCCGCACGTGCCGCAGTGCGCGGGGGCGCTGCGCGCCATGTCGCTGCGCGGGCCGAAGTCGCCGCCCTGCCAGCGCTGGGCCGCGTCGAGCACGCCCTCGCGGGAGAGCACCCGCACCCGGCCGAGGCCGACCTCCAGCGCGACCTCCTCCACCGCCGGGTCGTCCGAGGCGACGTAGCCGGGCACCAGCCGGGGGTCGTCCTCCTTCGGCGGCAGCAGGTCGCCCACGCCCAGGTCGCCCGCGCGGACCCGCTCGTTCCACGGCACCCACTGCGGCGCGACCAGCGCGTCCTGGCCGGGCAGCAGCACGACCTCGCTGATCGACAGCGGCGTGCCGGGGCCGGCGTGCGCGATGGTCACGGCCCAGTTCCAGCCGCGGTAGCCCGCGTGCTCGGCCTCGAACAGGTGGGTCGCGGACACCTCGTCCTCGGCGAGCACGCCGACGTGCGCGCCCACCCGTTCCGCACCGGCTTCCTCCTGCGCGGCGGCGCGGGCGAACCGGACGGCCGCTTGGTCGGCGAGCACGGGCTGGGGCTGCTGAGTCGGCGTGGCGGTCACGTCCTGATTGTGCCGCACGTCTTCGCAGGGCCGCGCACACGTGCCACCCTTTCGGACGTGCGGTGGCTCCCGGTGGCAGTGGCGTTCGCAGCGGTCGCGTCGGCTTGCGCGGCCGAACCCGCCCCCTCACCACCCCCGTCCAGCACCGCTCCCACCACCGCGCGGGCCGAGGTGCTGGGCACCATCCCGCACGACCCGGAGGCGTTCACCCAGGGCCTCGAACTGGCCGACGGCGCGCTGTACGAGGGCACCGGCCTGGAGGGGCGCTCGTCGCTGCGCAGGCTCGACCCGACCACCGGCGAGGTGGCCCAGCGCGTCGAGCTGCCCGCCCCGCTGTTCGGCGAGGGCATCACCGTGGTCGACGACCGCATCTGGCAGCTGACCTGGCGCGACGGCGTGGCCATCGAGCGCGACCGGGCCAGCCTGCGGGAACTGCGCCGGGTCCGCTACGACGGCGAGGGCTGGGGGCTGTGCCTGGACGGCGGGCGGCTGGTCATGAGCGACGGCACCGACGAGCTGACCTTCCGCGACCCGGTGACCTTCGCCGAGACCGGCGCGGTGCGGGTCACCCGCGACGGCAGGCCGCTGGACCGGCTCAACGAGCTGGAGTGCGTCGACGGGCAGGTCTGGGCCAACGTGTGGCAGAGCGAGGAGGTGGTGCGCGTCGACCCGGCGTCCGGCCGCGTGCTCACCACCGCCGACCTCGGCCCGCTGCGCCCGCCGGGCGTGCCGCCCACCGACGTGCTCAACGGCATCGCCGCCGTCCCCGGCACCGACGAGTTCCTGGTGACCGGCAAGAACTGGCCGACGATCTTCCGGATTCGGTTCACCACGGGGTGAGCGCGCCCACGAGCGCCGATGCGGCGGACAGGCCGTCCCCGGTGAGGCAGGATTGACGCCGTGACGCGACGTCCCGAGGACCAGCCCGGCCGGGCAGGCCGGGGCACGCCGCCACCCCGCCGGTACCCGTGGGAGGACGACGAGTACCGCCCCCGCCCCCGCGACACCCGCCCCTACCCCACGCCGGGCAGGCCCCCCGAGCCCGAACCGCGTCCCCAACCCCGCGCTCAGCCCCGCGCCAGGGCCCGCCTCCAGGGCGCGCCCCCACCGCCGAAGAAGCTGACCGTGACGCGCGTCGCGCTCTACCGGACGCGGCAGCTCACCACGCGGGGCGTGGCCGCGTTCCGCCGCGCCGCGCACGCCGACGGCGCCAAGCAGTCCGGGCTGTCGTCGCTGACCTACGCGGTGATGCTGAACTACGCCGCCGACGCGGCTATGGCCGTGGCGCTGGCCAACACCCTGTTCTTCTCCGCCGCCACCGGCGAGAGCCGCGGCCGGGTCGCCCTCTACCTGCTGATCACGGTGGCCCCGTTCGCGCTGGTGGCCCCGGTGATCGGGCCCGCGCTGGACCGCGTCCAGCACGGCAGGCGGGTGGCGCTGGCCGCCTCGTGCGCGCTGCGCGTGCTGCTGTCGATCGTCATGGCGCTGAACTTCGACAACTGGGGCCTGTACCCGGCGGCGCTGGGCAGCATGGTGCTGTCCAAGTCGTTCACCGTGCTCAAGGCGGCGATCACGCCCCGCGTGGTGCCGCCGGAGATCACGCTGTCCAAGACCAACGCCAGGATGACCGTGTTCGGCCTGGCTGCGGGCGGCGTGTTCGGCCTGGTCGCGGCCGGTTTCGCGAACCTGTTCGGCTCGCCGGGCGCGCTGTGGTTCACCGCCGTGCTGTCCCTGGCCAACGCCTGGTTCTGCCTGCGCATCCCGGCCTGGGTGGAGGTCACCGAGGGCGAGGTGCCCACCTCACTGCGGGCCCGGCCGCGCAAGCCCCGCCAGGCGCTGGGCCGCTCGGTCGTCGTGGCGCTGTGGGGCAACGGCGCCATCCGGATGCTCACCGGCTTCCTGACGCTGTTCGCCGCGTTCGTGGTGCGCGCCCAGACCGAAGGCGAGGCGCTGCTGCAGCTGCTGCTGCTCGGCGTGATCGCGGGCGCGGCGGGCGTGGGCAGCTTCCTGGGCAACGCGGTGGGCGCGCGGCTGCACTTCGGCTCGCCCGACCAGGTGGTGATCGGCTGCCTGGTGGGCGCGCTGGCGACCACCGTGGTGGCCGCCGTGCTGCCCGGCCTGATCACCGCCGCGGCGGTCGGCCTGATCGGCGCGACGGCCAGCTCGCTGGCCAAGATCAGCCTCGACGCGGTGATCCAGGACGACCTGCCCGAGGAGTCCCGCGCGTCGGCGTTCGGCCGCTCGGAGACCATCCTGCAGCTGGGCTGGGTGTTCGGCGGCGCGCTGGGCGTGCTGCTGCCCACCGAGTACTGGGTGGGCTTCACCGTGCTGTCGGCGCTGCTGGCGCTGGGCCTGGCCCAGACCATCGCCACCCGCCGCGGCGGGTCGCTGGTCCCCGGCCTCGGCGGCGACCGCCCGCTCAAGCCCACCCCGGTCACCCCGTAGGGTGCCTGGCGTGCGCAAAGTCCTCACCGTGCTGCTGCTGGCCATGGCGGCCGGCTGCGCCGCCCCCACCGACCCCGAGGTGACCTTCTACGCCGACGGCGAGGCGATCAACGTCGAGCCCACCCAGTACTGCGACCTGGAGTCGGAGAACTGCGAGGTGGACGTCGAGGCCGCGGGCGTGCTGCGGGTGCGCCCCGGCAAGCCGGTGCAGATCTCGGTGCCCGGCGAGCTGGCGGAGTCGGCGTGGTCGGTGAAGTTCACCTACCGCAACGCCCGAGGCGAGCAGCAGGAGCCGCTGCGCAGCAAGCTGTTCACCGCGAACGAGCCGCGCTACGCGTACACGCTCGTGCTGCCCAACCCCGACGACCAGCTGGAGAGCGTCGAGGTCCAGCAGTACGGCGCGCGCATCGAGACCAGCACCACCGGCGCGTTCGACTTCGTCGCCCGAGGCACCTGGGTCCTCTCCGTCGACGACAGGCACTGACCCCCACCACGCCCGCCCCCGGTCTCACCCGGTTGCGGGCGTGGTGGGCGTGTCGCCCCCGCGAGTCGAACGTCCAGACACCGCGAATTCACCATTCGCGCACCCCGACCCCGCTCTCGCGCCTCGGGCGGTACTTACCTGCCCTCTCAGCCCCGCCGGGTAGTACTTGCCGACGCACCAGGAGTGGGGGGCGGGGGGTTACGGGTCGAGCTCCCGTGCGACGGCGCGGACCACGTCGGCGATCAGCTTGGTGTTCTTGCGGTCGGGGTACCGGCCCCGGCGCAGCTCCGGCTGCACCTTCAGCTCCAGCAGCTTGATCATGTCCTCGATCAGGCCGTGCAGCTCCTCCGCGGGCCGCCTGCGCGCCTCGGCCACGGACGGGGCCGGGTCGATCAGGCGCACCGACAGCGCCTGGGGGCCGCGCCTGCCCTCCGCCATGCCGAACTCGATGCGCTGACCGGCTTTCAGGCCCTCGACCCCCGGAGGCAGCGCGGACTTCCGCACGTAGACGTCCTCGCCACCGTCCTGGGTGACGAAGCCGAAGCCCTTCTCCGAGTCGTACCACTTGACCTTGCCGGTCGGCACCTCACCGCTCCTTCGTTCCACATGACGAACGCGTCCGGGGGCGTGCCCAGGACGCGTCTGACCAGACTAGCCAGTCCACCGCCGACAGGGCACCTCCGATCGCGCGACTACGCTCACCCGCATGTCGACCTCGAAGCTGATGCCGCTGGCAGTGGCGATGTTCGCGCTCGGCGTCGTGGCGATCGCCGCCATGTTCGCCGCGGGCGCGGCCGGGTTGCCCGTCTGGGTGTTCGTGGCGGGGTGGCTGCTCGCCCCGCTCGGCCTGGCGATCGGGGTGTTCAGCGCGGTGCGCGACGCCCGTTCGCGGCGCTGACCTGTTTGGCGCTGAGCCGCTCGGCGTTGGCGCGCAGCCAGTCCGGGAACCCGGTCAGGTCGGGCAGCACCACGTCCGCGCCCTCGGCGGTCAGCTCCTCGGCGCTGCACGGGCCGCTGACCACGGCCACGGAGACCGCCTCGGCGGCCTTGGCGCCGCGCACGTCGCCCACGTGGTCGCCGACGTACGCGCACGCCCCGTGCAGCTTGAGCGCCTCGGCCTTGCCGGTGGACCACAGCTCGCCGAACAGGTGGTCGACCTCCCAGTCCAGCGCGGCCAGGTGCAGCGCGGCGTTGGCCCGGTACTTGCCGGTGACCACGATGGTGGTGCCGCCCAGCTCGCGCACCGCCGCCAGCGACTCGGCCGCGCCGGGCAGCGCCACCGTGGCCGGGATGACGATCTCCGGGTAGAGCGCGCGGAACCGCGCCACCAGCTCCGGGATCTCCTCCTCGGGCACGCCGAAGTCCCGGTAGGTCATGTCCAGGGGCGGCCCGAGGTTGGCCGCGAAGTGGGCCCCGTCGAGGGGGTAGCCGCTCTCGGCGGCCACCGCGTCCATCACCGCCGCCATGCCGGGTCGGGGGTCGATGAGGGTCATGTCCAGGTCGAATCCCACGATCAGCGGCACGTTGCCACTCTACGGGCTTTACAAACAACCCTATTGTGTAAAGTACGCGCCGTGACCGATCTCACCCGATCGCTGCTGCTCCACGCCGCGGAACTGCTCGCGGAACGCGGCTCGCACGGGTTGCGCGTGGTGGACGTGGCCGCCAGGGCGCGCGTCAGCAGGCAGACCGTCTACAACGAGTTCGGCAACAAGGAGCGGCTGGTCCAGCAGGTCACCCTGGTCAAGGTGGGCGAGTTCCTGGACGGCGTGGGCGAGCGGCTGGCCCGCGAGCCGCACCCGGTCGAGGGGCTGCGCGCGGGCCTGCGGTTCGCCCTCGACCTGGCCGAGCGGGACGCGCTGGCCCGCTCGGTGTTCTCCGGCGCGAACGCCGAGGACATGCTGCCGCTGCTGACCACCAGGGGGCAGCCGGTGCTGGCGCAGGCCACCGAGGTGTTCGCCGAGCACGTGCGGCGGCACTGGCCCGCGCTGCCCGCCGAGCGGGTCCGGCTGGTGGCCGAGACCACCGCCCGGCTGGGCATGAGCCACCTGCTCACCCCGACCACCCACGACCCGGTGGACGACGTGGTGGCCGTGGTGGCGGCGCTGCTGCCCGCTACTCCAGCGCCCGCCACTCCCGCGCCCGCTACCTGAGCACGGGGTAGCGGACGCCGAGCTGGTCCAGCGCGGTGGTCATGGTGCGCATGACGGCGAGCGTGTCCTCCAGGGACATCTCCGGGCTCTCCGTATCTCCCGCGCGCACGCGCGCGACGACCTCGCGCAGCTGCGGCGTGTAGCCCGAGCCCTCGATCTCGGCGCGGCGCTCCTCGCCGTTGACCACGATCCGGTCCGGGTTGTACATCCGGTCCGGCACGTCGATGCGGCCCTTGGTGCCGTACACGGTCGCGCTGGCCGCCGGGGCGGTGGTCAGCGTCGAGGTCAGCAGCGCGTGCGCGCCGTCGGGGTAGCCCAGCAGGAGCGCGGCCTCCGCGTCGACGCCGGTCGGCGCGAGCGAGCCGTGCGCGTGCACCACCGCGGGCTCGCCCAGCAGCATCTGCGCGAACGCCACCGGGTAGACGCCCAGGTCCAGCAGCGACCCGCCGCCCAGCGCCAGGTTCCACAGCCGGTGCTGCGGCAGGAACTCGTGCACGAACCCGAAGTCGGCGCGGACGCTGCGCACCTCGCCGACGACGCCCTCCGCCACCAGCCCGCGCAGCTCGCGGATCAGCGGGTTGAACCGCGTCCACATGGCTTCCATCAGGAACAGCCCGCGCTCGCGGGCCAGGTCGACCAGGTCCCGCGCGCCCGCCAGGTCCAGCGTGATGGGCTTCTCGCACAGCACGTGCTTGCCCGCCTCCAGCGCCGCGCGGGTCACCTCGTAGTGCTGCGCGTGCGGGGTGGCCACGTAGACCACTTCCACGTCCGGGTCGGCCAGCAGCTCGGCGGTGCCGCCGTAGGCGCGCGGGATGCCGTGCTTGGCGGCGAACTCCAGCGCCCTCGGCAGCTGCCGGGAGGACACGGCCAGCACCTCGGCCTCGGCCACCCGCAGCAGATCGGCGGTGACGACGTCGGCGATGCCGCCCGTGGCCACGATTCCCCAGCGCACTCTGTTCACCACGAGGGAGCAGCTTAATCGGGCAAGATGGGCACATGCGGCTCATCCTCAACGTGATCTGGCTGGTGCTCAGCGGGTTCTGGCTGGCGGTGGGCTACGTCATCACCGGAGTAATCTGCTGCTTGCTCATCGTCACCATCCCGTGGGGGTTGGCGGCATTCCGGATCGCCAACTACGCGCTGTGGCCGTTCGGGCGCACCGTGGTGGACCGACCCGACGCGGGTGCGCCGTCGCTGCTGGGCAACGTCATCTGGGTCGTGGTCGCGGGCATCTGGCTGGCCATCGGCCACGTGGTGACCGGCGCGCTGCTGTGCGTGACGGTCATCGGCATCCCGCTGGGCGTGGCGAACTTCAAGATGGTGCCGGTGTCGCTGATGCCGCTGGGCAAGGAGATCGTCCCCGCACCCTGACCGGCCCAGCCCGCGGCGGGTCAGCGGTAGGGCAGGGGGACGACCAGGCAGGGGCCGCCGCTGTAGAGGCCCGCGTCGACCGCCAGCACCTTGCCGTCGGCGTAGCGCAGCGGCCCGTCCACCTGCGCGGGCGGCACGCCGAGCTGGTCGGCGATGACGCTGTGCCCGTGCACCACCTCGCGCCCGCCCAGCATCCGCATCAGCTGCTCGGCGACCGCGCCGCCGTCCGGGCCGCGGAAGGCGTAGCGGGTGGTCATCCGCCGCCAGCACTCCCACCACTCGGCCAGGTCGTCGCCGCGCAGCACCTCGGCCACGGCGGCGTTGACCTCGTCGATGGTGCCGCCCCACTCCAGGTAGGCCAGCGTGTCGGAGTGCATCAGCAGGTGGTCGTCGACCAGCCGCAGCACCGCCCTGGAGGTCAGCCACGCGATGTGCTCGTCGGTGAGCCGGTCCTGGTCGCTGCGCAGGCCGCCGTTGATCGTCCAGCTGCGCGCGAAGCTGCGCGGCGACGGCGCGCCGGGCACCTGCTCGTCGCCGAACCGGTGCATCCCCAGCAGCAGCACCTCGTGGTTGCCGACCAGCGCGTCCACCTTGCCGCCCGCCCCGGCGGCCTGCTCGGACAGCCCCATCACGAACTCGATGACCCCGACGCCGTCGGGGCCGCGGTCGACGAAGTCGCCCAGGAACCACAGCTCCGCCTCGCCACCGCACCACCCGCCGTCGGCGTCGACCAGCTCGGCGGCGTGCAGGGCGCGGACGAGTTCGGCGAGGTGCCCGTGCACGTCGCCGACCACGAAGAGCGGTCTTTCCACGGAACAACCTTATGCAACGGGGTGGCGGGGAGCGCAGAAGTCGATCAGACCGTCACCGGCGGACCGCCACACCCACCTGCCTGAGTGGGTGAAGCAGCGTGAGGGCACGTGAGAACACCCCCGGCGGGGCGCACCCCGCCAGTATGAGGGCACACCACCTGGAGCGGATCGCCCACACGCTGGACGAGACGATGACCGCCACCGCCGCGGCGGATTCGACCTGGACCCCCTGGGAGCACGTGGAGTGGCTGCGCCTGCAGGCGGACCTGCTGGACCGGCTGGCCGCGGCGGCGGGCCCCGGCCACCCGCTGTCCGGGCGGGCGGCGCTGCTGCGCGACGAGGCGGAGCGGATGGCCGACCGGCTCAACCGGGTGCCCGCGTTCGAGCCCGACCCGGTGCCGCACCCCACCGGGGTCTGAGAGCCCGGCGTCCCGCTGCTCAGTCCAGCCCCGGCCAGGCCAGGAACTCGGCGACCAGTGCGGCGTCGCCCTCCACGGCCACCCCGGACACCGGCAGGCGGCGCCACAGCAGCAGGTAGAGCTGCTCGGCGGTGCCCCGCACGACCGCGTCCGGCACGATCGCCTCCGGCACCTCCTCGGCCACCAGGGCGGGCGCGCCGCCGGTGGAGGCGACCGACCACGAGGCGGGGGCGTCGACGGCGGCCAGCCGCAGCAGGAACGGGCGGGCCCACTCCCCGCCGCGCAGGAAGCGCTCCAGGAACTCGCCCACCCCGTCGGCCGCGATGTCGGCCGGGATCGGCTCGACCGCGCCCACCGCGTTGCGCGCGTCCCAGCAGTGCACGACGATCTCGTGCGCCTGCCGGGACGCCAGCGCCGCCGCCGTGTCGCACCGGGCCTCGTTCCACCACGTCCACACCGGCCCGTCGGCCGGGTAGGTCTGCTGCACCGCCAGGTACCGGGCGTTGATCTCGCGCCACCCGGCCACCCGGTCCGGCCCGGTGTCGGCGGCCCGGCGGGCCGCCTCCTCGTCCGGGTACTCCCCCTTGGCCAGCACCGCGGTGGTCCACCACGCCTGGACCTCGGCCACGTGCTCGACCAGGTCGTCGACCGTCCAACCGGGGCAGCTGGGCACGGGGCGGTCCAGCGCGCCCTCCACCGCCGAGGTGAACGACGCGCTGTAGGCCTCCAGGACCGCCATGTGGTCGATGCTCATGCCGGGCAAGCTAGCCCCGAGCACCGACAGTTTCCGGGGCCGCCGGGTCAGCCCTGGTCGGGGAACGGGTTGGCGGAGTTGCCGACCAGGTCGGCGATCGACTTGATCACCCTGGTCGGCCGGTACGGGTACAGCTCGGCGGTGGTGTCGGCGGAGATCCCGGTCAGCACCAGGATGGTGCGCAGCCCCGCCTCCAGCCCGGCGCGCACGTCGGTGTCCATCCGGTCGCCGATCATCAGGGTGTTCTCCGAGTGCGCGCCCAGCGCCCGCAGCGCCGACCGCATCATCAGCGGGTTCGGCTTGCCCACGTAGTAGGGCTCGCGGCCGGTGGCGCGCTCGATGAGGGCGGCGACCGCCCCGGTGGCGGGCAGCGACCCCTCGCGGGAGGGCCCGGTGGCGTCGGGGTTGGTGGCGATGAACTTCGCCCCCTCCTCGACCAGCCGGATGGCCTTGGTGATGGCGGTGAAGCTGTAGGTCCGGGTCTCGCCCAGCACCACGTAGTCCGGGTCGCGGTCGGTCAGCACGTAGCCGACCTCGTGCAGCGCCGTGGTCAGCCCGGCCTCGCCGATGACGAAGGCGGACCCGCCGGGGCGCTGGGAGTCCAGGAACCTCGCGGTGGCCAGCGCCGAGGTCCAGATCGACGTCTCGGGCACGTCCAGCCCGGTGCGCGCGAGGCGGGCGCGCAGGTCGCGCGGGGTGTAGATGGAGTTGTTGGTGAGCACGAGGAACGGGATGCCCGCCGCGGTCAGCTCCGCGACGAACTCGCTCGACCCAGGGATCGGGTGCTCCTCGTGCACCAGCACGCCGTCCATGTCCATCAGGTAGTTCCACTGCTCAGCCATGGGCGACATGCTGCCAGGCTCAGGTGGCCCGCATGCGCTCGCGGAACACCTCGATGAGGGCCTTGTTGTAACGCTCCAGCACCTCCCACTCCTCGGGGGTGAACCGCGCCAGCACCTCCCGCAGCGTTTCCTGGGCGTCCTGGAACAGGGGCGCGAACCGGCCGTCCTCCACGGTCACCTGGACCAGCACCTTGCGCCGGTCGTGGGGGTCGCGCACGCGCTTGACGTAGCCCGCCCGCTCCAGCCGGTCGATCACGCCGGTGACCGCGCCGGTGGACAGGCCCGACAGCTCGGCGATCCGCCCCGCGGTCACCGGCCCGTCCGCGCGCATGGCCAGGTCGAGGCACTTCTCGTCGGTGGTCGACAGGCCCATCGCCTCGGCGACGCGGGTGTGGAACAGGATGGTGAGCGTGCTGTTCTCCCGCGCGTAGGAGGCGAACCTCCCCAGCACGTCGGCGGGCACGTCGCGCTCGTTTCCCATGCGGGCAATTTAGCGGCCGATCCACTTCGGCACGTTCGCGACCGCGCTGCGCCGGTGATCGCGCGATTACCCTGGACGGGGTGACAGCAGTGGAATTGGGAATACCCGTCCTGCGAGGAACGCCCGACACCTCCACCCGTCCGGACTCACCGCTGCTGGTCGACCGGTTCGGCCGGGTCGCGACCGACCTGCGGGTGTCCCTGACCGACCGGTGCAACCTGCGGTGCACCTACTGCATGCCCGCCGAGGGCCTGGACTGGCTGCCCAAGCCGGAGCTGCTCAGCGACGCGGAGCTGACCCGGTTGATCGGCATCGCGGTGACCCGGCTGGGGGTGACCAACATCCGGTTCACCGGCGGTGAGCCGCTGCTGCGCCCCAACCTGGAGGACGTGATCGCGGCCACGGCGGCGCTGGAGCCCCGGCCGAGGATCTCGATGACCACCAACGGCGTCTCGCTGGCCCGCCGGGCCGAGGGCCTGGTGCGCGCGGGCCTGGACCGGGTCAACGTCTCGCTGGACAGCCTGGACCGGGTCCGGTTCCGCGAGCTGACCCGGCGCGACCGGCTGGAGCACGTGTTCGAGGGGCTGGCGGCGGCGCGGGCCGCCGGGCTGGACCCGGTGAAGGTCAACTCGGTGCTGATGCGCGGGGTCAACGACGACGAGGCGGTGCCGCTGCTGCGGTTCGCCCTGGAGCACGGCTACCAGCTGCGGTTCATCGAGCAGATGCCGCTGGACCCGCAGCACGGCTGGAACCGGGACGAGATGGTCACCGCCGAGGAGATCCTGGCCACGCTGCGCGCGGAGTTCGAGCTGACGCCCGTGCCGGACGAGCGCGGCGGCGCGCCCGCCGAGCGGTGGCTGGTCGACGGCGGCCCGGCGGTGGTGGGCGTGATCGCGTCGGTCACCCGGCCGTTCTGCGCGGCCTGCGACCGGACCCGGCTGACCGCGGACGGCCAGGTGCGCAACTGCCTGTTCAGCCGGTCGGAGACGGACCTGCGGGCGCTGCTGCGCGCCGGCGCCTCGGACGAGGAGATCGCCGAGCGCTGGCGGGGCGACTCGTGGGCCAAGGCGGCCGGGCACGGGATCAACGAGGCCGGTTTCTTCCAGCCGGACCGGCCGATGAGCGCGATCGGGGGATGACGTGGTGGAGCTGACGGTGCGGTACTTCGCGGGCGCGCGGGCGGCGGCGGGGGTGGCGCAGGAGAGCGTGGCGCTGTCCGGCGGGGCGACCGTGGCGCACGTGCTGGAGGCGGTCCGCGAGCGGCACGACGACCGGCTGGCGCGGGTGCTGGCCGCGTCCAGCTTCCTGCTCGACGGCGTGGCGGTGCGGGACCGGGACACGCCGGTGCCGGAGGGGGCGCTGCTGGACGTCCTACCCCCCTTCGCGGGGGGCTAATCAAGTTTCCCCCGATGGGGGAATCACGTGACGCAGACCTCACTTACCGTGATCTATCTCAATTTGTCTCGGATTGAAAACGGGACGGTAACGGCCCTCTGACCTGCAGAAACGAGCGCAATCGACACAGAACCTGAAAACGTTACTGTGAGCCCCCTCACGGCCCAGAACGTTTGGCGTGCCGCCGTCGGTTACGTACGGTCGCTCTTCGGTTGGCCCCGACCGACCAAGAGCAACACCCGGGACGCCGCACACCGAACCCCGTCCAGCGGCCCGGGCACCAACCCCCGAGTGAGAGATCACCACCGGACGGGGACGAGGAAGCGCACCGGGCCCCGAACCCGAGCTCCCCGACGCAGGTGTGGTGGGCGAGAGGCAAATGGCTTCTTACCGAGGCAAGCACCGTCCGCAGACCAGCAACGCCGCCCGGAACATCGCGAAGGTCGCCGTGGCGGGCGTCATCGTCGGCGCTCCGCTGAGCATGGCCGCGGGCACCGCGTCCGCGCAGGGCTCCGGCGTCAACTGGGACGCGGTCGCCGCGTGCGAGAGCGGCGGTAACTGGAGCATCAACACCGGCAACGGCTACTACGGCGGCCTGCAGTTCCTGCCGAGCACCTGGCGCGCCTTCGGCGGGACCGGGATGCCCCACCAGGCCTCCCGCGCCGAGCAGATCCGGGTCGCCGAGAACGTCCTGGCGGGCCAGGGCATCGGCGCCTGGCCGGTGTGCGGCCCCAAGGGCCTGACCGGCGGTGCGGCTCCGGCCGCCAAGCCCGCTCCGGCGCCCGCCGCCAAGCCCGCCCCGGCCCCCGCCCCGGTGGCGCCGAAGAAGGCCACCCCGCAGGCCCCGGCGCAGAAGGCCGCCCCGGCCCCGGTGCAGAAGGCCGCTCCGGTGACCGTGGCGCTGCCCAAGTCCAACCCCAACGGCGACTACGAGATCAAGGCGGGCGACACCCTGTCCAAGATCGCGCAGGAGCTGAAGATCGAGGGTGGCTGGCAGCGGCTGCACCAGCTGAACAAGGAGTTCATCCCGAACGCCGACCTGATCCTCGCGGGTCAGAAGATCGCCACCAAGTGATCGTCGGCCGATGAGCCCGGCCTGCCCCCGCGCAGGCGCCTGACCAGGAACCCCCGTCGCCCCTCCCCCCTGGCGACGGGGGTTCCTGCTGTCCGGGCTCAGGGGCAGTTGACCCACTCGTCGGTGCCGTCAGCGAAGACCTGGCGCTTCCACACCGGCAGCCGCCGCTTCACCTCGTCCACCAGCTCGGAGCACACCGCGAACGCCTCCGCGCGGTGCTCGGCGGCCACCGCGACCGCCAGCGCCACGTCACCGATGGCCAGCGGACCCACGCGGTGCGACACGGCGACCGCGCGCACGCCGGTCACACCCGCCACCACGTCCCGCACCACCTCGGCCACCACGTCCGCGGCGCTGGGGTGGCCGTGGTACTCCAGCTCCCGCACCGAGCGCCCGTGGTCGTGGTCGCGCACCACGCCCGCGAACGTGACCACCGCGCCCGCCGCGGCGTCGTCCACCAGCTTCGCGTGCTCCTCGACCGACAGCGGCTCCTCGCTCACCGTCGCCCGCAGGATCTCCGCCGTCATCCCCGCCGTCGTCTCCGCCGTCACGCGTGGTCGCCTCCCGCCAGCTGGTCGAGCGCGTGCTCCAGCACCGCGCCCAGCACTTCCAGTCCGTCCTTCACCCCGCCGGTGGAGCCGGGCAGGTTCACCACCAGGGTGCGCCCGGCGACCCCGGCCACGCCTCGGGAGAGCACCGAGGTCGGCACCCTCGGCCAGCCCGACGCCCGGATCGCGTCGGCCAGCCCCGGCACCTCGTAGTCCAGCACCGCGCGGGTGGCCTCCGGGGTGCGGTCGGTCGGGCTGATGCCGGTGCCGCCGGTGGTGACCACCACCGCCACCCCGTCCGCCACGGCCGCGCGCAGCGCCTCGGCGACCGGCTCGCCGTCGGGCACCACCACCGGGTCCGGCACGTCGAACGACCGCTCCCGCAGCCACTCGGCGATGAGGGGGCCGCCCCGGTCGGCGTAGACGCCCGCGGCGGCCCGGTTCGAGGCGGTGACGACCCGCGCGGTCCTCACGGGCGCTCCCACAGGCCGGTCTTGCCGCCCTCCTTGCGCTCCACCCGCACCGCGTCCATCGACGCCGCCGGGTCGACCGCCTTGACCATGTCGTGCAGGGCCAGGCCCGCCACCGAGACGGCGGTCAGCGCCTCCATCTCCACGCCGGTGCGGTCGTTGGTGCGCACGGTCGCGGTGACCACCACCTCGGCCTCGCCCAGGCTCAGGTCCACCTTGACGCTGGACAGCGCGATCGGGTGGCACAGCGGCACCAGCTCCCAGGTCCGCTTGGCCGCCATGATGCCCGCGATGCGGGCGGTGGCCAGCGCGTCGCCCTTGGGCAGGCCGTCGCGGCGCAGCAGGTCCACCACCTCGGCGGTGGTGCGCAGCACGCCCGAGGCGACCGCCGTGCGCGCCGTCGGCTGCTTGTCGGAGACGTCGACCATGCGCGCCGCGCCCGCATCGTCCAGGTGAGTGAACCGGCTCATCCTGTGATTATGGCCGCGCCCCCACCCCACCCCCACAAACGCCTGCAAGTACTACCCGCCCCACCCGCGAGGGCCGCCAACTACTACCCGACGCACCCCACGCGCGGTTCACACGAGGCCGCGCCGGAGCCGGGGCAGTCCTACACGGCTTTGCGGACGGCCTCGGCGACGGCGGGGGCGACGGAGGTGTCGAAGACGCTGGGGACGATGAAGGAGGCGTTGAGCCGCTCGCCGTCCACCACGTCGGCGATGGCGGTGGCGGCGGCCAGCAGCATCTCGTCGGTGATGGTGCGGGCGTGCGCGTCCAGCAGGCCCCGGAACACGCCGGGGAAGGCCAGCACGTTGTTGATCTGGTTGGGGAAGTCGCTGCGGCCGGTGGCCACGACGGCGGCGTGCTTCTGCGCCTCCATCGGGTCGATCTCCGGGTCCGGGTTGGCCAGCGCGAACACGATCGCGTCGGAGTTCATGGTGGCGACCTGCTCGGCGCCGAACAGGTTCGGCGCGGAGACGCCGATGAACACGTCCGCGCCGACCAGCGCGTCGTGCAGGCGGCCGGAGACGTTGTGCTTGTTGGTGCTGGCGGCGATGGACTTGAGGTTGCTGTCCATGCCGGGCCGGTCGCGGTGCACGATGCCGTCCACGTCGACCGCGACCACGTCGCCGGGCTGCTGCTTGAGCAGCAGCCGGATGATCGCCGAGCCCGCCGCGCCGACGCCGCAGACCACGACCTTGCAGTCGGAGATCTTCTTGCCGACCACGCGCAGCGCGTTGCGCAGCGCGCCGACCACGACGATGGCGGTGCCGTGCTGGTCGTCGTGGAAGACCGGGATGTCCAGCTTCTCGCGCAGCCGGGCCTCGATCTCGAAGCAGCGCGGCGCGGCGATGTCCTCCAGGTTGATGCCGCCGTAGACCGGGGCGATCAGCTCGACCGCGCGGATGATCTCCTCGGTGTCCTGGGTGTCCAGGCACACCGGCCAGGCGTCCACGCCCGCGAACTTCTTGAACAGCGCGGCCTTGCCCTCCATCACCGGCAGCGCGGCGGCCGGGCCGATGTTGCCAAGGCCCAGCACGGCGGTGCCGTCGGTGACCACGGCCACGGTGTTGCGCTTGATGGTCAGCCTGCGCGCGTCGTCGGGGTTCTCCGCGATGGCCTGGCAGACGCGGGCCACGCCGGGGGTGTAGGCGCGGGAGAGGTCGTCGCGGTTGCGCAGCGGGACCTTGGACGAGATCTCGATCTTGCCGCCGAGGTGGACCAGGAAGGTGCGGTCGGAGACCTTGCGGACCGCGATGCCGGGCAGCAGCGCCAGGGTGTCGGTGATGTCCTTGGCGTGGTTGGCCGACAGGGCGTTGCAGGTGAGGTCGATGATGACGCGGTCGGTGTGCGACTCGACGACGTCGAACGCCGTGATGACACCGCCCGCCCTGCCGACCGCCGTGGTGAGGTCACCCGCCGCGCCCGCGCTGGGCGGCGCCTCCAGGCGGACGGTGATCGAGTAACCAGGGCCGGGGACCGGCATCGAACCTCCCAGATCAGCACAGCTCACGCGGGAGTCGAGCGTAGTCCGCGGCGAATTCCGGAACGCGCCCGGCTCGCCTCGCCCCCGGCGCGCGCCGGGGGCGGGTCGGGCAGCGGGTCAGCGGTTGATCTCGGTGGTGGGGTGGCGGTAGCCGAGGTCCTCGACGGGCAGCGGGAAGGTGACCTTCCCGAAGGGGGACAGCGCGCCCTGCACGTCGCTGGCCAGCTCGCTCACCGCGTGCTTGCCGTCCGCAGGCGGCTCCGGCCAGTTCGGGTCGATGCGCTCGGGGCGGGCCTTGGCCACGATTCCTCCTCGGTGGTGCCAACGTCACGGACAAGTGTGCCCCACGGCCATATACCGTGGTGAAGATGTCCGGCACCACACTCGCCGACTGGCTGCGCGCCCTGGACGACGCGGCGCTCGTCGCGCTGCTGCGGGCGCGGCCCGACCTGGCCACCCCGCCGCCCGCGGACACCACCGTGCTGGCCACCCGCGTGGGCTCGCGCGCCTCGGTGGCGCGGGCGTGCGAGGACCTGGACACCCTCGCGCTGACCGTCCTGGAAGCCCTGCTGGTCCTCGACGCCGACCTGCGCCCGGTGCCGCTGGCGGCCCTGCGGGAGCTGTTCGACGTCGACATCCGGCCCCCGGTGGCCCTGCTGCGGGCCCGCGCGCTGCTCTGGGGCGACGACGACGGCCTGTCCACCCCACCGGCCACCCGCGACGCCGTGGCGGCCTTCCCGTGCGGCCTGGGCCGCTCCGTGCCCGCGCTGGCGGGCGTGGACCTGACCGGGCTGGGCGAGGACGAGCGGCGGGTGCTGGAGGCGCTGGCGGCCGGGCCGCCGGTCGGGCAGACCAGAGAGGCCGCGCACGTGGTCTCCCTGGACAGCGCCACCACCCCGATCCAGAAGCTGCTGGCGCGGGGCCTGCTGGTGCGCCGCGACACGCTGACCGTCGAGCTGCCGCGCGAGGTCGGCCTCGTGGTGCGCGGCGACCGGCCGCTGGGCGAGGTCGTCACCGCCGAGCCGCCGCTGCCCACCTCCGCGCTGGACCCGGTCTCGGTGGACAGCACCGGCGGCGGCGCGGCGCTGGAGCTGTGCCGCCACGTCGAGGGCCTGCTGCGGCTGTGGTCGGACGAGCCGCCCCCGGTGCTGCGCTCCGGCGGGGTGGGCGTGCGCGAGCTGCGCAGGGCCGCCAAGGAGCTGGAGGTCGACGAGCGCCGGGCCGCGCTGCTGGTCGAGCTGGTGGTGGCCGCCGGGCTGGTGGCCGACAGCGAGGGTCTTGAGCCGGAGTGGGTGCCGACCACCCAGGCCGACACCTGGCTGGTCGCGCCGCCGGAGCACCGCTGGGCGGCGCTGGCGCAGGCGTGGCTGGAGCTGCCCCGGCTGCCCGGCCTGGTCGGCGGCCGGGACGACCGGGACCGGCTGCTCAACCCGCTGGCCCCGGAGCTGAACCGGCCGGGTGCGCCGCGCGACCGCAGGCGGGTGCTGGAGGCGCTGGCCGCGCTGCCGCCGGGCACCGCGGTCCCCGACGTGGAGCGGCTGGCCGCCGTGCTGGCCTGGCGGGCGCCGAGGCGGGGCGGGCGGCTGCGCGACGAGCTGGTGCGCTGGACGGTCGCCGAGGGCACCGCGGTGGGCGTGCTGGCGCTGGGCGCGGTGACCGGGGCGGGCCGCACGCTGCTCACCGAGGGGCCGGGGCCCGCCGCGAAGCGGCTCGGCGACGCGCTGCCCGCGCCGGTGGACCACGTGCTGGTGCAGGCCGACCTGACGGTGGTCGCGCCGGGGCGGCTGGAGCCGGACCTGGCCGAGGAGATCGCGCTGGTGGCCGACGTGGAGTCGGCGGGCGGCGCGACGGTGTACCGGGTGGGCGAGCACTCCGTGCGGCGCGCGTTCGACGCCGGGCGCACCGCCGCCGACCTGCACGAGCTGTTCCGCGCCCGGTCCCGCACGCCGGTGCCGCAGTCGCTGACCTACCTGATCGACGACACCGCCCGCAAGCACGGCAGGCTGCGCGGCGGCGCGGCCGGGTCGTTCCTGCGCTGCGACGACCCGGTGCTGATCGCCGAGGTGCTGGCGCACCCCGCCGGGCAGCGGCTGGAGCTGCGCCGGATCGCCCCCACCGTGCTGGTCTCGCCGCTGCCGCTGGCCGAGGTGCTGGACGGGCTGCGCGGGGCGGGGTTCGCGCCGTCGGCGGAGGGGCCGGACGGGCAGGTGCTCGACCTGCGCGCGGCCGGGCGGCGGATCGCCGGGCGCGGCAGGCGCAGGCCCGCGCCGCCGCCCGCCCCGTCGGAGGAGCAGCTGGGCGAGCTGGTGCGGCTGGTGCGGGCGGGCGACCGGGCGGCGCGCACCACGGGCGGCGCGCGGGTGTCCGTGCCGGGCAACCTGGGCGCGGGGCCGTCGGCGACGCTGGCGCTGCTGCAGCGGGCGGCCAAGGAGGGCCGCAACGTGCTGGTGGACTTCGTGGACGGGCACGGCACCGCGGCGCGGCGGGTGATCACCCCGCAGCTGGTGGGCGGGGGCGTGCTGGAGGGCGTGGACGTCAGCTACGGCGAGGTCCGGCGCTTCCCCCTGCACCGGATCACCTCCGCCGCGCTCGTGGAGGAGTGACGCGGGTCACTTCCGCCCGCGTGCACGTCGGAGGGCGGCCTCCCCCACCGGGAGGCCGCCCTCCGACCTGTCAGGAGCGGGTGCGCGCGGTCAGCCCGCGCGGACCGACATCCACTGCCGCATGGCGTGCTCGACCAGCGTGATCAGCGTCTGCTTGGTCGACTGCCGGTTGCGCGCGTCGCACGTCACGATCGGCACGGACTGGTCGATGGTCAGCGCCTCCCGCACGTCCTCGATGCGGTGGTGCAGCAGACCGTCGAAGCAGTTCACGCCGACCACGTAGGGCAGCTGGCGGTCGTCGAAGAAGTCGATCGACGCGAAGGCGTCGGCCAACCGCCGGGTGTCGACCAGCACGATCGCGCCGATGGCACCCCGGACCAGGTCGTCCCACATGAACCAGAACCTGTGCTGACCCGGCGTACCGAACAGGTACAGGATCAGGTCCTGGTCCAGGGAGACCCGGCCGAAGTCCATGGCCACGGTGGTGGTGACCTTGTTCGGCGTGGCGGAGAGGTCGTCGACCCCCGCACTGGCCTCGGTCATCACCGCTTCGGTCGTCAGCGGGACGATCTCCGACACGGAGCCGACGAACGTAGTCTTGCCCACGCCGAAGCCACCGGCCACCACGATCTTCGCGGAGGTCGTCGGCTTCCGTGCGCCTTCGGCCGCGTTGGGGCTAGAGCCTGCGAAGCCCACTGAGCACCCTCTCAAGGAATTCAATGGACGGCCGGTCCCCCACGACCAAGCCACCCTGGTGAATCAAAACCAAACCCATGCTCGCCATGTCGCCGATCAGCACCCGCACCACACCCAGCGGGAGCCTCAAGTGAGCGGCGACTTCGGCCACCGACCTGGTGTCGGTGCACAGCCCGCAGATCGAGCGGTGCTCGGGGAGCACCGCCGCGTCGCGTTCGAGACCGCGCTCGCTGGTGGACACCAGCGCCTCGATCGCGAGGTCGTAGTCCGGCCGGGTGCGGCCTCCGGTCCGGGTGTACGGGCGAACCAGCGAGCCGGAGTCGGCCGCGGGGTTCTCCTCCCGCCGCACCACCGGCTGCGGACCGGTGTGGTACGGGAGCTGTTCCGGCACGCTGTCGGGCAGGCCGTGGGCACCGAACAAGTCCGCCCCCGGACCACCGAATAGCCCGCTGCCGTACCCGTCGATGTCGAACCGGTTGGGAACGTCGTCGTAGTCGTACGACGAGTCGTCAACCTCACGCTGAGACATATCGCCTAGCCCCTGCTCTGTGCCTTCGACTCGTGGTCCCGCGGCCCGCTCGCCCCGGTCAGGCCACGAGGTGGGTGCGTCTTCGGCTTCCTCATCCTGTGCGGGGTGGGCATCCGGCTCGGCGAACCTGAAGCCGCCGGTCGCCCACTCCTGGTAGTTGAAGTTCCTACCGAAGCGACCGCCACCGGCACCAGATCGTTCAGCCATTTACCTCACCCCCACGATCTCATGAGGGCCTACCGCCGAACCACGCCCTGGAGCTGCGCGCGCAGCTCCGGGGTCAGCTGCTGGCCCACGCGCTCGACCAGCAGGGTCATCTCGTACGCCACGAGGCCGATGTCGCAGTTCGGGGCCGCGAGCACCGCGAGGCACGACCCGTCGCTGATCGACATCAGGAACAGGTAACCCCGCTCCATCTCGACCACGGTCTGGTTGACCGCGCCCGCCTCGAAGCACCTCGCCGCGCCCGCGGTGAGGCTGACCAGCCCCGACGCGACGGCGGAGAGCTGTTCGGCGCGGTCTCGCGGCAGGCCCTGCGAACCGGCGAGCAGAAGCCCGTCGGCCGACACGACCACGGAATGTGCCACACCGGGAACCCGGCGCACGAAGTCGGTGATAAGCCAACCAAAGCTGCCTGGCTGAGCTGCGGTCGTCACTCCTGCTCCTCGTCTTGCCGGCTCGACATGTCACCAGCGTAAGCGTCGATCAGCGCGTGCCGCCCACGACGGACGCCCTGCTGAAGACTCGACATGCGTCCACGGATCGCGTCAGCCGATCGTGGTGGCAGCGGGGGCCGCTGCGGTTGCTGCGCCGCCGACGGGGTCTTCGGCGCGGCTGATCCCGGCACAAGCTGAGCCTTGGGCACCCGCTTGGGCAACCCCGCCTGTGTCGTGGTCTCGGGGGTGCGGCTGAGCAGGGACTGGGCGGCCTGCCAGCCCTCGTCGGCAGGCGACTGCCATGTCTGCTCGACGCCGAGCGCGACCGGTTCGGGCTCGGCAACCGGTTCCGGTTCGGTCACCCTGCTCGTCTCCAGTGTGCGCTTGGGCAGGTTGTCGGCCGCACCCGGCCGCCTCTTGGGCAGGCCGCCGTCGACGGCCGGGGTCACCGGCGCGGGCGGCGAGCTCTGCTCGGCGGGTGGCACGGACTGCGGTTTGCGGACCGGCAGCGACGTGCCGCCCCGCTCGGCGATGGGCTCCGGCTCGCTCAGCGAGCGCGGCTGCGGTTCCACGTCCGGTGCGGGCGGGACCGCTTGCGCGGTCGCCGCGGAGGTCTCGCTGCCCACGGCCTGGAACCACTGCGAGAGGACCGCCTCGTAGATCGGCAGCCGCTCGGTCGGAGCGTCCAAGTCGTGCTCGACCTCCTTCGGCGCACTCGGCGAGGAGCCGTTGCGCTGCGCGGGTTCCGGCTCGGCCAGTGGCGCGCGGGAGACGATCCCGCTGTCCACGGCGGGCGCGAACTGCGTGGTCTCGTAGCCGTGCTCGTAGCCCGCCTCGTCCTCTTCCCGGTCCTCGTAGGCGGTGAAGAGGGTGGGCTCGCCCCCGCCGCTCGCGGGCTCCTCCACCGGGGCGCCGATCGGGCCGCTGATGGGACCGCTGATGGGACCGCTGGCCGGGCCGTTGTCGGCGGGCTCGTCCACCGGCAGCCACTGCGGCTGGGAGATCTCCGCGGAGGTCTCCTGCGGCGACGGCGGCAGCGCGGGCACGCCGAACACGTCGGCCCCGGTGTCGCCGCGCACGAAGCTGACGGCGGGCTGGCCGGGCTCCTCGTCCAGCCGCGGCAACGGCGAGCCGCCGCCGAAGGCGCCCGCGATGCCGCTGGCGCGCTGCGCGGTGGTCGTGGTGCTGCTGGCCGGGAAGACCGAGGGCGGCTCGCCCAGCGGCCCCGCGGCCCCGCCCGGCGAGGCCACCAGCGTCTCGGGCACCAGCACGACCGCGGTGGTGCCGCCCTCGATGTCCTCGTTGGGCCGCAGCCGGACCTTGATGTCGTGCCGCTTGGCCAGCCGCGCGACCACGTACAGGCCCATCCGGCGGGACACCGCCACGTCCACGTCCGGCGGGTCGGCCAGCCGCTGGTTGGCGTCGGCGATCTCCTGCTCGCCCATGCCCACGCCGCGGTCCTGGATCTCGATGGCCAGCTCGCCCTTGCGGGTGCGCGCGGTGCGCACGGTGACCTTCGTCACGGGGTCGGAGAACGCGGTGGCGTTGTCCAGCAGCTCCGCGATCAGGTGCACGAGGTCGTTGACCGCGCGGCCCTGGACGGTCAGCTCCGGGGTCTGGCCCACCTGCACGCGGGCGTACTGCTCGACCTCGGACACCGCGGCGCCGAGCACCTCGGCGGCGGGGACCGGGCGGGTCAGCCGCCGGGACAGGTCGGTGCCGGAGAGCGCCAGCAGGTTCTCGCTGTTGCGCCGCATGCGGGTCGCCAGGTGGTCCAGCTCGAACAGGCTGGCCAGCTGGTCGGGGTCCTGCTCGTCCTGCTCCAGCCGGTCGATCAGGTTCAGCTGGCGCTCGACCAGCGTCTGCGAGCGGCGGGACAGGTTGACGAACATGGCGTTGACGTTGTCGCGCAGCAGCGCCTGCTCGGCGGCCAGCCGGACCGCTTCGCCGTGCACCGCGTCGAACGCCCGCGCCACCTGGCCCACCTCTTCGCGGGTGGTGATCGGCACGTTGGCGATGGCGGTCTTGGCCGCTTCCTGCGGGTTCGGGTCGGCGAGGATCTTCTCGACCGCCTCGGGCAGGCCGTGGTCGGCGACCTCCAGCGCGGTGCGCCGCAGCGTGCGCAGCGGGTTGAGGATCGACCGGGCCACGAACAGTGCCGTCACCAGCGCCAGCAGCAGCGCGCCCAGCACGATGCCGGAGTCGCGGAAGGCCGCGGCGCGGGCGTCGCCGGTGAGCTCGTCGGTGCGG
>NZ_BMRG01000001.1:198650-244357 GCF_014648515.1 Saccharothrix coeruleofusca
TTCTGCAGCTGTTCCAGCAGCAGCTTCTCCACGTCGCCGGTGAGGTTCACGGTCAGCGTGGCCGCGGTGTCCCACGGTCCGGGGCGCAGCGAGGACGAGAAGTTCTGGCCCGCGTCGGCCAGGTTCAGCGCCGACTCCTGCATGTCGTTGGCGTTGTCGATGATCAGACCGGTGACGGTGTCGTCGTAGATCCTGGCCTGTTCCGGCGTCGCCGACTTGCGGAAGTCGTTGCGGGCCGCGTCCAGCTCGGCGTTGGCCGCCAGCAGCGCGCGCTGCTGGCCGGGACCGAAGGCGCCGCGCTGGAACACGTCCAGCATGATGCCGCGCTTGCGGGACTCCTGCTCCTTGATGCGGGCCATGGCGTTGGTCGCCAGGTGCAACCGCACCAGCTCGGGGTCGTCGATCCCGGCGATGGCCTGCTCGCCGAGGTCGAGCAGGTTCTCGATGGACTCGGAGTAGGTGCGCAGCACCGCGTCCGGCGGGTACTGCGTCTCGCGCACCGCGTTGCGCAGGCTGTTGAGCCGGTTGAGCTGCTCGGCGGCGCGGCGGAACCGGGCGACGACCTCGTCGTCCAGATCCCCGCTGAGCTCGCCGATGCGGTTGTTGAGCGTGTCGGTCGCGTCGTTGACGCGACGCAGTTGTCGGTCCAGCACCACGCGGTCGAGCTGCCTGCCCGACGCCACGTGGCTGGTGCTGAGGTCGCGCTCGCGCTGGAGCTGCTGGACCAGGTTCGCGACCGAGGACTCCAGCTGGACCTGGTTGGCCAGGCGGTTGAACTCACTGGCGTTCTGCAGGTCCGCCTGCACCCGCAGCCCGCCCAGCGCGACGGCTGCGACCGTGGGGATCAGCAGCACGGCGCCCAGCTTGGTCGGCAGCCGCCAGTTGCGCAGACGCCACGCGGCGGTGCGCGCGGTGTCCTGCGAAGCGTCCGCCTTCGACCCGGTCCCCGTTTGTTCGGTCACAGTTCCATCACCCAGCGCAGCCAGTCCGTCACCCGTTTCGGGCCTATCGGAGCGCGGTGTAATCCCCACGCCAGTCTGGCTGGGACCTCTCTCTCGTCGGGCCACCCTGGGCTTCCTCTTCCGGCAGCAGTGTTCCCCGGCCTCTCCCCAGAGCCGAAGCATGGACTCGAAATCGGGCCGAATTGCAGCACAGAGGCGGTCGAGCCGGCTAGGCACCCCACCTCTGGGCGGGTGCACGGCAGTCTGCGCAGACGGCGTGCCACCCGGCCGGCAGCGTAGTGCCCGCCCCCTACCCGACGGAAGCCTCCGGAAGCACTCACCGTATCGACTAGGGCTGTCTTTTCATACCTACGGGTGGTTACCATCCCCGAACGTCGACACCTCGTCGGCAATTCCGTGATCACACCGACCCCGCTCCCGAGGTCAAGGGCGAGAGGTGCCATGCCTACCCCAGCGCGTGTTCTGCGACGTTCCGCGGCGTTGATCGCCTGCGCCGCGACTCTGTCGGCTTGCGGGCTGATCCCGGGAACCGACAGCGGCGACCGGCCGGAAGTGGAGCGCACCACGCTGCGCATCGGCGTGCTGCCGGTGGTCGACGTCGCCCCGCTGCGGCTCGCGATCAACGACAAGCTGTTCGAGCGGGCGGGCCTGCAGGTCCAGCTGGTCCCCCTCAACAACGAGGACGAGGGCATCAAGCAGCTCGACACCACCCTGGACGTGACCTGGGCCAGCCACGTGAACCTGTTCCAGGCCGTGGCCGAGGGCACCCAGCTGCAGATCCAGGGCGAGGCCTACCAGGCGGGCGCCAACTCGATGGCGCTGGTCACCATCGACAGCAGGTACGACAGCCCCGGCGCGCTGCCCACCCCCAAGATCGCGGTGAACAGCACCGTCGACCTCGGCGCGCTGACCACCAAGGCGGTGCTGGACACCGCGGGCGTGGGCAAGCAGGGCATCCAGCTGCGCGAGATGGCGTTCGAGCAGATGGTCAGCGCCATGCAGGCCAAGCAGGTCGACGCGGCCTGGATGATCGAGCCGCACATCACCAAGGCGCAGCGCGACATCGGCGCGCGGATCGTCACCGACACCGCGACCGGCCCCACCAAGGAACTGCCCATGTCGGGCTACGCGTCGAGCAAGAAGTTCGCCGACGACAACCCCAACACGCTGGCGCTGTTCCGCTCGGTGCTGCGCGACGCCCAGCAGGCCGCCACCAACAACAAGCTGGCCGTGCAGGACGCGCTGACCAGCTACATCGACGTGGACCAGCAGACCGCGGCGCTGGTGTCGGTGGGCACCTTCCCGCTCTCGCTCAACCCGGTCCGGCTCCAGCGGGTCGCCGACCTGATGGAGACCGAGGACGTGCTGCCCGGCCGCCTGGACGTGCAGGGGCTGCTGCCCCCGGACGCGAACGGCTGACCCGCTCCGTCGCCGAGGGCCTCCCGGAACGTCGCGGGAGGCCCTCGGCGCGTTCAGGCCACCGCCGAGCAGGCGGGGACCGCGTCGCCCTCCTCCTTGAAGCAGTGGCCCTCCTCGGCGTTGAGGTTGAGCGCGATGCCGTCGCCGTCCTCTCCGCTCACCGGGCGGCGGGCCCCCGTGCCAGGCAGAACGTCACCGACGGCTCGGGGTAGGCCACCGCGCGGTCCGACCCGCAGGACACCTCGCCCGTCCCCACCTTGGCCACCCGCACGGCGTGCGCGCCCGCGCAGTCCACCCGGCGCATCCCGACCTGCCGGTCGCCGCGGTAGCACGCGCCCTCGACGAAGTTGGGGATCAGGCACAGCGTGAACGGGCCCGCGTAGGTGGAGTACCGGGCCCCGCCCTTCGGGCAGCCCTCCCCCTCCTCCAGCACCTTCGCGATCCGGACGTTGGCCTGCTCGGAGCCGCAGTCGGCGGGCCGGTAGCGCGGCTCGTCCCCGGTCCCGGCCACGGCCGCGCACTCGCCCGGCCTGGGGCGCGGGCCGTCCTGCCCCGCCACGGCCAGCGCGCACGCCCCCGCGACCACGACAGCCGCCGCGCCGACGCCCCACCCGATCTTCCGCATGGCCACGACATCGGCGCACCCGCGCTCCGGGTTGAGCGGATTCACCTCATGCGGTCACATCTCGGCGGGCGCCAGGCAGTAGGTGACCGCGGGCTCGGGGTAGGACATGCCCGCGCTGTCCGGGCACTGGGTGGTGTCCGTGGAACCCTGGACGACCTTGGTGACCTTGATCGTGTCCCCGCCCGCGCAGTCGGACTTGACGAACCCGTCGCCGCGCTCGTCCGGCGCGTAGCAGGCGCCCTCGACCATGTTCGGCAGCAGGCACAGCGTCGTGGTGGACCCGGTCTCCGGCAGCGCCTCGGTGTACAGGCCCTCCTCCGGGCACGCCGCGTCCGCGCCCTCGACGACCTTGCCGACCTTGTAGCCCGCCTTGTCGTCACCGCAGTCCGCGGCGGCGGCGACCGGCTTGGCCTCGGCCTGCGAGGCCCCGCCCTGCACCGCCGCGCAGTCGCCCGCGGCGAGTGAACCGCCGTCCCGGACCACCATGAAGACCGCGAAGGCGATCGCGGCCGCGGCCACCACCGCCAACCCGGCGATCAGCCCCCGCCTGCGGTTGCCCCCCGGCTGCGGCTGCGCATCGTCAGTGCTCATGACCACCCTCGCGTCGGTGCTGTGATCGGTGCTGTGACGGCGTCCGCCAGCGTACTTGCACGCGGTTGGAACACTGGTGAGGACGCCAACCGACAGGAGTGCGCTTCCGTGACCGACGGCCCCTTGATCGTCCAGTCGGACAAGACCCTGCTGCTGGAGGTCGACCACCCGCTCTCCGACGAGGCGCGCACCGCCATCGCGCCGTTCGCCGAGCTGGAACGCGCCCCCGAGCACGTGCACACCTACCGGGTCACGCCGCTGGCGCTGTGGAACGCGCGCGCCGCGGGCCACGACGCCGAGCAGGTGGTGGACGCGCTGGTGCGGTTCTCCCGCTACCCGGTGCCGCAGCCGCTGCTGGTGGACGTGGTCGACACCATGGGCCGGTTCGGCAGGCTGCAGCTGGCCAACCACCCGGCGCACGGGCTGGTGCTGAGCACCACCGACCGCGCGGTGCTGGAGGAGGTGCTGCGCAACAAGAAGATCAAGCCGATGCTCGGGGCGCGCATCGACGACGACACCGTCGTGGTGCACCCCAGCGAGCGCGGCAGGCTCAAGCAGCTGCTGCTCAAGGTCGGCTGGCCCGCCGAGGACCTGGCGGGCTACGTCGACGGCGAGGCGCACCCGATCGAGCTGGTCGAGGACGGCTGGCGGCTGCGCGACTACCAGCGGCTGGCCGCGCAGGCGTTCCGGGCGGGCGGCTCGGGCGTGGTCGTGCTGCCCTGCGGCGCGGGCAAGACGCTGGTCGGCGCGGCGGCCATGGCCGAGGCCGGGGCGACCACGCTGATCCTGGTGACCAACACCGTGGCCGGGCGGCAGTGGAAGCGGGAGCTGGTCGCCCGCACCTCGCTGACCGAGGACGAGATCGGCGAGTACTCCGGCGAGCGCAAGGAGATCCGCCCGGTCACCATCGCCACCTACCAGGTGATCACCCGCAAGTCCAAGGGCGAGTACAAGCACCTGGAGCTGTTCGACTCGCGCGACTGGGGCCTGATCGTCTACGACGAGGTGCACCTGCTGCCCGCGCCGGTGTTCCGGATGACCGCCGACCTGCAGTCCCGCAGGCGGCTGGGGCTGACCGCGACCCTGGTCCGCGAGGACGGCCAGGAGGGCGACGTGTTCTCCCTGATCGGCCCGAAGCGCTACGACGTGCCGTGGCGCGACATCGAGGCGCAGGGCTGGATCGCGCCCGCCGAGTGCACCGAGGTCCGGGTCACGCTGACCGACAACGAGCGGCTGGAGTACGCCACCGCCGAGCCGGAGGAGCGCTACAAGCTGTGCTCCACCGCGCGCACCAAGCTGCCCGTGGTGCGGGCCATCCTCGACCGGCACAAGGACGAGCCGACCCTGGTCATCGGCGCCTACCTGGACCAGCTGGAGGCGCTGGGCGAGGCCCTGGACGCGCCGGTCATCCAGGGCTCCACCAAGAACAAGGAGCGCGAGCAGCTGTTCGACGCCTTCCGGCGCGGGGAGCTGCGCACCCTCGTGGTGTCCAAAGTGGCCAACTTCTCCATCGACCTGCCGGAGGCCTCGGTGGCGGTGCAGGTGTCGGGCACCTTCGGCTCGCGCCAGGAGGAGGCGCAGCGGCTGGGCAGGTTGTTGCGCCCCAAGGGCGACGGGCGGCAGGCGCACTTCTACTCGGTGGTGGCGCGGGACACCCTGGACACCGACTACGCCGCGCACCGGCAGCGGTTCCTGGCCGAGCAGGGCTACGCCTACCGCATCGTGGACGCCGACGACCTGCTGGGACCGAAGATCGGCTGACCGCGTCCGGCGGCGGTCCCGGTGCGCGCTAGGTTGTCACCGGGTTGGGGGACCGGAGGACGCATGAACGTGGTGGTGCGGCTGACACCGTTGCCGCGCTGGTGGATGTGGCGTCCCGGCGCGGACCGCGCCGCGGTGGCGGCGGAGGCCAGGCGGCGGGTCCGGCACGGCCGGGCGCGCGTGCTGCTGCCCGCGGCGGTGCCGCTGGCGGGCGCGCTGGCCGTGCTCGGCGCCACGCCCTGGTGGGCCGCCGGGCTGGCCTGCGCGCCGTTCGCGCTGGCGGGCCTGGTCGTGCTGGTGCCGCCGAGGGTGGCCGAGTGGGACGTGGTGAAGCTGGCGCGCGAGCAGGACGTCGTGCACTTCGAGCAGTTCCCGCTGGAGCAGCGGCGGCGCGCCCGGCGGCTGTGCGAGCACTTCCTGGCCGTGGACCGCACCTCGCTGGACCCGGCGCGGGTCGAGCGGGTCGAGCGGTCGCTGTGGCAGGCGCTGGTGGCGCTGCGCGACAGCGGGACCGTGCGCGAGGCGCTGGCCAAGGCGTCCAACCGGCCGGGGTTGGCGGCGGCCATCGCCGAGACCACCCGCGCGCTGGCCGAGCTGGACCGGCGGCTGGACCAGTTCGGCGACGCGCTGCGCATCCTGGCCGAGGAGCTGGACCCGGAGCTGGCGGGCAGCGCGCTGCGGCGGGTGGCCGCGCTGGACCCGGTCGCCACCTGGTAGCCACCGGTCCGCCCCCGCGCCGACCCGGCCGGGAGCGGGGACCGCGGTCCTAGGATGTCGCGGTGGCGTTCGTCTACTCGATCCCGATGCGCACCCGTTTCCGGGGCATCACCGTCCGCGAGGGCGTGCTGCTGGAAGGAGATCGCGGCTGGGGCGAGTTCTGCGCGTTCCCCGACTACTCCGACGCCGAGTGCGCGCCCTGGCTGGCGTGCGCCGTCGAGGCCGCGTCGGCGGGGTGGCCCGAACCGGTGCGGGACCGGGTGCCGGTCAACTGCACGGTGCCGGTCGTGGACCCGCAGCGCGCGCACGCGCTGGTGGCCGCGTCCGGGTGCGCCACGGCCAAGGTGAAGGTCGCCGACCCCGGCGTGCCGCTGCGGGCGGACCTGGAGCGGGTGGCGGCGGTCCGCGACGCGCTGGGACCGTCCGGGGCGATCCGGGTGGACGCCAACGCGGCCTGGGACGTCGACACGGCCGTGGCGGCGATCCGGGAGCTGGAGCGGGCCGCGGGCGGGCTGGAGTACGTCGAGCAGCCCTGCCCGACCCTGGACGAGCTGGCGGCCGTGCGGCGGCGGGTGGACGTGCGCGTCGCGGCCGACGAGTCGATCCGGCGGGCGGAGGACCCGCTGCGCGTGGCGGTGGCGGGCGCGGCGGACGTGGCGGTGATCAAGGTGGCGCCGCTGGGCGGGGTGCGGCGGGCGCTGCGCGTGGCCGAGGCGTGCGGGCTGCCGTGCGTGGTGTCCTCGGCGGTGGAGACCTCGGTGGGCATGGCGGCCGGGCTGGCGCTGGCCGGGGCGCTGCCGGAGCTGGACTTCGCGTGCGGCCTGGGGACGCTGTCGCTGCTGGACGGGGACGTAACGTCGGCGTCGCTGCGGCCGGTGGACGGGTTCCTCCCGGTGCCCCGGCAGCCCCCGACGCCGGACCGGATGGCGGAGTTCGCGGCGGACCGGGAGACGACGGCGCGGTGGCTGGACCGGCTGCGCCGCGTGGAAGGTCGCTGACACCGGCCACTCCCCGACCCAGCCCGCGCTCGAGGAAGAACTCAAGCGGCGACGCGTTGGGCAACTCGGCACACCGATTCGACCTGTTCAGGGGTCAAGTCGTACTCGTAGGCGACCGCCTTGATCGAATCGCCCGCCAGCCACATGCCCACCACCGCGTCGACGGGGACGTGGTTGGTCTCGATCACCGGCGATCCCCCGCTGAACCGGGGGTCGATGATCACCGGAGCCACCTCCGGGTACTGCCGCAGCCGCAACGCGGCCGCGAAGTCGTCCTCGGTGTCCCACGTGATGTACCGGAGGTAGCCGCCGAGGACTTCCCGGATGGGGCGCTGCTGGTCGCCGACACGGGCCAGGTCGCCCTCCGCGTAGTCGAGGAAGATGTCGATGCCGTCTGTCGCGATCTTCCTCGTGGCCAGGCCGTACGGCGTGCCGAACTCCGCCCGCACGGCTGCCGCCGCGTCCCGGACCTTGCTCTTGGTCAGCCCGAGATCGCGCAACGACCGGAGCACGTAGGCCTCGACGACGGCCACGAACGGCACCGAGGGCCACCCGCGCCGCTCCGGGGCCACCCGGTGCACGAGCGGCGCACCGCCCGCCTCCTCGGCCAGCCAGTAGTACAGCGTCGACTCGGGGATGGCGAGGTGCCGGGCCGTCTCCCTGGGCGTGAGCAAGGGGTCGTGGAACTTGTCGACCACCGCCGCACCCCCTTCCCGGACATCCCGATCGTACGGTCACACCCACCGACCCGATCGGGCGACACGGCTCGCGCGGGTCAGCCGCGCGGGTGGTGGATCGCGCCGTCGGTGCGGGCCAGCCGCTCGCCCCCGCCGCCCCAGCGCAGCGCGATGATCTCCGCGGCGATGGACACCGCGGTCTCCTCCGGCGTGCGCGCGCCCAGGTCCAGCCCGATCGGCGAGGACAGCCCGGCCAGCTCGCCCTCGCTCAGCCCGGCCTCGCGCAGCCGCCGCATCCGGTCGTCGTGGGTCCGGCGGGAGCCCATGGCCCCCACGTAGCCCAGCTTCAGCCGCAGCGCGACCTCCAGCAGCGGCACGTCGAACTTCGGGTCGTGGGTCAGCACCGCGACGGCGGTGCGCTCGTCCAAGCGGCCCGCCTCGGCCTCGGCGGCCAGGTAGCGGTGCGGCCAGTCCACGACCACCTCGTCCGCCTCCGGGAAGCGGGACTTGGTGGCGAACACCGGCCGCGCGTCGCACACGGTGACCCGGTAGCCCAGGAACGCGGCCATCCTGGCCATCGCGGCGGCGAAGTCGATGGCGCCGAAGACCAGCAGCCGGGGCGGCGGCTCGAAGGAGTTGACGAACACCGTCATGCCCTCGCCGCGGCGCTGCCCGTCCGGGCCGTAGTGCAGGGTGCCGCTGCGGCCGGTGGCGAGCAGGCCGCGGGCGTCGTCGGCGATGGCGTCGCGGGCGCGGGCGGAGCCGACGTCGCCGTCCACCTGGTCGGGCCAGACCACCAGCCTGCGGCCCAGCCGGTCCGGGTGCTCGACGATGGTCGCCACCGCCACCGGCTGCCGCGCCTGGATGGCGGCGAGCACCTCGGGCAGTTGCGGAAACGTTTGCGCCGACACCGGTTCCACGTACACGTCGATGATCCCGCCGCAGGTCAGGCCCACCGCGAAGGCGTCGTCGTCGCTCACCCCGTACCGCTGGAGCACCGGGACGCCGTCGGCCACCACCTGCTGCGCCAGCTCGTAGACCGCGCCTTCCACGCAGCCGCCCGAGACGCTGCCCACCACCTCGCCGTCCGCGCCGACCAGCATCGCCGCGCCGGGCGGGCGGGGCGCGGAGCTGAACGTGGCGACCACCGTGGCCAGGCCGACCGTCTGGCCCGCCGCCACCCGTCGGGCCAGGTCCTCGAACACCTCACGCAAGGGCGATCCCTCCAGCGGTCGGGCCGGAACCGCGACGCCCCGGTCATCCTCCGATTGTGCCCGCGTTCGGGGCGGTGGGAGTGCGTTCGACCCCTGAACCCTGCCCTAAGGGTCATCGCGGCGGGTCCGGGGAACCTCAGGGTGTGCCCCCGATGTGGTGGCACGCGCCGCGCGGCAGGCTTGAGCCATGACGAACGACGTGCTCAACCAGGCCACCGACAAGGTCAAGAAGCTCCGCCGCAGCCGCAGCGACCGGATGGTGGCGGGTGTGTGCGGCGGCGTCGCCAAGCTGCTGGGCGTGGACGCGGCCCTGCTGCGCATCCTGCTCGTCGCCGCGACCCTGTTCGGGTTCGGCGCGGGCGCGGTGCTCTACCTCGCCTGCTGGCTCCTCGTCCCCGAGGAGGACTGACCGCGTCTGCAAGTACCACCCGGCCCCCCTCGGGTGGTACTTGCAGACGTCAGCGGGGGTGGCCGGGGACGCCGGGCAGGGTCTGCCAGGGGCGGGGACCGGCCAGGGGGCGGTACTCCACGCCGAGCGCGTCCAGCCTCGGCAGGTGGTGCTCGGCCAGCCGGGCCAGGAACTCCGCCTCGTCACGCGGCGCGGGGCTCCACACCACCTCGGCGAACGCGGCCAGGCGCGGGAAGGCGGCGTAGTCCAGCCGCCGGGGGGAGTCCAGGTGCTCGGTCCACAGGTTCGCCTGCGCGCCGAGCACCCGGCCCACCGGCTCGTACCGGTAGACGTCCTCCAGCGTCAGCACCGTGCCCACCGGGATCGGCTCGTCCGGGCGGTCGGACTGCCGGTAGTCCAGGTACACGTGCCGCTCCGGGCACATCACCACGTCGTGCCCGCGCGCCAGCGCCGCCCGCCCGGCCTCCTCGTCGCGCCACGCGGCGACCACGGTGCTCACCGGCAGCGGCCCGACCGACAGCACCTCGTCCCACCCGTACGGGCGACGTCCGCGACTGACCAGGTGCTGCGCGATCCGCCGCACGAACCGGCCGTCCCCGCCGGGCGCCTCGTCGCCGCCCAGGCCGATGACCTCGCTGGGGAAGACCTCCAGCAGCTCGTCGAAGACGTCCCGGTAGAAGTCCACAGTGGACTCGTGCGCGTTGAGGACGCGGGGGTTCACGCCCCAGTCGGTCCACACGCCGCCGCCCTCGGTGCCCAGCTCCGGGTAGGCCGCGATGGCCGCCTGCGAGTGGCCGGGCACGTCGATCTCGGGCACCACGGTGATGTGCCGCCGCGCCGCGTACGCCACCACCTCGCGCAGGTCGTCCTGCGTGTAGTAGCCGCCGTGCGGGCGGCCGGTCATCAGCCCGCCGCGCCGGTCGCCCCACCGCGAGTCCGGCCGCCAGCCGCCGACCTCGTGCAGCCGGGGGTGGCGCTTGGACTCGAACCGCCAGCCCTGGTCGTCGGTCAGGTGCAGGTGCAGCACGTTGAGCTTGTGCGCGGCCAGCAGGTCCACGTACCGCAGCAGGTCGGCCTTGGGCAGGAAGTGCCGCGCCACGTCGATCAGGCACCCGCGCCAGGCGAACCGGGGGTGGTCCTCGACCCGGCACACCGGCAGCAGCACCGGCCCGTCGTGGATCGGGGCCGCGCGGAACGCGTCCGGCCCGCTCAACTGCCGCAGCGTCTGCCGCGCGTAGAACTCCCCCGCCTCGTCGGCGGCCTCCACCACGACCCCGGAGTCCGAGATGGACAGCCGGTAGCCCTCGGCCGGGCCGTCGACCGCGCGCACCTCGACCCGGCCGGAGAACTCGACCTCGCCGTCGCCCCTGGTGAACCGCACCGGCTTGGGCAGGATCACGACTTCACCGCCCCGGCCAGCCCGGCCACCAGCCTGCGCTGCACCACCACGAAGAACACCAGCACCGGGATGGTCATCAGGGTCGACCCGGCCATGATCGCTCCCCAGTCGTTCTGGTCGGGCTTGATGAACACCTGCAGCGCCAGCGGCAGCGTCTGGTTCTCCGCCGCCGAGATGATGAACGTCTTGGCGAACAGGAAGTCGTTCCAGGCGTGGATGAACGACAGCACGCTGGTCGCCACCAGGCCCGGCGCCACCAGCGGGAACAGCACCTGCCACAGGAACCGGAAGCGGGAGGCGCCGTCGAGGGTGGCCGCCTCCTCCAGCTCCACCGGCACCGCCGCGACGAACCCGCGCAGCATCCAGATCGCGAACGGCAGGCTGAACGCCAGGTGCACCAGCACCAGCGAGCCCAGGTGGTTCAGGCCGAACGCGGGGGCCACGTCGCGCACCGACTGCATGACGAAGAACAGCGGGATGGTCAGCGCCTCCACCGGCACCATCTGCACCACCAGCAGCATCACCAGCAGCGTGGTGCGGCTGCGGAAGCGGAACCGGGTCAGCGCGGTGGCCGCCAGGAACGAGATGAGCAGGCTCAGCAGCACCACCGCCAGCGCCACCACCAGGCTGTTGGCCAGGTAGCGGCCGAAGCTCTGCACGGTCAGCGCGCGCACGAAGCTGTCCAGCGTCGGCTCGGCGGTCCACGGCCGGGGGTCGGCCGAGATCACCTCGTCCTCGGGCTTGAGCGCGGTGAGCACCATCCAGTACAGCGGGAAGGCGATGATCCCGGCGATGACGACGGTGATCGCCTCGTAGAAGCCGCGGCTCAGTCCTCGGGGCATCACAACTCCTCCCCGCTGCGCCGCAGCGCCCGCAGGTAGCCCAGGGTGACCAGCAGCAGCAACAGCGTCATGACCACGCCGATGGCCGCGCCCAGCCCGTACTCGGAGGCGGCGAACGCCTGCTGGTAGGCGTAGACGTTGAGCACCAGGTTGCGGCCCGCGATGCCGCCGCCGCTGGTCATCACGTAGATCTGGGTGAACACCTTGAAGTCCCAGATGATCGACTGGATGGTGACCACGATCAGCAGCGGCCGCAGCAGCGGCAGGACCACGCTGCGGGTGGTGCGCCAGGTGGACGCGCCGTCCAGCGCCGCGGCCTCCAGCACCTCGCCGGGGATCGCCTTGATGCCCGCGTACAGGGTCACCATGACGAACGGGAACGAGCACCAGATCACCTCGGCGGCGACCACGCCGAACGCGGTCCACTTGCCGAACATCCAGGAGAACCCGGTGGTGCCCAGCACCTCGTTGACGAACCCGAAGTTGGCGTCGAACAGGAACAGCCAGATCGTCGAGCCCGCCACGGCGGGGGTGGACCAGGCGCCCAGCGCGGCCAGGAACAGCACCATCCGCGCCCAGGTGCGGACCTTGGTGGCCAGCACGGCCAGCGCCGTGCCGACCAGCAGCGTGCCCACCACGCAGAACGCCGCGAACGCGACGGTCTGCCCGAGCACGGACCAGAACTGCCGGTCGGCCAGCAGGGTGGCGTAGTTGTCCAGGCCCAGGAAGGTCAGCGGCGCGCCGCCGCTGACCTGCTCCTGGCCGTAGTCGAACAGGGAGATCAGCACCAGCTGGTAGATCGGGTAGCCCATCAGCCCGACCAGGACCAGCAGGGCCGGGGCGAGGTAGGCGTAGGCGGTGCGCCCCTCGCCCCGACCGGCCCGCCGGGTCACGCCGTGGGTCATGAGGAGAACGCGGCGTTCATCTGGTCGGCGGCGGCCTTGGCCGCGCCGTCCAGGTCCTGTTCGCCGGTGGCGACCTGCTGGATCAGCGTGGGCAGCACGCCCTGGGCGTCGACCTTGGCCCAGTTGGGGGTCACCGGCACGAACTTGGTGCCCGCCTCCAGGGTCTTGGTGAACGGCTCCAGCGCGGGGTCGGCCTCGGCGACCTCGGCCTGCACGTCGCCGAAGGTGGGCAGGTTGCCCATGGCGTCGAACATCTTGCGCTGGTAGACCTTGCCGCCCAGCAGCTGGACGAACTGGGTGGCCAGGGTCTTGCGCTGGCTGCCCTTCATCACGCCGAGCAGGTTGCCGCCCGCGAACGCCGGGGCGATGGAGCCGCTGTCCTTGCCGGGCAGCGGGACCACGGCGTACTTGCCCGCCGCGGTGGAGGCGTCGACGGACTTGCGGTTGAAGTCGCCGCCGATGACCATCGCGGCCTTGCCCGCGCGGAAGGCCTCCACGCTGGCGTCGCCGCCGTTGGCCGCGCACTGGGCGGGCGGGCAGATGTCGTCGGCGATCAGCTCGGTGTACTGCTTCAGGCCCGCCTTGGACTCGGGGCTGTCGATGGCGGCGACGTACTTGCCGCCGTCCTCGCGGGCGATGTCGCCGCCGTTGGCCCACACGAACGGCATGGCGCCGTAGGTGTACTTGCCGCCCGCGGAGATGCCCAGCATGTCCGGCTTGGCCTGGCGGATCCTCCTGGCCAGCGGGGCGATGTCGGCCAGCGTGGCGGGCGGCTGCAGGCCCAGCTCGCTGAACACGTCGGTGCGGTAGTACAGCGCGCGCACCCCGACGTACCAGGGCAGGCCGTAGACCTTGCCGTCGACCTTGCCGGTCTCCAGCACGGCGGGCAGCAGGTCCTGGCCGTCGGCCCAGGAGGACAGGTCCAGCTCGCCGAAGCCGCCGCCCGCGACGTAGCCCGCGAGGTCGGTGTTGCCGAACTCGGCCACGTCGGGCGCGCTCTGCGGGTCGCTGAAGGCGGCCTTGAAGCGCTCGGCGCGGGTCTGCACCTGGATGTACTGCACGTCCACGGTGACGCCCTGGTGGGCGGCCTGGAACTCGGTGACGGCCTCCTTGACCACGGCCTCCTTGGGGCCCCGGTTGACCTCGTCGAACAGCCAGACCCGCAGCTGGCCGGTCTGCTCGTCGCCGCCGGAGGCGGCCGGACCGGACTGGACCGGCGAGCAGCCTGCCAGGGCGGCGACCGCCACGGCGGTCAGCACCACGAACCGCATCTCCGACACCCCTTCCATGGGTTGCACTATGTGCAACAGGTATTTCATGGGAAGCAACGGGGATGCTATGTCCGAATGGCCGAACGGTCTAGACCAGATTCGCCCAGGTCCGCACGGCCCCGGCGGACAGCGGCGCGTCCCAGCCCCCCGGCCGCACCGCGCTGCCCACGTGGAACGCGGTCGCGCCCGCCGCTTTCAGCGGGGCCACGTGCTCCCGCTTGAGCCCGCCGCCGACCAGCAGCCGCACCTCGCCCTGCCGCGCGGCCAGCCGCTCCAGCACCGGCAGCCCGTCGGCCACCCCGCGCGGGCTGCCCGCGGCCAGCACGGTGTCGCAGCCCAGCCCGGCGACCACCGGCCACGCCGCCTCCGGGTCGGCGGAGTTGTCCAGCGCCCGGTGGAAGGTCCACCGGCAGCCCTCCAGCTCGGCCAGCACCTCGGCGCACGCGGCCCGGTCGACCCAGCCGTTCGCGTCCAGGAAGCCCAGCACGAACTCGGTGGCCCCGGCGTCCCGCAACTCGGCGGCCCGGCGGCGCAGCGCGGCCAGGTCGCCGGGCGCGAACCCCGGCGCGTCGCGCAGCATCACCCGGACCGGCAGGTCGGTGGCGGAGAGCACGTCGCGGACGACGGCGGTGGGCGGCGTCAGGCCGTCCGCGGCCATGTCGGCGACCAGTTCCAGCCGGTGCGCGCCACCGGCTTGGGCGGCTTCGGCGTCGGCCGCGTGCAGAGCGATGACTTCCAACATGGTCTGGACCATATCGCCGAGGGGCGACCGGACCGACCTTCCGGAACGACCGTGAACTGTTAACGGAGGGCGGTGTATCCACCGTAGAACTACTCACTCCTTATCTGGTGACCGCCCCTTCGAACCTCGACCAGGGAGGACCTCATGGCCACCGCGAAGCCACTCGCCGGAGCCACCTAGACCCGAGGGGGGACGAGCGGCCCGTCCTCGGTCGGCTTCGAGGGGTGTCGACCGAGGTGGCCGCCGGAGCGCCGGGCGGTCCGCGCTGCGGGAGAGGTGGTGCGGACCGCCCCGCGCTGTGAGGAGGGACGTGTGTGACGATCGGCTACGGCTGGGTACGCCGAGGAGGAGGTGACGACGTGGGTGAGCTGCGCACGACCGGAGAACGCCCGCCGTGGGAGGGACTGGCCGGGGCGGACCGCCACGCCGCCTGCGTCATCGCCGCCCGAGCGGGCGACCGCAGGGCGCTGGACGTGCTGGTCGCCGACCTGACCCCGCTGGTCTGGCACGTGGCCAGGGGCAACGGGCTGGACCGCAGCACCGCCGAGGACGTGGTGCAGACGGTCTGGCTGGCCCTGCTGCGCCACCTCGACCGGCTCAACGAGCCCAGGGCGCTGGTGGGCTGGCTGGTCGTGGCCACCCGGCGCGAGGCCCAGCGCACCTGGACCCCCGCCCGCCGGGAGGCGGCGCTGTCCGACGAGCTGGCCGAGCAGCTGGAGAGCGAGTACGGGCTGCCCGAGGACGCCGCGCTGGTGGACGACCGCGACCACCGGCTGTGGCGCGCGTTCGGGAAGTTGTCGCAGCGGTGCCAAGAACTGCTGCGGCTCACGGTGCTGGCCGGGCGGGCGGAGTACCGCGCGGTCGCGGAAGCACTGTCCATCCCGCGCGGCAGCATCGGCCCCACCAGGGGCCGGTGCCTGAACACGCTGCGCACGCATCTTGAAGCGGAAGGAGGATCGCGGTGAACGACATCGACCCGCGCGATGACCGCAGAGGCCAAGAGGACACCGCCGTCCTCACCGAGCTGAACCGGCTGGTGCACGAGCTCGACCCACCGCCTGCGGACCTGGTGGAGCGAATTCAGTTCGCCGTCGCGCTGGAGAGCCTCGACGTGGAGGTCGCGCGCTGGGAGCGCGCGGGCTCCTTCGCCGGGGTGCGCGGCGGCCAGCCGGGGACCATCACCTTCACGGTGGACAACCTCACCCTGATGGTCAACTTCACCTCCACCGGGGCGCGGCACCGCATCGACGGCTGGCTGGTGCCCGCCGGGGAGCACACCGTCGAGGTGCGCGTGGCCGAGCACGAGTCGAGCACGACCACGGCCGACGACGGCGGCCGGTTCGTGCTCTCCGACGTGCCCGCGGGGACCACCCAGATCGTGGTGCACCTGGTCGACTCCAGGGGCGAGCGGGGGCGCACCGTGGTCACCCCGACGATCATGCTGTGAGCCGCGGGAACCGCTGAACGAGCCAGGGCCCGGTCCGCCGAAGCGGACCGGGCCCTGTTCTCGTCAGCGCGTCAGGCGTGGATCAGAAGTCCATGCCGCCGGCGTCCGGCACGGCCGGGGCGGCCGAGGCCTTCTCCGGCTTGTCCGCCACGACGGCCTCGGTGGTGAGGAACAGCGCGGCGATCGACGCGGCGTTCTGCAGCGCCGAGCGGGTGACCTTCGTCGGGTCCGGCACGCCGGCCGCCAGCAGGTCCTCGTACGCGCCGGTGGCGGCGTTGAGGCCGTGGCCGACGGGCAGGCCCTTGACCTTCTCCACCACGACGCCGCCCTCGAGACCGGCGTTGACCGCGATCTGCTTGAGCGGGGCCTCCACGGCGACCTTGACGATGTTGGCGCCGGTGGCCTCGTCGCCCTCCAGCTTCAGGCCCGCGAACGCGGCCTCGGCGGCCTGCAGCAGGGCCACGCCACCACCGGCGACGATGCCCTCCTCCACGGCGGCCTTGGCGTTGCGCACCGCGTCCTCGATGCGGTGCTTGCGCTCCTTGAGCTCGACCTCGGTCGCGGCACCGGCCTTGATGACCGCCACGCCACCGGCCAGCTTGGCCAGGCGCTCCTGCAGCTTCTCGCGGTCGTAGTCGGAGTCCGACTTCTCGATCTCGGCGCGGATCTGGTTCACCCGGCCCTGGATCTGCTCGGCGTCACCGGCGCCCTCGACCACGGTGGTCTCGTCCTTGGTGACGACGACCTTGCGGGCCTTGCCCAGCAGCGACAGGTCGGCGTTCTCCAGCTTGAGGCCGACGTCCTCGGTGATGACCTGGCCGCCGGTCAGGATCGCGATGTCCTGCAGGATGGCCTTGCGGCGGTCGCCGAAGCCGGGGGCCTTGACCGCGACGGACTTGAACGTGCCGCGGATCTTGTTGACCACCAGGGTCGCCAGGGCCTCGCCCTCGACGTCCTCGGAGATGATCAGCAGCGGCTTGCCGCTCTGCATGACCTTCTCCAGCAGCGGCAGCAGGTCCTTGACCGTGGAGATCTTGGAGCCGTAGAGCAGGATGTACGGGTCCTCCAGGACCGCCTCCTGCCGCTCCGGGTCGGTCACGAAGTAACCCGAGATGTAGCCCTTGTCGAAGCGCATGCCCTCGGTGAGCTCCAGCTCGAGCCCGAGCGCGTTGCTCTCCTCGACGGTGATGACGCCTTCCTTGCCGACCTTGTCCATGGCCTCGGCGATCAGCTCGCCGATGGTCGAGTCGCCCGCGGAGATGGACGCCGTGGCGGCGATCTGCTCCTTGGTCTCGACCTCCTTGGCGGTCTTGTGCAGCTGCTCGATCACGGCGTCGACGGCCTGCTCGATGCCGCGCTTGAGGCCGAGCGGGTTGGCGCCCGCGGCGACGTTGCGCAGGCCCTCGCGGACCAGCGCCTGGGCCAGCACGGTGGCGGTGGTGGTGCCGTCACCGGCGACGTCGTCGGTCTTCTTCGCCACTTCCTTGACGAGCTCGGCCCCGATCTTCTCCCACGGGTCCTCGAGCTCGATCTCCTTGGCGATGGAGACGCCGTCGTTGGTGATGGTCGGCGCGCCCCACTTCTTCTCGAGCACGACGTTGCGACCCTTCGGGCCGAGCGTCACCTTGACGGCGTCCGCGAGGGTGTTCATGCCGCGCTCAAGGCCGCGGCGGGCATCCTCGTCGAAGGCGATCATCTTGGCCATTGCGGTGTGTTCCTCCGCCTAAATCGCGTATGGGGCCACTGGGGACGTGCGTCCTCAGCGGAACACGGTGCTTCGGCCAGGCTCGGTGCCCGCGACGGACGACCCGGTCACGGGATCCCCGTGGCCGCGCCTCACCGTCCCAGCCTGCGTGCTGGCACTCGGCAGTCCCGAGTGCCAGAACCGTGTTTAGCACTCACCGCCGTCGAGTGCAAGAAGCGCAGGTCACCGGGTCGAGCGAACCGACACGCTGGTGGGCAGCGGCTTGCCCGAGGTGGTGGCCTCGCCCACCGGGATGGACTGGCCGGTGCTGGACGTGCCGCTGGAGGGCCGGGTCGGCTCGTCCTTGGGCATGAGGATCACCACCAGCACCACGATCAGCGCGATGGCCGCCGCGCCCACGACCACCGGGAGGAACCACGGCGGCCTGGCGCGGCCGGTGTCGGCGAACGCGCTGGCGCCCACCGGGGCGGGCGGGCGCAGCCGCACCGGCTCGGACGGGAAGCCGGGCTGCTGGTAGCCGGCCGGGCGGTAGGGCTGCTGCGCGGGCAGGCCGCCGCTGTGCGGGCCGGTCTGGGCCAGTGGACCCGACAGCGGACCCGACTGCGGACCCGACAGCGGACCCGACTGCTGGGGCAGCGGGGTGGGCAGCGGACCCGAGTGCGGCCCCTGCTCGGCGCGCCGGGGCGGCGGGGTGCTCTGCTGCGCCGCACCGCCCAGCGCGGCCCGCGCCGCCGCGATCAGCTCCTGGCAGGAGGCGAAGCGCTGGGCGGGCTCCTTGGCCGCGCCCTTGCGCAGCACGTCGTCGATCGCGGGCGGCAGCGCCACCAGCGAGCTCAGCGCCGGGATCTCCGAGCCCAGGTGCCCCTGGATCACGTCCTGCACCCCGCCCTGGAACGGCGGCCGCCCGCTCAGGCAGGCGAACACCATGCAGGCCAGCGCGTACTGGTCGGTGCGGCCGTCCAGCGGCTCGCCGCGCAGGTGCTCGGGCGCGGCGTAGGTGGGCGAGCCGAGGAAGTCGCCGGTGCGGGTGCGGTGGCCGGTCGCGCCGCGCCGGGTCAGCCCGAAGTCGGCCAGGTAGACGTGCTCGCGCGCGGCCTCCTTGGTGGTGACCAGCACGTTGGCGGGCTTGACGTCGAGGTGCACCAGGCCCTTGCCGTGCAGCATGTCCAGCGCCTCGGCCACCTGCCCCAGCAGCGTCAGCGTGCGCGCGGGCGAGAGCGGGCCGTCCTTGATGTGGCTGGCCAGGTCGTGGCCGTCGACCAGCCGCATGGCGATGTAGAGCAGGCCGTCGACCTCGTCGAAGTCGTACAGCGGCACGATGTTGGCGTGGTCGATCGCCGAGGTGTTGCGCGCCTCGTCGACGAAGCGCTCGCGGAACTCCGCGTCGGCGGTCAGGTGCTCGCCGATGACCTTCAACGCCACCTTGCGCCCGAGCCGGACGTCCGTGGCCTTGTACGTCACGCTCATGCCACCGCGGCCGAGCACCCCGTCGATCCGGTAGTGGCCCAGCCGTCGCCCAGTCAGGTCGTCCGACACGCGAGGCAGCCTAACGCCCGCCGGAAGCCCGCCGCGCCGGGTTCGGGCCGACGCGCCGGAAAACCGCCCGACCCGCCGCTGGGACGGGCCGGGCGGGAGTCACGATGCCTTTCGGACGTCCGACGCCTGGCTGCGGCCGTCGCGCCCCGCCTGGATCTCGAACTCCACGCGGTCGCCCTCCGCGAGGGTGCGGAACCCCTCCATCTGGATCGCCGAGTAGTGCACGAAGACGTCCGGCCCGCCGTCGGCGGCGATGAAGCCGTACCCCTTCTCCGAGTTGAACCACTTGACCGTGCCGACAGCCAAGACGTCCTCCTTCGAGAAATACCTGAGCAAAGCGCCACGCTAGAGGCAGCGAGGGGGTCGCCGATACCCCCTTACGGAGTCATGCGCGGGGTCATCCGCGCGGGCTGAGTCCGTTGTCCCGCAACCAGGTGGCCAGCCCGCGCGGGCTGCGCGTCCTGGTCAGCACCAGGCCCGGCCCGGCGAAGTCCAGCACCAGGCCCGCGCCGGTGCGCACGGACTGCGACGCGTCCGGCGACAGCGCCCGCAGCCTGCACTGGAGGGTGTCGGCGAAGCCCAGCACGTGGCCGCTGTCCACGGTCACCAGCTCGCCCGGCGCCAGGGTCACCACGTCCAGCTCGCCGTAGCAGCCCAGCACCACCGAGCCGGTGCCGAAGGCGTAGTTGAGGAAACCGCTGTCCCCGCCGTGCAGGGCGCGCAGCGGGGGCGCGGCCGGGTCGAAGCCGACCGTGCCCGCGCAGGCCAGCCAGCTGTTGCCCGCCAGGCACCAGCCCGCGGTGCCGTCCAGCTCCAGCACGTGCAGGTCGCCGGGCAGCGGCGGGGCCACGTCCACCCAGCCGCCCTCGGGGCCCGCGGTGCAGCGGGCGGCGCGCACGCCCTTGCCCTTGACGCGGGCGTCGACCCCCACGCCGTAACTGGTGGCCAGCAACGAGGACCGCTCGACCAGCACCGGCTCGGCGGGCGCCAGCACCAGCCTGGCCACTCCCGAAGTCGGCGTGTGCCGCGTCCGGACCTGCACCTCAATCCCCCTCCCCAGCACCGGGTGTGACGGCCGGTCGGAGCAGTCTCGCACGGGCGCGGCAGGATGGGCGCCGTGCCGAGCCCCCTCACCGCCGTAGCCGACCACCGCGCCCGGATCGCGGAGCTGGTCGGCCCGATGCCCGTGGTGACCGCGCCGGTGGCCGACTGCCTCGGCCTGGTGCTGGCGGCCGACCTGGTCGCGCCGGTGTCGCTGCCGCCGTTCGACAACTCGGCCATGGACGGCTACGCGGTGCGCGCGGCCGACGTGGCGGGCGCGCCGGTGTCCCTGCCGGTGGCGCAGGACATCCCGGCGGGCCGCACGGACGTGCCGCCGCTGGAGCCGGGCACCGCGCACCGGATCATGACCGGCGCGCCGCTGCCGCCCGGCGCGGACGCGGTGGTGCAGGTGGAGTGGACCGACGGCGGCACCGAGGTGGTGCGGCTGGAGCGCGGCGTGGCCGAGGGCGCGAACGTGCGGCGCGCGGCCGACGACGTGGCGGCGGGCGCGACGGTGCTGCGCGCGGGCACCCCGCTCGGGCCCGCCCAGCTGGGCCTGGCGGCGGCGCTGGGGTTGGCCGGGCTGCCGGTGCGCAGGCGGCCCAGGGTGCTGGTGCTGTCCACCGGCTCGGAGCTGGTCGCGCCGGGCGAGCCGCTGCGGCCGGGGCAGATCTACGAGTCCAACGGCGTGATGCTGGCCGCGGCGGTGCGCGAGGCGGGCGGCGAGGCGGAGCTGCTGCGGTTCGTGCCCGACGACGTGGCGCGGTTCCACGACGCGGTGGCCGCGCGGCTGCCCGGCTTCGACCTGCTGCTGACCTCCGGCGGGGTCAGCGCGGGGGCGTACGAGGTGGTCAAGGACGCGCTCACCGGGCGCGGGGTGGAGTTCACCAGGGTGGCCATGCAGCCGGGCGGGCCGCAGGGCGCGGGCCGCTACCTGGGCGTGGCGGTGGCGACGCTGCCCGGCAACCCGGTCAGCGCGCAGGTGTCGTTCGAGGTGTTCATCCGGCCCGCGCTGCGCGCGGCGATGGGGTTCGCGCGGGTGGAGCGGCCCATCGCGCGGGCGCGGCTGAGCGAGGCGATCACCTCGCCCGCCGGGCGCACCCAGTTCCGGCGTGGGGCCTACGACCCGGCGTCGGGCCGGGTGGTGACGCCGGTCGGCGGGCCGGGGTCGCACCTGCTGTCGGCGCTGGCGCTGAGCGACTGCCTGATCGAGGTGCCGCCGGAGGTGACCGAGCTGGCCGAGGGCGACGAGGTGCTCGTCCGCTTCCTGGGTGATTCCACGCCATCCGCGATGACACTGTGAGTAGCATCAAAGTCACCGTTCGGAGTTGTTAACCCCGTGTGACTCGAATTACACTGGTTGTCGACCCGCCCGGCCCGCCCGCGCGTTTCGTCGGGGGACGCACGGGCGGGCCGGGCGGCGACGGGTGCCGCCGGCGTAGCGTGTGGCCGGCCGATGCACCGCCCTACCCCGGAAGAGACATGACCGTCGATCGCGACAAGCACAGTGGTGCCGTCTCCCACTTCATCGACCTCGCTCGGGGCGTCGTCCCCCCGATGCACCCCGCCGGCCGCCCCTTCGTGGCAGGCGCGGCGGTGGCGACATTCCTGCTCCGCAGGGTCTCCCCCAAGCTGAGCGTGATCGGCGCGGTGCTGACCGCGTGGGTGGCCTGGTTCTTCCGCGAGCCCAAGCGGACCGCCCCCACCCGCCCCGGCCTGGCCGTGGCCCCCGCCGACGGCACCGTCTCCCACGTCGTGGAGGCCCTGCCGCCCGCCGAGCTGGGCCTCGGCGCCGAGCCGATGACCCGGATCAGCGTGTTCCTGTCGGTGTTCGACGTGCACGTGCAGCGCGTCCCGGTGACCGGCACCGTCCGGCAGGTCTCCTACCGGCCCGGCAAGTTCCTGTCCGCGGACCTGGACAAGGCCAGCGAGGACAACGAGCGCAACACCGTGTGGCTGCGCTCCGACGCGGGCCACGACCTGGTCGTGGTGCAGATCGCGGGCCTGGTCGCGCGGCGCATCGTGTGCCAGGTGGCCGAGGGCGACGCGGTGGTCGCGGGCGCGACCTACGGCCTGATCCGGTTCGGCTCGCGGGTCGACCTGTACGTGCCGCGCGGCAGCCGGGTGCTGGTCGAGGCGGGCCAGCGCACCATCGGCGGCGAGACCGTCCTCGCCGAGCTCCCGGAGGTCTGACCGGTGGCTCCCGGCGGGCCGGGCGTTCGACTGCTGCCGAACGCGATCACCGTGCTCGCGATGTGCGCGGGGTTGTCGGCCGTGCACTTCGCGATGGTCGGCATGTACGGGGCGGCGATCGGCTCGATCGCCGCCGCCGCCGTCTTCGACGGCCTGGACGGCAGGCTGGCCCGGCTGCTGGACGCCACCAGCAAGATGGGCGCGGAGCTGGACTCGCTGGCCGACGCGGTGTCCTTCGGCATCGCCCCCGCGCTGGTGGTCTACGTCTGGCGGTTCGACGGCAGCCGCGAGGGCTGGGTCGTCGCGCTGATCTTCGGCGTGTGCATGGTGCTGCGGCTGGCCCGGTTCAACACCCTGCTGGAGGTCGACCAGCCGCCCTACGCCAAGGAGTTCTTCGTCGGCGTGCCCGCGCCCGCGGGCGGGCTGTTGCTGCTGCTGCCGCTGATCCTGGACGAGCAGCTGGGCGCGGGCGGCTGGTGGTCGCAGCGCCCGGTGGTCGCGGTGTGGACGGTGGCCGTGGCGCTGCTGCTGGTCAGCCGCATCCCGACGGTGTCGGTGAAGGCGGTCAGGGTGCCCGCGCGGGCGGTCGCGCCGCTGCTGGTGCTGGTGGGCCTGCTGGCCGCCGCGGTGATCACGTTCCCGCTGGTGGCGCTCATCGCCGCCGAGCTGGTGTACCTGGCGCACCTGCCGTACTCGGTGCGCCGCTACCGCTGGCTGGCCCGCCACCCCGAGGCGTGGGAGGTGCCCGCCGCCGACCGGCGGGCCATCCGGCGGGCGCACGGCGTGGCCGCGCGGAGGCTGGGGCTGCACCGGCCGATCCGCAACCGCGTCGCGGGCGCGGCCATGCGGGCGGTGCGGCGGCCCCGGCGTGCGGTCGACCCCACCCAGGTGGTGCCCGAGGCCGGGCGGGGCAGGCGGCGGGGCTGGCGGCGGATCGGGCTGCGCCGGGGGGAGTGAAGAGCCTAGGCTCTTCGCGTGATCACGTTGACGGCCCGGCTGTCCCCCTCGGCGTTGGACACCCGGCGCGGGGTGGTGCGGCTGCACCCGGAGGTCCTCGACGCGCTGGGCCTGCGCGCCTGGGACGCGGTGCGGCTGACCGGCGCCAGGGTCAGCGCCGCGCTGGCCGCCGCGGGCGACGGGCCGCCCGGCGTGGTGCTGGTCGACGACGTGACCCTGTCCAACCTGGGCGTCACCGAGGGCTCCGAGGTCGTGGTGGCCCCGGTGGAGGTCGCCGCCGCCCGCGCGATCACCGTCGCGGGCTCCCGGCTGGCCAGCACCGCGCTGACCCCCGAGACCCTGCGCATGGCGCTGACCGGCAAGGTCCTCACCGTGGGCGACGCGGTCTCGCTGCTGCCCCAGGACCTCGCGCCGCCGCCCGGCTCGGACGTCAGCGCCACCCGCCGCAAGCTGTCCAACGCGATCGGCCTGACCTGGACCAACGAGCTGCTGACGATCACCTCGGCGGAGCCGCCCGGCCCGGTCGCGGTGCAGCCCACCACCGTGGTGAGCTGGCGCGACGGGGCCCGCACCGGTGATCCCGCGCCCGCCGAGGCGCCGCGCCACCCCGACGCGGTGCCGGTGGCCGACCTGATCGGCCAGCAGGACGCCGCCAAGCGGCTGGCCGAGTGGCTGGACCTGACCTTCACCCGCCCCGAGCTGCTCACCAGGCTGGGCGCCGCGCCGAGGCTGGCCGCGCTGGTCAGCGGCCCCGAGGGGGTCGGCAAGACCACCCTGGTCCGCGCGGTGGCGCACAGCGTCGGCGCGACCACCACCGAGATCGCCGCGCCCGGCATCGCGGTGCTGGAGGCCAACGCCGCCGCCCAACGCCTGGCCGACGCGATCGTGGCCGCGCAAGCGCCCGCCGTGCTGCTGCTCACCGACGTGGAGGCGCTGCTCCCGGCCACCGACCCGCCCCCGGTGGCCACCGTCGTGCTGGAGGCGCTCAAGGCCGCCGTGGCCCGCCCCGGCGTGGTCCTGGTGGTCACCAGCGCCCACCCCGAGGCCATCGACCCCCGCCTGCGCGCCCCCGAGCTGGTCGACCGGGAGCTGGTGCTGCCGCTGCCCGACGCCGCCACCCGCCGGGAGCTGCTGCGGGTGCTGCTGCGCGACGTGCCGCTGGACGCCGACGTGGACCTGCAGGCGGTGGCCGACCGCACGCCCGGCTTCGTCGCCGCCGACCTGGTCGCGCTGCGCCGGGAGGCCGCCGTGCGCTCCGCCCTGCGCCAGCGCGCCGACGACGAGCCGCTGGTGGCGCAGCAGGACCTGATCGGCGCGCTGGACACGGTCCGGCCGATCTCCATGTCCACTTCGGACACGCTGCGCACCGGCGGGCTCACCCTGGACGACGTGGGCGACATGGTCGAGGTGAAGCAGGCGCTGACCGAGGCCGCGCTGTGGCCGCTGCGCTACCCGGACTCCTTCGCGCGGCTGGGCGTGGCTCCCCCGCGCGGCCTGCTGCTGTACGGCCCGCCCGGCTGCGGCAAGACGTTCCTGATCCGCGCGCTGGCGGGCACCGGCAGGCTGAACGTGCTCTCGGTCAAGGGCGCGGAGCTGATGGACAAGTTCGTCGGCGAGTCCGAGCGGGCGGTGCGGGAGCTGTTCCGCCGGGCCGCCGAGGCCGCGCCCGCGCTGGTGTTCCTGGACGAGGTGGACGCGCTGGCCCCGCGCCGGGGCCAGTCCGCCGACTCGGGCGTGGGCGACCGCGTGGTGGCCGCGCTGCTGACCGAGCTGGACGGCGTGGAGCCGCTGCGGGACGTGATCGTGCTGGGCGCGACCAACCGGCCGGAGCTGATCGACCCGGCGCTGCTGCGGCCGGGCAGGCTGGAGCGGCTGGTCTACGTGCCGCCGCCGGACGCCGACGCCAGGGCCGAGATCCTGCGCGCGTCGGCGCGCAACACCCCGCTGGCGGCGGACGTGGACCTGCCCGCGCTGGCGGCGGAGCTGGACGGCTACTCGGCGGCGGACTGCGCGGCGCTGATCCGCGAGGCCGCGCTCACCGCGATGCGCGAGGACCTGGCGGCGGCGTCGGTCACCGCGGCGCACCTGGCGACCGCGCGCAAGACCGTGCGGCCCTCCCTGGACCCGGCCCAGCTGGCGTCGCTGGCCGCCTACGCCGAGTCCCGCCAGCGCGCCTGACGCGCGCGGGCGGGACCGGTCAGGACCCCGCCTTCGGGTTGGGGCCCCGGTAGTCGTTGGTGACGATCACGATGATGCCGGGGTGGGCCTTGACGATGCCCTCGAAGCGCGGCTCCGCCCTGGCCCCGATCAGCTCGGCCAGCTGCTTGGCCTGCGCCTCCTCGTCGGTGCCCGGCCGGAAGTAGACCGTGGTGGTGGGGATCTGGCCCTGGGAGTAGTTGTCGGTCTCGGTGACCTGCCAGCCCAGGGAGCGCACCTCGGTGGACGCCCTGGCCGCCAGGTTGGGCACGGTGCTGTTGTTGTAGACCCGCACCGGCTGCCGGTTCTCCGGGGTGACCGGCGGGGGCGGGGTGTCCGTCGCGGGCGCGGTCGTCGTGGTCGCGGGCGCGCCCGTGGTCGTGTCCGTGGTCGTGTCCGTGCTCGTGGGCGCGTCCGTGGTCGTCTCGGCGGGTGCCGAGGGGGGCGCGTCGGAGGTCGGCGAGCCCGCCGTCGAGGCCGGTGGCTGCCCCGGCTGCGCGCCGGAGGTGTCCTCGCCGCCGGTGAACAGCGACACCACGCCGAGCACCAGGGACGCCGCGGCGACCGCGAGCAGGGCGTAACCCGCGGCTCGCGTCGGACGCGTGGAGCCGGTCGGTTCGGGGTTGCTCATCGGTCGGCCACGTCCGAGTCGGCCACGTCCGAGTCGGCCGGGTCCAGCCCGGTCGCACCCAGCCCGGTCACACCCGGCCCGGTCACGCCCAGCCGCCTGGCCGCGCGGGCGCGCTGCCTGCCGGACCTGATCCGGCGCAGCCGCTTGACCAGCATCGGGTCGACCGCCAGCGCCGCCTCCTTGTCCACCACCGCGTTGAGCAGCTGGTAGTACCGGGTCGCCGACATGTCGAACAGCTCGCGGATGGCCTGCTCCTTGGCGCCCGCGTACTTCCACCACTGGCGTTCGAAGGCCAGGATCTGGCGCTCGCGGTCGTCCAAACCGTCGTCCGGCCCCTCCGCCGGCGCCAGTGCCTCTGCGGCGTCCATCGGGCTCCTCAGCCGTGTCGGTGCGTGCCGCCCCATTACATCACGTGATCTTCGACCGGGTCGGCTCATCGGTCGGCGCGTCCCCGGCCCGCCTGGTTAGGCTGCCGGTCATGGCAGTTCACCCGATCCGGATCGCGGGAGACCCGGTCCTGCACCACCCGACGCGCCCGGTCGAGGTCTTCGACGACGCGCTGCGGACGCTCATCGAGGACATGTTCGAGACCATGGCGGCGGCGCGCGGCGTCGGCCTCGCGGCCAACCAGATCGGGATCGACCAGCGCCTGTTCGTCTACGACTGCCCGGACGACGAGGGCGTGCGGCACCGCGGCGTGGTGGTCAACCCGGTGCTGGAGACCTCCGAGATCCCGCTGGGCATGCCCGACCCGGACGACGACTACGAGGGCTGCCTGTCCGCGCCCGGCGAGTCCTACCCGACCGGCCGGGCGAGCTGGGCGAAGGTCACCGGCGTGGACGGCGACGGCAAGCCCGTCGAGGTCGAGGGCACCGGGTTCTTCGCCCGCTGCCTGCAGCACGAGACCGACCACCTCGACGGCCACCTGTACCTGGACCGGCTGGTCGGGCGGCACAAGCGGGCCGCGAAGAAGATGCTCAAGGCCAACGGGTGGGGCGTGCCCGGCCTGTCCTGGGACCCGGCGACCTCGCCGGACCCGTTCGCCGACGAGGACGACGAGGGCTGACAAAACCGCTGGACACCCCGGTGACGATGGTCGCGTGTGGAGCAGCGCGGCCGCGCTCGTCGCGGCGTCCTTCCTGATCGCACTGTCGCCCGGCCCCGGAACGGCGCTGGTCCTGCGCCAGTCGGTCCGGGGGCGCGGCAGCGCGCTGGCCACGGTCGCGGGCATGGAGGTCGGCGTGGCCTGCTGGGCGGTGGCCGCCGCGCTGGGGCTGTCGGTGCTGCTGACCGCCTCCGAGGTCGCCTACCACGCGCTGCGGATCACCGGCGCGGTGTTCCTGGTCTACCTGGGCGTGAAGGCGTGGCGGTCGGCGAGCGAGCCGGTGACCGCGCCGCCGCCCGCGAGCCACGCCTTCCGGGCGGGCCTGGTGGTGAACCTGGCCAACCCGAAGCTGGGCGTGTTCGCCGTCTCGTTCCTGCCGCAGTTCCTGCCCGCAGGCGGCGGCAGGGGCGTGCTGCTGCTGTTCGCGCTGGTCTGGGTGCTGGTGGACACGGCGTGGTACCTGGTCGTGGTGGTCGTGCTAGACCGGGTCCGAGGCCGGCTCTCCCGCGCGCGGGTCCGCCGCGCCCTGGAGCGGGTCTCCGGCGCGGTCCTGGTCGCCCTGGGGCTTCGGCTGGTGCTCTCCGCTCGGTGACGGGCGCAGCCACGGCAGCTCGGGGAACCCGATCAGCTCGCCGTGGTCGGCGCAGCGCGCCAGCTCCTCGTAGGCGCCCGCGAGGACCTGGGCGCGCAGCCGCCGCACCTGCCCCACCGTGGGCAGGTGGCCGACCAGCAGGAACGGCATCAGCAGCCGCCACGCCCCGACCACCGGGTCGCGGTGGCGGTGCGGGGCGCGCAGGGTGGCCCGCGCCACGCGCAGCGCGTGCTCGCCCGCGGTCATCGACTTCGGGAACCCGGCGTGGTCCCAGGACCAGCGCAGCGCGTCGGACATCGCGCACCGGACGCAGTCCACCGGCCCGGTGCCCGGCTCGGCGCCGCACTGGGAGCAGCCGACCAGCGTCATCGCCCAGTCCACGCAGGTCCACGGGTACTTGCCGACCTCGTCGGCGAGCACCAGCTCGGCCAGCTCGCGCTCCCCCGCGCCGCCCTCTGCCAGCTGCTCGGCGGCCAGCAGCACCTGCCAGTCGGCCAGCCAGTACTGGTCCACCAGCTCGGCGCAGAACCGGCAGGCGGGGTAGCCGCGACCGGCCAGGTCCCCGCACGAGGGGCACGGCGACGCGACGGCGGGGCGTTCCACGCGCCTGCCTCCGGGCGGGAACGGCTGGTGATCAGCCACGCGGAGAACTTAGACCGAAACCGGCGGCCTTGGCATCCGCACCCGGCCGTGGTTATGGTCGGGCGGACAACTCAACACGCGGGAGCTCGCGCCGTAGCGGGCTGAGAGGGCGGCTGGGTCGAGGGACCCGGCGCCGCCGACCGCCGGAACCTGACCGGGTAATGCCGGCGTAGGGAGGAAACGTCGTGACGGCACTTGACGACCGCTCGGTTCGGCCCGCTGTCACCACCGGCCCGATTTCGGGCTCCCGCAAGGTCCACCGCGAGGTGGGCGACGGGGTGCGGGTGCCCTTCCGCAGGGTGGAGCTGACCAACGGCGAGCACGTCGACCTGTACGACACTTCCGGTCCGTACACCGATTCCAACGCCACCATCGACGTCCACAGCGGACTGCCCGCGCTGCGCGCGGGGTGGATCGGGGACCGCGAGCCGATCGGCGGGGCGGTGACCCAGCTGGCCTACGCCAAGGCCGGGGTCATCACCCCCGAGATGCGGTTCATCGCGGCCCGCGAGTCGATGACCCCCGAGTTCGTCCGCGACGAGGTGGCCGCCGGGCGCGCGGTCATCCCGCTCAACCGCAACCACCCCGAGGCCGAGCCGATGATCATCGGCAAGAAGTTCCTGGTGAAGATCAACGCCAACATCGGCAACTCGGCGGTGTCCTCCTCCATCGAGGAGGAGGTGGAGAAGATGGTGTGGGCGACCCGCTGGGGCGCCGACACGATCATGGACCTGTCCACCGGCAAGCGCATCCACGAGACCCGCGAGTGGATCCTGCGCAACTCGCCGGTGCCGGTCGGCACCGTGCCCATCTACCAGGCGCTGGAGAAGGTCGACGGCGACCCGGCGAAGCTGTCGTGGGAGGTCTACCGCGACACCGTGGTCGAGCAGGCCGAGCAGGGCGTGGACTACATGACCGTGCACGCGGGCGTGCTGCTGCGGTACGTGCCGCTGACCGCCAAGCGGGTCACCGGCATCGTCTCGCGCGGCGGGTCGATCATGGCCGCGTGGTGCCTGGCGCACCACAAGGAGAGCTTCCTCTACACGCACTTCGAGGAGCTGTGCGACATCCTGCGCGCCTACGACGTGACGTTCTCGCTGGGCGACGGCCTGCGGCCGGGCTCGATCGCGGACGCCAACGACGAGGCGCAGTTCGCCGAGCTGCGCACGCTGGGCGAGCTGACCCACATCGCCCGCGCCCGCGACGTGCAGGTGATGATCGAGGGGCCCGGCCACGTGCCGATGCACAAGATCGCGGAGAACGTGCGGCTGGAGGAGGAGTGGTGCGGTGAGGCGCCGTTCTACACCCTCGGGCCGCTGGCCACCGACATCGCGCCCGCCTACGACCACATCACCTCGGCCATCGGGGCGGCCCAGATCGGCTGGCTGGGCACCGCGATGCTGTGCTACGTCACGCCCAAGGAGCACCTGGGCCTGCCCAACCGGGACGACGTGAAGACCGGCGTGATCACCTACAAGATCGCGGCGCACTCGGCGGACCTGGCCAAGGGCCACCCCGGCGCGCAGGACTGGGACGACGCGCTGTCCAAGGCGCGGTTCGAGTTCCGCTGGGAGGACCAGTTCAACCTGTCGCTGGACCCGGACACCGCGCGCTCGTTCCACGACGAGACGCTGCCCGCGGCGCCGGCGAAGACCGCGCACTTCTGCTCGATGTGCGGTCCCAAGTTCTGCTCGATGAAGATCACCCAGGACGTGCGGCGGTACGCGGAGGAGCGCGGGCTGTCCACGGTCGAGGCGATCGAGGCGGGCATGTCCGAGAAGTCCCACCAGTTCAGCGACCAGGGCGGCAAGGTCTACCTGCCGGTAGTGGAGTGATGGAGCGAACACCCCCCAGGGTCCTCACCATCGCCGGATCGGATTCCGGCGGTGGTGCGGGCCTGCAAGCGGACCTGCGCGCGCTGTTCGCGTGCGGCGTCCACGGCATGACCGCGGTCACCGCGGTGACCGTGCAGAACTCGCTGGGCGTCACCGGCTACACCGAGATCCCGCCGGAGGTGGTGGCCGCCCAGATCGAGGCGGTGGCGGGCGACATCGGCGTGAACGCGGCCAAGACCGGGATGCTGGCGTCGGCGGGCATCATCGAGGCGGTCGCCGAAGCGTGCGACCGGGTCCACATCGGACGGACGATCCCGTTCGTGGTGGACCCGGTGGCCGCGTCCATGCACGGCCACCAGCTGCTGGCCGACGACGCGCTCAAGGCGCTGCGCGACGAGCTGTTCCCGCGCGCGACGCTGGTGACGCCGAACCTGGACGAGGTGCGGCTGCTCACCGGCCTGGAGGTGCGCTCGCGCGCGGACCAGCGCGAGGCCGCGCGGGCGCTGCACGCGCTGGGGCCGCGGTGGGTGCTGGTCAAGGGCGGCCACCTGTGGGACGACCCGGAGTGCCTGGACGTGCTCTACGACGGCGCGGAGTTCGTCGAGCTGCTCGGCCCCCGCTTCGACGTGCCGCACACCCACGGCAGCGGCGACACCCTGGCCTCGGCGATCTGCTCCCGGCTGGCCAGGGGCGAGAGCGTGCCCGACGCGGTGCGGTTCGGCAAGGAGTTCATCGTCCGCTCGGTGCGGGCCGCCTACCCGCTGGGCGCGGGCGTCGGCCCCGTATCCCCGTTGTGGCGCTTGGCGGACGGGTCGCACTAGCGTGGCGCGATGGCGCGCGAGGCGATCACGTTCACGGGCACTCAGGAGACGATGCTGGCGACCCTGTACGCCAGGGCGCTGGACAGCGCGCGGCCCGACTCCGTCCTGCACGACACCGCGGCGGCCGAGGCGGTGGCCCGGATCGACTACGACTTCGCCAGGACCGGCATCCGGGGCACCTCGGCGATCGGCGTGGCGATCCGGGCCAGGGTGCTCGACGACTGGACCGCCGAGTTCCTGGCCGCCACGCCCGAGGCGACCGTGCTGCACCTGGCCTGCGGCCTGGACACGCGGGCGCGCAGGATGGCGCCGCCGCCGTCGGTGCGCTGGGTGGACGTGGACCTGCCCGAAGTGGTCGAGCTGCGGCGCAAGCTGCTGCCCGACCCGCCGGGCGACTACCGGCTGCTGGCCACCTCGGTGACCGCCGAGGGCTGGCTGGAGGCCGTCCCCGCCGACCGGCCGGTGGTGGCCGTGTTCGAGGGCCTGACGATGTACCTGCGGGCCGAGGAGGTGGAGCGGCTGGTGCGGCGGATCACCGGCCACTTCCCCGGCGGGCAGCTGCTGTTCGACGCCTACGGCACGCTCGGGATCAAGCTGCAGAAGCTGGTCCCGGCGGTGCGCAACGCGGGCGCGACGCTGCACTGGGGCATGGACGACCCCCGGTCGATCGAGCCGTGGGGCGTCGAGCTGGTGCAGTCGCTGCGCAGCGTCGAGCTGCCGCACCTGGACAAGCTGCCGCGCGGCGGGCGGATCGCGATGAAGGTGCTGGCGCTGCTGCCCGGCCTGCGCGACTCGGGCAGGCTGGTGCGCTACCGGTTCTGACCGCCGAGGTTCTGACCGCTAGTGCGCCTCGCCCACCAGTTCCTCCAGCGCGCCCAGCGCGTTGACCAGCGCCGACTGGTGCTCCGGGGAGAGCTGCTCGATGCGGCGCTGCAGCTCGCGCACGCGGGCCGAGCGGACCCCGGAGACCATCGTCTCGCCCTCGGGGGTCGGCGTGGCCAGCCAGGCGCGGCCGTCCTGCGGGTCCGGCTCCCGGCGCACGTACCCGGCCTCCACCAGCGCGGCGACGATCCGCGAGAGCGTCGGCGGGGCGACCCCCTCCTTGGTGGCGAGGTCGCCCAGCCGCATCGGGCCGCACCGGGCGAGGGTGGCCAGCGCGGACACCGCGCCGGGACCGAGCCCTGGGGACCCGGTCCGGCGCAGCAGGCGCGCGAGCCTGCCGATCGCCAGGTACAGGCGCGCGGTGGCGTCCTCGACCTGGTCGGTCAACGGTGCCGTCACGGCACGTTCCTCCTCGGTCGGTGGACAGGACGGAGCACGGGTGCTCAAGCATCCATCATGCCGCCCGCGCCGACCACCGCCCGATGGGCCATCACCGATCCAGCGCCGGGCTGGACGCCTGCGCCCAGAACCGCTGCGGGATGCGGCCCGCCAGCCGGGCCAGCCTGCCCGCCTCGACCGCGCCGCGCATCGCCGAGGCCATCCGCTCCGGGTCCTGCGCGCGGGTCACCGCGGTGGCCAGCAGCACCGCCGAGCAGCCCAGCTCCATGGCCAGCGCGGCGTCGGAGGCGGTGCCCACCCCCGCGTCCAGGATCACCGGCACCGACGCGCGGGCCACGATCAGCTCGATGTTGTGCGGGTTGCGGATGCCCAGCCCGGTGCCGATCGGCGAGCCCAGCGGCATCACCGTGGCGCAGCCCAGGTCCTCCAGCCTGCGCGCCAGCACCGGGTCGTCGCTGGTGTAGGGCAGCACCACGAACCCGTCGTCGACCAGCCGCTCGGCCGCGTCCAGCAGCTCCACCGGGTCGGGCAGCAGGGTGCGCTCGTCGGCGTGCACCTCCAGCTTCACCCAGTTGGTGCCCAGCGCCTCGCGGGCCAGCCGGGCGGTCAGCACCGCCTCGGCCGCGGTGCGGCAGCCCGCGGTGTTGGGCAGCGCCTCGATGCCCAGGCGGCGCAGCAGCTCCAGCACGCCGGTGCCGCCGCCCGCGTCCGCGCGCCGCATGGCGACGGTGGTCAGCTCGGTGCCCGACGCCACCAGCGCGCGCTCCAGCACGGCCAGGTTCGCCGCGCCGCCGGTGCCCATGACCAGCCGGGAGCGGAACTCGCGCCCGGCGATGACCAGCGGGTCGTCCACGTCAGCCCCCCTGCACGGCGGTGAGCACCTCGACCGCGCCGCCCTCGGGCACGGCGGTGGAGTCCCAGGCCGCGCGCGGCACCACCTCGCCGTCCAGCGCGACGGCGACCCCGCTGGGCGGCGTGCCCAGCAGCGCCACCACGGTGGCCACGGTGGCCCCCTCGGCCAGCTCCCGCACCCGTCCGTTGACCTTGGCCTTCATCAGCTGTCCTCCCTCTCGCGCAGCAGGGCGAGCGCCCGCCGCGCGGTGACCGGCGCGAGCAGCAGGCCGTTGCGGTGGTGGCCGGTGGCGGCCAGCACGCCCGGTTCCAGCCAGTCCACGACGGGCGCGTTGTCCGGGCTGCCCGCGCGGAACCCGGCGGCCGACTCGACCAGCGCGTACTCGGTGATCGCGGGCCACACCGCTTCGGCGTCCCGCAGCAGGTCCAGCACGCCCCGCACCTTGACCCCGGTGTCGAAGCCCGCCTCGTACTGGGTGGCGCCGAGCACCAGCCCGCCCGGCCTCGGCACCAGGTAGACCGGCCTGCCCTCGACGTGCGCGCGGACGGTGTGCCGGGGCGGCGGCAGCGCGCCTGGTCGGGCGACCAGGCGCAGGATCTCGCCCTTCACCGGGCGGATCACCCCGCGCAGCTTCGGGTGCAGCCCGCCGCTCCACGCCCCTGCCGCGATCACCGTGACACCGCCGTTCCGACCGGCCCCGGTCTCGGGCTCGGCCCCTGGCTCGGCTCCTGGCTCGGCTTCGGCGAACCGCACGCCGTGGTCCCGGCACGCCGCGCGCAGCGCGTCCAGCAGCGCCCGGTTGTCCACGGAGAGGTCGCCGGGCACGTGCAGTCCACTTCGGACCGACGGGCCCAGCCCCGGCTCCAGGCCGCGCAGCTCGCGCCCGGTCACCCGGCGCGCGGAGCGGCCGCGCGTGCCCAGGTAGGCGCACAGCTGGTCGAGCACCTGCGCGTCCGCGCGGTCGACGGCCACCGCCAGCGTGCCCACCTCGCTCAGCTCCAGGCCGAGGTCGGCGGCGAAGGAGGGCCACCGCTCCAGCGACTCCACGCCCAGGTCGAGCACGTGCTCGTCACCGGGCCACGCCTCGGTGATCGGGGCGAGCATCCCGCCCGCGACCCACGAGCCGCCGTGCGGCGAGCCGCGGTCGACGACGGTGACCGGGAAGCCGTCCCGCGCGGCGAACCACGCCACGGACAGGCCGATGACGCCGCCCCCGAGGACGGTGACCTGCACTGCCAAGGCACTCACGCTCCCTGCGCCGGCATGACCCGGATCAGGTTCGACGGTCGGAGCGAACCACGCTCCCTCTCAGCCCGGTGTCCTCCGGGCTCCCGTGCGGACCGCCTCCACCGTAGCGCACGGCCGCGGCGGGCGGTTACCTTCCAGCCCGTGCCAGGACTCGACGCAACCACGACCAGGCGGCGGCTCGCGGACGCGACGCTGTACCTCTGCACCCCGAACCGCCCCGACCTCGCCGAGTTCGCCGACGCCGCGCTCGCGGGCGGGGTGGACGTCGTGCAGCTGCGGGACAAGGGCCTGGAGGCCAAGCAGGAGATCGCCGCGCTGGAGGTGCTGGCCGAGGCGTGCGCCCGGCACGGCGCGCTGCTGGCGGTCAACGACCGCGCGGACGTGGCGCTGGCGGTGGACGCCGACGTGCTGCACCTGGGCCAGGACGACCTGCCGGTGCCGCTGGCCCGCCGGATCGTGGGCGAGGACGTGGTGATCGGCCGGTCCACGCACGACGTGGCGCAGGCGCGGGCGGCGGCGGCCGAGCCGGGCGTGGACTACTTCTGCACCGGCCCGTGCTGGCCGACGCCGACCAAGCCGGGCCGTCCCGCGCCGGGGCTGGACCTGGTGCGGGCCACCGCGGCGGCGGGCGTGGACCGCCCCTGGTTCGCCATCGGCGGCATCGACCGGGAGCGGCTGCCGGAGGTGCTGGCCGCCGGGGCGCGCCGGATCGTGGTGGTGCGGGCGATCACCGAGGCCGAGGACCCGAGGGCCGCGGCATCGTGGTTGAAGTTTCAACTAGAGGGCGTAGTCTCGATCCCGTGATGCCTGTGCTGTACCTGGGCCACGGGGCTCCCCCGCTGGCCGACGACGAGCGGTGGACCGGCGAGCTGCGGTCGTGGGCGGCCGAGCTGCCGCGACCGGAGTCGATCCTGGTCGTCTCCGCGCACTGGGAGGAGTCCCCGCTGACCCTGGGGGCCACCCGCCCGACGCCGCTCACCTACGACTTCTGGGGCTTCCCCCGGCGCTACTACGAGGTCACCTACGACGCGCCCGGCGCGCCCGAGCTGGCCGAGGAGGTGACCAAGCTCGTCGGCGGCGCCGAACCCGTGGCCCAGGACCCGGAACGCGGCCTGGACCACGGCGCGTACGTGCCGCTGAAGGAGATGTTCCCCGAAGCCGACGTCCCGGTGCTCCAGGTGTCCATGCCCAGCCTTGACCCGCGCGGGCTGTTCGACCTGGGCCGCAGGCTCGCGCCGCTGCGCGAGCGGGGCGTGCTGGTGGTCGGCAGCGGGTTCCTCACGCACAACCTCAGCTGCGTGGACTTCCCGGCGGGCCCGGACTACCAGCCGCCGTCGTGGTCGGCCGAGTTCGACGACTGGGCCGCCCGCGCGCTGGCAGGCGGCGACGTGGACGCGCTGCTGGACTTCCAGCGCAAGGCCCCCGCCGCGGGCATCGCGCACCCCCGCACCGAGCACTTCGCGCCGCTGTTCGTGGCGATGGGCGCGGCGGGCGCGGGCGCGGACCCGTCGTCGCCCCGCACCGCCGTCGAGGGCTTCTGGTACGGCCTGTCCAAGCGCTCGGTCCAGTTCGGCTGACCGGGGTCGGCACCCCCTGGCGAGGGGGTGCGCCAGGGGGTGCCGGTCGCCCGCGGCGCGGTCCGCAGGGAGGTCGACCGCGCGCGGGCCGGGGTCAGCCTCGGGTCAGGCTCAGCCCGTAGGCGCTGAGGATCTCGCCGACCGGCTGGAAGTAGGTCGTGCCACCGGAGGAGCAGTTGCCCGAGCCGCCGGAGGTCACGCCCTGGGCCTGGCTGTAGTTGCTGCCCGCCACCCACGACCCGCCCGAGTCGCCCGGCTCAGCGCAGGCGTTGGTGCGGGTCAGGCCGGACACCGAGCCCTGCGCGTAGTTCACCGTCTGGTTCTTGGCCTGGACGGTGCCGCAGCGCCAGCCGGTGGTGGAGCCGGAGCGGCAGATCGCCGCGCCGACCGCCGCCGAGCTGGAGCCGGTGACGGTGACGTTGGAGCCGTTGTAGCGGTTCACCCACGGCCGCGAGGTCCAGTTGCTGTTCGTGCGGACCCAGCCGTAGTCGTTGCCGGGGAACGACGAGCCCGCGAAGGAGCCCTGCGCCACCCGGTTGTGGCCGCTGGTGCTCGCGCCGCTGCGGCCGCAGTGGCCCGCGGTCACGAAGCCGCCGCTGACCGCGAAGCCGACCGAGCACCGGCTGCTGCCGATGTAGTAGGCGTCGCCGCCGCGGGTGTCGTACAGGGTGGTGGGCGTCTGGTCGACCTCGACCACGCGCACCGCCGGGCTGACCGCCCTGGCCCTGGTCAGGAACGCCTCGGTGGCCGCGTCCCGCTGGTCGCGGTGGACCTCGACCACCACCGAGTTGGTCAGGTCGTCGACCCGCCAGCCGGTGACCGACCGGGGCGCGCCCATGGCGTCGATCGCGTCCTTGGCGCCGGTCAGCTGCTGGTGCGAGAAGGCGACGTGCTTGGCCTCGGCGCCCGCGGCGCGCACCGCGCCCGCCTTGGCCGGGTCGACCACGGCGACCACGAGCCCGCCGGTGGCGGGGCTGATCCAGGAGCCCGCGTACGCCGCGCCCGCGGCGTCGCGCGCCTCGTCCTCGACCTCCGCCGCCGCGGCGTCGCGGGCGAGACGGGTGGTCATCTGTTCGGCGGTCAGGCCGAGGTCGCGTTGCGCCGCTCGGACCAACTCGGCGGGGTAGCTCTCCGTGTTCGGAGAGCTTGTCCCGTTGGGGCCGACCGGAGCGGCGATCGCCGGTACGCTGAGAGGTGTAGCCGCGCCGGTGGCGAGCAGAGCTGCCACGGCGAGGCGGGCCGCACTCGTGCGGTTCATCAGGCGTCTCCCTCATCTTCGGGTGCAGGGAACCCGAGAGCCTGGTTGCAGGGACCGCTCTCGGGGGCTCTAGGGGGACGGGTGGTGGGGCGGCGGCAGGGGTCGCCCCACCCCTTCTCTTCTCTCCGTCTTCTCCAGCACGGGCCGGACGAGTCGCGCGGGGTGCCGTCGCATCGCGCTCCTTCCCGATCGCTACCGATCAGTACTCGCCCGTTCGAGCTACGTTATGACTCTGTGACCTGTTACGCCTCGGATCACCTGAGGGCGAAGTGTGTCACAAGTCACGCCAGTTTGACTGCGCTGTGTAGCGTTTGACAGTTAACTCTCACTCGGGGTAATGATTAGCTCACCGAATGGTGTTAATTGCCAGAAGTGACCACTCCTCGTCCGACTACTCCCCGTTCGCGTGACAACCCCTATGCCGAACGAGTGGCCATGGCGCGTCTCAGTAGTCGCCAGAGTGGTTCCGGAACGAACCCGGCGCGGACATCGGGATGGTTCAGGATCTCCACCATGGACCTCGTCACCCTCACCGACATCCAGGCCGCGGCGGCCTTGATCGCCCCCGCGGTCGTCCGCACCCCCCTGCTGCCGCAGGACGACGGGCTGTGGCTCAAGCCGGAAAGCCTCCAGCGGGTCGGCGCGTTCAAGATCCGCGGCGCCTACCACGCGCTGGCGCGGCTGCCCGAGCAGGTGCGGGCGCGCGGCGTCATCGCCTACTCCAGCGGCAACCACGCCCAGGCCGTGGCCAGTGCCGCCGCCCTGTTCGGGATCAAGGCCACCATCGTCATCCCGGACAACGCCCCCGCGGTCAAGATCGAGGCCACCCGCGCGCACGGCGCCGAGGTGGTGCTGGTGCCGATGCCCGAGCGCGAGTCGCGGGCCCGCGAGCTGGCCGAGGCCACCGGCGCCACCCTGGTCCCCCCGTTCGACCACCCCGACGTGATCGCGGGCCAGGGCACCATCGGCCTGGAGGTGCTGGCCGACCTGCCCGACGTGGCCACCGTGCTGGTGCCCGTCAGCGGCGGCGGGCTGATCTCCGGCGTCGCCGCCGCGGTGAAGGCGCTGCGGCCCTCCGCCGCGGTGGTCGGCGTGGAGCCGGAGCTGGCCGCCGACGCGGCCGAGTCGTTCCGCGCCGGGGCGCGGGTGCCGTGGTCCCCGGCCGACCGCGCCCGCACGGTGGCCGACGGGCTGCGGGCCGAGCTGTCCGAGCTGACCTTCGCCCACCTGCGGGCGTTCGTCGACGACGTGGTGACCGTGTCCGAGGGGGAGATCCTGGACGCCGTCCGGGTGCTCGCCCGCCGGGCGCGGCTGGTGGTCGAGCCCACCGGCGCGGTGGCCGTCGCGGCGCACCTGAAGTCGCCGCGTCCTGGGAAGACCGTCGCCGTGGTGACCGGCGGCAACGTCGACCCGGAGGTCTTCGCCCGCATCCTGTCCTCGTGATCACGGCCACCCGATCACGGCCACCCGATCACGGGCACCCGATCACTGCCACCTGATCGGGTCCGCCTGATCGTGTCATTGCCGCTCGAACAGCCGTTCGAATAGCGTGGTCGGCATGGAAACCCCGCCGCCGCTGCTGTCCGACGAGCAGCTGCGCTCAGCCGCCGTCGAGGCCGAGGCCGCCGCCCGCGCGGCCCACCAGCGACGGCTGGGCCTGCTCGCCGAGGCCCAGCGCCGCGGCCTGGACCTGGCCGCCTACCGCCTGCTGCTGCGCGCCGACCGGGCCGAGTTCACCCGCTGGCTGACCCAGGTCCGGCTGTTCCTGCCCGCGCTGAGCCCGTCGGGCCAACCGCTGCCACCGGCCCACCCGGTCACCGCCGCCGCCCTGCCCGAGCTGTCCGAGGCCCACCTGGCCCAGCTCGCCCGAGCCCTGCCCCGGCTCCCCGAGGGCGCGGAGGACATCCTGGTCACCGCAGCCCGCTCCACCGAGCCCCGCGCGCTGCGCCTGCTGGCCGACCGCATCCACGCCGAGCAGGACGCCGCCGAGCCCGGACCCGAGCCCGAGGCGGAAGCCCCCGACGTGCTGCACCTGCGCGACCTGCCCGGCGGGCGGCTGGAGCTGTGGGGCGAGCCGACCGCCGAGAGCGGCGCCCGCCTCACCGCCGCGCTGGACCCGCTGGCCCGCCCCGGCGCCGAGGACACCCGCTCCCGCGCCGAGCGCCAGGGCCAGGCCCTGGCCGACCTGATCGACCTGCGCGGCGAGGCCCTGCCCACCCGGGCGGGGCAACGCCCCCACCTCAGCGTCACCCTGGACTACCAGACCCTGCGCACCGGCACCGGCACCGCGCGGCTGGACGGCGGCGGCCACCTGACCGCCGCCCAGGCCCGCCGCCTTGCCTGCGACGCCGTGGTCATCCCCGCGGTGCTGGGCGGCCGCTCCGAGGTGCTGGACCTGGGCCGGGCCCGGCGCACCGTGAGCCTGGCCCAGCGCCGGGCGCTGCACGCGCGCGACCGCGGCTGCGCCTTCCCCGGCTGCGGCCGCCCGGCCCGCTGGTGCGACGCCCACCACGTGCGGCACTGGGCCGACGGCGGTCCCACCGATCTGGACAACCTCGTCCTGCTCTGCCGCCGCCACCACAGCGAGGTCCACCACCACCGGTGGCGGATCCGGCTCACCGGCGGGGCAGCGGTGTTCATCCCGCCCCGCCACATCGACCCCGCCCAGCTCCCCCGGCAGAACCTGCTGCACCGACGAGCCCTGGAGCTGGCGGGGTGAGCGGTCAGTCCGAGGGGCGGTTCAGCGTCGCCACGAACTTGTAGCGGTCGCCCCGGTACACCGAGCGCACCCACTCCACCGGGTTGCCCTGGGTGTCGAAGGAGTGCCGGGACAGCAGCAGCATCGGCAGCCCGATGTCGGCGCCGAGCAGCTCGGCCTCCTCGGGCGAGGCCAGCGCCGTCTCGATGGTCTCCTCGGCGTGCCCCATCTCGACCCCGAAGCGCTCGCGCAGCACCTGGTACAGCGAGCCGCCGGGGGTCAGGTACCGGCGCAGGCCCCGGAACCGGCCCAGCGCCAGGTGCGTGGTCTCGATCGCCATCGGCTCGCCGTCGGCCAGCCGCAGGCGGTGCAGCCGCAGCACCTTCGCGCCCGCCCGCACGCCCAGCAGCCGGGCCAGCTCGGCCTCCGCGGGCTGCTCGGAGGCGTCGATCAGCCGGGACGAGGGCTGGCGGCCCTGCGCCCGCATGTCCTCTGTGTACGAGGACAGCTGAAGCCGTTGCGCCACCTTGGGTTCCGCGGCGAAGGTGCCCTTGCCCTGCACCCGCAGCAGCCGACCCTCGACGGTCAGCTCCGCCAGCGCCTGCCGGACCGTCGTGCGCGAGACGTCGAACTCCGCGGCGAGCGAGCGCTCGGTCGGGATCGGCGAGCCCGGCGGCAGCGCCCGCAGCAGGTCGAGCAGGTGGCGCTTGAGTCCCCAGTACTTCGGTTCGCGCTGCGCGCGGGACCTGGTGTCCAGTCCCGTCGCAGTGCTCGTCTCCAGCATGCCTTCCTCCTCGACCTCACCAGCGCTCCCACGACAAGGATGCCCTGTCCACGGCGGATCGCGCCCCCGAACCCCCGGAGCGGAATTGATCCGATGACTTTGCAACGTCTCTGCAACGGCCTTGACAGGCAGTGTGGCGAGGCACACGCTGATCATATTGGTCTACACCACTTGGTGCCCGGTCGCGGCGACCGGGTCAGGGAAAGGGCGCGAACGTGAAGGGCTGGAAAGGGATGGCCGCCGGTGCCGCCGCACTGGCGGTGGCCGTGGCCGGATGTGGCACGAGCTCCAGCGGGTCCGACAGCGGCTCCGGCGACGGCAAGACGCTCACCGTCTGGCTGATGGACGGCTCCGCGCCGGCCGCGCTGACCGACGCCCTGCACAAGGAGTTCCAGGACGCCCACCCCGGCGTCACGGTCAAGTACGAGGTGCAGAAGTGGGGCGGCATCCAGGAGAAGCTGACCACCGCGCTGACCAGCAACACCCCGCCCGACGTGATCGAGCTGGGCAACACCCAGACCGCGAAGTTCGCCGCCGAGGAGACGCTGGAGGACCTCAGCGGTGACGTCTCCGCGCTCGGCGGCGACCAGTGGCTCGCAGGCCTGAAGGACTCGCTGACCTGGGACGGCAAGTCCTACGGGATGCCGTTCTACGCCTCCAACCGCACCGTCATCTACCGCACGGACCTCTTCGAGGCCGCGGGCATCACCGCCGCGCCCACCACGCGCGACGAGTGGGTCGCGGCCATCGAGAAGCTCAAGGCCGCCAACGCCGCCGACCCCGACTTCCAGGCCCTCTACCTGCCCGGCCAGTCCTGGTACGCGCTGCTGTCGTTCATCTGGGACGAGGGCGGCGACGTGGCGAAGCAGGACGGCTCCGCCTGGACCGGCGCGCTGGACACCCCGCAGGCCAAGGCGGGCCTGGACTTCTACAAGAAGCTCGTGGACGTCTCCGGCACCAAGGCCCCCAAGGACACCGACGAGGCCACCCCGCAGCAGATGGAGGTCTTCGGCACGGGCAAGGTCGGCATGATGATCGGCCTGCCGTGGGAGCTGGCGGGCGCGGTCAAGGCCAACCCCGACCTGGCGAGCAAGACCGCGGCGTTCCCGATCCCGTCCAAGACCGCGGGCAAGACCGCGCCGGTCTTCCTCGGCGGCTCGAACCTGGCCATCCCGGCGGGCAGCCAGAACACCGACCTGGCCAAGGACTACCTGAAGCTGCTGTCGTCCAAGAAGTACCAGGACATGCTGGCCGAGGGCGGCTCGGTGCCGGGCACCTCCACCGACACCGCCAAGCTGGCCACCAACCCGGTGGGCAAGGCGCTGGCCGAGTCCGCCCCCAACGGCAAGGTCACCCCGACCACGCCCACCTGGGCCGCGGTGGAGGCGGGCCAGAACCCGCTCAAGGACATGCTGACCGCGTACCTGACCGGCGCCAAGTCGCTGGACCAGGCCACCGGCGACGCCAACGCCGCGCTGACCAAGACGCTGGCCGGATGACGCAGCCATGACGGCCGTGGACACGACCGACGCCGCGGTGCCGACGAGGGGTTCCTCGCAGGCACCGCGGCGTGCCGCGCCCGGCGGCGCCCGTCGCCGCCGGGGCAGCGCCCTGGACCGGGCGCTGCCCTACCTGCTGCTCGCCCCCGCGGTCATCGCCATCCTGTGGATGATCGGCTTCCCGGTGCTGTCCGTGCTGGCGACCAGCTTCCGCAAGCTGAACCTGCGCGAGCTGACCCGCGGCCAGGTCGTGTGGACCGGCCTGGACAACTACACCCAGGTGCTGTCCGACCCGGAGTTCTGGGCCATCAGCGCCCGCACCGTGGTGTTCACCGTGCTGGTGGTGGGCAGCTCGGTGCTGGCGGGCCTGCTGCTGGCGCTGCTGATGCGCCAGATCAGCCCGGTGGTCCGGATCGTGCTGCAGGTGTCGATGCTGCTGGCGTGGGCCATGCCGCTGCTCGCGGCGACCACGGTCTACCAGTGGATCTTCGACCAGCAGTACGGCATCCTCAACAAGACCCTGGTGCGCCTGGGCTTCGACGGGTTCGCGGGCTTCTCCTGGTTCTCCACCGGCGCCTCCACGCTGGCGGTGATCGGGCTGCTGATCGTCTGGCAGGCCGTGCCGTTCCTGGCCTTCTCGCTGTACGCGGGCGCCATCGGCATCCCGCGCGACCAGTACGAGGCGGCGGGCATGGACGGCGCCTCGCCGTGGCAGACCTTCCGCGCGGTGACCTGGCCGGAGCTGCGCCCGCTGCTGATGATGGTGACGTTCCTGTCCCTGCTGTGGGACTTCAAGGTGTTCGCGCAGATCTGGGCGATCCGCAAGGGCGGCCCGGACGGCGGGAGCACCACGCTCGCGGTCTACCAGTACCTGGAGGGCATCTCGCAGAGCCACTTCGGCGTGGCCGCCGCGGTGAGCGTGCTGATGGTGCTGCTGCTGGCCCTGCTGACCTTCCAGTACCTGCGCAGGCTGGTCCGATCCCAGGAGGGGGCGCTGTGAACCCCGCTGTGAACCGCGCTGTGAACCCCGCGAAGAGCAAGAAGGTGGCCGCGAACGCCGTCGCGCTGGTCGTGGCGCTGTTCTTCGCGTTCCCGACCTACTGGATGGTCGCCACCGCGCTCAAGCCGCGCAAGGACATGCTGACCAGCGAGTACGACCTGCTGCCGCTGTCGGTCACCGGGACCAACTTCGCCACCGCGTGGACCAAGCCGGGCTTCCTGCAGTCGCTGGGCAACAGCCTGGTGGTGACGCTGCTGGCGGTGCTGGCCGCGGTCGTGGTCGGCCTGCTGGCGGCGGTGCCGCTGGCGCGGATGAGGTTCCGCGGCCGCAAGGGCTTCGTGATGCTGATGCTGGTGGCCCAGATGGCCCCGTTCGAGGCGCTGCTGATCCCGGTGTTCCTGATGATGCGGGACCTGGACCTGCTGGACAAGCTGCCCTCGCTGGTGCTGATCTACTTCGCGGTGACCCTGCCGTTCTGCGCCTGGACGCTGCGCGGGTTCGTCAACGGCATCCCGCTGGAGCTGGAGGAGGCCGCGCAGGTCGACGGGTGCAGCCGGTGGGAGGCGTTCCGCCGGGTCACCCTGCCGCTGCTGGGCCCCGGCATGGTGGCCACGTCGGTGTTCGCGTTCGTCACCGCGTGGAACGAGTTCCTGTACGCGCTGTCGCTGATCAACGACCAGTCCAGGCAGACGCTGCCGGTGTGGTTGAGCGGCTTCCAGTCGCAGTTCGGCACCGACTGGGGCGGCGCGATGGCCGCCTCGGCGCTGTTCACGCTGCCGGTGCTGGTGTTCTTCCTGATCGTCCAGCGCAAGATGGTCATCGGCGTCACCGCCGGTGCGGTGAAGGGGTAGGACCGCATGTCGTTGCACCGGCTCGCGTCGGCCGTGCTGCTGCCCGGCTTCCACGGCACCACCGCGCCCGACTGGCTGATCGAGCGGGTGGCCGACGGCCTGGGCGGGGTCGTGCTGTTCGGCCGCAACGTCGTCGACGACGCCCAGGTGACCGCGCTGACCGCGCGGCTGCGCGCGGCCCGCCCGGACGTGGTCGTCGGCATCGACGAGGAGGGCGGCGACGTCACCCGCCTGGACGCCGCGCGGGGGTCGGAGGTGCCCGGCAACCACGCGCTGGGGGCCGCCGACGACCTCGACCTGACCCGCGCGGTGGCCGCGTCGATCGGGGCGCGGCTGGCGGCGTGCGGGGTGACCCTGAACCTGGCGCCGTCGGCCGACCTGGTGCTCACCCCGGAGGACCCGGTGATCGGCGTGCGCGCGTTCGGCTCGGACCCGCACGCGGCGGCCGGGCACGTGGCCGCGTTCGTGGAGGGGACGCAGGCGGTGGGCGTGGCCGCGTGCGCGAAGCACTTCCCCGGCCACGGCGCCTCCTCGGTGGACTCGCACGCGGCGCTGCCGGTGCTGCCCAGGACCGAGCAGCAGCTGCGCGAGGTGGAGTTCGTGCCGTTCCGCGCGGCGGTGCGGGCGGGCGTCCGGTCGGTGATGACCGGGCACCTGGTGGTGCCCGCGTGGGGCGACCAGCCCGCGACGCTGAACCCGCGGGCGCTGCGGGTGCTGCGGGAGGAGCTGGGGTTCACCGGCGCGGTCATCACCGACGGCCTGGACATGAAGGCGGTCGGCGGCGACCTGGCCGAGGGGTCGGTGCGGGCGCTGGCGGCGGGCGTGGACGCGCTGTGCCTGGGCGGTGAGCCGCTGGACGACGACGGGCTGCGGTGGCTGGTGGACAGCATCGTGGCGGCGGTGGAGTCCGGGGCGCTGTCCCGCGAGCGGCTGGCGGAGGCCGCCCGGCGCACCGCCGCGCTCGGCAGGCCCCCGGCGGCGGTCGACGGGCACGACCCGGAGCTGGGCATGGCCGCCGCGCGCCGGGCCGTCGAGGTGGCCGGGACGCTGGCGCCCAGCGGTCCGCCGCTGGTGCTCGACCTGGCGGTGGAGCCGTCGATCGCGGTCGGCGACGTGCCGTGGGGGTTGGGGCCGCACCTGGTGGAACTGCTGCCCGGCACCGAGGTGCTGCCCGCCGATGGCGTCACCGCCGCGGCGGTGTCGCGGGCGGCCGCCGGACGTACCGTGGTGGTGGTCACCAGGGAGGCGCACCGCTTCCCGGCGGTTCGCGACCTGGTGTCCGAACTGGCTACAATTGGTCTAGACCTAGTGCACGTGGAGACCGGCGTGCCGGGCCCCGACCTGGGCGCCGGTGCCCGCGTGGACACCCACGGCGGTTCACGGGTGTGCCTGCGCGCCGCGGCCGAGCGCATCGCCGCCGCCACC
>NZ_BMRG01000001.1:244384-251023 GCF_014648515.1 Saccharothrix coeruleofusca
ACCTGACGCCACCACCTGACAGGGGTTCCGACATGACCGACCAGCAGCCCGGCAGGCACATGGCGGCCGAGATCGACCAGCAGCCCGGCATCTTCGCCGCGCTGGTGGACCGGCGGGCCGAGATCGCCGAGGTGGCGCGGGCCATCCGCGACCGCGGCCCCCGGTTCGTCCTGCTGGCCGCCAGGGGGTCCAGCGACCACGCGGCGCTGTACGCCAAGTACCTCACCGAGGTGCTGCTGCAGCTGCCCGCCGGCCTGGTGTCGCCGTCCACCACGACGCTGTACGGCGCCCAGCCGGACCTGACCGACGTGCTGGTGGTGTCGGTGTCGCAGAGCGGCGGCTCACCGGACCTGCTGGAGGTCACCGAGTCGGCGCGGGCCAGGGGCGCGCTCACCGTGGCGGTGACCAACACCCCCGACTCGCCGCTCAACGGCGCGGCCGAGCTGTCGGTGGACGTCGGCGCGGGCGTGGAGCACGCGGTGGCCGCCACCAAGACCTACTCGGCGACGCTGCTGGCGCTGTACCTGCTGGTGGACGCGGTGCGCGGCGGCGACGGGCGGCACGCGCGCGACCTGGGCGAGCTGGCCAGGTCCACTCTGGACAACTCGGCGGACGCGGTGGCCGAGGCGGTGCGGCGGTACCGGTTCGTGGACCGGGTGCTGACCACCGCGCGCGGGTACTCGCTGCCCTCGGCGCTGGAGTCGGCGCTGAAGCTGGCCGAGACCTCCTACCTCGCGGCCCGCGCCTACAGCGGGGCGGACCTGCTGCACGGGCCGGTGGCGGCGGTCGACGCCGAGACCGCGGTGCTGGCGGTGACCAGCACCGGCAAGGGCGGCGAGGCGCTGCACGACGTGCTGGACGCGGTGCACGGGCGCGGGGCGGACGTGCTGGCCGTCGGCTCGGCCGCGGCCAAGGTGTCGGCGGCGCTGCGCATCCCGGTGGCGGAGACCGCCGAGGAGGTGGCGCCGGTGCTGGAGATCCTGCCGGTGCAGCGGCTGGCGCACGGGCTGGCGCTGGCCCGCGGCGGCGACCCGGACAGCCCGCGCGGGCTGAACAAGGTCACCCGCACCCGCTAGCCGAGAAGGGCGGGCTCCCCTGGGGAGCCCGCCCTTCTCGTCAGCTCACCGGCCCGTCAGCTCACTGGCCGGCGGCGGCGTAGCCGAGCTTGCCGTCGGCGGGCACGGGCGCGTCGGCGTCGAAGACGACCTCGCCGCCCACCCAGACCTTGCGCGGGCGCAGCTCGTCGTCCCACCAGACCAGGTCTGCGGCCGCGCCGGGGGCCAGCCGTCCCAGCCCGGTCTCGCCGATGGCGTCCGCCGGCACGATCGTCGCCGAGGCCAGCGCGTCGGCCAGGTCCACGCCCACCGACACGATGTTGCGCACCGCCCGGTCCAGGGTCAGCGCGCTGCCCGCGATGATCCCCTCGGGCGAGCGCGGCACGCCGTCCTCGGTCAGCACCACGACCTCGCCGCCCAGGTGGTAGCGGCCGGGCGGCATGCCCGCGGCGGCCATCGCGTCGGTCACCAGCGCCACCCGGTGGCCCGCCGCGTTGAACACCAGCCTGCACACGTCCGGCCCCACGTGCGCGAGGTCGGCGATCAGGCCGAGGGTGAACCGCTCGTCCACCAGCGCCACGCCGGGCACGCCGGGCTCGCGGTGCCCCAGCGGCCGCTGGGCGTTGAACAGGTGGGTCACCATCCGCGCGCCCGCCTCGGCCGCCGCGCGGGTCTGCTCGCCGGTGGCGTCGCTGTGCCCGACGGCGACCAGCACGCCCGCCTCGACCAGCCTGCGCACGGCTGCCATGCCGCCGGGCTGCTCGGGGGCGAGGGTCACCACGCGCAGAGCGCCGCGCAGGGCCTCGTCGTCGAGCAGCTGGTCGATCTCGGCCGCTCCTGGTTCCGCCATCAGCGCCGGGTTGTGCACGCCCGCGCGCTTCGGGGACAGGAACGGCCCCTCCAGGTGCACGCCCAGCGGACGCGCGCCAACGCCCTCCGGCAGCGCGGCCGACGCCGCCAGCACCGCCCTGGCCTGCCGGATCGCCACCGGCACCGGCGCGGTGATCAGGGTCGGCAGGAAGCGCGTCACCCCCGTGCGCGGGAGGGCTCGGGCGACGGCGAGCATCCCCTCGGCGTCCACGTCCGCGAAGTCGATCCCGACCGCGCCGTTGACCTGCACGTCCACCAGTCCGGGGGTGAGCAGGCCGCCGGTGAGCACTTCGGCCCGCGCGGGCGGGTCGCCCGCGAGCACCTCCACGATCCGGCCCGCCCTGACGCGCACGGACGCCGGACCGGTGATGGTGCGACCGAGCAGTGCTCGCGGAGCTGCGACAACCGTGTCCAAGGTCCCTCCTCAAATGGTCCAGACCATTATGGCCGCAATCCGCAGGCCACGTCACCCGTGGTGAGAAGATAACCGAATATAGTGAATCACGGTTAATGATCGTCAGCCACGGCGGCGTTCCGGAACGGCCACAGCCCCGCTGCCGTTGGCCATACTGGGCGCCGTGGCGGTGACCGACGACGCGATCCTGCGCGTCAAGCAGATGATCGTGTCCGGGGAGCTGAAGCCGGGCGACCGGCTGCCCCGCGAGGCCGACCTCGCCGAGCGCCTGGGGCTGTCGCGCAACTCGCTGCGCGAGGCGGTGAAGGCGCTGTCCCTGGTGCGGGTGCTGGACGTGCGGCAGGGCGACGGCACCTACGTGTCCAGCCTGCGCGCCGACGAGCTGCTCGGCGCGCTGTCATTCGTGCTCGACCTGCACCGCGGCGAGGACTCGGCGCTGGAGGTGCTCCAGGTCCGCCGCATCCTGGAACCCGCCGCCGCCGCGATGGCCGCGACGCGCATCGGCGAGCAGGAGCTGGCCGCGCTGCGGGGGCTGTGCGACGCCGCGGAGTCCGCGCGCACGGTGGAGGAGCTGGCCGGGCACGACCTGGAGTTCCACCGGGCGGTCGCGCGCTGCTCGGGCAACTCCTACCTGGCCCGGCTGCTGGACGCGCTGGCCGGGCCGACCGCGCGGGCGCGGGTCTGGCGCGGCATCGCCAGGGCGGGCGCGGTGGAGCGCACGGTCGCCGAGCACCGCGCGATCGTCGACGCGCTGGCCGCCCACCAGCCGGAGCTGGCCCGCTCCTGGTCCACGGTGCACGTGGCGGGCGTCGAGCGGTGGCTGCCCGACCTGGCCTGACCCGCCGCGCTCAACCCACCACGCTCAACCCACCACGCCCTGGGGAGCCGCGTCGATCACCTCGTCGAGCATCCCGCGAGAGACCTGCAGCTGCTCGATCACCGACGTGATCCGCTCGCGCTCCCGCCGCAGCTGCGCCACCAGCGTGGAGCACGTGGGCACCAGCCGCTCGCCGTCGTCGCGCACGCACGGCAGCACCCGCGCGATCACGGCGGTCGGCAGCCCGGCGGTGAGCAGGGCCCGGATGCGCCGCACCGCGTCCACGTCCGCCTCGCGGTAGACCCGGTACCCGCTGGGCAGCCGCTCCGGCGCGAGCAGCCCCTGCTCCTCGTAGTAGCGCAGCAGCCGCTCGCTCACCCCGGTTCGCCGGACCATCTCACCGATGCGCACGTGATCCGCACCTCCGCGCCTTGACCCTCACATCGGTGTCAGACTTTATCGTCGCCGCATGACCACCGGAACCAAGCTGCCGCTGGGCCGCGTCGTGCGCGGCTCCGGACCCGGCCTGCTGCTCGCCCACGGCGCGGGCGGCGGTGTCGACGCCAACTTCGGACCGATCCTGGACGGCCTGGCCGAGCGCCGGACCGTGGTCGGCCCCGACTACCCCGGCACCGGCCGGACCCCGCGCGCCGCCGGACCGCTGTCGCTGGACGGGCTGGCCGACGACCTGGTCGCCGCCGCGGTCGAGGAGGGCCTGGAGACCTTCGCCGTCGCCGGGTACTCGCTGGGCGCCGCGGTGGCGGTGCGCGCGGCCACCCGCCACCCCGACCGGGTCACCGCGCTGGTGCTCACCGCGGGCTTCGCCCGGCCCAACCCGCGGATGCTGCTGGCCGTGCGGCTGTGGCGGGAGCTGCTGGAGGCGGGTGACCGCGAGCGCCTGGCGGCGTTCCTGGCCCTGATGGCCACCGGCGCGCCCGCGCTGGACCGGCTGTCCCAGGAGGCGCTGGACGCCGCGGTGGCGGACACCGCGGCGTCGATCCCGCCGGGCACGGCGCAGCACGTCGACCTGGCCGCCGAGGTCGACGTGCGGGACGACCTGGCCGCGATCCGGGTGCCCACCCTGGTGGTGTGCACCCGGCACGACGCCCTGGTGACGCCCTTCCTCCAGCGGCAGCTGGCCGAGGCCACCCCCGGCGCGGAGCTGGTCGAGCTCGAGGCGGGCCACCTGCCCTTCGCGGAGCGGCCCGCCGAGTGGCTGGCCGCGATCCGCGAGTTCCTGGACCGCGGTCAGGAGAACGCCGCCAGGAGAACGCGGCGGTGGTGATGCGGGTGATGCCCAGGCCGTGCACCGCGTGAGGCCGTCGGTGCGGGGCCTCGTCGTCAGGGTCGCACGTCGCGCCTGCGGAAGTGGAACGGGCAGGTGGCCCCGCCGCGCGCGATGGTGGTCGGGCGGCGGAAGTCGATGCCGTGCCGGTCGGGGTCGATCGCGCTGATCCAGGCGGCGTCGAACTCGCAGAACACCGGCCCCAGCTCGGGCACCCCGCAACGCGCCAGCACCTCGACGTAGAAGCACCGCCGCACGTCCACCAAGTAGCGCTCGTCATCGTCGGCGGTGCGCTCGAAGGCGAAGTCGGCCCCGAAGTAGTTCTCCTCGCGGTCCTTGGAGTAGCCCACGATCACGGCGAACGGGTCCTCGGCCGCGTCCAGCGCGGCCCTGGTGCTGTCGTGGCCGTGGGGACGGGTCGGTTCGTGGAACGCCCGCGCCACGCGCACGAGCGCCTCCCGCTGCGGCATCCGGGCCAGCAGGCACTGGTAGCCGGCGACGACGACGGCGGTCAGCTCCAGGTGGGGGCTCCGCCCGCCGATGCCTGCGACGATCCGCTCCGCGCGGTCGTCCAGCTCGGTCAGCGGCACCTCGCGACCGATGTGCTCGCGGAACAGGGTGATGATGAGATCGTTCACGGTGGTTGTCCTTCGGTCCGCACCCGCGCACGCGCGGGACGGCCGGCACGCTCCAACCACCAACCTGGCGCCGACCAGGGTTGTCGGTACGAGGCCGGAATCTACACCCGCGCACCGGACGGCCGGCAAGCTGATCGCATGGATCTCGTGGTCGGTCTGGACGCGGGTGGCACGTCGACCAGGGCGCTGGTGCTGGACCTGACCGGCCGCGCGGTCGGCGTGGGCCGCGCGGGCGGGGGCAACCCCAACTCGCACCCGCCCGAGCGGGCCGCCGCGCACGTCGGGCAGGCGCTGCGGGAGGCGCTGGCGGGCCTGGACGCGGGCGGGGTGCGGGCGGGCGTGCTGGGCATGGCCGGGTCCAGCAAGCTGACCGACCCCCTGGTGGCCGAGCTGTACGAGCGGGCGTGGTCGGACGCGGGGCTGCGCTGCCCGCTGCGGGTGGTGACCGACTGCGAGGCCGCGTTCGCCACCGCCTCGGCGTCGCCGGACGGGACGGCGCTGGTGGCGGGCACGGGGTCGATCGCGGCGCGGATCGAGGGCAGGCGGCTGGTCCGCACGGCGGGCGGGTACGGCTGGCTGCTCGGCGACGAGGGCTCGGCGTTCTGGCTGGGCCGCGAGGCGGTGCGGGCGGCGCTGCGGGCGCTGGAGGCGGGTGAGCTGGACGGCCTGGCCGAGGCGGTGCTCGCGCTGGCGGGGGTGGCGCCGGGACCGGCGGCGTGGAAGCGGCTGATCACCGCGGTCAACGCCGAGCCGCCGATCCACCTGGCCCGGTTCGCGCCGCTGGTGACCGCGCACGCGGCCGAGCCGGTGGCGGACGGGATCGTGCGCCGGGCGGCGCGCGTGCTGGCCGACCTGGCGATGGCCGCGCGGACCCCGGCGGAGACGACGCCGATCGTGCTGGTCGGCAGCCTGGTCGGGGCGCCGTCGCTGGGCGAGCGGCTGCGCGCGGAGCTGGCGGTGCGCACGGACGGCCCGGTGCTGGTGGCGTCCGAGGGCGCGGCGGGCGCGGCGTGGCTGGCCGCCGTGGAGCTGCTCGGCGACGACGCGCCCCGCCCGGTCTGAGCGCCCGGTCTGAGCGCCCCGACCGAGCGCCCCGGTCAGGCGGCGGGCTCGCGGGGGTGGCGCAGGCCGGGGTGGTCGGCCGGGAGGGTGCGGCGCAGGATCCACCAGCTCGCCGCGACGCACACGGCCTGCAGCGGCCAGGTCAGCGCCACCCGCATGATGCCGAGCACGAGCACCTGCCCGGCCAGCCACAGCGCCCCGAAGACCACCACGCGCAGCACGTACTGCCCCACCCACGGCCAGCTCGCGTAGCGGTAGGCGCGCAGCAGGTCCGGGTCGCGCCGCCAGCGGAACTTCTGCCCGGTCAGCAGGCCGACGACCACGCCCAGCAGCGGCCACCGCACCACGATGCTGGCCAGCCAGGCCAGCGCGCTGGCGGCGTTGAGGAACACCTGCACCAGGAAGAAGTCCTCGGCCCGGCCGGTGCGCAGCGCCACGTAGGCGGCCAGCACGACCAGCGTCACGCTGACCACGACACCGCCGACGCGCCCGCCCCG
>NZ_BMRG01000001.1:251058-273632 GCF_014648515.1 Saccharothrix coeruleofusca
GAACAGCCGCACGCCGCCCACCGCGAGCCCGACGACGACGGCGGCGACCGCGCCCACCACCACGGAGCGCCCGCCCAGCAGCCACCCCGCGGCGAACGCCACCGGCGGCAGGGAGGCGTCCAGCGCCCCTCCCCTGCCGCCGAGGAGTTGGGCCAGCGACTCCTGCCGCGTATCGGTCATGCCTCCAGGGTGCCTTAGGGCGTCCTAACCTGACCAATGGACCCGTTTCGCCCATTGACCGCCGTGACCGGTCTCACTAGCGTGGCGAGAAATAGTCTGGAAAGTTAACAGACAGGAGTGGTCATGCGCGCGGGCAGCCCCCGACTGCTGCGGGAGATCAACGACCGCGCGGCGATCGAAGCACTGCTGCGCAACGGCCCGCTCACCCGCTCCGAGCTGGAAGGTCTCATCGGCCTGTCCAAACCGGCCACCGCCCAGCTGCTGACCCGCCTGGAGACCGAGGGCACGGTGCTGCGCACCGGCCTGCGCGGCGGCGGCCGGGGTCCGCGCGCCCAGCTGTGGGCGGTCAACGGCGCGCTGGCGCACGTGGCCGCGGTCGACCTCACGCCGGACGCGGTGGACGTCGCCATCGCCGACATCTCCGGCGCGCTGCTCACCGAGCACCGCGCCCCCATGCCGCGCACCGGCGTGGTGGAGGCGTTCCGCGCCGCGGTGGCCAAGGCCGCGAGCCAGGCCGGGCTCACCCCGGACGCGCTGCGGCACGTCGTGGTCGGCAGCCCCGGCGCGGTCGACCCGGCCGACGGCGGGCTCGACTACGCGCCGCACATGCCCGGCTGGGAGGGCTTCGACGTGCCCGGCGCGCTGCGGGAGGCGCTGGGCACCGGCGTCACCGTGGAGAACGACGTCAACCTGGTCGCGCTGGAGGAGATGGTCGCCGGGCGGGCCGTCGGCGTGCGGAACTTCGTCCTGGTCTGGCCCGCCGACGCGGTGGGCGCGGCGGTGGTGGTCAACGGCGTGCTGCTGCGCGGCGCGACCGGCGGCGCGGGTGAGATCGACGCCATGCGGGTGCCCGACCCGGCCAACGCCGAGACCGGCACCGGCCGCCGCGGCGGGCGCTACGGCGACCTGCTGGACAACGCCGCGGTGGTCAAGCTGGCGCGGGCGCACGGCCTGTCCGCCCGCTCCGGCGAGGCCGCGGTGCGCAAGGCGCTGGGCGCGGGCACGCCCGGCCGGGAGTTCCTGGTGGACCTGGCCCGCCGGATCGCCACCGGGGTGGCCAACGTGGTCGCCGTGCTGGACCCAGAGCTGGTGCTGCTCTCCGGCGACATCGCGCAGGCGGGCGGGACCGCGCTGGTGGACCTGGTCTCCGCCGAGCTGCGCACCCTGGTGGTGCCCCGCACCGCCGTCCGCCTCGCCATGGTCACCGGCAAGCCGGTGCGCTCCGGCGCGCTGCACTCCGCGCTGTCGGTGGTCCGGGAAGAGGTGTTCGGCCTGCCCGCCGCCACGACCGAGCCGTTCGGTCCCCGCTGAGAGTCCCCGCTGAGACGAGGAGAGCACATGCGTTCACTCCCCCGCGCCGCCGCGGTGTCGTCGGCGGTGGCGTTGGCCGCGTCGTTAGCCGCGTGCGCGGCCGGTTCGGGCGGGAGCGGCCAGGGGTCCGGGCCCGCCGCCGCGCCCGCCCGTGACGCCGAGTTCTCCCTGACGGTGTGGAGCAACTACTCCGGGCGCGAGCAGGACGAGGTCACCAAGGCGCTGGAGAGCTTCAAGGAGAAGTTCCCCAACGCCGTGATCGAGCACCAGGGCAGCCAGGACGACGACAAGATCACCGCGGGCATCCGCGGCGGCAACCCGCCGGACGTGGCGCTGTCGTTCACCACCGACAACATCGGCCAGTTCTGCTCCAGCGGCGCTTTCCAGCCGCTCAAGCCCTACCTCGACCGCGACGGCGTCGACCTGGGCCAGATCCCGGACGCGGTGCGCTCCTACACCGAGTACAAGGGCAACCGCTGCGCGATGCCCATGCTCAGCGACGTGTACGGGCTGTACTACAACAAGGAGCTGCTGGCAGCGGCGGGCATCACCGCGCCGCCGAGGACGACCTCCGAGCTGCTGGACTTCGCCAAGCGCACCACCAGGCGGGCGGCCGACGGCTCGCTGGAGGTGGTGGGCTTCCTGCCCTCCATGCCGTTCTACGCCAACCGGCCGCAGATCTGGGCGCCGCACTTCGGCGCGGAGTGGGAGACCGCGGACGGCAGGTCCGGCCTGGCCACCCCGGAGTGGGCGGCGATGCTGGAGTTCCAGAAGCGGCTGGTGGACTTCTACGGCCACGACGCGCTGGAGCGCTTCCGCGCCGGGCTCGGCCAGGAGTACTCCGCCGACCACGCCTTCCACCGGCAGAAGATCGCCATGATGGTGGACGGCGAGTACCGCACGGCGTTCCTGGCCGACCAGGCCCCGGAGGTCGAGTTCGGCACCGCGCCGTTCCCCGTCCCCGACGACAGGCCCGACCTGTACGGCACCGGCTTCACCACCGGCACGATCATGGGCATCCCCAAGGGCGCCGGGAACCCCGGCGCGGCGTGGGAGCTGATCAAGCACCTGGCGCTGGACACCGACACCGTCGTCGAGCTGGCCAACGGGATCAAGAACATCCCCAGCACCAAGGCCGCGCTGGCCGATCCGGGACTGGAGGTGGACGAGAACTTCCGGACCTTCGTCGACCTGGCCACCAGCGGCAAGCTGCGGGGCAACCCGGTCACCCCGATCGGCGACGCGCACATCAAGGCCGTCGGCGACTTCGCCACCGCGTGGCAGGCGGGCCAGGTGCCCGACGTGCTGGCGGGCCTGCGGGAGGTCGACCGGCGCGTCGACGAGCAGATCGCCAAGAGCGGCAAGTAGCGGTGACCGCCCGCCGCCGCCTGACCGTCCTGGCCCTGCTGGCCCCGGCGGTCCTGGGCTTCGCCGCGTTCTTCGGCTACCCGCTGGTGGCCACGGTGGTGTTCTCGTTCACCAGGTACGACCTGATCAACCCGCCGGAGTGGATCGGCCTGGCGAACTACGAGTACATGCTGGGCGACGAGCTGTTCGCGCGGGCGGTGGGCAACACCCTGTGGTTCGTCGTGGTGCTCACCGCCACGCGCGTGGTGTTCGCGCTGGGCGTGGCGTCGGTGATCGCCCGGCTGAAGTCGGGCGTGGGCCTGGTGCGCACCTTGTGCTATCTGCCCTCGCTGGCCCCGCCGGTGGCCGCGACCCTGGTGTTCTTCCTGGTCCTGCGCCCGAACGAGGGCCCGGTGGACACCTTCCTGGGCTGGTTGGGCGTCCAGGGCCCGCTGTGGTTCGCCGACCCGGCGTGGGCCAAGCCGGGCATCGCCGCGGTGGTGCTGTGGGTCTCCGGCGACCTGATGATCATCGTCCTGGCGGCGATCCTGGACGTGCCGCGGGAGCAGTACGAGGCGGCGGAGCTGGACGGGGCGGGGCCGCTGCGGCGGTGGTGGCACATCACCCTGCCGTCGATCTCGCCGGTGCTGCTGTTCGGCGTGGTCAACTCCATCATCCTGGCGCTGCAGCTGTTCACGCAGGCGGTGGTGGCCGGGTCGGCGGCCAGCGGCTCGGCCGACGTCACCGGCAGCACGAAGGACCTCGGCTTCCCGGAGAACTCGACGCTGACGTTCCCGGTGTGGCTGTACGCGCAGGGCTTCCGCTACTTCGACATGGGTTACGCGGCGGCCATGGCGACCGTGCTGTTCGCGGTGTCGTTCCTGGCCACCGCGCTGCTGGTGCAGCGGATGCGCCGGGCCACCCACCAGGAGGAGGGGGCGTGACCGCCGCGTCGGGACGCGCGCCGAGGGACTGGCGCGGCGCGCTGGACTGGGTCGCGGTGCACAGCATCGGCATCGCGCTGGGCCTGATGTTCACGCTGCCGATCGTGTTCGTGCTGCTCACCGCGGTGATGCCGGACGAGCAGGCGTTCACCGCCGACCTGTGGCCGCGCGAGTGGCGCTGGGGCAACTTCGTCGAGGTCTTCGAGCGGGCGCCGCTGCTGACCTACCTGGGCAACAGCATGCTGTACGCGCTGCTGGCGACCGCCGGGATGCTGCTGTCGTCCATCCCGGCCGCCTACGCGCTGGCCAAGCTGCGCTGGCGCGGGCGCGACGCGGTGTTCCTGCTCGTGGTCGGGGCGATGATGCTGCCACCGCAGGTGGTCGCCGTGCCGCTGTACGACGCCTGGTCGGGCCTGGGCCTGACCGGCACGCTGTGGCCGCTGGTCGTGCCGTACTTCCTGTTCGACGCGTTCAGCGTCTTCCTGCTGCGCCAGTTCATGCTCACCATCCCGCAGTCCTATGTGGACGCTGCGCGGGTGGACGGGTGCACGGAGTTCCAGGCGATGCTGCGGGTGGTGGTGCCGATGGCGCGGCCGGGCATCGCGGCGACCGCGCTGTTCTGCTTCCTCTACACCTGGAACGACTACTTCGGGCCGCTGCTGTACACCAGCGAGCGGCCGGACGAGTGGACGCTGTCGCTGGCGCTGTCCTCGTTCAAGGGGATGCACCACGTGCAGTGGAACCTCGCCATGGCGGTCACGTTGCTCACCATGCTCCCGGCGGTGGTGCTGTTCGTCCTCGCGCAGCGCTCGTTCGTCAGGGGGATCACGTTCACAGGAGTCAAGGGTTGAAGCTCACCGTGGTCGGTGGGGGGTCGACGTACACCCCCGAGTTGGTCGACGGCATCGCGAACAGGCGCACCAGCCTGGCGGTCGACGAGATCGTGCTGGTGGACCCGGACCAGCGGCGGCTGGCGGTGGTGGGCGCGTTCTGCCGCCGCCTGCTCGCGCACGCCGGGCACCCCGCGCGGGTGCGCACCACCGCGGACCTGGCCGAGGGCGCCGAGGGCGCGTCCGCGGTGCTGCTGCAGCTGCGCGTGGGCGGGCAGCGGGCGCGGTTGTCCGACGAGACGTTCCCGCTGCTGTGCGACTGCGTGGGGCAGGAGACCACCGGCGCGGGCGGGCTGGCCAAGGCGCTGCGGACCGTGCCGGTGGTGCTCGACATCGCCGAGCGGGTGCGCGCGGTGGCGGGCGCGGACACCTGGATCGTCAACTTCACCAACCCGGTCGGCATCGTGACGCGGGCGCTGCTGGAGGCCGGGCACCGCGCGGTGGGGCTGTGCAACGTCGCGATCACCTTCCAGCGCTGGGCCTCCGCGCTGCTGGGTGTCGCGCCGGAGGCGGTGGAGCTGGAGCACATCGGCCTGAACCACCTGTCCTGGGAGCGCGGCGTCCTGGTCGACGGGGTGGACCGGCTGCCGGAGCTGCTCGACGGCCACGGCGACGCGCTGGCCGAGCACATCGGCCTGCCCGCGGACCTGATGCGACGGCTGGGCGCGGTGCCGTCGTACTACCTGAAGTACTTCTACGAGCACGACGAGGTGGTGGCCGCGCAGCGGACCGGGCGGCCGCGCGCGGAGGTCGTCGCGGAGGTGGAGCGGGAGCTGCTGGCCGTCTACCGGGACGAGGCCGTGGTCACCAAGCCCGAGCAGCTGTCCCGGCGCGGCGGCGCGTACTACTCGGAGGCGGCGGTGCAGCTGGTGCACGCGCTGACCGGCGGCGCGGGCGCGGAGCGGCACGTGGTCAACGTCCGCAACGGCGGCACGCTGCCGTTCCTGCCCGACGACGCGGTCGTCGAGGTGCCCGCGGCGGTCGACGCCTCGGGGGCGACGCCGCTGCCCGCGCGGCCGGTGGGCCCGTCGATCTCCGGGCTGGTCTCGCACGTCACCGCCTACGAGTTCCTGGCGCTGGAGGCGGCCGTGCGCGGCGGACGCGACCGGGTCTTCGACGCGCTGCTGGCGCACCCGCTGGTGGGGCAACGCGCCACCGCCGAGCGGCTGGCCGACGAGCTGGTCGCGCGCAACCGGCACCTGCTGCCCTGGGCGCGCGGGTGACGGCCGCACGGGTGCTCGCCATCGACGGCGGCAACAGCAAGACGGCAGTGGCGCTGGTCGACACCTCGGGGCGGGTGCTCGCGGACGTGCGCGGGCCGGGCGCCTCACCGCAGAACGTCGGCCTGGCCCGCGGCCTGGAGGTGTTCGGGGAGCTGGTCGCCGAGGCGGCGCGGCGGGCCGGGCTGCCGCCGGGCGAGCGGGTCGCCGCGCACACCGCCGCCTACCTGGCGGGCGCGGACCTGCCGCGCGAGGAGGAGGACCTGCGCACCGCGATCGGGGCGCGCGGCTGGTCGGCCACCACGGCGGTCGGCAACGACACCTTCGCGCTGCTGCGCGCGGGCACCCCCGACGGGGTGGGCGTGGCGGTGGTGTGCGGGGCGGGGATCAACTGCGTGGCCGTGGCGCGGGACGGGCACACGCACCGGTTCCCCGCGCTGGGCCGGATCTCCGGCGACTGGGGCGGCGGCGGGCACATCGGCGGTGAGGCGCTGTGGCTGGCGGTGCGCGCCGAGGACGGCCGCGGCGAGCCGACCGCGCTGCTGCCCGCGCTGCGCGCCCACTTCGGCGTCGGCGCGCTGGCCGAGGTGGTCGAGCGGGTGCACCTGGGCGAGCTGGAGTTCGACCCGCACCCGTTGTGCCCCTTGCTGTTCGAGGTGGCCGCGGCGGGCGACGCGGTGGCGCGGGCGGTGGTGGACCGGCTGGTCGAGGAGGTCGTGCTGCTGGCGTCGGTGTCGCTGCGGCGGCTGGCGCTGCTGGCCGAGCCGGTGACCGTGGTGCTCGGCGGCGGTGTGCTCACCGGCACCGGTGGGGCGGTGGTGGGCGCGGTGCGGCGGCGGCTGGCGGAGCTGGCCCCCCGAGCCGAGGTGCGGGTGGTCGACGTGCCGCCGGTGGTCGGCGCGGCGCTGCTCGGGCTGGACGCGCTCGGCGCGGCGCAGGGGGCCGAGGAGAGGCTGCGCGCGGCCTACCGGGACCGGCTCGCGGGGGACTCGGCGGCGGGTGGCCGCCCCACCGGCACGGGCGGGTAGACCGAGGTCAGGGCCACGCTGGGTGTCCCGATGCGCACGGACGGCAGCAGCGCCGCACGGCTCGGCGACGAGCTAACCGTGATGTTCGTCGCAGTTATCGTGGTGGTGGTCGTCACCACCTCGGAGGTCTTCGGCGGCGACGTCGCGGGGCGCGGCGCGCGGGTGGTCGCGATGGTCGTCGGGCGGCCGTGGAAGTCCAGCGGTGGTCCGTCCACAAAGGACTGTGCTGGTCCCGGACCTGGCTCGACCCGCGTTTTCCCCGGTGGGCGCGGGCCGGGCGCGGTGAGCGCGAAGCCGATGGCGAACCCGGCCAGCACGGTGATCGCGACGCAGGAGATGACGGGGAGCGGCGGGCGCGGCACGGCTGGCAAGGCTAGGCCCGCCGACGGGGCGAAACGCCCATCGACGCTCAGAGCTCCCACCATCGGGTGACTTTCGAGCAACGGTGTCGTCAACCGACGCTGGCGTAGGTCGACGCTGCGGGAGCATGCTGTCCAGCGCGTCACAGGGGGTGTGCGCCGCGCGGGAGGGGAGGGGCTGTGCTGGCACTGGACAGCTACGTCGCCTTGGGCGACAGCTTCACCGAGGGCATGGACGACCCCGCGCCGGACGGGACCTACGTCGGCTGGGCCGACCGGCTGGCCGCGATGATCTCGTCCCGGCAACGGGGTTTCCGGTACGCGAACCTGGCCATCCGGGGCAAGCTGCTGCAGGAGATCGTGGACGAGCAGGTGCCGCTGGCGGTGGCGCTCAAGCCGCAGCTGGTCACCTTCTGCGGCGGCGGCAACGACCTGCTGGTGCCCGGCTCCGACCCGGACGCGCTGGCCGAGGTGTACGAGATCGCCGTGGCCGAGCTGCGCGCGGCCGGGTGCGAGGTGGTGATCTTCACCGGTTTCGACACCAGGAACACCCCGCTGCTGCGGTCGCTGCGCAGCCGGGTCGCGGTCTACAACAGCCACCTGTGGTCGGTGGCGCAGCGCTACCACTGCCGCGTGGTGGACCTGTGGTCGATGCAGGTGCTGCACGACCGGCGGGCGTGGAGCGAGGACCGGCTGCACCTGTCCTCGGAGGGCCACCGCCGGGTGGCGCTGCGCGTGGCGGAGGTGCTGGGCCTGGAGGTCGCGGAGGACTGGAACGCCCCGTGGCCGCCGCTCGCGGTGGAGGCGGACTGGATGACCCAGCGCAGGCACGACTTGAAGTGGGCCCGCGAGCACGTGGTGCCGTGGATCGCCAGGCAGCTGCGCGGGGAGTCCATGGGGGACGGCATCGCTCCCAAGCGCCCGGAGCTGCTGCCCGTCGTCGGGGAGGGCTGAGCGGGACGGGCCGAGCGGGACGGGCCGAGCGGAGCCGGTTGGCCGGCACTCTCCCCCGAATGCCGGCCAACCGGGTTCGGGTGGCATCCCCCCTGGCTTCTCCCCGGTGCCACCCCGGACGCCGCCGCGATGCGGTGATCAGCGTCCGATTACAAACTGCCACGACATGCCCCACCGGAACTAAACGGTGGCTAAAACCCCGAGGTCGACTCGACCAGCGCGGCCCAGTCCCCGTCCAGCGAACGGGTCTGGCAGTAGGCGCGGGCCAACCGGAGCAGCTGCCGGACCTGCCGGTGCAGGCCGTGCTCGGCGGCGGCGCGCACCAGGGCGACGACGTTGGGCCACTCCTCGTCGAACCAGGACAGCGCTTGCCCGGTGGTGGCGGCCAGGTACTGCTCGACCAGCCTGCCCACCGCCGTGGCGCAGCTGTCCGGCGCCTCCTCGGCGATGACCTCCTCGGCGTAGAGGCGGACCAGGTCGTGCAGCACGTACCCGCCGCGCCACTGCTCGACCAGCAGGTGCGCGTCGGCCAGGTCGGCCAGCCTGGCCGCGGCGGTGCCCAGGTCGGTGCGGCACACCGCGGCGACGGCGCGCGGGCTCACCCACCGCCCCGGCAGCGCCCCGGCGGCGCGGAACGCGGCGGCCAGCTCGGGGGGCAGGTTGCGGTAGGACACGGCCAGCGCGCGCCCCACGCCCATGCCCGCGTCGGCCAGGTCGAGCACCCGCAGCCGGGCGCCCTCGTCGGCGAGCTGGGCCACCAGCGCCTCGACCGTCCACTCCGGACTGAGCACCAGCTTGGCCGCGGCCACGCGCAGGGCCAGCGGCAGCCGGTCGCAGTGCGCCACCAGTTCCCGCACGGCCGCCGGTTCCTGCTCCGACAGCGGTTTGCCCACCACCTCGTCGACCAGCCGGACCGCTTCCTCCTCCGACAGCGTGCTCAGCGTCAGCATCCGCGCGCCGTTGCGGACCACCAGCGACTCCAGCCGCCGCCTGCTGGTGACCAGCACCATCGACCCCGCGCCGGGCGGCGTCAGCAGCCGGACGTGCTCGGGGGCCCACGCGTCGTCGAGCACCACCAGCACCCGCCGCCTGGCCAGCACCGAGCGGTACAGGCCGACGCGGGTGTCCAGGTCGCGCGGCACGCCGTCGGCGGGCACGCCCAGCGCCAGCAGGAACCGGGCCAGCACCTCGGCGGGCTCGGCCCGCGCGTGCTCGTCGCCCGCGAACCCGCCCAGCGAGGCGAACAGCAGCCCGTCGGGGAACTGCCCGGACCGGCGGTGCCCCCAGGTGATGGCCAGCTCGCTCTTGCCCACGCCCGGCGCCCCGGTGACCACGACGGTGGTCGTGGCGCCCCGGTCGCGCACGTCGCACAGCCGGTCCAGCCAGGCCAGCTCCTCGTCGCGGCCGACGAAGCCGCTGGCCGCGGCGGGCAGCTGGGCGGGCACCACCACGCCCGCCCTCGGCGGCACCTCGACGGGCTCGGCGCGGCCGGCCGGGCTCAGCGCGGGGTCGTCGCGCAGCACCTGCTCGTGCAGCGCCCGCAGCTCCGGGCCGGGGTCGATGCCCAGCTCGTCCACCACCCGGCGGTGGAACCGCTGGTAGGCCTCCAGCGCGTCGGCCCGCAGGCCCGACCGGTACAGCGCCCTCATGCTGTGCGCCACCAGCCGTTCCCGGAACGGGTGCTCGGCCACCAGCCTGCGCAGCTCCCCCACCAGCTCCAGGTGGCGGCCCAGCGCCAGCTCCGCCTCGACGCGCTCCTCCAGCGCGGCCAGCCGCAGCTCCGCCAGGTCGGTGGTGGCGAGCTCGCCCGGCACGTCCCCCAGCACCGGCCCCCGCCACAGCCCCAGCGCCTCCCGCAGCAGCGCGGCCCGCGCCGCCGCGGGCTTGCCGCGCGCGGAGGACACCAGCTGCCGGGCCCGGTGGTAGTCCAGCCGCCACGGGTCCACCGCGAGCTGGTAGCCGGGCGGGGTGGTCAGTATCCGCGCCGAGCCGGTCGGGTCGGCCTCCTCCAGCATCCGGCGCAGCCGGGAGACGTAGCCGTGGACGATGGTGCGCGCGGTGGCGGGCGGGTCGTCGCCCCACAGCGAGTCCACGATCCCGTCGATCGGCACCACCCGGTTGGCCTCCAGCACCAGCATCGCCAGCAGCCCCCGCATCCCCTTGCGACCGATCCGCACCGGCCGCCCGTCCGCGAGCACCTGCAACGGTCCGAGCACGCCGAACTCCAGCCCGCTGCGGATCCGGTCGTCAGCCATGCCCCTCCCCCCGCCGTCGTCCGTGAACCGGTCACAGGTCAAGATGCCGACGGTGGTCGCGCAGATACCAACCGGTAGTCCTTGCTTGTTCAACTTCACCCGCTCCCCTCACCGGTCCACCGCCGCGGGGGCTAGGGTTTTGGCCCCGGACGTCGCAGTGCAGGAGGGCCGTTGGCGCGCGAGCCGATGAGTGTGGTCGACCGTGGCGCGGCATGTCTGCTGGGCGGTGCGCTGGGTGACGCGCTGGGCGCGCCCGTGCAGTACCTGGGCTGGGCGGACATCCAGCGCGACCACGGCCCCGAGGGCGTGCTGGAGCCGCCCCGGCCCGCGCTGGTCACCGACGACACCCAGCTCACCCTGTTCACCGCCGACGGCTACCTGCGCGCCTGGGTGCGGGGGCGCAACACCGGCGAGTGGGAGCCCGTCGAGGAGGTCTGGCACAGCTACCGGCGGTGGCTGGTGACCCAGCAGATCGCCGGGCCCGAGGAGGGCGCGACCGGCCTGCTGGGCAACGAGCGGCTCTACGCCAGCAGGTCGCCGGGGCTGACCTGCCTGCGCGCGCTGGCCGCCGACGAGCCGCCGACGCCGGAGGCCCCGCACAACGAGTCCTCGGGCTGCAACGGGGTCACCCGCACCGCCCCCGCGGGCTTCGCCCCCACCGCCGACATCGCCTACGACCTGGGTTGCCGGTTCGCCGCGCTGACCCACGGCGGCACCGGCGGCTGGGTGTCCGGCGGGGCGTTCGCGCTGCTGATCCACCTGCTCGCGGTGCGCGGGCGGCCGCTGCGCGAGGCGGTGGACCAGGTCATCGGGCGGGTGCTGCGCGACGACCCCTACACCGCCAACGCGCTCAACCGGGCGGTGCTGTTCGCCGAGGAGCACCGGGCGATGGGCTTCGACTCGGTGCGGGTGGACCGGCTGGGCAGCGGCTGGACCGGCCCTGAGGCGCTGGCCATCGCCGTGCACACGGTGCTCGTGCACGCCAAGGGCAGCGAGTTCGTCGACGCGCTGCGGGCGGCGGTCAACCACTCCGGCGGCAGCGACGCCACCGCCGCGCTGACCGGCAACATCCTGGGCGCGATGCACGGCACGGCCGCGCTGCCCAGGGACTGGCTGGCCGGGCTGGAGCTGGTGGACGTGCTCGCCGAGCTCGGCGCGGACCTGGGCCGGTCGGTGGTCGGGCTGGACTTCGACTACGCGCGCTACGAGTGAAGCCGGCCTCGGCGCGCACGTTCCCGAATGCGTGCGACCGAGGCCGGCTCTCCACCGGCGCGCGGCGGGTGACGCCCCGAGCGCAACACCCGGCGCGACCTGCGTGGAGCGGGAGATCCCGTGCGCCGAACCGTAGCAGAGCGGGCGTGTTCGATCACGCCCGACCTGTCGAGTTGCTGTCTAAGCCCCGCGGTGCCGTTGATCTCTTCGACCCGCGGGCCGCGTTGCTCCACCATGGTGAGGTGGACAAGGCCACTGCGGTTCGACTGCTCGTCGTCGACGACGAGCCCCACATCGCCGATCTGGTGGCCACGGTCGCCCGGTACGAGGGCTGGCAGGCGGTCACGGCGGGCAGCGGGGAGGCCGCGCTGCGCGCCGCGGGCGACTTCCACCCCGACATCGTGGTGCTCGACCTGATGCTGCCCGACCTGGACGGGTTCACCGTGCTGGACCGGCTGCGCGGCGGCGGCGCGATGGTGCCGGTGGTGTTCCTCACCGCCCGCGACGGCACCGCCGACCGGGTGGCCGGGCTGACCAGGGGTGGCGACGACTACCTGGTCAAGCCGTTCTCGGTGGAGGAGCTGATGGCCCGGCTGCGGGCGGTGCTGCGGCGCACCACCGGGCCCGCCTGGAAGCGGTCCGTGCTCAAGGTGGCGGATCTGGTGCTGGACGAGGACACTCGCGAGGTGCGTCGCGGCGACAGGCTGGTCTCCCTCACCCCCACCGAGTACGAGCTGCTGCGCTACCTGATGCGCCGCTCCCCCACGGTGCTGACCAAGGCGCAGATCCTGGACCACGTGTGGGAGTACGACTTCGGCGGCCGGTCCAACGTGGTCGAGCTGGTGATCTCGCACCTGCGCCGCAAGCTCGACGTGGACGGCGCCGAGCCGCTGATCCACACCGTGCGCGGGGTGGGCTACGTGCTGCGCCTGGCGCCCGCGTGATCGGCCTGCCCCGACGCCGCCGGATGCGGCTGGTCACCCGGCTGGCGCTGGGGTTGGGGGCGCTCGCGCTGGCGGTGTTCGCCGTGGTCGGCACGGTGATGGTCACCAGCATGCAGGACTACCTGGCGCGCAAGCTGGACGAGCAGATGCGCAGCACGCAGATCGCCCAGGAGAAGGACGTCGAGAAGTTCGGCGACCTGCGCGGGATCACCTACGGCTGGTTCTCCGCGGTCTACGACGTCAAGGACGGCGTGGCCACCCCGCGCGACACCGAGGACCTGCCGCCGCAGGGCGCCGTGCAGATGGCCCAGATGGCGCGGGAGGTCGGCGGCGCGGGCAAGCCGCTGTTCAAGACCGTGCACCTGGGCAGCGACGTCTACCGGGTGCGCGGCTGCCCGTCGGCGGAGGGCGTGGTGCTGGTCAGCGCCGCGCCGATGAACGACCTGGCCAACACCACGCGGCAGCTGGTGCTGGTGGCGGTGTCCACGTTCGCGCTGGCGCTGGTCGCGCTGGTGGTGGTCGGCCGGGCGCTGCTGCGGCGCGGGCTGCAGCCGCTGAGCGAGATGGCCCGCACCGCCCACGACATCACCTCGCACGACCTGACCGACTCGGCCCGGCTGCCGGTGCGCGCCCAGGGCTCGCCCGGCGGCGTCGAGGTGGACGAGCTGCGGATCGCGTTCAACAAGATGCTGGAGCACATCGACTCCTCGCTGGCCGCGCGCACGGCCGCCGAGCAGCGGCTGCGCCGGTTCATCGCGGACGCCTCGCACGAGCTGCGCACGCCGCTGACCTCGATCCGCGGCTACGCCGACCTGTTCCGCTACGCGGCGGCCAACGCGCCCGCCGAGCGCGAGGCGCACCTGGAGAAGCTGCGCTCGGAGGCGGCGCGGATGAGCGTGCTGCTGGACGAGCTGCTGCTGCTGGCCCGGCTGGACTCGGCCGACAAGGAGCCCGCCCTGCGGCTGTCCCCCGGCGACCTGGTCGAGCTGGCGCACCAGGCGGCGGACGCGTTCCGCGCGGCCAGGCCGACGCACCCGCTGACCGTGACCGCGGGACCGGACCCGGTGCTGCTCCCGTTCGACGCGGTGCGGCTGCGGCAGGTGGTGGACAACCTGCTCACCAACGCCGCGGTGCACACGCCGCCGGGCACGGCCGTGTCGCTGTCGGTGTCGACCGCGCCGGGTGAGGCGGTCGTGCGGGTCAGCGACTCCGGTCCGGGCATCCCGGCCGCCGACCAGCCGCGCATCTTCGACCGCTTCTACCGGGTCGACGACTCGCGCACCCGCGACCGCGGCGGCAGCGGCCTCGGCCTGGCCGTGGCGCACTCCCTGGTGGTCGCCCACGGCGGCACCGTCGCGCTGACCAGCTACCCCGGCTCGACCACCTTCACGGTCCACCTGCCCCGCGCCGACCCGCCCGCGACCCCCTCGGCGAACACCCCGGCGAACACCCCGGCGACCGCTCCCGCCGAGCAGCGCCAACTGCTGTCCGGCCGGGCGGAGTAGCCGATTCCTCCCCTTCCCCGCCCATGATCGCTACCGTGGTGGCCCGTGGGCGGTGTGCGGCGCTGGGCGCGTTCTCGGCTGGACTACCTGGTGTTCCTGGGCTCGCGCGAGTGGCCGGTGCTGGTCGCCGGGGTGGGCGTGCTGCTGGGCGCCATGACCGTGCTGCCCAGCTCGATCGGCGTCGCCCTGTCGGTCGTCGCGCTGGTGCTGGGCGTGCTGACCTTCACGCGGGACGTGCGGCTGCTGCGGGCCCGCTGGTCGGCCTACGACTTCTCGGTGATCGCCGCGCCGTTCCCGCACCAGGAGGTGCCGCCGCCCGCGGGCTTCCCCGAAGGGCGGTACCTGGCCGTGCCCGGCCGGGGCACGGCGCTGGTCAGCGACGTCGTGGACGAGGGCCTGCGGGGGCACGACTTCCCGGTGGAGCTGGCCGAGGAGCGCTACCGGCTGCCACCCCGGCTGCGGGCCACCGCGCCGCACGTCCTGCCGTTGCGCGCCAGGGGCAGACTGCTGTTCAACGGCGCGGTGGTGGGCCTGCGCGACGACCCGCTGCCCGGCGCGAACCCGCTGCGGCTGCACCGCGCCCGGTTCTTCGACGGCGAGTGCTCCAACGAGCTGTGCGGGCTGCGCATCGCCGACCGCGGCACGGGCGAGGAGTTCGACGCCCGGCGCAGGCTCCTGGTCGACGCGGGCGGGCGGCTGCGGTCGCTGGCCGAGAGCGAGCTGGCCGACCCGGTTGGCATCTCCACCGTCGCGCTGACCACCGACGACCACCTGGTGCTGGTGGTGCAGTCCCACCGCAACGCGGCCAGCCAGCTGCTCGTCGCCCCCTCGGGCAGCGGGTCGCTGGAGCCGCGCGACCTGGCGGGCACGCTGGTCGACTCGGTGCGCGCGGGCATGGAGCGCGAGCTGTGCGAGGAGACCGGCCTGCGGGCCGACGAGGTCGCCTCGACCCGCGTGGTCGGCTACGCGCGCTGGCTGGAGCGCGGAGCGCGGCCGGAGTTCTTCGGCCTGACCCGGCTGACCGCGAGCAGCGCCGAGGTGCGCGGGCGGCGCGCCAAGGGCGCGGAGCGGCTCTACAGCTCGCCGGTCCTGCTCGTGCCCGTGGACCTGGCCGCGCTGGGCCGGGGCCTGCGGGCGGGCGCGGACCTGCTCGCCCTGCTGCCCCGGCGGCTGCGCGAGGACGGCTCGCTGCCCCTGCTCCTGGCGCTGCGCGCGGCCGCCCTAGCCGACCTCGGATGAGCGGGCCCAGATGTTGATGCCGGACTCGACGGCGTGCTCGTCGATCGCGGCCAGCTCGTCGTCGGTCAGCGGCGGCGCGTCCAGCGCGGCCACGTTGTCCTCCAGCTGCCGCACCGAGCTGGCCCCGATCAGCGCCGACGTGACGCGCTCGTCGCGCAGCACCCAGCTCAGCGCGAGCTGGGCCAGGGACTGGCCGCGCCGCCGGGCGATGTCGTCCAGCGCCCGGACGTGGGTCAGCGTCCGCTCGGAGAGCATGTCCGGCGACAGCGACTTGCCCTGCGCGGCGCGCGAGCCCTCGGGCACCCCGTTGAGGTACTTGTCCGTCAGCAGGCCCTGGGCCAGCGGCGAGAACGCGATGCAGCCGGTGCCGGTCTCGGCCAGCACGTCCAGCAGCCCGTCCTCGACCCAGCGGTTGAGCATCGAGTAGGAGGGCTGGTGGATCAGCAGCGGCACGCCCTCGGCGCGCAGCAGCTCCGCCGCCTCCCGCGTCTTGGCCGCCGAGTAGGACGAGATGCCGACGTAGAGCGCCTTGCCCTGGCGCACCGCGCTCACCAGCGCGCCGACGGTCTCCTCCAGCGGTGTCTCGGGGTCGAACCGGTGCGAGTAGAAGATGTCGACGTAGTCCAGGCCCATCCGGCCCAGCGACTGGTCCAGCGAGGCCAGCAGGTACTTGCGCGAGCCCCAGTCGCCGTACGGGCCGGGCCACATGTCGTAGCCCGCCTTGGTCGAGATGACCAGCTCGTCGCGGTAGGGCTTGAAGTCGCTCGCCAGCAGCCTGCCGAAGTTGGCCTCGGCCGAGCCGTAGGGCGGGCCGTAGTTGTTGGCCAGGTCGAAGTGGGTGATGCCCAGGTCGAAGGCCCGCCGCAGGACGGCCCGGCCGGTCTCCAGCGGCCGGTCGTCGCCGAAGTTGTGCCACAGGCCCAGCGAGATCGCGGGCAGGCGCAGGCCGCTGCGGCCGCAGCGGCGGTAGGTCATCCGGTCGTAGCGGGCGGCGTCGGGGAGGTGGACCATGCGCCCACCTTGGCACGCGGGCGGGGGGACCGCCGAGGAGGCGGTCCCACCGCCCGGTCGTGGAGCCGGTGGCGGGACTTGAACCCGCAACCTTTCGCTTACAAGTTCTCGGGATGATCGTTCAGCAGGGTACGTAGACGTACGTTTTTCCTGGTCAGAGCTAAGGCTGCAACATCGTTAGACGGGTCGAACGGTGCCGTACTGAGACCCACTATGAGACCTTCCGCCGCGCCGTGGCGGAGGTCCAAGCCTTGAACCATTGGCAGGGAAGTCGGCAGGGAGGCGATCAGGGAGGCGACCACCGGGCAGGGAAGAATCCCTATCCCGCTCCCCTGCTTGCCTCCCTGGCTTCACCTCGGACGATCCCAGACAGGGAAGATCATCACAGTCGGCAGGGAACTACCGGAACCGCCCTCACGGGCGCTGTCCACTCCCCTGCCCGTGCTTCCCTCTCTGACCGCCCCACTGAACCATTACCGGACATGGCCGATCGACGCCCTACGGCCATCTCAGCGCCCGTTCAGCGCGGTTCTGCGGGCTGTAGTGGCCGCGCGGGGAGTGAGCCGGGGGACGTGACGCCAGGCGGGCCGCTGGGGAACCGTCACGCAGGACCGCAACGAGTTAGGCCACCGGCACCACCTCGAACGACCCTCGTACGGCCCGCGCTAGCGGCCCCGCCAGGCGACCTAACTCGGGTAACCCACCTAACTTCGGCCTGGTCAGCAGCTGCTAGACCACGTAGGGCCAGCGAGTTAGGAACCTAACTCGCCTCGAACCTGCTGCTCATGCGGGGGACGTGACAGCGTCAGTCGCCATGCACAAGCCGGTTGTAGCCCTGCTGACCGTCCAAGTCGAGCCAAGCTTCGGGGGCCACGGTCGGCATGATCCCGAGGTTGCGCAGCAACATGCTCGCAGCTGTCACCCGCTCCACCGCGCTGCCGCCGTCACGATCTGGCCGCAGACCGCGCTCAACGAGAAGCGCGGCCACCTCTTCAACGAGACGACGCGGGTCATACGTCTGGATAGTCTCCGACATTACGCGGGCTCCTCACTGGTCCACTGGTTTCCGGTAATGCGTTCGTACACCTCGATGTAGCGTGCGCGCGTCGCCCTCACGATCTCCTCGGGCATCTCCGGGCCGGGCGGGGTCTTGTCCCACCCGGTAGTCAGCGACCAATCCCGCACGAACTGCTTGTCAAAAGCATGTTGCGCCCGCCCCGGCTCCCACTCGTCAGCAGGCCAGAAACGCGAGGAATCCGAGGTCAGCACCTCATCTCCGAGAGTCAGGGTGCCGTCTTCGGCAAACCCGAATTCCAACTTAGTGTCAGCTATGATGATGCCGCGCTGTGCGGCGTGCTCCGCACCCTTGGTGTAAATTTCAATCGTCAGCTCACGAAGCCGTTCGGCAGTTTCAAGTCCGATGTCATTCACCACATCGTCAAAGGTGATGAACTCATCGTGCCCCGTGTCGGACACCTTCGTGGTCGGCGTGAAGATGGGTTCCGGCAGCCGACTGCCCTCCAACAGGCCAGGAGGCAGCGGAACACCCGATACAGCACCGGTCGCCTGGTACTCACGCAGCCCGAGTCCCGCCAGGTAGCCGCGCGCGATGCACTCCACCTGGATCATCTTCAAAGGCTTACAGCGAACGGCCCTGCCTCGAAACTCCTCGGGAACGTCATCGGTGGAGATGACGTGATTAGGAACCACGTCGCGCAACTTATCGAACCACCACGCCGACAATTGCGTGAGGAGTGCGCCTTTGTCCGGAACCGGAGTCGGCAGGGAAACGTCATAGACGGACACCCTGTCGGTTGCGACTAGCAATATATCGCCGTCGATTTCGTAGAGGTCGCGCACCTTACCACTGTGGATATGCTTCATTTCACTTCCTCGTTGGCGTACTCGTAAAACACCCAGTGGTCAGGCAGCGCAGTTGATTCCCCATATTCAAGGACTGAGCCCTCACTGTCCACAAACCTGTTACGACTGACAAGCACAGCCGATCCGACCGGTACACGCAACTCGGCGGCTTCATCCTCGGTGGCAAAACCGGCGGCATGTTGCACATACGTCATCACAGCTAGCCGCCCGGTCTGCTCCTCCACGTACCGGGCGGTGCCTTGAACGATCCGTTCAGTGGACAACAGCAAAGGACAGCTTGCGGCTAGCGCACCGTCGAACCACGAGACCGAGGTAGAAACTGGGGTGTCGTCTGCGGTGTAGGTCGTTCGTTGCCGCCGGATGGCCGGTGCCCCCTCCTGAATGCCCAGCGCATCGGCCACGAGGTCGGGCGCGGGACTGAGAGCGGCCGTGCGAATCCTGGCGTAGTGGCCAGGCGGGTAGATCTTGCCAGTGCGGTGGATCGCGATGCTTCGATCGCGGGCGGAGTGGTGAAGCGCCCCCTTCGTCTGCACAACCGTCCCCACGCCGCTCACGGCGCGAGTCAGCCCCTCGGATCGCAGGGTGGCCAACGCCTTCGTAGCCGTAGCCAGCGCCACCCCCCAGGTTCGGGCGATCTCCCGCGCTGAGGGCACGAGGTCGCCGTCCTTGAGCGCGCCAGCCTTGATCTGCTCCCGGATGTGTCCGGCGACCTGCAAGTACGGAGGCTCCGCACGTTCGATGGTGGGCACTGCTGGCTCCTCTACGGACTGAGCGCGTCCTAGCACGCACACTGTATCAGTCACTATTTCCGCAGGTCAGCGGTGATCTTTTGGGGTGCACTAGAACACCACTTGCAGGTGTACTAGCACGCTGCTACTGTTCCACCTGTCGCACCGGTTGCACCGGTAGCGGCAGACAGCAAAAGCCCCGGCGGTGTTGGCGCACCGGCCGGGGCGGCAGATCACATCGCGGTTGGGAGACCAGACGATGCAGACCGAGGGTACCCGGATGTTCCGGGTTAAAGCAGTGGCAGAGATGTTCGACGTGCATCCGGCCACGATCTACCGGGCCATCAGGGCCGGTGAGCTGGACGCGCTGAAGGTCGGCGGGTCGATCCGCATTCCAGCCAGCTCAGTGGAGGTCTACCGGGAGGCGTGCGCCCAGGCCGCCTACCGGGAGTTCGTCACCGGCAGCGGCGACCCGGCCGCGCTGGACGGTGCTGGTCAGGGTAGGGACGTGACCGAATGGCGGTGGGAGCACGGGCCGTTGAACGAAGCTCAGGCGGACGGCCGCGCGTGCGTGGTGTGCGGGACGGACTTCATGCGGACGCAGGTGGCGCACTACCCGGTGGGGTGCTCGAACAGCGGTTCCCAGGTGTTCGCCTGCCGCAGCCACCCGGCCGGTCAGGTGCGCGCCGACCTGACGGCGGTGACCCGATGAGCGCCCCGACCGTGACCACGCACATTTCCGCCCAGCTCGCAGAGGGAGAGCCCGTCATGACCGCGCCCGCCGTTCCCATCGCCACCGTGACCGCTGTCGCGTCGATCGATGGTGTGGCGGTGCCGGAGTTCACGCCCAGCACTCGCGACGGGCTTGCTGAGCAGCCCGCGACGCTGGCCACCCTGTCGCTGTCGCTGCCGCTGAGCCGCGAGGAGTTGGTAGCGGCGCTGTTCTACTGGAACAGCTCGGACAGCGCCGAACTGGACGATGACGAGTATGTGCGTCAACTGGTTGTGGAATCGGTGGTCAACGTCGGCATGGGCGAACTGACCGCGCTGTGCTTCGAGATCGACACCGCGCCGTTGGACGACGTAACGGCCGAGTGGTTGGCCTACTGCCGCCGTCGAGTGGCGGAGGTCTTCCCGGCCGCTGTATCGGTGCCCGAGCAGCGTGGCCGTACCGACTACCCACAGCACAGCGCCGGACGTCCGGCGGGGGTGGTCGAGGCCGCGCTTGCGGGGGCGTCGCTGCGTCAGGTCGCGGTGGCGTTGTACTTCTCCGACTACCGGCCCGGTGATCTGGCCCGCTCCGGTCTGGAGTGGGTGGAGACGTGCGCCGCGATCGGCTTGGACGGCTTGACCGCCGAAGTGGTCAACCGGGTGCACGCCGCGCCGGATGACTTGGACCGCTTCACCGACTGCCGCGCCGCTGCGCGCGTCGTACTCGACGCCCGCTAGTCCGGTCCGCTGACGCGAGGGTGTCGCACGGGGTGCGGCCCCGGTCGTACAGGCCAAACAGTTCGCCCGGTCGGTGGCTCATCGCATACCGGAGCCGGTGGGCACGGCCCAGAACCAACCACCGGACCGGCTCACCCCGCCACCACCCGACTACCCCGATCGTTCAGGGCAGATCGGAACGAACAAGCAAGCCCGGCCCGGCCGCTCCCGGCCCGCCGCACCTCCCGCCAAGACCCGCCCCGGTACCTGCCGGACGCGGGGTCAGGTGCGGCGTTGAACCCGGCCGGACCGGGCTCCCTCACCCCAACCCGCCCCTTTGCCGGGTGGCCAGTCGCCACACCGTTGCGGCTGGCCACCCGGCCCGCAAACCCAGGCACAAACCAGGCCCGTTACCGCACTTCCCGGCCCGTTCCCGCTGTTCCCAGTGCGTTTGCGCCCGTTCCCGACTTCTCGTCTTGGAGACCTGCTGTGAAGCACACCGCACGCCCGACCGGTCATCGGTGGGCACACTGTGACACCCCCGTGGTCCACGTCAGCCCTGGTACCGGGCACGCGCCGCGCCCGATCGACCTGGACACCATCACGACCCTGATCTACCTGACCGGCATGGACCCGGCCGCCTGGCAACAGCTTGGACCGGAACGCCTGGCGGAGTTCGTTCTGCGCAGCTGCGAAGACCCCCGCGTGCGGGTGCCCGAACTCGTGGCCCTAGTCGCCTGCGCCCGCCGGACCGGGCACGTGCTGCCCGACTACTACGCCGCCGTCGAAGAGTTCGCGCCGGAGGTGCTGGCGGTGTTCACCCGCGCCGTGTCCGCCCCCGCCTCCCACAAGCGGCAGGCGGGACGAAACCCCGTCGACGGGGAAACGTCACTCGGCACCGACCACTAGCACCCGGCAGGAGACAGGCCGTGACCCACGCCAACGCCACACCACCGCCACCGGGAGAGGCAGGCCCGGCCGGTGCCGTAACGGCAACCGGGAACACCCGTCACCTGCGGCCGGTCACCTCCACCGCACGTACCCGAACGGAGCCCTACGGGCCATCCTTTCAGCCTGCACACCAGTCGGATGGGCTGCTGCCGCCGTTGGTGACCGCCGGTTCCGTGCAGCCTCCCGACACGGCTGTAGCCGCTGGGGTGCCCGCGGGGCATTCGTCACCCTCGGCCACCCCCTCCGGCTACAGCCAGGAAGCCGCGCAGCTGCAACAGCAGGGGGCTGCCCAGGTCGCCCGAGCACGGGCCTGGCTGCCGCCTGCCGATCCGGCGGTGTTCGGCTGCTACCTGGGCCAACTCGCCGAACGGATCGACCCCCACACCGAGGGCGACCCGATCGGTGTGCTGGCCTCCCTAGTTGGCGCGGCCGGGGTTCACCTTGGTCCCGGCCCGCACTTGGAACTCGGCTTCGGGGAGCGGCATCCACTGCTGGTGTGGCCCATGATCATCGGCGCGACCGGCATCGGCCGCAAGGGCACCGCAACCAACGCCATGCTCGCGCTGCTGACCGAAGCAGACCCCGACTTCGTGGCGAGCAACAAGCACTCTGGGCTGTCCTCCGGTGAGGGCCTGGCCGCCGCGTTCGCCCTCGACTCCGGTACCGGGGACGGTGCGAGCAAGACCCGGCCCAGGCTGCTGCCCGAGGGAGACTGTCGGCTGCTGGCCCTGGAAACCGAATGGTCATCGGTCATGGCCCGGATGAAGCGTGAGGGCAACACCCTGGGCGCGCTGCTGCGTCAGGCATGGGAAGGCGGCAACCTCTCCACCCTCAACGTTGACGCCCGCATGGCGGCCCGCTCCCACCTGGGCATCATCGCGCACATCACGCCCAAGGAGTTCCGCAGCAAGGTCTCCGCCGCAGACCTGGCGGGAGGCACTTACAACCGGTTCCTCCCCATCGCGGTGGCTCAGTCCAAGTACTACCCGCCCACTCCCGAACCGGGGCTGATGAGCGAGCTCGCCGCGTCGTTGGCCGCTCGTCTGGGCCATGCCGCGCAGTTGGGCGCACTCGGCTTCACCCCTCCCGCTCAACTGGCCTGGCAGCGCCTCCAAATCGAGTTCAACGGCCATCTCGGCGGTGACGGCCCGGTAGAGGAGTTCATCTCCCGCGCCGCAGCCAAC
>NZ_BMRG01000001.1:273671-313713 GCF_014648515.1 Saccharothrix coeruleofusca
TGCGTCCGCATAGCCGCCATCTACGCCGCACTCGACCGCACGCCCCTGATCACCCCTGACCACTTGGAGGCAGCCGCAGCACTGGTCCGCTACTCCATCGCTTCCGCCCGTGCCGTTCTCGGCAACGACCAGGAAGCGGACGAACTGGCCGCGTTCATCACGGCAGCCGGGGCGGAAGGCCGCACCCGCAAGGAGATCACCACCGTTCACTTCGGTGGCAACGCCAAACGACGCGGGATCGACCCGGCCCGGCTGCTGAACCACCTCACCGAGTCGGGCCGCATCACCCGCACTCAACGACCACCCGCCACAGGACGGGGACGCCCTACCGAGGTCTACACCGCCACCTGAACGCCACGACGAACTTACGAACTATGCCTCTGACCAGGGCAAACGCTCCCGACTTAGTTCGTCACCGACGAACTAAGTCCACCACGAAACCGCAGGTCAACCCCTTAGTTCGTAAGTTCGTCAAGTTCGCACCGCTCACCAAGACAGCACCGGCTACACCGGCCACTAGACAGGTTCGACCGGCGGCCTAGCGCCGCCGGTCGAACCTGTGGCCTCTACTACGGGAAGGCTAGTTCGCCGCAGACGGCATCAGATGAAGTCACCCCAGAGCCAGATCTCGGTACCCGTCTCGCCATCCATCAGACACTGAGCAGCTCGAACCGTCCCCCTCTCAATGAGGAGGTAAGCAGCATTGTCACACTGACGGCGACCTTGGTCATTATTCGGCCACGGCCCACCGGCGATCCGCCACGCACTCGCCTGGAAATCGCTCGACGTCGAAGCTACGCCAGCATGAGAGGTGAACGGAGATGCAAATAGCGCCACCACCAGCAGACCAAGGGTCGCGAACACACGGAAACTGATTTTATCCTTCATAAATCCCCCTTCAGATTCAGCTACCGAATTAGCTTCATCTCGCAAAGTACCGCAACAAGTTCTCATGTCAACCGGTCCGCCAGTGACCGAAATCACCGGATTCACACCAGACCGATCCACCGTCAAAAAGACGACTCAAGAAAACTAAATCCAATATTTCCCCCGTGAAGAGTCACGCCCGTTTAGAGGTTGCACTACTCCTAAAGGGCACACAAACCAGTCGCACTCATAACAGAAAGTTACAAGTCTGACGAAAACACACCTCTGCTCTAATCGGCAGCGATCTTGACACGGAAGACGTTGCTGGTCCTGCCCTCCGCCCTCCGGGCAGGCGCATACCGCGCAGCTGCGCGAACGAACGCGCTAGGGCTAGCACGTCACCCCGCTAGACCTAGCACCCCTGCTAGCGCATTACCTAGCGGCTGACCAGCCCGCTAGCGCCTAGCGCCACCCCCACCCGCCCCCGCATGGACAGCCCGCACCGGCCATCCGGCACCCCCGCGCGGCCCGCACGCGCCACCACGGAAGGAACGCGAAGTCATGGCCAGCACCGCCACCACGACCGCCGACCAGCCCCGCGCACTGCTGAGCGTGGAAGACGCCGCGCGGGCACTGTCCATCGGCCGCACCACCATGTTCGGCCTCATCAAGTCCGGCGCGATCGCATCTGTCCAGATCGGACGCCTACGGCGCATCCCTTCCGCTGCTATCGCGGAGTTCACCGCACGCCTGATCGCCGAACAGCCTGCCGCCTAGCTCTCCAGCTGTTCCAGCCCGGTCACGTCCCCTCTCTGCCCAGGTCAGCAAGGGGACGTGACCAGCAGGCCAACTATCCGGGAGAACACCACATGCCACGCAAGAAACGTCCCGAGGGCACCCGCGCACCCAACGGCGCGAGCAGCATCTACTACGGCAGTGACGGCAAATGGCACGGCCGCGTCACGATGGGCGTGCGTGACGACGGCAAACCCGACCGGCGACACGTCAAACGCTCCACCGAGAAAGAGGTGATCGACGCCGTACGCGACTTGGAGCGACAGCGTGACACCGGCCAAGTACGAAAGCCCGGTAGGGCATGGACCTTGGAAAAGTGGCTCACGCACTGGCTCGACAACATCGCAACTCCGTCGATCACGCCGAACGCTGCCTCTGCCTACAGGTACGCGGTGCACAAGTGGTTGATCCCTGGTGTCGGTGCCCACCGACTAGACCGGCTACAGCCTGAACACCTCGAAAAGCTGTACGCCAGGATGCAGGCAGAAGGGAAGTCGGCAGGATACGCACACCAGGTGCACCGAACTGTGCGAACCGCGCTCAACGTCGCGGTAGCGCGGAAACACATCACGTCCAACCCCGCAGCTCTGGCGAAGGCGCCGCGCGTCGAGGAACAGGAAGTCATCCCGTTCACGGGCGAGGAGGCCCGACGAATCCTGAACCACTGCGTCAAGCGCCGCAACGGTGCGCGTTTCGCGATGGCGCTCGCACTCGGCCTGCGAAAGGGGGAGGCGCTAGGACTGAAGTGGTCCAGGATCGACCTGGGTAGCGGCATCCTCCGTACCCCGCGCCAGCTTCAGCGCCACAAGTGGCAGCACGGGTGCGCTGACCCTCACGAGTGCGGCTCCGCACGCCACAAGACCAAGCCCTGTAAGAAGAACTGCACGCAGCACCGACGCAAGCCGTGCCCACCACCCTGCCCGCCCTCGTGCACGGCGCACGCTTCGACGTGCCCGCAACGGCACGGCGGCGGACTCCGCGAGGTGGACGTGAAGTCGCGGGCCGGACGGCGTGCGGTTGGCATCCCGGCACCGCTGGTGAAGCTGCTCCGTGAGCACAAGGCCGCCCAGGACGCCGAACGCGAGCTTGCGGGGTCGGAGTGGCACGAGGGCGGTTGGGTGTTCGCGCAGCCGAACGGGAAGCCGATCGACCCGCGTCGCGACCATGACGAGTGGAAGGAGCTGCTGCGCGAAGCGGGAGTTCGTGACGCTCGCTTACACGATGCCCGGCACACGGCCGCCACGATGTTGATGGTGCTGGGTGTACCGCCCAGGGCCGTTATGGAGGTGATGGGCTGGTCTCAGGTGTCCATGACGGCCCGGTACCAGCACGTGCCAGCGGAGCTAGTGGCCAGCATCGCGCAACAGGTGGGAGGTCACCTGTGGGCGGGTGACTGAGACCCCATCTGAGACCCGCCACGATCATGAAGCTACCCCCTGACCAGGGTTTCCACTGGTCAGGGGGTAGCTGTTCCTGAGCCGGTGAGGGGACTTGAACCCCTAACCTTTCGCTTACAAGGCGAGTGCTCTGCCAGTTGAGCTACACCGGCCGGGCCGACGGCCGGGAACATCGTAAGCGCCCGCACCAGGTTCCACCTGCGGATTGCGGTGCACCGGGCGTCGGTCGCCGCTGGTCCTTCCGGAGTGCCCGATTCTGGCCGAGTGGCCCACTCGGGGAGAAAACCGCTGGTCAGGGCCTCGCGACAGGCTCGACGGAATGTGATCAACTCACCCCCGAAGGGTACCCCTTCGGGGGGTGTCGCACGACACACCATCAGGTGGCCGGTAGCGGCGTGGCGCGCCCCGCCGCGCGGCCCGGCGCACGCTGGTGACCTGCGGCGGTGGCCCGCGGCTGCCCGGTCGGACGCAAGCTCGACGTCGAGTGGAGTGAATCGGTGTGACCGCCATGACGGCCGGGCATACCAGCGGGACCTTCCCACTAACCTCTCACGTGGGCGAGACGATCCCTGAGGAGGCGTTACCCGGTGAGCAGCATCGGCGAGCACGGCGCGGACTTCCTGGTCGTGGCCAACCGCCTACCTGTCGACCTGGAACGCCTGGAGGACGGGACGCAGCGCTGGAAGCACAGCCCCGGTGGCCTGGTGAGCGCGCTCGAACCCTTCCTGCGGGCGCACAGCGGCGCGTGGGTCGGCTGGCCCGGCATCGCCGACGCGGAGGTGGACGCCTTCGAGGAGGACGGCCTGCAGCTGCACCCGGTGGGGCTCAGCGCCGCCGAGGTGGCCGACTACTACGAGGGCTTCTCCAACGGCACGCTGTGGCCGCTCTACCACGACGTGGTGGCGCCGCCCGCGTTCCACCGGCACTGGTGGAACGCCTACGTGCGGGTCAACCAGCGGTTCGCGGACGTGACCGCGAAGGTCGCCGCGCAGGGCGCGACCGTGTGGGTGCAGGACTACCAGCTCCAGCTGGTCCCCGCGATGCTCCGCGAGCTGCGCCCGGACCTGCGCATCGGCTTCTTCCTGCACATCCCGTTCCCGCCGGTGGAGCTGTTCATGCAGCTGCCGTGGCGCACCGAGATCATCCGCGGCCTGCTGGGCGCGGACCTGGTCGGCTTCCACCGGCCCGGCGGCGCGCAGAACTTCCTGTGGCTGGCCCGGCGGCTGGTCGGCCTGGAGCCCAGCCGCGGCGCGGTGGGCGTGCGCACCCGCCCCGGTGTGGTGCAGGTCGGGGACCGCACGGTCCGGGTGGGCGCGTTCCCCATCTCCATCGACTCCTCGTCGCTGGACGCGCTGGCGCGCAGCAAGGAGGTCCAGGCGCGGGCCAAGCAGATCCGCGAGGACCTCGGCAACCCGAAGAAGATCCTGCTCGGGGTGGACCGGCTGGACTACACCAAGGGCATCGACGTGCGGCTGCGGGCGCTCAACGAGCTGCTCGTCGACGGGCGCGTCAACCCCGAGGACGTGGCCATGGTGCAGCTGGCCACGCCCAGCCGGGAGCGGGTCGAGCACTACAAGCAGATGCGCGGGGACATCGAGCAGATCGTCGGCCGGATCAACGGCGAGTTCTCCACCGTCGGCCACCCGGTCGTGCACTACCTTCACCAGTCCGTGGACCGCAAGGAGCTGGCCGCGTTCATGACGGCGGCGGACGTCATGGTCGTGACCCCGGTCCGCGACGGGATGAACCTGGTCTGCAAGGAGTACGTGGCCACCCGCTACGACCTGGGCGGCGCGCTGGTGCTCAGCGAGTTCGCGGGCGCGGCGGCCGAGCTGACCTCGGCGTTCCTGGTCAACCCGCACGACCTGGACGGCGTGAAGAACGCCCTGGAAGCCGCCCTCACGGTCGATCCGGCCGAAGGTCGCCGTAGGATGCGCGCTCTGCGTCGCCAAGTCCTCACGCACGACGTCGACCGCTGGGCGCGTTCGTTCCTTGATGCCTTGGGGACGCAGACCGCGTTCTGAATCAGTTCAGACCACATCCCTGACCTGTCCCACCGAGCATTGAGGAGGGGCGTTGACCGCCGAGGCCCTCCCCGCCGAACTCCGCCGCGCGCTGGTCCAACTGGCCCGCACACCGCGCCTGCTGGTCGCGTGCGACTACGACGGGACACTTGCCCCGATCGTGGAAAACCCGGAGGACGCGCGCCCGCTGCCCGAGTCGGTGGGCGCGCTGCGCTCACTGGCCGGGCTGCACGAGACGACGACGGCGGTGATCTCCGGCCGGGCCCTGCGCGACCTGGCCATCCTGTCCCGACTGCCCTCCGAGGTCCACCTGGTCGGCTCGCACGGCTCGGAGTTCGACGTGGGCTTCGTGCACGCGCTCGACGCCGACGCCCGCGCCCTGCACCGCAGGCTGGAGGAGGAGCTGGACCGCGTGGTCGCCGACCACGAGGGCGTCACCCTGGAGGTCAAGCCCGCCAGCATCGCGGTGCACGTCCGCCGCGCCGAGCCCGCCGTGGGGGAGCGGGTTCTCGACGCCGTCCGCTCCGGCCCGTGCACCTGGGAAGGTGTGCAGGTCACCGAGGGCAAGGCGGTGATCGAGCTGGCCGTGGTGCAGACCGACAAGGGCCACGCCCTGGACGTGCTGCGGCACCGCGTGTCGGCCACCGCCGCGATGTTCGTCGGCGACGACGTGACCGACGAGAAGGCCTTCGCCCGGCTCAGCGGCCCGGACGTGGGCATCAAGGTCGGCCACACCGAGTCGCTGGCCGAGTTCACCATCGAGGACACCGTCGACGTGGCCACGGTGCTGGCGTTCCTGCTGGAGGAGCGGCGCAACTGGCTGCACGGCGACCAGGCCGTGCCCATCGAGCGGCTGACCATGCTGGCCAACGAGCGCTCGGTGGCCCTGGTGACCCCGGACGCGCGGCTGAACTGGCTGTGCCACCCGGAGCCGGACTCGGCCGCGGTGTTCGCCGACCTGCTCGGCGGCCCCGCCGCGGGGCACTTCTCGATCAAGCCCGAGCACGGGTCGCTGCCGCTGGGCCAGCGCTACGTGCCCGGCACGATGATCGTGGAGACCCGCTGGTCGCGGCTGCTGGTCACGGACTACCTCGACCACGACCAGCCCTCGCACCGCACCGACCTGGTGCGCCGGATCAGCGGCTCGACCAACGCGGTGATCACCTTCGCGCCGCGCCCGGAGTTCGGCCAGGTGCCGGTGCGGCTGCTGCGCGAGCGCGACGGCCTGCGCGTGGTCGGCACCTCGGACCCGATGGTGCTGCGCTCCCCCGGCGTGGACTGGCAGATCACCAGCGACGGGATGCAGGAGACCGCCACCGCGGTGGTCCGCCCGCGCGAGGGCGCGCCGATCCTGCTGGAGCTGCGCTGCGGCACCGACGACCTGTCCGAGGCCACCCTGGGCGAGCCGGAGCGGCGCGCGCGGGCGGGCAGCTACTGGTCGGACTGGGCGGCCACGCTGAAGCTGCCGCAGGTGGAGCCGGACCTGGTGCTGCGCTCCGCGCTGACGCTCAAGGGCCTGGTGCACCACGACACCGGGGCGATCATGGCCGCCGCCACCACCTCGCTGCCCGAGGAGCTGGGCGGCATCCGCAACTGGGACTACCGGTACTGCTGGCTGCGCGACGCGGCGCTGACCGCGCAGGCGCTGGTGTCGCTGGGCTCGCTGGGCGAGGCCGAGGCGTTCCTGGGCTGGGTGCACGGCGTGCTGGCCACGCTGCCGGGCCCGGAGCGGCTGCACCCGCTGTACACGCTGCAGGGCACCATGCTGGGCGCCGAGGCGGTCATCGACACCCTGCCCGGCTACGCGGGCTCCCGCCCGGTCCGGGTGGGCAACCTGGCCAACCAGCAGGTCCAGCTGGACGTGTTCGGCCCGGTGGTGGACCTGGTGGCGCAGCTGGCCAGGGCCAGGGGCTCGCTGACCGACCAGGACTGGCGGATGGTGCAGGCGATGGCCGAGGCGGTCGCCCGCCGCTGGCACGAGCCCGACCACGGCATCTGGGAGGAGCGGCACGCGCCGCGCCACCACGTGTACTCCAAGGTCATGTGCTGGGTGACGCTGGACCGCGCGGTGCGGCTGGCCGAGGACTACCGGCGCGACATCGACCCGTCGTGGCCGGTGCTGCGCGACACCATCGCCAACGACGTGCTCAAGCACGGCTGGAGCGACGAGGCGCAGTCGTTCACCACCGCCTACGACGGCGACGACCTGGACGCCGCGTCGCTGCACGTGGGCCTGGCGGGGCTGATCGACCCGACCGACGAGCGGTTCCAGGCCACGGTGACCGCCATCGAGGCCGAGCTGCGGTCCGGTTCGACGGTCTACCGCTACCGCCGCGACGACGGCCTGCCCGGCGACGAGGGCGGCTTCCACCTGTGCGCGGCGTGGATGATCGAGGCGTACCTGCTCACCGGCAGGCGCACCGAGGCCGAGGAGCTGTTCGCGCAGATGGTGGACGCGGCCGGGCCGACCGGCCTGCTGCCCGAGGAGTACGACCCGATCGCGGAGCGCTCCCTGGGCAACCACCCGCAGGCGTACAGCCACCTGGGCCTGATCCGCTGCGCCCAGCTGCTGGCCGCCAAGTAACCGCTCGCGCGAGGGGGGGCGCACCCGGTTCGCCGGGTGCGCCCCCCCTCGTCACTTCTTGAGCTTGAGCAGGCGCAGGGCCTCGCCCAGGTCGTTGGCGACCAGGGCGCGGGTCTCCGGGGGCAGCTTGCCCGCGTCCGGCGGCACCAGGGCGCGCGTGTAGCCCAGCCGGGCGGCCTCGGCCAGCCGCCGCCCCACCCCGTTGACCCGGCGCAGCTCCCCGGACAGCCCCACCTCGCCGACCACCACCAGGTCGTGCGGCAGCGGCTGGTCGGTGGCCGCGGAGGCCACCGCCAGCGCCACCGCCAGGTCCACCGCGGGCTCCACCAGCCGCATCCCGCCGACCGTGGCGGTGAACACGTCCTTGTTGCCCAGCGGCACCCGGCCGCGCTTCTCCAGCACGGCCATCACCATGGCCACGCGGGCCGAGTCCAGCCCGCTGACCGCCCGCCGGGGCGCGGGCAGGCTGGTGGGCGCCACCAGCGCCTGCACCTCGCCCAGCAGCGGCCGCTTGCCCTCCACCACGACGGTGACCGCCGAACCGGTGACGTCCTGCTCGCGGCGGTTGAGGAACAGCCCCGACGGGTCGGGCACGCCGACGATGCCGTCGTCGCGCAGCTCGAAGCAGCCCACCTCGTCGGCCGCGCCGAACCGGTTCTTGATGCCGCGCAGCAGCCGCAGCGTGGAGTGCCGGTCGCCCTCGAACTGCAGCACCACGTCCACCAGGTGCTCCAGCACCCGCGGGCCCGCCACCGCGCCGTCCTTGGTGACGTGTCCCACCAGGATGATCGGCAGGTTGCGCTCCTTGGCCAGCGAGATCAGGCCGGAGGTGACCGCGCGGACCTGGCTGACCCCGCCGGGTGAGCCGTCGATGCTCATCGAGGACATGGTCTGCACCGAGTCGATGATCATCATGCTCGGCTTGACCGCGTCGACCTGGCCCAGCACCGCGGAGATGTCGCTCTCCGCGGCGAGGTAGATCTCGTCGTGCAGGTTGCCCGTGCGGTCGGCGCGCAGCCGCACCTGGCCCGCGGACTCCTCGCCGGTGATGTAGAGGCAGCGGCCCACCGTGGCGGCCCACTGGTGGGCGACCTCCAGCAGCAGCGTGGACTTGCCCACACCCGGCTCGCCCGCCAGCAGCACGACCGCGCCGGGCACCAGGCCACCGCCGAGCACCCGGTCGAGTTCACCCACCCCAGTGGCGCTGGCCCTGGACGACTCCACGTCGACCTGGGCGATGGGGCGGGCGTCGCCGCTGGTCGCGCCCGCGAGGAAGCGGGAGGGCGCGGCGGCGCCGCGCTCCTCGACCGTGCCCCACGCCTGGCACTCCGGGCACCGCCCGACCCACTTGGACACCTCGTGCCCGCACTCGGCGCACCGGTAGAGGGGCCGTGCCGCCCGCGCGTTCTTCACCACGCGGCCAGGCTATAGACCGCCCCCGACAGTGCCGGACCGCCGCACCTGCGGCGCGGGGTCAGTGACCGCCGCCCTCGCCGCCCTGGCGCGGCTCGGGGGACGGGCCGATGGGCAGCTCCAGGACCAGCTCGCCCGCCTTCTCGAACACGAAGGTCACCTTGGCGGTCTGGCCGGGGCGGAAGTCGCGGGTCAGGTCCTTGAGCACGATGCTGACCACACCGGGCTCCACCGGCTCGGCCGAGGACGGCAGCTTGGTCACCGAGGTCGGCGGGTTCGACACCGACCCCCGGCTGCCGGTGGTGGTCGTCGGGGCCGAGGAGCTCTCCCGCGCGCCGCTGGTCGGCGAGCCGGACGGGGTCGTGGTCGCGGTGACCGAGGCGGCGGAGCCGCTGGTCTGCGAGGTGGTGCTGACGTGGCTGCTGCCGCCGGAGTCCTGCTCGCCGCCGCTGATGATCGCGGAGGAGGGCTCCAGGTCGACGTCGCCGGTGATCTCCGCCGGGCCTGAGGTCAGCTCGCTGGTCACCGAGACCAGCTTGTCCTCCTCGTTGCCGTTGTTGACCACGGTCACCACCATCGGCGCGTCGTCGCCCTCGCCGTAGTGCCCCTCCTCGACGGGGAACACCAGCTGGGCGTCGCGGACCGACAGCAGCCCGACGTCGCCGGAGGCGCCGTTGACCGCGGCGACCTGGGTGTCGGTCTGGGTGACCTGCCCCGCGCCGCAGGCCGCGGCGACCATGCCCAGTCCGACCGCGAGTGCGGCCGCGACGGCCAGGCGGCGAGGCGCTGAGGACTTCTGCTGTGCGCGACCCACGGCTGCTCGGATCCCTTCCCGATGTGCTGGCTGGGACGGCCGCGCCCGGTAGCACCGGCGCCCGACCACCAGTCGGGAGCCTAACCGGGCGGGCCGGACTCGGCGGCACGTGGTGCCCCCGACGACCGGGTCCGGGGGCCTCCGAGGACCCGGCCAGGACCTGGCCGTTGCACGCGAACAGGTGGTTTGTCAACCCCCCGCGCCGCCCCTGACCAGGGCTAACCGATCTCCGGAGGCCGATGGGGGGATTGCTCGGCGTGTTAGGATGGAGTTAGCGAAAGGGGCAGAGGACACATGGTTTTCAAGGTCGGAGAGACCGTCGTCTACCCGCACCACGGTGCCGCTCTCATCGAAGCAATCGAGACCCGTGTGATCAAGGGCGAGGAGAAGAAGTACCTCGTGCTGAAGGTCGCCCAGGGTGACCTCACGGTCCGCGTCCCCGCCGACAACGCCGAGATCGTCGGTGTGCGCGACGTCGTCGGCCAGGAGGGTCTCGACAAGGTCTTCGAGGTCTTGCGCGCTCCCCACACCGAGGAGCCGACCAACTGGTCCCGGCGGTACAAGGCCAACCTGGAGAAGCTCGCGTCCGGTGACGTGAACAAGGTGGCCGAAGTGGTGCGCGACCTCTGGCGGCGCGAGAAGGATCGCGGTCTGTCCGCTGGTGAGAAGCGGATGCTGGCGAAGGCTCGACAGATACTGGTTAGTGAACTGGCGCTCGCCGAGGGCACCGACGAGGACAAGGCTGAGGTCCTCCTCGACGAAGTCCTCGCCACCGCGTCCTGATCGACTACTCGAACACGACTTCGGACCGCGAACATGGGTGTGGTCGCGCTCGTGCCCGCGGCGGGCCGGGGTGAGCGCTTGGGCTACGGGATGCCCAAAGCGCTGGTGCCGGTCAATGGGGTCCCGCTGCTGGTCCGCGCCGTTCGCGGGCTGCTCGACGCGGGGTGCGTTCAGCACGTGGTCATCGCCGCCCCGCCCTCCGACGTGAACACCGTGAGCACTGTCACCGCCCCGCTGGCCCAGGCCGGCGGGGCGGTTCACGTGCTGGCGGGCGGTGCGGAGAGGTCGGACTCCGTCCGCCTGGCGCTGGAGCACGCGGTGCGTGAGATACCCGACACCACCGTCGTGCTGGTGCACGACGCGGCACGGGCCTTCACCCCACCCACCGTGGTCAAGGCCGTGGTCGACGCGGTCGAGGCGGGTCACCCCGCGGTCATCCCGGTACTACCCGTCGCGGACACGGTCAAACTGGTCGACGGGAGCGGGCGGGTCGTGGCCACCCCGGAGCGGTCGTCCCTGCGGGTCGTGCAGACCCCGCAGGGCTTCGACGCGCGGGTGCTGCTGCGCGCCCACGAATCCGGCCTGCACGCCACCGACGACGCGGGCCTGGTGGAGCGGCTGGGCGTGCCGGTGGTCACGGTGGCGGGCCACCCCGACGCGATGAAGATCACCACTCGGTTCGACCTCGCGGTCGCCGAGGCGCTGCTGGCAGGAGAACGCCCGTGACTCCCCCCGCGATCTCCCCCGCGATCCCCAGGGTCGGCACCGGGACCGACGTGCACCCGGTCGAGCCGGGCCGCGAGTGCTGGATGGTGGGACTGCGCTGGGAGGGCGTCGACGGCTGCGCGGGCCACTCGGACGGCGACGTGGCCGCGCACGCCCTGTGCGACGCGCTGCTGTCCGCGGCGGGCCTGGGCGACCTGGGCGCGGTGTTCGGCACCGGCGACCCGCGCTGGTCGGGCGCGCACGGCGTGGAGTTCCTGGCCGAGGTGCGCCGCATGGTGGAGGAGGCGGGCTACCGCCTGGGCAACGCGGCGGTGCAGGTCATTGGCAACGCCCCGCGCGTGGGCAAGCGCCGCGAGGAGGCCCAGAAAGTCCTCTCCGACGTGCTGGGCGGCCCGGTGTCGGTCAGCGGCACCACCACCGACGGGCTGGGCCTGACCGGTCGGGGGGAAGGCGTCGCGGCCATCGCCACGGCACTGCTGGTCCCCCTGGGCTGAGTGCCCCTAGGCTGGGGTGCCATGGCGATCACCCTCGGCGCGGAGCTGCGCGCACTGGTCGACGGCCGGAACCACGCCTCGCTCGCCACGGTCAACCCCGACGGCGGTCCGCAGAACTCGCTGGTCTGGATCACCCGCGACGGTGACGACCTGCTGTTCAGCACGCTGAGGGGCCGCCGCAAGGAGCGCAACCTGCGCCGCGACCCGCGAGCCAGCGTGACCGTGTGGGACGCCGCCGACCCGGAGCGGTACGCGGAGATCCGCGGCACCGTGACCATCACCGAGGACAAGGGGCGGGCGCTGGTCGACGCGCTGGCGCACAAGTACACCGGTGCCGACTTCCCGGCCGAGCCGGAGGACCGCGTGCGGGTGGTGCTCCGGCTGACCCCCACCAAAATCACCGGCAACGTCCGCTGAGGACGGTTGCTCCGGCTGGTTCGTCCCCCTTTGAGGCGAATGGGGAAATCACCGTTCGACGCCAGCGGCGCTTGCGGCTCTCGGGTCGCATTTTTCGGGTTTGCCTGCGACAGATCTCGGTGAAACAGTCGCGAGTACGGCCGGACCTGAGATACTTCACTCTATCGTGTGAAGATCAAAAATTCTTCCACCATGATTGACACTCTCACCATCGAGTGATAGAAGCGACCACTCTGCGTAGCGCATTGCCCATTCGCAAGATCGCAAGGAGATAGGTCTATACCCATTTCCTCGCCGCCCCGGCGCGAACCACCGAGTTTCCCCAGCTCAGCGGCCCGGAACCTCGCCATTGCCACACCTTGGACCCCGAGACGGACACGAAAGAGGAACGCAACATTTTCGGTATGGTGTAAGATCAGGTAGGACACTCTGCGCACCGGACGAGTGATGTGACGTAGGTCACATCCGTCCAGCTTGAAGTTGATCGATGTTCCTGGGAACTTTGTCAGCAGAGACCATTCTCTAGGTGCATAGGGGCGACCCGAACACCACATCCTAAGGCCGTCCTCCGGGGCGGCCTTAGCGCTATCGTGACCCAATGCACTTCTGCTACCTGGACGAGTCGGGTGGGTGCGAGCCTCCGGATCAAGGCCCGAGTGCGACTCCGGTCATGGTGATCCTGGGGCTCGTCGTCAATGCGGACCACATTCCGTCCTTGACGCGGGAATTCCTCGCGCTCAAGCGCCGGCACTTCCCAGGGCGCTTCACCACCGGCCCCGCGCTGAACCACGTGCTGACCGAGGTCAAGGGCAGCGAGATCCTGCAGATGACCAGAAGCGATTCGCGGAACAAGCGCAGGCAGGCCGACCGGCTGCGCGACGAGCTGCTGGACCTGCTCAAGCGGTACGGGTGCCGCGTCACCGGGCGGGTCTGGATCAAAGAAGCGGGCAAGAGCGTCAAGGCGACGGCCAGCTACTGCTACGCCGTGCAGGACATCGCCCGTCACTTCAGCGAGTACCTGTCCGACAACGCCTCGACGGGCTTCCTGATCGCGGATGGACGCGCCCCCCGGCTGAACGTCGAGGTGGCACATTCGATCTTCACGCAGAAGTGGCGCATCGGTGGCGACCCCTACCCGGCGCTGCTGGAAGTCCCGCTGTTCGCCCACAGCGACAACCACGTGGGCCTGCAGATCGCGGACCTGGTGGCCACCACGCTGGTCTTCCCGATGGCGGCCTCGGCGTTCTGCAAGCCGGTGCCGAACAACCCGCACTCATCACCGCGCTACGCCGATGTCCGCAGGAACTACGGCGCAGCGGTGAAGGACCTGCAGTTCCGCTACCGCGACGAAACCGGCCGCTGGCGCGGGGGCCTGGTGGTCAGCGACCCGGTGGGGCACCAGTCCGGAACGGCGTTGTTCTCGTTCGACTGACCAGCTGCGCGAATGGACGGGTGAAGTGTCCACGAGGACCAGCCGGGTAGCTCTCGCCAGCTTCGTCGGCACCGCGATCGAGTTTTACGACTTCTACATATACGGCACCGCCGCCGCGCTGGTGCTCAACTCGGCGTTCTTCCCCACCCTGTCCCCGGTCGCGGGCAGCCTGGCGGCCTTGTCCACCTTCGCCGTGGCGTTCGTGGCCCGCCCGCTGGGCGCGGTGCTGTTCGGCCACTTCGGCGACCGGGTGGGCCGCAAGGCGACGCTGGTCGCGTCGCTGCTGCTGATGGGCCTGTCCACGGTGGCGATCGGCCTGCTGCCCGGCTACGCCAGCATCGGCGTGGCCGCGCCGGTGGCGCTGACCGCGTTGCGCTTCCTGCAGGGCCTGGGCCTGGGCGGCGAGTGGGGCGGGGCGGCGCTGCTGGCCGCGGAGCACGCCCCGGCGGGCAGGCGGGGCTGGTACTCGGTGTTCCCGCAGCTGGGGCCCGCGGTGGGGTTCTTCGCGGCGGGCGGGTCGTTCCTGGTGCTCTCCGCCGTCCTGGACGACGCCGCGTTCCGGGCGTGGGGCTGGCGGGTGCCGTTCCTGGCGTCGGCGGTGCTGGTGCTGGTCGGTCTGCGGGTCCGGCTCAAGATCGCCGAAACGCCCGCCTTCACCAAGGTCCTCCAGGAGCGGGAGCGCAGTTCGCTGCCGGTGCTGGAGATGCTGCGCCGGGCACCGGCCCGCCTGCTGCTGGGCGGCGGGACGATCGTGGTCTGCTACGTGCTGTTCTACGTGGCCACCACGTTCGGCCTGGCCCACGCCACGGGTGTGCTGGGGGCGCCGCGCGCCGGGGTGCTGGCCGACCAGATCGTCGCGGTCTGGGCGATGGCCGCCGCGACCGTGGCGGCCTGCCTGCTGTCCGACCGGTGGGGGCGCAAGCCGGTGCTGGTCTCGGGCTGCTTGGCGGCCGTGGGCGCGGGGGCGGTGTTCGCGCCGCTGCTGCACGGTGGTCAGCACCTGGCCGCGTTCGTGCTGGCGCTGCTGGCGATGGGGTGGGTCTACGGGCCGCTGGGGGCGTTGCTGCCGGAGCTGTTCCCGACGCGGTTCCGGTACTCCGCCTCGTCGTTGGCCTACAACCTGGGCGGTGTGCTGGGCGGGGCGCTGGCGCCGACGGTCGCGACGTGGCTGGTGCACCGGCACGGGCCGCAGTCCGTCGCCTGGTACGTGGCCGCCGCGGCGGCGGCGAGTGTGGTGTGCGTCCTGCTGCTGCCCGAGACCATTGGCGAAGAGGTCCAGACCACGTAACGTCGCGTTGTGACCACGATCCGCGCAGTCCTCTTCGACTTCTCGGGCACCCTGTTCCGCCTGGAGCACGACAGCCTGGCCGCGCACGCGGGACTGATGCGCGCGCTGACCGCGCCGGTCGGCGCCTTCCAGGACCTGGACGCCGACGCGTGGGCACGTCGCGACCTCGACGCCGACCTGCACCGCGAGCTGCACGTCTCGGCGCTGGCCAAGGCGGGCGCGGCCGATCCCGTCGACTTCTACGAGCGGCTGTGCAGCCCGCCGTACTGGCAGCCCTACCCCGACACCGCGCAGGCGCTGGGCACGCACCTGCGGGTCGCCGTGGTGAGCAACACCGGGTGGGACATCCGCGCGGTGTTCGACCGGCACCACCTCACCGGCCGGGTCGACGAGTTCGTGCTCTCCTATGAGGAGGGCGCGATCAAGCCGGACCCCAAGCTGTTCGAGCTGGCCTGCGAGCGGCTGGGCGTGGAGCCGCACGAGGCGCTGATGGTCGGCGACAGCCCGGAGGCCGACGGGGGCGCGGCCGCGATCGGCTGCCGCGTGGAATTCGTGGACCCCTTGCCGACCTCGGATCGGCCGGACGCACTCCTGCGGGTGCTCCACAAGCACATTTAGCCGGGCGATTCAACCCCGGCGGGCACACGCCCGTACCATTCCGGTGTGAGCCTCCACATCTACGACACCGCACGTCGGGAACTGCGGGAGTTCCGCCCGCAGATCAGCGGAACGGCGTCGATCTACGTGTGTGGGGCGACCGTGCAGGGCGTGCCGCACATCGGCCACGTGCGCAGCGGGCTGAACTTCGACGTGCTGCGCCGCTGGCTGGCCCGCGACGGCGCGGACGTGCGGCTGGTGCGCAACGTCACCGACATCGACGACAAGATCCTCACCAAGGCCGCCGAGCACGGCAGGCCGTGGTGGGAGTGGGCGTACTCGCACGAGCGCGCTTTCGAGGCGGCCTACGAGGAGCTGGGCTGCCTGCCCCCGTCCTACGCGCCGCGCGCGACCGGGCACGTGACGCAGATGGTCGAGCTGATGGAGCGGCTGATCGAGAAGGGCCACGCCTACGCGGCGCAGGGCGACGTGTACTTCTCGGTGACCTCCTTCCCCGAGTACGGCGCGCTGTCCGGGCAGAAGCCCGACGAGGTGCACCAGGGCGAGACGGCCGCCACCGGCAAGCGCGACCCCCGCGACTTCACGCTGTGGAAGGCCGCCAAGCCGGGCGAGCCGTCGTGGCCGACGCCGTGGGGCGCGGGCCGCCCCGGCTGGCACCTGGAGTGCTCCGCGATGGCCACCGCCTACCTGGGCGGGACCTTCGACATCCACGGCGGCGGCATCGACCTGATCTTCCCGCACCACGAGAACGAGCAGGCGCAGTCGCGCGCGGCGGGCGACGGGTTCGCCGAGTACTGGATGCACAACGCCTGGGTGACGCTCAGCGGCGAGAAGATGTCCAAGTCGCTGGGCAACACCGTGTCCATCCCGGCCATGCTGGAGCGGGTCCGCGCCCCGGAGCTGCGCTACTACCTGGTGGGCCCGCACTACCGGTCGACCATCGAGTACTCCCAGGCCGCGCTGGAGGAGTCGGTGGCGGCCTACCGGCGGGTGGAGTCGTTCCTGCGCCGGGTGGTCGAGCGCACCGGCTCGGTGGACGACCGGGGCGCGCTGCCCGAGGCGTTCGTGGCGGCGATGGACGACGACCTGGGCACGCCGGGCGCGCTGGCCGCGGTGCACAAGCGGGTGCGCGAGGGCAACACGGCGCTGGAGGCGGGCGACGACCGGGGCGCCCGCGCGGCCGCCGAGTCGGTGCGCGCGATGACCGCGCTGCTGGGCCTGGACCCGCTGTCGCGGCTGTGGAGCGCGTCGGCCGCGCAGGACTCCGGCAGCCGCCAGGCGCTGGCCGCGCTGGTCGAGCGGGTGCTGGAGGACCGCGCGCGGGCGCGCAAGGAGAAGGACTTCGCGAGGGCGGACGCGTTGCGCGACCACCTGCTGCTCGCCGGTATCGCCGTCGAGGACACCCCCGACGGTCCGTTGTGGACCTTGAAGGACGACTGAGCTCGTGGCTGGTAACTCCAAGCGCCGTGGCGCGATGCGCAACCCCGGTTCCAAGAAGGGCGCGATCGTCGGTTCCGGCGGGCAGAAGTCCAAGGGCCTGCAGGGCAAGGGGCCCACGCCCAAGGCCGCCGACCGGCCCAACCACCCCGCCTACCGCAAGGCCAAGGCGGTGGCCAAGGTCGAGCACGCGCGCCAGCAGCGCCGCAAGGCCGCCGAGAACGCGCCGGAGACCGTGGCCGGGCGCAACCCGGTGGTGGAGTGCCTGCGGGCGGGCATCCCGGCCACCGCGCTGTACGTGGCGCTGGGCATCGACGCCGACGACCGGGTGGCCGAGGCGGTGCGGCTGGCGGCGGACCGGGGCATCTCCGTGCTGGAGGTGCAGCGGGGCGAGCTGGACCGGATCACCGGCGGTGCGGTGCACCAGGGCCTCGGCCTGCAGGTGCCGCCGTTCGAGTACACCGACCCGGCGGACCTGCTGGAGGTCGCCAACGAGTCGGGCAGGCCGCCGCTGTTCGTGGCGCTGGACGGGGTGACCGACCCGCGCAACCTGGGCGCGGTGGTCCGCTCGGCCGCGGCGTTCGGCGCGCACGGGGTGCTGCTGCCGCAGCGCCGGTCCGCGGGCATCACCGCGGTGGCGTGGCGGACCAGCGCGGGCACGGCGGCGAAGCTGCCCATCGCGGTGGCCACCAACCTGACCAGGCAGCTGCGGGAGTGGGCCGACGCCGGGCTGATGATCGTCGGGCTGGACGCCGACGGGACCGTGGACGTGGACGGGCTGGACCTGGCCACCGGGCCGCTGGTGGTGGTGGTCGGCTCGGAGGGCCGGGGGCTGTCGCGGCTGGTGCGGGAGACCTGCGACCAGACGGTGTCGATCCCGATGGCGCCGGGGGTGGAGTCGTTGAACGCCTCCGTGGCCGCGGGCGTGGTGCTGGCCGAGGTAGCGCGCAGGCGCAGGCTGGACGCGGCGGGCTGATCTCCGGGACATCGCGGGTGGCGGGCGGATAAGGTCACCCGCGATGTCCTTCGCCACGCCCCTGTTCCTCTGGTTCTTCGTGCCGGTCGTGCTCGCGGCCGTCCTCGTCGCGCCCAGGACTCGGCGCAACGGCGTGGTGGCGGTCGCCAGCCTGTTCTTCTACGTCAGCGGGGCGGGCGGCACGACGCTGCTGCTGCTGGCCTGCATGGTGGTCAACTACCTGGCCGGGCTGCGGCTGGAGCCGGGCAGCCCGCGCGACCGGCGGGGCCTGCTGGTCGGCGTGATCGCGTTCGACCTGGGCGTGCTGCTGGTGTGGAAGTACCTGGGGTTCGCCACCGAGCAGCTGCGCGCCATCGCGAGCGTGGTCGGCGCGGACCTGCCGGTGGTGCACCTGGCGCTGCCGATCGGCATCTCCTTCTACACCTTCCACCACATCTCCTACGTGGTGGACGTCTACCGCGGTGAGCGCCCGGCGCTGCGCGAGCCGGTCGCGTTCGTCACCTACATCGCGATGTTCCCGCAGCTGGTGGCCGGGCCGATCGTGCGCTACCGGGAGATCGCCGACCAGCTGCCGCAGCCGCGCACGCACCGGCTCGACGACATCGCCGCGGGGTTCCCCCGGTTCGCGCTGGGCCTGTGCAAGAAGGTGATCATCGCCGACTCGCTGGCGCCGCTGGTGGACGCCTGCTTCGCCACGCCCGCGGACCAGATGACCACGGCGACCGCGTGGCTGGGCGCGATCGGCTACACCCTGCAGCTCTACTTCGACTTCTCCGGTTACTCGGACATGGCGATCGGGCTGGGCCGGATGCTGGGCTTCCGGCTGCCGGAGAACTTCGCCCGGCCGTACTCGTCGGTGACCGTCACCGAGTTCTGGCGGCGCTGGCACATGTCGCTGTCGCGGTGGTTCCGCGACTACCTCTACATCCCGCTGGGTGGGAACCGGCACGGGGTCGCGCGGACCTACCGCAACCTCACGGTCGTTTTCGTGCTCACCGGTTTTTGGCACGGCGCGAACTGGACGTTTCTGGTGTGGGGTTTGTTCCACGGCGGGCTGCTGGTGCTGGAACGGCGGTTCGGCTGGAATTCGGCGCCCGCCGCGCGCGGCAGGCGCATTGCGCGCCGGGTCCTCACGATGCTGCTCGTGGTGGTCGGCTGGGTGTTCTTCCGCGCGGCCGACCTCGGTTCCGCGCTGGTGATGATCGGGCACCTGTTCATTCCCGATTTCACCGGCCTGACCGAGGCCGTCGCCGCGGCGGCGACCAACCAGCGGGTGGTGCTGCTGCTGGTGGCGCTGGTCGTGGTGGTGCTGCCGGATCATCCGGTCACCGGCCCTTACCTGGAGGCGTCGCGGGACCGGGTGGCCGCCACGATCAGGGTGTCCTTGATGACGGTCGGGGTCGCCTACGCCGCGATCCTGGTCGCCAGCGGTACGTTCAGCCCGTTCCTGTACTACCAGTTCTGACGATCGACGTTTCAGCGCGCCCAACAATTTCGAACGCGATCACCCAGGACTCAACGGTGTGGAACCCGCCTGCCCCGGACGGGCGGCCGGACCTGACGTAGGGTGGGCGGACATTGCTCGCGTCGGGTGACGCCACGGTCAACTGTCAAAGAATGGGAGCCCGTTTCCTCGACACTGTAACTACTTTATGTCACCAATGTCGTCCGTTTGGGTACCCACTGTGGCGGGACCAACATTGTGCAACCGGCAGCTTCTACCGTGCTAACCGAGGGAATTAATACTCGGGTGGGGGTAACGTGACTCACTCATCGGAGTCGACCATCGCGGGGCGGACGTGACCCCGCGTGGCACGCTGCGCGCCCTGGTCGGCAACCGCGAGTTCCGCGGCCTGTGGATCGGCTCGACGGTGTCCACCGCGGGCGACCAGCTCGCCGCCGTGGCGCTGTCGCTGCTGGTGTTCCAACGCACCGGCTCCCCCGCGTGGACCGCGCTGACCTGGTCGCTGACCCTGGTCCCGCCGCTGGTCGCGGGCCCACTGCTGGGCTGGGTCGCGGACCGGTTCCCGCGCCGCACGGTGATGATCCGCTGCGCCTGGCTGCAGGCCGCGCTGATGGCGCTGATGGCGCTGCCGGGGGTGCCGCTGTGGGTGATGATCGCGCTGCTGGTCGCGGTGCTGATGACCGCGTCGCCGTTCCTGGCCGCCCAGGAGGCCAGCCTGCCCTCGGTGCTGCCCGCCAAGCGCTACGACGACGGCGTGGCGCTGTTCGGCACCTCGGTGGACGTGGCGCAGATGATCGGCCTGGCCGCGGCGGGCTTCGTGGTGACCTGGGCGGGCCCCAACGTGGCGCTGGCCGTGGACGCCGCCTCGTTCGTGCTGGTGGCGCTGCTGGTGCAGTTCTCCGTGCGGCACCGGCCCGCCGCCGCCCCGCGCGACCCGGCGCGGGAGCGGGCCGAGGTCGGGTCGGCGGGCGTGCTGCGGCTGCTGCTGACCGACCCGCGCCTGCGCACCCTGCTGTGGCTGCGGATGCTGGCCGGGCTGGCCATGGTCCCCGAGGGGCTGGCGGTGCCCCTGGCGGCGAGCCTGGACGCGGTCTGGGCGGTGGGGCTGATCCTGGCCATCGAGCCCGCGGCGAACGTGCTGGGCGTGGCCGTGCTGTTCCGGGTGGTGCGCAGCCCGGACAAGCGCGAGCGGCTGATGGGCCCGCTGGCCGTGCTGTCCCTGGCGCCGCTCGTGCTCTTCGCGCTGGACCCGAACCTGACCTGGACCATCGTGCTGCTGGTGGTCGCCGGGATGGCGGGGGCCTACCACACGCCCGCGCGCTCGGCCTGGATGCGCATCCTGCCCGACGCCTGCCGGGGTCGGGCGCACGGCATCGCGCGCACGGCGCTGCGCTCCAGCCAGGGCGGCGGCATGGCCCTGGCGGGCGCCGTGGCTCACGGCCTGGGCTCGGTCACCCTCACCATCGCGGGCGCGGGCGGCATAGGCTTGCTGCTGGCGGCCCAGGCGACCGTAGCCTGGAACCGGGCGCGCACCCGGACGGACCCGAACGCGATGATCACCTGAAACGGACTCATCATGAGCGACGATTGTCATGACGAGACCTCGTGTGCGCACCGCAAGAGGTCCGGTACGGAGAGTGAGAGCACAGGCTCCGGGAGAGCGATGAGATCACCAGTCGCGGTTACGCATGGCGGACACTCCTTTACGCACTGCTGGGCTGGTGAAGGGGGGCGAACGGCCGGGACCGCGGGGGCTGGTCGTGGTGCGTCGTCGGCGTGAAGTCTAAGGGGACGTGGTGAAGGGAAGTTTGCCTGATCGGGAGCCGCCTGCGACAGTCGGGCGGCGACCGACGCGCACCTGGGAACTCTGGTCCCTGCGCCGGGCCGCGGTTGGTTACATCCTTTCCGTTGAATTCGCGGTGGTCGCCGCGGCTATTGGGCTGCTGACCACGGTCGGCTCAACCACCGCCACCGAGTGGTTCCGTTTCGGCGCGCTCATCCTGGCGATCACGGTTCACCTCACCATCGTGCGACGGGCCGAGGAATCGCGGCGCAACGAATCGACCGGCCCGTACTTCGACCTGACCTCGGTGTGGACGCTGGCCGCGGCCATCGCGCTGCCGGGCGGGCTGGCGGTGCTCACCGTGGTGTGGATGCGCCTGGTCCTCAAACCCATCGCGCGGCGGCAGCCCTACCGGTTCGTGTTCGGCTCGGCCAACATCCTGGCCGCCACCCTGCTGTCCTGGGCCGCGCTGCACCTGACCGGCTCCGCCCCCGGCGTGACCGGGCACGCGCTGTCCGACCTGGGCCTGGTGCTGGAGCTGGTGCTGGTCGCGGTGCTGTACTGGTCGGTCCAGGTCGTGCTGATGTCCGGCGTGCTCAAGATCGTCAACCCGGCCACCCGGCCCGCCGAGCTGATCGGCTCGCGCAGCGACAACATGCTGGAGGCGACCACGCTGGGCGTGGGCGCCATGCTCGGCGTGCTCACCACCACCCACTGGGTGGGCCCGCTGCTGCTGGTCATCCCGGTGATCCTGGTCAACGCGCTGCTCTACCACGCCTCCGAGCGGCAGGCCCACCTGGAGCGGCTGCTCGCCGAGCAGCGCCAGGCCCACCTGCAGCTGACCAAGGACGCGCACACCGACTTCCGCACCGGCCTGCTCAACACCACCGGCCTCAACGAGTACGCGAGCCGGATCGCCGAGCGCTGCCGGGTGGACGGCAGGCCGGTGACCGTGCTGGCCATCGACCTGGACCACTTCAAGCGGATCAACGACACCTGGGGCCACCCGGCGGGCAACGCGGTGCTCGCCGAGGTCGGCCGCATCCTGCGGGAGAAGCTGCGGCCGGGCGACGTGGCCGGGCGCGACGGCGGCGAGGAGTTCGTCGTGGTGCTGGCCGAGACGCCGCTGTCGCAGGGCATCGCCATCGCCGAGCGGGTGCGCGAGGCCATCGGCGCGATGACCGTGGAGACCACCGACAAGCACCGCAACACGGTGACCCTGCTGGGGCGCAACCTGCCGCACGACGAGGAGACCGCGGAGTTCCGGGCCATCTCCGCGTCGATCGGCGTGGCGGTGCTCCAGGCGGGCGTGGACAGCCTGCTCACCGCCCAGCACAGCGCCGACGCGGCGCTCTACGCGGCCAAGGAGAACGGGCGCAACCAGGTGCGCGTGGCGGGCATCGACATCCACGCCGGGCGGCGGCTGCCCCTGCCGCGCGCCGACGAGCCGGAAGTGACCCGCTCGGCCTGACCCGGCGCCCGGTCCCGTGATCGGGGCCCGCGCGCGCCGGGGCGCGCGGCGTGCCCCGGCGGGGGCCCCACCGCGTGCCACCAGGCACGACCTGCGAGTCATGGGCGCTCACTTCGGCGCGGGACGTTCAGGCGCCTCGTGGGTACCCGGCGCGGCCGAGCGCTAAACCACCCGATTCCGCGAACGCCCGACGACGCGGCACACCACGTAGATGGCGAACGAGATCGCCGTGACGAACGCGCTCACCGGCACCCCCGGCGCCAGCGACAGCACGATCCCGCCCAGCACCGCCACCTCGGCGAACGCCACGGCCAGCAGGGTGGCGCGCAGCGGGCTGGCGGTGACCCGCGCCGCCGCCGCGGCGGGCGTGATCATCAGCGACAGCACCAGCAGCGCGCCGACCACCTGCACGCCCAGCGCCGTGGCCATCCCGACCAGCACCGCGAACACCCAGTTCAGGGTGCGCGTGGGCACGCCGCGGGCCAGCGCGACGTCCGGGTCCACGCTGGCGAACAGCAGCGGTCGGTACAGCAGCGCCATGGCCACCAGCACCACCACCGCGCACGCGATGAGCACCCACAGGTCGGTGGGCTGGATGCCGATGGGCTGGCCGACCAGCAGGCCCATCTTGTTCGCCGCGCGGCCGGGGTACAGCCACAGGAACAGCACGCCCAGGCCCAGGCCGAACGCCAGCACCGCGCCGATCACCGAGTCGCGCTCGGTGTCGCGCCGCCCCAGCAGGCCCAGCAGCAGCGCGGCGAGCACCGCGCCCAGCACCGCGCCGTAGCCGACGCCCACGCCCAGCAGCAGCGCCGCCGCGCCGCCGGTGAACGCCAGCTCGCTGGTGCCGTGCACCGCGAAGGACATCTTGCGGGTCACCACCAGCGGGCCCACCACGCCCGCCACCAGGCCCAGCACGGCCGCGGCGACCAGGGCGCGCTGGACGATGTCCAGCGCCAGCAGGTCCGCCGTCTCGGCCAGGTCGAACAGCATCAGGCGTCCTCCGCCACGTGGTGGGCCTGGTCCTCGCACACGCCCTGGGCGCCGACCACGTGGATCTGGCCGCGCACCCGGACCACCTCGACGGTCGTGCGGTACAGCTCGGACAGCGTCGCCGAGGTCATCACCTCGGCGGGCGTGCCCACCCGGAAGCGGCCGTCGACCAGGTAGAGCACCCGGTCGACCAGCGGCAGCACGGGGTTGATCTCGTGGGTGACGAACAGCACCGCGGTGTCCGCGGCGCGCCGCCGGGCGTCGATCAGGTCGCTGACCACCCGCTGGTGGGCCAGGTCCAGCGACAGCAGCGGCTCGTCGCACAGCAGCACGTCCGGGTCGCCGACGAGGGCCTGGGCCACCCGCAGCCGCTGCTGCTCGCCGCCGGAGAGCAGGCCGGCGGGGGTGTCGGCGTACTCGGTGGCGCCGACCGACGCCAGCGCCTCGGCGACCCGCTCCCGGCGCCGCGCGCGCCCGCGCAGGCCCAGCCCCCAGCGGTGCCCGTCCAGGCCGAGGCCGACCAGGTCGCGGCCGCGCAGCGTCAGCGCCGGGTCCAGCGCGCGCTGCTGCGGGATGTAGCCGATGCGCCGGTTGCCCCGGCCGGGTGGGGCGCCCGCGACCTCGACGGTGCCCCCGGACAGCGGCTGCAGGCCCAGCAGCACCCGCATCAGGCTGGTCTTGCCCGATCCGTTGGGGCCCAGCACGGCCAGGAACTCCCCCGGCCGCACGTCCAGGTCCAGCTCGTCCCACAGGACCCGGTCGCCGTAGGCCAGGCGGGCGCCGCGCAGCGAGACCGCCCCCTGCCGGGTGGGGCGGTCCGCCGCGGAGATCTGAGCTGTCATTTCGTCCCGAGCGCGGCGGTCAGCTCGTCAACCTGCTTCGTCATCCACTCAACGTAACCCGGAACGCCCTCGGGCAGCGTCTCGGTCATCCCCACCACGGGGATGCCGACCTCGCCCGCCTTGGCCACCAGCTGCCCGGTCACCGTGCTCTCGGTCTGGGTGTTGTTGATCAGCGCGGCGACCTGCTTGGTGGCGACCAGGTCGGTGGTGGCGGAGAGGGCGGCCACCGGCACGTCGGTCTCCTCCTCGATGGCCTCGGTGAACTCCGCGGGCGTCACGTCCTCGACCCCGGCGGCCTCCAGCAGGTAGGCGGGCACCGGCTCGGTGACCACGACCTTGGCGGGCTTGATCCGGCCGAGCGCGTCCTCGACGCCGTCGAGCCGCTCGCCGAAGGCCTTGGCGTTGGCGGTGAAGGTGTCCTTCTTGTCGGCGGCCAGCCCGCCCAGCTCCTCGGCGACCTTGTCGGCGACCTTGCGCACGGTGGGCAGGTCGTACCAGACGTGCTCGTTGTCGCTCTTGCCGGACAGCTCGAAGGCGTCGATCCGCTTGACCTGCTTGCCGGAGTCGTCGACGAGCTTGGCGAGGAAGTCGTCGTAGCCGCCGCCGTTGCCCAGGACCAGGTCGGCCTCGGCGACCGCGGCCACGTCGGCGGGGGCGCTCTCGAACGAGTGCGGGTCGGCGGAGGGGTCGTCGATGATCGAGCGGACCTCGACGGCGTCGCCGCCGACCGCGCGGGCCACGCTGCCCCACACGTTGGTGGAGGCCACGACGTGCAGCCGGTCGCTGTCGGCGGCGGGGGTGGGCTCACCACCGCCGCAGGCGGTCAGGCTCAGCACCGCGGCGGCACCGAGCAGCGTGTTGCGGACGGTCATCGGGAACTCCTCGACAGGGCGACGGCGGGGGAATGGAAACCGTTGTCGAGTTCAGTTTAGAACCCTCCGCCACCGAACCGTCCACCGACCGGGCTAAGAACACACCAGGGCCACCCCCGAACGGGGGTGGCCCTGATCGTCTGAACCGGTCAGTCGGTCAGCCGCAGACCCGTCTCCGGGTGGAACAGGTGCACCTCGTCGGCCTGGCGCACCGCCAGCTTCACCGTCTGCCCCAGGGTGGGCGGAGTGCGGCCGTCGACGCGGACCACGAACCGCTCGGGCACGTCGCCGATCCGGACCGAGCCGTGCACCAGCGCGTCCGCGCCCAGCTCCTCCACCAGCTCCACGGTCATGTCCATGCCCTGCTCGGAGCTGCTGACCAGGCCCAGCGACTCCGGCCGCACGCCGAAGGTCACCTCGGACAGGCCCTCGGCCGCCGCCTTGTCCAGCGCGGACCGCGACAGCGGCACCACGACGCCGTCCAGCTTCGCGCCCTCGGCGGTCAGCGGCACGGTCTTGAGGTTCATCGCGGGCGAGCCCATGAACCCGGCCACGAACGCGTTCGCGGGCTTGTCGTACAGGGCGCGCGGGGTGTCGCACTGCTGCAGCAGGCCGTCCTTGAGCACCGCCACGCGGTGACCCATCGTCATCGCCTCGACCTGGTCGTGGGTGACGTAGATGGTGGTGGTGCCCAGCCGGGCCTGCAGCGCGGCGATGTTGGCGCGGGTCTCCACGCGCAGCTTCGCGTCCAGGTTGGACAGCGGCTCGTCCATGAGGAACACGCTGGGCTCGCGCACGATCGCGCGGCCCATCGCGACGCGCTGGCGCTGACCGCCCGACAGCGCCTTCGGCTTGCGGTCGAGGTACTTGGTGAGGTCGAGCATCTTGGCCGCCTCGGCGACCTTCTGCTTGATCTCCTCCTTGTTCACCCCGCGCAGCTTCAGCGCGAAGCCCATGTTCTCCGCGACCGTCATGTGCGGGTACAGCGCGTAGGACTGGAACACCATCGCGATGTCCCGGCCCTTCGGCGGCACGTTCGTGACGTCCTTGCCACCGATCTGGATCGCGCCCTCGTCCACGTCCTCCAGGCCCGCGAGCATCCGCAGCGCCGTCGACTTGCCCGAGCCCGACGGCCCGACCAGGACGAGGAACTCGCCGTCGGCGACATCGAGCGACAACTGGTCGACCGCGCGGACCGGCGGGTTGCCGGAGAAGATCCGCGAAGCCTTGACGTAGGCGACCTCAGCCATTGCGACGCACCTTTCACCTTCAAGCTTTGCCGCCACGCTAGGCATCGCAAGCGCTTACGGGAACACCGCAATTGGTCCACTTCCGCACCGGCAAGTACCACCCGTGCACCGTGCGAGCGCACTCAACTACTACCCGTGTCGGCGGACGCGGGGCGGGTGCCTCAACCTGGCTCCCGGCCGCACCGCCACCACTCGGCGGACCTGGTCCCACCTGCCGGGGCTGGACTTCGTCACGGCCGACGCCGCGGAGTACCTGGCAACCACCACGACGTCGTTCGACATCATCCACTCGATCTTCGGCGCGGTCCGGTTCACCGATCCCGCCGAGGTCGTCGCGCCGCCCGCGCCGGACCAGCGGGGCACCCTGCTGGTCCGGGCGAGCGCCGGGCGGGCGCGGCACGGGTAGTGGAAAAGGGCCGTTGCGCGGGGGTCGGGTAGTACTTGCAGGCGTCAGCCCTTGACGGCGCCGCTGGACAGGCCGGTCACCAGGAAGCGCTGGACCAGGTAGAACACCGCGATGGCCGGGATGGCGACCAGGATCGACGCGGCGGCCAGGTGGCCCCACTCGGTCCGGTTCTGCTGCACGAACACCTGCAGCCCCACCGCGAGCGTCTTGGACTCGTCGGCGGCGGACAGGAAGGCGGACGCGAACGCCACCTCGCCCCACGCGGTGAGGAAGGCGTAGAACGCGGTCACCGCCAGGCCGGGCCGGGCCAGCGGCAGCACCAGCCGCCAGAACACGCCGAACGGCGACAGCCCGTCCACCCGGCCCGCCTCGTCGATGTCGGCGGGGATGGTGTCGAAGTAGCCCTTGAGCATGTAGGTGCAGAACGGCACGGCGGTGGTGCAGTAGACCAGCACCAGGCCGATGCTGGTGCCCTGCAGCCCCAGGGTCAGCAGGATGTTGTAGAGCGGCACGATCAGCACCGCGAACGGGAACATCTGCACCAGCAGGAACGACAGCATCAGCGACCGCTTGCCGGGGAAGCGGAACCGGCTGGCCGCGTAACCGGCGGTGGCGGACAGGAACACCGCGATCACCGTGGTCAGCAGCGCGATGAGCACCGAGTTGCCGAACCAGGCGAGGAAGTCGCCCTTCTCGCCGGACAGCACGCGGGTGTAGTTGTCCAGACTGGACTCGTTGAACAGCTTGGGCGTGGTCTCCACGGCCCGCGCGTCCGGCTTGAAGGACGTGACCAGCACCCAGAACACCGGGAACACCGCGATCAGCGACGCCAGGACCAGCGTGACGTGCAGCGCGACGCTGGCACCCCTGCCGCGCTTGCCGCGCTTGACCTGTCGCCGCCCGGTCGGGACGGTCCGGAGCGAAGCGGCCTCGACCGACATCACCACACCTCGCCTTGCCTGCGCAACGCGCGCCGGTACACGCTCGCGAACACGAGCAGGACGGACAGGATCAGCACGCCGTAGGTGGACGCGACCGCGTAGTCGCGCGAGGCGCCGGAGAAGAACCGCTCGAAGGCGTAGGTCACCAGGATGCGGGTGTTGGGGTTCTGGCCCGCGACGAGGTAGATGACCGCGAACATGTTGAACGTCCAGATGATGCCCAGCAGCACCACCGTGCTGGACACCGCGCGCAGGCCGGGCAGCGTCACGTGCCGGAACCGCTGCCACGGGGTGGCCCCGTCGACCTCCGCGGCCTCGTAGAGGTCGCCGGGGATGGACTGCAGGCCGCCCAGCAGCGACACCATCATGAACGGCACGCCCAGCCACACGTTGACGATGATGACCGCGACCAGCGCCCAGTCCGACTGCCCCAGCCACACCGGGTCGGGCAGGCCGACCGCGCGCAGCGCCTGGTTGATGATCCCGTACTGCGCGTTGAACATGTACTTCCAGGCGAACGCGCTGATGAACGCGGGCACCGCCCACGGCAGGATCAGCAGCACCCGGTAGGCCGAGCGCCCGCGCAGCGGCCGGTTGAGCAGCATGGCCAGGCCGAGCCCGATCCCGTAGTGCAGCAGCACGCAGGCGGAGGTCCAGATCAGGGTGCGCGCCAGCGTGGACCAGAACGACCCGTAGCTGGGGTCGCCGGAGAGCACGTTGAGGTAGTTGCGCAGGCCCACCGAGATGTAGGTGGCGGGCCGGTCCAGGATCGGGTTGGCGATGTTCGCCTCGTTGATGTTGGTGAAGGTGAAGAACACGCCCTGGGCGAGCGGGTAGAGCACCAGCACCGCGATGACCACCACCACCGGCAGGACCATCGCGTACGCGTACCAGTGCCGGTCCAGGAACCTGCGCACCGAAAGCCTCCCTTGCGCGAGCCGGGGGCCGCCCTGGCGGGCGGCCCCCGGCGAACCCGTCAGCTGGTGGTGTACTCGGGCAGGATCTGGTCCTTGTAGGACTTGGCGACCTCGTCGAGCGCGGTCTTGGCGTCCTTCTTGCCCGCCAGCACGTCGGCGTAGGCGATCTTCAGCGGGGCGAACAGCTGGTCGCCCTCGGGAATCCACGCGCGGGCGTGCGCCGAGGTGGCCACCGGCTCGAAGGCCGAGACGACGGGGTTGGCCTTGACGTCGGCGTTGTCGTAGGCGGACTTGCGGGTGGGCAGCAGGCCCAGCTCCTTGGCGATCCGCGCCTGGGACTCGGTGCTGCTCATGCAGGCGACCAGCTTGATCGCGTTGTCCTTGGCCTTGGTGCCCTGGCGGATGACGTAGTCGTGGCCGCCGACCGGGGCCGAGCCGCCGCCCTCGGTCTCACCGGGGACCGGGGCGATGCCCAGGTTCGCCGCGTCGGTGAACGCGGTGCCCTTGAGGTAGTCGGCCACCGACCACGGGCCGTTGACGACCATGGCGATCTCGCCGGAGGAGAACCCGGCCTGCATGTTGCTGTAGGAGTTGCCGGGGTCCAGCGCGGTGGAGGCGGCCTTGGCGTCGACCAGGCCCTTGGCGGTCTCCAGCGCCTTCACGTTCTCCGCGGAGTTGACCACGATCTTCTTGGCGTCGGCGTCGACCAGGTCGCCGCCCGCGCCGTAGATGAACGGCAGCGCGTAGTAGGCGTCGTTGTTGACGAAGAACGCCTTCTCGCCGCCGAGCTTGGCGGCGACGGTCTTGAGCTCCTCCCACGTCTTGGGGGGCTCGACGCCCGCGTCGGCGAGCAGCTTCTTGTTGTAGAACAGCGCCAGCGAGTCGGTGACCTGGGGGACGCCGTAGGTCTTGCCCTCGAACCGGGTGGAGCCCAGCGGGGTCTCCAGGAAGTCCGAGGTGTCCTTGGCCAGCTCGGTGTCGCTGAGGTCGACCACGAGGCCGTTCTTGGCCAGCTGCGGCACCCAGGCGACCTCGGCGCGGAACACGTCCGGGCCCTGGCCGCCCTGGGCGGCGGTCTTGTAGTTGTTCAGCGCCTGGTCGAAGGCGACGGTCTCGGTCTTGACCGAGTAGCCGCCCTGGGTGGCGCAGTCCTGCGCGATCTTGCTGAACACCGGGCTCTCGTTGGGGCCGCTGGTGTCCCAGAAGGTGACCTCACCGGCGTTGCCGCTGGAGGAGCCGCCGCCACCGCACGCGGTGAGGACGAGGGCGCCCGCGATGCCGGCGGCCGTGGCGGTCACGAGGGTGGTACGTCGCATCGTTGCTGTCGTCCCTCCTGCTGGCCTCATCACGATGAGGGTGTTGCAAGATTTTGCGTAAATGTTGCCGCGGATTTCATACCGCCGACCTGGGCCGGGTCAAGGGCCGGGACGTAACCAAGCCGTAACGGCGATCCCCCTTCAGGCGTAGCAGTGACGGGAATTGCAAAAATTTGCCACGGGCGGCAGGCTGCACGTCACCCACGGTCGAGGCGAGGAGGCGCGGTGTCCGGACTGTCCGAGATAGCCAGGGCAGCCGGGGTCAGCATCTCAACGGTCAGCCGCGTGCTGAACCGCCGAGCGGGGGTCAACGAGGAGACCCGGCAGCGGGTGCTGGCGGTGCTGGCGGAGATGCCCTACACACCTCGCGGGCTCGGCGCCCTGCAGCGGACCGGGGTGATCGGCCTGCTGGTCCCGGAGCTGTCCAACCCGGTCTTCCCGGCCTTCGCCGAGGCGCTGGAGGTGCGCGCGGCGCGGCTGGGCTACTCCTCGCTGCTGTGCAACACCAGGGCCACCGGCAGCGCGGCCATGGGCGAGGAGGAGTACGTCCGGATGCTGCTGGCCAGGGGCGTGGAGGGGATGGTCTTCGTGTCCCCGGAGATCACCAACGTGGAGGTGCCGCTGGGCCAGGCGCCCCGGCCCAGCTACTACGCCAAGCTGCTGGCCGACGGCGTGCAGATGGTGTTCCTCAACGGGGCCACGCCGTCGCTGGACGTGCCGGACGTGACCGTGGACGAGCAGCACGCGGGCTACGCGGCCACCCGGCACCTGGTGGAGCTGGGGCACCGGCGGGTGGGGTTCGTGTCCGGGCCCGCGCGGTCGCTGCCGTCGCGGCTGAAGCGGGCGGGCTGGGCGGCGGCGCTGGAGGAGGACGGCCTGCCCGCGGAGCCGGAGTTCGTGGCGCACGCCCCGTTCGGCCCGGAGGGCGGCGCGGCGGCGGTGTCGGCGCTGCTGGACGCGGTCGCGCCGACGGCGGTCATCTGCTCCTCCGACCACATGGCGATGGGGGTGCTGCGGGAGGCGCACCGGCGCGGGCTGCGGGTGCCCGGCGACCTGTCGGTGGTCGGTTTCGACGACATCCCGCTGGCGGGCTACTGCTCCCCCGCGCTGACCACGGTGGCCCAGCCGATCGAGGAGATGGCCGCCGCGGCGGTCGACGAGCTGGCGCACCGGTTGGACCCGGACCGGCGTCGCAAGCCCTCCGGGAACTACACGCGGGTGTTCCGCCCCAAGCTGGTGATCCGAGAATCAACAGCACCGCCCGGATGAAAACATTGGTCTGAACCAAAATACCGGAACGTAACCGGTATTCACCTGGGCAGACGACGGTTCGCAGGGACGCAGGTCACCACCACTTCTGTAATGTGTTCTGAACCGTTACGGTCACTTCATGGCGCGGTCGATGCATGTGCGACGCCCGGCGACGCTCGCTTCCCTTGCGGCTGAGCTGGGTGTCTCCCGGACAACGGTGTCCAACGCGTACAACCGTCCCGACCAGCTCTCCCCAGAGCTGCGGCGCCGGGTGTTGGAGACAGCGAGACGACTCGGTTATCCCGGCCCCGACCCGGTGGCCCGCTCACTGCGCACGCGCAAGGCGGGCGCGGTGGGGCTGCTGCTCACCGAGAACCTGTCCTACGCCTTCCGCGACCCGGCGGCGGTCGGGTTCCTGGAGGGCCTCGCGCTGGCCTGCGAGGACGCGGGCCAGGGCCTGCTGCTGGTGCCCGCGAACCCCGAGCGCGAGGACGTCGCGGCCGTGCACCGCGCGGGCGTGGACGGCTTCGTCGTGTACTCGGTGCCCGACGACGACCCGCACCTGGCGGCCGTGCTGGAGCGCCCGGTGCCCACGGTGCTGTGCGACCAGCCGGACCTGGAGGACGTCGACCGCGTCGGCATCGACGACCGGGCCGCGATGACCGAGCTGGCCAGGCACCTGATCGAACTGGGCCACCGCCGCGTCGGCGTGGTGTGCATGCGGCTGGCCAGGGACCGCAACGACGGCTACGTCAGCCACGAGCGCCAGCAGTCGGCCCGCTTCCACGTCCAGCGCTCCCGCCTGGCGGGCCTGGCGCAGGCGTTCACCGAGGCGGGCGTGGACTGGCAGGACGTGCCGGTGGTCGAGCGCTTCGACCACACCATCGCCTCCGGCGCGTCGGCCGCCGCGCAGGTGCTGGAGCGCGACCCGCGGATCACCGCGCTCATCTGCACCTCGGACATCCTGGCGCTGGGCGCGCTGGCCGAGGCCGACCGGCGGGGGCTGCGCGTGCCGCAGGACCTCACCGTCACCGGGTTCGACGGCATCCGGGAAGCCGAGCAGTCGGGGCTGACCACGGTCCGGCAGCCGGTGCTGGAGAAGGGCCGGGCGGCGGGCAAGCTGCTGCTGGACTCGGCCGAGCGGACCCGCCCGCGCAGCGTCACGCTGGCCACCGAGCTGATCCGGGGCACCACGGCCGCGCCGCCGCGCTCGGCGGCCGACGAGCGCTGGTTCGGCCCCTGAACGGATGACGCGACGTGATCTGCCCCCGGTTCCCCTTGCCACGTGGTGGGAATCTCGTTCCAATTCTGGGGAACCGAGGGAGGCAGGCATGACCGCTATCGACGAACTGCTCCGCCGCAACGCCGAACTGGGCAACATCGTCCCCGGCGACCGCTCCTCTCCCAAGCCGTCCATGCAGGTCGCCATCCTGACCTGCATGGACTCCCGGATCAGGGTCTTCGAGATCTTCGGGCTCAAGCAGGGTGAGGCGCACGTGCTGCGCAACGCGGGCGGCGTGGTCACCGACGACATGCTGCGCTCGCTGGCGCTGAGCCAGCGCAAGCTGGGCACGCGCGAGGTGCTGCTGGTGCACCACACCAACTGCGGCCTGGAGCTGGTGACCGAGGACGACTTCAAGGACGAGCTGGAGCAGGCCTCCGGGATGCGGCCGACCTGGTCGGTGGAGGCGTTCCGGGAGGTCAAGGACAGCGTGCGCGGCTCGATGAACCGGGTGCGGCACAGCCCCTTCCTGCTGCACCGGGACACCGTGCGCGGCTTCGTCTACGACGTCCACACCGGCGAGCTGACCGAGGTGGTGTAGCGGCGGGCGCCCTCCGGTCTGGGAGACTGGGGGGCGCTATGAGCCTGGATGCCGAGGTCCTCATCGACTGGTTCGCCGACCACGCCCGCGACCTGCCCTGGCGCAGGCCGGAGTGCACCCCCTGGGGTGTGCTGGTCAGCGAGATCATGCTCCAGCAGACACCGGTCGCGCGGGTCGAGCCGGTGTGGCGCGAGTGGCTGGCGAGGTGGCCGACGCCGTCCGCGATGGCGGCGGCCACCCAGGGCGAGGTGCTGCGCGCGTGGGGCAAGCTCGGCTACCCCCGGCGCGCGCTGCGCCTGCACGCCGCCGCCCAGGCCATCGCCGAGCAGCACGGCGACGAGGTGCCGCACGACGTGGACGCCCTGCTGGCGCTGCCGGGCATCGGCGCGTACACCGCCCGCGCGGTGGCCGCTTTCGCCTACGGCAAGCGGTGCCCGGTGGTGGACACCAACGTCCGGCGGGTGGTCGCCCGCGCCGTGCACGGGGCCGCCGACGCGGGCCCGCCGTCCACCACCAGGGATCTCGCCGACGTCGAAGCGCTCCTGCCGGACCAGCGGGCCGCCGTCTACTCCGCCGCGCTGATGGAGCTGGGCGCGCTGGTCTGCACCGCGCGCACGCCCAGGTGCGCGGACTGCCCGGTGCTGGCCGCCTGCGCCTGGCAGCGCGGCGGCCGCCCCGCCTACGACGGCCCGGTCAAGGTGGCGCAGAAGTTCGCGGGCACCGACCGCCAGGTCCGCGGCCTGCTGCTGGACGTGCTGCGCGGCACCGCCGAGCCGGTGGCCAAGTCCCGGTTGGACGTGGTGTGGGCGGACGCGGGCCAGCGCGACCGCTGCCTGCACTCGCTGCTGGTCGACGGCCTGGTCGAGCAGACCGCGAGCGGCCTGTTCGCCCTGCCGGGGGAACACCGCTGAACGGTCAGCGCTAAACGGTCACGTCGGCGGCAGTCCGCTCAGGAACGCCTCCACCGCGCCGCGGTAGACCTCCGGGGCCTCGTCGTGCACCACGTGCCCGGACTCGGGCACCAGCAGGTGTCGCCCGCCCGCGCGTCGCGCCATCTCCGCCATCTGCCCCGGCGCCAGCGGGTGCCTGCCCGCCTCGATCACCAGCAGCGGGCACCGCACGGCGTCCACGAAGTCCCAGTAGGACCGCTCGCCCCACTCGGCCGCGATCTCGTACAGGTCGGCCAGGTCCGCGATCAGGTGGTAGCCGTCGGCGCGCTCCTCGAACAGCTCCTCCACGCGCGGCACGTCCACCACCGAGCGCACGTGCGCCAACGACTGGAACGGCACCGGCCACGCGTCGAAGTACCACCGCCAGTCCTCGACGGACTTGCCCCGGTTGTCCGGCACCACGTCCTCGGCGACCACCGCGCGCACCAGCTCCGGCCGCGTCGCGGCCAGCGCCAGCGCGTGCAGCCCGCCCATGGAGTGCCCGATCACCACGGCGGGCGCCAGGTCCAGGCGCCGCACCACGGCCACCAGGTCGGCCACGAAGTCCTCGGTGCGGAACGGCCCCCGCCGGGGGTTGCGGCCGTGCCCGCGCGCGTCCACGCCGACCACCCGGCCGTAGGGCTTCAGCCACCGCGCCACCGTCCACCACGTGCTGGCCCGGCTCATCAGGCCGTGCAGCAGCAGGATGCCCGGTCCCCGGCCACCGAACTCCACCACGCTCATGCGTGCATGATGACGACATGGCCATCAGCTCCAAGGCGCGCCCCGTCCTGCTGATCACCGCCCTGGTGCTGGTGGCGGCGGGTGTGGTGGTCGCCCGCCTGCCCGAGGAGGGCACCCCGACGGCCGCGCCCCCCGCTCCGGCACCCGCCCCCGCGTCCACCCCGGCGGTGGTGGACGCCCTGGGCGGTGACGGCGCGGGCGACCCGTACTACCCGCAGGACGGCAACACCGGCTACGACGTGCGCGGCTACGACGTGGCGATCAGCTACGACCCGGCCACCAGGCGGCTGGACGGCACCACCCGCGTCACCGCGACCGCCACGGCCGAGCTGACCAGGTTCAACCTGGACCTCTACGCGCTGGTGGTCAGCCAGGTCGAGATCGGCGGCCAGGCCGCCCAGTTCCGCCAGGAGGGCGACCACGAGCTGGTGATCACGCCCGCGACCCCGCTGGCCCGCGACGCCGAGTTCACCGTCTCGGTGACCTACGGCGGCGAGCCGACCCTGTTCGAGGACCGCGCCCTGGGCCGCAGCGGCTGGCAGATCTCCGCCTCCGGCGGCGCGTTCGCGGCGGGCGAGCCGCACTCGGCGACCACCTGGTTCCCGGCCAACGACACCCCGCGCGACAAGGCGACCTTCCAGCTCGCCGCGCGCGTGCCGGACGGCTGGTCGGTGATCTCCAACGGGGTCGAGGGCGACAGCACCCGGGCCGACGGCTGGACCACGTTCCGCTGGTCGCACCCGGAGCCGATGGCGACCTACCTGGCCACCGTCGCGATCGACCGGTGGACCGTGGAGCGCTCGGCGCTGCCCGACGGCACCCCGGTGGTCGACGCCTACGCGCCCGGCGCCGAGGGCGGGCGCGAGCACCAGCGCAGGCTGCCCGAGGTGCTGGAGTTCCTGGCGGGCGAGTTCGGCCCCTACCCGTTCGACGCGGCGGGCGGGATCTACCTGGTCGACAACATCGGCTTCTCGCTGGAGACCCAGACCCGGCCGGTCTACGCCGGGTGGGCCGACCTGGACACCGTGGTGCACGAGAACGCCCACCAGTGGTTCGGCAACGCGGTGAGCCTGCGCAGCTGGGCCGACATCTGCCTCAACGAGTGCTTCGCCAGCTACGCGCAGTGGCTGTGGGACGAGGCCAAGGGCGGCGCGGACCTCGACGCCCGCTACCGCGCCGAGGTGGAGCGCCGCGCGGACAGCGCCGCGTACTGGTCGCGCAAGCTCTACGACATGGGGCGGGGCAACGAGTTCCGCGGCGTCTACGACAAGGGCCAGCTCGCCCTGCACGCGCTGCGCAGGCAGATCGGCGAGGAGTCGTTCGACCGGGTGATCAAGGACTGGCTCGCCGAGCACCACGACGGCAACGCCTCGTGGCCGGAGTTCGAGGCGCACGTGGAGCGGATCTCCGGGCAGGACCTCGACGGCTTCTTCGGCGCGTGGTTCCGGGGCGACCAGCGCCCCCCGGACGAGCACCTGTGGCCGGGTCCGCTGCGCAGGTAGGTTGGACGCCATGGCAGTGGTGAAGATCAACGCGATCCACGTCCCCGACGGCTCCGGCCCCGAGCTGGAGAAGCGGTTCGCCGCCCGGCTGGGTGCGGTGGACTCCTCCCCCGGCTTCCTCGGCTTCGAGCTGCTGCGCCCGACCGCCGGTGAGGACCGCTACTTCGTGGTGACCCACTGGGAGACCGACGAGGACTTCCGCAACTGGCTGGGCGGCAGCGGGCGCGAGGCGCACTCGGGCGAGCGGGCCAAGCCCGTGGGCACCGGCTCGGACCTGCTGGAGTTCGAGGTGGTGCTGCAGTCCCGGCCCAAGCGCGACGCCGAGGCGTGATCGAGCGCGCCGCCGAGCTGGTCGCGGGCGCGGGGGCGGTGCTGGTGTGCGCGGGCGCGGGCATGGGCGTGGACTCCGGCCTGCCGGACTTCCGCGGCGCCGAGGGCTTCTGGCGGGCCTACCCGCCCTACGCCCGGCTCGGGCTGCGGTTCGAGGAGCTGGCCGACCCGGTGCACTTCGCCGACGACCCCGAGCTGGCCTGGGGCTTCTACGGGCACCGGCTCGCGCTCTACCGCGCCACCACCCCGCACGAGGGCTTCGCGGTGCTGCGCCGGTGGGGCGCGCGGGTGTTCACCTCCAACGTGGACGGCCAGTTCCAGCGCGCCGGGTTCGAGCACGTGGCCGAGGTGCACGGGTCGATCCACCACCTGCAGTGCGTCGAGCCGTGCACCGACGACGTGTGGTCCGCCGACGGGGTCGAGGTGGCGGTCGACCCGGAGACCATGCGCGCGGTCGGGCCGCTGCCGTCGTGCCGCAACTGCGGCGGGCTCGCGCGGCCCAACATCCTCATGTTCGGCGACTGGGCGTGGGTGGCGGGCCGCAGCCAGGCCCGGCTGGACGAGCTGACCGCGTGGCGGCGCGCCCGCCGCGACCTGGTGGTGATCGAGATCGGCGCGGGCGTGGCGGTGCCCACCGTGCGCCGCCAGGCGGAGCTGGCCAGCGCCGCGGGCGGGGCCCTGATCCGGATCAACCCGCGCGAGCCGGAGGTGCGGCACGGGCGGGGGGTGGCGCTGCGGATGGGGGCGCGGGAGGCGCTGAACGCGATCGACGCCACACTTCGCGGTGATTCCGGATCTTGAGGCAACGCGGACTGCCCTTCCGCGCGTGTACCCCCGTAAGGTGAGTCGGCTACCACTCGATCATGGGGGACCGAATTGGCTGCAAGATGGTTGGGCGCGAGACGGGTCAAGGCGGGCGTGACAGCGCTCGTCGCGGCGGTTGTCACGGCGGCTGTCACGGTGGCGCTGGCGCCGCCCGCCGCCGCGCACCACGAGAACATGGCGGCCCGTGTCCAGGCCGCCTGGCAAGTCGCCAGCAACCGCAACACCACCGTGGCCATCGGCTACATGGACCGGGTCACCGGTGAGTACCGCGACAACGGGCAGGTCGCGCACCAGCACTTCGGCTCGGCGTCGCTGGTGAAGCTGTTCATCGCCGACGACCTGCTCTACCGGTCGTGGCGCGGCGAGTTCGGCATGACCCAGTACGACTGGACCCAGCTCGACCTGATGCTGAGCTCGTCCGACGACGCCGCGGCCAGCCGGTTCTGGTCCAACCACGGCGGCCCGGCGATCCTGAACCGGGTCAAGAGCCGCTACGGCCTCAACGAGATCCAGCCGCCGCCCAGCGCGCCGTGGTGGGGCCTGACCAAGATCACCTCGTTCGACATCTCGGTCTACTACCAGCGGATGCTCAACGGGGCGGGCGGGCTGCCCGGCTTCCTGGCCGACCACATCGTGGCCGCGCTGCGGCAGTTCACCTCGCACGGCACCGACGGCTTCTACCAGCGCCACGGCCTGCCCGACGGGCTGCCCCGCGAAGGCGTCCTGGGCGTCAAGCAGGGCTGGATGTGCTGCACCAACAACACCCGCACCATCCACACCTCGGGCCTGGTCGGCGGCGACTCCCGGTACATCGTCGTGGTGCTGGGCCAGGAGGGCAGCGGCGGCAGCTACCAGTACACGCAGGACTCGGTCACCGGGGCGGTGCGGGCGCTGTTCCCGGACGGCTACGTGCACCGGCCCGCCGAGCACAACCCGTTCGGCGCGCTGGACGTGGTGACCGTGGACAACGAGCGGATGCTGGTGCGCTCGCAGGGCTGGGTCATCGACCCGGACACCGCCGACCCGACCTACGCGCACCTGTTCATCGACAGCGGCGGCTTCGACATGGGCCTGGTCCGCGACCCGCGCCCGGACGTGGCCCAGCACTACCCCGCCTACGGCCCGAACCACGGCTTCGACGCCACCGGCCCGATGCCCGGCGGCACGCACAACGTGTGCCTCTACGGCGTGAACATCCACCACGGCGACGGCAACCCGCAGCTGGGCTGCCGCTCGGTGAGCGCGCCGCAGAAGCCGTTCGGCTCGCTGGACTCGGTCACCCCGTCGGCGGGCAAGGTCCGCGTGGTCGGCTGGGTCGCCGAGTCGGAGCTGGGCGGCAGCCAGTCGCCCGCGCACCTGCTGGTCGACGGCGTCGCCCAGGACATGGGCTTCGCCGGGATCAGCCGCCCCGACCTCCAGCAGGGCTACGGCGCCTACGGCATCAACCACGGCTTCGACCACACGGCGACCGTCACCCCCGGCACGCACGAGGTGTGCGTGCTCGGGATAGACCTCGCCACCTCGGCGGGGCACACCCCGCTGGGCTGCCGGACCGTCACCGTGCCCGCCGCATGAACAAGCGCGTGACGCTGCTGCTCGCCGCGAGCCTGGTCGGGCTCGCGGCGGGCGGTTGCAGCAGCGGCGGCGGACCGGCGGGCGCGGGCACGCCGAGCCCGCCGCCCCCGCCGGCCAGCCCGGCGTTCAGCGAGGTGCCCTCGTTCACCGGCACGCCCCCGACCATCGCGTCGGTCACCTCCGACGCGCCGATCACGGCGACCGTGGACCCCGGCTCGGTGGCCCGCTCGGGTCTGCCCACCGGGGACGCGCGCGGGCGGATGAAGCTCGCGCTGACCGGCCTGGGCGTGGTCGAGTCGGAGGTCACCGGCCGCTGCGAGGCCAAGGGCGACACCACCCGGCTGGAGCTGAAGTCCTCGTCCGGGACGAAGGTGGTGGTGGCGCTGGTCGCGGGCGGCACCTCGTCGGTGGAGATCGACGACACCGGCCTGCAGATGGCCGCGGCCCTGCTGCCCGGCGACTACCAGGTGGCCCCGCCCCGGCTGACCGCGGCGGCCCGGTTCCAGCCCGAGGGCTCGGACCTGCCCGGCGGCCGCCTGGACCTCGACGTGGCCTGCGCGGGCTGACACCCGCGCTCAGGCGTCGGGGACCACGAACTCGGCGAGCACCGCCCGGTGGTCGGTGCCGGCGATGTCGATCACCTCGAACCGGTCCACCGGGCACCGGTTGTCCACCAGCACGTGGTCGATCTGCACCAGCGGCGGCCACCACCCCTCCGACGGCCAGGTGGGCGTCAGCCCGG
>NZ_BMRG01000001.1:313753-334008 GCF_014648515.1 Saccharothrix coeruleofusca
CGCCCACCTGGTCCGCGGCGTCGACGTAGCCCCCGGCCAGCAGGCGGCGCAGCCCCACGTGGTCCAGCGTCGCGTTGAAGTCGCCCGCCAGCACCCGCGCCGGGCCGTTGAGGTCGCGGCCCGGCAGGCCCGCCATGTCCCGCTGCCACGCCTGCGGCCCCTCGGTGACCACCGGCGGCATGGGGTGCACCGACACCACCTCGATGTCCGCGCCGGGCAGGTCCACCAGCGCCGACGCCTGCCGCAGCGTGCTGGGCGCGGTGAGGGCGCGTGACCGCAGCGGGTGGCGCGAGGCGATGCCCGAGCCCGACCCGCCCGGTTCGGCCAGGTGCACCCGGTGCGGCAGCAGCTCGTCCAGCCCGGCCCGCGCCAGGTCGTCCACCATCGCCGGGGTCAGCTCCTGCATGGCCAGCACGTCCACCCGGTGGCGCCGCACGGCGTCCACCACGGCCTCCGCGTCGGCCTTGCCCACCAGGAAGTTCGACGACATCACCCGCACCTGCTGACCCACGCCGACCGGCCGGGAGTCCGGCAGCGCCCTGGGCGCGACCGCCGCGACCAGCACCACGGCCAGCAGCAGCACGACCGCGGCCACGGCCCAGCGGCGCAGCAGCAGGGCCAGCGCGCCCAGCAGCACGCCCCCGGCCGTGATGTGCGGGATCAGGGCCGTCGCCGCCAGCAGGTGGCGGCTGCCGTCGATGCCCAGGAGCCTGACCAGTGCCGCGACGGTGAACGCGGTGGCGGGCAGCACCAGCAGGAACGTCGCGCCCCCACCCCCGACACGGCGTACCTCGGTGTCAACCACGCGGTCTAGTCTGCCCGAGTGAACAACAGCGTCGTCCTGCTCACCGGGTTCGAGCCGTTCGGCGGTGAGACGACCAATCCGTCGTGGGACGCGGTGCGCGCGCTGGCCGACCGGGACGATGGCCTGCGGGCGGTCCTGCTGCCCTGCGAGTTCGGCTCCTCGCTGGAGGTCCTGCGCGCCGCCGTCGCCGAGCACCGGCCCGCGCTGGTGGTGGCCACGGGGCTGGCGGGCGGGCGCGCCGGGGTGACGCCGGAGCGGGTCGCGGTGAACCTGGACGACGCGCGCATCCCGGACAACGCGGGCGCGCAGCCGATCGACGTGCCGGTGGTGCCGGACGGCCCGGCCGCCTACTTCACCGGGCTGCCGGTGAAGGCGTGCGTGGCGGCGGTCGCGGCGGCGGGCATCCCGACGTCGGTGTCGTACACGGCGGGCACGTTCGTCTGCAACCACGTGTTCTACGGGCTGATGCACCTGCTGGCCACCGAGCACCCCGGCGTGCGGGGCGGGTTCGTGCACGTGCCGTACGCGCCGGAGCAGGTCGCCGACCGGCCCGACGTGCCCGGCCTGCCGCTGGCCACCACGGTGGACGCGCTGGAGATCATCGTGCGGACCAGCCTGGCCACCACCGCCGACCTCCCCGTCACCGCGGGCCACCTGCACTGACCGCGTCTGCAAGTACTACCCGACCCCCCTTCCGGGGTCGGTGACCACTACCCGGCGGGCCCCGTAACGCGCGGCGCCCCCGCGGTCCGTGGACCGCGGGGGCGCCGTGGAGCGGGCTGGCTCACTCGCCGGAGGCGTCGGCCTCGCCGGAGTCGCCACCCGAAGCCGCCAGGTCGACCGGCGGGGCGTCGGGGACGCGGGTCGGCTTGACCTCACCCCGGAAGGTGAAGCGGGCCTTGTCGTCGGACTCGGACTCGCCGTCCCAGCCCTCGACGTCGGTGATGATGATCTGGCCCGGCTGGATCTCGCCGAACAGGATCTTCTCCGACAGCTGGTCCTCGATCTCGCGCTGGATGGTCCGGCGCAGCGGCCGGGCGCCCAGCACGGGGTCGAAGCCGCGACGGGCCAGCAGCTTCTTGGCCTTGTCGGTCAGCTCGATCGCCATGTCCTTGTTCCGCAGCTGCGCCTCGACGCGGGCGATCATCAGGTCGACCATCTTGATGATCTCGTCCTGGGTCAGCTGGTGGAACACGATGATGTCGTCGATGCGGTTGAGGAACTCCGGCCGGAAGTGCTTCTTCAGCTCGTCGTTGACCTTGTTCTTCATCCGCTCGTAGTTCGACGCGGTGTCCTGCCCGGAGGTGAAGCCCAGCCCGACGGCCTTGCTGATGTCGGACGTGCCCAGGTTGGAGGTGAAGATGATCACGGTGTTCTTGAAGTCCACCGTGCGGCCCTGACCGTCGGTCAGGCGGCCGTCCTCCAGCACCTGCAGCAGGGTGTTGTAGACCTCCTGGTGGGCCTTCTCGATCTCGTCGAACAGCACCACCGAGAACGGCTTGCGCCGCACCTTCTCGGTCAGCTGGCCGCCCTCCTCGTAGCCGACGTAGCCGGGAGGGGCGCCGAACAGCCGCGAGGCGGTGTAGCGGTCGTGGAACTCGCCCATGTCGATCTGGATCAGGGCGTCGTCCTCGCCGAACAGGAAGTTCGCCAGCGCCTTGGACAGCTCGGTCTTACCGACACCGGACGGACCGGCGAAGATGAACGAGCCCGAGGGGCGCTTGGGGTCCTTCAGACCGGCGCGGGTGCGGCGGATGGCCTGCGAGACGGCCTTGACCGCGTCGACCTGCCCGATGATGCGCTTGTGGAGCTCGTCCTCCATGCGCAGCAGCCGGGTGGTCTCCTCCTCGGTCAGCTTGAACACCGGGATGCCGGTCCAGTTGGCCAGGACCTCGGCGATCTGCTCGTCGTCGACCTCGGCGACCACGTCCAGGTCGCCGTCCTTCCACTGCTTCTCCCGCTCGGCCTTCTGCCCGAGCAGCTGCTTCTCCGCGTCGCGCAGCTTGGCCGCGCGCTCGAAGTCCTGCGCGTCGATCGCGGACTCCTTGTCGCGGCGCACGTCGGCGATCTTCTCGTCGAACTCGCGCAGGTCCGGCGGCGCGGTCATCCGGCGGATGCGCATCCGCGCGCCCGCCTCGTCGATCAGGTCGATCGCCTTGTCCGGCAGGAACCGGTCGTTGATGTACCGGTCGGCCAGGGTGGCGGCGGCGACCAGGGCGGAGTCGGTGATGGAGACCCGGTGGTGGGCCTCGTACCGGTCGCGCAGACCCTTGAGGATCTCGATGGTGTGCTCCAGCGAGGGCTCACCCACCTGGATCGGCTGGAAGCGCCGCTCCAGCGCCGGGTCCTTCTCCACGTACTTGCGGTACTCGTCCAGCGTGGTCGCGCCGATGGTCTGCAGCTCGCCGCGGGCCAGCATCGGCTTGAGGATGCTGGCGGCGTCGATCGCGCCCTCGGCGGCGCCCGCGCCGACCAGGGTGTGGATCTCGTCGATGAACAGGATGATGTCGCCGCGGGTGCGGATCTCCTTGAGCACCTTCTTCAGGCGCTCCTCGAAGTCGCCCCGGTACCGCGAGCCCGCCACCAGCGACCCGAGGTCGAGGGTGTAGAGCTGCTTGTCCTTGAGCGTCTCCGGGACCTCGCCCTTGACCACCATCTGGGCCAGGCCCTCGACCACGGCGGTCTTGCCCACGCCGGGCTCGCCGATCAGGACGGGGTTGTTCTTGGTGCGGCGGGACAGCACCTGCATGACCCGCTCGATCTCCTTGGTGCGCCCGATCACCGGGTCCAGCTTGCCCTCCCGCGCCGAGGCGGTCAGGTTGCGCCCGAACTGGTCGAGCACCAGGGAGGAGGACGGGGTGCCCTCGCCGCGGCCGCCGGACTCGGCGGGCTCCTTGCCGCCGGAGTAGCCGGACAGCAGCTGCAGGACCTGCTGGCGGACGCGGTTGAGGTCCGCGCCCAGCTTCACCAGGACCTGGGCGGCGACGCCCTCGCCCTCGCGGATCAGGCCGAGCAGGATGTGCTCGGTGCCGATGTAGTTGTGCCCGAGCTGCAGCGCTTCGCGCAGCGACAGCTCCAGCACCTTCTTGGCGCGCGGGGTGAAGGGGATGTGGCCGGACGGGGCCTGCTGGCCCTGGCCGATGATCTCCTCGACCTGCTGGCGGACGCCCTCCAGCGCGATCCCCAACGACTCCAGCGCCTTGGCGGCGACACCTTCACCCTCGTGGATCAACCCCAGGAGGATGTGCTCGGTGCCGATGTAGTTGTGGTTGAGCATCCGGGCCTCTTCCTGGGCCAGGACAACCACCCGCCTCGCGCGGTCGGTGAACCTCTCGAACATTCGCACTCCCTGACTGCTGCGCCGGCGGTCCTCGGCTCACCGCTGGCATACCCCTGTTGTCCGCCTCGGTATGCGCACGGTGAGCGCGGCACCGTGGGACCACTGTAGTCGTCAGCCCCGTCGCTCTCAGTTCCCGTTCGCAGGCAGTCGTCTTCGGGGATCTCTGACACCAGTGGGAACGCGCGATCTGCCTGGCAGATTCCACGGATCGGGCGGTGTCCGCTGAGCGCGAACAACACGCGACCCGACCGCCTGGGCTGTGACAGCCGTCACCACCGCCTCGGGGGGACCTGCGGCTAAGGTAAGGCAAACCTTAGCGCGACGACGAGGACCTGTTTGCCCATGACCGTACCGGCGAGGCTGACCCGGCGCGACGCTTCCAGCCCGGTGGCCGACTCCCTGCTCAGCGCGGCGTCACTGGTGGGCTACCTCGACGTGCGGTACGGCCCGCCCGTCGGCGACGACTGGCTGACCTGCGCGGACCTGCTCGACCAGCCGGAGCGGTTCGACCAGTGGCGGGCCCGCCTGGCGCGGTGGCTGGAGGACGAGCACGGCGAGTCCAACGAGCGGGCCACCGCCGGGTACGTGATGAGCTGGTACCTGGGCGCGGTCGGCCTGCTGGGCGGGGTGCTGTTCCACACCGCCCGCCGCGTCCCGTCGCTGCGGCCTTCCGATGTGGCGCTGCGCATCGCCGACGAGGGCAGGCCGCACGTGGTGGGCCTGGCGCTGCTGTCCGGCGAGTTCGCCTGCCTGCCCGACGACGCCGGGGGCGACCACCCGTCGGCGACCGCCGTCGCCGACGACGCCGCGCTGGCCGCGCTGCTGCGGGCCCGCTTCGCCGCGCACGCCGCCGCGTTCGTGGCCTCCTACGGCACGACCGTGCGGCTGGGCCGCCGGATGCTGTGGGCGGCGGCCACCGACGCGCTGGACAGCGCCGCCTGGACCGCCGGGCTGCTGTGCGGCGACGAGGACTCCGGCGTGGCCGACTCGGCGCTGCTGCTGCCCCAGCAGCAGGCCCCGTTCACCGCCGCCTCGACCTTCCGGCCCACCCCGGACGGCTGGGCCCGCCGCCGCGAGAGCTGCTGCTTCCACTTCACCCTGCCCGGCGCCACCGCCTGCGCGGGCTGCCCCCGCACCACCCCCCGCTGACGCCTGCCCGGCCGCTCACCCCTTGTAGCGGTGTCCGATCGGGACCACCAGGGGCGTGCCGGAGACCGGGTCGGGCACCACGCGGGCGTCCAGCCCGAACACCTCCAGCAGCACCTCCTCGGTCAGCACCCGCGAGGGCTCGCCCTGCACCACGATCCGCCCGTCCTTCATCGCCACCAGCCGGTCCGCGTACCGCGCGGCCAGGTTGAGGTCGTGCAGCACCATCACCACGGTCCGCCCGCCCTCGGCGTGCAGCCGCTGGACCAGGTCCAGCACGTCGATCTGGTGGGCCAGGTCCAGGTAGGTGGTCGGCTCGTCCAGCAGCAGCAGGTCGGTGCCCTGCGCCAGCGCCATCGAGATCCACGCCCGCTGCCGCTGCCCGCCGGACAGCTCGTCCACGGTCCGCTCGGCCAGCTCCGCCATCCCGGTCAGCCGCAGCGCCTCGGCCACCGCCGCCTCGTCGTCGGCCGACCACTGGCGGTACCAGGCCTGGTGCGGGTGCCTGCCGCGGGCCACCAGGTCCGCCACCGTCAGCCCCTCCGGGGCCTGCGGGGACTGGGGCAGCACGGCCAGCGCCCTGGCCACCTCGCGGGTGGGCGTGCGGTCGATGCGCTTGCCGTCCAGCAGCACCGCGCCGGACTTGGCGGGCAGCAGCCTGCCCAGCGCGCGCAGCAGCGTCGACTTGCCGCACCCGTTGGGGCCGATGACCGCCGTCACGGTGCCCGCGACCACGTCGAGGTCGAGCCCGTCGACCACGGTGCGCTCGCCGTACCCGACGGCCAGCTCCCGCGCCTGGAGACGTACCGCGGTCATACCCTCGCCTCCCGGCGGCTGCGGATGATCAGGTGCATGAGGTAGGGCGCGCCCAACACGGCGGTCACCACGCCGACCGGCAGCTCGAAACCGCCGAACAGGGTGCGCGCCACCAGGTCGGACACCACCACGAGCAGGCCGCCGACCACCGCCGAGCCCAGCAGCGGCGGCGTGGCGGTGCCCGCCAAGCGCAGCGCGATCTGCGGCGACACCAGCGCCACGAACGCGATCGGCCCGGCCGCGGCGGTCGCCACCGCGGCCAGCGCCACGGCCAGCAGCAGCAGCGCCGTGCGCGCGCCGTCGACCCGGACGCCGAGGCCGCGCACGGTCTCCTCGCCGAACTGCAGCGCGCCCAGCAGCCGCGCGCCCAGCAGGGCGGCGGGCAGCAGCACGACCAGCGCCGCGCCCACCGGCACGACGTGCTCCCAGCCGCGCCCGTTGAGGCTGCCGGTGATCCACACCAGCGCCCGCGTCGCGTCGGTGACGTCACCCAGGGTGAGCAGGTACTGGGTGAGGTTGCCGGTCACCGCGGCCACGCCGATGCCGACCAGCACCATCCGGAAGCCCTCGATGCCGCGCCGCCACGCCAGCCCGTAGACCAGCAGGCCCGCCAGCAGGCCGCCGCCCAGGGCCGCCAGCGGCACGCTCACCTGGGCAGGCGGGCCGCTCAGGCCACCCGCGAAGGTGATCACCGACACCGCGCCCAGCGCCGCGCCCCAGGTGACGCCCAGGACGTCCGGGCTGGCCAGCGGGTTGCGGGCGATGGACTGGAACACCGCGCCGGACACCGCCAGCGCCGCGCCGACCAGCGCGGCGGTCAGCGCCCTCGGCAGCCGCAGCTCCCAGACGACGAACCGCTGGCCGCGCTGCCCGCCGCCGAGCAGCACCTCGAACACCTCGCCGAGGCCGATCGGGTAGTCGCCCAGCGCGACGCTGACCGCCGCGGCCAGCACCAGCAGCCCGGACCCGACCAGCGCCAGCGCCAGCGACCGCGCGCGCAGCGGCCCGGAGAGGGGGCCGAGGCGGAACCCGGCGTGCCCCTTCACAGCTTCACCAGCTTCTTGCGGCGGACCAGGGCGATGAAGAACGGGGCCCCGACCAGCGCCATCACGATGCCGACCTCCAGCTCACCCGGTCGGGCGACGACCCGCCCCAGCACGTCCGCCAGCAGCAGCACGACCGCGCCCAGCAGACCGGAGCACGGCAGCAGCCAGCGGTAGTCCGGCCCGGTCACCGCGCGGGCCACGTGCGGCACGACCAGCCCGAGGAACCCGATCGGCCCGCACACCGCGACCGCGCCGCCCACCAGCAGCGTGATCGCCGCGATGCCCAGGGCGCGGGTCAGCGCCACCCGGTGCCCCAGCGAGCGGGCCACCTCCTCGCCCAGCGCCAGCGCGTTCATGCCGGGCGCGCCCGCCGCCGCCAGCAGCAGGCCCGCCACCAGGAACGGCAGCACCGGCCACAGCACCGACAGCTCGCGCCCGGCCAGCCCGCCGACCTGCCAGAACCGGAACGCGTCGAGGCTCTGCCGGTCCAGCAGCACCAGCGCGGAGACCAGCCCCTGCATCAGCGCGCTGACCGCCGCGCCCGCCAGCGCCAGCGTCACCGGGGTCGGCCCGGCGCGGCCCGCCGAGCCGAGCGCGAACACCACCGCGCTGGCCGCCAGCGCGCCCGCGAACGCGAACCACACGTAGGCCAGCGGGCTGGTGACGCCGAGCGTGAAGATCGCCAGCACGACGGCGAGCGCCGCGCCCTGGGTGACGCCGAGGACGCCGGGGTCGGCCAGCGGGTTGCGGGTGTGGCCCTGCATGAGCGCGCCGCCCACGCCCAGCGCGACGCCCACCACGACGCCGATCACCGTGCGCGGCACGCGCAGCTCGCGCACCACCAGGTCGTCCCCCACGCCGGTGGGGCTGACCAGGGCGTGCCAGATGGCGTCGAGGGGGATCTCCTTGGCGCCGATCGCGACGCTGGCCACGGCGGCGGCCAGCAGCGCCGAGCCGATCAGGAGCAGGCCCAGGGGTCTGCGGGTCGTGCGAACGGCCACTGCGCGATCCCCCGCTCCACAACCACCTGATCCGGTGAGGCAAGCCTAACCGAACCGTCGGGGGACGCCGCTCGTCGGGCACGCCCTCCGGGATGTCAAGATCAACCATAGGGCGGCTCGGGCGCGGCAGCTCCGGCGCGACGCCGGAGATCATTCAACGCCGCACGGGCGTGCTTTCCCAAAACGACGAAGGGGCACCGGCCGAAACCGGTACCCCTTCGTTACTTGACGTAATTGACGTGGTGCACGCCACGCAATGTCGTCACCCCTGCTGGTGGTAAGCCTCCAGCACCTCGGCGGGGATGCGGCCGCGATCCGACACCTTCATCCCCTGCTTGCGCGCCCACTCCCGAATGGCCTGGTTCTGCTCCCGATCAGCCGACGCGGGACGCGCCGCCTTCACCCCAGCCGGACGACCCGGACCGCGCTTGCGACCTCCCGCCTTGCGGGCGCTTGCGACGAAGTCGGCGAGGGCGTCGCGGAGCTTCCCCGCATTGGCCGAAGAAAGGTCGATCTCGTACGAGACCCCGTCCAAACCGAAGCCGACCGTCTCCTCGGCCTGCCCGCCGTCCAGGTCATCGACCAGGGTCACGGTGACCTTCTGCGCCATGCGTATCCTCCTGGACTCGAATGCGTGCGCGGTGTCCCCGACCGCGACCAAATCATTGTCGAGTGCAGGTTAGCGCACAAGTCCCGGAATCCGCCCCCCGGAGTGCGGGGGGTTCGTCATTCCGGGCGGACGAGGGGGAACAGGATGGTCTCCCGGATACCGAGGCCGGTGATGGCCATCAGCAGCCGGTCGATGCCCATTCCCACCCCACCGCTCGGTGGCATTCCGTACTCCAGTGATCGCAGAAAGTCCTCATCCACCGGCATGGCTTCGTCGTCGCCCGCCGCGCCCAGCCGCGCCTGGGCTTCCAGCCGCTCCCGCTCGACCACCGGGTCGACGAGTTCGGAGTAACCCGTGGCCAACTCGAAACCGCGCATGTAGAGGTCCCACTTTTCGGCGACCCCGGCCACGGAGCGGTGCTGCCGGGTCAGCGGCGAGGTCTCCACCGGGAAATCACGCACAAAGGTGGGGGCGTACAGGTGATCACCCACCAGGTGCTCCCACAGCTCCTCCACGAGCTTTCCGTGGCCCAGCTTGGGATCGGTCTCCAGCTCGTGCTCGGCGGCCAGCTCGCGCAGCCGCTGCGCGGAGGTCTCCGGGGTGACCTCCTCGCCGACCGCCTCGGACAGCGACCCGTACATGGTCAGCGTGGTCCACTCGCCGCCCAGGTCGTACTCGGTGCCGTCGGCCAGCGTCACCACGTGCGACCCGGCCACCGCCAGCGCGGCCTCCTGGATCAGCTCCCTGGTCAGCACCGCGTTGGTGTCGTAGGTGGCGTAGGCCTCGTAGTACTCCAGCATGGAGAACTCAGGCGAATGGGACGAGTCGATGCCCTCGTTGCGGAAGTTGCGGTTGATCTCGAAGACCTTCTCGATGCCGCCCACCACGCACCGCTTGAGGTACAGCTCCGGCGCGATGCGCAGGAACAGGTCGATGTCCAGCGCGTTGGAGTGCGTCACGAACGGACGGGCCGCCGCACCGCCCTGCAACGTCTGCAACATCGGGGTCTCCACTTCGATGAAACCCCGGCGGTGGAACGACTCCCGCAACGACCGCACCACGGCGGCCCGGCTGCGCACCGTGTTGCGCGCCTGCTCGCGCAGGATGAGATCCACGTAGCGCTGCCGAATGCGGGTTTCCTCCGCGAGTTCCTTGTGCGCGACCGGCAAGGGGCGCAACGACTTCGCGGCCAGCGACCAGGAGTCGGCCAGCACCGACAGTTCCCCCCGGCGGGAGGTGATGACCTCGCCGCGCACGAATACGTGGTCGCCCAGGTCGACGTCGGACTTCCATTCGGCAAGCGCTTGCTCCCCGACCCCGTTCAGGCTCAACATGGCCTGCAGTTCGGTGCCGTCGCCTTCGCGCAACGTCGCGAAGCACAACTTGCCGGTGTTGCGGATGAACATCACGCGGCCGGTGACGCCGACGACTTCGCCGGTGCTGGTGTCCGGCGGCAGGTCCGGGTGCGCTTCCCGCACTTCGCGCAGCGTGTGCGTGCGGGGTACTTCGACCGGATACGGGTCGACCCCGCGTTCCAACAGCCGCGCCCGCTTCTCCCGGCGCACGCGCAACTGCTCGGGGAGATCGTCGTCGCTGATCGGGATACCGGTCTGAGGCTGCTCACTCACACGCAGAAGGGTACGGAAAGGCCGCTCCGGGGATCGAACGGGTTCTCCCTAGGGTGAGGTGATGACCAGTGCCGACGACCGCGACGAGATGTGGGCCCGCCGAGCCGGTTCTTTCGGGTCGCACGCTCGCGCCTACGCCGAACACCGCCCCGACTACCCCGCCGCCGCCGTCCGGTGGGCCCTGGAACCGCTGGGCGGATCCTCGTTGGGCCGATCCTCGCTGGAGGTGCTGGACCTCGCCGCCGGGACCGGCAAGCTGACCGCCGTCCTGGTCGCCGAGGGCCACCAGGTCACCGCGGTGGAACCGGACGAGAAGATGCTCGCCGAACTGGTGCGCCGCAACGAGGAGGTGCGCGCGCTGCCCGGTTCCGCCGAGCGCGTCCCGCTGCCCGACCGGTCGGTGGACGCCGTGCTGGTGGGCCAGGCGTTCCACTGGTTCGACCGGGACGCGGCGCTGCCCGAGATCGCCAGGGTGCTGCGGCCCGGCGGCGTGCTCGCCGGACTGTGGAACTACGGCGACCTGTCCGTGCCGTGGGTGGCCGAGTTCGACCGCATCGGCCACGACGGGACGAACCGGGGCGTGAGCGATGTCGACCAGGTGATGCCCGACCACGAGCTGTTCACCGGCTCGGCGCGGGCCACGTTCCCGCACGTCCACCGGCGCACGGCGGAGACCCTGGTGGCGACGGTGGGCACGCAGTCGCACGTGCTGGTGGCGGCCGAGGAGGAGCGGCGGGCGCTGCGCGAGCAGGTGCTGGCGTTCCTGCGCGCCCGCCCCGAGACCGCCGAAGGCGAGTTCGACTTCCCCCTGACCACCCACGTCAAGCGCATGACCCGCGCCTGACCCTCCCTGTTGCGTCGGCAAGTACTATCCGAGGCCGCTGCGAGGGCCGGTAGCTACTACCCGAGGTGCGGGGTCGAGGCGCGAAAGTGCGGGTCGGGGTGCGCGAACGTTGAATTCGGGGTGCCCGGAGGTTCGACTCGCGGGGGCGGGTCACCTCATGTTGCGCTCGAAGACCAGGCGCAGGCCCAGGAGGGTCAGGTCGGGCACGTGCCTGCCGATGGTCGCCGACTCGGTGACCACCAGTGGCGCCAGGCCGCCGGTCGCGATCACCGACACCGGTCCCGGCTCGCTCTCCTGCAACTCGTCGACGATCCGCCGCACCAGGCCGTCCACCTGGCCGACGAACCCGTACACGATCCCGGACTGCAGGCACTCCACGGTGTTCTTGCCGATCACCGAGCGCGGGCGGACCAGCTCGACCTTGCGCAGCTGGGCCGCCCGCGCGGCCAGCGCGTCCACCGAGATTTCGATGCCCGGCGCCAGCGCCCCGCCGAGGAACTCGCCCTTGGCCGAGATCACGTCCAGGTTGGTGGAGGTGCCGAAGTCGACCACCACGCAGGCGGTGCTGTAGAGGTGGTGCGCGGCCAGGGTGTTGATCACCCGGTCCGAGCCGACCTCCTTCGGGTTGTCCACCAGCAGCGGCACGCCGGTCCGCACGCCGGGCTCGACCAGCACCTTCGGCACCGACGAGTAGTACCGGCCGAGCATCACGCGCAGCTCCCGCAGCACCGCGGGCACGGTGGACAGGGCGGAGATGCCGGTGATCTTGTCGGCGTACTCGCCGAGCAGGCCGCGCATGGTCAGCGCCAGCTCGTCGGCGGTCATCCGGGCGTCGGTGCGCATCCGCCAGTCGCGGACCAGCGCGGCCTTGTCCCCGGTGCCGTCGTACAGCCCGAGGACGATGTTCGTGTTGCCGACGTCGACGGCGAGCAGCACCGCGGTTCTCCCTACTGGTTCTCGGCCTGGATCAGCGCGTCGAGCGCCGCGGCGTCCTCGGTCTCGGAGGCGGGCACGCCCCCGGCGGGCACCAGGACCGCGCCGCTGAGCAGGCCGGAGCCCTCGGGCGCGTGCGCCGGGTCCGCGCCCAGCTCGACGACCTTGTTGTCGGCGTCGACGAAGACGACCTTGGGCTGGTAGGCGCGCGCCTCGGCGTCGTCCATCATGCCGTAGGCGATGAGGATGACCAGGTCGCCGGGCTTGACCAGGTGCGCGGCGGCGCCGTTGATGCCGATGACGCCGCTGCCCCGCTCGCCGGGGATGACGTAGGTCTCCAGCCGCGCGCCGTTGGTGACGTCCACGATGGCCACCTGCTCGCCCGCGAGCAGGTCGGCGGCCTCCATCAGGTCCTCGTCGACCGTGACCGAGCCGACGTAGTGCAGGTCGGCCTGGGTGACGGTGGCGCGGTGGATCTTCGACTTGAGCATGGTGCGGAACATCGCGGTCCCCCTCACTCGTCCCCCGCGCCCAGCAGCACGGGGGCGTTGTCGATCAGTCGGGTGGTGCCCACGCGGGCGGCGACCAGCAGCCTGCCGTCGCCGTTCTCCGGCGCGGGGCCCAGGTCGGGCGCGCGCAGCTCCAGGTAGTCCAGGTCCACCTCGGGCACCGCGGCCAGCGTGTCGCGGGCGGCCTTGAGCACGGCGTCCGCGCCCTGGCCGCTGACGTGCGCCCCGGCCACCAGCGCGGCGGACAGGGCGGTGGCGGCGGCGCGCTCGTCCTCGGACAGGTAGCGGTTGCGGGAGGACAGCGCCAGGCCGTCGGCCTCGCGCACGGTGGGCACGCCCACCACGTCCACCGGCAGGTTCAGGTCCCGCACCATCCGGCGGATGAGCGTGAGCTGCTGGTAGTCCTTCTCGCCGAACAGCGCGTAGTTCGGCTGCACGATGTTGAGCAGCTTGGCCACCACGGTCAGCACGCCCGCGAAGTGGCCGGGGCGGGTCGCGCCCTCCAGCTGCTCGCCCAGCGGCCCCGGCGCCACGGTGACCTGCCCGCCCGCCGGGTACATGTCCTCCACGCCGGGGGCGAAGACCAGGCCGACCCGCTCCTCGCGGCAGACCTCCACGTCGGCCTCCAGCGTCCTCGGGTAGCGCTCGAAGTCCTCGTTCGGCCCGAACTGGGTCGGGTTGACGAAGATCGACACCACCACGACGGTGTTCTGCAGGACGTGGGCCTCGCGGATCAGCTTGCGGTGGCCCTCGTGCAGCGCGCCCATCGTCGGCACCAGCGCGATGTTGCGGCCCGCGGCGCGCAGCGCGCGGGTGACCCGGCGCAGGCGGTCCGGGTCGTGGTGCAGGGTGACCCCACCGGGGGTGTAGTCGTCCTTGGTGAGGGGCTTGGTCATGCGTCGTCCTCGAGGGTGGTGCGGACTTCGGCCGCCAGCTCGGGCCGGAGCAGCCCGGCGGCCTGCGCGCGCTCCGCGGTGCGTCGCGCGAGAACTCGGTACGGCGCAAGGGTGGCAGGTGCCCGCTCGGCGAGCACCGCCAGGTGCTTGGCGACGGTGCCCGCGTCGCCGCGCGCGACCGGCCCGGTGAGGGCGCGGTCGCCGTGCCGCAGCACGTTGTCCAGCGCGGCGGACAGCAGCGGCCCCAGCGCGCGCTCGGCGTCGGCGATGCCGGACCGGCGCAGCACGTCGGCGCAGTCGGCGACCAGCGTGATCAGGTGGTTGGCCCCGTGGGCCAGGGCGGCGTGGTAGAGCGGGCGGGCCGCCTCGGGCACCCGGACCGGCTCCGCGGACATCTCCACGACCAGCGCCTCGCCCACGTTCCAGGCCACGTCGTCGCCGTCGGCGGCGGTGACGCCCACCGAGCAGGCGGTGACCCGCTGCACGTCCTCGGCGCGGCCGGTGAACGTCATGACCGGGTGCAGCGCCACGCACAGCGCGCCGACCTCGGCGGCGGGGGCGAGCACGGCCACGCCCTGCGCGCCGCTGGTGTGCACCACGATCTGGCCCGCGCGCAGCGATCCGGTGGCGACCAGGCCGCGCACCAGCCCGGCCAGCGCGTCGTCGGGGACCGCCAGCAGCACCAGGTCCGCGCCCGCGGCCACCTCCGGTGGCGGCAGCACGGGCACGTCGGGCAGCAGCTCGTCGACGCGGCGCAGCGACTCCCGCGAGACCGCGGACGCCGCCGACACCACGTGCCCGGCCCTGGCCAGCGCGGCGCCCAGCACCGAACCGACCCGGCCGGCCGAGATCACGCCCACGGCGAGCCGCGCGGGGCGGGGGGTCGCGTCCATGCGACGTACTCCATCCAGACGTTCCAGTCCCTACGGGCGGGTACCGGACGACGACACCGAGCGTAATCCGGGCCGTCGGCGGCGCTGGTCAACTGCGACGAACACCACCCGCGGCGTTGAGCGCGCCCGGCGCCTCGACCGCCGCCCGACGGGCCGCGATGAGCGCTTCCAGCAGCTTGGCGTGCCGCTCGTCGGCGTCCGCGGCGGCGGTGCCCAGCGCCATCCGGTGCCGCAGGAAGGCCAGCTCGGTCGCGGCCACCTGGTAGCCCGCCACCGCGCGGGCGGCCCGGTCGCCGACCTTGCGGCGGACCCGCCGCCGCCACCGCCGCCTGCCCTGCAGGCTGGCCAGCAGCGTCACCTCGCTGGCGGCGATCCACTTGCGCTCGGCCATCGCGGGCAGCTGGGCGGCGACGATGCGCTGCTCGCGGCGGCGCTGCCAGACCACCAGGCACACCATCGCCGCGAAGATCGGCACCATGATCAGGAAGTACAGGTTGATGAAGGTCGAGCCGGTGCCCACGGTGGTGGAGAAGTTCCACAGCGAGTGCAGCCCGACCGCGCCCAGGTAGCCCAGCAGCGGCGCGACCAGCCGCAGGTTCCGGCTGGCGGTCATCGCGGCGAAGCCGATGCCCAGGCCGGTCATGGACGTGAACAGCGGGTGGGCGAACGGGGACAGCACGCCGCGCAGGATGAACAGCGCGATCACGCCGCTGCTGAGGTCGCCGAAGCCGCTGTCGACGAAGACCCGCGCGAAGTAGTAGATGTTCTCCGTGAAGGCGAACCCCGCGGCGACCACCCCGGCGTAGACGATGCCGTCCACCACGCCGTCGAACTCCTGGCGGCGGCGCAGGAACAGCCCCACCAGGAAGACCGCCTTGGTCGCCTCCTCCACCACCGGCGCGCCCACCACGGCCGCGAACGTGGTGCCGTCGCCCCCGTTGATCAGCTCGCCGAGCACCTGCGCGGTCTGGTTGAACACCAGCGAGGTGATGGTCGCCCCGCACGCGCCCCACGCGAACGCCACCAGCAGGTTCCTGGCCGGTTCCGGCTCCCAGCGGTCGATCCACAGCGAGGCGCCCAGCACCGCGGCGACCGGCAGCAGCGCGGCCACCGCGCCGACCAGGATGGGCAGCAGGCCGATCCGGCTGGTGCCCAGGCCGAGCAGGACCAGCCCGCACACGCCCAGGGCGATCAGGCCGACCACGGGCAGGAGCACGGTCCAGCGGCGTTGCTCCACCCGTTTGCGGGCGGTGGGGGTGTGCGGCGTCGGTGCGGGGTCGGTCACGGAGTGAAACCTTAAAGGGACACTTGAACGATGCGAGACCCGGAATCGGCTTGGCGCGAGGCCCTGTACGGGCCGGAGGGCTTCTTCACGCGCGGAGCACTGCCCGCCGACCACTTCCGCACCGCCCCCCTGGTGGGTCCGGAGCTGGCCGAAGCCCTGCTGGTGCTGCTCGACCGGGTGGACTTCGCGCTGGGCAGGCCCGCCCGGCTGGACTTCGTCGACGTCGGCGCGGGCGGCGGCGAGCTGTCGGCGGCGGTGCGCTCGCTGGCCGCCGGGTCGCTGGCGCGCAGGCTGCGGGTGACCGCGGTGGAGCTGGGGCCCGCGCGGCGGGTCGACGGCGTGACGTGGACCCGGTCGCTGCCCGAGCGGGTGGAGGGGCTGCTGGTCGGGCACGAGTGGCTGGACGCCATCCCCTGCCCGATCGTGACGGGCCCGTCGGACGACCCGTGGCTGGCCCGCTGGTGGCCGCTGCCCGCCGGGGCCACCGCCGAGGTCGGCGCGCCCCGCGACGCGGCCTGGGCGGACGCGGTGTCGCGGGTCCGGGGGGCGGCGCTGGCGGTGGACTACGGGCACGTGCGGGCGGACCGGGCGGCCGGGCGCTACCCGGAGGGCACCTTCGCCGCCTACCGCGACGGGCGGCGGGTGGAGCCGGTCTTCGACGGCAGCTGCGACCTCACCGCGCACGTGGCGCTGGACGCCTGCGCCGAGGCGGCGGGCGGGGACTGGGTGCTGGTGTCGCAGCGGGACGCGCTGGCGGCGCTGGGGCTGGTGGGGGAGATCGACCCGGCCCGGTGGCTGGACACGGCGGAGCGGGCCTCGCGCGTCGCGGAGCTGCGGGCGGTGGGCGGGCTGGGCGGCTTCGGGTGGCTGCTGCACGGGGTGGGCGTGCGCACGTCGGACCTGCTGCCGCCGCTGCCCCCGTGGCGGCCGTGAGCGCGAGGTCCGAAGAGCGCCGGCAGCGGGACGCGCGCGTGGGCAGGGTGCGCGGCATGAGGATTCACGCGCTGCCGGAGGACGTCGTCACCAGGGCTCGGGAAGCCGCCGGGCGGGACGAGCACCACGAGCGGGTGGCGGAGGCGGCGGGCTCGCCGCTGAGGTGCTGCCTGCGCAAAGCCCGCGAGGGCGAGCCGCTGGTGCTGTTCCGCTACTCGCCCACGGCGGGCCGCGGCCCGTACGAGGAGGTGGGGCCGGTGTTCGTGCACGCCGAGCCGTGCGGCGGGCCGGACGGCGGCCTCCCGGTCGAGCTGGGCCGCGCGCCGCGGGTGCTGCGGGCCTACACCGCGCACGGGCGCATCCACGACGGGGTGCTGGCCCAGCCGGAAACCCTGGAGCGCGACCTGGCGGACCTGCTGGCCCACCCGGAGGTCGTCGAGGTGCAGGTGCGCAGCCTCTCCCACGGCTGCTTCCTGTTCGCGGTGACCGGGGACTGACGTGGGACCATGACGGGGTGCGGATCACTGTGGGCGTAGGGGCAGGAGCGCGTCACCTCGGCGTGGACCGGGTAGTCGACCTCGGTCCGCTGCACCCCTCCGCCCACGGCGCCTACCGCCTGCGGCTGACCGTGTCCGCCGACGTCATCACCTCGGCCGAACCGCTGGTGGGCCACCTGCACCGGGGCGCGGAGAAGCTGTTCGAGGTGCGCGACTACCGCCAGGTGCTCACCCTGGCCAACCGCCACGACTGGCTCGCCGCCTTCTGCAACGAGCTGGCCGTCGCGCTGGCCGTGGAGCGGATGACCGGCATGGACGTGCCGCCGCGCGCCCAGTGGCTGCGCGCCCTGCTGTGCGAGCTCAACCGGATCATGGCCCACCTGGTCTTCCTCGCCCCGCTCACCGACCCGGCCGCCGCGGGCCGGGGCCGGGAGGCCGTGCAGGCGGTGCTGGAGGAAGCCTCCGGCGGGCGCATCCACTTCATGGCCAACCGCATCGGCGGCCTGCGCGAGGACGTGCCCGCGGGCTGGACCGACCGGGTGGCCGCCGCGCTGTCCACAGTGGAGATCCCCGACGTGCCTGACGGGTTGGCCGGGATCGGTGTGCTGACAAGGGAAGCGGCTCTCGCCCACGGCGTCACCGGCCCCATCGGACGAGCGTCCGGAGTGGACTTCGACCTGCGCCGCGACGATCCCCTGCCCGCCTACCGGGAACTCGGCGTCGAGCCGGTCACCCGGCGGGAGGGCGACGCGCGGGCGCGGGTCGCGTGCATGGTCGACGAGGTCCGCCAGTCCGTCGAGCTGGCCCGCCGGTGCCTGGACCGGCTTCCCGCCGGGCCGGTGAACCTGCGGCTGCCCAAGGCGATCAAGGCCCCCGAGGGCTCGGTCTACACCAGCGTGGAGGCGCCGCTGGGCACCTCGGGGGTGCTGCTGTCCTCGCGCGGCGAGAAGACGCCGTGGCGGCTCAAGCTGCGCACCCCGTCGTTCAACAACGTCCAGGCGCTCTCGGCGCTGCTGCCCGGCACGCCGGTCGCCGACCTGCCCGCCGTCCTCGGCTCCTTCGCCGTGGTCGTGGGCGACATCGACAAGTGATCAGCCCTCGCGGCGACGCCGCCGCCGCGGCGAGTCCCCGCCGCCGAACGCGGCCAGCAGCTCGCTGACCGACTTGCCGTCCGCGTGCGCGCCCGCGGGCTCCTCGGGCTCGGGCCTGCGCGTGGGCTTGCTGATCTCCTCCCACTGGGGGGAGTGCTCCTCCACCCGGCGCCGCCCGGCGGGCTCGACCGGCTGGTGCCCGCCGGTGCGCTCGGACGCCGTGCGGCCCGCCACCGGGCGGTGGCTGCCGGTCGACTCCGCGCCCTTGCGCCGGGGCTTGTCGGCCACCGACTCGCGGCTGATCATCTCGGTCCGCTCGGCGATCCGGCTGCGGCGCTCGGTCTTCGCCGACCCCACCGGACGGGCCTGGGCACCGCTGCCCCGACCCGGTTCGCGCGGCCCCAGCTCGGCGAACCGGGTCGGGTCGCCACCCTGCGGGAACTCGTCGCGGCCACCGTCCGAACGGGACGGTGGCTTGTTCGGGGTGCGGAACAGGTCGGTGTCGCGAGCGGCCTCCCCGCGCGCCTGCTCCGCGCGCACCGGCTCACCGCGCACCGGCTCGGGGGCAGGGCGCTGCGGCTTGGGGCGGTTCACCCGCTCGGTCTGCTCGGGCTTGGGCGGGGCCTCCCGCCGGACCACCGGCGGCACGGGCCGCTGCTGCTGCACGCGGGCGGGTTCCCGGCGCACCGGCTGGGTCTGCCGCGCCGGTTCGGGCCGGGCGGGCTCGGGGCGGCGCGGCTGCTCCTTGCGCGGCGCCTCGGCCACCACCCGGTCCATCATCTCGGTGCGCACCTCGGGGCGCTCGGCGGCGGGCTTGTCCACCACCGGCCCGGCCGTGATGATCCGCTTGTCCCCCAACCCCATCAGCCGCGACTGGTCCGACAGCGACCGCATCCGGGTGGACTCCGCGCGCAGCGCCACCCGCTCGACCAGCACCTCGCCGCCCAGCAGGGCCTCCAGGTTCTCCCGCAGGGCGCGCAGCTCGCCGCGCAGCGCCTCCAGGTCGTCCTTGGCCTCCTCGCGGACCCGCTTGCGGGTCTCCGCCTCCAGCTCCAGCTCGTACTCCCGGCGAGCCGCGACCTCGCGCTCCAGCTCCAGCTCGTAGACCGACTGGAGGTCGGCCACCTCGTCATCGCGCTCGACGACCTGGCGGCGGTAGCGCGCGGCCAGGAAAGCGCCCACCAGCGCCGCCCACAGCGCCGCGACCACGGCCAACCGCAACCAGCGGGCGTTGTCGCTGAGCACCAGCACCGCCGCGGCGCCGAAGGCCAGCGCCAGCGCCCCCACCAGCAGCAGTCGCCCGGCAGCGCGACCGCGGTCCTGCCGATCGTCGTCCTGCGACGCGCCTCGCCCGGTCATGGGGCCCACGGTACCGGTCGGTTATGCGATTGAGACCTCCGGACCCGTATTCACCGGTCCGCGTGCGGGTCCGGCGGCGTCCTGCAGCAGTGCTCCAGCCACAGCCCCGCACCGATCAGCGCCGCCGCGCACACCACCCCCACGATCGAGCTGACCAGGTCGTTCGACGCGGCCTCGAACTCGCCGCGCGCGGGCAGCACGTAGACCAGCACCCCCGCCCAGCCACCCAGCATGATGGCCCCCAGCAGCGACGACGCCTTCGCCAGCGCCACCGCGCGGGCCGCGGTCAACGGCTGGACCGGCCGCGCACCGGGTTTGCGCAGGATGCGGGCCCGCAGGCTGAACGCCAGCCCGACATCCACCGCGGAAATCACCAAAAGGGTGAATCCGGCGAACCTCGGCAGCAGGGGCAGCGCGTCGTAGGCCAAGCGCAGCACCAAGTGCGCCAGCAAGCCCGCGATCAGCGCGGCGGCGAGCAGGTCCCGCGTTCTGGTGAACCTCACTGGATCATTTTGCCGCGCCTCCGGCGCGGCGGCTCGGCCGCCTGGAAGTCGGCCCATCGGCACGCGTTTCGCGGAAAATCGAAGAGCGTGATTTTCCGCGAAAGGCATGCCGACAGGCCG
>NZ_BMRG01000001.1:334060-376272 GCF_014648515.1 Saccharothrix coeruleofusca
ATGGTGGTCACCTGGCCTCCACGGCCTCGCGTGGTGGCTGGGGGTCAGAGCAAGGAGTGGGGGTAGGGGCGGACGCCGGTCGTGTCCAGTGTGGACAGCAGGTCGGCGGTCCTGCCGTGTCCGGGTAGGACGGCGTCGGGGTCGACGTCCAGCCAGGGGATCAGGACGGTGGCGCGCTCGTGGGCGCCGGGGTGGGGCAGCAGCAGGTCCGGGTGGTCGGAGCGCACGCCGTCCACGGTCACCACGTCCACGTCCAGGGTGCGCGGACCCCAGCGGCGCTCGCGCACCCGGCCCGCCGCCCGCTCCAGCTCCTGCCCGCGCCGCAGCCAACCCCACTCGTCCGGCTCGCCGGAGACGATGAGCACGGCGTTGAGGAAGTCGTCCTGGTCGGTCACGCCCCACGGCGCGGTCTCGTACACCGGGGACACCGCCACCAGGTCGTCGGCGAAACCGGCCACGGCCTGGCGCAGGTAGCCCAGCCGGTCGCCCATGTTCGAGCCGATCGACAGGACCGCCCTAGTCACGGGTCCGCCGGATGGTCACCGACACGTCCGCGAAGGTCAGCGGGATCGGCGCGGACGGCTTGTGCACGGTCACCTCGACCGCCCGCACCCTCCGGTCGGTCAGCACCTCGTCGGCGACCTCGCCCGCGACCGCCTCGATCAGGTCGCGCGGCCTGCCGCCGACGATCGCCGCCGCGCGCTCGGCCAGCTCGCCGTAGTGCAGCGTGTCGCGCAGGTCGTCGGTGGCCGCCGCGCGGGACAGGTCCAGCCACGCGGTGATGTCGACCAGGAAGTCCTGCCCGTCCCGCTTCTCGTGCTCGAACACGCCGTGGTGGCCGCGCACCCGCAGGCCGCGCAGCTCGATGCGGTCGCCCACCGGGTCAGCCACGGCCCGCCCGCCAAGCCCGCGCCACGGCCACCGCGTCCAGCGAGCGGCCCACGTCGTGCACCCGCACGCCCCACGCGCCCGCGAACGCGGCCAGCGCCGACACCGCCGCGGTGGCGTCCTCGCGGCCGTCCGGCGCGCGGCCACCCAGCAGCGTGCCCAGGAAGCGCTTGCGGGACGCCCCCACCAGCACCGGGAACCCCAGCTCCAGCAGCACGTCCAGCCGGTTGAGCAGCTGCCAGTTGTGGTCGGCGTCCTTGGCGAACCCCAGACCGGGGTCCAGCACCACGTCCTCCGCCCGCACACCCGCCGCCAGCGCGGCGTCGACCCGCGCGGACAGCTCGTCGCGCACCTCGCGCACCACGTCGTCGTAGACGGCCAGCCGCTGCATCTCGCGGCTGTGCCCGCGCCAGTGCATGACCACGTACGGCACGCCCGCCTCGGCGACGACCTTCACCATCGCCGGGTCGGCCAGGCCGCCGGAGACGTCGTTGACGATCGACGCGCCCGCCTCCAGCGCGGCCAGCGCCACCTCCGAGCGCATGGTGTCCACGCTCACCGGCACGCCCTCGGCGACCAGCTCGCGGATCACCGGCGCCACCCGCGCGGCCTCCACCTCCGGCGGCACCCGCTCGGCGCCGGGGCGGGTGGACTCGCCGCCCACGTCGACCAGGTCGGCGCCCCGGCGGTGCACGGCCACGCCGTGCGCCACCGCGTCGTCGCGGTCGAGGTAGCGACCGCCGTCGGAGAACGAGTCCGGGGTCACGTTGAGCACGCCCATCACCACGCAGTGCCCCGGCCTGGGCAGGGTCACCGGCCGCGCCCCCTGATCAGCTCGATCGCCTCCGCGCGGGTGGTCGGCGAGTCGCGCAGCATCCCGCGCACGGCCGAGGTGGTGGTGCGCGAGCCGGGCTTGCGCACCCCGCGCATCCCCATGCACAGGTGCTCGGCCTCGATGACCACGATCACCCCGCGCGGCTCCAGCCTGCGCACCAGCGCGTCGGCGACCTGCGAGGTCAGCCGCTCCTGCACCTGCGGCCGCTTGGCGTACAGGTCGACCAGCCTGGCCAGCTTGGACAGCCCGGTGACCCGGCCCTGCTCGTTGGGGATGTACCCGACGTGCGCGACGCCGTGGAAGGGCAGCAGGTGGTGCTCGCAGAACGAGTACATCGGGATGTCGGTGACCAGGACGAGCTCCTCGTGGCTCTCGCCGAAGGTCTTGTCCAGCACGCTGTCCGGGTCGGTGAACAGCCCCGCGAACAGCTCCCGGTAGGCCCGCGCCACCCGCGCCGGGGTGTCCCGCAGGCCCTCCCGGTCCGGGTCCTCGCCGCAGGCCAGCAGCAGTTCCCGCACGGCTTCCTCGGCCCGGCGCTGGTCGAAGGGCCGTCGCGCGGCGACGCCGGCCTCCCCCGTCAGGGAGAGGCCGGCGTGGTCGAGACCGGTCACTGGCGGTTGTCCGGGTCCGTGTCGAAGGACCGCTTCCCCGCCTCCGCGTCGGTGGGCTCGGGCTGCCACTGGGTCGCGGGCGGCTGGCCGCCGCCGGGGACGGTGGCCGGGGTCCAACCGGGGGGCGCGCCGTAGTTCGGCGGGCCGGACGACGGGTGCTGCGGCTGGTAGCCGTTGCTGCCGTTGGGCTGCTGCGGCGGCTGCTGGGCCTGGACCGGCGCGGTCACCGGCTCCTGCGCCGACGGCACCTCGGCGATCTCGCGCTCCAGCTGCTCCTCGACGGTGGGCGGCCACGGCTCGCCGCGCTCCTTGGCCAGCTCCGCCGGGGTCTTGACCGGCGGCTTGTCCGACGGGACGCGGTTGCCGAACTCGTTGAACTTGGTGATCCTCGGCCGCTTCTCCACCCCGGCGAAGATCCGCTCCAGGTCCTTCTGGTGCAGGGTCTCCTTCTCGATCAGCTCCAGGGTGAGGTTGTCGAGGATGTCGCGGTAGGTGTTGAGCACCTCGTAGGCCTCGGTGTGCGCGGCCTCGATGAGCTCCCGGACCTCCTCGTCGATCTCGTGCGCGACCTCCAGCGAGTAGTCGGCCTGGCGGCCCGCGGTGCGGCCGAGAAACGGCTCGCCCTGCTCCTGGCCGTACTTGACCGCGCCCAGCCGGGCGCTCATGCCGTACTCGGTGACCATCGCGCGGGCGATCTTGGTGGCCTGCTCGATGTCGTTGGACGCGCCCGTGGTCGGCTCGTGGAAGACCAGCTCCTCGGCCGAGCGCCCGCCCAGGGCGAACACCAGCCGGGCGATCATCTCGGACCTGGTCATCAGGTCCTTGTCCTCCTCGGGCACGGACAGCGTGTGACCGCCGGTGCGCCCGCGGGCCAGGATGGTGACCTTGTAGACCGGGTCGATGTCCGGCATCGCCCACGCGGCCAGCGCGTGCCCGGCCTCGTGGTAGGCGGTGATCTTCTTCTCCTTCTCGGAGATGATCCGGCTCTTGCGGGCCGGACCGCCGATCACCCGGTCGACGGACTCCTCCAGCGCGGCGCCGCTGATCACGGTGCCGTTCTGCCTGGCGGTCAGCAGCGCCGCCTCGTTGATGACGTTGGCCAGGTCCGCGCCGGAGAACCCGACGGTGCGCTTGGCCAGGCCGTCCAGGTCGGTGTCCGGGGCCAACGGCTTGCCCTTGGCGTGCACCCGCAGGATCTGCTTGCGGCCCTTGAGATCGGGCGCGGACACCGGGATCTGCCGGTCGAACCGGCCGGGGCGCAGCAGCGCGGGGTCCAGGATGTCGGGCCGGTTGGTCGCCGCGATCAGGATGATCCCGCCGCGCGAGTCGAAGCCGTCCATCTCCACGAGCAGCTGGTTGAGGGTCTGCTCGCGCTCGTCGTGGCCGCCGCCGAGGCCTGCGCCGCGGTGGCGGCCGACCGCGTCGATCTCGTCGACGAAGATGATGCACGGCGCGTTCTGCTTGGCCTGCTCGAACAGGTCGCGGACGCGGGAGGCGCCGACGCCGACGAACATCTCGACGAAGTCCGAGCCGGAGATCGAGTAGAACGGCACCCCGGCCTCACCGGCGACCGCGCGCGCGAGCAGCGTCTTGCCGGTGCCGGGCGGGCCGTAGAGCAGGACGCCCTTGGGGATCTTCGCGCCGAGCGCCTGGTAGCGGCCGGGGTTCTGCAGGAAGTCCTTGATCTCCTGCAGCTCCTCCACGGCCTCCTCGGCGCCCGCGACGTCGGCGAACGTCGTCTTGGGCATGTCCTTGGACAGCTGCTTGGCCTTGGACTTGCCGAAGTTGAGGACGCGGTTGCCGCCGCCCTGGGCGTTGTTCATCATCCACATCAGCAGCACGAGCAGCAGGCCGAGCGGGACCAGGTACAGCAGGATCTGCATCAGGAACGAGTCCTGGTTGACCTTGGTCTCGACGGTCGGCTTGTTGCCCGCCTGGTCGAGGATGGTGAAGACCTCGTCGGTGGAGCTCGCCGGGAACTGCGTGATCAGCCGGTTGTGGCCCTCGAAGGTCACCCCGTCGTTGAGGGTCAGCTTGAGGCGCTGCTCCTTGTCCTCGATCGTGGCTTCCTTGACCTTGCCGTCCCGGACTTGCTGCAGTGCCTGGGACGTCTTGACCGGGGTGTAGCCCCTGGCGTCGTCGAAGAGCACGTTGAAGGCGTAGTAGAGCAGCAACACCGCGACGATCCACAGCAGCGGGTTGCGAAGCAGGCGCTTGCGGTCCATGCACTTACGGCCGTCGGGCGGCCTCGACCCTCCCTGACTTGGTGACGGGCGCAGACGGGCACGCCCGTCCGACCAGCCTACCGCCCGAGCCGCCGGAGCAGTGCTCCGCGTGCGGAAGCGGCGGACCGGGTGGTGGCGTTCGAGGGATCAACGGCCGGGGACGGCCGAGGGTTCCCCACCGCGGTGCCGCGGTGACCACGAACACGGCCCGCAGGTCAGAGCGGTTCACCGGGGTCGTGGTGAACCGCCTCGGCCACACCGCCGTAACCACCATGACGGCCTTGGCGTTACCAGCGCGGGTAGCGACCGCGCGAGCCGGACTCGGGTGACTCGGAACACCAGGGGCCGGCCGCGTGGTGGCGCGCGTGCGATCCTCGCCACCACGAGTGTTCAACACCCACCCGAAAGAGTGAACACCGACCGAAGGTAACGACAGCATGTCCCCTCGCCCCCAGACACCCGGACGCCTCCGGCGGGTCGCCCTCCCCGTCGGCGCCCTGCTCGGCGTCATCGCGGCCGCCGGTGTGACCGTGGTCGCGCTGCGGGCCACCAGCGGTCCCGACTGCGACGGCACCCTGCCGCTGAAGGTCGCGGTCACCCCCGCGGCCGAGGAGGTGGTGCGGGCCGCCGCGGAGGACTACCAGGCGGACCAGCCAGTCGTGGACGGCCGGTGCGTGCAGGTGCAGGTCGAGCCCCGCGGCGCCGCGGACGTGGCCCACGAGCTGCCCACCGCGCAGATCAACCCGCCCGCGCTGTGGATCCCCGACTCGTCGATGTGGGCCGCCGAGGCCCAGCGCCAGGCGGGCGACGAGGGTGTCGAGGCGCCGAAGCTGGACATCGGCGAGCCGCTGGCCAGCTCCCCGCTGCTGATCGCGGGCTCCGAGCGGGCCATGACCGCCCTCGGCTGGCCGATCACCCCGGTGAGCTGGAAGAAGGTGGTCGACCCAGGGGTCGAGGTGACGCTGAGCGACCCGACCACCTCCACCGAGGGCCTGGCCACGCTCGCGGTCATCCGCGCCCAGCTGGGCAACCCCGACGGCACCCCCAAGCCGGAGCTGATCGGCGCGCTGCTGCGGGTCGGCCGCAACGCGCTGCCGTCCGTGCGCGACGCCTTCGGCAAGGTCACCCAGGGGGTGGACAACGCGCCCGTGTTCACCGCCCCGGAGCAGTCAGTGCTGGCCGCCAACCGCGCCGCCGGGGCGCGCAAGGTGGTGGCGTCCCAGCCCCAGGAGGGCACGGTCGCGTTCGACTACCCGGTGGTGCGGGTCAGCCGGTCGGGTGAGCAGGCGGGCACCGCGCGGGCCGCCCAGGACTTCGAGGCCGCCCTGCGCGGCGACCGGACCGCCCAGCGCTTCGCCGAGGCGGGCTTCCGCACCCCGGACGGCAAGGCCCCGCAGGACTGGACGACCGACGAGCACGGCGTGCGCGGCGGCGAGGTCACCGTGCTCAAGACCCCCACCCCCGACCAGGTCTCCGAGCTGCTGGGCACGTGGGGCGCGGTGAGCCTGGACGCCCGGCTGCTGGCCGTGCTGGACGTGTCCGGCTCCATGGCCGAGCCGATGGGCAACGGCAAGCAGACCAGGGTGAACGCCGCCACCGAGGCGGCGCTGACCGCGCTGGGGATGCTGCCGGACACCTCGGAGATCGGCCTGTGGGCGTTCTCCACGGACAAGAAGCCGCCGAACGACTGGATCGAGCTGGTGCCGCTGGGGCCGCTGGGCGAGGCGCTGGGCGGGCCGACCCGGCGGGTGCGGCTGCAGCAGGGCGCGTCCAGCCTGCCGTCGCTGGTCGGCGGCGGGACGGCGCTCAACGACACCACCCTGGCCGCGTTCCGGCACGTGCAGCGGACCTACGACCCGACGAAGATCAACTCGGTGACCCTGATCACCGACGGCCGCAACGACGACATCTCCAGCATCGACACGGCCGCGCTGATCGAGACGCTCAAGCGGGAGGCGGACCCGACCCGGCCGGTGCCGCTGATCATGGTCGGCCTCGGCAACGAGGCCGACATGGCGGCGCTGCGCCAGATCGCCCAGGCCACCGGCGGCAAGGCGTACCAGGCGATGGAGGCCGAGGACATCCGCGGCGTCCTCCTGGACGGCATCTCGCAGCGCCGCTGCCGCCCCAACTGCTGACCCCACCCCCTCGGGTAGTACTTGCCCACCCTCACCACCCACCCGGTGAGGCGCGTGCAAGTACTACCCGAGGCGCCCACGAGGGCCGGTAAGTACTACCCGAGGCGCGCGAACGCTCAGTTCGCGGTGTCCGAACGCTCAGTTCGCGCGATCGGGTGAGCACGACAACACCGGTGCTAGTCAGGTGGGCACCGCGCGAGGCCGCGTCGGCCTGTCGGCATGCCTTTCGCGGAAAATCACGCTCTTCGATTTTCCGCGAAACGCGTGCCGATGGGCCGACTTCCGGGCGGCCGAGCCGCCGCGCCGGAGGCGCGGCAGTCCTACACCGAGTAGACCTTGGGGTCGAGGGTGCCGATGTAGGGCAGGTCGCGGTAGCGCTCCGCGTAGTCCAGTCCGTAGCCCACGACGAACTCGTTGGGGATGTCGAAGCCGATGTACTTGACCGGCACGTCGACCTTCACCGCGTCGGGCTTGCGCAGCAGCGAGCACACCTCCAGCGACCGCGGCTTGCGCGAGGCCAGGTTCTTGAGCAGCCACGACAGGGTCAGGCCGGAGTCGATGATGTCCTCGACGATGAGCACGTCGCGGTCGGCGATGTCGCGGTCGAGGTCCTTGAGGATGCGCACCACGCCGGAGGACGAGGTGGACGAGCCGTAGGAGCTCACCGCCATGAACTCCAGCTGCACCGGCACGGGCAGCGCCCTGGCCAGGTCGGTCATGAACATCACCGCACCCTTGAGCACGGTGATCAGGACGAGGTCCTGGTCGCCCGCCGGGTAGTCGGCGGCAACCTGCTTGGCGAGCTCGCCGACCTTGTCGCCGATCTCCTGCTCCGTGATGAGCACGGAGGCGATGTCGCCGTCGTACACGGACGATCCCCTTCGGTCATGCCTGCACTGCTTCCAGGATCAGCCTGCCATGCGCGCGGCGCGCCACAAAGCCGCCCGCCAGCCAAACGCCCCCCTGACCGCGCCAGTCCCCCACCAGCGCGTCCACCGAGCGCAGGTGCGAGTCGGACAACTCGGGCACGCCTTCGGCGAGCAGCCAGCGCCGCAGCACCCGCCTGCGCAGCGCGGCGGGCAATCCGTCCAGGTCCCCCACCGCGCAGCAGTCGCCGTCGAAGGCCGCGGCCAGCTCGTCCAGCGCGTCGCAGTCCTCCCGCAGCTGGGCGGCCGTGCGGGCCAGCGCGTCGGCGACCCCGCCCTGGAGCACGTCCTCCAGCAGCGGCAGCACCTCGGTGCGCAGCCGGACGCGGGTGAACGCCGGGTCGGCGTTGTGCGGGTCGGTCCACGGCTCCAGCCCCAGCTCGGCGCAGGCGGCGGCGGTCGCGGCGCGGGGCACCCCGAGCAGCGGGCGGCCCCACGGCGGGTCCAGCGGGCGCATGCCCGCGATCGAGCGCGGCCCGGAGCCCCGGCCCAGCCCGAGCAGCACCGTCTCGGCCTGGTCGTCGCGGGTGTGCCCGAGCAGCACCAGCCCGCGCTCGGGGCGCAGCGCCGCGTACCGGGCCCGCCGCGCCGCCGCCTCCGGGCCGCCGGGGCCGTCCACCACGACGGTGCGCACCTCGGCTGCCAGGCCCAGCTCGGCGCAGGTGCGGGCGGCGCGGGCGGCCACCTCGGCGGAACCGGGCTGCAGGCCGTGGTCGACCACGACCGCGCGGGCGCCGGGCGCGAGCTTGGCCGTCACCGCGGCCAGCGCGAGCGAGTCCGCCCCGCCGGAGACCGCCACGGTGACCCGCTCGGGCCGGTGCTCCAGCAGGAACCTGCGCACGGCTGTGCGGACCTGGGCGAGCGGCCCGTTCCCGCTCACGGCGCGACGCGGCGCAGCCAGGCGGCCGGGTCGGTGACCTCCACGCGGGTCGGGAGGGTGTCCGGGCTGGTCCACACGGTGTTGAAGCCGGCCATGCCCACCTCGTCGACCACGTGCCGGGTGAACGCCGCGCCCTCGGCGTACTGGCGGACCTTGGCCTCCACGCCCAGCAGCGTGCGCAGCACCCGGTCCAGCACGCCGCCGCCCTTGCGCCGGACGGTGAACCGCTCGCGGATGGTGCGCACCGAGGGCACCACGTCCGGGCCGACGGCGTCCATCACGTGGTCCGCGTGGCCCTCCAGCAGCGTCGACAGCGCGATCAGCCGGTCCAGCACGGCGCGCTGCTCGGGGCTCTGGAACAGGTCGAGCAGGCCCACCGGGCCGGTGGCCTCGCGCAGCCGCCGGGGCAGGTCGCGCAGCCGCGGCGAGGAGCCGTCCATGGCGTCGAGCAGCTCGGTGACCAGGCCGGCGAAGTGCCCCGCGAGCCACGGCACGCCGGTGAACTGGAGCCGGTGGGTGACCTCGTGCAGGCACACCCACATGCTGAAGTCCTCACCCGGCACGTCGAGCGCGTGCTGCGCGCCGACGATGTTCGGGGCCACCAGCAGCAGCCTGCCGCCGTCGGAGAACGGGTCGTACTGGCCCAGCACGCGGGCGCTGAGGAAGGCCAGCACCACGCCCGCCTGCACGCCCGCCGTGCCCGCGAGCACGCCGCTGAACGCGCCGGACTGCTTGGGCAGCGCGCCGTCGGTCAGCGCGCTCAGGCCCTGCGCGGCGGCGCGCACCCAGGCCGGGCGGTCGACCACCTCGCCCGGCCGCAGCGGCAGGCCGCTGCCCAGCCCGGTCAGCTCGCGCACGTGCACCTCGGCGTCGACCGCCAGCTCGCGCAACCTGCCCACCGCGATGTCGGCCTCGGCCCTGGGCACCACCGGGCCGGGCCGCACCAGACGCGCGGCCGTGGCCACCGCCAGGTCCCAGTCGACCGGCGTGCCGCCCACCTGCTCCTGCTGCGTCGCCGCGTTCACCCCACCGACGCTACCTGCGCGTGCGGGTTCAGGAACAGCCGCAGCCGCGCAGCGCGGCGGCCAGCTCGTCCAGCGCCCCGCGCACGCTGTCGGTCGACTTGTCGCTGATCGACATGAACGCGAACACCAGGAGCCTGCCGTCGACGTCCACCACCACGCCCGCCAGCGAGTTCACGCTGGTCAGGGTGCCGGTCTTGGCGCGAACCCAGCCGCGCCCCGCCGCGCCGCTCTGGCTGTACCGGGTGGCCAGGGTGCCGCTGCCGCCCGCCACCGGCAGCGCGGTCATCAGCGGGCGCAGCTTGGCGGTGCGCGGGTCGGCGGTGTCCGGCCCGGCAGCGGTGCTGAGCAGCGCGCCCAGCAGCTTGGCGGGCACCCGGTTGTCCAGCGACAGGCCGCTGGCGTCGGCGGACTGCACGCCGGTCAGGTCGAACCCGTGCTCGGTGAGCACGTCGCGGACCGCCTTGGTGGCGCCCGCGAACGACGCCTCCTGGCCGCGGGCCACGGCCACCTCGCGGGCCATCGTCTCGGCCAGCACGTTGTCCGAGTTCTGCATCATCGTCTCGACCAGCCGGTCGACCGGCGGCGACTTGACCTCGCCGAGCACCTTGGCGTCGGCCTTGGCGGTGGTCCGCCCGGCGACCTGCGCGCCGAGCCGCTCGGCCAGCTCGCGGGCGGCGTCCTCGGCGGGGGTGCCGGTGCGCGGGGTGTCCAGCAGTTGCGGGTTGCCCCGGCCGCCGTCGAGGATCAGCGACGTGATCGGGGTGACGAAGCCGTTGGGCACGTCCATGGGGTCCACGCCGGGCGCGATGCCCTCACCGGTGTAGCGGCTGGTGTCGAACTGCACCCTGGTGACCGGTCCGGCCGCCTTGACCTGGGCGACCAGGTCGTCCAGCGTGGCCGCGCCGGGGTAGACGGTGGCCACGCCCTCGGGCAGCGAGGACAGCGTCGGGTCGCCGCCGCCGACCAGCACCACGGTGCCGGGCTGGTCGCCCTGGACGACCTTGGTGGACAGCTGCTGCGTGTGGTCCAGCTCCAGCAGCGCCGCGGCGGCGGTGAGGGTCTTGATGGTGGAGGCGGGGGTCAGCGGCGTGGTCTCGCCCTGCTGCCACAGCGTGGTGCCCGCCACCGGGTCGACCACGACGCCGGTCAGCGTGCCGAGCGCGCCGTTGGCCGCCGGTCCGCTCAGCGCGGCGGTCACGCCGGGGGCGCTGGGCGGGGGACCGCCGCTGCCGACGGCGCGCAGCGCCCTGGTGACCTCGGCGGGCGGCGCGGGGGGCCGCGTGGTGGCGGTCGGGGTGCTGTCGAACCAGCCCAGCCGCACGCCCGCCAGTGACGCGCCCGCGACCAGCACGACGACCAGGGCCAGCGCGCCGATCAGCAGCGGACGCCTGCGGCGGCGGACGGGTTCGGCGGTGCCCTCGGGCTGCTGCTCGGGCTGCTGCTCGGCCTGCTCGGGGCGCGGCGCGGGAGCAGGAGCCGGAGCGGGGGCAGGGGCAGGAACCGGGGTCGGGGCGGGCGCGGGGGCCGGGACAGGAACCGGGGAGGGAGCAGGGGCCGGGACGGGCTGCTGCTCGGTCCGCTGCTGCTCGGTCCGCTGCTGCTCGGCGGGCTGCTCGGGCGAGGGGGCGGGCAGCTCCGTCCGGGGCGCGTCGACCTGCGGCGGCTGGAGCCGGTCCACGCGCAGCATCTCCGTCGAGGCCTGCTCCGGCTGGGACGACTCCGGCTGGGACGACTCCGGGCGGGGCGACTCCGGGCGGGGCGACTCCGGCCGCGGCTTGGGCGGCAGCGGGATGCGCATGGTGGGCGGCTCGGCCGGTCGCGAGCGCTGCACCTGCACCGTCGGCGGCTCGCGGTCCGCCTCGTCACCGTCCACGGTTGGCCACGATGGCTCGTCGGGCACGCGGGGTCCTCCGGGGTCGACTACGGGCAATCTCACACCCCCAGGCGAGACCGCTGTGGGGGTTGACGAGACGTCGTGGTCCACACTAGTGGCCACACCGCACAGCGAAGACGAGCGAGGACCAGCGCAGTGGAGTTCGACGTCACCATCGAGATCCCCAAGGGGGTCCGCAACAAGTACGAGATGGACCACAAGACCGGGCGCATCCGGCTGGACCGCACCCTGTTCACGGCCACTCAGTACCCGGCGGACTACGGGTTCGTCGACGACACGCTGGGAGAGGACGGCGACCCGCTGGACGCCCTCGTCCTGGTGCAGGAGCCGACCTTCCCCGGCTGCCTGATCCGCGCCCGCGCCATCGGCATGTTCCGGATGACCGACGAGAAGGGCGGCGATGACAAGCTGCTCTGCGTGCCCGCGGACGACCCGCGCAGCGAGCACCTGCGCGACATCCACCACCTCAGCGAGTTCTACCGGCTGGAGATCCAGCACTTCTTCGAGGTCTACAAGGACTTGGAGCCGGGCAAGAGCGTCGAGGGCGCGACCTGGGTCGGCCGCACCGAGGCCGAGGCCGAGATCGTCCGGTCCTACCAGCGCCTGAAGGACGCCGTGGCGCGCGGCGAGGAGCACTGAGCCCGGAGAACCGGGTCGAACGCGGAGAGGCCCACCCCCTGGCAGGGGGTGGGCCTCTCCGCGTTCGACCGGCGGGTCAGTGCACGGCGACGGGAGGCGCCGCGGCCTCCTCCTCGTCGCGCACCCGCTCCAGGTTGGAGCGGGTGGACAGCGGGACCTCGCGCAGGAACCACACGATCGCGAACCCGACGGCGGTCACCACGCCGCCGACCACGAACACCGTGCCGATCGCCTCGGAGAAGCCCTCCAGGAACGGCCGGGCCAGCACCGGGTCCAGCGTGGTGAGGAACTCGGTGTTGTCCAGGCTCATCCCCGAGCCGCCGCTCTGCAGGGACGCGGCGAACTCGCGGTTCTCCGGGCGGGCCAGCGCGGCCTGGAACTCCGGGCGGCCGAACGCCTCGCGCAGCGCCTCGGCGATCTTGGTGGTGACCGTGCTGAACAGGATGGACAGGAACACCGCGGTGCCGACCGTGCCGCCGATCTGGCGGAAGAAGGTGGCCGACGAGGTGGCCACGCCCATGTCCCTGGGCTCGGCGGCGTTCTGGATCGCGATCAGCAGGGTCTGCATGCACAGGCCGAGGCCGATGCCCATGCTGAACATCAGCACCAGCGGCTGCCACACCGGCGTGTCCACGCCGACCCGGCTGAACACGAACAGCGTCACGGTCAGCACCGCGAAGCCGATCACCGGGAAGATCTTGTAGCGCCCGGTCACCGCGGTGATCCTGCCGCTGATGTTCGCCGCGGACATGATGCCCAGCGTCATCGGCAGCATCATCAGGCCCGCGTCGGTGGCCGAGTAGCCCTTGACGATCTGCAGGTAGAGCGGGATGGACACCATGCCGCCGAACATGCCCGCGCCGAGCACGAAGTTGATCGTGTTGCCCATCGAGAAGGTCTGCTTGCGGAACAGCCGCAGCGGCAGCAGCGCCTCGTCGCCCATCCGCCGCTCGGCGAGCACGAAGCCGATCAGGCCCAGCACGCCGACGACGTACATGGCCACGGCGGTGGTCGAGGCCCAGCCCCACTCGCGGCCCTGCTCGGCCACGACCAGCAGCGGCACCAGGCCGACGGCCAGCATCAGCGCGCCGAGGTAGTCCACGCGGTGGTCGACCCGCTTGTGCGGGACGTTGAGCACCTTGGCCACGACGGCCAGCGCCACCAGCGCGATCGGCACGTTGATCAGGAACACCCAGCGCCAGCCCGCGGTGCCCAGGAACGTCTCCATGCCCGCGAACAGGCCGCCGACGACCGGGCCCGCGACGCTGGAGGTGCCGAAGACGATCATGAAGTAGGCGGCGTAGCGGCTGCGCTCCCTCGGCGAGGTGATGTCCGCGAGGATGGCGAAGGCCAGCGACATCAGGCCGCCCGCGCCCAGGCCCTGCACCGCGCGGAACGCGGCCAGCTCGTACATCGAGTTCGCGATGCCGCACAGCAGCGAGCCGACCAGGAACAGCGAGATCGCGGTCAGGTACAGCGGCTTGCGACCGTAGATGTCCGACAGCTTGCCGTACAGCGGGGTCGAGATGGTCGCCGTGATCAGGTAGGCGGTGGTGGCCCACGCCTGCACGGTCTGGCCGTTGAGCTCGTCGGCGATCGTCTTCATGGCGGTCGCGACGATCATCTGGTCCAGCGCCGCGAGGAACATGCCCATCAGCAGTCCTGACAAGATGGTCAGGATCTGCCGGTGGGTGAGCAGCGCCGCGCCGGGTGGCGTGGTGGCTGTTTCCGACATCAGTTGTTCTCCCCTTCTGGGCGCGGTCGTGATCCGCGCTCAGGGATGAAGTTCGGGAGCGCCCGCTCGTAGTCGCCCACGAAGCGCTCGAAGTAAGTGGCGAACTCGGCCCACTCCGGTGTGGACCAGTCCGCGAACAGGCGCGCGATCGCCGCGTTGCGCCCGCGCCGCCGCTCGTCGAGGAACGCGACCCCGGCCTCGGTCACCACGAGCACGCTCGCGCGCCCGTCCGCGGGGTCGGCCCTGCGCTCGACCAGGCCCTCCTTGACCAGGTCCGCGACCTGGCGGCTGACCGTGGAGGGGTCGGAGAAGACCGCCTCGGCCAGCGCGCTGGATCGCGACGGCCCCTGGTAGTGCAGGGTCGCCAGCAGGATGAACGAAGCCTTGTCGATGCCCGCCTTGCTCATCTGGGAGTGCAGGCACGCCTGCAGCCTGTTCAGCCGCGCCAGCGCGTGACCGACGCGGTCGGCCAGCGCCTCCTCGGACGCGGGCGCTCCGTCGTCGGGCTCGGTCGTCATCGGGCACTCCGTTGCTTGCATCATCCAACTAGTTGCTGAGTACAAGCATGCACTTTCGGAGGATTCTTCGCAACTGAGATGACCGGCGTCTCACCTCTACTGGTTACCCAGCGGTAACATCCGGCCATGGACACCTCGTCGCTAGCCGCCGCCATGAAGCAAGCCGTGCCGTGGGTGCGCACCAACGGCATCGAGTTCGTCGAGGTCGCGCCCGGTCGGGTGGTCACCGCGCTGCCCGACCGCGAGGACCTGCGCAACCACGTCGGCGGCCCGCACGCCGCGATGATGTTCGGCGTCGCCGAGACCGCCTCCGGCGCGGTGGTGATGGCCGCCTTCGCCGAGCACCTGGGCAAGGCCACCCCGCTGGTGGTGAGCTCGCGGATCGACTACCGGAAGCTGGCACTGGGCGCGCTGCGCGCCGAAGCCGTCCTGGACCGCCCGGCGGTCGACGTGGTGGCCGAACTGGAGTCGGGCACGCGGCCGGAGTTCCCGGTGCGGGTGACCATCACCAACGCCGAGGGCGTCACCACCGGCGAGATGACGGTGGTGTGGACGCTGCGCCCCAACCGCTGAGGCGGGTAACGCGCGGGCGGTGGCCGTGCGATGCCCGGTACATGAACGCCACCGGTTCGGCCCGAGGATTAGCTCCACTCCTGGCGATTCCGGTTCTGCTGCTGACCAGTTGCGGAACCGGTCCGTCCACGAACGACAGTGCCGCCCTGTCGATCGCCCCCAGCACCACCACTTCCACCACCACGACGACCACGACGACCACGACCACCCCGCCTCCGGTCCAGGTCGCCGACGTCGTGGACGCCCGCACGATCGTCGTCACCGGCGGCGCCACCGTCCAGCTCGCCGGCCTCGCCCAGCCCGGCGCGTGCTGGGGGCAGTCCGCCACCGGTGCCGTCAAGAACTCCTTGGCGGGCAAGTACTTGCGCGTCAACGGCGGCACCGTGCTGCTGCCGGACGGCACCGACCTGGCGGTGTTCCTCGTCGGCCAGGGCCTGGCGCGGGCCGAGCAGGCGGCAGGCGCCGTGCTGAGCGCCGCACAGGCGACCGCGCAGCAGGCCAAGCTGGGCCTGTGGGGAGCGCCGTGCGACGGCGCGGACACCGTCGCGCCCCCGCCGCCCCCACCGCCCGCGCCCAAGCCCGCGCCGGTCCCAGCCCCCGAGCCCGCGCCCAAGCCCGCACCGCAGCCCGAGCCCGCCCCGGAGGTCTACTACCGCAACTGCGACGCGGCCCGCGCCGCGGGCGCCGCGCCGCTGCACCGCGGCGAGCCCGGCTACCGCGCCCCCCTCGACCGCGACAACGACGGCGTGGCCTGCGAGTAGCTGGTAGAACCAGCCGGGTGAAGGTGGACCGCGTCGAAGTCGAGTACGACCCCGGCAGCGTCGTGGCGGCGGCGCTGGAAGCGGAAACGTCCGGCTGCGACGGGTTCTGGGTCGCGGAGACCCGGCACGACCCGTTCCTCGCGCTCGGGCAGGTCGCCGGGCGGGTGCGGCGGGTCGAGCTGGGCACCGCGATCGCGGTCGCCTTCGCCCGCAACCCGATGAGCACCGCCGTGCTGGCCAACGACCTGCAGCTGATCACCGGCGGCCGGTTCCACCTCGGCCTCGGCTCGCAGGTCGAACCGCACATCACCAAGCGGTTCGGCATGACCTGGTCCAGGCCCGCGGCCAGGATGCGCGAGTTCGTGCTGGCCATCCGGGAGATCTGGCGGGCCTGGGAGACCGGCGACCGGCCGCGCTTCCGCGGCGAGTTCTACACGCACACGCTGATGACGCCGTTCTTCGACCCAGGCCCCAACCCGCACGGCAACCCCCGCGTGTGGCTGGCGGGCGTCGGCGAGCGGATGACCGAGGTGGCGGGCGAGGTGGCCGACGGGTTCCTGTGCCACGACTTCACCACCGAGCGCTACCTGCGCGAGGTCACCCTGCCCGCGCTGGCGCGGGGCCGCGCCAAGGCCGGGAAGCCGCTGGCGGGCCTGGAGATCAGCGGCCCTTCGCTGGTGGTGACCGACGACGAGTCGGCCGCGGCGGTGCGGCGGCGGATCGCGTTCTACGGCTCCACCCCGGCCTACCGCAAGGTGCTGGACCTGCACGGATGGGGCGAGCTGCACGAGGAGCTGCACCGGCTCTCGCGCAGGCAGCGGTGGGACGAGATGAGCGCGCTGGTCGACGACGAGGTGCTGCGCGCGTTCGCCGTGGTCGGCACGCCCGCCGAGGCCGCGGCGGCGCTGCGCGACCGCTACGGCGACGTGGTCACCCGCGTGGCGGCCCCGGTCCTCATGACGGCGTGAGCCGGTGCGGGCGGCTCGGCGTGCTGCGCACGCCGTGGTGGAACAGCGCCAGTTCGACCGGCGGCTCGCACCGCCTCGACCACCGCCGCCTGCCGCCCCGCAGGACGAGCAGGACCAGCGGCAACGCCAGCACGGTCAGCACGACCATCCCGATCACCGCCACCACCTCCACGAACGCAACGACAGGATGAGGCCACCCTGATGCCGCATGCGCGAACGTCACTCTAATGGAGTAGTCAACGGTCCCGGAACGCGGAAACGACTCGGGTCCGACGCGCGTGGCACGCCGGACCCGAGTGCATCTCACCTGAGCCGCCTGTCGGAATCGAACCGACGACCTGTTCATTACGAGGGAATCTCACCTCTAATGCAGACAGGACCAACCGCCTGTCTTTCTCGCACGTCCGGTCCGCCAACGTCCACCGATGTCCGCCCGTGCTCACCTCGGTTGTCACGCAGTTGGTCACGCAGGAGCGTCCACGAGGACACCAACCCGCTCACAGCCGACGTGACGATTCCCTCGCAGACAAGATCACGTCTCGTGACGCTAGCGCCCTGGCCGCATCCGTCACCGCGCTGGCACTGTGCCGTACCTAGACCGCCTTACCGGGTGGTTTGCACCTCGCGATCTAGCTCAGGGTGCATACGGGCGTCTACCTCGAACAGCGCGCCTGACCACCTGTCGGCCACGTCTTCTGTTCGGATGTACCTAGCACCCACAGACCTATAGTAATCTTGCAACCGTTTATTTGTTCGCCAGACGTCCCACCTGACGTACTCAAATCCACGCTTAGCGGCAAAGTCACTAGCCCAGGTGATTGCAAGCTTCCCTAGACCACTTCCGCTTCGACTGCGACTTGTAGCCATCTTGCCAAGATAGAGTGCCCTGTCGGCCAGTTCCGAAGGGGTCCAGAAATCCGGGTCACCCTCGCTCGTTAGAGTCAAGGTCGCAATCGGTTCGTCACCGTCGTTCAACAGCCAGGTTTCTTGCCTAGATATCGAGTTTCTAACCCTGGTGTCAAACGAACGCCCGGTATTCCATTGATCACTGCCAAGCTCACGCAACCAGTCGATACGCTGCTTAAGCAGCCGCATCACAGTGTCGAAATCTTCCGCACGGGCCATAGACATCACGTACGGTTTTGTCATAGTGATGCCTTTCCCGGCTTCACTCGTTCGAACAACACAACATGCTTTGAACCGATCAGCACGTTTACAGTGCAGCGCACTGGTTCATCGTTGGCCGTATACCCCGTCAATCGATGCACTAGCACCGGGTTTCCTGGACCAAGTTCGAGTCGCGCAACCTCGTCTGGCAGCGGCATGCGTGCTTCGATTTCGTCCGTGGCTCGCACCTGTTCGTAGCCAAGTTCCGTTAGAACCTGACTTGCACCTCTGGCAATATCGGCGGGATTTAGTATTTCGGAACCTTTGACCAGTTCGTACGGATAGAACGTGTCATTGATATTAAATGGCTCGCTGTCAATATAGCGGACGCGCCGCCGAGCGACGACCAGGCTTGTCGGCTGAATATTTAGGCGTTCAGCTACTTTGCTGGGCGGCTGAATTATTTCCACACTGATTCGCTGAGAAGGCTCACGCCCGAGAGTGGTTTGCTCCTCCATCCAGCGATCCATTTCGGGACTGGAGGGCTGGGGACGCCACTCAGATTGAGGTCTGACGTATGACAGCTCATGACGGCGAACAAAGTAACCACGCGGTCGAGCAGGACTAATTAGCCCCTCATTAACCAGCACTGCCAAGCCATGCCGAACAGTCTGACGCGCTGTGGCGAACTCTTCGCAAAGATCCTTCTCAGTCGGGAGCTGCGAGCCGGGGGACAGTTCGCCACTGATGATCTTCGCTCGTAGCGAGTCGGCAAGCTGCTGGTAGAGCGGCTTGGGGGAGTCAGCAACACGGCGCGTCATGGGCACAGTCTTCCCTGGTCAGGTGGCATTGTCTAGTCAATCCGCACCAAGGGGTTGACAGCCCGTAGAGCAGTCGGGCACTCTCTGCATCGTTCGTATTGACCAGACAATGCGTACCGAGCAGACAGGGGAAGACATGAGTGACCGCTACCCGGATGGCCTGACGAGTGCCGTCCTGGAGGTGTTGGGGCAGCAGGTGTCACAAGAGTTGGCGGACTTGTCCGCTCCGACCTCGGCGCTTTTGGACGGTTCGGCGTTGGAGCGGCGGAACCGGCGGATCGCGGCACGTGCGTTGGCCGGCGTGACGGCGCGGTACGGCGTGACCTTGGCGCAGACGGTGGCCGAGTCGGGTCGCCCGGTGCAGCTGCGCGGTGGCGTGGCGGTGCACCCGTCGCGTGTGGTCGAGGCGTTGGCCGAGGTGGCGTGATGGGACGCCGGTCGTTTCCGTGGCTGCTGACCGAGGTGCCGTGGGCTGAGGGTCCGCAGTTCACCCGTGGCACGTACGAGGGCTTACCGCTGCTGTCCTACGGCTGCGCGCCGCGCGACAAGCTGGCCACCTACCGGCAGCTGCGGGCGATGGGGCTGCGGCCGGGTGGTCAGGACCCGGTGGCGGTGCTGTTCGTGCGGCACCGCGCGTCGGGCACGACCTCGTTCGCGTCGCTGTACCTGATCGAGCGCGCCGCGCCGGTCCGCCCGATGACCCGCGCCAAGTTCACCGCGCTAGCCAAGGCCAACCTTGCGCGCCGAATCTGCCGCCGTTGCGGCCGTGACCCGCTCTACGTGCTGCCGACCAGCACCCGTCTGTGCTGGCCGTGCTCGGAGATCGCCGACACCAGCACCGCGCACGCCGCGTGACCCGGTCGGAGAACACGACCAGATCCTCACCGACGCCGTGGACCTCATCGAGCGGACCGGCATCACCCTCACCCACTGACTTCGCCCGGACCGGCGGCACATCCGACCAAGAACGCTGCCCGCCGGTCCGGCCCACCCCAACACCGTCCAAGAGGACGGGTCAGGAGAAGACAAGCATGTCCCGCGCGACCTCATCGCACAACGCACCAAGCGGGGCGTCGGTGGTCGAGCCCGCCGCCCGCGCCGAGTTCGAGCGCACCCACCCCGGCCGCTCCTGGGCCGACGCTCCGGCCTGGCAGCGTGACCACTTCCGGCTGACCGCCCGTCAGCGCGCGGGGGTGTCCGATGACCAGTGAGCTGATCGCTACTGCCGTGGTGCTGGTCGTGCCGGTGCCGCTGCCGTTCCTGCTGCTGACCCTCGCCGCGCTGCTGCTGGCCGTGCTGGCGTGGCGGCTGGTGCTGGCCGCCGCTGTGCTGCTGGCCGGTGCCTGGCTGCTGGTCAGCGTCGGCGCTGCCGGGCTGGTGACGCTGCTGGCGCTGGCCGTGTTCGCCGCCGCGCTGCCGCCCTGCCTGACTTCCGGTTCCCGCACTGTGCGGCTGCACCGTCAGGAGGTGGCGTGATGACCAGCGCGTACCCCAAGCGGTTGGACGCCCTGACCGATCAGGTTCGCGCCCTGGCGGTGGAACTGGGCGAGTGGCCCTCGCGCAACCAGGTCATGAAGCGCTGCAAGGTGGGCGCTCCCAAGGCCACCACGGCGCTGGCCGCGCTGAGGGCGTCCGGGTTCACCCCGGCCGACCACGCGGTGACGGAAGCCACCAGGACGCACGCCCCCGCACTTGACCAGCCCGCACCGGAGGTCGCTCCGGTGCGCCGGTTGCACTCGGTGCCGGTCGAGTCCGACCAGCCCGCCCCGGAGGCTGCGGAGCCCGCTGCGGTCGAGCCCGTTCCGGTCGCGGGGAACACCGTCCCGATGGCTGTAACCGGTGAGGGGCCAGCGGGGGACTCGACACCGCCCGTGGTCGAGGTGGAACCGGTTGCCCCCGCGCCGACCACCACCCCAACGACCGCCCCGACGCCCGTGCGGCGTGGCGCGCGGCCACGTCCGTGGCCGCTGCTGCTGATCGCGGCGGGTGCGTTCGTGGCCATCTGGGGCGGTTGGGTCGGGTTGGGTGAGATGACCGGGTTCGGTCCGATCCGGCTGCTGCCCGGTATCGCGGACGACTTCGTGGTCAACTCCGCGATCACCCTGCCGTTGGGTGTGGAGGCGTACGCGGCCTACGCGCTGCGGGTGTGGCTGTCCGGGGCGACACGATCGGCCCGTGCCCGCTCGTTCGCCCAGTGGTCGGCCATCGGCGCGCTGGTGCTGGGTGCGCTGGGGCAGGTGGCGTATCACCTGATGGAGGCCTACGGGGTCAAGGTGGCCCCGTGGTGGATCACCACGTTCGTGTCCTGCCTGCCCGTGGTCGTACTCGGCTGCGGTGCGGCCCTGAATCACCTGCTGCGCGACCAGGACGACGCGGAGGTGACCCGATGAGCACCACCACCACGACGCTCACCACGCCCGATCCCGAGGAACGGCCGGACGGGTCCGACGCGGGCGGCAAGGTGTACCGGCTGCCCACCGCTGACGGCATGCCCACTGACGGAACGCCCGCGGGCGGTGACGCAAGCCCCGCGGGCTCCCCGGCCACGCCGGTCGGCGCTCCGGTGGAACCGGCGTCGCCCGTGCTCGACGCGGAGTTGGTCGAGGACGACGCTGCCGCTGCCGATCGGCCGGTGGTGCCGGTCGACCAGCCGGGCAGCAGCAGTGACGCGGACTGGGTGACGCGGCTGCGGGAGACGCAGCGGTTGCCGATCATCCCCGGCTACCTGCGCACCCTGTCCGAAGCGCGGCAGACCGCCGGGTGGATCGGGCGGCACTACGCGCACGCCACCGGCTACCACGCGGTGCGCGCTCCGCTGTACCTGCTGCGGCTGGCCGCGCGGTCCCCTCAGGGTGCGGTGCTGCTGCTGGCCGCGACCGGCCGGTGGGTCTCGGACGCGGAAGGGCGTCCGCTGCGCCGCGCGATGGCCAACGCGGGTGAGGCCGAGAAGTACTTGAAGTTGGTGGCCGAGCGCAACGCGCGGGTCCGGCTGCGCACGCTGCTGCTGCTGGTCGGCTCCACCCTGGGGGTGGTGCTGTTCATGGTGCTGCCGGGCGTGACGCCGGGGTGGGTCACCTGGGTCTGCGGCATGGTTGCGCTGGCCATTCTCGGCAAGCTCGGTACCCCGGCGGACAAGCCGGTTGCCGGGCGCGCGGTGGTCGGCCCGCAAGCGGCCAAGCTCACCTCCGATGTGGTGGTGCAGGCGTTGTCTGCCCTCGGCATCGGCGGGATCAACCAGGCGGTGTCCAAGAACCCACGCGCGATCGGGTTCACCGCGCCGATCACCCGTGACGGTCCTGGTTGGCGCGCCGACGTGGAGCTACCGCCTGGTGTGACCGCAGCGGAGGTCATCGAGCGTCGGGACAAGCTGGCGTCGGGCCTGGGGCGTCCGCTGGGCTGTGTGTGGCCGGAGGCCAACACCACCGGCCACCCCGGTCAGCTCGTGCTGTGGGTGGGTGACCGGGACATGTCCAAGGCCAAGCAGCCCGCGTGGCCGCTGCGGGCGGGCAAGCCGATCGACCTGTTCGACCCTCAGCCGTTCGGCACCGACGTGCGCGGCCGGTGGGTGAAGTTCGCCCTGATGTTCGTGGCCGGGATCGTCGGCGCAATCCCGCGCATGGGCAAGACGTTCACGCTGCGGGAGCTGCTGCTCATCGCCGCGCTGGACCCTCGCGCGCAGCTGCACACCTACGACCTCAAGGGCACCGGCGACCTGTCGCCGCTCGCGCCCGTGGCGCACCGCTACCGGGCCGGAGACGACGCGGAGGACATCGAGTACGCGCTGACCGACCTGCGGGCGCTGCGGGAGGAGATGCGGCGCCGCACCAAGGTGATCCGGGAACTGCCCAAGGACCTGTGCCCGGAGAACAAGGTGACCTCGGAGTTGGCCTCCAAGCGGTCGCTGCGGCTGCACCCGATCGTGATCGGGGTGGACGAGTGTCAGGTGTGGTTCGAGCACTCCGAACACGGCGCGGAGTTCGAGGAGATCTGCACCGACCTCGTCAAGCGCGGCCCGGCAACGGGCATCGTGTTGATCCTCGCGACGCAGCGTCCCGACGCCAAGTCCATCCCTACTCCGATCAGCGACAACGCCGTGTTGCGGTTCTGTCTGCGAGTCAGCGGCCAGCAGGCTAATGACATGGTGTTGGGCACCTCGTCCTATCGCAACGGTGAGCGCGCCACCCAGTTCGCGTTCTCTGACAAGGGAATCGGGTTGCTCAAGGGCGTCACCGACGAGACCACGACCGTCAAGGGCGTCTACATCGACGGCCCCGGCGCGGAGGCCATCGCGGCCAAGGCCCGTGCCCTGCGAGTCGCGGCCGGGCTGCTGTCCGGCTACGCGGCCGGGCTGGACGTCGAGGTCACCGAGAGCGCCACGGACACGCTGCTGCCCGACGTGCTCACCGCGATGGGCAGCGCCGACAAGGCATGGTCGGAGTCCATCGTGGACCGCCTGGCGGAGCTGCGACCGGCCGTCTACGGCTCCTGGGCAGAGCAGGACGGCAAGGACAAGGCCAAGCACCTCGCCGCCGCGCTCAAGCCCTACGGCATCGCCACCGTGCAGGTGTGGGGCACCGACCCCGCCACCGGCAAGGGAGCCAACCGGCGCGGAGTCGACCGCGACCACATCACAGCGGCGATCACGGAGCGCGACGGAAAGTAGCCATCGCACATCCGGCGGGACGGCGCTGGGTCTAGCACCCGACCCCGCTAGACCTAGCGCCCCCGCTAGCGCCTCACCTCATCGCTGATCAGCGCCCTAGTTCCTAGCGGCGTGGGTGCCGCACACCCCGAAACAGCCTGAAAGGCCACCTCGTGACCCCCTCACGTGTCGCGTTCATCATCCTCACTCTGTTAACGCTCAGTGACAATCCGTCCGTCAAGCCGGTCGGTGTGGTCGGCCTGGCGCTGCTGGTCGTGGTCCACCTCGGCCTGTACGCGGCCTACCCGTTCAAGCGCTGCCGCTCCTGCCAGGGCAGCGGCCACCACCGCGCCCCGCTCACCCGTGCCTACCGGCCCTGCCGCCGCTGCCACGGCGACGGGATGCGGCTGCGTACCGGCCGCAAGGTCTGGAACGCGCTGGCCCGCAACCGACGCAACCGCCGTCAGCACATCCGTCCACGGAATTCCCAGCACAACCAGGGGACGTGACATGTGCCGCGCCCACGGTCGCCGCTGCCCCGGCAGCGCCCACAGCAGTCGCGCCACCCAGACCACCCGCAAAGCCGTCTCCCGCGCCCGTGCCGCACTCCGCAAGGCCAAGGCCAGCGGGGACGCCGACGCCATCGACGCCGCACGGCAACGACTCGACACCGCCCGCGCCGCCCACCACCAGGCCAAGGACAACACCATGCGCGATCACAACACCCCAGCTCACGACAGGGACGTGACCGGCGACCAGCAGCAGAGCGAGCACACCACCCACACATGGACCTCGCCGGACGGCATGGTCACCAACACCGTTCACGGCACCATCGGTCCCGACGCGGTGCAGGCAGACACGATCACCGGCCCGGTCACCATCCACAACCGCCCCACCGACCACCCCGCCAGCACCCCGGTGCCCGAGGACGTGCCCGAGGACGTGCGCGCGTTCGTGCGGGCCGGGCTGGTCACCCTCGGACCCGACGGACGCCCTGTTCGCCGCAGGGACGTGACCGCCCCGCGCCCCGCCCCCGCGCCGCACGACCACCACGACGGCAGCAGCAGCGGTCCGGTGCACATCACCGACCGGGCCGGACGGCCCATCGTGCAGGCCGGACAGGTCACCGGGGGTGTGTGGGTCAACGGCGTCCGCCAGGACCACCCCGGCGACCACGGCCACCACGGCGGCAGTCGGCGCGAACGCGACCGGCCCGACCAGCGCGAACGCGGGCAGACGACCGGGCAGGGCTTCACCATCCACAACGTCAACTACGCCGCTCCCGGTGCGCACGTGGGCAGTCAGCACGACGTGACCGGCAGCACCGACCACCGGCCCGACGCGGCCAGCGCGGACGGTCCCGGCGAGTTCGTCCGCAAGCTGCACCGCACGATCCGGCGCGCGCAGGAAGCCGCCGAGCAGGCACGTCAGGACGAGAAGCCGGGCGAGTCCGCGCGCACGACCAACGTCGCCAGCGGCGACCAGCACGTGTCCCAACAGATTGGGATCAACCTCGGCACCGTCCACACCGGAGACGGACAGGTCTGGATCAACGGCAAGCGCATCCGCTAACCGCGCCCGTTTCGGCTGACCACGGCGGGGACGTGACCACCCGTGCCCGTCCCTGCCGTTGGTGCCGACCGTCCACAGGAGACACCTCATGGACAGCACTTCCCAGCAGCGGGACATGCTCCTGCGCTCCGCTCTCCACCTCGCCGCGATGGGCTTGCACGTCTTCCCGCTGCGGCCGGGCACCAAGCGCCCCGCCCTGCACGGCGTGCGCTCCTGCCCCCGCACCGGGGTGTGCGCCACCGGCCACCAGGGATGGGAGCAGCGCGCCACCACCGACCCCGGCCGCATCCGCGCCTGCTGGTCGGCAGCCCCGTTCAACATCGGCGTGGCCACCGGCCCTTCCGGGCTGGTCGTGGTCGACCTGGACACCCCCAAGTCACCCGCCGACCTTCCCCCGGAGGGCTGGAGCCGCAGGGGGGCGCGCGACGGGCGCGAGGTGTTCGCCCTGGTGTGCGCCGACGCCGGGCACCCGGTACCGGCCGACACCTACCGCGTGACCACCGCGCGCGGCGGAGAACACCTCTACTTCCACGCGCCCGACACGGTGCGTCTGCGCAACACCGCAGGAGACTCCGGCCTGGGGTGGAAGGTCGACACCCGCGCGTGGGGTGGCTACGTCGTCGGTGCCGGATCGATCACCGACCACGGCCAATACCGGCCCTGCGCGGAGACCGCTCCGGCCGATCTGCCCACCTGGTTGGTCCAGCGCCTCACGCCCAAGCCGCCACCGGCCCGCACAGCGCCGATCGTGAGCCGTTCTGAGCGGCTGCCCGCCTACGTCGCGGCAGCAGTCCAGGGTGAGCGGCAACGGGTCGCAGCGGCCGTCTCAGGGGCGCACACGCACACCCTGTTCGTGGCGTCGGTCGCCCTCGGGCAACTGGTCGGCGCAGGACTACTCCCAGCGGCTACAGCACAGGACGAGTTGTTCGCCGCCGCACTGCACATGATCACCGACCGGTGCGGCTGCACCGACCGGGAAGTCCTGCGCACCATCACCAACGGACTCCGCGCCGGGGCCGAACGACCTCGACGCGCGCCGGGCACCGAACGGGGTGCGGCATGAGCGCGCCGCACCTCGCCGACCCCCGCACACCCCTGGTCGCCCTGGAAGGTGGTCCCAGTCATCGCCGCTGGTTCTTCTACCGCGACTGGTTGGCGCTGCGCTCCGCCAGCCGCCGTGGCGGTTACCCGCGCATCCACCCGTGCGGGTCCTGCCGCTGCTACCTGCCCACCGACCGCTACGCCACCAACCCCAACCCGATGGTGACCCACCACCACGGCGACGCGCGGGTGTGGACCTACGTCGTGCCCGAGCAGTGGCAGCAGTGGGCAGGCCGCGAGTACCTCACCCCCGAGGAGAAGACCGCCGGAGAACCGACACGGGTCCGCTGGCCCGGCGCGTTCGAGCAGGAGGCCAGCACATGAGCCGTCCCCGCCTGCTGGACCTGTTCTGCTGCGCGGGCGGAGCGTCGGCCGGGTACCACGCCGCCGGGTTCGACGTGACCGGCGTGGACATCGTGCCGCAACCGCACTACCCGTTCCCGTTCATCCAGGCTGACGCCCTGACCGTGGCCCTGAGCGGCTATGACGTGATCGCGGCATCTCCACCGTGCCAGCGGTTCTCGCAGGCCACCCCGGAGGACCGGCGCGGCGAGCACCCCGACCTGATCGAGCCGATCAGGCAGCGGCTGCGCGACGCGGTAGCTCGTGGGCAGGTCTGGGGCTACGTCATCGAGAACGTCCCCGGCGCACCGCTGGCAGACCCGATCACCATCTGCGGGGAGACGCTGCGGTTGGGGGTGCGCCGCCACCGGTTGTTCGAGTCCAACCTTCCCCTGTTCGGCACCGCCTGCCACCACGACCGAGGTGCACCCGCCGTGCCGGTCTACGGCTCCTACGGCCAGCGAGCGGGACGAAAACCCGTCGACGTCGAGGGGGAACCGTCACGCGGCACGCCGGTCGAGGTGGGCCGTGCCGCGATGGGCATCGACTGGATGCCCTGGCCCAACCTCACTCAGGCCATCCCACCGGCCTACACGTTCTGGATCGGCGCACAGCTCATGAAGCACGCCCGCGACCTCGCCCGGCCGGTGACGCAAGAGACCAGGACGCAACCGTCACGCGCCGCCGGGTCGGCGACACCGGACACCGGTGGAAAGCGTCACTGCCGCTGCGGTGCCGAACTCGTCCGCCCCGCAACCGGCCGCTGGCCCCGCCACTGCTCTCACGCCTGCCGCCAGGCCGCCTACCGCGAACGTACGAAAGGAGCCGCCGCATGAGCACCCCCACAACCGGCACCATGACCGGTGCCGCGCTGTTGGACGCGCTGCACGCCGCGCTGACCCGCTACGTGGTGCTGCCCAACCCACAGGCCGCCGACGCGGTGGTGCTGTGGATCGCGGCCACCCACGCCCAACCCGCCTGGGCACACGCCCCCCGGCTGGTCATCCGTGGCCCGGAGAAGCGCTGCGGCAAGTCCCGACTGCTCGACGTGGTGGAGGCCACCTGTCACGACCCGTTCATCACCGTCAATTCGTCACCGGCTGCGGTCTACCGCTCCATCAGCGACGACCCACCGACCATGCTCGTGGATGAGGCCGACACCATCTTCGGCCCCAACGCCGCAGGCAACGAGGACCTACGCGGGCTGCTCAACGCCGGACACCAGCGCAACCGCCCCGCCAAGCGCTACGACGCCAACACCAACCGGGTGGAGTCCATCCCCACTTTCGCCATGGCCGCACTCGCCGGAATCGGCGCCATGCCCGACACCATCGAAGACCGCGCCGTGGTCGTGCGGATGCGCCGCCGCGCCCCCGGCGAACAAGCCGCGCCCTACCGGCACCGCCGCGACCGCCCCGGCCTGCGCCGACTCGCCGACGACCTCACCCGCTGGCTACGCGCCGACCTGACCGTGTTGGAGAACGCCGAACCGACCATGCCCGTGGAAGACCGCGCCGCCGACACCTGGGAACCACTGGTGGCCGTCGCCGACCACGCCGGGGACACCTGGCCCGACCGTGCCCGCGCCGCCGTGCTCGCGCTGACCGGGGAAGCCGCCAGCAGCGACCAGGGATCGGTGCGCATCCGACTGCTCATGGACTGCCGCACCATCTTCGGCGACCACGACGCGGTGCCCACCGCGTTCCTGATCGACCGGCTACGGGCCGACCCCGAAGCGCCGTGGACCACCTTGGGAAAGACCGGCATCACCCCCGCCAAACTCGCCGGAATGCTCCGGGAATTCGACATCACTTCCAGCAACGTCCGATTCCCTGACGGCACCCAGGCCAAGGGCTACCAACGCGCCCACTTCACCGACGCCTGGGCGCGCTACTGCCCACCCGCCGAGGGGGAGCCGTCCCAGCCGTCCCAGCCGTCCCAGCCCTGGTCAGGGCGGGACGGCACGAGTCCCTGGGACGGCACGAGCCGTCCCACCAAAACCGGCCGTCCCGCCCTGACCAGCATCGGGACGGCTGGGACGGCTGGGACGGCTCCCCCCCTCGGCCACGTCACCGGAGGTGCCGCATGACCACCCACACGACCGGCACGGTGACCGAGCTGACCAAGTACCTCTACCGGGTTCCGGAAGCGATGCGGTTGCTTTCGCTGGGACGTAGCGCCATCTACGAACAGATGCGCGCCGGACGACTCAAGTTCGTCAAACAGGGCCGGGCAACGCTCATTCCAGTATCGGCGATCCGGGCATATGTCGCGCTGTTGGAGCAGGAAGCGGAGGTGCACTATGGCGAAACGGCGTAGCCGTGGTGACGGCGGTATCCACTGGGATGAGAAGCGGGAACGGTACATCGCAACGCTGCACGTCGGATACAAGCCGGACGGCAAGCGCATCACGAAGCAGCGCAGCGCCAAGACGATGACGGAGGCTAAGCGCAAACTGCGTGAGCTTCAGCGGGAACTGGAAGACGGCGGCACGATCGCACCGCACGGCTACACCGTCGGGGAGGCCGTCACCGACTGGTTGACCAACTACGCCGCCACCGGTCGTGACCCGAACACGGTCCGGGCGCGGCGGGTACTCGCTGAGCAGCACGTCATTCCGGCACTCGGCGCGCGGAAGCTTGTCGAGTTGACCGCTGAAGACGTGGATTCCTGGCTGATCGGCAAGGCGCAAACGCTGAGCACTGCCACGCTGCGGGACATCCGTTCGATCCTCAAGCGGTCGGTTTCCCGCGCTCAGGCGCGGGACAAGGTAAAGCGCAATGTCGTGTTGTTGTGTGATTGCCCTGTTGGCCAGCCCGGTCGGCCGTCGAAAGCGCTCACGTTGGCGCAGGCTGAGGCGCTGCTGGCTGCTGCGGAGAACACGCCCATGCGCGGGTATATCGTGGTCGCGTTGCTCAGCGGAGCGCGTACCGAGGAACTGCGGGCGCTCACTTGGTCGAACGTGGATTTGCTGGGAGATGACACCGGGCCGATTCCGGTGCCGCCTAACGTCAAGGTGTGGCGGTCGGTCCGTGCCAGCGGCGACACCAAGACGCGGAAGTCACGGCGGTCCCTGGCGCTGCCTCAGCGGTGTGTGGAGGCGCTCAAGGACCAGCAAGCCCGGCAAAGCAGCCTCCGTGAGGCAGCGGGGGACGCCTGGCAGGAACACGACCTGGTGTTCACGACGAAGGTCGGGACAGCGCTGGACGATGCCAACGTGCGCCGCGACTTCCGGCGGGTGGTGAAGACGGCAGGGCTCAAGCCGGAGGACTGGACGCCTCGTGAGCTACGGCACAGCTTCGTGTCACTGCTGTCGGACAGCGGAGTACCGATCGAGCAGATTTCGCGCTTGGTGGGCCACAGCGGGACGTTCGTGACCGAGCTGGTCTACCGGAAGCAGATCCGGCCGGTGGTGCAGGAGGGTGCCACCGCGATGGACCGGATCTTCCCGACCGCAGGAGCGTAGTCACGCAGTTGGTCACGCAGCACGACCCGTAGACACAGGTCAGGCCCGGTCCCTCGGTAGTGGACCGGGCCTGACCTGCATCTCACCTGAGCCGCCTGTCGGAATCGAACCGACGACCTGTTCATTACGAGTGAACCGCTCTGGCCGACTGAGCTAAGGCGGCGAGACGCGACAACTATAGCCCAGCCTTGCGTCGTGACCGATCAGGGGGTTCCCTCGTTGAGCCCACGGGTGACGCACCTCACCCCGCGTCACCGCGACATCGCCGTCCGGGGAGGACCGACCAGATGCGCCTGTTGGCCGTGCCCGCCGCCCTCGCGCTGGTCGCGCTGTGCGCCACCCCGGCGCTCGCGCAGCCGGTCACCACACCGGTGCCAGGCCCGGTGAACCCCGGTCAGCCGCCGATGTCCGCCGGTCCCCCGGTGGTGGCTCACGCGATCGGGGACGCGGGCACCGGGCTGGCCGTGGTGCGGCTGGCCCCGGACTCGGCCGCCACCAGCTCGATCCTGCCCGGTTTCGGCGAGCGGCTGGCCGAGCAGTCGGCCGCGGAGCTCGGCGTCGGGCTGGCCAGCGCCCAGGCCAACTCGGAGGCGCTGCTCAGCTACGAGCGCGCCGTCGCCCAGGCCTCGCCGCTGGGGTTCGCGGTGCGGGGCCACGCCCCGCAGACGCCGGGCACGCTGGTGCAGACCGCCTCCCCGGACAACGCCAAGCCCGTGGCGGGCGGCCTCAACCCGCCCCGGACGCCGCTGGACGGCCTGCTCAACGTCGGGGCGCTCAACGGCACCGCGCACGCCCGCTGGCACGAGGAACTGGGCCCGTGCGTCTCGCCGATCGCGGACGCCACCACCGAGCTGGCGAGCCTGAGCGCGCTCAACGCGATCCCCACCCTGCCCACCGCCACCGACCTCACCGGCGTGCTCGCGGACGTCCCGAAGCTGGACGCGGACGCCGAGCGGGCCCTGCTGGACGGGCTCAACCGGCTGGCGGGACCGCTGAGCAGGCTCGGCGGGCTGCTGTCGGGCAGCCAGGACACCGGGGCGGACGGCTCGCTGCTCAGCCTGCCCAACGCGCTGGCCGCGCGGTCCAGGGTCGAGCTGGTGGACCTGCCGGGCAGCCCCAACAAGGCGGTGCGGTCGATCTCCACGCTGCAGGCCACGGCCGTGCGGCTGCTGGCGGGCACGCCCGCGGAGATCCGCGTGGACGTGGTCGGCCAGCCCGCGCTGATCGCGCTGGCCACCGGCGACGAGGCCACCTCGCGGGTCGACTACACCGCGCCGGTGCTGCGGGTCAGCCAGGGCGGCAGGCAGCTGGGCGTGCTGGACGCGGCCAACCCCCGCCTCGACGTGCCCATCGGCGTTCCGCTGGACCAGGCCGGGAAGCTGCCGCTGGTCGGCGACGTGGTCGACCGGCTGCCCAGGGTCGACATCGGCGTGCTGCGGCTGCAGGTCGGCCAGCTCAACCGCAAGGCGGCCCCGCTGGAGGGTCCGCTGGAGGGTCCACCGGGGCAGGGCGGTCCCGCCGTCGAGGGGTTCACGGTCGGCGCGACCGCGCGGCTGCTGGACCTCCAGCTGCTGCCCACCGACGCGCTGGGCCTGCCGAACCTGCCCTCGGCGCTGGCGCAGGTGTCGCTGGGCGAGCAGGTGGTGCGGGCGGCGGCGCCGCGCGGCGGGGTCGTGTGCGCGGCCGCCGCGGCCCCGCCCGAGGACGCGCGGCCCGCGCCACCCGCGAAGCGGGCGCTGGCCCGCACCAACGCCGCCTACCGCACCGTGTCGATCTTCTGGACCGGCACCGCGCTGCTGCTCGTGGGCGTGGTCCTGGTGGCCGCGCTGCCGCCGCGCCGACCTCGGGCCGACCGCCGGTAGATCCCGGCGTCAGCCCCGGTGCAGCGTGGTAAGCATCGCCTCGACGGCGATGCGCGGTTTGACGTTCATCTCCAGCGCCTCCCGGCAGGCCAGCACGGCCTCCAGGCGGCGCAGCGTGGACTCGGGGCTCCACGACGCGGCGGCGGTGCGCGCGTCGGCGGCGCGGTCCGGGTGGTTCAGCGCGGCCTCCGAGCCGGTCGCCGAGACCAGCACGTCCCGGTAGAACGCGGCCAGGTCGACCAGCGCCTGGTCCAGCGAGTCGCGCTGGGTGCGGGTGGCGCGGGACTTCTGCCGCTTCTCCAGGTCCTTGAGCGCGCCCTTGGCGCCGCGGGTGGCCGCGGCGGTGCCCTTGCCGGTGCCGCCCGCGCCCATCGCGGTCTCCAGCGCCTGCCGCTCGGCCTCGTCGCGGGAGGAGTTGGCGGTCAGCGCGTCCGCCTCGGCGGCCTTCACCAGCTCGTCGGCGCAGGTGAAGATGTCGGCGGGCCTGCGAAGCGCGAGCGGGATGCCCAGCACGGCCTCGCGCCGCTGCCTGGCCTGCTCGTCGGTGGCCAGCCTGCGCGCGCGCTCCACGTGCCCGCCGCACACCGACGCCGCCCAGGACGCCAGGTCCGGGTCCACGCCCTCGTCCCGCAGCGCCTCGGCGATCGACGCGGCGCGCGGGGTGCCCAGCGGCACGACCCGGCAGCGCGAGCGGATGGTCACCGACACGTCTTCGGGGTGGTCCGAGGGCGCGCACAGCAGGAACACCGTCCGCTCCGGCGGCTCCTCCACGGCCTTGAGCAGGGCGTTCGCCGCGCCTTCGGTGAGCCGCTCGGCGTCGGCGATGATCACCACCTGCCACCGGCCGCCGGTGGGCCTGCGCGCGGAGACCTGGACCAGCGACCGCATCTCGGCCACCGAGATCGACAGCCCCTCGGGGGCGACCACGCGCACGTCCGCGTGCGTGCCCGCCAGCGCGGTGTGGCAGCCTGCGCACGCGCCGCAGCCGGGCCGGTCGTCGACCGCCGTGCACTGCAGCGCGGCGGCGAACGCGCGGGCCGCCACCGACCGGCCGGAGCCGGGCGGGCCGGTGAACAGCCAGGCGTGGGTCATCGCGCCGGGCGCGGGCGAGCCGCCCGCGACGATGCTCGCCGCGGCCTCGGCGGCGGCGCTCAGCACGGCGACGGCTTCGGGCTGGCCGACCACCCCGCCCCAGACACCCTTGCTCACCGGGCCACCGTACCCAGTGCCGCGATCAGGTCGCCTCGGCCATCGGGTGGGCGGCTGGGGTGGGCCGCGCGGACTGGCGGGCCTCGATCAGCGGCAGCACCGCGGCGCGCACCCGCTCGGCCACCTGGTCCTCGTCCGCGTCCGCGTCGACCACCGCGTACCGCTCGGGGTCGGCGGAGGCCATCTCGCTGAGCAGCCGCTGCACCCGCCAGTGGTGCTCGGCGTTGTCCATCGGCCGCTTGCCGCCCTCGGCGGCGGGCAGCGGGGAGCGGTCCAGCAGCACCGTGATGTCCGGGCGCAGCCTGCCGGTGGCCCAGTCGACCAGGCCCTCGACCTCGCGCGGCTCGACGCTGCCCGCAGCGCTGAAGTGCGCCAGCGGGCTGTCCACGTAGCGCTCCATGACGACCAGGGAGCCGCCGTCCAGCGCGGGCCGGACCTCGCGCTCCACCACGTCGGCGCGCACCGCCGCGGCGACCAGGGCGTGCGCCCGCACGCCCGCCAGGTCGGCGGTGGACAGCAGGTTGCGCAGCCGCTGCTCGTCCAGGTCGGGGTCGCTGGCCAGCAGCACCTCGCGGCCGGACGCGCGCAGCGCCTCGGCCAGCCGCCGGGCCTGCGCCGCGGTGTCCCGCCGGGTGTTGCCCTCGACCGCGATCAGCAGCCCGCCGCCCCGGCGCGGCCTGCCCCGGATGGCGGCCACCAGGTCGGACAGCAGCGGCTCGCTGCGCCGGTCGTCCATCTGCCGGTAGGCGATCAGGCCCAGCAGCGCGGCCACCACGCCCGCGCCGAAGAGCACCGGCCGGGTGCCGTCGACCTGCATCGGGTGGCCGAACGCGGTGACGGTGCGCTGCTGCACCAGGCTGACCAGCAGCGGGGTGGTCGCCGACGTGGCGAACAGCACCACCTTCAGCAGCGACTGCAGCAGCGCCACGGTCCGGCCCCGCATCGCGTCCTCGACCTGCGAGCCCACGATGGTCAGGCCGGTGAGGAACGCCACGCCCGCGCACCCGCCGACCAGCGCCACCGCGATCAGCGCGATCCACAGGTGCGGCGCGATCGCGACCACCAGCAGGCTCAGCCCGGCCAGCACGATGGTCAGGCCGAACAGCCGGTCGTAGGGCAGCCGCCTGGCCATCCTCGGCGCGGTCGCCATGCCCGCCGCCAGGCCCGCGAAGACCGCCACGAACAGCAGGCCGAACGTGGAGTCGCCGCCCAGCAGCGAGTTCGCGTACAGCTTGGCCGTGCCGACCACCGCGCCCGCCGCGGCGAACGCGCCGATCATGCCGATGACCAGGCCGCGCACCAGCGGCGTGCGGCCCGCGTAGCGCAGCCCGTCGCGCAGCATGGCGAAGAAGCCGGGGGCGTCGCCGTCCTGCCTGGCCCGCCGCACCACGGCGGCCCGGCCGGACAGCTCCGGGATGCGGGTGGCGACCATGATCGCGGAGGTCACGTACAGCGCGCCGTTGACCATGACCGCGATGGTCGCGATGCGGAACTCGATGTCGGTGTTCTGCAGGTGCAGGTAGCCGGGGATGCCGGAGATCAGGGAGTACAGGCCCGCGCCGCTGATGACCGAGATGCCGTAGGTCATCACCAGGCCGAGCTGGTTGGCCGTCTCCACCTGGTCCGGGCGGCGCAGCAGGTTCGGCACGGCCGAGTCCTTGGCCGGGATCCACAGCATCGCGCAGCAGCCGACCAGGAAGTTCGCGACGAACAGCCACCAGGCCGTGCCGACCAGCGCGATGGAGATGAACAGCCCGCCGCGCAGCAGGTCGCAGACCACCATGATCTTGCGGCGGTCGAACCGGTCGGCCAGCACGCCGCCGAGCGGGGCGAACAGGATGCCGGGCAGCAGCTGCGTGAGCACCACGAGGCTGAGCGCGAAGCTCTGCCACTGGTAGCTCTCCAGGAGCCGGGTGACCAGGCCGGTCAGGGCCAGCAGTGACAACCAGTCACCGATGCTGCACAGATAGGTGACACCCCAGAGCCTGCGGAAGGGCCGGATCGCCAGCACGCTGCGAATCCGGTGGCTGGTCGAAGCGTCCTGGATGGTGCTCACCCCCTGCCTGGTGCGATGAACCAGCGTAGCCGGGGTCATCAGGGCTGGTGACCAGATGAACCATTCGGGTGGTGGTTCCAGTCACTTGGAGCGGTCGAACAACGACCGGACGACCTCGCGCAGGGTGTCGAAGAACGCCCCGGTCCGCACGACCATGAACCCGATGCCGATTCCGATCTCGCTCGGGACCTCTTCCGGTCGTGCGACCGCAGGCTGGACCGGGGCCATCGGCGCAGGAAGCCGCACGGGACGCTGATCGGAGCGCTGCGGAGGGCGTTGCACGGGGCGCTGGACATGGCGCTGAACGGGGCGCTGAACGGGGCGCTGAACAGGGCGCTGAACGGGGCGCTGCGGAGAGTGCCGCAGGGGGCGCTGGGCGGCGCGTCCCGGCGGCGGCGCGGGCCGAACCGTCCGCACCGGGGCCTGCCGAGGTGGTTCGACGACCGCTTCGGGTCGCGCGGGCGCGGACTTCGGGGCTCCGGGCGCGTCGTAGGCCCGCTCGCCGGTCACCAGACCGGCGAGCGGATCGGGAAAAGCGCGTGGCGGCGGTGGCGGCTCAGTGCCGTCAGGTCCGAATAACCACTCATCCACCGCCACCACCTCCGCTAGCCCTTGGCCTTGGCCGGTGCCTTCTTCCGCGCCGCGGGCTTCTTCTTCGTGGTCGGGCCCTTGGCGCGCTTCTCCGCCAGCAGCTCGGCCGCCCGCTCGTCGGACAGGCCCTCCACGCTGTCGGACTTGCGCAGCGAGGCGTTGGTCTCGCCGTCGGTCACGTACGGGCCGAACCGGCCCTCCTTGACCACCATCGGCTTGCCCGACACCGGGTCGTTGCCCAGCTCCTTCAACGGCGGCGCGGCCGCCGCCCGGCCCCGCTTCTTCGGCTCGGCGTAGATCTTCAGCGCCTCGTCCAGGGTCACCGTGAACAGCTGGTCCTCGCTGGCCAGCGACCGCGAGTCGGTGCCCCGCTTCAGGTACGGGCCGTAGCGGCCGTTCTGCGCGGTGATCTCCGCCCCGGTCTCCGGGTCGGTGCCGACCACCCTGGGCAGCGACAGCAGCTTCAGCGCGTCGTCCAGGGTCACCGTCTCCAGCGACATCGACTTGAACAGCGAGCCGGTGCGCGGCTTGGGCGCCTTCTTGCCGTCCGGCGGCTCGGGCAGCACCTCGGTCACGTACGGGCCGAAGCGGCCCTCCTTGGCCACGATCTCGTGCCCGGTCACCGGGTCGGTGCCCAGCGAGCGGCCCTCCTGCGGGGTCGCGAACAGCTTCTCCGCGACCTGCTGGTCCAGCTCGTCCGGCGGCAGGTCGTCGGGCAGGTTCGCGCGCTGCGACACCCCGTCGACCTCGCGCTCCAGGTACGGCCCGTACCGGCCGACCCGGACCACCACGGTGTGCCCGTCGGCGTCGGTGAACAGCGGGATCGAGTTGACCTCGCGCGCGTCGATCTCCTCGACGCTGGAGCCGACCAGCTTCTTGAGCCCGCCCGAGCGGCCCACCGACGACTCCGGCCCGACGTTGCCGCCGAAGTAGAAGCCGGACAGCCACGTGGTGCGCTCCTGGCGGCCCGCGGCGATGCCGTCCAGCTCGTCCTCCAGCGCGGCGGTGAAGTCGTAGTCCACCAGCCTGCCGAAGTGCCGCTCCAGCAGCCCGACCACGGCGAACGCCACCCACGACGGGACCAGCGCGGACCCCTTCTTCCACACGTAGCCGCGGTCCTGGATGGTGCTGATGATCGAGGCGTAGGTGGACGGGCGGCCGATGCCCAACTCCTCCATGGTCTTGATCAGGCTGGCCTCGGTGAAGCGCGGCGGCGGGCTGGTCGAGTGGCCGTCCGCGGACAGCTCGGCGGCCTGCACCGGCTGGTCCTTGGCCAGCTGCGGCAGCCGCGACTCGGCGTCGTCGGACTCGCCGCCCGCCTCCGCGTCCACGGTCTCCACGTACGCCTTGAGGAAGCCCGCGAAGGTGATCGTGCGGCCGGACGCGGCGAACAGCACCTCCTCGCCGCCGGTGGTGGTGCCCGAGATGCGCACGCTGGTGGTGTTGCCGCGCGCGTCGGCCATCTGCGAGGCGATGGTGCGCTGCCAGATCAGCTCGTAGAGCTTGAACTCGTCGGCGTCCAGCTCGCGCGCCACCTGGCCGGGGGTGCGGAACACCTCGCCTGCGGGCCGGATCGCCTCGTGCGCCTCCTGCGCGTTCTTGACCTTGCGGTTGTACTGGCGCGGCTCCTTGGGCACGTACTGCGAGCCGTACAGCTCGGTGGCCTGCGCGCGCGCCGCCGAGATGGCCGTCTCCGACAGCGTGGTGCTGTCGGTGCGCATGTAGGTGATGTAGCCGTTCTCGTACAGCTTCTGCGCCGCGCGCATGGTGCGGTCGGCGGAGAAGCGCAGCTTGCGGCCCGCCTCCTGCTGGAGCGTGGAGGTCATGAACGGCGCGTACGGCTTGCGCGAGTACGGCTTCTCCTCGACCGAGGACACCGTCAGCGTCGCGTCGGCCAGGCCGGTGGCGATCGCGCGGGCCTGCGCCTCGTCCAGCACCCGGACGTCCGCGCCCTGCTTGAGGCGGCCGTCGGAGCCGAAGTCGCGGCCGGTGGCCAGGCGGGTGCCGTCCACCGCGACCAGCCGCGCGCCGAACGTGCGGGGGCTGGCGTCCGCACCCGCGTCCATGGTCGCCGAGACGTCCCAGAACGAGGCGGTCACGAACTTCATCCGCTCGCGCTCCCGCTCGACCACGATCCTGGTCGCCACGGACTGCACCCGGCCCGCCGACAGCTTCGGCATGACCTTCTTCCACAGCACCGGGCTGACCTCGTAGCCGTAGAGGCGGTCCAGGATGCGGCGGGTCTCCTGCGCGTCGACCAGGCTCTGGTCCAGGTCGCGCGGGTTGGCGGCGGCGGCCAGGATGGCGGGCTCGGTGATCTCGTGGAACACCATCCGGCGCACCGGCACCTTGGGCTTGAGCGTGTCCAGCAGGTGCCAGGCGATGGCCTCGCCCTCGCGGTCGCCGTCCGTCGCGAGGTAGAGCTCGTCGACGTCCTTGAGCAGCTCCTTGAGCTCGGCGACGGTGGACTTCTTGTCCGGGGTCACCACGTACAGCGGCTCGAAGTCGTGGTCCACGTCGACGCCCAGCCGCGCCCACGACTGCCCCTTGTACTTGGCGGGCACGTCGGCGGCGCCCCGCGGCAGGTCGCGGATGTGCCCCTTGGACGACTCCACGACGAAGCCGTTGCCGAGGTAGGACGCGATCTTGCGCGCCTTGGCGGGCGACTCGACGATCACCAACCGCCGGTTGCCGCTCGCTGATCCCCCGTTGGACTTCCTCGCCCGTGTCGATCCAGCCACGCCGTCCCGCTCTCTCCCCGAACACTGTGTTCCCGACCCGCCAGTGTGCACTGTCCTTAGTCGCCGACGAGCAGCCCTGGTCGCAGACAGAGTGACACAACCGGCGGCGTTCGTCCGCCAGGAGGACCGGCTACGCGGCCGGCCAGGTGCGCTCGGCGACTCCCCGCGGAGCACGTCCGACCAGCTCCGCGAGGCGTTCCAGCCGTCTGCGGCCGACCACCCGCAGCGCGGGCGGACCCGCGCGGGGCGTCAGCAGCGCGGCGGGCAGACCGGCCGCCGCCAGCGCCGTGCGCAGCGGCTCGTGCGTCGCGGGGGCCAGCGGGTCCAGGCCGAGCAGGTAGCCCGACTCCACCCACCGGCCCGACGCCAGCGCCCACATCCTGAGCACGCCGCCGTGCGGTGTGAAACCCTCGGGCACCGCCTTCTCCGCTCCCCGCAGCCACCGCGCGGCCAGCCCCCGCAGATCCGCCCGGAAGGCGGTCCTGACCTCCCACGTCCGCACAGGGCCCGCGTTTCCCGCAGCGTCTCCCTCAGCGTCCTCCGCGCCGTCCTCGGGTGGTGGGGCCTCGACCGAGCGCGCCTCGGCCTGCACACCGCGCTCGGCGAACGCGGCGACCAGCGCCGGGGCCCGCCACCGCTCCTCCAGCCCGACCGAGACCCGCGCGGCCCGGCCCCTGGCGAAGCCCAGCACCTGCCCGGGCCCGCACAGCACACCGGCGAGGTCACCGACGCACGGCTGCCTCGCCTCGGCCGAGAAGAAGGACAGTTGCCCCACAGGCGGCAGCGTAGAACACACGTTCGACCACGGCCAGTGGTCGAGCGGAGCAACCGGAGCGGCGGGTCAGCCGCCCATGTTCCGCAGCAGGTCACCCATGGCGGTGCACTGCGGCGCCTGCTTGAACGCGGCTCCCAGCACCGGGTCGCCCTGGATCTTCTCGACCTGCTGGCGCAGCGTGGTCGGGTCGCCCGCTTCGCCGCCCAGCTGCTCCAGCTTGGCGGAGAACTGCGGGTCGTTGGGGTCGAGCCCGGCCAGCTCCCGGTTGGCGTCGGTCAGCCCCTTGCCCGCCTGGCCGAAGTACCCGACCAGCTCGTCGTGCAGGGCGCGGGTCTCCGGCGAGGGCGCCCCGATCCGGGCCAGCTCCTCGCTCGCGGCGGTCAGCGCGGTGCCGGACTTCTCGCTGAACTGCAGCAGCGCGGCCTTCTGCGCGGCCGGGTCGGTCGCGTTGCCCCCGGCCAGCAGCGCCTGGAGCATCTCGACCATGCCCTGCGCCATCACCCCCATGCCGTCGCAGAAGGCTCCCGCCCAGGTCACCGGGTCGGCGGTGGCCGCCGAGGTGGTGGTGGTGGTGGGCGCGGCCGAGCCGCTGGAACCGGTCGCGGCCGTGTCTCCGGAGGTGGTGCCGGAGGTGCAGCTCGCGACCGCCAGGCAGGCAGCGAGGAGGCCGGGCAGGATGATGCGGTGCTTCACGAAGAGATCCCCCAGTCGAGTGACAATCGAAAGGGGGAACCTACTACGAGGTGGCGGGCGGGGCCTCGGACGTCGCGGTGGACGGCCGCAGCGTCCGCAGCGCCTGGCAGGACGGCGCCTGCTGGGCCGCCGCGGCCAGCTCCGGGTGCGACTCCAGCTGCTTGAGCGGCTCGGTGAACTCGTCCAGCCGGGCGATCGCGTCGCCCGCCGCCTGGATGCCGCCGACCGGGTCGTTCGCGTCGGCCTGCTCGATCGTGCTCCTGGCGTCGCCGAAGGTCTTGGCCACGTCGGTGAAGGTGGCGGCCATCTTCTCGACCTGCTCGTCACCACCCGCCACCGGCGAGGGGCCGACCTCCCGCAGCCTGGTCGCCGTGGAGCCGAAGGCGTCGGCCATCTGGCCCATGTAGGCGGCCATGTCGGCCTTGAGCTTGTTCTGGTCCGTGGCGTCCAGCTTCGGGGGCGTCTTCGGGACGCTCACGAACGACGAAGCCGCCGCGCACACCTTGTCCACGTACGCCACCGCGGCGTCGTTGGAGGAGGTGGACGGCGGGGTGCTGGACGTGGCGGAGGAGTCGTCGCCGCCCGATCCGCAGCCCGCGAGCAAGGCGGACGCGGCGAGCGCGGCGGCGAGGCGGACACCCATGTCGTCTCCCAGCGTGTTCCGGTGTGCTCCCGGTGTACCTCGCAGTACTACCCGAAACCGCCGGGGGCTACGCACGCAGGGGTGCCCGCGAATACCACCCGAAAGGAGGATCGGACGGCATTCGCGGGCACCGGCGGACTCAGGCCGCGCCGTTGGCGACCGGCGCGTCCGCGGGCGTGTCCGAGATCGCCGTGCCGCGCCGCTTGGACACCACCACGGCGGCCACGATGATCACCGCGGCGACCGCCGCGATGGCGTAGCGCACGCCCGCCGAGGCGTCCGCGCCGACCGAGAAGGTCACGATCGCCGGGGCGATCAGCACCGACACCAGGTTCATCACCTTGATCAGCGGGTTGATGGCCGGGCCCGCGGTGTCCTTGAACGGGTCGCCGACCGTGTCGCCGATGACGGTGGCCGCGTGGGCGTCGGAGCCCTTGCCGCCGTGGTTGCCGTCCTCGACCAGCTTCTTGGCGTTGTCCCAGGCGCCACCGGAGTTGGCCAGGAAGACCGCCATCAGGGTGCCGGTCGCGATCGCGCCCGCCAGGTAGCCCGCCAGCGGGCCGACGCCGAGGCCGAAGCCCACCGCGATCGGCGCCATCACCGCGAGCAGGCCGGGGGTGGCCAGCTCGCGCAGCGAGTCCCTGGTGCAGATGTCGACGACCTTGCCGTACTCCGGCTTGACCGTGCCGTCCATGATGCCGGGGTTGTCGCGGAACTGGCGGCGCACCTCGAACACGATCGCGCCCGCCGCGCGGGTCACCGCGTTGACCGCCAAGCCGGAGAACATGAACACCACCGCCGCGCCGATGGCCACGCCGACCAGCACGTTCGGGCTGAACACCACGTTGGTGAAGGACACCGGCACCTCGCCCAGGGCCACCTGCACGTCGGCCAGCGCCTGTTCGATGGCGTCCTTGTAGGAGCCGAACAGCGCGGTCGCCGCGAGCACCGCGGTCGCGATGGCGATGCCCTTGGTGATGGCCTTGGTGGTGTTGCCCACCGCGTCCAGCTCGGTGAGGATCTGCGCGCCCTCGCCGTCCACGTCACCGGACATCTCGGCGATGCCCTGCGCGTTGTCCGAGACCGGGCCGAAGGTGTCCATCGCGACGATGACCCCGACCGTGGTCAGCAGGCCGCAGCCCGCCAGCGCCACCGCGAACAGCGACACCACCACCGAACCGGACAGCAGGAACGCGCCGTACACCGCGCCGCCGATGACCAGCGCGGTGTAGACCGCCGACTCGAAGCCCACCGAGATGCCGGACAGGATGACGGTGGCCGCGCCGGTCAGCGAGGTCCGGCCGACGTCCTTGACCGGCTTGTACTCGGTGCCGGTGAAGTAGCCGGTCAGCCACAGGATGACGGTCGCCAGCGCGATGCCGATGATCACCGCGATCGCGGCGATCAGCGCCGGGTTGCCGGGGGTGCTGCGGATGGCGTCCGGCACCCCCTCCAGGTCGGCGAACGAGCCGGGCAGGTAGACGAACGCCGCCACGGTGCACAGCACCGCCGAGATGACCGCCGAGATGTAGAAGGAGCGGTTGATCGCGTTGAGGCCGTTCTCACCGGTGCGCGCGCTGGTGGTGTAGACGCCGATGACCGCGGTCAGCACCCCGATGGCCGGGACGATCAGCGGGAACAGCAGGCCCTGCATGCCGAACGCGGCGGTGCCCAGGATCAGCGACGCGACCAGGGTGACCGCGTAGGACTCGAACAGGTCCGCCGCCATGCCCGCGCAGTCGCCCACGTTGTCGCCGACGTTGTCGGCGATGGTTGCGGCGTTGCGCGGGTCGTCCTCGGGGATGTTCTGCTCGACCTTGCCGACCAGGTCCGCGCCCACGTCCGCGGCCTTGGTGAAGATGCCACCGCCCACGCGCATGAACATCGCCAGCAGCGCCGCGCCGAAGCCGAAGCCCTCCAGCACCCTGGGCGCCTGGCCCGCGTAGGCCATCACGACCGCCGCCGCGCCGAACAA
>NZ_BMRG01000001.1:376305-407259 GCF_014648515.1 Saccharothrix coeruleofusca
GCCGAGGCCGACGGTCATCATGCCGACCACGCCACCGGTGCGGAACGCCACCCGCATGGCCTTCTCCCGGCCGCCCGACTCCTTGGCCGCGGCGGCCACGCGCACGTTCGCGCGGGTGGACAGCCACATGCCCAGGTAGCCGATGGCGGCGGAGAACGCCGCGCCGATGACGAAGAACAGCGACCTGCCGATCCGCTCGGCCGCGGTGTCGGCCGGGAGCGCGAACAGCAGCACGAACACGATGACGACGAAGATGCCGAGGGTGCGGAACTGGCGGTTGAGGTAGGCCGCTGCGCCCTCTTGGACCGCCTTGGCGATGTCCTGCATCTTGGTGGTGCCCTGGCCCGCGGCCAGCACCTCCCTGAGCAGCACGTACCCGACGGCCAGGGCGGCCAGGGCGACCACGGCGACCACGGCCACGAGGCCGCGATCACCTCCGGAGAGCTCCAGGCCCTCCGCGAGGAATTGCCGGGACATCCATCCTCCTGGTGAGAGTTGGCCCAACGGAGGCTGGTTCGCGGCGCGCCAGGGCGGGCCCGACGTCAGCCCCGGCACGACGTGATCCATCCCTCATTGGATGCGATAGCGGCGGAGTCTATTCATAGGGCGCAACCCCACCACCAGGTGTACCGATCTGTGCACGCGCCGTTATCAACGCAGGAAGCAAAGGTAACTCAGGGGGCGCTGTCGGCGCCGTGTGCGAAGCTGCGGTGCGTGGCGCACCAAGGACGTCGACTCCTGGACCGGGTGCTCGCGGGCGTGCCCTCCGGCGAGTCGCCGCTGACGCACGCCGCCGACCTGCCCGCGCAACCCGCCCAACCGGTCCCGTGGCCCTCCTGGGCTGCGGAACCGGTGGTGGCCGCGCTGGTCGAGCGAGGCGTGCCGGTGCCGTGGCGGCACCAGGCCCAAGCCGCCGAGCTGGCCTGGTCGGGGCGTGACGTGGTGGTGGCCACGGGCACCGCCTCGGGCAAGTCGCTGGCCTACCAGCTGCCGGTGCTGAGCAAGCTCGTGGAAGATCCAAAAGCAACAGCTCTGTACCTGTCGCCGACCAAGGCGCTGGGGGCCGACCAGCTGCGCGCGGTGGAGGCGCTGGGCCTGCCCGGCGTGCGCGCCGCGAAGTTCGACGGCGACACGCCGATGGCCGAGCGCGACTGGGTCAGGGCGCACGCCAACTGGGTGTTCAGCAACCCGGACATGCTGCACCGGGGGGTGCTGCCCAACCACTCCCGGTGGATCAGGTTCTTCCGGCGGCTGTCCTACGTCGTGGTCGACGAGTGCCACGCCTACCGAGGCGTGTTCGGCTCGCACGTGGCGCTGCTGCTGCGACGGCTGAGGCGGGTCGCCCGGCGCTACGGCGCGGACCCGGTGTTCGTGCTGGCCTCGGCGACCGTGGCGGACCCGGCGGGATCGGCGTCGCGGCTGCTCGGCGCGCCGTGCGAGGCGGTCACCGAGGACGGCTCGCCACGCGCGGGCCGGACCGTGGCGCTGTGGGAGCCGCCGCTGCTGGACGACCTGGAAGGCGAGAACGGCGCCCCGGTGCGGCGGTCGGCGGGCGCGGAGACCGCCCGCATCCTGGCCGACCTGGTGGTCGAGGGCGCGCGGTCGCTGGCGTTCGTGCGGTCGCGAGTGGGGGCGGAGCTGACCGCGCTGGGCGCGCGGCGCATCCTGGCCGAGGTCGACGGCGAGCTGGTCGACCGGGTGGCCGCCTACCGGGCGGGCTACCTGCCCGAGGAGCGGCGGGCCCTGGAGCGGGCGCTGTCCGGCGGCGACCTGCTGGGCGTGGCCACGACCAACGCGCTGGAGCTCGGCGTGGACATCGCGGGTCTGGACGCCGTGGTGGTGGCCGGTTTCCCCGGCACCCTGGCCTCGTTCTGGCAGCAGGCCGGGCGGGCCGGGCGCAGCGGCGACTCCGACGCGCTGGTGGTGTTCGTGGCGCGGGACGACCCGCTGGACACCTACCTGGTGCACAACCCGTCGGCGGTGCTGGACAGACCGGTCGAGGCCACCGTGCTGGACCCGGCCAACCCGTACGTGCTGGAGCCGCAGCTGGCGTGCGCCGCGGCCGAGCTGCCGCTGACCCCCGACTGCCTGGACGAGTTTGGCGGGCAGGCCGCGCGGGCGGTGCTCGACGACCTGGTGGCGCGGCGGGTGCTGCGGCGCAGGCCCAACGGCTGGTACTGGACCTCGCACGACCGCCCGCACGGCGAGGTGGACATCCGAGGCTCGGGCGGCGAGCAGGTCGTGGTGGTGGAGGCCGACACGGGTCGGATGCTGGGCACGGTCGATCCGGGCGCGGCCTGCTGGACGGTCCACGAGGGCGCGGTCTACCTGCACCAGGGCGAGTCGTACGTGGTGGACCGGCTGGACCTGGACAGCGGGATCGCGCTGGTGCGCGCGGAGAAGCCGGAGTGGACCACGACGGCCCGCGACACCAAGGACATCACCGTGGTGCGCACCCTGGACAAGCGCGAGTACGACGGCGTGTCGGTGTGCCTGGGCGAGGTCGAGGTGACCTCGCAGGTCGTGTCGTACCTGCGGAAGCTGCCCTCCGGGCAGGTGATCGACCAGGTCGCGCTGGACCTGCCCGCGCAGACCCTGCGCACCCGCGCGGTCTGGTACGCGGTGGACGACGCGCTGCTGGTGGGCAGTGCGCCGGGGGGCGCCGGTCTGGCTCCGGCGCGCGTCCCCGGCGCACTGCACGCGGCCGAGCACGCGGCGATCGGCCTGCTACCGCTGTTCGCGACCTGCGACCGCTGGGACATCGGCGGTGTCTCGACCGCGCTGCACCCGGACACCGGGAAGGCGACGGTGTTCGTGCACGACGGTCATCCGGGGGGAGCCGGTTTCGCCGACCGCGGCTTCGCCGCGATCATCCCGTGGTTGGCCGCTACTGGGGAGGCCATCGCTGCTTGCGCGTGCCCGGCCGGGTGCCCGTCCTGCGTGCAGTCGCCGAAGTGCGGGAACGGCAACGACCCACTGGACAAGGCGGGCGGGCTGGCCGTGCTGGACGTCGTGCTCGGGGTTGTCGGGGAGGGGTCCGACGACGCCCGGCACGGCCGGGTCTCAGGTCAGGACCGGTCGGCGGAGACCAGTCCCTCGTAGCGGTCGGGCACCCGCACGGCCTCCAGCAGCGCGTCCTCGACGACGCCGGGGCGCGGCAGCTGCCAGCCGCAGATCTGGGGCTTGACCCGCCAGTGCACCACGCCGTGCTGGACCGGCGTCGGCGGCAGCGGGACGTACTCGCCCCGCCCGTAGTGGTGGACGTCGTCGTGGGCCAGCAGGTCGGTGCTCAGCGGCTGCCCGGAGGCGACCAGGAACATCCAGCGGCCCGCGGGCGTCGCGGCGATCGGCACCGGGATGCCGATGGCGCGCAGCGCGACCGCGGCGCGGCGGCCCAGGTCGGCCCCGACCTCGATGGCGTCGACGCCGTGGCCGGTGGCGACCAGGATGCTGTAGGACTGGCCGGTCCACCAGGAGGCGACCTGCTCCGGCCTGCTGCCGATGCGCTCCTGCCAGTCGTGGTGCACCGGGACCGGGCCGTCCTGGTCCAGGCCGTCACGACCGGCCCACCGGTCGCCCGCCGGATAGGTGCCCGGCAGCACAGGCCACCCGTGCCACGCGAGGTTGACCGCCTCCGCGCGCAGCTCGATGCGGAAGGCCCCGCGCCAGCTATCCGACCACTCCATGTTGAGTTCGCCTCCTTGAGGACCACGACACCGTGTCGGGTACTTCTCGACACCGCGTCGGTGCCGCCATTCGAATTAACGACACGACCGGCCCCGTTGGTAACCCGGCAGTCGACAACTGGTCGTTGCGGAACGGCGAACGCCCTTCGCCCGGACGGGGGACCGAACGACCGCGGCCACCGTTCACCGCCGGCGAACCCCACTGTGAGTCCGCTCACCGCCGGAGGACGACCGCTCGTCGTGCGGAGGACCCCTCACCATTCCGCCGGACCCGCCCGCGCCCGTGCGCTCGGCGCGTCGAACAGCACGGGGCCGCCGGAGGACTCGTCCGACACCTCGACCGAGACCTCCCAGCCCCGCACCGAGCAGTCGTCCAGCCTGCCGCCCATCCGGGTGATCACCCACTCGGCGCGGGCGCAGGCGTGCGCCGGACCGGACACCAGGTGCGCCGCCGCGGCCAGCGCGCCCAGGTCGGCCGCGGCGGTCAGGCGGTGCCGGACGAGGGTGACCTCGCCCAGCCGGATGCCGAGGGCGGTGATCGTGAACAGGACCGACAGCAGCGCCACCGCCAGGACCGAAGCCGCGCCCCGGTCGTCGTGCGGACGCATCCACCACCTCCTTTCGCTCGTGCTGCTTCGTCTTCGTCACCTGAACGCTCAGTTCGGAGTGCCCGAACGCTCAGTTCGCGGTGTCGGAACGCTCGGTTCGCGGGGCTCCTCGGGGGTGGGTTCCAGGACGGCGTAGGCGCGGGCGCGCAGGGTGAGACCCGCTTCGGTGGCGGTGACCTCGGTCCAGGCGGTGTCGCCCTCCAGGCGCACGGTCAGGTGGGCGTCGGCGGGGGCGATGGCGGCCACGGCGGACTCGGCCAGCGCGTTGTCGCCCCTGGCGACCAGCCGGGCCGCCTCGCGGGCCGCGTCGGTGCAGCGGAGCTGGGCGATCACGGCGGCCAGGCCGCCCGCGCACAGCGCCAGGAAGGCCAGCAGGGCGCAGATCGCCAGCGCCGCTTCCACCGTCGCGGTGCCCCGGTCGTCGCTCACCAGGGCAGGTCGAGGGCGAGCCGCAGCACCTTCTGCAACTGCTGCTCGACCCATCCGCCCGCGACGAACGTCAGGAGCAGACCCGCCAACGTCGCCGCGGCGAGCGTGGTGAGGGCGTATTCGGTGGTGGTCGTTCCCCGGTCGTCGAGCACTTTCATCCTCCATCGGGTGGGATCAGGTCGGGGTGGGATCAGGTCGGGGTGTGATCAGGTCAGGGTGCGCACGAGGCCGAGCACCACGGGCAGCACGCCGAGGCACAGGAAGGCGGGCAGGAAGCACAGCGCCAGCGGCCCGGCCACCAGCACCGCCGCCCGCTGGGCGCGGGTCTCGGCTTCGTCGGCCAGCGCGGCGCGGACGTCGCGGGCCAGGTCGGTCACCGCGTCCGCCAGCGCGGCCCCGGACCGGGCCGACCGCTTAGCCGCGCGGGCCAGCGGCGCGGTGTCCGGGTGCGCCAGGGCGGGCGCCCAGGCGGTGGCCGGGTCAACGCCGAGCGCCAGCTGGTGGCAGACGCGGCGCAGGCGTCCGGCCGGACCCGGCGGCACGCCCGCCAGCACGGCGTGCAGGGCGCCCGCCACCGGCAGACCGGCCCTGAGGCAGGCGGCCAGCAGGTCCCAGGTCGCGGCCAGGGCGAACGGGTCGGGCGGTGGCGGTTTCGCCCTTGTCCGCCGCGCGGGCGGCGGGCGCAGCCGGTCGAGCGCCGGTCGGCCCGCCGGGAGCACCAGCAGGGCCAGGGCGAGCAGCAGCGGGCTCATCCCGGCGCCTCCCCGGTCAGGTGAGCGCACCAGCGCAGTCCCGCGCACACCAGCACCGCGCCGAGCACCAGCAGGACCTGTCCCGCGAGCGTGGTGCGCAGCACCTGGACCGGGCCCGCTCCGCTGAACTCGCCCAGCAGCAGCCCGAAGACGGGCAGCGCGGCCAGCACCGCGACGCTGGCGCGCGGTCCGGCCATGCGGGCGCGGACCTGCCGGGCGAACGCCGCGCGCCGGTCGAGGTCGCGGCCCACCGCTTCCAGCGCGCCCGCCAGCGGCACCCCGTGCGCGTCGGCCAGCCGCCACGCCCGCGCGAGCGGGGCGGCGTCGGTGTGCGCCAGCGCGGCTTCGACGTCGCCGCCCCTGGCCGCCGTGGTGGCGATGGTGTCGAACACCTCGGCGGCCGGTGGCGCGCAGTCCTCAGCGGTGTTGGCCGCCGCCGCGGCCGGGTGGGCTCCCGCGCGCAGCTCCGCGGTGAACGCCTTGAGCCCGGCGGCCAGCGCGGCGGTCGCGGCCAGCCGGTCCCGCCGCGCGACGCGGTCGCGGTGCTCGCGCCACAGGACCGAGGCCAGCAGCGCGCCCGCGAGCGCACCGCCCACCCCGGCCACCAGCCCGAGCAGCGCGCCCGCGACGGCGACCACGGGCGTGCCGGGCCGCCTCCACCGCCATCGGCGTCGCGGCTCGGGGCGCAGCGCTCTCAGGCGTCGGTGGGCGCGTGGTGGCGGCAGCGCCGCCAAGGCCGCCGCGAGCACGATCAGGGGCATGGTCGTCCCCGTTCGCGCAGCATCTCGCGCAGCACCGCAGCGCCCGCCTGCCACCCGGTGTCGTGCCGCCAGGCGGGCGTGACCCCGGTGGTGCGAGCCCGGCGCTCGAAGACGCCGATCTCGACGAGACGACGCGCGCCGGTGGCCGTCCGGCGCGTGTGCAGCACGACCTGCACCGCCGCGGCGAGCTGGCTGTGCAGTGCCGCCCGGTCCAGGCCGCCCAGCGCGGCCAGCGCCTCCAGCCGGGCCGGGACCTCCGCCGGGGAGTTGGCGTGCAGGGTGCCCGCGCCCCCGTCGTGGCCGGTGTTGAGCGAGGACAGCAGGTCGCACACCTCCGCGCCGCGAACCTCGCCGACCACCATGCGGTCCGGGCGCATCCGCAGCCCCTGCCGCACCAGGTCCCGGACGGTCACCTCGCCCGCGCCCTCGACGTTGGCGGCGCGCGCCACCAGCCGGACCACCTGCGGGTGGTCGGGGTGCAGCTCGCCCGCGTCCTCCACGCACACCACGCGCTGGTCGTGCGGCACGCAGCCGAGCAGCGCCGCCAGCAGGGTGGTCTTGCCCGAGCCGGTGCCGCCGACGACCAGGAACGCCAGGCGGGCCTCGACGATGGCGCGCAGCAGCCCGGCGGTGGGCCCGTCGAAGGTGCCGCCGCGCTCCAGCGCGGCCAGGTCGTGCGCGGCGGGCCGCAGGACGCGCAGCGACAGGCAGGTGTGCTGGCTGATCGGCGGGAGGACCGCGTGCAGCCGCACGGCACCCGGCAGCCAGCCGTCGACGTACGGGACGGCGTCGTCCAGCCGCCTGCCCGCGGCGACCGCCAGGCGCTGGGCCAGGCGGCGCACGGCCGCCTCGTCGGTGAAGGTCGTGCCGGTGCGGCGCAGCCCCTCGGCCCCGTCGACCCACACCTGGTCCGGCGCGGTGACCAGGACGTCGGTCACTCCGGGGTCGCGCAGCAGCGGCTCCAGCGGGCCCGCGCCCGCGAACTCCCGGCGCAGCACGGCCAGCGCCCGCAGCACGTCCTCGTCGCCCAGCAGGCCGCCCGCCTCGCCGCGCACCGCCGCCGCGACCGCGGCCGAGGTCAGCTCCGACCGGCCGTTGGCCAACCTCCGGCGAACGCGCTCGACCAGATCGGCGGTCATGGTGCGCACCCGCGCAGCGGCCTGACGCGGCCGCGGCGGCGCCGTCCTGGCCGGAATACCTCCGAACACAGGAATCCCCACCACCTCACCCGTTCGGCGCTCACTCGCTCGGCGCTCACCCGTTCAGCCCTCACGGAGCACCGCCAGCACTTCGCGGGCCGCCTTGGCCAGCCGACCGCGAGCGCCGCCGGGGAAACCGCCCCGGTCCAGCGCGCCAGCCAGGCGGGGCTGCGACGGCATCACGGTGAGCAGGGGGACGCCGACCGCGTCGGCCACCTGCCCGGCCCGCAGGCCGCCGGGCGCGGGGCCGCGCACGACCGCGCCCAGCGCCACGCCGCGCTCGCCGACCTGGCGGGCCACCCGCTGGGCGGCGGCGCAGGCCCGGACCTCCGCCGGGACCACCAGCACCGCGAGGTCGGCCCGGTCCAGCGCGGCGCAGGCCGCCGGGGTGAGCTGGCGGGGCAGGTCGCACACCACCGTGTCGCCCGCGCGGCGGCCGGACTCGACCACCGCCGCCACGGCCTCGGGTTCGGGGTCCGGTCCGGCCCGACCGCAGGCCAGCACGCTGAGCGTGCCGCGCCGGGTGGACCGGCCGGGCAGGGCCGAGCGCAGCGACGATGCGGGCACCCGGCCGCCGGTCACCCGCACGTCCGGCCAGCGCAGGCCCTGCGCGGCCTCCACGCCCAGCGCCAGGTCCAGCCCGCCGCCCAGCGGGTCGCAGTCGACCAGCAGCCCGTTGCCGCCCGCCGCCAGCACCGCGTGGCCGAGCGCCGCGGCCAGCACGGAGGCGCCCGCGCCGCCGCGCCCGCCCAGCACCGCCAGCACCCGGCCCCCGCCGGTCGGCGGGCCGTCGGCGACCTCCCGCAGGACGGCCACCAGCTCGGGCGCGCCCTGCGGCAGCACCACCACGCGCGCCACGCCCAGCGCCACCGCCCTCGGCCAGGCGCCCGGCGACGGCGGGCCGGTCGCCACCAGCAGCACGTCCGGCCTGCGCGGCAGGCCCGCCGCCGCGCAGGCCTCCAGCGCCCGCTGATCCAGCAGCACCGCGGGCGCGGCGGCCCACCGCCCGCGCAGGGCCGCCACGTCGGCCACCCGCTCCACCTCGCACTCGGCCGCGGCGGCCAGCCGGAGCACCTCGTCCAGCAGCTCTTCCCCGGTCACCAGCGCCACCGGTCGTCGCACAACCCCACCCCCGTCGATCAAGGACTCGTCGGGGTCCACGGTCACCGGTCGTGGGCGGGCCCACAACGACCGAAGATCAACATGTGGACAACCGGGGGCCCTGTGGACAACTCGGCGCGATGAGAGCGCTCCCGCTCGCAGCGGACGCGGAGGTGCGAAATGCTGGGGGATTTGGCGGGAAAGAGGCCGGCGGTCCAGCGAGCGGCGGCGGCCACCCGAGTCCGGACATGGGACGACCCCCGCCAGGGGGGAGGGACGGGGGTCGTCATTGGTTCAGTCCCGGGGGGTCGGACTGAACCCGTCCGGTCGAGCCGGACCAGTCCTACTGTATCCCCCCGCGCCAGGGTCATGCGCGTCTTCCGTTAGAGGGACAGAAAAAATTCGGGGGACCGCATCACCTTCGGTTCGTAAACCTTCGAACGTAGGCGTCCATCCGGGTCTCGCCCGTGCGCCCTTAAGCTGGAGCCGTGACCGAGCACCCGAACGACGGCGACGCCAATGAAGGTGACGCCAGCGGAGGACGTCGAGTCGCCGCGTTCTTCGACCTGGACAAGACGGTCATCGCCAAGTCGAGCACGTTGGCGTTCAGCAGGCCCTTCTTCCAAGGCGGCCTGATCAACCGGCGGGCGGTGCTCAAGAGCGCCTACGCGCAGTTCGTCTTCATGCTCGCGGGCGCCGACGCGGACCAGATGGACCGGATGCGCTCCCACATCACCGCGCTGTGCGCGGGGTGGGACGTCGAGCAGGTCCGCGCGATCGTCGACGAGACCCTGCACGACATCGTCGACCCGCTGGTCTACAAAGAGGCCACCCAGCTCATCGGCGACCACAAGGACCAGGGCCACGACGTGGTCGTCGTCTCCGCGTCCGGCGAGGAAGTCGTCTCCCCCATCGCGGAGATGATCGGCGCGACGCGCAGCGTGGGCACGCGGATGGTGGTCAACGGGGGCCGCTACTCCGGCGCGGTCGACTTCTACTGCGCGGGCGAGAACAAGGCCATCGCGGCCAAGCAGCTGGCCGCGGAGCACGGCTACGACCTCGCGGAGTGCTACGCCTACTCCGACTCGGTGACCGACCTGCCGCTGCTGGAGGCCGTCGGCCACCCCACGGCCGTCAACCCCGACCGCGCCCTGCGCAAGGTCGCCGCCCAGCGCGGCTGGCCCGTGCTGACCTTCTCCGACCCGGTGTCGCTCAGGGCCCGCCTGCCGCGCCCGTCCGGCGCCGCGGTGGCGGTCACCGCGATCGGTCTCGGCGCGGCCACGGCGGCCGCCGGGGTGGCCTGGTACGGACTGCGCAGGCGGCGCAGGAACTGATTCACCCCGCTGTGCCCCGCTCAGCGGTACCAGCGGCGGAAACCCCTGTCGCACAAGAACATCCGCTACTCACCGTTGCTTGACCGGTGCACCCCATCGAGCCCTTGATGTGACGGCGGGCACGGACTACAAAGGAAGTGCGGACCTCGGGTCGGCCGGGACCGGGCGAAGAGAAGCCCAGCTCCTCCCTGACAGAGCTCCGTGCGCGGACGTCGAGCACCCACGCGCAGCACGCCGCGGGAGGCTTGTCGTCTAGGGCCTGCGTACCGGGACGCCGGACGCCGAGGCCAGGTTGGTACGACACGAGTTGCACGCTTGGTAACTCGAACGTCCGCGCTGCCGGCGGTGCCCTCACGCGAGTGGGGGCATCGCCTGTTTCATGCCCGTGGAAACCGCACCATCGAAGGACGAGCGCGAGCCGGAAATCGTCGGGGCCGCCCCGCACAATGGCCGCACGACGGCGATGAGGCAACGTTGACCCGCCACTGTGGCGTGGGTAACTTGCCGATTGCGTCCACCAGTGGTGGAACATCGCCAAGTGGGGAGGCCACCGTGCTCCGGCTCCGCCGAACGCTCGTCGCCACCGCCGTGGCCGCGGCCTCGCTCGCCGCGCCACCGGCCACCGCCCAGGCGCCCGCCGACGCGGCCGGGGCCGCGCGGCTGGGCACCAGCGCCATCAGCGCGCTCCTGCGGGGCATGTCCCTGGAGGAGAAGGTGGGCCAGCTCTTCGTCACCTACGTGCACGGCCAGGCCGCCGACGAGGCGCACCCCGGCAACCAGCGCGACTTCGGCGTGGGCACCGCCGCCGAGGTGGTCGCCAAGTACCGGCCCGGCGGGGTCGTCTACTTCAACAACTCCAGCTACGACAACATCGACACCCCGGCGCAGATCGCCGCGCTGTCCAACGGGCTGCAGCGGGCCAGCCGCATCCCGCTGGCCATCTCCACCGACCAGGAGATGGGCATCGTCACCCGCATCGGCCCGCCGGTCACCCAGTTCCCCGGCAACATGGCGCTGGGCGCGGGCCGCCGCGCCCAGGACGCCGAGAAGGCCGCCGAGATCACCGCGCGCGAGCTGCGGGCGATGGGGATCAACCAGGACTTCGCCCCGGACGCGGACGTCAACTCCAACCCGGCCAACCCGGTGATCGGGGTGCGCTCCTACTCCGGCGACCCGGCGCTGGCGGCCACCATGACCGCCGCCCAGGTGCGCGGCTACCAGCAGCACCCGCTGACCCGCACCGGCGTGTCGGCCACCGCCAAGCACTTCCCCGGCCACGGCGACACCGCCGAGGACAGCCACACCAGCCTGCCGACCGTGGACCGCACCGCCGAGCAGTGGCGCGCGGTGGACGCCGAGCCGTTCCGGGCGGCCATCGCCGCGGGCGTGGACTCGATCATGACCGCGCACATCCGGATGCCGCTGATCGACCCGTCCGGCGAGCCCGCCACGCTGTCCCGACCGGTGGTGACCGGTCTGCTGCGCGAGGAGCTGGGCTACGACGGGGTGGTCATCACCGACTCGCTGGCCATGGCGGGCGTGCGGCAGCTGCACCCCGACGCGGAGATCCCGGTGCTGGCCCTCAAGGCGGGCGTGGACCAGCTGCTCATGCCGGTCGACCTGCGCGTGGCCGTGGACAGCGTCGTCGCCGCGGTGCGCGGCGGCGAGCTGACCGAGCGGCGCATCGACCAGAGCGTGCTGCGGGTGCTGCGGATGAAGTTCCTGCGCGGGATGCTCACCTCCCCGCCCGCGAGCGCGGACCCGAAGGTGGGCACCCCGGACCGGCTGGCGGTCGCGCAGGCCATCGCGGACCGGACGGTCACCGCCGTGCGCAACGACGCGGGCGTGCTGCCGCTGTCCGCCAAGCCCGCGTCCGCGCTGGTCACCGGCTGGGGCGAGACGACGACCCGAGCGCTGGCCGAGCGCTTCGCCGCCCGCGGCGCGGCGGCCACCGCGCTGCCCACCGGCTCCGCGCCCACCGAGGCGCAGATCGCGTCGGCCGCGCAGGCGGCGGCGGGCGCGCAGGTCGTGGTGGTGCTGACCAACGCGCTGTCCCGCCAGCCCGCCCAGCAGGCGCTGGTGGCCCGGCTGCTGGCGACCGGGAAACCGGTGGTGGCGGTGGCCGTGCAGAACCCGTACGACGTGGCGCACACCGACGCGCCGACCTGGCTGGCCACCTTCTCCTACGGCGCGGTGTCGATGGAGTCCCTGGCCAGGGTGGTCTACGGCGAGGTCAAGCCCGCGGGCAAGCTGCCGGTGGACGTGCCCGGCCCGCGCCCGTACCCCTTCGGCCACGCCGTGGGCTGGTGACGCGCGTGGACCGCAGGGGATTCCTGGCCGGCGCGCTGGCCGTCCCCGCGCTGGGCGCGGCGTCCGCCCCGGCTTCGGCGGACCCGGCCTCGGCCGCCGGGGCGACGGCCACCGGCGCGGAGCAGCTGGCCGCGCGGGGCTGGCGGCGGTTCGCGGGCCGCAAGGTCGGCGTGCTCACCAACCCGACGGGCGTGCTGCGCGACCACACCCACGTCGTGGACTCGATGGTCGCCGCCGGAGTGCGGCCGGTGGCGGCCTTCGGCCCCGAGCACGGGTTCCGCGGCACCGCGCAGGCGGGCGGCTCGGAGGGCGACTACCTGGACCCGCGCACCGGCGTGCCGGTCTACGACGCCTACGGCGCGAACGCGACCAAGCTGGCGGGCATGTTCGCCAAGGCGGGCGTGGACACCGTGGTGTTCGACATCGCCGACATCGGCGCCCGCTTCTACACCTACATCTGGACCATGTACACCGCGATGCAGGCCGCGGCGGCCACCGGCGCGGCGTTCGTGGTGCTGGACCGGCCCAACCCGATCGGCGGCACGGCGCGCGGCCCGCAGCTGGACCCGGCGTACGCCACGGGCGTGGGCCGCAAGCCGATCGTGCAGCAGCACGGCATGACCGTGGGCGAGCTGGCCGGGTTCTTCGACGGCGAGTTCCTGCCCGAGGACGGCGGCCGGGTCGCCGAGCTGGACGTGGTCGAGGTGCGCGGCTGGCGGCGCGACCAGCTCGACACCGGCCTGCCGTGGGTGCCGCCCAGCCCGAACGTGCCCACCAGGGACACCGCCCTGGTCTACCCCGGCACGTGCCTGTTCGAGGGCGTGCTGTTCTCCGAGGGCCGGGGCACCACGCGGCCGTTCGAGACCGTCGGCGCGCCGGGGCTGGACTGGCGGTGGGCGGAGGACCTCAACGCGGCGGGCCTGCCGGGCGTGCGGTTCCGGGAGACCCACTTCGCGCCGACGTTCAACAAGTTCGCGGGCACCGCGTGCGCCGGGGTGGCGGTGCACGTCACCGACCCGCACCGGTTCGACGCCGTGCGCACCGGCGTGGCCATGATCGTGACCGCGAAGGCCCGCTACCCGCAGCAGTTCGGGTGGCGGCCGGACAACTGGATCGACAAGCTCACCGGCTCCGACCGGCTGCGCCGGATGGTCGACGCGGGCGCGGGCACCGACGAGGTGGTCGGCGCCTGGGCCGCGGAGCTGGCCGCGTTCCGGCACACCCGCCGCAGGTACCTGCGCTACCGGTGAGGAGACCGATGCGAGTTCCCGCCCTGCTGTTCGCGTCCGTGACCGCCCTGAGCCTGCTGAGCGTCCCCGCGAGCGCGACCGGCGCGGGAGGCCGCTTCGACCAGCCGCACGACCGCTTCGCGCCCGCGTGGACCGCGCTGCGCCCCGGCACGCCGCAGCGGGCCGGGCTGGCCCCGGCGCCGGTCGAGGGCGCGTTGGAGGCGGTGCGCCGCTACACCGAGCCGGGCGCGGACGGCCACCCGCTGTTCGCGGGCGCGGTGACGCTGCTGGCGCACAACGGGGTCGTCGTCGCCCACCAGCCGGAGGGGTGGGCGGTGCGCTACGCGGACGCGGCGGGCACCGAACTGCCCGAGGACCAGCGGGTGCCGATGGCCCCGGACACGATCTTCGACCTGGCGTCGGTGTCCAAGCTGTTCACCTCGATCGCGGTGATGCGGCAGGTGGAGCTGGGCCGGGTGGCGATCGACCGGCCGGTGGCCGACTACCTGCCGGAGTTCGGGGTCAACGGCAAGGCGTCGATCACCGTCGAGCAGCTGCTGACGCACACCTCGGGCCTGGAGCCGTGGCTGCCGCTGTGGCAGAGCTGGCCGGACCGGGCCGCGCGGGTCAAGGCGGTCATGGACGTGGCCCCCAAGACCCCGCCGGGCACCGCCTACGCCTACTCGGACCTGAACCTGATCACGCTGGGCGTGCTGGTGGAGCGGGTCGCGGGCAAGCCGCTGGACGCCCTGGTCCGCGAGGGCGTCACGGAGCCGCTGGGCATGGTCGACACCGGCTACAACCCGCCCGCGAGCAAGCTGGGCCGGATCGCGGCGACGGAGTTCCAGGCCAGCCCGCCGCGCGGCATGGTGCGCGGCGAGGTGCACGACGAGAACGCCTGGTCGTTGGGCGGCGTGGCGGGCCACGCGGGCGTGTTCTCCACCGCGCGCGACTTGGCGGTGCTGGGGCAGGCGCTGCTCAACGGCGGCGCGTACGGCGGCAGGCGGGTCCTCGAACCCGCCACGGTGGAGCTGATGCTGACCGACTTCACCGGTGATTTCCCCGGCAACTCGCACGGCCTCGGCTTCGAGCTGGACCAGCGCTGGTACATGGGCGCGCTGACCGCGCCGGGCACGGCGGGCCACACCGGGTACACGGGCACTTCGCTGGTGCTGGACCCGCTGTCGCGGTCGGTGGCGGTCCTGCTGACCAACCGGGTGCACCCGAGCCGGAACTGGGGCTCGGTCAACCCCGCCCGGCGCGCGGTGGCCGACGGGCTGGCGAAGGCGTTGGCGGTGAAGCCGCGGCGCGGGCCGTCGGCGTGGTCGCCGGTGGTCGCGGGCGGCACGCTGACCACGCGCGAGCTGCCGGTGCGCGGGACGCGGCAGCGGCTGGTGTTCAGCGCGTTCGTCGACCTGGACCCCGGCGACCGGGTGGTCGTGCAGGCGGGTGACGGCACCACCTGGCGGGACGTGGAGGTGCTGACCGGGTACGGCGAGCGGCGGTGGGAGCGGGTGGTGGTGGACACCGCGCCCGCGTCCCGGTTCCGCTGGGTGTACTCGCGGGGCACCGGCTACGGCGGCCGGGGCGTGCACGTCGACGCGGTGCGCGTGACCGACCAGCGGGGGCTGGTGCTCGACGCGGAGCGGGAGCAGGCCGGCCTGACGGCCGAGGGCTGGCAAGCCGTCAACAGGTAGTAACGATCTTCCCGATAGTCGATATCAACAGGGTGGATCGTGCTCGATCAGGGTGACAGCAGGGCACTCTACGTTGACCACTAGTCAATCGGTTAGTAAGTTTCCCACGTGGCCACCGAAAGCACCGACACCAGCCCCCTGGTGAAGATCCGCTCCCTGCTGCCCGGCCTGGCCCGAGCGGAGCAGCGGGTCGCCAAGGTCGTGCTGGACAACCCGGCGACCGTCGCGCACCGCAGCATCACCGAGGTCGCCGAGGCCGCGGGCACCAGCGAGACCACGGTGACCCGGTTCTGCAAGGCCATCGGCGTCGGCGGCTACCCGGAGCTGCGCATCGCGCTGGCCGCCGACACCGCCCGCACCGCCGCCCGCACCGACCGCGACCTCGGCGGCGACATCGGCCCCGGCGACGACCTGCGGCAGGTGGTGGGCAAGGTGGCCTTCGCCGACGCCCGCGCGGTCGAGGAGACCGCCGAGCAGCTCGACGTCGACACGCTGGAAGCGGTCGTCGAAGCGGTCGCGGGCGCGGGCCGGGTGGACGTCTACGGCTTCGGCGCCAGCGCGTTCGTCGCCTTCGACCTGCAGCAGAAGCTGCACCGCATCGGCCGCACCTGCTTCGCCTGGAACGACACCCACATCGCGCTGACCTCGGCCGCGGTGCTCAGCGGGGCGGACGTGGCGGTGGGCATCTCGCACACCGGCTCCACCGCCGAGACCGTCGAAGCGCTGCGGGTGGCCAAGCAGCACGGCGCGACCACGGTGGCGCTGACCAACTTCCCCCGCTCGCCGATCACCGAGGTCGCCGACCACGTGCTGACCACGGCGGCGCGCGAGACCACGTTCCGCTCCGGCGCGATGGCCAGCCGCATCGCCCAGCTCACGATCATCGACTGCCTGTTCATCGGGGTCGCCCAGCGGCACGTGGACAGCGCCAAGACCGCGCTGGAGGCCACCTACGACGCGGTGGCCGGGCACCGCCTGGGCAGCAGGCCGGACGGCAGGCGGCGCAGGGAGGCGGGTAAGTGACCTCACCCCCGAACGGTGTCGCGGTCCGGGTCGACTCCCCCACCGAGGCGCGCAACCCGCGGACCGAGGACATCGACCGGGTGTCCACGCTGGAGGTGCTCCGGCTGATCAACCAGGAGGACCGGCAGGTCCCCGACGCGGTGGCCGCCGTGCTGCCGGAGCTGGCGCGGGCCGTGGACCTGGCGGTGGCGGCGCTGCACGGCGGCGGCCGGGTGCACTACGTGGGCGCGGGCACCTCGGGCAGGCTGGCCACGCTGGACGCCGCCGAGCTGCCGCCCACGTTCAACGCCCCGCCGGAGTGGTTCGTCGCCCACCACGCGGGCGGCGCGGAGGCGCTGGTCCGCGCGGTGGAGAACGCCGAGGACGAGGCGGCGGGCGGCGCGGCGGAGATCCGCAGGCACGCCGCCCCCGGCGACCTGGTGCTGGGCGTGACGGCGTCGGGCCGCACCCCGTTCGTGGTCGCCGCGCTGGAGCAGGCGCGCGCCCTGGGCGCCCGCACCGTGCTGGTGTCGAACAACCCCGACGCCGCGCCGGTCGACGTGGACGTGCTGATCGCGCTGGACACCGGCCCGGAGGCCATCGCCGGGTCCACCCGGATGAAGGCGGGCAGCTCGCAGAAGCTGGTGCTGACCTCGTTCTCCACCGCGGTGATGGTCAAGCTCGGCCGTACCTACTCCAACCTCATGGTGTCCATGCGGGCCACCAACGCCAAGCTGCGCGGGCGCACCGTGCGCATCCTGCGGGAGGCGACCGGCCTGGCCGAGCCGGAGTGCACCGCCGCGCTGGCCGAGGCGGACGGCGACCTGAAGGTGGCGCTGGTGCGCCTGCTCTCCGGCGTGCCGACCGCGCGCGCCGCCGAGGTGCTGGCCGCCGCCCACGGCCACGTCCGGCAGGCGCTCAGCCTGTTGGGACCGGGCGCCACGGGATAGGCGTCGACAGCACCATCGCGCTGGAGGTCTCGCCGTAGCCGCCGAGGCGGACCAGCAGGCGCTCCAGCTCGCTGATCGTGGTGGTGACGACCTTGACCACCGAGCAGATGTCGCCGGTCAGCCGCTGCACCTCGACCACTTCCGGGCAGTCGTCGAGCAACTCCGGGTGCACCGTGATGCACCGGGGGCCGTAGCACTTCATCCGCACCAGGGCGACCACCGGGCGGCCCACCGCCGTCGGGTCCACGGTGGCCCGGTAGCCGGTGATCACGCCCGCGTTCTCCAGCCTGCGCACCCGCTGCGCCACCGTCGGCGGCGACACGTGCACGCGCCGCGCCAGCTCGTTGTAGGACAGCCGCGCGTCCTCCTGCAGGGCGTCCAGCAGCGCCCGGTCCACCGCGTCCAGCTCCGTGCTCACGAATGAAAACTCCCGCCCGTCATGACTTTCCGAATGATAGAAGAACGGGCTTCGCAGGCACTTGATGGCCATTCAGCCGACGTGGAATCGCAGGCATCATGACGTCATGGAACAGACCTGCCCCGTAGCCCCGAAGCTGGACTTCGGGGGCACCACGCCGTACGAGGACTACGTGCACGCCTCGGTGCTGCACTCCCTGCAGCAGCAGGCTTCCGACGACCCGCGTGAGATGTCGTTCCTGGTCATCACCCAGATCATGGAGCTGTACTTCGGGCTGCTCTGCTTCGAGTGGCGGCAGGCGCAGAGCGAGCTGCGCGCCGACGACCTGCGCGCCGCCGTGCGCACCCTGCGCCGCAGCGACCTGCACATGCAGGCGTTGAACGCGGCCTGGCGGCCGATCGCCCGGATGACGCCCGCGGAGTTCAACTCCTTCCGGGACGCCCTCGGGGAGGGCTCGGGCTTCCAGTCCGGCCGCTACCGCGAGGTGGAGTTCCTGCTCGGCGAGAAGTCGCGCTCGATGCTGGTGCCGCACCGCGCCGCGCCCCGGCAGCACGCCGCGCTGGAGGCGCTGCTGCACGAGCCCAGCCTGTACGACGACGTGCTCGCCGCCCTGCACCGGCAGGGCCTGCCGGTCCCGGCCGAGGTGCTGGCGCGCGACGTCTCCCAGCCCTACGAGCCGCACCCCGACGTCGAGCGGGTGTGGACCGGGATCTACCGCGACGGCTCCCGCGACCTGCTGGAACTGGGCGAGGCGCTGACCGACATCGCCGAGGAGTTCGCCCGGTGGCGCTACGACCACCTGCTGGCCACCCGGCGCTCGATGGGCGCCAAGGTCGGCACCGGCGGGTCAGCGGGCGTGGCGTGGCTGGAGAAGCGCACCCAGCGGTCGGTGTTCCCGGAGCTGTGGACCGCCAGGAGCTACGTGTGAACGACCCGCTGGCGCACGTCCGCGCGCTGTTCGACCTCGACGACGACGTGGTCTACCTGGACGGCAACTCGCTGGGCGCGCCCCCGCGCGCGGTGGCCGAGCGGATGGCGCACGTGGTGCGCCACCAGTGGGGGCGCAGGCTGATCCGCGGCTGGTCCGAGGGCTGGTGGGAGGCCCCGCAGCGGGTCGGCGACCGGATCGGGCGGCTGGTCGGCGCCGCGCCGGGCCAGGTGGTGGTGGCCGACTCCACCAGCGTCAACCTGTTCAAGGCGCTGATGGCGGCGGCGCGGGGTTCGGACCGGGCGGAGATCGTGGTCGACGCGGGCACCTTCCCCACCGACGGCTACCTCGCGCGGTCGGTGGCCGAGCTGACCGGCCTGGCGCTGCGGTCCGCGCCGCCGGACCGGCTGGAGCTGACCGAGCGGACCGCGGTGGTGCTGCTCAACCACGTCGACTACCGCACCGGGCGGCTGCTGGACATGGCCGCGCTGACCGAGCGGGCGCACGCCGTGGGCGCCAAGGTGGTGTGGGACCTGTGCCACAGCGTGGGCGTGCTGCCGATCGAGCTGGACGCGCTGGGCGTGGACCTGGCGGTGGGCTGCACGTACAAGTTCCTCAACGGCGGCCCCGGCTCGCCCGCGTTCCTCTACGTGCCGACCGCCGCGCAGCCGTCGTTCGAGCAGCCGCTGACCGGGTGGAACGGGCACCGCGAGCCGTTCGCGATGGCCGAGGACTACCGGCCCGACCCCGGCGTGGCGCGAGCCCGCGTCGGCACCCCGGACATCCTCTCGCTGCTGGCGCTGGACGCCGCGCTGGACGTGTGGGACGGGGTGGCGCTGGCCGACGTGCGGGCCAAGGGCCTGGCGCTGACCGCGCACTTCATGGCGCTGGTGGAGGACCTGTCGGGCATCGAGGTGATCACCCCGAGGGATGAGTGGCGCGGTCACCAGGTGTCGCTGCGGCACCCCGAGGCGCGGCGGTTGACCGGTGAGCTGGCCGACCGCCAGGTCATCGGCGACCACCGCCCCCCGGACGTGCTGCGCTTCGGCTTCGCCCCGCTCTACAACACCTTCGACGAGACCGAACGCGCCGCCACCACCCTCGCCAAGCTGCTCTGAGCGTCTGCAAGTACTACCCGACCGCTGTTCTGGGGCACCTGACTACTACCCGGGACCAGGCCGGGTGGTGCTGAGCCGGGTAGTAGTCAGCGGCCCGTTCTCCCGGGTCGGGTAGTACTTGCAGGCGTCAGGAGGTGGCGTCGGCGATGCCGCGGGCTTCGCGGGCACCCGCTTCCAGGGCGGCGCACCAGAACAGGACCCAGCGGGCCACGCCTTCGGGGTCGCCGGTGGAGAAGTCGTGCAGGGCGGCGTCGTACTCGGTCTGCTTGCGCAGGCAGTGCACCTCGGGCACGCCCAGCGACTTGGGGTCGAGGCCGGAGGCGATGGAGGCCAGCCGCGACGCGGCGCGGGCGACCACGCCGTTGGCGGTGCCGAACGGCGACAGCGCCATCAGCTCGCCGTGCACCACGGCCACCAGCAGCGGGCCCGGCACCCGCGTGCCGCCGGTGACCAGGCCCGCGAGCAGGTCCAGCCGCTCGGACACGCCCGGCGCCAGGCGCGGCCTGCCCAGCTCGCCGCCCAGGTCCGCGCCCGCGAGCACGTGCAGCCTGGCCAGCGCCTGCAGCGGCGCGCGCTGCCAGGTGGGCAGGACGACGCCCAGCGCCTCGGCCACCCGCAGCGAACCCGCCAGCACGGGGTCGACGACCGCGCCGTCCTCGGGAATCCGGGTGGGGCCGCCGTCCAGGGCGGCGGAGGCGCGGGCGGCGCGCACGGACGCCTCGGCGGCGGTGGTCGCCCAGCCGCGCAGGTTCACCCGGTGCCGGTGCACCTGGAAGACGGCGTCGCGGGCCGCCGCCACGGCGTCGGTCACACCGGGCAGGTTCAGCAGCGGGGCGAGCGGGTCGGTCACCCGGAAAACACTACCCGCCGGTAAGTGGATATTCGAAAATGGCCGGAATTGGCTGTTCCAGATGTCCACTTGGCGACCTACCGTCGCAAGCATGACCTGGTACGACCGCCCCGTGCTGACCGGCCCGCCCGTCCGCCTCGAACCGCTCACCCTGCGCCACACCGAGGGCCTGCTCGCGGCGGGGAAGGACCCGGACACCTGGACGTGGCTGAGCACCCGGCAGCCGACCGACCTGCCCGCGATGCGGCGCTACGTCGAAGCCGCGCTGGCCGACCCCGCGCGCCTGTCGTGGGCCCAGGTCGACCCGGCCACCGGCGAGGTCGCGGGCACCACCTCGTACTACGAGATCGACACCAAGCACCGAGGGCTGTGGATCGGCCACACCTGGATCGGCACGCGCTGGCAGCGCACCGGCCTGAACACGGGCGCGAAGCTGCTGCTGATGACCCGCGCGTTCGAGGAGCTGGGCGCGTTGCGGGTGGGCTGGCACACGGACGTGCGCAACCAGCGGTCGCAACGGGCGATCGAACGACTGGGGGCTGTGCGCGAGGGCGTTCTGCGGCACCATCGCATCCGTCCGGACGGGACGCTGCGCGACACCGTCGTCTACTCGGTCACCGCCGAGGAGTGGCCCGCGGTGAAGACACGATTGAGTGAGTGATGGGCATCACCTCTGTGCCGCTGGTCGCATGTGAGGTGTCGTTTAGCGGAACCGCACTGGTCAGCGCCCTCCCCTGCGGGTTACACAGTTACCCACGCGTTTCACCCCCGCCGAAATTGGTCTGAACCTATTGGGTGCGCAGTGAGCCGCACCGCACTACGTTCGGTGCGCACCCACGGCCAGGACTCAGGAGGTCTGCCCACCATGACCCAGCCGCAAGCCCAGGGACCGGCCCTGGACAACCTGCTGACCGAGAACCGGACGTTCCCGCCTGGCGAGGAGTTCGCCGCCCAGGCCAACGCCACCGCCGCGCTCTACGACGAGGCGCTGGCGGACCGCGAGGCGTTCTGGGCGAAGCAGGCGGAGCGGCTGACCTGGGACACCAAGTGGACGCAGGTGCTGGACTGGTCGAACGCCCCGTTCGCCAAGTGGTTCGTCGGCGGCAAGCTCAACGTCGCCTACAACTGCGTCGACCGGCACGTCGAAGCCGGTCACGGCGACCAGGTCGCCATCCACTGGGAGGGCGAGCCGGGCGACAGCCGCGCCATCACCTACGCCGAGCTCCAGCGCGAGGTGTCCAAGGCCGCCAACGCGCTGACCTCCCTGGGCGTGGGCGCCGAGGACCGGGTGGCGATCTACATGCCGATGGTGCCCGAGGCGATCTTCGCCATGCTGGCCTGCGCCCGCGTCGGCGCGATGCACAGCGTGGTCTTCGGCGGCTTCTCCGCCGAGGCGCTGCGCACCCGCGTCGAGGACTCCCAGGCCAAGCTGGTGATCACCACCGACGGCCAGTACCGGCGCGGCAAGCCCGCGCCGCTCAAGCCCGCCGTGGACGAGGCCGTGGCCAACGCAGGCAGCGTCGAGCACGTCCTGGTGGTCAAGCGGACCGACACCGAGGTGTCCTGGACCGAGGGCCGCGACCTGTGGTGGCACGACGTCGTCGACGCCCAGTCCGACCAGCACACCCCGCAGGCGTTCGACTCCGAGCACCCGCTGTTCATCCTCTACACCTCGGGCACCACGGGTAAGCCGAAGGGCATCCTGCACACCGCGGGCGGCTACCTCGTGCAGACCGCGTACACGCACTACAACGTGTTCGACCTCAAGCCGGACACCGACGTGTACTGGTGCACCGCCGACATCGGCTGGGTCACCGGGCACAGCTACATCGTCTACGGCCCGCTGGCCAACCGCGTCACCCAGGTCGTCTACGAGGGCACGCCCAACACCCCGCACGAGGGCCGCCACTGGGAGATCATCCAGAAGTACGGCGTGTCGATCTACTACACCGCGCCCACGCTGATCCGCACCTTCATGAAGTGGGGCGCGGACATCCCCGCCCAGTACGACCTGTCCTCGCTGCGCGTGCTGGGCAGCGTGGGCGAGCCGATCAACCCCGAGGCGTGGATCTGGTACCGGGAGACCATCGGCGCGGGCAAGACCCCCGTCGTGGACACCTGGTGGCAGACCGAGACCGGCGCCATCATGATCTCCCCGCTGCCCGGCGTGGTGGACACCAAGCCCGGCTCCGCGCAGCGCCCGCTGCCCGGCATCGGCGCGAAGGTCGTCGACGACCAGGGCGTCGAGGTCGCCAAGGGCGGCGGCGGCTACCTGGTGCTCGACCAGCCGTGGCCGTCGATGCTGCGCGGCATCTGGGGCGACGACGAGCGCTACCGCGACACCTACTGGTCCCGGTTCGCCGAGCAGGGCTACTACTTCGCGGGCGACGGCGCGAAGTACGACGCCGACGGCGACATCTGGCTGCTGGGCCGGGTGGACGACGTGATGAACGTGTCCGGCCACCGGATCTCCACCACCGAGGTGGAGTCGGCGCTGGTGTCCCACCCGACCGTGGCCGAGGCCGCCGTGGTGGGCGCGTCCGACCCGACCACCGGGCAGGGCATCGTGGCGTTCGTCATCCTGCGCGGCGGCGTGGCGCAGGACGAGGCCAAGGGCGAGGAGGCGATCAAGGCGCTGCGCGACCACGTGGCCAAGGAGATCGGCCCGATCGCCAAGCCCAGGCAGATCATGGTCGTGCCCGAGCTGCCCAAGACCCGCTCCGGCAAGATCATGCGCCGCCTGCTGCGCGACGTGGCGGAGAACCGGCAGATCGGCGACGTCACCACGCTGGCCGACTCGTCGGTGATGGAGCTCATCTCCAGCGGCCTGCAGTCGGGCAAGGGCGAGGACTGAGCACGGAGAACCGAGCACGGAGAACCGAGCACGCCGGAACGGGGTGTCCCGCACTGCGCGGGGCACCCCGTTCCGGTTAGGGTGGTCGGCGGTGTGCCGGGAAGTCTGGTCGGCGAGTGGTTCCGCCGACCCCTGGAGTTGACGACTTGACCCGCGCCCAGCGTCCCGTCGCCGAGTTCGCCCGCTACCTGCGCATGGAGACCGTCGGCGGCGTGGTGCTGCTGGCCGCCACCGCCGTCGCGCTGCTCATGGCCAACTCGCCGCTGCGCGAGGTCTACACGGCGGTGCGCGACTTCCACGTGGGACCGGAGTCGCTGCACCTGAGCCTGAGCGTCGGCGACTGGGCCAAGGACGGGCTGCTGGCCATCTTCTTCTTCGTCGCGGGCCTGGAGCTCAAGCGCGAACTGGTCGTCGGGGAGCTGAGCGACTTCAAAGCCGCCCTCCTGCCCGTGGTGGCGGCGGTCGGCGGCATGGTCGTGCCCGCGGTGATCGCGCTGGCCGTGGGCTGGGGCCACCCCGGCGTGGAGCGGGCCTGGGCCATCCCGGTGGCCACCGACATCGCCTTCGCCCTCGGCGTGCTCGCCATCACCGCCTCCGGCCTGCCCAGCAGCCTGCGGGTGTTCCTGCTCAGCCTGGCCGTGGTCGACGACCTCGGCGCGATCATCCTCATCGCGGTGCTGTTCACCGCCCAGTTCAACGTGTTGGCGGCGGTCGCCGCGGTGGCGCTGCTCGCCCTGTACGCCTACCTCCAGCACCGCCGGATCACCACGCCGTGGCTGTACGTGCCGATCGCGGTGGGCACGTGGGTCGCGGTGCACGCGGCGGGCATCCACGCCACCATCGCGGGCGTCGCGCTGGCGCTGCTCACCCGCGTGCGCAAGGACCCCCACGAGCGCGAGGCCCCCGCGCTGCGCCTGGAGCACCGCCTCCAGCCGTGGTCGGCGGGCCTGGCCGTGCCGGTGTTCGCGCTGTTCGCGGCGGGCGTGCCGGTCGGCGCCGAAGCGCTGCGCGGGGTCTTCGCCGACCCGCTGGCGCTGGGCGTCGTGCTCGGCCTGGTGGTGGGCAAGGTGGTCGGCATCCTGGGCGCGTCGGCGCTGGCGGTGCTGTTCAAGATGGCCGTGTGGCCCAGCGGCGCGGGCCCGCGCGACCTCGCGGCGGTGGCCGTGCTCGGCGGCGTCGGCTTCACGGTGAGCCTGCTCATCGCCGAGCTGGCGCTGGACGGCGCCACCGCCGAGCGCGCCAAGGCGGCCGTGCTGCTGGCCTCGCTGATCGCCTCGCTGCTGGCCGCCGTGCTGCTGGTGCGCCGCAGCCGGGTGCACCGGCGGGCGGCCTCGGGCGGCTGATCCCCCCGGTCGGGCGGCCTCGCGCCCGCGTGCATGGCACGATGAGCCGGTGACCACCGCGAGGGACAACACCAACGGCTCCGGGCTGCCACCTGTTCCGTCGATCCCGCTGACCGCGGAGAGCGCCGCCTCGATCGCCGGGGAAACCTCGATCGGCGGCCTCGTGCGCGACGCCACGGCCCACATGTCCACGCTGATCAGGGCAGAGGTCGAACTGGCCAAGTCCGAGGTGGCCGGCGAGCTGAAGAAGGGCGTCAAGGGCAGCGTCTACTTCATCGTGGCGCTGACCGTGCTGCTGTTCAGCTCGTTCTTCTTTTTCTTCTTCGCCGCCGAGCTGCTGTCGGTGTGGCTGTACCGCTGGTTCTCGTTCCTGCTGGTGTTCCTGCTGATGCTGGCCACGGCGGGCTTCTTCGCTCTGCTGGGCGTGCGCAAGGTCAAGCGCCTGCGCGCCCCGCAGCGCACCATCGACTCGGCCAGGGACACCGTCGCGGCGATCCGGCACCGCGGCGACGGCCACTGACCCCGGCGCCGTGCGGCTCCCCCCGGACCCGTCCACGACGAGGGTCCCCGGCCCGTGGGCGCACCGCGACGTGTCGGCCAACGGCATCCGCCTGCACGTGGCGGAGCTCGGCGACGGGCCGCTGGTGCTGCTGCTGCACGGCTTCCCGCAGTTCTGGTGGGCGTGGCGGCACCAGCTGACCGCGCTGGCCGCGGCGGGCTACCGCGCGGTCGCGGTCGACCTGCGCGGCTACGGCGACTCGGACAAACCCCCGCGCGGCTACGACGGGTTCACCCTGGCCGGTGACGTCGCCGGGCTGGTCAAGGCGCTGGGCGCACCTCGGGCGCACCTGGTCGGCCACGCCTGGGGCGGGATGCTGGCCTGGACGGTGGGCGCGATGCACCCGCGCCTGGTGCACTCGGTCACCGCGATCTCCGCCCCGCACCCGCTGGCGCTGCGCCGCGCGGTCCGCAAGGACCCGCGCGGACAGGGCAAGGCGCTGGGTCACCTGTTCCGGTTCCAGCTGCCGGTCTACCCGGAGCGCAAGCTCACCGCCGACGACGGCGCGGCCGTCGAGGCCCTGCTGCGCGAGTGGTCCGGCCCCAAGTGGACGGTCGCGCCGGAGTTCGACGAAGTGGTGCGGCGCAACCGCGAAGCCGTGCTGGTGCCCGGCGTGGCGCACAGCGCGCTGGAGTACTACCGGTGGGCGGTGCGCTCCCTGCTGCGCAGCGACGGCAGGCGGTTCGCCGAGGCCGTGTCCCAGCGGCTGACCGCGCCCGTGCTCCAGCTGCACGGGGCGCTGGACCCGGTGATGCTCGCCCGGACCGCCCTGGACTCGGCCGACTGGCGCGGTCCGGGGTCGGTGTACCGGTGCGTGCAGGAAGTGGGCCACTTCCCCCACCAGGAAGCCCCCCAGACCACCACCGGGATGATCACCGACTTCCTGGCCGGGCTGTAGCGGTTCGCAGGGAGTAGGGGTCTAAAAGCGGCGCTCGCCGCGCGCGCAGCCCTGGTGCGTGGGCAAGTACTACCCGACGGGGTTGGCGGGGCCGTTAACTACTGCCCGAGGGGCGCGGAAGCGCCGGTCAGGGCGCGGAAGCGTGGGTCGGGGCGCGCGAATGTTGAATTCGGGGTGTCTGGAGGTTCGACTCGCGGGGGTGACACGCCCAACACGCCCATAGGTGGGTGACGCCGGGGGCGGGCGTGGTGGGCATCGTGCGAGGCCGCGCCGGGGGTGGGGCGGTTCTACACGGCGCAGGTCTGGGTGGAGACGCGGCGGACCAGGTTGGGGGCCTTGGCGACTTCTTCGGCGACTTCCTGGGCGGTCAGCACGAAGCCGGTTTCCTGGTCGTCCACGGCGGCGCCGAACACCACGCCCATGACGCGGCCCTGGGGGTCCACCAGCGGGCCGCCGGAGTTGCCGCTGCGGACCTTCGCGCGGACCGTGTAGACGTCCCTGGTGACGGTCTGGGCGTCGTAGATGTCCGGGCCGCGCAGCATCTGGATGCGTTCGCGCACGCGCGCCTCGGAGGCCGTGTAGGGGCCGTCGAGAGGGTAGCCCAGGACGATGCCGTCCTCGCCCTGCCGGATCTCGTCGCTGCGGAACCGCAGGGGCGCCGCGTTGAGGTCGGGCACGGCCAGGATCGCGATGTCGGTCTGCGGGTCGTAGTGCACCACCGTGGCGTCGAACTGGCCCCGGCCGACCTCCACGACCACCTCGCTGGTGCCCGCCACGACGTGCGCGTTGGTCATCACGCGCTCGGGGGAGATGACGAAGCCGGTGCCCTCCAGCGCCCGCGAGCACGACGGCGCCCGGCCGCGCACCTTCAGCACGCTGGGGCGCAGGTCCTGGACCACGGGGTTGCCGCTCAGCGTCGGGTCGGGCGGGCCGACGTCCTTGAGCGGGGTGCGGTTGAACGGGTCCATCGCGGCGGGGAAGCCGGAGACGTCGAAGAGGTTCTGCAGGTCCTGCGAGAGGGTGCGGGCGGCCTGCGGCATGGTGTCGTTGACCGTGGACAGGATGACCGACTGGTTCAGCGCCTTGGCCAGCGACGGCAGGCCCGCCACCGCGGTCAGCGGCAGGGCGATCATCCAGGCCACCACGAACACGACCGCGCCCTGCACGATCGCGCCCAGCGCGTTGTCCGCGCCGCGCAGCGGACCGGAGTTGATCTTCGGCTTGATCGTGCGGCCGGTGTAGACGCCCAGCGTCTCGCCCAGCGCGACGAGCAGGACCACGATGCCGACCGCGAAGACCACCTTGGTCACCACGTTGTCGAACCGGGCCACCACCAGCGGCGCGACCTGGGTGCCCAGCACCAGGCCGAGCAGCACCCCGACGAACGCGGGCAGGGCGACCACCATGCCCTGCCGCGCGCCCGAGACCGCGGCGAACGCGGCGAGCGCCAGCACCAGCAGGTCTACCCAGTTCACGCCCTACCTCCACCCGGCGCTAAGTAGCAGCGCGCAGCGCTAGTTCCAGATCACGCACGTCGGAGGTGTCCCACGGGCGTTCCCAGCCCCCCAGCGCGAGCAGCCCGTCGAGCAGCCCGGCCGTGAAGCCCCACACCAACATGCCAGGAGCGGAGAAGGCGGGGCCGGAGTAGCCCGAGGAGTGGCGCACCCGGAACCGGTTCGCCGGGTCGGCCAGGTGCGCGATCGGCACCCGCGCCACCGCGGCGGTCTCCGCCGGGTCCACCGGCGCGACCGGCGAGGGCTGGTCCCAGTGCGCCAGCACCGGGGTCACCAGGAACCGGGACACCGGCACGTGCAGCTCGGGCAGCAGCGCCACCGGCCGCACCCCCTCGCGCAGCACGCCGGTCTCCTCGAACGCCTCGCGCAGCGCGGTGTCCACCGGCCCGTCGTCCTCCGGGTCGGCCGCCCCACCGGGGAAGGCCACCTGGCCGGGGTGCGAGCCCAGGGTGTCCGCGCGGCGCAGCAGCAGCACGTCGGGACCGTCCTGGCCCTCGCCGAGCAGGATCAGCACGGCGGCGGGCCTGGCGGTGCCCGGCGGGGGCGGCGGCACGCGGGTGAACGCGCGCGCGTCGATCTCCGCCGTGGCCTTGACCAGCCGGGACATCCACTCCGGGAGGTCACCCGGTTCGACCTGCGCGGTCATCCGACCACCTCGCGCACCTGCTCCACCGAGGTGAACACGGTCGGGTCGGTCACCAGCCGCGACGAGCCGTCCGCCGCGAGCACCACGCTGGCGGGCAGCGCGTTGGGCGCGTGCAGCGCCCTGCGCACCGCGTCCGCTTCGTCGACCACCGAGGGCAGGCGCACGCCGAGGTCCGCGAGCAGTTCCAGGCCGTCCTCCTCCTTGCTCCGCACCTGCACCGCGAGGACCGGCACGGAGCCGGGCTGCCGGGCGTACTCGTCCAGCACGCGCAGTTCCTCACGACAGGGAACGCACCAGGGGGCCCAGAAGTTCACCAGAGCCCGTCCGGACAGCGCCGAGGCCACGTCCACGGTGCCGCCGTCGCTCATGCACACCGCGGTGACGCCCCGCAGCTGCGGGGGGCCGCCCTCGCCGCGCGGGCACGGCCGCAGCGCGGCCCGGTCGCGCGCCTGGCGCACGTCCTCGGGCGAGGCCGTGGTGCGCTGGCTGCGCGGCACCTCAGGGGTGGGTTCGTCGGGCGTGCGGGGCCACAGGGCGACCACGCCCGCGATCGCCAGGACCAGGACGACGACCGACCACCGAGCCGCGGAGCTCACCCCAGCTTCTCCCCCGCCCGGACCCGCTCGGCCAGTGCGATCAGGTGCTCGGCCTCCTCGCCCTTGACCAGCTTGGCGGCCTTGTCCGGGTCGACCTGGCCGATGCCGTAGGAGGGGCACAGCGGCGCGAGCAGGCAGGCCCCGCACGCGGGCGTGCGGGCGTGGCAGACCCGGCGGCCGTGGAAGATCACCCGGTGGGAGGCGATGGTCCAGTCCTTGCGCTCGATCAGCGCGCCCACCGCGTGCTCGACCTTGACCGGGTCCTCCTCCTCGGTCCACCCCCACCGGCGCACCAGGCGGCCGAAGTGGGTGTCGACGGTGATGCCCGGCACGCCGAAGGCGTCGCCGAGCACCACGTTCGCGGTCTTGCGGCCGACGCCGGGCAGCGTCACCAGGTCGGCCTGCCTGCCGGGCACCTGGCCGTCGAAGCGCTCCACCAGCGCCGCGCCCAGGCCCATCAGCGAGGTGGCCTTGTTGCGGAAGAAGCCGGTGGGCCGGATCAGCTCCTCCAGCTCGGTCCGGTCGGCGCCCGCGTAGTCGGCGGCGGTGCGGTAGCGCCGGAACAGCGCGGGCGTGACCTCGTTGACCCGCTTGTCCGTGCACTGGGCCGACAGCACGACCGCGACCAGCAGTTCCAGCGGGTTGGTGAAGTTCAGCTCGCAGTGCGCGCCGGGGTAGCCCTCGGCGAGGACGCGGACCGTGCGGCGGGCCCGGCGCACCAGCCCGAGCCGGGTCTCCTGGGTTTGGCGGCGGGTGGCGGGGGGCACGCAACCAATGTACGGGCGCACACGTCCTCCACTCGAAGCGGCTCGACACGCCGGACAAAGGACCCTGCCACCGCACCGGGTGACCGGATGCGCGAGGATCGGAGCATCATGACTGCCTGGTTCGTCATCGCCGTTCCGATCGTGATCATGTTCTTCGCGCTCTTCATGGAGCGCGTGGAAGCCCGTCTGCGGCACGTGGCCGTGCAGGAGGACGAAGTCGAGGAGTTCCTGGAGTCGGCCCGGCCGGACGAGGTCAGGGCTCTCTACGGGCACGGCATCGGCCGCGCGCTGGAGCTGTTCCGGCTGCGCAGGCTGGGCGGTCGTGCCAGGAACCTGCGACAGCGGCGGCCCCGCCGCTAGCAGGACCGACGGCGAGGCCCTCGGGACGTTCCCGCGGGCCTCTTCGGGCTGTCCGGGCTGCTGGTGGGTGGCGTGCCGAACGGCGCTTCCCGCCACAGCCCTTAGACTGCACCCAGTGATCGGCGGCAGGCGCTGATCCGCCATAAGGCGGAACGCGCTCAACCATGCCGCCGCGTCTCGACAGGAGGGACGAGGTGGACGAGACCCTGGCCCGCGCGGGCATCTTCCAGGGGGTTGAACCGGCTGCAGCGGAGGCACTGGCGCAGACGCTGGAGTCCGTTGAATTCCCGCGTGGCCATGTGATCTTCGCGGAAGGCGAGCCGGGCGACCGGCTCTACATCATCCAGTCCGGCAAGGTGAAGATCGGCCGGAAGTCGCCGGACGGGCGGGAGAACCTGCTGGGGATCTTCGGCCCGTCGGACATGTTCGGCGAGCTGTCGATCTTCGACCCCGGTCCGCGCACGTCCACCGCCACGACGGTGACCGAGGTGCGCGCGGTGAGCATGGACCGCCCCGCGCTGCGGCAGTGGATCACCAACCGGCCGGAGATCGCCGAGCAGCTGCTGAGGGCGCTGGCCCGCAGGCTGCGCCGGACGAACTCCATGCTGGCCGACCTGATCTTCACGGACGTGCCCGGCCGGGTGGCCAAGGCGCTGCTGCAGCTGGCGCAGCGCTTCGGCAGCCAGGAGGCGGGCCTGCTGCGGGTCACCCACGACCTGACGCAGGAGGAGATCGCCCAGTTCGTCGGCGCGTCGCGGGAAACGGTGAACAAGGCCCTCGCCGACTTCGCCCACCGCGGCTGGCTGCGCCTGGAGGGCAAGAGCGTGCTCATCCTCGACCCCGAGCGCCTCGCTCGCCGGGCCAGGTAGCGGCACGACAACCGCACCAGCCCACCCCGCTCCAGCAGCGCGGTTCCGGGTGGGCACCACGCGAGGCCGCGTCGGCCTGTCGGGATGCCTTTCGAAAAGATCACGCCCTTCGATTTTTCCGAAACGCGTCCCGATGGGCCGACTTCCAGGCGGCCGAGCCCGACCCGGCGGAGCCG
>NZ_BMRG01000001.1:407306-430550 GCF_014648515.1 Saccharothrix coeruleofusca
CCAACAGAGCCTGGACGCCGCCCCCGACGCGGCGTTCCAGGCTCTGCTGTTCGCGCGGCCCATCCCCCGACAGTCCGCGCTAACCCGCACTCCCGGCGCTGGTAGGCCCCGACCCTGCAACGCCGGAAGTAGGGGTGGTTACCCGTTTGACTTGGCTGTGAAACCGGTCGGGCCCGCTGGTCGGCGGGGTGACCGGTCGGCTCCAACGATCGCACGTTCCCTCCCCCGCCGCTCAAGGCCGTTCACTCTCAAGGAGTGCGAGGGGGCATCTCTCGCTGCCCTGTTTCACCCGGTCATCCGAGTGCCGTGACCTGATCGCGACCCCGGTGAGCGGTGGCGGAGCACACCGGAAACCATTTGGTACGCACGTACCACTCCAGGCATACTGGTACGCATGTCCCACTCTGCCCGCTTCTCCGACTACCGCGCTGCCCTGAGCACCCCCGGCATGCGTGGCCCGATCACGGCCTCGCTGCTGGCCCGCCTGCCGATCGCGATGATCGGCCTGTCGCTGCTGCTCTACGTGCAGCACGAGACCGGGTCGTTCGCGACCGCGGGGCTGGTGTCGGCGGGCGCGCTGGTCGGCGTGGCGGTGGGCTCGATCCTGCAGGGCAGGCTGATGGACCGGCTCGGCCCCACCCGCCCGCTGCTGGCCACGGTCGGCCTGTTCGCGCTGTTCATGGCGGTGGCGGTGCTGGCGGTGGAGGCGGGCGCGGCGCCCGGCGCGCTGGTCCCGCTGGCGTTCGCGGTCGGGCTCACCGAGCCGATGGTGGGCTCCGCGTCCCGCTCGCTGTGGGCGGTGATGGCGCCGGCGGGCTCGGTGCGGCTGGCCGGCTACGCCTACGAGGCCATCAGCATGGAGGTCTTCTTCATCCTGGGCCCCGGCCTGGCGGGCGTGCTGGTCGCGGCGCCGTGGGCGGGCACCGGCGTGGTGGTCGGCGCGGCGTCGATGGTGGCGGGCGCGCTGTGGTTCGCGCTCAACCCGACCGTGCGCGCGGTCCGGCCGGTGCGCACCCGCGGCAGCCTGCTCGGCGCGCTGGCCTCGCCGGGGATGCGCACGGTCGCGCTGGCCGCGCTGGGCTTCGGCGTGACCATCGGGTTCATCGAGGTGGCCGTGCCCGCCGCCGCGGCGCGGGCCGGTCACGTGGGCCTGGGCGGGCTGCTGCTGAGCCTGTGGTCGATCAGCTCGGTGCTGTTCGGCGTGCTGTACGCGATGAAGCCGGTGCCGCGCGCCATGCACCTGCGGCTGCCGGTGCTGCTGGGCGGGTTCGCGCTGCTGTCGACGCTGCTGGCGGTGCCGACGACGCTGTGGGGCCTCGGGCTCGCGCTGTTCGCGGTGGGCACCCTGATCACCCCGCAGTCCACCACCCACTCGGCGGTGATCGAGCAGGTCGCGCCGCGCGGGACGGCCACCGAGGCGTTCGGCTGGGTGGTCACCGCGGTGACCGTGGGCCTGGCCGCCGGCCAGTCGCTCAGCGGCAGGCTGGTCGAGTCCCACGGCACGGGCTGGGCGTTCCTGGCCGCCTCGGGCTCCGGACTGGTGATCGCGGCGCTGGTCTGGGTCTTCCGCGGCACCGTCGCCACCCCCGCCGAGCTGCCCTCGCGCGAGGAAGTCGAACTGGTCGCCCGCTAGATCGGGAACTGTCGGTGGTGCGGTCTAGCTTCACCGCATGGACCTCACCGCCACCGCGGCGGACCTCGCCGCCGCCGCGTCCGACGTCGCCCGCCTGCTCCCCGCCCGCGTGCTCGACCCCGTGCTGGCCGGTCTCGTGCTGCGCGCGGACCCGCACGGGGTCGAGCTGGCGGGCAACGACCGCGAGCACGCCGTCCGACTGACCCGCCCGGCCACCGTGCACACCGAGGGCGCGGTCCTGGTGCCCGCCAGACCGCTGGCGGAGACGCTGCGCGGACTGGCCGACCACCAGGTCAGGCTGGTCGTCGAGGGTTCGCGGCTGGCGGTGCGGACGCAGTCGGCCCGGTTCGCCCTGCCGCTGCTCGACCTGGCCGCGCACCCCGGCGTGCTGCCGCTGCCGCCGCTGGCCGGCCGGGCGCCGGGGGCGGCGCTGGCGGGCGCGCTGGCCGCGGTGTCCACGGCCGCCTCCAAGGACGACGCGCTGCCGGTGTTCACCGGGGTGCGGGTGCACGCGGCGGGCGAGCGACTGGAGCTGATCTGCACCGACCGCTACCGGATGGCGTTCGCGTCGCTGCCCTGGTCCGGCGGGGCGCTGGACGTGCTCGCGCCCGCCGCCGCGCTGGCCGAGGTGTCCCGGCGGTTCGGCGGCGGCGAGGTGGCCGTGCACGCCGACGCCGACCGGGTGGCCCTGGCCTGGGCGGGCGGCAGCGCGAGCACCGCGCTGCTGGCCGCGCCCTTCCCCGACGACCGGGCCCGCAAGCTGCTGGAGGCCGACGCGGAGAGCACCGTGCTGGTGGAGGCGGACGTGCTGGCGGGCGCGGTGCGCCGGGCGGCGCCCTACTCGGGCCCGCACGGGGCGGTGACCATCCAGGTGGACGACGGCGAGCTGCGGGTGCGGGGCAGCGACCCGCAGGCGGGCGAGTCGGAGGAGTCGGTCAAGGCGTCGGTGGACGGCAACCGGCTCACCAAGAGCTTCCAGGCGCGCTACCTGGCCGACGCGCTGCGGGCGTTCGGCGGCGGGCGGGTGGAGCTGCGCATCCGGGACGGTCTGCGGTCGACGGTGCTGACCTGCGACGCGGGCGAGGACGGGGTGGAGCTGACCTACCTGGTGGTGCCCCTGCGCACCCCGTGACCGGCCCCGGTCAGCCCCGCAGGTAGTCCAGCTGCGCGCGGACCGACCACTCGGCGGCGGACCAGAGCGCGCGGTCCACGTCGGCGTAGACCACTTCGACGACCTGGCGGGCCGTCGGCGGCCCGCCCAGCCGCTCGGTCAGCCGCTCGACGGCCGCGCGGACCTGGGCCAGGCGCAGCTCCCGGTGCGCGAGGTAGGCGCGGGCCGCGGTGCCCGCGTCCGGCAGCTCGGGGCCGTGCCCCGGCAGCACCGCCGTGCCCTCGGGCAGGTCGGCCAGCGCGCGCAGCGACTCCAGGTAGTCGCCCAGCCTGCCGTCCGGGTGCGCCACCACGGTCGTGCCGCGCCCCAGCACGGTGTCGCCGGTCAGCACGGCGTCGTCGAGCAGGAAGCACAGCGAGTCCGACGTGTGGCCGGGCGTGGCGAGGACCCGGATCTCCAGCCCGGCCGCGACCACCACGTCGCCGCCCGCCAAGCCCTCCTCGCCCAGCCGCAACGCGGGGTCCAGCGCGCGCACCGGGGCCTTGACCCGCTCGGCGAACGCCGCCGCGCCCTCGGCGTGGTCGGCGTGCCCGTGGGTGAGCAGGACCTGCGCGACCGGGCCGAGCGCGGCGATCCGGGACAGGTGGACCTCGTCCAGCGGGCCGGGGTCGACCACCACGCACGTCTCCTCGCCGGGGGCGCGCAGGACCCACGTGTTGGTGCCGTCCAGGGTCATCACCGACGGGTTCTCCGCCAGCAGCACCGCCGCGGTCGGGGTGACCTGCCGCAGCACCCCGTAGGCCGGGTGCGCCAGCCGCTCGCCCTCGACGGGCGTGCCGCTCACGGGACCACCACGCGCACCGCGCCGCCCTCGCGCACGAGCTTGGGGATGATCTTCTCCACGGTCCGGTCCACCACCAGCACCTCGGCCGCCGCGCCCAGCTCCGCCAGCTCGGCCAGCGCCACCCAGGTCGGCGGCAGCAGCAGTCGGCGGCCCGCGCGCCAGTCCGCCAGCGCGTCGGCGGGCCGCTGCCACACCGCGTCGGACGCCTCGGTGGTCACCGCGTCGGCCCGCTGCCCCTCGGGCAGCAGGGCGGCGAAGAAGCGCGTGTCGTAGCGGCGGGGCTCCTCGGCCGGGGTCACCCAGTTCGCCCACGGCCGCAGCAGGTCGGCCCGCAGCACCAGGCCCGAGGAGGCCAGGAACCCGGCCAGCGAGACCTCCCGGTCCACCAGCGCCCGGCGGGCGGCGGCGTAGGGCGCGGTGTCGGCCACCACGGTCGTCTCCGAGGGGCCCGCGAGCAGCACGCCGGACTCCTCGAAGGTCTCCCGCACGGCCGCGCACACCAGCGCCCGCGCCAGCTCCGGCGAGCAGGCGAAGCGCTCGGCCCACCAGCTCGGCGGCGGCCCCGCCCAGGCCACGCCCGTGTCGGCGTCCCGCCGGTCGACCCCGCCGCCGGGGAAGACCGTCATGCCGCCCGCGAACGCCATGCCCGCGACGCGGCGCTGGAGGAACACCTCCACGCCCTCGGCGGCGTCGCGGACCAGCAGGACCGTCGCGGCGTCCCTGGGCTCCACCGGGATCGCCGGGGGCACCTCGGGGACCATGCTCGCGGGCAGCACCAGTTCTTCGGGCAGTTCGCGCACGACACGAGCCTACGGCCGATCAGCGCGGGCAGGATGGAGTCGTGGACGTGAAGCGGAAGTGGCGCCTGCTCGGCGCCGACGGATTCATACCCGGCGTAATCGCGGGGGTGCTGCTGACGACCGCCGCCACTCTGGTGCTGTTCCTGCCCACCACCACCACGATCAGCAGCAGGCAGCCGGAGGGCGAAGTGCCCGGTGTGTTCGTGAAGCGGCACGGCAGCCCGATGGGCGGCAGGGACTACGAGGTCTGGCTCGGCCAGACGGAGGACAGGGGGCACGTCGTGCGGATTCCCTCCGGCTGGGGCACGGACTTCGAGGTGCGTCCTGTGGAGGGCGGCTTGGAACTGGCGTTCGCCTCCGGCGGGCGGGTCTTCGTGCCCGAGCGGTTCTACACCGGGAACCGCTAGCGGGCAGGATTGTCCGCGTGGACGAACAACTGCGGGTAGGACTCGTCGGCGCGGGACCGTGGGCGCGCATGGTGCACGCACCCGGCCTGGCCGACCACCCCGGCACCCGGCTGACCGCGGTGTGGGCGCGCAAGCCGGAGGCCGCGGCCGAGCTGGCGGGCACCTACGGCGCCGAGGTGGCCGCCGACCCGGACGAGCTGCTGGCGGCGGTGGACGCGGTGGCGTTCGCGGTGCCGCCGGAGGTCCAGTCGGGGATCGCGACCACGGCCGCCGAGCGGGGCAAGCACCTGATCCTGGAGAAGCCGGTGGCGGCCACGCTGGCGGACGCCGAGCGGCTGGCCGGGGCCGTGCGGCGGGCGGGCGTGGCGTCGCTGGTGATGCTGACCAAGCGGTTCGCCCCGGAGATCCGCGAGCAGCTGGACCAGCTGCGCGAGGTCGGCGGCTGGGCGGGCGGATCGGTGCGGGTGCTCAACGGCGCGCTGCTGGACGGGCCGTTCTCGCAATCGCCGTGGCGGCACGAGCGGGCCCCGCTGGACGACGTCGGCCCGCACGTGTTCGACCTGATCGACGCCGCGCTCGGGCCGATCACCCAGGTCATCGCCGCGCACCGCGGCGAGGGCGGGCTGTGGCAGCTCATCCTGGGCCACGAGGGCGGCGCGACCAGCGGCGTCTCGCTGAGCATGGCGCTGCCGCTGAACCCCGGCGTCTGGGAGGTGGCGGTGTTCGGCGAGCACGGCCACCGGGTGCTGGCCGACCGCGGCACCAGCGCCCAGGACTGCTTCACCAACCTGCTGGACGACTTCGTGGCGATGGTGCAGAGCGGCACCACCGAGCACCCGTGCGACGTGCACCGCGGCTTGTACCTGCAGCGGATCATCGACCAGGCGCGGCGCGCGGCGGGCGGATGAGGCACCTGCCGACCCGGTGGGGCGGCGGTCGCCGCCCCACCGGGTCAGCCGGGGTAGTTGCCGTTGTTGGGCTTGGGCACGCCGTTGACGTACTCCGGGCCACCGGCGGGCCAGGTCGACTGCTCCCGCTGCGCCAGCTCCTCGTGCAGCTGCTGCAACAGCGCCCGCTCCCGCTCGCTGAGCTTGGCGTCCACCGGCTGGGACAACGCCGCCGTGGCCGGGGCCTCCCCCTCGGCCAGCGCGGCCTGCAACGCGGCCAGGTCGTCCGGGTTCAGCTCGGTGGTCACCTCGGAGCGCGACAGCGGCGGCTCCTCCAGCGCCGGGGGCTTGGGCAGCTCCTCCTCGACCGGCTCGCGCACCGGCAGGCGCTTGACCGGCTTGGGCGGGAACGGCTGCACGCCCTCGAACGAGTCGGCCCGCGCCCGGCGGGCCTTCGAGCCGGTCTCTGGTTCGGCAGGCACCGGTTCCGGCTCGACCACCGGTGCCTTGTCCCGGACCTCGCCGTCGAACCAGGTGGCGTTGTCCACGGGCTGGTCGACCGGCACCGCGGGGAAGAACACCTCGCGGGCCGCGGTCACCGCCGAGGCGTGGTAGTCGCCCAGCGGTGTGCCGACGGTCAACACCTCCACCGCCGCCCGGATGCCCGCCCGGCGCAGCGCCACGTCCACCCGGTAGGCGGTCGCCGGGGCGAACCCCTTCGGGCCTATGTCGACCAGCACCACGCGCTGCGGCAGCGGCCCCGGCGTCGCGCCCGCCGGGCTGGACCGCCACGAGGCGCGCACACCGCGCACGTCGGGCAGCGAGGACACGGTCTTGGCCAGCGCCTCCGACAGCCCCTCGGCCGGGTCGGAGTCCGAGCTGAACCGGTGCCTGAGGTAGGGCAGGTGCTCCACCGCGAGCAGCCGGTCGGCCAGCGCGGGGTCCGAGCGGACCTCCCTGAGCACCGCGCCCAGCTCGCGCCGCTCGTCGCCGGTCACCGGGATGCGCCCGGCCAGCAGGCAGCCCACCACCAGCTCCGCCGCGCGGTCGGGCTCCGCCACCGCCAGCAGCTCCCTGGCCTGGGACAGCGCGTCGTCGTCCACGCGGCCCGCCAGCGCCAACAGGAAGTCGTGCAGGCGGACGGGAAGCCCCACTCCGTCATGCGCCACGACTGCTTCTCCTTCCGGCCCCCGCACCGCGGCGAGCACTACACGGGCACCAGGTGCCCATCGGCCTCGGCGCCGGTGCACACCAGCTCCGATGCCGCCAACGCCGCCCGGTGGTAGGGCGGCAGGTCCAGCCCGGCGGGCAGGACCTCCACGCACGGGTCGTGCTCGCCGAGCGCGCGCAGCACCCGCTGCACCTCACCCGCCAGCCGAGGGCTGCCGGAGGTGGCGGTCACCAGGATGATCCGCCTGGTCCCACCACCGCCGCCGCGCCGCCACGAGGACCGGACCTCGCCGACCCCCGGCCGACCGCGCAGCGTCGCGCCGAGCACCACGGTCGCGGAATCCCCCATTGACGCCTGATCGGGTGATTCCGGGGAAAAGGTGTAGTCGGTCTCCGGGAGTTCGTCCAGTCCTCTGATCGAACTGATCGCGCCGGGGTCGGCCCCGTGCGGGAGCAACGCGTCGGCGAGCAGCCGCTGCTCGTGGTCGGTCAGCCCGACCCGGTCGTGCAGCAGCGTACGCGGCAGGGCGCGGGCGAGCACCGCCGTGGCGTCGGTCGCGACCCAGTCGCGGTACCGCCACAGCACGTCGTCCGGGAGCCGCCCGGCCAGCCGCAGCAGCAGCTCGTGACACGTGTCCGACATCTCACTCCCCGATCTCGACGACCAGTTCCACCTCGACGGGCGCGCCCAGCGGCAGCTCGGCCACGCCGACCGCGGACCGCGCGTGCGCCCCCGCGTCCCCGAACACCTCGCCGAGCAGCTCGGACGCGCCGTTGACGACGGCCGGGTGACCGGTGAAGCCGTCGGCGGAGGCGACGAAGCCGACCAGCTTGACCACGCGGACCACCGCGTCCAGGCCCACCAGCGCGTCCACCGCGGCCAGCGCGTTCAGCGCGCAGGTGCGGGCGTGCGCCTTGGCCTCCTCCGGGCTGACCTCGCCGCCGACCTTGCCGGTGGCGGCCAGCGAGCCCGCCACGAAGGGCAGCTGGCCGGAGGTGAACACCAGCGAGCCGGAGCGGACCGCGGGCACGTACGCCGCGACCGGCGCGGCCACGGCGGGCAGCTCGACGCCCAGCTCGGCCAACCGGGCCTTCCAGCTCACGACTTCGGCCGCTTCAGGTAGGCGACGTGCTGCTCACCGCTGGGGTTGGGCAGGACGGTGACCAGCTCCCACCCGTCCTCGCCCCACTGGTCCAGGATCGCCTTGGTGGCGTGGATCAACAGCGGGACGGTGGCGTACTCCCACTTCTGCATGGTGGGAGCCTAGCCGCACCCCCTTGGGCGGGTGCGGGCGTGGGTCAGCGCCGGGCGCCGTCGAGGAACGCCCGGAAAGCCCTGCTGGTGAACACCAGGGTGCCCGCGCCCCGGTTCTTGCTGTCCCGCACGGCGGTGCGCCCCCCGGCCACCGCCAGCTCGACGCACTGGGCGTTGGTGGCGCTGCGGCTGCTCTTGCGCCACGTCGACTCGCTCATGACTTCCCCCCGGCTGTCCGCGCTGACCCGACGAGTCTCACCGGTCCCGGCCGTGCAGGCGGACCGGCCTAGGCCACTCCGGGCACGTCCGGTTCGGGGAGGCGACACCGTCGGACCAGCGCGTCAGCCGAAGACGCCTGCGATCGGCCCCGGATCGGACCGCGCGGGCGCGAGGCGGTGCCTCGCGCCCGCGCGGGCGTCCACCGGGTTCTCAGGCGTTGACGGGGACGGGGGCGGAGTCGACCGCGACGGGCCGGTCGCGCAGCACGACCAGGGCGACGACGGCCGCGACCAGGGCGCCGACCGCGGCGGCGGTGAAGCTGGTGGACATGGCGGTGGTGAAGGCGTCGCGGGCGGTGCCCGCCAGCGCCGCGTCACCGCTCCGGGCGGCCACGCCGAGGGCGTCGCCGATCGAGCGGCGGGCGTCGCCAGGGGCGTCGGCGGGCATGGCCGCGGTGAACGCGCCGCTCAGCACGCTGCCCAGGACGGCCACGCCCAGCGCGGCGCCCGCCTGCTGCACCGTGTCGTTGAGGGCGGAGCCGACGCCCGCGTGCCGCGCCGGGACCGCGCCCATCAGCGCCGCGATCGCCGCGGGCATGGCCAGGCCGCCGCCCGCGCCGACCAGCGCCAGCGCGACCACCGGGGAGGCCGAGCCCATGACCTGGAAGCCCGCCGCCATCACGGCCAGGCCCACCGCGGTCAGCACCCGGTTGCCGACCTTGCGCCCGAGCACCGCGCCGACGGCGTTGAACACCAGGGCGGCCACCGCCATGGGGATGAACGCCAACCCGGCTTCCAGCGCCGAGTAGCCGAGGACGAACTGCAGGTACTGGGTGACCACCAGGAGCAGGCCGCCGTTGCCGATCTGCACCAGCGCCAGCGAGAAGCAGCCGCCGCTGAAGTTGCGCTCGCGGAACAGGCCCAGCGGCACCATCGGGGACTCGGCGCGCAGCTCCCACAGGACGAAGCCGGTCAGCGCCAGCACCGCGACGCCCGCCGCGACCAGGGTGCCGGTGCCCGAGCCGTGCTGGGGCAGCTCGATGATCGTCCAGACCAGCGCGACCATGCCGACCACGGACAGCACCGCGCCGAGCGGGTCGGGCTTGCTCCAGGGGCCGCGCGACTCCGGCATGAGCGCCACGGCGGCGACGACGGCCAGCGCGACGATCGGCACGTTGACCAGGAAGACCGCGCCCCACCAGAAGTGGGCGACCAGCACGCCGCCCAGCACGGGCCCGCCGACCAGGCCGACCATGGACACCACGCTCCACGCGGCCATCGCCGTGCGGCGCTCGGCCTCGTCGAACACCGTGATCAGGATGGACAGGGTGCTGGGCATGATCAGCGCGCCGCCCACGCCCATCAGCACGCGGGCGCCGATCAGCTGCTCGGGGTCGCCCGCCAGCGCGGCGGCCAGCGAGGCCAGCCCGAACACGGCCAGACCGATCACCATCACCCGCCGCCTGCCGAACCGGTCGGCCAGACTGCCCGCGGTCAGCAGCAGACCGGCGAAGACCAGGATGTAGGAGTCCAGAATCCACTGGACGTCCTGGGCGTCGGCGCCCAGTTCGGCGGTCATCGCCGGGATGGCCACGTTCAACGCCATGTTGTCGACGACCAGCACCAACGTGCTCAAGCAGAGCACGATCAAGATCAACCAGCGACGCGGGTGACGGTCCACCGCGAATCCCCTCCCGAGTGGTGCGCACACTGTGCGCTCGACTGCGAACAATGTACGCATAGCGGAACGCTGTACGCAACTAGGTACACCGTGCGCTACGCTGGCCAGGTGCAACAGGACGAACGGGCGCTGCCCACGGTGTGGGCGCGGGAGGACCGGAGCAGGCGCGAGCAACCGGCGCTGAGCAGGGCGCAGATCGTGGCCGAGGCGCTCCGGCTGCTCGACGCCGAGGGCATGGAGGCGCTGACCATGCGCAAGCTCGGCGCCCGCCTGGACGCGGGCGCCACCTCGCTCTACCGACACGTGGCCAACAAGGACGAGCTGGTCGAACTGGTCGTGGACGAGGTGTTCGGCGAGATCCGCACGTCCTCGGGCGGGGACTGGCGCAGCGCGGTCGCCGATGTCGCGCGGGACATGCGCGCCGCGATCCTGCGGCACCCGTGGGTCGCCTCCGCGCTCGGCGCCGCGGGCATGTCCTACCTCGGCCCGAACCTCCTGCGGCTGTCCGAGGACCTGCTGGTCACGCTGGAGGCGGCGGGCTTCCCGCTGCTCCCGGCCAACATCGCGATGAACACCGTGTTCGCCTACGTCATCGGCGTCGCCACCAGCGAGGCCGCCTGGCTGACCATGCTCCAGCGCGGCGGCCAGAGCGAGCAGGAGTGGACCGCCCGCCTGCGGCCCACCATCGAGCGGGCCACGCGCGGCTACCCGAGACTGGCCGCGCTCTACGAGGCGGAGGGCGCCAGGAACCCGGAGGAGGTCCGCGAGGACGACTTCGAGGTGGGCCTGCGGCACGTCCTGGACGGCCTGGAGGTCGCCCGCGACCGCGACCGGATCACCTGATCGGGAAAGGCCGCCCACGGCGCCGGTCCCGCCGCTACCTTGATCGGGTGGAAACCTGGCGGGTCGTGGCCACCTGCGCCTTCGTGGCGGGCGGGCTGGTGCTCGTGCTGGTCGGCATGGCCCAGGTGCGCGACCGCACCCGCACCCGCGGGCAGCGCCGGACCAAGCGCGCCGAGGTGCTGCGCGCGGGCCTGCTCGGACTGGTCCTGGTGGCCGTCGTGGCGCTGCTGATCGCCTACTTGCTGCCGTCGGTGGTGGCGTGGGGCGTGGTGGCCGCGACGGTGATGCTCGTCGTGTTCATCACCACTGTGGACTGACCGCGTCCAGCGGAGTGGCGCTCGGCGCGCATAGGCTGATCCGGTGAACGGCTGGACCGACGAACTCTCCCGCGCGCGGCTGCACGTCGTGACCGGCAAGGGCGGGACCGGCAAGACCACCGTGGCCGCGGCGCTGGCGCTGGCCCTGGCCACCGGCGGCAGGCGGGTGCTGCTGGTGGAGGTCGAGAACCGGCAGGGGATCGCGCGGCTGTTCGACCGGCCCCCGCTGCCCTACGCCGAGGAGCGCATCGCCTCCGCGCCCGGCGGCGGCGAGGTGCGGGCGCTGGCGGTCGACCCGGAGGCCGCGCTGCTGGAGTACCTGGACATGTTCTACAACCTCGGGTTCGCGGGCCGGACGCTGCGCCGGATGGGCGCGATCGAGTTCGCCACCACGCTCGCGCCCGGCCTGCGCGACGTGCTGCTGACCGGCAAGGTCAAGGAGTGCGTGCGGCGGGTGCGCCCGACCGGGCGGCACGAGTACGACGCGGTGGTGCTCGACGCCCCGCCGACCGGCCGGGTGGTGCGCTTCCTCGACGTCACCAGGGCCATGGCCGAGCTGGCCAAGGCGGGTCCGATCAGGGGGCAGAGCGAGGGCGTGGTGAAGCTGCTGCACTCCGGGGACACCGCGGTGCACCTGGTGGCGCTGCTGGAGGAGATGCCGGTGCGCGAGACGCTGGACGCGGTGGCCGAGCTGGACGCCGCCGACCTGCGGCCGGGGGCGGTGTTCGTCAACCGGGTCAACCCGCCCCGGCTGCCCGAGCGGTCGCTGGTCGCCGCCGCGCAGGGCCGGGTGGACGCCGAGCGGGTGCGCGCCGGGCTGGCCTCGGCAGGCCTGGAGGTGGACGACGACGCCGTCGAGGGGCTGGTCGACCAGGCCGTCGAGCACGCCATGCGGGTGCGCGCCGAGCAGCGCGCCAAGGAGCTGCTCGCCGAGGCCGACCTGCCCTCGCTGGAGCTGCCCGAGCTGACCGACGGGGTGGACGTGGCCGCGCTCTACGAGCTGGCCGAGGTGCTGGTCGGGCGGGGGGTGCGGTGAACCGGCTGGACGTGGACGCGCTGCTGGACGACCCGGCGACGCGGGTGCTGGTGTGCTGCGGCTCCGGCGGCGTCGGCAAGACCACCACGGCCGCCGCGCTGGCCGTGCGGGCCGCCGAGCGGGGCCGCCACGCGGTGGTGCTGACCATCGACCCGGCGCGCAGGCTGGCCCAGTCGCTGGGCCTGCGGGAGCTGGACAACCAGCCGCGCGAGGTGCGCGTCGAGGGCTTCCAGCCCAAGGGCGGCCTGCACGCGATGATGCTGGACATGCGCCGCACGTTCGACGACATGGTGTGGGCGCACGCGGGCCGGGAGCGGGCCGAGCAGATCCTGGCCAACCCCTTCTACCAGACCATCTCCACCTCGTTCTCCGGCACGCAGGAGTACATGGCGATGGAGAAGCTGGGCCAGCTCGTCGGGCGCGACGAGTGGGACCTGGTCGTGGTGGACACCCCGCCCAGCCGCTCGGCGCTGGACTTCCTGGACGCGCCGCAGCGGCTGTCCACCGTGCTGGACGGCAAGCTGATCCGGATGCTGTCCGCGCCCGCCCGCGCGGGCGGGCGGGGCATCCGCAAGATCGTCGGCGCGGGCTTCGGCCTGTTCACCAAGGCCGTCTCGACCATCGTCGGCGGCCAGCTGCTGCAGGACGCCTCCACCTTCGTGCAGGCGCTGGACAGCATGTTCGGCGGCTTCCGGCAGCGCGCGCAGGCCACCTACGACCTGCTGCGCTCGCCCGGCACCGGGTTCCTGGTGGTGGCCGCGGCCGAGCCCGACGCGCTGCGCGAGGCCAGCTACTTCGTGGAGCGGCTGTCGGCCGAGGACATGCCGCTGACCGGGTTGGTGGCCAATCGCACCCACCCGGTGCTGGCACCGCTGGCCGCGTCCGGCGCGCAGGCCGCGGCGGACCGCTTGGAGCGCTCGGGTGACGCCCCGCTGGCCGCCGCGGTGCTGCGCGTGCACGCGGACCGCGTCGCCGTCGCCGACCGGGAGAAGCGGCTGCTCGCGCGCTTCACCCGCGCGCACCCCGGTGTGCCGCTGGTCGGTGTGCCCGCGCTGCCCGTCGACGTGCACGACCTGGACGGGCTGCGCGAGATCGGCAGGCGCCTCGCGGGCGAGTGATCCCCCTCGCCGTGCGGACACCCGAAGGCGCGCTACCCGACCTTGGACTCCTCCAGGTGCTCCTGGCGCGCGGTGTCGAGCAGCTCGTGCCAGGACGTGACGTCGGGACGCCGCCGCAGCAGCGCCCGCCGCTCACGTTCGGTCATGCCGCCCCACACGCCGAACTCGATCCGGTTGTCCAGCGCCTCGGCCAGGCACTCGGTGCGCACCGGGCACCCCAGGCACACCAGCTTGGCCTTGCGCTGCTCAGCGCCCCGGACGAAGAGCTGGTCCGGCTCCTCATCACGGCAGGACGCCTTGATCCGCCAATCCCCCTGCTGCATATCCCCCACCTCGTTCACACTTGTCCGGTCCGGTAAATCCGCCACACCCCTGCCGCGGATGCCGTAGGCTCACCACCGAGTGGCCGTGCCGTTGGCTGCTGTCCCTGGACGTTGACGGACTGTAGAGCCTTCCGGTTCCACCTCCAACCCTGGGTTGCGCACCTGTTACCTGTCTTGAGTACGAGTACTCATCCCGGGTAATGGCGTTACTTCTGCCTGATCACCCGTCGGTGAGCCGCGTACGCTGACCCGCGTGCGAGTCAGGAACGGCGTGCTGAAGCTGCTCGGCCTGTGTCTGCTGGCGGGGGTGCTGCTGGCGGGCCTGCTGTTCCCCGTCGTCGGCTCGCTGGGGCTGATGTCCAACCAGGCCAGCGACACCGTGGACAGCATCTCCGCGGACCTGGTCACCACCGACCCGCCGCTGATCACCACGATCACGGACAAGGACGGCGCCCCCATCGCCTACCTGTACGACCAGTACCGGGTGCTGGTGCCGCCGGAGAAGATCTCGCCGACCATGAAGGCCGCGCTGGTCTCGGTGGAGGACCGGCGCTTCTACGAGCACCAGGGCGTGGACTGGAAGGGCACCTTCCGCGCGGCGCTGACCAACCAGTTCAGCGGGTCGGTCACCCAGGGCGCGTCCACGCTGACCCAGCAATACGTCAAGAACTACCTCGTCCACGTGGTGGCCAGGAACAACAAGGTCGAACAGCAGAAGGCGCAGGAGCAGACTATTGCGCGAAAAATGCGTGAAGCGCGCATCTCCTTGCAACTGGAGAGCAAACTCGGCAAGGAGGAAATCCTCGCCCGCTACCTGAACGTGGTGCCCTTCGGCTCGACCATCTACGGCATCGCGGCGGCCTCGCAGGCCTACTTCGCCACCACGCCGGACAAGCTGACCGTGCCGCAGGCGGCGCTGCTGGCGGGCATGGTCAACAGCCCGTCCGCGCTGGACCCGGAGGTCTTCCCGGAGAAGTCGCTGGAACGGCGCAACCAGGTCATCGACAAGATGGTGGAGAACGACAAGCTCTCCCGCGAGGCCGCCGAGGCGGCCAAGGCCGAGCCGCTCGGCCTGGCCCAACCGGTCCGCACCCCGCCCAACGGCTGCGTCGGCGCGGGCCCGGAGAACGGCTTCTTCTGCTCGTACGCGGTGCAGTACCTGGAGCGCAACGGGTTCAGCCTGGAGCAGCTGCGCACCGGCGGCTACACCGTGCGCACCACCCTGGACCGCACCATCACCCGGCAGGCCAAGCAGGCCGCCGAGGCGCAGGTGCCCAAGAACACCGACGGCATCGCCAACGCGATGGCCGTGGTCCGGCCCGGCAAGGACAAGCACGAGGTGGCCGCACTGGTCGCCAACCGGGACTACGGGCTCAAGCCCGAGCAGTTCCAGACCCAGTACGACCTGCCCAGCGGCGTGGAGAACAAGTTCGGCGCGGGCTCGGTCTACAAGGTGTTCACCGCGGCGGCGGCGCTGGAGAAGGGCATGGGCATCGAGAACGTCATCCCCACGCCCAGCTTCTACGAGTCGCGGGTGTTCAAGGGCGGCGGCGAGCGGTGCCGGGGCACCGGCGAGCCGAACACCCGCTGGTACTGCCTGGGCAACTACGACAACAGCTACCCGCCGCAGATGTCGCTGCAGCAGGCCCTGGCGACCTCGCCGAACACCGGGTTCGTCATCCTGGAGGAGCGGCTGGGCATGGACCCGGTGGTGGACATGGCCGCCCGGCTGGGGATGCGCGAGACGCTGGCCACCAACCTCAGGGGCGAGCCGCCCAACGCCAAGGACAAGAACAAGGAGCTGCGGATCTCGCAGACCGAGTTCTACAAGGCCAACGGCGGCAACGCCTCCTTCACGCTGAGCCCGGCGCCGGTGAGCACCCTGGAGCTGGCCAACGTGGCCGCCACCATCGTCAGCGGCGGCACCTGGTGCCCGCCCACCCCCATCGGCGAGGTGCTCGACCGCAACGGCAAGGTCGTCGAGGTCAACGAGGCCCCGTGCGAGCAGGCGGTGTCCGAGGGCCTCGCCAACGGCCTCGCGGCGGGCATGAGCAAGGACGACCAGGCCAACGGCACCGCGGCGGGCGCGGCGCGGCAGTTCAAGTGGACCCGCCCGATGGTGGGCAAGACCGGCACCACCGAGGAGTTCAAGTCGGCCGCGTTCATCGGCGCGACCCCGGACTTCGCGGGCGCCGTGCAGGTGTTCAACGACGGCACCTCGCCCCGGCCGATCTGCCTGGGCGACAAGCCCAGGCTGTGCGGTCGCGGCGGCAACATCACCGGCGGCAGCCTGCCCGCGCGGACCTGGTTCGACGCGATGAGCCGGGTGCACGCGGGCCTGCCCGTGCGCGAGCTGCCCAAGCCCGAGGAGCGCTACCTCAAGGGCGGCACCGAGATCAGGATCCCGGACGTGGTGGGCAAGAACGTCAACGAGGCCACCCGCCTGCTGGAGCAGGCCGGCTACAAGGTCAGCACCCAGAACCGCAACTCCGGGCAGCCCAAGGGCACCGTGGTCAGCCAGACCCCGCGCGGCACCGCCCTGCGCGGCACCATCGTCACGCTGCTGGTGAGCACCGGCTACGTGCCGCCGCCGCAGCCGACCGCCCCCGGCCCCACCGGCGGTCAGCCCTCCGGCGGCCCCGGCACCTCGCAGCCGCCGGAGATCACCCTGCCCACCGAGCCCACCGAGCCCACCGAGCCCACCGGGCCGCCCGGCGGGCCGGAACCGGGCATCCCGATCCCCACCCGCCCCCGCCGCTGACCCGGCCCCAGGGGGCAGGCCCCTCAGGATGCCGGGCTCTCAGGAGGCCAGCTTCGCCTTCACCGCCGCGGCCACCCGGCCGCCCTCGGCGCGGCCCGCGACCTTGGCGTTGACCGCCTTCATGACCTGGCCCATCTGCCGCTGCCCCGGCTGCTCGCCCAGCTGCGCGGCCACCTCGGCCACCGCCTCGTCGACCAGCGCGGCCAGCCCCGCGTCGTCCAGCTGCGCGGGCAGGTAGGACTCCAGCACCGAGGACTCGGCGCGCTCCAGCTCGGCCTGCTCGGCCCGCCCCGCGCCCGCGAACGCCTCGGCGGCCTCCTTGCGCTTCTTGACCTCGCGCGCGAGGACCTTGAGCACCTCGTCGTCGGACAGCTCGCGCGCCGCCTTGCCGGAGACCTCCTCGGTGGTGATCGCGGCCAGCGCCATCCGCAGCGCGCCCGCCCGGACCGTCTCCCGGCCCTTGATCGCGCTCGTCAGGTCCGACTGCAACCGCGCCTTCAACTCCGCCATGCGGCTCAACCTACCGGGCACCACGCCGCACCCCGAACCGGTTAACCCCCTACCCTCGGGGGCGTGAACACGTTCGGTCGCGCGCTGCTCGCCACCACCGCCCTCGGCACCGCCACCATCGCCTACGCGGCGGGCATCGAGCGCAGGAACTGGACCCTGCGGGAGGCGACGCTGCCCGTGCTCAAGCCGGGCTCGGCCCCGCTGCGCGTGCTGCACCTGTCCGACCTGCACATGACGCCCAACCAGAAGTCCAAGCAGCGCTGGGTGGCCGAGCTGGACTCGCTGGAGCCCGACCTGGTGGTCAACACCGGCGACAACCTCGCCCACCAGCAGGCCGTGCCCGCCGTGCTGCGCGCCCTCGGCCCGCTGCTCGACCGGCCCGGCGTGTTCGTGTTCGGCAGCAACGACTACTACGCGCCGCGACCGAAGAACCCGGCCCGCTACCTGCTGCCGTCGTCGAAGACCAAGCGCATCCACGGCGTCCAGCTGCCGTGGCGCGACCTGCGCGCGGCGATGATCGAGCGCGGCTGGCTGGACCTGACCCACGTGCGGCGCACGTTCACCGTGGCGGGGCAGACCGTGTTCGCCGCCGGCCTGGACGACCCGCACCTCAAGCGCGACCGCTACCAGGACATCGCGGGCAAGCCCGAGGACGCCGCCCTGCGCCTGGGCGTCACCCACTCCCCCGAGCCGCGCGTGCTGGACCCGTTCGCGGCCGACGGCTACGACCTGGTGATGGCGGGCCACACCCACGGCGGGCAGCTGCGCGTGCCGGGCTACGGGGCGCTGGTGACCAACTGCGAACTGGACCGGTCGCGCGCCCGAGGGGCGTCCCGGTGGGGCGAGCACACGTGGCTGCACGTGTCGGCCGGCCTCGGCACCTCCCCGTACGCGCCGGTGCGCTTCGCCTGCCCGCCGGAGGCCAGCCTGCTCACCCTGGTGCCCCGACCCGTTGACGCAGGTCAGGAGCGGTCTGAGGGCAAAAGGGGTACCCGGTTCGGAGTGGGTGGGAACGTCAGGTAGAGTTCTCCTCGTTCGATCCCAGCCGGGGTGTGGCGCAGTTTGGTAGCGCGCTTCGTTCGGGACGAAGAGGTCGCAGGTTCAAATCCTGTCACCCCGACCAGGTCAGGCCCGGTACGTCGCAAGACGTACCGGGCCTGATTTGCGTTCCAGCCAGATGGCTGGAGGCAGGCCGGTCCAGTTCCACCTCACCGCCGTCCGTAGAAGGCTCGGAGGCGATGGACGCCAACCAAGCGGAGTGAGGCCAGGACGATGACCGGGAGCTTCGAAGGTCGACCCGCGTACCTCCGGATCGCAGATGACCTGCGGCGGCAGATCCTCGACGGTGAACTGCGGGACGGCGACCGGCTCCCGACCGCGCAAGAGATCATGGACGACTACGGCGTCTCCCGGATCGTGGTCCGCGACGCGATCAACCTGCTGCGCTCCGAGGGCTTGGTGCGCACCCAACAAGGCAGCGGCAGTTACGTCCGTCGGCACAAGCCGCTGAAGAAGCGCGTCATGGGCGACCTCTACGCGAAGCGCCCAACCTCCTCGCCTGTCGCCCAGAGCGCCCAAGCCGCCGGGAAGACCGCCGACTGGGAGTACCAGTCACGAGCCACCAAGGCCACCAGAGCTGTCGCCGACCGACTGGGCATCGAGCTAGGCGACGACGTGAGAGCCCCGAGGCCCTTCGAGACGGACAAGCTGGAAGTTCCCCAAGGAGTTCCAGTCATGGCTGTCGAGCGCACCTACTACGCGGGCGACAGGCCAGTGGAAACAGCGGACATCATCGTGCCCGCCGACCGCTACGCGCTGTCTTACACGATCAGGATTCCCGAGGTCGCTTCCGAAAGCTGGTGAGCACGCCCCGAAGACACTTCAAAAAGTTCAGGAAGTGGCATTTTCATCATGCCGGTGACGGGGCTTTCCGCAACTTGCTCCAACCACTCGGTCACAGCAAGGCCAGGAACTCGGCGGCTGTCAGGCCGGCTTGGCGCACTACCGACGCCAGCGTGCCCCGCTTGACGGTGCCGCGCATGGGCAGGATGACTGTTCGACCGTCTGATGCCGCCATACGGCATGGCTGCCCTTGGTGCGTACGTGCTCGAACCCGAGGGACTTCAATACGCGTTCAACCCTGCGCACGGGCAGGTCGGCCAGCGCAGGGCTCACGCGGCGCTACCCGGCAGGTGGAAGTGGGTCACCAACGGAGCGGGGGTGATAGTCGGCGTCGGAACGTGTTCGAGGTAGAGCTCCACTGCCTCGGCCAGGTTGCCCAACGCCTCGTCGATCGTCTGCCCCTGGCTGGCCACGTCCACCTCCAGCCACTGAGCCACGTACCAGTCCTCTTCCTGGTGGACTGCGGCGGTGAAGGTGTGCGGTCGACTCATGAGAGCAGTGTCCCACCAGCGCGCCGGTGAGGGGGCAGGCGCAGCAGGGGCCTGGCACTTCGCGGCTGTGAGGCCGGTCTGACTGACGCACGATGGATGCGAGCGCACCTCGGCCACGGGCTCGACGCGCACTCCGCCGAGGTCGGTTCGGCGATCAAAGCAGCAACCGGTCACCTGGCGCGGAATAACGCGCCGCCTGCCGTGGTGTAACTGTTGCGACGGGTTGGTCGCGGGGAGGAGCCGGGAGCCCATGAGCCTTCGCCAGTACGAGTACGCGCTGGCCGTCGCCGAGGAGGGCTCGGTGACGGCGGCGGCGGAGCTGCTGCGCGTCGCGCAGCCGTCGGTGTCCCAGCAGATCCGCAACCTGGAGCGGGAGCTCGGCGTGGACCTGTTCGCCCGCACCCCGACCGGCCTGGTGCCCACCCTGGTCGGCCGGGCGTTCCTGCGGGAGGCGGAGGCGGCGGTGAACGCGGCGCGGCGGGCCAAGGCGATGGCGCGGGCCGGTGCCGACGAGCTGGTGGGCGAGCTGGTGGTGATGGCGCAGATGGGCTTGGGGACGCGGCAGCTGCCGGGCGCGCTGGGCGCGCTGCGCCGCCGCTTCCCCCGCCTGGAGGTCACCGTCTTCGAGGAGCCGAACCCGGCCGAGCTGGAGCGGATGGGCCGCCGGGGCGTGATCGACCTCGCCCTGGTGGCCTCGACGTGCGAGGAGGGTGCCGTCGACGCCCACCACCTCGGCGACGAGGAGTTCGTCGTGGTGCTGGGCGACGAGCACCGGCTGCTCGCCGAGGACCGGGTCGGGCTGGCCGAGCTGGCGGGTGAGCCGTGGGTGCGGTTCGACCGGGACAGCGCGCTCGACGGCGTGCTGCGGGACGTGCTGCGGGAGCACGGGCTGGCCCCGACCACGGTCGCCCGCGCGTCCCAAACGGCGACGGCCGTGCGCTGGGCCGCCCACGGGCTGGGGGTGACGCTCGTCCCGGCCTCCGCGGTGCCGCACGGTCACGAGCACCTCGTGCGGCCGGTGTTCCCGGTCGTGTCCCAGCCCGTCATCGCGGCGGTCCGGCGCGGCGCGGGCCGGGCGGAGCTGGCGCTGCTGGAGCTGCTGCGCCAGGAGTCCTGGTCGCGGTCCGCTGTGCTGATGGCCTGAGCGGGGGCCGTCAGCCCCTGGGGAACTCGCCGCCGTCCACGACGAGGTTGCTCCCGGTCAGCCAGCTCGCCCGGCCGGAGGCGAGGAACAGCACCGCGTTGGCGATGTCGTCGGGCTCGCCGTCGCGCCCCAGCGGCGGCGTGGTGGCGCTGACCTGGTCCGGCGTCGAGTCCAGGCGCGCCCACTGCTCCCGCGTCGCTTCGCCGCCGGGGGTGGCGACCCGGCCGGGGGTGACGGTGTTGACCCGGACGCCGAACGGGGCCAGTTCGGCGGCCAGTCCCCGGCTGTAGTTCTCCAGCGCCGCCTTGGCCGCCGTGTAGTGCAGGAACGGTCCGGACGCGACGGGCACGGCCGCGGAGGAGATGTGCACGATCACCCCCGAGCGCCGTTCCCGCATCCCCGGTGCCAGCAGCGCGTCCAGCCGCACCGACGCCAGCAGGTTCAGCTCCAGCGTGTCCTGCCACTCCTCGTCGGGGATGTCCAGCGCGCCGCGGTGCGGTCGCGCCCCGCCCGCGTTGTGCACCAGCAGGTCCACCCCGCCGAACGCCTCCCGCGCGGCCGCGGCGATCGCCTCCGCCCCGCTGCGGGTCCGCACGTCGGCTTGGACGAAGCGGGCCCCCTCCGGCGCCGCGCTCGTCGCCGACCTGGCGGTGGTGAGCACTTCGGCGCCCGCGTCCAGGAGTTGGCGCACGATGGCCGCGCCGATTCCGCGAGAACCGCCCGTGACCAGGGCCCGCTTTCCCGCGAATTCGGGCGTGCCAGATCCGTTCTCGGTCGTGGTCATGCCACCGGTCCTCTCCGTCGTGTATTCGGTCAACCCATCGGGCTCTTTCACGGTACGGCGGGGAAAGAACGGGAAGCAAAGACGAAATAACTGCGGACGCCATAGGGGGAACCTATGGCGTCCGAACGCTCGGTTCGCGGTGGGCGAGCGCGGCACCCCCAAGGCGGACGTCGCCTTCACGGGCTGCCGGAAGCGGGGGCGAGCCGCCTTCTGATCCCACACCAGGGAGGCCGGTTTTCTCGACGATCGTGGAATGATTTCCGCCTTATTGCGGTTTCGCCGAAAATCTCGCGGGAATGTGCCGAAAATCGACCTAATACCAGGACAATCTCCGGCATCGACGACGTTGTCGGAGGGGCGGCATGACTGATCCAGCGGACCGCGGGAGACCCGGCCATCGAGTTCTGCTCATAATCTTGTTCGTCCTGGTGACCGCCGTGGTCACGTCCGTGTCGGCGCGCCTGGTCGCCGACGTGGTCGAGTGGTGGCGGGCGGACGGCGTCCCCTACCTCGCCGCGACCGCGGTGATGCTGATCCTGTCCAGCGTGCTGATCAACGCGCTGCCCAGGGCGGTGAAGGAGTTCTGGCACTGGTCGGGGCCGTTCCCGGCGGTGGCGGACCGGGTCGGAAAAGCGCTGACCCGCCCGCGCAAGGCGCTGGGCGTCGTGATCACCGTCCCGCTTCTCGCCGGAGCGGGCTACGTCCTGCTGCCGCCCGCGCTGGAGCCGGGCGAGCTGGTCATCATGGCGGCGCCGGACCTGAGCCCCAACACCCCGCGCACCACGCTGATCGAGCAGTGGAACGAAACCCACCCGCGCAATCCGGCCAGGCTCGAAATCGCGGCGGGTGAGACCGAGGAGCAGCACGAGCGCATGGTCAACGACGCGGAGGAGGACGGCGAGCACAAGGCCGACGTCTACATCCTCGACGTGGTGTGGATGCCGGAATTCGTCGAGAACGGATACCTGCGGGAACTGGACCGGTCGAAGCTCGGGGACGACCTGGACGACTTCGTGGCACCGGTGCGGCGCACCTGCGAGGTGAAGGGCAAGCTCTGGGCGCTGCCGCTCAACACCGACACCGCGCTGATCTACCACCGCACCAAGGTGCCCGGCGTCGACGCGCCGCGCACCTGGGACGCCCACTCCGGGACCCCCGCCGCCGAGGGGCGCGGCGGGGTGGAGGCGGCGACCGCCGCGCAGTTCTCGGACGAGATGCTGATGGTCTCGGCGCTGGAAGCGATCTGGGCGGAGGGCGGCGGGGTGGTGACCGAGGACGGCGAGGTCACGCTGACCCCGGACGGCAGCCGGGTGAGGTTCACCAAGAACGACTACGCGGGGATGCGCAAGCTCAACGCGATGACCAGGGCGCAGGGCATCGCGCTGACCGACCCGCGCCCCGAGGACACCAACGCCCTCGACGCCGTCGAGCAGTTCGCCGCCGGGCGCACGGCGTTCATGCGCAACTGGGCCATCGCCCACCAGCAGCTCGACGACCGGCAGGCCGAGCTGGACGCCGCGGGCGTCACCTTCGACGCCATCGCCCCGCCCTCGCCCAGCGTGCTCGGCGGGCAGAACCTGGCGATCTCGGCGCACACCGGCGAGCCGAGGGCCGCGCAGGCGCTGATCCAGTTCCTCACCAGCGCGCAGAGCCAGCAGATCCTGGCCGAGGTCGGCGGGTTCGCGCCGAGCAGGGGATCGGTGTACGACCGGGCGAAGAGCGAGCACTGGGTGCACGTGCGGACGGCGCTGCAGCAGACCCGGCTGCGCCCGAACACGCGGAACTACACCGAGTTCAGCAAGGCCTTCCGCGACGCCGTCAAGAACGTGGTGAGCGAGCACGACCAGATCCCCGACGAGACCGCCAGGGAGTTGGCGGAGATCCTGCGGAAGTGACCGGTGGACCGGCGGGGCCCCTCCGCACCCCCATGCGGAGGGGCCTTCGCCGGTCAGCTCATATCTCGGTTGTCCACCGGGATCAGGTGGCGGGGTACGACCGCCATGTCGCGG
>NZ_BMRG01000001.1:430589-454477 GCF_014648515.1 Saccharothrix coeruleofusca
TTGTCGGGGCGGTTGTCGGGGCGGTTGTCGGCCGGGGCGCGGTACGGCGTGCGGGCGTGACGCATGGCAACTCCTCCAGGTGTTGGTGAATGTGCTTCCACGGTATTGACCGCTCCCGCCTCCCGGCCACCGGATTTCGGCACTCGCCGCGCATTCGCCAAGGCGATTCCCTGGCGAGAATTCGACTCGTGGCGAGTCTGTGGCAAATCCCGTCGACAGGCCCTAGCGTGAGCGCGTGGACGTGTCCCGCCGTGCCCTGGACCGGCTCTGCTCGCTGCACAAGTCCGAAGGGGTCCAGCGCACCCCGCTGGACCGGCACCTCGGCCCGGAGCTGCGGGCGCTGTGGGGCATCGGCGAGGCCGACCGGCCGGAGCGGGCGCGGGCGAAGGCCGCGCTGCAGCTGGAGCGCGCGTTGGCGGGGCTGGACCCGGTCGTCGCGGCGATCGGCCGCGGGTACTTCAACACCTCGCTGGAGCCCGCGTGGTGGGCGTTGAACCTGACCGCGCGCAAGCAGCGGCTGTGCGTGGAGCTGGGGGTGTCCGCGCGCACCATGGACCGCCGGTTCCGGGACGAGGTGCAGCCCGCCCTGATCGCCTCTTTACGAGCCGGACCAGCGCCGATATCCCCCGACGAGGTGAGCGCGCGGGTCGCCGCGGAGCGGCGGGTGGTGGCGGGCGACCCGGTGGTGGACACCGGCGCGGACGACCGGATCGCGCGGTTCCGCCGCCCGGTGTCACCGCTGGAGGAGGCGCTGCGGTTCCTCCGGGAGGAGCGGCTGCACGCGCTGCGGCACGCAGGCGGCGAGCTGGTGGTGCTGCGGCCGGACCGGCGCAGCGCCTGGGTGCCGGTGTTCAGCAGTCGAAGCAGGCTGCGCGAGTACGTCCGGAGCAATCCGCGGTTCTCCGGACTGCCATTTAGCACCACTGGCGCGAAACTCGTCGCGGAGTTGCTGGCGCACCGGACGCCGATCGGCGTCGTGGTCAACCCCATTGCCGAGCGGACGGGTGATCTCGGGTGGACTTTCACCCTGCTCCCCGAACAGGTGGCCGCGTTCCGGCATTAGCGAAATCCACTTCCGGAATAGGGCGTCCGCGATAGGCTGCCGACCGTGAACGGCTTCTCGGTCGATCCACGCGAACTGCTCGACGCGGCCAAGCGCGTGCGGGCGGAAGTCGACGACCTGGTTCGCGAACCGGCGCTGAAGTACCGGGTCGCGCCGGACCAGGTGGGCCACGACGGGCTCGGGGCGGCGCTGGCCGCCTTCCACGAGACGTGCGCGGCGGGCGCCACGACGCTGGTCGAGGACGCACTGGAGCTGATCCGCAGGTTGGAGGCCACGGCCGCGGTCTACACCGGGGCGGACGAGGACCTCGCGGACCTGCTCCGCGCGCCGCGGTGACCGGCGCCCGCGCATGGCCGAAGACGCGGACCCGCTGCCCGGCAACTGTCATGCGCTGGACGGGGAGGTCATCCGCCTGCGCCACGTCGCCGCGGGGTTGGAGGGGGTAGCCGGTGCGGTGCACCGGGCGCGGGTGGACGGCTGGCAGGGCGACGCTCGGGAGCGGTTCGACCTGGCGCGGGCGCGCCTGCGGGAGCACCACCTGCGGGCTGCCGAAGCCTTCGCCACCGCCGCGCGGGCGGTCGAGGACTACCGGGCCGGGCTGGTCGAGCTGCAGCCGCGCGCCCGGTACGCGGTCGAGGAGGGGCGCGCGGCCGGGCCGGTCGGCGTGGCCGTCGCGCGCGAGCAGGTCGAGCGGTGGCGGCGGCAGCTCGACCTGGCCGGTGACCGCGCCGCGGCCGCGGTGGACGAGGCCCGCCGCCAGCTGGCCGAGCTGCGGCGGGTGTTCGGCGAGCCGCCCGTGCCCGTGCCCGCGCCGGTGCCCGCGCCGGTGCCGGCGCCGGCGCCGGCGCCGCCCACCCGAGCCGTGGTGGCGCCCGCCCCGAGCCCCCGGCCGGACCTGCGCGACCAGTCGACCTACGAGCGGGAGCTGCGCAGGCTCAACGACGCCTTGCTGACCTCTTTCCTGGCCCTGCGCTGAGCATCGGGGCCCTCCCGGTGGGTGCACCCGTTCAGGCAGGCGCGGGGTGAGCAGGCGTCAGTCCACCCCGCACCCGAGCGGGAGGTCCACCACCGGCGCGACGGACGCGGCCCCCGGCGGCGGGAACACCGCGCGCAGGGTGAAGGCGGACGGCGTCGGGCCGTGCTCCCGCAGGTGCACCAGCCGCTCCTGCGCCTCGGCGGCGGTCGGCCGGTGGCCCGCCGGAACCCACCACAGCACGGCCATCGCCTCCACCGGCCGGGCGAACCAGCGGCGGCGCTCGCGCAGCACGGCCACGTGGTCGGCCCCGTACACGTAGTCGACCAGCTCCTGGTGGGAGGCCCAGGTCGACATGTTCAGCAGCAGCCACTCGTCGTCGAAGACGCGGACGGCGGTGGCGTCGCCGTCCTCGGTCCGCAGCCGCCAGCGGAAGCCCGGCGCGCGGTCGGCCGCCGCGTTGACCGGGTCCAGCGCGGCCACGAAGTCGGCCAGCGGCGCGCTGTCCAGCGGGGCCAGCAGCCTGGCGATGTTGACTTGTGACAGTTCGAACCCAGAAATTCCCCCAAGTGTCATAAGCACCACCCTAGCGAGCTGAGGCACGATCGAGTGGTGCATGACCACCAGGTGAGACCCCAGGTGCGCGACACCTACGGCACCGGCGACCTCAGCGCGCTGTCGATCTTCGCGGGCGGCTTCATCAACTTCGGCTACTGGCGCGACATCCCGCTGGACGGCGAGCTGACCGTCGAGCAGCGCGTCGCGTCCCAGGAAGCGCTCTACGACGTGGCGCTCGACGCGCTGGGCGTGCGGCCCGGCGACCGGGTGCTGGAGGTCGGCAGCGGGCGCGGGCTGGGCGCGGCCAGGGTGCTGCGGCACGACCCGGCCCTGGTCCGCGGGCTGGACCTGCTGCCGGAGCAGGTGGCGCGGGCCAGGGCCACCACCACCGACCCCAGGGTGGCGTTCGTGGTGGGGTCCAGCGCGGACATGCCCTTCGGCGACGGCGGGTTCGACCGGCTGCTGTCGGTCGAGGCCGCGCAGCACTTCGACGACCTGGCCGCGTTCACCCGCGAGAGCGCCCGCGTGCTCGCCCCCGGCGGGTCGCTGGCGGTCACCACCTTCTTCGCCGCCGACGACCGGGCGGGCCCCCCGCTGTCCGAGCTGCTGGCCACCTTCGCCTCCGGCCTGGACCTGCCTCACCCGATCGGGGACTTCCTGGCCGACCTGCGCGCCGCCGGGTTCGCCGACGTGACCGCCACCAGCATCGGCGAGCACGTGTGGCGGGGCTTCGACCGGTGGATCGAGCTGGGCGAGTACCGCGACAGCTGGGGCCGCAACTGGGTCACCGCCGTGGCGCGCGGCCTGGTGGACTACCACCTGGTCACCGCCCGCAAGCCGGCAGGATCGCAGCCGTGACGACGCACCCGACCGCTGCCGTGCCCGACCAGCTGTTCGCCGACGCCGAGGCGGAGGCCCGGTGGCGGGCCCGCTTCACCGCGCCGCGCGTGAGCCTGCCCGGCTGGGCGGACGACGCGCCCGACCGCAGCCTCTACCTGTCCAACTCCAGCGGGGTCTGGGAGATCTACGCCTGGGACCGCGCCGCGGACACCCACCGCAAGGTCACCGACCGGCCCAACGGCACCTCGCACGGCGCGCTGAGCCCGGACGGCGAGGCGATCTGGTGGTTCGCCGACAGCGACGGCGACGAGTTCGGCGTGTGGGTCCGCGAGCCGTTCGCCGCGACCGGGCAGCCCGCCGAGCCCGCCCTGCCGGGCGTGCGGGCCGGGTACCCGGCCGGGCTGGAGATCGGCCACGAGGTGGCCGTGGTCGGCACCTCGACCGACGACGGCACGACCATCCACCTGTCCCGCGCGGGCGGCGAGGCGGAGGTGCTCTACGCGCACGAGAACGACGCGGGCGTGTCCGCGCTGTCCAAGGACGAGTCGCTGGTCGCCATCGCGCACTCCGAGCACGGCGACAACCGGCACACCGCGCTGCGCGTGCTCACCACCGGCGGCGAGGTCGTCGCCGAGAAGTGGGACGGCCCCGGCAAGGGCCTGGACGCCATCGCGTTCAGCCCGGTGCGCGGCGACAACCGGCTGCTGGTCGCGCACGAGCGGCGCGGTCGCGAGGAGCTGCTGATCTGGGACGTCACCGCGGACACCGAGACCGAGATCCCGGTGGACCTGCCGGGCGAGATCAGCGCCGACTGGTACCCCGAGGCCGACGCGCTGCTGCTCGTGCACACCTACCGGGCGCGCAACACGCTGCACCGCTACGACCTCAAGACCGGCGAGCTGTCCACCTTGGACACTCCACACGGGACGATCGGCTCGGCGGGCGTGCGCCCCGACGGCGCGGTGGAGTACTCGTGGTCCTCGGCCGCCCGGCCCGGCGTGGTGCGGGTGCTGCGGGCCGACGGCGACGAGCGGGTGCTGCTGGAGCCCGCCGGTCACAAGGCGCCGCCGTCGGCGGAGCTGACCGACGTGTTCGTGGGCGACGTGCACGCGCTGGTGGCCCGCCCCGAGGGTGCGCCGGACGGGCCGCTGCCGACCGTGTTCAGCCTGCACGGCGGGCCGCACTCGGCCGACGAGGACCGGTTCTCCGCCTACCGCGCGGTGTGGCTGGACGCCGGGTTCGCCGTGGTGCACGTGAACTACCGGGGCTCCACCGGCTACGGCTCGAAGTGGCGCGACGCCATCGAGGGCAGGCCCGGCCTGACCGAGCTGGAGGACGTGGCCGCGGTGCACGACTGGGCCGTGCGCGAGGGCCTGGCCGACCCGCGCAAGTGCGTGGTCAACGGCGCTTCGTGGGGCGGGTACCTGTCGCTGCTGGCGCTGGGCACCCAGCCGGAGCGCTGGGCGGCGGGTGTCGCGGGCGTGCCGGTGGCCGACTACCTGGCCGCCTACGAGGACGAGATGGAGCCGCTGCGGGCGTTCGACCGGGCGCTGTTCGGCGGCTCGCCCGAGGAGGTGCCCGACCGGTACCGGGAGTGCTCGCCGCTGACCTACGTCGACGCGGTGCGCGCGCCGGTGCTGGTGCTGGCGGGCGAGAACGACCCGCGCTGCCCGATCCGGCAGATCGACAACTACCTGGACCGGCTGGCCGCGCGCGGCGCCCGCTACGAGGTGTACCGCTACGACGCGGGCCACGGGTCGCTGGTGGTGGCCGAGACCATCCGGCAGACCGCCGCCGAGGTCGACTTCGTGCGGCGCGCCCTGGGCTGAGCGGATCGCCGGGGGCCGCCGCTGGTGGCGGCGACCCCCGGCGCAGGGGTGATCAGGCCTGCTGGGCCTGCCACATCCAGTGCGCCTCTTCCAGCTGCTTGGTGATCTCGATCAGCAGGTCCTGGGTGACCAGGTCCGTCTTGTCGGTCTCGTCGACGCGCGCGCGCAGCCGCTGGATCAGCGCGGCCAGGGTCGCCACGATCGCCTGGACGACGTCGTCCACCTTGAGCCAGTTGTCCGGGAACTCCGGCACGCCCGAGGACTCGGCGACGGTCTTCGCCTTGCCGTTGGGCGACACGCCCAGCGCGGCGGCCCGCTCGGCGACCTGGTCGACGTAGGTGCGGGCGGTGGTCACCAGCTCGTCGAGCTGGAGGTGCGCGCTGCGGAAGTTCTGGCCGACCACGTTCCAGTGCGCCTGCTTGGCGATCAGCGACAGGTCGATCAGGTCGACCAGGGTGGCCTGGAGGACCGCGCCGACCGCGGCCTTGTCGGCGTCGGACAGCGGGCTGGTGATCGGGGACTTGCTCATGGTTGCTAGCGCCTCCTTCAGACGGTGGCTTCCGGGGGGCGTCCGGGAGGAGTTCCCTCTCAGACGGTGGCGCTGACCGCCACCTCGATGTTGCCGCGCGTGGCCTTGGAGTACGGGCAGATCTGGTGCGCCTTGGCGACCAGCTCCTCGGCCGTCGACCGCTCGACGCCGGGGATGCGCGCGACCAGCTCCACGGTCAGGCCGAGGCCGTCGTCGGTGCGGCCGATGCCGACCTTGGCGGTCACCTCGGTGGTGCCGAGCTGGACCTTCGCCTCGCGCGCGGCGAGCTTGAGCGCGCCGTGGAAGCACGCCGCGTAGCCCGCCGCGAACAGCTGCTCGGGGTTGGTCGCGTCGCCGCCGGGGCCGCCCATCTCCTTGGGCACGACCAACCGCTCGTCGATCACGCCGTCGGAGGAGCGCACCTCGCCGTTGCGGCCTTCGCCGACCGCGGTCGCTTCCGCCGTGTAGAGCACCTGCATCGTCACGCTCTCCTTCGAGCCGGTGGGGTCAACCGTCGTGTGGATCAACGCCACCCGCCACCCGATCTGCACCCGGTCGTGTGACAACTCACGCGCCCTGTTCCGAAGTACCCCCGGACGCCGGAGGTCAACCGGAGTGTGTCGCGGCGAACTCCGCCACCTGCCTGCCGATGGTGCGCAGGGTCTGCGCGACCGAGGGGTCCGAGCAGCCGCCGTCGGGGTCGAACTCGACCTGCCCGGAGTTCACCGCCGCGCCCAGCGGGGTGGGCCAGCCGCGCAGCGCGTGCACGATGGAGCGCAGCGCGGTGAGCGTGGTGACCGACGCCTGCCAGCCCTGCGCGGCGGCCACGCAGCCGACCGCCCGCCCGTCCAGGTAGGGCCGCTGCTCGCCGCGCAGGTCCTCCACGTAGTCCAGGGCGTTCTTGACCAGGCCGGAGACCGTGCCGTGGTAGCCGGGCGAGACCAGCACCACCCCGTCGGCCCGGCGCAGCACGTCGACCAGCCTGCGGGCGTTGTCCGGGCGGTCGGGCACCGAGGGGTCGTAGAAGGGCAGCACCAGTTCGGGACCGCAGACCTCGACCACCTCCGCGCCCGCCTCGCGCGCACCGGCCAGCGCGATGCGCATGGCGCGCTCGGACTGGGAGTTGGGGCGGATGGAACCGCCGATGCCCACCACCGTGACCGTCATGCCACCCGATCCTGCCACCTCCAGTTAGCTGGAGGTCCACGCGACGTGACGGTGACTACTAGCGTGCACTACTGACGAGTAACGTGAATGTCATGTCGAAGTTCGCCGATGCGATCCCCGCCGGTGTGGTGGCCGGTGCGCTCCGCTTCGCGTTCGGGCTGCCCAAGCCGCTGCGCAGGCTGATCACCGGGCCGCCGATCGTGGTCGACGGCCAGCGCCTGCACCCCGAGGCGCAGCTGCTGCTCAGGTTGCAGCAGCTGGGCGGGCAGGAGTGGCGCACCGACACCCCGGCCGCCAACCGCGCCGCCCTCAGCCGCAGCAACCTGCTGGTCGCGGGACCGCCCGTGCCCGGCGTGGCGGTGCGGCCGGTGACCATGGACGGCGTGCGCGGCAGGCTCTACACCCCGCACGGGCTGGCCGCGGGCTCGCCGCTGCTGGTCTTCTACCACGGCGGCGGCTGGGTCAGCGGCGACCTGGACAGCCACGACAACCTGTGCCGCCACCTGGCCGTGGAGGCGGGCGTGCGGGTGCTGTCGGCGGACTACCGGCTGGCCCCCGAACACCCGTTCCCGGCCGCCGTCGACGACGCGCTGACCGCGTACGCCTGGGCCGCGGCGCACGCCGACGAGCTGGGCGCCGACCCGTCCCGCCTGGCGCTGGGCGGCGACAGCGCGGGCGGCAACCTGGCCGCGGTCACCGCCCTGCACGCGCGCGACGAGCACGGCCCCCGGCCGGTGTTCCTGCTGCTGTTCTACCCGGCGGTGGACGCCACCGCGCGCCGCCGCTCGCGCGACCTGTTCGGCGACGGGTTCTTCCTCAGCGACGAGAAGATGGACTGGTTCGCCGACCACTACGCGCCCCAGCGCGAGGTCCGCGCCGACCCCCGGCTGTCGGTGCTGCTGGCCGAGGACCTCAGCGGGCTGCCGCCGACCTACCTGGCCACTGCGGGCTTCGACCCGCTGCGCGACGAGGGCGAGGCGTTCGCCGAGAAGCTCGCCCGGCAGGGCGTGCCGGTGGTGCTGCGCAGGCACGAGGGCCTGTTCCACGGGTTCGCCAACATCCTCGGCGTCGGCGGGGTGTTCCGCGAGGCGGTCAGCGAGGCGATCGGCGCGCTGCGCACCGGCCTGGCGCTGGCCAACGCCCGGCAGGACGTCCCCGAGACCGCCTGAGGACGGACACCCCGATGAGGGTCCTGGAGCAGTTCGTCGCGGGCAAGGCGGGCGACGACGAGGAGTGCGAGGACAGCGTCGTCGTCACAGCCCACTTCGTCGCCGTCGTCGACGGGGCCACGGACAAGACCGGCCACCGCTACGACGGCATGACCGGCGGTCGTCTCGCCATGCTCACGTGCCTGGAGGCGGTGCGGACCGCCGCGCCGGACGTCGACGCGGCGGGCATGGTCGGGCGCATGTCCGCCGCCCTGGCCGCGCGGCTGCCCAGCGGCGTGGCGCCGCAGGAGCGCCCGGCCGCGGCCGTCGGCGTCTACTCGGCCGCGCGGCGCGAGGTGTGGCAGGTCGGCGACGTCGCGTACTGGCACCGCGGCCTGCCCCCCACCGGCGTGCGGACGCTGAGCGCCGTCGACCACTTCTCGGCGGGCGTCCGGGCCGCGGTCCTGACCGCCGAACTCCACCGGGGCGTCCCCGTCGAGGAGCTGGCGAGGCAGGACGTCGGCCGAGCGGCGATCCGGGACGTGCTCATCAGGCAGGGCCTGTTCCGCAACAACGCCGAGGCGGGCGAGTGGGCCTACGGTGCGATAGACGGCAGTCGCGTCCCCAAAGAGCTCGTGGAGGTGCACGCGGTGGCCGAGGGGGTGCGGGAGCTGGTGCTGGCCAGCGACGGCTACCCGCTCATCTTCCCGACGCTGGCGGAAACGGAGCGGGCGCTGCGGGGACTGCTCGCGGACGACCCCCTCTGCATCGGCCCGCTGAGGTCGACGAAAGGGCTCCGGCCGGGGCACACGAGCTTCGACGACCGGGCCTACGTCAGGATCGCCCTCGACTAGCGGCGGCACACGGCGGGGGGCCGTTCCCCCGGCAAGAGAACGGCCCCCCACTGATCCGCTCACCTGCCGAAGGCGGCGGCGATCTTGTCGCCCGTCTCCTTGTCGATGTTGCGCCAGTACTCGAACACCCGCTCCAGCACCGGCTCGGAGACCCCGTTGGAGGCGTGCGCGATCACGTTCTGCACCAGGCGCTCGCGCTGGGCCTCGTCCATCACCTCGCGGATCAGCGTCCCGGCCTGGCCGAAGTCGTCGTCCTCGGGGTGCAGCCTGTAGGCCGCGCGCACGACCTCGTCCTCCACGCCGTAGTTCGTGGTGACCTCGCCCGCGACCGAGGCGTCGGCGTGCGGGCCGCCGTAGGAGTTCGGCGCGTACACCGGGTCGACGGCGTTGCGGTAGGCCATCGCGCCGTCCTTGGAGTAGGAGTTCACCGGCGACTTGGGCCGGTTCACCGGCAGCTGGTTGTAGTTCGCGCCGATGCGGTAGCGGTGCGCGTCCGGGTAGGAGAACATCCGGCCGATCAGCATCTTGTCCGGCGACGGGCCGATGCCGGGCACCAGGTTGGTCGGCTCGAACGCGGCCTGCTCGATCTCGGCGAAGTAGTCCGCCGGGTTGCGGTCGAGCACCAGCTTGCCGACCGTGATCAGCGGGTAGTCCTGCTGCGACCAGACCTTGGTCAGGTCGAACGGGTTGAAGCGGTAGGTCGCCGCCTCCTCGTACGGCATGACCTGCACCTTCAGCGTCCACGACGGGAACTCGCCGCGCTCGATGGCGTGCCACAGGTCGGCGCGGTGCGCGTCGGCGTCCTCACCGGCGATGCGGGCGGCCTCCTCCGAGGTCAGGCACTCGATGCCCTGGTCGGTCTTGAAGTGGTACTTGATCCAGAACTTCTCGCCCGCCGCGTTCTCCCACAGGTAGGTGTGCGAGCCGTAGCCGTTCTGGTGCCGCCAGGTCTTCGGGATGCCCCGGTCGCCCATCAGCCAGGTGACCTGGTGCGCGGTCTGCGGCTGCAGCGTCCAGAAGTCCCACTGCATGTCGTGGTCGCGGCGGCCGGTGTCGGCGCGGCGCTTCTGGGAGCGGATGAAGTCGGGGAACTTGATCGGGTCGCGCAGGAAGAACACCGGGGTGTTGTTGCCGACCAGGTCGTAGTTGCCCTGCGTGGTGTAGAACTTCAGCGCGAAGCCGCGCGGGTCGCGCCAGGTGTCCGGGGAGCCCAGCTCGCCCGCGACGGTGGAGAAGCGCAGCAGCACCTCGGTCTTCACCCCCGGCTGGAACAGCGCGGCCTTGGTGTAGGCGCTGACGTCCTCGGTGGTCTCGAAGTAGCCGAACGCGCCACCGCCCTTGGCGTGCACCACCCGCTCGGGCACGCGCTCGCGGTTGAACTGGGCGTTCTTCTCGATCAGGTAGTGGTCCTGGAGCAGGATGGGGCCGTTGGCGCCCAGGGTCAGCGAGTGGTCGTCGCTGGCGACCGGGATGCCCGCGTTGTTGGTGGTGTGCGGCGTCTGGGTCACGGCTGGCTCCTCTGTGCTGACTGGCAGTCGGGGCACAGTCCCCAGAACAGGACTTCGGCCTCCTCCACCGCGAAGCCCGCTGTCGCGGAGGGCTCCAGGCAGGGGGCGGCGCCGTGGACGCAGTCGACGTCCTCGGTCTTGCCGCACCGCCTGCACACCAGGTGGTGGTGGTTGTCGCCGATGCGGGTCTCGTAGCGCGCCGGGTGGCCCGCGGGCTCGATGCGGCGGAGCAGGCCGGTCCGCTGGAACGCGTGGAGCACGTCGTACACGGCCTGCGTCGACACGGACCCCAGCTTGGCGCGCACACCCCTGGCCACCTGGTCGGCCGTGGCGTGGGGGTGGTCGGCGAGCCACTCAAGCACCGCGATCCGGGGCGCGGTGGTCCGCAACCCGGTGTTCTTGAGCAGCTCGCGGGGTTCTGGGGACATGGCTCCTCCAGGTCATCACGTTTTCTTGAACTAGTCAAGAAAACGACTGGTTAAAGTTGTTGCTCCAGCGGGCGAAGATGGCAGTCGTGACCCCCGCCCCGTACCTCGCCGTGCTCCGGATGCCCCGCGTCCCGTCGACCATGCTGCTGTTCCTGCTGGCCAGGGTGCCCTCTACGGCCGCCGGGATGACCGTCACCATGCACGTGCTGCTCGGCCTGGAACGCGGCTACGGCGCGGCCGGGCTGGTCGGCATGATGAGCACCATCGGCATCGCCCTGGGCGCACCCCTGATGGGCCACCTCACCGACCGGCGCGGGCTGCGCGCCATGCTGCTGCTGTCGATGGTCTCCGAAGGCGTGTTCTGGTTCGTCGCGCCGCTGCTGTCCTACCCCGTGCTGCTGGTGACGTGCCTGATCACCGGCCTCACCGTGATGCCGGTGATGTCGCTGGGCAGGCAGGTGCTCACCGCGCTGGTGCCCGAGGCGAGCAGGCGCACCGCGCTGGCGATGGACGCGATGGCCGTGGAGATCTCCTTCATGGCGGGCCCCGCCTTCGGCGTCTTCCTCACCACGCACTGGTCCAGCCGCACCGCGATGTGGTGCATCGGCGCGGCGATGGTGCTGTTCGGGCTGGTGCTGTTCGCGATCGACCCGCCCATCCGGGGCGAGCAGGAGGAGTCCGGCCCCGCGCTGCCCCGGCGGCAGTGGCTCAACGGCAGGCTGCTGGGCGTGCTGATCAGCGCGGGCGGGGCCACGTTCGCCCTCTCGGGCGTCGAGGTGTCGCTGGTGGCCTCCATGCGGGGGCTGGACCTCACCGCGTGGACCGGCGCGATGGTGGCGGTGATGTGCCTGGCGTCGCTGGTCGGCGGGTTCGTGTACGGCGTGCGCAAGCGGGTGCCGCCGGTGTGGCTGCTGATGGGCGGCATGGGCGCGCTGGCGCTGCCGGTGGGGCTGTTCGACTGGTCGCCGTGGCTGCTGGCCCTGGCCCTGGTGCCGACCAACCTGTTGTGCGCGCCGACGATCACCAGCACCGCCGAGGCGGTCACCGAGCTGGCGCCCCCGTCCGCGCGCGGCGTGGCGATGGGGCTGCAGGCGTCCGCGCTCACCCTGGGCGTGGCGGTCGGGCAGCCGGTGACCGGGTTCGTGATCGACCACTCCTCCCCCGCCTGGGGGTACGCGACGGCGGGCCTGGGCGCGCTGGCCGTCGCCGTGGGCGCGGCCCTGCTGGACCGGTGGCAGCGCCGCCCCGCCGCCCCCGTCGCCGTGGAAATGCGGTGACCGCTTTTTTCCCATGACCAAGGGGACACTTTCCCGATATCTCCGCGCTAATGCGGATGGCTTCGCCCGCCCACCGTGCCAGGCTGCCGCACCGCCCACACCCCGGAGGCGGCGAAGATGATCCGACACACCCGCGTCCACCGCATTCGGCGATCGGTTCACGCGCTCGCCCTCGCCCTGCTGCCGATCACCGGCTGCGCCGCGGAGGACGGCTACCGCCCACCCGACGCCGGCCCGGTCCCCGCCGAGCCGGTCGGCCGGTGGAACGGCGGCTCGAACGAACTGGGGCGCTGGCACTACGAGTTCTCCGACAACGGGGCGCCCATCACCTCCACGTGGAGCGCGCGCGGCGGTCTGCTGTCCCTCGACGGGTACAGCTACGTGCCCGTGCGCTGAACGCCTCACGAGTCCCAGACCCGCACCGCGAACCAGAACCGGCCGGTCTCGTCGGGGCCCAGGTGGGTCATCGCCGCGATCCTGCCCTCGGTGGTGCGGACGCAGAGCTTGCCGCCCACCTGCGGCTCCAGCAGCACGTCCGATCCCCCGGCGACGCGGCCGCGGCACTCCTCGAACGAGGGCTCACGCGGCCCCGGCCACTCCACCGCGACCGCGCCCTGCCCCGGCGCCACCTCGGTGTAGTGGTCCTTCCTGATGTCCGCGCCCGCGTCCCCCGGTACCGCCGGGTTCGCGTCGAGGTCGAGACCGCCGGGCCCCATCCGCACGTCCCCCGCCCAGGACGGCGTCCCGTTCCCGGCGGCGGCGGGCGTCGTGCCCGCCGGAGGGGGAAGGCCGCCCCCGGTCGGGGTGGCGGTCGGGGTGGGCGTCGGGGTCGCCCGCCGGTCGCGCGGGCCGTCCAGCACCAGGAACGCGACCACCACCCCCACCGCGACCAGCAGCACCAAGACGAGTAAACCCACCGGCGGGGAATGGCGGAAATTCTGCTGGATGGTGACATCACCGCCGATGGACCCCGATTGCACAACGGCACCGGGGCGTTCCGCCTTCAATTCGTTCCCGGTGCGCGGAAAACCATCGGACATGGCGCAATCCTGCCCCGCGCCACCCCTTTCAGCACCACCGCAGCGCCCGACGAACCCGAACGGATCAATCCGCCACGAGGTCCTGGAGGGCTTGGTAGAGGCGCTCGACGCCGGGACGGGCCCGCAGGTAGTGCGCCACGGCCTCGGGATCGGGCTCGATGGTCCGCGTCGGCACCACCAGGTCCGCGGCGACCTCCAGGGAGGGCAGCTCGCCCAGCGCCCGCCACGCCAGCAGCGCCGCGCCGACGCCGGAGCCCTCGCTGTCCTCGGCCACCTCCAGCGGCAGCCCCAGCGTGGAGGCCAGCACCGACGCCCACAGCGGGTGCCGGAACGCCCCGCCGGTCACCCGGACCGCGTGCACATCGGCCACCGACCGGACCGCGTCCAGCACCAGCGCCAACTGCTGCCCGACCCCCTCGACCAGCGCCCGGCCGACCTCCGCCCGCCCGTGCTCGCGGCGCAGCCCGACCACCGCCGACCGCGCGTCCGGGTCCCACCACGGGGCCCGCTCCCCCAGCAGGTACGGCAGCGCCGTGATGCCGCCCGCGCCGAACGGCACCTCCGCCGCCTCGTCCAGCAGCTCCACCACGTCCACGCCGAACGACTCGGCGGCCCACTGGGCGACCACACCGCCGTTGCTCACCGCCCCGCCCAGCACCCACAGCCCGTCGCCGATGGCGTAGCAGAACACCCGCCCGCCCTCGTCCACGGCGGGCCGGTCGCGCACCACGCGCAGCGCGCCGCTGGTGCCCAGCGACAGCGCCGCCACACCGGGCACCACGGCCCCCACGCCGAGGTTGGCCAGCGGCCCGTCGCCGCCGCCGAGCACCACCGGCGTCCCGGACGGGATGCCGGGCACCTCCAGCGCCAGCGGCAGGACCTCCAGCGGCGAGCGCAGCTCCGGCAGCACCGCCGCGGAGATCCCGGCGAACGCCAGCGCGTCCGGGTGCCAGGCCAGGGCGTCCAGGTCCATCAGGCCGGTGGCCGAGGCGGAGGAGTGCTCGGTGACCCACTGGCCGGTCAGCCGGAAGGCCACGTAGTCCTTGATGCCGCACCAGCGCGGCGCGGAGAACCCGCTCTCCGCGAACCAGGCCAGCTTCACCAGCGGCGACATCGGGTGGACCGGCGTGCCGGTGGCCCGGTGCAGCGCGATCCCGCGCGGGGTGCCCCGCAGCCGCGCGGTCTGCTCGACGGCCCGGTTGTCCGCCCAGCTCAGCGAGTGCGTCAGCGGCGTGCCCGCCTCGTCCAGCGCGAGCAGGGTGTGCATGGCCCCGGTGAGCACCAGCGCCTTGACGTCCAGCCCGGCCGCCGCGACCTCCCGCAGCGCCGCCAGCGCCGCTTCGAGCACCTGCGCCGGGTCGTGCGTGGCCTCGCCGGACCGGGTGGTGCGCATCGGGTAGCCGCGCTCCGCCGACGCCACCACACCCGCGTCCCGGTCCACCGCGATCACCTTCGTCGCGGTCGTCCCCAAGTCGATGCCCAGCACTACCTCCGCCATGGCGGAGAACCTACCCGCGCCACCTCCCCGATCCGACGCGCGAGGTCACGACCGTCAGCACCACCACAACCGGCTGCGGCCCGCGCCAACGGCGTCAGGCCCTGGCGCAATCGTTGAGACGCCACGCTCTCCGCGCGATCGATCACGTTGGCAGCCAGTCGAAGACCGTGATCCCTGTTACCCAGCCGCAGGTGCAATGTCGCCAGAGTGCTGAGGTCCATCAGGTTGCCGCGTTCCAACTCCGCCTTGTGCCCGTTCACCGCGACGCGCATCGCTTCCAGAGCCTTGGGCGCGTAAGCGGGCTGGAGTGCGCTGAGCGCGAAGTAGGCGTTGCCGCGCACGGACCCCACGCCGCCGGCGCGGAAGTAGGCCAACCAGTGCGGAACCGAGTCATCGGCATACTGGGCGAAAACGTCTTCGCTGCGGGTCACCAACTCCTCGGCACGCCGCGCTCGCCCCATGTCGGCGTAAGCCCGCGCTTGGTAGCAGGAGGTGACGAACTCGATGGCACCTCGGCCTGCTTCCGCGGCGGGCAGCTCCGCGAGCTGGAAGAGCTTCAGCGCCTCATGGGGGTCACCACCGGCCAAATAGATGTGCCCCGTGCGGCACAGCACGAACGCGCACAGCGCCGGATCGTCGGCGAGCTTGGCGTGTTCGAGCGCGCGCAGGAAGTGGTGGCGGGCGTGGTCAACCAGATCGCTGTCGAAGGAGGTCCAGCCCACCACGCTGTGCAGGTCGGCGAGCGCGGAGTGCAGGTCTCGACGGACCCCGTCCGCCATCGACGTGTCCAGCAGCCGCTCGGCCTCGCGAGCGTGCGCCGCGGCTGCCGCTCGGCAGGCGGCTCCGCCGAGGCGGTAGTCGAGACCTCGGAAAGCCGCTGTCGCGGCGCGCAACCGGTGCACGTCGGCGGCACCGACGTGGCTCGGGGTGGTGGCGCGCAGCACCGGTTCGGCCGACACCGCCGGAACACCGAGGACGGGATCACCCACCACCACGGCCGCCGCACTGGCGAGGAACTGGCGTCGCTTCACGGCCTCGACCTCCGTCCCGGCGGAGTGGTCCTGGTCGTCAAGGTACGCGGGGACCCCGGCCAACCCCAGGAGTTCACGCGGACAGCCCAACCCGTCCGCGACGCGCGCCAGCACGTCGTAAGCGCGTACCGCCCCTGACGCCTGCAAGTACTACCCGACCCACCTCAAAACGCCGCTGGCTACTACCCGGCTTCGCGAAGTCGGGTAGTAGCCAGCGGCTCGTCCGAGGGGGACGGGTAGTACTTGCAGGCGCGGGGGTCAGAGCCGGGAGGCCAGGCCCTCGGCGATCTCGTAGGTGTTCAGCGCCGCGCCCTTGCGCAGGTTGTCCCCGCACACGAAGAAGTCCAGCGTGTTCGGGAAGTCCAGCGCCTGCCGCACCCGCCCGACGTAGGTCGGGTCGCCGCCCACCACGTCGGCGGGCGTCGGGAACCGCTTGGCCTCCGGGTCGTCGACCAGCACGATCGACGGCTGCGACTCGAAGATCTTGTGCGCCTGGGCCACGGTGACCTCGCGCGCGAAGGTCGCGTGGACCGCCAGCGAGTGCGTGGTCACCACGGGCACCCGCACGCAGGTGGCGGACACCTTCAGGTCCGGGATGCCGAGGATCTTGCGGGACTCGTTGCGGACCTTGAGCTCCTCGCTGGTCCACCCCTCGTCCTTGAGCGACCCGGCCCACGGCACCACGTTGAGCGCCAGCGGCGCGGGGAACGGCGAGTCGGCGACCGGCAGCCCGGCCGCGTCCAGCGCCTCGCGCACGTCGCCCGCGCGCACGCCGACCTGCTTGCCCGCCAGCGCCTGGGTCTCGGCGTAGAGGCGGTCGATCGCGGCCTGCCCGCCGCCGGAGGCGGCCTGGTAGGAGGCCACGACCAGCTCGCGCAGCTCGAACTCGCGGTGCAGCGCGCCCAGCGCCGCCATCATCGACAGCGTGGTGCAGTTGGGGTTGGCGATGATGCCCCTGGGCCGGTCGTCGATCTTGTCCGCGTTGACCTCGGGCACCACCAGCGGCACCTGGTCGTCCATCCGGAACGCGCCGGAGTTGTCCACCGCGACCGCGCCGCGCGCCGCCGCGATCGGCGCCCACTCGGCGGAGATCTCGTCGGGCACGTCGAACATGGCCACGTCCACGCCGTCGAACGCCTCCGGCGTCAGCTCGACGACGGTCAGCTCCCGGCCGCGCACGGTGATCTTCTTGCCCGCCGAGCGCGCGGACGCGATCAGCCGGATCTCGCCCCACGGCACGGACTCCCGGCCGTTGATGATGTCGATCATGACGGTGCCCACCGCACCCGTGGCGCCCACCAGCGCCAGCACCGGCCCGCTCATCGCCCGCTCCCCGCGTACACGACCGCCTCTTCCTCTCCGCCCAGCTCGAACGCGTCGTGCAGCGCGCGCACCGCGTCGTCGAGCTGGGTGTCCCGGCAGATCACCGAGATGCGGATCTCCGAGGTGGAGATGATCTCGATGTTGACCCCGGCGCTGGCCAGCGCCTCGCAGAAGGTCGCCGTCACACCGGGGTGCGAGCGCATCCCGGCGCCGATCAGCGACACCTTGCCCACGTGCTCGTCGTAGATGACCTTCTCGAAGCCGATCTCGTCGCGGGCCTTCTCCAGCGCGGCGACGGCGCGCGGGCCGTCGTCCTTGGGCAGGGTGAAGGTGATGTCGGTGCGCCCGCTCATCGCCTGCGAGATGTTCTGCACGACCATGTCGATGTCGATCTCGGCCTCGGCCACGACCCGGAAGATCCGGGCCGCCACACCGGGGTGGTCGGGCACGGCGGTCACCGTGACCTTGGCCTCGGACCGGTCGTGCGCGACGCCGGTGATCATCGCCTGTTCCACGGGAAGGTCCTCCACTGACCCGGACACGATGGTCCCTGGCTTGTTGCTGAACGAGGATCGGACGTGCACCGGCACGCCGTAGCGGCGGGCGTACTCGACGCAGCGGAGCATGAGCACCTTGGCCCCGGCCGCCGCCATCTCGAGCATCTCCTCGTAGGAGATGGTCTCCAGCCGCTTGGCGTTGGGCACGATGCGCGGGTCGGCGGTGAACACGCCGTCCACGTCGGTGTAGATCTCGCAGACGTCGGCCCCGAGGGCCGCCGCCAGCGCCACCGCCGTGGTGTCCGTGCCGCCCCGGCCCAGCGTGGTGATCTCCTTGCTGTCCTGGCTCACGCCCTGGAAGCCCGCGACGATCGCGATGGCCCCCTCGTCCAGCGCGTCCTGGATGCGGCTGGGCGTGACGTCGATGATGCGCGCCTTGCCGTGCACGGACGTGGTGATCACACCCGCCTGCGAACCGGTGTAGGAGCGCGCCTGCGCGCCCAGCGAGTCGATCGCCATCGCCAGCAGCGACATGGAGATGCGCTCACCGGAGGTCAGCAGCATGTCCAGCTCGCGGGCGGGCGGCACCGGGGACACCTGGCGGGCGAGGTCGAGCAGCTCGTCGGTCGAGTCGCCCATGGCGGAGACGGCCACCACCACGTCGTTGCCCGCTTTGCGGGTCGCGACGATCCGCTCGGCCACCCGTTTGATCCGCTCGGCGCTCTCGACCGAGGAACCGCCGTACTTCTGGACGACGAGCGCCACAGAACCTCTCCTCCCAGGTGAGAAATCCCAGTTGGCAGGCAGCGTACCTGGCCCAAGGCGTGGACAGCGGCCACCGTGTTCGGGCCCTCACTACCCTCGGTGCGGTGTCGACGGTGGAGGCTGGATCGGTGGGCTCGGAGCACGGCGCGGGCGACGGCGCCGAAGACGGCGCCGAGGACGGCGCGGAGCGCGCGCCGTCGGCGCGGGACCGGTTGCGCGTGGCGGCCGGTCACCGGGCGGTGGTCCTGCTCGCGCCTGCCGCGCTGTACCTGGCGGTGCGGGAGCTGGGCCTGCTCGTGCTGCAGCTCATGGCGCCCCGCTGGGACAAGGACGTCACCGCGGCGCTGACCTCCTGGGACGGGCAGTGGTTCCTGGGCATCGCGCAGGGCGGCTACGACGAGGTGCCGCCCTGGCTGGTGGACGCGTTCGGCAGGCGCGGCGGGGAGACCCCGCTGGCCTTCTTCCCCGGCTATCCCGGCCTGGTGCGCTGGGTGGACGTCCTGCCGGGGGTGGGCCCGGTCGAGGCGGCGTTCGTGGTCAGCCTGCTCAGCGGCGTGGTCTGCGCCTACGGCCTGCGGCGGCTGGGCGAGCGGGTGGCGGGCGGGTCGCGCCGGGCCGGGCTGGCGCTGGTGGTGCTGTTCGCCGCCTCGCCGATGGCGGTCGTGCTGTCGATGACGTACTCGGAGGCCACGTTCTGCGCGCTGGCGGCGTGGTCGCTGGTGGGCGTGGTGGAGCGGCGCTGGGTGCTGGCGGGCGTGTGCTGCGCGGCGGCGGGCCTGGTCCGGCCGACGGCCGCCGCGCTGGTGCTGGCGGTGGGGCTGGCCGCGCTGGTGGCGGTGCTGCGGCGGCGCGACGGGGTGTGGCCGTGGGTCGGCGGCGCGCTGGCCCCGCTGGGCCTGCTCGGCTACCTGGGGTACGTGGCGCTGCGCACCGGCGAGTGGGACGGCTGGTTCGCGCTGCAGCAGCGCGGCTGGGACTCCCGGTTCGACGGCGGCGCGGCCACCTGGAAGTTCACCCTGCTGGTGCTGGGCGAGCCGCGCTCGGTGCTGGAGCTGGTCACGGTGTGGCTGCTGCTGGGCGCGGTGGTGCTGGCCGTGGTGGGGTGGCGGCGGCGGCTGGAGTGGCCGCTGCTGGTGTACGGGGTGGCGGTGCTGGTGATGGACCTGGGCTCGAACGGGCTGATGAACTCCAAGGCCCGGCTGCTGCTGCCCGCGTTCACCCTGCTGCTGCCGGTGGCGCTGGGGCTGGCCAGGCGGCGCACCGGCACGGCGGTGGCGGTGCTGGCCGGGGTGGCGGTGTTCAGCGCGTGGTTCGGCGCGTACGCGATCACCGCCTGGCAGTATGCGATCTGATGGAGCTGAACCGGATCATCGCCGACCGCTGGAGCCCGCGCGCCTTCGACGGGGCCGTCGAGCTGGACGACGGGGTGCTGCGGGTACTGCTGGAGGCGGCGCGGTGGGCCCCGTCGCACGGCAACACCCAGCCCGCGCGCTACCTGCTGGGGCGCCGCGGGGACGACACGTTCGGGCGAATCTTCGGCGCGTTGTCGCGCGGCAACCGCACGTGGGCGGGGCAGGCGTCGGCGCTGGTCGTGGGCGCGGTGGTGACCTCGGACGAGCGCGGCGAGGTGCCCAACGCCGAGTACGGCCTGGGGCTGGCGGTGCAGAACCTGGTGCTCCAGGCGGTGCACCTGGGGCTGGTCGCGCACCAGATGGGCGGGTTCGACAAGGACGCGGTGCGCGCGGAGTTCGCGCTGCCCGAGGAGGTCCGGCCGGTGGTCGTGATCGCCCTGGGCGAGCTGGGCGACAGCGGCGAGCTGCCCGAGGACCTGCGGGCCAGGGAGCGCAGGCCGCGCACCCGCAAACCGCTGGAGGACCTGGTGTTCACCGGCACCTGGGGGCGGCGGTACTTCCGACCGGACGCCCAACCGAGCGCTCCCGCCACGACCGACGGCGCACGCAGCGCGGGTCATGACGGGAGTGGGCCCGGCGGTCCGGTGTGACCGCTAGCGGGCCACGACTCGCGCGACGATGCCGGTGACGACCAGCCAGAACACCGCGGCCAGGCCGTAGTTCACGATCAGGTCGAGGTTGGGGTTGCCGAGCTGGAACAGGCCGGGGAAGAACAGCGCCAGCGGCTCGGCGAGCTGCTGGACGAACCGGAAGAACGCGTTGGCCTGGTTCGCGCCGAAGAGGATCAGGAGGATGTAGAGCACCTCGATGAGCGCGAAGACAGCGCCAACACCGCTGATGAGCCGGGCAGCGCTGAAGCTGCCGGTCCGAGTACTCGTACGCCATCTGGACATGTCAAGGAGATGCCCCCATCACTTTCGAGTGAAACTCGACGGGGCGAAGTTCCACCATCTGGGCCTCCGGTTCCACGTCCGAGCGAAATCTGGTTAGTCTGTCCGACATGGCACGCGCCCTCCTGCTTCGCCGCCGTGACGGGGTCTGACCAGACCGGCCCCCCGTCGCGGGATCGAGCGTTGCCGCCGGTCGTCTCCCACCACCGGCCAGCAGGAGCGGATCACCCATGAGCACGAGCCCCGACGCGTACACCACCGGCACCAGCCGCATCCGGCCCCCGGCCCGGCCCGCGCCCGCCGACCAGCCCGCCTGGAACCCCCAGCGCGGCACCTCCATGCCGGTGCACCGGTACCGGCCCTTCCACGAGCTGGTCGAGGTCGTCGACGTGCCCGACCGCACCTGGCCCGCCAAGCGGATCACCAAGGCGCCGCTGTGGTGCGCGGTCGACCTGCGCGACGGCAACCAGGCGCTGATCGACCCGATGTCCCCGGCCCGCAAGCGCAAGATGTTCGACCTGCTGGTGCGGATGGGCTACAAGGAGATCGAGGTCGGCTTCCCGGCCGCGTCGCAGACCGACTTCGACTTCGTGCGGGAGATCATCGAGGACGGCGCGATCCCCGACGACGTGACCATCCAGGTGCTGACCCAGTGCCGCCCCGAGCTGATCGTGCGCACCTTCGAGTCGCTGCGCGGCGCGCACAAGGCGATCGTGCACTTCTACAACTCCACCTCGGTCCTCCAGCGGCGGGTGGTGTTCCGCTCCGACCGCGAGGGCATCAAGAAGATCGCCACCGACGCGGCGGCGTTCGCGCTGGAGGAGGCGAAGAAGTACCCGGAGACCGAGTTCCGGTACGAGTACTCGCCCGAGTCCTACACCGGCACGGAGCTGTCCTACGCGCTGGAGGTGTGCGACGCGGTCTCCGCGATCATCCAGCCGACGCCGGACAAGCCGCTGATCATCAACCTGCCCGCGACCGTCGAGATGGCCACCCCGAACGTCTACGCCGACTCGATCGAGTGGATGTCGCGCAACCTGGCCCGGCGCGAGTCGATCATCCTGTCGCTGCACCCGCACAACGACCGGGGCACCGGCGTGGCCGCCGCCGAGCTGGGCTACCTGGCGGGCGCGGACCGGATCGAGGGCTGCCTGTTCGGCAACGGCGAGCGCACCGGCAACGTCTGCCTGGTGACCCTGGGCATGAACATGTTCAGCCAGGGCGTCGACCCGCAGATCGACTTCTCCGACATCGACGAGATCCGGCGCACGGTCGAGTACTGCAACCAGCTGCCGGTGCCCGAGCGCCACCCCTACGGCGGCGACCTGGTGTTCACCGCGTTCTCCGGCAGCCACCAGGACGCGATCAAGAAGGGCTTCGAGGCCCTGGAGGACGCGGCCAAGGACGCGGGCAGGCACGTGGACGAGTTCCCGTGGGAGGTCCCGTACCTGCCGATCGACCCCAAGGACGTGGGCCGCACCTACGAGGCGGTCATCCGGGTCAACTCGCAGTCCGGCAAGGGCGGCGTGGCCTACCTGATGAAGACCGAGCACCACCTGGACCTGCCGCGCCGGTTGCAGGTGGAGTTCTCGAAGGTGATCCAGGAGGTCACCGACAGCCGGGGCGGCGAGGTCGGGCCCAAGGAGATGTGGGACGCCTTCGCCGAGGAGTACCTCAACGCCACCGCGCCGCTGAGGCTGGTGCGGCACAAGGTGACCAGCGACGGCAGCGGGCACGAGCGGATCAAGGCCGTGCTGGTGGTGGACGGCGAGGAGCAGGACGTCACCGGGTCGGGCAACGGGCCGATCGCGGCGTTCGTCGACGCGCTGGCGTCGGTGGGCTACGACGTGCGGGTGCTGGACTACTCCGAGCACGCCCTGTCGGCCGGTGACGACGCCCGCGCGGCCGCGTACCTGGAGTGCGCGGTGGGCAACCGGGTGCTGTGGGGCGTGGGCATCGACAGCTCCACGGTGGCCTCGTCGCTGCGCGCCCTGGTCTCGGCGGTCAACCGCGCCAACCGCTGACCACTCCGCGTCGGCAAGTACTACCCAGCCCCTCTCCCAGCGCCGCTGACTACTACCCGGCGAGCCTCAGCGCTCGAACGCCGGGTAGTAGTCAGCGGCCCTCTGGGGCACGTCGGGTAGTACTTGCAGGCGTTAGGGGAGGTGGGAGCGGAGGGCTTGGCGGGCGCGGCGGTAGGCGTCGGGGTCGTCGTGCAGCACCGACCGGCTGTTGGCCAGCTCCAGCACGGCGATCAGCTCGAACGCCAGTTGCGCCGGGTCGGCCACGCCCGGCACCTCGGCCGCGGTGGCGGTCACCAGGTCGTGCCACTTGGTCCCGTACTCGGCGATCTTGTCGCGCACCCGGCCGGGGCGGGCGCCGAACTCGGCCTGCACGGCGTGGAAGAAGCACCCGCCGGGGAAGGTGCGCTCCTCGGAGTAGGTCAGCCACCCCTCGCACAGCGCCTCCAGCCGCGCCCGCCCCGGCGGCAGCTCCAGCGCGGGCTTCACCACCCGGTCGACGAAGACGGCGGCGGCGGCCCGGACGGTGGCCAGCTGCAGCTCCTCCTTGGAGCCGAAGTGGGCGAAGACGCCGCTCTTGCTGACCGCCAGCTCGGTGGCCAGCCTGCCGATGGACAGCCCCTCCAGACCCTCCACCGAGGCGATGGCCGCCGCCCGCCCGAGGATCTGCCTGCGGGTCTGCTCGCCGCGCTCCACGCGCCCGTCCACCTTCACGCCGACACGGTAACCCCGTTGACAGCTCCCCAACTAATAGTACGATCGTTCGTACAAGTTGAGGGGGACGACATGGACCTGCTGGCACTCGACCGCGCCGCCACCGCCCTGAACGTCGAGCTGACGAGCCGCCTGACCGCCGAGCAGCTCGACGCGAGCACGCCCTGCGCCGGCTGGACCGTGCGCGACCTGCTGCACCACCAGGTCGACACCACGCTGAAGTTCGGCGCGGCGCTGGGCGTCGAACTGGAGGAGCCGGACACCGAACCGGTCACCGCCTACCGGATCACCGCCGACCGGTTCGCCGAGGAGCTCGACCCGGCCGCGCTCGACCGCGAGGCGGACTTCCCCGGCTTCGGCAGGCGGTCGGGCAAGCAGGTGCTGGCCGGGCACTTCGTGGACCACCTGGTGCACGCGTGGGACCTGGCCAAGGCCACCGGGCGGGACGCCGCGCTGCCCACCGACCTGGCACAAGCCGCGTTCCGGATGGCCAGGCGCTACCCCAGCACCCCGGACGTGCGCG
>NZ_BMRG01000001.1:454515-510618 GCF_014648515.1 Saccharothrix coeruleofusca
GACCGGGCGGCCCCTTCGCCCTCCCGGTCGCCGTGCCGGAGGACGCGCCGCTCACGGACCGGCTGGTGGGCCTGCTCGGCCGCTCACCGCGCTGGCCCGCCTGATAGGGGGAAAACGAAGGGGGGCGGCCCCGACTGGGACCGCCCCCCTTCGCGCGTGCGCTACGGGTTGAGCGCCTCGGTCACCGAGGCGGGCCCGACCAGCGGGACGTCCGGCGAGATGCCGTCCTCCTCCACCAGCTCGGCCTCCACGGCGTGCGGCCGGATCCGGCCGTCGCGGATCTCCTCAGCCCAGTGGCAGGCCACCTTGTGGCCGGGCAGCACCTCGCGCAGCGCGGGCCGCTCGGTGTCGCACTTGGTCGCCTGCCGCCACGGGCACCGGGTGTGGAACCGGCAGCCCGTCGGCGGGTTGGCGGGCGAGGGCAGGTCGCCCTGCAGCAGGATGCGCTCCCGCCGGTCCTCCACCAGCGGGTCGGGCACCGGGATCGCCGAGAGCAGCGCCTTGGTGTACGGGTGCAGCGGCTCGGCGTACAGCCCGTCGGAGGTCGCCTCCTCCACGATCCCGCCCAGGTACATCACGCCGACCCGGTCGGAGATGTGCCGCACCACCGCCAGGTCGTGCGCGATCACCAGGTAGGTCAGGCCCAGCTGCTCCTGCAGGTCCTCCAGCAGGTTGACCACCTGCGCCTGCACCGACACGTCCAGCGCGGACACCGGCTCGTCGGCGATGATCAGGTCCGGCTCCACGGCCAGCGCCCGCGCGATGCCGATGCGCTGCCGCTGGCCGCCGGAGAACTCGTGCGGGTACTTGCGCAGCGAGGTCGACGGCAGGCCCACCGAGGCCAGCAGCTCCCGCAGGCGCTTGCCGGTGGCCTCGCGGCCCTTGTCCAGCCCGTGCGCCCGCAGGCCCTCGACCAGGATCGACTCCACCGACTGGCGCGGGTCCAGCGACGACATCGGGTCCTGGAACACCATCTGCATCCGCCGCCGCATGGTGCGCAGCGGCTCGCCCTTGAGCTGGGACAGGTCGGTGCCGTCGAACACCACCCGGCCCTCGGTCGGCTCGGTCAGCCGCAGGATGGCCCGCCCGAGGGTGGACTTGCCGCAGCCGGACTCGCCGACCAGCCCGTAGGTCTCGCCGCGCCGGACGCTGAGGTCCACCCCGTCCACCGCGTAGACGTGGCCCACCGTGCGGTCCAGCAGCACCCCCCGCTTGATCGGGAAGTGCACCTTGATGCCCTGCACCGACACCAGCTCGGTGCCCACGGGCCTGTCCTGCACCACGGACTCGGCGGTCACGCGGTCGTCACCTCCTCGGCGACCTCGGGCCGCACCGGGTTGTGGCAGCGCAGCAGCCTGCCACCGCCGATGTCCTCCTGCGCGGGCGTGACGTTGACGCACACGTCCAGCGCGTTCGGGCAGCGCGGCGCGAAGGCGCAGCCCTGCGTCCACGGGATGTTGTCGGCAACGGAGCCCTTGATGGGCACCAGCTTCTCGCCGCGCGGCGCGTCCAGCCTCGGGATCGACGACAGCAGGCCGTAGGTGTACGGGTGGCGCGGCTGCCCGAACAGCTCGTGCCGCTGCGCCTTCTCCACGACGCGGCCCGCGTAGAGCACGTTGACCTCGTCGCACAGCCCGGCCACGACCCCGAGGTCGTGGGTGATCATCACCAGGGCGGTGCCCATGTCCCGCACCAGCTCCTTGAGCAGCGCCAGGATCTGGGCCTGGATGGTCACGTCCAGCGCGGTGGTCGGCTCGTCGGCGATGAGCAGCCGCGGCCTGCACGCCAGCGCGATGGCGATCAGCGCGCGCTGCCGCATCCCGCCGGAGAGCTGGTGCGGGTACTCCGACAGCCGCCGCGTCGGGTCCGGGATGCCGACCTTGTCCAGCAGCTCGGCCGCCTCGACCATGGCCTTCTTGCGCGGCATGTCGCGGTGCCGCTCCAGCACCTCGGTGACCTGCAGGCCGATCGGGATGACCGGGTTGAGCGAGGTCAGCGGGTCCTGGAACACCATGCCCAGGTCGCGGCCGCGCCGGTCGCGCATCTCCTTGTCCGACAGGTCGAGCAGGTTCGCGCCCTCGAACCGCACCGAGCCGGACACCTTCGCGCCGCGCCTGGGCAGCAGGCCCATGATGGCCAGCGAGGTCACCGACTTGCCGCAGCCGGACTCGCCGACCAGGCCCACGGTCTGGCCGGGTTCGACGTCGAAGCTGACCTTGTCGACCGCGGTGAAGGGCTGCTCGCCCTTGCGCTCGAACACGACGCTGAGGTCGCGGACTTCCAGCAGTGCCACGTGGCTCACCGCCTGTTCTTCGGGTCGAGCGCGTCGCGCAGCGACTCGCCGACGAGGGTGAAGCCGAGCGCGATCACGATGATGCAGCCCGCGGGCCAGAAGGCCAGGTGCGGGTGGCTGTCGATGACGGTCTGGGCGGTGCCGAGCATCTGACCCCACTCGGGGATCGTGTCGTCGGGGTTGCCGAGGCCGAGGAACGACAGCGCCGCCGCGTCGATGATCGACGTGGCCAGCACCAGGGTGGACTGCACGATCACCGGGCCCAGCGAGTTCGGCAGCATGTGCCGGAACACGATCGGCGCGGGCTTGACGCCCAGCGCCGTGGCCGCCAGCACGTGGTCGCTGGACCGCTGGGCCAGCATCGAGCCGCGCAGCAGCCGGGCGAACACCGGGATCTGCACGATCGACACGGCGAGGATGACGGTGAACAGGCTCGGCCTGGCGAACAGCGCGCCGATGCCGAAGGCCAGCAGCAGCTGCGGGATCGACAGCATCACGTCGACCACGCGCATGACCAGCGAGTCGACCCAGCCGCCGAACGCGCCCGCGAGCGTGCCCAGCACCAGGCCGCCCGCCAGGCCGATCAGCGTGGCGAACACGCCGACCAGCAGGGTCTGCTGGGAGCCGACCAGCAGCCGCGACAGGAAGTCCCGGCCGACCTGGTCGCCGCCCAGCGGGTGGCCCTCCTGCGGCGGCGGGATCTCGTTGCGCGCCTTGACGACCTGGTCGATCAGGTCGCGGGCGGCCGGGTCGTGCGGCGCCAGCCACGGCGCGATGGCCGCGGTGACCAGGAACAGCACGATGATCGCCGCGCCGAGCAGGAACACCGGGCTGCGGCGCAGCCGCTTCCAGGCGCTGGCCGCGAGGCTGACGCCGGAGTCCGACCGCGCCGAGGTCTCGGCGAGCGCGTCGATGCGCTCCTTCTTCGTGGTGGGGGTGCTCATGGCGCTACCTCGTCCTGATCCGCGGGTCGACCAGCGCGTAGGACAGGTCCACCAGGAGGTTGACCAGCACGTACACGATGGCGGCGACCAGGATGAACATCTGCAGGACCGGGTAGTCGCGCCGCTCGAAGCCGAGCGCCAGCGCCTCCCCGACCCCGCTGAACCCGAACACCTTCTCGGTCAGCACGGCGCCCGCGAGCAGCGCGCCGATCTGCAGGCCGATGGTGGTCACCACGGGCAGCATCGCGTTGCGCAGCACGTGCCTGCGCCGGATCACGGTGCCCAGCAGGCCCTTGGACTCGGCGGTGCGCACGTAGTCCTCGTTGAGCACGTCGAGCACCGCGGCCCTGGTGATCCGGAAGATCACCGCGAACGGGATGGTGGCCAGCGCCACGGCGGGCAGCAGCAGGTGCACGAAGGCGTCCCAGGCGGCGTCCCACTCCTGGGTGAGGATGCCGTCGAGGACGAAGAAGCCGGTGACCCTGGTGGCGTCGATGTCGCCCGCCTGCCTGCCCAGCGAGGGCAGCCAGCCCAGCTTGGTCGCGAAGACGTACTTGAGCAGGTAGGCCAGGAAGAACACCGGCACCGCGACGCCGATCAGCGAGGCGCCGACGCTGAAGTTGTCGAACAGGCCGCCGCGCCTGCGCGCGGCCAGGTAGCCCAGCGGGATGCCCACGGCGATGGCGATCAGGATCGCCAGCACGCTGAGCTCGATGGTGGCCGGGAACCGCTGGAGGAAGATGTCGACCACCGAGTCACCGGGCTGCACGCCGGTGGAGTTGCCGAAGTTCCCGGTGAGGGCGCGGCCGAGGAATCTGAAGTACTGGACGAAGATCGGCTGGTCCAAGCCGAGCTGCTTGCTCAACGCCGCCCGCGACTCCTCCGTGCCGCGGTCTCCCAGGAGGGCCGATGCAGGCCCTCCTGGGAGCGCGCGCAACCACGCGAAGACGAGCAACGAGAGCACCAGCACCACGACGACGAGCTGGATGAGCCGTCGAACCGTATAGCGGAGCACTGGTAAACCCCGTTGTGTCTCGGGTCCGTCCGATCAGCCGATGCTGACCGGACCGAACTTCTCGTCGGTCAACGGGCTCGGGACGATGCCCTTGACGTTGTTCTTGACCACCAGCGCGGGCGGCGAGTGCGACACCGGGATGGCGGGCAGGTACTCGGACATGATCTTGCGGTTGAGGTCCTCGTACAGGCCGTACCGCTTGGTGCGGTCCGGCTCGGCGTCCGCGGTCTTCAGCTGCGCGGCCAGGTCGTTGCCCCAGGTCGCGGCGCCGGTGTTGAACCGGTTCTCCGGGTTGCCGAAGAAGGTGCCGATCCAGTTGTCGGCGCTGCCGGTGTCACCGGTCCAGCCCAGCAGGAACACGTCCGGGATGCCCTGGTCGACGTCGGTCAGGTAGCCGCCGTTCCACGGCTTGGTGACGGTCTCGATGGTGATACCCGCCTGCTGCAGGTCGGCCGCGATCGCGCCGTAGATGTCCTTCGGGTTGGGCATGTACGGGCGGGTGACCTCGGAGGGCCAGTAGAACTTCAGCGTCAGGTTCGAGGCGTTGGCCTCGGCCAGCAGCTGCTTGGCCTTGTTCAGGTCGTACGGGTACTTGGTGACGTCGTCGGCGAAGCCGCCCACCGTCTTCGGGATGAACTGGGTCGCGACCTCGGCGCCCTCGGGCAGCTGCGACTTGACCAGCTGCTCGCGGTTGATCGCGTGCGCCAGCGCCTGGCGGACCTTCAGGTCGCGCAGCGCCGGGTTGTTCTTCTGGTTGATGCCGAAGTACAGGATGTTGAACGCCGGGCGCACCTGCACGTTGAAGCCCGCGGACTTCAGGCTCTCCCAGTCGGCGGCGTTCGGGAAGTCGAAGCCGTCGATGTCGCCGGACTGCAGCGCCTGCTTGCGCGCGGTCTCGTCCGGGATGATCCGGAAGACCAGCTTGTCCAGCTTGGTCTTCTCACCCCAGTAATCGTCGTTGCGGACCAGTTCGACGGTGCCGTTGGCCTTGTCGTACTTGCCGAACTTGAACGGACCGGTGCCCGTGGGGTGCTCGTTGGCGTAGGCCGGGAAGACGAAGCTGTCGCCCTGCGCCTGGACGTTGTCGGCGTCGTACTGCTTGAGCGCCGCGGGGCTCTGCATGGAGAACGACGGCAGACCCAGGATGTCCGGGAACTTCGAGGTGGACGAGGTCAGCACCACCTCGGCGGTGTTCGCGTCCTTGGCGCTGCACGACTTGTACAGCGAGGGCTTGGCGCCGTCGGAGAACCCGCCGAAGTTGTCGACGTAGTACTGCGACACGGCGTCGGACTGGGCCGCGCCCTTCAGGTTGTACCAGCGGTCGAAGTTGGCGCACACGGCCTGGGCGTCGAACGCGGTGCCGTCGTGGAACTTCACGCCCTGGCGCAGCTTGAACGTCCAGGTCAGGCCGTCCGGGGTGCTCTCCCAGCTCTCGGCCAGCGACGGCGCGGGCTCCGCGGTGCCCGGCTTGAACGTGGTGAGCCCGTCGAACATCTGCCGCGCGACGCGGAAGGTCTCGCCGTCGGTGGCGAACAGGGGGTCGAACAGCTTCGGCGCGCCCGCCGCGCCGAAGGTGAAGGTGCCGCCCTGCTTGCCCGCCCCGGACTCATCCCCCCGCTCGGATTGGGCGCAGGCGGACAGTGCGAGCGCAGCGGCGCCGGTCAGGCCGATCGCGGCCGTCCAGCGGCGCTGGGCCGTTCGGGAATGAACCATCAAACACCCCTTTGGGGAAATCCGGGATCTCACGGTGTGGTCACGGACCCTAACCGGTCACTACAACCCTCCTGGCGTAACGGAGGTCACGATCCGGCCACGTGGATCGACATACTCGTACATCCGGCGTATGCCCGCTGACCCACCGTGAACGCGCATGACCAGTGTCACGTCCTCATACGCTGTACAACGGAGTGTGAAAAGCAACACCGCAGCCGAGCGGAGGGGAGGTCGCCCGGTGAGTTCCGAGGTCGAGTTCCGCTTGCTCGGCCCACTGCAGGTGCTCGTCGACGGCGAACCGGTGGTGGTGCGCGCCGGGCGCCAGCGGTGCCTGCTGGTGTCGCTGCTGCTGCGCGCCGGGTCGAGCGTGTCGGTCGACCAGCTGGCGGAGCACATCTGGGGCGCGGACCCACCCGTTCGGGCGCGCGGCACCCTGCAGACCTACGTGATGCGGTTGCGCCAAGCGCTGGGACCGGCGGTGCCGATCCGCACCGTCCCGGACGGCTACCTGGTCGACGTGGACCCCGGCGCGGTCGACGTGACGCGGTTCGAGCGGCTGGTCGAGCGGGGCGAGCGGGAGCGGGCCGCCGGGCGGCTGGAGGCGGCCTCGGCGCTGTTCACCGAGGCGCTGGGCCTGTGGCGCGGGCAGGCGCTGGTCGACGTGCCCTCGGAGGTGCTGCACCGCGACGAGGTGCCCCGGCTGGGCGAGCGGCGGCTGCACGCCGAGGAGCGGCGGGTCGAGGTGGACCTGGAGCTGGGCCGCCACGCCGAGCTCGTCCCCGAGCTGGCCCGGCTGACCAGCGAGCACCCGCTGCGCGAGCGGCTGTGGGCGCGGCTGATGGTGGCGCTGTACCGGTCGGGCAGGCAGGCCGACGCGCTGGCCGCCTACCGCAGGGTCAGCGCGCTGCTGGCCGAGCAGCTGGGCATCGACCCCGGCGACGAGCTGCGCCGGGTGCACCAGCAGGTGCTCAGCGGCGCGCCCGCGCTGGACCCCGGCGGGGGGACGCCGCCGAGGCGCGACCGGGTGGTGCCCTCGCAGCTGCCCGCCGACGTCGTCGACTTCGTGGGCCGCGAGCAGGCCGTGCGGCTGATCGAGGCGCTGCTGCGCAGCGCGCAGGGCGTGCCGGTGGTGACCCTGGCGGGCCCGCCGGGGGTGGGCAAGACGGCGCTGGCGGTGCACGCGGCGCACCGGCTGAGGTCCTGCTTCCCGGACGGGCAGCTGTACGTGAACCTGCGCGGCTACGCCCAGGGACCGCCGCTGAGCGCGGTGGACGTGCTGCCCCGGTTCCTGCGCGCCCAGGGCGTGCCCCCCGAGGCGGTGCCGCTGGACCAGGACGAGCAGGAGGCGATGTTCCGGTCCCGGCTGGCGGGCCAGCGGGTGCTGGTGGTGCTGGACAACGCGGCCAACGCCGAGCAGATCCGGCCGCTGCTGCCCGGCTCGTCGGGCTGCGCGGTGCTGGTGACCAGCCGGGACACCCTGCGCGGGCTGGCGGTCAGCCACGCCGCCTCCAACGTGCGGCTGGACGTGCTCGACCTGGACGAGACCAGGGCACTGCTGGCCGGGATGCTCGGCGCGGAGGTGGTGGCCGCCCAGCGCGCGGCCGCCGACGAGCTGGCCGAGGTGTGCGCGCACCTGCCGCTGGCGCTGCGCATCGCCGCGGCGAACCTGCTGAGCAGGCCGGAGACCACCATCGCCGAGTACGTGGCGGAGCTGCGCGCGGACAACCGGCTGGCCGCGCTGAGCGTGGAGGGCGACGAGCGGGCGGCCGTGCACGCGGCGTTCGACCTGTCCTACACCGCGCTCAAACCGGAGCTGGCGCAGCTGTTCCGGGTGCTCAGCCTGGCGCCGGGCGACATCACCCCGGACATCGCCGCCGCGCTGGGCGGGCTGACCGCACAGCAGGCGCGGCGCAGGCTGGACCGGCTGGCCACGGCGAACCTGGTGGACAACCACGTCCCCGGCCGCTACCAGTTCCACGACCTGCTGCGCGAGTACGCCGCCGAGCGGCTGGCCGTGGAGGACGACCCGGTCGGGCGCGCCCAGGCGTTCCGCAGGCTGCTGGACTGGTCGATCCGCTCGGTGGACAACGCCACCGACACGCTCAAGAGCAACCTGCTGCGGCTGCCCCGCGCGGCGGTCGTGCCGGAGGTCTCGCCGCGGCGGTTCACCACCCCGGCCGAGGCGCTGGCCTGGCTGGACGCCGAGCGGCAGAACCTGGTGGCGCTGGTCGCGCACGCGGCCGAGCGCAGCCCCGACGCCGACTGCTGGCAGCTGGTCGACGCGCTGCGCCGGTACTTCTACACGCGGGGGATGCCGGTGGAGTGGCTGGCCACCGCCAAGGCGGGCCTGGCGGTCGCGCAGGGCATCGGCGACCCGGTCGGCGAGGTGGCGATGCTGTCCTCGCTGGGCACCCTGCACTGGGCGATCGGCCAGCACCGGGTGGCCGTGGACCACTTCCGCCGGGCCCTGCCGATCCAGCGGCGCACCGGCGCGCCGCCGCCCGCGCAGGCCGCCGTGCTGGCCAACCTCGGCGCCGTGCACATCGACCTGGGCGACCTGGAGCAGGCCGCCGACCACCTGGAACGCGCGCTGGCGATCACCCGCGACATCGGCGCGTCCCAGCAGCAGGGCATCGCGCTGTACAACCTGGGCGGGGTCTACATGCAGCTGGGCCAGCTCGACCGGGCGGTGTCCTGCTTCGAGGGCTCGCTGGAGGTGGGCAACCGGCTGGGCTCGTGGATGGCGCAGGCCGACAGCCACCGGGCGCTGGGCGAGGTGCACCTGTTCCAGGGCAGGCCCGAGCGGGCCGCGCGGCTGTACGAGCGCACCGGCGAGCTGTACGAGCTGGCGGGCGCCCGGCGGTTCGCGCACATCCGGCACGAGGGCCTGGCGCTGTCGTACGTGCTGCGCGGCCGGTACGCCGACGCCATCTCCGAGGCCAGCCGCGCGGTGGCGCTGGCCGTGGACCGGGAGAACCTCAAGGGCCACTGCGACGCCAAGAACGTGCTGGGCGAGGCGCTGCTGGGCGCGGGCCGGGTCGCCGACGCGGTGGCCAGGCACACCGAGGCGCTGCGCATCGCCGAGGAGACCAGCTACCCGTGGGGGACCTGCGCGGCGCGCAGGGGCCTGGCCAGGGCGCACCACGCGGCGGGCAGGCTGGACGAGGCGCGGTACTCGGCGGGGCAGGCGCTGGACAGCGCCGTGCGCTACCGGCTGCGGGTGGCCGAGGTGGAGGTGCTGGCCCTGCTCGGGCGCGTCCTGCTGGACCAGGGCGAGGTGGCGGGGGCGCTGGAGCACGCGCAGCGGGCGGGCGAGCTGAGCCGGGCCACCGGGCAGCGCCTGGTGCTGGCGCGCTCGGAGCACCTGGCCGGGGACGCGCGGGCGGCGCTGGGCGACCCGGCGGGGGCGGCGGCGCGGTGGCGCGCGGCGCTGGAGCTGTTCACCGCCGTGGACGCGCCGGAGGCCGAAGTCGTGCGGGCCTTGCTTGAGCCGTCCGAGTGACCGCTTTCACGCGGGCGGGCCGCGCCGCCTCTTACTCCCGACAACGGCTTCGGACGGAGGCGGGATGGGGTGGCAGGTGGCGTGGGCGCTGGGCGCGCAGCTGATCGCGGTGGCGGGCCTGGTGGCGCGGCTGCGGTGGTGGGCGGTGCGGGAGCGGCGGCGGCAGGAGGCGTTGCGCGCGTTCGCCGCCCGGCTGCCCGCCGCCGGTGACGTGGAGATCGACGACGTGCGCGGCGACGGCAGCAGGCTCCGGGTGCGCATCAGGAGGGACCGGTGAGCGAACCGACCACCTCGCACGTCGGCGCGAAGCACGCCGCCGACACCGCGTTCAGCGACTTCTACCGGGCCACGACCAGGCAGCTGGTGGCGTTCCTGCTGCTCCAGGGCGCGGACCTGCCGCTGGCGGCGGACCTGGCGCAGGAGACCATGACCACGCTGTACCGGCGCTGGGCGGAGGTCTCCCAGCCCCGCGCCTGGGCCTACCGGACCGCCTCCCGCGCGCTGGGCCGGGCGCTGTTCTCCTCGCGGGAAACTCCCACCGCCGACCCGCCGCTGCTGCGCGCCACCGCCGACGTCGAGCACTGGCACCAGACGCAGGAGGTGGTGGCGGAGCTGGCGCGATTACCGCCGCGACAACGGCAGGTGATGGCGTGGACCCTGTTCGACCACACCCCGGCGGAGATCGCCGCCGAGCTGGGGATGACCCCGGAAGCCGTGCGGGCGAACCTCTACCAGGCCCGCAAGGCGCTCATCGCGCGTCGGGAGGGGGACCGGTGACCGACCAGTGGCTGCGGGACGGCCTGGCCGCCCTGGACAGCGCGTTGGACCGGGTCCTGGACCTCGACTCCGGTCTGGCCGACGCCCGGCTGCCCGGCAGGGCCGCCGCGCTCACCGACGCCCTGGACGACGTGCTGGACCTCGACGCGGGCCTGAACGCGATCGTGCCTGTCCGGCACAGGTCGGCCCTGCTGAACTACGCCCACGCCTTGGCGGCTCGCCCGCCGCGTGACAGGCTCCTCGCCCGCCGCTGGCTGCCCCTGGAGGAGTTGGCCGAAGTCCGGGTGGCCGCCGAGGTCGCCCCGTCCGAGCGTGATGCCCTCCACGCGCTGGTCAACGGGCTGGAGCAAGCGCTCATCGTCGCTCGCGCCGGCGACAACGTCCGCCAGTACGGCCAGGAGGTCACCGGCTTGCTCGTCCGCCTCATCGACCAGGCGATCGACGATGCCCACGGCTCGGGCATCGCCCTCGGCGTCGCCCGCCACCTCGAAGAGATCCGGAGGCTCGCGCGGGGTGGAGCTTTTAGGCACGCCGTCGTCATCCGCAGGCTTGGCGAGGTCCAGACCAACGTTCTGGCTTTCGAAGAGAACCGGGACCTGGGCACCGCCCTGGAACATGCCGCCTCCTGCCTGCGGCGGCACGGCGACGCCGGTGCCCTCAGACGCGCGCTGGAAAGCGACCGGGACGACAGCGGGGCGATCGCGCGCGAAGTGGCCAAGGCGGTGCGGCTCATCCAGCGGTCCGTCACCGATGTGATGGGCGCGGACCTGGCCGATGCCGACCTGGGAGGCATCCCGCTGGAGGGCGTGCGGTGGTCCGCCGCCACCCGGTGGCCCGCCGACTGGGCGGACTGGGTGCACCACAACTCGACCCGCCTCGGGGCCGACCTGTGGGAGATCCGGGCGGACGGCCTGACCGCCGACGAGCGCGCCGCCCTGACCTGATCAGTCGGGGTGGACGACCTTGGTGGCGCGCTCGCGGGTGCCGTCGACCGCGAACCAGCCGCGCTCGAACGCCTGCCAGCGCACCAGGTGGGCACGGCTGGCCTCGCCGTCCCGCGCCACCGCGCGCTCCAGGCGCGCGGCCGGGTCGGGCACCTCCACCCAGACCGCCTCGTCCAGCAGCGGCGCGATGCTGCGGCGCGCGGCCGACACGCCCTCGATGACCAGCAGCTCGGGCACCTCGACGGTCACCCAGTCGCCCGGGCGCGGCAGCCCGGTGCTCCAGTCCATCCGCCGGTACCGGCCGGGTTCGCCGCGCAGCAGCGGCTCCAGCACCCCCGACACCAGCCGGGGCCACCACGACACCGGGTCGTCCCAGGTGGCGAAGTGGTCGGTGGGCACGACGGTGCCGCCGAGGCCGCGCGCGTACGTCGACTTGCCCGAGCCCGAGGGCCCGTCCACGGCGACGATCCTCACATGCTGCGCCTGCCGGACAGCGCCCGACCGAGGGTCAGCTCGTCGGCGAACTCCAGGTCACCGCCCATGGGCAGGCCGGACGCCAGCCTGGTCACGGTCAGGCCGGGGAAGTCGCGCAGCATCCGCACCAGGTAGGTGGCGGTCGCCTCGCCCTCGGTGTTCGGGTCGGTGGCGATGATGATCTCGTTGACGTCGGTGCCGATGCGGGTCAGCAGCTGCCGGATGCGCAGCTGGTCCGGCCCGATGCCGGACAACGGGTCCAGCGCGCCGCCGAGCACGTGGTAGCGGCCCTTGAACTCGCGGGTGCGCTCCACCGCGAGCACGTCCTTGGGCTCCTCGACCACGCAGATCAGGGTCAGGTCGCGGCGCGGGTCGCGGCAGATCCGGCAGGTCGACTCGGCCGAGACGTTGCCGCAGACCTCGCAGAAGACCACGCCCTCCTTGACCTTCTGCAGCGCGTCCTGCAGGCGGCCGATGTCGGCCGGGTCGGCGGCGAGCAGGTGGAAGGCGATGCGCTGCGCGCTCTTGGGACCGACGCCCGGCAGCCGGCCGAGCTCGTCGATCAGGTCCTGGACTGGCCCCTCGTACATCAGCCGAACAGCCCGCCGAGGCCGCCCAGGTCGTCCATCCCGCCCATGCCGCTGGCCAGCGGGCCCATCTTCTGCGCGGCCAGCTCCTGCGCGGCCCGGTTGGCATCCCGCACCGCCGCCACGACCAGGTCGGACAGCGTCTCCACGTCGTCCGGGTCGACCACCTTCGGGTCGATGGCCAGGCTCTTGAGCTCGCCGCCGCCGGAGACCACCGCGGTGACCAGGCCACCGCCCGCCGTGCCGGTGACCTCGGCCTCCGCCAGCTCCTGCTGCGCGATGGCCAACTGCTGCTGCATCTTCTGCGCCTGCTGGAGGATCTGCTGCATGTTGGGCTGACCGGGTTGCACCGCGGTTCCTCTCGTCGGTTTCGCCGCCGTCATCCAGCGTAGTCGGGTGCTCAGCCCTTCAGCGGCCGAGCGCCCAACTGGTCGGCGAGCAGCTTGAGCACCACCGCTTCCGGGTCGTGCCGCTCCCCGCCCTCCTCGGTGGGCCGGGCCGCCTCGGCGAGCATCTCCTCCTCGTCCACCGGCTCCGGCGGGAGGGGCTCATCGGGCTCCGGGGGCTCGGGCGGCGGGGGCACGTCGTCCACCTGCCTGCCCGCCGGGGCCTGCCTGCCCTGGTCGGGCGCGGGCCTGCCCGCCTGGCTGGGCCTGCTGGGGGCGGGCCGCTGCGGCCGGGCCTGCGCGGCGGGTGGGCGCTGCGCGGCCGCGACGGCGGCGGCGTCGCCGTGGACGCAGCGCACCTGCCACGCGCCGCCGAACAGCTGGCCGAACGCGGCGGCGATGGCATCGGTGTTGCGCTGCTCGGCCAGCCTGCGGGCCAGCGGTGCCGAGGTGTGGGAGACCGTCACGGCGGTGCCGCTGACCTCGGTGACCGTGGCGCTGGTGAGCAGCGCCCCCGCGCTGGGCCCGGCGATGCCCCGGACGACGGCGCACAGCTCCGGCCACCGACGGCGGATCTCCACCGCTTCGACACCGCCGCCACCCGAAGGCTCCGGCACCGGAGCCGCGCTTGGCTGGGCGGCGCTTGGCTGGGGCGTGCTGGGCTGGGGCGTGCTGGGCTGGACCGCGCTGGGCTGGGCTGGGCCTGCCTGTGCCGCCGGAGGTGCGCTCGGCGGCGCCGCCTGCGCCGCGACGGGCTGCGACCGCTGGGCCGCTCGCGGGGGTGCCGCCGCGGGAGGTGCCACCGGGGCCGGGGGCTGGTGGGTGGGCTGGGGCGCGGGCTCCGGTTCGGCCGGGCGCTGCGAGGGCCGCTGGAAGGTCCGGCCACCCTCGACCGGGACCGCCTGCCCGGCGGCCACCGCCCCGGCGGGCGGACCGTGCTTCTCCAGGCGCTCGACCCGCTGCAGCACCGCCGACTCCGCGTCCGACGCGGAGGGCAGCAGCATCCGCGCGCACACCAGCTCCAGCAGCAGCCGGGGCGCGGTCGCCCCGCGCATCTCGGTCAGCCCCTGGTGCAGCACCTCGGCGTAGCGGGTGAGCGTGGCCGGGCCGATGTTCTGCGCCTGCGCCACCATCTTGGCCAGCTCGTCCTCCGGCGCGGACACCAGGCCGCGCTCGGCCGCGTCCGGCACCGCGCGCAGCAGCACCAGGTCGCGCAGCCGGTCCAGCAGGTCGGAGGCGAACCGGCGCGGGTCGTGGCCCGCCTCGACCAGCCGGTCCACGGTGCCGAACACCGCCGCGCCGTCGCCCGCCGCCAGGCCGTCCACCACGTCGTCGATCAACGCCACGTCGGTCACGCCGAGCAGCGAGATCGCCCGCTCGTAGGTCACCCCCTCGGGGCCCGCGCCGGACAGCAGCTGGTCCATCACCGACTGCGTGTCCCGCGCCGAACCCCCGCCCGCGCGGATGACCAGCGGGAACACCGCGGGCTCCACGGGCACGCCCTCGGCCGCGCAGTTGCGCTCCAGCAGCGCGCGCATCGCGCCCGGCGGGATCAACCGGAACGGGTAGTGGTGGGTGCGCGACCGGATGGTCGGCAGCACCTTGTCCGGCTCGGTGGTGGCGAAGATGAAGATGAGGTGCTCGGGCGGCTCCTCCACGATCTTGAGCAGGGCGTTGAAGCCCTGCGTGGTGACCATGTGGGCCTCGTCGATGATGAACACCCGGTAGCGCGACTCCGCGGGCGCGTAGAACGCCTTGTCGCGCAGCTCGCGGGCGTCGTCCACGCCGCCGTGGCTGGCCGCGTCCAGCTCCACCACGTCCACGCTGCCCGGCCCGTTGGGGGCCAGGCCCACGCACGAGTTGCACTCCCCGCACGGGTCGGGGGTGGGGCCGTTGACGCAGTTCAGCGACCTGGCCAGGATGCGCGCGCTGGAGGTCTTGCCGCAGCCGCGCGGCCCGGAGAACAGGTAGGCGTGGTTGACCCGGCCCGCGCCGAGCGCCGTGCGCAGCGGGTCGGTGACGTGCTCCTGACCGACCACCTCGGCGAAGGTGGCCGGTCGGTACTTGCGGTAGAGGGCCAGCGCCACGGCGGCAACAGTACCGGGGACCCCCGACAGAAGAAGGGGACCCCGTGCACCCACCAGAGCCCGCTTATCCTTGCTGCCTTCCGGCCCTGGGGAGGTTCGCGAGATGTGTGCCGCACGAGGTCCGCGACCAGTGTAGCCGGTCGGCTCAGCCCATCTTCAGGGTGCTCGCGAACAGCGGCACCGCGTGGTCGAGCGCGTAGGCCGTGCCCAGCGACGAGCCGCTGGAGAAGGCGTTGACCAGCGTCTTGTCCTCCATCACCACCAGGCCGTCGCCCGCGGCCTGCTTGAGCAGCTGGTTCCCGGTCAGCGCCGAGGCGTCGCCGCCGATGGGGAACACCGCGGTCAGGTCGGCGCGCAGCAGGTCCAGCCGCTCGGTGGAGATGTCGACGTAGAAGGTGCCCGCCGCGAGGTCCTCGACCTCCTTCTTCACGCCGAAGCCGATGGCCTTCATGAAGTCGGCCCTGGAGTCGCCGCTGACGTACGCGCCGAACTTGCCGTCGAAGTACGCGCCGACCACGGCGGTCCTGCCCTCGAACTTCTTGTTCGCGGCGAACTTGGCGTCCAGGTCGCTGATGATCTTGTTGCCCTCGTCGACCTTGCCCAGCGCCTTGGCGACCATCTCGACCTGCTGGCGCCAGGTGGTGCCGTAGGGGATGACGTCCTTGGGCGCGCCGATGGTGGGCGCGATCTTGGACAGCGTCTCGTGCTTCTTCTCGTCGTTGTCCGACCGGGTGTTGAGGATCAGGTCGGGCTTGAGCGCCGCGACCGCCTCGTAGTCGACCTCGGTGGTGCCCAGGAGCGTGGGCGCGGTGGTGAACAGGCCCTCCGCCCACGGCCCGACGCCCTTGCCGCCGAACGCCAGCCAGTCGCTGACGCCGACCGGCTGCACGCCCAGCGCCAGCGCGGCCTCGGCGTCCGACCAGCCCAGCGCGACCACGCGCGTCGGGGGCCGCTCGACGGTGACCGGGCCGAACCGGGTGTCGACGGTGACGGCTTGCGCCGCCGCGGGGTCGCTGCTCTCCGTCCCGCCCCCGCCGCAGGCGGTGGCGAACAGGGCCAACAGGACGACGATCGAACGGAGCCGCACGCGGCCACCTCCTGAGCGATTTAGGGCAGGCTAAGCAAACATGGCGAGGCCGAACGGTGCAACGTGGGGGCCGCCACCTGCGGGTTCACACCTGCGACCGATGCCGGTCAGTGGTGGGCGTTGCCGTCCGCCGCGCAGCTCGTCGCCCTGAATGACAGCGACGGTCGCCGATGTGACGCCGAGCGATCCGGGGGCCGACCCGTGAGCACCCACACCGGATGCGCGTCCATGCCTTGAACCGGGCGTCCGCCTCGCTGACGGCGTCGGCGCCGACTTCGCCCCCTTCACTCTTCCGTGAGGTACCGCAGGTAGCTCGTGGGGTTGTCGAGGAAGCGGCGCCAGTGGTCGACAAGGCCCAGATCGGCCCACTTCACACGGCGTAGACCGTGCTCGCCCACTTCGATGATGTCGGCGCCGGGCGTCGAGGCCAGGATCGGCGAGTGCGTCGCGCACACGACCTGCGCGCCCGACTCGCCCAAGTCGTGCATGAGCGCGACGAGCTGCAGGCAAGCGGTGAACGACAGCGCCGACTCGGGTTCGTCCATCACGTAGAAACCGGGGTCGCGGAACATCGAGCGGAACACGGCGAGGAACCCCTCACCGTGACTCATCTCGGCCGTGTTCTCAGCCCAATAGCCGGGGACACCGCCAAGGTTTTCCGTCATGCTGAACGCGGTTTCGGCGCGCAGGAAGAAGCCCTTCTTCTTCAGGCGCGGCCCCGCCAACATGCGACCGCCCCTGGCGGTGGTCTCCAGTCGCAGCACCTCGCCCAGCGGTGTCCTGGTCGTGTCGGCGCTGCCCGTCCTACGCGCTGCCCGCCCGCCGCGGGCGTCCAGCTTGAACCCCTCGGCGATGGCTTCGACCAGGGTCGACTTGCCCGAGCCGTTGTCGCCGACGAGGAAGGTCACCGGATGCGTGAACTCGACGCCGCGTTCGACGACCTCGGCGACCGCGGGCACGGTGTACGGCCAGGACCGGTGGTCATCGGGACGTAGGGACTCAGGTACGTAGGCACGGCTGACGAACACTGACGGTCTCCTATTGCCATGAGCTCGCCGACATGCCGTGGACCGTAGCAGTCGAGGGCGACGAAACGCGACGAATTCTGATGAAGTGCTCGGATGCCATCAAACAGGCGCACAATTCGGTCAACCAGCAATGACGGCGGATCAGGGACATGGAACAAGAACGGTGGCGAAAATCAAGCCGTAGTGCGGACGGCATCCGCTGCTCCCGCTCGTCGGCAGGCAGCTTCCGGTCGGGGGCGGCCTGGTCCTCGAAGCGGGCGAGCGAAGCCCGTCGGGCGGGTGCGGTGCGAGCCGACCGGTCCGGCGTCACCGCCCATGAAGCGTGAGCCGCGCCCAAGCCACGGCGGGTCTTGGCTGTCGCCCGCAGCCTGCCAGCGGTCGGAGAAGTAGTGCCGGAACCGGTGCGGGCACCCCGGCGCGCTCGCTCCGACGGTTCAGCGTGGTGCGACGTATCGGTGTTCGGTGCGGACTGCGGCGTTCGTGCTGGTGGTGCCCATGCGACAGACACACCGACAAGGCTGTCACCGAGCGCTGCGCCGGCACCTCCCTGCCCGGCTCCCCTGGTCCTGACCACCCGTTTTGGGTGGTCAGCGGACCGTCCGGTAGGCTCTCCGGCGGAGGATTCGCCTAGTGGCCTAGGGCGCACGATTGGAAATCGTGTTGGGTTAACACCCTCACGGGTTCAAATCCCGTATCCTCCGCAGGTCAGAGCCCCGGCACCGTCAGGTGACCGGGGCTCTGCTGCGTCTGCGGGAGCGAACGCCTGCCGTGCCGCACCAGCGTTGAACTCGCCCTACCTGGAGGTTCGACTCGTCGGACGGGTAGGGGCGAGGCCCCCGAAGCGGCTTCGGGGGCCTCGCGCGTAGAGCCGTCAGGGGCGCAGACCCCGCAGGCACTCCAGCAGGTCCTCCATGGCGAACACCGTCTTGTCCAGGTGCGGGTTGCCGGTGCTCGGCCGCACCTTGACCACCTGCGGGTCGTGGTCGCTGGCCTGGTCGGCGAACTCGGCGTTGATGTGCACCACGTCGTACCGGTACCGCGTCATGTTCGAGCTGATCAGGATGTGGTCGAGGGTCTGCGAGTTGCCCTCGTGCACGTAGCTGTACCGCTCGTTCGGGGGCAGTGTGCTGATCAGGTCGACGATGGTGCCGCCCGAGGTCAGCGTGCCCAGCGCGGGCGAGAACTGGTAGTCGTTGATGTCACCGGCGAGCACCACGTTCGCGCCCCGGTCGACCGACTTCACCTGGTCCACGAACGCCTTCAGCGCGGCGGCCTGCTGACCCCGCTGGACCTCGGAGCCGCGCACCGGGGCCTGGTAGCGGCCGTGCATGGCCTGGTCGCCCCCCTTGGAGTTGAAGTGGTTGGCCACCACGAACACGGTCCGGCCGCGGAAGGTGAACTCGCCCGCCAGCGGCTTGCGGCTGTTCTCCCACGCCGGGTTGGCCGGGTCGACGCGGCCGGGCGAGACCGACAGCGCCGCGCGCCCGCCCCGCTTGACCACCGAGACCGGCGTGGTGGCGTCGCCGCCGGGCCGGTCCACGAACGACACGCGGGCCGGGTTGAACAGGAACGCCACCCGGATGTTGCCGCCCGGCTCGCCGCCGTCGGCCTTGTTCCTCGGGTCGATCTGCCGCCACTGGTAGCGCGGGCCGCCCGCGGCGGCGATGGCCGCGGTGAACCTGGCGTAGGTCTGGTCAGCGGCCACCGTGCCGTCGTCGGTCGCGCCGTTGTTGTCCTGGATCTCCTCCAGCACCACCACGTCCGGGCCGGCCAGGTTGGTCACCACGGCCGAGGCGAGCCGGTCGAACTTGGCCTGCTGGTCGGCCGGGGACAGGTTCTCGACGTTGTAGGTCGCCACGGACAGCTCGAACTGCCGGGTCGCGTCGGTCTTCTCCGGCGCGATGCCGCCGGGCACGTGCTCGCCCACGGACTTGGCCGCCAGGGTGTAGCCACCGAAGTCGGTGTACTCGATGTTGCCCACGGTCGCGCCGCGCCACACGTCGCCCACGTTGCTCTTCGGCGGCGTGGCGCTGCCCGGCTTGACCTTGATGCGGCCGTTGTTGGGCTGGTCGTAGCCGAGGTAGACGGTGCCGCCGCGCGGGGTCGGGTTCTGCGCGGGCTTGGTCGTGACGAAGGTCTCGCCGTAGCCGTTGGTCGGGCCGACCACGCGCAGGTCGTCGGCCCGCACCGCCATGCCCTCGCGGGACTCCAGCCAGTCCAGCGCGTAGGTGGCCGGGTCCAGGGGCAGGCCCTCGATGTCGCCGCCGGAGCCCGCGGTGGGCAGGTAGCCGTCGGGCAGCGCGATGACCTCGGGCTCGGGCAGCGGGTTGCCGCTGGAGAGCACGGTCACCGTGGCGGAGGTGAGCTCGGTGAGCGTCTGGTTGGAGTTGCTCGCCGCGCTGCCGCCCGGTCGGTACTCCGCGACCGTGCCGCTGACCAGCACGGAGTCGCCCGGCTGCACGGTCGGGGCGAGGCCCGCGGTGTAGACGAACAGGCCCTCGCTGGTGCGCGGGTCGGTGTCGGGGGCGGTGTCCTGGAACCAGAAGCCGCGGTCGCCGGTGGCGCGGGTGGCGGTGACCACGCCGGGCACGCCGGTGACCTTCTGGCCCAGCAGCGGCGAGACGCGCGTGGTGCCCTGGATGTCGCGGATGCGCTTGTCACCGGGCTCCGGGTCGGGCTCGGGGTCCGGCTCCTGGCCGCCCGCGCCCTCGCCCTTGGCGTTGACCGGCGTCGGCGCGCCCACGGTGAAGTCCGCGGCGTTGTCGTCGGTGTCGGCGAGCTGGGGGCGCGCGGCGGAGGTGGTGCTGCTCAGGTTCCCGGTCGCCGTGCCTTCGCGCACCACCGTGGCCGAGCCGTAGCCGACCAGGTCCCGCACGCGCTCGTCGGCGGCGCAGTCGGCGGCGGTCTTGCAGGTCAGCGGCGTGGTGGCGGTGACGAGCGCGACCGTGCCGCCCGAGCCCGCCATGGCGATCGAGCCGGTGGCGTCGGGAGCGGGCAGCTCGACCGTGCCGCCCGAGCCCTTGGCCTGGGCGACCAGGAACCGCCCGCCCGAGGCGATGGCCCCGCTCAGCGGCGTGACCTGCCACTGGCTGGCCGCGCTGGCGCTCGCGGGCAGGTACTGCACGCTCCACCCGTCGACCGCGACCGGCGCGGACCCCCGGTTGGCCAGCTCGACGAAGTCCTGGGTCAGCGTGGCCCCGGAGTTGCCCCCGCCGCCGTACACCTCGGCGATCAGGGCGTCCGTGCTGGGCGCCGCGACGGCGGGCACGGCCAGGGCGAGCGAGGCGGCGGTCGCGGCGGTGGCCGCTATGCCTGCGCGGAGCGGGGTTGGTCTCACGGATTCCTCCGGTCATTGGCGGGTCCGCCGATCCTCCCTGGATCGAGTGAACGACGGAAGACGCCGTGACCAACGATTGACTGCGCCGAAATCACTCGAACGTGTGTTCGATGATGGTGTAGGGTCGTCGGTGAGAGCGCCGGCCGGTGGTCCCCTCCCAGGCACCGGTCGGCGTCCTTCCTCTCCGGTGCCGAACGCGGGTGCCCAGCGCCCGCCGCAGGCTGCCAGGGTGCGATGCACCCTGGTTCCCCCACCACCACCGGCCGATCGTCGAAGGTGACACGACGAGAGGAGCCGGTGATGGCACCGCACACCAGGCGCGGGTTCGGCGCGATCGCCCTCACCGCGGGCGGTCTGGCGCTGGCGGGCGCCCCCGCGCAGGCGAGTCCGGGACGGCGGGACAACAAGGCGATCGTGCTCGAAGCCGTCGCGCGGCAGAACAGCGGCGGCAGCTTCTACGACTTCCTGCACCCCCGGGTGCGGTGGACGATCGTCAACGGTCGCACCTACCGCGACAAGCAGGAGTTCCTGGTGGAGGGCGCGGCCCCGATCCTCGACCGCCTGCGGACGGTCCTGCGCATGACGCCCACCTCCCTGCTGGAGGAGGGGGACACCGTCGCCTACCAGTTCACCGCCGACGCGACCGCCCTGGACGGGCAGCCGTACCACAACGACTACTGCTGGTTGCTCACCTTCCGCCGGGGCCTCATCGTGCGGGCGCACGCCTACCTGGACATGGTCGCGGTCCGCGAACTGATCGACCGGGTGCCACTACCCGCGTGACGGGGACGTCCCCCATCCACTCTTGCCCCTGACACCGACGTCAGGTCCTACCGTGCCCGTGCCGAGCCGATCCGGCTCCGCAGCGGACACGGAGGACGGGAACAACCATGGATTCGCCACAGGGCAGGACCGCCGTCATCGTCGCGGGCCGGGTGTTCGTCCCCGCCGAAGACGTCGAAGCGTTCATCGCCGAGGCGCGGGCGACGTACCCGGTCGCCGCGGCGAACCCCGGCAACGTGCTGATCTCGTTCAGCGTGGAGGACGCGGCGGCCGGAGCCGTCACCGTGCTGGAGCAGTGGACCTCGCAGGAGGCGCTCGACCGGCACCTGGCCACCCCGGAGGTCCAGGCGATCTTCGCCAAGTGGGGTCCGCGGATGCGCAACGAGGTGCGCGAGTTCGACGCCCTCGACGAACGCGACCCCCGCGCCTGAGCACCCACGCGCTCGGGCAACGGCGGTTACGCCCGCGTGCGGCGCCCACCGGTACGGGTGCGGTAGACCCCCGTCCCGGACAGGAGTCGGAGGTGACCGTGAGCGTTTCCATGACGCCCGAGGAGAAGGTCGCCCGCCGAGCCGCCGAAGTGCCGCTTCCCCCGCCGTCACCCGCCACTCCTCGCCCTCACCCTGTTCGCCCAAGTGCCGGAACCCAGGGCTGGCCCCACTGGCGCAGACGCCACCGCACCGCGCCGAACAAGCCCACCACCAGCGAGGACAGGCACAACACCACGAACTGCGGCTGTGGAGCGCTAAGGGTCCAGCTTGAGTGAGCCGTGGCCGACGTTGGTGCTGTCGGCGATGGCCCGGATCAGGTGCAGCAGCGCGTTGTGGAGTTCGTCGGTCATGCGGTTCTCGGCGACGCCGCGGAGGAACACGAGGTTGATGCCCCTGATCGCGGCTCGCCCCGCGGCTCCGAGCAGGTCGTCGCGATCGGCTCCCTCGAGGGGGAAGTCGGTCACGGGGGTCCGTTGCGAGACCTCGGCCTCCGCCATGGCGACCACGCCGGGGTTGGCCAGGGCCACGGCGCGGGTGAGCGCGGCTTCCTCCCGGTCGACGTTGTCGCGCAGGTCGTGCCACCACCTGTCCACCAGACCGATGAAGTCCAGGCCGGGCTCCTCCTGGTGTATCGCGATGAGCCGCCGCTCGATGGACGCCGGCCACTCGGTGATGAAGTCGAGCTTCGACGGGAAGTAGCCCGTCACGGTCCGTGGCGCGACTTCGGCCGCCTCGGCGATGTCGGCGATCGTGGTCCGCTCGTACCCGCGTTCGGTGAACAGGCGCAGGGCTGTGTGCAGGATCAGCCGCCGTCGTCGCGCTTTGGACCGTTCCCGAAGCCCCGGACCGTCACTGGTCACCGCAACTCTCCCGCACTCCGTCGATCACCGCCTGTGCACACCTCAGCGTACTGCACCCAAGGCAAAAATGCCTCCTTGCGCAAACTTGCCACGCATGGCAATCTTTTGCCAGGCGGTCGAAGTCGATCACCACCGAGTCCGGGAGCAACGGCTTCCCGGACGAACGGCCTGAGAGGCACAACCATGAGCATGTCCTACGCAGACGCCGCCGGCTTCCCGGTCAGCGAGCCCACCCCCATCCTCAGCTACAGCCCCTTCACGCTCGAGGTGCCGGGCAGGCCCGTGCCGCTGGAGATCAAGATCTCGGCCCCCGTGACCGGGACCGACCTGCCGGTGATGCTGCTCTCGCACGGGCACGGCATGGCCAACTTCATCTCCTCGCTGCGCGGTTACGGCCCCGTCGCGGACTTCTGGGCCGCTCACGGGTTCGTCGTCATCCAGCCGACGCACCTGGACTCCACGGTGCTCGGGCTGCGCGAGCAGGACCTGCCCGACGCGCCGCTGTTCTGGCGCGACCGCGCCGTCGACATGCACACCGTCCTCGATCACCTGGAGGAGGTCCTCGCCGCGGTTCCGGGGCTGCCGGGCCGTGTCGACACCGAGAAGGTGGCCGCGGTCGGGCACTCGGCCGGTGGCCACACGGTCTCGCTGCTGCTGGGCTCGCAGGTGAGCGACCCGAACGACCCCAGGGAGAAGGACCTCTCCGATCCCCGCGTCAAGGCGGGCGTCGTGATCGGCGGACCGGGCATCGCCGACGAGCACTTCTCGTCGTGGGCCGCCGAGAACTACCCGATGATGAAGTACATCGACTTCGGGCAGATGACCGGCACCGCGCTGGTCGTCGCGGGCGACGAGGACCTGAACCTCAACTTCTCCTCCCGGCTCAGCTACCGCTGGGACGCCTACACCCACAGCCCCGGCGGGAACAAGACGCTGCTGACCTTCCTGGGCGCGGGGCACCTGTTCGGCGGGATCTCCGGCTACGACGCCGCGGAAACCTCCGACGAGAACCCCGAACGGGTTGCCGCGGTGCGCGCGATGGTGTGGGCCTACCTGCGTTCCCAGCTGTTCCCCGGCGACACGTCCTGGGACCTCGCCGTGAAAGCCCTGGAAGCGCAGGAGACGCCCCTGGCGAAGGTCGAAACCAAGTAGCCCGCGACGTGCGGCTCCTCGTCGCTCGGCAGAACGACGTGTGAGCCGCGCTCACCACCGCGGTCGCGGGTGGTGGCCGCGGTGGAGTCCGGCCGGGTCGAGGGCCATCGGCATCCCGACCCGGCCGAGCTGACCAATGCGGAGGACCGGAGCACCCCGTTCGCGGCGACGGCCGGCCACACGCCCGAGGAGCTGCTGGTCGGCGGCCCGTTGTGGCCCCGTCAGGCGGTGATGCGCCGACGCAACGCCGTGAGTCGATCCGTCGCCCGCGTGGACCGCACGTCGCTCAGCACCGCCTCCGCTCGCCCCACCAGGTCCCGCGCCTCGTCCAACCGATCGGTCTTCGCGTAGAGCGCCGCCAGGTCGATCATCCGTCCCGCCTTCCCGCGCAGCCGGTCCGCTCCCATGCGCGGGATGAGGTCCTCGAAGCGGCGGATCGCCTCACCGTCCTCACCCGCCGACATCAGGGCGAGGGTGATGATCGAGTCCATGTGCTCGGTGGTGAGGAAGTGCGCCCACGCGGGTCGGTCGCTGTCGCGTTGGGCGAGCTTCTCCGCCAGGGTGATGTGGCGAAGCGCGTCGCCACGCGCACCGGTCCGCGCGAGGTGCCCGGCCAGGCTCGCGTGCAGGTTCGCGCGCTCCAAGCCGCAGACCCGCCGGTCCGACAGCGCGACCTCGACCAGGTGGACGGCTTCGCCGGGGAGTGCGTCGCCGACCTGGGCGGCCATGTTCAGCAGCACGTGCGCGCGGAGGTCCGGATCAGCGCCCTTGTCCGCGGTGCGGAGCGCGAGCGCGGACAGCCTGTGCGCGCAACGGGTCCGGCCGGAGTCGAAGTACGTCCACGCGGTCCGGTCCGCGAGCGCGCCCACCGCTTCGCACAGCTCCACCCGAGTGTCGGCGCGCATCGAGGCGTCCAAGAGGCTGACCGCCCACCGGAGCGCGCCGCCGGACACGTGCGCGGCGACCTCACCGCCGTACCGGAGGTCCATCGTCGTGCAGACCGTCGCGGCCTGCCGCACGGCTTCGACCTCCGACCGGCCGACCTGTCTCGGCACGTCGGGCGCACCGAGGCCGTCGAGCAGTCGGGCCAGCGGGTCGGGGGTGGTGGTTCCGGCGAGCACCGCGGTGGCTGCCGCCAACAGCTCACGCCTGTTCACGTCCTCACCCAACCCCTGTGCGCCGAGCGCACGCTCGTAGGCCGCTACCAGTTCGGGTCTCGCTGCGCGCTGACCATTCTCCACCATCCCGAGCAGCGATTTGCTGTAGTGAGTGCGTCGCGCCAGAACTCCCAAACTGACCCCTGCGGCCCGCCGGGCCGCCCGCAGTGCTCTCGCCGTTTCGAACATGAAGACCGTCTCCCGCGCTGTGGACGGCTGTGGACCTCGGAACCGTTCCCATGGCGTTCCGCTGCGGTCACGCTACTCACAGGACATACGCCCTTGGAGCGGATCGAGATCTTTCCTCCGATGGGATTACCGATTCCGCTAGTGGAGTGAATCGCGCGGGAATGAGGGAGCCATGACACCGCCTATCGTCAAGTCACCGGCTGAGAGGTTGATTTCCGACGTCCTCCGCAGCCGACTCGTCCAGCAGCTCATCAATGAGCACGCGGGAATGACGGGCGACGAAGCGACCCGCATCGTGGATGCGACCACGGCGTTCCTGAAGGTGTGCGCCGATAACCCGAATGGCCACTTCCGGCCGAGCCGGCGAGTGGACCTCGGCTGGCACCAGTTCATCCTGAACACCACCGACTACGCGGAGTTCTGCGAGCGTGTGGCGGGTCGGTTCCTGCACCACGTGCCCGAGGAGTTCACCCCGCCACGTGCGGCGAAATCCGACACCGCGAGGATGCTCGCACCTACGGTGAACGCGATGCGTGCCGCCGGCTTCACCGTCGACCCGGACCTGTGGGTCCTCACCGCGTCCGGCTCGTGCACACAGTGCCACTCGGGGTGCACCAGCTGCGGTCAAGGCGACGACGATGGTGCGGCTGCCCGTGAAGGCACGCCCGCAGGGGCGGGGCGCTAGCCCCAGAACAGGAACAGGTGATGACGTCCCGTCGTGATTGGCACGACGTGCCTGAAAGGGTGCGGCAAGCTGTGGAGCAACACACCGGCCCGGCGTCGGGCGCGAAGTCGCTGAGGGATGGTCGGAATTCCGAACTCGCCGTCACCCTCACCACGCCATCGGGATCGGTGTTCTGCAAAGGAATCACGACGGGCTCATCACTGTCGGCCATGCACCGCAATGAGCTGGCGATCGGCTCCCACCTGCCCGACGACCTCGCTCCGCGCCTGCTGTGGCACGTCGAGGCGGACGGGTGGCTGGTCCTCGGGTTCGAGCACGTGACCGGCCACCACGCCGACCTGTCCCCCGGCTCGGCGGACCTCCTCGCGGTCGCCGACGCGGTAACCCGGATCAGGTCGGTACCGCCACCGCAGGCCCGACCGATGGCGAGCCAGTGGACGCGGGCGCTCAAGGTCGAACTCGACTTGCCCCTCTCGAACGACGCCGATCCGTGGTCCGCTGCCAACGCGGGGCTCATCGCCGAGTGGGCCGCGAAGGCACCTGATCAGCTGGATGGGAACCGCCTGGTCCACTCCGACCTCAACCCGGCGAACTTCCTGGTGGCCGACACCGCGAAAGTGGTCGACTGGGCTTGGTGGCGCACCGGGGCGGCGTGGATCGACACCGCCTTGCTCGTCATCCGCCTCATCGCCGCCGGGCACCGACCCGAGGCGGCGGAGCAGTGGGCGTACCAGTCGCCGGACTTCGCCTCGACGCCACCTGACGCCGTGACGGCATTCGCCGCGTCGGTCCTCCGCCTCTGGGAACGCCGATTCGCGACCACAACGGCCACAGCCGCTGCTCGCGCGTGGACGCGGCACCGGATGAGCAGGCACCACGCCCTGGGCATCGGCTGACTACCCGAAAAAGAGATCGGGATCCCTTCTTCAGCGGTGGCGGTGGAATTCAGCCCTACAAAGGTTTGAACCTCACACGCTGAAGTGGCATCGGGAACGCCGAAAGCGTGTCCCGACGGGCTTGAACTCTCTTACATCAAGAGGCTGTCGACGCCATGGAGGGAGGGGCTCAGGAGCGGATCAGCCCCTCGACAATCCTGAACCGGTCATCAGTCCGCGTGGACGGCATCCGGGCCGCATACCCCCTGGCGCGGTCCAGTACCGCCCCAGCGGCATCCAGCGCCCCGGTACGGGCGTAGGACTCCGCTAGCCACGAGAGGTAGAGAGCCACCTCCCGGGAGTGCTCCTCGGGGTATGTGGCGACCGCTCCGGACAACAGCGGTTCGGCCCTGCCAGGTGCACCCAGCTCGATCATGCAACGTCCGGCCATGACGTCGATTTCGGCTCTGTTGAGCCAGTAGACCCACTCAGGTTCTTCGATGCCGGGTGACCTCTGCTCATACGCGTCGTCCACCGCGTCCAGCGCGCGGAGCGTCGCGTCACGATCTCTGGTCCTGGCACTGGCCCATGCCACCCGTTCCAGGAGCAACGCTCGGACGAGCGGGGTCGCGCTGTGTGCGCCTTTGACCGCAGTCCGCGCCAGGAGCAGCCCGTCCTCGGCATCACCAACGTTCGTGATCTGGTAGCTCAACGATGAGAACAGCTGCGCCCCGAGGGGTTCATCGCCCGCAGCCTTCGCCGCGAGCACCCCACCGACGTACAGCCGTTGGGCTTCGGCGTACTGCCCGGCATCACCGGCCACCCACCCGGCGAGTTGGGCGAGTTCGCCTGTCGCGGTGAGCAGCCGCCTGCCGATCGGTTCGGCGTAGGAGCCGTCACGCACCAGCGCTTCCGTCTCGGCCAACTCCCGGCGTATGGCGGGCAGCAGGTCGGCACTGCCGACCACGTCGTCCAGGTGCCTCAACTCGACCACGCGAGCTTCTACCGCGTCAGCCAAGGAAGCCCCCACTCTGCGCCCTGAACGCCGTTGCACGACCGTTGGCGAGTCCGCGACAAGCCACTCGTGCGCACGCCGGACAGGATCGCTCCCCATGGGCTCGCCGAGGTGGTCCTCGTAGGCCGTGACCACTTCCGGAACCGGTCGACGCTTTCCGTTCTCGATCAAGCTCAGGTACGCCTCGCTGTAATGGGTCAGTTGCGCCATTCGAGCGAGCGACAACCCGGAAGCCTTACGCGCCTCTCGCATAGCGTGGCCCAATTGCGACACACCGACCCCCGTTGTCAATGTCTGCAAACGCGCCAACCAGCGTCCCCGCACGTTGAGCGGGAAGCGCAAGCCGAGGCCACGCGGCAAAGCCACCAAGCACCGGAGACGCTGTGGCGGGATGCCCCCGGAGCCGCCCAGCTCGGCGGACGGCGGAGGCCCCCGGAGACGAGAACGGGGCCCAGCTGCGCTTCCGCAGCTGGGCCCCGTCTTCAGCGGTGGCGGTGGGATTTGAACCCACGGAGGCTTGCACCTCACACGCTTTCGAGGCGTGCTCCTTCGGCCGCTCGGACACGCCACCGCCGAGAACAATACAAGACCGCCGCCAGGTCCCCTAACCGGGGGTCACCGCCACGCGCGCATGGTCGCCGCGAGCTGGTGGCGGGCCCTGGCCAGGCGGCCCCGGACGGACTCCTCGGTGGTGCCGAGCGCGTCCGCGATCTCGGCGTAGGACAGGCCGTCCAGCTCGGCCAGCAGCCACACGGCGCGCTGCGCCGGGGGCAGGCCGCGCAGCGCCCGCCACAGCGCCTCCAGCGCCGCGAGCGCCTCGGCGCTGCGCTCGGGGTCGCGCGGGACGACGCCCGCGCCGACCGGGGTGGCGCCCCAGTCGGGCAGTTCGGCGGCGGGGTCGGTGCGCCTGCCCGCGCGGCTGCGCAGCACGGCCAGGCACTGCCGGTGCGCCACCCGGAACAGCCAGGTGCGCACGGCGGCGGGCTCGGTCAGGGCGGACAGCCCGCACCAGGCCGTGACGAACACCTCCTGGGTCACGTCCTCGGCGTCCGCGCGGTCGCCCAGCATCCGCAGCGCCATGCCGAGCACCCGCCCGGAGAACCGGTCCACCAGCAGCTCGAACGCGGCGCGGTCACCTCGGACGGCGCTGCTGACCAGCTCGGCGTCCGCGATCTCCACCCGGCTCATCGTGGCAGCGGGCGCACGGGAGCGCCGTGCGACGGCATCACCCGTGCGGGTGCGGCTCACAGCTCGGCGAAGAAGTCCTTCATCAGTGCCGCGCAGCGCTCTTCCAGCACCCCGCCGACCACCTCGGGCCGGTGGTTGAGCCTGCGGTCGCGCACCACGTCCCACAGCGAGCCCACCGCGCCGGTGCGGGGTTCCCACGCGCCGAACACCACCCGCGACACCCGCGCCAGCACCAGCGCGCCCGCGCACATGGTGCACGGTTCCACGGTGACCGCGAGGGTGCAGCCGGTCAGCCGCCAGCTGTCGCCGAACACCGCGGCGGCCTGGCGCAGGGCCAGCACCTCGGCGTGCGCGGTGGGGTCGCCGAGGGCTTCCCTGGCGTTGCAGGCGCGGGCCAGCTCCGCGCCGTCGGGGCCGAACACGACCGCGCCGATGGGGATGTCGCCGGTCTCCGGGGCCAGGCGGGCGGCTTGGACGGCCGCGGAGACCATCTCCTCGTCGGTCACGCCTGGATGGTGTCCAGCAGCTTGGTGAACTCCTCGCCGAAGCCGCACCGCTGCGCGATCATCTGCAGCTGCTCGTCCGGGTAGAGGTCCACCTCGTCCACGATGACCTGCAGCTCGTGCTGCGGCATCCCGAGATCGGCCAGCACCGCCAGGTCGCCCTCCGGCCACAGCTCGTCGTCCTCCTCGTCGGGCGGGTCCACCCGCAGGAGGTCGAGCACGTCGGCGGCGATGTCGTAGTCCAGCGCCGCGGCCGCGTCGGACAGCAGCAGCGACACGCCGCCCGGCACCGGTCTGAGGATGATGAAGAACTCGTCGTCCACCGCCAGCAGTCCGAAGACCGCCCCGGTGGAGCGCAGTTGACGCAGCTGTGTGATGGCCGCGTCGAGCTCGGACAGCGCGGCGCTGTCCATCCTGCTGCACCGCCAGCGGCCGTCCTCCCGGACCACCGCGACCGCGAAGCCGTTGACCGGCTCCTGCTCCGCCATGTGAACACCGTAGGGCCACCGGACCACACCCGGTAGCACGGGGGCCGCGGACGCGGGCGTCGGGGTGCGGCGGATGCCACTATCGATGGATGAGCGCAACTCTCCCGCACGTGCAGACCACCGCGTCGGACCCCCGCTTCACCGGGCTGGTGGAGGCGGCCAGGGCGCTGCAGCCCAGGACAGTGGCCCTGCGGCGACTGCTGCACAAGCACCCCGAGCAGGGCTTGCGCCTGCCCGCGACGCAGGCCGCCGTGCTGCACGCGCTGGAGGGCCTGCCCCTGGAGGTGACCACGGGCAAGTCGACCTCCTCGGTGGTGGCGGTGCTGCGCGGGGCGCGGCCGGGGCCGACCGTGCTGCTGCGCGGCGACATGGACGCGCTGCCGCTGCGGGAGGAGACCGGCCTGGCCTACGCCTCCGAGGTGGAGGGGTCGATGCACGCCTGCGGCCACGACACGCACGTGGCGATGCTCGCCTCGGCGGCGCGGCTGCTGTGCTCGCGCCGCGACGCGCTGTCGGGGCAGGTGGTGTTCATGTTCCAGCCCGGCGAGGAGGGCCACCACGGCGCGCGGTACATGCTGGAGGAGGGCCTGCTGGGCGCGGCGGGCGCGCCGGTGGAGAAGGCGTTCGCCCTGCACATCACCTCGACCCTGCAGTCGGGCGTGGTGGTGTCGCGGCCGGGCCCGGCGATGGCGTCGGCGGACACGTTCAAGGTGACGGTGACCGGGCGCGGTGGTCACGGCGGGATGCCGCACGACGCGATCGACCCGGTGCCGCCCGCCGCGGCGATGGTCGGCGCGCTGCAGACGATGGTCGCCCGGCGGGTCAGCGTGCACCACCCGGCGGTGGTCACGGTCGGCCACATCAAGGCGGGCACGACGAACAACATCATCCCGGAGACGGCGCTGCTGGAGGGCACCATCCGCACGCTGTCGGAGGAGACCAGGCAGCTGGTGCGCCGGGAGCTCAAGCAGGTGTGCCAGCACGTCGCCGCCGCGCACGGCTGCGCGGCGCGGGTGGAGGTCGTCCCCGGCTACCCGGTGACGGTGAACGACGAGGTGGTCGCCCCGCGCGTGCTGGAGGTGACCGCGGCGGCGCTGGGCTCGCGGTGGGTCGCGCCGATGGAGGACCCGCTGATGGGTGCCGAGGACTTCTCCTACGTGCTGCGCGAGGTGCCCGGCGCGATCGCGTTCCTGGGCGCCTGCCCGCGCGGCGTGGAACTGGCGAAGGCCGAGCCGAACCACTCCAGCCGCGTGCTGTTCGACGAGGCCGCGATGGAGCACGGCGTGATCGTCTACACGGCGTTCGCGCTGGACGCGCTGCGCTGAGCGGGCCGTGCGGGCAGGCGCGGCACCGGACCCGCGCCGCGCCGTCCCGCACCGGTGATCGGTTCCGCCGGCAGGATGTGCCCCGTGCGAGACGTGTGCGTGGTCGGACTGGGGTTGATCGGCGGCTCGGTGCTGCGCGCCGCGGTCGCGGCCGGGCGGACGGCCTGGGGCGCCACGGCGTCGGCCGAGGACGCCGGGCTGGCGGGCGCGGACGGCTTCGACGTGGTCGACCTGGCCGAGGCGCTGGGCCGGGCGCGGGAGTCCGACGCGCTGGTGGTGCTGGCGGTGCCGCTGCCCGCCGTGGAGGAGGTGCTGCGCAGGCTGCCGCCGGACGTGCGGCTGACCGACGTGGTGAGCGTGAAGGGGCCGGTGGCCGACCTGGTGCGGCGCAGCGCGCCCAGCGCCCGCTACGTCGGCGGGCACCCGATGGCGGGCAGCGCGGACTCGGGCTGGGCGGCGGGCGAGGCCGGGCTGTTCGCGGGCGCGGCGTGGGTGGTCACCGCCGAGGACGACGCGGACCTGGAGGTGCTGGGCGACGTGCTGCGGCTGGCGCTGGACGCGGGTGCGCACGTCGTGCCGACCACGGCGGCCGAGCACGACGCGGCGGTGGCGCGCGTGTCGCACCTGCCGCACCTGCTGGCCGCGGTGCTGGCCAGCGTCGGCGCGGACGGCGGCCCGCTGGCGCTGGCGCTGGCCGCCGGGTCCTTCGGCGACGGCACCAGGGTGGCGGGCACCCGCCCGGAGCTGGTCCGCGCGATGTGCGAGGGCAACCGGGTCGCGCTGCTGGCCGCGGTGGACGACGCGCTGGGCAGGCTGGGCGCGGCGCGCGGGTCGCTGGCCTCCACCGGCGGCCTGGCCAAGACCATCGACGCCGGTCACGCGGCCCGCGCGGCGCTGGTGGAGCGGCAGCGCGCCGAGCTGACCGAGGTGACCGTGGACCTGGGTTCGCCTCGGGCGCTGGAGGCGCTGCGCGCCCTGGGGTCGCGCGGCGGGCGGGTGGTCGGGTTCGACGGCACCACCGTGCGGGCGCAGACCGCGTAGGGGCGGATCTCGTAGGGTCGGGGCGTGGACCGACGCGGGTTCGTCGCCGTGGTCGCCGGGGTCGCCCTGCTCGGCGGCACCATCGCGGTGCTGCGCCAGGAGTCCGCGCCGCCACCGCCCGACGGGCCCTTCGCGCACTTCCTCGCCGAGGGCGTCGGCCACAGCACCGACGAGGGCTCCCCCGCCACCCCCACCGACCTGGCGTTGACCGCGCTGGACCTGACCAGTCTGCGGGTGGGCTGGCGCGGCACCGCCACCGGCGGCTACGAGGTGCGCTGGGCCGACCGGGTGCGGCTGGTGCGGGCCACCGAGACCGAGCTGACCGGCCTGCCCCCGAACGCGGACGTGCGGGTCGAGGTGCGCGCGCTGGACCCGCTGGGCAGGCGCTCCGCGCCCGCCACCGCCGAGGCGGTGCCCCGGCTGGCGCACGACGTGAGCTGGGCGGACCCGCTGGTGCACCCGGTCGACCGGTTCGACGGCCCGGAGGCGCTGGCCCCGCGCCGCTGGCGGGTGCTCGACGACGGCGTGGCCGACTGCCTGGGGCTGACCGGGGCCGCCGACAAGCGGTTGCGGATCACCTGCGACCGGGTGGACCTGCAGTCCAACGTGCCGGTGCGGCTGTCCCCGCCGCACCCGGACGGCGCGGTGGCGCGGGTGGTGCTGACCACCGACGGCCCCTCCGGGCTGGGCGCTGTCCGCGACGCGGGCGAGATCGTCGTGGCGCTGCTGCCCGAGCCGTTCCACGACTCCGGTCCGCTGACCGACCCGCTGCCGCCGGGCGCGGTCGCCCTGCGCGTCGGCGAGCGCGCGGCGGGCTTCACCACCGGCGAGGGCGTGCCCGCGACGACCCGCCGGGTGCCGGTGACCGGCCAGGTCCGGCCCCCGGTGAGCGGGGTGCGGCACCGCTGGGAGCTGCGGGTGCTGCCGGACGCGCTGGTCGCGCTGGTCGACGGCGAGGTGGTGGCGGCGGCCCCGGTGGCCGTGCCGTGGACCGCCGCCCGCGCCCGGCTGGCGTTCCGCGGCAGCAGGTTCACCCAGGTCGACAGCTTCGGCGTGGGCGGCGTCCCCGCGCCTGCCGAGGCGTCGTCGCTGGTGCTGCTGGGCCCCGGCACCCCGGACGGCGACGACGCCGTGTCACTGGGCCACGTCCCCGCCGAGCGGCTGGCGGGCGGCACGTCGGTGCGGGTGGTCGCCGCGGTCGGGGCCGCGGCGGGCGCCCGGCTCACCGTCCGGTTCGGCGACCGGTCGGCGCCCGCGCGGGTCGTGGGCACCGACATGTTCGGCACCCTCGTGCACGCGGACTTCCCGCTGCCCGCGCCGGGCGGCGCGCAGGTCCGGGTGCTCGGCGACGGGGTGGGGGTGCTGCGGTCGCACCTGGTGGTGTCGGACGGGCCGGACGCGGTGCGCCCGCTGCCCCGGCTGCTCGAACGCGAGACCCCCGGTCCGCGCGCGCCCGAGCCCGTGACCGCGGTGACCCAGCGGTCCGGCCGGGCCGAGGTGGTGGTCGAGCTGACCGCGCCGCGCGGTGGCGAGATCGCCGCCGTCGACGGCGTGGAGGTCGACCTGGACGGCGAGCGGGTCGCCGCCGTCCCCACCGGCGGGGCGGTGGGCGGGCGGCACGTGTTCACCCTGGACCTGGGCGGGCTGTCGACCGGCGGTCACCGGGTCGCCGTCCGCGCGGTGCCGGTCGACCGGCGGCTGGAGACCCGCCTGGCGGAAGAGGACTTCCAGATCCGCCCCCTGTAGCGCCTGCAAGTACCACCCGGTGGCGCCGAGCGGGCAGCTGCCTACTACCCGGCGGGGCTCGCACAGGTCTCGGGTGCGCAACGGGGTGGTGACCGCGATCACCCGGCGACCTAGCTTGGGGGCATGGACCGTCGACGGATCGCCGCGCTCGCCGCGGGCGCGGTGCTGTTCACCGGCGTGGTCGCGGTCCTGCGCGGCACCGGGGCCGACACCCCCGCCACCACGAGCGGCACGTCCGCCCCGCCGCCCACCTCGCTCGCGCCGTTCGCCGCCGAAGGCGTGCTGCTGCCCACCGCGGGCACACCGCCGCAGCCGCCCCGGGAGGTCCGGGTCGAGGCGGGCGGGCAGCGGCTGCGGGTGCGCTGGAGCGGTGACGCGCCCGGCTACGAGGTCCGCTGGGGCGCGGGCGAGGAGCTGGACCGCACCCGGCTGGTCGGGCTGTCCTCGGTGCAGCTGGACGGCCTGGAGAACGGGGTGGCGCACCGCGTCGAGGTGCGCGCGGTCGACGCCTTCGGCCTGCGCTCCGAGCCCGTGCGGGCCTCCGGCACCCCGCGCGAGGAGCCCCTGGACGACTACTGGCTGGTGGAGCGGTTCGACCAGCCCACCGCGCCGGACCCGACCCGCTGGCGGGTCGCCGCCGCGCCCGGTTGCGCCCGGACCGGTCCGGGCGCGGGCGACGACGGCCGCAGGCTGGTGATCAGCAGCTCCTGCGCGGCGGCCGCGGTGGCGCTGCGCTCGCGCACCCCGTTCGCGCTGCACGACGCGGACGTGCTGGGCCGGTTCGCGGCGGAGACCGACGCGCCCGGCGCGGACGGCGAGCTGTCCGTGGACCTGGTGCCCGGCCCGGTGACCTCGGTCAGCGGCGAGGCGCTGCCGCCCGACGCCCTGCGGGTGCGCGTGGCCACCGGCGGCAGCGGCACGTCCGTGGACGTCCTGGTCCCCGAAGGCGCGTCGACGCGGGCGCTGCGCGAGCTGCCCGCGCTGGAACCGGGGATCACCCACCGCTGGGAGGTGGTGCTGCGCCGCGACGGCGTGCGCGTGCTGCTGGACGGCGAGGCGGTCGCGGAGAGCCCGGTCGTGCCCCGGTGGCGCGAGGCGACGGCGCTGCTGTCGGTGTCCGGACCGACCGGGCAGCGCGTGCACGTGGACCGCGTGGCGTTCGACAGCGCACGCGCCGAAGCGCCGCCCACCGTGGTCCCGCCCCGGCTGGTCGTGGTCGGGGAGCAGCCCGACACGGCCGACACCGAGCCGGTCGACGGGGTGGCGGGCGGGCAGCTGCGGCTGACCCTGCTGCACTTCGAGGAGCCGACGACGCCGCCGGAGCTCACCGCGCTGGTGGCGGGCGCGTCGGTGCCGCTGCGCCCCGCCGTGCCGGGCACGCCGTGGCGGCCCGACACCGGCTACCCGCTGGTCGCCGACCTGCCCCCGGACCTGCTGCGGCAGAAGGCGGGCGGCGCGCTGGAGGTGGCCGTGCCCACCCCGTTCCGCAGCAGGCCCACCCACCTGGACCTGGAGCTCACCCCGGCCCCCGGCGCGCGGCCCGCGACCGCCCCGCCGGTCGATCCGCTGCCGCCCGCCGAGACCGCGCCCGCCAGGGTCGTCGGCGCGGTGCTGGACGCGGCCGGGCAGCCGGTGCCCGGCGGAACCCCGGTGCGGCCCGGCAGGCTGGTGCTGGACCTGGCGCTGGACGGCACGGCGGGCCAGCGCGCCACGGGCGTCGCCGGGCTGGCCGGGTTCACCCTGTGGCTGGACGGCGACCGGGTGGCCGCCGTGCCCACCGACGCGGACGGACCGGGCGTGGCCGGGCGCTACCGGCTGGCGCTGAACACCGGCGGTCTGGCCGAGGGGCCGCACATGATCGAGGTGCGGCTGTTCGGCAGTTCCGGTGAGACCCGCCCCACCTCGGCTTTCGTGCCGTTCTTCATCGGCCGGTGACAAAATGGCCCCATGCGCCGCCCGCTGATCCTCGACGCCGCCCGGACCCCGTTCGGCCGCTACCGCGGTGGACTGTCCGGGGTGCGCGTCGACGACCTGGCCGCGCTGCCGATCACCGAGCTGCTGCGCAGGCACCAGCCCGCGCTGGACCCGGCGCGGGTGGACGACGTGCTGCTGGGCAACACCAACGGCGCGGGCGAGGAGAACCGCGACGTGGGCCGGATGGCCGCGCTGCTGGCGGGCCTGCCGCCGACCGTGCCCGGCGTGGCGGTCAACCGGCTGTGCGCCTCCGGCGGCGAAGCGGTGGTGCAGGCGGCGCGGGCGCTGGCCATGGGTGACGCGGACCTGCTCGTCGCGGGCGGCGTGGAGGGCATGAGCCGGGCCCCGTTCGTCGTGCCGCGCCCCGATCAGGCGTTCCCCGAACGGATGGAATCGGTGTCCACCGCGCTGGGCTGGCGGCTGGTGAACCCGCGGATGCCGGACCGCTGGACGGTGCCGCTGGGCCGCGCGGCCGAGCAGGTGGCGGTGGAGCTGGGCATCACCCGCGAGCGGATGGACGCCTACGCGCTGCGCTCGCACCGCCGCGCCTCGGCGGCGTGGGACGCGGGCGTGCACGACGGCTTCGCGTTCCCGGTGCAGCTGCCGGACGGGACGGCGGTGCGGCGGGACGAGTCGGTGCGGCCGGAGACCAGCGCGGAGAAGCTGGCCAAGCTCAAGTCGGCGTTCACCGAAGGCGGCCCGGTGACGGCGGGCAACTCGTCACCGCTCAACGACGGCGCGGCGGCGATCCTGATGGGCACCGAGGCGGTGGCCTCGGAGCTGGGCCTGGCCCCGCTGGGCGAGGTGCTGGGCAGCGCGGTGACCGCCGACGAGCCGCACCGGTTCACCCTCGCGCCGGTGGCCGCGATCCGCAAGCTGCTGGCGCGGCTGAAGGTCTCCGCCGAGGACGTCGACCTGTGGGAGCTCAACGAGGCGTTCGCGGCGATGGCGCTGTCGGTGCTGCACCACCTGCCCGAGGTGGACCGGGAGAAGGTCAACGTGCACGGCGGGGCGATCGCGTACGGGCACCCGCTGGGGGCGTCGATGCCGCGCGTGGTGGTCGACCTGTGCAGGCACCTGCGGGCGCGCGGCGGCGGGCTGGGCATCGCGGCGGCGTGCGTCGGCGTGGGCCAGGGCATGGCCATCGCCGTCCGCGTCTGACGCCGGTCGCGTCCGACCCCTTTCGCGGACCGCCATTCGCCCGGTCGAGCGATCTCGGTGAGGCGGGTGAGTGGGCTAAATTCGGCGACAGCCGAGACCGCTAGGTCGAGGAAGTGGACCAGGGCAGGCTCCCGCCGGACGACGGACGCCCTGGTCTCGCGCTCTCGCCGGATCGCGGATGCCCGAGTTCACCGTCCCCGCACACAGATGGTCACCTACCCAGTCAGGTGATCTCGACGAGGTGGGGCGGTGGGCTGGGTTCGGTGGCAGCCGAGGTCGCTCGACCGAGGAAGTGAGCCCTGGTAGGCCCGTCGGACGGCGGGAGCCAGGGCTTCGCGCTGTCAGCGGAGCCGTAGGCGCGACGTTGACCGGAACCGGGCGCGCAAGCGTTTGCTCGCCCGATGCGGTGATCAGATGCGCTGCGCGACCCTCGGGTAGTCGACCACCAGGCCCTCGGCGTCGACCGTGATGTCCTCCTGGAACTCCCCGCTGGTGAACGACACCACCGAGTGCTCCTCCCCCACCGACACGGTCCGGTAGCTCTGCCGCACCAGCCGCACCGACAGGTCGGGCAGGCTGACGTGGACCACCGGCAGCTCGTGCTCGGCGGGCTCGCGGTGCAGGTTGAGCCGCCGGATGGGGATGGAGTTGAACATGACGGCGTACTGCACGTCGACGTCGATGGCCCCGTCGAAGTCCGCCCGCTCGGCGCCCTGGCCCCGGTCGACCAGCCACGCGCCCTCGGAGGACCGGCTCAGCGAGAGGTGCCGCTCCTCGGACACCGTCGCCGAGCGCAGCAGCAGCCGCGACACCGCGCCGGTCTCGCCGATGGACAGCTCGAACGACCCGCTGAACTGCTCCTCGGGTCCGGCCGCGACGAGCCTGCCGGAGGCGCGCAGCTTGCGCTCCGAGACCAGCACGCGGACCTGCTCCAGCCGCGGCACGGCGTAGCCCTGCCACGTGACCATGTGCGCGAGAGGAGAGCGGGCCTCCCCGCCGGGGGCGACCCGCTCAGCCGTGTTGAACGAGTTCATGGTGCTCCTTCGCACTCCCGACGCAGGGTACCCGAAGGCTCCCGGCGTCCCCAGTGACAGCGAAACGGCCCCCTCAGGACTCCCGAGGGGGCCGTTCGCGGTGGTGCTGCGGTGTTACGCGGTCTTGCGGCGGCGCATCACGATGATCGTGGCGGCACCGGCGCCGACCAGGCCCAGGCCGATCAGCAGCGGCACGAAGATCGACGCGCCGGTCGAGGCCAGGTCGTCGTTCTCACCGCCACCGGCGACCGCGGTGGTCGTCGTGGTGGTGGGCGCCGTGCTGGTGGTCGCCTCGGTCGTCGTGGTGGCCGGGGCCGTCGTGGTGGTGGTCGCCTCGGTGGTCGTGGTGGTGGTCGGCACCACGGCCTCGGCCCAGTCCGCCTTGGCGCCGACCTCGACCTTGACCTTGGACGGGGTGGCGATGATCAGCGACTGGGTCTTCTTGTTCCGGTCGCTGCTGACGAACAGGCGGCCGTGGCGCAGCTCGGCGTTGGCCTCGACGCTGAACTCGACCTTGCCGGGCTTGGTGCCCTGGGCGACGCTGACGTAGACCTCGCCGGTCTTGACGTCGGCCTGCGCGGCGAACTCGCCTTCCTTGGCGGTGGCCAGCTCGGTGCCGTTCTTGTCGGTCAGCTTGACGCCCTGGGGCAGGTCGGCCTTGAGCACGACCTTGTCCGCCGTGGTGGTCACGGTGAACGGGCCGATCAGCTCACCGGCCTTGCCGCTGAGCGACTCGGGGGCGACGCTCAGGGTCGGGCTGGGCTCCTGGTCGATGCCGGTGTTGGCGGCGCCGGTCAGGTACTTGTAGACCGCGAAGACGTCCTCGTCGGTCTTCTTGTCCTTGTCGGTGGCGTCCTCGCGCAGCACGGCGCCGTCGGTGTAGTGCCAGATCGCCGCCTGGGTGGCCGTGATGGCCTCCTTGGCGTCGATGTCCTTGCCGGTCTTCTCGCCCAGCACGGACGGCTTCACCTGCGGGTAGCTGTTGTGCAGGATCCAGTTGACGAACTTGCTGTTCTGCTTGAACTTCGTCTGCTCGTTCGGGTGCTGGTCCCAGGGCACCTCGGACAGCGGGGTGCCGTCCTTGAGCGGGGTGGGCAGCTCGACGCAGTAGGCGCGGGCGCGGGTGTCGGCGGCGCCCTCGGTGATCTTCAGGCCGATGAGGCTGGTGCCCTCGGACTTGTGCTTGCCCCGGTCGTCCAGGTTGACGGTGAGGCCGTTCTCGCCCGCACCGCGGTCGGGCTCGACCTTGACGGTGTCCGCGAACGCGGGCAGGGCGGCGGGCGCCATTGCCAGGGAGGCGCCGAGGATCGCAGCCCCGATCCGCGTCAAGTTCCGGGATGCCATGTGTCTCCTTGAGGCTCGCGAGGGTAGCCCGTTGGTGTAGTCAAGGCGGCGGTCCGTGCCGTTCGGTGGGCCTCCGCGCAGGGGCTCCGACACCAAATCGACAGGAATCGGCGGAACGATATCCGACTGGGGTACCCCGTTCAGCGGTGGTCAACCCATCAATTTTCGGCGGTTCTACCTGCGCAAATTCGCTACCACCATCCACTGTGGACGAATTCCGGCCCGGCGAATCCACCGCGAGGAGTCCAGTTCGGACTTCAGCGAACTGGACATACCCCACCTTCCCTGAGGGCGTTTCCGCAGATCAACGCCGGGAAGCCGGGCCACCCCCCGACCAGTGGAGCATGATCCGAAATCGTACTGTTATGCAAAAGTGATCTAGGCGACCAACCCGGAGGGCACCACCGGTCGGATGTCCCCCACCCGCAACGAGGTCCCCGGCAGGCACAGGTCCTTGGCCGTGGGCGGCACCCCGGACAGCATCCACCGCACCAGCGAGGCCAGCTGGTAGGAGATCAGCGGCGGCACCGCGTCGCCCAGGTGGCGGTAGGCGTTGCCCAGCACCGACACGTCGAACCGGAACCGGCGCGGGAAGCCCTGCAGCAGCGCCATCTCCCGCACCGTGCACAACCGGTGCTGCTCCGGGTGGGCGTACCGGCCGTTGCCCACGTGCGCGCACTCCCGCTTGATGGTGCGCGCGGGCTCGTCCCACCACATCCGCCCGTAGACGTCGGGGTGCGACCCCCACCGGCCCGCCTCGATGATCTTGCGCTGCGCCGGGTTGAGCAGGACCTCGGTCTCCGGCGAGCCCACCAGGTCCGCCCACGAGCCGCCGTCGGCCGGGATCGCGCGCATCCGGTCCATGGTCCGGTCCCGGCGGAACGACGGCGAGACGTGCATCGGGTCCTCCGGGTGCGCCCGGCCCGCCTCCACCGGCGGCAGCTTGCCGATCGCCCGCCGCACGGTCACCGCCGAGGGCCGCACCTCCCAGCCGCGCCACAGGTCCGCCATCGTGCGCAGCGGCAGCCCCCCGTCCACCGCCACCACCACGGCGCGCTCGCGCAGCTGCGGCAGGCCGAACCGGGACAGCATGTGCGAACTGGCGTCCACCTCGTAGCCGAGCGCTACCAGCTGCTCGGCCAAGCCCTCCAGGTGGTGGCGCTGCTTGCCCTTCACCAGCTCGCGCGCGTTCTCCAGCAGCATCACCTTGGGCCGCAGCTCGGCCACGAACGCGGCCACCCGGCCCACCAGCGAGTTGCGCGGGTCGTCGCGCAGGTGGTTGGCCGCGGTGATCCGGGTGAACCCCGAGCACGGCGGGCAGGCCACCAGCACGTCCAGCTCGCCCCGCCGCAGCCCCCACACCTCGCGCAGCACCCCGGGGTCGATCCGGCCCAGGTCCACCTGCAGCGGGTCGACGCCGATGTTGTCGCGGTAGATCCCGTTGCAGCGCAACGACCCCAGCGGCGACGACGGCTTGCCCACCTGGGCGTCGGCGGCGCCGACCACGGTGAAGTCGCGGTGCGCCTGGAAGCCGAGGCTCATGCCGCCCGCACCGGAGAACAGGTCGACGACCTTGTAGGGGGATCCGCGCACGGCGGTGATCGTACGGTGGACATGTGACGACACCTCGTCACGGTCGACCCGGTCGGGCGGCGCATCACGTAGCTTGCCCGGCATGGAGCTGCCACCCGCCTGGCAACGGCCGGACCCGTTGCGCGGCTTGGAGGACGTGCCGTGGCACGAGCTGTCCGGCGGGTCCGGTGTGGACGACGAGCTGCGCGGCGCGGCCGAGGGCGACCAGGGCGCGTGCGACCGGCTGGCCGCGCGGCTGCTGGACGAGGACACCGTCTCCGAGGCCAGCGCGTGGGCCGTGCCGTTCCTGGTCGAGCTCGGGGCCAGCTACAAGGTCCCCCCGGACAGCCGCGACCGGGTGATCTTCCTGCTCGCCGCGCTGGCCCTGGCCGGAGCCGGGTTCACCGAGGACGGCAGGCGCACCTGGCGGCGGTGGAACCCGCTGGGCCGCGAGCTGCCCCGGCGGCCACCGGACTGGATCACCCAGACCCGCTACGCCGTGGCCAAGGGCGCCCCCAAGGTGTTCGAGGCGCTGGGCGGCGCGCGGGTGGCCTGCTCGGTGGCGCTGGCCGTCGCGGTGCCCGAAGTGGTCCCGCGCCACGTCGCCGACGTGGCGCGGGACATCGTCTTCGCGGGCACCTTCCCCGAGCCGCTGGCCGACGCCGCCGCCGTCGCGCTGCACCTGGTCAACGGCTGGCCCACCGACGAGGGCTGGGTCTACGCCATCGCCCAGGGCCACCCCGACGTGCTGCGCGACTACGAGGAAGGCGCTTACCCGCCCAACCAGCCCCACGAGGTCACCCTCCAGCTGATGGGCTACCGCTACGCCTACCTGAGCGTGTACGGGGAGCGGGCGCGGGTCACGCGGTGACGGCGTCGAGCTCCACCACCGGGGCGATGGGGGTGTCGTCGGGGATCGGCACGGCGGGTTCCAGGGGACCCAGCGCGGTGCCCCACTCCCGGTCGGCCAGCGCGAAGGCGGCCACGGTCAGCGGGGCCGCCGGGCGGCCGAAGGGCAGCTGGTCGGCGACCAGGTCCAGCTCCAGGCGGGCGCCCAGGGGCGAGGGGCGCAGCCGCAGGGTGCCCTGCGGGACCTCCTCGGGGTGGGCGAACCGGCAGGCCCACTCGGTGAACACCACCGGCCGCTCGACGACCTCGGTCGGGTGCACCGCGCGCACGTTCGCGCCCACCGAGCCGTGCCGGTAGGCGTCCGCCGCGGCCACCAGCAGCTCCTCGAACTCCCGCGACGACACGCCCAGGTCGTGCCCGGCGACCAGGGCCACCTGCGCCAGCGCCAGCGGCAGCTGCGGCAGCGCGTCCTCGAAGCACACCATCGCCCCGCCGTAGCGGGTGTTGATCTCGGTGGGCAGGAACCCGTCCGCGGTGGCGATGCCGTCGAGGGTGAACGTGCCGCGGTAGCCGACGGTCTCGCGCAGCCGCTCGCCGACGCGGCGGGCCAGGTTGCGCATCTCCTCGCGGATGCGGGCGGGCGGGTCGTAGTAGGACGCGCAGCCCGCGTAGAGGAACCGGGCGGAGCCCCGGCGGCGCGGCACCACCATCTCCACCGGCCGCAGCACGGCGGTGCCGTCCGGGAACACGATGCCGTGCACGCTGACCGGGATGCCCTCCAGGAACGGCATCACCCGGACGAACTCGCACTTGGCCGCCAGCACCCGGAAGGCGTCCGCGGCCTCCTCCCGGTCGCGCACCCGCCGCACGAAGTTCGCGCCGCCGTTGATCGCCGGGCCGTCGCCGGACCAGACCACGCCCGCGCCCCGGTCCAGCCGCAGGGTGGCCTCCCACAGCCCGTCGAGGTCCAGGCCCAGCACCTCGGCGGGGGCGCGCGGCGCGGACAGCTCGTCCCACAGCGCGTCGATGGTGGTCTTGTTCTCCAGGTCCACCCACTCGGGGCGGCGGGCGTTGAGCACCGGCCTGCCCGCGAACTCGGGCACCTGGGCGTAGGGGGTGCTGATCACCAGCGCCCGGCCCGCCGGGTCGAACTCGTCCAGCAGCTCGCGGACGCGGCGGTCGGGCGAGGTCAGCATCCGGGTCAGCCGGTTCTGCTCGGTCGCGACGAACCCGCCGCCGATGCCCAGCGGCACCCAGCGGGCCACCTCCGAGTCGTGCAGCGGCGCGTGGTCGTCCGTGGAGAGCACGAGCGCATGTCGGGCGCCGAGCTGGTGCAGCTCCTGGACGCGGCTGCTCAGCCGCGTGCCGCCCGCCAGGACGACCAGGCGGTCGCCGAACAACGTGCCGAGGCGCGCTCGAAGCGCGGAAAGGACATGATCCATCGCCGAGGACTCGCTTTACGAGAAGCAGACGAGAGCACCGGCGAGCGCCGGGTGCCACGCACTGTAGAGGCACCCCTGCGCGTCGGCCTAGCACGGTCCGGCAACGAACCGGATGAAACTTGCCGACGGCTCGCGGGGATCAGCGAGCGGCGTCGCGCAGGACCTGGTCGACGCGGTGCAGGAAGGCGCTGTCGCCCTTCCGCTTCGGGTACGGCAGGGACAGGCTGAGCAGCGTGTCGTCCACCGACGAAGGAGCGGTGGTGACCACCGCGGCGGCTCTCTCCAGGAACCGCCTGCGCTTGGCCTCCCGCTCGGCGTGCTCGGCGAGAGCGCCCTCAATGCTCTTGTGCATGGCTGGCTGCGGGTAACTCACTCGGGTTGTATCGGCGTGGCGCGTCACCACCTTTAGGGCCATTTTTTGCCAGAGTGCCGCGTCCTGATCGGACGGTGCCGTGCTGGGATGTCGGCCATGCGAGTACTGGTCACCGGCGCGTCCGGGTACGTCGGCCGGGCGGTGGCCGCTCAACTGGCGTTCTCCGGCCACGAGGTGGTGCCGTTCACCGGCGACGTGCGGGACGCCCGGGCCGCCGAGGCGGCGGTGCGCGGTGCGGACGCGGTGGTCCACCTGGCCGCACGCGCCCGCGTCCGCGAATCGTTCGAACGGCCGGTGGAGCACTACGACGTCAACGTGGGCGGCACTCTCAACCTGCTGCGCGCCCGGCCCCCGGTGTTCCTGCTCGCCTCGACCGCCGCCGTCTACGGCACCTCCCGCACCGGCGTGCTCACCGAGGACACCCCCCGCGACCCCGCCAGCCCTTACGCCGCCTCGAAAGCCGCCGCCGAGGACGCGGTGGCCTGGGCGGCGCGGGCGGGCGCGGTGCTGCGCCTGTTCAACGTCGCGGGCGGCGGCGACCGCGACGACACCCGGATCGTCACCAGGGCGTGCGAGGTGGCCGCGGGCAGGCTGCCGTCGCTGGAGGTCTACGGCGACGGCTCGGCGGTGCGCGACTTCGTGCACGTGCGGGACGTGGCGCGGGCGTTCGCGCTGGTGCTGGAGCGCTGCCGGGAGGGGCACGCGGTCTACAACGTGGGCGCCACCCCGGCCAGCGTGGCCGACGTGCTCGGCGCGGTGGAGCGGGTCAGCGGCAGGCCGCCCGCCGTCCGCCGCCGCCCCGCGCACCCCGGCGAGGCGCGGGTGCTGCGCGCGGACACCGCCAGGCTGCGCGCGCTGGGCTGGCGGCCGGTGGAGTCCGACCTGGACGAGCTGGTGCGCGACCAGTGGGCCAGCGCCGCCTCACCGCCCGCCGGGTGACCTGCGCGGCACCCGGACCCGGTCGAGGTCGGCCGCCACCACCACCTCCCCGCCGAACACCTCCTCCGCTTCCGCGCGGAAAGCGCCGGGATCGGCGTAGCGCTGGGAGAAGTGCGTCAGCACCAGCGTGCGCACCCCGCACTCGGCGGCCACCCGCGCGGCCTGCCGGGCGGTCAGGTGGCCGTGCTCGACGGCCAGGCGCTCGTCCGCGTGCAAGTAGGTGGACTCGATGACCAGCATGTCCGCCCGGTCGGCCAGCTCGAACACCCCGTCGCACAGCCGGGTGTCCATGACGAACGCGAAGCGCTGGCCGGGGCGCGGCTCGCTGACCGCCGCCAGCAGCGGCCCGCCCTCCTCCAGCACCTGCCGCACCCGAGGGCCGCTGATGCCGTGCCGCGCCAGCAGCTCCGGCACCATCCGCCTGCCGTCCGGCTCGACCAGCCGGTACCCGAAGGTCTCCAGCGGGTGGTCCAGCGCACGCGCCTCCAGCACGCCGAACCCGCCCTCGGCCACCACCCCGTCGCGCGCCACCGGCACCTCGCGGACGTCCACCACGTCGTGGAAGGAGCTGGCGTGCCGCAGCCGCTGGAAGAAGTGCGCCCCCGACGCCGGGTAGTGCGCGTGCACCGGGTGCGGCACCCGGTCCAGCGACATCCGCTGCACCACGCCCGGCACGCCCAGGCAGTGGTCGCCGTGGAAGTGCGTCAGGCAGATCCGGGTGATGTCGCCCGCCGCCACCCCGGCCAGCAGCAGCTGCCGCTGCGCGCCGTCACCGGGGTCGAACAGGAAACCCTCGCCGTCCCAGCGCAGCAGGTAGCCGTTGTGGTTGCGGGTGCGCGTGGGAACCTGGCTCGCGGTGCCGAGCACGACCAGCTCTCGGGTGGACACGTGGCAGAGTTTGCGCCATGCAGAGCTTGCGCGCGGTGTCCCGGTGGCCGGTCGAGAACGCGGCCACCGGCGTGGTGTCCGCCGACGGCCGGGTGCTGGGCACCTTCGGCGACGTGGAGCGGCGCTTCCCCCTGGCCTCGGTGACCAAGCCGCTCACCGCCTACGCGGTGCTGGTGGCCGTCGAGGAGGGCGCGGTGGAGTGGGACCAGCCGGTGGGCCCGGCCACCCTGCGGCACCTGATCGCGCACACCTCCGGCCTGGCGTTCGACTCGGACAAGGTCCAGGCCCCGCCCGGCGAGCGGCGGATCTACTCCAACACCGGCTTCGAGGTGATGGCCGCGTTCGTCGAGTCGGCCACCGAGATCCCGTTCGCCGACTACCTGACCGAAGCCGTGCTCGCCCCGCTGGGCATGACCTCCACCGCGCTGACCGGCTCCCCCGCCGCGGGCGCCGTGTCCACGGTGTCGGACCTGCTGCGCTTCGCCGCCGAGGTGCAGTCGCCCCGGCTGGTCTCCGCCGAGCTGGTCGCCGAGGCGACCTCGGTGCAGTTCCCCGGCCTGAAGGGGGTGCTGCCGGGGTACGGCTCGCAGCGCCACAACGACTGGGGGCTGGGCTTCGAGATCAAGTCGGACAAGTCGCCGCACTGGACCGGCGCGGGCAGCTCCCCGCGCACGTTCGGCCACTTCGGGCAGAGCGGCACGTTCCTGTGGGTGGACCCGGCGGTGGGGGCGGCCTGCGTGGCGCTGGCCGACCGGCCGTTCGGCGAGTGGGCCGTCGCGGCCTGGCCACCGTTCACCGACGGGGTGCTGGCCGAGCTGGGCTGAGCGCCCGAAGTTCCCCCTGTGGGCGACCCCGGTGATCGTGTACGTTTTTCACGTATCACCAAAAGCCCTGCTCGGCGGCGGCTCGAGGGACGCCGGCACTCCGGGCGGGCGGACCTCAACGGGGGGAAACCTCTCTTGTCCGACACTTCCGCGCGCCGCGACGGCGCGAGATCCCGCACGCCCCGGATCGCGATCGCGAGCGCCTTAGCGCTCTCGGTCGCGCTCAGCGGCCCGATGGCCTGGGCGCAGGAGACCACCGCACCGACCACCGCACCGACCACCGCCCAGCCCGAGCGGGTCGCGGCCGAAGCCGTGCCCCAGGTGGCGGACCTGAAGGTCACCGCCGCCTTCGAGCGGGCCGAGTACGCGCCCGAGTCGACCATGAACCTCACGGTCACCGTCGAGAACAAGGGTGCCGCTCCCGCCACCGACATCCGCTTCACCACCAGTGGCAACGTCTCGCTCGAGTCCGGCGGCGAGCAGCTACGCCGCCTCCCCGGCCCGAGCCTGGCACCCGGCGAGCGGCTGACCATCCAACTGGTGGTCAAGCAGATCGCCGCGGACAGCAGCACCGCCGAGTTCGAGGTGCACGTCTCCGACGGGTACCAGCAGCATCCCGCGGTGGACCCGACGCCGAGCGACAACCGCGCGAAGGTCACCGCGCAGGTGCCCCAAGGTCGCGGCACCGTCTCCGGCGTGGTCTACACCGACCACAACGGCAACGGGCAGCCCGACAGCGGCGAGGCGCTGTCCGGCTTGAGCGTCCAGGCCACCGGCGGTGCGCCCTTCGCCCTGCGGGGCGCCCGGACCGGCAGCAGCGGCGAGTTCCGCTTCACCGACGCGCCGACCGGCCGCTACCGGCTCTACTTCCCCAGCTCCACCCTCGTGGTCCAACCCGGCTCCAGCGAGTTCACCGTGCGGGCGGGCGAGACGACCAACCTCGCCATCCCCGCCGTGCCGCCGGTCTCGGAGGTGCTGCGGTCGTCGGTGGCGCTGGACCGCGACAGCTACCGCCGCACCGACCCGGTCACCCTCCAGGTCACGCTGACCAACACCGGCGCCAAGCCGCTCACCCGCGTGGTCGCGGTGTGCTACCCGTGGAGCTCGGCACCCCCGGGGCCCGGCTGGGCCCCGCTGAACCCCGACGGTCCCGGCGTCGACCTGGCACCGGGCGAGACCAAGTCCCTGACCGTCACCGACGTGGTGCCCGACGCCGCCTACAACGCGGGCCAACTCGAAGTCTCCTGCAGGTTCGGCGACAACGGCGGGAACACCGAGGGCTACACCAGTTCTTCGGACCTGGCGGAGGTCACCGGCGCGTTCGGCGGCGTCGAGGGCACCCTCCTGCGCGCCGACGCGAACGGCGCGGAAACCCCGCTGGCCGGTGCCCAGCTGATCGCTCTCGACCAGCGCAGCGGTTTGCGCACCTACACGGCGTTCTCGGACAGCACGGGCCGGTGGTCGATGCCGAAGCTGCCGATCGGGACCACCAAGGTGCTCGTGCTGGGCCCGTACCGCGCCAAGGACGGTGGCGAGCACGTCGTCGAGATCAAGCCCGAGCAGACCGTGCAGGCCCGGTTCGTCGTCGTGGACGGTCCGGCGGTCACCGAGCCAGGGCACGCGCCGGACATCCGGGTCACCGCCTCGTTCGACAAGGCGTCCTACGACATGGCGGAGCCGATCCGCGCCACCGTGAGGATCGCCAACGTGGGCACCGGCTTCGGCGAGTCGATCGGCCTGCGGATCGAGAACGTCGACTCGGCGCTGTCCTACGACCGGGCGCAGTGGGGCGACCTGCTGCCCAACGGCGGCTCCCCCTCCTCGGCGAAGCTGTGGCCGGGTGAGGAGCGGGTGATCACGCTGGTCGGCACCCAGCCGAGCTACCGACCCAACGGCACCGTCCGGCTCAAGGCCACCATCACCGCCTCCGACAGCAACCAGTCCGACAACGTCATCGACATCTCCGCCGCCATGACCCACAGCACCGGCGACGCGGTGGCGCTGGTCTACGGCGACCGCGACGGCGACGGCGCGTTCGACCAGGGCGAGGAGCTGCCCGACGTCCAAGTCGGCTTCGAGGGCGGGATGCCGTGGACGTGGGTCGACGGCAAGACCGACGCGTCCGGCCGGTTCCGGCTGGAGGACGTGCCCGCAGGCCACTACCAGCTGTTCCTGTTCGGCACCGACGACGGCTGGATCTCGCCGCCGGACCTCTACCGCATCGTCACGGTGAAGGCGGACCAGGAGGTGAGCGCCGAGTTCCGCCTCGTCCGCCCGCAGTCGGACGAGGCGGAAGGTGCCGCTGTTCTTCGACCGGCCGTCGTACCGACCCGATGAGCGGCCGCACCCGCGCGGGGGGTGTCCGCCGGGCTTGATCCCCGGTGGGTGCGGCGCGATCGCCACACCCACCGGGCCCGGACTAATCCCTGGGCGGTTTCCGGGTGGTGCGGGTGCGCGGCGCGGACGGCGGGGGCACCACCGGCCCGATGTCGCCGTCCGGGGCCTCGTCCAGGTCCACGACGACCGGCGCGTGGTCGCTGGGGCTGGTCCCCTTGCGTGCCTTGCGGTCGACCCACGCCGCCCGCACCCGCCCCGCCACGGTCTCCGCCGCCAGCACCAGGTCGATGCGCATCCCCAGGTCCTGGTGGAACATGCCACCTCGGTAGTCCCAGTAGCTGAAGACGCGCTGGTCGGGCCAGCGGTCGCGGACCACGTCGCGCAGGCCGAACTCCGCCAGCGCGGCCCGCTCGGCCGCCGTGACGTGGGTGTGCCCGACGAACACGGCCGGGTCGTACACGTCGGCGTCGGCCGGGGCGATGTTGATGTCGCCGCAGACCAGCACGTCCTGCGGCCCCCCGCGCACGACCTCCCGCAGCGCGGCCAGCCAGGCGAGCTTGTAGTGGTAGTGGTCCGAGTCGACGGCGCGGCCGTTGGGCACGTAGACGGAGTGCACGCGCACACCGCCGCACGTCGCGGCCACCGCCCGCGCCTCCGGGTCCGGGAAGCCCGGCGCACCCTCGACGCCGAGCGTCACCTCGTCCAGGCCGACGCGGGACAGGATCGCCACCCCGTTCCACTGCGGCTGGCCGTGCGCGGCGAAGGCGTAACCGCGATCCGCCAGCTCCTCGCCGAGCAGCGCGGCGAAGGCGTCACTGGTCAGCTTGAGCTCCTGCAGGCACACCACGTCGGGCCCGCGCTCGTCCAGCCACGCCAGGAGCCTGGGCATCCGCTGCTTCACCGAGTTCACGTTCCACGTGGCGACGCGCACCGCTGCACGGTATCCCGGCAGGCGGCCGGCCGCCGCGTCCACGCGCCGGAACCCCGTCCGTCGTCGTGCCGCTGTCGATCACCGGTGGCACGATCGTGCGATGCGCACCTCGACCACCGCCGCCACCGTCGAGGAGTGGGTGCACGGCTGGGCGCTGTCCCGCCGCACGCCCGCCCCGGTGCGGGAGCCGGACGGCTACCGCATCGACGTGGGGAAGGTGGTGCACCGCGTGCGCTTCGTGCTGCCGGACACCGCCACCGTCGCGCACCGGGCCAGGACGCTGACCGCTCCGGGGACGTGGTTGAAGGTGTGCGGGGAGCGGGACGCGGTGATCGCCGACCTGACGCCCGCGTGGCTGGTCAGTCCGCCGGAGTTCCTCATGACGGTTGACCTGCGGGTCGAGGACGTGACGGTCCCGTCGCCTTACCGGGTGGAAGTCATCGCCGATCCGGGTGGCGCGGTGTGCGATGCGGTGGTGCACGCCGCCGACGGGTCGACCGCGTCCAGCGGGCGGGTCGCGGTGTGGGGCGCGGCGGCCGTGGTCGACCAGGTCTCCACCGATCCCGCGCACCGGCGGCGCGGGCTGGGCCGGGTCGTGATGCGCTCCCTGGCGGCCGCGGCGGTGGAGCGCGGGGCGAGCCGGGCGGTGCTGCTGGCCACCGAGGAGGGGGCGCGGCTCTACCGGTCCGTGGGTTGGTCGGTGGCCTCCCCGGTCACCGCCGCCCACCTGCCGGTGGACGACCGGCCCACGGGCTGAGGGTCAGGCGGGGTCGCGAGGGGTGTACAGCATGACCCAGTGATCCCTTTCCGGGTCGTGCAGCATCTCGATGTCGAAGTTCAGCCATCCCTGGGCCGGGTGGCGGATGTGCTTCACCGCGGATCGCCGCGTCTCCACCTCGCCCCGCTCCCAGTGGTCGCGGAAGCTCGTGCTGGTCGCGGCGAGTTCGGCGCGCAGTGCCTGGAGGTACCGGTCGCCGGGGTACCGGCTGAGCGCCCCGCGGAACTCCGCCGCCGCGACGCGGACGAGCAGCTCCGCCCCCTCGTCGCCGAGGAGGTCGGGCAGCGCCGTGGCGGTGAAGACCTGGTAGGCGATGTTGCGCCCGTACGGTCCCGTGGCGGCGAGCGGCTGGAGCAGCTCGGCGGCGGCGGTGTTGAGCGCCAGCAGGTCCAGGCGGCCGTCGTGCACGGTGACCGGCATCGTGCCCGCCAAGCCGTGCAGCATCCGCAAAAGCCCTGGGCGGACCGCGGCCTCCGGCGACTCGGGTTCGGGCGGCGGCTCGCCCGCGAGCCGGAACAGGTGGTCCCGCTCGGCTCTCGACAACTCGAACGCCCGCGCCAGCGCGGCGAGGATCTCACGGGAGGAGCGCGGGGCCCTGCCCTGTTCGAGGCGGGTGTAGTACTCGACGGAAATTCCCGCGAGGTCGGCCAGTTCCTGACGCCGCAGACCCGGAACCCGTCGCCGCGACGCACGCGCCCCCGCCCCGGGTTCCGGCGGAATCATCCCCGCCCGTCGACGACGCAGGTACTCCCCGAACTCCGTCCGGTCGGCGCTGGGCACGCGCGTCATTGTCCCCGGCGCGGCACCCGGTCGCGTTGCCTGGCCCCGCCGATACCAGGCTCGGCGAGGTCTTCCCGGCCCGCGCGACCTCGCGCAGATTGACGCGCATGACCAGTACAGCTTGGGCTCTCCCCATTCCGCACGAGCGGGTCCAGGAGTTCCGCGACCTGATGGCCGACCTGAACGAGGACCTGTCCGGGCTCGCCGAACGAGCGCAAGCCGTCGGGTACCACCGGGAGCGGATGTGGCTCCAGCCCGACCAGGACGGCGACGCGGCGCTCATCGTCTACCTCGAATTCGACGAGGGCGTGGACCTGGCGACGTTCTCCGAGCGGCTGCTCGCCTACGAATCCGAGTTCACGCGCTGGTGGACGCCCCGCTTCGAGTCCTTCGGGCTGCCGAGGTCGTTCGGCGAACCGCTGCTGTCCTGGGACGCCGAGAGGACGAGCAGCGGCGCTCGCACCGGAGGGCGGTCGTGACCGGATCGACGCCGACCGCCGGGCCGGAAGCGGCGCTCGGGCTCGCCCGTGACTTCATCGACGCGATCCAGGCCAAGGACCTCGACGCCGTCGCGGCGACCCTGGCGACCGACGCGCGGCAGTTGTTCATGCACTCGACCGCGACCAGGAGCGGTGAGGGGGTCGCGGACATCATCGCGGGCCGGAGGAAGGGGTTCTGCGTCGCCGACGTCAAGGGCAAGGAGGAGATCCTCGCCTACACGGAGGCGCTGTTCGCCAAGTTCACCCCGCTGCTCTGGCGCGATCACGAGTGGACCGTTTCCGCGAGCGGCGAGGTCTTCTTCAGCGGGAAGGGGGACATGGTCGTCGCCCGGACGGGCAAGCCGTACCGCAACAGCTACCTGACCCGATTCGACGTCCACGACGGGAAGATCGTCCGGATGGCGGAGTACGGCGACGTGCTCATGTACGCCCGCCTGGGCGTGCGGCCGAACGGGGCGGAGTTCCGGGCCCTGCTCCGGGCGGTCGGGCGCTTGTTCTCCCCCGCGCGGTCCTCCCGGTCGGGCAGGTAACGGTGACGGGGTGGCCGAGGTCGCGCAACGCCCGGCGGTCACCCCGGACACACCCGCCCCCCACGACCAGGACGCTGAAGGGGCTTTTCGCGAAAGCCTTTCCGGACACCGCGATCAACGCCTCTCGGTCACGTGGCATCCCGTGGCCGTCCGCGACTCATGCCCCACCTGTGCTGACAGGATTTCCAACCTGGCCGGGCAGGGACAACCGCCCTTGGTGCGCCCTCACGCGCTCAGCGAAGCGAAGACAGCCCGCCTCCACGAGCTTGCCCGCCAAGTCGGCGCGACCGCCTTTGCGGACCCAGTACAGAGTCTGTTCACGGGTCACCCGCTGCACCAGGTGCGGCGCGCTGTCGTCGACCAACATGAAGAAGTCGTCAGGTTTGTAGACCTCGTAGGGCCTCGCGTCCGCATCACACCCCGTGGCGAAAAAGCCGTTGTCGCCGGTCAGGACGATGTCCGCCTGACAAGCCACCGCCGCGGCGTGTACGTGCTGATCGTCGCCGTCCTTGCCGAAGAACGAGCCGTCGATGGTGAAATCGTCGACCCGGCCTCCTTCGAAGGTCTTCGCGATCAGGTCTCGCACGGAAGTGATCTTCGCTCCCGACCAGGTCGGATGCCTTCGACGGAGGCGGTAGATCACCTCAGCGAGCACATCTTCAGTCCAGTAGACCGTGTAGATCTCTTCAGCCGATTCGAGTTGCAACAGCGCAAGCCAGTCCCGCAAAGTACGGGAGTACAGCACGTTCGCGTCCACGAACACTCTCGTTGAGACCACCGCAAGAGGCTAGCCGCTGTCGCATCCCCTATCGATGACCGGGCCGATAGTCGGTGAAATGAGAATCAGTCGTCTTCCAAATCCCGCAGCTCGTTGAACGCGGCCAGTTGGCGCCGCCGCCGCGCATCCCGCTCCCGCAACACATCAACCGTCCGCAAGCGGGTGTGCGTGCCGACCTTGTGCGAGGGGATCTCCCCGGCGTTGATCTTGCGCATCAGAGTAGGCCGCGAGATGCCCAACAGCTTGGCGGCCGCAGTGGTCGTCAACTCCTCCGGCATCGCGCTGACCGTGACCGCATGCCCCCGCGCCACAGCGCGAACGACCTGAGCGATGATCGCCGACAGCTCATCGGGCACCGGAACCTCAGCGCCTTGCCCGTCGGACACCGCGGTGAACCGCGCACCACCAGGGGAGAGCAGGCTCATCAGCGCTCGCGCCTGCTGCTGGTCACGCTCGTCCGCCAACAGGACATCACGATCAGCCGTAGCCACCACGGTCGACACCGTCACCACTCCCTCAGCGGGGCACTTACAGTTACAACCGACCGGCCGTACACTTATATGTGCAACCCAGAGCTATCAGACCACGCCTGTCGCATGAGCGCAACCTCAAGCACGCAGGCCGCAACACAGCGGCCACGGGTCAACGGATCTTGTGGCTCAACCCGACCAGTGTGACGACTGGCACCTACATCGAAGTGGTCGGAAGCGTCCAGCGGGAGGCCGTCGATCGGGCGGGCGGGCTGTTCGACGACAGCGAGCGCGCTGCCGAGTAGGGCGTTGTCATCAGAACTGTCGTCAAAGGCCCCGCCGGAAGAATCCGGCGGGGCCTTTGACTGGTGCGCGCTCGGCAGGATTCGAACCTGCAACCTTCTGATCCGTAGTCAGATGCTCTATCCGTTGAGCTACGAGCGCATCGTTCTTCAGTTGTCACCCGGTGGAGCTGGGTGTTGCGGAGGCTCCGGGATTTGAACCCGGGATGGGCGGTAAACCCAAACCGCATTAGCAGTGCGGCGCCATAGACCAGACTAGGCGAAGCCTCCCGGAGCCCTCGGCTACGACGCATAGGTTACACACACCCCCGACGTAGAAGCAAAACGCCCCCCTCCCACCGGCATCTGCGCTGGTCAGAGCGCAGATGCCGGGGTCGAGAAGGGCGTTCAGCGGCCGTTGGGGGCCCGTTCAGTGACGAGCGTCTCAGACAAGATCCAAAAACGGCCGCAGGGATGCCGGGTTGCGCAGCGCGTCCAGGCTGACCGCGCGCTCGGGCGGGGTGCCCGCGAGGATCTTCTTGACCGGCACCTCGCACTTCTTGCCGTTGAGGGTCCGGGGGATCTCCTCGACCGCGACGAACCGGTCGGGGACGTGCCGGGGGGACAGGTTGGCGCGCAGCGCCGCCCGCAGGCCGGGTTCGACGTCCGCCAGCGCCACGCCGGGGTCCAGGACCAGGAAGCACAGCAGCTCGCCGTCCGGGTTGGCCGCGCTGGAGGTGTCGATGACCAGCGAGTCGGCCACGCCCGCCGCGCCTTCCACCACGCGGTAGAACTCGCTGGTGCCCATCCGCACGCCGCCGCGGTTGAGGGTGGAGTCGCTGCGGCCGTGGATGACGGCCGAGCCGCGCTCGGTGATGGTGATCCAGTCCCCGTGCCGCCACACCCCCGGATAGGTGTCGAAGTACGCCTCGCGCAGCCGTGAGCCGTCCTCGTCGCCCCAGAAGAACACCGGCATGGACGGCATGGGCTCGGTGACGACCAGCTCCCCCACCTCGCCGACCACCGGCCGCCCCTCCGGGGAGTAGGAGCGCACGGCCGCGCCCAGCGCCCGGCAGGACAGCTCGCCCAGCCACACCGGCAGGTCCGGGGAGGCGGCCACGAACGCGGTGCACACGTCGGTGCCGCCGGAGACGGAGGCGATCTGGACCTCGCCCACGGCGTCGGCGATCCAGCGGAAGCCCTCGGGGGTGAGGGGCGCGCCGGTCGAGCCGACGACGCACAGCGCCGAGAGGTCGAACGTCCGCGCGGGTTCCAGGCCCTCCTTGAGGCACGACTGGACGTAGGGGGCCGAGGTGCCGAAGTAGGTGATGCGGTCCTCGGCGGCCATGCGCCACAGCGCCGACAGGTCGGGGTGGGCGGGGCTGCCGTCGAACAGCACGATCGTCGTGCCGACCAGCAGGCCGGAGACCAGGTAGTTCCACATCATCCAGCCGGTGGTGGTGAACCAGAAGAACCGCTCCCCCGGCCCGAGGTCGCTGTGCAGGGCGAGCATCTTCAGGTGCTCCAGGACGATGCCGCCGTGCCCTTGGACGATGCCCTTGGGCAGTCCGGTGGTGCCGGAGGAGTAGAGCACCCACAGGGGGTGGTCGAACGGCACCGGCTCGAACGCCGGCTCGGCTCCGGCGAAATCGGTGAGCAGGGAGTTCCACGGCACGACGTCGGGCAGCGAGCCGCCCGCGTAGTCGACGAGCACGGTGGCCTTGAGCGACGGGATCTCCTCGCGCAGCCGTTCCACGGTGGGCCGCACGTCGAAGGCGCGGCCGTTGTAGCGGTAGCCGTCGACGGCGACCAGGACGGTGGGCTCGATCTGGGCGAAGCGGTCGACCACGGCCCGCGCGCCGAAGTCCGGGGAGCAGGAGGACCAGGTGGCGCCCAGCGACGCGGCGGCCAGGAAGGCGATCAGGGCTTCGGGCGAGTTGGGCACCAGCGCGGCCACGCGGTCGCCGCGGCGCACGCCCAGCGACACCAGGCCCGCGCGCACGGCGGCGACGCGCTCGCGCAGCTCGGCGTAGGTGAGCCGGGCGGTCAGGCCGTCCTCGCGGTGGAACACCACGGCCTCGCCCTCGTGGCGCAGCGCGTGCTCGGCGTAGTTGAGGGTCGCGCCGGGGAACCACGACGCGCCGGGCATCGACCGGTCGGCGAGCACCCGTTCGGGCGGTTGGTGGAAGGCGACCCCGAAGAAGTCGGCGACGGCTCCCCAGAAGCCCTCCAGGTCCTCGGTGGACCACCGCCACAGCGCGTCGTAGTCGGCGAAGTCCAGTCCCCGCTCGGCTCGTAGCCAGTCGCGGAAGGCGGTCATGCGGCTGGCCGCGACCCGGTCGGGGTCGGGCTGCCACAGCGGTCGTGCCCCACCGGCGGCGGCGGTGCCTGCCTGCGTGTCGGTCATACCGACGTTCCTAGCCGATGCGACCGCCTGGGGCCACGGTCGACGGGCCGGTTCCGATCGGTTCCGGTCGGTTCCGGTCAGTTCCGGCTCGCGACCGCCACCACCTGCTCCACGGCCGAGGTCAGCCGGGGCGCGTCGGTCGGGGTGAGCACCAGCCAGCCGTCGTCGCGCCGCACCAGGTAGCGGCCATCGGCGGTGTCCAGCCACGACACCGTGTCACCGGTCAGGTGCAGGTAGCC
>NZ_BMRG01000001.1:510656-529640 GCF_014648515.1 Saccharothrix coeruleofusca
CGCGCGGTTGCGGGCGATCACGCCGACCTGGCCGCCGCCCCGGCGGGTGGTGGTCGCGCGCAGCAGGGTGTTCGCCTCGGGTTCGCGCACGCCCGCCGACCGCAGCGCGTCCAGGAACCCCTCGGTGCCGTCGGCCCGGCCCGCCTCGCCCGCCGCCAGGTAGTCGGCCCACCGCACGTTCACCGACCGGCCGCTGCCGGGCGGCGCGGCGGGCAGGGTGGCCACGGTGGTGGACGCCAGCGCGGTGGGCCGGAAGCCGGTCAGCTGCACCTGGGTGCCCACGCGCGCGGCGAACGCGCCGTGCCACGCGGCGGTGGCCAGGCCGCGCGCCTGCTCGCCGTTTCGGGAGAACACCACCTCCAGGCCCACCTGGTACTCGGCCAGGCCGCGCAGCAGCCCGTGCAGCTCCCCGTCCGGCCGCCCCACGGTGCCCAGGCCGCGCGCGGCCAGCGCGCGCGACGCCTCCTCGGTCAGCCGGGCCCGCTCGGCCGCGGTGTGGCCGTAGTGCCGGGTGCCCAGCGGCACGGGGTGCGCCTCCCCGTGGACCGCTTGCCAGAGCAGGAAGAACTCGCGGTCGCTGAGCCGGAAGACGCGCTCGGTCACAGGCCGATCACCGGCGGCGCGGCCTTTCTGTCCAGGCCGAACACGTTGTCGTCGTCCTCCAGGTAGTCGGGCCTGCTGCGGCCGGACTCGGCGGAGGTGGGCGCGACCGGCGGGGCGGCCATCGGCGCGGCGCCGATCATGCCGTGCTGCGGGGTGACCGCCTTGGGCGCCTGGAACTGGCTGGTGGTGCCGCCGGGGTTGGCCGACGGCCTGCCGCCGTGGTCGGTGCCGACGAAGCCGCTGGAACCGCCGGGGCCGCTCATGCCGCCGGCCGCGCCGCCACCGCCCGCGCCGCCGTAGACCGGGGCGGCGGGGACGCCCCGCCCGGCGCCGTAGCCGCCGAGACCACCGCCGAAGCCGCCCGCGCCGCCACGGCCCGCCGCGGCGGCCCGCTGGGGCGGGGTCGTGCCGTGCTGCTGGTTGCGGTGGTCGGACTTGTGGGTGGTGGAGTTGCCCTGGTTGACGCCGGGGGTGACCGCGACCGGAGCGCCCGCGCCCGCGTCGGGCGCGGGGGTGGTCGGCAGGGGGGCGCCGGCGGGCGGCGGGGGCGGCGCGACCGGGTTCACCGGCGGGCTGAACGAGGGCACGGTGCGGTCGACCGCGTAGGAGTTCTGCTGGAACATCGCCATGACCTCGGCGGCCCGGCGGTGCGTCGCGTCGGCGGCGGCGACCGAGTCGACCGCGGGCGCCCCCACGGTCTCCAGGTCGGTGAACGCCTCCTCGCGCGGCACGGCGGTCCTGCCCCCGAACCCCGGTTCGGCCACGGTGTCCAGCCGCCTGCCCGCGACCGGCGCGGCGTCCGGCGCGACGGCGGTGGGCAGCGGCGGGGCGGGCGGCGGCGCGGGCATCTGCTCGCGCGCGGTCACCACGTGCTGGATCTCCTCGGCGATGCAGGTGGCCACGTTCTCCGCGTGGTCGCTGGTGTTCTGCGCCCACTTCATCACCGACTCCAGGCCCTCGCGGGCGCGGTCGGCGGTCTCGCCCTCCCACGCCTGGGAGGACTGGGCCAGCGCCTTGGCCAGCAGGTCGCGGACCTCGCCCAGCGACTTGCCCACGGCGGTCCAGTCGGCTTTGGCGCTGTTGGCCAGGTTGAGGTCCACCCCCTTGTGCACCATGTCGTAGAGCTCCTGGTGCGAGTGGGTCATCCAGTCGACCTTCTGGCCCAGCGGCGAGGCTCCGTCGTGGTCTGCGACGCGGCGGTCGTCGTCACCCATCAGCCCTGCCCTCTCCCGGCGTTGGTGACCGCGTGGACCGCCTCGTCGTCGGCGTCTTCGAGGTTGCGCGCGGCCTTGCGGATGGTCTCCTCGATCTCGAACAGCACGTGCAGGAAGTCGCCGATCACCGCGACCGCGGACTGCTCGTCGCCCACCGCGACCTCGTGCAGCCGCTTGCTGATCGACCGGCCGACCCAGTTGTCGCCGAACTTCAGCTCGACGTCGAGTTCGTTGACCGCCTTGGCGTGCACGGAGTTGACCACGTCGCGGGCCTGCGCGATGAGCTTGACCAGCTCGTCGACGGACTGCCGGTCCATGGCCAGCTTGACCTGCTGCTTGTCCACCGCGTCCAGCGCGGTGGTGGCCTTCTGCAGGTCGGCCTGGGCGGAGTCGGTGAAGTTGCCCTCGGGCGCGGCGGCCGGTGCGGTGGCGGGTGCGGTGGTGGGTGCGGTGGCGGGCGTGGCGGTGTCGAGGGCCGGTGCGGCGGACTGCGGCAGCGTCACGGTCGTGCTCGGGTCCGGGACGGTCGTGCTCGGGTCCGGGACGGCCGTGCTCGGGTCCGGGGCGCTCGCGCTGGGGCCGGGCACGCCCGCGGAGGCGCCGGGCAGCGTCAGCGTGACCGTGGGGTTGGACTCGACCACCGGGGTCTGCGGCAGCGGGTTCTGCGGCACCGGGACCGCCGCCTCCGGCACCGCACCGGGCTGCGCGAGCGACACCGTGGGGCTCGGGTCGGACGCGACGCCGGGCGGCACCGGCGATACCGGCGGCACCGCGGCGGCCGCGCCCGGCACGGCGATCGGCTGGGTCAGCGACACCGTCGCGGCCGGGTCCACCGCCGGGGCGGGCTGGACCAGGCGGACCGTGTTCCCGTTGCTCATGACTACCCCCTGCACTGCGTTCTCGCCGCAGGCGCGTCGCGCGTTACCCGACCCGTGCGCGGCTTCGCCTCCCGCGCACGCGACCCTTAGATGTACCTGGCCACCCGGTCGGTTCCAATACTCCGCGGGCGGTCTACCTCAGGTGCGAGTCGAACCAGTTCAGCGCCCGCTGCCAGGCCTCCGCGCTCGCCGAGGGGGAGGTGTCGAAGCGGTGACCGGAATCGGGGAAGCTGACCACGTCGGTGGCCACCGGGGCCGCCGCCGCGGCGTCGCGCAGCTTGTCCACGTCGCCGGACGGGATCTCACCGCCCGCCCCACCGTAGAGGCCCAGCCAGGGGCAGGCGAGCTCTTCGGCCATTTCCACCAGAGGCGGCAACCCGGCCGCCAGCGGCTCGACGATGCCGCGGGCGCCGACGCTGACCGCCGCGCCGACGGTTCGGCTTCCCGCAACCACCATCGCGACCGATCCGCCCAGGTCGAAGCCCATGACGCCCATTTGGTCGGCACTGATGCCGCGCTGCTGCAACCAGACGAAAGCGACATCGGTGTCGGCCAGCGCCGCCTCGCCGGAGAGCTTGCTGACCTCGTGGTCGGCGGCGGCGTCGCCGTCCACCTCGTCGGCGTCGTACAGGTGCGGCGCGACCGCGAGCCAGCCCTCGGCGGCCAGCCCGCTCACCAGACCGCGGACGGTGTCGGTGACGCCGCGCGCCTCGTGCAGCACCACCAGGCCGCCGCGCACGGCGTTGTCCGGCTCGGCGACGGTCAGCCGCAGTTCTCGGCCGTCGGTCAGCGGGAGCGTCTCGATGCGGGTCTGCGTCATGGGCCAACCCTTTCACCTCGGCGACGACGGCAGTCAACGTGAGCAACGGAACGACGGGTATGCCCCATTCAGGTCTTGAGCGGCTACCGTCCTGCGCAGAACCGGAGGAGGAGCCCCGCGATGACCGTCCGAACCCGTGCCGACCTGGCCGCACTGCCCGCCTACGTGCCAGGCCGGAGCATTCCCGGCGCGATCAAGCTGGCCAGCAACGAGGTCTCGGCCGGGCCGCTGCCCAGCGTCGTGCGCGCGATCGCGGACGCCGCCACGGCGATCAACCGCTACCCCGACAACGGGGCCGCGGAGCTGGTGGCGCGGCTGGCCGACCGGCTCGGCGTGCCCGCCGAGCAGCTGGCCGTCGGCTGCGGCTCGGTGACGCTGTGCCAGCAGCTGGTGCAGGCCACCTGCGCCGAGGCCGACGAGGTGGTGTTCCCCTGGCGGTCGTTCGAGGCGTACCCGATCATCACGCAGGTGGTCGGCGCCGGGCAGACCCGCGTGCCGCTGACCGGGGGCCACGGCCTGGACCTGGACGCGATGGCCGCGGCGATCACGCCGAAGACGCGGCTGGTGTTCGTGTGCAACCCCAACAACCCCACCGGCACCGCGCTGCGCACCGAGGAGGTCGAGCGGTTCATCGACCGCGTGCCCTCCGACGTGCTGGTGGTCGTCGACGAGGCGTACAAGGAGTTCGTCGACGACCCGCACGTGCCCGACGGCGTGGAGCTGGCCAAGGCCCAGTGGGCGCGCGGGCGTGACAACGTGGCGGTGCTGCGGACCTTCTCCAAGGCCTACGGCCTGGCGGGGCTGCGGGTCGGCTACGCGGTCGGCTCGCCGAAGCTGGCCGAGGCGCTGCGCAAGGTCGCGGTGCCGTTCAGCGTCAACGCGCTGGCGCAGGTGGCCGCGCTGGCGTCGCTGGACGCCGAGGACGAGCTGATGGTGCGCTGCCGCGCGGTGGTGGCCGAGCGGACCAGGGTCACCGGCGAGCTGCGGCACGCGGGCTACGAGGTGCCCGACTCGCAGGCGAACTTCGTGTGGCTGCCGCTGGGCGAGCGGACCGCGGCGTTCAACGAGCACTGCCTGGCGCACAAGGTGGTGGTGCGGGCGTTCCTCGGCGACGGCGCGCGGGTGACCGTGGGCGAGCCGGAGGAGAACGACGCGTTCCTGGCCGCCGCCAGGTCCTTCCCCCGGTGAGGGACGCGGCGCGGCCCGTGCTCGCCCGAGCTGCGGGCGGGCGGTGAACGACAGCGCGGACCCCGGCTCGTCGAGCACGGAGAAGCCGGGGTCGCCGCCGTAGTTCCCGGTCAGGTGGAACGCGGTCGCGGCGCGCGGGAAGGGCGCGGGGATTCGGGGGTGCGGGCGCGGGAGGCGAACACCCGTTCAGCGGGCCAGGATCTGCACGATCGCCGCGGTGCCCACGACCACGATCACCGCGCGCAGCGCCAGCGGGGGCAGCTTGCGGCCGACCTTCGCGCCGATCTGGCCGCCGACCACGGACCCGACCGCCAGCAGCAGCACGGGCAGCCACGCCACGTCGGCGATGAAGATGAACAGCACGCCCGCGACCAGGTTCACGAACGCGGTCAGCACGTTCTTCAGCGCGTTCATCCGCTGGATGTGCTCGTTCATGAGCACCCCCATCAGGCCCATCACCAGCACGCCCTGGGCGGCGCCGAAGTAGCCGCCGTAGATGCCCGCGAGGAACACGCCCACCCACAGCAGCAGCCCGCCGTGCTCGTGCCGCTCGCGCTCGGCCAGCTTGCGGTTGAGCCACGGCTGCGCCACCACCAGCACCAGCGCGATGGCGATCAGCACCGGCACGATCGAGGAGAACGCGTCCTCGGGCAGGGTGACCAGCAGGATCGCGCCGACCACCGCGCCGAGCACGGACGCGGGCAGCAGCCGCTTGACCCGGCCCGCCTGGCCGCGCAGCTCGCGCCGGTAGCCGACCGCGCCGCTGAGCGAGCCGGGCACCAGGCCCAGGCTGTTGGACACGTTGGCCACCACCGGCGGGTAGCCGACCGCCAGCAGCACCGGGAAGGTCACCAGCGTGCCGGAGCCGACGACGGTGTTGATGCCCCCGGCGAAAACGCCCGCGAGCACGACGATGACCGCTTCGAGCGTCGTCACGGCCACCTCCGGTGCTGTTCGAGCGGGCGGCCGACGCTAACACCGCGTCCGGCGCGGTGCGGTGTGGCACTTGCTACACCCGCCTGCCGCGGCCGGTGCGGCCGAACAGCGCAAGGGCCCGGGTGCGGCGCCCGACATCAGTGGCACCGCACCCGGGTTTTCCCATTGGAGACGTGACGTGCCGGTCGCTGGACGGGGTGGCGTGGACCCCTGGTGGCGCCGACGGTCGAGAGGCGCCGCGAAGACCGGGGTCAACAGCGTCAAGCGGGTCTGCCGCGCCGGAAGCGCCGCGCGCCCGATCCCCTGTCCGCGCCGCTCATCTTCGCGACCGGGACGACAAGGGCCGGCTCGGCCGCGGGAATGCGGCTGGTCGCGGAACGTCACTGCGAGGACTAATCAGCACCGCACCACCTTCCCCTTCCGGGCGTGCCGCCGGGGCGAGAACCCGGTTACCCCGGACAACAGGTCCTGCATCGAGGATGCGCCTGCCGCGCGCCGCCCGCAACTCGTGTGGGCTGGGAAAACTCGGCGAAATCGTCTCGGGTGGACGGTGGTGGCGTCCCGGTGGGCGGGCCCGGCGAGCCCGCCCACCGGGGTGCGTCACGGCGTGGTGGTGATGCGGTCCAGCGCGGGCGGCGCCACGTTCGGGTGCGCCCCGAAGTAGGCGATCAGCGCGTCCAGGTCGATGCCGCCGCCGGTGACCTCCGTGCCCGCGGTGAAGGCGCTGAAGCCGTCGCCACCGCCCTGCAGGAAGCTGTTGATCGTGATCCGGTAGCTCGCCGCCGGGTCCACCGGCGTGCCGTTGATGGCGATGCCGGAGACCTTCGACCCGATCGGCGCGGACGCCGACCAGCTGTAGGTCAAGCCCGCCGACGGCTGCAGCACGATCGTGCGCGGCGTGCCGTTGACGACCTGCCACTGCTGCTCCAGCGCCGCCTTGAGCTGCGCGCCGGTCAGCGTCACCGTCTGCAGGATGTTGCCGAACGGCTGCACGGTGAACGCCTCGCCGTAGGTGACCACGCCGTCGCCCTCACCGGCCGGGGAGGACGCGAAGGTCAGGTCCGCGCGGACGCCGCCGGGGTTCATCAGCGCGGCCACCGCGCCGTTGCCGGTGGTCGCCGCCAGCTGCGAGTCGGCGATCAGGTTGCCCAGCGCGAACTCGCCGCTGGGGGCCGCCGCGCGCAGCAGGTCGCCCGCGATGGTGCCGACCCGCTTGTTGGCGATGGGACCGGACTTCTCCTTGGCCAGGTCGATGATGTCCTGCACCTTGCGGTCCGGCTTGACGTCCTGGGTGACGACCTTGTTGGTGGCCCTGGTCTCCGAGCGGATCACGTCGCGGGTCCGCCGGTCGATCTTCAGGTCCACCACGGACAGCTCGCGGCCGAACGCCAGGCCCTCGATGAACGGCCGGGGGTTGCCCGCCGGGTCGGTCACCACGCAGTTGTACTGCTGGTGGCTGTGGCCGGAGAAGACCGCGTCGATCTTCGGGCTGACCTTCTCGGCGATGGCCCGGCCGGGACCGCCCGCGACCGTCTTGCAGTCGTCGGGGCCGCCACCGGCGGTGTTGTCGCCCTGGTGCACCAGCAGCACGATCGACTTCACGCCCAGCCAGTTCAGCAGGTCCGCGTAGCGGTTGGCGGCGGCGATCTCGTCGCCGAAGCGCAGGTCCTTGATCCCGTTCGGGTCCACCAGGATCGGCACGTCCTTCAGCGGCATCCCGATGAAGCCGATCGGCATCCCGTCGCGGTACTCCACCCAGAACGGCGGCAGCGCGGGAGCGCCACCGTGGGCCAGCGTCACGTTGGCGCCCAGGATCGGGAAGTCCGCGCCCTCGTAGCGCTCGCGGAACTGGCAGCCGTCGGCCGGGTGGCAGCCGCCGCGCTGCATCCGCAGCAGCTCCTGATAGCCCTCGTCGAACTCGTGGTTGCCCGCCGCCGTGGTGTCCATGCCCACCCGGTTGAGCACCTCGACGGTGGGCTCGTCGTGGAACAGCGCGGACACGATCGGTGAAGCGCCGATCAGGTCCCCCTGCCCCACGACGATGGAGTTCTTCACCTCGGACCGCAGGTTCTTGATGTGCGTCGCGTTGTAGGCCGCGCCGCCCGCGTTCACCGTCGTCCCGTCCGACAGCGTGACGCGACCGGACGAGCCGGTCGGCGGCTCGATGTTGCCGTGCAGGTCGTTGATGCCGATCAGGCGCACGTCCACGGTGCGCGGGCCACCGCGCTCGTTGTCCGCCTGCGCGGGGGTTTGCGACAGCGTCACCGCGAGCGCCGCCGCGGCGGTCGCCGCGAGCGCGACGGGCCGTCGTGTGAACGGGGTCATGGGGTTCCTCCAGCGTTGCGCCCCGGTAGGTGGGCGCGCTACGGCGTGGGAGTTTGCCTCGCGAAGCTGACGCGCACCAGACGTGCCCGTGGATCGTCGGTGAACGGAGATGTGGGCCTAGCCTGGTGAGGTGACTGAGCAGCAGCCGCGTTGGCTCGACGAACAGGAGATGCGCGCCTGGCGCAACTACGTGATCGGGGCGTCCATGCTCGCCGACCGCTTGCACCGCGAACTGCAGGACGGCCACGGCCTCTCGCTCGCCGACTACGAGGTCCTGGTGCGGCTGTCCGAGCAGAAGGGGCGGCGGATGCGGATGTCCCTGCTGGCCGAGGACGTCGCCTCGTCCAAGAGCCGGGTGTCCCACCAGGTCGCGCGCATGGAGCGGGAGGGCCTGCTGCGGCGGCGCGAGTGCCCCGAGGACGGGCGCGGCGTGTTCGCCGAGCTGACCGACCGGGGCATGGCGCTGCTGGAGGGCTCCGCCCCGACGCACGTCAAGGGCGTGCGGGAGCACATGATCGACCTGCTGTCGCGGGAGGAGCAGGCGGTGGTGGCGAAGGTGTTCGACCGGGTCATCGCACACCTGCGAGGGTTGGACGGGTGACCTGCCAGCACGGGGAAACGTGGCAGAGCGGCCGAATGCACCCGCCTCGAAAGCGGGAGACGTTCACGGATCCAGGGGTTCAAATCCCTCCGCTTCCGCGGGTCAGAAGGGGCATGGCCGGTTCTTTGGGACCGGTCGCACCCCCAGCTCTCCCCCGGTGGTGGTCGTCGCAGATCAGGTCAGCAGGTATCTCGACTTCCTGGACGAGTACCTCCGGCAGCACCCCGACGAGCGCGAAGGCCAGGCGCACTACAACGCCCTGCGCACGCTCTGGCCGCATCTGCAGCACGAGATCGCGGGCACCGAGCGGGACTGCTTCAGCCTCGACCGGAACCTGCCCGCGTTCCTCGCCTGGGTGGAGGAGGCGTTGGCCGCAGACCAGCGAGTCGCAGAGGACGAGGCGGCTGACGCTGTCCAGACGTGACAACCGACATCCGCAACACCACCGTGGTCAGGCTCATCGCGCCAGTCAGCGTCGCCCACAAGTTTATTAGAAGTTCTGTTAATCTGCTCCCATGGCGGATGAACCGCTCCCCGGCGAAGGCCCCACCACCGTCGTCTCGGTCTCGATGCACAGTGGCACCATCGGGGCCGTACGCGGCCGCGCCGGTCGTCGTGGCGTCTCCGCCTACATCGAGGCGGCCGTCCAACGCCAGATCGAACGCGACAACCTCGATGAGCTCATCGCGGCCGCCGAGGCCGAGCACGGACCGATCACCGCTGAGGAAGTCGAAGTCAAGCGCAGGCAGCTCGCTCAACTGCGCGACGAGCAGCGCGGCTCCGACGCTGGAACGGCAGCGTGACTCTCGTCCTCGACAGCGAGGGGCTGGCCAAGGCAGTCCTCCGTGATCGCGAGCTGACGGCTTGGCTGATCGCGGCGCGCGATGTCGACGAACGGGTGATCACCAGCGCTGCGACCCTGGTCGAGGTGACGCACCCGCGAATCAATCGAGCCGCCTTCGACTGGGTGATCTCCCGTTTGTCCGTCGAGCCGGTCACGGCTGAGCTGGCGAAGCAGGCGAGTGTCCTCCTGGAGCGAGCCGGACTTCACGGCCACGAGTACGCCATCGACGCGATGTTGGCAGCCACGGCTCTGTCCGCTCCTGGGCCGACGACGATCCTGACCTCCGACCCCGGCGACATCTCCGCGCTTTGCGGTCACCACGTGACGGTTGTGAAGGTGTGACGGCGTTCCAGGCTCTCGGACGAACGCGGAGGGCTCCTGGAGTGCGCGGCTCGGGCGCGCTCACCCGCGCGGCCGGGAGCGGTACTCGCCCGCAGCCACGCCCTTCGCGCGCCGAAAAGCGCGGCTGAAAGCGTGCGGGGAGCCGTACCCGACGGCGCTGGAGATCGACTCGACCGGCTCGTCGGTGTCGCGGAGCCGGGCGCAGGCCAGGTCGATGCGCCACCGCGTCACGTACGCGCCCGGCGTCTGCCCGAGGGCGGATGCGCCGGTGCCGATCCCACGCGGAGGGCGCCGCCCTCGGCGATGACCCGGAGCGCCGCCTCCCGGTCGCACGACCCCCGCGGCGCGCTGGAACCGCTCGCGATCCCGTGCGCGGTGCCCGGCGCCAGCAGGACGGCCCCGCCTGCCCGCACCTCCAGGGGCTCCTGACGCGCCGCCCTCGGCGAGCGCCCGCCACGCCTGGACCGTCACCGGCCCGCCGACCGCGTCCATGACGAAGTCGAACCGGCCTTCGACGCCGTCCAGGCCGGTCAGCACCTCGTCAGCCCCGAGCTCGCGCAGCCCGGCGGCCCGCTGCGGCGAACCGACCAGCGCCGTCACCCTGGCGCCCGCCAGCGCGGCCAACTGGACGGCGAAGTACCCCACGCCACCGGCCACGCCGGTGACCAGGACGTTCCGCGCGAGCACGGAGCGCTTGCGCAGCACGCGCAGCGCGGTGACGCCGGCGGTCCCCAGCGCGGCGGCGTCGGCCAGGTCCACGCCCTCGGGGACGGTGCCCAGCCAGGCAGGACCGACCGCCACCCGCTGCGCCCACGCCCCGTGGGCCATCCCCAGCGCGACCCGCGCGCCCTCGGGCGGCCCCGAGCCGTCGGCGCGCACCACCACGCCCGCCGCGTCGTGACCGTGCACAGCGCCCGGCCGCCACTCGTCCGCGTAGTTCAGCTCGCCGAAGTTGAGGCTGATGTGCCGGATCTCGACCAGCGCCTCACCAGCGGACGGAATGGGCTCTTCGACGTCGGCGAACCGAACCGGCCCGGATTCCGCCGTGGTTGACCACGAGGGCGCGCATGGAGCGTTTTTCCTCTTTCGTGGACACGCTTTCCCGGACAACCCTACGCACGACCGGGGCGGCGACCAGTCCCGTGCGGATCAACCAGTTGACCATCTGCGTCAGCGCAGCCCGCCAGAGGCGAACGCGACGTCACCGGTGATCCACCCGGCTTCGGAGGAGGCGAGGAGGGCGACCACGCGGCCGGTGTCCTCGGGCTGCCCGACGCGCCCCAGCGGCGTGCGGGCGGAGACCCTGGCGACGTTCTCGTCGGTGAACAGGCCCCAGCTCGGGCGCCTCGGTGTCGGTGGCCCCCGGCGCGACCGCGTTGACCCGGACCTTGGCGAGCAGCCGCTCGACGTGCTCGGGTTCCCGACGTCTCCCGGCACGGCCACGGTCCGGCCGCAGCCTCTCGCTCGCCGACTACGAGGTCCTGGTGCGGCGGCGCGAGTGCCCCGAGGACGGGCGCGGCGTGTTCGCCGAGCTGACCGACCGGGTCATCGCACACCTGCGGGGGTTGGACGGGTGACCGTGCCCGCGACGGCCGCCCCGCTCCCGGTCAGGGGCGGGGCGGCCGTCGTGAAAGCGGTAGCGGTGGGATTCGAACCCACGGAGGGGGTCAACCCTCGCACGTTTTCAAGACGTGATCCTTAGGCCGCTCGGACACGCTACCCGTTTCCCGACGAGGGTAGCCGAGCGTCGTCAGCCGGGTGCCCCTGCGGGTGCTCCGCACCCACGGCGGCGCGGGAACGGGTCCGAGCACCCGCGCCGACCTCACGCGCCGCGTCCGGGCTGGGCGCGAGCACCTTCCGCCCGGCGCCGATCATCGGCAGCTCGACCGCCCGGTACAGCAGCGAAGCCAGCACCAGCGACAGCGCGACGACCGCCCCCGCCTTGGCCCAGCCCTCGATGCCGGGCACCGCGAAGGCCACGATGGTGGCGCCCAGGAACTGCACGAGGTAGAGCGAGTAGGACCGCTCGCCGACGAAGGTCATCGGACGGCAGGACAGCACCCGGCGCACCGGTCCCGGCGCGATCACCGCGGGCAGCAGCAGCGCGACGGCCAGCGGGTAGAAGGTCATCGGCCACAGGAAGCCGGGCACGCCGGGCTTGGTGTTGAGCGCGTCGCTGATCGGCTTGAGGAAGTAGTGCAGGGTGACCACGCCCAAGGCCATGCCGGTGGCGACCCACGGGTTGGTCAGCGGGCGCACGAGCGCGTAGCTGCGGCGGTGGTGCATCAGCAGCCCGATCGCGCAGCCCAGCAGGACCGAGGCGTAGTGCGCGGGCCAGCCGGGGGCGCCGGAGCCGAAGGTCAGCGGCGTGACCGCGACCGCGCCCAGGAGCAGCAGCGCGGTGATGCCGAGGCGACGGCCCAGCGGCAGCGCCCCGAAGGCGAACGCCACCAGTGGCCAGACCAGGTAGAACTTCTGCTCGATGCCGAGCGACCAGGACTGGCCGAACGGGTTGTTGGCCGCGAACTCGTTGAAGAACGACAGGTACAGCGGCATCGCCTCGCTGAGGCCGGAGCTCTCGTAAGTGCCGAGCGCGAACGTCGTGACGGTGGTGACCATCAGGACGACGAAGTACACGGGCAGGATGCGGAAGGCCCGGCGCGTGTAGAACGCCTTGAGCGAGATCCGGCCGGAGCGGGCCTCCTCGCGCAGCATGAGCGTGGTGATCAGGTACCCGGAGAGCACGAAGAACACCTGCACGCCGATCCAGCCCTGAAGCCGGTCCGGGCCGCCGTAGTGGAACACGACCACCATCACCGCGGCGATGGCACGAAGGCCGTCGAGACCGCCGAAGCGGCTCATCGCCATGTACTCGGTGTGGGTCAGAGATTTCATGCTGGTTGCTCCCGGATGTTCGGCACCTTCATGAGCAAGTTGCCGGAGCGGGGCACCGCGTTGCATGGGGAACGAGCGGCACGCGCTCGCTGGGGTGAGCGCCCGCCAGTGGGCGCTAGGTTGGGAGCACCGTTCGGGTTCGGAAGGGGCGTTCGGATGCTCATCATCGCGGGACACGTGGAGGTCGACGCCGACCGGCGCGACGCGTTCGTCGCCGCCCACCACGACCTCGTCCGCAGGGCTCGGCGGGCTCCGGGGTGCCTCGACCTCGCCATCACCGCCGACCCGGTCGACCCGGCGCGGGTGAACAACTTCGAGCGCTGGGAGTCGCGGGAGCACCTCGACGCCTGGCGCGCGGTGGCCGCGGCGCCGGACACCGGCATCGCCATGAAGAGCGTTCAGGTGATGGAGTACGAGGTGGCCGACGTGCGGCCGGTGTTCGGCTGAGACCGCGCTTCTGGTCAGTCGCTGGTCCCGGACCAGGCACGCGGGTTAACCAGATCAGGTGAAGCGGGTGAATGTGGCCGTCGCGTGCGCGGAGAATCGCGAGAAGTGCGACGACGCCCTGCTCAACCTCCCGATCGCTGCCCGACCTCGACCAGGAGTGAGCCATGCGGACGCCTGAGCCCGACCTCACCCGTGTGTCGTGGCGCAAGAGCAGTTACAGCGGTGGGCAGGGGCAGTGCGTCGAGATCGCTCGAAGCGGCGAATGGGCCGCGATTCGCGACAGCGAGAACACGAGCGTCGGCGCGGTGATCGTCTCTCACGACCTGCTCACAGCCGCGTGGCGCAAGAGCAGTCGCAGCCAGAACGGGTCGGCGAACTGCGTCGAACTCGCGCGGACCGCAGCCGACGAGTACGCCGTCCGCGACAGCAAGAACCCCGGTGGCCCGGTGCTGAGGTTCGGTCGCGCCCGGTTCGCGTCGTTCCTGGGGAGCATCCGGGTGGACGCATAGGGCGTTCGCGGTACCCCGAACGTCCGGTTCGGGGTACGCGAACGACGAATTCGTCGTACCTGAGTGGCGAACTCAGGGTCGAGGCGGTTGGGTTAGCCAGATCAGGTGGACTTTCACGTCCTCGGCTTCAGCAAAACGGGTGAACGTGGCCAGGGCGCTCTCCGGGCTTTCGGCGCGGGCGCGGAAGTCGCCCTCGGTGGAAACCACCTCGGCGTAGTCGTTGAAGGCCATCCCGTAGGCGGCGATCCATCCGTCCTGGCGGTGCCCGTACTCGTGGGCGATGGCGAACAGCCGTGGCGCGTCGTCGGTGGCGAGCCCCGTCAGGAAAGCGGCGAACTCCTCGTCACTGCCGCACCACTGCTCGGATTCGGCCAACTGGTTCATCGGTCGTTCCCTTCCATGTCTACGGGTTTTTCGGAAACTTCTCAGGCCGCCCTGGCGAACAGGAATTCGCGACGGGCCTGGGCGTGCAGCACGTACGGGCGCACGAGCAGCGATGTGTCGTCTACGACGAACGCCTCGACGCGCTGAGGTACTCGGAAGTTCGATCGCCGCGCTGTTGACTCGTGCTGAGCGCTCTTCCACTGGCCAGGAGTCGCGACAACTACCTGTTGACGAGCTATCCCGACGGTGCAGGCGGCTCCATCGGGATTCCCGTGCCGACCAGGAGAGCGGTGCAGGTAACAGACCATTCCACCAAGGGTCATAAAACTGATCGCCACCACAAGAGCAATGAGCCAGTAAACCATGTCGTTCTCCGTTAACCGACGACAAATAACAGAGCAGAGTGGGCACAGCTTCAGCGTCACTCGACGTGCGAGCGGCACTCGCATCAGCGGCACGAGACGCGCTCCGCCACTTGGTCGGGTTGCGCGGCCGCTCAACCTCTCACCTCTGCCACTTGATACTGCCACTTGAGTTAGCAAGTTGAGTAGACCACGAAAGAGGGAATCCACATGGCTGTTGGCCGCTTGGAGACACTTGTCGGCATGACGGAGGACGAGCCCGGACCCGTGGTGGCCCGGCTGCTGCTCGGCGACGAGCTGCGGAAGTTCCGCGAGGGTGCCGGACTGTCGCTCGAACAGGCCGAAGCACTGCTCAAGGAACGACTGCCGAAGTGGTACCGGACCAAGCTGAACAAGGTCGAGAACGGCGCGTTGAAGACGACCGAGGCCGAGATCGCGGCACTGGTGGACGCCTACGGGGTGACCGGGCAGCAGGTGGCTGAGATCGAGCGGCTCGCCCGCGAAGCACGACGCAAGGCCGCGCCGTCACGAGTGCCGGACTGGTTCAAGCAGTTCGTGTCACTGTCGCACTCCGCCGACGAGATACGCATGTGGTCGGGCGACCTCATCCCCGGACAGGTGCACACCAGCGCCTACGCCCGTGAGTGCCTTGCCGAGTCAGTCGTCATCTCAGCGGCCGAGGTCGGTCCGATCGCGGAAGATCGGCAGAAGCGCGGTGACGCCCTGTTCAAAGCGAACGCGCCGCGCGTGTGGGTCCTGGTTGGCGAAGAAGCGCTCCTGCGGCGAGTCGGCTCCGCCGAGGTCATGCGCGGACAACTCAAACGACTGCGCGCCCTCTCCACCCTGCCTCACGCCTCCTTCCGGGTGGTTCCGCTCGCCGCAGGTCCGCACCCGGCCATCGGGTACCCGTTCACGCTGCTCTACGTCGAGCGGGCGAAGAGCACGATCGCCTATGTCGAGTCGCTGACCGGCGCTGACTACATCAAGAAGTCGGACACTTATACGCTCGCCTTCCAGCGGATCGAGAGCAAAGCCCTCGACGAGGACGCCTCACGAGCAATGCTCGACCGACTGTTGTCCGACCTCGACCAGGAGTGATCCATGCGGACCCCCAGACTCAACCTCACCCGCGCCGAGTGGCGCACGAGCAGCTACAGCGGCGGGCAAGGGCAGTGCGTCCAGATCGCCAGAGGCGGCGGGTGGGCCGCGATCCGCGATAGCAAGAACCCGAGCGGTGGCGCACTGATCCTCACCTCTGACCAGCTTTCGACGTTCCTGCGCGCGAACGTCCTCCAGGCACAACGAGCGGACGCCTGAACCCGAACGCTCGGTTCGGGGTGTCTGAGTGACGAACTCGGGGGTTCTGGGGGTTCGACTCGCGGGGGTTAGAGGGCCAGGGCGGCGCGGAGGGGGGCGGTCAGGGTGCGGACGTAGGTGTCGGTGAGGTGGTTGTCCCGGTAGACGACCACGTTGCCGACCACCGCCGGGCAGGTGTCGGGGCGGCAGATCCAGTCGGTCAGGTCGACCACCCGCGCGCCGGGGAGGGTGGCGGCGGTGTCGGCCAGGGGGTCGGTGAAGGCGTCGACGGCCTTGGCGCGGGGCTTGTCGCAGGAGCCGGGCGCGGGGTTGCGCTGCAGGCAGTCGAGCACGTTGTCGTCGGCGCGCGGGGTGTCGCGGATGACGGCCACGGGGATGCCCGCCTGCGTGATCGGGGCCAGGCGCGCCCGGTAGCCGTCGACGAGCTGCTGCCGCGACGGCCACACCCAGTTCAGGTCGTTCTCGTAGGACTCCGGCGACATGGCGGCGGTGACCACCAGGTCGGGCTTGTCGGCCAGGATCGCGGCCAGCTTCGCGTCGTCCTGGCCCTGGCACTCGGCGAACGGCGCGACCTGGTGGGCCGGGTCGGGGCGCGGGGACATGACCGGCGCGGCGGCGCTGAACGGGCAGCCGTCGTGGACCATCAGCTTCACCCGCCAGCCCGCGTCCTCGGCGATGTCGATCAGCGCCGTGGCGAACTGGGTCATGTGCGAGTCGCCGACGACCACCATCGTCCTGGTCGCGTTCGGCGCGCCGTAGGCGCAGGTGTCGCCGGAGACGGGGTGCCGGGCGGGGTCGTACTGGCCGCAGCCGTCGGCCCAGACCGACGCGATGTCCTTGGCCGCCACCGCCGGGTCGGGGATGGCCGGGACGCCGGTGGGCGTGCCGACCGCCGGGTCCATCGCCAGCGCGCCGGGGTGGGCGGCGTCGAGCACGGCGGCGCTGGTCAGGTCGTCCAGGCGGGTTTGCGCGGAGTGCCACGGCACGCACGCGCTGGCGGTGGTGACCACGACCAGCGCGACGCCGAGCAGGTAGGTCTTGCGCAGCCGCGAGGCGGGCCGCCGCGAGCGGAACGGGTCCTCGACGAACCGCTTGGACAGCGCGGCCAGCGCCAGGCTCAGCGCGCCCGCGAACACCAGCTGGGCGTCGGTCAGCCGGTCGGTGCCCGCCGCTTCCAGCAGGAACACGATGACCGGCCAGTGCCACAGGTACAGGCTGTAGGAGATGTCGCCGAGGTAGCGCAGCGGGCGCAGGCCCAGCAGGGGCGAGACCTCGCCGGGCACCGGGCGCGCGCCCAGGCCCCCGAGCAGCAGCGCGGCGGTGCCGACGGTGGGCAGCAGCGCGATCCAGCCGGGGAAGGGCAGGTCGGTGCGGAACTTCACGGCGCTGACCAGCAGCGCGAGCAGACCCGCCCACCCCAGCAGCAGCCGCACGGCCGGGCCGAAGTGCAGGCGGTGGGCGGCCATCGCGGTCAGGCCGCCGATGCCCAGCTCCCACATGCGGGTGGGCGTGGCGAAGTAGGCGGCCACGTGGTGGTCCGGGGTGACCACGGCGGACAGCGCCAGGGACGCCGCGGTGAGCAGCAGGACCGCGACGAACGCCGAGGGCACCACCCGGCCTCCCCGCTTGCCCGCCACGGCCGCGCCCGCGAGCAGCAGCAGCGGGATGACCAGGTAGAACTGCTCCTCCACGGCCAGCGACCAGAAGTGCTGCACGGGTGAGGCCGACGCCGTGGCGTTGGCGTAGTCGGCGGAGAACAGCGCGAGCTGCCAGTTCTGCACGTTGAGCGCGGAGGCGACCACCTCGCGCAGCACGCCGGGCCTGCGCCCGACGGGCAGCAGCACGGCGGTCGCCGCGACCACGGCCAGCAGCACGGCCGTGGCGGCGGGCAGCAGCCTGCGGATGCGCCGGGCGTAGAAGTCGACCAGGTTCAGGGTGCCGGTGCGGCGCAGCTCGGCGGTCAGCGCGCCGATGATCAGGTAGCCGGAGAGCACGAAGAACGCGTCGACGCCGACGAAGCCGCCCGGCAGCCACTCCGGCCGCAGGTGGTAGACCAGCACCAAGCCGACCGCGAGGGCGCGCAGGCCCTGGATGTCGTGCCGGTGCGGGGTCCGCCCGCGCGCGGCGGGTCTGGTCGGTCTGACGGTGTCCACCAATGCCATGTCTCAGTCCCCCGACTGCGATCTTCACAGAAGCAAATACTTGTGCCCGCGCGTCCGGGCGGGCTGCGCGGAATTGGATGAGGAGAATTTTTCGTGATCTTTTCCGACCCCGTGCGAGGGGTCACCCCATCCATCTACCAGGGACGACGGATCATTACCGAGGTTGACTGACGAGACTCAACCGTGATTTTCCACTCACGTCGGGTGAGCCGCGAAATACGTGCCGTGAGGATTTCGGCGACGAGGAACAACCACCGAAAGGGATACGGTGATCCGCGTCACCGGCCCATCGGGCGGTTCGCCGCCGCCCCGACGGGGAAGTCATCCTGCGGAACGGCGGTGGGTGCCCTTCGCAGCCTGCTTGGAGGACGCGGTGCAGTTCAACGAGAGCGCTGAGCTCGACACGTCTCAGGTCTCCGACCAGCGCGGCGTCGGCGGGCGCGTGGCGCTGGGTGGCGGCGGGCTGGGCATCGTGGGGCTGATCATCTACTTCGTGCTGTCCCAGCTCGGCGGCGGCGGCCAGCTGCCCGCCGGGTCCGGGTTCAGCGACGTGGGCCAGGACCAGCAGGTCGGGGCGGGCGCCATCGCGGAGAAGTGCCGGACCGGCGCGGACGCCAACCGGGACGCGGACTGCCGCGCGGTGGCCTTCATCAACTCCATCCAGGCGTACTGGAAGGACCAGTTCGCCCGCTCCGGGCGGACCTACGAGCTGGCCGAGACCAACTTCTTCTCCGGCGGCGTGCAGACCCGCTGCGGCAACGCCACCTCGGCGGTCGGGCCGTTCTACTGCCCGGCCGACGCGGAGGTCTACATCGACCTGAACTTCTTCCAGGAGCTCCAGCAGAAGTTCGGGGCCACCGGCGGGCCGTTCGTGGAGGCGTACGTGCTGGCCCACGAGTACGGCCACCACGTGCAGAACCTGCTGGGCACCTCGGACCGGGTGGGCCAGGACAGCGGGCCGACCTCCGGGTCGGTGCGGCTGGAGCTGCAGGCCGACTGCTACGCGGGCGCCTGGGCCAACCACGCGACCAGCACGCCGACCGCGTCCGGCCAGCCGCTGATCACCGACGTCACGCAGGAGGACATCGCCGCCGCGCTGGACGCCGCCGCGCGCATCGGCGACGACTACATCCAGGAGGAGCTGGGCGGCGGCCACG
>NZ_BMRG01000001.1:529668-564736 GCF_014648515.1 Saccharothrix coeruleofusca
TGGACACCACGCAGTTCACCCACGGCTCCTCGGCGCAGCGGCAGAAGTGGTACACCACCGGCTACCAGACCGGCGACCCGGCGCGCTGCAACACGTTCGACACGAACAACCTGGGCTGAGACGAGCCGAAGGGCCCCTTCCCGGACGGGGAAGGGGCCCTTCGTCGTCAAGCGGGCCGTCGGTCAGGACGCTTCGGCGTGCGAGTGGTGCTCCGCCACGTGGAAGGTCCTGGCCGAGGCGCGCACCGCCGCGCGCGAGGAGCGGGCCGGGACGCCGTTGACGTCCTCGGTGCTGATCGCGTAGCTGGCGATCACCCACGCCGCCGCGTCGGAGTTGCGCTCCAGCGCCACCCGGTCGACGTTGCCCAGGTTGTCGCCCGCGCCGTGGTAGTTCGGGTCGTACGCGACGCCCGCGCGCCCGCCCCACTTGGCCGCCTGCGCCTCGGTCTTGATCTGCTCGGCACCGGTGAACAGGCCGCCCGCCGGGATGCCCTGGGCGATGAACTCGCCGTAGTCCGAGCGCCCGGTGAAGTCCGTGCCCTCGGTCTGCACGCCCTTCTCGGCGGTCAGGTAGTCGGTGAACGCCTTCTCGATCTGCGCCGAGCCGTAGGGGCCCGCGCCCGCGCCGACGCCGTCGGAGTCGTCGCCGTCGTAGACGAAGTACGCCGCGTTCGGCGAGCCGATCATGTCGAAGTTCAGGTACAGCGCGATGTCGAGCTGCTGCTCGAAGCTCAGCGACTGGACGTACTTGGTCGACCCGACCAGGCCCAGCTCCTCGGCGCCCCACCAGCCGAACCGCACCGCGTTGTTGACCTTGGGCGAGCCGCCCAGCCGCAGGGCGGCCTCCAGCAGGCCCGCCGAGCCGGTGCCGTTGTCGTTGATGCCCGCGCCCTCCTCGACGCTGTCCAGGTGCGCGCCCGCCATCACGACGTTGTCCTCGCGGCCGGTCCTGGTCTGCGCGATGACGTTGCGGGAGACCTTCTCCTCCTCGTGGAAGCGCAGGTCCACGGTGACCGCCTCGCCCGCGCGGGCGGCCAGCGCGGTGCCGTCGGCCTGGCTGACGCCGCCGGTGGGCACCACGCCGGGCTGGCCCAGGGTCACGCCGCCCAGCGGGCCGGGGGCGTTGTTCGCCACGAGGACGCCGATGGCGCCCGCGGCGGCGGCGTTGCGGTGCTTGATGTCGAAGGTGCAGGAGCCGCGGCGGATCAGCGCGATGGACCCGGTGAAGTCCTGGCCCGCGAAGTCCTCGGCCTCGCAGCCGGGCGTGCCGTCCTCGGCCACCACGCGCAGCGGGCCGGTGACGCCGCCGACCGGGGTCTGCGGCGAGTACTCCATGGGCAGCGCCTCGTAGCTGGTCGAGCCGACCTTGGCGGTCGTGGCGTCGTAGACCTGCACGGGGTAGGTGAACTCGGGCGTGGTGACGTCGAAGCCAGCGGCGCGCAGCTTGCCCGCCACGTAGTCGACGCTGGCGTCGTAGCCGGAGGTGCCCGCGGCGCGGTTGCCGCCGTTGCGCTCGGCGATGCGCTGGAACGCGATCAGGTGCCGGTTCACCGCCTCCACCTGCACGTCCTTGGTGAGCTTCTTGGCCAGAGCGGGACCGTCCAGACCGGCCGGGGCGGCGGTCGCAGTCGGAACGGCTAGCAGAGCTAGGGATGCGGACGCCGCGAGGATCGCCGCGCGTCGTACCCCGGTCCTTGCTGACATGGTCGAGTCTCCTTCACTCGGATGCCGCACCCTCACAATTCCACGCCGGAAGCGCAATCCGTCACCCGGCGGGTTTTTCCTCGATCAGCAGCGGCAGGCACGTCTGGACGCCCGCCACCGCCAGTTCCCAACCCGGTCGGTGGAACCCCTCGCGGGTCACCAGCAGCCGGATCTCGTCGCTGGGCCGTCCCCGGCGGGCGGTGCGCTTGGTGCCGTCGGGCCGGTAGCCGAGCTTGCGGCTGACGCCCAGCGACGCGGCGTTGTCCACCCAGGCGCTGGACCGGGCCTGCTGCGCGCCGAGGTGGTCGAAGGCGAACGCCAGCACGGCGGCGCGCATCTCCGTGCCGATGCCCCTGCCCTGGTGCCGCAGCCCGATCCACGAACCGGTGGTGACCTCGCGGTTGGTGGCGAAGTCCGCGCCGCCCAGCGTCTGCACGCCGATCACCCGGCCGTCCAGCCGGACCAGGAAGTTCAGCGACCAGTTGCGCGCGGACAGGGTCGCGCGCATCCCCCAGTAGTGCTGGGCGGTGTTGAGCCCCAGCCGCTCCCTGGGCGCGTCGGTCCAGGCGACGCCGAAGGGCATCACCTCCGGCGGGTGGACGCCGCGCAGCGCCTCGTCGACCAGTTCGAGCAGTCCCGCGTCGTCGTCCGGGCGCAGCTCCAGCCGGGGCGTGCGCAGGACCAGGTGGTGGAAGGGCCAGGCGTCCATCGGGTCATGGTGCCCAGCGCACGCGGTCGCGGCGATCGGATTATCTTCGGGCTCATGCGCGCGATCACCGTTCGTGAACCCGGTGGGCCCGATGTGCTGGAGTGGACCGAGGTCCCCGACCCCGAGCCCGGTCCGGGCGAGGTGGTGCTGGAGGTCGCCGCGTCCGCGGTGAACCGCGCCGACCTGCTCCAGCGGCAGGGCTTCTACCCGCCGCCGCAGGGCGCGCCCGCGTTCATCGGGCTGGAGTGCTCGGGCACGGTCGCCGCGCTGGGCGAGGGCGTGACCGGCTGGCGGGTCGGCGACCAGGTGTGCGCGCTGCTGGCGGGCGGCGGGTACGCGACCAGGGTCGTGGTGCCCGCGGCGCAGCTGCTGCCGCTGCCGGAGGGGGTGGACCTGGTCACCGCCGCGTCGCTGCCCGAGGTGGCGTGCACGGTGTGGTCGAACGTGGTCATGCTGGCGGGTCTGCGGGCCGGTCAGACGCTGCTGGTGCACGGTGGCGCGGGCGGCGTCGGCACGCACGCGATCCAGGTCGGCAAGGCGCTGGGCGCGCGGGTGGCGGTGACCGCGGGGTCGGCCGAGCGGCTGGCGCGGTGCGCGGAGCTGGGCGCGGACGTGCTGGTCAACTACCGCGAGCAGGACTTCGTGGCCGAGGTCGGCGCGGCCGACGTGGTGCTGGACAACATGGGCGCGGCGTACCTGGACCGCAACGTGGACGTGCTCGCGCCGGACGGCCACCTGGTGGTCATCGGGATGCAGGGCGGGGTCAAGGGCGAGCTGAACATCGGCAAGCTGCTGGCCAAGCGGGCCTCGATCACCGGGACCGGGCTGCGGTTCCGGCCGGTGGACGGGCCCAGCGGCAAGGGGGCCATCGTGGCGGCGGTGCGCGAGCACGTGTGGCCGATGATCGCCGACGGGCGGGTCAAGCCGGTCGTGCACGGGACCGTGCCGATGGAGCGGGCCGCCGACGCCCACCGGGCCCTGGAGGACGGCGAGGTCTTCGGCAAGCTCATCCTCACCGCACCCTGACCCGCGCCTGCAAGTACTACCCGACGAGCCCGCGAGGGCCGCTGACTACCACCCGAAGTGCGCGAACGCTCAGTTCGCGGTGTCCGAACGCTCGGTTCGCGCGATCGGGTGGGCACGACGGACCGGCGGAGGTCAGGTGGGCACCACGCGAGGCCGACTACCCGGCGGCCGAGCCCACCTCGGCGGAGCCGGGATAATCCAACACCGCGGTGGCTAAGAAGGTGCGGGGGGTGGTGCGGAAGCGGAGGGCGAACTCCTCGGCCCAGCGCACCAGCACCGCCTGCTCGCCCGGCCGGTCCGCGTCGTCGACCAGGATCGCCGCGCCGGGCGCGAGCACGCCGCTGAGCACCGGCAGCGCCGGGTAGCGGGCGTCGCCCAGCAGCGGGCCGTCCACCAGCAGCAGGTCCACCAGGCCGTGCCGCTCGACGAACCCGGAGACCTCGTCGTGCACCAGCCGGGGGTCGTACCACTGCGAGCTGCCCAGCGCCGCCGGGTGCGGCGACAGCGGGGCGTGCACCACCCGCGCCACGTGCCCCAGGCCCTCCCGGCGCAGCTGGCTGGCCACGAACGCCGCGGTGCGCTCGTCGTGCTCCACCGACAGCAGGTGGCCGAAGCCGCGCCGGGCCAGCAGGCGCGCCAGCACCACCGACGACGCGCCGCAGCCGCACTCCACGGCCACCGTCCGGGAGCCGATGAGCACCTCGTCCACCACCGCCGCCAGCGCCGCCGGGCGCAGCTCGTGGGCGGTGCTGGGCAGGTACTCCGACATCAGCGGGACCAGGCGCTGCAGCGCCGCGAGGTCGGCCAGCTCCCGCACCAGCGCGTCTTCCACTCGGTCCCCCAGGCTCACCCGGCAGGGTGTACTCCAGCGGTCACGCCAGTTCGGCGACCGCCCGCACCAACTCGTCGATCTCCGCCGCGTTGGTGTAGTGCGCCAGGCCCACCCGGATCGCGCCGCCCACCTCGCCGACGCCGAGCACGGAGAACACGCCGTGCTGCCCGGAGTCGGCGAAGGCGCACACGCCCCGGTCGGACAGGTGCTCCACGCCGTCGGTCGCCTTCACCCCCGCCACGGTGAACGCCAGCGACGGGACCCGCCGCATGGCGTCGCCGATGACCATCACGTGCCGCAGCGAGCGCAGCTCGTTGATCAGGTTGGCCAGCAGGCCCGCCTGGTATGCCTTCACCGAGCCCAGCGAGGTCAGCAGCCGCTCCCGGCGCGGGCCCAGCGCGGCGTCGTCCAGGCCCGCCAGGTACTCCACCGAGGCCACCAGGCCCGCCAGCAGCGGGTAGGCGTGCGGGCCCAGCTCCAGCCGCTCCGGGCCGCGCGCGCCGGGCTCCACGGCCACCGATGGCAGCAGGTCCAGCACCGACGGGTCGCGGAAGACCAGCGCGCCCACCGGCGGGCCGCCCCAGGCGTTGGCCGAGACCGCCACCACGTCGGCGTTCATCGAGGTGATGTCCAGCGGCACGAACGGGGCCGCGGAGGAGGCGTCGACCACCACCATCGCGCCGTGCTCGCGCGCCGCGTCGGCGATCTTGCGCAGGTCGGGCCGGGTGCCCACGGAGCCGGACGCGGCGGTCACCGCGACCAGCTTGCACCGGTCGGTGACCAGCTCGTCGTACTGCCACGCGGGCAGCTCGCAGGTCTCGATGTCCACCTCGGCCCAGCGCACCACGCTGCCGGTGCGCTGCGCGGCGCGCTGCCAGGGGGCGATGTTGGCCGGGTGGTCCAGCCGGGACACCACCACCTCGTCGCCGAGGAACCACCCGTCGGACAGCGCGTCGGCCAGCCGTTGCAGCAGCACCGCCGAGCTGGGACCGAGCACCACCCCCGCCGGGTCGGCCCCCACCAGGTCGGCCACGGCGCGGCGCGCCGCGTCGACGATCGCCTCGGCCCGTTGCGAGGCGGGGAAGATGCCGCCCGGTCCGGAGACCGGTGCGCGCAGCGCGGTGGAGACGGCCGTGGCCACCTGTTCGGGGACCTGCATTCCCGCGGGAGCGTCCAGATGGACCCAGCCGTCGCCGAGCGCGGGGAACAGCCCACGTACTCGTGCGACGTCGAACGCCATGCCGCACACCGTACGGAGGACGCCGGGCCGGGCGACAGCAGGGGCGGTGAGTTCGCGACCCAGATGTTGCAACCCGGTGCGGCGGCGCCCGTCCGGCCGGGCCACTATTGGGGTATGAGCGAGGCAGGGAAGAACCCGCAGCACGTGGTCGTGGTCGGCCCGGACGGGGTGCCGGTGAACGCCGCGCGCATCGCCGCGGCAGCGGCCTCGGGGGGCGAGGACGGGGGTCAGGACGTGACCGACCTGGTCGAGCAGCCCGCGAAGGTGATGCGCATCGGCACGATGATCAAGCAGCTGCTGGAGGAGGTGCGGGCGGCTCCCCTGGACGAGGCCAGCCGCAACCGGCTCAAGGAGATCCACAAGCGGTCCATCGACGAGCTGGAGGACGGGCTGGCGCCGGAGCTGCGCGAGGAGCTGGAGCGGCTGTCGCTGCCGTTCACCGAGGAGGGCACGCCCTCGGACGCGGAGCTGCGCATCGCGCAGGCCCAGCTGGTCGGCTGGCTGGAGGGCCTGTTCCACGGCATCCAGACGGCGCTGTTCGCCCAGCAGATGGCCGCGCGGGTGCAGCTGGAGCAGATGCGCGGCCGGGCGCTGCCCGCGGGCAGCGGGGCTGGTGAGAGCGCGGACACGCCGCACATCAGGGGCACGGGTCAGTACCTGTGAGCGACCCGGTGGTCGCGCGGGGTGATGCCCCGAACAGGTGGCGGGAACTGGACAAGGTGAGCCCTTTTCCCCGACCGTGAGCGTCACCACTGAGCTGCCCTACTACGCGGCGTCGCCTTCCGGCGCGCCGGAAGGAGTGCCCGAGGTGCTCGAAGGAGTGCGCCGTGCCCTGCGTGCCGACCAGGTCCGCAGGGGTCTCCGGGACAAGCTGATGCGGGCGATCGACGAGGTCGTCGCCCCCTACCACCGCGAGCAGGAACGGCGGATCGACGCCCTGCGCGGCGAGCTGGAGGCGCTGCGCGGCCAGGTGGAGGCCGACGCGCAGGCCGCCCGCGACCACGTGACCAGGCAGTTCGACCGGCTCGCCGAGATCAGCGCGGGCTTCGAGCACCGGGCCCGGCGCGATCTGCTGTTCGCGGGCGAGCGGGCGGCGGCGGCCGACAGCGCCCGGTTCGCGCACGAGCGGATGCCGACCGCCCCGCACTTCCCGGACCCGCACGCGACGCTGCACCACGCCCTGTCGCTGGTCGAGGTGGACGGCCTGGTGCTGGAGTTCGGCGTCTACACCGGCACCACGCTCAAGATCATCGCCTCCACCCTGCCGCACGAGCAGGTCTACGGGTTCGACTCCTTCGAGGGCCTGCCCGAGGACTGGCGCAGCGGTTTCGCCGCGGGCGCGTTCGGCGTGGAGGAGCTGCCGGACGTGCCGGGCGCGCGGCTGGTGCCGGGCTGGTTCGACGAGACGCTGCCGGGCTTCGTGGCCGAGCACCCCGGCCCGGTGGCGTTCCTGCACGTCGACTGCGACCTGTACTCGTCGACCAGGACCGTCCTGGAGCACGTCGGGCCCCGGCTGGTCGAGGGCAGCGTGGTGCTGTTCGACGAGTTCTTCAACTACCACGGCTGGCGCGACCACGAGTACAAGGCCTGGATGGAGTTCGTGGAAGCCAGCGGCATCGAGTTCAGCTACGAGGGGTACACGTTCGACCACGAGCAAGTGATCGTCCGGGTGACCCGAGTCCCCAGGACCCGCGAGGGTCGGTAATCGCACCGTGACCGACCGGCGGCGAACACGTCATGGAGCCGCCGGTAGTCTCATTCCTCGTGCAACCCACGAGTACGGTCGAACGGCCCGAAGCGCCCCCGGAAGCAAACTCACGCACGTTCGCGCGCGCGATCGCCGACGTGCGCGAGGGCTGGCAGAACCGGGAGCTGTGGGGCCACCTGGGCTGGCAGGACATCAAGCAGCGCTACCGCAGGTCGGTCATCGGCCCGCTGTGGATCACCATCTCGATGGGCACCACGGCGCTGGCGCTGGGCCTGCTGTACTCGCAGCTGTTCAACCAGGAGATCAACACCTTCCTGCCCTACATCACGGCCGGTTTCGTGGTGTGGAACTTCCTGGTGGGCTGCGTCACCGAGGGCACCGACGTCTTCATCGCCAACGAAGGGCTGATCAAGCACCTGCCCGCGCCGATCAGCGTGCACGTGCTGCGGCTGGTGTGGCGCCAGGTGCTCTTCTTCGCGCACAACCTGGTGGTCTACGCGGTCGTCGTGGCGATCTTCTTCGGCGACCTCAACCAGCCGTACCAGATGCAGGACGACCCGGTCACGCACCCCGGTCTGAGCTGGGCGATCCTGCTCGCCATCCCGGCGTTCGCGCTGCTGGCGGTCAACGCGGTGTGGGTCGCGTTGCTGTTCGGCATCATCAGCACCCGCTTCCGCGACATCCCCCCGGTCATCCACAGCTTCATCAACCTGATCTTCTTCATGACGCCGATCGTGTGGCACACCGGCATCCTGCACAAGGTCGGCGCCGACGGTGACTGGCGGATGCTCATCGCGGAGCTGAACCCCCTGTACCACTTCCTGGAAATCGTGCGCGCGCCGATGCTGGGTCACCAGCAGAGCTGGCACCACTGGGCGGTGGTCGGCGGCTTCACCGTCCTGGGTTGGGCGCTGGCGCTGCTGGCCATGCGCAACTACCGTGCCCGCGTCTCCTACTGGGTCTGAGTGAGGCCGTAAGAACATGGTCAGCATCGACGTCTGGAACGCCTCGGTCGACTTCCCGATCTTCGACGCCAAGTCGAGGTCGCTGAAGAAGCTCGCGCTGGGCAAGGTCGGCGGCAAGATCGGCTCCGAGGGCCGCGTCCCGATCATCGAGGCACTGCACGACATCAACGTCTCGTTGAAGGACGGCGACCGGGTGGGCCTGGTCGGCCACAACGGCGCGGGCAAGTCCACCCTGCTGCGGCTGCTGGCGGGCATCTACGAGCCCACCCGTGGCAGCTCGCGGATCGTGGGCAAGGTCGCGCCGGTGTTCGACCTGGGCGTGGGCATGGACCCGGAGATCTCCGGCTACGAGAACATCATGATCCGCGGCCTGTTCCTGGGCATGAACCGCCGGGAGATGGAGAAGCGGGTCGACGACATCGCCGAGTTCACCGAGCTGGGCGACTACCTGTCGATGCCGCTGCGCACCTACTCCACGGGTATGCGGGTGCGCCTGGCGCTGGGCGTGGTGACCTCCATCGACCCGGAGATCCTGCTGCTGGACGAGGGCATCGGCGCGGTGGACGCGGCGTTCCTGGAGAAGGCCCGCAACCGGCTGCACGACCTGGTCAAGCGCTCCGGCATCCTGGTCTTCGCCAGCCACTCCGACGAGTTCCTGCTGGAGCTGTGCGACTCGGCGATCTGGATGGACGAGGGCCGGATGAAGGCGCACGGCGGGCTGCGGGAGGTGCTCACCTCGTACAAGGGCCGTGACCCGTTCGAGAACCTGAGCCCGGAGATGCTGGAGCGGATCGGCCAGTCGAAGGTCCTGAGCGGGAACGGTGGCGAGTAGGACGTGAAGGCACTGCCGAAGGGGTCCGTGGTCGGGGTCGTGGTGACCCGGCACCGGCGCGAGCTGCTGGCCGATTCGCTGAAGGTGCTGGCGTCGCAGACCAGGGCGCTCGACCACCTGGTGGTCGTGGACAACGGTCCCGACCAGCCGGTCGAGGACCTCGTCGAGCAGTGCCCCATCCCCACCACCTACCTGCCCTCGCACCGCAACCTGGGCGGCGCGGGCGGGTTCGCGCTGGGGATGCTGCACGCGCTGTCGCTGGGCGCGGACTGGCTGTGGCTGGCCGACGACGACGGCAGGCCCGCCGACGAGACGGTGCTGGAGGTGCTGCTGGCCGAGGCGGGCAGGCGCGACCTGGCCGCCATCTCGCCCGTGGTGGCCAACATCGACCGCCCGGAGAAGCTGGCCTTCCCGCTGCGCCGGGGGCTGACCTGGAAGCGCCGCACCGAGGACCTGGGCGCGGACTTCCTGCCCGGCATCGCCTCGCTGTTCAACGGCGCGCTGTTCCGCGCCTCCACCGTGGACGTGATCGGCGTGCCGGACTACCGGCTGTTCTTCCGCGGCGACGAGGTGGAGATCCACCGCAGGCTGGTGCGCACCGGGCTGCCGTTCGGCACCTCGCTGAAGGTCACCTACCTGCACCCGGACGGCTCGGACGAGTTCAAGCCGATGCTGGGCGGCCGGTTCCACGCCCAGGACCCGGAGAACGCGGTCAAGCGGTACTACACCTACCGCAACCGCGGCTACCTGCTGTCCCAGCCGGGGATGCGCAAGCTGGGGCTGCTGGAGGTCTTCCGGTTCGGCCTGTACTTCCTGGGCCAGCGCAAGGACCCCAAGGCGTTCCTGGAATGGGTCAAGCTGGTGCGCCAGGGGCAGCGGGAGCGCTTCTTCCGGAAGTGACCGCCGCCCGGATTGCGCTGGGCGCTGAATCGCTGACGGCGAACCCGCCTTGTGGCGGGCGCGGGGGTGCGGTGCGCTGGTGGGCATGAACACCACCTCCGCACCGCACAAGACGCCCTCGCTGGTCCTGCACCTGGCGGGCAACTCCAACGCCATCAGCATCCGGGTCAGCGAAGAGGTCCGCGCCGACCTGGCACCCCGGCTCATCCAGGTCGTGCGCAACGGCCACACGCAGGCCATCCCCACCGCCGATGGCAAGGAATTCGTGGTGAACTTCGGCCACGTGGTGGCCGCGCACTTCGAGTGAAACCTGGCGCGGCCGGGCCGCATCCCCTTGAAGACGCGCGGGGCGGCGGTCGGGTTGTCACGTGTTCTCAACAAAGCCTCAAAAGCGGGTTTTGGGTTTTCCTCAGAGCGGTCCGCCAAGCTCTGCGTTGTCGGTGATCGAGGGGGTCGCCGACGACACGAGGGGACCAGAGATGAACTTCCGGAGCACCGCCCGCCGCACCGTCGCCGCCGCTGTCGCCGTCGTCGCGCCGCTGGCCTTGAGCAGCACCGCCGCGTTCGCGCAGGGGGCCGACGGGACCGTCTCCATCGCCGGGGTGGTGTGGCACGACGTGGACGGCGACGGCGTCCGCGAGGCGGGGGAACCGCCCATCGCCAACCAGTGGATCGTCCTCGACGAGGGCAGGCAGGAGGCCTTCACCGACGCCAGTGGCCGCTACCGCTTCACCGGCCTGGTGCCGGGGGCCCACATCGTGCAGTCTGTGGACCGGGTGATGAGCGGTCAGGTGTGGAGCGGCAAGGGCACCGACTTCGACCCGGCCACCGGGTACTCCAAGATGCAGTACCTGCTGGAGGACGGCCAGCACGTCGAGCTGGACAGCGGCTTCGTCACCGCCGACTTCGACTACCACCCGACCGGGATCAGCGTCACCGGGCCGGACAAGGAGGTCTACGAGGTCGGCGACGTGCTCGACATCGTCGGCGGCGTCACCTTCGACGGGCTGGGCTACATGAACTACTTCGCGGACCTGACCCTGCCCTCGGGCGTGCGCAAGCTGGAGCGGCTGGGCACCATGAGGACCTTCATGGCCGAGGACAAGCCCAACGAGGTCACCGGCTGGTTCTACGACCGCAAGGCGCCCGGCGTGGTGGAGACCATCGGCGCGCGCGTCGTCGTGGAGCGGCCCATCACCGCCGGTGAGATCCGGCTGCACATGAGCGACGGCGGCGACCTGAACCCGGCCAACAACACGATCACGCGCAACCTCACGGCCGTTGCGCCGTCTCTGTAGGCGCAGCTAGTACCACTGAGGGGGAAAAAGAGATGAGCTTCCGCGCCACCGCCAGACGCGCCGCCGTGATCGCCGCCGCCGCCGTCATCCCGCTGGCCCTGCCCGCAGCGGCCTTCGCCCAGGAGGCCGGGCAACCCGCCGAGGAGGGGACGGGCACCGTCTCCGGTGTCGTCTGGCACGACCTGAACGGCAACGGCCTGCGCGAGGCGGGCGAGCCGCCCATCGCGGACCAGGTGATGCTCCTGGGCGACCGGGCCTTCCAGGCGCGCACCGACAGCGAGGGCCGCTACACCATCCGGAACGTGCCGCCCTCGTTCAACGTGGTGTACTCGGCGGACCGCCTCGGCTTCCGCCAGGTGTGGTCGCGCAAGGCCGCCGGGGGCTCGGTGTTCGACCCGGCCACCGGGATCAGCGACGAGTTCCAGATCAAGGCGGGCCAGCACCTGGAGGGGTTCGACAGCGGTTTCGTCACCGCCGAGTTCGACTCCCACCCGACCGAGATCAGCATCGCGGGCGCACCCGGCAAGGAGGTCTACGAGGTCGGCGACGTGCTCGACGTCATCGGCGGCGCCACCTTCGAGGGCAAGGGCTACTCGCAGTTCTTCGCGACGATGACCCTGCCCGACGGGCTGCGCAAGCTGGAGCGGCTGGGCACCATGCGGCCGTTCATGGCCGAGGACGAGCCCAACGAGGTCACCGGCTGGTTCGCCGACCGCCGGGAGCCGGGCAAGGTCGAGACCATCGGGGCGCGCGTGATCGTGGAGAAGCCCATGACGGCCGCGCAGGTCAGGCTGGCGATGCCGACCGGGGGCGACCCGGACCCGTCGAACAACGTCATGACCGCGACGCTGACGGCGGTGGCGAAGCCGGGCACCCCCACGTCCACCACGGCGCCCACCAGCACGGCGCCCACCGGCACCACCGCGCCGACGACCGGCACCACCACCGCGCCCGCGAGCACGACCACGACGACCACGCAGGCCGCCGTGGTGCCGGTGGCGCACAAGACCGACCAGAAGATCGCGCAGGACGGCCAGCCGCTGGCGAGCACGGGCGCCTCGGTGCTCGGCTTGCTCGGCCTGGGCGGCAGCCTGCTGGCGGGCGGCGGAGCGGCGCTCTGGGGAGCGCGCCGCGCCAAGTCCTGACCGGCGGGGAACACCGAAAGGCCCCAGCGTCCTCGGGGGGACGCTGGGGCCTTTCCGCGCGTGCGGGACCTCAGTCCAGCGAGCCCTCCATGGGCTTGCCCTCGGTCAGGTGCGGGGCGATCTTGTTGTCGAACGCGGTCAGCGCCGCGCCGATCGCCATGTGCATGTCGAGGTACTTGTAGGTGCCCAGGCGACCGCCGAACAGCACGTTGCGCTCCGCGGCCTCCTTCTTCGCCAGCTCGCGGTAGCGCTCCAGCTTCGCCCGGTCCTCGGGGGTGTTGATCGGGTAGTACGGCTCGTCGTCCTTCTCCGCCGCCCGCGAGTACTCGCGCACGATGACCGTCTTGTCCGACGGGTAGGTGCGCTCCGGGTGGAAGTGCCGGAACTCGTGGATGCGGGTGTAGGGCACGTCCGCGTCGTTGTAGTTCATCACCGGGGTGCCCTGGAAGTCGCCGACCGGCAGCACTTCCTGCTCGAAGTCCAGGGTGCGCCAGCCCAGCCAGCCCTCGGAGTAGTCGAAGTAGCGGTCGACCGGTCCGGTGTAGACGATCGGCGTGCCCGCCGGGATCTCGTCGCGCACGTCGAAGAAGTCGGTGTTCAGCCGCACCTCGATGTTCGGGTGGTCGGCCATCTTCTGCAGCCACGCGGTGTACCCGTCGACGGGCAGGCCCTCGTAGGTGTCGTTGAAGTACCGGTTGTCGAAGGTGTAGCGCACCGGCAGGCGGCTGATGACCGCGGCGGGCAGCTCCTTCGGGTCGGTCTGCCACTGCTTGGCGGTGTAGTCGCGGATGAACGCCTCGTACAGCGGGCGGCCGACCAGCGAGATCGCCTTCTCCTCCAGGTTCTGCGCGTCCTTGGAGTCGATCTCGGAAGCCTGCTCGGCGACCCACGCGCGAGCCTCGTCCGGGGTCAGGTAGCGGCCCAGGAACTGCGACAGCAGGCCCAGGCCCATCGGGAACTGGTACGCCTGGCCGCCGTGCATCGCGAACACGCGGTGCTGGTAGTTGGTGAACTCGGTGAACTGGTTGACGTAGTCCCAGACCCGCTTGTTGGACGTGTGGAACAGGTGCGCGCCGTAGCGGTGCACCTCGATGCCCGTCTCGGGCTCGGCCTCGGAGTAGGCGTTGCCGCCGATGTGCTCCCGGCGCTCCAGCACCAGCACCCGCTTGTCCAGCTGGGAAGCGGCGCGTTCGGCGACCGTCAGGCCGTAGAAACCGGAACCGACGACGATCAGATCAAATCCAGCGAAGCTCACGGCACCCGAGGGTACGGCAGTGACCGGCTGTGACAGTGCCCACCCCGCGCAAGCGAAAGGGCCGCCCCGCGGGGGACGGCCCTTGTCGCACAAGAGGATCTAGAGCACCGAGCGCGGCATCTCCGGCTTCGGGTTGAACTTGACACCCTCGACGATCTTGCGGAACAGCTTGAGCCGCAGGCCCCACGGCACCCGGCCGCCCTTGAGGCCCTGGTGCACGCGCACCACGAACTTGGCGAACGCCACCGGGTTCTCGTGGTGCAGCCGGTAGGACGCCTCGTTGCGCGCGCCGTACTCGAACTTCCACAGGTTGGAGGCGTTGACGTCGCTGAAGTTCACGCCGCGGTTGACGCCCAGGTCGTGCACCACGACGCTGCGCAGCACCTGCACGCCGGGGCCGGACTTGTTGACGCGCAGCGTGTACTCCTGGTCGTCGAACCAGATGAAGTACTCGCGCAGCGGCAGGCCGTGCTTGGTCAGCGCCCAGCGCGGGAACAGCACGGAGACGAAGGAGCAGTGCTGCACCAGCACGTTCTCCTGGCCCTTGGCGATCAGCCTGCCCCAGTCCCAGGTGGTGACCGGGTTGTTCATCTCGCAGATGCTGCCGTCGACCCACCTGACCAGCGAGCAGGCGAAGGGCAGCTGCATGCCCATCTCCGCCTCGGCCTTGGCCAGGCCGTTGACCAGCTCCTCCAGCGCGTCGGAGTTGGCGTAGCAGTCGTCGTCCATGATCCAGACGAAGTCCGCGCCCAGCTCGTAGCCCTTGTTCATGCCGGTGGCGAAGCCGCCCGCGCCGCCGGTGTTCTCGGTCAGCCGGACGATGACCACGCCGTCGAGGCCCTCGTACCGCTTGAGCACCTCGTCGGTGCCGTCGGTCGACGCGTTGTCCACGATGACCAGCCACTCGGGCTTGCGGGACTGCGCGAGGACGTGGTCGAGCACCTTGGGGAGCTTGTCCTTGCGGTTGTAGGTGACGACAACGGCGGCAACGGTGCTCACTTGAGCCATCCTTCGTAGGTGTCGCGGACCCAGGTCCGGGCGTCGGGCAGCTTGGCGAACGCGGCGGCCTTGCCTGCCTGCTCGTCCAGCCAGGTCTTGCGCTGCTCCGGCGAGTTGATCATGGTTCGAATGCGCTCGGCGGCGGTCGAGATGAACGGGTACGGGTGGCGCGGCACCAGCAGGTCCTCGGCCACCAGGGACGCCTGCGAACCGACGTCGGTGGACACCACCGGCACGCCCGCCGCGGTCGCCTCGAACGAGGTGAGCGTGAGCCCCTCGTTGTCGGAGGAGATGACCAGCACGTCGGCGTCGGCCAGGGTCTTGGCCACCGGCTTGTCCGACCCGCGCAGCTCCAGCACGTCGGACAGGCCCAGCCTGCTCACCAGGCCGTGCACCTCGCCCGCCAGCTCGCCGTCGCCGTGCACGATGAACCGGATCTCGCGCGACGCGGACCCCTTCAGCGACGCCGCCAGCTGCAGGAACAGGTACGGGCGCTTCTGCTGGGTGAACCGGCCGACGAACGCCACGGTGAACGGGCCGTCGTCGGACTTGGCCTTGGCCGCGGCCTGGCCGATGCCCTTGGTGGTGAGGTTGGCCAGGGTCGCCAGCTCCACCTTCGCCGGGTCCACGCCCTGCTTGCCCACCAGGTAGTCGCGCAGCATCGGCGAGATGACGTGGTGGTGGTCGATGACGTTGGTCATCCGCACCGAGATGTCGACGAAGCCGCCGGTGCGCCACTCCAGGATGTGCAGCGAGTCGATGACCGGCAGGTCCGGGCGGATCGACTTCAGCCACGGCAGGCGCTGGGCCAGCCAGGTGCTGTGGTGCAGGTGCACGCCGCGCACGTCGTAGGCGGACAGCACGCCGTTGAGGAACGCCGACTCCTGCTCCGGGCTGACCGGGTGGGTCAGCGGCACCACGATCGCGCCGTCCAGCTCCGGCCGGGTGATCCACGGGTGGGTGGAGGGCCGGTCGGTGATGACGATGGGGGTGAAGCCTGCCTCCTTGGCCAGCTGCACGGTCTCCAGCGCGAACCGCTCCGCGCCGCCCAGCTCCAGCCAGTGGATGCCGAAGATGATCGCCGGGGTGGCGCCGTGGCCGGTGGCCGTGGTGCCCCTGGTGATCCGGACGGGCGCCTTCTTGGGCACCTCGCGCTTGCGGTAGCGCTTCTCGGTGACGTCGGTGCGGTACTGGCGCAGCACGTCGAACTGCACCGGCGCGAAGAACCGCACCGAGCGGCGCACCTTGCCCATCAGGCCGGGCAGCTGGTGGTAGGCGGAGGCCACCTCCGGCTCGCCGCCCAGGTCCACCGCCAGGTCGACCAGGCCCTCGGGCGGGTTGGTGCCGCTGGTGGTCTGCACGGTGCTGCGCACCACCAGGGAGCCGACCACCTCGCGGTCGTCGCCCCACTCGATGTGCCTGGTGCGGTCGTCGGTCAGCGAGGGCATGGTGCCCCTGGGACCGCGCAGCACGGTGATCCGGAACGTCCGCCCCGGCCGCGCCAGCGCGTGGAAGTTCACCGCGCCGATGAGGATGCGGCGCTCCCGCTCGTCGAGCAGCCCTTCCCCGTCGGCGAGGCCGATTCCGCTTTCGTCGAGCAGTTCGACAATTTCTGGGAGCTTGTCCACGGGCCCTTCCGTCACATCTCTCGGTTGTTGTCGAGTAGCGCCGACCGGGCGCGTGCGAGGCAGGGGCCGAGTTTACCGAAGGCCCGCCGCCGTTTTGTCTCAGACCTTGATCGAACGGGGGAGCATCTTGCGCATCGCGCGCTGGCACGGCTCCTCGACGCGGTGGTGCAGCAGGTGCCCCGCGACGAACGAGCCGACGATGCCCGCGATGACGAACAACCGGAATTCCCACGCGCTCGGCTCGTCCACCAAACCCCAAGAGGTGAGCAGCCTTCGCATCAGGTCGAGCAGCAGCCAGTGCACCAGGTACAGCGCGAAGGACACCTTGCCGCCCCACACCAGCACCCTGGTGCTCAGGAACCGCGCGGTGACGTCGCGGCCGCTGACCGCCAGCGAGCCGATCAGCAGCAGGAACAGCGGCACCACCAGAACGGTCTCGGTGGCGCCCCACATCAGGTGGCCGTTGATCCGCCAGTCCACGGCGAACCGCACGCGCACGGCCGGGTCGTTGAGGTGGATGACGTAGATGGCCACCAGGATCACCGCGAGCACCACGGTCGGCCGCAGGAACCACGGCAGCCGCGCGGTCAGGCCGTGCCGCAGCACCAGCACCGCCACGATCGCGCCGCCGACGAACTCGGTCAGCACGCGCAGCGGCACGATCCCCTCGACGATCTTGTCGCCGTCCCACATCAGGTCGCTGCCGTCCTGGAAGCCGATGCCCACCAGCACCAGCGGCAGCACCGCCAGCAGCGCCAGCGACACCAGCGCCCGGTCGGACAGCTGGGTGCGGAACTTCGCCAGCAGCACCACCAGCACGGTGAACGCGATGTAGGCCATCCACTCCGCGCTCAGCGACCAGTCGATCGGGTTCCAGTCGTGGTGGGCGGTGGTCCACGCCTGCACCAGGAACACGTGCGCCAGGAACCGGCCCGGCTGCAGCGCGTAGTGGAACCCTCCGTCGTTGGTCCAGGTGGCCAGGAACGCCAGGTAGAGGCCCCAGGCCAGCAGCATCACCATCATGACCGGCCAGATCCGGGAGATCCGCAGCCACAGGAACGCCACGATCTTGCGCGGCCCCCAGCCCACCACCATGCGGTCCAGGTGGGTGAAGGTCAGGATGAAGCCGGAGAGCACGAAGAACAGGTCCACGCCCAGGTAGCCCACGTTCATCAGCGGGATGAGCGGGTACAGGAAGCCGAACGCCTCGATCAGCTCCGGCCGGAAGTGGAACAGCAGCACCCACAGCGCGGCCAGCGCCCGGATGCCGGTGAGCTGCTTGATGTGCGGCACGCGGGCCGCCGCCGACGGTGAGGCCGCCGCCGCTCCGTTCGGGCTCGGCTCCGCCCGCACGGGTTCGGCGACCCTGGTGTCCGCGCTCTGCATGTCCAGTTCCCGTCCTGCTCGTGCCGAACCGCTCACCGGCGGAACACCACCCGGCTGTAGGCGGCGTAGTTCCACACCAGGCCGACCCCGATCGCGGCCAGCTTCGGCGCCCACGCCAGCAGCCCGGTCAGCGGCCAGCCGAGGCCGTTGGCCGCGGCGGTGGCCGCCACGATCACCAGCGGCTGGATCACCCACAGGCCGAAGGCGGTGAAGGCGAAGAACAGCGCCCCCTGCTTGGCCGCGCCGCCGGGCGCGCCGCCGCCGAAGGTGAAGTACTTGTTGGCCACGAAGCTGAAGCTCATGCCAGCCGTGGTCGAGGCGAAGTTGGCGACGAAGAGGTTGACCCCCAGCCCCGTCAGCGCCATGTAGCCGACCAGGTCGATCAGCGTGTTGACGCCGCCGACCAGGCAGAACCGGATGATCTGGGCCAACCCGCCCGCGGGCACCGGGGTCGCGGGCGGCGCCGCCTCGGCGGGCGCCCCGGCCGGGGTCTCCGAGGACAGCCCAGAGGACAGCTCCGGGGACAGCTCCGGGGACACCTCGGGGGCGTCGTCCACCGCCACGGTCAGGCGTCCTGCAGCTCGCGCGACGCGGGCGCGGGCTCGACCCGCCCCGAGCGCGCGACGATCGCCACCGCGTACAGCGGCCTGCGCTGCACCTCGACGTAGGTGCGGCCGATGTAGCTGCCCAGCACCCCCAGCATGATCAGCTGGATGCCGCCGAGCAGGAACATCGCGACGGTCACGAACGCCCAGCCGGGCACCGCGCTCTCCGGGCTGAACAGCCGCACGCCCAGCACGTAGAGCACGCCCAGGAAGCTCAGCAGGGAGATCGCGTAACCCATCCGGCTGATCAGGCGCAGCGGGGTGACCGAGAAGCCGAGCATCCCGTCCGCGGCGAACTTGAGCATCTTGCGCAGCGGGTAGCCGGTCTCCCCCGCGTGCCGCGCGTCGCGGTCGAACTGCACCGCCTCCTGGCGGAAGCCCACGTAGCTGACCAGGCCGCGCAGGAACCGGTGCTGCTCGCGGTACTTCGCCAGCTCGGCGACGACCTTGCGGTCCAGCAGCCGGAAGTCGCCGGTGTTGCGCGGGATGTCGATCGAGGACAGCTTCTCCAGCGTGCGGTAGAAGGCGTTCGCGGTGACCTTCTTGAACAGCGTGTCCTTGCGGGTGCGCCGCAAGGCGTTCGCGGTGACCTTCTTGAACAGCGTGTCCTTGCGGGTGCGCCGCTGCGCGTAGACCACGTCCACGCCCTGCTCCCAGCGCTCGATCAGCTCCAGGCTGACCCGCGGCGGGTCCTGCATGTCGGCGTCCATGATGATCACCGCGTCGGCGTCGGAGGCCGCGTCCAGGCCCGCGGTCACCGCGATCTGGTGGCCGAAGTTGCGGGACAGGCTGATCACCGTGGCGCGCTGGTCGCGCTCGCGCAGCTCCAGCAGCTTGTCCAGCGAGGCGTCCCGGCTGCCGTCGTTGACGTAGATGAACTCCAGGTCATAACGGGCCTGGAGCGGTGTGGTCACCTCGTCGATCGTCTTGTGCAGCAGGTCGATGTTGTCCTGCTCGTTGTAGATCGGGAAGATGTAAGTGATCTTCCGCCGCGCGGTCGGAGCACCGTCCATTGCTTTCCCTCACCTGGTGTTGACGACCGAGAACACGACGCGTCCCGGGATGTTCATGGTGATGTTCCCACTCGCCAGCTCCGTCCCGCCGAGCACGAGCGACTCGTCACCCGGTGAGGACATCAGCAGCGGCGCTTCCGCGTGCGAGAGCGGCAGGCGGTGCGGTTCGCCGTCCACGGTGATCCAGAACTCGCCCGAGCGGAACGCCAGCGACTTCAGCTTGTCCAAAGCGCCCTGCTCCGGGTACACCCGCGCGATGACGATGCCCTTGTCCGAGGTGGGCACCGGCACCTGCTCGAAGCGGTCCGCGGTCACCTCGCCGAGCGGGGTCTCCTCGCCGCAGCGGTTCTCGGTGCGGCGCAGCAGCTGCCACCGCGGGTCGCTGTCGACCAGCTCGTAGCGGCACGCCTGGGCGAGGTTGGTGCGCGGCGAGTCCCACAGCGGGAACCGGCCGTCGAGGGTGATGCGGGTGTTCTCGCGGACGATGAACTCCGGACCGGTCGCGTCGTCGGCGACCCACTCCTCGTTCATCTCGTCCAGCAGCTCGGTGTAGGCGCCGTAGTCCAGCAGCGTGGGCAGGATGGCCGTGGTGTTCATCCCGTAGGTCCAGGCCAGCGCGTAGTCGAACGGAGCGGTGCGCACCGTGCTGTCACCGATGCGGTCGACGAACCGCTGCGGCAGCGAGATGCGCCGCTTGAGGTCCGCGCGAGCCTCCTCGACGACCTGGTCGCGCTGGCTGCCCGAGGCGACCACGGTCAGGCCCTGGCCGAACATCTGCAGCGACTTGGCCGGGTCCACCGCGTACAGCCCGCCGCCGAAGCTGAACGCCTGCGCCAGCAGCGAGATCACCGCCGCGCACACCAGCACCGCGCTGCGCTTGAGCGCGGCCAGCACCAGGCCCACGCCCACCGCGACGGAGAAGAACTGCGCCGAGTGCGAGTCGTGCCGCACGAAACCCTGCTTGAGCAGCAGGAACGAGCCCAGCGCCACACCCAGGTACAGCAGCCAGCGGCGGCGGCCGCCACCCGTGGTGACCAGGCCGAACACCAGCAGCAGGATCAGCGGGACGGCGATCAGGTACTCCCACGCCTTGCCCGGCTGCTCCAGGCCCATCGACTGGGCGTGGCCGCTGCCCACCGACAGCGCGCGGATGACGTACTCGACGACCTGCAGCGGCGGCTGGCCGGCGGCGATCCACAGCAGCACCAGCGCGGCGATGCCGCTGATCGCGTACTCCAGGAACGGCCGCAGCACCTTGCCGTGCTTGGCCAGCACCGCGCCCAGGATCACCGGGCCGCACATCAGGCCCACCGAGAACTTGGTCAGCAGCATCGCCGCGACCAGCACGCCCATCGCGATCGGGTAGGACCGCTGCGCCCAGCGCGGCAGCTCGTCGCGGGCGTAGAAGATCGACAGCACCACGACGAAGGCGAACGTGGTGGTGATGACCGCGGTCAGCGGCACGATGCTGGAGCTCAGCGCCATCACGCCGACCACGCCCCAGGCGGCGGGCGCGCCGAGGTGGCGGCGCAGCGCCTGGTAGATCGCCGCGGTGCAGGCCGTGGCCAGCACGAACCACAGCAGGTAGCCCACCAGGACCTCGCCCCGGTGGATCACCGAGGGGATGGCCAGGAAGTACAGCGGCCCGTAGGTGGTGGACACCCGGTCGCCGAAGCTCAGGTCGAACTGCCTGGCCAGCGCGATGAGCAGGCCGTAGTCGTAGTCGCCCTTGGGCTGGTTGGGCGCGAACGCGGGCATGTTCCAGAACACGACGGTCAGCAGCGCGCTGAACGCCAGCACCGACCTCGACGGAGCCGCCACCGCCAGCGCCCACGCGCGCAGCCGGTCGGCCCGGCCCGCGCCGCCGCCCACCACGGGCTCGTCCACGAGCGCGGACCGGTCGATCTCAGACGAGGTTGACACCCAATATCTCCTAGAACACCCGCAGCTCAGGGTGGACACGGCACACCGGCACCGGTGGCGTTTCGGGCGAATTGTAGAGAGCGGCTGTGATGATCCGTTCACCCCCCTGGGTCATCCGGATCAGAACCAGCGCTCCAGCACCTGCGCCACGCCGTCCTCGGCGTTGCTCCCCGTGACCTCATCCGCGGCGGCCAACGCGTCCGGGTGAGCGTTGGCCATGGCGACGCCGTGCCCCGCCCAGCGCAGCACCGGCACGTCGTTGGGCATGTCGCCGAACACGATCACCTCCTCGGGGCGCACGCCCAGCCCGCGCGCCACCTCCGCCAGGCCGCTGGCCTTCGTCACGCCCGCCGCGCTGAACTCCAGCAGGCCCTCGTTGGTGGAGTAGGTCATCGCCACGCGGTCCCGCAGCAGCTGCCCCGCGGCGGCGGCCATCTCCTCGCTGGTCATCCGAGAGTGCCTGACCAGGAGCTTGACCGCAGGGTGACCGAGCACGTCCGCCCGACCCGCGCCCGGCGACGGCTGCGCGCCCTCCTCCCACGGGTGCACGTAGGCGTCCTCGGCGACGAAGTCGGCGACCCCGCTGGACCGCGCGGACTCCCCCACCCGCTCGGCGGCCATCGCGCAACCGGGCAGCGCCTGGTCCAGCAGCCGGGCCAGGTCCCGCAGCGTCACCGGGTCCAGCGCCCACTGCTTCTTCACCTGATCGGCGCCGATGTCGTAGATCACCGCGCCGTTCGAGCACACCGCGTAGCCGGACGCGCCGGTCGCGTCGGCCACGTCCAGCACCCAGCGCGGCGGGCGGCCGGTGGCCAGCACGAACGGGGTTCCGCTGGCCAGCACCCGACCGACCAGGTCAGCGGTGCGCGGGCTGACGCGCCCGAGCGGGTTGAGGAGCGTTCCATCGACATCCGAGGCCACCAGGGCAGGTCTCTGCACCTCTCCATGGTGCACGGGCCGCTCACGCTTTCGGATACCGTCCGGTCGTGCGCACAGGCATCGTGATCTTGCCCGAACACCGGTGGTGGATCGCCGAACCCAAGTGGCGGGCCGCCGAGCAGTACGGGTTCCACCACGCCTGGACCTACGACCACATCGGCTGGCGGAGCCTGGTGGACGGACCGTGGTTCAGCGCGATTCCCACGCTCAGCGCGGCTGCCGGGGTCACCTCGAAGATCAGGCTGGGCACCCTGGTGGCCACGCCGAACTTCCGGCACCCGGTGCCGTTCGCGCGGGAGCTGATGGCGTTGGACGACCTGTCCGACGGCCGCCTCACCATCGGTCTCGGCGCGGGCGGTATGGGATACGACACCACCGTGATGGGTGACACCCTGCTCGCGCCCCCGGCGCGCGCGGCCCGGTTCGCCGAGTTCGTCGACGTGCTGGACCGGCTGCTCACCCAGGAGCGCACCACCTTCCACGGGCAGCACTACGAGGTCGTCGAGGCGCGCAGCGCGCCGGGCTGCGTGCAGCGGCCCCGGCTGCCGTTCCTGGTCGCCGCGAACGGCCCCAAGGCGATGCGGGTGGCCGCCCGGTACGGCACCGGTTGGGTGACCACCGGACCGGAGACCGAGGACGTCGAGGACTGGTGGCGCGGCGTGGCGGCGATGGCGGCCCGGTTCCGGGACACCCTGGACGCCATCGGCCGCGCCAAGGAGACCGTCGACTGGTACCTCAACGCCGACTCCGCCCCGGTGTACTCGCTGACCAGCGTCGAGTGCTTCCGCGACGTCGTGGGCCGGGCGGGTGAGCTGGGGTTCACCGACCTGCTGGCGCACTGGCCCCGCGAGAGCGGCGTCTACGCGGGCAGCGAGGCCGTGCTGGAAGCCGTCGTCACCGAGGTGCTGCCGGAGCTGGTCCGCCAGTAGCGTGACCCGCGTGCGGCGCATCGTGGTGATCGGCGGCGGGATCGTCGGGCTGGCGACGGCCCGCGAGTTGGCGCGGCGCGGCGACGAGGTCGTCGTGCTGGAGAAGGAGCCGCGCTGGGCGGCCCACCAGACCGGCCACAACAGCAACGTGGTGCACGCCGGGCTGTACTACAAGCCGGGGTCGCTGAAGGCGCGGCTGTCCGTGGCCGGGAACCGGTCCATGGTCGCCTACGCCCGTGCGCAGGGCGTTCCCGTGGACGTGTGCGGCAAGCTGGTGGTCGCCACCACGTCGCGGGAGATCCCCCGGCTGCACGCGCTGGCGGCGCGCGCGGCGGAGAACGGGGTGCCCGCGCGGCTGATCACCGCCGAGGAGGCCCGCGAGCACGAGCCCGAGGTGGCGTGCGTGGCGGCGCTGCGGGTGGAGAGCACGGCGGTGGTCGACTTCCCGGCCGTGTGCGCGGCGCTGGTCCGCGAGCTCTCCGGCGCCGACCTGCGGCTGAGCACCCCCGCGCTGGCCGTCCGGGGCCGGGGCGGCAAGGTCGAGGTGGCCACCCCCGGCGGCGTGGTGCGGGCCGACGCCCTGGTCAACTGCGCTGGCCTGCACAGCGACCGGGTGGCGCGGATGGCCGGGCTGACGCCCGCCGCGCGCATCGTCCCGTTCCGCGGCGAGTACTACGAACTGCGCCGCCCCGACCTGGTGCGCGGCCTGATCTACCCGGTGCCCGACCCGACCCTGCCGTTCCTGGGCGTGCACCTGACCCGGATGCTCGACGGCAGCGTGCACGCCGGGCCCAACGCGGTGCTGGCGCTGCGCCGCGAGGGCTACCGCTGGCGCGACTTCTCCGCCTCCGACGTGGCCGAGGTGCTGCGGTTCCCCGGCACCTGGCGGCTGGCCCGCCGGTACGCCCGCACCGGTCTGGAGGAGGTGCTGCGCAGCTTCTCCCGCGAGCGCTTCGCCGCCAGCCTGGCCCGGCTGGTGCCCGCCGTGACCTCGTCCGACCTGGTGCGCGCGGGCGCGGGCGTGCGGGCGCAGGCGATGCTGCCCGACGGCTCACTGGTCGACGACTTCCTGATCCAGACCGCGCCGGGCCAGGTGCACGTCCTCAACGCACCCTCCCCCGCCGCCACCAGCGCCCTCGAAATCGCGCGCCACATCGCCACCCAGGTCTGACCGGCAAGTACCACCCGACCCCGCCGCACGGGCAATTCTCTACTACCCGACGAGGCCGGGGAAGTGCTCGCAGGCGCCGGCTAGAGCCACAGCAGGTGCAATTTCACGTTCCGGTCGTCAACGGACCGCGCGAAGGTGGCCAGGGCGCTGTCCGGGTCCTGAGCACGCGCGTGGAAGTCGCCTTCCGTGGAGAAAACTTCGGCGTGGTCGTGGAAAGCCATGCCATAGGCGGCGATCCAGCCGTCATGCCGGGTGCCGTACTCGTGGGCGATGGCGAACAGCTTCGGCGCGTCGTCCTCGGCGAGCCCTCGGAGGAAGTCCGCGAATCCGGCTTCGTCTCACAGCGGCTCCAAGTCGGTCAGCTCGGTCATGTGCTCCGCCTTTCCAGTTGGTTTCAGCTCGACAGGGCGGCGTGCTTGCCCCTGGTGAAGGCCGGGGCGTCCGGTGGTTGAGGCGTCCACAGGCGCGTCGGGAACTCGGCGCGCCTGCGCCGCGGCGTCCTGCGGAACCGCAGGAGCGGCACGGCCGCTACGGCGACGACGAAGCCGGTGATCACGCCCATCACCAGGGTCACCCAGAACTCACCGCTCACCCCGCACCTCCATCACTGCAGCCATGCGAGCTTTTGACCAGGCGAAATTAAACCTTGGCGCAGGGTTTGAACAATTACACGATTGGGCGAAGCGGTGCGCGAGTTCAGCACTGCTGCACACTGGTCGGCGCGATCACGACGGGAGCAGGAGCAAGGTGCGCGACACGAGCCCGACCATCTACAAGCAGAAGCTCGGCGAGGCTCTGGTCAAGGCCCGCGAGACGGCCGACGTGCAACGGGAAGAAGCCGCACGAACGCTGCGCTGTTCGGTCTCGAAGATCCGCACCATCGAGAAGGGCGAGGTCTCGATCCGGTCTTCGGAACTGCGTGACCTGCTGGACCTGTACGGCGTCGGTGGGGACGAACGCGCCGACATCGAACACCTCGCTGATATCGCCCGTCAGCGGCGACCGCGAACCCCTTGGGGCGGTGCCGTGCCAGACCGGCTGCGCCGGTTCTTCGACCTGGAAGAGACCGCAACCGCTATCCACGCTTACTCGCCGTGGTTGCTGCAAGGTCTGGCGCAGACCGAGCAGTACGCCCGAGCGGTCATCGGCACGAACCCCGACCTCGCCTCCGAAGACATCGACAGACTGGTCCAGGCGCGACTCGCTCGACAGGCACGGCTCAGTTCCGAGCGCCCACCCGCGATTCGCTGGGTGATCGACGAGCACGTGCTCCGGATGCCGGTGGGCGGGCGGGAGGTCATGCGCGGGCAGCTGGCGCACCTGGCGGCGATCGGCCGGAAGGGCGTCGGCGAACTGCGAGTCATCCCAACCGAAATCGGTGCGCACGCCGGATGCGGGATTCCGTTCCTGGTGTTGACGGACAACGACGGCAAGCGAGCGATCTACGTCGAGACGTTGACGGATGGCCGTTTCGTGGATGACGCTGAACGGGTGGAGCGGTACGAGAACGCCATGCGCGAGATGACCGCTGTCGCGCTGTCGCACGAGGACTCGTTGTCGCTGGTCGATACGGTGCTGTCACGACTATGACCACAACCGAGGAGCAACGATGACCGACCTGACCAGGGCGAAGTGGAGAAAATCGCGCCGGTCCACCAACAGCGGGGGCAACTGCGTCGAGGTGGCGAACACCCTCGACGCCGTGCGTGACTCCAAGAACCCGCAGGGGCCGGTACTGACGTGCGCGCCCGCCGCACTGGGCGCGTTCCTCGCCGGGGTGAAGAGCGGGCGGCTCGACTGAGGAGCACCATCGCCCGAGGTGCGCGAACGCTCAGTTCGTAGTGCCTGAGCGCTCAGCTCGGGGTGTCCGGACGCGCGACTCGCGCGTCCCGAGGGTCGAACTCCGGGTACCGGAGCGTTCGACTCGCGGTACCTGGGGGTTCGACTCGCGGGGGTGGGGGGTCAGCGGGGTTCGAGGACTTCGCGGCCGCCGAGGAAGGGGCGCAGGGCCTGCGGGACGACGACCGAGCCGTCGGCCTGCTGGTGGTTCTCCAGGATCGCCACGATCCAGCGGGTGGTGGCCAGGGTGCCGTTCAGGGTCGCCATGGTCTGCGGCTTGCCCTGCTCGTCCCGGTAGCGCACGTTGAGCCTGCGGGCCTGGAACGTGGTGCAGTTCGAGGTCGAGGTCAGCTCGCGGTAGGCCCGCTGCGAGGGCACCCACGCCTCGCAGTCGAACTTGCGCGCCGCGCTGGTGCCCAGGTCGCCCGTCGCGGTGTCGATCACCCGGTAGGGCACCTCGACCTTGGCCAGCATCTCCTCTTCCCAGGCCAGCAGCCTGGCGTGCTCGGCCTCGGCGTCCTCCGGCCGCACGTAGGAGAACATCTCGACCTTGTTGAACTGGTGCACCCGGATGATGCCGCGGGTGTCCTTGCCGTACGAGCCCGCCTCGCGGCGGTAGCACGAGGACCAGCCCGCGTAGCGGCGCTCGCCGTCGAGGATCTCGTCGGCGTGGTAGCCCGCCAGCGGCACCTCCGAGGTGCCGACCAGGTACAGGTCGTCCGCCTCCAGGCGGTAGATCTCGCTGGCGTGCGCGCCGAGGAACCCGGTGCCCGCCATGATCTCCGGCCGCACCAGGGTGGGGGTGATCATCAGCTGGAACCCGGCGGCGGTCGCCTGGGCGACCGCCATGTTCAGCAGCGCCAGCTCCAGCTGCGCGCCCACGCCGGTGAGGAAGTAGAACCGCGAGCCCGACACCTTGGCGCCGCGCTCCATGTCCAGCGCGCCCAGCCGCAGCCCGAGGTCGAGGTGGTCCAGCGGCTCGAAGTCGAACTCGCGCGGCCTGCCGACGTGCTTGACCACCACGTAGTCGTCCTCGCCGCCCACCGGGGCGTCGGGGTGCACCACGTTGGGCACGGCGCGGTGCAGCTCGGCCAGCTCGGCCTCGGCGGCGGCCTGCTCGGCCTCGGCGGCCTTGACCTCCGCGGCCAGCTCCTTGCCCTTGGCCAGCAGCGCCTCGCGCTCCTCGCCCCTGGCCCGGCCGACCTGCTTGCCGAACGCCTTCTGCTCGCCGCGCAGCGCGTCGGCCCTGGCCACGGCGGAGCGCCTGCGCTCGAAGGCGGACAGCAGCGCGTCGACCACGGTGTCGTCCTCACCGCGGGCGCGCTGCGAGGCGCGCACGGCTTCCGGGTCTTCGCGCAGTGCCTTCAGGTCAATCACGAGGGGAAAGGGTAGTCCCCGCCCCCTCGTGACCTCACCCGCATATCCCTAGGAGATGGCGACGGCCACGACCAGGCCCAGCGCCACGTGCGCGCTGGCCACCACGGCGCTGGCCGGGGCGAAGCGGTCGGACTCGATCAGCGAGCCGATGTCCAGCCGCGTCACCCACTCCAGCAGCCGCACCGCCAGCACCTGCACCACGATGCCGACCAGGCCGAAGACCAGCGCCGACAGCAGGCCCTCGTCCAGCTTGCCCGCCGAGCTGTAGATGGCGACGACCACGATCAGCGCCATGCTGAACAGGCCCGCCGCGGTGACGATGACCGCGTTCGGCGCCCCAGTGCGCACCAGGGTGCTCAGCTTGCCCGGCGTGGTCCAGTCGATGGCGTAGAAGCCGAAGACCATCAGCAGCAGACCGACGACCGCGTACAGCGCGATCGCGCCGACGCCCCGGCCGATGGCCGCGCCGAAGCCGGGGTCCAACGCGAATTCGGTGATCACGAGCACTCCATTTCAGTCAACAATCCGATGCGGGACGAACGCCGCGCCGTCGTCGGTGACCAGGCCGACCGTCTCGCGGATGCCCAGGCCGGCCGCCGAGTCGCCGACCACCCACGCGCCCAGGGCGGGCCGGTAGCCGTCGAACTCGGGCAGGGGGTCGAACAGCTGGTAGACGAAGCCCTCCTTGCCGTAGACGCCGCCGGTCTGGGTCTCGTAGCCGGGCGCCACGATCTGGATGTTCGCGCCCTCCCGACCCAGTCGGGGCTTGCGCACGTACTCGGTGAGCAGGCCGGGGTCGTCCAGGTAGGCGGGCAGCAGGTTCGGGTGGCCGGGGTACATCTCCCACAGCACCGCCAGCAGCGCCTTGTTGGACAGCAGCATCTTCCACAGCGGCTCGATCCACAGCGTGCCGGGCAGGCTCTCCACCGCGTAGCGGCCGAACTGCTCGTCGACCACCCACTCCCACGGGTAGAGCTTCACCACCGTGCCCATCGGGGCCTCTTCGAGGTCGACGAACCGCTTGAGCAGGCTGTCCCAGCCGATCTCCTCGATGGCCAGCCCGACGGTGTTCATGCCCGCTTCGGCGGCGGTCTCCTGCAGGTAGGCCACGGTGACGTGGTCCTCCCCCGACGGGTCCGCCCCCGACCAGGTGAAGTGCAGCTCGGACGAGGGCAGCCGGGAGCCGATCTCGGCCCACCGCTCGACCAGCTTCTCGTGCAGCGAGTTCCACTGGTCGTCGTCCGGGTAGACGTCGGTCTTCCAGTTCCACTGCACGACCGACGCCTCCAGCAGCGACGTCGGCGTGTCGGCGTTGTACTCCAGCAGCTTGGCCGGGCCGCGGCCGTCGTAGCGCAGGTCGAAGCGGCCGTAGACGTGCGGGTCGCGGCGCTTCCAGGACTCGGCGATGGCGGGCCACAGCCACTCGGCGATGCCGAAGTCCCGGTAGCGCTCGGTCAGCACCACGTTGTCGACCGCTTCCAGGCACATGCTGTGCAGCAGTTCGACGTCCGCTTCCAGCGACAGCACGTCGCTCATCTGGAACACGTAGTGCGCCGACTCGTCCCAGTACGGGCGCGGTCCGCCGTCGGCGGCCCTGGACGGCGCGCCGAACACCAGTCCCTGCTCGGACACCGTGCGCTGCCAGTTCGGCCGGGGGGTGGAGGACTCCCGACGCACTCAGCTGCCCCCGCTCTTGCTGCCGCCGGAGACGCCGAAGCCGCCGCGCTGGACGGTCGTGCCGGACTTGGTGGTGATGGTCGCGCCCTTGGGCGCGGTGTAGCTGCCCCCGGTGACCTTCTGCCCGACCGGGGTGCTCGGGCCGCCGTAGTGGTACCGGTACGAGCTGCCGCCGATGTAGATGAACCCGCCGCTGCTGTACCCGCCGTGGCTGCGCGCGTAGTTCTCGTCGCAGTACTGGTCCTCGACGACCACGTCGTCGCGGGTGCACTGCGCCTCGACCTCGTCGGGGCTGGCCACGGCGTACCAGATGGCCACCACGCCGACCACGCCGACGGTCACACCGCCGCCGATGAGCAGGCGTTTGCGCAGCTTGGCCTTGCGCGCCTGCTCGGCCTCCAGCGCCGCCCGCTGCTGCTCCTGCTCGCGCAGCGCCTGCTCGCGGGCGCGCTGCTCGGCCAGCGTCGGCGGCCGGGGCTTGGTCACCCCGGACTCCTGCCTGCGGATCTTGCCGCGGGCAGGCTGCTGCTGCGGTGCCGGCACGTACGGGGGCGGTGTCGTGCCGCCACCGGTCTCCGGCTGGTTGTTCCCTGCGTCGTTCTCAGTCATCAGCCACTCCCGGCGGGGACGGTACAGAGCTGGGCGGCCAAACGGGTGACGAGTGTCCTAAAAGCAACACACTCCACCCGCCCGATGGGTTTCCGGTCAGGTACAGGCATCATGGAGCAGATGTCTGTGAACGCGCGGTGGTTCCGTCGAGGTGACCACATGGTCATGGTCGGCGCGTTCGTCGGCGCGCTCGCGCTGCTGGCGCTGAGCACCTTCACCTCCTGGCCGGTGGGCGGCGGTGGTGGCGGTGGCGTGCTGGGCGGGCTCGCCGAGGAACCGGTGAACCCGGCCTACGACTCCCAGGCGGGCGACTGCCTGGACTGGCAGCGCAGCGACCTGTCCGACATCACCAAGGTCGACTGCGCCGCGCAGCACCGGTTCGAGGTCAGCGGCGTGGTGGACATCGGCTCGGCGTTCGGGCCGCAGGCGCCGTTCCCCGGCGACGAGCAGTGGCAGCAGATCAGCCAGCAGCACTGCACCCAGGTCTCGCTGGACTACCTGGGCGGCAAGTTCGACCCGTTCGGCAAGTACACCGTCGGCCCGCTCAACCCCGGCGAGCGCCGCTGGTCGGAGGGCCAGCGCACGCTGCGCTGCGGCCTGCAGGTGGCGGGCCCGGCGGGCGGGCTGTTCCCCTCGTTCGGCTCGGCGCGCACCCAGGACCAGTCCGACGTCTACGACCCCGGCGTGTGCCTGGGCATCAACGGCAAGTCCGTCGGCGACCCGGTGGACTGCGCGCAGCCGCACACGTTCGAGATCGTCGGCGTGGTGAACCTGGGGCAGGCCTCCCAGGAGTTCCCCTCGCCGGAGAGGCAGGACGAGGTGATGGCGGGCGAGTGCGACCGCATCGCCGCCGAGTACAGCGGCGGGGCGGACTTCGGCGCCAAGGGCCTGATCGTGACGTGGGACACCCGTGCGGCGGAGAGCTGGGCGGTGGGCTCGAAGCTGGCCAACTGCAAGGTCGGCGCGGTGCCCGCGGCGGACGGCCTGACCGCGTGGAACGGCAGCGTCCGCAACCCCAACGCGCCGCCGCTGACCACGTCGAACCCGCCGCAGACCACGGCCGTGCAGCAGGAGGACGCCACCGGCGCGCCGCTGCACCCCGGCTCCAGCTCCGCCGAGTCCGGTTCCAGCGCGCCGCCGAGCTCGTCGTCGGTCGTGCCGACCACGTCCGCGTCCGTCGAGCCGACGGAGTGAGCTGACGTGCCGGTGGAGATGTCGCGCCAGCGGTTCGAGGAGCTGGTGGCCGAGGCGCTGGACCTGATCCCGCCGGAGTTCGCCGCGGCGATGAGCAACGTGGTGGTGCTGGTGGAGGACCGGCACCCGGAGGAGCCGTCGCTGCTCGGGCTGTACACGGGGATCGCGCTGACCAGCCGGACCAGCGACTACGGCGGGGTGCTGCCGGACCGGATCTCGATCTACCGCGAGGCGATCCTGGACGTCTGCCACGACGAGGACGACGTGGTGGACGAGGTCGCGATCACTGTCGTGCACGAGATCGCCCACCACTTCGGCATCGACGACGACCGCCTGCACGAACTCGGCTGGGGCTGAGGTCGCGGGCGAGCCGCGATCTCCCGCGTCGGCCGCTCACCCATCAGCTCGGCCTCGCCGGCGTCCCGACCTGTCAGCACGACTCCTCGACGACGAGCAGCGAGCGCCGCTCGTCGTCCCTGAACTCCCCGGCCTGGAAACCCGTGAAGTCGCCGGGGGCGCGGACCTCGGGCTCGCGCAGGTGGGGGCGCATCCGCAGGCACAGCGCGTCCCGGTCGCCCGGCGCGACCTCGGTCGGCGCGCCGGGCCCGTGGAACAGCAGGACCCGGACCTCCGGCGACCGCAGCAGGTGCTCCACGCGCTTGGCCGGGGTTCGCCGCCGCACGCCGCGCAGCCGCCACCGCGTTCCGGCGGCGTCCACCCACTCGCCGTCGCGAATCGGTGACGGCCACTCGACCGCGCCGCCGGAAGCGGTCGGCTCGGCGGCCTCGCCCTGCGGGACGGGCTGCGGGACGGGCTGCTTGCGCCGCTTGCTCACCGCGCCATCGTGCCCGCCCGACCCAGCAGGCGCTCATCGGCGGGGGTCAGGCGCCGCGGCCTTCGCGGATGCGGGCGACCCACTCGGCGGCGGCGACGAACTCGGCGTTGTCCGCGGCCGGGGCAGGACTGCCTTCGACCGCCTTGGGGTACGAGCCGAGGAAGCGGGTCCGCGGGCAGTGCCTGCGCAGGGCGGCCAGCGCGTCGCCCACCCTGGGCTCGGCCACGTGGCCGTCGAAGTCGACGTAGAACCGGTACTCGCCGAGCTTGCCCTTGGTGGGCCGGGACTCGATGCGGGTCAGGTTGATCCGCCGCAGCGCCAGCTCGGTCAGCACGTCGGACAGCACGCCCACCCGGTCCGGCGCGGTGACCACGATCGAGGTGCGGTCGCGTCCGGTCGGCCCCGGCACCACTCCCGGCGGCCGGACCAGCAGGAAGCGGGTCTTGGCGTCGCTGACGTCCGCGACGTCGGAGGCGAGCACCTCCAGCGGGTAGTGGCGCACCGCGACGGGCGCGCTCACCGCGGCGTCGTAGTCACCGCGCAGCACGGCCACCGCTGCGGCCGAGGTGGACGTGGTGGCGACGACGGCCGCGTCCGGCAGGTTGGCGGCCAGCCAGTGCCGCACCTGGGCCAGCGCGTGCGGGTGACTGGCGACGGTCCGGACCGGGCCGCCGTCGGGCCGCACGAGCACGCTGAACCGCACCGGCAGCACCGCCTCGGCCACCGCCACCAGCGGTTCGCCCTCGGCGAGGGCGTCCATGGTGGCGGGCACCGCGCCCTCCACCGAGTTCTCCACGGGCACGCACGCCCCGTCGGCCTCGCCGCGCCGGACCGCGTCCAGCGCGGCGGGCACGGTGTCGTGGGGCAGCAGCTCGGAGTCGACCTCGGAGTCCGCGGCGAAGCCGCGCGCGGCTTGCTCGGTGAACGTCCCCTGCGGTCCGAAGTACGCGATGCGCGGCAGCACCGGACCACCATACGAGCCGCACTCGTGGTGATCACCGCTGAGGCGAGGATCACCCGACGGGGAGGTGCCCGCCCCGGTTCCGCCGGGAGTGCCTTGCCTGGAATGCTTGTCCGCGTGTCCGCCGATACGGAGGGTGAGATCAGCGCTCCGGCTTCAGTTCCCCGTCTGGTGCTGTGCGCAGTGGACGAACCACTCGCACGGGCGTGGCTCGGTGTGGCCGATGGCCGCGCCGGCGTGGAGGTGCACCGCGGTTCGGTGCTCGACATCGTGGCCGAGGCGGTGGTGAGCCCGGCCAACTCATCGGGATGGATGCGCGGCGGCATAGACGCCGTGTACGCGCGAGCCTTCCCGTTCGTGGAGGACCACGTGCGCAGCGCCGTGCTGGCCCTGCACGGCGGCGAGCTGCCGGTGGGCGAGGCGCTGGTGGTGCCGACGGGCGAGCCGGAGCCGCAGTGGCTGATCAGCGCGCCGACCATGCGCACACCCGGTGAGCGGCTGCCCAGGGACACCGTGCACCCCTACCTGGCCGCGCGGGCGGTGCTGCGGCTGTGGCAGGGCGGCAGGCTGGACGACGGCCGTCCGCTGCGCCGGGCGATCCGCACGATCGCCATGCCCGGCCTGGGCACCGGGGTGGGCGGGGTGGCTCCGGAGACGTGCGCCCGCCAGGTCGCGGCGGCGTGGGACGAGGTGTTCAGCACGCTCCCCCGCCGGTAGTTGTGCACAACCTGTGGACAACATGCCCAGACTTGTGGACAACTACCTCGGGGTGAGCCATCGTTCCAGGTCGAGCTCGTCGGTGATGTGGATGCCGTAGTCCCCCACCGACGGGATCTCCGGCTTGAGCCTGCGGGCTTCGCGCACCGCGTCCGGGCGCAGCGCGGTGAGCCGGAACCCGCGCCGCTGGTAGAACCGCAGCGCGTCGAGGTTGTCGTTGGTGGTGGTGAGCCGGACGCGGGAGCAGCCGAGTTGACGGGCACGGTGCACGGCGGCCTCGACCAGCGAGGTGCCCACGCCCCGGCCCCTGCGTAACGCGTCTATCGTGACGATCTCCATGAAGCTGTCGTACGTGGTGTAGGTCAGCAGGCCGATCACCTGGTTCTGCTGCTCCACAAGGAAACCCGGCAGGCTCGCCGGGAAGAACACCTGGCCGTGTGCCACGGAGGTGTGCGCACCCCACAGCTCCAGCACCAGCCTGCCGACGACGATCCGGTCGGCCTCCTCAATCGCGCGCACGAGCATTCCTGCACTGTCTTGGGTGACCGGGTGCGGCCGGTACCGGCATTCGACCTATGGTTGATTCGTGACCATCCGCGTGCTGCTCGTGGACGACCACGAGGTGGTCCGTCGGGGCCTGCGTGAGCTGTTGGAGGACGAGGACGACATCAGCGTCGTGGCCGAGGCGGGCGGGGTGGCCGAGGCGCTGGTGCGGGCCGGGGCGTCCGAGCCGGACGTGGCCGTGGTGGACGTGCGGCTGCCCGACGGCGGCGGTGTCGAGCTGTGCCGGAGGCTGCGGGAGCTGCCCAGCCCGCCGCGGTGCCTGGTGCTGACCGCGTTCGACGACGAGGAGGCGCTGGTCGGGGCGATCACCGCGGGCGCGTCGGGCTACCTGCTCAAGCAGGTGCGCGGGCAGGACCTGGTGACCGCGGTGCGGGAGGTCGCGGCGGGCCGCTCGCTGCTGGACCCGGTGACCACCGCGCGGGTGCTGGACCGGCTGCGCAGGCCCCAGCGGGTGGACGCCCTGGACGCGCTGACCGAGCAGGAGCGGCGGGTGCTGGAGCTGATCGGCGAGGGCCTGTCCAACCGGCAGATCGCCGAGCGCCTGTTCGTGGCGGAGAAGACGGTGAAGAACCACGTCACCGCCGTGCTGTCGAAGCTGGGCATGGAGCGCCGCACGCAGGCCGCCGCCTGGGTGGCCAGGCGGGGCATCTGACCGGGGCCCGAATCCCCCGGTTCAGCCCAGGGGCACGTGCCAGGTGACGGTGGTGCCGGTGCGCGGCGACGAGGTGATCTCGCAGCCGCCGCCCGCCGCCAGCGCGCGTTCCTCCAGGTGCCGCAGGCCGCGCTTGGCCACGCCGCGCGGGATGCCGCAGCCGTCGTCGGCGACCTGGAGCACCAGCCTGTCCGCGTCGCGCTCCAGGCCGATCCGCACCCGGTGCGCGCCCGAGTGCCGCACCACGTTGGACAGCGCCTCGCGCAGCGCGGCGCGGGCGTGGTCGGCCAGCTCGGCGGGCACGTCCAGGAACTGGCCGCTGATGTCCACCTCGGGCTTGAAGCCCAGCAGCTCACCGGCCGTGCGCGCCTCGGCGTGCACCGAGTCCACCAGGTCGGTGTCGGTGGGCGCGCCGGGGTCGGCGCTGCGCAGCGCCC
>NZ_BMRG01000001.1:564772-582706 GCF_014648515.1 Saccharothrix coeruleofusca
GCACGGTGGCGCGGACCTCGGCGATGGTCTGGTCGAGCTGGTCGACCGCCTCGGCGAGCCTGCGCGCCTCCCGGCCCTCCAGCTTGAGCCTGCGGTCGAGCAGGTCCAGCTGCACGCCGGTGGCGTAGAGCCGCTGGATCACCACGTCGTGCAGGTCGCGGGCGATGCGCTCGCGCTCCTGGTAGACCGCCACCCGCTGGCGCGCCGTCGACCCCTCGGCCAGGACCACGGCCAGCCCGGCCTGCGCGGCGAACGCGGCCAGCACCTCCACCGTGTCCGGCCGGAACGGCGCCGAGCCGCGCCTGCGGTAGACCGCGAGCGCGCCCAGCCTGCGCTCCCGCGTGCCGAACGGCGCGACCGCGAACGGCCCGTAGCCGCGCAGCGCCTTGGGCACGAACGGCGCGGTGCGCGGGTCGGTGGTGAAGTCCTCGGCCACCACCGGCACGCCCGTGCGGGCCGCCCGCGCGGCCGAGGAGCGGCTGGACAGCACCACGCCCACCGGGTCGGCGCCCACCGGGTCGACGTCGCCGGAGGACGCCTCCACCGTCAGCGTCCCGTCGTCGGCGGTGATCATCGCCAGCCCCAGGTCGGCTTCGGCCAGCTCCACCGCGCGCCGCACGACCAGCGGCAGCACCGCGTCCGGGTCGTCCCCCGCGAGCGCGGCGGAGGTGATCTCGGTCGAGGCGGCGAGCACTCGTGCGGGGTCCACGACGGTCAACGGTAGGGCTTGATGGCCAGCACCAGGTCGGCGCGCTCGGCTTCTTCGGGCCGGTGGGTGATGTGCACGACGGTCTTGCCGCGCAGCGCCTCGTCCAGGCGGTCCAGCAGCGCCTCGGCGGTGGGCCGGTCCAGGTGCGCGGTGGGCTCGTCCAGCAGCACCAGGTCCGCGTCGTGCAGCAGGGCCCTGGCCAGCGCGAGGCGCTGCGCCTCGCCGCCGGAGACCAGGGCGGGGCCGATGACGGTGTCCAGCCGGTCGGTCCACTCCGGCAGGCCGGCGGTGCGCAGGGCGTCGCGCAGCCGCTCGTCGTCGGCGTGCGGGTCGGCCAGACGCAGGTTCTCCCGGACGGTGGTGGAGACCAGCATCGGCTCCTGCGGGCACCAGCTGACCTTCGCCGGGCTCTGCGCGTGGCCGCGCTCGGGCGCGAGAAAGCCCAGCAGCAGCGCGAACAGGGTGGACTTGCCCGCGCCGGACGGGCCGACCACGGCGACCTTCTCGCCCGGCACCAGGTCCAGGCTCAGGTCGCGCAGGGCCGGTTCGGCGGAGCCGGGCCAGCGGACGTCCACGTGCTCCAGCTTCGGCGGGCCGAGCCGCTTCTCCGGCAGCGGGTGCCGCTCGGTGACCCGCCCGTAGGCCTCGCGCAGGGCGGCGCGGTGCTGGGCGGCGGGCGGCAGGGCGGACAGCGCCTCGGCCAGCGCCAGCGGCACCAGGCCGAGCACGGGGGCCAGCAGCGGGTCGATGCCGGTGGCCAGCGCGGTGCAGACCAGGGCGGCGAGCCCGGTGGTCAGGTGCACCGCGGCCGTGGCCGCGCCCGCCCCGAACGCCTGCCTGCGGGCCAGCCCGGCCAGTTCGGCGTCGCGGTCCTTGACCGCGCGCAGCGCGGTGCCGTCGGCGTGGAAGGCGATCAGGTCCGGCGCGGCGGTGAGCAGGGTCAGCACGTCCTCGGAGACCTGCCTGCGGCCGCGCGCCAGCTTCGCGCTGGCTCGGCGCTCGACGGCGACCGCGATGGCCGGGGCGGCCAGGCCGCCGACGAGCAGCGCGGCGGCCAGCGCGAGCGCGGCGGTGGGCTGGATGAACGCGAACAGGACCACGGCCGCGACGCCCGTCCCGGCCGCCACCAGCGGCGGCTGGAGCACTCGCGGCACCAGGTCGCGCACGGTGTCGGTGTCGTCGACCAGGCGGGTGAGCTGGGCCCGTCCGGGGGTGAGGTGGCGCCACAGGTCGACGCGCAGCGCGATGGCGAAGCGGAACGCCGCGTCGTGCGAGACCAGCCGTTCGAGGTACCGCAGCACGCCCTTGGCCAGCGCGAACGTCCGCACGCCCACCACGAGGACGGACAGCGTCAGGATCGGCGGGCGGGTAGAGGCCTTCGCGATGAGGTAGGCCGACAGCGCGGTCAGCGCCACCCCGCTGACCAGCGCGGCGACGCCCAGCGCCGCGCCCGCCAGCACCCGCTTGGTGGGCTTGGGCAGGCGCGGCCGGGCCTGCCGCTCGGCCTCCCGGTCGACCGGCCTTGCCTGCCGCGCCTCGTCGGCGGCCTCGGCGACCCGGTGGGTGGCCAGCACCACGGCGGCGTGGCCGGCGTGCCGGTCGATCGCGGCCATGACCTTGCCCACCGTGGCCGGGTCGAGGTGCGCGGTGGGCTCGTCGAGGAGCAGCACGGACGCGCCGTCCTTGGTCCTGGTCAGCGCGCGGGCCACGGCCACCCGCTGCCGCTCGCCGGTGGACAGCTCGGCGATCGGCCGGTGCGCCAAGTGGTCGGCGGCCACGTCGCGCAGCACCTCGCGGTCCACGCGGCCGGTGGTCAGCTCCAGCTCGTCGGCGACGGTGCGGCCCGCGAACGCGGGGCGCTGCGGCACCCAGGCGATGTCGCCGCCGACCCGGACGTGGCCGCCGTCGGGCCGGACGAAGCCGAGGATCGCGGCCAGGGTGGTCGACTTGCCGCCGCCACTCGGCGCGTCGAGGCGGTGGGTCTGCCCCGGTCGGACGGTGAAGCTCAGGCCGTCCGGGGCGTAGCGGCCTCGGCGCTCGACCCGCAGGTCGCGGACTTCGACGCCGGTTGTCCACAGGGGGTCGGGTTGTCCACAGGCAAGATCCACTTCGCCCCGTGCGGCCCGGTGGGGCGGTAGGCTGGCTTCGGGGCCGCCCCCAGGGACGGGTGGGGGCTGCGTGGGGGGCGTCACGACCTCGGACACGCGCCGCACGGCCTCCAGGCCGTCCTCGCTGGCGTGGTGGGCGGCGCCCGCGGCGCGCAGCGGCAGGTAGCACTCGGGCACGAGGATCAGCACGACCAGCCCGGTGAGCAGCGTCAGGTCGCCCGACACCAGCCGCACCCCGATGCCGACGGCGACCAGCGCCACGGACAGCGACGCGAGCACCTCCAGCACCAGCGCGGACAGGAACGCCACCCGCAGCGTGCCCATGGTGGCCTTGCGGTGCTGCTCGCCGACCCGCCGCACCGCTTCCGCCTGGGCCGCCGCGCGGCCGAACGCGGTGAGCACGGGCAGCGCCCGCACCAGCTCCAGCAGCCGCGCGGACAGCCGCTCGGTGACCGACGCGGCCAGCGACACGCGGTGCTCGGTGAACTTGCCGATCAGGATCGCGAACACCGGGATCAGCGGCACGGTCACCGCGACCAGCACCGCCGAGGTCGGGTCGGTCCACAGCAGCCACGCGCCGACCAGCGGCGGCACCACGGCGGCGGTGACCAGGGCGGGCAGGTAGCGGGTGAAGTAGGCGTCCAGGGCGTCGAGGCCCTTGGTGGCCAGCACGGTCAGCTCGGCCGGGCCGCGCTCGGCGATCCAGGCGGGGCCGTTGGCCAGCGACCGGTCGAGCAGGGCGGCGCGCAGCTCCTCCTTGGCGCCCGCCGCGGCGCGCGCGGCCACCGCCTCGGTGGCCCACGCCAGCAGCGCCCGCGCCACGACGGCGACGGCCAGCCAGGTCAGCGACGGCAGCCCGCCGTCGACGAGGGTGGCCAGCGCGGTGCCGAGGGTGACGGCCTGGGCGACCAGGGCGACGGCGGACAGCGCGGCCAGGAGGGCGCAGATGATCAACGCCCGGCGCGCTGAAGGCGAAAGGGAAGGCAGCGCGCCGAGCGGACCACGCCCCGGCTTGCTTCTGGCGGAAGGGGTGCCGGGGAAGCTCACGACACCAACGGTAGGTCTCGGACGGGGCCGTGCTCAGGTACGACGGTCCTGGTCGGGGTGGGACCTAGGTCCCAGGCCGTCACTTGCGAAGTCACGGGTCACGGCACACAAACGACTTGAGATTCCACTGTTGAACCGAATTACCTTTGAAAACGATGGCACGGCGCATCGTATGAATTTAATTCACCTAGATTGGTGCACTATATTGCCCGCACCATTGTTGCCCCCCAGGACGGAAGCACATGCCCTCTGCCGAGCCGTCACGCAACACGATGTCGGAGATCATCTCGACCAATGATTACCCGAGCATGGAATTCGCCTATGTCGATGACAGCGGTGATACCGGGATGCACCGGGGGACCGAGACCTTCGCCTTGGGCTGCGCGCTCGTCCCCGTCGACCACTGGACCGCCCGGCTCGACCTGCTCATCGATCTGCGTCAGCAGTTGCGAGCCCAGTACGGCCTTCGCCTGCGCGACGAGGTGAAGGCCAACTGGCTGACCGGCGCCAAGCACCACTTCAGGGAATTGGGCCTGGGTGACGGGCAGTTGCGGGACATCTACCGGCGCCACATGAGGCTGGCCAATGTCATCACCTCCGGCGTGTTCGCCGTGGTCATCCGCAAGTCCCTCATCGAGGAGGCCGATTGCGACGTCTTCCAGACCGCCTGGCTGCACGTCCTGCAACGCCTGCGGATGCGGAGCGAGGCGAGCGGAGTGCCGATCATGATCGTGCACGACCACGGCGAGGACGACAGGCTGCAGAAGATCCACCGGGAGTTCCGGCGCATCAGCTGGACCGCCGCCAACCAGGCGGTGGCGGCACCGCTTCTCGTCGAGGACCCGGTTTCGCGGGACTCCCGCCAGTCCTTCTTCATCCAACTGGCCGATCTCTGCGCGTACGCGGCATCCCGGCGAGTCCACCCGTCGAAGGGCAAGCGGGCGTCGATCTGCTCGGACGAGATGTGGAGTGAAATAACTCAGCGCCACCTGGCCGAAGTGGCGGGCGACCGGAATGACGGCATCGTGTGCTGGCCGCGGAGATAAAAGAGGGCCCTCCTACGTGGAGGGCCCCTGACGGCGAGCCTACCCCCTGCATGCGCAGGGATCGGTTCGCACCACTAGTAAACCACAGCCGGGTCGGGGCGAAGCACGAAGAGGATCACTCTTTAGGTTGATTTCTCAAGGCCGCGCAAGAGCGGAACGCCGCGCCCGGCTCACGGGCGCGGCGCTCCCGGTGGTGGCTTCAGCGATGTCCTCAGGGGACGTGCACGGCGGGGATGTGCCGGGTGCCGATCCGCTTGCGGAACACCCAGTAGGTCCAGCCCTGGTAGACCAGCACCGCCGGGGTGCCGAACGCGGCCACCCAGGTCATCACGGTCAGCGTGTAGGGGCTGGACGCCGTGCCCGCCACGGTCAGCGAGTGCGCCGGGTCCAGGGTGGAGGGCAGCACGTTCGGGTACAGCGCGCCGAACAGCGCCACCACGGCCGCCGCCACGGCGAGGCCCATCAGGGCGAACGCCTGGCCCTCGCGGCGCAGCGCCAGCCGGGCCAGCGCGCCGAACGCGGCCATCGCGACCACGATCGAGGCCGCCCAGGTCCACACCGACCCGAACCGCAGCTGCACCAGCAGCAGGAGCACCACCAGCGGCAGCAGGGCGGCGGGCGCGATCTTCAGCGCCAGCGCGCGGGCCCGTTCGCGGACCTCGCCCTCGGTCTTGAGCGACAGGAAGATCGCGCCGTGCACGAGGGCGTAGCCCGCGATGGCCAGCGCGCCGAGCAGGGTTTCCAGCCGGATGGCCGCGAACGGCGAGCCGACGCGGTCGCCCGCGGCGTCCAGCGGCAGGCCGAAGACGGTGGTGGACAGCACCAGGCCCACGCCCAGCGCGGCCACCCAGGAGCAGCCGATGATGAGCCGGTCCCAGTTGCGGCGCCAGCGGGCCGTGTCGACCTTGCCCCGGTACTCGAACGCCACGCCGCGACCGATCAGGGCCAGCAGGAACAGCGTCAGGGGCAGGTAGGCGGAGCTGAACAGGGAGGCGTACCAGCCGGGGAAGGCGGCGAACGTGGCGCCGCCCGCGACCAGCAGCCAGACCTCGTTGCCGTCCCACACCGGGCCGATGGTGTTGATCAGCACGCGCCGCTCGGTCTCGTCGCGGCCGAGCACGGGCAGCAGCATGCCGACGCCGAAGTCGAAGCCCTCCAGGAACAGGTAGCCCAGCCACAGCAGGGCGATCACGCAGAACCAGAGCGTCTCCACAGCTCCCCCTCTCAGTACGCGAAGGCCAGGACGTCGTCGGCGGGCTTGTCCGGCTTGTCGGGCGGCATCACCCCGGCGACGCCCGCGCGGACGTACCGGCGGATCAGGAACACCTCGACGCAGGCCAGCGCGCCGTAGACGAGGGTCAGCGCGATCAGCGAGGTGAGGACCTCGCCGACGGTGGTCTGGGACACCGCGCGGGCGGTGAACATCCACACGCCGTCCACGCCGGACGGGTTGGGCACCACGACGAACGGCTGCCGTCCCATCTCGGTGAAGATCCAGCCGAAGCTGTTGCCCAGGAACGGGGTGGCGATGCTGGCCAGCGCGAGCCTGGGGAACCACCGGCCGCGCGGCATCCGGCCGCCTCGGGTCAGCCACAGCGCGGCCACGCCCGCGAAGGCCGACAGCGCGCCGAAGCCGATCATCAGGCGGAAGCCCCAGTAGGTCACCGGCAGCGCGGGCACGTAGTCGATGGGCTTGCCGGACAGCTCGCCCAGCCGCTCGTCGACGGGGTAGTTGGTGCCGTACTTCTCCTGGTAGAGCGGCACGAGGTCCTGGATGCCCTTGACCTCGCTGGAGAAGTCGTTGTGGGCCAGGAACGACAGCAGCGCGGGCACGGTGAGGCTCTTGACGTCCTCGCAGTTGGGCGAGGTCACGTCGCCGATGGCGAACACCGAGAAGCTGGCGGGTTCCTCGGTGTGGCACAGCGCTTCGGCGGCGGCCATCTTCATCGGCTGCTGCTCGAACATCAGCTTGCCCTGGATGTCGCCGGAGGCGGCCAGACCGGCGAAGGCGGCCACGCCGACCCAGGCGCCGAGCTTGAGCGAGGACCGCCAGACCGGGGTCTCGTCGGTGCGCCGCCACAGGTGCCAGGCGGCGATGCCCACCAGGAAGGCGGCGGCGACCGAGAAGGCGCCGAAGATGGTGTGCGGGAAGGCGGCCAGCACGGTGTTGTTGGTCAGCACCGCCCAGATGGAGGTCAGCCGGGGCCTGCCGTCGACCAGCTCGGCGCCGACCGGGTGCTGCATCCAGGAGTTGGCGGCCAGGATGAAGTAGGCGGAGGCGATGGTGGCCAGCGAGAACGCCCAGGCGCAGGCCAGGTGGACCTTCTTGGGCAGCCGGTCCCAGCCGAAGATCCACAGGCCGAGGAAGGTGGACTCGACGAAGAAGGCGACCAGTCCCTCCATCGCCAGCGGGGCGCCGAAGACGTCGCCGACGAAGCGGGAGTAGGCGCTCCAGTTCATGCCGAACTGGAACTCCTGCACGATGCCGGTGACCACGCCCATGGCGAAGTTGATCAGCAGCAGCTTGCCCCAGAACTTGGTCATCTTCAGGTACTTGAGGTCGCCCGTGCGCACCCACGCGGTCTGCATGGCGGCCACCAGCAGCGACAGGCTGATGGTCAGGGGCACCATCAGGAAGTGGTAGACGGTGGTGATGCCGAACTGCCACCGCGAGAGCTCCAGGACGTCCACGTCATGAAAGGTAGGTCGGCGTGCGCGGGGATCTCAGGTACGACGGTCCTGAACCGCGTAGGACCTAGGTCCTGCGGCGGCCGTCACGTCGAGCTGGGCAAACGGGTCGGGTAGGGTGGTTGGTGCCTGAGGGGAGTAGTTCCTTCGGCCGCCTTCGGGCGGCCGTGGCGAGGTGATCGACACACTGATCCGCCCGTGAGCGGATCCGGTCCCTCACCCGCTCTGCGGAGCGGGCGAACGAGACCTCCGGCCGGGTAGTGCGACACGCCCGGTCGGAGTCGTGCTGCCTCCGTCCGGGTCTCGGACGTGGAGGATGAGTGGCAACCTGGTTCTTGGCGCTGGCGATGGCCTTCATCGCGGTGTTCGTGCTGGAACTGCCGGACAAGACGACCGCGATCACGCTGGTGCTGACCACGCGGTTCCGCGCGGCCCCGGTGGTGGCGGGCGCGGCCGTGGCGTTCGCCCTGCAGGCGGTCATCGCGGTGGGGTTGGGCAGCGCGCTGACGCTGCTGCCCGAGCGGGTCGTGGCGGCGGCGGTGGCGCTGGTGTTCGGCGTCGGCGCGTTCCTGCTGTTCCGCGAGAGCTTCGCGGACGAGGAGAGCGACGAGGCGGACGGGGCGCGGTCGGGCGCGGTGGCGGCGTCGTTCCGGCGTTCGGCGCTGACCTCGTTCGGCGCGCTGTTCGCGGCCGAGTGGGGTGACGCCTCGCAGCTGGCCGCGGTGGGTGTGGCGGCGAAGTACGCGCAGCCCACGGCGGTGGTGCTGGGGACGTTCCTGGCGCTGATGTCGGTGACGCTGCTGGCGGTGCTGGTGGGTCGCAAGATCCGCGACCGGGTGCCCGCGCACTGGGTGCAGCGCGGGGCCGGGGCGGTCTTCGCGGTGTTCGCCGCGGTGGCGCTGTGGCAGGCGCTGCTGGGCTGAGCCGGACGCACGTGGTCAGCGCACGGGGTCAGCGCAGGGCTTCGGCGACCTCCTGGGCGGCGAGCAGGACGCGGGGCCCCACGGCCTCGCCGTCCAGCTTCTCCAGGGCCACCACGCCCACGCTGGCCCGCAGGCCGGGCACGCCGCGTACCGGGGCGGCGACGCCGAACGCGCCGGGCTGCAGCTCGCCGGTGGAGACGACCCACTGCCTGCCCTCCGCCGACAGGCCGATGGCCTTGCCCGCCGCGCCCCGGTGCACGGGGTGGCGGCTGCCCACCCGGTAGGCCACGTGGTAGGCCGTCCAGGACGGCTCGACCACGGCCACCGCCTGCGCTTCGGAGCCGTCGGCGACGGTGAGGTGGGCGGTGGCCCCGACCTGCTCGGCCAGGCCGCGCAGGGCGGGCTGGGCGGCCAGGCGCAGCTGCGGCAGGACGTTGGACGCCAGCCGCAGCACGCCGAGGCCCAGCCGCACCTTGGAGCCCTCGCGGCGCACCAGGCCGCGCGACTGCAGCGGCACCAGCAGCCGGTAGACCGCCGCGCGGGACGCGCCGATCGCGGCGGCCAGCTCGCTGATGCTGGGGGCGTCGGACTCGGCGTCGGCCACCGCCTGGAGCAGCGCCAGCCCCCGCTCCAGGGTCAGCGAGCTCTCCTTGGACGCCGCCTGCGCGGGCAGGCGGCCCCTCGGACCGGGCCGGACCACGGTGGTCAGCTCCCGTCTGCGGGCAGCACGGTGCCCTCCACCTCGGCCAGGCCGACCAGCGAGCCGTCCTCGCCGGGCGCGGTGGCGGTGATCCGCACGCTGTCGCCGTCCTCCAGGAAGGTGCGCTCCTGGTCGCCCACGGTCACCGGTTCCCGGCCGCCCCAGCTCAGCTCCAGGAACGAGCCGCGCTCCTCGCGCGCCGGGCCGGAGACGGTGCCGGAGGCGATCAGGTCGCCGGGCCGGACCGTGGCGCCGTTGACCGACAGGTGGGCGAGCTGCTGGGCGAAGGTCCAGGACATCTCGCGGAACGGCGGGCGGGAGACCACCACGCCGTTCCACTCCACTTCCAGGCTGATGTCCAGGCCGTGCGGGCGTTCCTCCACCAGGTAGTCCAGCACCGGGTTGGGCAGCGGCGGCGGGCTGACCCGCGCCACCGCGAACGCCTCCAGCGGGGTGATCCACGCGGAGACGGAGGTGGCGAAGGACTTGCCCAGGAACGGCCCCAGCGGCTGGTACTCCCACCCCTGGATGTCGCGGGCGGACCAGTCGTTGACCAGCACCACGCCGAAGACGTGCTCGACGGCGCGCGAGGTGGACAGCCGGGAGGCCACCGGGCCGCCGCAGACGAAGCCGACCTCGGCCTCGACGTCCAGCCGCTGCGACGGGCCGAACACCGGGCCCTTGGAGCCGCCTCGGCGCTGGCCGTGCGGGCGCACCACGGGGGTGCCGGAGACCACGACGGTGCCCGCGCGGCCGTGGTAGCCCACCGGCAGGTGGGTCCAGTTGGGCAGCAGCGGCGGGTCGTCGGGGCGGAAGATCCGGCCGACGTTCTCCGCGTGGTGCCGCGAGGAGTAGAAGTCCACGTAGTCGGCCACGGTGAAGGGCAGGACCGCGCCCTCCAGGCCGACCAGGCGGGCCCCGCGCGGCGCGGAGGCGGCGGTGACCACCTCGACCAGCCTGGCCCGCAGGGCGCTCCACGCGGGGCGTCCGGCGCGCAGCAGCGGGTCCAGGGTGTCGGCGCGCACCAGGTCGGCCAGCGCGCCGAAGGACTCGGCGATGGGGCGCAGCGGCAGCGCCGAGTCGCCGACGCGGACCGCGATGCCCTCGCCGATCACCCCGTAGGGCAGCGTCTGCGGTCCGAACGGGTCGTCCCGGCCGAACGCGGGGTCGTCGATCCAGCTCACAGCAGGCCCAGTTCGTCGAGGTCGGCGATCGGCTCGGCCAGCGAGCACGAGCCGTAGGAGGCGAACACCCCGCGCACGGCGTGCGCGGCCTGGTCCGACAGCGACCCGGCCTCCTCGGCCAGCGCGGCGGCGTCGGTGCTGGCCAGCGCGGCCCGGACGTCGCCGCCGGACAGCGAGCGGGCGGTGGCCACCAGCAGGTTGAGGAACCCGTGGTGGGTGAAGCCGGTGTCCGGGTCGGTGCGCCGCACGGCGTGGTGCAGCCCGGCGGTGGCCTTGAAGGCGACTCCCCCGCCGCTGACCACCGACAGGAAGTCGGCGACCTCGTCGACGCTGGGGAAGTTCTCCTTGCTCTGGCCGCCGCAGCGCAGCTTGGGCCAACTGCCGTGCTCGATGACGCGGCGCACGCCGTCCAGCCACTCCGCGCCGCCCCGGCGGGGCTCCACCACGCGGATCACGTCCTCGGGGACGAACTCCGAGACACGCTCCAGCCACACCTCGTCCACGTCGGACGGGGCGGGCATCTCCACCATCCGCAGGGCGAGCAGCTCGCTGCGGGACTCGACGATCGACACGGCCTTGGGCACCCCGCCCAGCCCGGTGTCGATCACCAGCGACAGGGCCACCGGCTTGACCGGCTTGACCTTGATCAACTCGGTGATCAGCTCGGCCAGCCGGGACGCGGGGCACAGGAACAGGCCGACCGCGCCCGCCCAGTCGCCGACGCGCGCGTCGAGGTGGCCGCGCACGGCGTCGGGCATCGTCGCGTTGCCCGGCGGGAACAGCGCGGCGTCGTCGACTAGGCGCGCGAGCAGGGGCGGAGTACCTCGCGGACCGGGCGCACGGAGTTCGAAGGCGCTTGACACGGCTGACACGCTAGTGGCGTACCGGTCAATGAACAAAGATGTCCGACTATCGAACGCCTGGAGCGAGCGATGGCGTACTACCGACAGGTCGGGGAGATCCCCCGAAAGCGCCACACCCAGTTCCGCACTCCGGAGGGCGGGCTCTACGCGGAAGAGCTGATGGGGGTGGAGGGCTTTTCGGCCGATTCGGCGTTGCTCTACCACCGACACCTGCCCACCGCGATCGTGGACGCGGTGACCGTCGAGGACACCCGCGGCGCCACCTCGCCGAACCTGCCGCTCAAGCCGCGCCACTTCCGCACCCCCGCGCTGACCTGGGACTCCGATGGCGTGGACGCGGTGACCGGGCGGCGCACGCTGTTCGGCAACGCGGACGTGACGATCGGGTTCGTGGTCGCGACCGCCCCCAGCCCGCTGTACCGCAACGCGGCGGGCGACGAGCTGCTGTACGTGCAGTCCGGCGAGGGGGTCGTGGAGACCATCTACGGCGCGCTGCCCGTCGGCGAGGGCGACTACGTCGTGCTGCCCACCTCGTGCACCTACCGCGTGGTGCCGGAGCGGCCGATGAGCGTGCTGGTGCTGGAGGCGACCGGGCACATCGGCCCGCCCCGCCGCTACCTGTCGGCCAAGGGCCAGTTCCTGGAGCACTCCCCCTACTGCGAGCGGGACATCCGGGGCCCGGTCGAGCCGCTGCTGGTCGACGGCGAGGACGTGGACGTGCTGGTGCGCCACCGCGCGGGGCTGACCAGGTTCACCTACGCCAACCACCCGTTCGACGTGGTGGGCTGGGACGGCTGCCTGTACCCGTGGGTGTTCAACATCCGCGACTTCGAGCCGATCACCGGCCGCGTGCACCAGCCGCCGCCGGTGCACCAGACCTTCGAGGGCCCGAACTTCGTGGTGTGCTCGTTCTGCCCGCGCAAGGTCGACTACCACCCGCTGGCGATCCCGGTGCCCTACAACCACGCCAACGTCGACTCCGACGAGCTGATGTTCTACGTGGGCGGCGACTACGAGGCGCGCAAGGGCTCGGGCATCGGCATCGGGTCGCTGTCGCTGCACCCGTCGGGCTGCACGCACGGCCCGCAACCGGGCGCGGTGGAGGCGTCGCTGGGCGCGGAGGCGTTCGACGAGACCGCCGTCATGGTGGACACGTTCCGGCCGCTGGAGCTGGGCGAGGCGGCACTGGCCTGTGAGGACCCCAAGTACGCCTGGAGCTGGGCGCGAAGGGGTCCTGACCTGGGCTGAAGTCGATCTGTCGGTGCCGCCGTCTAGCGTTCCGCGGCATGGATGCGCAGGCGGTACTGGGACTGGCACCGGACGGCCAGGTGGCGAGCAGCGCCACCCGGCTGGCCGGGTCGTCGGGCTGGCACGGGGAGGGGTCCTCGCCCGGCGCGCTGTGGGGGCTGTGCAAGGGCAGCGGGGCCAAGCCGTACTCGGTGTGCGTCGACCTGGGCGACCGGGCGACCAAGTGCTCCTGCCCGTCGCGGAAGTTCCCCTGCAAGCACGCGCTGGCGCTGCAGCTGCGGCACGCCCGCGACCCGTTCCCGGCGGCCGACGCGCCGCCCTGGGTCCAGGAGTGGCTGACCCGCAGGCACAAGACCGCGGCGGCCCCGGCTGCGCAGGACGCGCCGGAGGCGGTCGAGCGCCGCGCGAAGGCCAAGGAGAAGACCGCCCGCGACCGCCAGGAGGCGGTGCGCGCGGGCGTGGCGGGTCTGGCCGACTGGCTGGCCGACGTGGCGGGCGCGGGCATCGCCGGGCTGCCCGCGCGGGACGCGGCGTGGTGGCGCTCGATCAGCGCCCGCATGGTCGACGCGCAGGCCAAGGGGCTGGCCTCGGCGGTGGACGAGCTGCGCGACGTGGTCGCGGCGGGCGGCCCGCACTGGGCGCACGACGCCGCCGACCGGCTGGGCGGGCTGCGCCTGCTGACCCGGCTGGGGTCGGTGGAGGCGCCGAGCGAGGTGGTGCGGCGGCGGCTGGGGTTCTCGGTGGCCGAGGAGGAGGTGCGCGCCGCGCCGGGCCTGTCCGACCGCTGGGTGCCGCTGCTGCGCCGGGACACCGAGGACGAGCTGGTGCGCACCGTTCAGCAGTGGGTGTGGGGGCGCGCGCACGGCTGGGTGGTCGCGGTGCGGCACGCGGGCGGCGGAGCCCGGCCGGTGCCGCCGCTGCCGCACGGCGTGGAGGTGCAGGGGGTGCTGCACCCGTATCCGGGGGCCGCGCCGCTGCGGGTCGCGGTGGGCGAGGTGCTGGCGCAGAGCGCGCCGGGGCCGGTGCCCGCGCCGGACACCTGGCGGGAGGCGCTGGCGTCGCTGGAGCCGTGGCTGCGGGGTGATCCGTGGCTGCGCGCGCACCCGCTGGGGTGTGCGGGGGTGCGGGTGAGCGCGGACACCCGGCACCTGGTCGACGGCTCGGGGCGGGCGGTGCCGGTGCGCGCGGATCTGGCGTTGGAGCAGGCGGTGGCGCTGACCGGAGGTGCGGTGTTCGACGCGTGGGGGTTGTGGGACGGGCGGGTGCTGCGGCTGGGCGCCGTGGCCGAGCCGGGCGCGGCCCCGGAGGTGGTGGGATGAACGCGGGACGCAGCCCGAAGGGCAACCGGGCGACGGTGCGCCCGCCGGAGGGGGTGCGGCGGGTGTGGAGCCCGCGCGCGGTGCTCCCCTCGGCTTCGCGGTGCTCGGGCAGCGGGCGGGTGCCCGCCCCGTGCCAGCCCACCCCGTGCCAGCCCACCCCTGGGGAGACGGCGCCGTGACCGTCCAGCAGGAGTGGGAGGAGGCGGTGCGGGCGCTGCTGGTCGGCGCGCACCGCGCCGGTCTGGACACCGGTGAGCTGCTGGACCGGTGCGCGGCGCTGGGCGTGGCCGCGCACGCCGCCGTCCTGCCGCCGGTGCTGGACGAGCCGCTGCTCGCCCCGGCCCCGGCCGCGGCCGACCAAGTGGCGGGCGAGCGGGCGCGGGCGGTGCTGGCCCAGATCCTCGCGCTGGACGACCAGGTGCTGCTGACCGAGTGGTGCGGCATGGCCAGCGCCGCCGGGGTGGTCGCCGAGCACCGGCACCTGCCCGCGCTGCTGGGCCTGGCCACCGCCCACCACGGGCTGCGGCAGGCGGTCACCGCCGTGCTGGGCGCGCGGGGGCGGTGGCTGGCGGCGATCCGGCCGGGCTGGGCGTGGGCCGCGGCGGCCCCCGGCGACGCCGAGGTGGACCTGGCCGAGGCGCTGGACCTACCCGCCTCGGCCCGGCTGGCCGCGCTGCGCCGGGCCCGCGCGGCGGACCCGCGCGGGGCGGGCGCGTTCATCGCCGGGCAGTTCGCCGCGCAGCGCCGCGCGGGCGACCGGCAGGTGCTGGTCAGCGCCCTGGAGACGGGTCTGGGCCCGGAGGACGAGCCGCTGCTGGAGCGGGCGCTGGACGACCGCGCGGTCGGCGTGCACGACGAGGCGCTGCGGCTGCTGCGCGGCCTGCCCGGCTCGGCGCTGGCCCAGCGCGCCGCCGAACGGCTGCACCGCGGCCTGTGGCTGACCGCCGACGGCTTCGACGTGCAGAGCGACGAGCTGTGGACGGTGCTGGAACCGGAGCCGGACGAGGCGCGGGACCTGATGCGCGACGGCTCCGAGGTGGGCGTGACCAACCGCATCCGGGCCGCCGCCGCCAGCGTGCCGCCCCGGCACTGGACCGACCGCCTGGGCACCGACGACGCGGGCGCGGCGGCGGTGCTGGAGCGCGGGCCGTGGGCGCAGGCCCTGCTGCGCGGGGTGGCGCTGCGGCTGCGGCTGGCCGCCGACCCGCGCCCGTGGGCGGTGGCCGCCACGCGCGCGCTGACCGGCATGGAGCAGCTGGAGATGCTCGCCGCGCTGCCCACCGACCTGGCCGCGCGGACCGTGGTCGAGCTGTCCGGGCAGTGGAACTACGACCTGCTCGACCACGCCTGCTCGCAGCTGCCCGCGCCGTGGTCGGCGGAGGCCACCGCCGGGCTGCTGGACCGCTACGCCGCCGCCCGCGACCCGAGGTGGCGCGCGGGCCGCCCGCCCGCCGTGCTGCTGTCCAGGGGCGACGCGGAGGTGCTCGGCGCCAACTGGGCGCGGATCACCGAGCGCTGGCCCGAGCACACCACCGAACTCGACCTGCTGCGCCTGCGCGTGCAGCTGCGCGCGGCCTTCACCGAACCGACCGCCGACCAGACCGCCGAACCGACCGGGAGGAACCCCCAGTGACCACCGAGACCGTGCTGCGGCCCGCCGCGGAACAGCAGTACGCCGCCGAGCTGGCCGCGCTCGCGGCGGCCGACGACCGGCCCCGGCCGCCGCGCTGGCGGCTCTCGCCGCAGGCCGTGGTCCGGTATGTGCTGGGCGGGACGCTGCCCGACGGCACGGTGATCACGCCCAAGTACGTGGGCGACCGGCGCCTGGTGGAGGTCGCGGTCGGCACCCTGGTCACCGACCGGGCGCTGCTGCTGGTGGGCGTGCCGGGCACGGCCAAGTCGTGGCTGTCGGAGCACCTGGCTGCGGCGGTCAGCGGCGACTCGACGCTGGTCGTGCAGGGCACCGCGGGCACCGGGGAGGACCAGGTCCGCTACGGCTGGAACTACGCGCGGCTGATCGCCGAGGGCCCCAGCGAGGCCGCGCTGGTGCCCAGCCCGGTGATGACCGCGATGCGCACCGGCGCGGTGGCCCGCGTCGAGGAGCTGTCCCGGATGCCCGCCGAGGTGCAGGACTCGTTCATCACCATCCTGTCCGAGAAGAACCTCCCGGTGCCGGAGCTGGGCATCCAGGTGCAGGCGGTGCCGGGCTTCACGCTGATCGCCACGGCCAACGACCGCGACCGGGGCGTCAACCAGATGTCCTCGGCGCTGGCCAGGCGGTTCAACACGGTGGTGCTGCCGCCGCCCGCGACCGAGGATGCCGAGGTGCAGATCGTGTCCACCCGCGCGGCGCAGCTGGGCCGGGCGCTGGAGCTGCCCGCCGAGCCGCCCGCGCTGGAGGAGGTGCGCCGGGTGGTGCGGATCTTCCGCGAGCTGCGCAACGGCTCCACCGCCGACGGCCGCACCCAGTTGAAGAAGCCCAGCGGCAGCCTGTCCACCGCCGAGGCGATCTCGGTGATCACCAGCGGCATGGCGCTGGCGGGCCACTTCGGCGACGGCACGATCACCGCCGACGAGCTGGCGTCGGGCCTGCTGGGCGCGGTGGTCAAGGACCGGGTGTCGGACACCGCGGCCTGGCAGGAGTACCTGGAAGCGGTGGTCAAGGAGCGCGCGGACTGGCGCGACCTGTACCGGGCGTGCCGGGACCTGGTGGGCTGATGACGCGGGAACAGCCGCTGCCCGAGCGGGTGGTGCTGCTGGGCATCCGGCACCACGGCCCCGGCTCGGCGCGCATGGTCGCCGCCGCGCTGGAGGCGCTGCGGCCGGAGCTGGTGCTGGTGGAGGGCCCGCCGGAGGGTGACGCGCTGCTGTCGCACGTGCCCGCGCTGACCCCGCCGGTGGCGCTGCTGCTGCACGACGAGACCGAGCCGTCGACCGCCGCGTTCTGGCCGTTCGCCGAGTTCTCGCCGGAGTGGCGGGCGATGACGTGGGCGCACGGCGCGGGCGTGCCGCTGCGGTTGTTCGACCTGCCCGCCGCCGCGTCGCTGGGCGAGGAGCGCGACCCCGCCCCCAAGGCGGTGGTGGACCCGCTGGGCACGCTGGCCGAGGCGGCCGGGTTCGACGACCCGGAGCGCTGGTGGGAGGACGTCGTGGAGCACCACGGCGACACCGACCCCCGCCACCTGGCGCAGGCGGTGGCCGAGGCGATGACGGCGCTGCGCGAGGAGTTCGCCGACCAGGTGGACGAGCGGACGCTGCGCCGCGAGGCGTTCATGCGCCAGTCGCTGCGGCAGGCGCTCAAGGACGTCGAGGGGCCGATCGCGGTGGTGTGCGGGGCGTGGCACGTGCCCGCGCTGCGCGCGCTGCCGCCCGCCACGGCCGACGCGGCGCTGCTCAAGGGGCTGCCGCGCCGGAAGGTCTCCGGCACGTGGGTGCCGTGGAGCCACGGGCGGCTGGCGTCGGCGTCGGGCTACGGCGCGGGCGTGGACTCCCCCGGCTGGTACGCGCACCTGTGGGAGTGCGCGGCCAAGGGCGACGCGGTGCCGCGCTGGTTCGCCCGCGCGGCGGCGGTGCTGCGCGCCGAGGACCTGCCCGCGTCCACGGCGAGCGCGGTGGAGGCGGTGCGGCTGGCGGAGTCGCTGGCGGCGCTGCGCGGGCGGCCCTCGCCGGGGCTGTCGGAGGTCACCGAGGCGGCGCTGGCGGTGCTGTGCGGCGGCGACGAGGTGCCGCTGCGGCTGGTGCGCGAGCGGCTGGTGGTGGGCGAGCGGCTGGGCGAGGTCGGCTCGGACGTGCCGCGCTCGCCGCTGGCGGTGGACGTGGCGCGGTTGCAGCGCAAGCTGCGGCTGCCGCCCAGCGCCGAGGACAAGCAGGTCCGGCTGGACCTGCGCAAGGACACCGACCGGGAGCGGTCCAAGCTGCTGCGCAGGCTGGCCGTGCTGGACGTGCCGTGGGGCAGGCCGGACACCACCCGCTCGCTGGGCACCTTCGCCGAGGCGTGGCACCTGCGCTGGGACCCCGGTTTCGAGGTGGCCATCGCGGCGGCGGCCCGGCACGGCACGACGGTCGAGGCGGCGGCGCGGCAGGTGCTGTGCGGCCGGTC
>NZ_BMRG01000001.1:582751-598278 GCF_014648515.1 Saccharothrix coeruleofusca
GGCCGAGGCACAACGGGTCGCGGAGGCGGCCGGGGTGCTGTCCGAGGCGGTCGGCTGCGAGCTGCCCGAGGCGGTGGCGGCGGCGCGCACCGCGCTGGACCGGTGCGCGGCGGCGGCCACGGACGCGGTGGAGCTGCTGTCGGCGCTGCCGGACCTGGCCACCACGGTCCGCTACGGCTCGGTGCGGGGCACGGACCCCGAGCTGCTGCGGGTGGCGCTGCACGGCCTGCTGGCGCGCGGCGCGGTGGGTCTGCCGCTGGCGTGCCGGGGCGTGGACGACGAGACCGCCGAACGCGCGCTGGCGGCGGTGGACGGCGCGGACGACGCGGTCCGCCTGGCCGCCGACGAGGAGCACCGCGAGACGTGGCGGCGGGCGCTGGTCGCGCTGGTCGGGATGCCCGACGCGCACGGCCTGCCCGCCGGGCGGGCCACCCGGCTGCTGTGGGAGGCGGGCGTGCTCGACTCCGACGCGGTGGCGGCGCGGCTGCACCGGGCGGTGTCGCTGGCGGCGGGCGCGACCGCGTTCGTGGCGGGCTTCCTGCGCGGCTCGGCGGCGCTGCTGGCGGCCGACGCGCGGCTGTTCGCGGTGGTCGACGAGTGGCTGACGGGGCTGTCCGGCGGTGATTTCGAGGCGGCGCTGCCGCTGCTGCGGCGGGCGGTGTCGGAGTTCAGCCCGGCGGAGCGGCGGATGCTGGGCGAGCGCGTGTCCGGCGGCGGGGTGGGCGTCCGCGCGGGCGGCGAGTGGGACGAGGAGCTGGCCGCGCGGCTGGCGGCGCACGTGCGCGGACTGTTGACGGGGGTGGGCTCGTGACCGGCACCGAGGAGGTCGAGCGGCTGCGGCGGTGGCGGCTGCTGCTGGGCGGGGCGGCGGGCGAGCTGACCGCGCTGGGCGAGGACGACCGCCGCCGCGACGCCGCGCTGACCGGCCTGTACGGCGGGGGCGCGCCCGGCGACGCCCCTGAGGGCGGCGGCAAGCGCGGTGCGGGGCTGGGCGGTTCCTCGCCGGTGCTGCACCGCTGGCTGGGCGACGTGCGCCAGTACTTCCCGTCGTCGGTGGTGCAGGTCATGCAGCGGGACGCGGTGGAGCGGCTGGGGCTGCGGCAGCTGCTGCTGGAGCCGGAGCTGCTGTCCAGCGTGGAGCCGGACGTGAGCCTGGTGGGCACGCTGGTGTCGCTGTCGCGGGCCATCCCGGCGCGCACCCGCGAGACCGCGCGGGCCGTGGTGCGCAAGGTGGTCGAGGAGATCGAGCGGCGGCTGGCGGACCGGCTGGTGGCCGCGGTGCACGGCGCGGTCGACCGGTCCCGGCGCACCCGCAGGCCGAGGCTGGCCGACGTGGACTGGTCGGCGACGATCCGGGCCAACCTCCGGCACTACCAGCCCGAGCAGCGGACCGTGGTGGTGCAGGACCTGATCGGGCACAGCAGGCGCAGCCGCACCGCGTCGCTGCGGGACGTGGTGCTGCTGGTCGACCAGTCCGGGTCGATGGCCGAGTCGGTGGTGTACTCGGCGGTGCTGGGCGCCTCGCTGGCGTCGATCCGGTCCATCGACACCAAGCTCGTCGTGTTCGACACCGAGGTGGTGGACCTGACCGAGGAGCTGAAGGACCCGGTGGACCTGCTGTTCTCCACCCAGCTGGGTGGCGGCACGGATATCAACCGGGCGGTGGCCTACGGGCAGTCGCTGGTGCGCAGGCCGACCGACACGGTGATGGTGCTGATCAGCGACCTGTACGAGGGCGGTGTGGCGCGGGAGCTGCAGCGCCGGGTGCGGGAGCTGGTGCAGAGCGGGGTCACCGTGGTGGTGCTGCTGGCGCTGTCGGACAGCGGGACGCCCGCCTACGACCACGAGCTGGCCGCCCGGCTGTCGGAGCTGGGCGCGCCGTCGTTCGCGTGCACCCCGGACAAGTTCCCGGACCTGCTGGCCACGGCGCTGCGGAAGGAGGACGTGGCGGGCTGGGCGGAGCGCGAGGGCATGGCGGTGGGCCGCTGACCCCCACCCTCAGCGCAGGACTTCAGCGCCCGACTTCAGCGCCCGACTTCAGCGCACGACCACGCGGCCCAGGGTCAGGAACGGCTTGCCCCGCGTGAGCACGGCGGCGCGGCCGTGCTCGTCGGGGCCCGCCATCCACACCTCGCCGGTGCGCCGCAGGTGGTCGCGGACGCGCTCGGGCAGCGCGGGCAGGCGCAGGAAGGTGCGGTCGGATCGGTCGGTCTCCAGGTAGGACTGCCAGCCCACGCGGGCGCGGCCGGGCACGAAGGCCACGGCGACCCGCTCCCACGGGTAGGCCGCCGACAGCGCGCGCACCCGGCGACGGGCGCAGAAGTGGCGCAGGCCGGGCACGGCGAACTCGACGCACAGCGGGGTCAGCGCGAACACCCACTTGGAGTCCAGCCACGCCGCGACCAGGCAGAGCACGCCGAAGGAGGCCACCGCCACGGCGATGAACACCACCGCCCGGCGGTCGGCGCGGGCCAGGCACCGGTCCGTCCACTCGCGGGCGATGAGGCTGGTGGTCACGCCCACCGGGTAGCCGTGCCGCCGACCGGTGAAACACCCTGGTCAAGCCGACCGGCGGCGGGCGCGCGGAGCGGGCGCGCGCAGCACCTCGGCGGGGAACAGCCGGGGCACGCCGCGGAAGGCGACCACGGTGTTGCCCGCCGGGTCGGGGCGGACCAGCCAGGCGCGGCGGTGCCGCCTGATCCGGCCGCGCACCAGCGGCCCCGCGCCGCGCACGTCGAGCACGAGCGGGCGGGTGCCGTGCACGACGAGCCTGCCGTTGCGCCAGTGCACCCGCGCGAACAGCCAGGGTTCGTCGGCCATCAGCGGCGGCAGGGGCGGCCTGCTCCGCAGCGCCCACGCCACCACGGCGAGGGAGAACGCCAGCAGCAGCACCGGCAGCGGCGATGCCGCGCCGATGCGCAGGACCAGCAGCAACTGCGCCAGGAACGCCAGCGCGCCCAGCGCGGTCCAGCCGAACGCGCGCCTGCTCGCCCGCTCCAGGCAGTGCTGGGTCCACCGGTCGTCGAGGGCCGTCCCCTCGGTGGACGGCTGGTTCGGCAGCACCACGGTCACCCTCCGCCAGCACGATCAGGTTACGTCCGACGAGGGACTTCCGCGCGCGACCAACAGCAAGTTAGGCTCGCCTAAGTTGGGAGGTGCGCGGTGACCCAGAACCGTCGACCGCCCGCCCCGCACCCCGCGGAGCGCGCGCGGACCATCGCCGCCAGGGGCGGGCGTGCGGCCCTGCTGCCCTCGGACGGCACCGAGGACCGGGTCGTCCCGGTGCTGCACCACGTGCACGCGCGCGGCGAGGCGACGGTGCTGCTGCCCGACGGGCACCCGCTGGTCGCGGCGGCGCGCGGCGCCGAGGTGACCGCGATGCTGGAGGTCGCCGACCACGCGCCGGTGGCGCTGCGGGAGCCCGTGCGCGGGCTGCTGTGGATCACCGGCTGGCTGCGCGCCCTGGAGCCGCGCGAGGCCCGCGAGGCGGCGGTGGAGGTGGCCGAGCACCGGCCCGACCCCCGGCTGCTCGACGTCGGCCACGGCACCTCGGTGCTGCGGCTGGTGCCCGCGTCGCTGGTGGTGGCCGACGCCGAGGGCACCTCCTCGCTGCGGCCCGAGCACTTCGCCCAGGCCGACCCGGACCCGTTCTGCGCGCACGAGGACCACTGGCTGCGGCACCTGGAGCTGTCCCACCGCGACGTGGTGGGCCTGCTGTCCCAGCACCTGCCCGAGGAGCTGCGCGGCGGCCACGTCCGGCCGCTGGGCCTGGACCGGTTCGGGCTGCGGCTGCGGGTGGAGGCGGCCGACGCCGACCACGACGTGCGGATCTCGTTCTCCCGGCCGGTGCGCACCGCGCAGGAGCTGTCGGTGGAGCTGCGCAGGCTGATGGGCTGCCCCTTCCTGGCGCGGCGCGGGTAGCGTACGGGGGTGATCGCCCCGTTCGACGAGTCCCAGCGACGCGGCTACCAGCTGGAACTGCTGCTGGTCTTCAGCATCACCCTCGGCCTGTCCGGGCTGCGCAGCCTGGTGCGGCTGCTGGACAGCCTGTTCGACCCGGTGCCGCTGAACCAGCAGTCGGTGGCGATCAACGTGCCGCAGGCGCGGTTCGACCTGCTGGACCTGCTCGCCCAGCTGCTGGGCGTGCTGCAGCTGGCGGCGTGGGGCGGTCTGGGGCTGTACCTGCTGTGGCGCGGCGGGATCGCGGTGCGGGCCATCGGCCTGGACCGGGCGCGGATCGGCCCGGACGCGCTGGGCAGCGTGGGCCTGGCCGCGCTGATCGGCATCCCCGGCGTGGTGTTCTACCTGGTGGCGTGGAACCTGGGGCTGAACCTGGCGGTGCAGCCCTCGACGCTGGACGAGTCGTGGTGGCGCTCGGTGGCGCTGGTGCTGTCCGCCGTGGGCAACGCCTGGGCCGAGGAAGTGCTGGTGGTGGGGTACTTCATCACGCGGCTGCGGCAGTTGGGGTGGCGGGAGAACACGTCGTTGGTGGCCGCCGCCGTGCTGCGCGGCTCCTACCACCTGTACCAGGGCTTCGGCGGGTTCATCGGCAACGTGGTGATGGGCCTGGTGTTCGGCAGGGTGTGGCAGCGCACGAACCGGCTGTGGCCGCTGATCGGCGCGCACGCGCTGCTGGACGTGGTGGCTTTCGTCGGTTATGCGCTGTTGCGCGGGCACGTGTCCTGGTTGCCGTAGAGAATCCGGGCATGAACCTCGCCGAGGAGCTGGCCCTGCTCGCCTACGACGACAGCGGCGCGGCCAGGGTCGGGCAGCCCGCGCTCGGCTACGGCCTGGCGGGTGCGCTGCTGGCGGAGCTGGCGCTGGCGGGGCGCGTGGACGTGGTGGACCGGAGGGTCGCGGTGCTGGACCCGACGCCGCCGCAGGAGCCCGCCGTGCGCGCGGTGCTGGCCCGGATCGCGGCGGACAAGCCGCGCAAGCCCAAGTGGTGGGTGGCCAAGCTGAGCAAGGGGCTCACCACGCAGGTGCTGGACGGCCTGGTCGGCGCGGGCGTGCTGCGCCGCGAGAAGGGCCGGGTGCTGTGGGTGTTCCCGCGCACCCGGTACCCGTCGCCGGGCGGCCGGGAGCCTGAGGCGGAGACCGAGGCGCGCGGGCGGCTGGTCGCGGCGGTGACCGGCGACGGGCCGGTGGAGCCGCGCACGGCGGCGCTGGGCGCGCTGGTCAGGGCGGTGCGCTACGACCGGCAGGTGTTCCCCGACCTGCCCAGGAGCCGGGTGCGGACCCGGCTCAAGGAGTTCTCCGAGGGCGACTGGGCGGCCACGGCGGTCCGCAAGGCGATCGAGGAGCACCAGGCGGCGACCGGTTGAGCGCGGACAACGTTTGAACGGCCGATGCCGCCGAATGCTTAACGAATCGTCGGTTTGGAGAGGGAATGCGGTAAATTTCGCCGGATCGCACCGGTTTGAGCTGCATTATCCGATGATCCGGCATTACCCTCGGGTGCGTGACTGCCGAGATCGCCCAGACGCAGGCCCCCGACGCCGTGCCCGGCCCGGCGCCCAGGGTGGACAGCGAAGTCGGCCCGCTGCGCACGGTGCTGCTGCACCGGCCCGGCGCCGAGCTCAAGCGGCTCACCCCGCGCAACAACGACCAGCTGCTGTTCGACGGCGTGCCGTGGGTCGACCGGGCCCAGGAGGAGCACGACGCGTTCGCCGAGGTGCTGCGCTCGCGCGGGGTCGAGGTGCTGCTGCTGGCCGACCTGCTGGTCAAGGCGCTGCACGACGACCGGGCGCGGATCGCGGGCGTGCACAGCGCGGTCAACGAGCGCAGGCTGGGCATCGACCTGGCCGACGCGCTGCGCTCGCACCTGTCCTCGGTCAGCCCCCGGCAGCTGGCCACCGCGCTGATGACGGGCATGACGTTCGAGGAGCTGCCCGCCGCCGAGGGCGCGTCGCTGGTGCGGCGGATGCACCACCCGCACGACTTCGCCGTGGACCCGCTGCCGAACCTGCTGTTCACCCGCGACTCGTCGGTGTGGGTGGGCGACCGGGTGGCGATCACCTCGCTGGCGATGCCCGCGCGCGACCGCGAGACGGCGCTGACCGACCTGATCTACGCCTACCACCCGCGCTTCGCCAAAACCGGCCGCGCGTACGGGGCGCACTCCGCGCCGGTGGAGGGCGGTGACGTGCTGCTGCTCGCGCCGGGCGTGCTGGCCATCGGCGTGGGCGAGCGCACCACTCCGGCGGGCGCGGAGTCGTTCGCCCGCTCGGCGCTGGCCGACGGCCTGGCGCACACCGTGCTGGCGGTGCCGATCACCCAGGAGCGGGCCACCATGCACCTGGACACGGTGTGCACGATGGTCGACCGCGACGCGGTGGTGATGTACCCGGCGGTGCGGGACAACCTGTTCGCCTACCCGGTGCGCGCGGACGGCGACGGCGTGGTGGTGGAGGGCCCGGTGCCGTTCCTGGAGGCCGCGGCGGAGGCGATGGGCATCGACCGGCTGCGGGTCATCGACACCGGCCTGGACCCGGTGACCGCCGAGCGCGAGCAGTGGGACGACGGCAACAACACGCTGGCCGTCGCGCCGGGGCTGGTGGTGGCCTACGAGCGCAACGTGGAGACCAACGCGCGGCTGGAGGAGGCGGGTGTGGAGGTGCTGCGGATCAGCGGCTCGGAGCTGGGCTCCGGGCGCGGCGGGCCGCGGTGCATGTCCTGCCCGATCGACCGGATGGCCCTGAAATAGGTTCGCCTTACCTTTCCCAGGTAATGCTGACCTAATTTCGCACAGCCTTGCCTCAAATGCGGACGTGAATATTTTCGGTTATTCTTCCGGCATGGCCCTGAACATCAAGAAGATTACTCCGAAGTCGTCCCGGTTCCACGAGTTGCTGCAGGCCCAGGTGCGCAACGAGTTCACCGCGTCACAGCAGTACGTGGCCATCGCGGTGTGGTTCGACGACAACGACCTGCCGCGACTGGCCGCGCACTTCTACAAGCAGTCGCTGGAAGAGCGCAACCACGCGATGATGATCGTGCAGTACTTGATGGACAACGACCTGAAGGTGACGATTCCCGGCGTCGACGAGGTGCGCAACGACTTCACCGACGCGCGCGAGCCGGTGGAGCTGGCGCTGCAGCAGGAGAAGGCGGTCACCGAGCAGATCGTGGCGCTGGCCGAGACCGCCCGCGAGGAGGGCGACTACCTCGGCGAGCAGTTCCTGCAGTGGTTCCTCAAGGAGCAGGTGGAGGAGGTCGCGTCGATGAGCACGCTGCTCAACGTGGTCGACCGCGCGGGCGGCAACCTGTTCCACGTGGAGAACTTCCTGGCCCGCGAGCAGGTCGGCGAGGCCGCCGACCCGACCGCCCCGCGCGCGGCGGGCGGCGCGCTCTGACCGCGCCGTGCTGTGGCCGGGTGGGCCCCGGTCACAGCACGGGCAGCGGGCGGAACTTCCCGTCCGGGTCGGGCGGGAAGTCGTGCACCGCCACCACCGCGTCGGCCGGGATCGGGCCGTAGACGTGCGGGAACCACGGCCCGGCCTCGGTCTCCCCCGGTTCGTACAGCAGCGGCAGGCCCTCCGGGTCGATCACCAGCAGCACCAGGTCCTCGCGCCCGGCGTGGAACAGGTTGGCGGGGATGTGCACGGTGCCGGGGTCGGAGCAGTGCACGAACCCGTCCGGGTCGAGCGGGATCGCGCCGTCCTCGCGCGCCCGCGCCCAGTCCGGGCGCGAGCTGATCCGCACCAGCATTTATCCACACCCTCCTGTGGACAGACCTGTGGACAGGTCAGCGCAGGGTGATCTGCCGCCCGCGCAGACCGTCCCGCGAGCGCCGCTCGGCCTCGGTCAGCGGCTCGGTGTCGAGGCTGGTCAGCGCGTCGGACAGGCGCTTGCCCAGGCCCTCCGCCGGACCGGCCCACTCGCTGGAGTGCATCTCCCGGTCCAGGTCCCACACCGGCACCAGCAGGCCGTGGGCGCGGAACGAGCCCGCGTACCGCGAGCCCTCCCCCAGGTCCAGCTCGCCGCGCACGGACAGCCGCGCCATGGCCGCCAGCAGCCGCTCCTCCGGCTCGGGGCGGACCCAGCGCAGGTGCGCCTTGTCGCCCGCGTCGACCCAGTAGGCGGCGGTGACGCCGGGTGCGGAGACCCGCTCGGTGGGCAGCACGGCCGCGTTGGCGCGCTCCAGCGACAGCGCCACCTCGCCGGTGGGCTCGCTGCCCGGCGGCATCCACCAGCCGAAGTCGGCGTGCAGCTCGGGGGTGATCCCGGCCTCGGGGTCGAGCAGGTCCTGCAGGCGGCCGGGGTCGCTGCCGTCGTCCGGGCCGACCACGGGCAGCGCCTCGCCGGTCTCGGCGGTCAGCGCCCACCGCACGGCGCGGGCCAGGTCGCGGCTGAGGTCGCCGGAGCGGGTCTGCACCTGCAGGCCGACGAACGCGGTGCCGTCGCCGCGGATCACGCCCGCCGCGGCCATCGGCAGCACCGAGGCCAGGAAGACCTCCCGCGCGCCCTGGTCCTTCAGCGGCAGCTTCACCGTCGCGGACGGCACGAACTCGCGCAGCGCGATCAGCTCGGCCTCGGCCCGCAGCCCCTCGAACGGGCGGGCCACGATCACGTCGGCCGCGCCGCCCGCGCCGCCGTGGCAGGCCTTGTAGCGCTTGCCGGAGCCGCACGGGCACGGCTGGCGGGGGTTGATCCCGTCCGCAGGCTTGTTCTTGTCCTTCAGAGCCGTCCGCTTGGCCACGCCGCCGCCTCCTTGTGCGTTCAGGGCGACAAGTTAGCCGCAAGCAGCCCGCGAGTTCGAGCCGGGTTGTCGGTGGCCAGGAACCGCACGCCGCGCTCCCGGCACAGCGCCACGTCGGCCGGGTCGTCCACGGTCCAGCAGTAGGCGCCCGCGCCGCGACCGGGGTGCCTGCGCAGCAGGTGCACGCCGGGTCCGGCGACGTCGGCCCAGGTGGGGAGGCGTCGCGGCCAGAACCGGTCGAGCAGCAGCACGGTGGGCACGTCCGGGCGCAGCGCCTTGAACCGGCGCACCGCCAGCGGCGAGAACGACATCATGTGCGCGTCGAGGCGGTAGCGGGACAGCGCCCGCGCGAGTTCCCGCTCGACCCGCCCGCCCTGGCGGACGGGGTGCTTGGTCTCCGCGAACAGCCGCACCCGGTGATCGGCGGCCAGGCCCGCGAGCTGCTCGAACGTCAGCACCTCGGCGGGTTCGCCGCCGTGCCAGGAGCCGAAGTCGTGCCGCCGGAGCTGGGCCAGGGTCAGCGCGCCGACCGCGCCCGCGCCGTCGCTGGTTCGCCCGATCGTGCGGTCGTGGACGCAGACCAGGTGGCCGTCGCGGGTGAGCCGGACGTCGCACTCCAGCCCGTCGGCCCCCTCGCGCAGGGCCAACTCGTAGGCGGCGAGGGTGTGCTCGGCGCGGGCGGCGGAGGCCCCTCGATGGGCGACGACTTCGGTGTCCACGACCACCGATGGTGACCCGACGTCACCAACATCTCAATATTTGCGCCAACAAGTAACCTGATGGACGTAATCCCGTCTCACGAACTACCGTCCGTGACCGTGCTCCTCTTCGACCCGCGTGACCCCGCCTTCCTCGCCGACCCGTACCCCGCGTTCGCGGAGCTGCGCGAACGCGGCGAAGTGCACCACCACGAGGGCATGGGCCTGGCGGTGGCGGTGTCGCACGCGGCGTCCTCGGCCGTGCTCCGGCACCGCGACCTCGGCCGGATCTGGACCGACGCCCGCCCCGTCGAGGCGTTCACCTCGTTCAACCTGCTGCACCGCAACTCGCTGCTGGAGAACGAGCCGCCCACGCACACCCGGCTGCGCCGCCTGGTCGCCAGCGCCTTCGGGCGCGGCCACGTCGAGCGGCTGCGGCCCTGGGTCGCCCGGCTGGCCGACCGCCTGGTGGACGACCTCGCCGCGCGCATCCGCGACGAGGGCTCGGCCGACCTGCTGACCCACGTGGCCGGGCCGCTGCCCGTCGAGGTGATCGCGGAGCTGCTGGGCGTGCCCGAGGCCGACCGGCCGCTGCTGCAACCCTGGTCGAACACCATCGTGAAGATGTACGAGTACGGCCTGCCCGAGGAGCAGCGCGCCGCCGCCGAGCGGGCGTCCGGCGAGTTCGTGGCCTACCTGCGCGAGCTGGCCGCGCGACGGCGCGCGGAACCCGGCGACGACATGGTGTCCAGCCTGGTCGCGGTGACCGACACCGACGGCGCGAAGCTGACCGAGGACGAGCTGGTGGCCACGTCGGTGCTGCTGCTCATGGCGGGCCACGAGGCCACCGTGAACGTCATCGGCAACGGCGTGCTGGCCCTGATGCGGCACCGCGAGCAGTGGGAACGCCTGGTCGCCGACCCCTCCCTGCTGCCCACCGCCGTGGAGGAGCTGATCCGGTACGACTCGCCGCTGCAGCTGTTCGAGCGCACCGCGACGCGGCCGGTGGAGATCGCCGGGCACGTGGTCGAGCCCGGCCAGAAGATCGCCGCCCTGCTCGGCGCGGCGGCCAGGGACCCGCGCGTGTTCGCCGACCCCGACCGGCTGGACATCGGCCGCTCCCCCAACCCGCACCTGGGGTTCGGCATGGGCGTGCACTACTGCCTGGGCGCGCCGCTGGCCCGCATCGAGGTGCAGGCGGCGCTGGGCTCGCTGGTCCGCAAGCTGCCCGGCATCGAGCTGGCCGCCGAACCCCACCGCCGCGCCGAGTTCGTCATGCGCGGCCTGCACACCCTCCCCCTCACCGCGCCTGCAAGTACTACCCGCCCCCTCCCAATGAGCCGCTAACTACTACCCGCCCACCCGCAGCGTGGCTCAGCTGCGGCAGAACAAGTCCTGCAGGTTGATCGGGGCCGGGGCGGGCAGCGGCTGCGCCTGCTCGGCGCGGAAGGACTGGAGCAGGTAGCCGACGAGCCTGCGCGAGGCCGCCGCCGCCGCTTCGCCCGCCGACCCGGCCACCCCGTTGTTGGCCATGATCAGCAGCGTCAGGTCGCTGTGCGCGAAGTCCCGGCGCAGCTTCCCGGCCTCCTTGGCGCGCCGCACCAGCTCGGCGAACTGGCGCTCGGCGCGGGCCCGCTCGGCCACGTTGGCCTCCCGCTCGGGGAAGGTCGACAGGAACACGGCGGTGAAGCCCCGGTCGGCCACCTGCATGGCGCAGATCTTCTCGATCACCGAGCAGAAGCCGCGCCACGGGTCGGGGTCGGCCAGACCGTCGTCCACGGCCGCCGCGCAGGTCGTCAGCTGGTCCGCGAAGACCTCGTGGACCAGCGCGCTCTTGGTCGGGAAGCGGCGGTACAGCGTCGCGACGCCGACCTCCGCGCGGCGGGCGATCTCGATCATCGGCACGTCCAGGCCGAGTTCGGCGAACGCGTCCGCGGCGACCTCCAGGATGCGGTCGCGGTTGTGCTGCGCGTCCACCCGCAGCCCGATCCGAGAAGGTTCCGTCTTCACGACTATCACTTTACCGCAAGTGGAGAGCCTTTTCCGATTACCGTGCTAGCGTGTTTTCAAAGGCACTCCTACGAATGGTGAGAAATGCGCGCAGCTCTGTACGACCGCTACGGGCCACCCGAAGTGCTGTACGAGGGCGAAGTGCCCGAACCGGTTCCCGGAGAAGGTGAGGCGCTGATCCGCGTCGTCGCCACCAGCGTGAACGGCGGCGAACTGTACATGCGGGCCGGGAAACTGAGTCCGCTGAGCGGCCGGAAGTTCCCCAAGAGGATCGGCATCGACTTCACCGGGGAAGTCGTCTCCCCCGCCGCCGGCCTGAAAGCGGGCGACCTGGTGTGGGGATTGGCCGGGCGGACGGCCCACGGCAGCGCCGCGGAATTCGTCGCGGTGCCCCCGGACCACGTCTCGCGCCTGCCCGCCGGGCTCGACCCGGTCGAGGCCGCGGCGCTGCCCGTCGGCACGACGGCGATCACCGCGCTGCGCGACAAGGCCCGCCTCAAGCCGGGTGAGCGGCTGCTCGTGCGCGGGGCCAGCGGCGGCGTCGGCTGCATCGCCGTGCAGCTCGGCAAGGCGATGGGGGCGCGCGTCACCGGGCTGGCCGGGGCGAAGAACCTGGACCTGGTGCGCGAGCTGGGCGCGGACGAGGTGTTCGACTACCGCACCACCAAGCCGTCCGACCTGGGCACCTTCGACGTCGTGCTGGACACGGCGGGCAGCGAGCTGCGCGCGTACCGGCGGCTGCTCCGCCCCGGCGGGCGGATGGTGGGCATCACGTTCGACACCGACCACTTGGCGTCGTCGCTGGGCTACGTCCTCGGATCGGTGGTGTTCGGGTCGCGGCGGGTGCGGTTCTTCAGCGGCAACCCCAGGACCCCGCTGTTCGAGGACCTGGCGGGGTACGTGGAGAGCGGCGCCATCCGGCCCGTGGTCGACACGGTGTGGCCGCTGGCCGACATCGCGGGCGCGCACCGGGCGCTGGAAGCGGGCGGCGTGCGCGGCAAACACGTCGTGCGAGTGGCTTGACCGCGCACGATCGTTTTTAGGGGTCGGCTCGTTACACCTTTACCGAAATGATGCCGAAAACCCGCGAAAATCACAACTGCGACTATTATCGTGACTCCTGCTAACGCCATCCGGATCGTTGACGACTTTCCGGAGGACGTTTGATCAAGGAGATTGCCATGACTCACCCTGAGGCACCGCAGTACTACCCTCCGCAGCCCGCGCCGCCGAAACCGGCGAAGTTCGGCGCGCTCGCCTGGACCGCTCTGATCCTGGGCATTGTCGGGGTGGTCGGCTCGCCCATCATCATCCTGAACAACTTGACCGCCATCGTGGCGGGCGTGGGCCTGGTCCTGGGTGTCATCGCGCTGTTCGGCACCCGGAAGGTGCTGGCGATCATCGGTGTCGTGCTGTGTGTCGCGGGGATCGCGTTCACCGTGGCCGCGCAGGCGGCGGCCGTGAAGGAGCTCGACGAGATCATCAACGGCTCGACCAACCAGGGCCAGGTCAGCGAGGGCAGCGGCCAGTCGGCGGCTCCCGAGCAGGCCGCCCAGCCCCCCGCTGCCCAGACCCCGAGTGCGGAGACCCCGACCTGGGGCAAGCGCTACACCTGGAAGGACGGCCTGGCCGTCGAGATCTCGGCTCCTGCCGCCTGCACGCCCGGCCAGTTCTCCGCGCCCCAGGACGTGGCCCGCGCGGTGAAGTTCACCGTCACGGTCGTCAACGGCACCGACAAGCCGTTCGAGGCCGGGCTGCTGACCATCGGGGACAACGCGCAGTTCGACGGTCGGACCGCCGAGAAGATCTTCGACTCCAGCGGTGGGTGCGGCGGCGGCCTCGACTCGGCCACGATCCTGCCCGGCAAGACCTACACCTACGAGGTGTCGTACGCGGTCGGCGCGCAGCCGGGCGAGATGCAGATCGCCCTCCAGCCCACCTTCGGGGCCGACAAGGCGGTCTTCGTCGGGCAGGCGTAGTGCTTCCGGGCACCGCGAACGCTCGGTTCGCGGTGCCCGAACGCTCGGTTCGCGAGAGGGACTGGTTGGCGGTAGCTGGGGTGGGACAGTCGGCGTTAGCGTCGGGTGGCGTGGGGACCATGAAGTTCAGCTACGCGATGCTGCCCGACTACCCGCTCCACGAATCCCTGGCCGCGATCGAGCTGGCCGACCAGCTCGGCTTCCACGCGGTCTACGCGGCCGACGAGACCTGGCACAAGGACATGTGGCAGCTCTTCGCCGCCGCGGCGGGCCGGACCCGCACCATCCGGTTCGGGCCGAGCCTGTCACCGGTCACCCTGCGCGAACCGACGCTGATCGCGCAGGCGGCGGCGACGCTGGACGAGCTGACCGGCGGACGCGCGGAGTGCGTGATCTCCAGCGGCAACTTCGGCCTGCTCGCGCAGTACTGCGTCGACTGGACGACCACCAAGCCGCTGTCCCGCGTGCGGGAAGCCCACCGCGTGATGCGCACCTTCCTCGACGAAGGCGCGATCACGCACGTCGGCGAGTTCTTCAACTACCGGGGTCTGTTCACCTTCGCCCGTCCCGTGCAGCGGCACCTGCCGCTGATGCTCGGCGCGATGCGCGGCCCGAAGTCGTTCCAGGCGGCGGGCGAGATCTCCGACGGCGTGCACCACGCCCTGAGCTACACCCGCAGCGCCTACGACTACGTGGTGGAGAACGTCAGGATCGGCGCGGAACGCGCGGGCAAGGACTGGAAGTCGCTGGACCTGGGCGCGTGGGTGGTGTTCGCGACCGGTCCGGACGCCGACGCTGCACGTCAGGCGGCGCGGGCGATGGTCGGCCTCTACGCCTCCTCCATGCCGGCCGAGCAGTTGGAGCGCAACGGCGTCGACCCGGACTCGCTGCGGGACATCATCGCCGCCGTGGGCACCGGCGACCTCCAGCGCGCCTACGATCTGACCCCGCCGGAACTGGCCGACAAGCTCTCCATCTCGGGCACCCCGCAGGAGTGCGCGGACAAGCTGCGCAGCGAGGTCGCCGCCGCCGGGATGAACCACGCCATCCTGGCCATCACCGACTCCGCCCTGGTCAACGCCTTCACCGGGATGGAGCTGCCGAAGGTGGCGGGCGTGAAGGAGCAGCTGCGGCTCATCCACGACGAGATCATGCCCGCGTTCAGCGGTAGCGCTTCGGGAGCTTGAACCCGCGCTCCTTCATCACCTGCCGCAGCCGGTCGGGGTAGTCGGTGATGATGCCGTCCACGCCGTCGTCGATCAGCTTGTGCATGGTCGCCACGTCGTTGACGGTCCACGGCACCACCTTCAGCCCCGCCCGGTGCGCCTCGTCCACCAGGGCTTTCGTGGTGAACGGGACGTAGTTCGGGTCGTTGACGGCGCCGTTCTGCGGGTTGCCGTGCACCGGGGACAGCGCGGAAGCGCCGAAGCTCTTCACCGCCCGGACCACGCTGCCGCCGAAGTCGGCCAGCTCCAGCCCGCCGGTCCACGGCGAGCCGGGGCGCAGGAACTCCGGCTGGGTCAGCGCGACCAGCGGCAGGCGCGGCTCCGCCTTGCGCCACAGCATCAGCGTGCCCCAGTCGAAGGACTGGATGGTGACGTTGCGGGAGAAGCCGGACTTGCGGATCTCCCGCGCGGTGACCTCCACGAACCGCTCGCGCGGCGCGGTCTCGTGCGGGGCGGCGGCCTCGACCTTGGTCTCGATGTTGAACTTCACGTCCCACGCCCGGTGGGCGCGCACCAGGGCGAACACCTCGGCGAGCGTGGGCATCCGCGCGCCGGGCGAGAGCTCCTGGTCCGGGTACTGCGACCAGCGGCGCGAACCGCAGTCCAGGGTGCGGACCTGGGCGAAGGTGAGGTCCTTGACGTACTTGCCCGCGTACGGGAAGTCCGGGTCACCGGGGAACGCGGGCGCGGTGTCGACGCACTTCGCCGGGTTGGTCTTGCGGTCGTGGGTGACCACCTCGCGGCCGTCCTCGGTGATCTGGACGTCCAGTTCCAGGGTGGTCACGCCGACCGCGAGGGCCTTGTCGAAGGCGGCCAGGGTGCTCTCGACGGTCAGGCCGATGCCACCCCGGTGCGCCTGGAGGTCGAAGTCGCGCTTCTTGTGCGCGCTCGCCACTCCGGGGAGCAGGAGCGT
>NZ_BMRG01000001.1:598317-610115 GCF_014648515.1 Saccharothrix coeruleofusca
TGCCAGCAGTGCCACGACGAGTGCCCGCATGGCTCCACGGTCGCAGAGCCGGGTCAGTCGCCCAAGGTCCGGAGGAAGTACGCCCACTGAACAGCGGGGAAAGCGAGGGTGGGGCCGGTCCGGTTCTTGGAGTCCCGCACGGCCACGGCAGGCCCGGTGAACGCCACTTCGACGCAGGCTGTATTGCTGGCTCCGTTGCTGCGGCTGCTCTTGCGCCACACTGCATCAGCGCAGGCCACCTCGACACAGGCCGCGTTGCTCGCACCGTTGGTGCGACTGCTCTTCCGCCATCTCGCACCGGAAAGGTCCACTGTAGACACAGCCATCGCCTCTCTCATCCGGCCAGGACCCGCTCGATCAAGGTCACTGACGCATCGGGGCTCAATGCCTTGGCGGCGAGGTGATCGAACGTCAGTCTAGCCTCCCGGAGTTCATGCTCATCTTCGACGTGCAGCGCCCCGGTCACGTATTCGATGAAGAGGACACCTGTTTCTTCGGGCTCGGAGAAGTCCAGCAGGATAAAGCTAGTGCTCAGCCCATCGGGAACACCAATTTCATGCGGCACCACTTGCAGCGTGACATTGGGCAGCCGAGCTGCCCTGACCAGCTTTCCCAATTGATCATGCATAATCTCGGCGCTGCCGACCACCGTGCGAAGCGCACCTTCGCCTACGACGGCGTGCAGCCGCAGGGGGTTCTCGGAGTCGATGATCCGCTCTTGGCGGATTTGCCGGACTTTGATGTCGTTCTCCAACCAGCGCTTGGTCCGTTGCAATCGATGAGACTCGAACAAGGCGCGCATGCAGGCGGGCGTCTGGAGTAGACCGGGGATGATCAATGCCGCCACTTCACGCACATCGGATGCCTCTGTCTCCACGTCGATGTAGCCCTGGTTCTCGATGCCGAAGGAGGTCCACCAGCCCCGCTCGCGGGCGCGTTGGGTCTGGTCGACCAGGTCGGGGTCGTAGTGGTCGTACAGGTCCATCATCGACTTCACGAGGTGGACGTCGACCAGCGTCTCGCCCTTCTCGATGCGGTGCAGGGCGCTGCGCGTCTTGTACAGCGCCGCCGCGGCTTCGTCCAGCGTCATCTTCGCCCGCACGCGCATCCGGGCGAGCTTCTTCCCCAACCTGCGGCGGCGGAAAGGCGGTCGGTTCGGCACGTCTTCCATGATCGCAGCGGGACGGACAAAATCGAGATTTCCAATGATGTTCACCGAAAAGTGTGGCCGTCTCGGGTGGACATTACCCCTATGGAAGCCAACTTGTTCTCTCTCGTGTCCGCGAGCGACCCGAGCAAGGTGTTCGCCTACGGCATGGAAATCGCCCAGGAGACCCGCACCGACGCGATCGTCTACCGCCGCGACCCGGACACCGGCAGGACCATGGTCGGCCAGCACTCCACGGCCGAGGACGCCCTGAAGCGCTACGGCAAGCGGGTGCCGCTCGTCCTGCGCTGGGAGTACGACGAGGACGACTGCTAGTCCCCGCGCAGGTAGCGGGTCATCATCGCCACCAGTTCGTTCTCGAACTTCTCCACGGGAATTCCCTGCGGCATGGCCATGAACTTGTGCGTGTTCATCTCCACGGTGAACAGGACGAGTTCCGTGGCCATGTCCAGGTCACCCACCCGGACGTCGGGGTGGCGGGCGAGGACGTCGCGGACCTGGCTCGTGCGCAGCTGCTGGTGCCGGGCGACGGTGTCCAGCAGCTCCTGGGAGACCGGGGCCTCCTCGATCATCAGCCGGAGCAGCCGGGGATCGTCGCTGTGGTTGTCGATCGCGTCGCGGACGAGCGCCCGGACCGCGGCCTCCAGCGTGCCCGGCGAGAGGTCGAGCCGGTCGGCCTCGGTCCAGGTGCCGCGGTCGATGTGCTGGACCGCCAGCTCGGCGAGGATGGCGTCCTTGTTCGGGAAGTACTGGTACAGCGAGCCGATGGAGACGCGGGCGCGCTCGGCGATGCGGTTGGTGGTGCCCGCCGCGTAGCCGTGCTCGGCGAAAACGTGAGCAGCGGCGGTGAGGATGCGCTCGCGCGTCAGCTCGGCGCGCACCTGGCGGGGCTTGCGACGTGGCTCCAAGCGGCGGTCGGCCGAGGGCATCCTGATCCTCTCCGAGGGCGGTAAAAGCGAGTAGCAAAGACCTGAGCTAATGCTCACAATAGTGCTATGAGCTGCGAAAACAAGAGTCCGTTGTGAGTACGCCACACCGCTTGGCCACTGTCGCCGAGGTGGAGGCGGCCGTGGGGCAGCGGCCGTCGATGGTCATGCTGAAGCAGATCGGCGCGCTGGACGAGGGCTGCCGCTCCGTCCTGGCGCGCTGCCCGCTGGCGGGCTTCGGCTACCGCGACGCCGGTGGCGTCAGCCGCACGACGTTCATCGGCGGCACACCGGGCTTCGTGCGCGTCCACTCCCCCACGCGGATCTCCTTCGCCCTGCCGGAGGGCGAGGCGCACGGGCCGGTGTCGTTCGTGTTCCTCCTGCCGGGCATCGGGGAGACGTTGCGCCTCAACGGTTCCGTGGTCGAGCGGAAGGGGGTCGAGACGTTCATCGACGTCCAGGAGGCGTATGTGCACTGCGCGCAGGCGGTGATCCGCTCGCGCCTGTGGCAGCAGCCGGTGGCCGAGGCCACGCCCGTGATCGTGGGTGACGGCCCGTTGGGTGGTCCGGGTGTCGTGGAATTCCTCGCTGCCGCACCGTTCCTGGTTCTGTCCACTTGGGACAAGTCGGGTGGCGGCGACACCAGTCCGCGCGGGGACCAGCCGACCGTGGCGCGCGTGCTCGACGGCCGGACGCTCCTCATCGCCGACCGCAGGGGCAACAAGCGCACGGACAGCCTGCACAACCTGCTTCAGGACGACCGGCTGTCGTTCGCCGCGCTGGTCCCCGGCCGGACGGGCGTGCTGCACGGCAGGGGCCGGGGCTCGATCACCGACGACCCCGCGCTGCTGGAGACGGTGGCGCTGCGCGGGACGCCCCCGCACGCGGCGCTGCTCATCGAGGTCGAGCACGCCGAGGTGGCCGCCAACGACGCCGTGGCGCGCTCGCGGGTGTGGAGCGCGCACGTCGCACCCGGCGCGGTGCCGGACCTGATGGTGCTGGCCGGGGAACACCTCGCCGCGAACATGGCCGCCCGCCGGGGCGTGCTCGCCCGCGTGCTCAAGGTCGTCGGGAGGATTCCGGGGTTCGAGCGGGCGTTCCGGGCGGTGATGAACCGCGCCTACCGGTCCGGGCTGCTCAAGGAGGGCTACCAGGACGTCGAACTGGGCTCGCGGCCCGCCCGGCCCGCGGCGGACAAGCCGTTGCGGGAGGTGCGGGTCGTCGAGGTGCGGCGGGAGACGCCCAGCGCGGTCACCCTCGTGCTGGAGGACGCCGAACGCCCGCGTCCCTTCGACTTCCGGCCTGGGCAGTTCTTCACGCTGGTCGCGGACGTCGACGGCCGACCGTTGCGGCGCGCGTACTCCGCGTCGTCCGCGCCGGGGTCGTCGCGGCTGGAGATCACGGTCAAGCGGGTCGAGGGCGGCCGGTTCTCCACCCACGTCCACCGGAACCTGCGCGCCGGGGACCGGCTGTCGGTGCGCGGCCCGTCCGGATCGTTCCACGTGGAACCAACGTCGGGGGAAGTCGTGCTGGTCGCGGCGGGCAGCGGGGTCACGCCGATGATGAGCGTGATCCGCGCCCTGCTCGCGGAACCGACGTCGGGCCGGATCGCGCTGCTGTGCAGCAACCGCAGTGAAGAAGAGGTCATCTTCGCGGACGAGTTGCTGCGGCTGACGAGGGAGCACCCCGAACGGCTGACGGTCACCCACGTCCTGACGCGGGAGCGCGGGCGGCTCGACGCGGCGGGGGTGCGCGGCTGGCTGGCCGACCTGCGGCCGTCCGACGACGCCCGGTACTACCTGTGCGGGCCGGATGGGCTGATGGACACGGTCGGGGGCGTCCTGGTCGAACTCGGCGTGCCCGACGATCGCGTGCACCGCGAGCGCTACACCAGCGGGGCGGACGCGACCGCGACCACCGCGCCGCAGAAGATGGTGGTCGCGGACGGGACGCGCGAGGTCGGCTCGGCGGTGGTCGAACCCGGTCAGACGCTGCTGGACGCCGGGCTCGCCGCCGGGCTGCCGATGCCGTACTCGTGCACGGTCGGCAACTGCGGCGACTGCGTGGTGAAGCTGCGCGGCGGGCGGGTCGCGATGAGCGGGCCGAACTGCCTGACGCCGCGGCAGGAGGCCGACGGCTACGTCCTGACGTGCGTGGGCAGCCCGCTGACCGAGGTTGTCCTGGACATCGCCGCCGGTGCAACCCCTCCGGGCACAACCGCGTAGTTGGGGTGACCGCAGGCAGGAGGGCACCGGGTGGGACGCGACGACGAGTTCTCCGAGTTCTTCACGAACCGGTTCGACCGGGCGCGCCGCACCGCGTACGCGCTGTGCGGCGACTGGGTGGAGGCCGAGGAGATGGCGCAGCAGGCGTTCGTCCGCATGTACGCCAACTGGCGCAAGGTGCGCCGGGAAGGCGCGGACGGCTACCTGCACGTGGTGGTGACCAGGGTGTTCCTCGACTCCCGCCGCCGGGGCAGGCGACGGGAGCACACCGTGGCGGACCCGCCCGAGCGAGCCGTGCCCGCCGACACCTCGGCGGCCGAGGACCGGCAGCCGCTGCTCGCCGCGCTGCGCCTGGTGCCACCCCGGCAGCGCGCCGTGCTGGTGCTGCGCTTCCTGCACGACATGTCGGTGGAGCAGGTCGCGGACACGTTGCAGTGCTCGACCGGCACGGTCAAGAGCCAGACCGCGCGGGGCCTGGAGACCCTGCGCGAGGCCTACCGCGCAACCGAGACCCCGGAGTGTGCCTGATGTGGGACGACGAGCAGGAGCTGCGCGAGGTGCTGCGGTCCGAGGTCGAGGGGCCCGCGCCCGCGCCGTCCACCGAGCTGGCCGAGGTCCTGCGGCGGGGCCGCCGCCGGGTGCTGGCGCGGCGGGCCGGGGCGATGGCGGGGGTGCTGGCGGTGGTCTGCGGGGTCGGCTTCGGCACGATGGCGCTGCGCGACCTCGCGGGACCTCCGGTGCAGGTCGGGAAGCTCGACGGGCCCGCCGTCACCACGACCGCGCCCACCGCGACCGCGCCCACCGCGAACTGGACCCCCGCGAGCCTGCCCCCGCGCACCCCGTACGGCACCTGGCAGCCCGCCGCGTCGGCGCCACCCCCGCCGGACCGGTCGGTCCTGTCCATCCCGCAGTGCGACATGGGGGGCGACCCGCTCGGGAACCTGGGCACGGTCGTGCCGCCCAAGTCGCTGCTGGACGCGTGGCAGGCGGCGGTCACCGAGGTCGCCGCGCCCGCGCGGGTCGGACCGCTCAACGAGCAGGTGCTCAAGGCGAACAAGGCGAAGCGCCCGGACTCGGTCGACGCCTACCAGCACTGGCTGGACGTCACCGACCCGCTGGGCACCGGCGGGGTGTGGCTGTCCGTGGGCACCCACCGGGGCGACCCGTTGAAGGCCGCGGACGAGCAGGCGTTCTCGCAGGGCAACTGCGCCCCGCCGCGGCGGGCCGTGCTGCCGGACTCGACGGTGGTGCAGTTCTACCCGGTGCGGCCCAGCGAGCCGTTCCAGTCGCTGAGCCAGGTGCTGCGCGTCTACCGGCCGGACGGGCGGTTGGTGCAGGTCGAGGTGCACAACTACGGCAGCCCGGACTTCCGGTTCCGCCCCGACCTGGAGGCATTCGACCGCTTCGGCCCCGGCCGCGCCACGCTGCCGCTGTCGGAGGACCAGCTCACCCGGATCGGCCTGGCCCTGGCCACCACCCCCTGACCCCCAGCCGCGTCGGCAAGTACTACCCGAGGGGCTCACCAGGGCCGTTAACTACTACCCGCCGGCGGACAGACGCGGGCCGGGTAGTAGTTAACGGCCCCTTTCGGGGGGTCGGGTGGTACTTGCAGGCGCGGGGGGCCAGCCGGTGAGGGTGAGGGGGGTTCCGGAGAGGTAGCCGCGCAGGCCGGCGGCGGGGTAGTCGATCAGGTCGGCGGGGAGGGCGGCCAGGGGGAACCAGGTCAGGGCGGAGCACTTGTCGGGCTCGCGGTTGACCGGCTCGCCCGACCAGCGGGTGACCTCGAAGAACAGGCCCAGGCGGGGCTCCAGGCCGGGGGCGGTGACGTGCACGGTGTGCACGTGCCGCAGGTCGGCCTGCTCGACGCGGACGCCGATCTCCTCCTCGGTCTCGCGCGCGGCGGCGGCGAGGACCGACTCGCCCGCGTCGACCTTTCCCGAGGGCAGGTGCCACCGGCCGTCGAAGCGGGAGTCGGTGTCGCGGCGGCGCGACAGCAGGACACGACGGTCGCGCACGAGCACGACGTGCACGTCGACCAGGTGGCGGTGGACCACGCTAGCGCGGCGACCCGGCGGCGCGGACCGGGCGCAGTTCCGGCTCCGGGGCGTCCTTCACGCCGACCACCCGCATCCGGCGCACCGCCGACGGGTCCACCGGCAGCAGCAGCGTGGTGATCCGCCGCACCACGGCGGCCGTGGTCAGCGCCACCGCGGCGGCCAGCAGGTCGGCGACGGCGTGCAGCAACACCCCGTCCGCCATGGCCTGCACGCTGTCGCGGAAGGACCAGGCGAAGGTGAACGCCACGAACAGGCCGGTGCCCGCCCACAGCGCCCACCAGGTGCGGACCAGCTTGGACGGCTTCGGGCGCGCGTTCGCGGGCTGCCGCGCCGCGGCGTGCTCCAGCTCGGCGGCGACCGAGCCGGGCACCACCAGGTTCACGCCCGGCACCACCAGGCCCAGGACGATTTCCCGCTCCGAGCGGGACGGGCCGTAGCCCGCCGTCGCGGCGGCGGCCTCGCGGGCCCGGCGCAGCCACAGCAGCGTGAAGACCACCGCCATCGCGCCCGACACGAACGCCACCACCGACGAGGCGACGACCATCGCGTCGGACACGCCGACCGTCGTCGCCGACAGGGCGCCGTACCGGCTGAGCAGCAGCAGCACGTAGCGCCACAGCTCGCTGCCCGCCGCCCACAGCGCGGTCAGCGCGACCAGGCCGAGGGCGTGCACGGCGGTGCGGGCGGACCGGCGGACCTGGTCGGCGGAGTCCAGGGGGCGGACGGCCTCCAGCGCCACCGAGGTGGGCCAGCGCCACGCCAGCAGCGGGAAGCCCCAGCGCGGCGGCACCGGGTAGGACGGGGGGCCCGCGTAGGGGCGGGTGGGCGCTCCGAACCGACGGTTGGGGTAGGCGCCGGGCGGAGGGCTCGCCACCCAGTCCACGCGCATCGGCTGGAACACCACGTCAGATGACCTCCGGCCGCGCGCCCTCGACCTCGGCCACCAGCGGACGGCCCTGCGCCGCCCACACCTGCATCCCGCCGTCGACGTTGGTGGCGTCCCAGCCGTTGGCGTTGAGGTACTGGGTGACCCGCGCCGACCGGCCGCCCGCGCGGCAGACCACGTACAGCTCCTTGTCGGGCAGCTCGTCCAGCCGCCCGGCCAGCTCGCTCATCGGGATGTGCAGCGCACCGGGGGCGTGGCCCGCCGTCCACTCGTCGTGTTCGCGCACGTCGAGCAGCACCGCGCCGTCGGGCAGCTCCTGCGGGACCTCGGACACTTCAACGCTGGGAACGCTCACGCGGACTATGGTGTCACGCCCCGCGTTGCACTGGCATGAGGACGGACTCCTGCTCGTGGACGTGCTCCCGGTGCGCCCCGGTGTGCGCGCTGGTCCCGGTGGGGGCCGCGCACCGCAGGCCCAGGGCGGTCACCCCGGCCGCCGCGGCGACCACCGCGAGGATGGCCACCGGGGTCCACCACCCGATGGCCGCGGCGATCGACACCACGGCGGCGGCGATGGCGACGGCCACCGCGCCGATCAGCGCCCACCGGGCCGCCCCGATCCGCCCGTGCCGGTTCCGGAAATCGTCAAGAGAACTCATAGACCCTCACTCCCAACAGCACCGCGCTGAGCAGGAAGACAATTCCCACCAGGTTGGCCGTGACCACCCAACCCCACTTCTCCATCTCAGCACGGCCGGCATAGGCGAAGCTACGCAAAAAGATGGGAAACGCGGTGACGCCCAGCAGCAGCGCCAGGAAACTCGCCACCAGCTGGAGCGGCGGGACGGGTTTGCCCGCGAACGACAGCGCGAGGGCGGAGCCGATGAGCGCGACGGACGCCGCGATGATCCAGTCGGTCCAGAACAGCAGGTCGTCGCGCCGCAGGCCGTGCGATCTGCCGCCGAGCCCCGGCCGACTGGCGGCCTTCATGAACATCTGCGCGCACGCCGTGCCGACCGCCACCGCCAAGGTGACCAGAACCCCGCCCACTCGGACCACTTCCTCACTGGAAACGACCACCCGCTTCCCTCGCCGGGTCATTCGCGAAAGAACTACTCAGCGTTAGCCAAATTTTCTGATGATCACACGAAAGAGGGCCATTCCCGCAAAAAGCGGGAATGGCCCTCTTTCTCAGCGTGACGCTAGTGCGCGGTCGCCTTCTCGGCGCCCACGCCGGTCAGCGCGCGCACCTCCATCTCGGCGTACTTCTCCGCGTCGTTCTCCTTCGACAGCACCGTGCCCAAGTAGCCCAGCAGGAACGCCACCGGGATCGACACGATGCCGGGGTTGGACAGCGGGAACAGGTCGAAGTCGGCGTTGGGGAACATCGACGACGGCTTGCCCGACACCGCGGGCGACAGCACGATCAGCAGGATCGTCACGCTCAGGCCGCCGTAGATGCTCCACAGCGCGCCCGAGGTGTTGAAGCGCTTCCAGAACAGCGAGTACAGGATGGTCGGCAGGTTCGCCGACGCGGCCACCGCGAACGCCAGCGCGACCAGGAACGCGATGTTCTGGCCGTTGGCCGCGATGCCGCCCAGGATCGACACGATGCCGATCACGATGGCGGTCCGCCGGGCCACCTTGACCTCGGTGTCCTTGTCCTCCGCCTCACCCTTCTTGATGATGTTGGCGTAGATGTCGTGCGCGAACGAGGCCGACGCGGTGATCGTCAGACCGGCCACGACCGCCAGGATCGTGGCGAACGCGACCGCCGCGATCAGGCCCAGCAGCAGCGGACCCCCAAGGGCCTCGGCGAGCAGCGGAGCCGCCGAGTTGGCCTTGCCGGGTGCCGCGTTGATCTTGTCGGGGCCGACCAGCGCCGCCGCGCCGTAGCCCAGGACCAGCGTGAACAGGTAGAACAGGCCGATCAGCCAGATCGCCCAGACCACCGAGCGGCGGGCTTCCTTGGCGGTGGGCACGGTGTAGAAGCGCATCAGGATGTGCGGCAGGCCCGCGGTGCCCAGGACCAGCGCCAGCGCCAGGGACAGGAAGTCCAGCTTGGTCGTGCCGCTGGTGCCGTACTGCAGGCCGGGGCTGAGCAGCTTCTCGCCCGCCTTGGGGGCGTTGTCCACCGCCGCGCCGAGCAGGCCGGACAGGTTCAGGCCGAACTTGGCCAGCACCCACAGCGTCATCACGCCCGCGCCGATGATCAGCAGCACGGCCTTGATGATCTGCACCCAGGTGGTGCCCTTCATGCCGCCGATGAGCACGTAGGCGATCATCAGCGCGCCGACCACCGCGATGACCACGGCCTGGCCGACCTTGCCGGTGATGCCCAGCAGCAGCGCCACCAGGCCGCCCGCGCCCGCCATCTGCGCCAGCAGGTAGAAGAAGGACACCGCCATGGTGGACGTGGCCGCCGCGGCCCGGACCGGGCGCTGCCGCATCCGGAAGCTGAGCACGTCGCCCATCGTGTACTTGCCGGTGTTGCGCAGCAGCTCGGCGACCAGCAGCAGCGCCACCAGCCACGCGACCAGGAAGCCGATGGAGTACAGGAAGCCGTCGTAGCCGTTGAGCGCGATGGCGCCCGCGATGCCCAGGAACGACGCGGCGGACAGGTAGTCGCCCGCGATCGCCACGCCGTTCTGCGGGCCGGTGAACGCGCGTCCGGCGGCCAGGTAGTCCGCGGCGGTCTTGGTGTTGCGGCTGGCCCGGATGACCACGACCAGGGTCGCCGCGACGAAGACGCCGAAGATGCCGATGTTGAGGAGGGCGTTGCCGTTCACGAGCGGCCCCCTTCGAGCTCAGCGCGGATCTTCTCCGCGGTCGGGTCGAGGTTCTTGTTCGCGTGGCGCACGTACAGCGTCGTGATGGCGAAGGTCGACACGAACTGGAGGAGGCCGAGGATCAGGCCCACGTTGATGTTGCCGACGACCTTGGTGGCCATGAAGTCGTGCGCGTAGTCCGCGAGCACCACGTACAGCAGGTACCAGGCCAGGAACAGGCCGGCCATGGGGAAGACGAACTTGCGCAACCTGCTGCGCAGTTCCACGAAGTCGGGGCTGGACTGGACCTCGACCCAGTTCTGCCCGGCCGAGTCGGACGGGGTGGGCCCCGAGGTGTTCTCAGCGGTGCTCAACGGTCCCCTCCTCGCTTACTTGGCGACGGTGTCAGCGGCATGAACGGCACGTAAGCCCTCCTGGTGCGCTCCGGTTCGCCGTGCACCGTAAAGAGACGTGGCTCACGCTCGGTAGTCCCCGTCCACGCTTATGCGCCCAACTGTCGAGTGATGCGACGAGCGGTAGTAATGCTGAGACGAAGTACCGTTCCGTGACCAACCTCACCGGTCACCCTATGGTGAGCACACCGTCACCCATCCGAGCAAGCCTCGACAAGGCAGCGCCCCCGGACCCCCGAAGGCTCGACCACCCCCCAACCCCGCGCCAGGAGCCACGTCGGCACACCGGACGCATCCGGCACCGATCATGCTCCCCGGCCGCCCTGGGACCGGTCCCGACAAGCCGACACGCGCCACCCCCGCATGGGGGGCAGTGCGGGGGGACAGCGCCGATCAGGCGTCCGCTTTCTCGCCGCTGCCGAAGCGCTGCACGTCGCGGTCGCGCATGAAACCCAGCGGGTCGGGCGCGTGCAGCCGCAGCAGGATCTGGTTGACGTCCTCGGGGGACCGGCGGGCGGTCAACTTGCTGATGACGACCATGGTGGCGAACGCCGCGGGCACGGTGAGCAGCGCGGGCTGGGCGGTGATCGGCGGCGCCCAGTCGCCGGTGTAGGAGCTGATCACGGTCAGCACCTGCGAGCCGATCACCAGGCCGCCGCCCACGATCAGACCCGCCATCGCGCCGACCCAGGTCAGGCCGCGCCACCAGATGCCCAGCAGCAGCAGCGGGCAGAACGTCGAGGCGGCCAGGGTGAACGACATGGCCACCACGGTCAGCGAGGCGTCGCCGCGGGGCAGCAGCAGCGCCAGGCCGATCGCCACCGCGCCGGTCAGCAGGGTGGCCCACCGGAAGTCGCGGACCTTGCCGGGCAGGATGTCCGTGGACACCACCCCGGCCACGCTCACCACCAGGCCCGACGAGGTGGACAGGAACGCGGCGAACGCACCCGCCGCCACGATCGCGCCGAGGATCTTGCCGCCCAGGCTGGGCACCATCATGTGCGGCAGCAGCAGCACCGCCGCGTCGGTCTTGCCGGTGACCAGCAGCTCCGGCAGGTACTGCCGGGAGATCACCCCGAGCACCGTGGGGAACAGGTAGAACAGGCCCAGCAGGTACAGCACGTGCAGCGCGGTGCGGCGGGCCGCCCGGCCGTCGGGGTTGGTGTAGAAGCGGACCAGCACGTGCGGCAGGCCCATGGTGCCCAGGAACGTGGCGAAGATCAGCGAGTAGGTCTCGAGCAGCCCGCTCAGGCCGCGGCCCCGTGGGTCCAGCCACTGCGCGTTGGACGCCGGCGAGCCCTCCACCACCGGCACCGGGTCGCCCGCGCGGAACCGCAGCTCGGCGCGCGCGCCGA
>NZ_BMRG01000001.1:610147-636358 GCF_014648515.1 Saccharothrix coeruleofusca
CCTCGTAGACCCGCGGCGTCCAGTACACCGGGCCGTTGGCCAGCGCGCCGTTGACCTGGCCGACGACCTCCAGCTCCATCGGCAGCACCGCCCGCACCCGCACCGGCTCGGTGGTGGTGATCGTGGTGTCCTGGTGGAACCGCAGCACGCCCTGGTCGTCCACGTCCTGCGCGCCGTTGCCCGGACCGGCGAGGAACACCGCGAACAGCACGAACGTCGGGGCGGCGACGGCGAACAGCTTGCCCCAGTACTGGAACGCCTGCACCAGGGTGATGGCGCGCATCCCGCCGCCGAGCACGTTGACCACGACGATCACGGCGACGACCACGCCGCCCAGCCACACCGGCAGGCCGGTGATCGTGTTCAGCGTCAGCCCCGCGCTCTGCAGCTGCGGCACCAGGTACAGCACGCCGATGCACACCACGAAGAACGTGCACACGTGCCGCAGCTCGCGCGAGCCGAGCCGGGCCTCGGCGAAGTCGGGCAGGGTGTAGGCGCCGGAGCGGCGCAGCGGCGCGGCGACGAACAGCATCATCGCCAGGTACCCGGCGGTGAACCCGATCGGGTACCACAGCGCGTCGATGCCGTCCTTGAGCACCAGCCCGGCCACGCCCAGGAACGACGCGGCGGACAGGTACTCGCCGGAGATCGCGGCGGCGTTGCGGGTGGCCGGGATCGCGCGCCGGGCCACCAGGAAGTCCGGTGTGGTGTTGGCCCGCCGCGATCCCACGTAGCCCAGCAGGAAGGTCAGCGCCGCGACCAGCACGACCAGGCTCAGGCTCCAGATGTTCTGCACCATGTCAGCGGTCGACCATGTTGACGAAGTCGCGCTCGTGCCGCTCGGCGGCCCGGCGGCAGACGTAGCCCACACCGTAGAACAGCGGGAACGGCAGCAGGCCCAGCAGCACCCACGGCAGCCGCACCCCCAGCAGCTGCACCCGCGACACGTCGTCGTACAGGTGGAACAGCGCGGGCAGCAGCGCCACCGCCACCAGCGCCGAGCCGCCGAGCAGCGCGGTGCGCAGCTGCGTCCGGATCAGGTCGCGGACCAGCTTCTCGCCGACGCTGGTCTGCTCCTCCAGCTCGATGATCGTGCGCAGCACCCGGCCGCGGCCCTTCGGGTCGGCCAGCACCACGCGCCTGCGGCGCGGCCTGCGCGCCCCGACCGAGAGCCACGCGTCCCGCTCGCCCGGCTGCGGCTGCTCCGGCTGGCCGGGCGGTCCGGAGTGCCTGGTCATCCCCAACCGCTCTTCGGGGGCCGCACGATCCGCTCCTTCAGCTCCCTGGTGTGCCTGCGGCTGACTGGCAGCTCCTTGGCGCCGTCACCGCTGCCGATCACCACCGCGTACCCGTTCGACGTCATCCTCAGCTCGGTCACCAGCGGCAGCGCCACCAGGTAGGACCGGTGGATGCGCACGAACCCGGCGTTCTCCCAGCGCTCCTCCAGCTGCGCCAGCGGGATGCGCACCAGGTGGCTCTGCCCGTCGCTGGTGTGCAGGCGCGCGTAGTCGCCCTGCGCTTCGACGTAGCGGACGCTGGCCCTGGGCACGAGCTTGATGGTGCCACCCAGCTCGACCGGGATCACCTCGTCCTCGGCGGCGTCGACGGGCGCGGGCTCCGGTGCGCCCGCCGGGGTCAGCGAGACCCGGTCGACCACCCGCGAGATGGCCTTGTTGACCCGGTCCTCGTTGATCGGCTTAGTCACGAAGTCCAGCGCGCCGACCTCGAACGCGACCACGGCCTCGGAGTGCTCCACGCCGGTGACGAACACCAGCGCGGGCGGCGCTCGGAACGCGCCCAGCACGCGGGCCAGGTCGGTGCCGCTGAGCCCCGGCATGTTGATGTCCGCGAACACGGCGTCCACCGGCGGCAGCCCGGCCTTGGCCCGCTCCATCACCTCGACGTCGTAGTCGCCGCGCAGGATGCGCAGCGCCTCGGCGGCGTCGAAGGCGGTGAGCACGCGGCGGATGTGCGGGCTGCTCTCCAGCAGGAACTGGATCTCGTTCAGGCCGGGCGCCTCGTCGTCCACCGCCAGGACGAGGAGGCCGGCGCTGCTCACTGGGGTATTCACTGGGCTGCTCACTGTGCCGCGCATCTTGCCCACCGACCATCGGTCGTGTCCACGCCGGTCGGGGCGCGGCGGCGCGACCGGGGGCTCACAAGCCGAATCGCGACCAGCGCGCCCGCTCTTCCAGCGCCGCCAGCCCCTCCGCGAAGAAGTCCCCCGATCGTGTAGTGGCGCCGGCGAGCCCGAGGCGGGCCAGCAGCGGCTTGCGCGGCTCGGCGACGGCGATCTCGGCGTCCGGGTAGCGCTTGGCCACCACGCCGCGCAGCGTGCCGATCCCGTCGACCAGGCCGAGCTCGGCGGCCTTCGCGCCGGTCCAGATCTCGCCGTTGAACAGCTCGTCGTCGGTGCCCACCAGCTTGTCGCCGCGGCGCTCGCGGACCCACGCCGCGAACTGCTCGTGCAGCTGGACCTGCAGGCCCTTGAGCCACTCCACGTCCTCCGGCTTCTCCGGGCTGAACGGGTCCAGGCGCACCTTGTGATCCCCGGCGGTGTGCACCCGGCGCTCCACGCCGTAGCGCTCCAGCAGCCCGTTGAGCCCGAAGCCCGCGCTGACCACGCCGATCGAGCCGACCAGCGAGGTGCCGTGGGCGTAGATCTCGTCGGCCGCGCAGGCCAGCCAGTAGCCGCCGGAGGCGGCCAGGTCCTCGCAGAACGCCAGCACCGGCACCCGCTTCTTGGCGGCCAGCTCGCGCACCCGCTCGGCGATCAGCGCGGACTGGGTGGGCGCCCCGCCCGGCGAGTTGATCAGCAGCGCCACCGCGACCAGCCGGTCGTGGTCGAACGCGCGGGTCAGCGCGGTCTCCACGGTCTGCACGCTGATGGTGTTGCGGGCCATGGGCGTGGGGGTCGGGGTGATGACGCCGTGCAGCCGGACGGCCGCCACCACTGGTCCGCGCTCGCTCCGCTCGCTGACGATCTTCGGCAGCCTGGCCGCGATCTTGTCCGTCACGCTCATGCACTCGACCATACGTGGCGCAGCTAACATCGGGGCGTGACGTTCAACCCGATCCGATGGCTGGAGCGGTACGTCGAGTGGTGGGACGATCGCGGCCGCCGGAACCCGGACGGTCCGACCCCGATGCAGGTCTACTGGATGTGGGTGATCTGGTCGGCGTGCGGGGTCATGCTGGTCAGCGCGCTGGCCATCGCGGCGGGGTGAGCTAGACGCCGATGGCGGGCTGCTCGGCCGTGTCGTCGAGCTTGGGGGGGACCAGCGGCAGGTTGGTGCGCACGCCCTGGCGGTACTTCGGGATCTTCAGGATGATCTTCATCCCGGCGTCCGGCGCGGTCTCCACGACCAGCGCGTACTCGTCGCCGAACACCGCGCGCATCCGCTGGTTGATGTTGCCCAGGCCCACGTGCGCGCCGGTCTGGTGGGCGTCCTTCAGGTCGTCGAACAGCCGGTCCGGGTCCATGCCGACGCCGTCGTCCTCGACGCTGATCAGCGCCTCGGCCCCGTTGTCCTCCGCGATCACGGTCAGCAGCCCGCCGCCGGGCTTCTTGGCCAGGCCGTGCCGCACCGCGTTCTCCACCAGCGGCTGGAGCACCAGGAACGGCAGCACCACCTGGAGCACCTCGGGCGCGATCTTCAGCCGCACGTTCAGCCGCGAGCCGTAGCGGGCCCGCTCGATGGTCAGGTAGCGGTGGATGTTGGTCAGCTCGTCGGCCAGCGTGGTGAAGAACCCGTCGGTGCGGAAGGAGTACCGGGTGAACTCGGCGAACTCCTGCAGCAGCTCGCGCGCCTGCGCCGGGTCGGTCCGGATCAGCGAGGAGATCGTGTTCAGCGCGTTGTAGACGAAGTGCGGGGAGATCTGCGCCCGCAGCGCCTTGACCTCCGCCTGCGCCAGCGCCTGCCGGGACTTCTGCAGCACCTCCAGCTCCAGCTGGGTGGAGACGAACCGCGCGGTCTCCTCGGCGATGCGGATCTGCCGCTTGTGGGCCACCCCGCTGACCACGATCAGGGTGCCCGCGACCTCGCCCTCCACCACCAGCGGCACGATCACCGCGCTGCTGAGCGGGCACGGTCCGGTCTGGTCGCAGTCCAGCTTGGCGTGCTCGACGTGCTCCTTGTGGCCCTCGCCGATGGCGCGCTCGATGTACTCGCGCAGCCACACGTAGTGGTCGTTGGCCTCGCCGTCCCACGACAGCAGGGTGCCCTCGTGGTCGGTGATGCCCACGGCCACGCAGCGCAACATCTCGCGCAGGTGGGGGGTGGCCTTGTCGGCCGCCTCCTGGGTCAGGCCCTCGCGCAGGTCGGCGGACGCCTTGGACATGCGGTGCAGCATGTCCATCACGGCGTCCTCGACCGAAGTGCTCACCCGTCGGGCGCGGCACAGCATCACGAAAAGACCCAGCACGGCCAGGGTGGCGATGAGACCGAGAACCGCACGCTCAGTAAGGAGGTCGCGCACGGCGTCCATGCTCTGGGTTGCGGGCGCGTCGGGCAAGGGGTCTCACCCCCGCACCGGTAGACATCCGATCATTCGCCGGCCACAGTGGGTGCCGTGGAGAGGATCGCGCTGTTCGCCACGTGCCTGACCGACACGCTGTACCCGGCGACGGCCAGGGCGGTGGTGCGGCTGCTGGAGCGGCTGGGCCGCGCGGTCGAGTTCCCGCTGGACCAGACCTGCTGCGGGCAGATGCACTTCAACACCGGTTACGCCGCGCACGCGGAGGGCCTGGCGCGCTCGTTCGCCTCGGTGTTCGCCGGGTACGACGCGGTGGTGACGCCCTCCGGCTCGTGCGCGGGCATGGCGCGGGAGGTCCACCCGAAGCTCGGCGCGGGCGGCGTCCCCGTCTACGAGCTGTCCGAGTTCCTGGTGGACGTCCTGGGCGTCACCGACGTGGGCGCGTACTTCCCGCACCGCGTCACCTACCACCCGACGTGCCACTCGCTGCGGGTGCTCGGCGTGGGCGACAAACCGCTGGCGCTGCTGCGGGCGGTGCGCGGGCTGGAGCTGGTGGAGCTGCCGCTGGCCGAGTCGTGCTGCGGGTTCGGCGGCACGTTCGCGCTGAAGAACGCCGACACCTCCACCGCGATGCTGGCCGACAAGATGCGCTGCGTGCTCGACACCGGCGCGGAAGTGCTGACCTCGGGCGACAACTCGTGCCTGATGCACATCGGCGGCGGCCTGTCCCGGCTGCGCGCGGGCGTGCGCCCGGTGCACCTGGCGGAGATCCTGGCGAGCACGGAGGAGGACCCTTGGGCACCCGCAACCCGGTGACCTGGCTGGGCAGCCCGGCCTTCCCGGAGGCGGCGCGCACCGCGCTGGCCGACACCCAGCTGCGCCGCAACCTGCGCAACGCCACCACGACCATCCGGGGCAGGCGCGCCGCCGCCGTCGCCGAGCTGCCGGACTGGGAGCGGCTGCGGCGGGCGGGCGAGGCGATCAAGGACCGCGTGCTGGCCGAGTTGGACACCCACCTGGAGCGGCTGGAGGCCGCGGTGACCGCGCGCGGCGGCGTGGTGCACTGGGCGCGCGACGCCGCCGAGGCCAACGAGATCGTGCTGCGGCTGGTCGGCGACGAGCGCGAGGTGGTGAAGGTCAAGTCCATGGCCACCGCCGAGATCGGCCTCAACGAGGCGCTGGCGGCCGGTGGCGTGCGCGCGGTGGAGACCGACCTGGCCGAGCTGATCGTGCAGCTGGGCGACGACCGGCCCTCGCACATCCTGGTGCCCGCCATCCACCGCAACCGCGCGGAGATCAGGGAGATCTTCCGCCGCTCGGGACTGGCCGCGACCGGCGACGCGCCGCGCGAGCTGGCCGAGGCGGCGCGCGCGCACCTGCGCGAGAAGTTCCTGTCCTGCAAGGTGGCGATCTCCGGGGCGAACTTCGCGGTCGCCGACACCGGCTCGGTGGTGGTGCTGGAGTCCGAGGGCAACGGGCGGATGTGCCTGACCCTGCCGGAGAAGCTGATCACCGTGATGGGCATCGAGAAGCTGGTGCCGACCTGGCAGGACCTGGAGGTGTTCCTGCAGCTGCTGCCGCGCTCCTCCACCGCCGAGCGGATGAACCCCTACACCTCGGTCTGGACCGGCGTCACCCCCGGCGACGGACCCGCCGAGTTCCACCTGGTGCTGCTGGACAACGGCCGCACCGCCACGCTGGCCGACCCGACCGGGCGGCAGGCGCTGCGCTGCATCCGGTGCTCGGCCTGCCTGAACGTCTGCCCGGTCTACGAGCGCACCGGCGGCAAGTCCTACGGCTCGGTCTACCCCGGCCCGATCGGCGCGATCCTGACCCCGCAGCTGGTCGACGACCCGCACGACGCGCAGGCCGCGTCGCTGCCGTACGCCTCGTCGCTGTGCGGGGCGTGCTTCGAGGTGTGCCCGGTGCGCATCGACATCCCCGAGGTGCTCACCCACCTGCGCGCGCGGGTGGTGTCCGCCAGGGGCCGCACGGCCGAGTCGGTGGCGATGGCCGCCGCCGCCTGGGTCTTCGGCGACCCCGCCCGCTACGAGCGGGCGCAGCGGCTGGGGTCGCTGGCCCGCTTCCTGGGCCGGGACGGGCGCATCTCCCGGCTGCCCGGACCGGGCGCGGTGTGGACGGCCTCGCGCGACGCGCCCGTGCCGCCCCGCGAGTCGTTCCGCGAGTGGTGGAGGCGCAACCGTGGCTGACGCGCGTTCCGAGGTGCTTGCCCGCGTCCGCGCGGCCCTGCGCGACCGGCCCACCCCGCCGGAGGTGCCGCGCGACTACGAGCGCACCGGCGACGCCTCGCTGGCGCTGCTGGCCGAGCGCGTCGCGCACTACCGGGCGGCGGTGCACGAGGTGGGGCCGGACGAACTGGTGCCGCTGCTGGCGCGGCTGCTGGCGGGCAAGCGGATCGCCGTGCCCGCCGACCTGCCGTGGCAGGTGCCCGGCGTGACCTGGCTGGTCGACTCGCCGCCGCTGCCGGTGGCCGCACTGGACGGCGCGGACGGCGTGCTGACCGGCTGCGCGGCGGCCATCGCGCCCACCGGCACGATCGTGCTCGACGGCGGGGTCGGCCAGGGGCGGCGGGCGCTGACGCTGCTGCCCGACCACCACGTGTGCGTGGTGCGCGAGGACCAGGTGGCGGGCAGCGTGCCGCAGGCGCTGGCGCGGCTGGACCCGTCGCGCCCCCTGACCTTCATCAGCGGGCCGTCGGCGACCAGCGACATCGAGCTGGACCGGGTGGAGGGCGTGCACGGGCCGCGCAGGCTGGAAGTCGTGCTGGTGCGCGCTACTTGAGCAGCCGCGACATCCGCCGGTCCGCCAGCGGCCTGCCGCCGGTCTGGCAGGTCGGGCAGTACTGGAAGGCCTTGTCCGCGAAGGAGACCTCGCGGATCGTGTCGGCGCACACCGGGCACGGCAGCCCGGTGCGGCCGTGCACGCGCAGGCCCGAGCGCTTCTCGCCCTTGAGCCGGGCCGCCGACTGCCCCACCGACCGCGCCACGGCGTCGGTCAGCACGCCGATCACCGCCTCGTGCAGGCGGTCCAGCGCCTGCGCCGACAGCCTGCCCGCCGTGGCGTAGGGCGACAGCCCGGCGGTGTGCAGGATCTCGTCGGAGTAGGCGTTGCCGATGCCCGCCAGCAGCGCCTGGTCGGTCAGCGCCGTCTTCAGCCGCTCGGTGCGGCCGGCGAGCAGCTCGGCCAGCTCCGCCCGGCCCAGCGACAGCGCGTCCGGGCCCAGCCTGGCGACGGAGGGCACCTCGGCCGGGTCGTGGACCACCCACGCGGCCAGGCCCTTCTTCGTGCCCGCCTCGGTCAGGTCGAACCCCGGCCCCCGCCCCGGCGGACCCAGGTGCGCGCGCAGCGCCAGCGGCCCCCGGCCGGGCTTGGGCGGCGCCGCGGCCACGGTGTCCGACCAGCGCAGCCAACCCGCCCGCGCCAGGTGCACCACCAGGTGCAGCCCGTCGCAGTCCAGGTCCAGGTGCTTGCCGAAGCGGCCCGCGCCGGTCACCTCCCGGCCGTGCAGGGCGGTCACCGGCGGGTCGAACGTCTTGAGCACCTGCGGGGACGCCACGTCGACCCGCGCCACCACGCGGCCGACCGCGTGCTCGCGCAGGTGGTGGGCCAGGGCCTCGACCTCGGGGAGTTCCGGCACCGGGACAGTGTGGCCCGCCGGTCGCGATCAGTCGACCGGTTGCAGCGGCCCCTCGATGTCGGGCAGCGAGTACATCTCGATCTTGCGGGCGATGGTCCGGACCTCGTTGCGCACGGTCAGCACGCCGCGCACGTAGCCCACCCAGCGCTCCGGCGGCAGGTCGTCACCGGTCGCCTTGGACTCCGCCACCACCAGCCACGGCCTGCGCAGCGCCCAGCGGGCCGGGAAGAACAGGAACATCAGCAGCAGCGCCAGGATCAGCCACCCCGGCACCACCACGTCCGCGGGCTTCCAGGCCACCAGCACCACGGCCAGCGCGATGACCACGGCGAGCATCAGCACCCCCGGCCCCTGGCCGCCGCTGACGTCGTGCTCGAAGTCGGCGTCGGCGGCCGGGTTGCGCCACTCCACCTGGCTGCGCACCGTCCACATCCGGCCGTCCGCGCCGCGCACCAGCCGTGTCATGCCCGTCTCCTCGACGTCGAGCGGTCACCCAGCGTGTCCCCACGGTACCCGCCGGGCCTTGCGCCCCGAGGGTGAACCGCGTGGCCGTGATTGTGCCGTGCCGTGATCGATCCGGCACGCGCGGAGATCTCCGGCCCACTCTTCAGAGCAAGCGCGGGGTGGGGGTGGGCCGCAGCGTCACCGTCGTGGGCGTGGTCGCGGGCTCCGAGGTGCGCATCACGGTGTTGGCCTTCTCCGTGCCGGTGGAGTGCGTGCCGGTGGAGTCCGCGCCGGTGGGGTCCGCGCCGGTGGGATCGGCGGGCGTGGAGGACTGCTTGAGCAGCTGGGCCTCGGTGCCCGCCGTCTCCACGGGGGTGCCGTCGACCACCTGCCCGGAGGACTGCCCCTCGGCTTTCCCCTCCGGGGGCGACGACCGCCGCGACTGGTCCGCCGCACTGGTCGGCGCGACCGGCGTGGTCGAGGTGACCACCGCGCCGCCGCCGGTCGTCGGCGGGGGCGTCCCGGTCCCGGCGCGCTGCGTCCGCGCCGCCGTCTCCACGTGCGGCCGCGCCCGGCTGGTGGCCTCGCCGGTGACCGTGACCTCGGCGGCGGTCGTGGTGGAGGCCAGCGCCAGCACGTCCTCCCCGTGCCGGGCGTTCGGCCCCGGCTGCACCAGCGCCGGGCCGGGCCCCCCGGTGAACGTGCCCGCCACCATGCCGAACAGGCCGACCGCCGCGGCCGACGCGGCGGTGGTCAGCACCAGCTTGAGCCTGCCCGCGACGCCGCCGATCGCGGTGATCGCCGCGGTCGCGTGCGGGGCGATCACCGCGGTCGCCGCCACCGGCACGGCCAGCATCGCGGCGTGGGCGCGCAGCGTGGAGCAGACCTCGACCAGCTCGGCGTGCAGCGCGTTGCAGGACGCGCAGGTCCGCAGGTGCTTGCGGATGCGCAGCTGCTCGGCCCCCTGCACCCCGCCCGCGGTGTAGGTGCCCAGCTTGGCCACCACCGAGCTGCACGCGCGCGGCCCGCCGTCCGCCCCCGCCGCCAGGTGCGCCTGCAGGTAGGCGGCGCGCAGGCCCTCGCGGGCGCGGCGGGCCAGCGCGGCCATCGCGTTCGGGCTCAGGCCGAAGTGCGGCGCGACCGCGGCGGGCCGCTCGCCCTCCACCTCGACCCGCCACAGCACGCTGCGCCAGCGCTCGGGCAGGCTGGTGAACGCGCGGGAGATCAGGGTGTGCTCGGCGCGGTCGGCGGTCGCGTCCGGGAACGGCTCGACCCGCCTGCTCAGCTCCTCGTCCGCCACCGGCACGTCGCGCCTGCGCCCGCTCCACTCCCAGGCCACCCGGCGGGCCACGGTCAGCAGGTAGGTGCGCACGTGGTCGGTGGGGCCGTTGCCCCGGCGGATCGCCTGGAGCACCCGGAAGAACGCCTCGGCGGTCAGGTCCTCGGCCTCGGCGTGCTCGCGCACGTGCCGCAGGGCGAACCGGCGCACCGCGTCGGAGTGGCGGGAGAACAGCTCGCCGAAGGCGGTGTCCTCGCCCGCGCGGACCCTGGCGAGCAGCTCACGGTCGAAATCGGCGTCCTCGGCCATCGTGCCCGGCACCTCCCGCCCCTGCTGAGCACTACTCGGCCAAGATGCCACAACCGGTCGGTAACCCTCGGGCCGATAGCGAGCCGACAGCCAATACCACCCGTTCGTCGTGAGCCGTTCGGCCCAACCGGTGCACCCGCCCTCCGGTACGCCACCGGTGACGACCCGGTTACGGCTCGGCGTCGAGTGCTCTCCCCGGCGCCCGGTGGCGGGTAGCCTCCCGCCGTGTGGTCGATTGGCGCGCAAGGGCTTGCGCACTCCTGCCAGAGCTGAGCGCGGTCGTCGAGCGCGAGTCCTGGTCGTGCCACGTGTTCCTGTCGGAGCTGTGGCAGCTCGCGCTGGAGGCGCACCGCGAGGGTGATCACGAGGTGCTCGGCCGGGTGTACGGCTTCGCCCACTGGTGCTTCCAGCAGGAGCAGTTCCTGTCCAACGCCGCGGTGGTCAGCTTCTACGAGCACGTCTTCGACGAGTGGGAGCTGCGCGACGAGGTCGCGCCGTGGCTGCCCGCCGAGGTGGTGGCCAAGGTCCGCCCCCTGTGGGAGTGGCGCTGGCCCCAGGAGCGGTTGACCGAGGTGGACCGGCTGTTGTCAGGATCACCACCCCCCGGTCGAAACGCGGTGTGAACGTCCGCTATAGTTGTCCCCAACAGGCGGATGTAGCGCAGTTGGTAGCGCATCACCTTGCCAAGGTGAGGGTCGCGAGTTCGAGTCTCGTCATCCGCTCGTCACGAAGAGGTCGGTTCTCCCCGGAGAGCCGGCCTCTTCGTTCATCGATAAGGTTCGCTCCGCAAAGGTTTCCTCTCGATACGGAGCAGCTACATGGCCACCACCCGCAAGGCCACCACGCACTGGGAAGGCAGCCTGCTGGAGGGCAGCGGCGCTGTCACCCTGGAGTCCTCTGGCATCGGCACCCACGCGGTGGACTGGCCGTCGAGGTCCGAGCAGGCCAACGGCAAGACCAGCCCGGAAGAGCTGATCGCCGCGGCGCACTCCTCCTGCTACTCGATGGCGCTGTCGCACGCCCTGGCCCAGGCGGGCAACCCGCCGCAGCAGCTCGACACCTCCGCCGAGGTGACGTTCCAGGTGGGCACCGGCATCACCGGCATCCACCTGACCGTGCGCGCCGTCGTGCCGGGCCTGGACGCCGACGCCTTCGCCGACGCGGCGGAGACGGCCAAGAAGAACTGCCCGGTCAGCCAGGCGCTGGCGGGCACCACCATCACGCTGGACGCGGCGCTGGCGGAGTGACCGGTCGCCGGTGCGGGCCGGTGGCCCGCACCGGTGATTCCATCGATTCCCGATGCGAGCGGCTCCGCGCGGTTTGGCAAGATCGCACCGTGACGTTCAGCCAGGAGCCTGACCAGTCCCAGCCCCGCAACGACTTCCCCACCGTGCGCATCGCACCCGTCGCCGTCCCCTCGGCACAGCCAGCTCCCACCACCCCCGCGGCCGCAGCCCCCGCCAAGCCCGTCAAGAAGCGCAGCACCCTGCGCCGCATCGCCCGCCGCATCGTCGGCCCCGGCCTGCTGACCAAGAAGGGCTGACCACGCGGCGGCGGGCGGCCCCCGTCCCAGGGGACCGCCCGCCGACCAGCCGCGCGGGTCAGCCCCTGGCGCGCCTGCGCCCCAGCACCAGCGCGGCCGTGCCCGCCACCAGCACCAGCGCCCCCAGGGCACCCAGCCCCAGCACGCTCGCGCCGGTCCGCGCCAGGCCCTCACCGGTCGACGTGCCGCCGCCGTCGGCCTCCGCCCGCCCGGCCGGGGCGGCGGTCGTCGAGTTCGGAGCACCCGTGGGCGCCGCTGCGGGCACGTCCGCGGGCACCTCCGAGGACACGTCCTCCTCGGGCACCTCCGGACCGGGCACCGCGGTCAGGTGGAGGCCGGTGCAGTTGCGGCAGGAACCGACGAAGGTGATCGTCTCCGGGTGGGTCAGCCGCCACGGTCCGTAGACCTTCACCCGGTACGGGCCCGCCTGCACACCCCGGAAGTCCACCCGACCGGTGCCATCCGTGCGCGCCTTGGCCACCAGCGCCCCGCTCTGCGCGTCCACCAGGCCCACCGGCACGTCCCGGACGCGCTCGTCGTCGGCCGCGGTCCAGTCGCCGTCGCGGTCGTGGTAGATCACCAGGTAGGTGTCGGCGGGCGGAGCGGCGACACGGGCCACCGCGTACGCCGCCGGGTGCCCCTCGGGGAACTCCTGCGGGCCGAAGTCGCAGCCGTAGGCCACGCCGCCGTACTCGCCGCTCTCCTCGGAGACGCTGCCGCTGATGGTGAAGGTGCGGGAACCGCCCGCGGGCACGGTCACCCCCGGCGCGTCCCAGCTCAGCTCGCCCAGGTCCACCTCGCGCAGCTCCGGCCCCTCGCCGCCGCTGCGGTCGCAGAACGTCTTGACCCCGGTGACGTCGGCCGGGCCGCCGTTGGTCAGCGTCACCTCCACCCGCGCCCGGTCGCCCACGTGGTAGGTGTCGCGGGTGAACCGCATCGAGGCGGAGAGCTGATCGGTCAGCGGACGCCGGGCCCGGTAGACCAGGTTGGCGGCCGACCCGTTGCCGTCGGCCCGGACGGCGGCGTACGAGGCGCCGTCCACGACCCAGCCGCCCGGCGCGTCGGAGATCGTCAGGTGGTAGACCCGCGCGGGCAGGCCGTCGAACCGGAAGCGGCCCTCCGCGTCGGTCGTGGCGGTCCGGTTCTCGCTCCACATGGCCAGCCTCACGGGCACGCCCGCCAGCGCCTCGCCCGCGTCCGGCGCGCCGTTGCCGTTGCCGTCGCCGTAGACCACGCCCGCGACGGAGTCGGTGGCTGAGCCGGGGTCGCGCAGCGGGAGCACCAGGTCGGCGTAGTTGTTGCCGTCCCAGCCGTTGTCCTCGGCGGAGTGCACGGCGAACCGCACCGCCGCGACGCCGTCCCAGTTCCGGACCTCGCCGCGCACGGTGAGCACCCGCCGCTGCCCGGCGGGCAGCGTGATGCCGGGCCCCGGCCAGGTGGCCAGGTCGCCCCACTGGTCGGGCTGGACGGAGAAGGACGAGCCGGAGGTGGAGTAGGCGCTGGCCTTCACCGCCGTGGCGTCCGCGCCACCCCGGTTGGTGATCACGACGTCGACCGGGACCTGCTCACCGACCAGGTACGGACCGCCGACGACGGTGGCCGAAATGCTGACGTCCGCCTTGTCCGCCGATTTCGGCGTTTCCGGGGCGGAGGAACCGGACGGGGCCTGGGAGGTGCCGGTCGGCACCGCGCCGCTGGTTTCCTGTGCGTGAGCGGTCGAGCACAGCGCGAAGGTGGCCGCGGCCGCGAGAACAGTTGATCTTCGCGCCAAGCGGCGCGCGACGAGCGCGTTCACAGGTTTAATGCCCCCTGAGGTGGAATGAACGCAGGAAAGCTAACCCGCCCACCTCGGAGGCTCAAACAACGATTCGGCCACGCCGGGTGGTCCGAACCACCCGAGGAAGCTCTCGGATGACCCGGTGGCGGTCGCCCCGTGACCGCCACCGGGCCCCACCGCCTGCCCGGACCACGCCCGTCCAACAGGCGGTTCAGTGCCCCTCCGCCCGCTGCTGCGACGCCGCGGGTCCCCTGCCCAGGACCCGCGCGGCGAGCGGGGTCGGGACACGGGAACAGCATGAACGAAAAAGTCTTCACCAGCCAGCGAAATCATTCTTGCGAGCAGCAGTACACCCGACCGTGTCGATCAACGATCCGTCATTACGGAGTGCTATCGGAATGTTCACCGGAAAGGTTGTAAGCTCACACGAGAGCACAGGAATCCCCACGGAGGAAAAGGGTCACCCAATCGGGTAAACGGGGCGAGGAGGACCATCCCCGCGTGGCAGAGCACAAGCTGCTCCGGGTCCACTTCGCGATCAACGAAGCGGTGACGCACGCCTGGCAGCGGTCCTGCCGTGGCCCCTGGGCAACACGAGGAGACGCCAGGGACCGTGAGTTCGACTTGCCCGGTGACGCGGATCGCCTGCCGGATTCCGCGGTGGACCGTAGAAGACATCCGGCGACAAAGCCCCCGAGGAGGCCGAGGGTGCGTCATCCACAAAGGGAAGGGTCCGGCAGCAGACCAAGCGTTCTCCCCGCGCCCCCTCGGAGGCCCTGCGAATCCATCGTGCCGACCCCACCGGACAAATGTCCGCCTCAATGGCACGAGGCAGGCAGTCCATGCTGGAACAGGCTCGTTGGACCCGCCTCTCTTCACGGGAACCGCCACCAGCGGCGCCCTCGATCACCACGCCGGATGACTAACTGTACAGATTTCTGTACAGTGGCTGGCATGGCCGCGTTGAACGACGCTCGCGAACTCACGGTTACCGAGGCGACCAAGCGGGGTGTGGCGGGGCTGGTCGCGGATGCCGAGCACGGCGACGCCCTCGTAGTCACCCGCCACCACCGCCCGGTGGCCGCCGTGGTCGGCTTCCACCGGTTGGCCGAGATCGAGGAGGCCGAGGCGGACTTGCGAGACCTGGCACTGGTGCTCGCGCGCTCGGCTGCGGACACCGGTCGACGCACCTCGCTCGACGATGTCCTCACGGCTTTCGGACACACACGGGAATCGCTCGCCGCGGTGGAGGAAGACGACTGACCTGATGACGGACATCGTCTTCACCGACGCGGCCGTTGACGACCTGCGTCGACTCGGGCCCGATCTGGTGCCCAGGGTTCTCAAGAAGGTTCTGATCCTCCTCGACGACCCGGAGGCAGGCCATCCGCTTGGCGGGCAGCTCACGGGATTCCGCAAGTTGGTGGTGGGACGCAAGCACTGGCGCATCGTCTACCGCCTCGCCGAGGACGGTTCGGTCGAGATTTGCGAGATCTGGTGCGTCGGTGTCAGGAGTGACGCCGAGGTGTACGCGGAGGCCGCCGCACGAGTGTCCGCCGCGGCAGGCGGCGATCCGCGGCTCCAGCGCCTCGCGGACGTGATCGACAGGCTCGGACGCCGCGCGGGTGGTGTCCGCGTGGCAGAGGAGCGACGCGGTGAGCCGGTACCCGACTGGCTCGCCCAACGATTGATCCACACCGCGGGCATCCCCCGCGAGAAGGTCGCGGCGCTGGACCTGGAGCAAGCTGTGGACCTCTGGGCGGCGTTCACCAGCGCCCCGCCTCCCCGGTAGCCGCTGAGCCGCGCCGCCCCCGCGCCGCCGGGCCTCCAGCGCGGCACCGGCTCCGGCAACGACAGCATCACAAGTGCCGGATGCCGGCAACCCGCGCCCGCGCATAGGCAACAATGACGCTCGCGCGGCAACCTTGGAGGAGCGGAATGTCCTGGCAAGAGGACCTGGCGGAGCTCGACCGGACGTTGGCGGAGGGTCGCATCAGCGCTGACGACTACCGCCGTCGTCGGGACGAGCTGCTCTCTTCGGCGTCGAGGGGCACCCCGACCCCGCAACCGGAGACGAGCAGCGGTCCGTTCGCGCCGCCGTTCCGGTGGGAGCCGACGCCCGCCCACCCGAACCCCGACGCCACCCAGGTGGTCAACACCGGCGGGCAGCCCCAGCAGCAGCCCAACCCCGACGCCACCCAGGTCGTCAACACCGGCAGGCCGCAGCCGCCGAACCCGGACGCCACCCAGGTGGTCACCGGCGGCCAGTCGGCCGACGCCGAGCGCACCCAGTACGTCCGGCCGGTGCCCCCGGCGCAGTCCGGGCCGCTGCCGCAGCAGCAGCAGCAGGGCTGGCAGACCGGCTCCCCGGTGACCACCCCGCCGTGGGGCGGCGAGGGCTACGGCGACCAGAACCCCAGCTGGATCGCCCAGGGGCCGGAGGTCTTCGACGAGTCCGGCGGCGGCAAGGGCAAGATCATCGGCATCGTGCTGGCCGTGGTCCTGCTGGCGGGCATCGCCTTCGGCGCGTACTGGATCTGGGGCCGGGGCGAGTCCTCGTCCACCGCGGGCGGCGGGACCAGCACCGCGCCGACCCAGTCGACCAGCACCACGCCGAGCGCGCCGCCGGACCCGCTGGCGGTCGGCGAGCTGCCCGGCAAGGCCACCACCAACAAGGCGGTCACCGACTTCTCCGCCGTCCCCGGCCTGAAGTACCTGCTCGACACCGAGGCCCAGCTCTACACGACGGCGGGCGCGAGCGACACCAAGCTGGCCCAGACCGCGCTGGCGGACAACGCCACCGGCATCGTGCTGATCGTCCAGGCCAGTGACGCCGACGCGGCGGCCACCGCGGCCTCGGGCCTGTACGACATCCAGGTCAGCAACGGCATGACGCCCGCCACCGGCGCCCCCAAGGGCGTGCTGGTCACCGAGATCGACACCAAGAACGGCCAGGCGGCCCGCGTGCGCGGCCACTACGGCAGCGAGGACCTGATCGTGCGCATCGACGTCACCGGCAAGGACCTGGCGACGGCGCAGAAGAACTTCCAGGAAGTCCTGGACGCCCAGCTCGAGGCGCTCGCGGCCGATGGGTGAGCCGACCACCGGCCACGGCCGGGTCACCGCCTGCACCGTGGTCGCGCGCAACTACCTGCCCGCGGCGCGCGTCCTGGCCGCCTCCTACCTGGAGCACCACCCGGACGACGAGTTCGTCATCGCGGTCATCGACGCCCCGCGCGGCTGGGCGGAGCGCTCCGGCGGGCTGCGCTCGGTCGGGCCGGACGCCACCGGCATCGACGAGGACGACTACCTGCGGATGGCGACCTCGTACAACGTCACGGAGCTGGCCACGGCGGTGAAGCCGTACCTGCTGCGGCAGCTGCGCGAGCACTCCGACGTGGTGATGTACCTGGACCCGGACATCCAGGTCTTCGCGCCGATGCCGGAGCTGCCCGCGCTGGCCCGCGCCCACGGCGTGGTCCTCACCCCGCACTTCCTCAACCCGCTGCCGCGCGACGGCAAGGACCCGAGCGAAGCGGCGATCATGGGCTCGGGGATCTTCAACCTCGGCTTCGTGGCCACCGGCCCCGGCTCCGGCCCGTTCCTGGACTTCTGGGCCGAGCGGCTGCGGCACGACGCGATCGTGGCGCCCGAGCGGCAGCTGTTCACCGACCAGCGGTGGGTGGACCAGGTGCCCGCGCTGTTCGGCAACCACGTGCTGCGCGACCCCGGTTTCAACGTCGCCTACTGGAACGTCCACGAGCGCCCGGTCGAGCGGGACGCCGACGGCGTGCTCACCGCGGGCGGCCACCGGCTGCGGTTCTTCCACTACAGCGGCTACCGGCCGGAACGCCCCTGGCTGCTGTCCCAGCACACCCCGCACCGGCCGCGCGTGGTGCTCTCCGAGCACCCGACCGTGCGCGAGCTGTGCGACGCCTACCGCGCCGCGCTGCAGGCCAACGGCTACGCCGAGACGCTGGAGTCGATCCCGTACGGCTTCGCCGAGATGCCGGACGGCACCAGGCTCACCCCGGCGATGCGGTCGCTGTACCGCGAGGCGTGGGTGCGCGCCGAGCGCAAGGGCGAGCAGCCCCCGCCGCACGCCTTCGGCCCCGACGGCGGGGCGGCGCTGCGCCGCTGGCTGGCCGGTCCGCCGGAGGACGCCCCGCTGGGCACCGCGCTCAACCGGGTCGCCCAGGCCGTCTGGAACGGCCGCCCCGACCTGCGGGCCGCGTTCCCGCAGCCGCACGGCCGCGACGCCGAGGCGTTCCGCTCCTGGTGCGCCACCTCGGGCCTGACCGAGGAGCAGCTGCCCGAGTGGGCGGTGCCCGCCGAGCCGGAGCCACTGGCCGACCCGGTGGACGAGTTCGGCGTCAACGTGGTCGGCTACCTGACCGCGGAGCTGGGCGTCGGCGAGATGGGCCGGATCGTGCACGACGCGATCACCGCGGCGGGCGTGCCGGTGGCCTCGGTGGTCGAGGACCGCCTGGTGGCCAACCGCACCGGCCTGGAGCGGCCCGCCACCGCGGGTGAGCCCCGGTTCCCGGTCAGCCTGCTGTGCGTGAACGCCGACCAGACCGGCGCGGTGCTGGAGCGCAGGCCGCAGGTCGGCCACCAGCGGTACCGGATCGGCCTGTGGGCGTGGGAGCTCGAGCGGTTCCCCGCCTCGATGCACCACGCCTTCGACCTGGTCGACGAGGTGTGGACGATCAGCGAGTTCTGCCGCGAGGCCATCGCCGCGCACTCGCCGGTGCCGGTCAGGGCGATCCCGGTGCCGGTGCGCGACCCCGGCCCGGTGGACCGGGCACCGCGCCGCCCCGGCGACCCGGTGCGGTTCCTGTTCGCGTTCGACTTCTTCAGCATCGGCGAGCGCAAGAACCCGTGGGGCCTGGTCGACGCCTTCCAGCGCGCCTTCGAGGGCCGTGACGACGTGCGGCTGGTCCTCAAGGCCATCAACGGGGCCAAGAACCCGCAGACCGCCGAGCGGCTGCGGGTGCGGATCGCGGGCGACCCGCGCATCGAGCTGGTCGAGCGCTACCTGTCGGTGCCGGAGCTGCACGAGCTGTACGCCAGCAGCGACTGCTACGTGTCGCTGCACCGCAGCGAGGGCTTCGGGCTGACCGTGGCCGAGGCGATGGCGCGGGCCATGCCGGTGATCTCCACCGACTACTCCAGCACCGCCGAGTTCCTGGACCGGGAGACCGGCTGGCCGGTGCCGCACCGGCTGGTCCCGGTCGGCAAGGGCAACGGCCCCTACCCGCCGGACGCGCTGTGGGCCGAACCGGACCTCGACGCCGCCGCGGCGGCGATGCGCGAGATCGCGGACGACCCGGCCGAGGCCGCCCGGCGCGGTCGCGCCGCCCGCGAGCGCATCCTGCGCACCCGGTCGATGGACGCCGCCGCGGACTGGGTGCGCGCGCGGCTGCGCCAGGCGTTCGACACCTGGCGGGCCCGCGCCGAGGGCAGCGCCCCCGAGCAGGCCCCCGCGCCTGAGCAGCAGGACCCGCTGCGGCGGCTGCGCGAGTCGCGGCAGGCGCTGCTGTGGCGGGCCGAGGCGGGTGCGCCGTCGCGGCTGCCGCTGGCTCCCGCGATGCGACGCGCGGTGCTGCGCGCCATCGACCACTACGACGTGCACCAGCGCAAGGTGATGGGCGCGCTCGTCGACGGGGTCGAGGGCACGCTGGAGGAGCTGGTGTCCCGGCTGGAGGCGGTGGAGTCCGGCGTGGAGTCGGCGCGCTCGGCGGGCGAGGGCCTCAGCGGCAGGCTGGCCTCCGTCGAGGGCACCGCCGCGGCGGGCGTCGGGCTGGCCGAGGCCGCGCGCGAGACCGCCCGTGAGGCGGCGCGCGCCGGGCAGGAGGCCGCCAGTGCCGTGCGCGACGAGCTGGGCGAGCTGCAGCAGCGGGTCGACGAGCGGCTGGAGCGGGTCGCCGCGCGGCTGGACGAGGGCGAGCGCAAGGCGTTCAGCATGTTCGCCGAGCGCGACCTGCGGCTGGACGAGGACGAGAAGCGCCTGGTCGAGGTGGTCAAGGAGCTGTCGGCGGTGCAGGACGCGGCGCGGCTGCGGCACGCCCCGGTGCCGCCGGGCGCGGAGGTCGTGCTGTGCGACGCGGGCGCGCTGCTGCTCCCGGTCGACGCGGTGGTGCTGCCGTGGCTGGCCTACCACCGGTCCTGGGAGCGCGCCGAGGCCGACCTGATGGCCGAGCTGGTGGGCGACGGGACGTTCCTCGACATCGGCGCGCACGTCGGCTACCACACGCTGCGGCTGCTCCAGCGGACCAACGGCGTCGCCTCGGCGGTGGCCGTGGAGGCCAACCCGGTCAACGCCGAGTACCTGCGCCGCAACATCGCGGCCAACCTCTCCCCGGAGGCGGCGGGCCTGGTGTCGGTGCTGCCGGTGGCGGCGTGGGACGCGCAGGGCAGCATCCGCCTGGTGCAGTCCGAGGGCGACAACAGCGGCGACCACCGGGCGCACGACGCGGCCGACGAGTCGGTGGGCGGCGTGGTGGTCCCGGCGGTGCGGCTGGACGGCAGGCCCGAGGTCACCGACCAGCGGATCTCGCTGGTCAAGGTGGACCTGCAGGGCCGCGACCACCGGGCGCTGGCCGGGCTGACCGCGGTGCTGGAGCGCGACCGCCCGCACGTGGTGTGCGAGTTCTGCCCCGGTGCGATCGCCGAGCTGGGCGACGACGCGGCGCAGGTGCTGCTCGGCTACCGCAAGCTCGGGTACGCGCCGCTGCTGGTCGACGACGACGGCGGCGCGGAGGAGCGGTCCGACGAGGAGCTGATCCGCCTGGCAGACGCGGCCGACAGCGGGTTCGTGACCCTCTGGCTACGGCCTGAACAGGGGCTGTGACCTGCCCGCGTTTCACGGGACGGACGCCTGATCGACCTGCACAATCGACGCGACCCCCGATCATCCCAGGGGTCGCGTCGACGGGAGGCACCACCGCGTGGAACAGGCTCGGACACCCGCGCGCGCTCCCGTCGCGGGCACGCTGCTGATCGTCGTGGCGTTCGCGGCCGCGGCGGTGGGGGCGTGGGTCGCGTGGGGCGGTGTGCCGCTGCCCGCGACCGCCCGCAACCTCCCGGCCACCGGCGAGGCGGGCAGGTTGGCCGCCGACCCGCTGGCGCTGGCCGACTTCGACGCGGGCACCGAGGACTACTCCCACGTGCGCGGTTTCCCGGACGTGCGGGCGCTGGACTTCCTCAGCCCGGCCGAGGTGAGGGCCTACGAAGCCGCGGGGGCGGGGGCCGCGCGGATGACCGTGGCGTCCCGGCGCCCCGAGGGCAGGGTGCTGGCCGTGGTGGTCAAGGTCGCCGACCGGGCCGCCGCCCTGCGCGCGGCGGACGAGCTCGACGGGCTCCAGTCGCGGTTCGGCCTCCAGCGGCGCGACCCCGAGCAGGGGGTCCACCGGATCACCGAGGTCGATCCCGCCAGGGGCGGCGACGCCGGGGCGCGCCCGACGGCCCGCGCCCACTACACCCACGCCGACCTGGTCGTGCGGGTCGAGCTGAACGCCCGGACCTCGGCCGATTTGGCCCGGTTCGGCGCGCTGGTGGCCAAGCAGCTGACCGCGCTACCCGCCGATGGGTGAAGTCGGGACGCGGGCCGGAACGTCCCCCGGCGTTCGGGCGGCAACCGCGGCGGGGGTGTGCGCGGTCGCCTACAGCTACCTGGTCGGCCTGTGGCTGAGCAGGCACGACGCCCTGCCCGATGCGGTGGTGGCGATCCGCGACTGGGTGAACCGGCCCACCGGTCTCGGCGAGGACTTCGGGTTCCTCGGCGTGGCCCTGCTCCTGATGGCCTGCGGGTACCACGTCGCGGAGGGCTCCGAGGCCGATCGACGCGGCCTGGCCCTTCGGCTGCTGCGCGGTGGCGTGCCGCTGGCCTGCGCGGCGCTCGCGGCGGCCCTGCTGGTCGCGGTGGGCGCGCGACCGCTGCTCGACGCCGAGGTGATCGCCCCGGTCGCGGCGCTGGTGCTGTTCGGGGTGCTGGAGGTGGCGCTGCTCCCGCTGCTGCGCCGGCACCCCGCGCTGGCCCTGCTGGTGCTGCTGGAAGCCGCGTGCGCGCTGGTGCTCGCCGGCGGCGCGGGCCTGCTGCCCGGCCTGGGGCTGGTGGCGGCGTACCTGCCGCTGCCGCTGCTGGGCCGGTTGGCGCGGCTGGGCGGCACCGGGCGGGTGACCGCGCCGCGCGGGGTGGTGCTCGGCGTGGCGGGCCTGGCCGTGGTGGCGGTGGCCGACCGGGTGTTCCCGGAGGTCGGCGGGTACTGGCACGCCCTGGGTGCGGCGATCGCGCTGCTGCTGTTCCTGATCGCGGTGCCCAGGGGCGCCTCGGTCGAGCACGTGCGGCCGGTGCGCTGGTTGGCCGAGCGGGCGCTGCCGCTGGCGCTGGCGGTGCCCGTGGTGGGGTACGCGGTGCTCGAAGCGCTGGGTTCCCTGGTGCCCGCGTTCGTGGCGGTGCCCGCGGGGGTGCTGGCGGCGGGGCTGGCGGGCGAGGCCGTGCACCGCTGGGCGGAGGGCCCGGCATGACCTCGTCGCCGACCGAGCGGGCCCCTGCCACCACCACCGGGGCGGGCGAGTACCTGCACGGGCTGGACCTGCTGCGCGTGATCGCGTCGTGCGCGGTCGTGCTGACCCACCTGTCCGCCTGGTTCGCCCTGAACCACGAGGAGTTCTGGCTCGCCGAGCTCGTCGAGCGGGGCCTCGTCGACCCCCTGCACCTCAACCCTCGCCTGTCCTTCCTGGGGGTGGCCCTGTTCCTGCTGGTCAGCGGGGTGGTGGTGACCCACGTGGCGGACCGCGAGCGACCGCTGCAGTTCCTGCGCAAGCGCGTGGTGCGGCTGCTGCCGCTGCTGTGGGTGGTCACCGCGCTGGCGTGGGCGCTGATCAACCTGGGCCTGCGGGTCTCCGCCGAGCGCGAGGGCCCGCTGGACCTCGGCGACCTGCTCAGCGGCCTGGCGCTGGCCAACTTCTTCCAGAGCCCGCAGGTCGCCCTGGCGGGGGTGACCTGGACGCTGCAGATCCAGGTCGCCTTCTACTGCTACGTCGCGCTGACCATCCCCGTGCTGCGCAGGCGCCCCTGGGTGCCGCCGCTGGGTCTGGCGCTGCTGTCGTTCGTGCTGCTGCTGCTGAACAACGGCGTGCAGACCGCGATGGCGCAGCAGATCGGCAAGCTCGGCGTGTACCTGCCGGTCGTGTGCATCGGGCAGCTGATCTCGCTGGCGCACTCCCGCAAGGTGGGCCCGGTCGCGGCCACCGCCATCGGGGCGGTGCACTTCACCCTGTTCACCTGGGCGGACAAGGTCGGCGGCTACACGTTCCAGGGCGAGGCGATGCCGCGCACGCTGCTGGTGGCGACGCTGCTGGTGGTGCTGCTGGTGGCGGCGGGAGGACCGGTCAGCCGGTCGGCGGTGGTGCGCGGCTGGTCGAAGCGGACCTACGCCATCTACCTGGTGCACCTGAGCGCCATGTACCCCCTCTACGACGCGCTGATGCCGCACCTGGACCACACGCTGGTCGCGGTGCTGGGCCTGGCGTGGGCCGTGCTGCTGGCAGAAGCGCTGCACCGGTGGGTCGAGGTGCCCGCGGACCGGGCGGTGCGCCGCTGGGAGAAGCGGCGGTCCGCGCGGTGACGACGTCCCGATAGCGGTGCTCAGCCGAGAGCGGTCCGTTACCATCCTGGGCCGGGGAGCGGTGACCGGAGAGGGGGGCGGTCCCTGAACGGCACAAGCGCACCGCAGGCGGAGGCGCCATCCGTGAAGGCGCGCATCGCGTTCATCGACATCGGTCGCGGCGTCGCCGCCCTGCTCGTCTTCTACAGCCACCTCGCCGAGCAGTGGGTGGCCAAGCAGGAGGTCGGCCCCACCCCGGCGGTCGACTTCGTCGACAGCCTCACCAGCGATCCCATGCACATGGGGACGCAGGGCATCGGCCAGATCGCGGTGCCGTTCTTCTTCCTGGTCAGCGGGTTCGTGGTGACGCCGATCGCGCTGCGCCAGGGGCAGCGGCGGTTCGGCCTCAACCGGCTGGTCCGGGTCTACGTGCCGATGATCTTCGCGGTCCTGCTGACCGCCGCCGTGGTCTCGCTGGGCGCGCAGCCGCTGGCGGGCGCGGGCGAGCCGAAGGTCACCTGGCTGACCGTGCTGACCAACTCGCTGGTGATCAACTACCTGATCGTGCCGCAGGTCGTGCTGGTCGGGGTGGCCTGGACGCTGGTCGTCGAGCTCATCTTCTACGCCCTGCTGGTGCTGGTGCTGCCGGTGCTCAAGCGCTGGACGTGGCTGGCCCTGGCCGGGCAGCTGACCTTCGTGTTCGTGGTCATGATGAGCGCCCGGCAGTTCGGCGACTCGTGGGCGCTGTTCGCGGTGAACGTCTCCTACCTGCCGATCCCGCTCATCGGGCAGATCATCTGGGCGACCACGAGCAAGCGGGTGCCGCTGTGGCTGGGGTGGACCTTCGGCGGCCTGGCGTGGGCCCTCTACGTGCTGGCCGAGCACCTCGACCTGGGCAGGCTGGACACCTCCTACAACCTGGCGCTGGCCGTCGCGGTGCTGTTCTTCCTGCTCGGCATGTTCGCCGAGCCCCGGCTGCGGGAGCGCAAGCTGTGGACCGCGCTCTCCGAGCGCAGCTACTCGATCTACCTGCTGCACGGCGTGGTCGCCTTCGCGGTGCTGGACCTGGTGCGGCCCGCCGTGCCGCTGCTGCTGGCGGTGCCGCTGGCGGTGGCCGCGACGTTCGGCGTGGTGGAGCTGAGCTACCGGTACGTGGAGAAGCCCAGTCACGCGCTGGCGCGCAGGCTGTCCCGCAAGCCCGCGCCCAAGCCCGCGCCCAAGCCCGCGCCCGAACCGGAGCCCGAACCCGAGCCGGAGGAATGGGAGGAACTGGAGGATCTGGAGGAGCTGGAGGACGAGTTCGAGGCGGAGGACGAGGAGCCCGAGCACGACGACAGCACCGACGTCCTCCCGCCGGTGCCCCCCGCGCCGCGCCCGCCGAGGCGCAGGCCCCCGCTCGCCGCGCCCCCGCCCGCAGCCGCACCCGTCAGGCCGGTCCCCGACCGGCAGCCGCCGCCGCGCCGCGCTCCCGAACCGCGCCCTGCCCCCGAACCGCGCCGTGCTCCGGAACCGCGCCGCGCCCCCGAACCGCGCGTGGACGTCGAGCAGCGGCTGCGCGGACGGCTCACCCCCGAGGCGCCCGTCCGGCGTCCCCCGCGGCGCCCGGTCGAGCCACCCACCGTGGTCGTCGAACCGGTCGCGGAGCCCGTCGTGGAGCCCGTCGTCGAGCAGGCGGCCGAGCCCGACCCGCCCCGCCGCCGCAGGCTGCGCGAGGACGACGACGCGCCCGCCGTCACCGTGGCCTCGCTGCTGGCCAACCACGCCAAGGAGAAGGGCACCCGCGCCCGCTAGAGGCCACCCCCGACCGTCAGGGCCGCCCCTGCCGTGCCCGACCCCTCGACGGGCACGACAGGGGCGGTGGTCACCAGCGCTGCCAGGGGCCGTCGTTGCGCTCGAAGGACCGCAACCCGTGCTCGAAGCTGTCGTCCACGGCCCGGCCGGTGACCTTGTTCACCAGCGTCACCGTCTTGTCCTCCCAGACGATCCCGAACCAGTTCTGGAACGCCATCTGGTTGCACGGATGGGTGCGCAGCCCGAACTCGAAGCTGTCGTCGAGGCAGCGGTCGGTCGCGACGTTGCGGATTTCGACCGCACCGTCCTCCCAGGGGTGGACGTGCCACGCCTGGTGGTCGTTGCCGTAGTCCGGCATGACGCGCAAGCCGTGCTCGAAGCTGTCGTCGAGCATCCGGCCGGTGGCCACGTTGTGGTACCGGTCGATGAAGTCGCCCTCGGCGGCGTGCGCGCTCGCGGCGGGAGCTGTCGCCCCGAGCACGAGCGCGATGGCGGCGATCGTCCTGCGCATGGTCCCTCCTTCGGTGTCCCGACCCGGCGGGTCGTGGTGCCACCACGGTGCCGACCGGACCCTGCGGAAACCCTGCGTGCCTGGTCGGGCACGGTGAATCACACGGTCGAGTGCTCAGCGCGGCGTTCCCCCGCGCCGATGTGAGGTGGTGCGGAGTGTCCAGCGGGTGCCCTCGCCCGCCTTCGGCGTGCTGGGCACGGTCCAAGCGCTGGTCGGCGGTGAGCCGGTCGACGTCGGGCAGCCCCGCCAGCGCAGCGTCCTCGCGGCCCTGCTCGTCGACGTCAACCGGGTGGTGCCCGCCGACGAGCTGGTGGACCGGGTGTGGGGCGAGCAGCCGCCTCCGCGCGCCCGGCACGCCCTCTACAGCCACCTGTCCCGGCTGCGCAGGGCCGTCGCCCCCGCGGGCGCGGCCCTGGTCCGCCGGGCCGGGGGCTACGTGCTGACCGCCGACCCGTCCTCGGTCGACCTGCACCTGTTCCGCCAGCTGTGCGCGCGTGCCCGCACGGGCGACGAAGCGCTGGAGGCCGCCGACGGGGCGCTGGCGCTGTGGCGCGGCCGCCCGTTCGAAGGCGCGGACACGCCCTGGTTCGCCGAGGTGGCGGCACGGCTGGACCAGGAGCGGCTCGCCGCCGAGCTGCACCGCAACGACCTGCTGCTGTGCGCCGGTCTGCACGCCGACCGGCTCGCCGACATCGTCGCCACCGCCACCGCGCACCCGCTCGACGAACGCGCCGCCTGCCAGGTGGTGCTCGCCTGGTACCGCTGCGGCCGCCAAGCCGAAGCCCTGGCGCACTGCCGGGCGACGCGCGAGC
>NZ_BMRG01000001.1:636398-637456 GCF_014648515.1 Saccharothrix coeruleofusca
GGCTCGCCGAGGAGCTGGGCGCCGACCCCGGCCCCGAGCTGCGCGAGCTGCACCGGCGCGTCCTGGTCGGCGACCCGCCGCCGGTGCCGGGTCGGCCGGTGCCGCGGCAGCTGCCGCCCGCGCCGCCGCGCTTCACCGGTCGCGCCGCTGAGCTGGCCGCACTGGACCGGCACGGCACCGCGCTGGTGGTGGTCGCGGGCACCGGGGGCGTGGGCAAGACCGCGCTGGCGCTGCGCTGGGCGCACGACCACGCCGGGCGCTTCCCCGACGGGCAGCTGTACGCCGACCTGCGCGGCTTCGACCCGACGCACGCGCCCGTGCCGCCCGAGGCCGTGCTGCGCGGGTTCCTCGAAGCGCTCGGGGTGCCCGCCCACAACCTGCCGCCCGGCCAGGAGGAGGCCGCCGCGCTCTACCGCAGCCTGCTCGCCGACCGCCGCGTGCTCGTGCTGCTCGACAACGCCGCCGACGCCGCGCAGGTGGTGCCGCTGCTGCCGGGCGGCCCGCCCTGCCTCACCCTGGTCACCAGCCGCGACCGGATGACGCGCCTGGTCGCCGAGCAGGGCGCCGACCACCTCGGCCTCGACGTGCTGACCGGCCCGGAGGCCGTGGCGCTGCTGGCCGAGCGGCTGGGCCGCGACCGGGTCGACGCCGAGCCGCGGGCCGTCGCCGAACTCGTGGAGCACTCGGCCCGGCTGCCGCTGGCGCTGTCGGTCGTGGCCGCCCGCGCCGCGGTGAACCGGGGTTTCCCGCTGCGGGCGCTGGCCGACGAGCTGCGCGACGAGCACATCCGCCTCGACGCGCTGGACGCCGTGCTGGACGTGCGCGCCGTGTTCGCCTGCTCCTACCGCGTGCTGAGCCCGGACGCCGCGCGGCTGTTCCGGCTGCTGGGCGACCACCCCGGCGCCGACGTGGACGCCTGCGCGGCGGCGTCGACCGCGGGCGTCCCGGTGACGCGGGCCCGCGCGCTGCTGGCCGAGCTGAGCCGTCGGCACCTCGTCGACGAGCGCGTTCCGCACCGGTACCGCTCGCACGACTTGCTGCGCGCCTACGCGGTGGAA
>NZ_BMRG01000001.1:637487-642003 GCF_014648515.1 Saccharothrix coeruleofusca
CTGGCCCGCGCGCACGAGGACCCCCAAGATCTGGTCGCGGCCCGCGCGCGACTGGCCGACCACTACCTGCACACCGGGTACGCCGCCGAGCGGCGACTGGCCCCGCACTGGCCGCCGATCACGCCCCCGCCACCGCGCGACGGCGTGACCGCGCGGCAGGTCAGCGGCTACGACGAGGCGATGTCCTGGTTCGACGCCGAGCACACCGCGGTGCTCGCGGTCCTCGACGACGCGGTGCGCCACGGCTGGCACGTGCACGCCTGGCAGCTCCCGTGGGTCCTCACCTCCTACCTCAACCGCCGCGGCCGGTGGCGGGAGAAGGCCGCCGCGCTGCGCACCGCGCTGGCCGCCGCCCAGCGGCTGGACGACCGGGACGCCCTGGCGGTCACCCACCACCTGCTCGGCCGCACGGCGAGCGCCCTCGGCGACCGGGACGCCGCGCTCGACCACCTCGAACGGGCCTTGGCCCTGCACCGCGCGCAGGGCGACCGGAGAGGGGAGGCGGTCGTGCACTTCTCGCTGGCCGCGGAGCACGGGCAGCGCGGCGACCCGGACCGGGCGGCGGCCCACGCCCGTCGGGCGCTGGCGTTCCACACCGACTCGGGCGAGCGCACGTGGCAGGGCTTCGACCTGATCGCGCTGGCCTGGTTCGCGGTGGGCCGGGGCGACCACGCCGCGGCACTGGCCCACTGCCGGGAGGCGTCGGCGCTGACCGACGACCGCGACGGGCTGGCCCACTGCGCCCAGATCACCGGCTGCGCCCACCACGGGCTGGGCGAGCACGCGCGGGCCGTGACGCACCACAGCCGGGCCGTCGAGCTGTTCCGCCTGCTCGGCGACCGGTACCGCGAGGCGTGGGGCCTGGTCCTCGTCGGGGACGCCCAGCGGGCGGCGGGGCGGGAGCGGTCGGCGCGCGAGGCGTGGGCGCAGGCGCTGGAGCTGCTGGAACGCCTCGGGCACCAGGACTGCGCCGCGGTGCGGGAGCGGCTGGACCAGGTCCCGGTCGCGACCACGGCGGGAGAGGCGTGAGCCGCAGGCGGACACCGCCGCGCCACCGAGGTCGCCGATCCCGCACGACCACCGGCCGGGTCGGAGACCGCTCGGCTAGCGCGGTCGCTTGGCCAGTTCCTCGGCGATGGCGTCGATCACCTGGGGGTTGAGGATCGAGTTGATGCCGCCGACCAGGTTCCGCTCGGCCGCCTCCAGCACCACCACGTCGTTGTCCGCGAGCATCCGCCCGACCTGGTGGGGGTCGGTGGTCACCGCGTCCACGTGCTGGAGGGTGATGTCGGTGAACCCGGCCACCAGGTAGCGCACCACGTAGAAGCTGAACGAGTCGCCGAGCAGCCCCACCTTGGCGTTCACCACGCCCGGCGCGGGCGGCTGGGTGACCCGCTGGGGTTGCCGGGGGTCGCCGGGGACCTCGCGGCTGCGCACGTTCTTCCCGTCCGGGGAGATGTCGTAGGACTGCACCATCTCCCGGTCGGAGCGGCCCAGCAGCGGCGGCAGGTCGGAGGCTCGCTCGACCTGGCCCGCCTGCTCCACCTTCCACGACGCCGAGGTGCCCGGCTTGACCGCGTTGGTGATGGCGCGGGCCATCACCAGGCCGCCCTCGTTGGTCCAGTGGGTGTCCTTCTCGGTGTAGACCGGGCGGCCCACCCGCTGCGCGGACTCGCGCAGCGCGGGCCGCAGGTCCAGCGCGCCGGTGCGGGCCACCACGTTGTTCCAGAAGTTGTCGCGGGCCTTGGTGAAGCACTCCTGGCCGAAGTAGCGGGCGGGCAGGTACTCGGGCACCATCGTGGTCTTGTTCGGGGCGACGACCAGCACGAACCGGCGGCCGGACGCCTCGACCGCGGCGCGCAGGCGGGCCAGCCGGGTGAAGACCTCGTCGGTGGGCAGCGCGGGTCGGCAGGCGTCCTTGATGTCGTGGCCCAGGTAGAGCCAGTTGCCCTTGCCCTCGATGACGTCGACGTAGGCGGTGGGCTCCGGCCGGTCCAGCGAGGGGTCCTCGGGCGGCTGGACGGGACCGACGCCCCCCTGCGGGCGCTCGAACTTGGGCGCCTCGCCGAACAGGCCGCGGCTGATGCCGTCCTGCGCGGCCACCGCCTGCTCGCGCAGCGGCAGGTGGTCGTTGGCCCACTGGTTGAGGCCGGTGAAGAAGCCCCAGCCGTCGGCGGGCGAGGGGAACTCGGCCAGCTTGCGGTTCTCGAACTCGCCCGGTCGCACGCCGAGGACCAGCAGCAGCAGCGGCGCGCAGAAGAACACCGCCGCGGTGACCAGCGCGGTGCGCTGCCGGTCGGCGTGCCTCGGCCGGTAGAGGGCGTGCTCCCTGGGCAGGAACGACTCGGGCAGCGCCGGGAGCGGCGACCGGGCCCGGTGCGGGCTGGTGGGCTCCTCGACGCTCACCCGGACAGGGTAGCCGGCCAACCCGGTCCGGGGGGCCGCTTCGCCGCGGGGGAAGTCAGGGGTCCGGAATGCGCCCGCCGTGGCAACCCCGTTCGTGCGCCGCACGTCTTCCCTGGTGACCTGAGATGTCACTGGACCGGAGGCAGGGATGTGGCTGCATGTGAGCCTCGTCACCCTCGGGGCGCTGGCCTTCGTGACCCGAACCGTTCGCGTGCTGCGATCACACCAAAAGGCGACGCCCGATAGCGACTCGAATGAGACAACTTCATCGGCCTAGTCCCTATGGCGGATTGTCGGTTTGCCGTACGATCATTTCGGGTCATCAGACCTGTGCCTGCTTAGGGGACCTCACAACAGAGGTAGGTGCGTCATGGATCTCGCACTGAGCAAGGTCATCGAGCTGCGCGAGAGCGGGTTCCAGTTCCTGCACCTGCGGGACGAGGACGGGCAGCTCGACCGCATCATGGCGTTCAAGCAGCGCAGAGGCTTCATCGACTCGATCCTGTTCTGGTCGGAGACCGAGGCGCGCGCCGGTCGACTGCCCGCCGTGCGGGACAGCACGCGCGCCGCCCAGGCCGTCTGGATCTACGAGGGTCCGCTGGTCGAGGCCGTGGACCGGCTGCTGGACCTGCCGGAACCGGGCACCCGCAACGCGCCGACGCTGATGAAGAAGACAGCTTCGGATCTCGCCGTGGTCACCACGCTGCCGTTCAAGTTGAAGCTGCCGCCGGGGGCCATCGCTTAATGGCGTGAACTAAACGACCAATACCAATACTGATTGTTACGAAAATCTCCGAAAGTGTTACCGCCTGCGAGGGTTCACCAATCCGGACTCGTAGGCGAGCACCACGAGCTGGGCCCGATCCCGCGCCCCGAGCTTGGTCATCACCCGGCTCACGTGGGTCCGCGCGGTGGCCGGGCTGATCACCAGGTGGCCCGCGATCTCGTCGTTGGACAGCCCGCCCGCGACCAGCGCCATGACCTCCCGCTCGCGCGCGGTCAGCTCGCCCAGCGCCGCCGGGTCCGGCCGCCGGTGCCCGGGGCGGGCCGCGAAGTCCTCGATCAGCCTGCGCGTCACGCTCGGCGCCAGCAGCGCCTCCCCCGCCGCCACGACCCGCAGCGCGCGCAGCAGCTCCACCGGGTCGGTGTCCTTGAGCAGGAACCCGCTGGCCCCGCCGCGCAGCGCCTCGAACACGTACTCGTCCACGTCGAACGTGGTCAGCACCAGCACCCGCACCCCTGGCAGCTCGGCGCAGATCCGGCGGGTCGCGGCCAGCCCGTCCACACCGGGCATCCGGATGTCCATCACCACCACGTCCGGCCGGTGCTCGCGGGCCAGCTCCACCGCCCGCGCGCCGTCGCCCGCCTCGCCGACCACCTCGAAGCCGTCCTCGGTGTCCAGCAGCAACCGGAACCCGGCGCGCACCAGCGCCTGGTCGTCGGCCAGCACCACCCTGATCACGCGACCCCCTTCCGCGCCGCGCCCAGCGGCAGCACCGCCCTGACCTCGAACCCGCCGCCCGCCACCGGCCCCGCCCGCAGCGTGCCGCCCAGCGCCTCCACCCGCTCCCGCATCCCCGCCAGCCCGCTGCCCGAACCGACCGGGGCGGTGGCGGCGCTCCCGTTGTCGACCACCGACAGCACCAGCCCCTCGTCCGTCCGGTCGAACCCGATCGTGATGGCGGTGGCGTCCGGCGCGTACCGCAGGGCGTTGGTCAACGCCTCCTGCACCACCCGGTAGGCCGCCGCGTCGACCGGCGCGGGCAGCTCGCCGGGCTCCCCCACCACCCGCGCCCTGGCCACCGGCGCGACCAGGTCGTCCAGCCTGCGCAGCGAGGGGACGGGGGCGGCGCCCTCGCCGGAGCGCAGCACCCCCAGCGTGGCGCGCAGGTCGGCCAGCGCGTGCCCGCTGGCCTCCTTGATCGCCCGCAGCGCCTTGACCGCCTCCTCCGGTCGCCGGTCGGCCACGTGCGCGGCCACCCCGGCCTGGACGTTGATCATCGCCAGGCTGTGCGCCACCACGTCGTGCACCTCCCGCGCGATCCGCAGCCGCTCCTGCGCCACCTGCTGCCCGCGCCGCTCGACCGCCCGCTGGTGGCGCAGCGACAGC
>NZ_BMRG01000001.1:642037-643263 GCF_014648515.1 Saccharothrix coeruleofusca
ACCGCCAGCGCGGGCGCGGCCATGAGCGGGCCCCAGTGGCCGGTGGCGTAGTACAGCCAGGTCGATCCGCCCGTCACCGCGATCACCGCGACGGGAAAGCGCTTGCGCCACAGCAGCGGGACGAACGTCGCGACGAACCAGAGCGGGCCCAACCACGCCATGCTGCGACCGTACGGCAGCGCGCGGCCGGTCGCGTCCGCCCGGGAGCGGCAGTCCCGCGTACGCGCGGGAGCGCGAGTGGCAAAATTACTTCGTGAAGCTCACCAAATATGTGCACGCCTGCGTCACCCTGGAGAAGCGGGGCACCACCATCGCCGTGGACCCCGGTCTGCTCACCCCTGACGCGGCCGAGGTCGTGGCGGGCGCGGACGCCGTGCTGATCACCCACGACCACTTCGACCACTTCGCCGAGGAGCTCATCGCCCAGGCCGTGGCCGCCCGCCCCGAACTGCGGGTCTTCGGCCCGGCGTCGGTGGCGGCCAAGCTCGGCGACCGGGCCACCGCGGTGGCCGCGGGCCAGTCGTTCACCATCGGCGACTTCGAGGTGGAGGTGCACGGCGAGCACCACGCGCTCATCCACCCGGACATCCCGACGATCGACAACGTCGGCTACCTGGTCGACGGCTCGCTCTACCACCCCGGCGACGCCTACCACGTCCCCGGCGGCGAGGTGGAGACGCTGCTGCTGCCCACCAGCGGGCCGTGGACCAAGGTCGCCGAGGCCGTCGACTACGTCCGGGCGGTCAAGCCGCGGCGGCTGATCCAGATCCACGAGCTGATGCTCAGCGACCTGGGGCAGCAGAGCTTGGCGCGGTTCCTCGGCGAGGGCGGCCTGCCCGGCGTCGGGCCCGGCGGACTGACCGGCATCCCGCTGACCATCCTCCCGGCAGGCGACAGCCTCGACCTCTGATCCACCTGAGCAGGTGAAGTAGTTCACCCGGTGGCATTACGGAGCTTGATCAGAACCCGCCGAAAGCGAAAGTCTCGCGCCCATGCACCCCAGGAAGACCGCCGCGGCAGCCGCGAGCGCGCCGCGCCCCGGCACCTGAGGCCCCGGACAGGAGCGGTCCCGACCCCCTCCCCCTCGGGCCGGGGCCGCTCCTCTGTGTTGGATGGCCGCTGCTCCGCAGACGGCGGGCTCGGCCGCCCGGAAGTCGGCCCATCGGCACGCGTTTCGGAAAAATCGAAGGGCGTGATTTTTCCGAAAGGCATGCCGACAGGCCGAC
>NZ_BMRG01000001.1:643314-652404 GCF_014648515.1 Saccharothrix coeruleofusca
TGGGTCGCCGGGGGGCGGTACGGGAAGGGCGGTGGCCGGGGCTCAGGCCAGGAGCAGGAGTGCGCTGATCACGAGCATCACGGCGGCGGTGGCGCCGTGGACGCCGTAGGCGGCGGCCTTGGGGCCGTTGCTGCGCCGCACGATCAGCGCGTCGCCGATCGGGATGCCGCTGGCGGCCAGCATGAACCAGCCCAGCAGCTGGGGTGTCCCGGCGACCAGCAGGATGAACGTGAACAGGCCGGAGGCGATGTCGCGCACGGCCTTGACGGCCAGCCACGACCGGAAGGTCGGGTCCTGGACGGGCGTGTCGGGGATGCCGAAGCCGCCCGCGAACCGCGGGTTCAGCAGGCCGAGCGCCCCGATGACGGTGATGCCCAGGCCGATCAGCCCGGCGAGCACGGTGGCGGTGGTGGTGAGCACGACTGCTTCCTCCCCAGTAGCGGCGACCGCTGTCCTAGCGGCGCTAGATGTTGTGCCAACGATAACCATGCCATCGACAGGATGTCTAGCGTTGCTAGGATCGGCGGGTGTCCGCCATCGAGAAGCGCCGTGAGCGCGAACGCGCCCAGCGCCACCAGCTGATCATCGCCGCGGCCCGCGAGCTCGCCGAGGCCGAGGGCTGGGACGCGGTGACGACGCGGCGGCTCGCCGAGCGCGTCGAGTACAGCCAGCCCGTGCTCTACAGCCACTTCAGCGGCAAGGACGCCATCGTCCGGGCGGTCGCGCTCGACGGCTTCGTCGAGCTGTCCACCCACCTGCGCCGCGCCCGGCTGGCCAACCCCGAACCCCCGCACGCCCTGCGCGCCACCGGCCGCGCCTACCTGGCCTTCGCCGCCGAGCGGCCCGCGCTCTACCAGGCCATGTTCGTCATGCCGACCGACGTGAAGTTCGCGCACGCCGAAACCCCGCCCCCGCTGCGCGCGTGCTTCGAGGAGTTCGTCAGCTGCTTCCGCCCGGACAACGCGCGGCGCGAGCTGTTCGCCGAAGTCGTCTGGAGCGCGCTGCACGGCACAGCCGTCCTGGCGGACAGCGGCCGCATCCCCCCGGAGGGCCAGGAGGAGCGGCTCGACCTGCTCGTCACCCGGTTCGCCGACACCCCCGGCTGAACCGGCCCGGCTGAACCGGCCCGGCTGAACCGGCCCGGCCGCTACCGGCCCACGGCGTAGCCCTGGGCGCCGCGCGGGTTGGCGCCCGCGCGCAGCAGGCCGGTGCGGGCGTCCCTGGCCACGGCGGACATCCGGCCCAGCGCCCACGGGCCCGCGTCGACCACCGCGTGGCCCCGGTCGCGCAGCTCGTCCAAGCCGGTCAGCCGCGACTCGGCGACCAGCTCGCCCGGCGTCCACGCGCGCGGGTAGAAGGAGCTGGGGAAGGCGTTCGAGTGCCACATCGGCGAGTCGATGGCCGCCTGGAGGTCCAGTCCGCCGACGGTGTGCGCGAGCCAGAAGCCGAGCTGCCACTGGTCCTGCTGGTCCCCGCCGGGCGTGCCGAACGCCAGCGCGGGCTCGCCGTCGCGCAGCGCCAGCGACGGCGACAGCGTGATGCGCGGGCGCTTGCCCGGCGCCAGCGAGTTGGGCAGTCCCTCGTCCAGCCAGAACATCTGCGCCCGGCTGCCGAGGCAGAACCCCAGCGACGGGATGGCGGGCGAGGACTGCAGCCAGCCGCCGGAGGGCGTGGCCGAGACGATGTTGCCCCAGCGGTCCACCACGTCCACGTGCACGGTGTCGCCCTTGGTGGTGCCGGTCCGCGACACGGTCGGCTCGCCCAGCGCGCCGCCCAGGTCGCCCAGCGGCCGAGGACCGCGGGTGATGTGCTGGGCCAGCACCGCCGCCACGCCGCCGGGGGTGCCGGGGCGCAGCTCCAGCGACGCCTCCTCGGTCACCAGCTTGCGGCGCTCCTCGGCGTACTCGCGGGACAGCAGCACGTCCAGCGGCACGTCGCCGGTGTCGCCGTACCACGCCTCGCGGTCGGCGAACGCCAGCTTCGCGCACTCCACGGCCAGGTGCACGGTCTCCGCGGTGGGCACGCCGTCGACGTAGGACAGCCGGTCGGCGAAGCCCTCCAGCAGCCGCAGCTGCTGCGCCAGCACCGGCCCCTGCGTCCACGCGCCCGGCTTGACCAGCGCCCACTCGCCGAAGTCCACCACCAGCGGGTCCTCGTAGCTCGCCTGCCAGGACGCCATGTCCTCGCCGGTCAGCACGCCCGCGTGGTCGCGGCCGGAGTCGTCGCGGAAGGCGTTGCGGGCGAAATCGTCGACCTGCGCCGCGACGAAGCCCTGCGACCAGGCCCGCCGGGCCGACTCGATCTGCGCCTCGCGGTCGGCGCCCGCCGCCTCCCCCGCCGCCAGCAGCCACTCCCAGGTCTCGGCCAGCTTGGGGTTGCGGAACCGCTCGCCGGGCTTGGGCGGCTTGCCGCCGGGCAGCCACAGCGCGGCCGAGGAGGGCCAGTGGTCGCGGAACAGGTCCGCGACCGTCCCGATGGTCGCCGAGACCCGCTCCAGCAGGGGGAACCCGTCGCGCGCGTAGCCGATGGCGTAGCCCAGCACGTCGCGCAGCGACTTGGTGCCGTAGTCGCGCAGCAGGGTCAGCCAGGCGTCCCACGCGCCGGGGACGGTCGCCGCGAGCAGGCCGCTGCCGGGCACCAGGTCCAGGCCGAGGCCGCGGTAGTGCCCGATGGTGGCCCCGGCGGGCGCGACTCCCTGCCCGCACAGCACGCGCGGCGCGGACTCGCCCGCCGCGGCGAACACGACCGGCACCTCGCCGCCCGGCCCGTTCAGGTGCGGCTCGACCACTTGCAGCACGAAACCGACCGCGACGGCCGCGTCGAACGCGTTGCCGCCGTCCTCCAGCACGGCCATGCCGGTGCTGGAGGCGAGCCAGTGGGTGGAGGCGACCATGCCGTGCGTGCCGACGAGTTCAGGACGGGTGGTGAACACGCGGACAACTTACGTCGCCGAACGACGTTTGGTTACCCCCGGCTAACTAAAACACACCCGTCCGCCGTGTGCGCAGCGTGAACGTGGGTAGTCCCCTGGTCGTAGGCGGAAACCCCACCTGCGGCGGACGCGGGCGCACCCCGCAGGGAGGCACTGTTCAAGCCATGGAACTCGTCGTGTTCGCGATGCTGTTCGTCGGACTGGCGCTGCTGGCGGCCGTGCCGTTGGTCGCAATGCTGCACCTCTCCGAGCGCAGGGGCCTGAACGACCGTTAACCTCCTGACCCGCACTGGGTCTTCAGGAGGATTGATGCAGATCTCGGGTACCGCGGCGATCGTCACCGGCGGCGCGTCCGGGCTGGGCGCGGCGACGGCCCGCGCGCTGGCCGAGCGCGGCGCGCGGGTGTTCGCCCTGGACATCTCGATCGACAGCGCCCCCGAGGTGCCGGGCGTGACCTACCTGGCCGCCGACGTGACCTCGGAGGAGGACGTCCAGGCGGCGGTGGACACCGCGGCCGACTCCGGCGTGCCGCTGCGCGTCGCGGTGAACTGCGCGGGCATCGGCCCGTCGACCCGCACGGTGGGCAAGTCCGGCCCGCACCCGCTGGACCTGTACCGCAAGGTCATCGACATCAACCTGGTCGGCACCTTCAACGTGATGCGGCTGGCCGCGGCGGCGATGGGCCGGACCGAGCCGCTGGAGCACGGGCAGCGCGGCGTCATCGTCAACACCGCCTCCATCGCCGCGTACGACGGCCAGATCGGCCAGGTCGCCTACGCCGCGTCCAAGGCCGCGGTGGTCGGCATGACCCTGCCCGCCGCGCGCGACCTGTCCTCGGTGGGCGTGCGGGTGATGACCATCGCGCCCGGCATCGTCGACACCCCGATGCTGGCCACCGTGTCGGAGGAGTTCCGGGCGGGCCTGGCCGCCGGGGTGCCGTTCCCGAAGCGGCTGGCGCAGCCGGAGGAGTACGCCCGGCTGGCCGTGGCCATCGTCGAGCACGACTACCTCAACGGCGAGGTCATCCGCATGGACGGCGCCCTCCGGATGGCACCGCGCTAGGCACCCGCTCCGCGGTCGTGCGGCCGGTCGTGCCGGGCTCTCCCGTGGAGTCGGGCACGGCCGACCCGTCAGCCGAGCACTGAGACCTGCTTGAACTCGGGTAGCATCCGGACCGCTTCACCGGGTTCAGCGTTCCGCGATCGCGCGGCGAATCCGCGACGCCTGAACGGCAGACCGGAAGCGGCCCATCACTGCAGGGCCCGTCACGTCGCAGGCGTCGAGCAAGGAACACGCACGGCACCACCCGCTTTCGCCGTCGCGGCGACGAAGGCTCTCGGCGTGCCAGGGAGTCGGCCACTTCGACTTGGCGGGCAGCGCAGCGGAACGCGCGAGGGCTGCCACCCGATCTGGTGATCCGCTATGGGTGGCCGTGACCGGGTTCCACCGGGCGCCGTATCCTCTCCCGGTCACCGCGATCGTCTCCCTTCTTGACGAAACAGCCATGCGATGACCATCGCAACCGCTGCCAGCACCATGGCCGGAATACCCTTCGCCGCAGGTGCGCCTCGCCGCGTCTCGACAATTTTGACGTCCTCGCCTCGCGCGGCATCGGGATGATGAGCGTGTATCTCGCGCAGCACTTCTTCGATCTTGGCCATCTGCTGCTGAGACGGATTCCTCCTGCTCAGCACCACCTGGAACAGCACGAAGGTCACCGCGGCACCGACCAGACCGGCGCCGACATTGGCGAAGGCACCGGCCAGGAAGGCGGGCGTGGTCTGGTTGTCCATCCGGGCGAAGACGAACCCGATAATTCCGGCGACAATCCCGGCTCCGAAAGTGACAGCCAGCAGCAAGGAATTAGTCTCCGCTTCTCTCTCCGCCGCGATGGCGTGTCCCCGTTGCCAGCTGGCGACGGCGAACAGAAGCATGAAGACGATCACGGCTAAAGCGTTGACGCCGAGTTCGAGCCCTTCGCTCACGGAGACAGGTTTACTCTTGACGAATCTCGAATGCACGTACCGCACTTCTGCGCCGTACTCTATCCGGGCCCACTTGTTCGATCCGTCGACCTCCTCACCGTCGACAACGTCGCGCAGCACCACTTGGCGGTTGCGGGTGAACTCCTCGCTCGACTCGCAACCGGTGAACGGGCACGTCCGGACATTCGCGGTTCCGGACAGGTAACCAACCGACTTTCCGTCGACGGACGTGATCGAATCGGAGAAACCTTGGTAGATCGCGAACGCGGAGATCGCGGAGCCGGTGACGAGCACGATGCTCAGCGCCTTCCAAGCTCGCGCCTTGAAGTTGGACAACGGCACTCCTTCGCACGCGACCGGCATGGCGAGGGCTGATGTTTTCAGCTGCTGCGGTCCGAAGTCGTGGGCCCTTCGGACGACATGCGCGGCGTTGACGGGTGGAGCGACATCACGATCCGCCCCCTCCCCCAGCCAGGAGCGATCACGGCGGTGACTGGCGATGACGCATGACGCGGGGTCATCGGGCCTCGGCACCAGGACCGACGCAGGAGAACGACGCAGGAGAACGCTGACCGCGGAGCTCAGAACGAGCCGGCCAACACGTGACGTTCGCAGTCCTGGTGGAGGTGCTAGAGGTCGCCCGCGTAGGGGAGGGTGGCCATGGCGTCGGAGGTCATCCACTCGCGGAGGGTGCGGGTGGCCAGGACGTCGTCCTCGTTGTACTCCAGCAGCCGCCGCCGCTGGGCCGGGTCCGGCGGCTGCCCGTCCATGCCCACCGCGTCGCGGTACCAGCGCATCGAGTTCTCGCCGCCCGCCTCCGGGTCGCGCCAGGTGAAGCCCGCCACCGGGGCGATGGTCTTGAGGCCCTTGCCGTGCGCGCACAGGAACTGCCGCTGCACGATGCCGAACAGGTCCACCCACGAGTCGGAGCTGATGAACTCCTTGACCTGCCCCACCGACGGGATGCCGGGTCTGCCCTTGAAGCGCTCGGCCGACGCCAGCAGCCAGCGGTTCTCCGCCAGCTCGTTGTAGCAGTAGGCGCGGAAGGTCAGGCCGCGCTCCTCCGCGCGCCGCCGGACCTCCGACAGCCAGCCCCAGAACTCGGCGAACGAGCGGGCCTCGTCGTCGCAGGGCAGCTTGTCCCAGGTGGCGAAGGCGCGGTAGCCGGGCTCCTGGCCGATGTCGGCCCCGGAGAGCAGGCAGCCCCACAGGTAGGCGCCCAGGTCGCCGAAGCTCTCCATGTCCACGTCGACCTCGACGTCGGCGCGCGGCACGTCCATGCGCTCCACCCGGCGCACCACGGTCAGGTCGCGCAGCCACGCCCGCGCCAGCACCACGGCGTCCTCGTGCGGCATCCCGACCAGCGGGGTGACCGGCTTGGCCGGGTCCAGCGCGGCGAGCTCGTCCACCGACCCGACGCCCACCCCGCGCAGCGCCACGGCGTCCTCGCCGCGCACCACCAGGCTCACGTCGCGGTCCTGCTTGAGGTCGTTCTCGCACACCGGCCACCACGGGCAGCTGCGGCACTCCACGATCCTGGTCGGCCTGGCCAGCGCCGGTCCGCCGGTGGCCGCCGCGGCGGCCACCGCCAGCCGGTCGGAGAAGCGGGCGTCGTACTCGGCCAGCGCGGTCCGGCCGCCCGGCCAGGCCGGGGACTCCAGGTCGTGCCAGACCACCACGTCGGCGTCCATGCCGATCACGCCGCCGGTCGCGCGGCCGGGCAGCGCGTGGCCCGCGGCCTGGAGCTGGCGCTGCGCGTGGGCCAGCCGGAGCTGGTCGCGCGGCTGCGGGCGGACCTTGCGCGCCGGGTCCGTGCGCGCGGCGGTCAACCTCGGGGTGAGCAGCGGGGACGTGCGCGCGCCCTGGCCGGGATCGGAGACCTTGTGCCGGACCACGAGCACCGGCACGTACCCGGCGGGCTCCTTGACCAGCAGGTCGATGCCGCCGCGCCTGCCGCCCAGCGGGTCGCGCGGCAGCGCCGCGCCCCAGATGAAGGGCACGCCCGCGCGCATCGCCTCCTCGGTGATCCGCTCGCGGTCGGCGCCGGGCACGTCGGTGGGCACCGCCAGCAGGTCCGCGCCGACCACCCCGGCCAGCGCGGTCATCACCGCGCGGCGGTGGTCGGTGGCGTCGGCCTTGCGCTGCTGACCGGTCGGGTCGGGCGCGGCCCTGGGGACCTCGCGCATGGCCGGGTCGTGTTCGAGGTGCACCCGCCGCCGGCAACGAGTGACCACACCGGCGTCGAGCTGCACCTGGGAAGTCACCGGAGCAGGGTATGTCTTCGGCGATGCGCTTGTACCGGCAACCTGGTCGACCGCGATCGATCTTTTGCCGGACGGCCTCTACTGTTCGTCCCGGAGGTGGGTGGAGATGGCGCGCAGGAAGGGCGGCGGGCTCACCCCGTCGAAGGCGAAGAACCTGGTGAGCGTGGCCAAGGTGGTGGTCCCCGCGCTCATCCCGGTGCTCGCGCCGTTCGCGGCCAGGGCGGCGGCCGCGGTGGGCGACCGGGTCGACCACTTCCGGGCCCGCAGGCTGGGCGTCCCGGTCGACGAGCTGACCCGCTACTCCGGCCGGGGCGCGCGGCTGCACGCCCGCGCCGCCGGGTTCGCGGAGGCGCTGGAGCAGCTGCGGGCCGCCGACCGCGAGTACGTGGCGGTCACCGAGACCCGGCTGCACCAGCTGGTCGCCGCGGTGCGGGCGGCCGAGCGGATGCCCGCGGCGCGGCGCAAGGCCGCGCACCGCGCCGTCTCGACCGACCTGGACGCGCTGGAGGCGGAGCTGCTGCGCCGCCTCGGGGTGCCCCCTAGCGCTTGAGCTCCCGCACCGCGCGCCGGGCCGCCTCCTCGGGGTCGAGCCGGGCGGTGACCTCCTCCATCACCTCGGCCACCCGCTCCTCCCGGCGCACCAGCGGGTCGCTGCGCAGGTCGCGCGCCAGCGACACGCACAGCCCCACCATGACCAGGGCGAACGGGCAGGCGGCGATGACGGTCAGGTTCTGCAGGCCGGTCAGCGCGTTGGAGCCGCCCACCAGCAGCATCACCGCGGCCACCGCGCCGGTGAGCACGCCCCAGAACACCACCACGCCCTTGGCGGGCTTGATCGAGCCGCGCTGCGACAGGGTGCCCATCACCACCGACGCGGCGTCCGCGCCGGAGATGAAGAACACGCCCACCAGGACCATCACCAGCACGACCGCGACCCCGGCCAGCGGGAAGTGGTCGAGCAGGGCGAACAGCTGGCCCTCCGGGGTGGACCGGCCCGCCAGGTCCACCCCGTCGCGCTGCAGCGAGATGGCGGTGCCGCCGAAGATCGCGAACCACACCAGGCTGACCGCGCTGGGCACGCCGATCACGCCCGCCACGAACTGGCGGATCGTGCGGCCCCGGCTGATCCTGGCGATGAACATGCCGACGAACGGCGTCCAGGAGATCCACCACGCCCAGTAGAAGACCGTCCAGCCCGCCAGCCAGGTCTCGGTCGGGTCGCCGCCGGAGGCGGCGGTGCGGCCCGCCATGTCGGCCAGGTCGCGGAAGTACTGGCCGATCGAGGCGGGCACCAGGTTGAGGATGAACACGGTCGGGCCGATGACGAACACGAACACCGCCAGCACCACGGCCAGCACCATGTTCGTGTTGGACAGCCACTGGATGCCCTTGGCCACGCCGGACACCGCGGACACCACGAACGCCGCGGTCAGCACCGCGATGACGCCCACCAGCACGGCGTTGCCCACCTCGCCCGCCCAGCCCGCGACCTCGAGGCCGCTGCCGATCTGCAGCGCGCCCAGGCCCAGCGAGGCGGCCGAGCCGAACAGCGTGGCGAACACGGCCAGCACGTCGATGGCCCGGCCCGCCGCGCCGCCTGCCCGCCGGGCGCCCAGCAGCGGGGCGAACGCGGCGCTGATCAGCTGGCTGCGGCCGCGCCGGAAGCTGCCGTAGGCGATGGCCAGGCCGACCACGGCGTAGATGGCCCACGGGTGCACCGTCCAGTGGAACAGCGTCGTGGCCATCGCGGTGCGCACCGCCCGGTGGGTCTCCCCCGGCACGGTCTGCGGCGGCGGCGTGACGAAGTGCGACAGCGGCTCGTTGACGCCGTAGAACATCAGCCCGATGCCCATGCCCGCGCTGAACATCATGGCCACCCAGGACGCGGTGCGGAACTCCGGCCGCTCGT
>NZ_BMRG01000001.1:652442-693869 GCF_014648515.1 Saccharothrix coeruleofusca
CGTCGTGGCCCAGCGGCACGCGGCCGTAGCGGCTGAGCGCCAGCCACAGCGCGAACACCACGAAACCGGACGCGAGCAGCACGAACATCCAGCCCAGGTTGGTGATCACCCAGCCGAGGGCGGCGTCGGAGGCGGCGGCCAGCGAGTCGGTGTGGGCGATCCCCCACACCACGAACGCGAGGGTGACCGCGGCGGCCACGCCGAACACCACCCAGTCGGTGCGTCCGGGGGAGTCAGCGCGCGGCTCGCCCGGCAGGGGCTGCTCGATCTGAGGTTTCCGGGACATCACAACGGGCTAACATACCTACCGCCGAACGGTCCAAGCCCGCCAGCGCGGGTAGCGGCTGCCATCGCCGCGCGCTGTTCTCCTACGCTCAGCACGTGACCACACGACCAGCACCGACCCGTCTCGCGCGGGCCGTCCTGCTGGCCGTCACCTCCGCCGCGCTCAGCGTGGCCGCGCACGGCGCGGCGGGCGGCGAGGTCACCGACTTCGCGCCCGCCCTCCCGCTGACGCTGCTCATCGCGTTCGCGGGCACCGTGCTGGCGGAACGCGGTCGCAGCCCGTGGACGCTGCTGGCCACCCTCGGCGTCGCCCAGGTCGGCCAGCACGTGCTGCTGAACCTGGGGGGCCACGACCACACGCGCGCACCGGGCCTGGACATCGACCCGGCGGCGATGACCGCCGCGCACGCGGTGGCCGCGCTGCTCACCGGCCTGCTGCTGGCCAGGGCCGACGCCGTGCTCACCGCGCTGGCCAGGGCGCTGGCCGGGGTGCTGTCCCGGCTGCTGCCGGTGCCGGGGGCACTGCCCCGGCCCGCCTCCCGCGTTCCCGCCCCCGTCCCGTCGACCGCGGCGAACGCGCTGGTCGACGTGCTGCTGCGGCGCGTGCACGGCCGCCGCGGCCCCCCGTCGCCCCTGATCACCCGAGTCCACTGACACCTCCGGCAATCAGGAGCCACCCCCCATGTCCCCCCACCGTTCCGGCGTGCGCGCGCTCGCCAAGGGCTCGGCCGTGCTCGCCACCGCGGGTTTCCTGGCGCTGAGCACGGCGGGCGCGGCCTCCGCGCACGTCACCGCCTCCACCCCGAAGGACGCCGTCCAGGGCGGCTACACCAAGGTCACCTTCCGGGTGCCCAACGAGCGCCCCGACGCGGGCACGGTCAAGCTGGAGCTGACCCTGCCCGCCGAGTACCCGCTGGCCTCGGTCAGCACCCGGCCGCTGCCCGGCTGGAAGGTCGAGGCGGTCAAGGCCGCGCTGGACAAGCCGGTGCGCAGCCACGGCCGCGAGATCACCGAGGCGGTGCGCACCGTGGTGTGGACCGCCGAGCCGGGTGTGCGCATCGAGCCCGGCCAGTTCAACGAGTTCGACCTGTCCATCGGGCCGCTGCCGGACAACACCGAGCAGCTGCTGCTGCCCGCCAAGCAGACCTACGACAGCGGCGAGGTCGTGGACTGGAACGCCCCGCCGCCCGCCGAGGGCGCCGAGGAGCCCGAGCGGCCCGCGCCGGTGCTCAAGCTGGTCAAGGCCGACGATGACGACGACCACGGCACCGCCACGGCGTCCACCGAGAGCGACGACCAGGACTCCGCGTCCGCCTCGGGCCGGGACGACACCGCCCGCTGGCTGGGCGGCGCGGGCCTGGCGGTCGGCGCGCTGGGCCTCGGGCTGGGTGCGGGCGCGGTGCTGCGCTCCCGCCGCGCGGGCAAGCCGGTCGCATGAGCCGGGTCGTCTCGCTGCTGCTGTCCTGCCTGGTCGCGCTGACCGCGGCGGTGCTGACCGCGCCTGCCGCGCTCGCCCACAACGTGCTGATCAGCAGCGACCCCAAGGACGGGGCCGCGCTGGAGACCGGTCCGCAGTCGATCACGCTGACGTTCGACCAGCCCGTGAACGCGGGCGAGCGGTTCAACACCATCAGCGTGCTCGGCCCGGACGGCACGCACTGGGAGGCGGCGGGCGAGCCGACCGTGCGCGACAACTCGGTGGTGTTCCCGGTGCTCCCGCTCGGCCCCGCCGCCGAGTACACCGCGAACTACCGCGTCCTCTCCGCCGACGGCCACCCGGTGTCCGGGCAGCTGAAGTTCACGCTGACCAAGGCGGGCACCGGCACCCCGGCGCCCACCCCGGCGCAGGCCGCCGACGCGGTGGCCCCGGCCGGTGACGGCGGCGGCGTGCCGATCTGGGTGTGGATCGCCGGTGCCGCGCTCCTGCTGGGCGGCGGCGTGTTCTTCGCGCTGCGCGGCGGGGGCGGGGGCAAGGAGGACGCGGGCCGATGACCCTGAACCGGACCACCACCCCCGCCCGGCACCGGGTGCTCGGCGGCCTGCTGCTCGGCGGGCTGGCGGGCGTGCTGCTGGGCCTGGGGCTGTCGACCACCTCGGCGGTGGTCGGCGATCCGGGGGTGGTGGTCCAGGTCGGTCAGCCGGTCGTGCGGACCCTGCTGGACCTGGCCGCCACCGCCGTGGTCGGGTTGTCGCTGCTGCCCAAGCTGCTCGGCTTCAGCCGCCCGGCGCTCACCGAGCCGGTGATGCGGGTGGCCCGCCCGGCCGCGGTGGTGTTCGCCGCGGTGTGGGCGTTCACGGCGCTGCTGTCGATCGTCGTGCGCGCCTACGAGACGCGGCCGGACGTGCCGCTGACGCTCGGCGCGGTGGTCGACTACGTGCAGCGCGTCGGCGCGGGGCAGGGCCTGCTGTTCAGCGCGGTGTGCGCGCTGGCCTACGTCTGGATCGGCGTGCTGGCCGCGCGCAACGGCGAGTCCGTGCCCGCCGAGCTGCGCATCCTGGTGTCGATGTTCGGCCTGCTGCCGCTGCCGATCACCGGGCACGCGGCGAACTGGAAGTACCACGACTACTCCATGATCTCCATGGAGCTGCACGTGCTCGGCGCGGCCGCGTGGACCGGCGGGCTGGCCGCGCTGGTCGCCCTGGTCGCGCACCGGCGCGGACTGCTGGCCGAGGCGCTGCCGAAGTTCTCCAAGCTGGCCACCGCGTGCCTGGCCCTGGTGTCGGTGACCGGGGTGTTCAACGGGGTGCTGGAGCTGGCGCTCAACCCGGTGGTGACGCTGCCGGGGTCGCTGTTCACCACCTCGTACGGGCTGGTGCTGGTGGCCAAGGTGGTGTGCGCGGGGCTGCTGGCGGCGCTGGGGGCGAACATCCGCTGGCGGCTGCTGCCGCACATCGCGCAGCACAAGCCCACCGCGCTGGTGGGCTGGGCGTGCGTCGAGGTGACCGTCATGGGCGTCGCGTTCGGCCTGGCCGTGGTGCTCTCCCGCGCACCGGTCGCCTGAACCGGGAGCAGGGGCGGCGGGAGTCCCGCCGCCCCTGCGGCTCACCTGGTGCCGCAGAGCGCGTGGTCGACCAGCTCGCGCACCGGGTCGCCGGTCACCGCCGGGGCGCCCGGCCGGGGCACCATCGAGTCGGTGTTGACCGACACCACGACGCTGCGGCTGCCGTCGGAGGTGACGCCGTTGCGGGTCATGAAGCCCATGATGTCGCCGCCGTGCGACCAGAGGCCGCCGCACTCGTTGGGCATCCACATGATGCCCAGCCCGTAGCGCACGCCCGGCCACGCCGCCTCGAAGGCGGGCGCGGGCACCGTCCTGGTCATCTCGGCGAACTGCGCCGGGCGCAGCACCCTGCCGCTGAACAGGGCGCGCAGGAACTTGTTGCCGTCCTCGGTGGTGGTGATCATCTCGCCCGCCGCGCCGCCCCACGACGGGTTCTGCAGGGTCACGTCGACGGCCTCGCCGTAGCGCGGGTCCTCCGGGTCGGCTTCGATCCCCTTCTCCGGGAACCGCTCGTAGCCCCTGGCGTGCGGGGCGGGCAGGTGCGGGGAGGTGCCGGGCAGGGAGGTGCCGCTCAGGCCGAGCGGCTTGACGATGCGGTCGCGCACCTCCTGCTGCCAGGTGCGGCCGGTGACCCGCTCGATGATCATGCCCGCCAGCGCGTAGCCGGTGTTGGAGTACAGCCAGTCCTGCCCCGGCTGGAACGTCGGCGGCTTGGCCACCGCCTTGGCGACCGCCTCCCGCGCGGTCATCGTGGTGAAGCGGTTGCGCATGAAGCCCTCCTCCGCGAACAGGTGGGGAAACTCCAGGACGTAGTTGCGCAGTCCGCTGGTGTGCTGGAGCAACTGCCGCACGGTGATCTTCGAGCCGTCGTTGCCGTTGCCCGCGACGACGCCGGGCAGCCAGCGCTCGACGGTGTCGTCCAGCGACAACCTGCCCTCGCCGACCAGCTGGAGCACGGTCACCGCGACGAAGGGCTTGGTGAAGCTGCCCGCGCGGAACTTCGCCTCCCACGGCACCGGCGTCCGGCGGCGCACGTCGCCGTGGCCGCTGCGCACCCTGACCTCGCCGCGCGGGGTGTCCAGCTCGACCAGCACGCCGGGCGCGCCCTGGGCCAGCAGGGCGTCCGCGTCCCGCTGGAGGACCTTCGCCTCCGGGCGGTGCGCGCCCGCCGTCCCGGCTGTCGCGCTCACCGCCGTGGTGCCCAGCACCGCCGTCATCGCCACCATCACCGCAACCGTTCGCTTCATGGGAGCAACGCTATGGACGGCAAAGCCGCTGGTCGTCGCCCCGCGACGGGATCTTGGTCTACCTAGGAGGAGGTAGCGGGGGCAGTCTTACGGTGTATCCGGCGAGGGTTCTCGTACTCCTGCGGTCTACCGGAGCCCCTAGGGTTCGCTGCTCCCGGCCGGCGTACCAGGCCCAGCGGAATTTCCGAGCCGGGCGGGTATTCGGCGCGGGCCGCCTGCCGAACCACCTGGTCAGCCGCCTGGTGTCACAGTTGTCGTACCCCTTTGGTGAACTGACCCCATGAGCGAGAAGCCGATCTTGGTACTGGGGGCCACCGGCACGACCGGCAGGCGGGTCGCCGCGCTGCTCACCGGCGCGGGCCACGAGGTCCGGGCCGCCTCGCGCGCGGGCGGCGCGCGGTTCGACTGGACCGACCGCGACACCTGGACCGCCGCGCTCGACGGCGTCGAGCGGGTGTACCTGATGGCGCCGCACGAGCTGCCCGTCGACCCCGAGTTCGTCCACGCCGCGGTGCGCGGCGGCGTGCGGCGGCTGGTGCTGCTGTCCAGCCGGGGCATCGAGGAGATGCGCGACGAGCGGCTGCTGGCCGCCGAGCGGACCGTGCGCGAGTCCGGCGCGGACTGGACCGTCGTGCGGGCGGACTGGTTCAACCAGAACTTCGACGAGGGGTTCTTCCGGCCCGCCGTGCTGGCGGGCGAGCTGGTGCTGCCCGTCGGCGACACCAAGCAGGGGTTCGTGGACGCCGACGACATCGCCGCGGTCGCCGCCGCGGCGCTCACCGAACCGGGGCACGAGGGGCGCTCCTACGAGCTGACCGGCCCGCAGGCGCTGTCGTTCCGCGAGGCGCTGGACGTCATCGGCGAGGTGACCGGTCGGGAGATCGCCTTCCGCGGCGAGTCCGACGGGACCGGCCCGTGGGACGCGCTGACCGACACCACGCCCACCGACGCGGTGACGCGGGTCACCGGGCGCGAGCCGAGGAGCTTCCGCGAGTACGCCGAGCGGGCCGCCGCCACCGGGGCGTGGCGCCGCTGACCGGTCGGTGAACGGCGCTCACCGTGCGACGAGCTGCGCCGATCGGTCTAATCCTTGATCACCCGAGTTGTCCGGTCCGCGCGCAGGTGGGTGAGCTGGGTCACCACCCGCCTGCCGCGCCGGTCCAGCTCGCGGCCGTCGATCCAGCCGTTGGCGTAGTAGCGGTAGTCCTGGGCCAGCTTGACCAGCTCGGCCAGGTAGTCCGCGGAGCGGCGGCGGCGCTGCTCGTCGAACGAGGCCAGCAGCGGCAGCTGGGTGTCGACCACCTGGTCGAGCATCCGGGCGGCCTTCAAGGCGCGGCGCGCGCGCCACCGCCTCGTCCCCAGGGCCTGTCCGATCCCACGCACCGGCAGCTCACCTCGCCCTCGAGTCGGCACCCGAACCTAGGGCACCGACAACTCCCCGTCGATGGCCCAGTCGCAAACACAGGGGTCGTCGTTACCCGTTCGTGTTACCGATCACGTGCGATCAGCGGTATGGGGACCACGGCGTGGCGGTGTCGCCGTCGCGCAGCGCCCGCAGGCGTCGCCGCAGCTCGGCCCGCACCTCCGGGTGGCTGCGCAGGATCGGCAGCACGCTGGTGGTCAGCTTCAGCTCGCGCACGTCCCGCAGCAGCCCGAACCCCGGCCACCGGGTCACGTCGAAGCCGTACTCGTCGGCCAGCTGCCGGTACCACCGCTCCGGGTGGCCGAACCGGGCGACGCCCACCGGCAGCGTGCTCAGGTCCCACTCCCTCGGCCCGACGCTGGTGGAGTCGAAGTCGCAGATCACCGGCCCGTCCGGGCTCGGGATCAGGTTGCCCAGGTGCGCGTCGCCGTGCAGCACGCCCACCGGCAGCGCGGGCTCCAGCCCGGCCAGCCGCCCGGCCAGGTCGGCGCAGCGCTCCTCCAGGAACCGGCGGTCGCCCGGCGCCAGCTCCTCGGCGTCGGCGATGCGCCGGTGCACGTCGTCCAGCGGCGCCCAGCGGGGCAGCTCGAAGTCCGGCTCGGGCAGCTGGTGCACCAGGCACAGCAGCCTGCCCAGGTCGCGGCCGTCCACCGGCCGACCGCCGGAGGGCACGGTGTGCCACAGCGTCGCCAGGTGCTCCCCCACGGCCACCGGTTGCGGCACGTCGACCAGCCGGACCGCGGGCACGCCGTGGTCGGCCAGCCAGCGGGCCACCCGGACCACCTTGTGCGCGCGGTGGCGCAGCGCCATCGACCCGACGATGCGCACCACCACCCGGTCCTCGGGCAGGTCGTACACGGCGTTGCTGGTGAACTTGACCAGCCGCGCGCCGCGGTGCGACAGCCCCAGGTCGGCGCAGAGCTGCTCCAGCACCGCCGTCAGCGCGGCGGGGGTGAACCGGCCGTCCAGCGGATCAGGCCGCGCTGTCGCTGCCGGTGAACCTGGCCACGCGCTCGGCCAGCTCACGGGCGTCGGGGTTGTTGCGGCGCTTCTCCGCCTCGTGCTGCAGCGGCCGCATCCGGTCCTTGGTGCGCACCGACTTCAACCCCTCGGACAGCTCGATCGCCTGGCGGCCGACCCTGGCGCCGTGGTCGATGTCGCCCTCCAGCAGGTGGTTGATCGACAGCGAGGTGAGGTTGAACGAGCGGCTGCGGCTCATGTCCTCGCCGTACCCGCTGATCGCCTTGGTCAGCGCCGGGATGGCCAGGCGGGTGTACTTCTTCGCGTCCACGGTCTGCGCCAGCTCGGTGTGCACCGTGCCGATCATCGCCGACAGGTCGTTGGCGTCGAAGAACTTGGCCCAGGCGGGCGCCTCGGCGACGTTGGCCCTGGCGAACTCGTCGCGCGCCCGGCCGAGCAGCTTGATCGCCTGGTCGTCGGCGCCCATCTTGGCGTAGGCCCACGCCTCGTTGGCGCACAGGATGCCCACCGCCAGCTCGGAGCCGGAGTCCAGCGCGGCCAGCTGGCCGAGCTGGAAGACCTTCAGCGCGTCGTCGGGGGCGTTCTGGTGCAGGTAGACCCGGCCCATCCGGTACAGGATGTTGGCCACCAGCTCTTCCTTGCGGCCCTGCTTGGCCAGCCCGAGCGCCTGCCCGAAGTGGTTGCGGGCCGAGTCGTACAGACCGGTGTCGAACGAGGTCCAGCCCGCGAGGTTGTGCAGGTCGGCCAGCGCCACGTAGAGCCGCTCCTTGACCAGGTCGGTGGCGTTCGCGCCGAGCATCTGCTGCCCCCACGACAGCTGCGCCACCACCGCGTCGCGGCAGGAGCCGCCGCCGTACTGGTAGTCCAGCGTGCGCAACGCCCGTGTGGCCGCCTCGACCTGCCGGACGTCGGTCATGCCGATGCGCCCTGGAGCCGGAGTCTGCGCGGGCGACGAAGCCCAAGACCCGGAGTCCGTGCCGAACACGGCCGCGCCAACGGTGATGGCGGCGGCGTGCGCGAGGAACTTCCGACGCTTCACCGACTCGTCCTCCTCAGAATGGGGTGCCTCCGATGTGGCGGCCACCCGCACTGCCGTGGCCTCGTCGTAGGCGAGGCCCATGTATCCCCTGGGGACACCCAGTCCCTGGGCGATCCTGGCCAGGACGTCGTAGGCCATGACCTGACGACCCTTGAGGATCTCCGAGACCTCGGACTGCGACTGGCCCGTGAGCGCCGCGATCTGGCGCTGGGACACGCCGTGCCTGCGGAGCAGCCGGTACACCGAGCTGATCTCGCGCTTGGCCAGCGCGTCCCGCATCTCCTGCTGGTCCCACACCTCTGGTGTAACAGGAGAGCCTTGCGAACCGATGGTGTTCAATTGCGCCCCCTCACAGTCCTCTGGGCGTCAACGGCAGAGTAGGGGCATTCCGCCGGCGGCGAGAAGTGCCGATCGGCGAGGCTGATCGGCCCTGCCGAACTCCGTTGACCGCTTACCGTGGAACGGGCACCGGCCACCGCTGCGAGTCCCCGTTCCGCCGTGAATCATCGCAATCTGAGTTCCGGTAAGCGAGCGAGCACGGAGAGGAACACGGACGTGGACCTGATCGAGCGGGCGGTGACCACCTCGGGTGGACCGGCAGCGCCTGCCGTCGCCACGGCCGCGCCCCCTCCGGCTCCCCTGTCCCTCCGCGAGTCGACCGACCTCGGCTCCGGATGGCGCGGCTCGACCGGGCAGCGCCGCTGGTGGCGAATCCGCTGCAGCGACGTGGTCGACCGGGAGCGCTGCCTCACCGTGCTGGTCGACCGGGGCCGCGTGGTCCTGGTCGGCCCGCCGGGTGAGACGGCGGTCCTGTCGGCCGACCAGCTGGCGCAGTTGCGGACCGCGCTACGCGAAGCCGCCGAGCAGGCGGAAAGGTGACGGTGACGTTTCGGTGGACGAGATCCTCGGACAAGTTCTTCGCAACGCGGTGTGGGAGCGGCTGGACCTGCTCACCGAGCTGGCCAACGAAGCCGACGCCCCGTCCCTGCTCTCGGTGGCCCGCTCCGAGCTGCCGAGGCTGACCGAGGGGTGGCGGGCCCTGCTCGCCGCGCACGAGCCGGACGAGAAGGGCAACTGCCCGGAGTGCTCCGGGCGGTGGCGGCAGCAGAAGAGCCCCTGCGCGGTGTGGCGGGCCGCTTACGAGCACCTGGTGGCGGGTGGTCTGGCCCCGCGCCCGGCCCGGCACCTGCGCTCGGCGATGACCCGCGCGCGCCGGGGGGCGGTGGCGAGAGCCCACTGACGGGCGGTCCCGACCGGTCGTTCCCCCGACGCGACCGGGTCGAGCACCCGCCTACTGACCGGCGGTCCGGTACGTGCGAACCCCCGACCGCGACGAACGGACCGCCGGTCAGCTCACCACGGCTCCACCCACAACTCCACACAGTCATCCGCGGGCCGGTGTCGTGCACACCCAACCCTCCCCCCGACCGGCGTCGGTCCGCGGGCACCAAGTCCGGCCCCGATGTCCGCTCCTCCCGCGCGGGCATCGGGGCCGGTTCCACGCCTACCGGTGGGTGCCGGTGCGCCAGGCCAGGTAGGACGTGAGACCAGGGGCCAGGCGGCCCGCCAGCTCGAAGGCCCTGAGCTGCCAGGGGAGCACCACTTCGGCGCGCTCGGCCGTCACCGCCCGCAGGACCGCGGCGGCCACCCGCTCCGGCGGGACGGTCGGGATCAGCCGGGCGATGGCCGGGATGCGCTCCTGCGCGCCGGGGTTGTTGGCGAAGTACCGCGAGCTGACCTTGCCCGGCACGACCTCGCTCACCCCGACCCCGGTCCCGCGCAGGTCCAGCCGCAGGGCGGCGGTCAGTCCGCGCAGCGCGTACCGGGAGGCCGCGTACCCGGTCGCGCCGGGGATCGGCAGCCGGGACACCGGCGAGTTCACGTTCACCACCCAGCCGGACCCGCGCTCCCGCATCCCCGGCAGCAACGCCCTGGTCAGCCAGAGCGCGGCGGTGAACGGCAGCGCCAGCATCCCGGCCAGCTCCTGCTCGGGGGTCTCGTCGAGGAACAGCCAGCGGCCCACCCCGGCGTTGTTGACCAGCACGTCCGGCACGCCCGCCTCGGCCAGCACGCGCTCGCCCAGCTCCCGGACCCGCTCGGCGTCGGACAGGTCGGCGACGAGCACCGACGCCCGGCCGATCCGCTCCGCGAGCGCGTTCAGCGCGTCGCCGTCGCGCGCGACCAGCACGACGTGCGCCCCCGCCGCGCCCGCCGCCTCGGCGGTGGCCGCGCCGATGCCCTGCGACGCCCCGGTGACCAGCACCGTCCGACCGGCTACCCGCACCCCGACCTCCTCATCCCACCGAGTTCATCCCACCCGGCTCATCCCACCCAGCTCGTCCCACCCAGCTCATCCCACCGAGCGGACCCGGCCGACCAGCAGCGCGGCGCTCACCGTGACCGCCGCCGAGACCAGGAACAGCCCGCGGTACCCGCCCAGGTGCGCCAGCACGGCGGGGGTCAGCAGCGGGGCGAGCACCTGCGGCAGGGAGTTGGCGACGTTGACCACCCCCAGGTCCCTGGCGCGGTCCTCGGCGGCGGGCAGCACCTGGGTCAGCAGGGCCAGCGCCACCGCCCAGTACCCGCCGAAGCCCGCGCCCAGCAGCGGCGCGGCCACCAGGGCGGCGGTCCAAGTGGGCCACACCGCCAGCAGCAGCGCCGCCAGCGCCATCGCCGCGGCGGCCAGGTGCACGTACCCGCGCCGCTTCCCGGAGCGGTCGGACCGCGCGCCGAGCACCACCGCGCCCGCCACCAGCGCCACGCCGTAGAGCAGCATCAGCACCAGCAGGCCGTCGGCGGGCGAGGGGTGGCGCACCACGTCGTCGAGGAAGTACAGCAGGTACAGCGTGCCGAACCCGTTGCCCAGGTTGATCGCGAAGTGCGCGCCCCAGGCCCAGGCGAAGTCGGGGCGCCACCGGGGCAGGAGCGACCCGCCGCGCGGCGCGGGCCGGGCGGCCTCGGGCAGCCGGGCGTCCGGCGTGCGCAGCACGAACGCGGCGGCGCCCAGCACGACCGCCGCCGCGCAGGCCCAGTAGCCCGCCGACAGCCCGCTCACCAGCACCGTCACCAGCACGGCCCCGACCACGGTGCCGAGCATCTGGCTGATCCCGACCAGCCCGCCGACCCTGGCGCGCTGCCCCACCGGCACCCGGTCCGGCACCGCCGAGGTGAGGGCCGCCAGCATCCCGTTGAGCCCGGCCTGGGCCAGGCACCAGCCCGCCACCACGGCGGCGGTGCTGGCGGCCGAGGCCAGCACGGCCAGGCCCGCCGCGCCGACCAGCGCGCCCCCCAGCGTCCACGGGTGCCGCCGCCCCCACCGCGAGGTGGTCCGGTCCGAGCACCGCCCGACCAGCGGGTTGACCACCAGCGCCACCACCGCGCCCACGCCGGTGACCAGGCCGAACAGGAACTCCTTGCGCACCGGGTCGAGCAGTTCGACCTGCTGCGGCAGCAGCACCTGCAGCGGCGCGTAGATGCCCAGCCACAGGCCGAGGTTGGCCAGGAACAGCCAGGCCACCCACGGCCGCCGGACGGGTGCGACCGGCTCGGCCAGCGGGTCGGTCATCGCCCGGTCCGGTCACGCCTGATCCGGTCGCGGTACCAGCGGAACGAGTCGCGGGGCGTCCTGCGCTGGGTCTCGTAGTCGACGTGCACCAGGCCGAACCGCTGCGTGTAGCCCGAGTCCCACTCGAAGTTGTCCAGCAGCGACCACACGAAGTAGCCGCTGGCCCCGGCGCGCAGCGCGGCTTCGACGTGCGCGTCGAGGTAGGCGATCCGGGCGGTGTCGGCGATCTCGTGCGGGTAGCTGCACCCGTTCTCGGTGATGTGGACCGGCGGCAGGGCGGGGTGCCGCCGCCGCAGCTCGGCGACGATCTCCTCCAGCCCGGAGGGCACGACCGGCCAGCCGTACCCGGTCTTCGGGTGCTCGGCGATGTCGACCAGCTCGAACGGCAGCGGGTTGCCCTCGGACGGCGCCCGCAGGCGGGTGGGGTTGTAGTAGTTGACGCCGTAGAAGTCCAGCGGCTGGGCGATGGTCGCCAGGTCGCCGTCGCGGACCGGCAGGCGGTCGGCCAGCTCCTCGGGGTAGCGCCCGGCCAGCACGGGGTCGGCGTAGAGCCAGTTGTGCAGCGCGGAGTAGGCCGCCGCGGCGGCGCGGTCGTCGTCGGAGGGCGAGGCGGGCCAGACGGGGGTGTGGTTGTTGGCGGTGCCGACCGCCGCCGCGCCCGCCGCCCGCAGCGCCCGCACGGCCAGCCCGTGCGCGAGGTTGAGGTGGTGCGCGGTGGGCAGGGCGTCGTACAGCAGCGCCTTGCCGGGCGCGTGCTGACCGATGGCGTAACCCAGAAGAGTGGTCATGGCTGGTTCGTTCAGGGGAATCCACATCGCGACCCGGTCGACCAGCCGGGCGGCGACCGCGGCGGCGTAGTCGGCGAACCGGCTCGCGGTGTCCCGGTTGAGCCACCCGCCCGCGTCCTCCACGTGCCGCGGCGTGTCCCAGTGGTACAGCGTGACCACGGGTCGGATGTCCGCGGCGAGCAGCTCGTCGACCAGCCGGTCGTAGAAGTCCAGGCCGGTGCCCTCGACGCGCGGCCACGACACGGAGAAGCGGTAGGCGTCCACGCCGAGGTCGCGCATCAGCGCCACGTCCTCGGCGTACCGATGCCGGTGGTCGCAGGCGATCTCGGCCGTGTGTCCCTCGATCGAGGGAAATTCGTCCCACACGGACGGCGCGCGACCATCCTCGGTGAAGGCACCCTCGATCTGGAACGCGGAGGTCGACACACCCCAGAGGAAGTCGGGCAGCGGCACGCGAGCCTCCCAGAATGTGAAAGGGATTCAGATCGTAGGACGCGCCGCCGGGTCGTGTGAAGTGCCGCGCCTCCGAACCCGGCACTATGGAGCCCCAACCCCAACGCAGGAGTCGCCGTGACCAGTACGACCCCGCTGCGCCGCCAACCGGTGCAACAGCGCAGTGCCAAGCGCGTCGAGCGGATGCTCGAGGCGTGCGCCTCCCTCATCGAGGAGGTCGGCTACGACGGGGTCACCACGACGCTGATCGCCGAGCGGGCGGGCGTCGCGGTCGGTTCGCTGTACCAGTTCTTCCCCGACAAGCGCGCCGTCGTCCAAGCGCTGACCATGCGCAACCTGGAGAAGTTCATCCAGACCGTGGACGAGCGGTTCACCTCGACCGCGCTGGAGCACTGGTGGGACGGGGTGGACACGATCTTCGACGTCTACGTGTCCATGCACCGCGAGGTGCCCGCCTTCAGCAAGCTGCACTTCGGCGACGTGGTGGACCTGCGCCTGCTCGACGACCAGCGGGACAACGACGCGGTCATCTCCGAGCGGATCGCGGAGATGATCGCGACCAAGTTCCAGATCCCGCTGGCGGACCTGCGGCTGCCCATCTCCGTGGCCGTCGCCGCCGCCGACGGCGTGCTCAACCTGGCGTTCAGCAGCGAGCAGGCGGGCGACCAGCAGATCATCGACGACGCCAAGACCATGATCCGGGGCTACCTGTCCGCGAAACTGCCGTGACGGCTCAGTCCTGGACGGTGGGGCGGATGGTGATGTCGCCGATCTCCACGTCGTCGGGCTGCTCGACGGCGAAGGCGATGGCCCGTGCGACGGCTTCGGGGCGGATGGCGAACTCGGCCATGTTCCGCCGGATGCTCCGGCGCAGGTCGGGGTCGTCGATGGAGTCGGGCAGGTCGGTGCTGACGTAGCCGGGGGAGACCGACGTCGTGCGCAGCACGCCGTCGGTCGACTCCTGCCGCAGCCCCTCCATGACGGTGCGCACGGCGTTCTTGGTGGCGGCGTAGACCGCCATGGTGGGGCTGATCTTCAGCCCCGCCGTGGACACCGTGGTCACGAAGTGGCCGCGGCCCTGGCGGCGGAACACCGGCATGGCGGCGGCGATGCCGTGCAGCACGCCGCGCACGTTCACGTCGAGCATGGCCGACCAGCCGTCGACGTCGAGGTCGGCCACGGGTCCGATCTTGCTGATGCCCGCGTTGCCCACCAGCACGTCGAGCCCGCCGAAGGCGGTCACCGCGCGGTGGACCAGCCGCTCCAGGTCCTCGCGGCGGGTGACGTCGACGGCGCACGCGACGGCACGGCCGCCCTCGGCGCGGATGTCCCGCGCGAGTTCCTCCAAGCGGTCCTCCCGACGCGCGCCGATGACGACGGCGGCGCCGCGCCGGGCCATGAGCCGCGCGGTCGCCTCCCCGATGCCGCTGCTGGCCCCCGTGACGGCGACGACCTTGCCGGTGATGGTCGACATGACTGCTCCCTCGACTAGAGTGGACACGTGTCCGCTTGACTCACGCTAGCGGACACGTGTCCGGTTGTCACGTCCCGCACCGCGGAGGGCAGATGAGCGAACCCCGGCTGCGAGCCGACGCCGCGGACAACCGCGCCCGGATCGTCGAGGTCGCGCGGGAGGTCGTCGCAGGCTCCGAGGAGCTGAAGCTCAACGCGATCGCCAAGCGGGCGGGCGTCGGCCAGGGCACCCTCTACCGGCACTTCCCGACGCGGGAGGCGCTGCTCGCCGAGGTCTACCGGCACGACGTCGAGGAGCTGGTCGCGACCGCGCCCGCCCTGCTCGCCGAGCACGACCCGATCACCGCGCTGGCCCGCTGGTTCGAGCGGTTGGCCGACTACGCGCGGGTCAAGCGCGGGGTGCTCGCCGCCGTCGAGGTGGGCGTGTGGCGGGACCTCACCGCGCGCAGCCTCGGCCCGATCGGCGAGGCGCTCACCGCGCTGCTGGACGCGGGCCGGGCCGCCGGGGTCGTCCGGCCCGACGTGGACGCCCGCGACGTCATCCTGCTCGTCGGCTACCTGGGCAGGCTCGAAGAGCAGGAGTGGGACACCCGCGCCCGGCACCTGCTGCAGGTGGTCCTGGACGGCCTGCGCGCCCGGCCGTGAGGCCGTCAGCCGAAGTTGCGGCCCTCGCCCCGGTAGGTGGGGGCGGTTCCCTCCAGCAGGTCGCCGCGCACCAGGTGGTAGTGGTCGAAGCGCTCGGCCAGCTCGCCCGCCTTGGCGTGCCGCAGCCACACCCGGTCGCCCAGGCGCAGCTCGTCGGCCGCCCGGCCCGCCACCGGGGTCTGCACCTCCCCCGCCCCCTCCAGCGCCAGCAGCTTGAGCCCCCTGGGCAGGTGGGGGCTGGGCTGGCGGTCGGCGGTGGCCGTGCCCGAGGCGACGTAGCCGCCCGCGAACAGCGTGGCCACCCGGCGCGCGGGCCTGCGCACCACCGGCAGCGCGAACAGCGCGGCGGGCTCGGGCCGGAAGCCCCGGTAGCCGTCGAACAGGGTCGGCCCGACCAGGCCGGACCCGGCGGCCAGCTCGGTCACCGACGGGTCGGCCCCGGTGCTCTCCAAGCTGCCCGTGCCGCCCCCGTTGACGAACTCCAGCTCGGCCACCTCGCGCACCGCCGCCACGGCCGCCGCCCGGCGCTCCGCCAGCTCGGCGGCCGACCGGCGCTGCGCCCAGCGCAGCACCGCGCCGCGCAGCGGCCGTCCGGGCGGGGCGTCGCCCAGTCCGGCGATCTGGCCCTCGTAGGCCATCACCGCCACCAGCCGGAAGCCGCGCCGGGCGGCGACGAGGGCGGCCAGCGACCGCGCGTCGCGGGCGGTGTGCACCGGCGAGCGGCGCGGGCCGACGTGCAGGCCCGGCAGCGGCCGCCAGGAGACGTCCAGCTCGAGGCACACCCGGATGTCCGGGTGCGCCGGTCCCAGCGCGGCGTCGACCAGGTCCAGGTGCTCGGGCGAGTCGACCACCAGGGTGATCCGCCCGCGCGCCCGCTCGTCGCGGGCCAGCAGGCCCAGCGCGGTGTGGTCGACGGTCGGGTAGGCCACCAGCAGGTCGTCGCTGAGGTCGTGGCCGGACAGCCACAGCGCCTCGGGCAGCGAGTAGCACATCAGGCCGCGGAAGCCCGGCCGCGCCAGCACCCGCTCCAGCAGCGCGCGCACCCGCACCGACTTGCTGGCCACCCGGATCGGCTTGCCGCCCGCCCGGCGCACCAGCGCCGCCGCGTTGCGGTCGAAGGCGTCCAGGTCGACCACCGCGAACGGGGGCTCCAACCCCTTGGTCGCGGCGTCGAATCGGGTTCTGGGCTCCATGCCACCACGGTACGACGCCGACCCTTGAAAGGTGAATAGCTTTCACCTACCGTGCGTGGCACGCGCCACACCTGGAGGCTGCATGGGCACCACGTGGACGAACTGGTCACGCACCGCGTCCGCCACCCCGCACCGGGTCGAGCGCCCGACCAGCGCGGAGCAGATCGCCGAAGCGGTGGCCGCGGCGCCCGCCATCCGCCCGCGCGGCAGCGGCCACTCCTTCACCGGCATCGCCGTCGCCCCCGGCGCGGCGCTGGACCTGGACGCCTGGACCGGCCTGGTCGAGGTCTCCGGCACCCTGGTCACGGTCCGCTCCGGCACCACGCTGCGGCAGCTCAACGCCCTGCTCGACGACCTGGGCCTGGCCATGGCCAACCTCGGCGACATCGACGCCCAGACCATCGCCGGGGCCATCTCCACCGGCACCCACGGCACCGGCGCCGAGTTCGGCGGCCTGGCCACCCAGGTGGCCGCGCTGGAGCTGGTGCTCGCCGACGGCAGCCTGGTCCGCTGCTCCGCCGACGAGCGGCCCGAGCTGTTCCGCGCCGCCCGCGTCGGCCTCGGCGCGCTCGGCGTGATCAGCACCGTGACGCTGCGCTGCGTGCCGTCGTTCGTGCTGCACGCCCGCGAGTACCGCGATCGGCTCGACCCGCTGCTGGAGCGGTTCGACCACCTCACCGCAGTGGAGGACCACGTCGAGTTCCACTGGTTCCCGCACGGCGACTGGGTGATGGTGAAGCGGAACAACCGGGTCGACGAGCCGCCCGCGCCGATGTCCGACCTGCGCCGCTTCTACGAGTACGAGCTCATGCAGAACGGCGCGTACGGGCTGGTGTGCGGGCTCGCGCGCGCCGTGCCGCCCGCGAGCAGGGCGCTGAGCTGGATGTGCGGCGCGCTGACCGGCAAGCGCGTCCACCGGGACGTCTCGCACCGGGTGTTCACCACCCCCCGGCGGGTCCGGTTCGTGGAGACCGAGTACGCCGTCCCGCGCGCCGCCCTGCACGACGTGCTGCGCGAGCTGCGCGCGGTGGTGGCGCGGCTGGACCACGGCGTGCTGGTGCCGGTCGAGGTGCGGGTGGCGGCGGGCGACGACATCTGGCTGTCCACCGCGTTCGGCCGCGACACCGCCTACGTCGCGGTGCACCAGTTCCTGGGGATGCCCTACCGCCGGTACTTCGACGCCTTCGAGCGCATCGCGGGCGCGGTCGGCGGGCGTCCGCACTGGGGCAAGATGCACCGCTTGGACGCCGCCGCGCTGCGCGAGCGGTACCCGCGCTTCGACGACTTCCGCCGGGTCCGGGCCGAGGTCGACCCCGAGGGCAAGTTCGGCAACGCCTACCTGGACCGCGTGCTGGGCTAGCCGATCTCCCCGATCGGGGTGTCGCCGCTGATCAGCGAGTACGTGCGGCGCACCGCGCCGGGCCGGTCCAGCAGCGCCACCACCACGGCGGCCACGTCCGCCCTGGGGACGGCCCCGCTCAGCTCCGACTCTGACAGCTCGACCAGGCCGGTCGGCTCGTCGTCGGTCAGCCGCCCCGGCCGCAGGATGGTCCAGTCCAGGTCGCGGGCCCGCAGGTCCTCCTCGGCCGCGCCCTTGGCCCGCAGGTAGGCGTCGAACACCTCGTCGCCCGTGGTGCGGCCGATGCCGGTGCTGCTGATCTGGACGAACCGGCGCACGCCCGCCCGCTGCGCGGCCTCGGCGAACAGCTGCGCCGCGGCGCGGTCGACGGTGTCCTTGCGGGCCACCCCGCTGCCCGGCCCGGCGCCCGCGGCGAACAGCGCCGCGTCCGCGCCCGCCAGGTGCCCGGCGACCGAGTCGACCTCCGCCGCCTCCAGGTCGCAGTGCACCGGGGTGCCGCCCGCGGCCCGCACGTCGTCGAAGTGGTCCGGGTTGCGCACCAGCGCGACCGCCGCGTCGCCCCTGGCGGCCAGCAGCCGCTGGACGTGCAGAGCGATCTTGCCGTGCCCACCCGCGATGACGATCCTCATGCGGGAACGGTAGGTCAGACCGCGGTCGCCAGCACCCGCTCGTAGACCAGCTCGTTGACCCAGCGGGTGGTGGCGGTGTCCTCCACCGGCACGGTCTCGTTGCGCCCGGCGACGTCGGTGGTCAGCTCGCGGTGCTGGTCGGCCAGGAGCACGCTCACCCCGTAGCGGCGCACGCGGGGCAGGCAGTTGGCCAGGTAGTCGTGGGTGAACGCCACGGACGTGGGCAGCACCGCGGCGGCGTTGCCGAAGCGGGCGAAGGGCACCGCGGAGGCCAGCGCGGTGCGCCAGTGCCGGGCGACCGCCAGCACGCCGACGATGCGGACCGCGGCGGGCGGCACGCGGCCGTCCATCTCCGGCCACACCCATGTGGACACGGTGGCCCGGTCGGGCTCGGGGCCCGCGCCCACGCACACCCGCTCGGCGTGCGCGTCGGCGAGCAGCTCGGCGACCACGACCACCTTGCGGCCCATCAGGACCATCTCCGGCAGCACCACACCGCGCCAGCCGAGGCGCTCCGCCGCGGCGGCGGCCAGCTCCTCGACCGGGCCGGGCAGTTCGGGGACCGGAACAGCCGCACCCGACGACACCCGCGAGCCGTCGGCTACCTCGATCCGTGCTGGTGTGCTGCTCACGCCAAAGCCTCCTCGGGAACCACGGCGGACGCTCCGCCGCGTTTCGACTCGTGCTCCGGGTATAGGCCTACCAGCCGGCCCTCTCGACTCCGCCGACCTGACACCACCCCTGCGATCGACGGCAACGACCAGTCGGTGACCGGTCGACAACCCCCGAGGGGAGTTCGGCCCGACCATGCTGCCGTCTGGGTGACACGACACCCCCGTTCACCCCCTCGCCGTGCACTCCCCGTGCCTGGCGGACCCCCCGGAAACCCTCACTCGACCGGGGTGGACGGTCGGGACCGACCGTTCATCGACCGCTCACCGCGCCAGAGCAACCGACCAACGAGCCGTGATCTCCTGAGACCTGACCGACACCGCGCCGAGACAAACGGAGACCCACAACACCCGTCGGCAGCCGCCACAACATCCCCAACCCCGAGCACCCCGATCGGCTCGCAACCACTCGGGTGACACACATCACGAGAAAATTCCGGGCCGCCGAACGCGGCCGGGCGGCAGGTGGGCGGGTGCGGCAGGCCCGACCGGGGTCGGGTGTGCGACCTCCGACACAACAACGAAGAACCCCCGTCCGGAGGGACGGGGGTTCTTCGTTATTCGGTGGGCGAGGGGGGAGTTGAACCCCCACGTCCTTTCGGACACACGGACCTGAACCGTGCGCGTCTGCCATTCCGCCACTCGCCCGGAGCGACGAGAAGAACCCTAGCACGATCATCCGCGCGATTGCCAATTGGGCCGTGTACCGGCACGTCACCCCGGATACGATCGGGTCAGAAGTCGACCGAGTCGGAGGGTTGCCGTGGGCCTCGTACAGCGCTTCGAGCGCCGTCTCGAAGGCATAGTCGGGAACACCTTCGCCCGCGTGTTCGGCGGGAACGTCGTCCCGCAGGAAGTGGCGCAGGCGCTGCAGCGGGAGGCGGAGGGCAACATCCGCGAGTTGGCGGGTGGCAGGCTGCTCGCACCGAACCACTACCAGGTCCTGCTGGGACCCCAGGACCACGATCGGCTTGCCGGTGACGGGCAGGATGAACTACGCATCACCCAGCTACTGGGGGACTCCATCCGGGAGCACCTCGAGGAGAGCGGATGGGATACCTATGGTGACGTCGTAGTCTCCCTGGAGCGCTCCGACGCGCTGCACACCGGACAGTTCCGAACCAGCTCGTCCGTCGACCCCGACGTGAAAGTTGCCAGCCGACGGTCAGCACCACCTCGCACTGCAGGAGACGGATCGATGAGCCAGCCTCCCGGCTACGGACAAGGACAGGGCCAGCCCGGCTACGACCCCTATGCGCAGGGCGGCTACGGCCAGCAGCAGGGCTACGACCAGGGTTACGGCCAGCAGCCCGGCTACGACCAGCAGGGTTACGGCGGCCAGCAGCCCGGCGGCTACGGCCAGCCCGGCTACGACCAGGGCTACGGCGGCCAGCAGCCCGGCTACGACCAGGGCTACGGCCAGCAGCCCCAGGGCTACGACCAGGGCTACGGCGGCCAGCAGCCCGGCTACGACCAGGGCTACGGCCAGCAGCCCCAGGGCTACGACCAGGGTTACGGCGGCCAGCAGCCCGGTTACGGCCAGCCCGGCTACGACCAGGGCTACGGCGGCCAGCAGCCCGGCTACGACCAGGGCTACGGCCAGCAGCCCCAGGGCTACGACCAGGGCTACGGCGGCCAGCAGCCCGGCTACGACCAGGGCTACGGCCAGCAGCCCCAGGGCTACGACCAGGGCTACGGCGGCCAGCAGCCCGGCTACGACCAGGGCTACGGCCAGCCGGGCTACGGGCAGCCGGGCTACGCCGACCCGGCCCAGGGCTACGCGCCGCCCGCGGTGCAGTCCGGTCCCCGCCAGCTCAACGCGACGCTGCACCTGGACGACGGCTCCAACCGCACCTACAACCTCAAGCAGGGCGGCAACGTGGTCGGCCGCGGCCAGGAGGCGGACTTCCGGCTGCCCGACACCGGCGTCTCCAGGAGGCACCTGGAGATCACCTGGGACGGGCACAGTGCCATGCTCGCTGATCTCGGTTCGACCAACGGCACCACGGTGAACGGCACTCCAGTGCAGACTTGGCAGCTCGCGGAAGGCGACGTCGTCCGCATCGGCCACTCCTCGCTGGTCTTCCGCACACAGGGCTGAGGTCGAGACGGCGTGGCGTGACGGCACTCAAGTCAGGAGCGGTTACAACCGGTGCCAGAGCTGGTGATGCAGCTGACCAGAGCGGGTTTCCTCATCCTGCTCTGGTTGTTCGTGTTGGCTGCGCTTCGAGTCGTCCGCTCGGACCTCTACGCGGCGTCGGGACTGCGCGTCCCGACACCGAGCTTCCGCAGAGGTGCGGGCAAGGCCGCCAAGGGCGGCAGAGCTCCCCGGCAACTCGTCGTCACGCACGGTGCGCTGGCAGGCACGCGCATCACGCTTGACGGCAAGCCGATCCTCATCGGCCGCGCGGACGACTCCACGCTCGTGCTGGACGACGACTTCGCGTCGACCAGGCACGCGCGGCTGTCCATGCGCGGGTCCGACTGGTACGTGGAAGACCTCGGCTCCACGAACGGCACGTACCTCGACCGGGCGAAAGTCACGGCCCCCCTCCGGGTCCCGCTCGGCTCCCCGATCCGAATCGGCAAAACGGTGATCGAGCTGCGCTCATGACCCTCGTCCTTCGATACGCGGCCCGCAGCGACCGGGGCCTGGTCCGCTCGAACAACCAGGACTCCGTGTACGCGGGTCCTCGACTGCTCGCGCTCGCCGACGGCATGGGCGGCCACGCCGCGGGCGAGGTGGCCAGCAAGGTCGTCATCGCCGCGCTCGCCCCGCTCGACGACGACGAGCCCGGCGACGACCTGCTCGGCCAGCTGCGCGAGGCGGTGATCGCGGGCAACGGCGCGATCTCCGAGCTCGTGCAGAGCGACCCCGACCTGGACGGCATGGGCACCACGCTCACCGCCGTGCTGTTCGCGGGCAGCAGGCTGGGCCTGGTGCACATCGGCGACTCGCGCGCCTACATGCTGCGCAACGGCACGTTCACGCAGATCACGCACGACGACACGTTCGTGCAGTCGCTGATCGACGAAGGCCGCATCACCGAGGAGGAGGCGGCCACGCACCCGCAGCGCTCGCTGCTGCTGCGCGCGCTGACCGGCCACGAGGTGGAGCCGCGGCTGATGGTCCGGGAGGCCCGGCCCGGCGACCGGTACCTGCTGTGCTCGGACGGCCTGTCCGGCGTGGTCAGCCAGGAGACGCTGGAAGAGGCCATCCGCATCCCCGACCCGCAGGCGTGCGCGGACCGGATGATCGAGCTGGCGCTCAAGGGCGGCGGCCCGGACAACGTCACGGTCGTGGTCGCCGACGTGGTCGACATCGACTTCGGCGAGGACGCGCCGATAGTGGGCGGCGCCGCCGGAGACGGCAGCGAAGACCCGCCACCCCCCGACTCGCCCGCCTCGCGGGCGAGTTCCATCACCGGGCCCCGACCGGCGCCGCCGAGGGTCGAGCCGCCGCCGCCCGCCCCCGCGCCCAAGCGCCGGAGCAAGCTCAAGGCGCTGGGCCTGGTGGTGTTCCTGCTGCTGGTGCTGGCCGCCGCGGGCCTGGGCACCCGGTGGTACGTGCTGCGCCAGTACTACGTCGGGGCCACCGAGGACGGCCAGGTGTCGATCTTCCGCGGGGTCACCGGCAGCGTGCTCGGCTTCGAGCTGCACCGCGTGGTGGAGGGCTCCTGCCCGCCCGGCGCGCAGGCGTGCGAGCCGATCACCATCAACGACCTGAAGGTCTCCACCAGGGACGTGGTGCGCAACGGCATCACCAACGTGGACGGCCTGGAGGGCGCGCGCGAGGCCATCCGCAGGCTGCGCACCGAGCAGACGCTGCCGCTGTGCTCGGAGCAGACCGCCACGCCGACCTCCGAGACGACGACCACCACCACGACCACCACCACGGGCACGCCCAACCCGGACCCGTCGGCGTCCTCGTCGGCGCCGACCACCACGTCCACCACCACCGAGGGGACGCCGCTCCCCACGCTGGTGCCGGAGCCGGGCACCAACTGCCGGAAGGGTCAGTAGTCGATGGGTTCGCCGGTACCCGGCGCGGAAGGCACCCCTGTCTCCCCGGCGAGCAGCACCTCGCCGGGCCTGCGTCCGCCCACCAAGCGGAGCACCGAGCTGTTCATGCTCGCGTTCTCCGCGGTGCTGGTGACGCTCGCGCTGATCCTGGTCGAGGCCAACCAGGAGAAGGAGCTGAGCCTGCGCATCGTCTGGTACGGCCTGGCCTACCTGGCGCTGCTGTCGATCACGCACCTGGCGGTGCGCGCCTGGGCCCCGTACGCGGACCCGGTGATGCTGCCGTGCGTGGCGCTGCTCAACGGACTGGGGCTGGTGGTCATCCACCGCATCGACCTGGCCATGGAGGGCGTGGTGATGCCGGACGGCAGCGTCTGGTCGCCCGCCGCGCCCAAGCAGGTGCTGTGGACCGCGATCGCGCTGGTGCTGTTCATCGTGGCGCTCAAGGTGCTGTCCGACCACCGCACGCTGGCCCGCTACGGCTACACCTCCGGGCTGCTGGGCCTGGTGGCGCTGATGCTGCCCGGCGTGCTGCCCAGCTTCATCGCGCCGCCGATCAACGGCGCGAAGATCTGGCTGAACTTCGGCGCGTTCTCCATCCAGCCCGGTGAGTTCGCCAAGATCCTGCTGATGGTGTTCTTCGCGGCCTTCCTGGTCTCCAAGCGCGACCTGTTCACCACCGCGGGCCGCCGGGTGCTGGGGCTGGACCTGCCGCGCGCCCGCGACCTGGGCCCGCTGATCGCCGCGTGGGCCGTCGGCGTGAGCATCATGGTGCTGCAGCGCGACCTGGGCAGCTCGCTGCTGTTCTTCGGCATCGTGCTGGTGCTGCTGTACGTGGCCACCGAGCGCGCCGCGTGGGTGGTGCTGGGCGTGGGCATGTTCTGCGCGGGCGCGGTGGTGGCGTGGCGGCTGTTCGGCCACGTGCAGATCCGCGTGCAGAACTGGCTGGACCCGTTCGCCGACCCGGACGACGCCGGCTACCAGATCCTGCAGTCGCTGTTCGGCCTGGGCACCGGCGGCCTGTTCGGCGCGGGCCTGGGCAGCGGGCGGCCGGACGAGATCCCCGAGGCCAACACCGACTTCATCACCGCCGTGATCGGCGAGGAGCTGGGCTTCGTCGGGCTGGCCGCGGTGCTGCTGATCTACGCCGTGTTCGCGCTGCGCGGCCTGCGCAACGCGCTGGCGGTGCGCGACACGTTCGGCAAGCTGCTCGGCGGCGGCCTGGCGTTCGCGCTGTGCTTCCAGGTGTTCATCGTCGTCGGCGGGGTGACCAAGTTGATCCCGATGACCGGCATCACGGCCCCGTTCCTGTCCTACGGCGGCTCGTCGCTGCTGGCCAACTACATCCTGGTCGCGCTGCTGCTGCGGATCTCCGACGCGGCGCGGGCGCCCAAGTCCGCGCCCAAGCCGCGGCCCCAGCAGCCCGCGATCGCCGACCAGTTCACTGTGATGGTGGAGCGCCCGAAATGAACAAACCGCTCCGCAGGATCGGCATCGCCATGATGGCGATGATCCTGCTGCTGATGGGCAACGCCACCTACGTGCAGGTCATCAAGGCCGACGACTACCGCAAGAACCCGCACAACAGCCGGGTGCTGCTGGACACCTACTCCCGCGAGCGCGGCTCGATCATCGCCTCGGACGGCTCGCCGCTGGCCGGGGTGCAGGCCACCGACGACCGGCTGAAGTTCCTGCGCACCTACGCCAACGGCCCGGTGTACGCGCCGGTGACCGGCTACTTCTCGCTGCTCTACGGCGCGACCGGGATCGAGCGGGCCGAGGACGACCTGCTCAACGGCTCGGACGACCGGCTGATCACGCAGCGGGTGTCGGACCTGATCACCGGCCGCGACCCCAAGGGCGGCAGCGTGCAGGTGACCATCGACCCCAGGGTGCAGCAGGCGGCGTTCAACGCGCTGTCCGAGCGCGGCCTGACCGGCTCGGTGGTGGCGATCCGGCCGTCCACCGGCGAGATCCTGGCCATGGCCAGCACCCCGTCGTTCGACCCCAACCAGCTGGCCAGCCACGACACCGACGTGCAGCAGGAGACCTGGGCGGCGCTGAACAACGACGACGGGCAGCCCGCGCTCAACCGGTCGGTGGCCCAGATCTACCCGCCCGGCTCCACCTTCAAGCTGGTCGTGGCCGCCGCCGCGCTGGAGGAGGGCGCGAACAAGGAGACCCAGGTCGACGGCAGGCCGGTGATCACCCTGCCGGGCACCCAGACCACGCTGCCCAACTTCAACGACAGCAACTGCGGCGACGGGCAGAAGGCCACCCTGCAGGAGGCGCTGGCCAAGTCGTGCAACACCGCGTTCGCGGTGCTGGCCGACCAGCTCGGCCCGGACAAGCTGCGCGCCAAGGCCGCCCAGTTCGGCATCGGCCAGGAGGACCTGACCATCCCGCTGCCGGTGGAGCCGTCCACCCTGGGCCCGATGGCCGACCGGCCGTCGGTGTACCAGAGCGGCATCGGCCAGCGCGACGTGCGGGTCACCCCGCTGGCCAACGCCGTGATGGCGGCGACCATCGCCAACGGCGGCACCCGGATGCAGCCCCACCTGGTGCAGAAGGTGCTGGCCCCGGACCTGCAGGTGATCGACGAGACCGACCCGGAAGAGGTCGAGGAGGCGATGTCGCCGGAGCAGGCCCGGATGCTGCGGGAGATGATGGTCGCCTCGGAGGGCAACACCGCGGGCGGCGGCAAGCTCAGCGGCGTCACCATCGCCTCCAAGACCGGCACCGCCGAGCACGGCGAGGACGTCGGCTCGACCAAGCCGCACGCCTGGTACGTGGCGTTCGCCCCGGCGGAGAAGCCGGAGATCGCCGTCGCGGTCATCGTGGAGAACGGCGGTGACGTCGGCCAGGCCGCCACCGGCGGCAGGGTCGCCGCGCCGATCGGCCGCGCGGTGATCGGCGCGGCCCTCGGGGGACGTTGATGCTGACCTCCGGCCAGTTGCTCGCGCAGCGGTACCGCCTGTCCAGGCGGATCGCGGTGGGCGGCATGGGCGAGGTGTGGGAGGCCAGCGACACCCGGCTGGACCGCAACGTCGCGGTGAAGGTGCTCAAGGCCGAGCTCAGCGGGGACGCGGAGTTCCTGCACCGGTTCCGCACCGAGGCGCGCACCACCGCCTCGCTGAACCACCCCGGCATCGCCGCGGTGCACGACTACGGCGAGACCGCGTCGACCCCGGACGGCCCGGAGGACACCGCCTACCTGGTGATGGAGCTGGTCGAGGGCGAGCCGCTGGCAGCGGTCATCGCCAGGGGCAGGCTGACCCCGGACCGCACGCTGGACCTGCTGGAGCAGGCGGGCAACGCGCTGCAGGCCGCGCACGAGCGCGGGCTGGTGCACCGGGACGTCAAGCCGGGCAACATCATGGTCACGCCCACGGGCAAGGTGAAGATCACCGACTTCGGCATCGCGAAGGCGGCCGACGCGGCGCCGGTGACGCGCTCGGGGATGGTCATGGGCACCGCGCACTACATCGCGCCGGAGCAGGCGCTGGGGCACGAGGCCGAGCCCGCCAGCGACGTGTACGCGCTGGCGGTGTGCGGCTACGAGTGCCTGACCGGGCACCGGCCGTTCCTGTCGGAGAACGCGGTGACCGTGGCGATGATGCACATCCGCGACATCGCCCCGCCGCTGCCGCCGGACGTGCCGCCGGGTCCGCGCGCGCTGATCGAGGCGACCCTGGTCAAGGACCCCCGGCAGCGCTACCGCAACGGCGGCGAGTTCGCCGCGGCGGTGGCGGCGGTGCGCGCGGGCCAGCCGCTGCCCGCGCCCAGCGGGCTGGCGATGGCCGTGGGGCCGCCGCTGCCCCCGCCACCCCTGTCCCAGCCGCTGTCCCAGCCCCTGTCGCAGCCGCTGTCCCAGCCGGGCACCGGTCCCCCGGTGCCGCCCGCGCAACTGACCCACCCCGGCATCCCGGTGACCCACCCCGGCTCGCGCCCCGGCCTCCAGCCGGTGGGCGCGGCGCACACGGGTGCTTTCGGCCCGCTGCCCCCCGCTCCCCGCCCACCTGGGCGCGGTCGCGCTCTGCTGTGGGTTATGGTCGCCTTCCTGGTGGCCGCGCTGGTCGTGCTCGGCGTGGTCGTCTTGCGCTTGGTCATCAAGGACGACGAGGTGTCCGGTGGGGCTGGTCAGCAGGGCGGCACGAGCGCTCGACCCGCCGCTCGGGACGACTCCACCGACCGCATCCCCGGCCAGGCGGTGGCGCGGGTCGCCGAGGCGGACTTCGTCGACCTGCCCTCGGACGAGGCGGCGGCGAAGCTGTCCGGCTACGGCCTGGAGCCCGAGGTGCACACCGAGCGCGGTGGGGCGCCGCAGGACGCGAAGCGGTGCCTGGTGCGGGACGTGGCGCCGAGCGGGGACGTCGCGATCGGATCACGGGTGGTGGTCACGTGCGTGCCGACGTGATCGACCGGCCAGGCTGAACCGGCACGAACAAGCTTGAGGGTGAGACCGTTGACGAGGAGCGGGACGACGCACTGATGAGCACTCCGCGACTGCTCTCCAACCGCTACGAACTGGGCGAGACCCTCGGTTACGGCGGCATGTCGGAGGTGCACAAGGGTCGTGACGTCCGGCTCGGACGGGACGTGGCGATCAAGGTGCTGCGCGCCGACCTGGCCCGCGACGCCCAGTTCCAGGAGCGGTTTCGTCGGGAGGCGCAGAACTCCGCGGCGCTCAACCACCCGGCCATCGTCGCGGTCTACGACACCGGCGAGACCGAGACGCAGTACGGGCCGCTGCCCTACATCGTCATGGAGTACGTCGACGGCCGCACGCTGCGCGACATCGTCAAGACGCAGGGCCCGCTGTCGGGCAAGCGGGCGATGGAGGTCATGGCCGACGTGTCGGCCGCGCTGGACTTCAGCCACCGGCACGGGATCGTGCACCGGGACGTGAAGCCCGCGAACGTGATGATCACCAAGTCCGGCGCGGTGAAGGTGATGGACTTCGGCATCGCCCGCGCGGTGCACGACGGCCAGGCCGCGGTGACCCAGACGGCGGCGGTGATCGGCACGGCGCAGTACCTGTCGCCGGAGCAGGCCCGCGGCGAGTCGGTGGACGCGCGCAGCGACGTGTACGCCTCGGGCTGCGTGCTGTTCGAGCTGCTGACCGGGGAGCCCCCGTTCACCGGCGACTCGCCGGTGGCGGTGGCCTACCAGCACGTGCGGGAGGACCCCAAGCCCCCGTCGTCGCTGAACTCCAAGGTCACGCCCGCGCTGGACGCGATCGTGCTCAAGGCGATGGCCAAGAACCCGGCCAACCGCTACCAGTCGGCCGCGGAGATGCGCGCGGACCTGGTGCGCGTGCTGTCCGGGCAGCGCCCGTCCGCGCCCGCGGTGATGACCGCGGAGGACCGGACCGCGGTGCTCAACCAGTCCTCGCCGCCGCAGCGCACCGAGGTCGTCACCGGTGGCAGGCACCGCCCGCAGGCGGTGCGCGCCGCCGAGACCTCCGACGAGTCGGGGCCGCTGGACGAGGACGAGGAGCGGCGCGCCCGGCGCAAGAGGGCGATCATGATCACCCTGGTCGTGCTGCTGTGCGTGGCGGTGCTGGCGCTGGCGACCTGGATCACCATGACGCTGATGGGCGGCGACGAGGAGGACCCCGGCGCGCAGCAGGTCAAGGTGCCCTCGGTGGTGGGCCTGAACTCCGCCGCCGCCCGCGGCATGATCGAGCAGGCGGGGCTGGAGTTCGAGCTGCAGCCGGTGCCCTGCCAGCCCGGCAGCACGCCCGCGTGCGACGCCGACGACATCGACAAGGTGCTGGAGATCAGCCCCGGCGCCAACCAGATGGTCAAGCGGCTGAGCAAGGTGGTCGCCAAGGTCGGCACCAACCCCGAGCAGGCGGCGGTGCCCAACCTGGTGGGCCTGACCGCCCAGGAGGCGCAGACCAGGCTGGGCACCGACTGGAAGCTCGACCCCAACCAGCAGACCATCGAGGTCCAGGACCCGGCGCTGGTGGGCAAGGTGGCCGAGCAGAACCCGCAGGCCAACACCCAGGTGCCCAAGGGCAGCCAGATCACCATCAAGATCGGCCGCGCCCCGGAGCAGGTGCAGCTGCCGGACGTGACCGGGCAGTCGGTGGAGAACGCCACCGAGACCCTGCGCGGCAGCGGCTTCCGGGTGCAGACCAAGGACGTGGACAGCGCGGAGGAAGAGGGCCAGGTCATCGCCCAGGACCCGCCCAGGGGCCGCGCGGAGAAGAACACCGTGGTGACGCTGAGCGTGTCCAAGGGCAACCAGTTCGTGATGCCGGACCTGACCGGGCTGACCGAGAACCAGGCCCGCAACAAGCTCGGGCAGCTGGGCTGGACCGGTGACCTCCAGGTGACCGCCGAGGAACCGGTCAACGAGATCGGCCAGGACAAGAAGATCCGCAGCCAGCAGATCAAGGCGGGCACGGCGACCTCGAAGACCCAGCGGATCAACGTGGTCGTCGGCGAGTTCCAGCTCGGCGGCTCGACACCGCCCAGCCGGTAGCGCCCCCGAACGCGCAAGCCCCCACCCGGCGCGATCCGGGTGGGGGCTTCGTCGTTCGGGCTCAGCGCACGCGCGCGGCGGCGGCGAGCTGCCGCATCCCGTTCTCCAGCTGCGCCACGGTGGACTCGGGCACCTCGTAGCCGCACACCCGCAGCCAGTTGGCCAGCATCCGGTGGCCGCCCTCGGTGAGCACGGACTCGGGGTGGAACTGGACGCCCTCCACCGGCAGCTCGCGGTGCCGCATGGCCATCACCACGCCCGACTCGGTGCGGCCGGTGACCTCGAACTCGTCCGGGATGGTGTCGGGCAGCACGGTCAGCGAGTGGTACCGGGTGGCGGTGAACGGGTCGGGCACGCCCGCCAGCACGCCCGCGCCGTTGTGGTGCACCACGCTGGTCTTGCCGTGCAGCAGCTCCGGGGCGAGGTCCACGGTGCCGCCCCACACCGCGCCGATGGCCTGGTGGCCGAGGCACACGCCGAGCACCGGCACGCCGGAGTCGGCGCAGCGCCGGATGACGTCCATGCTGCGACCGGCCTTGTCCGGGGTGCTGGGGCCGGGGCTGACCAGCACGCCGCCGACCTCGCCGACCTCGTCCAGCTCCACGGCGTCGTTGCGCCGCACCACGCACTCGACGCCGAGCTGGGCCAGGTACTGGACGAGGTTGTAGACGAAGCTGTCGTAGTTGTCGACCACCAGCACGCGCATCGGTCCAGCGTAGCCGTGACCAACCTCTCCCAAGAAGTGAGCTAAGGCTCACCTAACCTTAAGGGTATGAGTCGTTCCCTGCGCGTCGCGGTCGTCGGCGCGGGCCCCGCGGGCATCTACGCCGCCGACATCCTGACCAAGTCCGAGGTCGAGGTCAGCATCGACCTGTTCGAGCGGATGCCCGCTCCCTACGGGCTGATCAGGTACGGCGTCGCCCCCGACCACCCCCGCATCAAGGGCATCGTGACCGCGCTGCAGCGCGTGCTGGACCGCCCGGAGATCCGGTTCTTCGGCAACGTCGAGTACGGCGTCGACCTCAAGCTCGACGACCTGCGGCAGTTCTACGACGCGGTGATCTTCTCCACCGGCGCGGAGAAGGACCGCCCGCTGGACGTGCCCGGCATCGACCTGCCCGGCAGCTTCGGCGCCGCGGACTTCGTCTCCTGGTACGACGGCCACCCGGACGTGCCGCGCACCTGGCCGCTGACCGCGTCCTCGGTCGCCGTGCTGGGCGTGGGCAACGTCGCGCTGGACGTGGCGCGCATCCTCGCCAAGACCGCCGACGAGCTGCTGACCACCGAGATCCCGGACAACGTCTACCAGGGCCTCAAGGCCAGCCCGGTCACCGACGTGCACGTGTTCGGCCGCCGCGGTCCCGCGCAGGCCAAGTTCACCCCGCTGGAGCTGCGCGAACTGGACCACTCCCCCAACGTCGAGGTCGTCGTGCACCCCGAGGGCATCGACTTCGACGCCGCCAGCATGGCCGCCATCCGCTCCAACAAGCAGGTCGAGATGGTGGTCAGGACGCTGCAGGAGTGGGCCATCCGCGACGTCGGCGACCGGCCGCGCAAGCTGCACCTGCACTTCCTGGAAGCGCCCGTGGCGGTGCTCGGCGAGGACGCGGTGACCGGCCTGCGCACCGAGCGCATGGAGCTGACCGGCGACGGCGGCGTGCGCGGCACCGGCGAGTTCACCGACTGGCCCGTGCAGGCGGTGTACCGGGCGGTGGGCTACCTGTCCACCCAGCTGGCCGACCTGCCGTTCGACCACGCCACCGGCACCGTGCCGCACGCCGCCGGGCGCGTGCTCGACCTGGACGAGCAGGCCCTGCCCGGCGTGTACGTCACCGGCTGGATCAAGCGCGGCCCCATCGGGCTGATCGGGCACACCAAGGGCGACGCGCTGGAGACCATCACCAGCCTGCTCGCCGACGCCGACGCGCTGCCCGAGGCCGCCCACCCGGAAGCCGACGCGATCGTGCGGTTCCTGGAGCAGCGCGCGGTGCCGTTCACCACGGTCGAGGGCTGGCGCAAGCTCGACGCCCACGAGATCGCGCTGGGCGCCGAGCGCGGCCGGGAGCGGATCAAGGTCGTCGACCGGGAGAGCATGACCGCGATCTCCCGGTCCTAGTCGCGGCCGCCGCGCCCGTCGGGTAGTGGAAACCTGCCCCGGCGGGCGCGGCGGGTAGTACTTGCAGGTGCGGATCGGGGAGCACTGTCACGCGAAGGCGGCGCCGATGGCGTCGCCGATCTCGTTCAGCACGTCGCGCGAGACCTGGACGTCGCGGGTGAAGGACAGGAACGCGTGGGGCACCCCCTCGACCGGTCGGTGCGTCACCGGCACGCCGGCCTCGCGCAGCGCGTCCGCGTACCGGATGCCCTGGTCGCGCAGCAGGTCGAGCTCGGCGGTGACGATGAACGCGGCCGGGAGCCCGGCGAGGTCCTCCGCGCGCAGCGGGGAGACGCGGGGGTCGGCGCCCTCGTCGGGGGTGTTCAGGTAGGCGCCCCAGAACCACTCCAGCCAGTGGCGCGTCAGCAGGGGGCCCGCGGCGTGGTCGTACATCGACGCGCTGTCGTCGAAGCGGTCGGTCGCGGGGTAGGCGAGGGCCTGGAAGGTGACCGCCGGTCCGCCGCGGCGCTTCGCCTCCTGCGCGGTGACGGCGGCGAGGTTGCCTCCCGCGCTCTCCCCGAACAGGGCGATGCGCCGCGGATCGCCGCCGAAGGCGCCCGCGTTCCGCTCGACCCACCGCAGCGCCGCGCAGGCGTCCTCGACGGCTCCGGGGAACCGGTGCTCCGGCGCCAGGCGGTAGTCGACGGAGACGACGATGGTCTTCGACCGCGTCGCGACGACCCTGGCGTAGTGGTCCTGGCTGTCGAGGTCGCCGAACACCCAGCCGCCGCCGTGGAAGAACACCGTCACCGGAGCGGGCGAGCCCGGCGGGACCGTCTCGGGCGTGTAGACCCGGACCGGGACGTCGTGGTCACCGTTGCGGAAGCTCGTGTCGCGGACCTCGCGCACGGGGACGACGTCACCGGCGAACGAGGCGAACGCCAGGCCGGCGGCGCGGTTCTCCGCCACGGTGAGGGTGTTGGCCGCGGGGGTCGCGGCCAAGTCGTCGAGCACGGCCTGGATCTGCGGGTTGAGGGCCATGGGGGTCGCCTCTCGGGGTGCCGGAGCGGGCAGTTGGAATGATCTCTCCAAACGTAGGCAGCGCGAAATTGGAAAGTCAATTCCAATCCTTGCTAGGCTGGCTCGCATGCCGACCACAGGTGTCGAGACCAGGGTCAAGGCGGCGAGCACCGAAGGCGGTCGTCGCACGCGGGACCGCATCCTGCGCGCCGCCGCCGAGCTGATGTTCGAGCAGGGCGTCGCGGGCACGAGCATCCCCGACGTGCAGCGCCGCGCTCAGGTGAGCGCCTCGCAGATCTACCACTACTTCGGGGACAAGAAGGGCCTCACGGCGGCGGTGATCGAGTACCAGAGCACCGTCAAGCTCGAACAGCAGCGGCCCCTGCTCGACCACCTCGACAGCGTCGACGCGCTGCGCGAGTGGTGCGAACGCGCCGCCGTCCGCCTGGACGCGGTGCACTGCGCGGGCGGCTGCGAGATCGGCTCGCTCGCCAGCGAGCTGTCCGACATCGACCCCTCGGCCCGCCTCGGCCTGGCCACGGGATTCGCCGCGTGGCAGGCGGCGATCGAATCCGGGCTCGCCCGCATGCGCGAGCGCGGCGACCTCGGAGCCGACGAGGACGTCACGGCGCTCGCGGTCGCGCTGCTGGCCGCGATCCAGGGCGGCATGCTCCTGGCGCAGGTGAACCGGGACGCCACCCCCTACCGCCGCGCGGTCAACGTGGTCATCGACCACATCGCGGACCGCGTCGCGGCGGCCCGCGCTGCCCGGTCCACCGATCGCTGACCACGGGCGGTGCCCGTCGGGTGGTGGAAACCTGCCCCGACGGGCGCGGCGGGTAGTACTTGCCGGTGGTTACTGGGTGGTGACGTTGTTGAACGGCAGCAGCGGCTCCGCCCACGGGAACACCACGAACATCAGCAGGGCGACCACCCCGGCCACCAGCAGCAGCGCCTGGACCAGGCGCAGCGGCAGCGGGCCGGGCAGGTGCCGCCAGATCCACCCGTACATCACTGCTCCTTCAGCTCGGGCGGGAGGAAACCGGGCGCCTTGGGGTAGTTCATCGCCAGCACCGCGTGCACGATCAGCCGCTGCTTGTCGGAGAAGCGCGGGTGGCAGGTGGTCAGCGTCATCATCGCGATCTGCTCGGCCTTGGGCGTGGTGCCGTCGGCGACGTGCGGCACCTCGTTGATCACCTCGCCCTGGCTGGGCAGCACGATCTCCTGCCCCTGGGTCTGGGCGTAGGGCCCGCCCAGCGGCGCCACCTTCGCGCACTTGGGGTCGGACGCCTTGCTCGCCCAGTTCGCGACCTCGCTGTTCTTGGGCAGCATCCGGTAGACGAACCACTGGGTCTGCGTCTCCACCACGATCGCGTCGCAGGAGTTGAGCAGGTCCAGGTCGTTGAACGGCGCGCCCTTGCCCACCCGGTGGCCCGCCACCGAGAAGTTGCCGGGCTCGCCGGGCAGCGCGGTGCCCACGTAGTGGCCGGGGCCGATCTCCAGGTGCTTGTCGGTGGTGCCCTCGACGATGGAGAACTTGAAGTCCGGCCCGAACACCGGGATGTACATCTTGGCGAACGCCTGGCCCTCGATCAGCTCGTACTGGGCCTGGCGCTGCTGGTCGCCGCCGACGGTGTTGGCGTTCCACTGGTCGTCCAGCGCGGCCGTGGCGTCGTCCTGCTTGCCCGCCGAGATCAGGTCGGTGACGTAGACCTCGTAGACCACGAACAGCAGCATCACCAGGCCTGCGGTGATCAGCAGCTCGCCGATGGCGCGCACGGTCTTGCGCCCCGGCCCGTCCGGGGGCGGCGGTGGCGGCTTCTCCTCCTCGCGGGCGTCGGCCTCGTAGTCGTCGCCGTAAGCGTCGCTGTAGTCGTCGCTGTACTTGTCGCCGTAGTCGTCGCCGTAGTCGTCCTCGTCCTCGTCCCGCACCGGCTCGATGACCTCGGTCGGCGGGTCCACCGGGAGCGGCCGGGGCCGCTGGTGCGGACGTTGGGGCGGGCGCTGGGACGGGTGCTGGACCGGGTGCTGGGGCCGGGGCGGCGGCAGGCTGCCGGAGAACGCGTTGGCGTTGTACTGGGTCGCCCCCGCCTGCGGCACCGGGGGCACGTAGCGGGTGGCCTCGGTGGAGTGCCGGGGCGGACCGGCGGGCACCGGCGCGGGGGGCACCGGGGCGGTGTACTGGGTCACGTCCGTCGGAGACGCGACGGGCACGTGCCGGGTTGCCCCCGGCGGCACGGGGCGCGGCCGGGGGCCGGTTTCCGGCGGTTGGCCCTGGGGAAACCGCGACACCGGGTGGGGCGCCGGGTAGGGCGTCGGGCGCGGCCCCCGAGGCGGCTGTCCCGGCGGGCCGCCCTGCGGCGCGGGCGGGTCGTAGCTCACCGAAGAAACCTCCCGAACCGAGCGTCCATGACTACACGGTGCTTCGCGGACCTGCTCGGTTACGTTAACGTGTTCCTCCAGCAGTGGACGTTAAGTCGTGCCACTGGAGACCTATCCACCCGTCAGGCGAGGACAGCATGCCCAAGTCCAAGGTCCGCAAGAAGGCCGTCTACACGGCGCCTGCCGATCGCCGCACCCCGGTGAAGGTCAAGGCGGCGGGTCCTTCGCACCCCGTCTACATCGCCGTGATGCTCGGCATGATGCTGCTCGGTCTGGCGTGGCTGGTGGTCAACTACATCGCGGGCGACCGCATCCCGGTGATGATGGACCTCGGGTCCTGGAACTTCGGCATCGGCTTCGCCCTGATGATCATCGGTCTGCTGATGACCATGCGGTGGCGCTGACCACGCGCTACGCCTCGCGCATGACGGCCCGGACGTGCTCCACGTCCGGGCCGTCGCACGTTCACCCGACCGTGGGTCGACCGCGTCGGCGGGTGCTCGAAGCACAGCGCTGTAAGTCATCCCCAATGGGGACAACTCCTGTGGACAACTTTGCGCCAAAATGCACAAGCGCCGGTCGCGGGCGGGAGTTGTCCACAGCAGGCCGGCCGGATGCGGGACACTCGACCGCGTGACCACAACTCCGACCACCCGGTCCTGGGCGCCGCGCCCGCAGGTCGTCGCCCTGGCGTGGGCGCTGGCCGCGGTGGTGCTGCTGGTGGTGCTGCTGAGCGAAGAAGCCACCACCCGGCTGCTGATGGGCAGCGCCACCGCACTGCTGCTGTTCCTGGGCGTGTACGGCACCTACGTGCGCCCCCGCCTGCTGGTGGACGACTCCGGCCTGACCGTGCGGACCCTGTTCGGCGCCCGCCACCTGCCGTGGCACGAGGTGAAGATCCGCCTGGCGCACACCCGCAGGCTGGGCCGGGAGAGCCGCACGCTGGAGCTGGACTGGCAGCGCGGCGAGGACGAGCACCTGGTGGTGCTGACCCAGCTCGACCTGGGCGCGGACCCGCGCGACGTGGCCGACGTCCTGCACGCGCTGAGGCCGTGAGCGGCGACCAGCGCGCCGATCAGCTCTGGCCGAGGTCGACGACCAGACCGGGGCGGGCCACCTCCAGCCGTCCCGCAAACGCTTGCGCCGCTGCCGCGATGGACACTTCCGGGTCGGAGTCCGGCCACAGGTGGGTGAGCACGAGCCGGTCCGCGCCCGCCGCGGCGGCGTGCTCCCCCGCCTGTCGGGCAGTGGACAGCATCGGCGCGTTGTCGGCGGGGCGCACCCGCTCGGGGAAGGTCGCCTCGGCCAGGAAGACGTCCGCGTCGCGGGCCAGGGCCACCAGGTCCGGTGTCGGACCCGTGTCCCCGGTGTAGGACAGCACCCGCCCACCGGCGGTCAGCCGCAGGCCCGCGTTGGGCACGAAGTGCGGCAGCGACCAGGTCTCCACCCGGAACGGCCCGACCTCGAAGGGCGCGCCCGCGTCGAACTCGCGCAGGTCGTGCTCCAGCGGCACCTGGTCCAGGGCCAGCACGCGGTCCAGCGCGCCGGGCAGCGCGTGCACGGGCAGCGGCGGGGCCGGGACGTCGCCCAGCACGCGCGCCCGCAGCAGCGGGTTGAGGTCGGCGCAGTGGTCGGGATGGCCGTGGCTGACCAGCACGGCGTCCACGTCGTGCGCGGGCAGCAGCGCCAGCAGCCGGGGCAGCACCGCGTAACCGGGGTCCACCAGCAGCCGGAAGCCTTCGTGCTCGACCAGGTAACCACCGCACGGCTGGTGCGCGGTCGGCCACGCGCCCGCACCGCCCAGCACCGTCAACCGCACGGCTCAGCCCAGCAGCGCGGTCCGGGTGACCACCAGCAGCACCAGCACCAGCAGCGCCGCCACCACCGCCCCCGCCTGCCAGAACACCCGGCCCGGCTTCGGCGCGTAGACCAGCGCGGCGGCCATCGCCGCGCCCACGAACAGGCCACCCAGGTGGCCCAGCCAGGAGATGTTGGCGACGGTGAAGCTGAACACCACGTTCACGCCGAGCACCATCAGCACCGGCGTCAGGTTCGCCCGCAGCTTCAGCTGCGTCACCAGCAGCGCGCCCAGCAAGCCGTAGATCGCCCCCGAAGCACCCGCCACCGGCCGGTCCACCGAGTCGAACAGGTACACCGCCACCGAGCCGCCCAGCAGCGACAGCAGGTACACCGCCAGGAAGCGGGTCCGGCCGAACACCGGCTCCAGGAGCTGACCCAGCACGTAGAGGGCGGCCATGTTGAGCAGCAGGTGCAGCGGGTCGTTGTGCAGGAAGCCCGAGGCGACCAGCCGCCACCACTCGCCGAAGTACACGCCGATCGGCCACATCACGAAGTCGGCGTACAGCTGCGACCCGCGCAGGTCCACGGCGCTGCCCGCCTGACCGGCGGTGACCAGGAACGCCACCGCGTTGAGCGCGATCAGGACCGGCGCGACCACCATGCGCCGGGGGTTGTCCTCCGCCCCCGCCACGGTGCGGGCCGTGCGCGTGGTCCGGTTGCCCTCCATGACGCAGTCCACGCACTGGTGGCCCACCGACGCCTCGCGCAGGCAGTCGGGGCAGGAGGGCCGGTCGCAGCGCGAGCACCGCAGCGCGGTGACCCGACCGGGGTGGCGCACGCAGACCTGGCGGTCCGGCTGCGCGCCGATCGGGTCACCGGGCGGCGGTGGGGTCGGGGACGAGGCCACTCAGCCCCGCTCGATCGAGACCTTCTCGATCACCACGTCGGTGACCGGGCGGTCACCCGCGCCCGTGCGGGTCGCGCCGATGGCGTCCACCACCTGACGCGACTCCTGGTCGGCCACCTCGCCGAAGATGGTGTGCTTGAAGTTCAGCCAGGTGGTCGGCGCCACCGTGATGAAGAACTGGGAGCCGTTGGTGTTCGCCCCCGCGTTGGCCATGGCCAGCAGGTACGGGCGGTTGAACTGCAGCTCCGGGTGGAACTCGTCGGCGAACCGGTAGCCGGGGCCGCCGCGGCCGGTGCCCGTGGGGTCACCGCCCTGGAGCATGAAGCCCGCGATCACCCGGTGGAAGATCGAGCCGTCGTAGAACGGGCCGCTGGTGCCGCCCTTGGCGTTGGGCTCGGAGTAGTCCTTGGTGCCCTCGGCGAGCCCGACGAAGTTCGCCACCGTCTTGGGGGCGTGGTCGGGGAACAGGTTGAGCCGGATGTCGCCCTGCGAGGTGTGCAGGGTCGCCGTCACCTTGGTCCCGACGAGGGATTCGTTGCTGTCTGCCACAGCACCATCGTGCCATCAGTGGGCCGTTCGCGAGCGGCGCGGTTGGGGAACGGGCAGGATGGGTACTGCCCAATCGTCACTGACCGACAGCTTGTGGAGCGCGATATGGATGAGGTACAGGCCATGACCCGTGCGGGCGAGTCGGTGGGCAAGGCCGTGGGCACGGGAATCCGCGCCGCCCGCCTCGGCGCCGTCCGCGCTGGCCACGCCGGTGCTGCCGGGGCCGCTCAGCTGGCGGAGCGGGCGGAGGCCAAGCTCGCGGAGCGCGGGGTCACCGCCGACCGCGTCCGAGGGGTCGTGGCCGACCGGGCCGTGGCGCTCGCCGAGCGCGCCGGTGAGGTCGAGAAGACCACCCGCCGCCAGCGCAAGCAGCTCGCGAAGAAGGCCGAGGCCATGCGCAAGGACGTGGTCAAGGCCGCCGAGCGGGCCCGCAAGGAGGCCAAGGTGCGCGCCAAGGACGTCCGCAAGGCGGCCAAGAAGGCCCGCAAGGAGTTCGCGGTGGTGCCGCAGCCCAAGCGCCGCCGCTGGCCGTGGGTGCTCAGCGTGCTGGCCGCCGGTCTGGTGGCGGGCTACGTGGCGCTCACCCGCAGGCCGCAGGAGGTGCACCTGCAGGAGGAGGCCACCGAGGCGCCGACCCCGGTGACCGCCGACCAGGTGGCGCCCGCGACGGGCACCACCGCGGACAGCACGGCGGGGACCTCCGCGGGCACCGCGGGCGGCAGCACCGACACCACGCCGGGCAGCACGACCGCCGACGGCGACACGCCGCAGCAGACCGCGGCGCGCAACGGCCGCGTGTCCGACCGCGGCTGACCGGCTCACCACTCGGCCGCCGTCCCAGGGGCCGTTCCCCTGGTGCGGCGGCCGTGAGCGCCTCCGCTACAGACCCAACTCCTCGATCGCCGTCGAGGCGACCTCACGCGCCTTGATGGTCTGCCGCTGGTTGCTGGTCACCACCACCGCGGCACCCCCCTTGGCCACCGCGTAAACCGCGCCCTGCTCGCCCACCAGCGACCCGCCCTGCCAGCCCGCGGGCACGCTGGCCGGGCTGGAGTCGGCGACCGGCGCGGCCCGGTCCACCACCGCCTTGGCCGTGGCCTCCTCCCCCTGGAACACCCACACCGACAGCTGCACCTCGGTGGCGTTGGCGTAGAAGAAGCACGCCGGCGTGGGCTGGTCGGCGGACAGCCGCACCTTGCGCACCAGCTGCCCGTTGGCCTGGGCCACGTAGTCCGAGTCCAGGTAGGGGCAGTCGCCGTCGGCGGCGGGCTGCGGCATCGGCGGCGGCCCGGCGGGCGCGCTGGACCGCTCGGTCGTGGTCTGCACCGCTTCGGGTGATTCGGACGTCGGCGCGGCCGTGGACCCGGTGTCGCCGCACGCGGACAGCGCAGCGGTGAGGACCAAGGTGGGCAGGGCGCTCAGCAGCACTCGGTTCATAGGCGCGTCAGTCAACCAGACGAGCGGACAGTAAATCGACAGGGTGACGATCTATGCACGTAACGTGAACACGGTTACCTTGATTCGTACCCTGCCGGCCGCCCGTACGACGTGAGGACTGAATCGAGATGACCTTGTTGGATCGCGGTCGTGACCACGCCTTGGCGGTGTTCCGGATCATCGTGGGCTTCCTGTTCGTCTGCCACGGGTTGCAGAAGGTGTTCGGGGTCCTGGGCTCCAAGGGAGCCGTCCCGCTGACCTCCTGGCCCGCTGGCCCTGCCGGGCTCATCGAGCTGATCGGCGGTCTGCTGATCATGCTCGGCCTGTGGACGAGGGTCGCCGCGCTGATCTCCTCGGGAGCGATGGCCTACGCCTACTTCGTGGTGCACCAGCCGAGGGGTCTGCTGCCCATCGAGAACGGCGGTGAACTGGCCGCCGCCTACTCGTGGGTGTTCCTGCTGCTGGCCTTCACCGGCCCCGGCGCCTGGGCGCTGGACCGGGTGATCGCCGCCCGCAAGGGCCAACCGGCCGAGCTGGCCACCGCGTAGCGACGGCGCAGCGGAACGGACGGGAAAGGCCCCGCACTCCGTGGAGTGCGGGGCCTTTCCCGTTGACGCGGTCCCACCGGAGGCGGACAGGCGTCCCACCCCTCAACACAGAAGAGCGGAACCCGGTTCACCGGATTCCGCTCTTCCGCAATTCTTGGGCTTACTGGTGGTGGAGACGAGGGGAATCGAACCCCTAACCCCCGCCTTGCAAAGGCGGTGCTCTGCCAATTGAGCTACGTCCCCGTCCGAGGAGCGGCAGCTCGACCGCCCTCGCGGGCTCAGTCGTTCGGAGCAGTGGCCTCGCGCCACAGGTCCGCGTCGGCCTTGGCCGAACGGCTGCGCTTGACGAAGAACAGAACCGCACCGGCGACAGCGACAAGTGCGATGATCTTCTTCACGTCTGTTCCCCTCTGACAAATCCTGCGAACTTCCGGTGGGCCTAGGAGGACTCGAACCTCCGACCTCTTCGTTATCAGCGAAGCGCTCTAACCGTCTGAGCTATAGGCCCTCGGGGCGACGACGGCAACTCTACAACACCTGCCGCCGCAGCCCCAAATCGGGTCACTCCCGTTCGGACAAGGTCACTTCCAGCCCACCCGCGAGATCGGCCGAGACGTTGTAGACGAACGCCCCCACCGTGGCCAGCGCGGTGAACAGCACGATGTTGACCGCGCCGATGATCGCCGCCACGCCGAACACGCGCCCCGCGCTGATCAGCGGGTCACCCGTGGGCTCGTTGCCCTGCAGCAGGTCGTTCGCGGTGTTGTTGATCTTGTCCCACACGCCCATGCCGTTCAGCACGCCGTAGAGCACGCCGACCGCCACCAGCCACACGAAGAACAGCGCCACGCTCAGCACCAGCGCCAGCTTCAGCACCGACCACGGGTCCACCCGCTTGATCTGCAGGCTCGCCCGGCGCGGCCCCCGCCCCGGACGCCGCACCGCCGCGCTCGCCACCGGCCTGCCCGACGCCGCCCCCAGGTTCACCGACGTGCGACCCGCCGCCGCCTGGGCCGCCGCCTGGGCCGCCGTCGCGGGCGGCACCGGCCGCGGCACCGCCACCGTGTCCGGGTCCGACGCCGGGTAGGCGGGCTCCGCCCGCTGCTCCGGCCCCCGCACCTGGTCACCCGGCCCCACCTGCTGGGCCTCGCCGTACCGGGCCTCCCCCGGCTGGCCCGCGCCCGGCTGACCGTTTCCCTGCTGACCACTGCCCTGCGGGGCCTCGTCGTGCTGGACCTCACTGGTCGCCCGCAACCAGGGCGGCGGCGCCGCGGAGTGGCCGTCCGCCTTCTCCGCGGCCGCCTCGGCCTGCTCACGACCCTCACCCGCCGATGTGTCCACCGTCGGCTGTTCGGCGTTGTCGGTCGACCCCGCGGCACTCGGCCGCGTGATCACGGCGGTCTTGTCCGCTTCCCGACCTTCT
>NZ_BMRG01000001.1:693905-711315 GCF_014648515.1 Saccharothrix coeruleofusca
GGGTTCTCGGGTGCAGTCACGAGCAGTCCTCAACCTCTCGTCGCGCTAGTTGGCAGGCTCAACCTGGTCGCCATCACCACTGGTGACGTCGGCGGGCTCGTCGGCGTTGCGCGCCACGGCGATCAGGGTGGTGCCTTCACCGAGGTTCATCAACCGGACACCCTTCGTCTGCCTGCCCGCCTTGCGCACCTCCTTCGCGCTGGTCCGGATGACCCCGCCCGAAGAAGTGATCGCGTAGAGCTCGTCCTCGACGTCGACGATGAGTGCCCCGACCAGCCTGCCACGCCTGCGGTCGTGCTGGATCGTCAACACCCCCTTGCCGCCACGCCCCTGGACCGGGTAGTCCTCGATCGGCGTGCGCTTGGCGTACCCGCCATCCGTGGCCACCAAAACGAACAACCCCTCCTGGACGACCCCCATCGACAGCAGCTCGTCCCCGGAGTTGAACCGCATCCCCTGCACACCCGACGTCGCCCGGCCCATCGGCCGCAGCACCTCGTCACTGGCGTGGAACCGGATCGACTGGCCATCGCGCGACACCAGCAGCAGGTCGTCCTCCGCGGCGCACAGCACCGCCCCCACCAGCTCGTCGTCCTCGCGCAGGTTGATGCCGATCAAACCACCCGACCGGTTGGAGTCGAAGTCCGACAGCTTCGACTTCTTCACCAGCCCCTTGCGCGTGGCCAGCACCAGGTACGGCGCCGCGTCGTAGTTCTTGATCTGGATGACCTGGGCGATCTCCTCGTCCGGCTGGAACGCCAGCAGGTTCGCCACGTGCTGCCCCCGCGCGTTGCGGTTGGCCTCCGGCAGCTCGTAGGCCTTCGCCCGGTACACCCGCCCCTTGTTGGTGAAGAACAGGATCCAGTCGTGCGTGGAGCACACGAAGAAGTGCTGCACGATGTCGTCCTGCTTCAGCTGGGCGCCCTGCACGCCCTTGCCGCCGCGCTTCTGCGACCGGTACAGATCCGTCTTCGTCCGCTTCGCGTAACCCGTCCGAGTGATCGTCACCACGACGTCCTCGACCGCGATCAAGTCCTCCATGGACACGTCGCCGTCGAACGGCACGATCTTGGTCCGCCGGTCGTCGCCGTGCTTGTCCACGATCGCCAGCAGCTCCTCGCGCACGATCGCGCGCTGCCGCTCCGGCTTGTCCAGGATGTCCCGGTAGTCCGCGATCTCCAGCTCGATCTCGGCCAGCTGGTCGATGATCTTCTGCCGCTCCAGCGCCGCCAACCGGCGCAGCTGCATCTCCAGGATCGCGTTCGCCTGGATCTCGTCGACCGCCAGCAGCTGCATCAACCCGGTCCGCGCCTCGTCCGGCGTAGGCGACCGGCGGATCAGCGCGATCACCTCGTCCAGCTGGTCCAGCGCCTTCACCAGACCGCGCAGGACGTGCGCCCGCTCCTCGGCCTTGCGCAGCCGGAACCGCGTCCGCCGGACGATGACCTCGATCTGGTGCTTCACGTAGTGCCGGATCATCTGGTCCAGGCGCAGCGTCCGCGGCACCCCGTCCACCAGCGCCAGCATGTTCACGCCGAACGAGTACTGCAGCTGGGTGTGCTTGTAGAGGTTGTTCAGCACCACCTTCGCGACCGCGTCCCGCTTCAGCGTGATCACGATCCGCATCCCGCTGCGCCCGCTGCGCCGGTTCGACTCGTCCGCGATGTTCGCGATCCCGGTCAGCTTCTGGTCGCGCACCAGCGTCGCGATGTTCTCCACCAGGTTGTCCGGGTTCACCTGGTAGGGCAGCTCCGACACCACGAGGATCGTCCGCCCCTTGGCGTCCTCGTCCACGTCCACCACCGCGCGCATCTTCACCGAACCGCGCCCGGTGCGGTACGCGTCCTGGATGCCCGACGAACCCAGGATCTGCCCGTAAGTCGGGAAGTCCGGCCCCTTGATGCGCTCCAGCAGCGCGTCCAGCAGCTCCTCGTCGGACGCCTCCGGGTGGTCCAGCGCCCACACCACGCCGTCGGCCACCTCGCGCAGGTTGTGCGGCGGGATGTTCGTCGCCATGCCGACCGCGATGCCCGAGCTGCCGTTGATCAGCAGGTTCGGCACCCGCGACGGCAGCACCGTCGGCTCCTGGATGCGGCCGTCGTAGTTGTCCCGGAAGTCGACCGTGTCCTCCTCGATGTCGGCCAGCATCTGCATGGCCAACGGGGTGAGGCGGCACTCGGTGTTGTGGCTGACGAAGCCGTCGGTGATGAAGGCGTGGTCCTCGGTGTCCACCCGCAGGCTGTAGACCGGCCGGACACCCGCGTCGGTCACCGACTCCACGACCGCGTAGTAGAAGCGGCCGTCCACCAGCGGCTCCACCACGTCGAGCACCTCGCGGTTGGTGATCCGCGCGGCGATCTCGTCGTAGTCGCGCTCCCAGCGCTCCACCCGGTCCACGTTGTGGCGGCGCAGCCAGTCGCGCTCGGTCCACCGGTCCGCGCCGTGCGCCCGGACGTAGTCGCCCACGAACGGCACGTGGTCGCTGCTCATCGAGCGGCTCTCCACCGGCACGGCCGCCAGGATCGCCCGCAGCTTCTCCTGCTTCGCGCCCAGGAAGCCGACCCGGCTCGCGAACAGCCGGGCGTCGCGCCGGTTGGTGATGACGACCTTGATCTCGCCGTGCTCGTAGTTCACCAGCGTGCTGACCACGCCGAACTCCAGCAGCAGCTGCTGCACCTCGCGGGCCAGCCGCGCGCTGCGCGTGGAGTAGCTGACCCGCACGCTGCTGCGCGGCAGCGCCGACGCCGAGCCGTCGCCGGTGAACAGCGAGGACAGGAAGGCGCGCTTGGTGGTGGACTCGCTCTGCCAGATGAACTCGGGCACCCGCTTCGCCGTGCTGCGCAGGCCCACCATGTCACCCAGGACGCTGCTCCGCAGGCGGGTCAGGTCGTGGATGTCGAGCTCGTGCAGCAGGGAACCGGACTTGATGACGCGCGAGGACACGTACCTCGGACCGCCGACGAGCGCGTCGTAGGCGGCGAGCACCTGCCGGAAGTAGTCCCCGTCGGTGTTGTTGAAGCCCGCGCGGTTCTCGGAGACGAAGCCCTCGCTGACGAAGGCGCCCGCGAGCACCGCCGCGTCGTGCATCTCCGGGGAGAGCGCTTCGGCCTCGTCCTGCGGGGTGCGCTGGAGGACCACCCGGTCGCCCGGCTGGACCTCTTCCAGCAGCTTCCACAGCAGGGTCGGCACGCCCAGCACGCTCACCAGGCACAGCACCGGGTGGTTGTGCGTGCCGGTCAGCTCGTACCCGTTGCGAGTGCGCAGCTTGAGCGTCGGGTGCTCGCCGGAGTGGAACAGCATGTCGGCGCGCACCGGGTTGCCGTGCCGGTCGAGCACCTTCAGGTCGATCGGGTTGTCGCTGTTCGGCAGCGCGCCCGGCACGATGTCGCCGATGCGCGGCGTCGAGCCGTCCGCCAGGCGAATCCGGGTTTCCGGAACGACGCAGTACCGCATGGCGGCTGCCGGGTCGTTGCCCTGGGAGCCGAAGTTGCCCTGCCCGTCGATCAGCGGGTAGCGCATCGCCCACGGCTGGGCCAGCCGCACGAGGGCGTCGTAGATCGCCGAGTCGCCGTGCGGGTGGTAGTTGCCCATCACGTCGCCGACCACGCGGGCGCACTTGTTGTAGCTGCGTTCGGGGCGGAAGCCGGAGTCGAACATCGAGTACAGCACGCGGATGTGCACCGGCTTGAGGCCGTCGCGGACGTCGGGCAGCGCGCGGCCCACGATCACGCTCATGGCGTAGTCGATGTAGGAGCGCTGCATCTCGTGCTGGATGTCGACCGGCTCGGTGCGGTCGCCGCCGCCCCCTGGGGGCAGGGTCGTCTCGGTCACTGTTCTTCTTTCCTTCTGGGCGGCTGCTCGGGGAGGGCGGTGCTCACACGTCCAGGAAGCGGACGTCCTTGGCGTTGCGGGTGATGAACGAGCGCCGGGCTTCGACGTCCTCGCCCATCAGGACGCTGAACAGCTCGTCGGCGGTGGCCGCGTCGTCCATGGTCACCTGGAGCAGGACCCGGTTGGCGGGGTCCATGGTGGTCTCCCACAGCTCGTCGGCGTTCATCTCGCCGAGGCCCTTGTAGCGCTGGATGTTGTCGTCCTTGCCGATGCGCTTGCCCGCGGCGAGCCCGCGTTCGATGAGGCCGTCGCGCTCGCGGTCGGAGTAGGCGTACTCGGGTTCGGCGCGCTGCCACTTGATCTTGTAGAGGGGTGGCTGGGCGATGTAGACGTGGCCGTGCTCGATGAGCGGGCGCATGAAGCGGAAGAGCAGGGTGAGCAGCAGGGTGCGGATGTGCTGGCCGTCGACGTCGGCGTCGGCCATGAGCACGATCTTGTGGTAGCGCAGCTTGCTGAGGTCGAAGTCCTCGTGGATGCCGGTGCCCAGCGCCGTGATGAGGGACTGGACCTCGTTGTTCTTGAGGACGCGGTCGATGCGCGCCTTCTCCACGTTGATGATCTTGCCGCGGATGGGCAGGATCGCCTGGAACAGCGAGTCGCGGCCCTCCTTGGCGGAGCCGCCCGCGGAGTCGCCCTCCACGACGTAGATCTCGCACTCCTCCGGGTTGGTGGAGCGGCAGTCCTTGAGCTTGCCGGGCAGGCCGCCGATCTCCAGGGCGCCCTTGCGGCGGACCAGTTCGCGGGCCTTGCGGGCGGCGATGCGGGCCTGGGCGGAGGAGACCGCCTTGGTGACGATGGTCTTGGCCTCGTTGGGGTGGCGCTCGAACCAGTCGGCGAGGTGCTCGTTGGTGGACTTCTGGACGAAGGACTTGGCCTCGCTGTTGCCCAGCTTGGTCTTGGTCTGGCCTTCGAACTGGGGTTCCTTGAGCTTGACCGAGATGATCGCGGCCAGGCCCTCGCGGATGTCGTCGCCGGTGAGGTTGGAGTCCTTCTCCTTGAGCAGCTTCTTGTCGCGGGCGTACTCGTTGACCACGCGGGTCAGCGCGGCGCGGAAGCCCTCCTCGTGGGTGCCGCCCTCGTGGGTGTTGATGGTGTTGGCGAAGGTGTAGACCGAGGGGGTGTAGCCGGTGTTCCACTGCATGGCGACCTCGACTTCGAGGTCCTCGCCCTTGGCCTCGAAGTAGATGACCTTCTGGTGGACGGCTTCGCGCGTGTGGTTGATGTGGCGGACGAAGTCCTCCAGGCCGTTGGGGTAGTGGAAGGTGCGCTCGCGCACCCGCGCCACGTGCCCCTCGGCGTCGGCCTCGTCGCCCTCGGCCTCGTCCACCCGCTCGTCGCGCAGGACGATGGTCAGCCCCTTGTTGAGGAAGGCCATCTCCTGGAGCCTGCGGGAGATCGTCTCGATGTTGTACTCGGTGGTCTCGAAGATCTGGGGGTCGGCCCAGAAGGTGATGGTGGTGCCGGTGTCGCCGGTCGGGGCGCCCTTGCGCAGCTCGTACGCGGGCTTGGACGCCTCGAAGCGCTGGTTCCACGTGAAACCCTGGCGCTTGACCTCGACGTCGACGGCGGTGGACAGCGCGTTGACCACGGAGATGCCCACGCCGTGCAGGCCGCCGGAGACCGCGTAGGAGTCGCTGTCGAACTTGCCGCCCGCGTGCAGGGTGGTGAGCACGACCTCCAGGGTGGGCCGCTGCTCCACGGGGTGGATGTCGATGGGGATGCCGCGACCGTCGTCGACCACCCGGACGCCGCCGTTGGCCAGCAGGGTCACCTCGACCATGGTGGCGTAGCCCGCCATCGCCTCGTCGACGGAGTTGTCCACGACCTCCTGGATGAGGTGGTGCAGACCCCGCTCGCCGGTGGAGCCGATGTACATGCCGGGGCGCTTGCGAACCGCCTCCAGGCCCTCCAGGACGGTGATCGAAGACGCGCTGTATTCATTCTTCTTGGCTGCCACGGGCCTGGTGTCTCCTCAGACTGAAGCGACAGGGACGCCGTCACGTGCGACGACGGTGTAACGCTGCCCTTCGATTCTACTGGGCAGCACCGACAGAAGCGCATCGAGGACGGCCCTGATTCGCTCGCAGAGCGCCCGAATCGGAAGCGGTCGAGTGCGGACCGCTGGTCGGGGGCTCGGAATCGGCTCACGCGCGCTCACCGCGCCACAGGATCGACGCTGCGGCACCGGCGGAGCTCACCCGTAGGTGTCGCGTGGTCCGCGTCCTGGAACGTGCCTGGGGCCGTAGCGCCAGCTGGGGGCGGCGGGGCCCTGCACCTTGAGCCTGGTCACGACGCCGTCGCCGACGCCCGCGGCGATCCGCTTGAGCAGCTCGCGCTGCAGCAGCCGCAGCTGGGTGGCCCAGGCCGTGGAGTCGGCCTGGACGGTCAGCTCGCCGCCTTCGAAGGCGACCGGCCGGGCGTGCTCGGCGACGTCCTCGCCGACCAGCTTGGCCCAGCGGCCGAACACCTGTCCCCCCGCCAGCCGCTCGGCCCAGCCCCGGTCGGCGGCCAGGCGCGAGGCCAGCCGTCCCAGCGGTTGCGGGTCGCGGTCGTCGGGGCCGGGGCCGGACCAGCCGCGCCTGCGCCTGCGCCCGGCGACGCCCTTGGCGGTGCCGCGGCGGACCCGCCCGCCGCGCTGCTGGGCCGAGGCGCGGGCCGCTTCCAGCGCGGCGCGGGCGAGGTCGGAACCGCGCAAACCGCCCTCGGCGGGGTCCGCGCCTGTGGATGCGGGCGCTTGCGGGGCCGAGTTATCCACACCATCCACAGGGTTGTCCCCAGGTGTGCCGCCTGTCACACCCGATTGGGGTAGTCGGTCGTCAGGCACGGCGCACCTCCCCGTCCCGGACCTCGAACCGCACACCCACCAGCTCCTCCGGCACGTCCTCCGCGACCGCCGCGGTGATCAGCACCTGCTCGGCGGCGCTCGCGACCTTCGCCAGCTGCCGCCTGCGCCCCCGGTCCAGCTCGGCGAACACGTCGTCGAGCACCAGCACCGGCTCGCCGCCCTCGGCGCGCAGCAGCTCGTAGCCGCCCAGCCGCAGCGCGAGCGCGAACGACCAGGACTCGCCGTGGCTGGCGTAGCCCTTCGCGGGCAGCTCCCCCAGGAACAGCTCCAGGTCGTCGCGGTGCGGCCCGACCAGGCACACCCCGCGCTCGATCTCCTGCCTGCGCAGCCTGCCCAGCTCGGCCAGCAGCGCCTCCTCCAGCGCCTGCCGGTCGGGCGTGCCGGGGAACGCCTCGCCCAGGCTGGACCGGTAGGAGATGCGGGCGGGCCGCGACTCCGGCGCCACCTCGGCGTAGGCCGCCGCCACGTGCGGGGCCAGGTCGGCCACCAGCGCCAGCCGCGCGGCCAGCAGCTCCGCGCCGTGCCTTGCCAGGTGGCCGTCCCACACGTCCAGCGTGCCCAGCTCCGCCGACCGCGCCGAGCGCACCGTCTTCAGCAGCGCGCCGCGCTGCTTGAGCACCCGCTCGTAGTCCGCGCGCACCCCGGCGAAGCGCGGCGCGCGGGTGGTGACCACCTCGTCGAGGAACCGGCGGCGCTCGCCGGGGTCGCCGCGCACCAGCGCCAGGTCCTCCGGCGCGAACAGCACGGTGCGCAGGATGCCCAGCACGTCGCGCGGGCGCGGCACCGGGCCGCGGTTGACCCGCGCCCGGTTCGCCCTGCCCGCGGTGATCTCCAGCTCGACCAGCAGCTCGCGCCCCTCGTTGACCACCGCGGCGCGCACCACCGCGCGGGACGCGCCGTGCCGGATCAGCGGCGCGTCCGTGGCCACCCGGTGCGAGCCGAGGGTGGCCACGTAGCCCAGCGCCTCGACCAGGTTGGTCTTGCCCTGGCCGTTGCGCCCGACCAGGACGCTCACCCCCGGCTCGAAGGCCAGGTCCGCGTGCTCCCACGAGCGGAAGTCCGCGACCTGCAGGTGCCGGACGTACAACGCGGGCTCAGCCCTGGGTGCTGCCGGACCCCGAGGAGGGCCCGGCGGCCTGCACGGCGTGCCCGCCGAACTGGTTGCGCAGAGCCGCGACGGCGCGCATCGCGGGCGAGTCCTCCTGCCGCGAGGCGAACCGGGCGAACAGCGCCGCGGAGATCACCGGCGCGGGCACCGCGTGCTTGATCGCCTCCTCGACGGTCCACCGGCCCTCGCCGGAGTCCTCGACGTGGCCGCGCAGGTCGTCCAGCTCCGGGTCGGACTCCAGCGCGCGCACCAGCAGGTCCAGCAGCCAGGACCGGACGACCGTGCCGCGCTGCCACGCCTTGATGGTGGCGGGCACGTCCTCCACGATGTCGGAGGCCTCCAGCAGCTCGAAGCCCTCGGCGTAGGCCTGCATCAGGCCGTACTCGATGCCGTTGTGCACCATCTTGGCGAAGTGGCCCGCGCCGACCCGGCCCGCGTGCGCGAAGCCCTCCTCGCGGGGGCCCTCCGGGCGCAGCGCGTCGAAGATCGGCATGGCCCGCTCGACCAGCTCGGGCTCGCCGCCGACCATCAGCCCGTAGCCGTTCTCCAGGCCCCACACACCGCCGGACACGCCGCAGTCGAGGTAGCCGATGCCCTTGGCGCCCAGCGCCTCGGCGTTGCGGGTGTCGTCGGTGAAGCGGGAGTTGCCGCCGTCGATGACCAGGTCGCCGGGCGCGAGCAGCTCGCCCAGCTCGGCGATGGTCTGCCGGGTGATCTCACCGGCGGGCACCATCACCCACACCACGCGCGGCGCGTCCAGCTTGCCCACCATGTCGGCGAGCGAGTCCGCGTCGGTCACTTCGGGATTGCGGTCGTAGCCGACCACCTCGTGCCCCGCGCGGCGGATCCGCTCGCGCATGTTGAAGCCCATCTTGCCGAGGCCGACGAGTCCGAGCTGCACGGTCTTGTTCTCCCTGTCGGGTTGGTGGATCAGCCGGGCAGGCGCACGGGCATCAGCAGGTACAGGTAGCCCGGCGCCACCTCACCATCCTCGTTCACCGGCTTGAGCAGTGCCGGACGGCTGGGTGTGGTGAACGACAAGTGCGCCCTGGGGGTGCGCACCGCCTGCAGGCCCTCCAGCAGGTAGGTCGGGTTGAACGCGATGGTCACCGGGTCGCCGGTGTAGTCCACCGGCAGCTCCTCCTCCGCGCTGCCCTCGTCGTCGCCGCCCGCGGACAGCCGCAGCGCGGTGTCGACGAACTCCAGCCGCACCTGGGTGCCGCGCTCGGCCACCAGCGACACCCGCTTGATCGCCTGCACCAGGGAGTCGACCCCGATGATCGCGGCCGCGGAGTGCTCGCTGGGCAGCAGCTGGCGGTACTTGGGGAAGTCCGCGTCCAGCAGCCGGGTGGTGGTGCGGCGGCCGGTGCCGGACAGGCCGAGCAGCCCGTCGTTGGCGGCCAGCGACAGCTCGACCTTCGCGCCGGACGCGCCGAGGGTCTTGGCGGCGTCGTTGAGGGTGCGCGCCGGGACCAGCACGGCGACCTCGCCCAGCGACTCGTCGGGCTGCCACGGGAACTCGCGCATGGCCAGCCGGAACCGGTCGGTGGCCACCAGGGTCAGCTTGCCATCGCCGATCTCCAGCCGGACGCCGGTCAGCATCGGCAGCGTGTCGTCCTTGCCCGCGGCGACCGCGACCTGGGCGACCGCCTCGCCGAAGACCTCGCCGGGCAGCTCGCCCGCCAGCTGCGGCATCGACGGCAGCGCCGGGTAGTCCTCCACCGGCATGGTCGGCAGGCTGAACCGGGCGCTGCCGCAGGTGATGGTCATCCGCGCGCCGTCGACCGCGATCTCCACCGGGTGGTTGGGCAGCGCCTTGGTGATGTCGGCGAGCAGCCGCCCGGACACCAGCGCCCGACCCCCGTCGGCGATGGTGGCGGGCACGCCGCACTGGGCGGACACCTCGTAGTCGAAGCCGGAGACGGTCAGCGCCTCGCCGGACCCGTCCTCCGCCCCGGCATCGAGCAGGACTCCACCGAGCACCGGGACCGGCGGCCTGGACGGCAGGCTGCGCGCGACCCAGGCGACGGCGTCGGCCAAGCCGTCGCGCTCGACGCGGATCTTCATGGGGCGTCCTTTCCTGAAGTCGGCATGACCGGCAACAGCGGGCGTTGCGGTGGGGGTGGGAGCCGTTGGCCTCGCCGGGTCGTCGCGACCTCCGGCTCGGGGGCTCCACCGTAGAGCTTCCCTCGGCCGCTCGTCACCTCGGGGCCGTTGCCCGGGGCGGACCCCCGGAGCCCGCTTGTCCCCGGGAACCGCCCCCGCCTGTTTTTTCTTTGTTCATCTCTTCAAGGGAAGACAACAGCAACAGCAGTAAGGGCTGTGGATTGTGTGGACAACCGGCGTTGTGCCTGGTAGTCGCCCACTTGGAGGTGTGGACGAACACGGGGGGTTGCCCGGGGACAGATCGGCTGCCCCGGGGAGAACTGCCGGGCTGCTCCGTTCGGTCCACAGGACGGCCGAGTTGTCCCCGGGTTCATCCCCGGGTGTTGGCCGACCTGTCCCCGGGTGCTGCACAGGGTGATCGTGGCCCGGATCTCCCCAAAACGGAGTTGTCCACAGGCCAGGAGGCGGTTCGTGGCCTGGAGTTCACCCATCCGGGCACCCCGACGACCGGGTACCCGGTGATCCACTTTCCCAATCCCGGCCGCCGCGGAGCCGTCCGCCCCGGGGTCGGCGGCCCCTGGAACGACGAAGGGCGCCTGCCCGCGTCGCCCCGGGTGGCGGGGCGAGCACCGGCAGGCGCCCTTCACGGACGCCGAGGCGGTTCGGTCTTCTACAGGGTGTGGCGCGCGCGCTGCTTGATGCGGGAGGTCAGCTCCTGCACCTGGTCGTAGATGCGCCTGCGCTCGGCCATCTCCTTGCGGATCTTCTTGTCCGCGTACATGACGGTGGTGTGGTCGCGGCCGCCGAAGGTCTGCCCGATCTTGGGCAGCGACAGGTCGGTCAGCTCCCGGCACAGGTACATGGAGATCTGCCGCGCCTGGGCCAGCACCTTGGTCTTGCCCGGCCCGCACAGGTCGTCGATGCTCACCCCGAAGAACTCGGCGGTGACCGCCATGATCGTCGGCGCGGTGATCTCCGGCGCGTGCGAGTCCGGGATCAGGTCGCGCAGCACTATCTCGGCCAGCTGCACGTCCACCGGCTGCCGGTTCAGCGACGCGAACGCGGTCACCCGGATCAGCGCGCCCTCCAGCTCGCGGATGTTGCGCTCGATGCGGGCGGCGATGAACTCCAGCACCTCGGCGGGCGCGGCCAGCCGGTCCTGCGCGGCCTTCTTGCGCAGGATGGCGATGCGGGTCTCCAGCTCGGGCGGCTGGATGTCGGTGATCAGGCCCCACTCGAACCGGGTGCGCAGCCGGTCCTCCAGGGTCTCCAGCCGCTTGGGCGGCCGGTCGGAGGACACCACGATCTGCTTGTTGGAGTTGTGCAGCGTGTTGAACGTGTGGAAGAACTCCTCCTGCGTGCCTTCCTTGCCCTCCAGGAACTGGATGTCGTCGACGAGCAGCACGTCGATGTCCCGGTAGCGGCGCTGGAAGGCGACCTTGCGGTCGTCGCGCAGGGAGTTGATGAAGTCGTTGGTGAACTCCTCGGTCGACACGTAGCGCACCCGCATGCCGGGGAACAGGCGCTGGGCGTAGTGCCCGACCGCGTGCAGCAGGTGCGTCTTGCCCAGCCCGGACTCGCCCCAGATGAACAGGGGGTTGTACGCGCGGGCGGGCGCCTCGGCCACGGCGACCGCCGCGGCGTGGGCGAACCGGTTGGACGCGCCGATGACGAAGGTGTCGAAGTTGTACTTCTCGTTGAGCCGGGTCTGCGAGGAGGCGGGGTTGGCGGGCCGGGTGAACGGGGTGCCGTTGGGCGACTTGGCGCCGCCGTAGGTGGGCCAGATGTCCTGGACGGTGGCCAGCGCCTCGCGCTCCTCGTCCACCTCGTCGCCGTCGGACTCGCCCTCGCCCTCCGCCTCGGACGAGCCGGGGACACCCGCGCCGGGCACCCCGTGGCCCGCGATCACCGGACCGCCCATGCCGGGGCCGCTCATCCCGTGACCGCTCATGCCGTGCCCCGGCATGCCGGGACCTGCCATGCCGGGACCGGGCGGGACCGGGGGTTGCGCCACCTGCGGCACCTGCAGCGGCGTGGTCGGCGGGCCGCCGACCGGCTCCGGCGAGTCGACCTTCACCGCCAGCGACACCGCGCGGCCCAGCCTGCGCGACAGCGCGGCGGTGATCGGCTCGCGCAGCGCCCGCTCGATCGCCTCCTTGGCGAAGTCGCTGGGCGCGGCCAGCAGGGCGGTGCCGTCGAGCAGGCCGATCGGCCTGGTCACCCGCATCCACGCGCGCTGCTGGGGGGACAGGGTGCTGGCGGCCAGCTCCTGCACCACCTGCTCCCACACGAGACCCAAGTCGGTCTGGTGGTCGGACACCTCCGCGCTCCCCTCCCCTCGGCTGACCCCGTGGTCTCCCCCGGGGGAAATCCACGACGTGGACACGGAGGATAGAGGCATCCACAGAGTTATCCACAACTGTGCACTAATGCGGGCGGTCGTGACGCGGCGGTCCACAGGCCGCCGCCGCTGCTCGCGCGGGGTGCTCGCGCGGGGCCGGACGTGCTGGCGCGCGTCGTGTGACCACCCCGATTTGAGTGGGCGGCACCCGGGTGCGTACCCTCGTGGAGTCCCTCGCTTGCGCGAGGCGCGTTTGGTGCGCCCACAACCGCAGTTCGGCCTGGGACGACCACAGACCTGCTTCGCAGTTAAGCACCGGGAGTCCGACCGTGAGCAAGGGTAAGCGCACTTTCCAGCCCAACAACCGCCGCCGTGCCAAGACGCACGGTTTCCGGCTGCGGATGCGTACCCGTGCCGGTCGCGCCATCCTGGCCGCGCGCCGCAGCAAGGGCCGCCAGCAGCTGTCCGCCTGATCGCCGCAGGTCCGTGCTACCCGCGGCCGCCCGGCTGACCCGCAGCCAGGACTTCGGCCTGGTGGTCCGCCGGGGCCGCCGGGCAGGCAGGCCCCGGTTGGTCGTGCACGTCCTGACATCGGCGCAGCCCACCTTGGACACCACCAAGGTGGGCTTCGTCGTGAGCAAGGCAGTGGGCAACTCCGTCGTCCGGCACCGGGTGACCCGCCGTCTGCGGCACCTGGTGCGCGACCGGCTCGACGCGCTGCCCGCGGGCACGTCCCTGGTGGTGCGCGCGCTGCCCCCCGCCGCGCGGGCGGGCAGCGCCGAGCTGGCCCAGGACCTCGACGCCGCCTTGCGCAGGCTGCTGAGATGACCACCACGCCCCGGAGAGCCGTGGGCACCGGCCCGGTGACCAAGGCGCTGCTGCTGCCGATCCGGTTCTACCGCCGGTTCATCTCCCCCGCGCTGCCCCCCACCTGCCGCTTCCACCCGACCTGCAGCGCCTACGCGGTGGAGGCGCTGACCGTCCACGGTCCCCTGTGCGGCTCCTGGCTCACCTTGCGCAGGCTGAGCCGCTGCGGACCCTGGCACCCTGGTGGCCTGGACCCCGTTCCTCCGCGCCGGGTCCCCGACCTTCCTGCCGAGGAGTAGCTAGTGCTCAACTTCATCTACTACCCGGTGTCCTTCATCCTGTGGTGTTGGCACTGGGTGTTCGGCCACATCTTCGGCGAGTCGAGCGGGTTCGCCTGGGCCCTGGCCGTGGTCTTCCTGGTCTTCACGCTGCGCGCCCTGCTGTTCAAGCCGTTCGTCGGCCAGGTCCGCTCCATGCGCAAGATGCAGGAGTTCGCGCCCGAGCTGCAGAAGATCAAGAAGAAGTACGCCAACGACCGCCAGCGCCAGGCCCAGGAGATGCAGAAGCTCCAGGCCGAGCACGGGGTGAACCCGCTGGGCGGCTGCCTGCCGATGCTGGTGCAGATCCCGGTGTTCATCGGCCTGTTCCACGTGCTGCGCTCGTTCAAGCCCGGCTGGGGCGAGGTCTACTTCTTCGACGCCAAGGGCGTGGAGTCGTTCGTCAACGCCAAGCTGTTCGGCGCGAACCTGTCGACGTTCATCACCATGCCCGCCGACCAGCTCCAGCAGTTCGCCACCTCGCGCAACGCGGTGCTGTTCGTCGCCATCCCGCTGATGATCGTGGCCAGCATCGCCACGCACTTCACCGCGCGGCACTCGGTGGGCCGCCAGACGCAGGCCGCTGCGGACAACCCGCAGACCGCGATCATGAACAAGCTGACGCTCTACATCTTCCCGCTGGGCGTGCTGGTCGGCGGCTTCTTCTTCCCGATCGCGATCCTGCTCTACTGGCTGAGCAACAACGCGTGGACGCTGGGCCAGCAGTACGTGGTCTACCACCGCATCGACCGCGAGGAAGAGGCCAAGAAGGTCGCCGCGACGACCCAGCGCCAGGCGCTGGCGCCCAAGCCCGGCCAGAAGCCCGCGCCGAAGACGGCGCAGAAGAAGCGGCCCGCCGCCACCGGCCAGCCCTCCGCCGAGGACGCCAAGCCCGCCGCCACCGAGGACACCGGGGCGAGCGCGAACGGCAAGCCGTCCACCGAGGTTCCCGGTCTGAGCCCAGACCGATCCCCTGGCAAGAAGCAGGGCAACAAGAAGCGCCGCTGACCACCTGGGCGCTGCTGCCCTGGAGAGGAGACATCGTGTCGGAGACGTTGCAGGCGGCCGACGTGGACGCGCCGGAGGCTCCCGAGGAAGCCGCCGAGGCCCGCTCGGGCAGCTCGGAGGACCTGCTCGTCCAGGAGGGCGACATCGCGGGCGACTACCTGGAGCGGCTGCTCGACCTGCTCGACTACGACGGTGACATCGACCTGGACGTCGAGGCCGGTCGCGCGATCGTGAGCATCGACGGCGGCGACGACCTGGAGAAGCTGGTCGGCCCGAGGGGCACCGTCCTGGAGTCGCTGCAGGAGCTGACCAGGCTCGCCGTGCAGCAGGAGACGGGCGTGCGCAGCAGGCTCATGCTGGACATCGCGGGCTGGCGGGCGGGTCGCCGGGCCGAGCTGGCCGAGCTGGGCCGCACCACCGCGCAGAAGGTGCTGGCCACCGGTGAGAAGGTGCGGCTGCACCCGATGACGCCGTTCGAGCGCAAGGTCGTGCACGACGCCGTGGCCGCGGTCGACGGCGTGCACAGCGAGAGCGAGGGCGAGGAGCCGCAGCGCCGGGTCGTGGTGCTGCCCAAGCCCTGAGGTGTTGTCGCGGCGGCGGCCCCGGTTCCCCAGCGGAACCGGGGCCGCCGCTTTTTCGCCGTCCGAGGCCCGCGATCGACTCGGCGACGCTCGGCTCTTCCCCTGCCCCTGTTTCACGTGAAACGGTCCGGGCATGAGTGAGCTCAACCGGAAGTTCCGCGTCGCCGCCTACGCCGTCGTGATCGACGACGGCCGCCTCCTGCTGTCGCGGTGGATCGGCGCGGACCGGCCGAGGTGGATCCTGCCGGGCGGCGGGCTGGAGCACGGCGAGGACCCGTACGACGCGGTGATCCGCGAGGTGTTCGAGGAGACCGGCTACCACGTCGAGGTGGACCGGCTGCTGGGGATGCAGAACGTGCACGGGCCGGTGGCCATCAAGGGCGTCGACACGGACTACCACCGGCTGCGCATCCTCTACGAGGCGCGGGTGGTCGGCGGCGAGCTGACCCACGAGGTGGGCGGTTCGACCGACCAGGCGGCGTGGTTCCCGCTCGACGAGGTGCCCGCGCTGGACCGCGTCGAGTCGGTCGACGTCGGGTTGGAACTCCTCCGGACCCGCCCGCTGGACGGTCGGGCCGCCCGTTTCACGTGAAACACGGTGGATCTCCGCACGGCGTTTGGCGTGTCGCGGGGGTGATCCGCCATAGTGGTGCGGGCACCTCTTCGAGGCCGCGATCGCGGGACGCTCACCGTCCCGGCGGACGCCCACCCCACCCACCGGCCGCCGTGCGCGCCGTGTGGTTTCACGTGGAACATCACGGACGGAGACATGGCCGCAGATGTGGAAGCCCGCGCGGAGCGGGTCTTCGGTGACCACCTGGATCGCGCGGTCGCCTTCGCGGGACTCCTCACCGAGCACGGCGTCGAGCGCGGGCTCATCGGTCCGCGCGAGGTGGACCGGCTCTGGGAACGGCACCTGCTGAACTCCGCGGTCGTCGCGGAAGTGCTCCCCCAGGGAGCGCGGGTGGTGGACGTCGGCTCCGGCGCGGGCCTGCCGGGCGTCCCGCTGGCGATCGCGCGGCCGGACCTCCGGCTGACGCTGCTGGAGCCGATGGCCCGCCGGGTGGCGTGGCTGACCGAGGTGGTCGACGCGCTCGGCCTGTCGGTCGAGGTGGTCCGGGGCCGCGCCGAGGAGGGGCCGGTGCTGGAGCGGCTGTCCGGCAGCGACGCCGTGACCGCCCGCGCGGTGGCGCCGCTGGAGCGGCTCGCCCGGTGGTGCCTGCCGCTGCTGCGACCCGGCGGCGTGCTGGTGGCTCTCAAGGGCGAGAGCGCGGAGGAGGAACTGCGGCGTGACGCGGAGGCGGTGCGCCGGGCCGGGGGCACCCGGTCGCGGGTGACCTCCTGCGGTGACGACGTGCTCGAAGTGCCGACGACCGTCGTGCTGGTGGAGCGCGACGAGCCCGCGAGCCACCGCGGCGGCGGGCAGCGCAGAAGGAAGGATCGGTGAACGTGTACCCCGACCCGCTGCAACCGGTGTTCCGCGAGGCCGGTGTTCCACGTGAAACCGACCCGAGGACCGAAGGCGGGGGTGGGCAGGCAGACGTGCTCCACCCGTTGAACAACGTGAACACGGCAACCAACGTGGACCCGGCAGGAGACAGCACCGTGTGGACCCCGATCGCGGAGGAAGCAGCTCGCGCTACCCGCGTCCTGCACCCCGACTCCCACCAACTCCCCAAGCCCGCTCGTCGCCGGGTCTTCACGGTCGCCAACCAGAAGGGCGGCGTCGGCAAGACCACGAGCACGGTGAACCTGGCCGCGGCGCTGGCGATCCACGGGCTCAAGGTGCTCGTGATCGACCTCGACCCGCAGGGCAACGCCAGCACCGCCCTCGCCGTCGAGCACCGTTCGGGCACGCCCTCGGTGTACGAGGTGCTGATCGGTGAGCTGTCGGTGGCCGAGGCGGCCCAGGTCAGCAACCAGTCCCCCAACCTCTACTGCGTGCCCGCGACGATCGACCTGGCGGGCGCGGAGATCGAGCTGGTGTCGATGGTGGCCCGCGAGTCGCGGCTGAAGGAGGCGCTCAGCCCCGAGGCGCTGGACCCGATCCAGCCGGACTACGTGTTCATCGACTGCCCGCCGTCGCTCGGCCTGCTGACCGTCAACGCGATGGTCGCCGCGCAGGAGGTGCTCATCCCGATCCAGTGCGAGTACTACGCGCTGGAGGGCCTGGGGCAGCTGCTGCGCAACATCGAGCTGGTGCAGGCGCACCTGAACCCCCACCTGAACGTCTCCACCATCCTGCTGACGATGTACGACGGCCGCACCAAGCTGGCCGACCAGGTGACCAGCGAGGTGCGCGGCCACTTCGGCGACACCGTGCTCAAGACGGTCATCCCCCGCAGCGTGAAGGTGTCCGAGGCCCCTGGTTACGGTCAGACGGTGCTCACCTACGACCCCGGTTCG
>NZ_BMRG01000001.1:711358-741752 GCF_014648515.1 Saccharothrix coeruleofusca
CGGGGCGCGATGAGCTACCTCGACGCGGCACGTGAGATCGCCGAGTACGGCGCGGAGATGAGGTCGGCATGACGGAGCAGCGCAAGGGTGGCCTGGGTCGTGGGCTCGCGGCCCTGATCCCCAGCGGTCCCCCGCCGGGGGCACCGGCTCCGGTGCGCGCGGTGCCCAACGGCACCGCCGCCGCCCCTGCGCCTCCCGCTCCGGCGAGCGGGGAGGTGGCCGGCGCGGTGTACCGGGAGCTGCCGGTCACCTCGATCAGGACCAACCCGAAGCAGCCGAGGCAGGTCTTCGACGAGGAGGCGCTGCGCGAGCTGGAGCACTCCATCCGCGAGTTCGGCCTCATGCAGCCGATCGTGGTGCGGGAGGTCGGGCGGGACTCCTACGAGCTGGTGATGGGCGAGCGGCGGTGGCGCGCCACCCAGCTCGCCGGGCTGAAGACGATCCCGGCGATCGTCCGCAGGACCGCCGACGACGTGATGCTGCGGGACGCCCTGCTGGAGAACATCCACCGCGTCCAGCTCAACCCGCTGGAGGAGGCGGCGGCCTACCAGCAGCTGCTCCAGGAGTTCGGGGTCACCCACGAGGAGCTGGCGGACCGGATCGGCCGCAGCAGGCCGGTGGTCACCAACACCATCCGGCTGCTCAAGCTCCCCCTCCCCGTGCAGCGGCGGGTGGCGGCGGGCGTGCTGTCGGCGGGGCACGCGCGCGCGTTGCTCGGCCTGGACGACCCCGGTGTGCAGGAGGAGCTGGCGACCAGGATCGTCGCGGAAGGCATGTCGGTCCGGGCGACCGAGGAGGCGGTGACGCTGGCGAAGGGCGCCGAGCCCGCGAAGGCGAAGCAGGCGCGTCGCAAGCCGATCCAGGCGCCGGGGTTGCAGGACCTGGCCGAGCGGCTGTCGGACAGCTTCGACACCCGCGTGAAGGTCGAGCTCGGGCAGCGCAAGGGGCGGATCGTGGTCGAGTTCGGCTCCGTGGACGATCTTGAGCGGATCGTTCAGCTCATGTCGCCGGAAGCGGCAAATCGGACACAAGATCCTCGCTAGGGATCACCCCAGGGACTTATGTCACGGTGATGATTACGGCCCGCACCGATTTCGGTGCGGGGCGTAATTGTCGATAAAGCTGCTTATCGGGAGACCGCGCGCTCGACCAACCCGGCGTAGATCTCGCCCAGCGAACCGCCCGCCGCCTCGACCGCCATCGGCAGCAGCGAGGTCTCGGTCAACCCCGGCGAGACGTTCACCTCCAGGAAGTGCACCGTGCCGTCCGGAGCCACCACCGCGTCGGTGCGCGACACGTCCCGCAACCCGAGCAGCCGGTGCGCCGCCACCGCCAGCTCCCCCACCGCCTGCGCCGACTTCTCGTCCAACCGCGCGGGCGCGTGGAAGTCGGTCAGCCCGGCGGTGTAGCGGGCCGTGTAGTCGTAGACGCCGCTCTCCGGCACGATCTCCACCGGCGGCAGCGCCCGAGGCCCGTCCGGGCCGTCGACGACCGCCACGGCCACCTCCACGCCCTCGACGTACCGCTCGGCCAGCACCGTGTCGCCGTAGGCCAGGCAGCCCACCATCGCCGCGGGCAGCTCGGCGGCGTCGCGCACCACCCTGGCCCCCAGCGCCGAGCCACCCTGGTCCGGCTTGAGCATCAGCGGCAGCCCCAGCCGCTCCACCATCGCGTCCAGCACCGGCTGCGCGCCCAGCTCCCGGAACGTCGCGTGCGGCAGCGCCACCCACTCCGGGGTGGCCAGCCCGGCGCGGGACAGCTCCGCCTTGGCCGTCGGCTTGTCCCACGCCCGGCGGCAGGCCCGCGAGTCGGTGCCCACGAACGGCACGTCCAGCAGCTCCAGGATGGTCTGCACGGACCCGTTCTCGCCCTCGCCGCCGTGCAGCGCCACCACCACGGCGTCCGGCCGGTGCTCCTTGAGCCGGGTGAGCAGGTTCGCGTCGGCGTCCCACTCCTCCACGACCAGGCCGGTCGAACGCAGCGCGGCGGAGAGCCTGCGGCCGGACCGCAGGCTCACCTCCCGCTCGTGCGACAGGCCACCGGACAGCACAGCGACCCAGCGGTCAGCCACTTCCCTCTCCCTGGATGTCAGGCGGTGTCGGGCGAGGGGTTCTGCGGTCCGGAGACGGGGCGGCCCACCGTGGGGCCGAACGTCTCGTGCAGTTCCATCTCGTCCTTGATGACGTTCGCGAGCCGTCGGACACCCTCGCGGATGCGCTCCGGCGTCGGGTAGCAGTACGAGATGCGCAGCTGGCGGCTGCCGAGGCCGTCGGAGTAGAAGCCGGTGCCCGAGGCGTAGGCCACCCGCTGGGTGATCGCGCGCGGCAGCATCGCCTTGGTGTCCACGCCTTCCGGCACGGTGACCCACACGTAGAACCCGCCTTCGGGCTTGTTCCACGTGGAACCAACCGGCATGTGCTGCTCCAGCGCCGAGATCGCCGCGTCGCGCCGGTCCCGGTACGCCTCGCGGTAGGTCTTGATCTGGCCCTTCCAGTCGTGCGTGGCCAGGTAGCGCGACACGACCATCTGGTTCAGCGTGGGCGGGCACAGCGTGGCCGACTCGGCGGCCAGCACCAGCTTCTCGCGCACCGCGTGCGGGGCCAGCACCCAGCCCACCCGCAGGCCCGCCGCGAAGGTCTTGGAGAACGAGCCCAGGTAGACCACGTTGTCCGGGTCGGTCGAGCGCAGCGCCGGGTAGGTCTGGCCGTCGAACCCGAGCAGGCCGTACGGGTTGTCCTCCACCACCAGGATGCCGTGCGCCCGGCAGATCTCCAGCACCTCGGCCCGCCGCTGGACCGCCAGCGTCACGCCCGCCGGGTTGTGGAAGTTCGGGATCGTGTAGAGGAACTTGATCCGCCGCCCGGCGCGCTCCACCGCGGCGATGGCCTCCCGCAGCGCCTCGGGCACCAGCCCGTCGGCGTCCATGCCCACGTGCACCACCTGGGCCTGGTAGGCGGCGAACGAGCCCAGCGCGCCCACGTACGAGGGGCCCTCGGCGAGCACCACGTCACCGGGGTCGCAGAAGATCCGGGTGACCATGTCCAGGCCCATCTGGGAGCCCACGGTCACCACCACGTCGTCCGGGTGGCCGTGGATGCCCTCCAGGGCCATCACCTCGCAGATCTGCTCGCGCAGCTCGGGCACGCCGTGCGCGGAGCCGTACTGCAGCGCGACCAGGCCGTCGGTGGCGATCAGGTCGCCGATCTCGGCGCTGAGCGACTCCAGCGGCAGCGCGGCCAGGTGCGGCATCCCGCCCGCCAGCGACACCACCTCGGGGCGGCTCGCCACCGCGAACAGCGCCCGGATCTCCGATGCCGTCATGCCCGCCGTGCGTGCCGCGTAACGGCGCAGGTGCGGGTCGAGGCTGCGGGCGCCCTGCTTGGCGGGCTGTCCGGGTGCGTTCATGGGGCACTCCGTGGGATCGTGCCGAGGATTCGGTCCCGGCCGAGTGTAACCGCCGTCCCGTTAGGGGCATTCGGCTTCCGGGTGGGGGTCACATCCGCCTATCCTCGTAGGGGCTTGGGTGTCGGGTACGGGAGGTCGGAGTGTCGCGACGCGTTGTGGGCGTCACTCTGGACAACCTGGAGCACCTGTCCAAGCACAGCCGGACCTGTGTCTTCTGGGAACTGGCGCCGCACCTCAAGGAGCAGGCCGAGGAGTTCGGCGACACCGAGTTCGAGAAGGAAGCCTGGGTTTCCAGCGTGCTGCTGGAGTGGGGCTCCTGCGGGCGCATCATCTACTGCGACGGGATTCCCGCCGGGTCGGTGTTCTACGCGCCGCCCGCCGCGGTGCCCCGCTCGCTGGCCTTCCCCACCTCCCCGGTCAGCCCGGACGCCGTGCTGATGACCGGCCTGGAGGTGCTGCCGGAGTTCCGCGGCGGCGGCCTGGGCCGGGTGCTGGTGCAGACCGTGGCCAAGGACCTGACCCGGCGCGGCGTGAAGGCGATCGAGGCGTTCGGCGAGAACCAGCCCGACCCGGACAAGCCCAGCTGCGTCACCCCCGCCGACTTCCTGCTCCAGGTGGGCTTCAAGACCGTGCGGCCGCACCCCCGCTGGCCCCGGCTGCGGCTGGAGCTGCGCAGCGCGTCGTCCTGGAAGGAAGACGTCGAGGCGGCGCTGGAGCGCCTGCTCAACAGCGTCACGGTGTCCACCGCGGAACCGAGCTTCCGCCCCGCGTAATCAGCGTTCTGACCTGCGAGTTCTTCCGCACGCATTGACATGCAGGTAAATGCCTGCATATTGTTCGGCGTGGACGAGGTGTTCAAAGCACTGGCCGACCGGACCCGCAGGCACCTGCTGGACCGGCTGCACGAGCAGAACGGGCAGACCCTGGGCGAGCTGTGCGCCCGCCTGGGCATGACCCGGCAGTCCGCCACCCAGCACCTGGCCGTGCTGGAAGCGGCGAACCTGATCAGCACCACCCGCCGTGGGCGGGAGAAGCTGCACTACCTCAACCCCGTGCCGCTCCACGAGATCCAGGAGCGGTGGATCGACAAGTTCGAGCGCCCCAGGCTGCGGGCGCTCAGCGCGGTCAAACGACGAGCGGAGGACGCGGTGAAGCGGGAGTTCGTGTACGTCACCTACATCGAGAGCACGCCCGAGCGGGTCTGGGAGGCGCTGACGGACCCGGAGCTGACCGCGGCCTACTGGGGGCACAGCAACGTGTCGGACTGGCAGGTGGGCTCGTCGTGGTCGCACCGGCGGACGGACGGCTCGGGCGTGGACGACATCGTGGGCACGGTCGTGGAGAGCGACCCGCCGCGCCGCCTGGTGACCACCTGGGAGGACCGGGACGACGCCTCCCGCACGTCCACCGTGACCTTCGCGATCGACCCGCACGGGGCGACCGTGCGGCTCACCGTGACCCACGTCGACCTGGCCGACGAGCAGGACCACCGGGACGTCGCCGAGGGCTGGCCCGCCGTGCTGTCCAACCTGAAGTCGCTGCTGGAGACCGGCCACGTGCTGCCCACCACCCCGTGGGAGCCGGTAGCGGGGTGACCGGTCGGGGCCGCACCGCCCCTCGCGAGTTCGGTGCCGTGATGGGAAATGCGGCACTCTGCGCCCGGATGCCGACCTGCGGTGTGCGTGGTGGCCGGTCTTCCCTCAGCGGTCGATGGCGGCCATGTTGTCCGCGTCGTAGCGCTCGCCGGAGGCCGGGGGCAGGTTGTTCAGGCGGGCGAGGTGGTCGGCGGTGAGCTCGATGCGGTCGGCGGCGGCGTTCTCCTCCAGCCTGGCGACTCGCTTGGTGCCGGGGATGGGGGCGATGTCGTCGCCCCTGGCGAGCAGCCAGGCCAGGGCGACCTGGGCGGGCGTGGCGCCGATCTCGGCGGCGACGGCCCGGACCTCGTCGACGATGCGCAGGTTGCGCTCCAGGTTGCCGTCGGCGAAGCGGTGGTTGGTGCGGCGCCAGTCGTCGGCGTCGAGGTCGTTCAGGGAGCGGATGTCGCCGGTCAGGAAGCCGCGGCCGAGCGGGGAGTACGGCACGAAGCCGATGCCCAGTTCGCGCAGGGCGGGCAGGACCTCGACCTCCGGGTCGCGGGTCCACAGCGAGTACTCGGACTGGACCGCGGTGATCGGGTGCACGGCGTGAGCGCGGCGGATCGTGGCGGGGCCTGCCTCCGACAGGCCGATGTGCCGGATCTTGCCCTCGGCGACCAGGTCGGCCAGCGCCCCCGCGACCTCCTCGATGGGCGTGCCGGGGTCCACCCGGTGCTGGTAGTAGAGGTCGAGGTAGTCGGTGCGCAAGCGCTTCAGCGATCCCTCCACGGCCAGGCGGATGTTGGCCGGGGTGCTGTCCGGGGCCGAGCCACCGGTGTGCGAGATCAGTCCGAACTTGGTCGCCAGCACGACCTCGTCCCGGTGCCCCCGCACGGCCCGGCCGACCAGCTCCTCGTTGATGAAGGGGCCGTACCCCTCAGCGGTGTCGATGTGGGTGACCCCGAGGTCCAGGGCGCGGTGGATCGTGCGGACCGACTCGTCGTCGAACCGGCCTGCGCCGCTGTAGAACGCCGACATCCCCATGGCTCCCAGGCCGATGCGCGAGACCGTGAGGCCGCCGAGCGAAGTGGTCTTCATGGCGCGGACTTCCTTCCCATAGTTCAGTACCGATCGGTGCATAACTGTACCACGTCAAGACCGATCGGTACTGAATTGTGGTCGGCGTGAAACCGCTGGTCGGCGTAGATCTGCACCGAGAGGTGCGCTTGTAGTACGGGTGACTCCCGCGAGGCGGGCTGCCCGTGTTGAAGGCGGGAGTGCCGGTTGACCGCCGAGTACCAGATCGCGATTTCGGGCACCGTGGCAGGCGGGGCGATCCTGTCCGTGCACCACCCCGTGGGAGCCAGTAGTGGGGTGACTAGTCGGTGCCCTTCGGGTGCGCCGTATCCGCCAGCACTACCCGGACAACGCGCCGATCAGCATCAGGGCAGTACCAGACCCGACCTCCGGCAGTCACCTCGTACTGCCACTGCTCCAGCAGTTCGCCGCCGACCACGGCGGTGGCGAACTTCCCCTTGAGCCTGTGCTGGCGCGAGGGATTCTCCGGGTTCGTCGGCCGCTCGGTGAGCACGATCCAGGCTTCCCGGGTGTTCGCCCGAGCGGTGCGGCAGAGCTCTTCCCACCCCTTGGCCGCATCCGATGTGGCGAACCGGGCATCCCAACCGTCCGGTGATGGGGGCGGCGCGACGCGATCACCTCGTTTCGGCGACATGCTCAGCCCTCCGCAGGGGCGGGAACCGGACCGAAGTCACCGGTTACCGGCTCGGAGAGCTTCGCGGCGAGCGCCGGGTTGGCGTGGATGGCCGCAGTGCTGCGCCACTCCCTGATCACCTGAGCCAGGAGCGACCACTCACCAAGTTCCGCGGAAGCCTGGAACGCTCGCGCGAAGTCCGCGATGAACTGCGGCTTCTCGTCCTCGGGAAGCACATCGACCCAGGGAAACTCGTCCAGCAGCGCGTTCGCGGCCACGTCATGAGGCAGGTGGGCCAGTACGTTGCGCAACGCGCGCGCCGCTGCCACCGAGCCCTCCGAGGCGGACCGCACGCGATCTTCCCTGGTCAACAGCAGTGCTGCGCCATCGCGTCGCCGAACTCGCACGTCACCCTGGTCGGCCAGGGCGGCCACGCTCTTGGGATCGCGTTGGAGCTCGCTCCACTGCACCTCGGTGGTCATGCGCCAATTCTGAACTTTTTCAGAACTGGTGACAAGCGGTCAGTACCGCTCGACCTCGCAGTTCTCCAGGGTGCCCGCCTGGAACAGCTCCAGGACCTCCTCGCTGACCACCAGCTCGCCCTGCTCGGTCACCCCGACGTCGTCCACCCCGGCCTGCCCGGTCACGTCCAGCCAGCGGAACGTGGGCACCGCGCGGCCCTCCAGCAGCTCCTGCGCCTCGTCGGTGACCGTCACGGTGGCCTGGCGGACGCGGAAGCCGTCCAGGCCGCCCTCGACCAGCTCGGTGGCCAGTTCCTCGCTCACCAGGAACACCGGGAAGGACGTCACCAGGTCGTCGCCCAGCCACTCGGTGATCTCGAAGTGCACCGACTCCACGCGGGGCGGGCTGGCCGCGGCGTCCAGCACGGTGCCGTCGACCAGCTCCCCCGCCACCTCGGGTTCGAGGCGGAAGAACGCGCTCACCGGGCCAGCCCGGTGAGGAAGAGCCGCCAGTTGACAGCGGGGAAGCCCAGCACCGGACCGCTGGTGTTCTTGGAGTCCCGGACGACCACGCCCAGGGTGGTGGGAGCCACCTCGACGCAGTCCGTGTTGGCCCCTCCGCTGTAGCTGCTCTTACGCCAGAGCAGAGCCTCGGTCATCGCGGTCCTCTCCACCGTCGTACACGTCCGCCCAGTGGGCGAACACCGACCGCGATTGTTCCGCATCCAGCGCGAGGCGGGCGAGGACGTCCCGCTTGTGCTGGAAGAGCTTGATGGACGGTCCGTCTTCGCTGAACAAGGTGGCCACATCGCTCTCGGTGTAGGCGACCGGCTTGAACCGCTCGGCGAAGGTCATCAGGTTGAACCCGTGGGTCAGCGCCGGGTGACCGGTGCCCTGCGGGATCACTCGCAGGGTCAGCTTGCGCCAGTCGCACATGAACAACAGCCGCATCATCTGGTCGTGCATGATCCGGCGACCGCCGATGGCGTTTCGCAGGGCGTTCTCGTGGAGGTAGAAGACCGCGTCGGGCGTATCAGGGCCGGTCAGGACCTGCTGGCGGTTCAACCGGAGGGCGACCTGCTGGTCCAGTTCCTCGGGAGGGAGGTCGCCGCAGCCGAGGACCGCGCGGGCGTACGCCTCGGTCTGGAGCAGGCCGGGGATGAGCGCGGGTTCGTACTTGCACATGGTGGCCGCGATCCGCTCGTGCATGGTCAGCGACAGCAGGCTGTCCGGACCGATGCCGTCGTGCGGGCGGACGTAGTGGCCCAGGTCCCGCTCCTGGCTGAGCCTGCGGATGCGCTCGCGGGTGGTCGCGTCAACCCCCAGCGCTCCCAGCAGGGAGCCCAGGTCCAGGTCGTTGGTCCCCCGCTTGCCGTGCTCCAGCCTGCTCAGCTTGCCCGCGGACCACCCGAGCGCGGCCGACAGCCGCTCAGCCCGCAGATTCGCCCGCCTGCGCACCCTGCGCAGCTCCTCGCCCAGCTCCCTGGAGCGCACCGTGGTCTCGCCCGGATCCCGCTGTCCCATGCCGGGCGACGTTAGCCGCCCGGCACCGCCCGGTCAGGTCGCCGGGCGGAGGATCACTCGTCGGGGTCGGCGGATCAGCGGGCCTGCCCGGTGGCCAATTCGTGGCGCACCAGGTCGTCCAGGGTGAACGTGCCGGTGGGCTGGTCGTCCTTGCCCAGCAGGTACAGCCGCTTGACCGCGACCAGGATGCCCTCGGCCACCACGTCCCGGAACGACGGGTTGACCAGGCGCTGCCGGTCACCGGGGTTGGTCAGGTAGCCGACCTCCACGCGCACCGCCGTGCAGCGGGTCATCCGCAGCATGTCCCACGTCTTGGGGTGGGTGCGGCAGTCCAGCATCCCGGTGCGCGCCACCAGCTCGCGCTGGATGAACCCGGCCAGCGCCTCGCCGACGGTGGACGAGGTGCCGTTGCCGGTGCCGAAGTGGAAGCTGGCCACGCCGGAGGCGACCGGGGACGGGTTGGCGTCGGTGTGCAGCGACAGGATCAGGTCGGCGCCCGCCTCGTTGGCGAAGCGGGCCCGCTCGCTCTCGTCCGGGCAGTTGCGCGGGCCTCGGGTGAGCAGGGCCTCCATGCCGGTGGCGGCCATCTTGCCCTCCAGCAGCCGCGCCAGGTCCAGCATCAGGTCGGCCTCGGACACCCCGTCGACGACCACACCGCGGTCCTGGCCGCCGTGGCCGGGGTCGATGATGATGCGCTTGCCGGCCAGCCTCGGCCCGGCCCTGCGCACGCGCTCCTGCTCGCGCAGGAACACCGGCCTGCCGCCGCGCACCTTGGGCTGGAGCTGGCGCAGCGCCCGCACGGTGTCCGGGCCGCACATGCCGTCCACGATCAGGCCGTAGTCGCGCTGGAAGCTGCGCAGCGCCTGCTCGGTCTGCTGGCCGAACTCGCCGTTGGCGCGGCCCGCGTCGTAGCCCAGCTCCAGCAGCCGCTCCTGCAGGGCGAACACGTCGTCGCCGGTGACCGGCTGGGACATCAGGAACGCCAGCGGGCGGTCACCCAACCGGTAGGTCGCGTCGCGCAGGGCCCGGTAGGTCGCGGGCCCGACGAGACCGTCGGTGATGAGTCCCCGCTGCTGCTGGAAGGCCCGCACCGCGTGTTCCACCGACAGGTCGAACACCTGTGACGGGTGCGGGTCGGACAGCAGGCCCAGCTTGGTCAGGGTGGCCCTGACCTCGGCGACTTCTGGGCCGACATCCCCGCGGCGGAGTAGCAGCATTCACCCCTACCTCACTACGGCGCCGACGGAGGGCCGACGCGGAACATGACGCCTTATTGTGCCTTGCGGCCCGGCGCGCCCCACGCTGGGCTACTGGCGGTGGTTACCCACCCACGAACAGGTGACCCGCCCGCCTTGGTGGAAGACGGACGGGTCACCCGAGTGGTTGCACGCTCCGGGGTCAGAGCACCTCGGAGAGGTCGTTGAGCAGCGCGGCCTTCGGCTTGGCGCCGACGATCTGCTTCACCGGGCGGCCACCCTGGAACAGGATCATGGTGGGCACCGACATGATCTGGTAGTCCCGCGCGATCGACGGGTTGGCGTCGATGTCCAGCTTGGCGACGGTGATCTTCTCCGCGTGCTCGGCGGCGATCTCCTCCAGCACCGGGGCGACCATCTTGCACGGACCGCACCACGTCGCCCAGAAGTCGACGAGCACCGGCTTCTCGCTGGTCAGAACGTCGTCGGCGAAGGTCTTGTCGGTCACGACCACGGTGGAGCCTGCCATTGTTCTCTCTCCTCTTGGGGGGTGGGGTCAGCCGGTGGTGACGGGCTCGCTGTACCCGCCGCCGACGTGCTCGGCCGTGATGGCCGCCGCGGACTCGCCGTGCTCGGCCAGCCAGCGCTCCGCGTCGATCGCGGCGGAGCAGCCGGAGCCCGCGGCGGTGATGGCCTGCCGGTAGGTGTGGTCCACCAGGTCACCGGCGGCGAAGACGCCGTCCAGGTTGGTGAACGTGCTGCGCCCCTTGGTCTTCACGTAGCCCTCGTCGTCCACCTCGACCTGGCCGCGCACCAGCTCGCTGCGCGGGTCGTGGCCGATGGCGACGAAGAACCCGGTGAACGGGTGCTCGGAGACCTCGCCGGTGCGCGTGTCGCGGACCTTCAGGCCGGACACCGCCCCGTCGCCGAGCACCTCGACGACCTCGGCGTTGAGCAGCCACTTGATCTTGTCGTTGGCCTGGGCGCGCTCCAGCATGATCCGCGAGGCGCGGAAGTCCTCGCGCCGGTGGATGATGGTGACCGAGCGGGCGAAGCGGGTGAGGAAGGTCGCCTCCTCCATCGCCGAGTCGCCGCCGCCGACCACCGCGATGTCCTGGTCGCGGAAGAAGAAGCCGTCGCAGGTGGCGCAGGCCGACACGCCGCGGCCGAGCAGCTCCTGCTCGCCGGGCACGTTGAGGTAGCGGGCCGCCGCGCCCATCGCCAGCACCACGGCCTTGGCCGCGTAGCGGGTGCCGTTGGCGGTGACGTACTTGACCTCGCCCTCCAGCTCGACCGACTCCACGTCCTCCGCGCGCAGCTCCGCCCCGAAGCGCTTGGCCTGCTCGCGCATCTGCTCCATCAGGTCGGGGCCCATGATGCCCTCGCGGAAGCCGGGGTAGTTCTCGACCTCGGTGGTGGTCATCAGCGCGCCGCCGTACTGCGAGCCCTCGAACACCAGGGGGTTCAGCTGCGCGCGAGCGGCGTAGACCGCCGCGGTGTACCCCGCGGGCCCTGACCCCACGACGATCAGGTTCCGAACGTCCGACACCCTCGACCTCCGTTAGTCGCGACGGGCCGGGAGTACCCGGCCTGCACTGTGCTCCAACGGATCGTAGGGTCAGGGCATTCCCCGGCCCTCGGGTGAGGCGGGCTACTAGTTGGGGCCGACGGGGCTGTCCGCGAGCACCCCGTCGGGGTTGTCCGGGCCGCAGGTCGCCGGGTCGAGCACCACGATGCGGAACTGGCCCTTGGTGCCCGCGCCGCGGGGCAGCACGGCCATCACGGCGGGTTTGTCGTCCAGTGTGATGGGGCTGACCCCGATGGGCTTGGCGGCGACGATGTTCGCGCCCCGCAGGCACCCGGCCAGCTTCTCCTGGTTCTCCAGGGGGCCGTAGTTCTGGGCCTTGAGCACGTCGCCCAGCACCGGGCCGAAGTCGTTGCCCCTGACCGCGAGCGGCTTGTCCGCCGAGGCGCCCGTGCTGGGCGTCGTCGCGGGCGGCTGGGCCTGCTGACCGCCCTCCCCGCCCCCGCCGTTCGGGATGACCATGACGGCGAGGCCCACGGCCGCCGCGGCGGCGGTGAGCAGGCCCGCGCCCCAGCCGAGGCGCTTGCGGCGGCGCGCGGCCAGGTCGACCACCGGGGCCACCGGCTGCCCGGTCGGCTGGGGCGCGCTTCGCCGGGCCTCCTCGGCCAGCGCGGCGTCGATGCGGCTGGCAACGTTGTCAGGCATCCGCAGTGGGGGCAGGTCGCGCAGGTCCTGCACGGTGGCGTCGAGCGCGGCCAGCACCTCCTTGGCCTCCGGGTCGGCCTCGACCAGCGGGCGCAGCTCCGCCTCTTCGCGGGGGTCCAGCAGACCGGCGTGGAGGTCGGCCAGCAGGTCGACGGACCACGGCGGCCCTGAGCGCCGCGCATTGCCGGTCATCGTTCCTCCCACTGACGTTGCTGACGCACATTCACACCATCAGCTGGGACGTTCGCACTTGCACTCCGGTTCCGGAGGTGCCCCAGAACTTTGGCCAGCTTGGCCCGCCCGCGCGCGCACCGGCTCTTCACCGTGCCCTCGGCGATGCCCAGCATCCGGGCCGTCTCGGCCACCGAGTAGCCCTCGACGTCGACCAGCACGATGGGGGCGCGCTGCTCCTCCGGCAGCTCGTTCAGCGCGGCCTGGACCACCAGGTGCGTCTCCCGCTCGGCCATCGCGTCGCGCGGCGCGACCGGCTCGCCGGGGCCCGCCTCCGGCAGCGGGACTGTGGGCCGTGTCTGTCTTCTGCGCATCCGGTCCAGGCACGCGTTGACCACGATCCGGTGCAGCCAGGTGGTGACCTGCGACTCGGCCCGGAAGTTCGCCGCGGCGCGGAAGGCCGAGATGAACGCCTCCTGCAGCGCGTCGGCCGCCTCCTCCGGATCGCGCAGCGTGCGCAGCGCCACCGCCCACATCCGGTCCCGGTGGCGGCGCACCAACTCGGCGAAGGCGTGCGGGTCGCCCGCGGCGTGCGCCGCGATGAGGTCTGCGTCCGAGCTGGCTGCGGCGGTCACGCGCAGAGCGTATCGGCCGACCCCGACAATCCCGATCTCACCCGATCGGCCTCAGGACTCCCCCGCGCGGGTGTAGACCAGCTCGGCGATCTCCGACTTGTTCTCCCGCCCGCCGCCCGCCAGCTTGGTGATCCACACCAGCACGTGCTGGCTCGGCGGGTAGTCGCCGAGCTGGACCTGCGTCTGCCCGGCGGACAGGGTGGCCGTGGCGAGCACCTGCGTCTGCTCCACCGGCGCGTCGTTGGCCGCCGCGGTGCGGATCTCCACCACCGTGCCCTCGCTGGGCGAGGTGACCGTCACCGAGGCCAGCCTCACCGGCTCGGCGAACGAGGCCATCAGCCCGATGCCCGGCTTGAGCGCCGGGAGGGGCTGCAGGTAGCTGTCGGTCTGCCAGGACGTGGTCGGGTTGTTGTCCACCGCCCGGTTGGCCCGGTTGGCGTTGTCCGGCCGGTTGGTCACGTCGTAGACGCCCACCGCGGCGGGCTGCACCGGGCCCAGTGGGGTCGGCTCGGCCGCCTGCTCGCCGCGCCCCGGCTGCTCGGACTGGCCGACCACCACGGTCGGGCCGCCGCCCTTGCTGGGCTCGTCGCTGAAGAAGCTCACGATCTGCACGCCCAGCCACACCACCACCGCCAGCGTGGCCAGCGCCAGCACCGCGACGCTGATCATCAGCTTGCGCCGGTGCTCCTTGCCGCGCGCGGGCCGCTGCGTGGTCCACACCACGCCGTCGTCGGTGTCGTCGGGCACCGGCTTGATCAGCGCGGTCTGCGCCTCGGACTCGGCGATCTGCTCCAGCACCTGCAGGATCGCCGCGCTGGTCCGGATGCCGCCGACGCCCGCGTCCTCCAGCGACCGCACCGCCACCGACGACAGCTCGTGCGGCACCTGCGGGTGCAGCGCGCTGGGCGCGATCACCGAGCCGTCCGGGCCGGTCGGGGCCGCGGGCACCTCCGGCGGGCCGCCCGGCAGCGCCCAGCGGCCGGTCAGCAGCAGGTACAGCAGCGCGCCGAGGCCCTTGACGTCGTCGCGGGCGATGGCGTCGGGCCGGGGACCGGGGAAGGCCAGCCGCAGCCTGCCGTCCGGGGTCACCCGCACGCGCTGCGGGTGGTCCGCGCCGAGCACCAGGCCCGCGTGGTGGGCGCCCTCGATGGCCGCGCCCAGCGGCTCCAGCAGCCGGGTCGTCGAGCCCGCGGGCAGCGGGCCGTCGGCCAGCAGGTCCACCAGGTCGCTGCCCTGGGTCCACTCGGCCACGACCATGCCGAGGATGCCCTCGCCGAGCTTGACGCCCGCGCCGGGGGTGAGCACGTCGATCACCCGCGCCACGCCGGGGTGGGTGAAGCTGGAGGCGTGCATGGCCCGCTCGGCGGTGCGCTTGGCCCGCGCCACCGCGGCGTGGTCGGCCGGGCTGCCGACCAGCACGGTCAGCGCCACGTCCCGGTTGAGCTGCCCGTCCCGCGCGCGCCACAGCTCCGCGTCGCACCGCCGGTCCACGCCGGAGCGGGCCAGCAGGCGGTAGCGGCCGTCACCGATCACCCCGCCGGGGACCAGCGAGGTGTTCTGGACGGGGCCGCCGTTCACGCGTCCGAGCGTACGGGACGGGCCCAGCGGACCGCGTTCACCGACGCCTCACCAGGCGGAGCACCTTGTCCAGCGCGGGGGTCACCTCGGGCACCCGGAACAGCGCCAGGAGCGCGAAGCTCAGCGGCAGGCCCACCGCGGTCTGCACCACGACCTCCACCCACGCCTTGGCCACCGGGGCCTCCAGCCCCAGCACCCGCACCAGCAGCCAGGCCAGCCCGGTCGCCGCCGCGAACGCGATGGCCGAGGCGACGACGGTCAGGCACACCGTCCACGCGGTGTACCCCGTGCGCAGCCTGCCCAACCTGATCCGCAGCCACAGCTGCCCGACCAGGGCGCCGACCACGAAGCTCAGCGACATCGCGATCGACACGCCCACCGCGAGCTTGTCCGGCGGGGAGATCTCCAGGAACACGTAGAGCAGGGCGATCCGCACCGCCACGATGACGGCCTGGATGAGCGTGGGCGTGCGGGCGTCCTTGAGCGCGTAGAACACGCGCAGCTGCAGCAGCGTGATCGCGTAGGGCACCAGGCCGAACGCGGACAGCGCCAGCGCCGCGCCCATCCGCTCGCCGCCCTCCAGCCCGGAGGCGCCGTGCGAGAACACCGCGATGCCGATGGCCACGCCGGACACCGTCAGCAGCGCGCTGAACGGCATCAGCAGGATCGACGACATCCGGTTGCCCAGCGACAGGTCGCCGACCAGGGCGTCGACGTCGTTGGCCGCCGCGGCCCGGCTCATCTTCGGCATCAGCGCGGTCAGCAGCGACACGCCCAGCACGCCGTAGGGCACCTGGGCGACCAGCCACTGGTAGTTGTAGGCGGTCAGCGCGCCCTCGCCGTTGAGCGCGACGCGGGTCAGCACGATCATGCTGACGAACCCGAGCGCCACGTACAGCAGCACCCAGAAGGCCAGCCCGCCGAACTCGGCCAGCCTGCGGTCCCAGCCCCACCGCCAGCGGAACCGGATGCCGGAGCGGCGCATCGCGGGCAGCATCACGGTGGCCTGCACGGCCACGCCCAGCATCGTGCCGATGCCCAGGACCAGCAGCTTCGGCTCGCCCATCCGCACCGGGTCGAGGCTGATCTCGCCGGGCACCAGCCAGTACACGCCCAGCGTGAGGATGACCACCACGTTGTTGAGCACCGGCGCCCAGGTGGGCAGGCCGAACACGCCCTTGGTGTTGAGGATCGCGCCCAGCAGCGCGGACAGGCCGTAGAACACGATGCCCGGCAGCACCAGGTAGGCGAACGCGGTGACCAGCGCCGGGTTGGCCTGGTCCGCGTCGCCGGTGAACAGGCCGGTCAGCAGCGGCGCGCACAGCACCGCCACGACCGTGCCCGCGCCCAGCAGCACCGCCGACATGGTGATCAGCCACTGCGCGTAGGACTCGCCGCCGTCGCCGTCCTCCTTCTCGGCGCGCACCAGCAGCGGGATCGCCACGCTGGTCAGCACGCCGCCCAGGAGCAGCTCGTTGATCATCGTGGGCAGCGTGGTGGCGGCCTGGTAGGAGTCGTTGAGCGTGCCCGAGCCGATGATGGTGATCAGCAGCAGCTTGGACAGCAGCCCGGAGACCCGGCTGACGATGGTGGCGATGGCCATCGAGCCGCTGGCGCGGGCCAGCGACTGGGGTTTCGGCTGCGCCCCGCCGGTCGCCGGGGTGGTCCCCAGGCCGGTCACGGGTGTGGTCACTTGGGTGGTCGCGTCGCTCAACTCGTGCTCGACTTCTCCGGCGCGGGTGCGGCGGTCTCCTCGGCGGGGCTGTGGAGGGGTTCGGGGGCGGGGTCCTCGGCCAGGTCGTTCCGCTGGGCGGGCGCGGCCGCGGCCTCCGCCGCCTTGGCCGCGCGCACGCGGCGGTAGATCCGCCGCGCCGACAGCAGCACCAGCAGCGCGCCCGCCAGAGCGGTGATGACCACGGTTATGGTCCCGTACGCGGAGGATGAAACCTCCAACCGGGCCCGATCGCCCAATTCGACGCCCGAGGGCGTGGCGAGCTTCACGTGCACGCTGAAGCGGCCCGACCGCAGCACCTCCACCGGCACGCTGATCAACCGGTCGCCGCGCGCGGGCAGCACCTGGTCGGCCAGCTGCTTGACCTCGATGCCGGGGGTGTCCTCCACCACGATGCGCACGGTGACCCGCACGTCCAGCCGGTTCTTGACGGTCACCGGGATGGGGCTGTCGCCGGAGCCGAGCAGGATCGGGCTGCCCGGCTCGGTCACCGTGACCTGGCTGCGCAGCCCGTCGATGCGGTCGCGGGCCAGCGCCAGCGCCGCGCGCGCGCCCTGCGCGTCGCCGCGCCACGCGCCGGACACCGCGCGCAGCAGCCCCAGCCGCAGCGGGTCGACCAGGTCCTCGGGCGCGGCCGAACCGGCGTCCTCCTGGCTCATCGCGCCCGCCACGTCCTGCAGCTCCAGCCACGACTGGCCCACCGACGCGACCACCTCGGGGGTGACCTCCCGCGCGCCCGCCTCCACCGGGTAGCTCAGCGCCGCGGTCTGCTCCGGGGGCGTGCCGCCGACCAGGCCCTCCAGCCCGGTCGGGGCGGCGAACTGGCCCGCGACCAGCGCCTCGGCCGTCTCCAGGAACGCGCCGACCTCGCCGGTCGGGGCGTTCCAGCGGCGCGGCGGGGCGATCACCACGTTCTGCCCGGTGCCCTGGAAGGCCGCCCGGTAGGTCAGCGCGGCCAGCGCGTTCTGCACCGACACCGGCAGCGCCTCGGTCGGCGTGGCCACCCCGCCCAGCGCCTGGGCGGGCGAACCGCCGTGCAGCGCGTCGGAGACCATCGCGTCGATGCGCACCGCGGTCACCGCGCGGTCGCCGCCGACCAGCACCGGGCCCGCGCCCGGCGTGCCCGCCACCGCGGACTGGTCGAGCACCAGCGAGGTCACCCCGTGGGCGGTCAGGTCGGCCAGCGTGCCCTGGTCGACCACGCCGTCCTCGGGCCACACCAGCTTCGGCAGCGGCTGCACCTCCAGCAGCTCTTGCACGAGCCCGGCGCCCGCGACGGCCAGCCCGCCCAGGTCGCCCCGGCCCGCGCGGGACAGCGCGACCAGGTCGGCGTCCGCGTCCGGCAGCGCCACCACGCAGCGGCCCGCGACCAGCCTGCGCAGCAGGTCCAGCCACAGCTCGGCGTCGCGCTGGCCCGCGCCCGCGCCCCGCCCGCGCACCTGGTAGCCCTCGGTCATCGCGGCCACGGTGCGCAGCAGGTCCGGGTCCACCGCCACGCACACGGCGGGCGCCAGCGGGCTGTCCAGCGCCGCCTCGTAGCCCTTGAGCAGGCCGTAGAGCCTGCCGCCCAGGGCCAGCGAGGACGCCAGCTCGTCGTCGACCAGCTCGGTGCCGCCCCCGGCGGCCACCTGGACCAGCTTCGGCTCGTCGGCCAGCGGCCACAGCAGGGTCAGCTTGGCCTGGTTGCCGGAGGGGCCCTGGACCGCGCCGCCGGGCACCGACAGCACCGGCAGCAGCGTGCTCAGCGCGGCCAGCCGGGCCCGGCCGCCGTACTCGGGCACGCCGTTGATGTTGGCCAGGATCGGGTAGATGCCCGGCTGCTCGATCTCCAGCGACGACCGCTCGCCGCCGCGCAGCGGCACGGTGAGGCTGAACGGCGCGCTCTGGCCCTGCGGCAGCTCCTCCACGATCCGGGTGAACTGCGGCTGCACCACCTCGGCGTCGGCGGGCTCGCGCAGCGCGGAGCGCACCTGCTCCTCGGTGCGCAGCGCGTCGCCGCGCTCCAGCCGCAGCTCGATGTCGGTGACGTCGCGGTCGCCGACGTTGACCACCTTGCCCCGCACGGTGACCGAGTCGGGGCCGTCGGAGGTGATCACCCTGGGGGTGAGCTCCTCCACGTCCAGCCGCAGCAGCTGCTGCGGCTGCTGGCCGGGCTGGCTGGACAGCGCCCTGGTCGCCCAGATCTGGGTGGCGGGCGCGGGCTTGATCGGCAGTCGCCCGCCGTCGGCGGGCGTCGCGGGCGCGCTGGCCGCCCCCGCGACGAGCAGGGTCGAAGCCGCCGCGAGCGCGGCCAGCAGCCGTTTCACGCCGACTCCGCTCCATCCAGGTCCAGGCCGAACTCGGCGAGCAGTTCGGCGGCTCGGCGCACCAGTCGGCGCTCGTCCGCGTAGGCGAGCCGCTCGTCCAGTTCGCCAAGGGGCACCCACGCCACCTCGGTGACCTCCACGTCTTCGTCGGAAAGCTCGCCGCCCAGCGCTTCGAGGATGAAGTGGTGGACGGTCTTGTGCACCCTGCGGTCCTCGGCGACGAACCAGTAGTCGATCGAGCCGAGCGGGCGCAGGACCCTGCTATGAATACCGGTCTCCTCGGCGACCTCGCGCACCGCGGTCTGCTCGGCCGTCTCACCAGCCTCGATGTGGCCCTTGGGCAGCGACCACAACAACCGGCCCCGCCGGTCCAGCCGCCCGATGAGCGCCGCGGCGCGGCGCACCGGGTCCAGCACCAAGCCGCCCGCCGAGGTCTCGTCCACGGTCTTGAGCCGACGGCCCCGGCGCCGGTTCCGGCGCCTCGGCTTGGGAGCGCCGGAGCGACCGGACGACTGGGGCATGGTCCTGATGGTAGTGCGGCAGGCGGACGCGGGCGGCCACGTGATCAATCCGGTCGGTGACCGACCGGCGCGCCCTATACCCTGGCTCCCCGTGTCTGGGTCCAACCTGTCCGCCACGCAGGAGAACGCCGTGGTCGAGTTGCTGAGCGCCTTCCCCGTGGCCGACGAGCTGGCCGACCGCTTCGCCGCGGCCGGGCACCGCCTGTACCTGGTCGGGGGCAGCGTCCGGGACGCGCTGCTCGGCAGACTGGCCGGTGACCTGGACTTCACCACCGACGCCCGGCCGCCGCAGATCCTGCGGCTGCTGTCGGGGTGGGCGGACGCGGTGTGGGACACCGGCATCGCGTTCGGCACGGTCGGCGCGACCAAGCGCGGGCAGACCGTGGAGATCACCACCTTCCGCGCGGACGACTACGACGGGGTGACCCGCAACCCCGAGGTGACCTTCGGCGACACCGTCGAGGGTGACCTGGTGCGGCGCGACTTCACCGTCAACGCGATGGCGTTCGACCTGGTGCAGCGGGTGCTGGTGGACCCGACCGGTGGCCGTGCGGCGCTGGCGGCGGGGGTGCTGGACACGCCCGCCACCCCCGCGCAGTCCTTCGGCGACGACCCGCTGCGGATGCTGCGCGCCACCCGGTTCGTCTCCCAGCTGGGCCTGCGGCCCGCGCCCAGGGTCGTCGAGGCGATGACCGCGATGGCGGGCGAGCTGGAGCGGATCACCCCGGAGCGGGTGCAGGCCGAGCTGTCCAAGCTGCTGTGCGGGGAGCACCCGAGGGCGGGCGTCGAGCTGATGGTGAGCACCGGGCTGGCCGACGTGGTGCTGCCCGAGCTGCCCGCGATGAAGCTGGAGATCGACGAGCACCACCAGCACAAGGACGTGTTCCACCACTCGCTGGTGGTGCTGGAGCAGGCGATCGACCTGGAGGACCGGGAGTCCTCGCCGGACCTGGTGCTGCGGCTGGCCGCGCTGCTGCACGACGTGGGCAAGCCGGAGACCCGGCGCTTCGAGCCGGGCGGCGGGGTCTCGTTCCACCACCACGAGGTGGTCGGCGCGAAGCTGGTGCGCAAGCGCTTGCGCGCGCTGCGGTACGCCAAGGACGTGGTCGAGGACGTCAGCCAGCTCGTGTACCTGCACCTGCGGTTCCACGGCTACGGCACGGGCGAGTGGACGGACTCGGCGGTGCGCCGGTACGCCACCGACGCCGGACCGCTGCTGAGCAGGCTGCACAAGCTGGTGCGGGCCGACTGCACCACCCGCAACAAGCGCAAGGCCAACGCGCTGCAGCGCACCTACGACGACCTGGAGCGCCGCATCGAGCGGCTGGCCGCCGAGGAGGACCTCAAGCGCGTGCGGCCGGACCTGGACGGCAACGAGATCATGCGGCTGCTCGGCCTGCCGCCCGGCCCGCAGGTGGGCAAGGCGTGGAAGTTCCTCAAGGAGCTGCGGCTGGACCGCGGCCCCCTCGACCACGACGAGGCGGTGGCCGAGCTGCTGGCCTGGGCCAGGTCGGAGGGAATCGAGCCGCCGACTACCCGTTAGTACTCATTCCGGCGAAACATTGGCCAAGTGACAGCCCGTTGCGAGACCATGACTGTGCGCTTCGACAAGCACACTGGGGGTGGTGTCGTGAACGCTTGGGGATTGTCCACCGGGGGAGCCGCTCAGGCGCAGGACTTGGCGGTGCTCAACGAACAGCAGCGCGCGGTGCTCAGGTGCCTGGCCAGGGGGTTGGCCGACCACGAGATCGCGAGGGTGCTGGCCATCAGCGTCCGCCAGGTCGGGTACGAGGTCGCGGAGATCCTGCGGGCGCTGAACCTGCGGGACCGGATCGCCGCCGTGGTCTTCGCGCACGAGGCGGGCATGATCAAACTGCCGCTGCCGCGTTGAACTGCCGCTGCTCCGCAGACGGCGGCTCGGCCGCCCGGAAGTCGGCCCATCGGCACGCGTTTCGCGGAAAATCGAAGAGCGTGATTTTCCGCGAAAGGCATGCCGACAGGCCGACGCGGCCTCGCGTGGGGGTGGGTGCCTCGTGTGGGTCACCTGCGGTTGAGGATCAGGAGGTAGCAGACCACGCCGAGCAGGTAGACCGCCGCCGCGGTCAGGACCAGGCCGGGTGACCGGCCGTCCGCGGGCACGAAGGCCGCGGCGGCGGACACGGCGGCCACCTGGGTGACGTTGAACAGCGTGTCGTACAGGGCGAAGACCCGGCCGCGAACCCCGTCGCCGACATCGCCCTGCACGGCCGCGTCCGCGCACAGCTTCACCACCTGGCCCGCGAAGGTCAGCGGGAACGCCGCCACCAGCACCGTCGGCAGCAGCATCGGCAGGCCAAGGCCCAGCTGCGTGGCGGCGGCCAGCGCCAGCGCGCCCACCACCGCGCCGCGCCTGCCCAGCAGGTCGACCAGGCGGTCGGTGACCAGCCCGGCCAGCAGGATGCCAGCGCCGCCGGACACCGCCACCTCGCCCAACCCGGCCAAGCCCGCCTTGAACGGGCCCGCGTCGGTGAACGAGTGGCGCATCAGCAGCAGCGTGACCAGCAGGGACGCCGCGAACGCGGCGCGGTGGGCGAGCAGCGCCACCAGCGTGGCGGCCACGCGGGGAGCGCGCCAGGCGGCCCGCGCGCCGTCCAGCAGACCCAGCGCCACGGCGGTCACCGTGCGACTGGGCTCGTCCACCTCGTCCGGCCCCAGCGCGCCCGCCGCGAACCGCGCCGCCAGCGCGGCGGCCAGCAGCGAGCCGACCACGGCGCACGCGGTGGTCCACGACGACCCGCCGTCGCCCTCGCCGAACAGCTCCCGCAACCCGACCGCGCAGCCCGCGCCCGCCACCGAGGTCAGCGCGCCCAGCGTGGTGACGAACGCGTTGGCCTCGACGAGGTGGTCCTCCGCCACGACGTGCGGCAGCGACGCCGACAACCCGCACGCGGCGAACCGGCTCACCCCGGTGACGGCCAGCGCGGCGGCGTAGAGCGGGAGACCCGCCATGCCCAGCCCGACGGCCGCGGCGGTCAGCAGGACGAACCCCGCACGGGTGAGGTTCGCCACCACCAGCACCCGCCTGCGGTCCCACCGGTCCAGCAGCGCCCCGGCGAACGGTCCCACCACCGAGTAGGGCAGCAGCAGCACGGCGAAGCCCGCCGCGATGGCCGCCGGGTCGGCGTGCCGCTCGGGGTTGAACAGCACCGCCCCGGCCAGGCCCGCCTGGAACAGGCCGTCACCCCACTGGGCCGCCAACCGCGAGGCCAGCAGCCCGCGGAAGTCGGCCCCGGCCAGCAGCTTCCGGACCCCCAGGTGGTGCCGTACCGGGGTGGTGCCGGCGCTTGTCACCCTCCGAGGGTATGCCCGGTTCGGACGGTGCAGAGGGCGAAGGCCGGACCCCGGTGGGGGTCCGGCCTCCGCTGGTCGGATGCCCGGTCGCCTCTCGGCGCCATGCGCCGCGCGGCTCCAGCCGGACGGTATTCCGCGCGGGCGGTTTCTAGTGAGCCCGGGGGACACGAAGCACCCGACCACCTGTGCAACGACCGGGCTACCTCGGTTGTTCCACGCGGGGTGTGCCGAGTTCTTCTGAGATCATGGAGGGCGTGCGACCAGATGCCGAAGTCGAACCGGGTTCCCTGCTGGTTGCGGCACCGAGCCTGACCGACTCGAACTTCCGCCGCACGGTGGTCTACGTCATCGACCACCGGGGGGCGGGCACCCTGGGCGTGGTGCTCAACCGGCCCAGCGAGGTCGCCGTGCACGACGTGCTGCCCAACTGGGGACCGCACGTGACCCGGCCGCAGGCGGTCTACATCGGCGGACCGGTGGAGCAGAAGACCGCGCTGTGCCTGGCCGCGCTGCGCACCGGCGAGGACCACACCCGGCTGGACGGGGTGGTCGGCGTGCACGGGCCGGTGGCGCTGGTCGACCTGGACGGCGACCCGGAGGAGCTGCTGCCCAAGGTGCGCGGGCTGCGGGTGTTCGCGGGCTACGCGGGGTGGAGCGAGGGCCAGCTGGCGGGCGAGATCGAGCGCGAGGACTGGATCGTGGTGCCCGGCCTGCCCGACGACGTGCTCGCCCCGGCCAACGTGGACCTGTGGGGCCGCGTGCTGCGCAGGCAGGGGATGCCCACCGCGCTGCTGGCCACCTTCCCCTCCGACGTCAAGCGCAACTGACCAAGGCGTCGGCAAGTACTACCTGAGGGCCGCTTCAGGGCCGGTAACTACTACCCGTGGTACGCGAGCACGCGCCTCGGGTGGTAGTTACCGGCCCCGGGACGAGGCTCGGGTAGTACTTGCAGGCGGGTCAGGCGCGGCTGAGGACGCCGCAGGCGCCCGCGCAGGCGCACGTCGAGCAGCCCGACTTCTCCGGCTCGGGCAGCGCCTCGGCGGCGCGGTGCCCCTGCACCCCGCCCGCCACCGCGATGGCCACCGCGCCGACCAGGCCGACCAGGCCCACCACCACGGCGGTCGCCGGGTTGACCAGCACGGCCGCGCCCGCCAGCAGCGCGACCAGGCCCGCCACCAGGTTCGGCACCCCGGCCACCCGGTTGGCCAGCGCGAAGGTCTCGTCGTCGCGCAGCGACGCGGCGGTGCGCACCCCGACGAAGCGGTTGCGCCGCAGCTGGCCGCGCACGCCCAGGACGCCGATCGCCACGAGCGCGACGCCCACCAGCACCAGCACCACAAGCAGCACGATGTTCACGTTGACGAGGGTAGGCGCGGCCGGGCTGTGACGTGGCACCAGCCCCCGTGGCGGTTCACCCGGTGACCGGCGTTTGCGCCGCGCTGCTACCGTGGACGCCATGAGCACGGCTCGCCTGCTCCTTATGTAGCCGCGCGGACCTCGTCACGACGGTCGGCGCGGCAACCCCTCACGCCCCACGGGCTGGGGGGTTTCGTCATGTCAGGGGCAGGATCGATGGAGAGGGACTCCCGATGAGCACCGAAGCGGCGGCCGAGACGCCCGCCTTCCGCTACACCGCCGAGCTGGCGGGCGAGATCGAGCAGCGGTGGCAGCAGCGCTGGGAGGAGCGCGGCACGTTCCACGCGCCCAACCCGGTCGGCCCGCTCCAGGGCGACGTGCCCGCGGACAAGCTGTTCGTGCAGGACATGTTCCCCTACCCGTCCGGCGCGGGCCTGCACGTCGGGCACCCGCTGGGGTTCATCGGCACCGACGTCTACGCCCGGTACCACCGGATGAACGGGCGCAACGTGCTGCACACGATGGGCTTCGACGCCTTCGGCCTGCCCGCCGAGCAGTACGCCGTGCAGACCGGCCAGCACCCCCGCAAGACCACCGAGGACAACATCCAGACCTACCTGCGGCAGATCCGCAGGCTGGGCCTGGGCCACGACGAGCGGCGCCGGATCTCCACCATCGACCCGGACTACTACAAGTGGACCCAGTGGATCTTCCTGCAGATCTTCAACTCCTGGTACGACCGGGAAGCCCGCCGCGCCCGGCCGATCGCCGAGCTGGAGCGGCAGTTCGCCTCGGGTGAGCGGGCCACCCCCGACGGGCGGCCGTGGGCCGAGCTGACCGGCGCCGAGCGGCAGAAGGTGCTGGGCGGGTACCGGCTGGCCTACCTGTCCGAGGCGCCGGTCAACTGGTGCCCCGGCCTGGGCACGGTGCTGGCCAACGAGGAGGTCACCGCCGACGGCCGCAGCGAGCGCGGCAACTTCCCGGTGTTCCGGCGCAACCTGCGCCAGTGGATGATGCGGATCACCGCCTACGCCGACCGGCTGGTCGACGACCTGGACCGGCTGGACTGGCCGGAGAAGGTCAAGTCCATGCAGCGCAACTGGATCGGCCGCTCGCACGGCGCCCGCGTCCGGTTCGACGTGGGCGGCCGGGACGTCGAGGTCTTCACCACCCGCCCGGACACCCTGTTCGGCGCGACCTACCTGGTGCTGGCCCCCGAGCACCCGGTGGTGGACGAGATCGTCGCGCCCGAGCGGGCCGAGGCCATCGCCGCCTACCGCCGCGAGGTCTCCCGCAAGTCCGACCTGGACCGGCAGGAGAACAAGGACAAGACCGGCGTCTTCACCGGCGCGCACGCGGTCAACCCGGTCAACGGCCGGGAGATCCCGGTCTACGTGGCCGACTACGTGCTGATGGGCTACGGCACCGGCGCGATCATGGCGGTGCCCGGCCAGGACCAGCGCGACTGGGACTTCGCGGTCAAGTTCGACCTGCCGATCATCCGCACCGTGCGGCCGCCGGAGGACTTCGACGGCGAGGCGTACACCGGCGCCGGACCGGCCATCAACAGCGGTTTCCTGGACGGCCTGGAGGTCGACGAGGCCAAGCGGACGATCATCGCCTGGCTGGAGGAGCACGGCCGGGGCGAGGGCACCGTGCAGTACAAGCTGCGCGACTGGCTGTTCTCCCGGCAGCGCTACTGGGGCGAGCCGTTCCCCATCGTCTACGACGAGGACGGCACGCCGATCGCGCTGCCCGAGTCGGCGCTGCCGGTCGAGCTGCCCGACGTGGACGACTACTCGCCGCGCACCTTCGACCCGGAGGACGCCAACTCCGAGCCGTCGCCGCCGCTGTCCCGCGCGGGCGACTGGGTCGAGGTCGAGCTGGACCTGGGCGACGGCCGCAAGAAGTACCGGCGCGAGACCAACACCATGCCCAACTGGGCCGGTTCGTGCTGGTACCAGCTGCGCTACGTGGACCCGACCGAGCCGGACCGGTTCGTCAACGCCGAGAACGAGCGGTACTGGCTGGGCCCGCGCACGCAGGACCACGGCGCGGACGACCCCGGCGGCGTCGACCTGTACATCGGCGGCGTCGAGCACGCGGTGCTGCACCTGCTGTACGCGCGGTTCTGGCAGAAGGTGCTGTTCGACCTGGGCCACGTGTCCGGTGACGAGCCGTACCGCAGGCTGTACAACCAGGGCTACATCGAGGCGTACGCCTACACCGACGCGCGCGGCTCCTACGTGCCCGCCGAGCAGGTGGAGGAGCGTGACGGCAAGTACTTCTTCGACGGCGAAGAGGTGCGGCGCGAGTACGGCAAGATGGGCAAGAGCCTGAAGAACGTCGTCACGCCGGACGAGATGTGCGCCAACTACGGCGCCGACACCTTCCGCGTGTACGAGATGTCGATGGGCCCCATGGACGTCTCGCGGCCGTGGGCGACCAAGGACGTCGTGGGCGCGCAGCGGTTCCTGCAGCGGCTGTGGCGCAACCTGGTCGACGAGACCACCGGTGAGTCGCGCGTCACCGACGAGCAGCCGTCCGAGGAGGCGCTGCGCCTGCTGCACAAGACGATCGCGGGCGTGCACGAGGACTACGCCAACCTGCGCTACAACACCGCGGTCGCCAAGCTGATCGAGCTGAACAACCACGTGACCAAGCACTTCAGCGCGGTCGGCGCGCCGCGCGCGCTGGCCGAGCCGATGGTGTCGATGCTGGCCCCGCTGGCCCCGCACGTGGCCGAGGAGCTGTGGGCCAAGCTGGGCCACGGCACCTCGCTGGCGCACGGCCCGTTCCCCACCGCCGACGAGAAGTACCTGGTCGAGGACACCCTGGAGTACCCGATCCAGGTCAACGGCAAGGTCAAGGCCCGCGTGGTGGTGCCCGCCTCGGCGACCAAGGAGGAGGTCGAGGCGGCGGCGCTGGCCGAGGAGAAGGTGGCCGAGCTGCTGGGCGGCGGCACGCCGCGCAAGGTCATCGTGGTGCCCGGCCGCCTGGTCAACGTGGTGCTGTGAACACCCGCCGGGGTGGGCCCGAGCCCACCCCGGCGGGTGTCCGGTCGGCGATCATCTCGCGGAACGCGGCGAACCCGGCGCTGGTGAAGGTGAGAGTGCCTCCACCGCGCGCCTTGGTGTCCCGAATCCGGGCGCGCGCCGCGTCGAGCGCTACTTCGACGCATTCATTGGCGTTGCCGCTGTAGCTGCTGGTGCGCCATTCGGTCTGGGCCGTCATCTTTCCTCTAGTTCGTGGAGCGCGGACTTGATCAGATCCGCCGAGGCGGCGGGCGAGAGGGCCACGTCGCGGCTGATGCGCTCGAAGCTGCGGGTGAACGCCACGACATCGGATTCAGTGTCCAGGATCTCGCCGCCCGCCGCGTACTCCACGTAGACGCTGGATGGTTCGTCCTCCGCGAAGTCGAGGATGGTCGCGGCGCCGGACATGGTGCCGTAGGCGCCTCCGCCCGTCGCGACGACTTGGATCGTCACGTTGTCCCGTGCGCCCATGTCCAGCAGGTGGCGGAGCTGTTCCCGCATCACCACCTCCCCTCCCACCTGGCGGCGAACGGCTCCCTCGTCGATCACGGCGTGCAGGTGAAGCGGGTCGGTCCTGGTGAGGAGTTGTTGCCTCGCGCGCCTCTCGGCCGCTGCCCGGTTCTCCCAGCCCTTACGACGCCGCGCGTTGAACTCCGGAGCGGCTTCGGCGACGGCCGAGGCGTACGCGCCGATTTGGAGCAGTCCTGGAATCGCGATGTAAGCGATGATTCGCTCGCGTTTCGCCAGTCCTTCCTCACGGCAGAAGGCGACGTACTTCGTGGGCAGGTCGGCCGCGTGCTCGATTCGCGCGATGGGTTTCCTCGCGGCATCCCACAGCCGTTCGGCCTTGCGCCGCTCCTCGTCGGTGGCCCCGTAGAGGCTGAGCAGGGCGACCACCAAGTGGTAGTTCGGCTGCGTGATCCCGCTTTCCATCCGGTGCAGGGTGGTGCGGTTGGACTTGACCTGTTTGGCCGCCTGCTCGGGGGTGAGGCGGGGCTGGACCCGCTCGCGAAGCGTTTTCATGAATTTGCCGAGCATCGCCTTGCGGCGGGTCCACTCCATCGCCATGCGCGCCACCCTAACCACCCTGCGTCACCCAATACATCACTCGATTGATGAATGCCGATGCACACGTGTAGGCGGCTACTGTGCGGCAACCACGAATCCCAAGGAGCAGAACAATGGAAGACGTGCCGCGCTTGTTCGCGATCGTGCAGGACGCCGAGGTGGCCGCCTGGGGACTGGAGTTCACCGACTCCGCCCACGTGATCTCCAGCGGCCACCACTTGTCCACTCGCAGCGCGCACACCGCGCTGCGCTACTTCCAGGACGCCGACGCCGATGACCCGCAGGTCGTCTGGGTCACCTCGTAGGGCGTGGCAGTTCGGCGGCGACCTCGGCCAGGGCGTCGAGCAGGTCGGCGTCGACGTGGCCGGTCAGCGCTTCGGTCTCGGCGACGGTCGTGGTGCTGCCGCTGACCCGCGATCCGTAGTGGGCGGCGGTGAAGCGGACGTCGGCCAAGCCGAGCAGGCCACTGCCCAGCGGCTTGATGTCACCGCTGCCGTACTCGTCCATGACGTCCCGGAACCGCCGGGTCTGGCTGCCGTTGGCGAAGCCGACCCAGACCACCGAGACCACGGCGGTGTCGCCCGCCCCGTCGCCGACCGCGAAGACCAGGCGGTCCAGCGAGCGGCACGGGGTGCGGGCGAGGAACTCGCGCACCCGGCCCCACGAGCTGGTCAGGCACTCCGCGTCCTGCCTGGCGAACCGCTTGGTGACCTTCAGGCCGAGGCGGCCCACGGCGCTGTCGGCGTCGCGCGCGGACTTCCGGTTGTCGGCCTTGCTGTTGCTGTTCGTCCGAGGGGGCGACTCGCCGAGCCGGCTCAGCACCGCGTCGCCGCCGACGCCCGCCGCCGCGGCGAGCGCGACCACGACTCCGGCGAGCACCGCTCCGCCTCCGGTCCCGCCCTTGTCCGAGCCGCCGCCAGGACCGCCGATCCTGCGTCCCATTCCCGCCCCCGATCCCGTGTTGTGTGTTCATGCAACAAGATGCGGATCGGCCGTACAGCGAATAATTGCGGACAACCGCGCCCGGATCGGGTGACCGGTTCCGATGCGTTCGCGCAACGCTTTTCAGTTTTACCCCGACTTCGCTTCGCGAAGCGATTGATCATCACCCGTCGGGACAGTGCGGAGTGCGCTATCCGCGCAATACAGTGCACCGGGTGGAGCGAGATGAAGTGGTCGTGTTCGCACTGGTGAGCAAGGTGGCCAGTGATTGCCGACGGGTCATCGACCGGTTGCTGGACGAGAAGAACCCGCGCAGCACCACGGACTACACCCAACCGCTCACCGCCTGGATGCGCGACCTGGGCCTGCTCATGGCGCACAGCGGCGCCGAACTCGTGGCCTGGGCCGATGACACCGGTCCGGCGAGCACCGTGGTGGTCCCGGCGCCGCCGGAGGTGCCGAGGCTTTTCGCGATCGTGCAGGACGCCGCGGTCGTCGCCTGGGGGCTGCAGTTCGCCGAATCGGCTCACGTGGTCGCCGGCGGTCACCAGTTGTCCACGCGCAGCGCGGAAACGGCGCTGCGTTACTTCGACGACGGTGAAACCGATCCCGCCGTGGTCTGGATCAAGCGGTGACGCCCATTTCGCCGATCATCTGGGTCAGCATGAGGTCGAACATCGGTTCGGGATTGGACACCGCGAACGGGAACCGCCCGAAGACCTCCAGGGCCACGTGCCCGTACAGCCGCACCCAGGATTGCAGGATGTGGTGGATAGCCCCCAGGTGCAGCACCGACTCGTCCACCCGGCCGCCCTTGTCGGCCACCGCGGCGATGAGGATCTGCTGGTAGTAGCGCAGGTCGTCGTGCAGCTCGGCGGGCACGTCGGCGGCGTGCGGGGCCGGGGCCGGGTCGCTGGCCACCAGCTTCGCCGCGACTTCGAGGAACACGCGGCCGAACTGCTCGTCCACCCGGCCGCCGCCCGCCGCGCAGGGCACCGTGGTGTCGGTGGAGGCGAACACCAGCGCGAACTCCTGCGGGTGCGCCAGCGCCCACCGGCGGAACTCCCGGCACACGGCGAACACCTGGGCGGGGGCGGGCGCGTCGGGCAGCTCGGTCAGCGCGGCGGACAGCTCGGCGTCGAGGTCCCGGCAGATGTCCTCGCACAGGTGGTTGAGCAGGTCCTCGCGGGAGTCGTAGTACCGGTACAGGGCGGGGGCGGTGATGCCGAGCTCACGGGCGATCGCACGTAGCGTCACCGCGTCGCGCCCGTGTGCCACGAGCAGGGCGCGTGCTTGTCGCCTGATGTCGCGCTCGGTCTCCGCGCGGACTTTCTCCCGGCGCGTGGCCTCGGTCATATTCACCCCTTCGTGTTGTCGGCGGTGCTCCCCGTAGGTACCTTCGGCGCGAACTTAGTGAACGGTGTTTACCGAGTTGGCGCCGGTCGCGCAACGGTAACCCACCGACCGAGGAGGACGTGTGTTCGCGAAGTGGGGTTCCCTGGCGTATCGCCGCAGATGGGTGGTGCTGATCGCGACCGCCCTGCTGGCGGTGGCGGGCGGCGTGTGGGGCCTCGGCGTCTTCGACAAGCTCAGCCAGGGCGGCTACGAAGCGCCCAGCA
>NZ_BMRG01000001.1:741792-743231 GCF_014648515.1 Saccharothrix coeruleofusca
GCGAGGCGGCGCGGGCCAACCAGGTCGCCCAGGACGCCTTCGGCCGCCAGGGCGGTGACGTCCTGGTCGTCTACGGCACCGGCGACCAGGCCAAGCTCGGGGAGATCGCCCAGCGGCTGGGGCAGCTGCCCGACGACGCGGTGCTGCGGGTCATGCCGCCGGTGCCCGCGCCCGGCGGCGACAAGGCGCTGGCCGTGATCACGCTGCGCTCCGGCGACTCGAACGAGCAGATCAAGCAGTACGAGCGGATCGCCGACCAGCTCGACGTGCCCGGCGTGGACGAGCAGGTCGGCGGCCTGGTGCCCACCCAGAAGGCGATCAGCGACATGTCCGCCTCGGACCTGACCAAGGCCGAGGCCGTCTCGCTGCCGATCGTGCTGGTCCTGCTGGTGGTCATCTTCGGCGGGCTGGTCGCCGCCTCGCTGCCGGTGGTGGTCGGCGGGCTGGCGATCATGGGCTCGCTGGGCGTGCTGCACGCCGTCTCCTACGCCGCCGACGTCAACTCCTTCGCGGTCAACGTCGCCAGCCTGCTCGGCCTGGGCATGGCCATCGACTACGGCCTGTTCATGGTCGGCCGGTTCCGCGAGGAGCTGGCCGCCGGGCGCGGCACGGCCGACGCGGTGCTCAGGACCGTCTCCTCGGCGGGCCGCACGGTGGCGTTCTCGGCGACCCTGCTGGTCATCGCGCTGGCCGGGCTGCTGCTGTTCCCGCAGGGCTTCCTCAAGTCGCTCAGCTACGGCGGCATGTCCGCGGTCGCCATCGCCGCGCTGGTCTCGCTGACCCTGCTGCCCGCGCTGCTCGGCGTGCTCGGCCACCGCGTCGACAAGCTGGCCTTGCCGTGGCGCAAGCGCGCCCCCCGCGAGGACGGCTGGCGCAGGCTCGCCGCCCGCGTGATGAAGCGGCCGGTGCTGTTCGCGCTGCCGATCGTCGCGGTGCTGGTGGCGCTGGGCGCGCCGTTCCTCGGCGTGAAGTTCGGCGAGGTCACCGAGAAGGTGCTGCCCGAGGGCAACTCCGCGCGCGTGGCCGCCGAGACGGTGAACCGGGACTTCGCCCAGCTGTCCACCAGCGGGCTGAAGATCGTGCTCACCGGCAACCCCGACCCGGCCGAGGTGCAGCGGTTCGCCGCGCGCGTGGGCGAGGTGCCCGGCGTGGGCCAGGCGCAGGTCGCCGCCGAGCCGAAGGACGGCGTGTGGCTGCTCAACGCGGGGCTGGACCAGGACGCGCTCAGCGACGAGTCCAAGCGGGCGCTCAAGGACGTGCGGGCGCTCGACGCCCCCGGTGACGAGCTGCTGGTCGGCGGCAGCACGGCGATGGTCTCCGACGGCCTCGACGCCATCCAGGACCGGCTGCCGCTGATGATCGGCCTGCTGGTGGGCGCCACGTTCGTGCTGATGTTCCTGGCGTTCGGCTCGATCCTGCTGCCGATCAAGGCCGTGGTG
>NZ_BMRG01000001.1:743267-752094 GCF_014648515.1 Saccharothrix coeruleofusca
ATGAGCGCGCTGAGCCTGTCCGCCACCTTCGGCGTGCTGGTGTGGGTGTTCCAGGAGGGCCACGGCGCGTCGCTGCTGGGCGTGACGCCCGCGCCGCTGGAGTCCGGCATCGTGGTGCTGATGGCGGCCGTGGTGTTCGGCCTGTCCACCGACTACGAGGTCTTCCTGCTCTCCCGCATGGTCGAGGCGCGCGGTCGCGGCGCGTCCACCGAGGAGGCGGTGAGCATCGGCCTTGCCAAGACCGGCCGGGTGATCACCGCCGCCGCGCTGCTGCTGATCGTGGTGACCGGCGCGTTCGCGTTCTCGCAGATCACCATGATGCGGTTCGTCGGCGTCGGCATGATCCTGGCGCTGGCGCTGGACGCCACGGTGGTGCGGATGCTGCTGGTGCCCGCGGTGCTCAAGCTGCTCGACGGCGCGGCCTGGTGGGCGCCCGGCCCGCTGCGCCGCATCCAGCAGCGGGTGGCGATCCACGAAGGCGAGTCCGTGGAGGACGAGCGCGCGCCCGCGACGGTGGGCTGACCGCGCTCGGTGCTGTTCTGCCGCCCGCGACGGCGGAGCGGGCGGCAGGCAGCGGTGCGCCCGGCGCCGGTCGCTCGGGGGGCGAAACGACCGACGCCGGACTCCAGCCGGTGCTCAGCACCGGTGGCCCTGCCCCGACCTACTGAGACTTAACACCAAGGGTGGCGCAGAGGGGGCCGTTTTCGCTCCGGACTGCTACGAATTCGCTGAAATTCGTCGCGTTGCCACCAGCTTGGCGTAACGGGTGCCCGCCGTGAGTAGTACCAGGCCGGCCCCGAGGAACGCCAGCACGCGGGCGAATCCGCTCAGCGCGGCCAGGTCGAACAGCAGCAGCTTCATCACGGCGGCTCCCACCAGCACCAACCCGCAGGCCCGCAGCGCGGGCACGTCGATGCCGCGGATCAGCAGCACCAGGGCGGCCACCGCCCAGGAAATCGTCACGATCGTGTGACCGAAGAGGAAGCCGGTCACCGTCCGCGACACCAGCAGCGTCGAGCACAGCACCACCCCGGCCACCGCGTACAGCCCGACCACGCCGACGCAGATCCAGGCGACCAGCCGGTCGCCGAGGTCGTCCAGCACCCCGACCGCCGTCGCCGCCCACGCCACCACCACCGCGGTCACCAGCAGCACCAGCCCGGCGAGCAGGCCCGCCACCAGGACTTCGGTCGTGGGGGCGGTGAACCGCCACGGCTCCAGCAGCAGGTTCAGCGGCAGCGCGTCGCCCAGCACCAGCACGCCGCCGACCCCGCCCAGCGCCACCGCGCCGACCAGCGGGCCGCGCGAGCGCAGCCGGGTCGCCAGGAACGCCAGCAGCGCCGCCTCGGCCAGCACCGCCGCCGCGCGCGTGCTGCCCTCCAACGCCGTGGCCGTGGCCTGGAACAGCGCCAGCACGCCGACCCCGCCCGCCGCGGCGGTGAACGCCGAGGGCAGCCTGCCCCGGCCCAACGCCCACACCGCCAGCACCGGCACCGCCGCGCCAGCGGCCACCACCGCCGACTGCGGCCGGTCCAGCAGCACGCTGACCAGCAGCGCGGGCGCCGGGGCGCCGACCAGCAGGCCGATCGCGGTCCGGTCGGCCGGGCGGAACCGGGCGGTGAGCGCCGCGCCCGCCACGCCGACGACGGCGGCCACCAGCGCCACCACGTTGACCGTCCACAGGTCCTCCCCCGGCACCGCCGCCAGGACCGCCACCAGCGGCGGGACACCCGCCACCACCGCCAGCGGCGGCCAGTCGCGCTTGAGGTGCACCGGGGCCGCGGCGACCTTGAGCACCAGCAGGAACGCCACCAGCAGCAGGGTGAAGCCCTCGGTGAGCACCGGCGCGCACACCGCGCAGGCGGCCACCACGCCGATCGCGAACGTCGCCGAGTCCCAGCGCATCGCCAGCAGCAGGCCCGCGCCCGCCACCAGCAGACCCGCCACCAGGCCGCCGACCGGCGGCAGGTAGCCGTAGATCGAGGTGATCGCGACGACGTCCAGGTACAGCACCGCGAACCCGGTCGCGGCCAGGGCGAACGCGCCGGTCCGCGAGGTCGGCGAGCGGTGCAGCCGCACTCCCACCGCGATCAGCGCGACGCCCAGCAGCGCCCCGCCGACCACCCTGGGCACCGGCCCGAGGTAGCCCCGCTGCACGGCCAGGACCAGCAGCATCACCACGCCGAGCGTGGTGATCGCGCCGCCGACCCAGGCCAGCAGCCTGCTGCCCGCGCCGTCCCGGCTCAGCCGCTCGAACAGGCTCGGGGCCGGGGTGCGCGTCGGGAGCGGCCACGGCGAGTCGTGGGACCGCTGCGGGGCCCAGCGCACCTCGGGGGGCGCGGGGGCCGGTTGCCACCCGGCCGCGCGCGGCGGCTCGGGCTCCGGGCGCTGGTCGGCCTCGGCGGGCGCGGGCGCGGCGCTCGCGGCGACCCTGGCGGCGCTTTCCCGGCGCAGCTCCTCGCCCAGTGCGGCGAGGCGGCGGGACATCCGGCCGATCTCGTCGGCCAGGCTGGTGAGCGGGTCCGATCCGGTCATGGGACCAGGGTCGCCGCGCGGAGGCGGTCGCGAATCCGTACCTCTACTCATCCCGGCCGGCAGAGTGCGGAGGATGACCTCGGTTCTGGTGCTCGGGTCGGCCAACGCCGACCTCGTCGTCTCGGTTCCGCGCAGGCCCGCCGGTGGCGAGACGGTCCTCGGCGGCGACACCGCCGTGCTGCCCGGCGGCAAGGGGGCGAACACCGCGGTGGCCGCCGCGCGGGTGGGCGGCTCGGTGTCGTTCCTCGGCGCGGTCGGGCCGGACCAGTACGGCGAGCTGCTGCGCTCGTCGCTGGAGTCGGCGGGCGTGCGCACCGAGCTGCTGCGCACCTCGTCGCGGCCGACCGGCATCGCCTACATCACCGTGACGCCCGACGGGGAGAACTCCATCGTCGTCGCGCCGGGGGCGAACTCCGACGTGGTGGTGCCCGAGCTGCCGTGGGAGTCCTTCGCGGTGCTGGTCTGCTCGCTGGAGGTGCCGGTCGACGTGGTGGAGGGGGCGGTCCGCGCGGCCGCCGAGCGCGGGGTGCGGCCGGTGCTGAACCTGTCGCCGGTCACCGAGGTCGCCCCGGACGTGCTGGCCCTGCTGGACCCGCTGGTGGTCAACGAGCACGAGGCCGCCTCGCTGGCGGGCACCCTGCCTGGCCTGCTCGACCTCGGTCCGAAGTCGGCGGTGGTCACCCTGGGCGCGCGCGGCGCGGCGGTGGTGACACCGGAAGGCGTCACGGAGGTGCCCGCGCCGGAGGTGGAGGTCGTGGACACCACCGGGGCCGGTGACGCCTTCGCGGGCGCCCTGGCCACCCGCCTCGCCGAAGGCGACCCCCTGCCCGCCGCGGCCGCCTTCGCCACCCGGGTCGCCGCCACCTCCGTCACCAAACCCGGCGCGCAACCGTCCTACCCCACCCCCTCCGACCTCCGGTGACCCCCAATCACCACCACCCCCCAACCACCACGCGAGGCCGCGTCGGCCTGTCGGCATGCCTGTCGGAAAAATCACGTCCTTCGATTTTTCCGACAGGCGTGCCGATGGGCCGACTTCCAGGCGGCCGAGCCCGCCGCGCCGGAGGCGCGGCAATCCAAAGGAGTATGGTCTAGACCATGTCGAGCACGCGGCTGAGCGGTGTCGGTGTCAGTTCGGGCCGGGCGTCCGGCCCCGTGGTGCGGGTCGCCGAGCCGCTGGGGGAACCCCCGGCCACGCCCGCGCCCGCCGATCCCCCGGCCGAGGCCGCGCGCATCCGGCCCGCCGCCGAGGTCGTGGCCGAGCGGCTGCGGCAGCGCGCCGCCGCGGTGAGCGGCGACGCCAAGGCCGTGCTGGAGACCACCGCCGCCATGGCCGCCGACCCGGCGCTGCTGGGGCAGGCCGAGAAGCTGGTCACCGACGAGTCGCTGCCCGCCGCCCGTGCCGTGCACCAGGCCGCCGCCGGGTTCATCGCGGCGCTGGAGGCCGCAGGTGGGTACATGGCCGAGCGGGCGGGCGACGTGCGCGACGTGCGCGACCGCCTGGTCGCCGAGCTGCTGGGGGTGCCCGCGCCGGGCGTGCCGGACCTGACCGGGCCCAGCGTGCTGGTCGCCCGCGACCTGGCCCCGGCCGACACCGCGGGCCTGGACCCGGCCACCGTGCTGGCACTGGTCACCGAGGAGGGCGGACCCACCTCGCACACCGCGATCCTGGCCCGCTCGCTGGGCATCCCCGCCGTGGTGGCCTGCCGGGGCGTGCTCGCCGCCGAGGCCGACGCGCTGCTGGTGGACGGCGACACCGGCGTGGTCGAGGTCTCCGACGGCACGGTCCGCGCCGCGCACGTGGCGGGCAAGGTCGAGTGGAACGGCGTCGGCGTGCTGCGCGACGGGCTGCGGGTGAAGGTGCTGGGCAACGTCGGCTCGCCCGCCGACGCGGTGGCCGCCGCGGCCGGTGGCGCGGAGGGCGTGGGGTTGTTCCGCACCGAGTTCTGCTTCCTGTCCGCCGCCGACGAGCCGTCGGTGGACGAGCAGCGCGCGGCGTACGCGGCGGTGCTGGCCCCGTTCGCGGGCAAGCCCGTCGTGGTGCGGACCCTGGACGCGGGCGCGGACAAGCCGCTGCCCTTCCTCAACCCCGACCCGGAACCCAACCCGGCGCTGGGCGTGCGCGGCCTGCGGGTCGCCTTCGACCGGCCGGACGTGCTGGAGCGGCAGCTCCAGGCGATCGCGCTGGCGGCGGCGGACAGCGGCGCGGAGGTGTCGGTGATGGCCCCGATGGTGGCCACCGCCGCCGAGGCGGCCTGGTTCGCCGAGCGGGCGCGGGCGGCGGGCATCGCCCGCGCGGGGGTGATGGTCGAGATCCCGGCCGCCGCGCTGGCCGCTCGGGAGATCCTGGAAGTGGTGGACTTCGTCTCCATCGGCACCAACGACCTGGCGCAGTACACGTTCGCGGCGGACCGCCAGGTCGGCGCGGTCGCGGCGCTGAACGACCCGTGGCAGCCCGCGCTGCTGCGGCTGATCGCGCAGGTCGGCGAGGCGGGCACGGCGGCGGGCAAGCCGGTCGGCGTGTGCGGCGAGGCGGCGGCCGACCCGCTGCTGGCCTGCGTCCTCATCGGCCTGGGCGTGACCAGCCTGTCGATGAACCACACCGCGCTCGCGGGCGTCGGCGCGAAGCTCGCCGCCACCAGCTTCGACCTGTGCCAGCTCGCCGCCCGCGGCGCCCTGGCCGCCCCCGACCCCGCCTCCGCCAAACTCGCCGCCCGAGCTGTGTTGAATTGACCCGGCTTCGCCGGGTCGGCGAGGCCGCCTGGGAGTCGGCCCATCGGGACGCGTTTCGGAAAAATCGAAGAGCGTGATTTTTCCGAAAGGCATCCCGACAGGCCGACGCGGCCTCGCGTGGTGCCCACCGGGCCACCCACCTGCCGTCGGGGTCACCTGATTGCGCGAGTCGCGCGTTCGGGCACCGCGAGTCGCGCGTTCGGGGGTCAGGTGGGCTGGTGGGCCGCGCAGCGCACCAGCTCGTCGCGGACCAGCTTGACCAGCGGGTGGTCCTCGCTGCCCCGGCGCACCGCCGCGAACACCCGGCGCAGCGGGGCCTGGCCGCGCACCGGCTGGCCGGGCAGGGCGTTGCGCGGGGCCAGCGCCACGCCCGCGCCCGCCCGGACCAGCGCGCCGATGGCCCGGAAGTCGTCCGAGGTGTGCCGCACGCGCGGGGCGAAACCGGCCTGCCCGCACACCAGCTCCACCACGTCGCGCACCGGGTTGCCGGGCAGCGGCGCGACCCAGTCCTCGTCGGCCAGCGCGCCCAGGTCCACCTCCGCCGCCCCGGCCAGCGGGTGCTCCGGCGGCAGCACCACGTCGAAGGGCTCGGTGTAGAGCGGGAAGCGGGTCAGCCTGCGGTCGTCGGCGCGCGGCGCGGCCCGGTGCTCCTCGGTGATGGCCAGGTCGATCTCGCCGTCCAGCAGCAGCGGCACGCTGGCGTGGCCCTCGGCGTCGCGGACCCGAATGGCCACGCCGGGCGCGGTGGTGCGCAGCGCGGCCACCGCCGGGGCGACGACCTGGGTGATCGCCGACGCGAAGCTGGCCACCTCCACCCGCCCGGTCTTGCCGCCCGCGAACGCCGCCAGGCCCGCCTGCGCCCGCTCCAGCTCGGCGGCCACCGCGTTGGCGTGCCCCACCAGCAGCTCCCCCGCGGCGGTCAGCGCGACCCGTCTGCCCCGGCGGCGCAGCAGCTCCTGGCCCGCCTCCGACTCCAGCGCCGCGAGCTGCTGCGACACCGCGGACGGGGTCAGGTGCAGCGCGCGGGCGGCGGCGGTCACCGTGCCGTGGTCGGCGAGCGCGCTGAGCACGCGCAGTCGCCTGGGGTCGATCACCCGTCCATCCTCGCCCGCGTCGCGTTTGAGCGCCGTCGCGGGTGACCGATTCCCCCTGCGTGACGATCAGCGGCAGGGTGGTCAAGATCGCGGTGGCCGGGGTGTTCGCGCTGGTGGTGTTCGGCGTCGTGGTGCCGAGCGTGCGCGCGGGCGGGTGGGCGGTCAGCGGCACCGCCGTCTCGTCCGCGCTGCTCGCGGTGGTGCTGGTGGCGGCCCTGCTGGGCACCGTGGACGAGCACCGCCCGCGCATCAGCGGGCGGCGCTCCTGGCTGGCGCTCGGCGCGGTGTGCGCGGCCGGGGCGGTGGCCGGGATCGGGTCAGCCCTGCTGGAGCGGGCCACCGGCCAGGTCTGGCCGCGCTACGCGGTGCTGGCGCTGCTCGTCGTGCTGCTCGTCGTGCACTTCCTGCACGGGCGCGGGGTCACATCCGGTCGCGCGCGGCGATGAAGGCGTCCACCGCGCGGTTGACGTCGTCGGTGGAGTGCGCCGCCGACATCTGGGTGCGGATGCGCGCCTTGCCGTGCGGCACCACCGGGTAGGAGAACCCGATCACGTAGACGCCCTGCTCCAGCAGCAGGTCCGCCATCCGCGACGCCTCCGCCGCGTCGCCGATCATCACCGGGATGATCGGGTGCTCGCCGGGCAGCAGGTCGAAGCCCGCCTCGGTCATCCGGGACCGGAACAGCGCGGTGTTCTCGCGCAGCCGGGTCAGCAGCTCGCCCGAGGAGCTGAGCAGGTCCAGCGCCGCGACGGCGGCGGCGGTGATCGACGGGGCCAGCGAGTTGGAGAACAGGTAGGGCCGGGACCGCTGGCGCAGCATCTCCACGATCTCCGCCCGGCCGGAGGTGTAGCCGCCGCTGGCGCCGCCCAGCGCCTTGCCCAGGGTGCCGGTGACGATGTCGACCCGGTCCTGCACGCCGAACAGCTCGGGCGTGCCGCGCCCCTGCGGGCCGACGAAGCCGACCGCGTGCGAGTCGTCGACCATGACCAGCGCGTCGTACTTCTCGGCGAGGTCGCAGATCTCGTCCAGCGGCGCGAGGTAGCCGTCCATGGAGAACACGCCGTCGGTGGCGATCAGCCGGTAGCGGGCGTCGGCGGCGTCCTTGAGCTGCTGCTCCAGGTCGGCCATGTTCCGGTTGCGGTAGCGGAACCGGCGGGCCTTGGACAGCCGCACGCCGTCGATGATCGAGGCGTGGTTCAGCTCGTCGGAGATGATCGCGTCCTGCGCGCCGAGCAGCGTCTCGAACAGGCCGCCGTTGGCGTCGAAGCACGAGCTGTAGAGGATGGTGTCCTCGGTGCCGAGGAACCGCGACAGCCGCGCTTCCAGCTCCTTGTGCGGCTCCTGCGTGCCGCAGATGAACCGCACCGAGGCCATGCCGAAGCCCCACCGGTCCAGCGCGTCGTGCGCGGCCTTGACCAGCGCCGGGTGGTCGGCCAGGCCCAGGTAGTTGTTGGCGCAGAAGTTCAGCACCTCGGTCGGCGAGGTGGCCACCCGCACCGCGGAGTTCTGCGGGCTGCCGATCACCCGCTCGGCCTTGTACAGGCCCGCCGCGCGGATCTCCGCCAGCCCGGTCCGCAAGTCCTCCCGCATCGCGCCGTACATCAGGCAGCTCCCGTCCAGTCGAGGATGACCTTGCCGCACTTGCCCTCGCGCGCGGTGGCGAAGGCGCGTTCGAACTCGGTGCAGTGGTACCGGTGGGTGATCACCGGCGCCAGGTCGAGGCCGCGTTGCAGCAGCACCGACATGGAGTACCAGGTCTCGAACATCTCCCGGCCGTAGACGCCCTTGATGTGCAGCATCTTGAGCACGACGCTGCTCCAGTCCACCGGGAACTCGACGGCGGGCAGCCCCAGCATGGCGATGCGCCCGCCGTGGGACATGTTGTCGATCATCTCGCGCAGCGCGGAGGGCTGCCCGGACATCTCCATGCCCACGTCGAAGCCCTCGGTCATGCCCAGCTCGGCCTGCGCGTCGGCGACGGTGCGCGCCGAGACGTCCAGCGCCAGGTCGACGCCGACCTTGCGGGCCAGGTCCAGCCGGTGCTCGTTGACGTCGGTGATCACCACGTTGCGCGCGCCCGCGTGCTTGGCCACCGCGGCGGCCATGACGCCGATCGGGCCCGCGCCGGTGATCAGCACGTCCTCGCCGATGACGGGGAAGGACAGCGCGGTGTGCACGGCGTTGCCGAACGGGTCGAAGATGGCGGCCACGTCCAGGTCCACCGGGGTGCGGTGCACCCAGGCGTTCTGCTCGGGCAGCACCGCGTACTCGGCGAACGCGCCGTCGCGCTGCACGCCCAGGCCCAGGGTGTGCGCGCACAGGTGGCGGCGGCCCGCCTTGCAGTTGCGGCACGTGCCGCAGACCAGGTGGCCCTCGCCGCTGACCAGGTCGCCGACCCGCACGCCGGTCACGGCGGGGCCGGTCTCGACGACCTCGCCGACGAACTCGTGGCCCAGCACCAGCGG
>NZ_BMRG01000001.1:752117-781853 GCF_014648515.1 Saccharothrix coeruleofusca
CGCGCGGACCGTGCGCGCCGCCCACTCGTCCCACGAGTCGATGTGCAGGTCGGTGCCGCAGATCCCGGTGCGCAGCACCCGGACCAGCACGTCACCGGGGCCGGGGGTGGGGTCGGGCACCTCGGTCAGCGCCAGTCCCGGCCCGGCGGAAGCCTTGACCAGTGCCTTCATGGCGGCAGTGTGCGCCCGCCGCACTTGTGCGGTCCATCAGGACTTTCTGAACTCACTTGTAAGCTCCGCTTCACTGGTGATGTTGCGGACCATGCCGCCGAACACCACGCCGTGGAACGGCCACACCAGCCACCAGTACAGGTGACCGGCCAGGCCGCGCGGCACGAACACCGCCCGCTGGCGGTAGACCGACCCGCCGTCCCCGCCCGGCGCCACCCGCAGCTCCAGCCACGCCAGGCCGGGCACGCGCATCTCCGCGCGCAGCCGCAGCAGCCGCCCGCGCTCCACCTCCTCCACCCGCCACCAGTCCAGCGCCTCGCCCACGTTCAGCCTGCGCGGATCGCGCCTGCCCCGGCGCAGCCCCACCCCGCCCACCAGCCGGTCCAGCCACCCGCGCACCGCCCAGGCGGGCGGGAACGAGTACCAGCCGCGGTCGCCGCCGATGCCCTCCACGACCTCCCACAGCCGCTCCGGGGTCGCCGCGCTGCGCCGCTCCCGCACGTCGACGTAGGACGAGCCGCCCGACCAGGCCGGGTCGCTGGGCAGCGGGTCCGACGGCGCGCCCGGCACCGACGCGCCGGACCAGCGGGTCTCCACCTCGGCGTCGCGGACCCTGGCCAGCGCCAGCGCCACCGCCTCGTCGTAGCCGGTCAGCGGACCGGGCAGGTGCTCGTCCACGTCGTGCTCGCGGCACACCACCTCGTGCACCAGCGACTCGATCAGCGGCACGGCGATCGACCGGGGCACGGGCGTCACCAGGTTCACCCAGTGGGCGGACAGTCGGGGGGTCAGCAGCGGCACCGGCAGCACCCGGCGCGGGCGCAGGCCCGCCACCCGCGCGTACCGCAGCATCATCTCCAGGTAGGTCAGCACCTCCGGGCCGCCGATGTCGAAGGTCCGGTTCACCCGCGCGGGCAGCTCCACCGCCTCGACCAGGTACCGCAGCACGTCCCGCACGGCGATCGGCTGCACCCGGTTGCGCACCCAGCGGGGCGTGACCATCACCGGCAGCCGCTCGGTCAGGTACCGCAGCATCTCGAAGCTGGCCGACCCGGAGCCGATCACCACCGCGGCCTGGAGCACCACCGCGGGCACCGACGAGGCCAGGAACACCTCGCCGACCTCCTTGCGCGAGGCCAGGTGCGGCGACAGCGCGGCCCCCGGCGGGTGCAGCCCGCCCAGGTAGACGATCCGCCGCACGCCCGCGGCCTCGGCGGCCCGCGCGGTGTTCACCGCCCCGCGCCGGTCGGCGTCGGCGAAGTCGGCCTGGTGCAGCGAGTGCACCAGGTAGTGCACCACGTCCACGTCGCGCGCGGCGGCGTCGAGGCGGGCGCGGTCGAGCACGTCGCCCCGCACCACCTCGACCTCACCGGCCCACGGCACGTCGCGCAGCTTGGCGGGGTCGCGGACCAGGCAGCGGACCCGGTGGCCCGCCGCGATCAGCCGGGGGACCAGCCGACCGCCGAGGTAGCCGGTCGCACCGGTGACGAGGCAGCGCACCCCACGATCCTGGGCGCGCGGCGGCGATCACGCACGGCGGAAGCCGAACCGCTGCTTCTTGGTGCGGATCTCCAGCGAGCCGGCGCGCACCGACCCGCGCACCACGAAGTGCGGGCTGCCCCCCACCCCGGTGCCCAGCTTGTCCGTCACCACGCTGCCCATCGTGGCCTCCACCTCGTCGGCGTCCACGGTCGCGCCCTCGGGCAGCACGAGCTGCACCATCCCGCCCGCGACGTCGAGCTCGACGTCCACCACCGGGTGCGGGATGTCGGCATCGCGGAAGTCCAGCGCCGTGGTGCCCATCCGGTTGCGCACCACCAGCGACCGGGGCACCGACCAGCGGCCCTTGCGGCTGACCGAGGACATCGTGGTCTTCAGCTCGGTCCGCTCGCGCGGCGCCACCGAGGGGCCGGCCGCCTGGTCGCCGTGCACCACGCCGGGCAGGTCGAGCAGCACGGAGTTCAGCTCGCCGCGGGTGCGCGAGGCCAGCGCCGTGTCGGTGCGCTCGGTGAACTCGTCCAGCGTGATCAGGCCGCGGCCGATGGCCTTCTGCAGCAGTCCCACCACGTGCTCGCGCTCCGCGTCGGACACCCTCAGGTCCTTGGGGTCCACGGCCGGTCCTTCCATGTCTTCAGCCCTCCGGGTCGACGTCGAGACCGTGCTCGATCGCGTACCGCGCCAGCTCGACGCGGTTGTGCAGCTGCAACTTGCGCAGCGTGGACTGCACGTGGTTCTCCACGGTGCGGTGCGAGATCACCAGCCGGGTGGCGATCTGCCTGGCGGTCAGCCCCTTGGCCACCAGCCGCAGCACCTCGGTCTCCCGCTCGGTCAGCTGCGGCTTGTCCCGCTCGTCCGGGGCCGCCGCCATCCGCCGGTACTCGCCCAGCACCAGCCCCGCCAGGCCCGCGGTGAACACCGCGTCCCCCGAGGCGGTCCGGTTGACCGCCGCCACCAGCTCCTCGCAGGAGGCGGACTTGACCAGGTAGCCGGAGGCGCCCGCCTTCACCGCCTCCAGCACGTCGTCGTGCTCGCCGCTGGCCGAGAGCACCAGCACCCGCGTGCCGGACAGCTCGGCGGTGATCAGCCGGGTCGCGTCGACCCCGGACTGCTCGCCCAGGTTGAGGTCCATCAGCACCACCGCCGGGCGCACGGCGCGGGCGATGCGCACCGCAGAGGGCGCGTCACCGGCCGTGGCGACCACGTCGAAACCGCGCTCGCTCAGGTCGCGCGCCACGCCATCGCGCCACAGCGGGTGGTCGTCGACCACCATCACGGACACGCTCATCGGTAGACCCGCACCTCCCACTCGGTGCCCTCCCCCGGCCCCGTCTGGAGCTCCAGGGTGCCACGCAGCGCCTCCACGCGGCCCCGGATCGACTTCGCGATGCCCATCCGGCCCTCGGCCTCGGCCACCGCGATCCGCCCCGGCGGGATGCCGGGGCCGTCGTCGCGCACGCTGAGCACGACCTCCTCGCCCAGGTCCTCCAGCAGCACCCACGCCTTGGCGTCGGGCCCGGCGTGCCGCTCCACGTTCGACAGCGCCTCGCGCACCACGGCGGCCAGCTCGGTCACCGTCGTCGCGGGCAGCATGACCCTGGTCGCGGGCGTGGCCACCTGCACGCGGGGCGTGGCCAGCAGCTGCAGCGCCGGCCGCAGGTCGGCGTCGCCGTCCACGGTGGACTCGCTGGGCGCGGCGGCGACCAGCGACCGCAGCGCCACCTCCTGCTCGCCCGCCAGCCTGGCCAGCTCGGCGGCCTCCCCGCCCAGCTCCACGCCGCGCTTGCGGACCCTGGCCAGCACCTGGAGCACGCCGTCGTGGATGGACCTGGCCAGCCGCTCGCGCTCCGCGGTCGCCGCCTCGGCGCGCAGCGCCCGCGCCAGCCGCACCGCCGAGCGGCGCGCGGTGGTCGACACCATGCCCACGACGAACCCGGCGCCCGCCAGCAGCACCACGTCGCGGACCAGGTCCACGCTGAGCGCGCCCCGGTTGAGGTAGGTGCCGAGGCCGACGGCGAACCCGGCCAGCCCGCCCGCCACCTGCCCGCCCAGCGCCCCCGCCGCCACCGCGGGCACCGACGCCCAGATGGTGGTGATCAGCGGGACGTTGTACAGGAACTGCGCCGGGGTCATGATCAGCGGCGACAGCGACATCAGGCCGCACGCCACCACCAGGTCGGCGACGACCACCCACGGCCGCCTGCCCGCGCGCCTGCTGTAGGCCTGGACGGTGAACACCGACCAGGCGGCCATCACCGCGATCACCGCCCAGGCCAGCCACGGCCGCTGGTAGCCGGAGCTGTGCACCGCCGCGTTACCCAGGGCGAAGAGAAACGTCACTATCCGTAGTGCTACCGTCCCTCGCCAGAGGTGCGCGACCGGGTCTTCCGCCACCGGCGGACCCGCTGCGGCTGCCTGTGCGTGCACGATGGACCCCCTCCGGAGGTCATCTTGCCTTGCCGAGGTGGTCCAGCTAACCCCCAGGTGGCGGTCTGTTCCCGTTCCGATGCCTGTGCAAGGCTGGCCGAGTCCGGCGCTCGCCGCAGGGGGTGGCGGCACCGGACTTCCCGTGGTGGGGGGTGGGCGAGGGTGCGCGACTGGCCGCTCTGGAGGCTCAAGCGCTCCGCCCTGGCCTACTGGCTGCTCGTCGACGCCGCGGCGCTCGCGCTGGTCGTCTACGTCATCGCCACGTCACCTCGGCCCGACCCGGAGCAGATCGGCCGGTTCGCCGCCATCGCGGGCACCGCGGGCGCGGTCGTCATCGGCAGCTCCATCTACAGCCACCGGATGGGCGAGACCTCCCGCAACCCGTGGGCGGCGCACCTGAGCTACCTGGCCGCGGGCGCCGTGGCGCTGCCGTGCAACCTGCTGGTCCTGCTGCTGTTCGGGCCCGCCCTGCACGGCGTGCTGAGCCAGCGGCCGGAGTCGCACCGCTGGCTGTTCACCCTGTCCGCCACCGCGCTGTCGGTGTTCGGCGCCCGGTTCGCCATCGGCTGGACCGAACCAGCGGCCGAGCTGCCGCAGCTGGTCGTGGGCGCGGTGGCGCTGCTGGTGGCGCGGGCGGTGCTGATCGCGCTGGGCCTGCGGCTGCGCAACCCGAGCGCCCCCGGCGGCGAGGTCGTCGGCGAGCCGATCGACGCGGTGCTCGGCGTGGTCGCGGTGAGCATCGGCGGCCTGATGGGCTCCGCCGCGCTGGGCGACCCGGCGCACGCACTGCTGGCCGGGCCGCCGATGGCGCTGCTGGAACGCGCCGCGCAGCTGCCGCAGTGGCGCCGCTCCGCGCAGCGCGACGCCAAGACCGGCCTGGCCAACGCGGCGCACTGGGACGCCCGAGCCCGCTACGAGCTGTCCAAGGCCCGCCCCGCGCAGCGGCCGATGGCCGTGATGCTGCTGGACCTGGACCACTTCAAGCGGGTCAACGACGAGGTCGGGCACCTGGCGGGGGACGCCGCGCTGAGCGCGGTCGCCCTGCTGCTGAGCACCACCACGCGGCGCGGCGACCTGGTGGGCCGGTTCGGCGGCGAGGAGTTCGTGGTGCTGCTGCCCGACGCCGAACCCGCCGTGGCCAGGTCGGTGGCGCAGCGGGTCCGGCAGGCGGTGCAGGAACTGGCCGTGCCGACGGTGCGCACCGACGGCAGCGAGCACCTGCTGACCGGGCTGACCGTGAGCATCGGCGTGGCCACCACCGAGCGGTTCGGCTACGAGCTGCCGGACCTGCTGGTGGCCGCCGACTCCGCCCTGCTCGCCGCCAAGGGCTGCGGCCGCAACCTCGTGGAAATGGCTTGATCCCGCTCAAGCCTTCGCGAGCCGCGCGTTCGGACACCACGAACCGAGCGTTCGGGACACCCGGGTAGTACTTACCGGCCCTCGCACGCACCTCGGGTAGTACTTGCAGACGCGGTTGGGGTCAGCCGCCGACCTCGTCGTCCACGCGCTCCCCCGCGGCCTTGTCCGTCGGTCCGGTCTCCTGCGGCTCGTGCACGTCCACCTGCTGCGGCGCCACGTGCCGGTCCGACTCCGACAGCAGCGACCGGATGCCCGAGTTCAGCACCGCCAGCAGCGGCACCGACAGCAGCGCCCCGGCGATCCCGCTGACCACCAGCCCGGCGGTGATCGCCAGCACCACCGCCAGCGGGTGCAGCTTCACCGCCCGCCCCAGCAGCAGCGGCTGCAGCACGTGGCTCTCCAGCTGCATCACGCCGATCAGGATCGCCAGCACGACCAGCGCCGCCACCGGGCCGTTGGCCACCAGCGCCACCAGCACCGCCACCGCGCCGGTGATCACCGCGCCGATGATCGGGATGAACGCGCCCAGGAACACCAGCGCGGACAGCGGCACCACCAGCGGCACGCCCACGATCCACAGCCCGATGCCCACGCCGACCGCGTCCACCACGGCCACCGCCGCGGTCGCCCGCACGTAGCTGACCAGCGAGGCGAACCCGCGCCGCCCGGCCACGTCGGCCCGGTCGCGCACGTCGGCGGGCACCACCCGGATCAGGAACCGCCAGATCCCGTCGCCGTCGTGCAGGAAGAAGATGAGCGTGAACAGGGCCAGCAGGATGCCGGTCATCAGCTCGCCCACGGTCGCCGCCGTGGTGAGCGCGCCCGAGGTGATGTCGCTCTGGTTCTCCTTGACCGTCTCCACCGCCCGGTCGAGGTACTGCTGCAGCTGCACGTCGCTCAGGTGCAGCGGCCCGTCCCGCAGCCAGTCGCGGATGGTGTCCAGGCTGGCGCTGACCTGGCTCTGCAGCTCCGGCAGGCCCTTGGAGAACTCGGTGATCACGAAGGTGAGCACGCCGCCGACCACGGCCAGCCCCGCCACCAGCACGAACCCGGTGGCCAGCCCGCGCGGCACGCCGACCCTGCTCAACTGGGACACCGCGGGGGACAGCAGCGCGGCCAGCAGCAGCGCGACGCCGGTGGGGATGACGATCGTGGCGAGGAACCCGACCACCTGCGCCACCACGTACAGCGCGGCGACCACCGCCACGAAGCGCCAGCTCAGCGCGGCGCTGACGCGCAGCAGCGCGGGCACCCGGTCGCCGGGGCGCGAGTCCGGTCCAGTCACACCGATCACGGTATCCCGCCGAGCGCTGGTCAACACCGGTGTCGGGATGATCGGATCGAACGGTGCCCGATCTCACGTCCGCAGAACAGCGGGTCCGCGATGCCTTCGTCACCGGTGCGCGCGTGGTGTTCGGACCGGGGACGGCCAAGCGCGACCGCACGGTGCGCGGCGAGGTGCTGACCGCGCTGCTGACCGGGCCCGCGCCCGCCGGGCTGCCCGCGCTGCGGCTGGTCGGCGCGCACGTCGTGGGCCTGCTCCGGCTGGAGGGCGCGCGCGTGCGGCACGTGGTGGACCTGCGGGACTGCGTCTTCGAGCAGCCGCCGGACCTGCGCATGGCCCGGTTGACCGGGTTGCGGCTGCGCGGCTGCCGGATGCCCGGCCTGCGCGGGCGCAACCTGCGGGTGGGCAGCGACCTGGTGCTGGAGGCCGGGTTCACCAGCGACGGCGTGGTGGACCTGACCGACGCGGCGGTGCGCGGCACGGTCCGGCTGGCCGGGGCGGTGCTGCGCGGCGGCGACCACGCGCTGCTGGCCGCGCGCATCCGGGTGTCCGGCTCGATGCAGGCCATCGCCCTGCGCGCGACGGGTGAGGTGCGGCTGCGCGGCGCGAACTTCGGCGGCAACGTCCACCTGGGCGGCGCGCGCCTGATCAACCCCGGTCAGGACGCCCTGGAGGCGACGGGCGTGCAGGTCGCGGGCACGCTGTTCTGCGACGCCGAGGGCGGCCGGTTCACCGCCGAGGGCCGGGTGCTGCTGCCCGGTGCGCGGGTCGGCGGCGACGTGGTGTTCTCCGGCGCGCGGCTGCGGTCCAGCGCGGTGGACCGGCCGGTGCTGGTCATCCCGCGAGGCACCGCCGACGAGGCCGCGTCACTGGTGGCCGACCGCGTCCGGGTGGACGGCAACGTGGAGCTGGACGACGGGTTCACCGCCTCCGGCACGGTGCGGCTGCCCGGCGCCGAGGTCGGCGGCTACCTGCGGCTGTCCGGCGCGGTCATCGGCAGGCCGGAGGCGCTGGAGGTGCTGGACCGCGCCGACGAGCACATCCCGGTGGCGCTGCACGCCGACGGCATGGTGGTGCGCGGGGACCTGGAGGCGCGCGGCGCGGTCGACGGCGGTTTCCGAGGTGACGGCGCGCGGGAGTCGGCGCTGCGCGTCTACGGGCAGGTGCGGCTGGTCGACGCGCACGTGCGCGGCAGCGCGAGCCTGTCCGGCGTGCGGCTGCACGGCCCCGGCATCGACGTGCTGTTCGCCGACCGGCTGCGGGTGGGCGGCACGCTGTTCCTGCGCGAGCTGCGCGCCGAGGGCTCGCTGCGGCTGCAGAACGCCGAGATCGGCTCGACCCTGGACTGCGCCGGCGCGGTGCTGGAGCGGCCCCGGCGCAGGCCGGACGGCTCGGTGAAGCCGTCGCTGGACGCGCGGGTCGCCACGGTCGGCAAGGACCTGCTGTGCGACGACGGGTTCCACGCGGCGGGCGGGGTGCGCGTGCGGCTGGCCGAGGTGGGCAAGATGGCGAACTTCGCGGGCGCGAGGCTGGGCGGTCCGGCCGGCGGCATCGCGCTCAACGCCTACGGCCTGACCGTCCCGCAGCTGGTGCTGCGGCTGGGCGAGGACCGGGTGCCCGAGGGGCGCGTGCTGCTGACCAGGGCGCGGGCGACGGCGGTGTACGACGGCCCCGGCCTGTGGGCGGCGACCGGCGGGGTGGCCGTGGAGGACTTCACCTTCACCTCGATCGACTCGACGCCCCCGGTGGACGTGGGCACCCGGCTGCGCTGGCTGCGCCGGGTGCAGCCGGACTTCGCGCCCGGCCCGTACGAGCAGCTGGCCGCGGTCTACCGGGACGGCGGCGAGGAGGAGCTGGCCCAGCGCGTGCAGCTGGAGAAGCAGCACCGGCGCTACTCGGAGCTGGGCTGGGCGGGCCGGGTGTGGGGCTTCCTGCAGCGCTGGACGGTCGGCTACGGCTACCGGCCGTGGCTGGCCATCGCCTGGCTGACCGCGTTCTGGCTGGTGGGGTCGCTGTGGTTCGCGGGCCACGAGATGACGCGGCTCAACGAGGACGAGGTGCCGGTGTGGAACCCGTGGCTGCTGTCGGTGGACCTGCTGGTGCCGATCGTGGACCTGGGCCACGACGGCAAGTGGAGGTTCACCGGTGCTTCGCAGTGGATCTCCAGCACCCTGATCGCCGTGGGCTGGATCCTCGCCTCGACGGCGGCGGCCGGGGCGGCGCGCGTGCTCAAGCGGATCTGACCACTGTGAGTGGTATTCGTGAACGGTGCGTGTTCATCACACGATCCGGCGAACTCGGCTCCGTGGACGTGCGATCGGCCCGTCGGTGCCGGCAGGCTCTCGGCGTCGGCTTGATCACCGAGGTCTTCCAGCCGGCGGATCCCAGCACTTCTCCAGGTGGAGGTACCAGCGGTGTCGACCGGCGACCAGCGAGCGGGAACGGGGGCGAGCCGCGTCCGGCGGCTGCTCACCCGTGCCGCGCTGGTGGCCGGTGGCGCGCTGGCGGGCAGCGCCGTCGTCTGGGCGCTGTCCGCGGCCCCGGCCTCCGCGCAGGTCGCCGAGGAGGGTGACGCGCTGACCTCGGCGCTGACCTCGGCGACCGAGCGCACCCCGCTGACCGGGGCGGTCGCCCCGGTGGTGGAGCCGGTGACCGCGCCGGTGACCGGGGCGGTGGCCGACCTGGACGCCACCCTGCGCGCGCCGAGCGAGCTGGCCCGCGAGGCGGCCCCGGCCGACCTGGGCCAGGTGGCGCACGACATCGGTGGCACCGTGGGCCAGATGGGCGCGCTGTTCCAGCCCGAGCCGGAGCGGCCCGCCGTGGCCGCGGTCCTCCCCCAGGTCGACGTGGTCGGCCGCACGGCCACCGTGTCCGCCCCGTCCCTCGCGCCGACTCAGGCCACCGCGCACCCCGCTCCCGTCGCGGAGCTCCCGGTGCCCGAGGTCCCCGAGTTCGCGGGCACGTTCCACGAGCTGAGCAAGACCTGGCCCGCCCTGTCGGCACAGCACCTGCCGGTGCTGGCCGCCGAGGAGCACCCCACCCTGCCCGGCGACCCGTCCCGCGTCCCGTCGATGCCGTTCGCGCCCCCCGCGAGCGCACCGGCGCACTGCTCCTGCGGTGGCGACGGCTCCGGGTCCGCAGGCGGCGGCAGCGCGTCCTTCGCGAGCGCGTCCGCCCACCGCACCGCTTCCGCCACCGGCCGGGCCGCGCTGCCCGGCGACGAGCGGAACACCGTGACGCCCGGCAAGCAGCCCGGCATCACCCCTGACTGATCCCCGCGCGCGGTCCGCGGCGGCCCTCCGGCCGCCCCGGTAGTCGACCGACGCGCGGTTCGTCGCGCTCTCAACCGGTCGCCGCGCTCCGCACCGCCCTCAGAACCGCCCTCAGATCCGGGTGGTCGCCGTCCCGACGCCTGCCGCGTCCGACCGCCCGCCCACCACCTCCCGCAAGGGACATCGGAAGGAGAACCCATGCAGACCTGGGCCAAGCGCGGTATCCAGTCCGCACTTGTCACTGGTGGTTTGCTGATGCTCGGCACGGGCATCGCCTCAGCCCAGGAGAACGTCAACCCCGACGCCTCCCCCTCGCCGCTGGACGCGCGGGTCAAGATCCCCGTGGACGTCGCGCACAACAACGTGGGCACCCCGCACGGCAACCGGGACCTGCCGGAGTTCCACCGCGAGATCGGCACCGAGCAGCTCGCCGGAGCCGTCCCGGCCCCGGTCAACCCGCTGCTGCGCGGGGCGCGGGAGCGCCTGGGCGCCACGGGGGTGCACCGCGTCACCCGAGGCAACACCGTCGACAGCGACATCGTGGTCCCGGTCAGCGCCTGCGGCAACGCCATCGCGGCGGGCGGCGACGCCTACGCCGAGGGCCGCTGCGCCAGGACCGACGCCAGCACCGGCGCCATCACCACCGACGGCTCGCGCGGCTCGCTCGCCGGCAACGTCACCTCGCTGTCCGCCGCGGTCCCCGTGCAGGCGGGCGGCAACGCGGTCAGCGGCGTCGGCAACGCCGAGTCGCGCGCCGTGATGGAGCAGCAGGCCGCCGCGGGCGGCGACATCACCACCTCCGGCCGGGACAGCTCGCTGTCGGGCAACGTGGTGGCGGGCCAGTGGGCCGTGCCGGTGCAGTTCACCGACAACGCGGTCGCGGGCGCGGGCAACGCCCGCGCCGACTCCTACGCCGCCGGCTACGCGGTCACCCCCGGCTCGCTCAAGACCGACGGCGACGGCAGCTCGGTCGGCGGCAACGCGCTGGGCGTCCCGCTGGCCCCGATCGTGGCGGTCAACGGCAACGGCCTGTCCGGCGCGGGCAACGCCGACGTGGCGGGCGGGCACCACGCCAGGGCCGAGGCGGGCAGCACGCGCGGCGGCATCCACGGCATCCCCACCTGGCTGGGCACCAGCGGCGAGAAGGGCACCCTCGCGGGCAACGCGCTGCAGCCGCAGCTGGCCGGACCGGTGGTGGCCAGCGACAACGCCACCTCCGCGCTGGGCAACTCCGACGTCCGCTCGGGCACCTCCAACCACTCCAGGGCCGGTGGCTTCACCAGCACCAGCGGCCAGGGCTCGACCCTGTCGGGCAACCTGGGCGACGCGCCGGTCGCGCTGCCGGTCTCCGGCGGCGGCAACGCCCTGTCCGGCCTGGGCAACACCACCGCGGGCCACACCAACGACTCCAGGGCCACCGCGGGCGGCGGCACGTTCACCAACGGCGACGGCTCGGTGCTGTCCTCCAACACCGCCACCACCCCGCCCGCGACCGCGGTCGACCTGTGCGGCAACGGCGTGTCCGGCGGCGGCCTGGCGGTCGGGGGCTGCGAGAACACCGTCAGCTCCGAGGCGGGCGGCTACAACGCCAGCCGGGGCAACGACAGCGTGGTGTCGGGCAACATCGGCCAGGTCCCGCTGGCCACGCCGGTCGAGGGCTTCGGCAACGGCCTCACCGCCGTCGGCCAGGCCGACGGCAGCACCACCGAGCACAAGCTGGTCCGCTCGGGCGACACGCCCAACAGCAAGGACGACGACGGCACCATCTCCAGCAACGTCGTCTCCGCGCCGACCGCGCTGGGCGCGCAGGGCTTCGGCAACGCGGGCGCCCTGGTCGGCAACCCCACCTCGGACACCGGCGGCAGCACCGTGGTCAAGGCGGGCGGCTCGCCCGAGGCGACCGGCAAGCACGGCTCCCTGTCCGGCAACATCCTGCACGTGCCCACGTCGAACCCGGCGCAGAAGTTCGGCAGCACGGCGGTGGCCGTCGGCAACGGCTCGACCGACACCGACAACAAGCTGTTCTCCACCGCGGGCGGCAAGGCCACCTCCACCGGTGACGAGGGCTCGCTGGCGGGCAACGTCCTCTCGCTGCCCGCCGCGACCTCGCCGCAGGTCTTCGGCACCGCGCTGGGCGCGGGCAGCAACGTGGAGAGCGACACCTCCAACAACTTCCGCTCGGTGGCGGGCGACGACGTGACCACCTCCGGTGACCGGGGCTCGTGGTCGGGCAACGGGCTGACCGCGCAGTCCGCCCTGCCGCTGCAGGTCTTCGGCGACACCGCCACCGTGGCGGGCAACGGCAAGTCCAGGGCGCTGAACTGGTCCGACGTGATCTCCGGCGGGGACCACCGCACCTCGGCCCAGGACGCCTCGATGTCGGGCAACCTGCTCAGCCTGCCGCTCAACGCCCAGCCGGGCGCGTTCGGCGACGCGGTCGCGGTGGCGGGGCTGGCCGACAGCCGGACCGCCAACGCCAGCTACGCCCAGTCGGGCGGCCGCACCAGCACCGAGGGCTCCGGCGCGGGGACCGCGCAGGACACCGAGCTGCCGGTCGAGAAGGTGGCGCGCGTCTACGACGTGCCGGTGGACGTGCTGGGCACCGCCAGCACCCAGGTGCTGGACGACAACCTCCAGCGCACCGGTGAGGACGACGAGCACGGCAACGGCTCGAAGGGGCTGCTGGGCATCGACCTGCCGGTCGGCGTGGACAGCCTGATGGGCGTCACCGAGCTGCCCCGGCTGACCCGGTTGACCAGGCTGGACCGGATTCCGCTGGCCACCGTGGACGGGCTGGCGGACCGGCCCTTCGCGGGCACCCTGCCCCTGGGCGCCCTGCCGGTGGGCGCTCTGCCGGTCGGTGCCCTGCCGGTGGGCGCCCACCAGCGCAGCGTGCCGACCCTGCCGGTCGCGGCCCCGGTCGCGCTGCCGCTGGTGCTGCCGGTGCCCGGCGTGGCCCAGCCGCGCTCCGCGGTCCCGGCCCTGCCCGCCCTGCCCGAGGCTTCGCTGAGCGACCTCAACGTCAGCCCGCTGGACCTGGCCGGGGGCAGGCAGCTGCCCGCCCTGAGCGCCCTGGACGCCACCAGCATCCTGCCGCGCCTCTGACGCGCCGCACCCGCGAGGCCCCCGGCGTCCGCGCCGGGGGCCTCGCCCGTTCCGGATCAGCCGCGCAACCGGTCCGCCACGTGCGCGACCACCGCGTCCACCGGAGCTTCGCCGTCGCTGGTCACCCAGCAGACCCGCACCCCCGGCCGCAGCCACCCGTCCGCGACCCGCACCGCGGGCCCGGCCAGCGCCCGCACCCGCTCCGCGATCGCCGCGCCGCTGCCGTCCGGGTGCTCGGCGACCACGGCGAACTCGTCACCGCCGTAGCGGGCCACGGTGTGGTCCGGCCGCAGCCCTTGGCGCAGCCGCCCGGCCAGCGCGCGCAACAACTCGTCACCCCGCTCGAACCCGTGCTCCCGGTTGACCGCGGCCAGCCGGTGCACGTCGAGCAGCACCAGCGACACCAGGGTGCCGTGGGTGCGGGCCCTGGTCAGCGACTGCTCCAGCCGGTCGAGCAGCAGCGCCCGGCCGGGCAGCCCCGTCAGCGGGTCGACCAGGCCCGCCGAGGGCGGCGGCACCGGAGAAGCGGCGGGCCGCAGCAGCACCAGCAGCCGGGGCTGCCCACTCACGACCACCGGGTGGTACTCGGCCCACAGCCGGGTGTGCGGCAGCACCATCGGCACGGTCAGCGCCGCCCCGGTCCGCAGCACCTGCGCGGCCAGCTCCGCGCAGCTGGGCAGCGGCGCGCCCGAGTCGTCACTGGCGGCGGGGCAGTGCGCGCCCGCCAGCTCGGGCAACCGCAGCAGGTCGGCGGCCAGTCGGTTGCCCGCCAGCACCGCGCCCCCCTGGTCCTGGAGCAGCACGCCCACCGGAAGCGCGGCTACCAGGTCGTCCCAGGAACTCGTCTGCACGGTGCGCATAGGACTCGGGCCTTCCGCCGGCGGCAACCCCGTCCGTCACAACCCTTCTCGCCGGTCCATCGCTTTTCAATAGACCTGGGACCACCCGGACCGGTGATCTTTCCCGGCCGCGAGCAACCCCAGCATCGCGGCGAAGTCCTCCTCGGACACGATCGGCACCCGGTAGGCGCGGGCCCGTCGCGCCTTGCCCGACAACGTCCACGGGTCCGCCGCCACCAGCACGCGCGTCGCCTTCGTGACGTACCCGCGGTTGACCCGCAGCCCCGCCGCGCACGCCCGCCGCTCCCACACCTCGCGCGGGTCGGCCATCTGCCCGGTGAACACCACCAGGTCACCGCGGCTCAACGCGACCGGCTCCGAACGCGGACGCGGCGGCGCGGACCCCCGCCGCACCTCCGCCACCGCGTCACCCGGCACGACCGGCCACGCCGCCGCCGCGACCCGGTCCAGCAGCTCCGGCCACCGACCACCCGCGCGCAGGTATCCCGCGAACAGCTCCGCTGTGGCCCGCGCGTCGTGCAACGCCGAGTGCGCCTCCGCCAACACCACACCCGCCGCCTCGCAGCACGCCCGCAGCGAACGCCCGACCCCCGGCAGGAAGTCCGCCGCCAACCGCATCGTGCACAACCCGACCAGCGGCACGTCCACCCCCAGCCGCGCGAACTCCGCCGCCAGGAACCGCGCGTCGAACGCCAGGTTGTGCGCCACCACCACCCGCCCGGCCAACAACCCCGCCAACGTCCCCGCGACCTGCGCGAACGTCGGCGCGTGCCACACGTCGGCGGCGCTGATCCGGTGCACGCGCCCCGGCCCGAGATCGCGGCCGGGGTTCAGCAGCGTGCACCACTCGCCGGTGACCGCACCGCCCTCGTCCAGGTGCACCACGGCCACCTCGACCACCCGGTCCGCGCGGCCAGCGGCGAACCCGGTCGTCTCCACGTCGACCACGGCGTATCCCACAACCGGCGGACCTTACCCATCACGGCCCGCCGCGCAGCGACCGCAGCACCAGCTCCACCAGCGTGTCGGCGAACGAGTCGCACAGCGGCGCGGAGCGCAGCAGCCACCGCTGGTACACCGGCCCCAGCAGCAGCTCCGCCGCCGCCACCACGTCCAGGTCGGCGGAGATCTCCCCGAGCAGCTGCGCCCGCCGCAACCGCTCCTCCACCGCCAACCGCCGCGGCGCCATCAGCAGCGCCAGCAGGTCCGCCCGCTCCTCGTGCACCAGCAGCCTGCACACCTGGTCGAACCGCCGCTGCGTCACCTCGTCGATCGCGTCCGCCACCGCCCGCCGCAGGTCGTCGGCCAGCGCCGAGGGCCGCGGCGGCTCCTGCCCGCCCGGCTCGAACTCCAGGAACGCCTCGAACAGCAGCGCGCCCTTCGACGGCCACCAGCGGTAGATCGTCTGCTTGCCCACCCCGGCCCGCGCGGCCACCGCCTCGATGGTCAGCCCCGTGTGGCCGAGCGCCTCCACCAGCTCCAACGCCGCTGCCAAGGTCGCCCGCCTCGACTGCTCGCTGCGCCGCGCCGCGTCGGGTGGCATCCGACGATGGTAGAACCGCGGCGGCCCCGCGCGACCGCATTCCGCGAGAGAGGCCGATCAGCCCCGGATCAGCCCTGCGCCAGGTCGGCGAACCGGCTGTAGTGCAGCTGGTGCGCCACGGTGATCGTCGCCGTCGGCCCCGCGCGGTGCTTGGCCAGGATCAGGTCCGCCTCACCCGCGCGCGGGTCGTCCCGCTCCCACGCGTCCGGCCGGTTGATCAGGATCACCATGTCCGCGTCCTGCTCCAGCGAACCCGACTCGCGCAGGTCCGACAGCTGCGGGCGCTTGTCCGTGCGCTGCTCGGGACCTCGGTTCAGCTGGCTGATCGCGATCACCGGGATCTCCAGCTCCTTCGCGATCAGCTTCAGGTTCCGGGAGAACTCCGAGACCTCCTGCTGCCGCGACTCGCTGCGCTTGCCCGACGACATCAGCTGCAGGTAGTCCACCACCAGCAGCCGCAGGTCGTGCCGCTGCTTGAGCCGCCGCGCCTTGGCCCGGATCTCCATCATGGTCAGGTTCGGCGAGTCGTCCACGAACAGCGGCGCCTCGCTGATCTCGCTCATCCGCCGCGCCAGCCGGGTCCAGTCGTCGTCGCTCATCCGACCGCTGCGCATGTCGCCCAGCCGGATGCGCGCCTCGGCGGAGAGCATCCGCATCACGATCTCCGTGCGGCTCATCTCCAGCGAGAAGATCGCGCTGGTCAGACCGTGCTTCACCGAGCACGACCTGGCGAAGTCCAGTCCCAGCGTTGACTTGCCCACGCCGGGCCGGGCCGCGACGATGATCATCTGGCCGGGGTGCAGGCCGTTGGTCAGCTCGTCCAGGTCGGCGAAGCCGGTCGGGATGCCCAGGGAGGACCCGCCGCGCGAGGCGATGGCGTCGATCTCGTCCATGGTGGGCTGGAGCAGGTCCTCCAGCGCCACGTAGTCCTCGGTGGTGCGCCGCTCGGTGACCTCGTAGATGGCGGCTTGGGCGCGGTCGACGACCTCGTCGACGTCGGCGCCCTCGGCGCCGTTGTAGCCGAGCTGGACGATGCGGGTGCCCGCTTCCACCAGGCGTCGCAGGACGGCTTTCTCGGCGACGATCTCGGCGTAGTAGCTGGCGTTGGCCGCCGTGGGCACGGTGGCGATGAGGGTGTGCAGGTAGGGGGCGCCGCCGACGCGCAGCAGCTCGCCGCGGCGTTCGAGCTCGGCGGAGACGGTGATCGGGTCGGCGGGTTCGCCCCGGCCGTAGAGGTCGAGGATGCAGTCGTAGACCGCCTGGTGGGCGGGGCGGTAGAAGTCGTTGGGGGAGAGCACCTCGACGACGTCGGCGATGGCGTCCTTGCTCAGCAGCATGCCGCCGAGCACGGACTGCTCGGCGGCGAGGTCCTGCGGGGGCTGTCGTTCGAAGCCGGGCTCGGCCATCCCCCGGTCGTCCACCAGCGCCACGCGAACTCACCCCAATCGAATCGTGCCGCTGTTTCTACCCCGTCCCACCGACAATTCCCGCGTGCCACGCGGCCGGTGGCTCAGCGACAGCCGGACGCTAGAGCCCTCCGTGCGGGGCAGGCAAACCAGCCTGAGGACAGACCTGTGGATAGCTTGGGGATGGTTGTGGGGAGCTGACCACAGGGGTCGCGGATCTTGTGGACAACCTGGGGACAACTAGCCCCGTGGCGAAAGTTTTCGCAGCTCAGTGGCTGTGGATAACTTGTGGAGAAACTCGTTCGCCACACCTCGGCGTGTCGCGTGTTACTGCGATCGCGGCGTGTCGCGGTCGAGGTGTAACACGAGTTGTCCACAGGGTCGGCGGACGGCGGGCACGCGAAAGCGCCGCCCACCGAAATCGGTGGGCGGCGCTCCCGGTGCCTTGACGGACTCAGCCCGCGGCCGAGACCTCCACGGCCAGCGCGACGGTGACCTCCGGGTGCAGCCGGACGTTCACCGAGTGCTTGCCGAGGGTCTTGATGTGACCCGCCAGCTCGATCGAGCGCTTGTCCAGCGTCGGGCCGCCCGCGGCGCGGACGGCGGAGACCACGTCGGAGGTGGTGACCGAGCCGAACAGCTTCTTCGAGCCCGCGGCGGCCTTGGCCTTCAGCGTCACCGAGCCCAGGTTCTCCAGCGAGGCCCTGACCTCCTTGGCGTGGTCCAGGTCGCGGATGCGGCGGGTCTCCTGCGCGCGGCGGATGACCTCGACCTGCTTGGCCGCGCCCTTGGTGGCCACGATGGCCAGGCCGCGGGGCAGCAGGTAGTTGCGGCCGTAGCCGTCCTTGACCTCGACGACGTCGCCGGGGCCACCGAGGCCGCTGACGTCAGCGGTGAGGATGAGCTTCACGGTTGTCCCCCCTTGTCAGCGAGCGGTCGAGGTGTAGGGCAGCAGCGCCATCTCGCGCGCGTTCTTCACCGCGACGGCCACGTCGCGCTGGTGCTGGCTGCAGTTGCCGGTCACCCGGCGGGCGCGGATCTTGCCCCGGTCCGAGATGTACTTTCGGAGCAGGGTGGTGTCCTTGTAGTCGATCGCGTTCGCGTTGCGGTCCTTGCAGAACGCGCAGACCTTCTTCTTGGGCTTGCGCACAGGCGGCTTGGCCATGTGTGGACTCCTGGATGAAGCGGTGTGTGTCTGGGTGACCGGTGCGAGGTCTTAGAAGGGGGGCTCGTCGGCGAAGCCGCCGGACCCGGCAGGCGGGGCGGAGCCCCACGGGTCGTCGGCGGGCGCGCTCGGACGGGAGGGCTGGCCGCCGCCGAAGCCGCCGCCGCCGTCTCCCCGGCTCACCTTGTTGACCTTCGCGGTCGCGTAGCGCAGCGAGGGGCCGATCTCGTCGACCTCCAGCTCCACGACGGTGCGCTTCTCGCCTTCCTTCGTCTCGAAGGAGCGCTGGCGCAGCCGCCCGGTGACGAGCACGCGCGAACCGCGGGTGAGCGACTCGGCCACGTTCTCCGCGACCTGCCGCCACACGTTGCACCGCAGGAACAGCGCCTCCCCGTCCTTCCACTCGCCGCTCTGGCGGTCGAAGGTCCGGGGCGTGGAGGCGACCGTGAAGCTCGCCACCGCGGCGCCGGACTGGGTGAAGCGCAGCTCGGGATCGGCGGTCAGGTTCCCGACCACCGTGATCGTCGTCTCGCCAGCCATGCCGGGCTCAGGCCTTGGCGGTTTCCCGGCGCAGGACCTTGGTCCTGAGCACCGTCTCCTGCAGGCCCAGCTGGCGGTCCAGCTCCTTCACCGCGTCGGGGGTCGCGGTCAGGTCGAGCACCGCGTAGATCCCCTCGCTGTTCTTCTTGATCTCGAAGCTCAGCCTGCGCTTGCCCCACACCTCGACCTTCTCCACGTTGCCACCGCTGGTGCGGATGACGTTGAGGAACGTGTCGAGCGAGGGCGCGACGGTGCGCTCGTCGAGACTGGGGTCCAGGATGACCATCACTTCGTAATGACGCATGAAGACCACTCACCTCCTGTGGACTCGCGGCCACGGGCTCTCCGTGGCAGGAGGGTCGTCGCGTCAGCAACCCGACAAGGGTACAGGGCGCACCCCGGAGGGACGAAAACCCCAGCTCTCAGGCGGTGGCGCGGCGCAGCACCCAGGTGCGGACCAGCGCGCCGGTGACGCACGCCAGCAGCAGCACGGCCAGCAGGACGGGGGCGGCCACGCCGCCCGCGCCCGAGCCGGGCAGCGCCTGGGCGCGACCGGCGGTCCGCACGCCGTCGGCTTCGCCGGGCAGGCCGGAGCCGGGCGTGTAGCCGGGCACCTGGCCGCCGTAGCGGACGCCGGGCGAGGGCGAGTACTGGCCGGGCATGGCGAAGGGCAGCGAGCCGTAGCTGAACAGCGGCAGCCTGCCGAAGTTCACCCCCGAGCCCTGTCCCGTCGTGCCGTACAGCGGCAGCTCCAGCGGGCCGACGCCGCCGACCGGGGCGACCGTGCCGGTGGCGGGGCCGGGCGGGCTCGCGGCGGGGGTGCCGGGCGGGGTGCCGCCGGGCTGTTCGGCGGCGGGCGGGGTGCCGGGCGCGGGTTGGCCGCCCGGCACGCCGGGCAGTTGGCCGGTGGCCCGCTGGGAGGCGTCGGCCAGCGCCTTCGAGCCCTCCTGGACGGTGCCCGCGGCGGTGTTGACGGCCTGCGCGGTGATGCCGCAGAGCTTGCTCAGCTCGGCGTGCACGCCGCTGGTCAGCGCGCCGATGACCGGTCCCAGCAGCGGCAGCTCGGCCAGCTCGGCGTTGACCCGCTCGGCGATCTGGCCGCCGGTGATCACGCCGGAGCCGGTGGGGACCGCGCCGACGGGGATGGGCGGCAGGGCGGTGAAGGTGGCGCGCAGCGGGTCGGCCAGCGGCGGGCCGAGCAGCGGCACCGCCCGGACCGCGTGCACCACCGGGTCGACCACGGCGGCGGGGCTGAGCGAGATCGGGGTGCCCGGCGCGCCCTGGACGGTCGTCGCGCAGCTGCCCACCACCACGGGTTCCGCGGCGGCGGCCGACCCCGCTCCGCCGATCGACAGCCCTCCGACCGACAGCACCGCGGCCGCCGCGCCTGCCACCCGTGCCCAGCGGGTCCGCATGTCCTGCCTCCTGCCCCGGCGACACCACTACCTACTCCCAAGTAACGAGCGTAGGTCCTGGTGGTGACGCGCGCCATAGGCCGGCCCCGGCGGATGTGGCGGCGGATGTCGTAGCAGCTGTCGTAGCAGCGGTGCCCGTCCGGGTGTTCCCCGCGCCGACTACCCTCCATGGTCATGCGCATCGGGGCCCACGTCCGCGACGACGACCCGCTCGGCGCCGCGGCGGCCCGCGGGGCCGAGGTCGTCCAGTTCTTCCTCTCCGAACCCCAGGGCTGGAAGGCCCCCGCGCCGCACCCGCAGGCCGAGCGGCTGCGGGACAGCGACTTGACCGTGTTCGTGCACGCCCCCTACGTCATCAACGTCGCCTCGCTGAACAACCGCGTCCGCATCCCGTCCCGCAAGGCGGTGGCGCAGCAGGCCCAGGCCGCCGCCGAGGTCGGCGCGCGGGGCCTGGTCGTGCACGGCGGCCACGTCGCCAAGGGCGAGGACGTCGCCGAGGGCATCGCCAACTGGCGCAAGCTGTTCGAGCGCCAGGCCGAGCAGGGCGGCTTCGGAGTCCCGATCCTGATCGAGAACACCGCGGGCGGCGAGAACGCGGTGGCGCGGCGGTTCGACGTGCTGGGCAGGCTGTGGGACGCGGTGGGCGAGTTCGGCGCGGGCTTCTGCCTGGACACCTGCCACGCGTTCGCCGCCGGTGAGGACCTGGTCGACGTGGTGGACCGGGTCAAGGCCCTCACCGGCCGAATCGACCTGGTGCACCTGAACAACTCCCGCGACGCCTTCGGCTCCTCCCGCGACCGGCACGCGGGCGTCCGGTCCGGCACGATCGACCCCGACCAGCTGGTGGCCGTGTGCGCCGCGGCGGGCTGCCCGGTGCTGGTGGAGACACCGGACGAGGGCCAGGCCGCGGACATCGCCTACCTGCGCGAGCGCCTGGGCCGGTGACCGTGGCGCGGGAGGTGGTGGCCGCGATGCCCCGACGCGGGCGTGCCGGGGAGCGCTCGCGCCGGTTCGGCCGGGCCGCGCTGGCCGCGCTGGTCCTGCTGTGCGGGCTGACCCTGCTGGCGGGCTTCGCCAACAAGGACCGCTGCACCGGACCAGGGTTCGACCAGTGGGGCCGCAGCCAGCCCGACTACGAGCGGCGCAACAAGGAAGAGGTCTGCTACTCCGACATCCAGCACCTCTGGATCGGCCGCGACGTCGACCGCCACGTCTTCCCCTACGTCCACGGCGGCATCAACAGCAAGGGCGTGCTGGTCGGCGGCACGGTCGAGTACCCGGTGCTGACCGGCCTGCTGATCTGGGCGGGCGCGGTGTTCGCCCACAACGACGCGGGTTTCCTGCTGTTCTCCGCGCTGCTGATGGCCCCGTTCGGGCTGGCCACCGCGTGGCTGCTGGGCAAGCTGACCCGGTGGCGGGCGCTGCTGTGGGCGATCGGCCCGCCGATGGTGCTCTACGCCTTCCACAACTGGGACCTGCCGGTGGTGTTCTGCGCGGTGGCCGCGGTCTACGTGGTGCACCGCGGCTGGGGCCGCCGGGGCGCGGACCGCCCGCTGCTGACCCGCGCCGTCGTGGCCTCGGTGCTGCTGGGCGTCGGGTTCGCGTTCAAGCTCTACCCGGCGATCTTCGTGCTGCCGCTGGCCCTGTACGTGCTGACCGCCGACCCGCGCAAGGGCTACGACTACGCGGGCGCGCTGAAGGTGGCGCTGGCGTCGATCGTGACCGTGGTGCTGATCAACCTGCCATTCGCGGTGATCGGCCTGGAGGGCTGGAAGGCGTCGTTCGCGTTCCAGCAGATGCGCCGGGTGGACATCACCACCAACTCCATCTGGTACTGGTCCATGCGTCCGTTCATGGCCGACGACACCATGCAGTCGGTGGTGGGCCTGCTCTCGCCGGTGTGCATGGTGCTGTCGTTCCTGCTGGCGTGCTGGCTGGGCTGGCAGCGCTACCAGCGCGAGGGCGTCTACCCGTGGATCCCGGTGTCGGCGGCGATGCTGTGCGGGTTCCTGCTGCTGCACAAGGTCCACTCGCCGCAGTACACGCTGTGGCTGGTGCCCATGTTCGTGCTGCTGCGCATCCCGCTGGGCTGGGCGTTCGCCTACTTCGCCGCGGACCTGGCGATGGGCATCGGCATCTTCCGGTGGTTCTTCGCGATCGAGTACGGCGGCCCCTCGGGCATCTACGACGGGTTCTCCGCGCAGGCCGTGGTGATCGGCGTGTGGGGCAGGGCGGCGCTGCTGGTGGCGCTGTTCGTGGTGTTCCTGCGGGCCGAGGTGGTGCCGTTCGCCGAACGGGTCGGGCGGCGCGTCCCGCTCACCGCGCCGCGCGCCGCCTGACACCCGCCCCGACCAGGGACGGCCGACCCGCTCAGCCGACCGGCTCGGCCACCCGCCGCGCGCCCCGGCCCAGCCGCAGCACCCGGCGGTCCGGGGCGCCGTCGAACACCCCGCCCGCCGGGTCGTCGTCCCCGGCCAGCCGCACCAGGTCCCGCGAGGGCCGGTAGATCTCCCGCACCACCAGCACGCACAGCGCGATCACCGCCACGTCGCGCAGCAGCACCGCGCCGAGGAACCAGTCGATCGGCAGGCCCTTGTTGTCCACGCCCAGGTAGAACATCATCCGCGGCACCCACACCAGCGCGTCCACCGCCATCCACGCCAGCAGCGGCTTCCAGCGCGGCAGCGCCAGCACCGCCAGGGGGACCAGCCACAGCGAGTACTGCGGGCTCCACACCTTGTTCGTCAGCAGGAACGCCGCCACCACCAGGAAACCCAGCTGCGCGAACCGGGGCCTGCGCGGCGCGGACAGGGTGACCACGCCGATCGCCGCGCAGCAGACCAGGAACAGCGCCGCGCTGACCGTGTTGAGCACCTCGGGCGCCTGGCCGGGCGCCAGTCCGGGGTCGAAGCCCTGCCAGCCGGTCCACTGGGCCAGCACGTTGTACAGCGAGTCCGGGTCCACGCCGCGCTCGGTGTTGAGCCGGAAGAACTCCCGCCAGCCCTCCGGGTACAGCAGCGCGATCGGCGCGTTCACCGCCGCCCACGTCAGCAGCGTCGCGAAGACCGTGGACAGGCCCTGCCGCAGCTTGTCGGACCGCCAGCACAGCAGCAGCAGCGGGCCGAGCAGGAACAGCGGGTACAGCTTGGCCGCGCCGCCCAGGCCGAGCAGCACGCCGGCCAGCACGGGCTTGCGCCGCGCCCACGCCAGCAGGCCCGCGGTGGCGAACGCGGTGGCGAGCGTGTCGAAGTTGGTGAAGGCGTGCACGACCACCAGCGGCGACACGGCCACCAGCACGGCGTCCCACGGCCTGCGCCGGGAGATCCGCAGCGTGCCCCACGCGGTCACCAGCCAGGCCAGCGCCAGCCACACCGCGGTGATGTCGAAGTAGACGATCACCGTCATCGGCGAGGGCAGCCAGCCCGACTCGGCCAGCTCCGTCCAGCCCTGCGCCATGCGCGCGTTGACCCACTGGAAGAGGCCGGTGAGCACCGGGTACTCCATGTACCGCACGTGCTCGGTGGGCTTGCCCTGGTCGTCGATCCAGGAGGTCTTGTAGGGGAAGGTGTCCGGCTTGTCCAACCGCTCGGCGGTGTAGAGCGGGACGGTGTCGGAGTAGCACATGGCGGTGAACTGGCGGCTGCCCCGCCAGTCCAGCTGCACCACGCCGTTGGCGTCGACGTACTGCTGGACGCACGGGGACTTCTGCAGCCACGCCAGCGACAGCGTCACCAGCGCCAGCAGCAGCACCACCCGCAGCGGTGTCCAGAACCACTGCCGCCCCACCGCGGCGTGCTTGCCCAGCGGGCCGCCCACCAGCCTGCTGGCGCCGCGCACGAGCGGCTCGGTCCACGTGGGGTGGACGCGCTCGCCCGTGGTGAGCGAATCGGTGTCGTCGGCGTCCGCCTGCGGGCTCTGCGAAGGGCTAACCACCCGCCGGATGCTACGGGTACCGGCCCACGGCCCGTGTGAGAAGTCGACGCCCGCGCAAGCGGAAGGGCCCGGCGCTGGTGCGCCGGGCCCTTCGCTCATCTGGTCGGATCGCTGATGGGATCGGGTCGTTCACCGCCGCTGGAGGGGGGCGGGTCGGACGTGCAGAGCACGCCGCACGGCCTGCCGCCGCCGGGCCTGGTGGGGATGCTCGGGGGCGCCGACGACTCCGGGACGGACGGAGCCGTGGGGGTCGAGGTCCGACTCCTGTCCTCCTTGCGGTCGTCCTCCTTCTTCGGCGTCGAGGACGGCGCGGAGCTGACGACCTTCCTCGGGTTCTCGAACTGGCCCAGCGGCTTGGCCTTGGGGAAGGTCTCCTTCGGGCTGTTCGCCAGCGCCTTGTCCATGAACTTCTGCCAGATCTTGCCGGGCAGGCCGCTGCCGAAGATCGCGTTGCCCCTGGCGTCCTGCAGCGCCACGTTGCCCTCGTTGCGGCCCATCCACACCGCCGCCGACAGCGACGGGGTGTAGCCCACCATCCACGCCTTCGAGTTCTGCGAGGCGTTGTCGGGCAGTTCGTGGGTGCCGGTCTTGCCCGCGCACTCGCGCCCGCCCGCGCAGCCGATCTTGGACGAGGTGGGGATCACCTTGAGCGCCTCGGTCACGTTGTCCGCGATGTCCCGGCTCTTCTGCGGGTCGGGGTCGAACGCGGGCCGCTCGACCACCGGCGGCTGGACGAGCACGTCGCCTTCGGCGTCGGTGATCTTGGTGATGAAGAACGGCTCGCGGTAGACGCCGCGGGCGGCGAACGTGGCGTAGGCGGAGGCCATGTCGAACGGCCGCACCTGCGCGTCGTCACCACCCAGGGAGATGCCCACGTTGGGCCTGCCGCCGTTCTCGCCGACCAGGAGCTTGCGCTCCTTGCCCTCGATGATCACCGACTCGGGGATGCCCGCCTGGTGCGCCGCGTCGGCGACCGCCTGGGCACCGGTGTCGTTGAGCACCATGTCGTAGAACACGGTGTTCAGCGACAGCCGCATGGCCTCGCGGATCGGGCACTCCTTGCCGCATGAGTTGTTCGGGTCCGTCGCGTTGCGGATGGGGTCCTTGAGGCCGGGGAACGTGCGCGGCGAGGTGCCGTCGTAGGTCGAGCCAAGGCCCTTGCCCATCTTGAGCGCGGCCACCAGGTCGAACGGCTTGAACGAGGAGCCCGCCTCCTGGATGGTGCCCTTGGCGTAGTCGATGCCGTTGCCGTCCTTGCCCGCCCAGTAGGCGCGCACCGCGCCGGTGTTCGGGTCGATGGCGGTCAGCGAGTACTTCAGCTCCTCGGGCTGGTTGGCCATGATCTCGTTGACCGCCTCGTCGGCGGCCTTCTGCATCGCCGGGTCGATGGTGGTGTGCACCACCGCGCCGCGCTTCTGCGCCACGTTGCGCGGCACGTTGTGCTTGGCCATCTCCTGCTCGATCTGGTTCTGCACGTGCGCGAGCGGGCCCTCCAGCGCGAACTGCTGCACGTCGGCCAGCGGCTTGATCGTCGGGAAGGTCTGCGAGTCGCGGTAGGCCTGGTCGATCATCTTGTGCTCGACCATCTGGCCCATCACGTACTCCCAGCGCTCCTTGGTGTACGCCTCGTCCTCGGAGCGGCCGGGGTTCTGGATCATGCCCGCGAGCAGCGCGGCCTCGGACGGGGTCAGCTCGGCCAGCTGCTTGCCGTAGTACATCTCCGCGGCGGTCTTGATGCCGTAGGCGGAGCGGCCGAAGTAGATGGTGTTGAGGTAGGCGGTCAGGATCTCCGGCTTGCCCTGCTGCTTGGACATCTTGTACGCCTTGACGATCTCGTTGAACTTGCGGGTCAACGTGAGGTCGTCTTCTTCGGTCGCCTGCTTGATGTACTGCTGGGTCAGGCCCGAGCCGCCGCTGTCCCGGTCGGTCAGCTGGTACCAGCCCGCGCGGGCGATGGCCTTGATGTCGAAACCGGGGTTGGTCATGAACGTCGGGTCCTCGGCCGCGAAGACCGCGTTCTTGACCGTGTCCGGCAGCTCCTCGTACTTGACCAGGCTGCGGTTCGCGCCGTGCGGGGCGATCTTGGTCATCTCCGAGCCGTCGGAGTACAGCACCGTGATCGCCTTGCCCTGCTGGGCGGCGACCTGTTCGGGGATCGGGACGTCGACGATCTGGTAGGCGATGGCGAAGGCGACCAGCGGGCTGAGCACCATCAGCCCGAGCACCACGTAGGAGACGCGCCGCACGCGCCGCCAGATCTTCTTGCGGCGCAAGGCACGTGCCTCCTCGTCGGTCAGCTCCTCGTCGTCGTACTCGTCCTCGTCGTCGTAGTACGCCTCGATGACCTCTTCGTCCGGCTCGCGGTGGGTGAGCAGCTGGGGCTCGCGCTCCGCGACCGGCGGCTGCACCGGGGCCAGCAGGTCGGTCGGCTCATCGGCGGGCCTGCGCTCGGGACCGGGGCCGCCGGGACGGCGCGGACCGCCCGGACCACCGGCCGGGGGCCGTCCGCCGGGGGGCACCGGACCGGCCGGGCCGGGACGGCGCGCACCGCCGGGAGGCGTGGCGGGCCGCTGCGGGCCGGGGCCACCCTGGGCGGGGCCGCCCTGGCCCGCCTGGGGACCGCCGGGGGCGGGGCCGCCGGGCGGTGGTGGCGGCGGACCCGCCTGCCCGCGCGGCGGCTGGCCGGGACCACCCAGGGGCGGCTGGCCCTGCGGGATGCCGCGCGGGGGCGTGCCCCCGCCCTGCGGACGCGCGAAACCGCCGGGCGGCGTGCCCTGGCGCGGCGGCTGCGGTCGTGCGAAGCCGCCGGGCGGGGTGCTCGGACGCTCCGGCTGATCCTGGGCGCCGTAGCGCGGTGGCTGCGCACCGCCGTCCGGGTCCTCCCCGGTCGGCCACTGCGGCTCCCCGCCACGGTGCCTGTCGTCATGCTGGTCGTTCACGAAAAGGCCTCCCAGACCGGCGCGCGGCAGCGCGCGGTTCGGTGGTCGTACGTCGCCGTCGCTCGGGCGCGCGGCGCCCGCGGTGGGAGCCCGTTCACTCCGCCGCGGTCCTCCTGCGCGGCTTGTGGGCATCCAAGTCGCGCGTACCCAGGACGTATGACTGCACCAGGTGGTTCCAACTACATGTGCGGCAAACCTCTACGACGTAGACGTTGAACTCTTCGAAGAGGTTGGCCATGCGCGTGAGCTCTTCGGCGGTGCGCGCGGACCCGGCCGCGTGCTTGAGCTCGTCGCCGTACACCCAGGACACCAGGGTGAGCGGCTCCTTGCGGCACACCGGGCAGGTCACATCGCTCGGTTCACCGTGGAACTTCGCAGCTCGCAGCAGGTACGGGCTGGCGTCGCACACCTCCATGGTGCCCACCCGGCCCGAGTAGACCTCCGCCAGCAGCGCACGGCGCTGCAGCGCGTAGTCCACCACCTGGCGTTGGGTCGGCACGGGACCAGAGTACGGGGCGCTCCAACCCCTTCGGTCGGCCGTTCAGTCCAGTGGCGTTTCTCACGGCACCGAGTGTGGCCCAGGGCACACGCTCAGCGAGCGCGGATGTATCGCCTCGATATACTCGACACACCCATCGGAGCCCAGGGTTGGAGGTGACCCGTGCTGGAGTTCGCGGTCCTGGGCCTGCTGCACGAGGCGCCCATGCACGGCTACGAGCTGCGCAAGAGGCTGCACGAGCTGCTCGGAGCGTTCCGCGCCTTCTCCTACGGGACGCTGTACCCCACGCTGCGCCGCCTGCAACGCGGCGGGCTCATCGTGGAGGAGACCCCCGAGGACGACGCGGCGCGGTGGGGCCGCCGCGCGCGGAAGGTCTACAAGCTGACCGCCGAGGGCAAGGAGCGGTTCGCCGAACTGCTGTCCGACGCGGGCCCGCAGACCTGGGACGACGACTCGTTCGGCGTGCACCTGGCGTTCTTCTCCCGCACCCCCGCCGAGATCAGGATGCGCATCCTGGAGGGCCGCAGGCGCCGGGTCGAGGAGCGCCGCGAGGGCCTGCGCACGTCGTTATCGGCCACCAGCGAGCGGATCGACCGCTACACCCGCGAGCTGCACCGGCTCGGCCTGGAGAGCACCGAGCGCGAGGTGCGGTGGCTCAACGAGCTGATCGCCCACGAGCAGGCCGAGCAGCGCGAGCGGGACGACTAGCAAGTTTCGCCCACTGAGCTGGGCACTGACGGAGAACAAGAAGGAGGACTCGGCATGGGCGACAACCGCCGCACCGTTCGAGTGGCCATTGTCGGGGTCGGCAACTGCGCGGCGTCGCTGGTGCAGGGTGTCCACTACTACCGCGATGCCGACCCGAACAGCAGGGTGCCAGGGTTGATGCACGTGCAGTTCGGCGACTACCACGTCCGCGACGTGGAGTTCGTGGCCGCGTTCGACGTCGACGCGAAGAAGGTGGGCCAGGACCTGGCGGCGGCCATCACGGCCAGCGAGAACAACACCATCAAGATCGCCGACGTGCCGCCGCTGGGCGTCACCGTGCAGCGCGGGCACACCCTCGACGGCCTCGGCCGGTTCTACCGGGAGACCATCGAGGAGTCCGACGAGAAGCCGGTGGACGTGGTCCAGGCGCTGCGCGACGCCGAGGTGGACGTGCTGGTGTCCTACCTGCCGGTGGGCTCCGAGGAGGCCGACCGCTTCTACGCGCAGTGCGCCATCGACGCGGGCGTGGCCTTCGTCAACGCGCTGCCGGTGTTCATCGCCTCCGACCCGGAGTGGGCCGAGAAGTTCCGCGCGGCGGGCGTGCCGATCGTCGGCGACGACATCAAGTCCCAGGTGGGCGCGACCATCACGCACCGCGTGCTGGCCAAGCTGTTCGAGGACCGGGGCGTCCAGCTCGACCGCACCATGCAGCTCAACGTGGGCGGCAACATGGACTTCCTGAACATGAAGGAGCTGGAGCGCCTGGAGTCCAAGAAGGTCTCCAAGACCCAGGCGGTCACCTCCCAGGTCGACCGCGACCTGGGCAAGCGCAACGTCCACATCGGCCCGTCGGACTACGTGGCGTGGCTGGACGACCGCAAGTGGGCCTACGTGCGGCTGGAGGGCCGGGCGTTCGGCGACGTGCCGCTGAACCTGGAGTACAAGCTGGAGGTGTGGGACTCGCCGAACTCGGCGGGCATCATCATCGACGCGGTGCGCGCCGCGAAGATCGCCCTCGACCGGGGCATCGGCGGCCCGATCCTGTCCGCCTCCTCGTACTTCATGAAGTCCCCGCCGGAGCAGTACTCGGACTCCGAGGCGCACGCGGCGGTGGAGGCGTTCATCCGCGGCGACGTGGAGCGCTGACCCCCTTCGACGACCGCCCCCGCACCCGGCTGTCCGGGTGCGGGGGCGTCGTCGTCACATGGCGCTGAGCGGGCCGATGTAGGTGCCGGGGTGGGTCGCGGCGTCCTGCTTGAGCACCGGCCCGGCCGTCCAGGGCAGTTCCTGGGTCTGGGTGGTGTCGGGCGGGGTGACCACCAGCGTCCGCACGGCCCAGCCCGTCTCGGGCGCCTCGGGCAGGAAGGTCAGCTTGCTCATCGCCCGCCCGTCCGGCGGCAGGGTCAGCGACGCGGGCGCCTGGTGCTGGCGGACGAGGTCCCAGGAGGTGCCGTCGGCCCCGTCCAGGCGCACGCCGGGGAAGCCCGCCACCGAGCACTCCCGGCCGCCGCGGTTGGTGAACACCACCCGCACGTGCAGGCTGCCGCTGTCCTGGGCCACCTCGGGGGCCGAGACCTCCAGGTTCGTGCACCGAGGTGGCTTGGCGGAGGCG
>NZ_BMRG01000001.1:781892-846672 GCF_014648515.1 Saccharothrix coeruleofusca
GTGGTGCCGGTGGCCGCTCCCGCGGCCGTCGTCCCGGTGGTCGTCGTGGTGGTTCCCGTCGTGCCCGGTCCCGCAGCCCCCCGCACCTCCCCGGAGCAGCCCGCCAGCGTGCCCGCCGCCACCAGCGCGACCACCGCCGCCACTCCCCGACCGCCCCGCGTGCCGTCGATGCCCATCCTCGTCCTCTCCACCCGATCCGGTGCTGCCCGGAGATTAGGCGTTGATCACGCCTCACCTCGCCCGAACGGGTGAGGACGGAGGAAGTTCGGGCACCCGTTCCTGCCCGGAGGGCACCGGCCGTCCGGGCACCGCGCCGGGTGGCGGGTCAGCCACTCGACCGGGCGAGCGCCTGCGGCAGGTCGGCCAAGCGGTCCAGGACGGTGGTCCGGCCCAGCACCTCGGGGTCCGGCGGGAAGTGCGGGTTGGGCACCGCGTAGACCGCCATCCCCGCCGCCAGCGCCGAGCGCAGCCCGTTGGTCGAGTCCTCCACGGCGGCGCAGCCCGCGGCGTCCACCCCCAGCCGCCGGGCGGCCAGCAGGTACACGTCCGGGGCGGGCTTGCCCGCGCCCGCCTCCTCGCTGGACAGCGCCACCGGCACCACCTCGGCCAACCCGGTCGAGTCCAGGAACGACCGGATCAGCACCGGCGGCGAGGAGCTGGCGATGGCCACCGGCCACCGCGCCGCCACCGCCCGCACCACCTCCACCGCGGCGGGCAGCACCGGCGGGCCCGCCTCGTACCGGCGCGCCATCTCCTCGACCACCCCACCGGCGACCTCGTCCGGCGTCAACCGCACGCCGACCTCGTCGACCAGGTAGGCCGCCCACTCGGGCGTGCTCATGCCCTGCATCGCCCGCGTCGACTCGGGCCGCCACGCGCCGCCGTGCGCCGCGGCGAAGGCCCGGCGCACCTCGTCCCACACCCGCTCCGAGTCCACCAGCACGCCGTCGAGGTCGAACACCACCGCATCCACGAGGAAGACCGTAGTGGGCGCGGTGGGTTAACAACCGGTCACCGCCGGCTTACCGTCGATTGGTTACCGATCGACCGCAGGAGGCGTTCGAGTTGGCCGTCCACCTTCCCCTGCTCGCCAACCACTCTCCCGGTCGCGCGGCGGTGACCTGCCGGTACCGCTGCGGCGACGCGTGCTTCCACGCCGTTCCCAACACCTCCGCCAACCCCTACTTCGGCGACCTGCTCAGCAGGCGCGCCGCGCTCACGGCGGGCGTCGTGGCCGCCATCGGCGCGGCGGTGAGCCTGCCGGGGAGCACCGCCCGTGCCGGAACGGTCCCGCGCGGCCTGGACTTCACCCCGGTGCGGCCCAACACCCTCGACCAGGTGACCGTGCCCGACGGCTACCGCCAGGCGGTGGTGATCCGGTGGGGCGACCCGCTGTTCCCGGACGCCCCCGCGTTCGACTTCGACCACCAGAGCGCCGCCGCCCAGGCCCGCCAGTTCGGCTACAACTGCGACTTCGCCGCGCTGCTGCCGCTGGACCCGCTGGGGCTGGCCAACCTGCTGGTGACCAACCACGAGTACACCACCGAGGAGTTCATGTTCCGCGGGTACGACGCGGAGAACCCCACCGAGGAACAGGTCCGCGTCTCGTGGGCGGCGCACGGGATGAGCGTCCTGCTGGTCACGCGGACCCCCTCCTCGGGCAGGCTGACGCCGCGGTTCTCCCGCCACAACCGCCGCATCACCCTGCACACGCCGTTCGAGGTGCGCGGCCCGGCGGCGGGCTCGAAGTACCTCAAGACCTCCGCCGACCCGACCGGCACCAGAGTGCTGGGCACGGTGAACAACTGCGCGGGCGGCGTGACCCCGTGGGGCACCGTGCTGTCCGGCGAGGAGAACTTCAACCAGTACTTCGCCAACGCCGACGCGCTCGCCGACCCCCGGCTCAGCCGATACGGCGTCACCGGCACGGCCAGCGAGCGCAAGTGGGAGCGCTTCGACGAGCGCTTCGACCTCACCAAGGAGCCCAACGAGGTCAACCGCTTCGGGTGGGTCGTGGAACTCGACCCGCACGACCCGACCTCCACGCCGGTCAAGCACACCGCGCTGGGGCGCTTCAAGCACGAGTGCGCCAACGTCCGCGTCGCCGACGACGGCCGCGTGGTCGCCTACTCCGGCGACGACGAGCGCTTCGAGTACATCTACAAGTTCATCTCCAAGGGCAAGGTCCGCAAGGGCGACAGCAAGGCCGCCCGCAGGCACAACATGACGCTGCTGGACGACGGCACGCTCTACGTCGCCAAGTTCACCGGCGACAGCCCGCCCGAGGAGATCGACGGCACCGGGAAGCTGCCCGCCGACGGCCGGTTCGGCGGCTCCGGCGAGTGGATCCCCCTCGCGTCGGGCACCAAGTCGTTCGTGCCCGGCTTCACCGCCGAGGAGGTCTACGTCTTCACGCGCCTGGCCGCCGACGCCGCGGGCGCGACCAAGATGGACCGCCCCGAGGACATCCAGACCCACCCGCGCACCGGCGTCGTCTACTGCGCGCTGAGCAACAACGTCGACCGCGGCCTGGCGGGCAAGGAGGGGCCGACCGAGGCCAACCCCAGGGTGGACAACCGGCACGGCCAGGTGCTGGAGCTGACCGAGCGCGGCGGCGACCCGCGCGCCCTGACCTTCGCCTGGGGCCTGCTGCTGGTGTGCGGCGACCCGGAGTCGCCGGACACCTACTTCGCGGGCTTCGACAAGTCGCGGGTCTCGCCGATCTCCAGCCCGGACAACCTGGCCTTCGACCGGCACGGCAACCTGTGGATCTCCACCGACTCCGAGGGCAAGCTCGCCGGGTACAACGACGGCCTGCTCGCGCTGCCGGTGGAGGGTCCGGAGCGCGGCCACCTCAAGGCGTTCCTGACCGTGCCGCGCGGCGCGGAGACCTGCGGCCCGGTGATCGGCGAGAAGGTCGTCACGGTGTGCGTGCAGCACCCCGGCGAGGTCGACGGCGCGTCAGCGGACAACCCGGCTTCGCACTGGCCCGACGGCGGGGACAGCCAACCCAGGCCCGCCGTGGTGGCCGTCTGGCGGGAGGAAGGCGGGAAGTTGCGCGACATCGGCGGCTGACACGCACTGTGACCAGGCGGTTCCGCTCGGAGAAGGCCAGAGCTGTTCGTCCCGCGTTCACCTCCGTGTCCACTGGGCGAGGAATTGCCGACCTACGGTCGCCCGGTTCCCACTGAGCGATCTCGGAGGTCCGCGTGTCCTCATCCACCGAGCGGGGCCGTCGCCTGCTGCCCCTGCTGCCCAACCACCCGCTCGGGCGGTCGGCGATGACCTGCAAGTACCGCTGCGGCGACGCCTGCGCGCACGAGGCCCCCAACACCTCCGCCAACCCCTACTTCGGCGACGTCGTGAGCGAGGTCGTGCGCCGCCGCGGCCTGCTCAAGGCGGGCGCGGTGCTCGCGGTGGCCGGTGCGGGCGCGTCGCTGGGCGCGGGCGCGGCCGTGGCCAAGCCGGGCGGGCGCCCGGAAGTCGACGCCGACGCCGACCTCGGCGGCGGGCGCAGGCGCGACGGGCTGAACTTCACCGCCGTCGCGCCGAACCAGCTCGACGAGGTGGTCGTGCCCGAGGGCTACCAGCAGGCCGTGGTGATGCGCTGGGGCGACCCGGTGCTGCCCGGCGCGCCCGCGTTCGACTTCGACCGCCAGACCGCCGCCGCGCAGGCCAAGCAGTTCGGCTACAACAACGACTTCTGCGGGCTGGTGCCGCTGCCCGGCTGGAACCGGTGGCTCATGGTCAGCAACCACGAGTACACCACCGAGGACGCCCAGTTCCTGGGCTGGGACGAGAACAACCCCACCAGGGAGCAGGTCGAGATCGGCTGGGCCGCGCACGGCATGTCCGTGGTGCTGGTCGAGCGCGACCACCGCAGCGGCAAGCTGGAGGCCAAGGTGGACCGGCGGTACAACCGCCGCATCACCGCCACCACGCCGTTCAAGATCACCGGGCCCGCCGCGGGCTCGAAGTACCTCAAGACCTCCGCCGACCCGACCGGCACCACGGTGCTGGGCACGCTCAACAACTGCGCGGGCGGCGTGACCCCGTGGGGCACCGTGCTGTCCGGCGAGGAGAACTACAACCAGTACTTCGCCAACGGCGCCTCGGTGACCGACAAGGTGACCAAGGACCGGCTGGCCCGCTACGGCATGGCCTCGGGCACCACCACCACCCGCAAGTGGGAGCGCTTCGACAAGCGCTTCGACCTGGCGCAGGAACCCAACGAGGCCAACCGGTTCGGCTGGGTCGTCGAGGTCGACCCGCTGGACCCCACCTCCACGCCGGTCAAGCACACCGCCCTGGGGCGCTTCAAGCACGAGGGCGCCAACGTGATCATCGCCCGCGACGGCCGCGTGGTCGCGTACATGGGCGACGACGAGCGCTTCGACTACATGTACAAGTTCGTCTCCGACGAGAAGTACAAGCCGGGCAACAGCAAGCACGCCCGCGAGCACAACAAGAAGCTGCTGGACAAGGGGACGCTCTACGTCGCCCAGTTCACCGGCGACACCCCGGCGGCCGAGGTCGACGGCACCGGCAAGCTGCCCGCCGACGGCGAGTTCGACGGCACCGGCAAGTGGATCCCCCTCGCGTCGGGCACCAGGTCGTTCGTGCCCGGCTTCACCGCCGAGGAGGTCTACGTCTTCACGCGCCTGGCCGCCGACGCCGTGGGCGCGACCAAGATGGACCGGCCCGAGGACGTCGAGCCCAACCCGCGCAACCGCCGGGTGTACGCGGCGCTGACCAACAACACCGACCGCGGCAAGGCGGACAAGGAAGGCGCCACCGAGCCGAACCCGCGGGTGCGCAACAAGCACGGCCACGTGCTGGAGCTGGAGGAGCGGCGCGGCGACAACACCGCGCTGGAGTTCTCCTGGAAGCTGCTGCTGGTCTGCGGCGACCCGGCCGCCCCGGACACCTACTTCGGCGGCTACGACAAGTCGCAGGTCTCGCCGATCTCCTGCCCGGACAACCTCGCCTTCGACTCGCAGGGCAACCTGTGGATCTCCACCGACGGCAACGCGCTGGGCTCCAACGACGGCCTGTTCGCGGTGCCGGTGGAGGGCCGCTACCGGGGCCGGGTCAAGCAGTTCCTGACCGTGCCGCGCGGCGCGGAGACCTGCGGCCCGTGGATCGAGGACGACTTCGTCCTGGTGTCGGTGCAGCACCCCGGCGAGATCGACGGCGCGTCGGCGGCCAACCCGCTGTCGCACTGGCCCGACGGCGGCGCCAGCCAGCCCCGGCCCTCGGTCGTCATGTCGTGGAAGAAGGACAAGGGCCGCATCTGCGGCTGACCCCCCGAGGTCCGCAGGTGCCCTGGGGGCGCCTGCGGACCTCGTCCGTCCTAGGGTGCTGGACATGACCAACCGGCCCGTCGCCCTCGTCACCGGCGCGTCCCGCGGCATCGGCGCCGCCGTGGCCCGCGCCCTCGCCCCGACCCACGACCTGCTGCTGGGCGGTCGCGACGAGGCGGCGCTGCGGGAGGTGGCCACCCAGCTGCCCGGCGCGCGGCCGTGGGCGGTGGAGCTGACCGACAGCGCCGCCGTGGCCGAGGCGGTCGCCGGGCTCGACCGCCTCGACGTGCTGGTGCACAGCGCGGGCATCGCCGACCTCGGCCCGCTGGCCGAGGCGACCGCCGACGTGTGGCGGCGCACCATGGAGGTCAACGTCGTCGCGGTCGCCGAGCTGACCCGGCTGGCCCTGCCGCTGCTGCGGGCCGCGCGCGGCCAGGTGGTGCTGCTCAACTCCGGCGCGGGCCTGCGCGCCAACCCGAACTGGGGCGTCTACGCCGCGAGCAAGTTCGCCCTGCGCGCGTTCGGCGACGCGCTGCGCGCCGAGGAGCCCGAGCTGCGGGTCACCTCCGTCCACCCCGGACGCACCGACACCGACATGCAGCGCGGCGTCCGCGCCCAGGAGAACGGCGACTACCAGGCCGAGCGGTACCTGCGCGCCGAGTCCGTGGCGCGGGCCGTGGCCACCGCCGTCCTCGCCACCGACGACGCCCACGTCACCGAGGTCGTCATCCGCCCCCGCGCCTGACCGCGCCTGCAAGTACTACCGGCCCACCCCGACCGGGCCGTTAACTATTACCCGTGGTGGTGGCGCGGGTAGTAGTTGAACGCTCGGCGGTGGGGCTCGGGTAGTACTTGCTGACGCGTCTCGGCCGCCACCCACACGTTGCCGGGCTCGTCCAGCCACACCCGGTGGCGGCCGTCCGGGGTGACCGTCAAGCCGAGGCGGTCCCAGTTCGGCCTGCCGAAGCCCCGCCACGCCCGGTGGGTCTCCTCGACGGCGTCCCAGAGCCGCACCGGCCCGCCCTGCCGCACCTCGCGCTCGCCGTTCCCGTCCGGCTGCGTCCCGACCGCCGACCACGAGCCGTCGGGCGTGCCGAACACGGCCCACTCCGGCCCCCGACCGGTGGCGCCGCGGTACCCGAACGCGACCTCGCCCGGCATCCGCGCCTGCGCGAGGAACCACGGCACGAGCGACGACCACGGCGTCGGCTCCAGGCGGGTCGACGAGCGGCTGCCCGTGCTCAGGTCCTCGACCACCCTGGCGGTCTCCGGTGCGCGGTCGGCGTCGCGCATCGCCATGAACCCGGCCCACCGGGGCAGGAACCGCCCTTCGAGCCGGTCGGCGTGCCGCACCAGCAGCACGAGGTTGCCCGCGTGCGTGCTCGGCTTGACGTCGACGAGCACCAACCCGCCCTCCCGCACCTGCTCGGCCCACGCCCAGGGCACGGCGCGCAGGGAGCAGGTGGCGATGATCCGGTCGAACGGGGCGTGCTCCGGCAACCCCCCGGCCCCGTGCGCCACCGCCAGGGTCGGGGCCAGCCCCAACCCGGCCAGCCGATCGCGGGCCGCGTCGACCAGCGCGGCGCCGATGTCGACGGAGAACACCCGTTCGCCGCCCAGCCGGTGCGACAGCAGCGCGGCGTTGTAGCCGGTCCCCGTGCCGATCTCCAGCACCCGGTGCTCGTCGCGCACGTCGAGCGCTTCGAGCATCCGCACCATGAGACCCGGCTTGGTCGACGACGAGACCGTGACGCGGTCACCGTCCGCGGTGGTGGCGAGGGCGGTGACCAGCGGCTCGTCGCGGTAGACCGCGGTGAGCCACCCGTCGTCCTCCGCGCTGGTCTCCGACCACCGCCCGTCCTGCCGCTGGACGTAGAACCGCGGCACGAACACGTGGCGCGGGATCGCCTCGACAGCGGCCCGCCACTCGGGCGACCGCAGCACCCCCTCGGCCGCCAGTTCATCGGCGAGCCCGCGCGCCAGCCCACGCCACCCGGTCATGCGGCGGCCCCGCTCTTCAACAGGTCGGCGAGCGCCTCGGTGATCGGTGCCCCGATCTCGTCCTCGATCCACCCGTACTGGCCGCCCGCGTTGCACTCGAGGAACACCCACTCGCCATCCGGTCGGATGACGAAGTCGAACGCCCCGTAGGCCAGCCCCAGCGCGCCGCAGTACTCGCGCACACCGGTCGCGACGTCGATCGGCGGATCGAGTCGCTCATACCGCAAGGCGCCGTAGTCACTGCGCCAGTCGAGGCGGCTCTCGGCGGACTGCGCGTGGATCGCCGCCGCGAACAGCCGGTTCCCGACCACGATCACCCGAGCCTCGTACGACTTGGGTATCCAGCGCTGGAACTGGTGCGCGCTGACCTCGACCCCGCGCAAGTCGGCCAGGTCGACCTCGTCGAGCCGGTGGGTGAGAGCGACTTTCCGCCCGCCTCCCTCGCTGATGGCGGGTGCGCCGAACGCTTTCGCGACCGTTTCACCGTCCTCGGCGAAACGTCGTACCGCAGCCTGCTCGTTGGTCACCAGCGTGTCGGCGACCGCGAGCCCGCACCGCGCCGCGGTGACCAGTTGCACCGGCTTGTACGAGGCGTCGGCGTTCCGCGAGGGGTGGTTGACCCACGCCACCGGCAGGGACGCGAGCACACCGCCGAGCCCGAGCCTGGTCTCGGTCATGGCCCAGTGCCGTTCAGTCGGCGACAACGCGGTGGGAAAGGTGAACGCGCCGGGGTTGCGGTACCAGATCGACCGCAGTCCCTCCAGCGCGATCACCCTGCCGCCTGCGGACAGCGTTCCGGTCCATCGCCCGTCCCGCAATCGGGCGGCGACACTGGCCCGCTGAGGGAACCAGGCCGTGTCGACCCTGGCGACGGGCACGTCCCGGCCTTCCAACGCCCTGACCACGCGATCGGCGGTGAAGTCCAGTTCGGACGCCAGGACGAGGACGGTCATCAGTCGTTGATCCAGTCCTCGGAGCTGGGCGGGTCCTCGCCGTCCGTGCTCGCCGTGGTGTTCGCGGTCGGGTCGCCCGCACGCGAGCTGCCGATCAGCGGTACGCCCGCTTCGTTGACGGCCTTCTGCTGCGCGGGGTCGTAGCTCCACCGCGGCAGCACACGGCCCGTGCTCACCGGAAGCGCCCGGCGGAGCCCCCACGGCCGAACACCGTCGGGCGAGGGCGTGTCGTCCGGCCTGGGCTCGAAGCTGGACCCGCTGAGGGCGAATCGCGCGCTGACCGGCGCGAGCGGACTGGCACCCGGCAGGCCGATCGCTGCTGCGGTCATGCGCTTCCCTCCGCCGTGTCGACTCCCGTGTCCCGATCAGGTTCGCGCCTGTGCGGGATTACCGCGATCCCCCGAAAGGTGAACACAGCGCGCCGGGAGCCCCGCGCCTGCAAGTACTACCCGCCCACCCCGACCGGGCCGTTAACCACTACCCGTGGTGGTGGGACGGGTAGTAGTTGAACGCTCGGCGGTGGGGCTCGGGTAGTACTTGCAGGCGCGGGTCAGGCGCGCAGGCGCTGGGAGACGGCGCGGACGCCCGCCTGGGCCTCGTGGCGGTCGACGCGGGTCGGCTCGCCCGCCGCGACCACCTGCTCGCCCGCCACCCACACGTCGCTGACCCGGCGGGTGCCCGACGCCCACACCAGGTTCGCCAGCACCTGCTCGTCCGGCGCGTCCAGCCCGGTGGCGAACGCCGGGTCGTCCACGTCCACGTGCACCACGTCGCCCCAGCGGCCCGCCTCCAGCGCGCCCAGGTCGTCGCGGCCCAGCGCCGCCGCGCCGCCCCTGGTGGCCAGCAGCAGGGCGTCGGCGGCGCGCATCGCGGTGGCGTCCAGCGAGGTGACGCGGGCCAGCAGGGCGGCCAGCCTGGCCTCCTCGAACAGGTCCAGGTCGTCGTTGCTGGCGGGCCCGTCGGTGCCGAGGCCGACCGGCACGCCCGCGTCCAGGTAGCCGCGCAGCGGCGCGATGCCCGAGGCGAGCTTGGTGTTGGAGCCGGGGCAGTGCGCCACGCCCACCCGGTGCCTGGCGTAGATGGCGACGTCCTCCGGCGACAGGTGCACCGAGTGCGCGGACAGCACCCGCCCGCCCAGCACGCCCGCCTGCTCCAGCAGTCGCGGCACCGAGCCGTGGGACTCGCGCTGGGCCACGTCCTCCTCCGGCGACTCGGCCACGTGGATCTGCACCAGCGCGCCGCGGTCGCGGGCCTCGCCCGCCACCGCGCCCAGCGCCTCCGGGGAGAGGATGTAGGCCGAGTGCGGCCCGTAGCTCAGCTCGATCCGCTCGTGCGGACCGAACCGCAGGCCGTCGGCGTCTATCCACCGGGTGATCTCGTCGGTCATCGGCCGCCACGCCATGCCCGGCAGGTCCATGATCGCCGCGCCGAACAGCACCCGCGACCCGGCCTTGAGCACCGCGTCGACCAGCTGCTCGCCGTGGAAGTACATCTCGGCGCTGGTGGTGACGCCGTTGCGGAGCATCTCCACCGCGCCCAGCAGCATCCCCGCGCCGACGTCCTCGGCGGTCATCCGCGCCTCGGCGGGCCACATGGCCTCGCGCAGCCAGCGCAGCAGCGGCAGGTCGCCGCCGAGACCGCGCAGCACCACCATCGGGCTGTGCGCGTGGGCGTTGACCAGGCCGGGCAGCAGGATGCCGGTCAGTCGGCGGACCTCGCCCGCGAACGGCGGCGCGTCGGCCTCCGCGCCGACGAAGGCGATGCGGCCGTCGTCGGCCACGTCCACCACGGCGTCGCGCAGGACGGTGCAGGACGGATCGCAGGGCAGGACCACGGGGGCGTGCAGGCGCAGGGACATGACCACGATCCTGCCGCACCCGGCGCGCTACCCGCGCGCCTCGGTCAGCGGCAGCTCCGCGCGCACCCGCCAGCCGCCGGACTCGCGCGGCCCCGCGTCGAACCGCCCGCCGAGCAGCTCCACCCGCTCGCGCATGCCGACCAGGCCGAACCCGCCCGAGCCGCCGACGGGCGCGCTGCGCGGACCGCGGCCGTCGTCGGTCACCAGCACGTGCACGGTGCCTTCGCGGGTGGACACCTCGACCTCCACCCGTGACACGCCTTCGGCGTGCTTGCGCGTGTTCGTCAGCGACTCCTGCACCAGCCGCAGCACCGAGCGGGCCAGCGACGGCGGCACCTCGTCGGGCAGCTCCACGGTGACCCGCGCGGGCTGACCGGACTGCTCCACCACCTTCCGCACGTCCTCGGCCAGGTCGCTGGTGGCGGCCGGGGCGCCCGCGCCGTCGCCGCGCAGCGTGCCGACCAGCCTGCGCATCGCGGTCAGCGCCTCGTTGCCGCTGTGCACGATCACCGGCAGCACCTCCTGGGCCGCGCCGGGGACCGCCTGCGCGGCCTGGGCGTGCACCACGATGCCGGTGACGTAGTGCGCCACCACGTCGTGCAGCTCGCGGGCCAGCGCGATGCGCTCGGCGTGCTGCGCGGCGGCGATCTCGGCCTGCACGGCGGTGGACCGCTCGCGGTCGCGGGAGCGGAAGTACAGGCCGGTGCCGACGGAGAGCACCAGCAGCACCGCCGCGCCGATGGCCATCCCCCACGGGTCGGGCCCCTCGTACTCGACCTCGTAGCGGCCCGAGATCGCCCGCCAGTAGTCGGGGCGGATCGGCCAGGTCAGCGCCGTGGTGGCGATCAGCAGCAGCACGCAGGCCACGGCGCGCTTGGCGGGAGCCTGCCGCACGGTGATCGCCACGATCGCCATCGCCGCCGCGGTCTCGGACAACGTCAGGCTGCTGACCAGCGGCACCACGGGCGCTTGGCCCGTCACGCGCAGCAGCACCGAGCTCATCAGCACGGTGGCCGCGGCGGCGAGGGCGGCGTCGAGAGGTCTGCGCGGCGCAACCACGGCCAGCCCGCACAGCACGAACGAGCCGGGCAGCTGCCACCAGCTCGCGTCGTCCGAGAACACCTCGCCTGCCAGGAAGAAGGCCAGTGCGCAGGCCAGTGGCCACTGCCTGCGGGTCAACGCGCGCCAGCCCAGGTCGGTGCTCACCACGACTGGTCACCGTAGAACCTCAGGGCTGACTCCGCGTCCCACCCCGGTCGGGTGACCCGTCAACCGGAAGGCTGACCCGAAAGCGTGACGAAATACCCCGCTGGCCGATGCCGGACGACGTTCCGGGGGCGATTCTGGAACAGGGAAGTCGGGGAACGGAGGAAAGCCATGATCGGGGTGGTCGCGACCTGGGTGGGTGCCGTGCTGGGCCTGCTGGTGCTGGTGCTGATGGCGCTGGCGGGCGTGCTGGTCGATTCCCAGCGCTGAGGATCAGCGCTGGGAACTCGCCGCAGGGGGCACTTGCGCGATCTTGTCCGCGCGGGTGCTCGGGGGTTTTGAGGGGGTGCGGGGGAAAAGCGTCGCGGGTCAGTCGCCCCCGCCCGCAGGGGTGACGCGCTCGAAGATCAGGTCGTGGCTGACCCGGTCCTCCTCGACCGCGCGCCGCTCGAACTTGGTGACCGGCCGCCACTCGGGCCGGGGCGCCCAGCCGTCGTGCCGGTTGCGCAGCAGCGGCTCGTCCGAGCAGACCTCCAGCATCTGCTCGGCGTAGGGCTCCCAGTCCGTGGCCAGGTGCAGGGTGCCGCCGGGCCGCAGGCGGGAGGCGAGCAGGGCCACGAACGGCGGCTGGACCAGCCTGCGCTTGTGGTGCTTCTTCTTGGGCCACGGGTCGGGGAAGAAGATCCGCACGCCGTCCAGCGACTCGGGGGCGACGTGCTCGGCGAGCAGGTCCACCGCGTCGCCGCGCAGCACCCGGAGATTCGTCACGCCCAGCGCCTCGGCGCGCATCAGCAGCTGGCCGAGACCGGGCTTGTAGACCTCGACGGCGACGTAGTTCAGCTCCGGCGCGGCGGCGACCAGCTGCGCGGTGGTCTCCCCCATGCCGGAGCCGATCTCCAGCATGACCGGGGCTTCGCGGCCGAACCACCCGGTGAAGTCCAGCGGACCTGGCGGGAGCGCCTTGACCTCGCGGCCCAGGCGCTCCCAGTGCTTGTCCCACGCTCGCTGCTGACCGACCGTCATCCGCTCGCCGCGCTGGACGTAGCTGACCACTGATCGGTGGTGCGGTGGGGTCTGCCTGCTGGACGTCATCACGGGCGAACAGCCTAAGCCCCCGGCAGGCGCGCCAATCACCACGCGAGGCCGCGTCGGCCGAGCCGCCCCGGCGGAGCCGGGGCGATCAAGCGATGTTCTCCAGGTCCTCGATCTGCTCGCGCAGCTCGGCGGCGGTGAACTCGATCGGCTGGCGCAGGCCCGGTCCGCGGTGCGCGGGCAGCAGGTCCACCCAGCCGGGGTGGCGGTCGGTGAACTGCACGGTGGTCGGCTCGGCCGGGCCGTAGACGCCGCTCTCGGAGGGCACGAACTCCCAGTAGCCGACCTCGCCCTCGGCCGCCCACGGCACGTAGACCCAACCCGGCCTGCTCAGCAGCAGTTCGGAGACCTCGTCCTCGACCGCGAAGCCCGCGGCGCGGGACGGGAGCCTGCCGCGGTCCAGGGCTCTGAGCCACCACGGCGCCGGGGCGTTCGCGTCCACCGCGCGCACGGCCCGGTACATCGCCAGCACCTGCTGCTCGTCGGCTCGGTGGATCCACGCTCGCCGCGATTCCGCGGGTGCTGCCGCGATGCCGATACCACCCGCGGTCTCGATCGCGTGGGACCACTCCAGCGCCAGCAGTGGCTCTACTCGCACGCCGTGGTCGCGTTGCCGCGGGACCTTCTTCGACCGTGCCGCCGTGCGTCCGGCGTTCAGGTCGGGATCAAGCACCGTCACGGGTTCACCTCCGGGGGTTCCTTGACGGGGTTCCCGAATTCGTGTGCGGTGACACTGCCGCCTCACGATTCGTTACCTTCCATATGACCGATTTCGGGCGCCCTTGTCATGGTCCAGTGGGGGAGTTCACGGGGTCTTAACTCCGCCCTTACTCCATGTGCGTGACGCTGGGACCTCGAAACATGAACGACACGGAATATTTGTGACGTCGGACACAAGGGGTGATGGGTGGCCAGAGCGCTGCTCGTGGCGGTCCTGCTGGCCGTGCTGGTGCCCGGCGCGGCGAGGGCGCAGACGATCGAGGAGCAGCAGTGGCACCTCGGCGAGCTCGGCGTGCACCGGGCGCACGCGCTGAGCCGGGGGGACGGCGTGCTGGTCGCCGTGGTCGACTCCGGGGTGGACGACACGCGGCCGGACCTGGCGGGGCAGCTGCTGCCCGGCACCGGGTTCGGCAGCGCCGCGGGCACCGACGGCACCGAGGACACCGACGGGCACGGCACCGCGATGGCCACGCTGATCGCGGGCCGGGCGGTGGACGGCGGCGCGCTGGGCGTCGCGCCGGGCGCGAAGGTGCTGCCCGTGTCGGTGGGCGCGGACGGGGAGAACTTCACCCTGGATGCGGTCTCGCAGGGCATCCGGTGGGCGGTGGACCGGGGCGCGAAGGTGATCAACCTGTCGCTGACCTCGGTGGCGACGCTGACCCCGGACCTGCTGCGCGCGGTCAACTACGCCTTCGACCACGACGTGGTGGTGGTCGCGGGCACCGGCAACGCGGGCGAGGAGCACGTCGGCGCCCCGGCCAACATCCGCGGCGTGATCGCGGTGTCCGGCACCGTGCCCGGTGGTGGGGTGTGGCCGGATTCCAACACCGGCCCGGAGACCGTGCTCGCCGCGCCCGCGCGGGAGATCGTGACCGCGGTGCCGCTGTCGGTGTCGGACACCGGCTACGCCGCGGTCGACGGCACCAGCGCCGCCACCGCCCTGGTGTCCGGCGCGGCCGCGCTGGTGCGGGCGGCGCACCCGGAGCTGGACGCGGGCAACGTGGTGAACCGGCTGATCATGAGCGCGAAGGACCTGCTGGACCCGGGACGCGACCGGGCCACCGGCTACGGCCTGGTCGACCCGGTGGGCGCGCTGACCGGCGACGTGGCGAGGGTGGAGCGCAACCCGCTGGCACCGCCGCCGCGCACGTCCACCTCCGCCCCGCCCGCTCCGGCCGTCGCGCCCCCGCCGCCGGTGGCCGCCGCACCCGCACTGCCCGACGCGGGCACCCGCGCCGCCGTGGCGCTGGTCGGCCTGCTGCTGGTGGTGCTGGGCGTCCTCGCGGTCTGCGTCCTGCTGGCCCGCGCCTCCCGCCGCCCGCGCCCGGCCCCGCCGCCGGTGACCACCCTGCCCCCGCCCTCCGACGACTTCTGGCGGCCCACCGCGCCCTGACCCCACCGCACCCTGACCCGCCTCAGTCGTGGGCCTGGTACTCCACGGACTCCTTGGTCAGCTGCATGAACGCCTCCTCCAGCGAGCCACGCTGGGGGTTCAGCTCGTGCAGCACGATCCCGTTGGCCGCGGCCAGCTCGCCGATGCGCGCGGCCTCCACCCCGCGCACCACCAGCGCGCCGTCGGCGGGGCTGTCCTCGACCCGCGCCCCGCCCAGCAGCGCGCGCAGCTGGTCGAGCTGCGGCGACCGGACGCGCACGGTGTCCTCGGTGGCGTCCCGGATGAACTGCTCGGTGCTGGTCTGCGCGATCAGCTTGCCCCGGCCGATCACGATCAGCTCCTGCGCGGTCTGCGCCATCTCCGACAGCAGGTGGCTGGACACGAACACGGTGCGGCCCTGCTCGGCCAGGCGGTGCATGAACTGCCTGATCCACAGGATGCCCTCGGGGTCCAGCCCGTTGACCGGCTCGTCGAACAGCAGCACCTCCGGGTCGCCCAGCAGCGCGCCCGCGATGCCCAGCCGCTGGGCCATGCCCAGCGAGAAGCCCCCGGCCCGCCGGTGGGCGACCTGGCTCAGCCCGACCATCTCCAGCACCTCGTCCACCCGCCGCACCGGAATCCGGTTGGACTTGGCCAGCCACCGCAGGTGCGCCCGCGCGGAGCGGTTGGGGTGCACCCACTTGGCGTCCAGCAGCGCGCCGACGGTGCGCAGCGGCTGGTCCAGCTCCGCGTAGCGCTTGCCGTTGACCAGGACCCGCCCCGCCGTGGGGCGGTCCAGGCCGAGGACCATGCGCATGGTGGTGGACTTGCCCGCGCCGTTGGGCCCGAGGAACCCGGTGACCCGACCGGGTCTCACGGTGAACGACAGGTCGTCCACGGCCACGGTCCGGCCGTAGTGCTTGGTGAGCCCGGTCGCCTCGATCACGGTTTTCTCCCGTCCGATCGCCTGGTCCGAACTTGCCCCCTGGTCCGAACTTAACGAGGAAGAGCGCGGGCCACTCCCCGAAAGGTGACCCGCGCTCCTCCTACCCCCCAGCCCCGGCCGCCGGACCCCGTTTCCGGCGTTGCCGGGCCCACCCCCGGTCCAACCCCTTACGCGTCCCGCCGCTTCACCACCACGAGCGAGATCACGAACATCGCCACCGCGATCGCGACGAAGTACCCGAACGACCCCCACGGGCTCAGCGCGCCCACCGTGGGCGGGCCCGCGTCGGCGGGCATCCCGCCCTGGTCCGGGTCGCCCATGATGAACTTGCTGGCCACGGTGAACGGCATCCACTTCTGGATGTCGTCGCCGATGTTCGGGATGAGCCCGACGACGCTCTCCAGCACCAGCGCGAACACCAGGATGATCGACACCGCGCCCGCGGTCTGCCGCACCAGCGCGCCCACGCCCAGCGCCAGCAGCGCCCCGGCCCCGTACACCAGGCCGACGCCCGCGACGTGCCGCCAGTCGTTGGCCGACTCCAGCGCCAGCTGCGAGGTGTCGCCCGCCAGCAGCCAGCTCAGCCCCCACGAGCCGAACCCGGCGGCCAGGCCGACCAGCGCGGCCAGCGCGGTCACCACGGCCGCCTTGGCGACCATCGGCGAGATCCGGTCCGGCACCGCCTGGAAGGTGGCCTTGATGGTGCCGAAGCGGTACTCGGTGGTGACCGCCAGCGCGGCCATCACCATCACCACGTACAGCCCGAAGGTGTGGGCGAACACCGCGCCCAGCACGGGCATCGGGCCCTCGTTCCAGTTGCCCGCGATGATCGCGGTGATGCCCACGGTCAGGCCGAGGGCCAGCAGCATGCACCACCACGGCGAGCGGGTGGAGAACAGCTTGATCCGTTCAACGGCGAGCAGAGTCATCCCGTTCACTTCCCCGTCTCGGCGTGGTACTCCACGGAGTCGCCGGTGAGCTGCATGAAGGCCTCTTCCAGCGAGCCGCGCTGCGGGCTGAGCTCGTGCAGCACCAGGCCGCCGCCCGCGGCCACCTCGCCGACCTGGTCGCTGGTCGCGCCGGAGACGATCAGCACGCCCTCGCCGTCCTCGCGCACGGTGAAGCCCTTGTCGACCAGCATCGCGCCCAGCTTGTCCGCGTGCGGGCTGCGCACCCGCACGGTGTTCTCCGTCGACCGCTCGACGAACTCGGTGGTGGTGCTCTGCGAGATCAGCTTCCCCCGGCCGATCACCACCAGGTCCTGCGCGGTCAGCGCCATCTCCGACAGCAGGTGGCTGGACACCAGCACGGTGCGCCCCTCGGCGGCCAGGCCCTGCATGAACCGCCTGATCCACAGGATGCCCTCGGGGTCCAGCCCGTTGACCGGCTCGTCGAACAGCAGCACCTTCGGGTCGCCCAGCAGCGCGCCCGCGATGCCCAGCCGCTGGGACATGCCCAGGGAGAACCCGCCCGCGCGGCGCTTGGCGACCTTGGTCAGGCCGACCACGTCGAGGACCTCGTCCACCCTGCGCTGCGGGATGCCGTTGGACTTGGCCAGCCACTGCAGGTGCGCCCGCGCGGAGCGGTTGGGGTGCACCCACTTGGCGTCCAGCAGCGCGCCGACGGTGCGCAGCGGCCGGTCCAGCTTGGCGTAGGGCTTGCCGTCGATGAGCACCTTGCCCGCGCTCGGCCGGTCAAGGCCGAGGATCATCCGCATGGTGGTGGACTTGCCCGCGCCGTTGGGCCCGAGGAACCCGGTCACCCGACCCGGTTCCACGGTGAACGACAGGTCGTCCACGGCTACGGTGTTCCCGTAGCGCTTGGTGAGGCCGATCGCCTCGATCATGGTCTCTCCCCTGGCTTGCGATCCCCCGATCTCGGAGAGAACTCTGCCCGGCTCAGGGGGTTGGGCACATCGGTCCGTAGTTGACTCGTCTGTGCTACTTCAGTCTTATCGTCCCCGCTACCACGGTTGCAGCAATCCGTGATCACCCTGAGTCGTCCCCTGGTGCTTTCCCCCGGTTTCTCAGGGAAGCCCACCCGACGGCCGCGCGGTCGGCGGTCAGGCGCCGAACCAGTGGTCCAGCGCGGTGGCCGCGCCGTCCTCCAGGATGGTGCCGGTGACGGCGTCGGCCGCCTGCTGGACCGTCGCGGGGGCCTGGCCCATGGCCACGCCGTGCGCGGCCCACCGCAGCATCTCCACGTCGTTGTGCCCGTCGCCGATGGCCGCGGTGTCGTCCGCCGCGACGCCCAGCCGCTGCCGCAGCTCCTCCAGCGCCGAGCCCTTGGACACGCCCCGCGGGGCCACGGTCAGCCACGGCTCGGTGTGGTCCAGCGTCCACGTCACGCCGGGCAGCTCCACGTCGGCCATGCGCAGCGCCAGCTCCTCGGGCGTGCGGCCGATCCAGCGGGCGACCAGCCGCGACGTGGGCCGGGCGCGGAACTCGGCGAGGTCGACCTCGCGCACCTCGCCCCACAGGTCGCCGTCGGGGAAGCGGCCCAGCGACAGGTTGCCGAAGCCGGTGACCTCGGCCGCGAACACCGCTCCCGGCAGCAGGTCGCGCAGGGTCAGCACGGGCGGTCCGGGGTCGAAGTCGAGCTGCCGCACCACGGCCCGCTCGGCGGTGTCCCACCACACCGCGCCGTTGGAGCACAGCGCCGTGGTGCCGTCCAGGCCGAGGTCCTCGACGATCGGGCGGGTGCCGATGAGGCTGCGGCCGGTGGACAGCACGACGTGCGCGCCGTGCTCGACCGCGCGCCCGATGGCCGCCCGCACGGCCGGGGCCACGTCCTCGCGCCCGACCGGGGTGATGGTGCCGTCGATGTCCAGTGCGACGAGGCGCGGTCTCCAGCTCACCGGGGGCAGTCTACTGGCGCCCCATTACTGAACCGTGGTTCAATAACGCGGTGGCACGACCGAGGACCATCACCGACGAGCGCCTGCTCGCCGCCGCCGGCGAGGTGATCGGACGCCGGGGTCCGAGCTTCACCCTGGCCGAGGTGGCCGCCGAGGCGGGCGTGTCGGTGGGCACCGTGGCGGGCCGGTTCGGCTCGAAGAACGGCCTGCTCCAGGTGATGACCAGGCAGATGACCGAGCGGGTCGGCGAGCGGATGCGCGAGGCCGCGCGGGGGCTGGAGCCGCTGGCGGGCCTGCGCGCCGGGCTGGTGTCGTGGGTCGACGGGATGACCGACCCGCGGCGCGCGGGCAACCACCTGGCGCAGCTGGGGGTCGACCTGATCGACCCGGAGCTGCGGGCGCTGCTGGGCGAGCTGCACGCGGCGACCGAACGCGCGGTGGCGGACCTGGTGCGCGCGGTGGACCTGCCGCGCGGGCCGTCGCCGGAGCGCGCGGCGCGGGTGCTCGCGAGCCTGGTCCACGGGGTGTCGATGGACTGGTCGGTCCGGCCGCGCGGAGCGCTGGTGGACCGGCTGCTGGAGGACGTGGACGCGGTTCTGGACGTGTGGAAGGGGAGTTGATGGGCCCGTTGCAGGGCAAGGTCGCCGCCGTCACCGGGGCGACGAGGGGGGCCGGGCGCGCGATCGCGGTGGAGCTGGGGGCCGCGGGCGCGACGGTGTTCGTCGGGGGCAGGTCCACCAGGGAGGGGTTGTCGCCGATCGGGCGGCCGGAGACCATCGAGGAGACCGCGGAGCTGGTGACCGCGGCCGGTGGCCGCGGCATCCCGGTGAAGTGCGATTTCACCGCGGTGGCGGAGGTGGACGCGTTCCGGGCGCGCATCGAGTCCGAAGTGGACGGACGGCTGGACGTCCTGGTGGACGACGTGTGGGGCGGCGAGCTGGAGGTCGAGTTCAAGCCGTTCTGGGAGGCCGACCTGGACGGCCAGCTGCGGATGTGGCGCAACAGCGTGCAGGCCCACCTGGTCGCCCTGCACCGGTTGCTGCCGCTGGTGATCCGCGAGCCGGGCGGGCTGGTGGTCGAGGTCACCGACGGCGAGGACGACGAGTACCACTCGGGGATGCTGGCCTACGACTCGGTCAAGCTCGCCATCCGCAGGTTCGGCCGGGTGCTGGCCAAGGACGTGGAGCGGTTCGGCACCACCACGGTCGCGGTCACGCCGGGGTTCCTGCGCTCGGAGCAGATGCTGGAGCACTTCGGCGTCACCGAGGAGAACTGGCGCGACGCGATCGCCCGTGACCCGAACTACGCGATGTCGGAGACGCCGCACTACCTCGGCCGCGCGATCGCGGCGCTGGCGGCGGACCCGGACCGGCACCGGTTCACCGGCCGGTCGCTGGCGTCGTGGACGCTGATGCGCGAGTACGGCTTCACCGACCTCGACGGCTCGCGGCCGGACTGGGGCCGCTGGTACGAGGAGGTCGTCAAGCCGGGCGTCGACCCGGCCACCGCCGACGCGGCCCAGTACCGCTGACGTGCGTCTGCAAGTACTACCCGACCCCGGTCGGGTAGTACTTGCAGACGCCCTCAGACGCGGTCAGACGCGGTCAGACGTCGCCGGGGCGGACCAGGCCGGTCTCGTAGGCCAGCACCACGGCCTGCACCCGGTCGCGCAGCTCCAGCTTCGCCAGGATGCGGCCCACGTGCGTCTTCACCGTCGCCTCGGACAGGAACAGCTTGCGCGCGATCTCGGTGTTGGACAGCCCCTTGGCGATCAGCACCAGCACCTCGCGCTCGCGCTCGGTCAGCACGTCCAGCACCGAGGCGTCGCGCAGCTCGCCGCCGCCGTCGCCGAGGAACCGGCTCAGCAGCCGCTTGGTCACCGACGGCGAGACCACCGCGTCGCCGCTGGCCACCGCCCGCAGCGCGGAGACCAGGTCACCCGGCGGGGTGTCCTTGAGCAGGAACCCGCTGGCCCCGTTGCGCAGCGCGGACAGCGCGTACTCGTCCATGTCGAACGTGGTCATCACCAGCACCTTGCCGGTGCCCGCCTCGGTGATGCGCTTGGTGGCCTCGACGCCGTCGAGCACCGGCATCCGCACGTCCATCAGCACCACGTCGGGGCGCAGCCGCTCGGCCATGTGCACCGCGTCGAGGCCGTCACCGGCCTCGCCGACGACGCTGATGTCCTCCTGGGCGTCGAGCACCATGCGGAAACCCATCCGCATGAGCTCCTGGTCGTCGACGAGCAGCACCTGGATCACGGCGGCCACCCTATGACCCCTTCCCTAGGAAGGCAGCAGCGGCAGCACCGCGCGCACCCGCCACCCGCCACCGGGGTTGGGGCCCGCGTCCAGCTTCCCGCCGAGCACGCCCGCCCGCTCCCGCATCCCGATCAGGCCGTTGCCGCCGGAGATCTCCACCAGGTCGTGCGGCGTGCCGAAGCCGTCGTCGACGACCTCGACGTCCACCCGATCCGGTCCCCTGGCCACCCGCACCACGGCGGACGCGCCGGAGCCCGCGTGCTTGAGCGTGTTGGTCAGCGCCTCCTGCACGATCCGGTACAGCCCCAGCCCAAGGCCGGCGGGTAGGTCGTCCAGCCCGTCGGAGACCTCCAGCCGCACCGGCAACCCGGCCGCGCGCAGGTTCTCGGCCAGCTCGCCGAGGTCGCCCGCGCCGGGCTGGGGCGACCACTGGGTGCCGGAGCGGTCCTCGCTGCGCAGCACGCCCAGCAGCCTGCGCAGCTCGGTCAGCGCCTGGCGGCCGGTGTCGGAGATGGTCCGCATCGCCGCCTCGGCCAGCTGCGGGTTGGACTTGATCGCGTAACTCGCGCCGTCGGCCTGCACCACCATCACGCTCACCGCGTGCGCGACCACGTCGTGCAGCTCGCGGGCGATGCGGGAGCGCTCCTCGCCGACCGCGAGCCGGGCCTGCTGGTCGCGCTCGGTCTCCAGCAGCTTCAGCCGCTGCTCCAGCTCGGAGTGGTAGGCCCGGCGGGCGCCGACGAACTCGCCGAGCGCCCAGCTGAAGCCGAAGATCAGCGCGATGGGGAAGACCAGCAGCACGGCCTCGGCGTGGAGCTGCGGCCCGACCCGCCACGCCACCCACAACAGCGTCCCCAGCGCCAGCCAGATCGCGTAGAGCAGCCCCTGTCTTCGGCCGACGAACGCGACCACCGTGTAGAGCGCCACGGCCAGCGCGAAGTCGGCCATGCGGATCGGCACGCCGGTGGTGAAGTCGCCGTGGGTGAGCAGCTGCAGGACCGCGCCCGCGAGGATGGTGTAGCTGCCGGCCAGCGGGTACTTGCGGCGCACGACGACCGGCGCGATCAGCAGCGCGCCGACCAGGAACAGCGCCGAGGGGCGGACCCGCTCGGTGGTGTAGCTGGTCATCACGCCGATGTCGAAGAGGAGCAGCGCCCCGGCGATCAGGGAGTCCCCGAACACCGGGTGCGCACGCATCCACAGACTCAGCCGCCGCACCGGACCAGGTTAGGTTCGGGCGGCGGCCCCGCGCGTCGAGCCACGGGCTGACCCCCCCTAATCCTCCAGGAGGATGAGGGCGTTCAGCTGATCGTCTTGATCGACAACGGGTCGACCTTGGTCTCCGGCCGGTGGTCGTCCAGGCGCTGCCGCTCCTCGAACTGCCGGTGCTCCTCGGCCATCTCGTCGGCGAGCTGCTGCTGGATCTGCCGGTCGCGGATGCGGCCCAGGATCATCATGGTCACCGCGTGCACCAGCGCCAGCAGCAGCAGCGTCACGCCGAGCTTGACCACCACGTCCTTGACCGGGTCGCCGGTGTTCACCGAGATGATCGACACCAGCGCCAACAGGCCCAGCACGACCAGGTGGAACAGCACGGTGGCCAGGCGCGTCATCGACGCCGCCGCCTCCGGGTCGCCGTACGCCCGGTTCATGTAGCCCTTGCCGCTGTGGTAGATCAGCTGGCCGTCGATCAGCACCAGCACGACACCGAGCAACAAGAACACCGCATAGCTCTGGTCCATCAGTCCGGCTCCCTCCACGCGCTCACCGTGCGGCGGGTACCCGTCACTCACCGTTTCCCAAACCGCACGTCCCCGGCACGTGGCAGGATTCGACCGTGACAGCGCAGGCCCAGCAGCTCGCCGGTCCGCTCTCGGCGGCGGTGGCCTCGCTGTGCGCGAACCTGCAACCCCAGGTCTCCCCGGCCACCGCGGCCGGGTTCCGCGAGGTGCTGCGCAGGCTGTCCGCGCCGCTGCAGGTGGCCGTGGCGGGCCGGATCAAGTCGGGCAAGTCCACTTTGGTCAACGCGCTGATCGGCCGCCGCGTGGCGCCCACGGACGTGGGCGAGTGCACCCGGCTGGTCACCCGGTTCCAGTACGGCACGGTGGACCGGGTCGAGGTGGTGTTCACCGACGGCCGCAAGCAGGTGCTGCCGTTCGACCCGGCGGGCATGATCCCGGCCGACCTGGGCGTGGACATCGCCCGCGTCTCGCACGTCGAGGCGTACCTGACCAACGCGGTGCTGCGCGACCTGACGGTGATCGACACGCCGGGCCTGGGCTCGCTGGACGCGGCGTCGGTGGCCCGCACCGAGGCGCTGCTGGCCGGTGAGCAGGCGCTGGACCCGGTGTCGCGCAACGCGGTCGCGGGCGCGGAGGCCGTGCTGTACGTGGTGACGCAGGGCGTGCGGTCGGACGACCAGCAGGCGCTGGCCGCGTTCACCGCCGCCACCGCCAGCCGCGAAGCCGGGCCGGTCAACGCCATCGCGGTGCTGAACAAGGCCGACACCATCGCCGCGGAGACCGTGGACGGCGCGGACGGCGACACCTGGAAGGCGGCGGTGCTGCTGGCCCAGCGGCAGGCGCGCACCCTCAAGCCCAGGGTGGCCGACGTGCTGCCGGTGATCGGGCTGGTCGCCGAGTCCGCCGAGACCGGCGGCTTCACCTCCGCCGACGCCGACGCGCTGCGCAAGCTGGCGCTGCTGGACGAGGCCACCCGCGACACCATGCTCATGTCGGCGGACCTGTTCGCGGCCTGGGAGTGCGACGTGCCCGCCGGGGTGCGCGCCCGGCTGCTGGAGAAACTGGACCTGTACGGCATCCGGTGCGCGCTGCAGGCGCTGGACGCGGAGCCGTCGATCACGGCGGGCGCGCTGCGCCGCAAGCTGCTCGACGCCTCGGGCCTGGAAGGCGTGCGCGGCAAGCTCAACGCGGTGTTCCGCTCCCGCGCCGACGGCATCAAGGCCGCCGCCGCGCTGGCGTCGGTGACCGCGCTGGCCGCCGCCTCCGGCGACGCGGCCGAGCGGCAGCGCGTGCACAACGCCATCGAGGTGCTGCTGGCCAAGCCCGAGGCGCACCAGCTGCGGCTGCTGGAGGCGCTGACCCTGGTCGCGTCGGGCGCCGTGGCGATGCCCCCGGACCTGGCCGAGGAGGTGCTGCGGTTCGGCAGCTCCCCGGACCCGGCCGAGCAGCTGGGCCTGCGCGGCAGGCCAACCCAGGAGCTGGTGGCCCACGCGCTGGAGCGTGCGGGGTGGTGGCGCTCCTTCGCGTCGTTCGGCGCCACGCCCGCGCAGAGCCGGGTGGCCCACGTGGTGCACCGGGCGTACTTCCTCATCTGGCAACAACTTCGGGGGCGGCGATGACGCGGGGTGGAACGGAACCGGGCCCGGTGGCGTCGGACACCGGTGTGGAGACCATCGCGGGCGAGCTGCTGGACCAGGCGCTGGCCGAGCGGCGGGCCCTGGTGCAGCTGTGCCTCTACGCGCTGGACCGGGCCCGCAGCTCGGGTGTGGTGGAGCGGCTGGAGGAGGGCCTGGCGGGCATCGGCGTGACCGCGCTGCGCCCGGACGGCGAGCGCTTCGACCCGTCCCGGCACGAGGCGGGCGGCACCGTGCCCACCGAGGACCCGTCGCTGGACGGCGTGGTCGCGGAGACCGAGGTGGTCGGCTTCGCCGACCGGGGCCGGACGCTGCGCGCCCCCGTCGTCACGGTCTACACGGCCAGATGACCCCGCTGCCCCAGGCCGTCCGCCAGACCAGGGAGAAGCTGACCGCGCTGGTCCGCTCGCTGGACCCGGCGGCGGCGTCGTTCGTGGAGACCCGGCGCGGCGGCGCGGCGTCGGTGGTGGTGGTCGGGGAGACCAACCGGGGCAAGAGCTCGCTGGTCAACGCGCTGCTGGCGACGCCGGGCCTGTCGCCGGTGGACGCCGAGGTGGCCACCGCCGTGTACCTGGTGTTCCGGCACGGCGAGGACTGGCGGTGCCGCGCCCACTACGCCGGATCGGTGCCGCCGGTGCCGTTCGACCGGGCTGAGCTGGTCAACTGGGTGTCCGCGGCGCACGAGCTGCCCGAGGGCGCGCTGCCGCCCCGCTACGTCGAGGTCGACGCGCCGATCCCGCTGCTGGAACGGCTGTCCGTTGTGGACACACCGGGCGTGGGCGGGCTGGAGGCCGCGCACGGCGAGCTGGCGGCCGAAGCGGCGGCGTCGGCGACCGCGCTGCTGTTCGTGGTCGACGCGTCGGCCCCGTTCACCCGAGGCGAGCTGGACTTCCTGCGCAGCGTCGGCGAGCGCGTGGAGACCGTGGTGTTCGCGCTGGCCAAGGTCGACCAGTACCGGGGGTGGCGGCAGGTGCTGGACGCCGACCGGGCGCTGCTGGCCGAGCACGCGCCCCGGTTCGCGGACGCGGTGTTCCACCCGGTGTCGGCGCGCATGTTCGAGATGGCCGCCAAGGCCCCGAACCCGGACGCGGCGGCGATGCTGCGCGAGCGGTCCGGTGTCGGTGAGCTGCAGACGGCGTTGCAGGAGCTGGTGGTCGGCCGGGCGGCGATGCTGGGCGAGGCGAACTCGCTGCGCGCCCTGGCCACCGTGCTGGACGAGCTGACCGCGCGGCAGGAAGCGGACCAGCGGGCGCTGTCGGCGGGCGAGGAGGAAGCCGAAGCGCTGCGCGCCCGCCGCGACGAGCTGAACTCGCAGCGGCGCTCGTCCACCCGCAGTTGGCAGGTGCGGCTGCGCGGTGAGGTGCAGCGGGCGCGCGTGGAGGGCGCGCACGAGGTGGCCCGGCAGATGCGCGACTTGCAGACGTGGTTCCGCTCGGCGATCGACGCGGCCACCCGCGAGACGCTGCCCGGCCTGCCGCAGCAGGTCGACGCGGCGTTGCAGGCGGTGTCCGGGCGGATCAGCGCGGGGCTGGCCGCGCGCTTGGCGAAGGTCGCCGACGCGGCGCTGGCGGACCTGTTCTCCCCCGATGAGCTGGCGGTCATCCGGGGCCAGTTCGCGCGCGGCGCGACACCCCCGGTCCTGCTGCGCCCGCCGGAGCGGCGCGCGCCCACCGCCGAGGACAAGCTGCTGGTGTTCATGGGCGTCTCGGGCGGTCTGGGCGCGGGCAGGCTGGCCGCGCTGCCGCTGGCCGGGCTCGGCGTGGCCGCGCTGAACCCGATCGTCCTGCCGGTCACCGTCGTGCTCGGCCTCGGCGCGGGCTGGTGGATGGCCCGCACCCGCAAGCACGCCGCCGACAAGCAGCACTACAAGCAGTGGCTGTCGGACGCCATCGCCGACGCCCGCTCGACGGTGGACCAGCTCGTGGCCGAACAGCTCATCGAAGCCGAGCAGCAGCTGTCGCTGGCGCTGGACGACGCGCTGGGCAGGCGGGTGGACGCCATCGAGGCGGAGCTGCGCGAGGTGGACAAGGCGCTGCGGATGGGCGCGGGCGAACGCGCCCGCGCGCTGCAGGCGGTGACCAAGCGGATCACCGAGCTGCGCGCGGGCCGCGCGAAGGTGGACGAGCTGCTGACCAGGATCAGGGCGCTGCGCGACCGCGTCTGACGTCGGCGCGTGGTGCTGACAAGGGGAACCGCGGCGGCATACGGTGAGTCTTACCGGTACGCGAGCGGCAGGAGGGTGGCCCGGTGTACATCGACGAGACAGGCGAAGCGGGCGGCGAGCTGAAGGTCACCGTCGAGGACGAGGAGTACACCGCGGAGGCGAGCTACGACCTCGACGGCGACGGCGTGGAGGACAGCGCCGTGGTGGAGACCGACGACGGCGGCCACCTGGCGTTCTCCGACACCGACGGCGACGGCGACGCGGACCTGATGAGCACCTTCGACGCCAAGGGCGACCTGGTCGGCCAGGCCCGGTTCGACGAGAGCTCGGGCGAGTGGGTCGAGGTCGGGCCGTCCGACGACCGGGGTGAGCAGACCAACACCAGCGACGAGCAGGCCGTCGTGGTCAAGACCGAGGACGGCTCCCAGCAGGTCGGCCCGGCGACCGAGGACAGCGACGGCGACGGCCGCGCGGACACCGCCGTGGTGCAGGACGACGAGGGCGACACCTGGCTGTTCACCGACGCCGACGGCGACGGCGTGGCCGACCTGGCCACCGAGATCACCCGGCAGGGCGAGGTCACGGTCACCGAGCACACCGGCGACGGCGAGTGGACCACGGTCGAGCACGGCCAGATCGACTCGGAGGGCAAGTACGTCCCGGACACCAAGACCGGCCTGGACAGCGACGAGGTCTGGTCCGAGGACCGCGTCACCACCGTCTCCGGCGTAGTCCGCATCGACTCCGTAACCGGCCAGTGGATCAGCCCCAACTAACCCCCACTCCCCCCTCCCCCGCGAGTCGAACCCCCAGAACCCCCGAACTCAACGTTCAGGCCCCCCGAACTCAACGTTCGCGCACCCCGAACCGAGCGTTCGGGGTGCGCGGTCCCTACTTGGCGAGCCCTCCGACGAACTTCGCCCACGCCTCGGCCCTGAAGGTGAAGCTGGGACCGGTGGGGTTCTTGGAGTCCCGGACTCCCACGCCCGTGTCGGTGATGCGCACTTCGACGCACCCGTTGCTGCCGCCGGAGCTGTAGCTGCTCTTGAACCATCCGGTGTCGCGCTCAGCCATCATCGACTCCTCACTTGGTGAGCCCTTCGATGAACCCCGTCCACGCCTTGGGCTTGAGGGTGAGGTGGGGGCCGGTGGGGTTCTTGGAGTCCCGGACTCCCACGCCTGCGTCGGTGATGCGCACTTCGACGCAGGCGTTGCTGCCGCCGGAGCTGTAGCTGCTCTTGAACCAACCGGTGTCGCGGTCGACCATCATCAACTCCTCACTTGGTGAGGCTGTTGAGAAACCCAGCCCATGCCCTGGTGTTGAGGGTGAAGTGGGGGTGGTTGGGGTCCTTGGAGTCCCGGACGCTCACGCCTGTGCTGGTGATGCGCACTTCGACGCATCCGTTGCTGCCAGCGGTGCTGTAACTGCTCTTGAACCACCCGGTGTCGTGCTCAGTCATAACCGACTCCTCACAACGTGGTGATCAACAGGGAGCGGGTGTCCTCCGGGCTCATCGCCAACTCCCGCACCCGGTTGAAGATCCGGCGCATTGGCTCCGTATCCCCTGGTTGATCGTAGTAGGTGTAGGGACCGTGGAGCACTGACGCGAAGGCGACCGGCCGTGCTTCGCCGAACTCCAACGCCACCAAGCCGCCGCCCAGAGCGGGGTTGTTCTCCACTGAGTTCGGCACGACTTGGATGGTCAGGCGCGGGTTCTCCTCGACCAGTTGGAGCAGGTGCAGTACTTGACCGCGCATCACGGATGCTCCGCCGATGAGGTGGTGCAGGGTGTCTTCGCTGAACACCAGGTTGATCGTTTTGCTCTGCCCTGAGCGGAGGACCCGGCGCTGCTGCGCCAGTCGGAACTGGATGCGTTCCTCGGTTTCCCGCTCCGAAGCTTCCCAGAAGATCGAGTCGGCGCTGCTCAGCAGGGCGCGGATGTAGGCGGGCGACTGGGCCAAGCCGGGAATCACGCCGCACTCGTACCAGTCGATCACCTCGGCGGCGACTTGCAGGTCGGTCATGCGCTGGAAGGGCTGCGGCAGCACATCAACGTATCCGCGACGCGACTGCCGCTTCCGGCTCGCGACGCCGAGGGCGAGCACGGTTTCACGTTCATCCTCGGCCACGCCGTAGAAGTCGAGAAGTACTCCGAGTTCGTCGGTGTTGAGCGTGCCTTTACCGTTCTCGACCTGGCTGATTCGTCCGGCGGTTCGTCCGATGGCAGATGCCGCCTCCTGTTGGGACTTGTTCGCGGCATCACGCAGACGGGCTAGGGCGAGCCCGAGTTGGAGTCGCTCGACCGTCTGCTGCGCAAGACCCATGTCGTGATCCTTCACCCGATCGAGATGCTCCAAAAAGCCTAACAATAGGCTAATGTGAGGCTATTACGGTCAGTGTTCAGTCATATACAACCAGGTGGAGGTCGCCATGCCGCAGTTGACCAGGAGGGCCGAGAAGCGGGAGTGGTTGATCCGCTGCACCGACCTCGGCGACCGCCCCGGCGTCTGCGCGATCAGCGTCAGCGACGGCACCGTGGAGATCACGGGTCCGGACGGCGACCTGGCCTTCGCCCTGGAGCACGAGCACATCCTGGAGTTCCGCGCCGCCTTCGACGCGGCCATCGCCCGCGCCGGGGCCGACCTGTACGACAACCAGGTGGGTAACGCGTAAGTCAAGGCGGTGGCAGTGGACGGACGAGGGCGGTCAAGATCGGTTTATGACGGCCGACCTGAGCGCCCTTCTGACCGCATTCCACGTCAAAGTCGACGACTACCTCGGGGCCCGGCCGCAGATGGGCAGGCCGCCGAAGCTGACTGATGCCGAGTTGGTCGCCCTGGCATGGACTTAGGCGCTGTGGAGGTCGGGCCCTGACCCCGGATGTTGGACACGGGGTTATGCGGCTGGGGTCAGCGTAACCGGTGTTGGTAGCAGGCTGTTCTCGTAGTCGATCGGGGACATCTGGCCGAGGTGGGAGTGGCGCCGTCGGGTGTTGTAGCGGTGCGCCCAGCCGAACACCGCCAGGCGTGCTTCCCTTGCGCTGCCCCAGCTCCGGGCGCCTTGCAGTGTTTCGCGTTTGAAGGAGGCGTTGAGGCTTTCGGCGGCGGCGTTGTCCGCGGAGCTGCCGACCGCGCCCATGGACCTGGTGACCCCGGCGGTGCGACAGGCGTCGGCGAAGGATTCGGCACCGTATTGGGCTCCGTGGTCGCTGTGGAAGATCGCCCCGGCCAGGCTGCCCCGTCTCCGCTGCGCCGCGTGCAGGGCGTCGAGGACGAGGTCGACGCGCATGTGGTCGGCCACGGCCCAGCCGACCAGGCGGCGTGAGCACAGGTCCATCACGGTCGCGAGGTAGCAGAAGGTGCCGTCGGCGATGGGCAGGTAGGTGATGTCTCCGACGTAGCGGGTGTTGGGCTCCTGGGCGGTGAAGTCGCGTCCGAGCAGGTCCGGGGCCTTGACCGCAGTGGGGTCGGCCGTGGTGGTGCGGTGCCGGCGGCGCAGCCGCAGCCCTGCCAAGCCGATGCCGCGCATCACGCGGGCGACGCGCTTGTGGTTGACCTCGTGTCCGGTGTCGTGCAGTTCGGCGGTGATCCGCGGGACGCCGTAGGTGCCCGCCGACTCGTGATGGATCACCCGGATGCGCGCGGCCAGGCGCGCGTCGTCCGCGGCGCGGGCGGCCCGGTCCGACGCGGTGGCCTTCCAGTGGTAGTAGCTGGACCGGGCGACGCCGATGACCTGGCACAACCGCTTCACGCCGTACTGGCGTCGGTTTTCGGAGACGAACCCGAAGCGGTTCACCAGCGCGTCTCCCCTGCGAAATACCGGGCAGCCTTGCGCAGGGATGTCGCGTTCCTCCTCCAGCTCGCGGATCCGCCTGCGCAGCGTGGCGTTCTCGTCCTCCGGCGAGGCCGGCGCCGAGGCGCTCGCAGTGGGTGCTCCGGTGCGTTGTGCGTCGTCGAGGCGGATCCAGTTGCGCAGCGTCTCGTGGTTGACCCCGAGGTCTTGGGCCACCGATTTGATCGTCGCACCGGGTCGGGACCGGTAGAGCGCGACCGCCTCGGCCCGGAACTCCGGCGGGTAGTGCTTCATCACCATCTGAACGGGACTCCTGTCCACCCGGACCATGCCGATCCAAGTGTGTCTGGTGTCCAACATCCAGGGTCAAGTCCCGAGGTTCAGCTGGCATGAGTCAGGCCGCTGCTCGGCGAGTTCCTATCAGCAGACCGGAAAGCCGGTCCGTCCCGTAGGACGGACCGGCTGGCTTCAGTCGGTCGTCCGGCTTCAGCGGGTGGTACGGACACGGCCGGGAGTGCGACGTCGACGCCGCTGCCGTGCACGATGCCCACAGGGGCACATCCAGAACCCCGACTCATACGTGCTCGAAGTCATGTCTTGACAGGCGAAGCAGTACTCCGTCTGTCCGTACTCGTTACTCGCTTGGTGGTGGTTCACCCTGGTTACTCCATGTAGATACGCGGAGCACCACGACTTGGGTGAACGTCATCCAAGCCACTCGTGTGTTGTGCGTCGTAGACCTCCTATCTGGGGAGACCGAACTTGACGCACCGAGTTGAGCTGGCTAGTCTCATGACAGTAAAAGTAGTGAGACAGCGAACTACTACGGTGCTCCTGGACACACCCGTTTGCCCCGGGTGCTCCTGCGGGGTACCCTAGCACAGCTCACCCCCCGTGATCAAGTCCGGGGGGTAGCGGTGCATCCTACCAGCGAAAACTCTCCTCGCTGGCTCGGCATCGGTTGAGGGCTACTCCGAGGCTGTGGTGATCTATCGTCAGCGTACTTCGCAGGCTGCGGCGGGTGCAGGCGCTGCTGGGTTGACACTCCGATAGCGCTACCGTGCAGGAGTCGTGGACCGGCAAGATCCTCCGTTCCCGACAGCGGTGCATCAACTTCTGCGGCCAGCGCATGGATCTGTCTCAGATCCGTCCGGAAGCCGGGCCGCCCAGGTGGCCCACCACCCACCCCACGACCGCCCCAGTCGGTGACCGGCCGGGCATTGACCGGCCCGGAGATCGGCGAGCGGGGTGCTTACGGCCCTCCGTGACTACGAGCCCACCTGCTCGCCAATCGCCCAGGCTTGCTGATCATTGTCGACAAGGGCTACGTCGCCCGCGACCTGGACCGCTTCCTGTACCAGCGCGGCGTCCGACTGATCCGGCCCTGACCGCCAGCAGCTAGTACGACCGCACTGCCGACCAACCCATCACCCGGTCTCTGACCGCTTACGGCCACTGATCGAATCAGGAATTACTCGTCTAGAGCGCCTTCACCGGCTGCCTCAGGACCGTCTTGAGCTTGGCAGGCGGGGTGCGGCGGGCGTCGCTGAGGTAGATCTCGTGGTGGTCGCCGTTGAAGGTGAGCCCGTTCTCGGGCAGGTAGTGGTGGTGGAGGCGGTCCAGGACCGGGGTCTCGTCGTCGTAGGCGCCGATGTGCAGGATCTGCGCACAGGTCCCCTCGGCAAGACCGAGCACCCTCATGTCCCCCAACGCGGGCAGGGCCTTCTTCTTCGCGACCGCTTCGATCGCGTCCCGAACCGCGTCGTCGGTGATCCAGTCGGGTTGGTTGATCATCATGGTCCACTGCCACGTGTCCTTGCGCCGCGTGACGAACGCGCTCGGGTCGTCCGCTCGCCACAGCCCTTCCAGCGGGCCGACCACGAAGTCCCGGCCGAGGGTGTTCTTGCTGGCGAACTTGATCGTGTACGCCACCCCGTAGAGGGCTTCGACGGCGTTGGCGTACGCGGGTGAGGTGTTCGGGTCGCCGTGGCCGTCGACCGCGATGTACCGCAGCTCGGGCACGTCCACCACGACGAAGTCCTTCGACGGCGGGGAGTACAGCTCTTTGTGCGCCTTCTTGACGTCGTACTTCTCCACTGCGGTCTCCCGTCGGCGGCGGCGTGATCGAGGACGCGGGTTGTCCGGTATGCCGGACACCCTGGCCGCATGATTTCTCTTTCCGCCTACCTGGGCTACCGCGATGCCGAAGCCGCTCTGGACTGGCTGGGCCGGGTCTTCGGGTTCGAGGTGACCATGTCGTTCCCCGACGAGCGGGGTGGTGTCGCGCACGCCGAACTGCGCCTCGGGGACGCCGCCGTGATCGTCTTCTCCGACCACGACGGCTACGAGCGCCCCCCGCGTCGCGGCGAGACCTCCGGGCTCGGGCTCTACCTCGTCGTCGACGACCGGGCCGCTGTCGACGCGATCCACGCGAGGGCGGTCACCGAGGGAGCCGAGGTGATCTGGAAGCCGGAGGCCACCGAGTGGGGCAACTACCGGGTCCGCGTCCTGGATCCGGAGGGCTTCGAGTGGACCTGCGGCACGCACCGCCCCGGCGAGCCGCAGGGCGGCTGAGCGGGCCGAGCGAGCGGGGCGGAATCAGGCATTTCGCCCCGCAGTTCTCCGCGAGCTCTCCGTGGGACCGCTCCCACAATCACCCGGAGATGTGTTCGGGAACGCAGGTTCACCCCCTTGAATTACCCGTCTTAAAACCCGTGTCACACCCAGGTACGGGCGAATCGGGTGCTGAATCGATTCCAGAATCGTTTATGTGAGAGAACCGACAGGATGTCGAGGTGTTGCCCCTCATTAATCGGGATAACCTCCCTCCATCCCTTCACGGCACGCCCTCCACCGGGCGGGCGGAGCCATTCCCGGACGCCGTCGTCCACCCCGGACACCGGCGTCCGCCGTGGACTTGGCGCTCAGCTAGGAGACGAGACGAGATGACGGCAGTGACCATTCCCGGTCTCGACCAGACCCCCACCGACCACCAGGACCTGCTGTCCTGGGTGCACGAGGTCGCCGAGCTGACCTGCCCGGACCAGGTGGTGTGGGCCGACGGCTCGGCGGACGAATGGGACCGGCTGACTCGCAAACTCGTCGACGCGGGCACCTTCGTGCCACTGCGCAAGAAACCGAACTCGTTCTGGGCCGCGTCCGACCCGACCGATGTCGCGCGGGTCGAGGAACGCACCTTCATCTGTTCGGTGGACCCGCAGGACGCGGGGCCGACGAACAACTGGATGGATCCAGCCGAGATGAAAGCGACCATGACGGACCTCTACCGGGGTTCGATGCGCGGTCGCACGATGTACGTGATCCCGTTCTGCATGGGTCCGCTGGACGCGGAGAAGCCGATGCTGGGCGTGGAGATCACCGACTCCGAGTACGTGGTCGTCTCCATGCACATCATGACCCGCATGGGCACGAAGGCGCTGGCGCGCTTCGGCCACGACGCCCCGTACGTCAAGGCGCTGCACTCGCTGGGCGCGCCGCTGGAGCCGGGCCAGGACGACGTGGCGTGGCCGTGCAACGAGACCAAGTACATCACCCAGTTCCCCGAGGAGCGGATGATCTGGTCGTACGGCTCGGGCTACGGCGGCAACGCGCTGCTGGGCAAGAAGTGCTACTCGCTGCGCATCGCCTCGGTGATGGCGCGCGACGAGGGCTGGCTCGCCGAGCACATGCTGATCCTGAAGCTGACCTCGCCGGAGCGGAAGGTCCACTACATCGCCGCGGCGTTCCCGTCGGCGTGCGGCAAGACCAACCTGGCGATGCTGGAGCCGACGATCCCCGGCTGGAAGGTCGAGACGCTGGGCGACGACATCGCCTGGATGCGCTTCGGCGAGGACGGCCGCCTCTACGCGGTGAACCCGGAGAACGGCTTCTTCGGCGTCGCGCCGGGCACGGACTACCACACCAACCCCAACGCGATGCGCACCATCGAGAAGGGGAACTCGCTGTTCACCAACGTCGCGCTGACCGACGACGGCGACGTGTGGTGGGAGGGCATGACCGAGCAGCCGCCCGCGCACCTGACCTCGTGGAAGAAGCGCGACTGGACGCCGGAGGCGGGCGAGCCCTCGTCGCACCCGAACTCGCGCTACTGCACGCCGATCGCGCAGTGCGACATCAAGGCCCCGGAGTGGGACGACCCCCAGGGCGTGCCGATCTCGGCGATCTTCTTCGGCGGTCGCCGCGCCACGACGGTCCCGCTGGTCACGGAGTCGCGCGACTGGCAGCACGGCGTGTTCATGGGCGCCACGCTGTCCAGCGAGACCACCGCGGCGGCGGTCGGCCAGGTGGGCGTGGTGCGCCGCGACCCGATGGCGATGCTGCCGTTCATCGGCTACCACGCGGGTGACTACTTCCAGCACTGGATCGACACCGGCAAGGGCGCGGACGCGGACAAGCTGCCCAGGATCTTCTACGTCAACTGGTTCCGCCGCGGCGAGGACAAGCGCTTCCTGTGGCCGGGGTTCGGCGAGAACTCGCGCGTGCTGAAGTGGGCCGTCGAGCGCATCGAGGGCAGGGCCGCCGCGCGGGAGACCCCGATCGGGTACGTGCCGACCGCCGACGAGCTGGACCTGGCTGGGCTGGACGCGCCGCGCGAGGACGTCGAGGCGGCCCTGGCGTTCGACGCCGACGAGTGGCGGGCCGAGATCCCGATGATCGAGGAGTGGTTCGCCAAGATCGGCCGGAAGCTGCCGACTTCGCTGCGTGACGAGCTGGAGGCGCTGAAGCTGCGCCTGGGCTGATCCCGATCGCCCCCTGAGCGAGGCCCGGTGGACAACGGCGTCCACCGGGCCTCTTTCGTCCATCCCCTTGTGGAAAACTTTCCGCCGCTGGTCAGAGGGGATACCCGCGAAGTTGTCCACAGCCTGTGGACAAGGCTGTGCACAGCCTGTGGACTCAACCGGGCAGGGGGTTGGCGCCCAGTCCCCACAGCCTGCCGGTGAACGGGCGGGTCGCCTCCGCGTAGCAGACCGCAGTGGTGAAGCCCTCCGACCAGGCGAGGCTGCCGAACGCCCGCCAGGCCGCGAACACGTCCGGCCGGTCCGCGCCGACGTAGCCGCGCACGGCGGTGGCGCAGTGCTCGCGAGCACGCGCGTCCACCTCCTCCTGGGACGGCGCGGGGTCGCCGGGCGAGCCCAGGGACAGCACGCCGGGCACCGCCTCGGCCACGTGCGCGGTGTCGCAACCGGTCAGCTTCGGGTCGCGCGCCTGGGACGGCGAGTCCAGCGCGCACAGCTGCACCGAGGCGAACCCGGAGGCTTTGAGCAGGTCTTTCACCGAGCCCGAGCGCGCCACCCGCTGCCCGTCCGGGGCCAGCTCGACGGCCAGGCACAGCCGCCACCGGTCGCCCCTGGCCCAGCCGTCCGCGCTGGGCCACATCGCCTGCGCGTGCAGCCGGGTGGCGTCGTGGTCGGCGCTGCCGACGTACCGGGCCAGCGCCGCCCGGCACGGCGGGACGGCGGCCCGGCGCACGTCGCGCTGGGAGCCCTCGCCGACGTCGCCCAGCTCGCCGACGTCGGTCACCTCGGCCTCGTGCGGCCCGGCGCAGTCGACCTGCCGCAGCTCGGCGTTCACGCACTGGCCGGGCGCGGGCAGCTCCTGGGCGGAGGGCGTGATGGAGGGGCGGCGCACCTCGTCGTCCGGGCTGCCCTCGACGTACCGGGTGCAGGAGGCGAGCGCCAGCGCGGTCACCACCGCGACCAACGCCCGCCTGCGCACACGGTCACCCTAGTGGTCAGACCAGTGACACCAGGTTGAGCGTCTGGTCGACGATCTGCCGCCGCTGGGCCTCGAACGCGGCGTCGGTGAGCGCGACCGGGTCGACGGGCAGGCCCATCGCCGGGATGTGCAGGTGGCCGCCCGCCGTGGTGGTGGCGTTCAGGCCGACGCGCACCCGGTTGGCCCGGTACATGCTCTCGTTGGACAGGTAGTCGCCGCCGCTGCCGCTCGCGGCCGCCGCGCCGGGCGTGGGCTCGTCGGTGCGGCAGTCCGGGAAGCCCTCGCCGGGGGTGGTGCCCAGCGGCCACTCGCAGAACTCGCGGTTGTAGAACACGGGGAACTGCCCGGTGTCCGCCTCGACCATCCGCTGGTGCGGCAGCGTGGTCTCGATGAACTCCAGGGACGGCTGCGGCCAGCCCGCCGCGTCGGGCACGGGGCCGGTGGAGGACACGTCGTTGTTGTCCCAGAAGCCGCCGCGCCAGCGGGCGGCCCACCGCTCCACGTCGAACTGCCCGCCGCGGCCCTGGCTGATGGTCACGATCGCGTCCGGCCTGGCCGACGAGCGCAGCAGGTTGCCGTAGAACTGCTCGACGATGCCCTCGTCGAAGGTGCCCCACAGCACGGGCAGCACGGCCGCCTGCACGACGACCCTGCCCTGCGGGGTGTCGAAGACGCGGCCGTCGAGCTGGAGGGCCGCCGCGCCCGCCGGGTTGGCGCGGCGCACGCTGTTGCCGTCGAGCTGGAACGGGTCGAAGCCGGTCACCGCGACCCGCCGCACGCCGCTGGGGAACGAGGCGTCGCCGAGGCCGCGCGAGGCCCGGTCGAGCGTGGTGACCAGGGCGGCGCGCTGGTCGGCGGGCAGTTCGCCGCGCACCGGCCGCCACTGCCGCAGCGCCTTGGTCAGCTGCAGCCGCGCCCAGTACAGCGGGCGGTCGTCGTAGGAGTCCCAGGTCTGCGGGCTCTGCGCGCGTCGCACGGCGGCACGCCACAGGTCGTTGCCGGTGGTGGCGGCGAGCGTGGTGGCCTCTCGGCCGGGGCTCAGGCGGCACAGCGCCGTGGTGAACCGGCTGACCTCGTCGTCGAAGCCGCCCAGGCGCACCAGTTCCGGTCCGACGGCGGGCTGCCCCTCGCCGAGGGTGTCGTCGAGGCGCTGCTCCTCGACGGTGATCGGCGCGGCGGCGTCGAAGCACTGCTGGGGCTGCGCCTGCGCCACGGCGGGTGCGGCCAGCAGGGTCAGGGCCAGGGGGATCGCGGTGGAGATCACCGCGCGGAGTCTCATGGTCACGCCGCGATGCTGCCCAGTGCGATCGGCTTGGGAAACCCGCCGAACGGAGGTGTGCCCTTTCACACCACCTTCACGCGCTGAGCTTGCGCTGGTCGGCGGTGAACGGCCGCAGCGCGACGCCCGCCTCGGTCAGCGCCCGCCGCACGGCGCGGGCGATGGCCACCGCTCCGGGGGTGTCGCCGTGCACGCACAGGGAGTCCACGCGCAGCCGCAGGACGCGGCCGTCGACCGCGCGCACGTGCCCCTCGGTGGCCATCTCCACGCAGCGGGCGGCGATCTCGCCGGGGTCGTGCAGCACCGCGCCCGGCCTGCGCCGGTCGACCAGCGCGCCGGTGGGCTCGTAGGCGCGGTCGGCGAAGCCCTCGAAGCGCACCGGCAGGCCCGCCACCTCGGCGCGCTTGAGCCACACCGCGCCGGGTAGGCCCAGCACGGGCAGCGTCGGGTCGTAGGCGCGCACCGCGTCGACCACCGCGTCGGCCTGCGCCTCGTGCCGGACCAATGCGTTGTAGAGGGCGCCGTGCGGCTTGACGTAGGCGACCCTGGTGCCCGCCGCGCGGGCGAAGGCGTCCAGCGCGCCGATCTGGTAGAGCACGTCGGCGGTCAGCGCGGCGGGGTCGACGTCGACGAACCGCCGCCCGAAGCCGACCAGGTCGCGGTAGCCGACGTGCGCCCCCACCGCGACGCCCCGCGCGGCGGCCAGCTCGCACGCGCGCAGCATCGTCGCCGGGTCGCCCGCGTGGAAGCCGCAGGCCACGTTGGCGCTGGTCACCACGTCCAGCAGGGCCGCGTCGTCGGTCAGCTCCCAGCGCCCGAAACCCTCACCCACGTCCGCGTTGAGGTCCATGCTCCCCACCTCCCCTCCCCAAGATAAGGATTGTTCAACAATCCTTCAATACTTCCTTTGATTTGTAGGGCGTTAAGGTGACAGCATGACGACCGTGGAGGCCGACGACTGGCTGCGGACGCTCGCCAAGGACGGCGCCGAGATCGACCGCGCCAGCACCGCCGAGCGGGTGGCGGGCGTCCTGCGCTCCAGGGTCCTCGACGGGTACATCAAGCCCGGCAGGCAGCTGTCGGAGAAGGCCCTCGGCGAGGCGCTCAAGGTCTCCCGCAACACCCTGCGCGAGGCGTTCCGCCTGCTCACCCACGAGCGCCTGCTGGTGCACGAGTACAGCCGCGGCGTGTTCGTGCGGGTGCCCGGCGTCGCCGACATCACCGACCTCTACGCCGCCCGCCGGATCATCGAGTGCGGCGCGCTGCGGCGCTGGCCCGAGGCGGGCGAGGCACGCCGCGAGGCGATCCGCGAATCGGTGCGGTGGGGCGAGCGGCGCGCCGAGGAGGGCGACTGGGACGGCGTGGGCACCGCGAACATCCGCTTCCACCGCGCGATCACCGCGCTGGCGGGCTCCGCGCGGCTGGACGAGGAGGTCGAGCGGCTGCTCGCCGAGCTGCGGCTGGCCTTCCACGTCATGGGCGACCCGGAGGAGTTCTACCGGGACTACCTGCCGATGAACCGGGAGATCGCGGACTTCCTCGACCGCGACGAGACCGACCGGGCCGAGGGGGCGCTGCTGCGCTACTTCGACGTCGCCGAGCAGCACTTGGTCACCGTCCTGCGCGAACAGTGACACGGGCTGTGACAAACGGTCACGATTCAGCCACGTCACATGGCAGCAACCCACCCGACACGATGACGTTGGTCGGGACGCCGCCTAGCATCCCCGACACCCGGTAACCAGGGCCGTACGGAGGGGCGTTGTCATGCGGTCTGCTCGAAAATCCAGCCTGCGCTGGAGCAACTGGAACCTGCTGCTGCTGGTTCCGCTGCTGATGCTCATCACGCCGTGGTTCAACGCCGACGAGCCGAGGGTGTTGGGCCTGCCGTTCTTCTACTGGTACCAGTTCGCCTTCGTGCCGGTGGGCGTGCTCTGCGTGGGCCTGGTCTACGTCAAGACCAAGGACCGGCCCGCGGCGGTCCACGGCAAGCCGGACCGGCTCGGTGTCGACGACCTGGACGAGGGGGCCAACTGATGCAGTGGACCGAGTTGGTGGTCTTCAGCGCGCTGTTCCTGCTGGTCACCGTGCTTGGCTTCGTCGCGGCCAAGTGGCAGGCCGGTGACACGCTGGAGCACCTGGACGAGTGGGGCCTGGGCGGCCGCAAGTTCGGCTCGTGGATCACCTGGTTCCTGGTCGGCGGCGACCTCTACACCGCCTACACCTTCGTGGCCGTGCCCGCCCTGGTGTTCGGCGCGGGCGCGCTGGGCTTCTACGCCCTGCCCTACACCGTGGTGCTGTACCCGCTGGTGTTCCTGCCGCTGGTGCGCATGTGGTCGGTGTCCCGCGTGCACGGCTACGTCACGCCCGCCGACTTCGTGCGCGGCCGCTACGGCTCGCACTGGCTGGCGCTGATCATCGCGATCACCGGCATCATCGCCACGATGCCCTACATCGCCCTGCAGCTGGTGGGCCTGGAGGCGGTGCTGCGGACGATGGGCCTCAACGGCTCCGGCTTCCTCGGCCACCTGCCCCTGTTCATCGCGTTCGTGATCCTGGCGCTCTACACCTACCAGTCGGGCCTGCGCGCCCCCGCGCTGATCGCGTTCGTCAAGGACACCCTGATCTACCTGGTGATCCTGGTCGCGGTGATCTACCTGCCGTCGAAGTTCGGCGGCTGGAGCGCGATCTTCGACGGCGCGCAGGCGCGGTTCGAGGCCACGCCCGCCAAGAGCGACGGCATCCTGCTCAACGGCAACAACCAGCTCCAGTACGCGACGCTGGCGCTGGGCTCGGCGCTGGCGCTGTTCCTGTACCCGCACTCGCTGACCGGCATCCTCGCCTCGCGCGGCCGCAACGTGATCAAGCGGAACATGGTGGCGCTGCCCGCGTACTCGCTGCTGCTGGGCCTGCTGGCGATGCTCGGCTTCGTGGCCATGAGCGCGGGCGTCAAGCCGATCACCAACCAGGCCACCGGCCGCCCGGACACCAACACCATCGTGCCCGTGCTGTTCGGCCAGGAGTTCCCGTCCTGGTTCGCGGGCATCGCCTTCGCCGCCATCGGCATCGGCGCGCTGGTCCCGGCGGCGATCATGTCCATCGCCGCGGCGAACCTGTGGACCCGCAACATCTACAAGGAGTACCTGAAGAAGGACGCCACCCCGGCGCAGGAGGCCAAGCAGGCCAAGCTGGCCTCGCTGGTGGTGAAGTTCGGCGCGGTCGCGTTCATCGTGTTCATCGACCCGCAGTTCTCCATCGACCTGCAGCTCATCGGCGGCGTGATGATCCTGCAGACGCTGCCCGCCGTGGCCATCGCGCTCTACACGCGCTGGTTCCACATCTGGGGCCTGGTCGCCGGCTGGGTCGTCGGCATGGGCTGGGGCATGTACCTGCTGTACCAGATCCCCAGCGCGGACGGGAAGCGCCCGCACTTCGGCGGCTCGGCGCTGGCGCTGGACAAGCTGTCGCTGCTGGGCTGGCACCCGCTGGCCGGGTCCACGGTGCAGATCTACGTCGGCGTGGTGGCCGTGGCCGCCAACCTGCTGGTCGCCGTCGTCGTCACGCTGATCGCCCGCAAGCTGCGGGTGTTCAACGGCACCGACCAGACCAAGGCGGACGACTACCACGCGGACGAGGACAGCCCGAACCTGCGCCCCGCCGCCACCCACTGACCCGCGCGGGCGGGGCGGCCACCACACCGCCCCGCCCCTTCCCCCGCGAGTCGAACGCTCAGGTACCGCGAGTCGAACGCTCGGGTATCTCGGGTGGTACTTACCGGCCCTGAAACGCACCACGGGTGGTACTTGCAGGCGCTCAGCGCTTGAGCATGCGGGTCAGGCCGGCGGCGACGGTGGTGGCCAGCACCCAGCCGGTCACGATCAGGCCGGAGGCGATCCACTGCGACGCGCCCGGTGTCTGCCACCGGTTCTTGTTGCCGAAGTCCACGATCGGCACCACCAGGTCGATGGTGAACAGCCACGGGTTCCACGGCAGCCGGTCGTCGGAGTTGATCACCTCCAGGTCCGGCCGCACCTCGAACCAGACGCTGCCCAGCAGCCACGACACCACCAGCCACGCCAGCGCCCGCGCGGGCCGGTAGCCGTAGCCGACCATCGACCGCTGCAACCAGCTCCACACCAGCACCAGCGGGCCCAGGTAGCGGCGGCCCTCGGCGACCGCCTTGTAGCGCAGCCGCTGCTTCTCCACCAGCACCATCGCGGCGTGCTCGTCGTTGCCGCAGGCCCGCAGCATCTCCGCGAACTGGTCGTACGGGCCGGGCCGGTAGGTGCGCCGCATCGCCTGCCGCAGCCAGCGCAGCCGCCGCTCCACCTCCCCGTCGTCGCGCAGGTCGATCGGGTGGCGCAGCGAGTCGTAGCGGAACTCCTCCAGGTCGATCCGGCCGGTCGCGCCCCACAGGTTCTCGTTGTCCTCCAACGAGGTGCAGCGCGCCTGCCGCAGCGTGACGTCCCCGCGCGGCGGGGTCACCGGGGTCAGCACCAGTTCCTGCGCCTGCAACCCGAGCAGGTTCAGCGCGTGCGCGTCGAGCTTGTCGCCCAGCACCGCGCCCGCGAACGTGGCGATCCGGCCCACCTGGGCCCGCCGCGCCCGCACCCCGCCGTGCGCCACGAACTCCTTGGCGCCGCCCGCGCAGATCAGGTCGCGGCCGATCACCGCGCCGCCCACGTCCAGCGACGGCTTGCCCGCGGGCTGGTGCCGGTAGCGGCCGGGCTGGGTGACGCGGCTGCCGCGCAGGTCCAGGTTGGCCCCAATGTGCACCGCGCGCAGCTCCAGCCCGCCGGTCACCTCCACCTCGCGCAGCGTCAGGTTGCTGCCGACGCGGGACCGGTTGCCCAGCACGGCGTCCGCGCGCGGGTTGTCCACTGTGGACCCGTCGAGGGTGAGGCTGCCCTTCACCTGCAGGTCGACCATGCGGAACTGGCCGCGCACCCTGGCCTGCCTGCCCACGATGTCGCCGCCGATCTGCGCGCCGTCCAGGTGCAGCGCCCGGCCGTAGCCGGTCGGCCCGTCGCCGACGGACTGCTCCAGCGAGTCGAACTCGCCGCCGGTCAGCGACAGGTTGCCGCCCACCGAGGCGTTGACCATGCGCACCGTGCCCGCGCTGGCGAACCCCCGGTCCACGTGCACGTCGCCGTTGACCGCGACGCGGTCGAGCACCAGCGTCGCGGTCGGGTCGCTGTGCGGGTCCAGCGCGTCGGACATGGTGCGGCCGTCGGCCAGCTTGGCCGCGCGCAGCGTCAGCGTCGACTCGACCTGGGCGTTGGCCAGGTACACCGTGCCGTGCGCGGTGGCGGTGCTCAGCACCAGGTTGCCGCCCACGCGCATCCCGTTGCCGCGCAGCGCGTACGCGGCCGGGTTGTGCAGGGTGCCGCCGTTGAAGTTGGCGTTGCCGCCGATGTTCGCGCCCGCCATGCGCACTTCGCCCTCGACGGTGAGCCGGTGGCCCAGCAGCGCGCCCGCCAGCCGCAGCCGGTCCGCGTGCAGCGCCAGCTCGCCGCGCTGCCGCAACGCGCTGTCCTGCAACGACAACGAGCCCGCGATGTCGGCGTCGGTGAGGTCCACGGTGCCCTCGACGGTGCTGCCGATCAGCGCGACCTCGTTGGCGCAGCTGAGGTTGCGGCCCAGCAGGCCGGGTAACCAGCAGCGGCGGAACTCCACGCCCGCCAGCCTGCCCTGGCGCAGGTCCGGTGGCTGCTCGAAGCGGCAGCGCTCGAACTCCAGCAGGTAGTTCAGCTCCACCGCGCGCAGGTCGAGCTGGCCGGTGAGGAACCGGTCCACCACCCGGATCACCGGCGGGGTGTTCGGCCTGCGCCGAGGCAGCCGCCAGGCGCCCTCGTTGCTCTCCAGCGCCCGCAGGACGTCGGCGGCGGGCATCCGGGTGGCGCGCGGCGGGTCGGGGTCGAAGACGTCCAGCCCGCCGCGCGCCTCGGTGTCAGTCACGGGGCCCTTGGTGCGTCGGGTCCAGCACGCGCGCCAGGAACGACTTGGTGCGCTCGTGCCGGGGCGCGCCGATGACCTGGGCGGCCTCGCCCTCCTCGACGACGTACCCGCCGTCCATGAACAGCACCTTGTCCGCGACCTCGCGGGCGAACTGCATCTCGTGCGTCACCACGAGCATGGTCATGCCCTCGTCGGCGAGCTGCCGCATCACGCCCAGCACGTCGCCGACCAGCTCGGGGTCCAGCGCCGAGGTGGGCTCGTCGAACAGCATCACGTCGGGGTCCATCGACAGCGCCCGCGCGATGGCCACGCGCTGCTGCTGGCCGCCGGAGAGCTGGGCGGGCATGGCGCCCGCCTTCTCCGCCAGGCCGACGCGCTCCAGGTTGCGCAGCGCGATCCGCTGCGCCTCCTCGGGCTTGCGCTTGAGCACCTTGCGCTGCGCCACGGTGAGGTTGTTGAGCACGTTGAGGTGCGAGAACAGGTTGAAGCCCTGGAAGACCATGCCGATCTTGGTGCGGGCGGCGTCGATGTCGCAATCGGGGTCGGTCAGCTCGACGCCGTTGACCACGATCTTGCCGCCGGTCGGCTCCTCCAGCAGGTTCACGCAGCGCAGCAGCGTGGACTTGCCGGAGCCGGACGGGCCGATGACGCAGACGACCTCGCCGCGCCGCACGCTCACGTCGATGCCGCGCAGCACTTCCAGCGGCCCGAACGACTTCTTCAGCCCGGTGATCTCCACCGCCACGTCGGTGCTGACCTCGGTGCTCACGCCGACACCCCCAACCCCGTCGACTCGGGCGTGCTGATCTTCTTGCCGCCGGTGCGCCGCTCCAGGTACCGCGACAGGTAGCCCAGGGGCAGCGTGATCAGCAGGTAGCACAGGCCGACCACCAGGATCGGGGTCAGCGACGGCGACCGGCTCAGCGTCTCGCGGCCGAACTTGGTCAGCTCGTACTGCTCGCGGGCCAGGCCGATGATGTAGATCAGCGACGAGTCCTTGGTGAGCAGGATCAGCTCGTTGGTCAGCGGCGGCAGGATGATCCGGAACGCCTGCGGGATGACCACCGTGGCCAGCGTGCGGCCCTGGGACATGCCCAGCGACCGGGCCGCCTCGATCTGGCCCTTGGGCACCGCCTGGATGCCCGCGCGGATCGTCTCGGCCATGTAGGCCGCGCCGACGATGCCCAGCGCCAGCATCACCGTGGAGTAGATGTCGAACTGCAGCTGGAAGGCCAGCGGCACGCCGAAGCTCAGCGCGATGAACACCAGCAGCGCCGGGACGCCGCGGAAGAACTCGATGTAGATCGTGGCGATCCAGCGGTAGGGCGCCACGGAGGACAGCTTCATCAGCGCCAGGACCAGGCCCAGCGCCAGGCCGAAGGCGAAGCCGAGCGCGGTGTAGACCAGGGTGTTCTTCAACGCCACCGTGATGACGTTGGGGAACATCGACGCCGCGATGTCGAGGTTGAAGAAGGCGCGCTGGATCTCGCCCCAGTCAGCGGCCAGGGCCAGCACGAGGGCGATGACGGCCAGCAGCGCGTACTGCGCGCCGCGGAACACCTTCGCCCGTTGCCGCTTGGACAGAGCCATGGAACTCCTCGCAGGGTGGGTTCGAACGCGGGGCGGGGCCGGTGCGCGCAGCACCGGCCCCGCTGGCCCAGCCGCTTACTTGCTCTCCGGCTTCTTCCCGAACCACTTCTCGTAGATCTTGTCGTACTCGCCGCTGTCCTTGGCCTTCTTCAGGACCTCGTCGACCTTGGCCTTGAGGGCGGTGTTGCCCTTCTTCATGCCGATGCCGTACTTGTCGCCGGTGTCGAACTCCTTGGTCACCTCGGTGTCCGGGAATTCCTTGGCGTAGTCGTAGAGCACGCCGTTGTCGTTGACGGCCGCGTCCACCGCGCCGGTGCGCACGGCGGTCTCCATCAGCGGCAGGTCCTCGAACTGGACGACCGTGTAGCCGAACTCGGCGGCCTTCTCGTTGGCGTACTCCTCGCCGACGGTCTCCAGCTGGACGCCGACCCGCTTGCCGCGCAGGTCCTCCAGGCCCTTGATGCCGGAGTCCTTCTTCGTCAGCAGCGCCTGGCTGGCGTCGAAGTACGGCTCGGAGAAGTCGATCGCCTGCTTGCGCTCGTCGTTGATGGTCATGCCCGCCGCGGCCAGGTCGCACTTGCCGGTGTTGAACACCTCACCGGAGGTGATCGTCTCGAACGGCGTGTCGAAGATCTCCTGGGTGACGTTCAGTTCCTTGGCCACCAGGTCGACCAGGTCCACGTCGAAGCCGACGGTCTTGTCGCCCTCGCTGAACTGGAACGGCTTGTAGGACAGGTGGGTGCAGGTGACCAGCTTGCCGCTCTGGACCAGGGTGATGCCCGAGCCGCTGTCCTGCGTGCCGGTGTTGACCTTGGTCGCGCACGCCGTCGCCGTGGCGGCCAGGGCCAGCACGGGCAACAGGGCGAGCGCGGCGTGCCTGGTAGGACGGGCCACGGCGGTCACTCCTCGTAACTGTATGGGTCGAGTGCTCGGCATACTGCCACTTGGATGGCGCAGTGGACAGCACGTCCGTGTTACAGAGCACCCTCATGCGCAATTCTTGCGTTACGGCGACTATTCGGCTGAAGGATGTTCATCCCATTGGGTTACGTCACAAAAGAGATTCACTCTCCGCTTCCAGGTGGCGACGATCCGTCAGCAGACTGGCCACCAGCGCGGTCCACCCGGTCTGGTGAGTCGCGCCCAGTCCTTCACCCGTGTCGCCGTCGAAGTACTCGCTGAAGGTGACGTGCTCCCGCCACAGCGCGGAGTCGGTCGATTCGATCCGCTTGCCGTCCGCGGGCCTGCGGCCGTCGTGGTCGGGCAGGAACAGCGACACCAGCCTGCGCACCAGCTCGTCGGCCGCCTGCCCGGCGGTGACCTGGCGCTGCGAGCGGGTGGGAAGTTCCACGTGGAACCGGCCCCGGTGGAAGGACTCCAGCGTGCGCAGGGCCTCCACCAGCAGCGCGTTGGTCGGGAACCAGACCGGGCCGCGCCAGTTGGAGTTGCCGCCGAACATCGGCGTGCGCGACTCGCCCGGCTCGTAGCCCATCCGGTGCTCCTGGTCGGCGACCTGCACCTCCAGGCCCTCCCGGTGCGCCGCGGACAGCGAGCGGATGCCGTGCGGGGACAGGAACTCGCCCTCGTCGAACATCCGCCGCAGCACCCGGCGCAGCTTCGGCTCGTCCAGCAGCGACAGCAGCGCCCGCCGGTCGTCGCGGCTGATGAACTGCGCCAGCTCCGGCCTGCGCGCCAGCAGGTGCTCCAGCCGCCGGGTGAACACCGGCAGCTCCTCGAACACCCACGGCTCCAGCACCGCGCACGCCAGCAGCGGGATCAGGCCCACCATCGAGCGCACCCGCACCGGCTTGGACTCCACCGAGCCGTCCGGCAGCCTGCGCGAGACCACGTCGTAGCAGAAGCCGTCGGCCTCGTTCCAGATGCCGCGCCCGCCCGAGCCGAACTGGGTGGACGCCTCGGCGATGCTCAGGAAGTGCTCCACGAACTTCGTGGCCACGTCCTCGTAGGACTCGTCGTGCCTGGCCAGCTCCAGCGCGATCTGCATCAGGTGCAGGCTGTAGGCGGCCATCCACGAGGTGGCGTCGGACTGCTCCAGCCGCCACTGCCCCAGCATCGGCTCGGACCGGTTGACCGGGCCGATGTTGTCCATGCCGAGGAAGCCGCCCTCGAACAGGTAGCTGCCGTCGGCGTCCTTGCGGTTGACCCACCAGGAGAAGTTCAGCAGCAGCTTGTGGAACACCTTGGCCAGGAACTTGCGGTCCGGCACCGGCTCCGAGCGGTACACCTGCAGCGCCGCCCAGGCGTGCACCGGCGGGTTCACGTCGCCGAACTCCCACTCGTAGGCCGGGAGCTGGCCGTTGGGGTGCATCAGCCACTCGCGGCACAGCAGCAGCAGTTGCTCCTTGGCGAAGGCCGGGTCCACCTGCGCGAACGGCACCGCCTGGAAGGCGAGGTCCCACGCGGCGAACCACGGGTACTCCCACTCGTCCGGCATGGAGATGACGTCGGCCACGTCGAAGTGCCGCCAGTGCGCGTTGCGCGCGTGCGGGCTCTTGCGCGACTTGGGCGCGGCGGGCTGCGCCGGGTCGCCGTCCAGCCACTCGCTGGTGCGGAACCGGTAGTGCTGCTTGGTCCACATCAGCCCGGCCAGCGCCCGCCGCACGACCGCGGCGCGCACCGGGTCCAGGTCGGACCGGTGGAACTCGTCGGCCTCGGCCAGCCGGGCGTCCATCGTCGCCTGGAAGGTGGGGCCGAAGGCGTCGATGTGCCCGTCGCCCTGGATCAGCCGCAGCCGCACCGACACCGTCTCGCCCGGCTCGACCGGGTCGAAGGAGTACCAGGCGGCGGCCTTGGTGCCCGGCCCGCTGGTGTCGTGCGGCCCGACCACCTGGCACGCCCTGCTGTCGTGGCCGACGACGTAGCGGTCCACGCCGTCCTTGGTGTAGCGGGTGGGGTTCTGCTTGGCGCCGAACAGCGCCACCTCGTTGGTCTCGTTGTCGGTGACCAGCAGCGTCGGGGTGCCCTCGACGTGCAGCGTGTAGCGGCCCAGCGCGCCGTGCTCGGCGGTGATCCGCCGCCAGCCGTCCTCGGTCGACGCGGTCAGGCTGGGCTTGCGGTCGTCGCGGCCCCACGCCCAGGTGTTGCGGAACCACAGCTGGGGCAGCAGGTGCAGCGGCGCCGGGTCCGGGCCGTGGTTGGTGGCGCTGAGCTCCACGCAGATGTCGGTGGGGCTCGCCTTGGCGTAGGTGACCCGGACGTCGAAGAACCGGTTCTCGTCCAGCACGCCGGTGTCGGACAGCTCCGGCTCGCGCGCCTGCCGCCCGGCGCGGGCGGCCATCTCGCGCAGCTCGGCGTAGGGGAACTCGGCCTGCGGGTACCGGTAGAGCACCCGCATCCAGGAGTGGGTGGGGGTGCCGTCGGTCACCCACCAGTACTCCTTGGCGTCCTCGCCGTGGTTGCCCTCGTTGTTGGTCAGGCCGAAGTAGCGCTCCTTGAGGATCGGGTCGCGCCCGTTCCACAGGGCCAGCCCGAGGTTGAGGAACCCGTGCACGTCGCAGATGCCCGCGATGCCGTCCTCGCCCCAGCGGTACGCCCGCGAGCGGGCGTGGTCGAAGGGGAACGACCTCCACGCGTCGCCGCCCGCGGAGTAGTCCTCGCGGACCGTCCCCCACTGGCGTCCGGCCAGGTAGGGGCCCCACAGGCGCCACGGTGCGGTGGGGGAGTCCGAGCAGGCCAGACGTGCCCGCTCGGCCTGCTGCCAGTGCTCGTTCACCGAACCAGTGTGCGGCATCGATACAGTGCACCGGTTACCGACGGGTTAGGACACCACTTTCGGCCTATCGGGCGTGTCGCTACCACCGTTCGCGGTAAAGATCCGGTGGCCGCCGCGTCCGACGGCCACCGGCACGGCGTCGGTACCGGCTCAGCGCCTGCTCTCAGCGCCGGGCGTGCGCGTCCAGCACCAGCGCCACCGCTTCGGTGACGCGGGCCGCCTGGTCCAGGTGCAGCCACTCGTCGGGCACGTGGCAGTTGCTGTCCGGCCCGACCGCCCCGGTCACCAGGAACTGCGCCTGCGGGTACGCCTCGTGCAGCAGCCCCATGAACGGGATGGAGCCGCCCAGCGACACGGTCCGCCACGGCGCGCCGAAGACCTCCTCGCCCGCCGTGTCCAGCGCCTGGCGCAGCCACGGGGCCAGCTCGGGCGCGTTCCACCCGTCGGCGGCCTCGACCCGGCTCAGCTCGACCTCCGCGCCGTAGGGCACGTCGGTGGTCAGCGCCCGGCGCACCGCCTCCAGCGCGGCGGCCGAGTCGGCGGTCGGCGGCAGCCGGAAGCTGAGCACCAGGGTGGTGGCGGGGCGCAGCACGTTGCCCGCGTCGTCGGGCTTGGGCAGGCCGTCCGCGCCGGTAATCGACAGGGTGGGCCGCCAGCCGCCGTTGAGCGCCAGCTCCACCTCGTCGTCGGTGACCGGCCGCGTCCCGCCCGCCCACGGCACCGAGGACACCAGCACGCCCGGCGCGCTGGCCACCGCCTCGCGCACCTCGGCCACCCGGTTGGCCGGGATCTCCACGTGCGCCTCGGGGATCAGCACCTCGCCGGTCCTGGCGTCCTCCAGCCGGTCCAGCAGCTGCCGCAGCACGCGGAACGAGCTGGGCACGATGCCGCTGGCCATGCCGGAGTGCTGGCCGCCCTCCAGCACCTTCACCGTCACCGTGACCTGGGCCAGGCCGCGCAGCGAGGTGGTCAGCCACAGCCGCTGGTAGTCGCTGCCGCCGGAGTCGAGGCAGACCACCAGCGACACCTCGCCCAGCCGGGCCTTGAGGTGCTCCAGGTAGGCGGGCAGGTCCGGGCTGCCGGACTCCTCGCCGGTCTCCAGCAGCACCACGCACCGCGCGTGCCGCCCGCCCGCCGCGCGCACCGCCTCGACGGCCGCCAGCGCGGCGTAACCGGAGTAGCCGTCGTCGGCCGCGCCGCGCCCGTAGAGACGCCCGTCACGCACCACGGGCGTCCACGGTCCGAGACCGGGCGACCAGTTGGCCACCGGCGGCTGCTTGTCCAGGTGCCCGTACATCAGCACGGTGTCCTCACCGGCCGTGCCGGGCACGTCCACCAGCAGCAGCGGGGTGCGGTCGGGCAGCTGGACGACCTCGACGGCGGTGCCGGGCAGGTCGCGGGCGGCCACCCAGGCGCGCACGTGCTCGACCGCGGCGGCGAGATGGCCGTGCTCAGCCCAGCGCGGGTCGAACGCGGGCGAGATCGCGGGCAGCGCGACCAGGTCGGACAGGCTCGGCAGGATGTCGTCGTCCCAGAGGCCGCGGACGGTACGGGTCAGCACTGATCGGTCCACGCCCCGATCCTGTCACGCGGGCCGCGCCGGGGAGGGTGGCGGACGGCCGTTAACGATCGGTAACCGGGACAGGACTGTCCGCTCAGCGGACGTTCTAGTGGGATGGCCGATGGTTGGCCATCCGAGTGTTCCCGCAGTTCAGCACGCTTTCGGTATAGAAGCGAAGTGGGGCGGGTCTCACTAAGACGGGTGAGGCCATGTCAAGATGTGGATGAGAACACCGTCAGCGCCGACGGTTGTCGAACGTCCTCACAAGGGCGTCGGCGACTGGCGGTGCCGCCGCGCACGGTCGTCACGAGCGACCGGGCGGCCTCCGAGATGAGGAGCTAGGCGCATGTCGTCCCCTGAGAAATGGACGCCCCCAGGGCCCGGCGCCCCACCGGCGACCGCGGCCCGACCGACCGCGGAACAGGTGATCGCAGGTTTGCGAGCGACGGATGAGGGCGGCGCGGACCTGGTCCAGCTGCTGACCCCGGAGGGGGAGCGCGTCCAGCACCCCGACTTCGACATCGACATCAGCGCCGAGGAGCTGCGCGGGCTCTACCGCGACATGGTGCTGGTCCGCCGGGTCGACCGGGAGGCCAACGCGCTGCAGCGCAAGGGCCAGCTGGGCATCTGGGTGCCGCTGCTGGGGCAGGAGGCCGCGCAGATCGGCTCCGGCCGCGCGCTGCGCCCCGAGGACATGGCCTTCCCCAGCTACCGCGAGCACGGCGTGGCGTGGTGTCGCGGCGTGCTGCCGACCGAGCTGCTGGGCATCTTCCGCGGCACCGACCACGGCACCTGGGACCCGGTGGAGCGGCGCTTCCACCCCTACACCATCGTCATCGGCAACCAGGTGCTCAACGCCGCCGGCTACGCGATGGGCCAGAAGTTCGACGGCAAGGTGGGCGACGACGACGGCGAGGCCACCATCGTCTACTTCGGCGACGGCGCCACCAGCCAGGGCGACGTGCACGAGGGCTTCGTCTGGGCGGCGGTCTACGACGCGCCGCTGGTGTTCTTCTGCCAGAACAACCAGTGGGCCATCTCCGAGCCCACCGAGCGCCAGTCCCGCCTGCCGCTGTACCAGCGGGCGCGCGGCTACGGCTTCCCCGGCATCCGGGTCGACGGCAACGACGTGCTGGCCACCCTGGCGGTCACCCGCTGGGCGCTGGAGCAGTGCAGGCAGGGCAACGGGCCGGTGCTGATCGAGGCGTTCACCTACCGGATGGACGCCCACACCACCTCCGACGACCCCTCCCGCTACCGGCTGTCCGACGAGCTGGAGCTGTGGAAGCTCAAGGACCCGATCGAGCGCGTCAAGGTGCACCTGGTCAAGCAGCAGTGGGCCGACCAGGAGTTCTTCGAGTCGATCGAGCGGGAGGCCGACGCGATCGCGGTCGAGCTGCGCGAGTTCTGCGTGACCATGCCCGACCCGCCCGCCGGGCGGATCTTCAGCGAGGTCTACGCCGGGGGCAACCCCGCGCTGGAGGCCCAGCGCGACGAGTTCCTGTCCTACCACGCCGGTTTCGCTGGGGGTGAGCACTGATGGCTGCTCCGACGATGGACCGCACCACCCCGGCCGCGCCCGCGCCGGTGCGCACGCTGACCATCGCCAAGGCGCTCAACCTGGGGTTGCGCGCGGCCATGGAGGCCAACCCCAAGGTCCTGGTCATGGGCGAGGACGTGGGCAAGCTCGGCGGCGTCTTCCGGATCACCGACGGCCTGCAGAAGGACTTCGGCGAGCAGCGCGTGCTGGACACCCCGCTGGCCGAGTCCGGCATCATCGGCACCGCGGTCGGCCTGGCCATCCGGGGCTACCGGCCGGTGTGCGAGATCCAGTTCGACGGCTTCATCTTCCCCGGCTTCGACCAGATCGTCAGCCAGGTCGCCAAGCTGCACTACCGCACCCAGGGGCGGATCAAGCTGCCCATGGTCATCCGGGTGCCCTTCGGCGGCGGCATCGGCGCGGTCGAGCACCACTCGGAGTCCCCGGAGTCCTACTTCGCGCACACCGCCGGCCTGAAGGTCGTGTCGTGCTCGAACCCGACCGACGCCTACTGGATGATCCAGCAGGCGATCGACTCCGACGACCCGGTGCTGTTCTTCGAGCCCAAGCGGCGCTACTACGAGAAGGCCGAGGTCGACACCACCGCCGCGCCCGGCCCGCTGTACGCCTCCCGCGTGCTGCGCACCGGCACGGCGGCCACCCTCGTGGCGTACGGCCCGATGGTGCGCACCGCGCTGGACGCCGCCGCCGCGGCGGCCGAGGACGGCACCGAGCTGGAGGTCATCGACCTGCGCGCGCTGTCCCCGATGGACCTGGGGCCGGTCTACGAGTCGGTGCGCCGCACCGGGCGGCTGGTCGTGGTGTCCGAGGCGCCCGGCGAGTCCTCCATCACCGGCGAGATCGCGGCGAAGGTGCAGCAGGAGTGCTTCTACTCGCTGCAGGCCCCGGTGCTGCGGGTGACCGGGTTCGACACCCCGTACCCGCCGTCGAAGCTGGAGGAGGAGTACCTCCCCGACCTCGACCGGGTGCTCGACGCCGTCGACCGCTCGCTGGCCTGGTAGGGGGACGGGAATGCCGCAGTTCAAGCAGTTCCCCCTGCCCGACACGGCGGAGGGGCTGACCGAGGCCGAGATCCTCACCTGGCACGTCAAGCCCGGCGACGCGGTCGAGGTCAACCAGGTCATCGTGGAGATCGAGACCGCCAAGGCGGCGGTCGAGCTGCCGTGCCCGTGGGACGGCGTGGTGACCGAGCTGCTGGTCGAGCCCGGCCAGACGGTCGAGGTCGGCTCGCCGATCATCACCATCGACGTGGACCCGTCCGGTGCCGCGCCTGCCCCCGCGCCCACCCCCGCCCCGGCTCCGGCCGCGGTGAACGGCGCGGTCAACGGGTCCTCCGGCGGCAAGATCGGCGAGGAGACGGCGGACGGCCGGATCGCCACGCTGGTCGGCTACGGCCCGAAGTCCGGCGCGGCGAAGCGGCGTCCCCGCAAGGGCGCGCCCGCCCCCGTCGCCGCCGCTCCGGCTCCCGCTCCGGCTCCCGCTCCGGCCCCGGTGGTCGCGCCCGCTCCCGCGCCGGTCGCCCCCGGCGGCCACGTGCCGCTGGCCAAGCCCCCGGTCCGCAAGCTGGCCAAGGACCTGGGCGTGGACCTGCGGGCGCTGGCCGGCTCCGGTCCCGGCGGGGTGATCACCCGCGAGGACGTGGAGCGGGCCGTCGCCCCGCCGCCCGTCCCGGCCGTCACCGTCCCCGGCACCGCCACCGGCGGCGCGCGGGAGCGCCGGGTGCCGATCAAGGGCGTCCGCAAGGCCACCGCGCAGGCGATGGTGGACAGCGCGTTCACCGCGCCGCACGTGACGGAGTTCCTGACCGTCGACGTGACCCCGATGATGGAGCTGCGCGCGCGCCTGAAGAACGCGCCGGAGTTCCGCGACGTCAAGCTCACGCCGCTGGCGTTCGCCGCCAAGGCCGTGGTCCTGGCCGTCCGCCGCACCCCCGACGTCAACGCGACGTGGGACCAGGCGGCAGGCGAGATCGTCTACAAGGACTACGTCCACCTCGGCATCGCGGCGGCCACGCCGCGCGGCCTGGTGGTGCCCAAGGTGCGCGACGCGGACCGGATGTCGCTGCGCGAGCTGGCCGTGGCGCTGGACGAGCTGGCCAACACCGCCCGCGAGGGCCGGACCGCCCCGGCCGACATGCTCGGCGGCACCATCACCATCACCAACGTCGGCGTCTTCGGCGTCGACACCGGCACGCCCATCATCAACCCCGGCGAGTCGGCCATCCTGGCCCTGGGCGCGATCCGGGACATGCCGTGGGTGGTGGACGGCCAGGTCGTGCCGCGCAAGGTCTGCCAGCTCGCGCTGAGCTTCGACCACCGCGTGGTCGACGGCCAGCAGGGCTCGCGGTTCCTCGCCGACGTCGGCGCGCTGCTCGCCGACCCCGGCGTGGCGATGACCTACTGACGACCTACTGGGGTTCGGCCGGAACGCCGGGGGCCTGCGGGCTCCCGGCGTTCTTCATGCGCCGCAAGGCTTCCACGAACCCGGCGGGCTCGGCGCCCTCGGCGGTCACCCGCAGCCCGGACGCGGTGACCCCGTCCGCCTCGACCGAGCACCCGGTGAACCGGCCGTCCGCGAGTCGGATCTCGGCCTCGGTGAACCGGCTGCCGCCGAAGCGGAACACGCAGTCCTCGGCCTCCACCGCGCGCAACCCGATCGCCGCCCACTCGTCCCTCCTCTTGCGCGGCTTCATCAGGTTCACCATGGAGAAGTCCACAGTGGACCGCTGCAGCTCCGCGGCGTCCAGCGCGATGGTCCCCACCCGCACCAGAACTTGGTAGAACCGGATGGTCGTGCCCCGCACCACCGCGCCGGTCAGGTCCACGGTGCTGCGGGTCAGCTCGGCGGTGGAGAAGTCGAGCAGCTCCCCGGTGAACTCGGCCTCGCTGAAGTCCAGCGTCGCGCCCTTGGCCGAGACCTCCACGAACGAGGTGACCGCCGCGGTGAACCGAGCGCCGCGGAAGCTGATCCCGCCGGTGAAGCGCGCGTTGGAGAAGTTCGCGCGGGCGCCGTGGAAGGTCGCCCCGTCGAAGGTGAAGTTGCCCTGGAAGACGCGGTTGGACAGGTCGAGGTCCTCGAACTCCACGCCCCGGAAATCCATCCGGACCGTCTCGGAGTCCCAGCCGCGCTCCCACACCCGGTCGAGCAGGGTGTTGATGATCTCCTGCCGGACCTCGCGCTCGGTGCGGTCCTCCGCAGGGTAGGGCGTGCGCAGGTAGCCGCACAGCACGTCCACGCAGATCTGCCGCTGCTCCGGCCAGTCGTCGGCCAGCCCGACCATCGCGTAGACGCCCGCCAGCCGCACCGCGAAGCTGTCGTGCCCGAGCTGCTCGGCGGCCTGGCCGTAGCGCTCGTTGAAGAACTTCGTGCGCTCGCGCTGCTCCTGCCGCGTGGCGATGACGTGCGCCGCCTCGGACAGCTGCTGCTTGCGGTAGCCCACCGCCAGCGCCACCACCCCGCCCAGCCCGCCGACGACCGCCAGCCCGATCTTGAGCAGGTCGAGCAGCTCCGCGGTGGTGAAAGCGGTGATGACGGGCAGCGCGGGCCTGCCGAGCAGCCAGTACAGCCCGCAGCCGGTCGCGGCGGCGAGCAGCACCGCCAGGAGAACCCACTTGACCAGCGCCCACGCCATCGGCCCCCTGGTGCCCCGCGGCGGTCGCGGCTCCACGACCGGGGGTCGGGCCTGCCGTCGCGGCGCGCGGAACTCCAGCTTGAGCGAACCCCGGTGGTCCGCCCTGAGCACCACCACCCACAGGGCGAGCAGCACTAGCAGTGACAACGCGGAGGGCAGGTAGGCGAGCACGAACGGCAATCGTGCCGGACCGGTCGAAAATGGGGTTGAAGTTCCAGTGACTGGAGAGTCGAAGGTGGTCCCCGTGAGGCACTACTACTCGATCGGCGAGCTGGCGCGGCTGACCGGGATGTCCACCAGGACGATCCGGTTCTACTCCGACTCCGGTCTGATCCCCGTGGCGGGGCGGACGGCGGGCGGGTTCCGCACCTACGACGTCGACGGGTTGGCGCGCCTCAAGCTCGTGCGCACCCTGCGCGACCTCGGCGTCGACCTGCCGACCGCGCAGCGCGTGCTCGCGAGCGAGGTGTCCGTCGCCGAGGTGGCGCGGGCGCACGCGGAAGCCATCGACGCGCAGATGCGCACGCTCCGGCTGCGCCGGGCCGTGCTGCGCGTGGTGGCGCGAAACGGGGAGGTGGAGATGGTGCACGAGTTGGCGCGGCTGTCGGAGGAAGAGCGGCAGGCGATCCTGGACGACTTCTTCGACGAGGTCTTCGGCGGCCTGGACCTCGATCCGGCCTTCGACCAGCGGATGCGGTCGGTGCGGGTGGAACTGCCCGACGACCCCACGCCGGAGCAGCTGGAGGCGTGGATCGAGCTGGCGAACCTGGTGCGGGACCCGGACTTCCGGGCCTCCATCCGGCGCATGTCCGAGCGCCACCAGGAGCTGCGGGCAGGCGGCGCGGACCTGTCCGGGCCGGACGAGGAGCAGATGCGGGTGTTCACCGACACCATGCGGCGGGTGCGCGAGGCGCTGGACGCGGGCATCGCCCCGGACTCGGAGCAGGCCGCGCCGATCGTCGCCGAGGTCGGTGAGCAGTGGGCGCGGGCCACCGGTGTGCCCGTCGGCCCGCAGCTGTGGCGACGCATGGAGGAGTTCGGCGACCCGAGGGCGGAGCGCTACTGGGTCCTGCTGGCCCGGATCAACGGCTGGCCCCCGGTGCCGGACACCTCGGCGGAACGCGCCTGGCTGCTGACCGCCGGGCGGGCCCACACCGAGTAGGACGGACGGCGCGGGGCGGCAGCCCGCCTGCCACCCCGCGCCGTCCGGAAATCCGGTGATCAGCGCCGCGCCGCGTGCCACGATCAGGCCATGCCGATCGACCCGCAGCTGCTCGCGGTCTTCACGCTCACCACGATCGTCGCCATGATCACGCCCGGCCCGGACATGCTGTTCGTCCTGGGCTGCGGGATGCGCGGCGGCCCGCGCGCGGGACTGCTGGCCACCGCCGGGGTGGCCACCAGCGAGGCCGTCCACGTGGCGGTGGCGGCGATCGGCCTGGCGGCGCTGTTCACCGCCGTGCCGGTCGCGTTCACCGTGGTCCGGGTCGTCGGCGCGGCCTACCTGGTCCACCTGGGCGTGCGGATGATCCGGCACCGGGACGACCCGCTGGTCGAGCTGCCCACCGGCATCTCCGGCCGCCGGGCCTACCTCACCGGCCTGGCCACCAACCTGCTCAACCCCAAGATGGTCACCTTCACCATCGCCTTCCTGCCGCAGTTCGTCGACCCGGCGCTGGGGCGGGTGTGGCTGCAGTTCGCCGTCCTCGGCGCGATCCTGATCGCCCTGGAGTTCGCCGTGGACGGCGCGGTCGGCGTGCTGGCGGGTCGCATCGGCGGGTGGCTGCGCCGCAGGCGGTCCGCGCGCCGCCGGATCGACATGGCCACCGGTGGGATCTTCATCGGCCTCGGCGTTCGGCTGGCCGTGGACCGGTGATCACACCGTGACGACGATCTTGCCGATGGTGTGCAGGCGGACGAAGTCCACGCACGCCTGAACCCCTTCGTCCAAGGTGTACCGACGGCCGATGGTGACCGGGAGGTCGCCGCGCGCCGCCTGTTCGCCGATCTCGCGCATCCCGCCGAACTCGCCGTCCAGGTCCAGCACGAAGCGCAGGTCCACGTCGTCGCGGCCGTGCGCCCCCGGTTCCGGCACGGGGTAGGTGATGGTGAGGACGCGCCCGCCGGGGCGAACCGCCCCCGCGACGCCGGTCAGCCGGTCGCTCGGCAGGACCAGGTTGAACGCCACGTCGACCTCCGGGTACTCCCCGTACCCGATGAGCTCGTCGGCGCCGAGGGCGCGGAGCACGTCGGCGTCCTCGGGCTTCGAGGTCGCCACCACGTGCGCCCCGGCGGCGGCCAGCAGCGGGATCACCGCGGTGCCGACCCCGCCCGCCGCGCCGACCACCAGGACGCGCTCACCCGCTCGAACCTCGGCGGTCGCCATCAGCGCCCGCGCGGTCAGCCCCGTCGTGGCCAGCGCGGCGGCGTGCTCGGCGGGCAGTTCGGCCGGGCGGTGCGCGATCAGCGGGGTGTCGGCTTCGAAGACCGCGTACTCGGCCAACGCGCCGGTGCTCAGCGAAGGCCGCGCGGCGTTCGCGATCTGGCGCAGCACCCTGGGCACGGCCAAGCCGAACACCTCGTCGCCCACCCGGTAGGCCGTGACGCCCTCGCCCACCTCGCTGACCGTGCCCGCGAAGTCGTTGCCCGGCACGTGCGGGAACTCCACCGACACCACGTCGCGGAAGCCCCCGCCTGGCAGCCGCACGTCGGTCGGGTTGAGGGCCGCCGCGGTGATCCGCACCTGGATCTGCCCCGGTCCCGGCCGGGGCACCGGTACGTCGGCCACCTCGAACCGCTCGGGCGGCCCGTAGTCCCTCGCCACCACTGCTCTCACGTGTCCTCCAATAAACGGACCATGCGGTCACCTTATGGTGGCGACGCTAGCAATAACCGGACCAGGCGGTCAACTTGTTAGGCTCCCGCTCATGACCCGGACTCGCCCGCTGCGCGCCGACGCCGCGCGCAACCGCGAGTCGCTGCTGGCCGCCGCCGCGGAGGAGTTCGCCGAGCACGGCCTGGACGCCTCGATCGCCGACATCGCCCGCCGGGCCGGGATCGGCAAGGGCACCGTGTTCCGCCACTTCCCCACCAAGGACGACCTGCTCGCCGCGATCGTGCTCGACCGCATCGGGACGCTCAACGACGTCGGCGGGCAGCTGCTCACCGCCGCCGACCCCGGCGCCGCGCTGCTGGAGTTCCTCACCTTCGCCGCGCGCCAGCAGCGGCAGTTCGACATGTCCTTCCTGCAAGAGGTGGGCGACATCAACCCCGAGGTGATCGCCGCCCGCGAGGAGATGTTCCGGACCGTGGGAGCGCTGGTCGACCGCGCCCGCGAGCACGGCGCCGTGCGGGACGACATCACCGGCACCGACGTGGTCCTGCTGATGTGCGCGCCGAAGCACGTCACCAGCTACCTGTCCGACCCGCCCCCGGACCTGTGGCAGCGGTACCTGGCCATCATCTTCGACGGGCTGCGCCCGCAAGGCGCCCACCCGCTGCCGCACCCCTCCCCCTGAACGAACCGGGGTACGGGTTGGCAGGCGCGGACGGCGGCGTCGCCTGATGTGCTTCGGCCGCACCGCGCTGCCCGGCAGAATCGCCTTGCCAGATGCGCGGCGGCCTCAGGACCCAGGCACCGCACCGCCTCGTCGGGGCTTGGTCCTCGTCGCCGCCGATGGCGCGACGATCCGATAGAGCCAAGTTCGGCAGCGACGAGTTACACAGTCTCACCAAGCGTTGTAGCAGCTCAGCAGCATGCGGACACTGTCATCCCGACATGCTTTGCCCCATCTTTGAGGTCGCCCTGCGCGCTGTCACCTTTCCCAAAGGAGCCTCAAAGACATCCCTGCGTTAGCCGAGCTCGAAGCCATCGTGCGGGGTAGGTCGGTGCAAGCTGCAGAGTAACTACATGCACCTCTTGCCGTCCGGTCATGAACGAGCCAGAAAAGCGGAGGGCGGGGTCTCCCGCGTCCGAAGACCCCGCCCGTGGCTCCCCGGCAGCCGCCGGGGCAAATCAACTCACTTGATGTGCATCCCGGAGATGGCCCTGGCCACCACCAACCGCTGGATTTCGCTGGTCCCCTCGAAGATGGTGAAGATCTTGCGCCGGGGTGGAGCTGATCTGGCCACTTCGTCTGGAATCGCTGGTTGACCTGCGCATACGTAGTCAACATTCGTCGTCGTTGACCGACCCTTTTCGACCTCTCACGGCCTGGGGACGGCCTGGGAGCTGAGTACTGCACCAGGGCACCACCACGGCACGCGATGCCAACCGCGGCGACTCACGTACCGAGGTGGTGCCCTCCGCTATGCCTGGACACCTCGCGTTGGCCGCTGGCGCGGAGCGTCGGCGGGCGTCGATCGCCGTGCCCAGTTCGACCAAGCCGTGTGACCGCGCGATCGTCCCGGCCGGTGTCGCTGGCAGTTCGTCGGCCTGGCGGCCGTCGCGGCGCGCCGCCACCCGACCACGTGCACCGACTCCGCGCACGGCCGCCGGGCAGAGCGGAGCGGGAGCCCGGCGCGCCGTGATGCGGGGAGTCGGTGCAAACGTGAGGCGGGACCGGCCGTGCGCCGCCGCAGGCGGCGCGCCTTGATCCCATAGAGCCAAGTTCGGCAAAAGTAGCTACTTGCCAATCACCAGGAAATCATAGTCAACCGTCGGGTCGAAGTCGTCATGTGGGGCCACTTCCATAACAGCCTTTCTGGACATTTTGCGCGCATCGATCCGCATACCGATTGCGTCATCGACGTGCTGCGCAATAAGATCACGCTGCAACTTCGACTTTGGCACTGGTAGGACAAGTTCGCGCCACCGACCGCCAAGAGTGTCGATAATGTCCTGTGTAAACCGTTTTGACCAAATTTGTTCTTTGACGATCGGGGTGGACAGCAAAGCCAAAAGGAGGTGCGGGTCGAGTTCTTCGTGGTTCAAGGACTTGAATTTTAGAATGTGACTCTGAAAAAGAATCCTTGAGTCGAGTTCTGTTACCATGGCGCACGTGCCGACCAAATAGGTACCATCGCGCACCATTAGAATGTCACCGATTTCGACGTTTTGTCGGCCTCGGTACGTCTCGTAGATGTCTTTGCTTACGCCGTGCTTGGGATCGCCCTTGATTTCCCAGTTTGCAATGTCGGAAGTGCGAATAAATGGAATTGGGCCAGTTCCGTATGCAAGCTTCCCAACTTCATGCCCTGTAGTGACGGAGAGCAAACCTTTATCAGCCAAGTCGCCCAGCTTGACGAGCTCATGTGTCTCAGACAGCTCGGCTAGCCTCTGAGCCAACTCCGGGTTGTAATACTTGGGCAAGTAGATGGCGTCTGTAATTTCCCGCGAATTTACAATAAACCCGAGATGGTCAAAGGGGAGCTCTTCTCCGTTTATAAACTGGCGGTAGCGGTCGATAATCTCAGGTAGGTCGTCATAGGGAATCTCGTGTCCGCGTGAGTCGTGGCCGCACCATTTTGCTAGGGCCATGAAGATCGGGTAATCGCTATCCTGGATTCCTGTGGTTTTGTCGAGTAGCACGACAGCCGTCTTTGCGTGAGTGTACGGCTGAAACAGTTCCTCCGGCATGGAGATCACTGCTCGAATTCGTGCGCGGGAAAGAATGTACTCGACGATATACCGGTGGGAAGGATTGCAAAGCATCGATTCAGGCAATACAATGCCCATTCGTCCCTGCTCGTCAAGCAGGTTCAAGCAATGTTCGATAAATAGAATCTGAGGCGCTTGACCGTCGCTGATTTTGCTCGACTTGGTGTATGACTTTTGCTTTCTGTCAAAAGTCCATTTGTGTCCCAAATCGTACATTGCGAGCGTTGAGGGGTCGTCAATCTTAAGCTTTTTGCCAAAAGGTGGATTCGTGACAACGATATTGAATCCCCCGCGTCGGACCTCCTCGCGCGCGCGAGATTGCCATTCTTTCGGACTTACAAGAGAATTCTCACAAAAAATCCCACCGCGACCGTCACCCAGAACCGCCATGTACGCCTTGGCAACTTTTGCAAGGAAGCTGTCTTTGTCGATACCGCGGATGTTGCGAATCGCTACCTTCTGCTTTTCCGAATCAATTTCCCCCTCTGGCCATCCCAATTCATTGCCGCTTGCTTCAACCTGTGCCCACATCGAGCGCATTACTTCAACGAGGAATCCGCCGGATCCGCAGGCGGGATCTATTACTCGGTCTTTGGGGCTGGCGTTTACCAGTTCTGCTACGAGTCGCACAACGTTACGCGGAGTAAAGAATTGCCCTTGTGCTCCTTTAAGAGAAGGGCCGATGAATGTTTCAAATGCATCGGCAACTACATCTCGGTCACAATCGACTAGAGAGTACTGCTGAATCTCGCCGACTACGTACGCGACGGAAGCATCGTCAAGACCGATTGTCTCGCCCTTGTCGAAGACATCGTCATACTGCTCGACTACCTTAGAGAATAGCGTTTTTACACGCTGTGCTACTGCTGAAGCGGGCTCTCCAACACCTGCACGAATACGAACCATATCGGAAGGTTTCGTGAAGCGTTCGTCATAAATCTTACAGAAGATGATGTTGATTATCTGTTGAGCAAGTGATTCATCCCGCGTCATACCTACTGCATTTGCAGCGAGGTAGTTCCGAATAGCTCGGAATACAGCGCGTAGGTTGTGTGTAGGTCGCAATGACTGGCGTTGGTAGAGGCCGATATCTTCTACACGCTGCCCATAGCGAGGAATGTTCGGTATTACCTGAAACTGTACCTTGCCGGCGCCTTCAATTTTTTGGAGAAAGAGTCGTTGATTCCCATTGAACCACACACCAAGGTTCGCTCGGGAAAGGCGCAGATAATCTTCCAGCTGCGCCCGACCGTCTTTGCGATTCTTTTGTTTACACTCCACTACGATGTAAAGGTTTTCGTCTGCGTGTGTCGGTGACGAAAAAACCGCAATATCGATAGGGTACTTCTTCTTGGTGTCGGACGGAGACGCCTTGACGTGCCATTGTGGACGAGTTTGTAGATGTTCTACAGGGTAGCCGTAGTCTTGAACTAGTTGGATTGCGAATGGCTGAACGGCCTCGATTTCCTCCGGCGTGGCTTGAACCGACCTGCGGCTGACAAAGTCGATGACTTTCCCGGTATCGGCGTCCACCTTGACCGCCTGCGCTTCCGGGCTATCCTCTTTCACTATTTATCCGTTCCGTAAGACTGGGGTTAATCAGCTTCGTTGGCGTAGTGTGGAGACGACGTCAAGAGCGATCATCATACACTAGTGCGTGGGTGATATTCGTAATCGTTGTTGTAATGTAGTCGGGTTTGCCTTTCGCGAGCAATGCGACTTTTCCGTTCTTGTTTGCATAGCCAATCGACCTGACCCCTGAGCGCTTGGCGGCAAGGATGTCTGACACGGAGTCTCCAAGCATTACCGCTTTGTCTGGCTGCATTTCGAGCGTATTCAAAGCCTGGGTAACTAGGAAATGTGCTGGTTTGAGGACTGAAGGGTCCGCTTTCGTGCGTGCCGATACAACATCTACTAGAGTATGAAGATTCCAGTGGTCCAGATAAGCTCTGACTGCCGAGTCGGAGTTGTTGCTTACCACTGCGAGCTTTCCACCTGTCTCGTGCCAAACTCTCATTAGGATGTGTGCCCCAGGGGTCGGTACGGCAGTTGTGATGGCCTCGACCTCCCAAGCGCGCAGAGCAACCTCGATGTGCTCTGCTTGCTCCGCACCTAAGGTAGCTGCGTAATGAAGTACTTCAAACGGATCCTCCGTTTGAAGCAACTTTGGTGGCATATCGCTGTATCCTATTGCTTTCAGTATAGTGCGCAGCTGGTCAGTGGCTCGCTGCGCAGACATACCTGCGAAGACGGAACAGATTGGACCGTCGAAGTCGAGAAGCAAGGTGTCAGTGGATGTCAAGAGGGCATGCAAGGGGTCTGGCTGATCTACCGGTACGTGGTTGGTGGTCATCGCTTGTACTCCGTGGCGATGGTGTTCCACAGGCTGTCGAACCAGGTGCGGGCCTGTTCGACGTACTGGCTGCCGGTGCTGGTGTCGTCGTCGGTGACGGAGTGGTGGAAGAGGATGGCGTCTTTGCCCATGAGGTCGTAGATCGCCTGGGGCTCCCCGCCGAGGGAGAGCACGTGTTCGCGGACGGGGTAGAAGCCGAAGAAGGCTTCGTCGTTGTTGATCAGGTAGAGCTTGAACAGCGGCGCCGCTCCGTGGACGCGGACTTCGGCGGTGGCGTCCTTGACTAGTCCCAGCGCGCCCAGCTCGGTGACGTTGTCGATGATGGTCAGGGTGTGGCGGCGCATGATCTCGGCGGCGCGGGCGCGGAAGGCCGGGCTGTCGGCGTGGTCGTCGACGGTGCAGGGCACCGACCACGGGACGGTGGGGTCCGGGACGAGGATGCGGACGTGGATGGCCTCGGGCGTCAGCCTGCCGATGCGGATCTTGTCCAGTGGTTCCTGAAGGATGCCGTGCAGGGTCTCGCCGGAGAACCCGGCGAAGTCGATGGTGACGCGCTCGGTCTCGAAGGCCCGTTCGATGTGCGGGCGCAGCCCCACCGGTCGCTCGGTGCGCTCGCGGACGAACACGCCGCTGCCCTGCCGGGAGACGATCAAGCCTTCGTCGCGCAGTTCGCGTAGGGCGTTCTGCACGGTCATCGGGGCCACGTCGTACTTCTTGGCCAGCTCGGCGCGTGAGGGGAGCTTGTCCCCGGCCTTGAAGACCTTGGTGAGGATGGCGGCCCTCAGGGCGTTCGCCACCTGCACGTACGGCGGTCGCGGGTCGTCCGGGTCCAGTGCCATCTCTCTACCTCTCCCGTGGCCGTCTCCCACCGAGAAAGTCTCGGTGGCACTTAGCCAAGGGTAGGTGGCTTGTCTAGCCAGCCTAGGGAGCTAGCTAACCAGCCCAAACGGTGACTTGCTTGACTTGGCTAGCCAAGCTGTCTTAGTGTCCACTTGTCTAGCTCGGACAGGCGGGCTGGCAAGGCGACGGAGGAGCAGTCATGGCAGTGCCTTATGGCACCCGGTTCGCGGCAACGTTCGAGCAGGTCTTCCCCATGGGGGCGCTCATGGTGGGGGAGGTCGCGCCGGACATGGAGTACCTGAGCGCGGAGGACAAGGCGCGCGGCAAGCAGCCCAAGCAGCGCGTGGACGAGACCACGGGCAAGCGGCAGTGGAAGGTGGTCGTCACCGACCCGTCGGCGGAGAAGGAGCGCGACGCCTCGGTGACGGTGACCCTGCTGGCGGACGTGCAGCCGGTTCCGCCGCAGTCCGTACAGGTCGTTCCCGGTGTGGAGGTGCGGCCGGTGGCGTTCGAGGGGCTGACGGTCGAGCCGCGGGTGATGGGCGACCGGTACAAGTACCTCGGCTTCACCATCCGGGCGACCGGCGTCGTCTCGCCGCAGGTGGGGGCCGCGCCCAAGCGTGAGGGGGCCAAGGCTCCGGGCGAGCAGAAGGCGGCCTGACGGTGGCGCGGCCGTCGCGTGAGGCGGTCGCCCGTTGGAACACCGCCTATGCGGAGCAGACCGAAGCGCTGTTCGCCGCGTCGACCTCGGATGACCCGGCGGCGGTGTTTCGGCTGTCGGAGAGCTATTCGGCCGTGGCGCGGGCGTGGCGGATTCTGGCCGCCGATCTGGCGGTGCCCCTGTGGGCTCGTCACGCCTGCTCGGTCGCGGCGGAGGAATTCGACCGTAGGGCGCGGCTGGAGCGGTCGCGCGGAGAACTGCCGGACCCGGATGGAAGTGACACATGAGCATGGTCAAGCGGTCGGCGAGGGATGAGCTGTGGGCGGCGGCGCGGGCCGTGACCACGTTGAAGGACGCGCACGAGGTGTTGACCAAG
>NZ_BMRG01000001.1:846708-884879 GCF_014648515.1 Saccharothrix coeruleofusca
TTGATGCCCGCCCCGAGTTCGGCCCCGGCAGTGCTGCGTGAGTACTACCTCCGCAGTGCGGAGGTCTACGCCCACGTGGCGGAGGTCGACCGGGGGCATCACCACGAAGCGCTCTACTGGGCCAACCGTGAACGGCAGAAGGGGGAGGCCATCGCCCTGCCGCGCAAGCCCTAGCTAGTCCTGTTCGGACATACCGCGTGATCTTGCGGGGTCACGTGGCGATGCCGCACGTCTTTGTTGCGGCACAAGGGGAACGTAGGCGCAGAAGCGGAAACCGGCTACCAACCATGCCGCTCCTGCGCTGTCCACCACGCGATGCGGAGTGAACAGACGTGAGCGTAGAACCTCGGCGCACTCCTGCGCCAGCGGGGGCCTCGGCCAAGCGGTGCACCTCGTGCAAGCGCTTCGCCCGGCTCCTGCCCGGACAGACCACCTGTGACGCCTGCCTCGGCGTCCTTCCCCTCGACTTCGGCGGGCGGCGCGATGCCTAGGCCCGGCGGTTCGCGTTGGGTCGATCCGGCCCCGCTGGAGATCGCTCGTCCGCGCCTGCCCTGGTGGGTTCTGCTGCCCTGGTGGCTGCTGTGGATCGCCGTACCGGTCGGCCTGGTCGTGCTGCTGGTGCGGCTGGTCGTGCGGCTGCTGCACCGCTACCCCGTCGTGGTCCTGGTACCGCTGGGCCTGCTGGTCGTGGCGCGGCGCTGGGGCTGCTGGCCGCTGGTGTTCCTGCTCCTGGTGCTCGTCGCGGTGCTGCTGATCTGGTGGGGCCTGCACCGCTCCTCGTTCCGCCGCTGGGTGTGGTGGCCGGTGCTGTCGCAGTGGCGGCGGGCTGGCGTCTACGCCCTGCGCTGGCGGACCACGATGCGCCTGGCGGACCTGGCCAAGCGGGATCGGGGCCGGGAGTACCGGCCCACCCTGCGCGCGGTGCGCTCGGAAGGCTGGCGTGACCGGGTGCGGGTGCGGATGATCCCCGCCCAGTCGCCGGAAGCCTGGGAGCTGCGGCGGGACAGCCTCGCCCACTCCTTCGGCGCGCGCTCCTGCCGGGTGCGGGTACTGCGGCCTCGGGTGATCGAGCTGGACTTGATCCACCGTGACCCGCTGCTGTGGCCGCTGCCCGTGCCGGTCCTGGCCGACGATGCGGCCGGTGTCGATCTCAAGCGCGTGGTGGTCGGCCGGACCGAGACCGGCAAGCCGTGGCGGCTGCGACTGCTCGGGTCTCAGCTCCTCGTGGTCGGCGTGCCAGGTGCGGGCAAGGGCTCGGTGTTGTGGTCGATCGTGTGGCAGCTCGCCCCGGCCATCCGCGCGGGCCTGGTGCGCCTGGTCGGCATCGACCCCAAGGGCGGGATGGAGCTGGGGCAGTGCCCCGACGTCTTCGACCGGCTGATCTTCGACAACAGCGCGGACGCGGTCGAGCTGTTGGAGCAGCTCGCCACCGAAGTGAAGGAGCGGGCCGCCCGCTACCGGGGCATCCGGCGGCTGTGGGCTCGCGACACCGGTGAGCCGTTGACCGTGCTCGTCGTGGACGAGCTGGCGGACGTGATCGCCTACCAGCCGGACCGGCAGCTCCGCGACCGTGCCGCACGCGCGGTGCAGACCATCACCTCACAGGGCCGCGCCCCCGGCTACGTGCTCGTGGGCCTGGTCCAGGACCCGCGCAAGGAGGTCATCGGCTTCCGGCACCTGTTCAGCACCCGCGTGGCGCTGCGGCTGGACGAGCCGCAACAGGTGGACATGGTGCTCGGGGACGGGGTGCGGCAGCGCGGCGCGGCGGCACACGAGATCAGCGAGAACACGCCCGGTGTCGCCTGGGTCAAGCAGGACGGCCAGCGCGAGCCGGAGCGGGCTCGGGCCTTCCACGTCACCGACGCCGACCTGGTAACGCTGAGGGACTACTTCCGGGCCGGTGAAGTCCGGCCCTTCCCCACCTCCGGCGGCGCTGAGGGGGTGGCGGCCTGATGACCGGCACCCGCGCGGAGCGGATGCGCCAACCAATGGCGCTGGACGTGGCCAAGGCCGCCGCAGAACAGCACGGGGTGTGCGTGCGGCCGTTCACGATGGAGGTGGAGGACCGGGGCAGCTACGAAGTGCGCTACGTCGCCGTGCCCTGCGGCTCCACGGTCGAGAGCGTCTGTGCCCCGTGTGCGCGCAAGGCCAAGGCGCTGCGCATGGCCCAGTGCCGCGAGGGCTGGCACATGACCGCAGAACCCGACTTCACCCCCGACCCGCCCACGCACGATCAGAAGGAGCTGCTGACCTTCCGGGCCGACCTCGTGGCGGCGTACCGGGAGGCGGTCGAGGCCGGTCACGCGGGCGATGCCGACGAGCTGCGCGAGGAGATCCACTCCGTGGACGCGGAACTTCGGCAACTCGGGGTGCGGGGCCGCTTGCCCTCGCCCGACGCACCCGGCAGGCGGCCGGTGAAGCGGTCCACCAGGCGGCGGCAGGACGCGCCGAACCTGCCCCGGCGGCGGGTCGAGAAGCGCACCATCGGCCGTGAGTACGCGGGCGGGTTCCGGCCCTCGATGTTCGTCACCCTCACCCTCGACACCTACGGCCGCGTGCGCGATGACGGCACGCCGGTCGATCCGGACACCTACGACTACCGGCGGGCGGCTCGGGACGCGGTGCACTTCGCCTCCCTGGTCGACCGGTGGTGGCAGAACCTGCGCCGCGTCGTCGGGTGGGATGTGCAGTACTTCGCCACCGTCGAACCCCAGCGGCGGGCGGCGCCCCACCTGCACGCGGCAATCCGCGGTTCGATCCCGCACGAGACGATCCGGCTTGTCACCGCGGCGACCTATCACCAGGTGTGGTGGCCTCGGCACGACGAACGCCGCTACAGCGGTGAGCACCTGCCGGTGTGGGACCCGCGCGCCGAAGCGTTCGTCGACCCCGACACCCGTGCGCCGTTGACGGCTTGGGATGACGCGGTGGAAGCGGTCGAGCAGCCCGCGCACGTGGTGACCTTCGGCCGCCAGGTGCACTCCAAAGGCATCCTCGGCGGCTCGGAGGAAGCCGGGCGGCACATCGGCTACCTGACCAAGTACCTCACCAAGTCCATCGGTGAGGTGGTCGAGCAGCGCACCGACCGGCAACGGCGGCACGCGGACCGCCTGGCGGACGAGCTGGCCGTGACGCCGTGCTCGGAGCGCTGCCCGGTGTGGCTGCTCTACGGCGTCCAGCCACGCGGAGCGGGCTCGCGCACCACGCCGGGGCACTGCAAGGGCCGCGCCCACCGCCGAACCACGTTGGGCCTGCCCGGTCGGCGGGTGCTGGTCTCGCGCAAGTGGTCGGGCAAGACCCTGGCCGACCACAAGGCCGACCGGCGGCGCTTCGTCCTGGAAGCGCTCAAGGCCGTGGGCATCGAGAAGCCCGAACCCGACCGGTCCCAGCTCGTCTGGCACAAGGTCCGCCCCGGCGACCCCAACGTGCCACCACGCGCGCACCTGCTCATGCACGCCATCGCCCAACGGGTCACGTGGAAGGCCGAATACGACCGGGCCTTGCTCGCGGCCAGCGGCGCACCGCCGGATCTTTCGGCAGTTCCACAGGCAGCCTGAGCGAGCAAGGGGGGACGGCGATGAGCGCGAACGAGTTCGACCGGCTGTGGAGCGTTGACGACCTCTCGGCCTTCCTCGGCGTGCCGGTGCACACCATCCGTGGCTGGCGCACCAAGAACTATGGGCCACCTGCCCGCAAGGTCGGCAAGCACCTGCGGTGGGACCCAGCCCAAGTCCGCGAATGGTTCAACAGCCTCGGCCAAGAGGCGGCCTAGAACTTTCGGCAATTCGACTCACAGGAGAGGTCTGTCATGGGGCATGTGCAGGACCGCTGGTGGAAGGAGGTCAAAGATCCGGTGACGCAGGAGGTCACCAGGGTCAAGACCTCGTTGTACGGCACGGGTTTGCGCTACAAGGTGCGCTACATCGACCCGGACGGTGTAGAGCGGTCCAAGAGCTTTCCGGACCGCCAGAAGAAGAAGGCCGAAGACTTCCTGATCGAGATGGAGTCGGACAAGCGCGAGGGGAAGTACATCGATCCCAACGCGGGCAAGACGCTGCTCCGCGACCAAGCCGAGAGCTGGCTCAAGGGCTACTCGGCGGACGCGGCGACTCGCCAGACCATCGCGAGTCGGCTCCGCAGTCAGATCTACCCCTTCTTCGGGCACCGCCAAGTCGGCGCGATCACTCCCCAGCTCGTCCGGGACTGGCTGGGTGAGCTGCAGGAGAAGGGCCTCGGAGCGACCTACCAGGCCGTGTTGTTCGAGACCCTGTCGTCGATCATGAATTCGGCGGTGGACGACAAGCGCATTCACCGAAACCCGTGCAAGGTCAACAGCATCAAGCGTCCCCAGCGGTCATCGCGGAAGGTGGTGCCGTGGGCTGAATCGCGCCTGCACAAGCTTCAGTTGGCGTTGGACGCGCGCTTCAAGATCGTGACTCCGCTGGGCGCTGGCTGCGGCCTCCGGCAGGGGGAGATCCTGGCCTTCTCCCCCGACGACATCGACCGTGACTCGATGATCATCAACGTTCGGCGGCAGATCAGGTCCATCAACCGGGGGTTGGTCTTCTCCCTGCCCAAGCGGAACAAGGAGCGCCAGGTGCCGCTGGCGGCGGGTGTGCTCGAAGCGATCGACGCCTACATGGAGATGTACCCGCCTACGGCCGTCACGCTGCCGTGGGACCAGCCGAGAGGCAGCCGGGTGACGGTCAACCTGTTGATGGTCCGCGAGGACGGCGGTGTCTACAGCGGCGACCTGTTCAACAAGGTGGTGTGGGTGCCCGCCTTCAAGCGGGCGGGACTGACCTACGAGAAGCGACAGGACGGGATGCACGCGATGCGGCACCTCTACGCCTCGGTGCTTCTGGCGCAGGGCGTGTCCATCAAGGAACTGGCGGAGTACCTCGGTCATGAAGACCCCGGCTTCACGCTCCGGACGTACACGCACCTGCTGCCGTCCAGCCACCAGCGAGCCCGCAAAGCAGTGGACGGGGTCTTCCGCGCCCGAAAGACCCCGTCCACCTCCCAGACGGCCTGACGACGGTCTGGGGAGATCAACTCACTTGATGTGCATCCCCGAGATGGCCCTGGCCACCACCAACCGCTGGATCTCGCTGGTCCCCTCGAAGATGGTGAAGATCTTGGCGTCCCGGTGCATCCGCTCCACCGGGTGCTCCCGCGTGTACCCGGCCCCGCCGAGGATGTGGATCGCGCGCTCGGTGGCCCACACCGACACCTCGCCCGCCTTGAGCTTGGACATCGAGCCCTCGCCCGCCGTGAACGGCACGTTGTTGCGCCCCATCCACGCCGCCCGCCACACCAGCAGTCGCGCCGCGTCGATCTCCATCTTCATGTTGGCCAGGTCGAACGCGATGGACTGGTTCTCGATGATCTTCCGCCCGAACGCCTCGCGGTCCTTGGCGTAGTCCAGCGCGTACTCGTAGGCCGCCCGCGCCACGCCGACCGCCATCGCGCCGACGGTGGGGCGGGTGGTCTCGAACGTGGCCATGGCGGCCTGGCCGCCCGCGCGCTGCCCCTCGCGGGCGCGGGCCAGGCGGGCGTCCAGGCGTTCCTTGCCGCCCAGCAGGCACCGGCCGGGCACGCGCACGTCGTCGAAGAACACGTCCGCGGTGTGCGAAGCGCGCATCCCGTGCTTCTTGATCTTGCCGGGGGAGGACAGGCCGGGCGTGCCGGGCGGCACGACGAAACCCGCCTGGCCGCGTGCGCCCAGGGTCGGGTCCACCACGGCGGTGACCACGTGGACGTTGGCGATGCCGCCGTTGGTGGCCCACGCCTTCTGCCCGTTGATGACCCACTCGTCGGTCTTCTCGTCGTAGACCGCGCGGGTGCGGTAGCCCGCCACGTCCGAGCCCGCCTGCGGTTCGGAGGCGCAGAACGCGGCCAGCTTCGGGTCGTCCTCGGTGCCGAAGCACTCGGGCACCCACTCGGCCAGCTGCTCGGGTTGGCCGGAGGCGAAGATGCCCGCTGCGGCCAGGCCGGTGCCCATCAGCGCGAGCGCGATGCCCGCGTCACCCCAGAACAGCTCCTCGGTGGCGATGGGCAGGGACAGGCCCAGGGGGTCGGCGAACCACGTGGCCAGCGACTCGAACCCGTACAGGCCGATCTTGGCCGCTTCCTGGATGACCGGCCACGGGGTTTCCTCCCGCTCGTCCCACTCGGCCGCGGCGGGCCGGATCACGTCCTCGGCGAAGCCGTGGACCCAGTCGCGCAGGTCGGTCTGGTCCTCGTTGAGCTCCAGCGAAAAACCGCCCATGGTCCCCTCACGCCTTCGGGATGTTGAACAGGCTCATGAAGCCGGCGGCGAAACCGAGGTCCCCCTTGACCTTCAGCTTGCCGGTCATGAACAGCACGGGGGCGGAAGCGTTGCCGGTGGCCAGCTTGAGGAATTCGACCGGGCCGACGGTCACGGTGGCGCGCGGCTCGCGCGTCGCGCCCTTGGTGATGGCGCACTGGGCGTTCTCGATGACCACCTCGTAGGAGTCGAGGCCGTCCTCGCCGAACCCGCCGGTGAGCTGGAGGTGGACCACGGCCCTGGTGGAGCCCGCGCGCTCGCTGCGGAAGTGCGTCTCCATGCGGTGGAAGACCTCGTCGAGGACGCGCTCGCGCAGGCCCGGTCGCGTGGTGACCGCTTCGACCTGGCCCTTGGAGGCGCGGGAGATGACGCGGGCGAAGTCGCGCGCGTCCATCGCGGACAGGTCGAGGTGGGCGGCGTTGTCGGCGAGGGCGACCAGCGCGTCGAGCAGGTCGGCGAACTCGTCCTCGTCGAGCTTCTTCGGGTCGATGCCCTTGGCCACGGCGTCGATGTCGAGGCGGGCCAGCGCCGGGTCGTCCGGCTGGAGCCGCCGGAGCCGTTGGAGTGCGGAGATCAGCTCCCGCGCTCCGAGTTCGGCGATCGCCTCGGTGGTGAGGTCGATGGTCATGTGGGCACCTCCGCTACCTACTGCCCGGTAAGACTACTGGCGAGTAGGTTAGGCGGCAAGGGGGTTCGATAATCTTGGCGCAGCCTTCAGGGGGTGCGATGCACGCTGACCAACCGGTCCGGAACGGGCGAGCCAAGAGGCTGCCGCGCGAGGTGCGCGAGCGGCAGATCATGGACGCCGCCGTGGACGTCTTCTCGCGGCTGGGCTTCCACGCCGCGTCGATGGACGAGATCTCCGAGGTCGCGGGCATCTCCAAACCCATGCTCTACGCCTACCTCGGGTCCAAGGAGGAGCTGTTCGCGACCTGCATCCGCCGCGAGTCCAACCGGATGATCGAGGCCATCGCGACCGGTGTCGAGGCCGACCAGCCGCCGGACGTGCAGCTGTGGAGCGGACTGCGCGCGTTCTTCGGCTTCGTCGGGGAGAACCGGGCCAGCTGGCAGGTGCTGCACCGCCAGGCCAGCTCCCAGGGCGGCCCCTTCGCCGCCGAGTTGGCCGACATGCGCGGCCGGGCGATCGCGCTGGTGGCGACGCTGCTGGTGCACTCGGCGGACTCCCAGGACGTGCCGCGCGCGGGCGACAAGGAGGCCGAGAGCCTGGCCGCCGCACTGGTCGGCGCGGGCGAGTCGCTCGCCGACTGGTGGCTGGACAACCCGGCGGAACCGGCGGGCGTCGTGGCGGCCAGGCTGATGAACCTGGTGTGGATGGGCTTCGGCGACCTGGTGGCGGGCAACGTGTGGCACCCGCCGTCGCGGCGGTCCTGATCAGCCCCTGACGTCGGGACGCCGGAGCCACGACCCGTCACCGCCGTTTTCGCGGAACTGCGGGACTCTCCGGCGATCCACGTGCACAACGAGTCGCCGAAGCGGTTTCCGCCGATACGTACTGATCAGCTTCCGTCACGCTCGACCCGCGCGCTCGCGGAGCGCATGAACACGTCCGCGCGGTCCCCGAGGAGGCCCTCCGCGTTCAGGATGAACTGCAGCGCTGCCGAGAGGTCGTCGCGCACTTGGTGCTCCATGCTGTCGCGTTCTCCGGCGCTGCTGAAGGTGACCTCGTCGAGGTGGCGCAGAGCTGTCGCGCGCACCGCGTCGGCGTCCAGCACCGTGACGACGGCGTCCACCGAGATCCGGTAGCGCTCACCGTTCTCCAGAACGTTCTTGAGCTGGGACTTCTCGGTTTCGGTGGTGGGCAATGGCCGTGATGTGGTCATATTTCCTAAAACTACCCAGGCCGCCCCGTCGCGACTATCCGGAAGATTCCCTAGGGGGTGTCCCCGAAGCGGGTCGGGCTGATTCTCCTTTTACCTCCGGCCGTGTGCGGATGTCTTGGGACGACTGGTGAGCGGTGGCGCTCTGACCACGGGGCGCGCATACGCTCGGTAAGTTCTCAGATGGGGTTCACGAATGACCGCCGCAGAGTGGGACGTCCTCTCTGCCCGTTCAACGGCCATGGGGCGGGCCCGGGACGAGCCGCGCACCCCCATGCGCCGGGTCGAGGAATTGCGCCCGCAGGTGCGGGAGATCGTCGCGGAGCTGATCGACACATGCGGGACAGTGGCGTGCCCGTCGACGACCGGCACATGATCCAGGCGTGGAGCGACGCCCCGAAGGCCCTGCGCGGAGAGGCCTTCGGGGCGCTCTAATCCAAGGGGCTCAGGAAAGCGCCTTCTTCAGGACCGAGATGGCCTGGTCGATCGCGGCTTCGGCGGCGTTGGTGCCGCGCAGCGCGTTCAGCATCACGAAGTCGTGGATCGCGCCCTGGTACCGGACGGCGGTCACCGGCACGCCCGCCTCGCGCAGCTTGTTGGCGTAGGCCTCGCCCTCGTCACGCAGCACGTCGGCCTCGGCGGTGATCACCAGGGCGGCGGGCAGGCCCGCCAGGTCCTCGGTGGTGGCGCGCAGCGGCGACGCGGTGATCTCGGCGCGCTGGGCGGGGTCGGTGGTGTACTGGTCCCAGAACCACTGCATGGCGTCGCGGCGCAGGAAGTAGCCCTCGGCGAACTCGTGGTAGGACGGCGTGTCGAAGGACGCGTCGGTCACCGGGTAGAACAGCACCTGCTGGGTGAAGGCCACGTCGCCGCGCCGCTTGGCCAGCAGGGTCAGCGCGGCGGCCATGTTGCCGCCGACCGAGTCGCCCGCCACGGCCAGCCGGGAGGCGTCCAGGCCGTGCTGGGCGCCCTCGGTGGTGATCCACCGCGCCACCGAGTACGACTCCTCCAGCGCCACCGGGTAGTGGACCTCGGGCGAGAGGCTGTAGTCGGGGAAGACGACCGCCGCGCCGGTGCCGACGGCCAGTTCGCGGACCAGGCGGTCGTGGGTGTGGGCGTTGCCGAACACCCAGCCCGCGCCGTGGATGTAGAGCACGACCGGCAGCGGGCCGGTGGCGTCGACCGGGCGGACGAGGCGCACCGGGACGGAGCCGACGGTCACCCACTCCTCGGCGACCTCGGGCTTGGCGATGTCGCCGGACTGCACGCCGTCGACGGTCTTGCGGCCCTCGACCGGGCCGAGGTCGAACAGGTAGGGCGGGTTGGCGGTGGCGGCGGCGAACTCGGCGGCGGCGGGTTCGAGGGTGACGCTCATGATCGGCTCCTCCGGGGTGGTGGTGCTCCGTGCTGACAAGAACAAAGCTAGCGCGCAATTACATCGTGCACAACTTAATCGGGCACGGGTGTACTGTGGTCTCAGTCACCGGAGGAGGACACCATGGACGACGAGTTCACCCTGGAGCTGGACGACCAGCTCTGCTTCGCCCTCTACGCGGCCTCGCGCGTGATCACCGCGCGGTACCGGCCGCTGCTGGACGACCTGGGCCTGACCTACCCGCAGTACCTGGTGCTGCTGGTGCTCTGGGAGCGCGGCGCGGTGCCGGTCAAGGACCTCGGTGCGGCCCTCCAGCTCGACTACGGCACGCTGTCGCCGCTGCTCAAGAGGCTGGAGGCGAACGGCCTGGTGCGCCGCGAGCGCCGCCCGGAGGACGAGCGCTCGGTCATCGTCGCGCTCACCGACGACGGCGTGGCGCTGCGCGAGCGCGCGGCGGCCGTGCCGCCGGTCATCGGCGACGCGATGGGGCTGAGCAAGGAGCAGACCGCGCAACTGCGCGGCCTGCTGCGCACGCTCACCGACAACGTCAGCCGCTGAGATCAGCCGCTGACGGTGCCCTCCAGGGAGGGCTTGCCGCCGCTCCACACGCTGAACCGCCAGCCGTCCGCCGTGGGCCGCGCGGCGAAGTCGGCGCGGGCGGGCAGCGGCAGAGGCGCCTTGAACCGCACGTCCACGGCGCAGGCGTCGGGCAGCCTGCCCGCCAGCGCGGCCAGGCACCGCGCCTTGGTCCACATCCCGTGCGCGATGGCCCGTGGGAAGCCGAACGCCCGCGCGGCCAGCGGGTGCAGGTGGATCGGGTTGCGGTCACCGGAGACCGCCGCGTAGCGCCTGCCGGTGTCGGCGGGCACCCGCCACGAGGCGGTCGGCCGGGGCGGCTGCGGGCGCTCGCCCGCCGCACCGCCGGTCCCGCCGCCGGTCCCGCCACTGGTCCCGCTACTGGGCCCGCTACTGCGGCGCAGATAAGTCGACACGTCGACCCACACCGCCTCGCCGTCCACCGACGCCGTGGTGACCACGTCGAACTGCCTGCCGCGTTCGTGCGGGCGCAGGTTCTCCGCGCGCACCACCAGCTCCAGCGGCTCGGACGCGAGCAGCGGGCGCGTGCGGGTGATCCGGTTGGCCACGTGCACCAGCCCCGGCAGCGGGAACGGGAAGTCCGCGCCGGTCATCAGCTCGACGTGCAGGGGGAACGCGAGCACGTGCGGGTAGGTCGGCGGCAGCTCGTCGCGCACGCCGAACCCGCAGACCCGGCCGTACGCGGCGAGGTGCGCCCGGTCGACCTCCGCCCCGGCGGTGAGCACCGCGTCGGGCAGCGCGTCGGACGAGGTGTCGCCGCGCTTGGCCGGCGCGGTCACCGCCGCCTTCGCGTACAGCCACGTCAGGCCGGCCATCACGCCCCCAGCAGGCTCTGCCCGCACACCCGCACGACGTTGCCGGTGACGCCGGTCGACGCGGGGTGGGCGAACCACGCGACCGTCTCCGCCACGTCCACCGGCAGCCCGCCCTGGGACAGGCTGTTCATCCGCCGCCCGGCCTCGCGGATGAGCAGCGGCACGGCGGCGGTCATCCTGGTCTCGATGAACCCCGGCGCGACGGCGTTGACCGTGGCCCGGCCCGCCAGCTCGGCGGAGAGCTGGTCCACCATGCCGATCACGCCCGCCTTGGTGGTGGCGTAGTTGGTCTGGCCGACGTTGCCCGCGATGCCCGCGATGGACGACACGCCGATGACGCGGCCGTTGGACCGCAGCGCGCCTGCCTCGACCAGCGCCGCGTTGACCCGCTCCTGGGCGGCCAGGTTCACCTCGATCACCGCGTCCCACCCGGCGGCGTCCATGCGGCCCAGCGTGCGGTCGCGGGTGATGCCCGCGTTGTGCACGACGACGTCCACGCCGCCGTGGCGCTGGGTGAGGTGGTCGACGATGCGGCCGGGGGCGGTGGCGGAGGTGATGTCGAGCTGGAGCGCCGACCCGCCGACCCGGTTGGCCACCTCGGACAGCTCGGCGCCCTGCGCGGGCACGTCCAGGCACACCACGTGCGCGCCGTCGCGGGCGAGCACCTCGGCGATGGCCGCGCCGATGCCCCGCGACGCGCCGGTGACCAGGGCGACCTTGCCCGCCAGCGGCCGGTCCCAGTCCTCCGGCCGCTCGACCTCGGCCGCGCCGATCCGGACGACCTGGCCGGAGACGTAGGCGGACCGGCCGGAGAGCAGGAACCGCAGGGTGGACTCCACGCCGCCTTCCGCGCCCTCGGCGACGTGGACGAGCTGGGCCGTGCCGCCGCGCTTGAGCTCCTTGCCCACGCTGCGCGTGAAGCCTTCCAGCGCGCGTTGCGCGATCCGGGAGGCGGCCTGCTCCGGTGGCGTGCCCAGGACGACGACGCGCCCGCACGGGCCGAGCTTGCGGATCACCGGGTGGAAGAAGTCGTACAGCTCGCGCAGCCGCTCGGTGCTGTCGATGCCGGTGGCGTCGAAGACGAGCGCGGCGTAGCGGTCGGCGTCGGTCGCCGGGACCGCCGTGTCCAGGCCGGCCGACGTGAGCACGGCGCGCACCGGTTCCACGAGGCGACCGCCGCCGCCGAGCAGGACCGGCCCGTCCAGAGGTGGCCGGTCGGGCGAGTGGCGGCGCAGCGGGTGCGGGTTGGGCAGGCCGAGCTTGCCCACCACGAACCGCCCGATCGCGGACTGGGCGAACGACTGGTACCGATCCATGGGCACATCACACTCCCTACTGACTGGTAAGTCTACTGGTGAGTAGGTAGTCTGGCGGGCACAGCCCCGCACCCGGAGGACGACATGCCCAGCACCCGGCGAGTTGCCATCCTCGGCGGCAACCGCATCCCGTTCGCCCGGTCCAACGGCCCCTACGCCACCGCGTCGAACCAGGACATGCTCACCGCCGCGCTGGACGGCCTGGTCAGCCGCTTCGGGCTGCGCGGCGAGCGGCTGGGCGAGGTCGTCGCGGGCGCGGTGCTCAAGCACAGCCGGGACTTCAACCTCGTCCGCGAAGCCGTCCTGGGCAGCAAGCTGTCCGCCGAAACCCCCGCCTACGACATGCAGCAGGCGTGCGGCACCGGCCTGCAGGCGGTCATCGCGGTGGCCAACAAGATCGCCCTCGGGCAGATCGACTCCGGCATCGCGGGCGGCGTGGACACCACCAGCGACGCGCCCATCGGCGTCAACGAGGGCCTGCGCTCGGTGCTGCTGGAGTTCAACCGGGCCCGCGGCGTCGGGGCGCGGCTCAAGCTGCTGACCAAGCTGCGGCCCAAGCACGTCATCCCCGAGCTGCCGCGCAACGGCGAGCCGCGCACCGGCCTGTCCATGGGCGAGCACGCGGCGATCACCGCGCGGGAGTGGGGCATCGGCCGCGCCGAGCAGGACGAGCTGGCCGCAGCCAGCCACCGCAACCTCGCCGCCGCCTACGACCGGGGCTTCTTCGACGACCTGGTGACCCCCTTCCAGGGCCTGACCAGGGACCAGAACCTGCGGCCGGACTCCTCGGCGGAGCGGCTGGCCAAGCTCAAGCCGGTGTTCGGCAAGGGCGAGGGCGCGACCATGACGGCGGGCAACTCCACCCCGCTGACCGACGGCGCGTCCGCCGTGCTGCTGGCCAGCGAGGAGTGGGCGGCCCAGCGGAAGCTGCCCGTGCTGGCCTACCTGACCTTCACCGAGACCGCCGCGGTCGACTACGTGCACGGCGGCGAAGGGCTGCTCATGGCCCCCGCCTACGCCGTGCCCAGGATGCTCGCCCGCGCCGGGCTCACCCTGCGGGACTTCGACTTCTACGAGATCCACGAGGCGTTCGCGTCGCAGGTGCTGGCCACCCTCAAAGCGTGGGAGGACGCCGAGTTCTGCAAGGCCAAGCTGGGCCTGGACGCGCCGCTGGGGTCCATCGACCGGGCGAAGCTCAACGTCAACGGCTCCTCGCTGGCCGCAGGTCACCCGTTCGCGGCGACAGGCGCCCGGATCGTGGCCACGCTGGCCAAGCTGCTGGCCGAGAAGGGCTCGGGACGCGGCCTGATCTCGATCTGCGCGGCGGGCGGCCAGGGCGTCACGGCCATCGTCGAGCGGTAGTCAGTCCAGCAGCGACCAGGACGCGGTGCAGCGGACCGTCACCACGATCTGCTGGGCCTCCAGGTTGAGCTGGTCCATGCGCGGCGGCTCGCCCGGCGAGCCGCCTGCGCCGAAGGCCATCACGCGGCTCGCGCCCTCGGCCGCCCACACCTCGCCGTCGCCGTCGGACAGCCGCAGCAGCACGCCCAGCCGGACGCCCAGCGCCTCGGCGTAGCCCTCGGCGCGGCGGCGGGCGTCGGCCACGGCCGCGCGCTGCGCCTCGCGGACGGCCTCGGCGTCCTCGGCCAACTCCCAGGTCGGGCCGTTGAGCCAGGTGGGCTCGGCCCCCACGAGCGCGCCGAGCAGGTCGTCCAGGCCGGTCAGGTCGGTCACCCGCAGCACGTACCGCTGCACCGCGCGGGCACCCGAGCGCCGCTGGCCGTCCCAGTTGTCGTGCACCGACAGCTGCCGCGTGCGCACCTCCACCCCGTCGCGCCGCAACAGCGGCTCGACGGCGGAAACGCGCTCGGTCAGCGCGCGCGCCGCCTCGTCGCGGGTCGCGCCCGCCGCCTCGAAGCTCACGTCCACCTGCGCGCGGTCGGCGGTCCGCTCGACCCTGCCCACGCCCTTGGTCACCACCTCGGCCATCGGGCCAGCCAACCGATCCGGCGGGCCGCGCGCAAGCCGTCACCCGCGCTGAGCGGGCAGGAGAATCGTCGGCGCTGAGGCCGTAGCTGCCGGGGATTCGCCGGCCTGTGCCCCAACTCACCGGATAATCGGGTGCATCGCGCGTCCTGAAGGTGCATACTTGAGGCACAGCACCGAGAAGACTTGAGAGGGATGAACCCCGTGAACTTCACTGCGAAGCTCCGCGCTCGTCGTGTCGAGGCTCGCAACCGCAAGGCCGTCGCTCGCGCGATCGACACGGCGCCCACCCCGGCGATGCGGCACGAGCTGATCGCCATCGCGCAGTCCCAGGTCGCCAACCTGCGCTGACCTCTCCCGCGCCGAACCCTCGCGCGAGGTGACCGCCCGATCGACACCGGGCGCGCCCCCGAGTCACCCGCGCGAACCTCCTTGGGGGAACAGCACGAGCCCCTGCCGCACCTCCCGCGCGGCAGGGGCTCGCTGCTGTCCGGAGAGTGATCTGGAGCACACCGTGTGGGTTCTGTAACAGTCCGCGGTGGTGTCTCGATGAAGCAGGTGGCCCCGTGGTGCTGTCAGCCCCCCGACCTGGCAGCACCCGGGGTTTTCCCATGTCCGGGACCATGGGGCGGTGACTTCCCCGCTCCTGGTCGTGGACGCGGCCAACGTGGTCGGCTCGGTGCCCGACGGCTGGTGGCGCGACCGCGCGGGCGCGGTCGCGCGGCTGCGCGACTCCCTGGTCCCGCTCGCCTCCGCCGGTCTGCCCCGCTTCGCCCCCGGCCCGCTGGAGGTCGTCCTCGTGGTCGAGGGCAAGGCCCGCGACGTCCCACCGGTCCCCGGCGTGCGGGTGGTCTCCGCGCCGGGGTCCGGCGACGACGCGATCGTGGAGGTCGTCCGGTCCGAAGGCGCGGGCCGAACCGTCGCGGTGGTCACCGCCGACCGCGCCCTGCGGGCCCGCGTGACCGCGCTGGGCGCGGCCACCCTGGGGCCGCGCTCCGTGCGCCGCTGAGGTCGGTCAGGGCATTCCCCGCTTAAGCGTCGCGTGGGTCAGGTTTCGCGGGTGATCGTGAAGAACGGCGAAGAAGGCATCCCGTGCAATCTGTTATCCATGAGAGCCCTTTCGGCAGCGGTCTCGCCGATGTCTGGCACGTTATCAGCGCACGTGCTTAATTAACTCGCCACGATTGGGTGATCTTATTGTGGGTCGATTGCCCAAGAGAGTGGCGGCATGGCGAACACGCAAACCCGACGCAGGCGCAAGCTGGGCATCTCGCGGCCCACCGTGAACCGGGTGGAGAGCGGCCACGCCCGTTGTCGCCGTGCGGAACTCCAGGCGATGCTCGGGTTCTACCGGGCGACCGAGCGGCAGCGCCAATGCGGTCCAACCGTGGGAGGACGCCAAGGACGACGCGGTCGGGATACGTTTCCCCGCTCGTAGTCCCAGTGCGTTCCGGAATTTCCTCCAAGCGGAATCGGAAGCGAATTCGCCGGACGCGGTACGTGACCTCCCGGCTGGAGCGGCAGCGCAGGCTGACCGGGACCGACCCGCTCCGACTCCGCGCGTTCCTCGACGAGTCCGTGATCACGCGCGAGATCGGTGGCGTGGACGTGCTGATCGGCCAGCTCGGGCACCTGCTGGAGATGGGTGACCGGGAGAACGTCACCGTCCGAATCCTGCCGTTCGGCCCTGGGGCCTACGGCACCATGTTCGGCGGTGTCACCGCGGTGGACTTCGGCGATTCGGAGGACCCGCCCGTCGTGTATTTGGAGCACACATCGGGCGCGGGGGCGAGCAACTGCGCGGAGGTGGCGCGGAGCGCGGAACAGGTCCGCTTCCGGGACAGCAAGGCACCGGGGGCGGGCCAGCTGGTGTTCGACGCGGACGGGTTCCAGCGCTTCCGCGCCGCCGTGGCCGCTCAGCTCCCGGCGGACGTCACCACGGCAGGTCCACGTCTTCCCAGCTGGTGAAGGTGCCGGACGGCCCGTCGGGGCCGAGCCGGGCGACGCGCACCACCTCGCGGGCGGCCTCCTCGACCGATTCCGTCCCCTCGAAGTTGACCAGCGCGGTGTTGGCGAACCCCGGCGAGACCAGGTTGACCTTGATGTCGGTGTCCTCCAGCTCGATCATCATCGCCAGCGTCACCGCGTTGAGCGCGGACTTCGACGCGGCGTAGACCGGCTCGAAGGACGAGTGGTAGCGGAAGTTCGGGTCGGCGGCGATCGTCAGCGAGCCGAGCGCGCTCGTGACGTTCACGACGCGCGCGTCCGGTGACCGGCGGAGCAGCGGGAGCATGGCCTGGTACACCGCCAGGACGCCGAAGACGTTCACCTCCCAGACGGCGCGCACCTCGTCGAGGGGGACGACGCTCGCCGCTGACCTGGCGCGCAGTTCGGCCATGGTGGCGCCGGTGCGGGTGGTGGCGATGGCGGCGTTGTTGACCAGGAGGTCGAGCCGACCCGCCTCGTCGCGAATCCGCTGGGCCGCCAAGGCGATCGACGTCGGGTCGGTCACGTCGAGCTGGACCGCCGTGGCCCTCTCGCCGATCATCGCGGCCGCCGCCTCGCCGCGCACGAGGTCGCGGGCGCCCACGAACACCCGCACGCCGTCAGCGGCCAGTTCCTTCGCGACTTGCTCTCCCATTCCCTGGTTGGCGCCGGTGATCAGAGCGATGCGGTTCTCGGGCACTTCGGCCACTCCTCCGATGGACGTTGCGATGCCGGACGAGCGCTCGTGCCGGGGGCAAGCCGCGCTCCCGGCAACCGTGCGCCACCCGCGGCCCACGGGAAAGGCCATCGCGACCCTAGGAACGTCAGTGCCAGTCAGCGCCACGTCGGGAGAACTACGATCGGCGGTGATGACGGCGGAGACCGGCGCGGGAAGCGCGAACCGGCTCGGCGACTACCTGCGCGCTCGGCGTGAGCTGGTGTCACCGGGAGCCGTCGGCCTGCCCGAGGACTCGCGGCGCCGGGTTCCGGGATTGCGCCGCGAAGAAGTGGCCATGCTCGCGGGCATCAGCTCGGACTACTACCACCGGCTCGAACAGGGGCGGAACCGGAACCCCTCCGCGCAGGTGCTCGAAGCCATCGCCGGGGTGCTGCGACTGGACGAGTCCTCCACCGAGCACCTGCTCGAACTGGGTGCCGCCAGGCCGCGCCCGCGTCGCACCCCACGCCGCCGGGAGACCGTCGCCCCCCGGATCGTGGAACTGGTCCACTCGCTCACCATGCCCGCGTTCGTCGGCGGGCGGTACCTGGACGTGCTCGCGAGCAATTCGCTCGCGCGCGCCCTCTCCCCGGAGTTCGAAACCGGTGAGAACCTGCTGCGCGCGGCCTTCCTCGGCACGGAGGGGCGAGTGCGCTTCGACCAGCGCGAGATGGTCGCGATGTTCCGCAAGCGCGTGGGAACCGACCTCGACGACCCGCGGGTCGTGCGGCTGGTGGGAGAGCTGTCGCTGGCCAGCGCCGCGTTCCAGCGGGCGTGGGCCCGCCACGACGTGCGGCCCGCCCGAGGCGGACCCGTTCACGTCGACCACCCCCAGGTCGGCCCGATGGAGCTGAACCTCTCCAAGCTCGTCGTCGACGACATCGGCGACCAGTGGCTGGTCGTCTACCACCCCGCCGCCGAACACCCGGAGAGCGCGGACCGGCTCGCCCTGCTCGCCTCCCTGGTCGCACGGGTTCGCCCCACGTCGAGGGAGGACGTCCCCTCGGCGCGGGAGTGAACCGCGCGGCGACTTGTGACGGGCGTGTCAGTCTCTCCAGATACCGAAGCGGTGCTCGTTGCGACAAGCTGCCGCGAACCTCGGGCACCCGTGCCCCGCGTTGCCGAGTACGTCGAGCAGGTCCTCCACTGAGCGCGGGTACTTCCGGTAGCGGGACGTCTGGCGTCGCAGAGCTGCCAGGACGGCTCCGGGTGCCAGGTCGAGTTGGTCCTGGAGGAAGTCGTCCTGGTGCATGGCGATGATGTCGTAGGGGTCGAGCGCGGCTTTGGGAAAGTCTTTCAGGTTCTCGGTGACCAGCACCTCCGCCCCGCCGCGTACCGCTGCGGCGAGAACGTGCCGGTCCTTCGGGTGGTTGCTCATCGCGTCCACCAAACCCTCGTACCCGAGGACCTCAGCATCGGGGAAGTGGTGGCTCATCCGATCGAGCCTGCGAGCGACTTGCTCCTCGGACACCCCCCGCTTCCGAAGATTGCGCTCCAGTTCGGTGAGCACGTCCCTCGACCACAGGGGGCGGTAGATGCCGCACTCCGCGATGCTCAACACCGTGTCGCACAGGTAGGGCTTGAACAGCACGCAGGCGTCAAAGAAAACGGGAAACAAGGATCACCTGTCGTCGTCCGTGGGCATCCGCTCGAACGGTTCGTCCAAGGGGATGTCGTACAGCCCGTCCTCCTCGCTGGTGCGCACCATGTCGTCCAACCCCGCCGCGCGGGACCGACGAGCGCGCTCGCGGTAGGCGAGGAGGTCCGCCAAGCGCACTCGACGGTGTCGGTTCGGCTGTTCATAAGGGATTTCACCTGCTTCGAGCAGGCGCACCAGAGTCGGTCGTGAAACACCCAAGAGGTGGGCGGCCTCGCTCGTGGTCAACACGGTGTGCTGAGGGGCGACGGTGATCGCCAGCCCTTGCGACATGGCGGCCACCACATCCCGCAGCACCTCGAACACCTCGGGAGGCAGTTCCAGCCGGGTGCCGTCGGGGGCGATGAGGCTGGCGTTTTCGTGGCCATGCCTGGCCAGCGCGGCAACCCACGGCGACAAGCTCTCCGGACTGGCCGGTGGCAATACCGTTCGTTCGCACGCTGCCGCTGTCATGGTCGCCAGTGTAGTGGAAAACGAACAAAACGAAAGCCGGGCCAGCTGGGTGGGGTCGCGAGATGCCTCCAGGCGTCGTGCTGTCCCTCATGACGACTGATCGAGGCCGTGCCCGTGTCCGTGCCCCTGAACTGGTCGGCCGAGGCCAGCTGGACACCGACGACCACCACGCGGTCCGAGCGAGCCGCCAAGTCGGCAGGCGACCGCCGGGATCGTCACCGCGTACGACAACGCCAAAGCCCGCCCGCCCCTGGGAGGACAACCGTGAAGCTCGTCGACGACGTCAGGGACGCCCTGCTCGGGCCGGCACTCGAAAGCACACGGGGGATTGCCATCACGGGCTTCGACGCCGACCACACCACCGGATCGATCCTGGGCCGCCCCCGCGTGCGGTTCACCGTCGCGGATGGCCCCAACGCGGGTTCGTACCTGGCCACTGCCGAGTCGCTGACCCCCGTTGGCCCTGATGGTGGCAACGACGCCGCGGCCTTGTCCGGGTGGTACGCGGGCCTCATCCGCACCCACGTGTGCGAACTGGCGGCCACCTCCGCCCTGCCCTCGACGCGGGGAGCGTCTGTGATCTGGGAGCCTTGGGCGATCCTGCGCGAGCACTGAAGTGCTCCGTCACGGACACGTGCCCGGTAGTAGTTACCGGCCCGTTCGGACGCGTCGGGTGGTACTTGCCGGTGTGGGGAGTCCACATGGTGGGCGGGGAAATACCGGAGCTTGGACGTCGTGTTCACTTCGGGTGTGACGACCGCCCACCGCCGCCGTGCCCGTGTCCGCGCCCCCGAACTCGTCGGTCGGGGCTGGCTGAACACCGGTGACCGGGAGGTTCGGCTCAAGGACCTGCGCGGAAAGGTCGTGCTGCTGGACTTCTGGACCTTCTGCTGCATCAACTGCCTGCACGTGCTGGACGAGCTGCGCCCGCTGGAGGCCGAGTTCGCCGACGTGCTGGTCACCATCGGCGTGCACTCGCCCAAGTTCGTCCACGAGGCCGACGCCGAAGCGCTCAAGGCCGCCGTGGAGCGCTACGAGGTGCACCACCCGGTGCTGGACGACCCCGAGTTGACCACCTGGCAGAACTACGCCGTGAAGGCGTGGCCGACGCTGGTCGTGGTCGACCCCGAGGGCTACGTCGTGCACGTCGCCGCCGGTGAGGGGCACCTGGACGCGCTGCGGCAGGTGGTCGGCGAGCTGGTCGCCGAGCACGAGGCCAAGGGCACGCTGCACCGGGGCGACGGCCCGTACGTGGCCCCGCCGCCCGCGTCCACCACGCTGCGGTTCCCGGCCAAGGCCGTGCTGACGCCGCGCGGCACGCTGCTGGTCAGCGACTCCGCCCACCACAGCCTGGTCGAGCTGGAAGCCGACGGCGAGACCGTGCTCCGGCGCATCGGCACCGGCGAGCGCGGCAGGCAGGACGGGCTCCAGCCGAGCTTCTCCGAGCCCGCCGGGATCGCGCTGCTGCCCGAGGACGTGGCCGCGCGGGTCGGCTACCACGCGGTCGTCGCCGACACGGTGAACCACCTGCTGCGCGGCCTGGACCTGGACACCGGCGAGGTCACCACGGTCGCGGGCACCGGCGAGCAGTGGCGCGACGGCGCCACCGGCGGCCCGGCCCGCGCGGTCGACCTCACCAGCCCGTGGGACGTGGCCTGGTGGGAACCGGCGGGCGGGGTGGCCGTGGCGCTGGCGGGCAACCACACGCTGGGCCTGTTCAAGCCGCTGGAGGGCACCTTCGAGCGGCTCGCGGGCACCACCGTTGAGGGGCTGAGCGACGGCCCGGCGCTGGAGGCGTTCTTCGCCCAGACCTCCGGCCTGGCGGCGGACGGCGACCGGCTGTGGCTGGTCGACTCGGAGACCTCCGCGCTGCGCTGGCTGGACGCCGACCGCACCGTGCACACCGCCATCGGCCGGGGCCTGTTCGACTTCGGCCACCGCGACGGGGCCGCCGACCAGGCGCTGCTCCAGCACCCGCTGGGGGTCACCGCGCTGCCGGACGGCTCGGTGGTCGTCGCCGACACCTACAACGGCGCGATCCGCCGCTACGACCCCGCCACGGGCGAGGTGTCGACGGTGGCCGACGACATCGCCGAGCCGTCGGACGTCGTGCTGGTGGACGGGGAGCTGGTGGTGGTCGCCTCGGCGGCGCACCGGCTGGAGCGGCCGGTGGCGCCGGGCGCGCGGCTGGTCACCGGCGACGCGCACCGGGTGCGCAGGCCGCCGACCGAGATCGCCGGGGGCGAGCTGGAGCTGGCCGTGGTGTTCACCCCGCCCGCCGGGCAGAAGCTGGACGACCGCTACGGCCCGTCCACCCGCCTGGAGATCACCAGCTCGCCGCCCGAGCTGCTGGTCGAGGGCGCGGGCGTGGGCACCGACCTGGTGCGCGTGCTGCGCGTGGCCGAGGGGATCACCGAGGGCGTGCTGCACGTCGTGGCGCAGGCCGCGAGCTGCACGGACGACCCCGCCGTGGAACACCCCGTGTGCAAGCTCACCCGTCAGGACTGGGGCGTACCCGTGCGGGTGACAGCGGCCGGTCCGCGCAGACTGCCCCTGATGATGGGCGGGCTGGACGACGGCGCTCCGGCGGGCACGTAGACTCTTCGAGTGCCCGATGTCAAGCTCGAGATCCAAATGCTCCACGACCGCGTCCTGGTGCGCATCTCGCCCGAGGACGGCGAGCGCCGCAGCAGCGGAGGCATCGTGATCCCGGCCACAGCCCAGATGGCCAGGCGACTGGCCTGGGGCGACGTGCACGGTGTCGGCACCGGCGTGCGGCACGTCAAGGTCGGCGACCGGGTGCTGTTCAACCCCGAGGACCAGCTGGAGGTCGAGGTCCAGGGCCAGACCTACCTGGTCATGCGGGAGCGGGACGTGCACGCCACCGCCACCGAGCGGACCGACCACGGGACGGGTCTTTACCTCTGAGCGGCCCCGAACGTGATCGTCACGTGACGGCGTTCGGGTATTCAGTCCCATGACCTTGCGGAGAGGCAAGAGGGGGAGCGGTGCCGGAGAAGCAGCGACCGGAGTACGACGCTGAGCGGACCACGGCCATGGAGCCGGTCCGCCCGTCGGACACCGCTTCGGAGCGCACCACGAAGATTCCCGCCTCGGCGGTCAACGAGGCCGCCTGGCCCTCCGAGGAGCCCGACGCGGAGCCGGACCAGGGGGCCGCGCCGACGGTGCGCAACGTGTCACCCCCGACCGAGGTCACCCGTTCGGGAACCGCGTCGAGTGAGGTCACGCGCGCCCTCAACCCGCCCCAGCCGGAGCAGCCGACCGCCCAGCTGCCCGCGCCCCAGCAGCAGCCTCAAGAGCAGCAATCTCAACAGCCCCAGCCCCAGCAGCAGTCGCCCTGGCAGCAGGCACCCCAGCAGCAGACGCAGCAGCAACAGCAGCCTCAGCGGCAGGCCGCGCAGGAGCAGCCCACGCAGGTGGCCCGCCCCTCCTCCGCCGAGGAGACCACGGTCTTCGCCACCCCGGTCCTGCCGCCCCAGCCGGAGCAGAACCCCGGCCAGAACTCCGGGCAGCATTCCGGGCAGCCCGACGAGCAGGCCACCGTGCTCGGCCCGGTCATGGTCGAGCAGGGCGAGGACGGCAGGCCGCTCGACGAGGCCGAGCGGGAGCGGGAGCGCCGCCGCAAGCTGCGCCGGGGCGGTCTGGTCGCCGCCGCGGTGCTGGGCGTGCTGGTCGTCCTCTACGGCCTGGACATCCTGGTCTCCAGCGGCAACGTGCCGCGCGGCGTCACCGTGGCGGGCGTGGACGTGGGCGGGATGAGCCCCGCCGAGGCCGAGGCCAAGCTGCGCGCGGAGATCGAGCCGCGGCTGTCCCGGCCGATCGCCGCCAAGGCGGGTGACGTCGAGACGCAGCTGGACCCGAAGGCCGCCGGGCTGGAGCTGGACTGGGTGGGCACGCTGGACCGCGCGGGCAGCCAGCCGCTGTCCCCGTTCACCCGCCTCACCTCGTTCTTCACCTCCCGCGAGGTCGGCTTCGCCACGCGCAGCGACGAGACCAAGCTGACCGCCGCCCTGGAGGGCCTGCGCGGCACCACCGACCACGCCCCGGCCGAGGGCACCATCCGGTTCGAGGGCGCCACGCCGGTCCCGGTCGACCCCAAGCAGGGCCAGCAGCTGGATGTGCCCGGCGCGGCCAAGAAGGTGCTGGCCGACTGGGCGGACGGCGGCGCGGTCGAGCTGCCGGTGACCACCACCCCGGTGAAGACCACCAAGGAGGGCGTGCAGAAGACCCTCGAGGAGGTCGCCAAGCCCGCCGTCGCCGCGCCCGTGGTGATCAAGGGCCAGGGCAAGGACGCGACGCTGGCGCCGGAGAACCTGGCCGCCGCGCTGGTGTTCGAGCCGGGCGAGGGCGGCGCGCTCAACGCCAAGGTCGACAACGGCAAGGTGGTCGAGGCCGCCGGGCCGCAGCTGAAGTCGACCGAGAAGGAGGGCAAGGACGCCCAGATCGTGTTCGAGAGCGGCCGTCCCGTGGTCAAGGAGTCGGTGGACGGCGTCGGCATCGACTGGGACAAGTCCCTCAACGGCTTCCTCGACGTGCTCAAGCGGGCCGACAACCGCCAGGTCAACGCGGAGTACAAGCACACGCCCGCCAAGGTGACCACCGAGCAGGCCAACAAGATGGGCATCAAGGAGATCATCGGGGAGTTCTCCACCGGTGGCTTCGCGGCCGACTCGGGCGTGAACATCCGGGTGGTGGCGGAGAAGGTCAACGGCGCGATCGTCAAGCCGGGCGAGACCTTCAGCCTCAACGGCTACACCGGTCCGCGCGGCCTCGCGCAGGGCTACGTGGAGGCGGGCATCATCGAGAACGGCGCTCCCGGCCGCGCGGTCGGCGGCGGCATCTCGCAGTTCGCCACCACGCTCTACAACGCCGCGTACAACGCGGGCATGAAGGACGCCGGGCACACCGAGCACAGCTACTGGATCTCCCGCTACCCGGCGGGCCGCGAGGCCACCGTGTTCATGGACGCGGCGGGCAACAGCATCATCGACATCAAGTTCACCAACCCCGACGACACCGGCGTGGCGATCCAGACCATCTGGACGCCCTCGTCGATCAGGATCGTGCTGTGGGGGACGAAGAACTACGACGTCACCGGCTCCACCAGCGAGCGGTCGAACTTCACCGAGCCCAGGGAGATCAAGAAGAACACCCAGCCCTGCGCGCCCAGCGCCGGGGCGCAGGGCTTCACGGTGACCGACACCCGCACCATCCGCGACCGGCGGACCGGGCAGACCAAGAGCGAGACCCGCACGGTGAAGTACGACCCTTCGCCGAAGATCGTCTGCGAGCCCCCGCCCACGGGCGGCTGATTCACGGTAGCCACGGACGGGTATCACCCGTCCGTGGCTACTACTGGCAGTGAGGTGCGGAGACACCCGGCGGTTCAACTGCTCGGCCGGGCGGGCATGGTCTGCTACGGGGTCGTCCACGTCCTGCTGGCGGTGCTGACCGCGCAGGTGGTGCTGGGCGACAGCGGCGAGCGGACCGACCAGAAGGGCGCCGTCGCGGAGATCGCGCGCACACCGCTGGGGCCGGTGCTGCTGTGGGTCCTGGCGATCGGTCTGTTCGCGTTCGCGGGCTGGCAGCTCGCGATGGCCGTCAGCGGCTACACCTGGGTCACCGAGCGGCGCAAGCGGCTCTACCGGCGGGCGGGCTCGGTGGGCCGGGCCATCACCGGTGTGGTGATCGGCATCGCCGCCCTGACCTACGCGCTGGGCAGCTCCTCCAGCGACTCGACCGCGCAGCAGCAGACGCTGACCGCGAAGGTGCTCGCCATGCCCGGCGGGCAGTTCCTGGTCGGCGTGGTCGCCGCGGGAATCATCTGGCTCGGTCTGGCGGTGGGCCGCAAGGGCGTGAAGAAGTCCTTCGAGGACGACCTGGACATGGCCGAGCTGCCCGCGGGCACGCAGCGGTGGGTGGAGCGGCTGGGCCGCGTCGGCTGGATCGGCAAGGGCCTGGCCTACGTGCTCATCGGCGTCCTGGTCGGCCTGGCCGCGATCAACGCCGACCCGCAGCAGTCCGGCGGCATGGACAAGGCGCTGCACACGCTGGCCGCGCAGCCCTACGGGGTGTTCGTGCTGGCGCTGATCGCGCTGGGCTTCCTCGGCTTCGGCGTCTACTGCTTCGCCGCCGCCAAGGCGCACAAGGGCTGACCCCCGTCCCGACTCCCGGCCCCGGACAGCGGTTCCGGACAGCAGAAGGGCGGCACCCCACGGGGTGCCGCCCTTCGCTCACCGCGGGAGCGGGTCAGAAAGCCGACTCGTCGATGTCCATCAGCGAGTTGTCGGTCGCCTCGGTCACCTTGCGGCGGGCCGACAGCTCCGGCAGGACCGTCCTGGCGAAGAACGACGCCACGGCGACCTTGCCCTCGTAGAACGCCTTGTCCTTGGCCGACGGGGAGCCGCCCAGCTTGGCCAGCGCCACCTCGGCCTGGCGCAGCAGCAGCCAGCCCACCAGCACGTCGCCCGCGGTCATCAGCAGGCGCACCGAGTTCTGGCCGACCTTGTAGAGGTTGCGCACGTCCTCCTGCGCGGAGGTCAGGAAGCCGACCATCGCGCCCAGCATGCCCTGCAGGTCCTCCAGGCCCTGCTTGAGCAGCGCCCGCTCCTCCTTCAGGCGACCGTTGCCGCCCTCGTTGTCGAGGAACTTCTGGATCTCGCCGCTGAGGAAGCCCAGCGCCTGGCCCTTGTCGCGGATGATCTTGCGGAAGAAGAAGTCCAGCGACTGGATGGCGGTGGTGCCCTCGTACAGGGAGTCGATCTTCGAGTCGCGGATGTACTGCTCGATCGGGTACTCCTGCAGGAAGCCCGAGCCGCCCAGGGTCTGCAGCGACTGCGCGAGCTGCTCGTAGGCGCGCTCGGAGCCGACGCCCTTGACGATCGGCAGCAGCAGGTCGTTGACCTTCTCCGCCAGCTCCTTGTCCGCCCCGCCCAGCGCGACGCGGTCCTGGAAGGTGGCGGTGTAGAGGTACACCGCGCGCATGCCCTCGGCGTAGGCCTTCTGCAGCATCAGGCTGCGGCGCACGTCCGGGTGGTGGGTGATGGTGACCCGCGGCGCGGTCTTGTCGGTCATCCGGGTCAGGTCGGCGCCCTGCACCCGCTCCTTGGCGTAGGCCAGGGCGTTGAGGTAGCCGGTGGACAGGGTGGCGATGGCCTTGGTGCCGACCATCATCCGGGCGTACTCGATGACCTGGAACATCTGCGCGATGCCGTCGTGCACCTCGCCCAGCAGCCAGCCCTTGGCCGGGGTGCCGTGCTGGCCGAAGGTCAGCTCGCAGGTGGTGGAGACCTTCAGGCCCATCTTGTGCTCGACGTTGGTGACGAAGGCGCCGTTGCGCTCGCCGGTCGGCTCGCCGGTCTCCGGGTCGAAGTGGAACTTCGGGACCAGGAACAGCGACAGGCCCTTGGTGCCGGGGCGGGCCTCGATGCCGGGGCCCTCGGGGCGGGCCAGCACCAGGTGCATGATGTTCTCGGTCATGTCCTGGTCGGCGGAGGTGATGAACCGCTTCACGCCGTCGATGTGCCAGGTGCCGTCCTCCTGGAGCACGGCCTTGGTGCGGCCCGCGCCCACGTCGGAACCGGCGTCGGGCTCGGTGAGCACCATGGTGGCGCCCCAGCCGCGCTCGATCATGATCTCGGCCCAGCGCTTCTGCTGCTCGGTGCCGTTGCGGTGCACGATCGAGGCGAAGCTCGGGCCCGCCAGGTACATGAACAGCGCGGGGTTGGAGCCGAGGATCAGCTCGGCGGCGGCCCACTGCACCGACGGCGGGGTGCCGTAGCCGCCCAGCTCCTCCGGCAGGAACAGGCGGTACCACTCGCCGTCCCAGACCGCCTGGTAGGACTTCTTGAACGACTCGGGCAGCGTGGCCGAGTGCGTCTTCGGGTCGAACACGGGCGGGTTGCGGTCCGCGTCGGTGAAGGACTCCGCCAGCGGGCCGACCGCCAGGTTGTTCAGCTCGGCCAGCACGCCGCGCGCGGTGTCCTCGTCGGACTGCTCGAACGGCCCCGTGCCGAGGTGGTCCTGCACGTTGAAGACCTCGAAGAGGTTGAACTCGAGGTCCCGGACGTTGCTCTTGTAGTGACCCATCTCGTCGCTCACTCCATACAAGGTCGGGGACGTCCCCTACTGACCGGTAACAACAGGGTATTACCTGTCAGTAACCTGGGCAAGGGGACGCCCCCGGTTGTGGGTGAACAGCCAGGGACGGCGGTCAGGGGCGGACGGTCAGGGGTGGACGGTCAGGGGTTGAGCCTCCCGGTGAGCAGGCCGGACTGGTAGGCCAGCGAGACGGCGTGCGTGCGGTCGCGGGCCCGCAGCTTGCGCAGGATGTTCTTCACGTGCGTGCGCACCGTCTCCACCGACACGTAGAGCTCGTCGGCCACCGCCTGGTTCTCCAGGCCCTCCGCGATCAGCCGCAGCACTTCGTACTCCCGCCGGGACAGCGCCCGGCGCGACCCCGCCTCGACGGCGGGGGTGAACCCGGCCGCCAGCGGCGCCAGCGTCGGGTCCAGGTACAACCGCTCCTGGTGGGTCCGCAGGATCGCGTGCACCACCTCCGCGGGCTCGGCCGCCCTCGGCACCAGGCCGCGCACCCCCGAGCCCAGCGCGGTGCGCACGAACTTCACCGTCCGGTGCGGCTCCCGCACCAGCGAGACGACCGCCACCCGCGGCGCGGCCGTCATCAGCTCGCTCGCCAGGCAGCCCTGCGCGTCGAGCACCGAGTCCACCAGCAGCACGTCCGGCGCGAGCTGCTCGCACAGCCGCAGCGCGTGCTCCACCCGGCCCGCCGCGCCCAGCCAGCGCACCCCCGCCGTGCGGCGGACCACCGCGCACACGCCCTCGCGGTACAGCGGAACGGGGTCGACCAGCGCCACACCCGGTTCCGCGGCAGCGCTCGCCGACGCGGACGAACCCCCGCTTACGCCGTTTGCCATGCCGGTGGGAGTGCCCGCCCCGCGCGGCATGACGCAACTTCCACCGAGAAGTTTTCGCAGGTCCCCGGTCACATACATGAACAAGAATCACGAATGTGACTCAGTTGACCGGTGTGGCCTTCCGCACACCTCCACGGCCTCGTAAGACCTAGGTCACAGACCCATGCGGAGGCGCACCGCCGCACCGCCGCCCGCCACCGGCGTGCCGCCACTCGTGGGACGAGCACCCAGGGAGGTCTCATGGGCACCCTCGACTGGATCGTCGTCGGCGGGTACTTCTTCGTGATGGTGGCGATCGGCTACTGGTCGCGCGGGCGGATCAAGAACATCGCGGACTTCTTCACCGCGGGCGGCCGGATGCCCTGGTGGCTGTCCGGCATCTCCCACCACATGTCCGGCTACAGCGCGGTCATGTTCGTCGCCTTCGCCGCCGAGGCGTACCGGCTGGGCCTGACCGTCTACGTGTGGTGGTCGCTGACGATCGGCGTCGGGGTGGGCATCGGCGCCTTCCTGTGGGCGGGCGCGTGGAACCGCCTGCGCGCCAAGCACGGCGTCAAATCGCCCCTGGAGTACCTGGCCCGCCGCTACAACGTGCCCGCCCAGCAGCTCATGGCCTGGGCGGGCGCGGCGCTCAAGGTGGTCGACATCGCCGCCAAGTGGGTCGCCGTCGCCCTGCTGCTCCAGGGCTTCGCGGGCGTCGACGTCAAGCTCGGCATCCTGCTCGTCGGCGTGGTCACCATGGTCTACTCGGTGCTCGGCGGCCTGTGGGCGGACGCGCTCACCGACTTCGGCCAGTTCATCATCCAGGGCTTGGCGGGCATCGCCATGTTCATCGCCGTCGCCGCCCACTTCGGCGGCATCGACTTCATGTGGGAGATCTGGGACCGGCTGCCCGAGTCGCACAGCGACCCGCTGTCCGGCCAGTACACGCTGATCTTCTTCATGGCGCTGTTCCTGATCAAGACCCTGGAGTACAACGGCGGCATGTGGAACCTGGCGCAGCGCTACATGGCCGCGCCCTCCGGCGCCGCCGCCAAGCGCTCCGCGCTGCTGTCCAGCGCCCTGTGGCTGATCTGGCCGCTGGTGCTGTTCTTCCCCATGTGGGCGGCCCCGCTCATCGTGCCCGGCATGGAGGCCAACGCCGAGCAGGCCTACGTGGAGATGGGCAAGGCCATGCTCCCGGCGGGCATGGTCGGCCTGGTGCTGGCCGGGTTCTTCTCGCACACCATGGCCATGGTCTCCTCCGACGCCAACGTCATCTCCGCGGTGATCACCCGCGACATGCTGCCCAGGCTGTGGAAGCGGGCGACCCGGCTCTCCGAACCCGCGCAGCTCCAACTCGCCCGCATCACCACGTTCGCGTTCATCGGGCTGAGCATGACCATCGCGCTCACCGCCGACACCAAGGGCTTCGTGCTCAAGGTGGTCATCGCCCTCGTCGCGGCCACCATGGGGCCCATCGCCATCCCGCTGATGCTGGGCCTGCTGCCCTGGTTCCGCCGGATCGGCCCCACCGCCGCCATCGCCTCCGTCATCGGCGGCCTGGCCACCTGGGCCTACCTCTACGTCGAGCAGCAGAACAAGACCGAGTGGGTCACCCAGGCGGTGATCGTCTCCGCGCCGCTGGTCGTGTCCCTGGTGCTCTACCTGGTCGTCGGCCTGCTCAAACCGGAGCCCTCCGCCGACCGCGACGCCCTGGTCGGCTCGCTCCAGCGGGACGACCCGGACGTGCCGTCAGACGCGGCGATCCGCGCCTGACGGCACGCGGGGCAGCCGCCCGACTCCCGTGCGGGCGGCTGCCCCCGTGTGATCGAGGTCCACCGTGGCGTGCGTCATCCACTGCTGCCGAACCGCGGCTTCCTCTCCACCCTGGAGCCATGACGACGTGGCAGCCGCAGGGCGAGGCCGAGTTGTCCGCCGGGTGGCGGCTCTGGCTGGAGTTGAGCACCCGGCTGTGGCCCGACGGCGACTGGGACGGCACCCCCGCCGAAGCGGTGCGCGCCCTGCGGGCGCTGTCGGCCGCCTGCGGCGAGATCCACGCCGCCTACCTGGAGTCCGGCGCACCCCGCTCGGCGCAGGTGGTGGGCCTGCTGCACTCCGTGGTGTTCGCCGCCAGCCTGCCCGTGGGCCTGTGGCAGGACGACCGCGCCCCGCTGGACGCCGACCGGGCAGCCCTGCTGCACAGCGACCTGTCCGGCTTCGTCGACCACGTCGCGGGCGTCCGCGCGGTGCTGGCGCGCGGCGGCGGGTGGGCCGAGCTGGAAAGCCGGTGACCGCCGGACCGGTCGGCGCGGGCCGGCACCTCGGAATCCTCGACGAAGGCGGTGCGTTGGGGCTCTGACCCGTTCGCGCACAGTTCTTACCCCTTCGGCACTGCAAGCCCCAGCGGCACGCGCACGCCAGTACCTTCGCCTGGTGCACTTCTCCCCGCTGAGGTTCGCTCGTGTTGCTCCTTGAGATCGTCGGGATCGTCGCGTCCGCCTTCGTAGGAGCGTCCCACGCCGTCCGAGCTCGCGCGGACCTGTTCGGAGTGGTGGTGGCGGCCATCGTCACCGCCATCGGCGGCGGCCTCCTGCGCGACGTCCTGCTCGGCATCCACCCGTCGACCGTGCTGACCACCTGGTGGTACGCCGCGGTCAGCACCGCCGTCGCGGTGCTCGTCTTCTCCCTCTACCCGAGGCTGACCGGGCTGCGCCTGTCGGTCGAGTTCGGCGACGCCCTCGGACTGGCCGCGTTCTCCCTCGCAGGCGCCGCCCGCGCCGTGGAGCACGGCCTCCCGATCCACCTCGCGGGCCTCATCGGCATGGTCAACGGCGTCGGCGGGGGGATGCTGCGGGACATGATGCTCGGGCGCGTCCCCTTCGTGCTGCGCGAGGAGATCTACGCCCTGCCCGCCATGGGCGGTTCACTGCTGTTCGCCTCCGGGATCGCCCCCGAAGCGGCCGTCGCGGGCCTCATCGTGGGCGTCCGGATGGCCGCCGTCGTGTTCAAGTGGAAGCTGCCCACCGGCCGCACCGAGCGCCGCCTGCCGGAAAGCGACCTGGAACGCACCATGCGGATCCCTCGCTACACCCCGACGCACGACCAGACAGTGGTCCTGCGCCGCGTCCCCCCACCGCACAACCCGCCCCGCCGCGTGGCCTGACCTCGCCACAATCGCTCCGTGAAGCCTTGGATGGTGCTGATCGGACCTGCGGGCGCGGGCAAGACGACCATCGGTGAAGCCGTCGCCGAGGTGACCGGGCGCCCCTTCGTGGACCTCGACGCCGTGGCCGCGCCGTACTACGCGGAAGTCGGCTGGAGCATCGAGAAGCTCGTGCGCCGGATCGAAGCGGTGGGACGGGTCGCGGCCGAACGGGAGTGGGAACCAGCGCGCGCCCACGCCGTCTCCCGCGCCGTCGCCGAACACCCCGGAGCCGTGCTCGCCCTCGGCGCCGGGCACACCAGCTACCAGGACCCCGGTTGCCGCGCCGCCGTCCGCGCCGCGCTGCGGGACTGCCCCGACGTCGTCCTCCTGCTCCCGGCGGCCGATCCCGCGCTGGCGCTGGACGTGCTGCGCGGGCGTTGCCTGGCGGGCAAGGGGAGGACGTGGATCTCCGAGGGGCACGACTTCCTCGCCGAGTGGCTCCACGACGAGGGGACGCGCGAGATGGCCACGCGGACCGCGTTCACCGAGGGGATCAGCCCCGCCGCCCTGGCGCGTGACCTGTCCCATTCCTCCGCGTGACGACCACTACGGGGTGGAGTCCGCGTTCCCCGCCCACCCGATCCACGGCTGCGGCAGGTTCGCAGGGTGGGTGCGGGTCAGCTCCGCCGCCAGGAACGCCTGCCGCTGCTCGGCGGCCTCGGCGTCGGGTAACCCGAGCACGTCGGCGATGCGCTGCCACGTCCACCCTTGCCGCCGAGCCTGGTCGATGAAAGCGGGCTCGGACTGGTCGGCCAACCGCCGGTGCGACGCGATCAGGCGATGCCAGCGCGCCATGACCAGGTCGGAGACCTCCTCGGGCTGGTAGCGCTCGACGGCGAGCATCAGGCCGCTCAGCTGCTCGGCCTCGAGCAGCACCTCGCCTGCGGGCAGATCCCTGAACCAGTCGTCGACGACGGGATCACGTGGCGTGGGACGACCTTTACGGGTAGTAGCCATGCCCCATAGTGGCGTCATGGTCAACCGCCGATCGAGCTCAGCGGTGCGCATGTAACCCCTGTTGGGAAGCACGACATCGCGCCGCAGGGAGTTTTAAAGTACCTTGCAACTATGTCCATCGCTGCCTCCGAGATCAACTTCAGCGATCTGTCCAACAAGCCGGCCGACTCCGTCCGCAAGCTCCAGGAGTCACCGAGCCGGACGCTGCTCGTGCACCGCCGTGGTGATGAGGAAGACCTGGTGCTCACCACGGTCAGCAGAGCGCAGGAGGTGTGTGAGGTCGTCTCCACCACGACGGCCCTCTTCGTGGCGTTGATGCAGCACAGCGAGAGCGTCCGGGATCTGGTGACCGACGTGATGCCCACGGCGCTGCCTTGGGTGCGGTTCCTGCCACGGGAGGACATGCAGGCGTTCGTCGTCGAACTCGTCCGGACTCTGGAAGCAGCCGACTCGCTGGGCACTCCGGCTCCGGTCGCGCAGCTCATCAGCGAGTGGCAGCACACGGCCGAGGTCCACGCCGACCCGCGACTCCTCGCAACGCTTCGGCAGGACGGCGAGGACCTCGGTGAGGTTCCCGCACCAGGAGCCACCACCGCGTGAGCCCGAAGAAAGGCGACTCGGTCGCTCCGCCCGCCATCGGCTCGGAGTGGCGCGTTCGTTACTGCACCAACCAGGCCATCAAGGGGTGGCACGATCTCGAGACCAGGGCGGCGGGGAACCTGCGCCAAGCCTGGGAGGTCATGCGGAACGATCCAGGACCAGGACCGGGCAAGCCCACCAACCGCCATCACCAGCTCAAGGGGAGCCTGGCGTACGGAACGCACAACGGGCAGGTCCTGCCCTGCTGGCAGATCGAGGTCACGGGCGGCGACCGCATCTGGTACTTGCTGGACGCCGACAGGCGCACCGTGTGGGTGCAGTACGCCGGGCCTCATCCCAAGGCGACCGAGTGAACATCAGGAATGCCCCACATCCGATGAACCTCGGAGGAGGTTGAAGCGATGGCAACTCGGTACTGGGTCGAAGTCGGCTGCGAGGTCCGTCCGCAGACCAGTGAACTGGAGGAGCACGTCCTCGCTGTGATGGACGCACTTCTCGACGATCCGGGCGCGATCGACCCGGACGTCACAGCGGAGCTGAGCACGAACACCGTCCGCATCGCCCTGGCCGTGGACGCGCGGACCGATCGCGACGCCCTCGACCGCGCCCTCGTGATCACCCGTTCGGCACTCCGCAAGCCCTCCGATCAGGAGGCGTCAAACGGCGGGCTCGTCGTCCTCGACGGCTTCGACGCGCGCGTTCGACCTGCGGAAGCCCTCGGCTCCCGCTGATCGGTCAGCCCGCCTGCACGGGCCAGAGCACGGCGATCAACCCCGGCACCGCGGCGTACACCGGGGCGGCCGCGACGGCGATGACCACCGCCAGCGGAGCCGAGACCAGCAGGTGGGAGATCCGGCGGGTGAGCGCGGCGAGTGCCACGAGGGTGAGCACCAGCCCGATCACGAGCACCCCGTGGCTGGTCGAGCCGGACCCCCACAGCAGCGCCGTGATCCCACCGAGCAGGCCGGCCGCGAGCCCCGTCCACACGCCCGCCCAGCGGTGGTGCTGCCCGGCCATGCCCGTCGCGAAGGCCCCGGCCACGCCGACCGCGCCGTGCGCGACGGCCACGAGCCCGACCTGCGGGAGATAGAGGAGGTTGCTGCGACCCAGCGCGAGCAGCACCGCGAAGAACGTGCCGCCAACCCCAGTGGCCACCCCGCAGACGATTGCCACGGCGACGCGCGGCGACCGGCTGAACCGCCCGATGAGCAGAGCGGCGAACACCGTCCACAACCCGCTCACCGCGGCGAGCACCGCGACGTGCTCGAAGATCAGCGCCAACGGCACCTGCCCGAGCGCAAGCCCCACCCCACCGAGCAGCCCACCGCTGAAGTCCCCCCACCGCTTCACAACCACCCCCGGTTTGCTTGAAACGGAGACGTGCGGGTTCCCGTCGACCTCGCGGTTGCCCCAGGCGGAAGGCTTAGCGGATCCGGGGAAAGTGGTCCACGGCGTCGTACGAGCCGTCTTCGATGGCTTCACGCGCCAACTCGTCCAGTTCAGTGCGACGGCGGACGCGAGCGCGTTCCTGGTAGTCCAGTAGATCGGTCAAGCGGACTCGTCGGTGACGCCCGCGCATCTCGAACGGGATCTCGCCTTCTTCCAGGAGGCGCACCAGGGTGGGGCGTGAGATGTTGAGCATGTCCGCGCCCTGCTGCGTGGTCAGTTGGGCGGTGTGGGGTGCGATCGTGATCGCAAGCCCATTCGACAGGGCCTCGACCACTTCGCGCAGTGCGGCGAACACCTCTTCGGGGAGCTTGATCTCCGTGCCGTCCGGGCCGACGAGCCTGGTGCGGCTGTGCAAGGCCTCAGCCGCGCTCGCCAAGTCCCTCTGGCCGTCGCTTGGAGGAAACAGGGTGTGTTGCCGGAGCACTGTCGCCATCGTCGTTCCTCCCGGCTCTTCGACCACCTCAGGCTATCCGAAAAAAACGAAAGCGCCTTGTCACCTAGAGGCGTTGCTCTGGGGTGATGTGGGTGCTGAAGTCGCCTGACGGCCGCGCTACGAGAGCCGCCGAGCTGGCCCGCCCCTTGTGGAGCAGGTGATGACTACAGCTCGGAAGCTCGACTCGTCAGTGCCTTGGGCGGCGCGAGCCGATGAGGTCGGCGGGGTCGAACGTGACGGTCCCACCACCGGGGACGTCGACGGTGCCAGGGGCACCGGCTTGGAGCGTCACGACCTCCACGTACACGCCCTGGTCCAACCGGTAGCAGTAGATGACCGGCCCGCCTTCGCGGCCAACCTCCACTCGCCAGAAGGCAGGCACCCCGGCCGCGGCGAAAGCGGCGGGCTTCTCCAACCGATCGCGTCGAGCCGTGGACGGACTGACCACCTCGACCGCCAAAGCGACCAGCTCGACCTCGACGGTGGTGGTCTCCACCAACTCCGTGCACACCACCACATCGGGGATGTAGCCCAGCCCAGGTGCGACACGCACGCCGACCGCCGTCACGGCTTCCATGCCGCCGTCGGCGACCGCGTCATCGAGCAATCGGCACAAGCGGTCCGCGACGCGCTGGTGCGCGACAGCAGGGGCAGCGCTCACCACGAACCGCCCGTCGACCAGTTCGACGCGGTGGCCTTCGGCAGGCTCAAGGCGCTCCCAATCCTCCAACGTGTAGCCGTCCAAGCGGCGTGCACTGGTCATGGCGTGCCTCCGAGGCGCTGCTGTGGCGAGCACACCCTCAGGCGCGCGAGGAAGATCCGTTGACCTGTGTCCAGGGAGCGTACCGAGCAGGCCCCCGCTCGCGCGGGGAGGGCGCGTCCCGGTCGTGCCGGACATCAGGAGCGGATCACCCCCGCTCGCGCGGGGAGTGCACGGACAACCATATGACAGGTAGCGGGCGTGAGTCGCCCCGTACACGTGGGACCGGTGCGTCACCGGGGCGGTTCGGGCTCGAACACGACGAAGGCCCTGGTCGGTGCGACCAGGGCCTTCGCGCTACGAGCGGGTGACGGGAATCGAACCCGCCTCTACAGCTCGGGAACCCGTTCGACCTGTGTTAGTAAGTGCCCTGGCCAGCGTCGGGAAACCGTCGCGGGTAGCCACTGCTGACCGGTGTTGACCTGGGCTTATCGCATGTGTGTTGCACACCCGGTCGTTTGGTGAAGATCCTTGCGCAGGATCGCCGAAGTGGAATGACGCATGGCCAGTGAGCTGCTAGTTCGTCCACTACTCAGTCCCGAATCCGCGTTCTGCTCCGTGCATGTTCTGCGATCAGGCCTCGCTCGTGACTCCTCGTCCCGAACTGCCGGTGACAAGGTCAACATGGGTCTTCGCCGAGGTGGGGCGGCCAGGGGCGGTCGTGTACGACTGGTCCATGTTGCGGCGGTTGCTGTACTTCGCTGCTGTGCAGCAGCTAGCGAGGTGAGCTGTGGCTACGGCCCGTTGGCTCCTGCTGCTTGGCGTCCTGTCCACTCGTCGGGCCTTCGCCCGTAATTGATCCGTAATCGTGGGCAAGCCTGTGGCCGCTCGATGCCGTCAAGGCGTTGAGCTGTCCACGGGTGCGGCAGCCGAGCGCCGTGACCAGCTTCACCAAGCCGACCACTCGGCGCTCGTTCCCAAGCTCCTCTGACCTCGGCACCTGACGTCATCGCATTCTGCCCTTTCAGAAGTCCGCAGGATTGCGCATTGGCGCTGGTTCATCCGGGTTAGAAGGGGGCCCAGCCTGAGGTGTCGGCAGGTCGTCGGTGCACGATTTCGAGATGCGCGGGTGGATGGTGGCGGTCGCAGCCGGTGTGGTGGTGCTGGCGATCGGCGTCCTGATGCTGGTGGTGGGTTTGGAAACCGCAGACCAGATCGGCAGCGTCGTGGGTGCTTTGGGCGGGCTGGCTGGTCTGGGGCTGTCGGTGTACGGAGTAGTGGGGGCGCGTTCCGGGCATCGGGAGGAGACGCCGCCGGATGAGCGTCCCTTGGTGGCCAATTCGGTGGCTGGCTCGACGGTCACGGGGACGATCGTGCAGGCGAGGTCGGTCAGCGGGAGCGTGATGACGCCCGGCTCCGGCGGTGTGGCCATCGGCTCGGTTGGGTCACTGGTACTGCCTGCGGGTGAGGTGTCGGCGGAGCCGTTGCCGCCGCCGCGGGTGGAGCTGTGCCTGGGCCGTGACGAGCAGGTGGCGACCGTGGCGGCGGGGTGGTCGTCGGGTCGGTGGGTCGTGGTGACGGGTGGGCCGGGTATCGGGAAATCCACGCTGCTGGGTCGGGCGATCGACACCGATGGCGTGGTCGGAGCCTTCGGGGCCAGGCGGTTTGTGGTGTCGTGCGAGGGCGCGGAGACCGCTGGTGCGGTGATCGACAAGGCCGCTGCCGTACTGGGCGTGCCGCTGGGTGAGCACCTGCGCAACCGGGTGATGGCGTTCCTGGGGGCTGCGCCGTGCGTGTTGGTGTTGGACAACTTCGAGACCGTGGCCGACGCCGATCCGGGTGGGGCGGCGGAGTTGCTGGCTGCGTTGCGGGCGGTATCCGGTGTGGTGATGGGGGTTGGGTCACGCGGTTCGGGTGTGCCGGTGGGTGGGTTCGGAGCGGTGGAGGTCCGGTTGGGGCCGTTGCCGCACGCAGTGGCGGTGGAGGTATTCGTGGCGGTCGCCGGTGGGCGTCACCGCGACGATCCGGAGTTGGACGCGTTGGTGAGGCAGTTGGATGGGGTGCCGTTGGCGATCGTGCTGATGGCGAGGCTGGCCGTGGGGTCACGGCTGGACGGGTTGGCGGCGGCGTGGCGGGCCAAGCGCACCGACCTGCTCCAGCACGGAGCGCAGCCGGACCGGACTTCCAGCCTGCCGGTGTCAATCGACCTGTCCTGGGACAGGTTGAGCCCGGACGGGCGAGTGGCGTTGTCGCTGGCCGCGCTGCTGCCCGATGGCTGGCCCCATGGCCGGGCCGGGATGTACCTGCCCGATGAACTGGCGGCCGGGGTGCTGGAGTTGGAGCGCCTGGCGTTGGTGCACGACGACGAACACCGTCAGCGTTGCCTGTCCCCGCTGCGCCAGCACGTGCTTACCCACCACGCTCCGGATTCCGCACGGATGGCCTTGGTGGCAGGTCCTGTGCGCACTCTGGCCGCGCGAGGCGCGCAAGTTGGCAGCGTCGATGGCGCACAAGCCGTCGCGGACACCGTTCCGGAGTTCATCAACCTGGTCGAGGTTATCCGCATCGCGCTGCCCCACGTTCCCGCCATTACAGAAGCGGTGGCAGAACTACTGGAGTTCCAGCGGTTCACCGGCCTGGGAGACGACCAGATCGGCCAGGACGCACTGACCCACACCACCACACCGACCACTCTCGCGGCCATCACATCCGCCCTCGCCCAACTCCAGTTCGCCCGCGGCGGCAACGATCGGGCTCGGAAGCTGTTCGACCAGGCCTTGCTTCTGTACAAGCAAGTCGGGGATGTATTGGGGCAGGCCAACTGCCTGCGCAACCTC
>NZ_BMRG01000002.1:0-16296 GCF_014648515.1 Saccharothrix coeruleofusca
CCGCTTCCGGGGCTTGTGACCCGCGCTCCGTTCCGGTCTGTCCGGCCCGTTCCGCGCTGGCAGAGAGAAAGTTACACCCCGCCGAACGCGGACACAAATCGGGGGTTCCGAGGGCCATCTTCGCAGGTAGTACCCCCTGCGGAGGGGCTGAAACCCGATCACTTGTGACCGGGACCACTCGATCGTGTTTCAGTGGGGTGCGCCGGGCAGGTGAACGGCCACCGAGAGCCCCCCTCCGGGGACCGCGGTGGCGTGCACGCGCCCCTCGTGCGCGAGCACGGCCGCGCGCACGATCGAGAGACCGAGGCCGGTGCCGGTGCGCGCGGTGCGGTCGGTGCCCCCGCGGCGGAACGGCTCGAACAGCTCGTCCACCCGATCCGGGGCGATGACCTGCCCCGAGGAGGACACCCGCAGCGTGGTCCACTCCGGCCCGGCCTCGGTCAGCACCTCGACCCAGCCGCCCGGCACGTTGTGCCGCACCGCGTTCTCCAGCAGGTTGCCCGCGATCCGCTCCAGCAGCGCCGGGTCGCCGACCGCGGGTGCCGGACCGCAGCGGAAGGTGGCGCGCACCTGCCGCTGCTCCGCTTCCGCGCGCACGGCCTTCCAGGCCGAGTCCACCACGGCCGCCAGATCCACCGGTTCGCGCACCGCCAGGCCCAGCCCGTCCGTGCGGGCCAGCAGCAGCAGTGCGCTGACCAGCTGCTCGGCTCGCGTGGTCGCGTCGCGCACCACCCCCGCCATCCGGCGCAGCTCGGCCGGGTCGGCGTCCGGGTCCGCCAGGGTCACGTCCAGTTCGGTGCGGATGACCGACAGCGGCGTGCGCAGCTCGTGGGAGGCGTTGGCGACGAACCGCCGCTGGGAGTCGAACGCGGCTTGGAGCCGGTCGAGCATCTCGTCGAAGGTGTCGGCCAGCTCGGCGACCTCGTCGCGCGGGCCGTCCAGGCGCAGCCGCTCGCCCAGCGACTCAGCCGACAGCCTGCGCGCCACGGCGGTGACCTCCTTCACCGGCCGCAGCACCCGGCCGGTGATCGTCCACGCCAGCAGGCCCGCCGCGGCCACCACGCACAGGAACGCGATCGACCCCGACCGCAGCACGTCCGCGCGGGCCTGCTGGGCCAGCAGGTCGGTGAGCACGCCCGCGCGCACGGTGCGGCCGTCGACGACCACCGTGCTGTCATCGGGGAACCGGGGCGAGGAGTCCACCACCCGTCCCACCAGCAGCCACCCGAGCAGGAGCAGCAGGCCGCTGACGAACGCCACCAGGCCGGTGGCCAGCAGGGTGATCCGCGCCCGCAGCCCCGGCCCGCGCCTGCGGGTCAGCTCAGCCCTCAGCGGAACCCTCTTCGGGGGAACCGGCGGTGGGCACCCGGTAGCCGGAGCCGACCACGGTGTCGATGATGCCGGGCTCGCCGAGCTTCTTGCGCAGCGTCATCACGGTGACCCGAACGGTGGTGGTGAACGGGTCGGCGTTCTCGTCCCAGACCCGCTCCAGCAGCTCCTCGCTGCTCACCACCGACCCCTTGGCGGCGAGCAGGACCTCCAGCACGCCGAACTCCTTGCGGGTCAGCTCCACCGGCTGGCCGCCGCGCAGCACGGTGCGGCGGGCCGGGTCCAGCTCCACGTCCCGCGCGGTCAGCAGCGGCGGGGTGGCCGGGGTGGCGCGCCGGGCGAGCGCGCGCACCCTGGCCACCAGCTCGGGGAACGCGAAGGGCTTGGCCAGGTAGTCGTCGGCGCCCAGGGACAGCCCCGCCACCCGGTCCTCCACGCCGGCGCTGGCGGTCAGCATCATGACCCTGGTCAGCGCGCCGGAGCTGAGGATCTCCTTGCACAGCTCGTCGCCGGACATGCCGGGCAGGTCGCGGTCGAGCACCACCACGTCGTACCGGGTGACGGTCGACTTCTCGTGCCCGGTCTCGCCGTCGTAGGCGACGTCCACGGCCATGCCCTCGCGCCGCAGGCCGCGCGCGATCGCGTCGGCCAGCGGCACCTCGTCCTCGACTACCAGGATGCGCACCCCACCAAGGTGCCACAGCAAACTGAGAACCCGCTTAGCGCGGCCGGTCGACCACCACGGTGTGCGCGGACTGCAGCGCCCGCAGCTCCAGCAGCGCCGGGTGCTCCTCGGCCAGTCGGGCGACGTTGAGCAGCGAGCGCAGCGCCGCGGTCTCCCCGCGCGCCCGTTCCAGCGCGGCGCGGCCCTCGCTGCGCGCGACGATCTCGTTCAACGCGGCCTTGCGCAGCTCGGCGGGCATGACCACGTCGCGCACGGCGACCGCGCGGACCTCGACCCCCAGCTCGGCGGCACGGGGCCGCATCCCGGACAGCACCTCGGCGGCGATGGCCCCGCGCTCGGCGTCCACCCGGTCGTGGGAGCGGGTGAGCACGGCCGCCCGCAGCGCGAGCTGGGCGGCCAGGTGCAGCTCGTCGAACGGGGACGCCGCCGCCACCACGAACGCGGCCGCGTCGACGACCTCCCAGTTCAGCACCACCGTGACGCGCACGAGCACGCCGTCGGCGGTCGGCACGTCCTGCCAGGCGGGCGCGTAGGAGCGGGGCCGCACGTCCACGCGGTGCACGACGTCGCGCCAGCGCAACCGGTGCCTGCCGGGGCCGAGCACCTCCAGCAGGGCGCCGCGCCGGAACACCACGCCGCGCTCCCACGGCATCAGCGTGTGCTTCACGTCCCCTCCTCCCCTCCCGCGCGCACCGCGACCCCGGCCGTGGAACGGCGGGCGGGAGCCTGAGCTCGCAAGGCCCGCCGCCCCGTGGTCGACCGGGGTCGCGGCTTCGGGGATCGAACCCTCGCGGTGAACGCGTTCCATGCGGTTGCCCGGCTGGATCGCGGGACCCGGACCGGCACCGCCGTCCGGGCCGCTGACCGGGCTGGAGGAGGGTAGCCCGGCTACTTCTCGACCGTCGCGCCCATTTCCGCGGGCTCGGCCGCGACGACCCACTCGGTGATCCGGCGGGCCACGTCCTGCGCGGTCAGCCCGAGGTCGGCCAGCACCTCGGCGCGCTCGCCGTGGTCGTGGAAGGTCTGCGGGATGGCCAGGTCGCGCAGCGGGGTGGCGACGTCGGCGTCGCGCAGCGCTGCGGCCAGCGCCCAGCCGAAGCCGCCGTGCCTGCCGCCGTCCTCGACGGTGACCACCAGGCGGTGCCCGGCGGCCATGTCGACCAGCTCCGGGGCCACCGGGAACACCCAGCGCGGGTCCACCACGGTCACCCCGATGCCCTGGTCCGCCAGCCGCTGCGCGGCGGCCACGGCCAGCTCGCCGAACGCGCCGACGGCCACCAGCAGCACGTCCTCGCCGTCGCGCCGCAGCACGTCGACCGAGCCCACCCGCTCCAGGGCGGGCAGGTCGGCGCCCACCGACGCCTTCGGGTAGCGCACCACGGTCGGAGCGTCGCGCACCTCGACCGCCTCGCGCAGCTCCTCGCGCAGCGAGCCCGCGTCGCGCGGCGCGGCCACCCGGACGCCGGGGATCAGGCCCAGGATGGACAGATCCCACATGCCGTGGTGGGAGGCGCCGTCCGGGCCGGTGATGCCCGCCCGGTCCAGCACCACCGTGACGCCCTGCTTGTGCAGGGCCACGTCCATCAGCAGCTGGTCGAAGGCCCGGTTGAGGAACGTGGCGTAGATCGCCACCACCGGGTGCATCCCGCCCATGGCCAGGCCTGCGGCCGAGGTCATCGCGTGCTGCTCGGCGATGCCCACGTCGAAGCAGCGGTCGGGGAAGGCGTTGGCGAACTTGTCCAGCCCCGTCGGGCCGCGCATGGCGGCGGTGATGGCCACCAGGTCCGGCCGCTCGCCGCCCAGGGCGACCAGCTCGTCGGCGAACACGTGGGTCCAGGTCCGCTTGGACGGGCCGACGTTCTCACCGGTGATCGGGTCGATGACGCCGGTGGCGTGCATCTGGTCGGCCTCGTGGTTCTCCGCGGGCGCGAAGCCGTTGCCCTTGCGGGTGACCGTGTGCACGATGACCGGCCCGCCGAAGGACTTGGCCCGGCGCAGCGCCGACTCCAGCGCGACCACGTCGTGGCCGTCGACCGGGCCGATGTACTTCAGGCCCAGGTCCTCGAACATCGCCTGCGGGGCCAGCGCGTCCTTGATGCCGCGCTTGGTCGCGTGCAGCGCCGCGTACAGCGGCTTGCCGACGATCGGGGTGCCCTGCAGGGCGGTCTTGCCGCGCTCCAGCGCCCGCTCGTAGCCGGGCTGCAGGCGCAGCGACGACAGGTGGTCGGCCAGGCCGCCGATGGTCGGCGAGTAGGAGCGGCCGTTGTCGTTGACCACGATCACCACCGGGCGGTCGGTGCCCGCGGCGATGTTGTTCAGCGCCTCCCAGCACATGCCGCCGGTCAGCGCGCCGTCGCCGACCACCGCGACCACGTGCCTGCGCTGACCGCCGAGCTGGTAGGCCTTGGCCAGGCCGTCGGCGTAGGACAGCGCGGTGGAGGCGTGGCTGTTCTCCTCCACGTCGTGCTCGCTCTCGGCGCGCGACGGGTAGCCGGACAGGCCGCCCTTCTGGCGAAGGGTGTCGAAGCCCTCGCGGCGGCCGGTGAGGATCTTGTGCACGTAGCTCTGGTGGCCGGTGTCGAACACCACCGAGTCGCGCGGGGAGTCGAACACCCGGTGCACCGCCATGGTCAGCTCGACCACGCCCAGGTTCGGGCCCAGGTGCCCGCCGGTGCGGGAGACCTTCTCCACCAGGAAGCGCCGGATCTCCTCGGCGAGCCTGACCAGCTCGTCGTGGTCCAGCCGCTTCAGGTCGGCCGGTCCGTGCACGGATTCCAGCAGCGTCACCGCTCACCTCGCCCTAGTGGTTCGCACCCCGTTCGCTCGCGAAGTCTACGGACCACCGGCTGAGACGTGCTTCAGCGAGCGGGCTCCAGCAGCGCCACGCACTCCACGTGGTGCGTCATGGGGAACGCGTCGAAGGCCCTGAGCTGGGCCAAATCGTACCCTCGCTGGGCGAAGGAGGCGATGTCGCGGGCCAGCGCGGCCGGGTCGCACGCGACGTAGACCACACGCTCGGGGCGGCTGCGGGCGATCTCGGTCACCACGGCCCTGCCCGCGCCCTTGCGCGGCGGGTCGAGCACCACCACGTCCGGCGGCAGGTCGGTGAACTCCGGCGTCCGCAGCACCTCCTCGGTCTTGCCCGCGTACCAGCTGACCTGGGGCAGGTCCGACAGGTTGCGCCTGCCGTCCTGCACCGCGCGGGTGGAGTACTCCACGACCGCCACCGAGCCGGTGGCGCCCACCTGCTCGGCCAGCACCGAGGCGAACAGGCCCACCCCGCCGTAGAGGTCCCAGGCGCGCTGGCCGGGGCGGCAGTCGGCCCACTCGGCGACCACCTTGGCGAAGGTGTCCGCGGCGGCCGGGTGGACCTGCCAGAAGCCGTCGGCGCGCAGGTTCCACGCCCGGCCCGCGGCCAGCTCGGTGGCCGTGCCGCTGCCCCGGCGCCTGCGCGCCGGTCCGGGCACCTGGCGGCCCCTGCGGCGCTCCGGCGGGCCGACCTCGGTCAGGTGCACCTGACCGCCCGCGTCCCTGGTCACCACCAGCTCCGCCCCTGCGGGCCAGGTGCGGTCCACCACGTCGTCCAGCGCGTCCGGCACGGCGATCACGCAGTGGTCCACCGGGACGACCTCGTGGCTGCGGTGCTTGCGGAAGCCCGCCCGGCCCTCCGCGTCGACCGCCAGCCGCATCCGGGTGCGCCAGTCCTCCGCGCCGCCGGGCAGCGGCTCCACCACGACCCGCCGCTCCAGCCCGGCCAGCCTGCGCAGCTGCTCGGCCACCACGGCGGCCTTCAGCTCCAGCTGGGCCTGCGGGGTGGCGTGCTGCCAGTCGCAGCCGCCGCACAGCCCCGGACCGGCGAACGGGCACGGCTGCTGGACGCGGTCGTCGGAGGCCACCAGGACCTCCACCGCGTCCCCCCGGCAGAACGAGCCGCCGGAGTCCTCGGTGATCCGCACGACCACCCGCTCGCCGGGCAGCGCGTGCCGGACGAACACCACGCGCCCCTCGTGCCGGGCCACGCAGTGCCCGCCGTGGGCGACCGCGCCGACCTCGACCTCGATCAGCCGCTGCTCCCAGGTGGCCTTCACGCGCCGTCCCGCTTGTCCAGGCCGCGCCGGATCGCTCCGGGCGCGACGACGTCCCTGTCGGTGACCTTCTTCGACGAGGCCAGCTGCCACGGCACGCTGGTCACCATCACACCGGGCTGGAACAACAGTCTGCCCTTCAGCCGCAGCGCGCTCTGGTTGTGCAGCAGCTGCTCCCACCAGTGGCCCACCACGTACTCGGGGATGAAGACGGTGACCACGTCGCGCGGGTTGTCCGTGCGCACCCGCTTGACGTAGTCCAGCACCGGCTTGGTGATCTCCCGGTAAGGCGACTCGATGACCTTGAGCGGGACCTTGAAGTTCTCCTTCTCCCACTCCCGGACCAGCCTGCGGGTGTCCGCGTCGTCCACGTTGACGGTGACCGCCTCCAGCACGTCCGGCCGGGTGGCCTTGGCGTAGGCCAGCGCCCGCAGGGTGGGCATGTGCAGCTTGGACACCAGCACCATGGCGTGGTTGCGGGCGGGCAGCAGCTTCTGCCGCTCCTGCTGGCGCAGCTCCTCGGCGACCCGGTCGTAGTGCTTGCGGATGGCGGTCATCAGCGCGTAGATGGCGGCCATCGCGGCGATGGCGATCCAGGCGCCGTTGGTGAACTTGGTGATCAGCACGACCACCAGCACCGAACCGGTCATCACCAGGCCGAAGGCGTTGATCGACTGGGCGCGGCGCATCCGGCGGCGGGCGACCGGGTCCTCCTCGGTGGCCAGCAGCCGGTTCCAGTGCCGCACCATGCCGCTCTGGCTGAGCGTGAACGACACGAACACGCCCACGATGTAGAGCTGGATGAGCCTGGTGACCTCGGCCTCGAAGGCGACCACCAGCACGATCGCCGCGCCCGCCAGGAACAGGATGCCGTTGCTGAAGGCCAGCCGGTCGCCGCGGGTGTGCAGCTGGCGGGGCAGGTAGCGGTCCTGGGCCAGGATCGAGCCCAGCACCGGGAAGCCGTTGAACGCGGTGTTCGCGGCCAGCACCAGGATCAGCGCGGTGACCCCGGTGATGAAGAAGAACCCGGCCGGGAAGCCGTCGAACACCGCGCCCGCGACCTGGGCGACCATCGTCTTCTGCTCGTAGCCCTCGGGGGCGCCGACCAGCTGGTGGGCCGGGTCCTCGGCCATCTTCACGCCGGTCAGCTGGGCCAGCACGATCAGGCCCATCAGCATGGTGACCGCGATCAGGCCCATCATCAGCAGCGTGGTGGCCGCGTTGCGCGACTTGGGCTTGCGGAAGGCGGGCACGCCGTTGCTGATCGCCTCCACGCCGGTCAGCGCGGCGCAGCCGGAGGAGAACGCGCGCAGCACCAGGAACACGAACGCCAGGCCCATCAGGTGGTCGTCCTCGGCGCGCACCTCCAGGCCCGCGGACTCGGCGCGCATCTGGTCGCCGAGCACGAACGCGCGCACCAGCCCGTAGCCGATCATGGCCAGGACGCCGCCCATGAAGGCGTAGGTGGGGATGGCGAAGGCGCTGCCGGACTCGCGGATGCCGCGCAGGTTGACCGCGGTCAGCAGGGCGATGGCGACGACCGCGAACTCCACCTTGTGGGTGGCCACGAACGGGATCGCCGAGCCGATGTTGGCCGCGGCCGAGGAGATCGACACCGCGACGGTGAGGATGTAGTCCACCAGCAGGGCGCTGGCCACCGTCAGGCCCGCGCGGCGGCCCAGGTTGACCGTGGCGACCTCGTAGTCGCCGCCGCCGGAGGGGTAGGCGTGCACGTTCTGCCGGTAGCTGGCGACCACGGTGAGCATGACGACCACGACCACCACGCCGACCCACGGGGCCAGCGCGTAGGCCGACAGGCCCGCCACCGACAGCACCAGGAAGATCTCCTCCGGGGCGTAGGCCACGGAGGACATCGCGTCCGAGGCGAACACCGGTAGCGCGATGCGCTTGGGCAGGAGTGTGTGAGCGAGTCGGTCGCTCCGGAATGGCCTGCCGACCACGAGGCGCTTGGCCGCTGTTGCGAGCTTGGACACGAGTGGAAAGGGTAAGGGGTCTGCCTCCCCTGGTCGGACTGATCATCGGTAGGTTTGGCCAAGGCGTCGTTCAGGAGGAACTCGTGCACGTGGTGATCATGGGTTGTGGCCGGGTGGGGTCGTCCCTGGCCAAGGCCCTGGAGCGCCTGGACCACCAGGTCGCGGTCATCGACAAGGACGCGCAGGCGTTCCGGCGGCTGGGGCCGGACTTCCACGGGCAGCACGTGGTGGGCAACGGTTTCGACCGGCAGGTGCTGGTGGAGGCGGGCATCGAGCGCGCGGGCGCGTTCGCCGCGGTGTCCAGCGGGGACAACTCCAACATCATCTCGGCGCGGGTGGCGCGGGAGACCTTCGGCGTGGACGCCGTGGTCGCCCGCATCTACGACGAGAAGCGCGCCGCGGTCTACGAGCGGCTGGGCATCCCGACCGTGGCCACCGTGCCGTGGAGCACCGACCGGTTCCTGCGGATGCTGCTGCCCGAGGGCGCGTCCACGGCCTGGCGCGACCCGTCCGGCACGGTCGCGGTGCTGCCGCTGGACCTGCACGAGGACTGGATCGGGCGCTCGGTGCGCGACCTGCAGTCGGCCACCGGCTGCCGGGTGGCGTTCATCATGCGGTTCGGCACTGGCGTGCTGCCGGACTCCAAGACCCTGCTGCAGGCCGACGACGTGGTCTACGTGGCGGCGCTGTCCGGGACGGTCACCGACGTGGCCGCCGCCGCGGCACAGGCACCCGAGGAGAGCTGAGTGCGTATCGCGATTGCCGGGGCGGGCGCGGTCGGCCGCTCCATCGCCCAGGAGCTGGTGGCCGACGGGCACCAGGTGATGCTCATCGAGCGCGACCGGGCGCACTTCGAGCCGCACACCGTGGAGCAGGCCGACTGGGTCCAGGCCGACGCCTGCGAGCTGTCCTCGCTGGAGGACGCCGGGATGCAGCTGTGCGACGTGGTGATCGCCGCCACCGGCGACGACAAGGTCAACCTCGTGGTGTCGCTGCTGGCCAAGACCGAGTTCGCGGTGCGCCGGGTGGTGGCGCGGGTCAACGACCCGGCCAACGAGTGGCTGTTCACCTCGTCCTGGGGCGTCGACGTCGCGGTGTCCACCCCGCGCATCCTGTCCGCGCTGGTCGAGGAGGCGGTGACGGTCGGCGACGTGGTGCGGCTGATGACGCTGCGCCAGGGCCAGGCCAACCTCGTGGAGATCACGCTGCCGGAGGACACCCCGCTGGCGGGTTCGCCGGTCAACGCGCTGGAGCTGCCCCGTGACGCGGCGCTGGTGACCATCCTGCGCGGCGGCCGGGTGATCGTGCCGACGCCGGAGGACACCCTGGAGGGCGGCGACGAGCTGCTGTTCGTGGCCGCGGCGGACGTGGAGCGGGAGATCAGGTCCGCGCTGGGCTACTAGCGGGGTGGGGCTCGCGGGCCCCACCCGTTCAGCTCTCCTCGGCCTGCGCCCGGAGCCGCTCCTCGGCGGCCCGGTTCTCCTCCTCGTAGCGGGCCTGGGCGGCCTTGAGCCGCCGGTCCGAGCGGCGCACCGCCCACACCGTCACGGCCACGGCCACGGCCATCAGCGGGTAGCCCATGGCCAGCCGGGCGAAGGCCAGCCACCCCACCGACGCCTCGTCGTACAGCCACCGCTGCACCACGAACCGCGCGCCGAACACCAGCGCCCACACCAGCGTGGCGATGTCGTAGTCGCGCACCGAGGCGCGGTCCTGCCGCCAACCGGTGCCCTGGCCGTTGAGGAACGACCAGATCACCCCCGCCAGCGGCCAGCGGACCAGGATCGAGACGACGAACACGCCGCCGTAGACCAGGCTCTGCCAGATGCCGAACAGGAAGAAGCCCTTCGCCGAGCCGGTGCGGTAGGCGATGAAGGCCGCGATGCCCACGCCGAACACGGCGGAGACCGCGGGCTGCACCGAGCCCTTGCGCATCGCCAGGTAGACGCCGATCAGGACCGCCGCAGCCAACGCGCTCCAGATGGCGGGCATGAGGCCCGCGAAGGCGTTCACCAGGACGAAGACCACCACCGGCAGCGAGGAGAAGACCAGGCCGCTGACGCCGCCCATCTGCTCCAGGAGGGTGGGTTGCTTCTCCGACTCGTTCACTGAGGTCATGAAGCGTTCTGCAGCTCGTAGTAGGGGTTGTAGAGGACCTTGCGGCCGTCGCGGACGGCGATCCGGCCCTTGGCCTTGATGGTGCGGCCCGGCTCGATGCCCGCGATGCGCCTGCGACCCAGCCACACCAGGGTCACGCCCTCGGTGCCGTCGTACAGCTCCGCCTCCAGGGTGGCGACCGCGTCGCGGGGGCACAACTCGACACTCCGCACCCGGCCCATGACCGTCACCTGTTCGCCTGACCTGCAGTCGCACGCCCGGACGGCGCCGACCTCCTCGGCTTTCCGCGAGAGGTCGTCCGCGTCCAACTCGCTGACATCGGTCGTCAGCCGACGCACGAGGCGGCGCCAGTAGCCGCCCCCAGAACTGGTCATCCCCGACTCCTGGCCACTTGAGGGGCCTCGACAGCGAAGCCCGTCCTCAAACCAGCGTAACCGGGTCCACCCGATCGAGTATCCGTCTGGGGGAGGATGTGGGGTCATGGGTTCGTCACGCGCGGTATTGCTGCCGGGGACGGCGTCGGACGGGGTGTTCGTGCGGTCGGTGTTCGCCGCCCCGCTGGCCTCGGCGGGGTTGTCACTGATCACCCCGGCCGGGGCGACCGTCGAGGAGCACCTGGCCGCCCTGGACGCCGCGTACCTGGGTGAACCACTGATCGTGGGAGGCGTCTCACTGGGCGCGCACGTCGCCGCGGCGTGGGCGGCGCGCACGCCCGAGCGGTGCGCCGGGCTGCTGCTGGCGCTGCCCGCGTGGAGCGGCCCGGCCGCCGGGGCGCCCGCCGCGCTGGCCGCGGCCGTGAGCGCGGAAGTGGTCGAGCGGGACGGGGTGGACGCGGCGCTGGCGGGTGTCGACGGGTGGCTGGGCGCGGAGCTGTCCCGCGCCTGGCGCGGGCACGGCGCGGCGCTGGCCGGTGTGCTGCGCGCGGCGTCCAGCACCGCCGCGCCCACCCTCGGCGAACTGGCGGCGCTGGACGTGCCCGCCGGGGTGGCCGCGTGCACCGACGACCCCGTCCACCCGCTCGCGGTGGCCCAGCAGTGGGCCGCCGCACTGCCCCGCGGCGCGCTGCGCACCACCACCCTGGCCGAGCTGGGCACCGACCGGACGGCACTGGGCCGCGCCGCCGTCGCCGCTCTGCTGGACAGCCGGGCCGGTGCCGACGGAGCCACCCGGTCGCGCGTTCGGGACAGTCGGGGAGTGGTTACCGGCCCCGACGGGCGGGGCCGGTAGTACTTGCCGGTGCGGTCAGCGCTGGCCGCCCTGCTGGGCTTGGGAGATGTGGCGGGCGATGGCCTCGGGCAGCTCGATCGGCAGCGGCGTGCGCACCGGCATCGGCTGGGTGCCGCGCACCACGACGGTGTCGCTGATCAGCTCGCGCAGCGCGAGCAGCGCCTGGTCCGCCTGGGGCTCGCTGGGCGCGGCGGCGACCCCGCGCAGCATCCACCGGGGCCCGTCCACGCCCACGAACCGCAGGTGCACCTCGCTGCCGCGGGCCGAGATCTCCTCACCCCAGCGGCCGTTCTCCCGGTTGATCCGGAAGCCGTCACCCTTGAGCTGGGCGATCAGCTCCGCGCCGACCTCCGGCCACAGCTTGTCGGTCCTCGGCGCGGCGAACGCGCTCACGGTGAGCTGGCCGACGCCGGTGAGCAGGTGCACCGCGCGCACCGCGCCCGCCGGGTCCATCTCCACCTGCAGCTGCGCGCCCTCGGGCACCGGAACCCGGATCGACCCCAGGTCGAGCCGGGTCAGGCCGTCGTCGGGCGCCTGCGACTCGTCGAACGGACCCTCCTCGGGCAGCTCCTCGCCGCCCTCGACGCCGGTCTCCGGCTGCGCCGTCCCCCGGTTCGCGGAGTGCCTCCCGCGCTTGCGGCGCCGTCCGAACATCGCCTCACCCCTCCGTCCGGGCGAGCACGTCGTGCCCGCCAGTAGAGCCGTAGCCGCCCGTGCCGCGTTCGGAACCGGGCAGCTCGTCGACTTCGCGGAACACCGCGTGCTCCACCTTCTGCACCACCAGTTGCGCGATCCGGTCGCCGCGCGCCAGCACCACCGGCTCGCGCAGGTCGTGGTTGACCAGGCACACCTTGATCTCCCCCCGGTAGCCGGAGTCGATCGTGCCCGGTGCGTTGACCACGCTCAGCCCGACCCGCGCGGCCAGCCCCGACCGGGGGTGCACGAAGCCCGCGTACCCCTCCGGCAGGGCGATGGCCACTCCGGTGCCGACCACGGCGCGCTCGCCCGGTTCGATCACCACGTCGGTGGTGGTCACCAGGTCCGCGCCCGCGTCACCCGGTCTGGCGTACGCGGGCATCGGCACGGTGGGATCGAGCCGGGAGAGCAGGACCTCGACGCTGGGCACGGCGCGCGAGACTACCCTGGAGCCGTGAGCGAGAGTGCTGTGACCGCCCCGACCGCCTTCCGCGAGCGGCTGTTCGTGCCGTGGTGGGGCTGGCCGCTGCCGCTGGGCGCCGCGGTGCTGCTGGCCGCGGAGATCCACATGGGCTTCCCCGGTGTCCGGTCGTGGCTGCCCTACGCCATCACGGTGCCGATCGCGCTGCTGCTGCTGGTGCGGCTGGGTTCGCTGAAGGTCGAGGTCTCCGGGGGCGAGCTGCGGGTCGGCGAGGCGCACGTGCCGCTGGAGCTGCTGGGCGAGGTCGAGGTGTTCGACGCCAAGGGCAAGCGCAAGGCGATGGGACCGCACCTGGACCCGATGGCGTTCGTCGCGCACCGCGGCTGGGTCGGTCCGATGGTCAAGGTGGAGCTGCGGGACCCGCAGGACCCGACGCCCTACTGGTTGTTCAGCGTGCGCTCGGCGCGGCGGCTGGCCGAGGTGCTGCGGGCCGCGCGGGCGTGAGCCCCGCCGCCGGGACGCGCCCGGAAAGACGACTGGGCGCCACCTCGGGTGAGGTGCGCGCCCAGGGGGTCGTCGCTGCTGCCTGCCCGCGTCAGGCGCAGTCCCGGCAGATGTACTGGCCGTTGTGCTCCTCGGCCAGCCTGCTGCGGTGGTGCACGAGGAAGCACTTGGAGCAGGTGAACTCGTCGGCCTGCTTGGGCAGGACCTTGAACGTGAGCTCCTCGCCGGACAGGTCGGCGCCCGGCAGCTCGAAGTTCTCGGCGGTCGCGTCCTCATCGATGTCGACGACCCCGGACTGCGTTTCATTGCGCCGCGCCTTCAGCTCCTCGAGGGAGTCCTCGGCGAGCTCGTCGGCCTCGCTGCGACGCGGAGCGTCGTAGTCGGTCGCCATCTTCTTTCACACCCCTGCGGTCAACGGAGACTGGTTCGTGTCGCTGGTTAACGCACCAGCGCTCCTGTTTGTGCCCTCCGACTGGGTGACGGAGGTCTCGCCCCACCGCCGAGCGCCAACCCCCTGTGCGGCGACGCGTAGCAGATGCCCGGCGGTGCGCGGAGCGCGCAGAGGGTAGCTCACGGATCGGGCACCCGCGCAGCGGGTTCCCCCTAATTGAGCAGACGGGTGAGAGGACCTTCGCACGCAGGCCCGATAGGCTTGGCGCGGCTTTGCCGCCTCCGTTGGCAACGGGGCGCTCCCCCGGCGAGCGGGAGCACCCTCCGCAATCGGGTGGTTGCGCGCCGTCGCGGCTCGCCCGAGACGCGCGGCGCTCGGCGACGGCATAGCCTGATCAGCACACAAGCTCCACAACGCCCAGGGGAGGTCGGCGTGGGATCCGCGAGCGTTCCGAGCGGAGGCGGGTCGTCGCGGTACCGGCGGAGGCGACCGCTACCAGCACTGATCCTGTTCGTCGTGCTGGCGGTCACGGCCGTGTTCGTGTGGTCGCGGGTGCTGGAGCAGGCGGGCGACGTGGACGCGGCGATCCGGTGCAACCCGCCGGGCAACACCCCCGCCTCCACCTCGGCCACCGCCGCGGGCGACGGCGCTCCTGCGCCCGCCCTGGGCACCGTGCTGGCGCACGACGCACTGGACCGGACCGACCCCGTTCCGGTGAACGAGGTGCACTTCCGGGTGTTCAACGCCAGCACGCAGCGCAATCAGGCGCGGTTCGTGGCCACCACGCTGGTCGAAATGGGGCTGCGGCAGGCGGCCGAGCCGGACAACGACCCGGTGTACCCGGCGCAGGACATGAACTGCCGGGGGCAGATCCGGTTCGGCGCCCCCGGCGCGGGGGCCGCCCGGACGCTGAGCCTGCTGGAGCCGTGCCTGGAGCTGGTGCGCGACGACCGGCAGGACGCGACGGTGGACATCGCGGTGGGCAAGAAGTTCAACGAGATCAAGCCGAACAGCGACGCCCGCAAGGTGATGGACCAGCTGGCGGCGTGGGCCGAGCAGCAGCCCGAGCGGCAGGGCGGCCAGGTGGCGGAGGCCGCCGCGCCCTCGCTGGACCCGACCAACCTCGCCGCGGCGCGCGACGTCCACTGCTGACCCCGCGAACCGGACGTCGGGGCACCCGAGAGGTGCCCGAACGCTCGGTTCGCGGGGACGGGGGTGGGGTCAGACCTCGCCGAAGCCGCACTCGACGAGGGCGGCGCGCAGCGCGTCGGCGATGCCGGGAGCGGCGGCCAGGGTGGCGTCCGCGCCCAGCTCGGGCGCCTCGCCCGGCAGCAGCACCACCGCGCCCGCCTCGCGGGCCAGCAGCGCGCCCGCCGCCCAGTCCCAGCGGCCCAGGGCGTGCTCGGCGTAGGCGTCCAACCGCCCGGCCGCCACCGCGCACAGGTCCAGCGACGCCGCCCCGGCCCGGCGCATGTCGCGCACCCGCGTGGCCATCCCGGCCCACGTGCGCGCCTGCCGCTGCCTGCGCTCCGCGCGGTAGGCGAAGCCGTAGCCCAGCAGCGCCACCTCCAGCCGGGTCTCCGACGACACCCGCAGCGGCCTGCCGTCCAGGTACGCGCCGTGCCCCCGCGCCGCGGTCCACACCCGGCCGGAGACCGGCTCGACCACCGCCCCGGCCACCGACTCGCCGTCGAGCTGGGCGGCCACCGAGACCGCGTAGTGGGGGATGTCGTAGAGGTAGTTGACCGTGCCGTCGATCGGGTCGACCACCCAGGTCAGGCCCTCGACCGCGGCCGTGCCGCCCTCCTCCTCGCCGATCACCGGCTCGCCCGGCCGCAGCTGGGCCAGCAGCGCGCGCACCAGCCGCTCGGCCTCCCGGTCCGCGGCGGTCACCACGTCGGTGATGCTCGACTTGGTGTCGATCCGCGCCACCGCCGACTCCCTGGTGGACTTCACCAGGTCGGCGGCCTGTCCCGCGACTTGGACGGCGACGTCCACCAACGAGCGCGGATCCGAGCGCAACTGTTCCTCCTGCGTCACTCTCACGGGACTATCGGACGAGCTCAGGCTAGTGTCTGCGGCCACGGTCACTGAATCGAGTAGGAAGGCCACGGGGATGGGCATGACCCGCGGGTTCGGCGTGGACATCGGCGGCTCTGGGATCAAGGGCGGTCTGGTGGACCTGGAGGCAGGCGGGCTCGACGGTGAGCGCCTGCGCATCGCCACGCCGCAGCCGTCGACGCCGGACGCGGTGGCCGACGTGGTCGCCGAGATCGTCGAGAAGTTCGGCTGGGACGGACCGGTGGGCATCACGCTGCCGTGCGTCATCAAGAAGGGTGTCGCGCACACCGCCGCGAACGTCGACAAGGGCTGGATCGGCACCGACGCCGCCGCGCTGTTCGCCCGCAGGCTCGGTCGCCGCACCGAGGACGTGGTCGTGCTCAACGACGCCGACGCGGCGGGCATCGCGGAGATGAGGTTCGGCTCCGGCGTCGGCCGGGACGGGCTGGTGGTCCTGCTGACCTTCGGCACCGGCATCGGCAGCGCCCTGTTCCTGGACGGCCGGCTCGTGCCCAACACCGAGTTCGGCCACCTGGAGGTCGACGGCCACGACGCGGAGAAGCGCGCGGCGGCGTCGGTCAAGGAGGACAAGGGGCTGTCCTGGTCCGAGTGGGCGCCGCGGGTCTCGCGCTACATCAGCGTCCTGGAGAACCTGATCTGGCCGGACCTGGTGATCGCGGGCGGCGGTGTCAGCAAGAAGGCGGAGAAGTGGCTGCCGCTGCTGGAGGTGCGCACCGAGGTGGTCGCCGCGGCGCTGAAGAACGACGCGGGCATCGTGGGCGCGG
>NZ_BMRG01000002.1:16338-30346 GCF_014648515.1 Saccharothrix coeruleofusca
CCGTGGCCGCCGCGCAGGGCCTCCGGCACTGACTTCCCGGCCCTCCCAGCTGCGGAAAAGTCCGCGGTTGCGCCCCGGATGTCAACGGGGCGCAACCGCACCCGGTTCTCGTCGTTACAATGGAACGGTGCCCCGCTGACGCCAAGGCCGGCGGGCTCTCCCCCGTACTCCGGCGACCGAGGATCGCGCGCTTCGGTTTGCCTTGATCGACAGTCGCGAAAGGGCGTACGTGGCAGCCGCGAAGACGACTCAGGCAGCTAAGGCTGACGCCGAGGAGACGCCCAAGGCCACCTCGGCGAGGAAGGCTCCGGCCAAGAAGCCGGCAGCGAAGACCGCCGCGGCGGGCAAGACCGCTCGGGCACCCCGCAAGCAGGGCGCCAAGGCCGCCGCCCCCGCCAAGGCGAAGAAGGCCACCGAGGGCGACGAGCCCGAGGACCTGGAAGGCGCCCCCGGTGACGAGGACCTGGTCGACGACGTCGAACTGATCGACGAGCCGGTCGAGGAGGAGCCGGAGGAAGCCGAGGACGCCAAGCCCGGCGAAGGTGACTTCGTCTGGGACGAGGAGGAGTCCGAGGCCCTGCGGCAGGCCCGCAAGGACGCCGAGCTCACCGCCTCGGCGGACTCGGTGCGCGCCTACCTCAAGCAGATCGGCAAGGTCGCCCTGCTCAACGCGGAGGAGGAGGTCGAACTCGCCAAGCGGATCGAGGCGGGCCTCTACGCCGCCGAGCGGGTGCGCCGCGCCGAGGACGAGAACGAGAAGCTCACCCCGCAGCTGCGCCGCGACCTGCGCTGGATCGTGCGCGACGGCGAGCGGGCCAAGAACCACCTGCTGGAGGCCAACCTCCGCCTGGTGGTGTCGCTGGCCAAGCGCTACACCGGCCGCGGCATGGCGTTCCTGGACCTGATCCAGGAGGGCAACCTCGGTCTGATCCGCGCGGTCGAGAAGTTCGACTACACCAAGGGCTACAAGTTCTCGACCTACGCGACGTGGTGGATCCGCCAGGCGATCACCCGCGCGATGGCCGACCAGGCCCGCACCATCCGCATCCCGGTGCACATGGTGGAGGTCATCAACAAGCTCGGCCGCATCCAGCGCGAGCTGCTCCAGGACCTGGGCCGCGAGCCCACCCCGGAGGAGCTGGCCAAGGAGATGGACATCACCCCGGAGAAGGTGCTGGAGATCCAGCAGTACGCCAGGGAGCCCATCTCGCTGGACCAGACCATCGGCGACGAGGGCGACAGCCAGCTCGGCGACTTCATCGAGGACTCCGAGGCCGTGGTGGCCGTGGACGCGGTGTCGTTCACGCTGCTGCAGGACCAGCTCCAGTCGGTCCTGGCCACGCTGTCCGAGCGCGAGGCGGGCGTGGTGCGGCTGCGGTTCGGCCTCACCGACGGCCAGCCGCGCACGCTGGACGAGATCGGCCAGGTCTACGGGGTGACGCGCGAGCGCATCCGGCAGATCGAGTCGAAGACGATGTCGAAGCTGCGCCACCCGTCGCGGTCCCAGGTCCTGCGGGACTACCTGGACTAGTCGCGAACGCGCGAAGAGCGCCGGCGCCCACTCGGGTGCCGGCGCTCTTCGCGTGTCCGCATGGTGGAATTCGGCGGGCTGTTCGCTCTGGGCTGACGCCTGTGTCGGCGATCACACTAGCGGCCCCGCAACTTCCACCGGACGGAGCAGCGAGGGCGCCTCAGCCGCTGTTCTCGCTGGTCTGAAACCGTTGCCACGACAGCGGAAAGTGATTGCGCGCGTGGCGAACCGGTGGAGTCGGCAGGTTCGAACGGCCGGAGCGGGGGGTAAATGCTGAGTGACGCGGGTCGCCACGGCCCAGGGAACACTGACTTACGCCCGTGCGTCTGCAAGAGTGGAGCCAGCGAACACGACGTGCCAGCCAGGTGTGGGGTGGTCGCAGCTTGAGTAGGGCACCGATCCCCGGTGCCGGGACGGAGGGAGATTTCCATGACCACGACGCTCACCCGCCCCGCGTTGACCGCTGCCGACCGCTGCGACCGCTGCGGGGCTGCTGCCCAGGTTCGCGCCGTACTGCCCTCCGGGGGCGAGCTGCTGTTCTGCGGGCACCACGCCCGCGAGCACAGCACGAAGCTGCGCGAGCTCGCTGCCGAACTGCAGCAGGGCTGATCATCGCGGGCCGTGCCGCCCGCAAGCACCCTAGCCGTCCGGGACGGGAACCCTCACGGGTTCCCGTCCCCCTGCTTTTCGGCGGCGGTCAGACCAGGCCGAGCACGGGCTCGAAGGCCAGTTCGGCGGCGCCGATGAGCTTGGCGTCGCGCCCCAGCGGCGAGCTGACGATGCGGGTGCCGCCCACCGCCCTGGAGACCAGGCTGCGCTGCTGCACGGTGGCCCGCACCCGGTCCACCACCACCTGCGGCAGGGCGGTGAACAGGTCGCCCAGCACGACCAGCTCGGGGCCCAGCATGTTGACCACGGTGACCAGGCCCAGCGCCAGCCACTCGGTGAACTCGCCCAGCCGGTGGCTCACCGACGACGGGTCCGCGGCCAGCGAGCGCAGCTCGGCCACCACCGCCCCGCGCGGGGCGTCCTCGGGCAGGGCCAGCGCCCGGCACAGGGCGGCCTCCCCGATCTCGGTCTCCCAGCACCCCTGGCAGCCGCAGTAGCAGTGCCGCCCGCCGGGCCGCACCACCATGTGCCCCAGTTCGCCCACGTAACCGCCCGCGCCGCGCAGCGGCGTCCCGCTGGAGATGACCCCGCCGCCGATGCCCACGTCGGCGGAGATGTAGACCACGTCGGAGGAGCCGCGGGCGGCCCCGCGCAGGTGCTCGGCCAGCGCGCCGAGCTCCGCGTCGTTGCCGACGTGCACGGGCGCCTGGAGCACGGCGGTCAGCCGGGCGCCCAGCGCCACGTCGGTCCAGTGCAGGTTGGGCGCCTCGTGCACCATGCCGTCGGCGCGGCGGACCACGCCGGGCACCGACACCCCGACGCCGACCGCCGTCACGTCCAGCTCGTCGGCCAGCAGCTTCGCCGAGTCGGCGATGTGGGTGATCACCTCACCGGGCTCGCGGGTGCGGCGGTGCAGGTTCCAGCTGTGCCTGCCCAGGATGTCCCCGCCCAGGCCGACCATCGCCATGGCCACCTGCTCGACGCGGACGTCGATGGCCATGACGACGGCGGCCTGCGGCTGCGGGAGCACCAGCAGGGAGGGCCTGCCCGCGCCGGTGCGCTGCGCGGGCAGGCGCTCGGCCACCACACCGGACTCGGCCAGGCCGTCCACCAGCGCCTTGATCGTGCTGCGGTTGAGCCCCAGCTCAGCCGCCAGCGACGCCCTGGTGGACGGCCCGTCCACGTGCAGCCTGCGCAGCAGCGCGGTGCGGTTGTGCCTGCGGACCTCGTCCGGTCGGGCTCCCGCTGTTGGTGTCGCCACGTCAGCGCGTGGACGCCGCCGCTCGGCGACGGGAGAGCGCGTCGATGCTGGCGGCCAGCAGCAGCACCAGGCCGGTCACGATGTAGACGACCGCGGCGGGCTGCTTGAGCAGGCCCATGCCGTTGGTGATGGTGGCCAGCACCGCGCCGCCGATGACCGCGTCGCGCAGGCGGCCCTTGCCGCCGAACAGCGACGTGCCGCCGATGACCGCCGCGCCGACCGCCATCAGCAGCGTGTTGCCGCCACCGGCGTTCGGGTCGACCGAGCCGACCTTGGACGAGTACACGATCGCACCGATGGCCGCCGCCGTGGAGGCGATCACGAACACGCTCATCCGGATCTGCGGGACGTTGATGCCCGCGCGACGGGCGGCTTCCTTGTTGCCGCCCACGGCGTAGACGTGCCTGCCGTAGCGGGTGCGGTCGAGCACGAAGGTGCCCACCACCAGCAGGAACAGCACGAGCGGCACGACGTACGGGACGCCGGTGATGACGACCACGTTGCTCACCGAGCGGTTGAGGGTCAGCGCGTAGGTGGCGGCGGCGCCGAGCACGAGGACGGCGCCGACCCTGGTCAGCACCATGGGCGTGGGCTGGGCGACCAGGCCCTTGCGCAGCCGGGAGAAGTGCCTGGTCAGCACGACCGCCGCGTAGCCACCCGCGGCGATGACGAACAGGAGCCAGCTGCCCGCGGTGCTCAGGTTGCCGTTGGCGACCTTGAACAGCACGTCGTCGTTGAGGCCCAGGGTGCCGCCCTGGCCGATCAGCTGGAGGATCACGCCGCCCCAGGCCAGGAACAGCGCCAGGGTCACCACGAACGACGGGATGCCGACCTTGGCGACCAGGAAGCCGGTGATGCAGCCGATGGCGGCGCCGACGCAGATCGCCAGCAGCATCTCCACCCACGGGTTCGCGGGCACGCCGACCGCGGCGATGACCAGCGCGACCGCGGCCAGCGCGGCACCCGCCCAGATCCGCATCAGCGCGGCGAGCACCACGGCCAGCACCAGCAGGCCGCAGAAGACGTAGAAGACGGTGTCGCCCATGCCGCCGAGCAGGTTGCCGCCCTTGACCAGGTGCAGCGCCATGACCGACGCGGCGACGCCGGACGCGGTGCCCGCGGACAGGTCGATCTCGCCGAGCAGCAGCACGAACACCAGGCCCATCGCGATGATGGTGGTGCCCGCGCCCTGGGCCAGCAGGTTGGCGATGTTGCCCAGGGTCAGGAAGGAGTCCGACAGGGAGCTGAAGACGATCAGCAGCACCACGAGGCCGAGCAGGGCGGGCAGGGAACCCAGTTCGCCGCCGCGCAGCCGGGCCACGTAGTCGCGCAACGCCTCGCCGGTGGACTTGGAGGTGGTGTCGATGCCGAAGTCGGAGATGGCCGCGCCCTCGGGGGAGGCCTTCTCGCTGGTGGTGTTGGTCATGCGGGAGTCCTCGGTTCTGGCTCGCTGGCGCGGCGTCAGATGGTGGCGGATTCGGGTCGGGCGATGCCCAGCTCGCCGGAGCGGCCCGCGGTGATCAGCTCGACCACCTGGCCGTGGGTGACGTCCTTGGTGGGCACCTCGGCGGCCATGCGGCCCAGGTACAGGCAGGCGATGCGGTCGGCGACCTCGAACACGTCGTTCATGTTGTGGCTGATCAGCACCACGCCCAGGCCCTGCTCGGCGAGCCTGCGGACCAGGTCGAGCACCTGGCGGGTCTGCGCCACGCCCAGCGCGGCGGTCGGCTCGTCCAGCAGCACGACCTTGCTGTTCCACAGCACGGCCTTGGCGATGGCCACGGTCTGCCGCTGACCGCCGGACAACGAGGACACCTGGGTGCGCACCGACTTGACCGTGCGCACCGACAGCGAGGTCAGCGTCTTGCGCGCGGCCTGCTCCATGTCGGTCTCGTCCAGCATCCCCGCCTTGCCGCGCTCGCGGCCCAGGAACATGTTCTGGACGATGTCGAGGTTGTCGCACAGCGCGAGGTCCTGGTAGACGACCTCGATGCCCAGGGCGGCCGCGTCGCGGGGGCCGTTGATGGTGACCGGCTTGCCGTCGAAGACGACCTCGCCGGAGTCGATCGGGTGGATGCCCGCGATGCTCTTGACCAGCGTCGACTTGCCCGCGCCGTTGTCGCCGACCAGGGCCGTCACCTCGCCCGCGCGGACGGTGAAGTCGATGTCGTGCAGCACGTGCACAGGTCCGAAGCTCTTGTTGACGCCGCGCAGTTCGAGAATCGGCTCGCTCACTGCATTCCCTCCGTGGGTGGCACGCCGAAGGCGGGGTGCGGCCAGCGCACCCCGCCGCGGCGAGCGGTGACTACTTGATGCCGAGTTCGCCGCAGGTGGCGGCCAGGTCGGCGACGCAGACCTCGGACGCCTTGACGAAGCCCTCGTCCACGACCACCTTGACGTTGTCCTTGGTGATCAGCTGCGCGGTCAGCAGCACGGACTTGACCTCGCGGTTGCCCTTCGGGTCCTTCTCCACGCCGTTGGCCAGCGCGTCGGCGGCGGCGGTGTCGCCCTTGACCAGCGCGGCGGCCAGCTTGGCGGCGGCGTTGGCCTCCTCGTCGATGGGCTTGAACACGGTCATGTACTGGTCGCCGCGCAGGATGGCCTGCAGGCCCTCCGGGGTGGCGTCCTGACCGGTCACCGGCACCTTGCCGTTGAGGTTGTACTTCTTCAGGACGGTGATCACCGCGCCCGCGAGGCCGTCGTTGGCGGCGACGACGCCGTCGACCTTCTGGCCGTTGCCGGTGAAGATCTGCTCGAAGGTCTGGCCGCCCTTCTGGTTGTCCCACTCCTCGATGGGCTGGGACTGCACCAGCTTCAGGTCGCCCGAGTCGTACTTGGGCTTGAGGACGTTCTGCTGGCCGTTGTAGAACAGGGTGGCGTTGTTGTCCGTCGGCGCGCCCTCGATCTCGATGACCTCGGCGGGCTTCTTGCCCGCGGCCAGCTTGCCCAGGCCGTCGACCAGGCCCTGGCCCTGCAGCTCGCCGACCTTGGTGTTGTCGAACGAGACGTAGTAGTCCGAGGTGCCGCCCAGGTTCAGGCGGTCGTAGTCGATGACCTTGATGCCCTGGGCCTGGGCCTTCTTGGCCACCGTGGCGCCGACCTCGCTGTTGGGCGTGGCGATGATCAGGACCTTGACGCCCGCGTTGATCATGCCGTCGGCCAGCGTGGAGAACTTCTGCACGTCGCCCTGGGCGTTCTGGATGTCGGGGTCCAGGCCCTCGGCCTTGAGCGCCTTCTCCAGCAGGGGCTTGTCGAAGCCCTCCCAGCGGGCCGAGGACTTGGTCTCGGGCAGGATGACGCCGACCTTCTCCCCGCCGTTCGAGCCGCTGTTCGTGTTGGTGTCCGAGGTGCTGCTGCCACCCGAGGACGTGTTGGCGCCACACGCCGTCATGGCCACGGCCAAGCCGGTGCTCACGGCGATGAGAGCAAGGCTCTTGCTGCGCATCCGCCATCCCTTTCACTGCGCTGTGTCTGCTGGTGGGCAGAGAATGTTGTGGCGCACAACGTATGCCCGCACATGCGGTGACCGGAAGCACACTTGACCGATAAAGGCAGCACGATGCGCTAACGACGAGGTAACTCCGCATTAATACATCTACGCCGATCGGCGTAGTCGAGCACGCTGCGTCACCAAGAGCGCAGGGTGGCGATCCGCTCTTCGAGCTGCTCGATGCTCGCCATCGCCGTCGGCGGACCGCCGCAGTACTCCCGCAGCTGGTTGTGGATCTTGCCGTGCGGCTTCTTGGTGCGGTGGTGGTGCATGGCCACCAGGGTGTTGAGCTCCTTGCGCAGCGCGGCCAGCCGCTCCTGCACGCTCGCGGGCCGCGCGGGCGGCGGCGGGGCGGCGGGCGCGGGCGCCGCGGCCTGCCGCTTGCTGGCCTCCACCAGCTGCTTCTCCTGGCGCTGCCGCAGCAGCTCGCGCACCTGGTCGGGCTCCAGCAGACCGGGCAGGCCCAGGTACTCCTGCTCCTCCTCGCTGCCCGCGAACGCCGCGGTGCCGAACGACGACCCGTCGTAGATCACCTGGTCCAGCTCGGCCGAGGCGCCCAGCGCGGTGAACGCCCGCTCCTCCTCGCCCGGCTCGTCCTGGACCTGGTTGGCCTGCGCCAGCAGCTCGTCGTCCCAGCCGTCCTTCTCCCGGTGCGGCTTGCCGATGACGTGGTCGCGCTGCTGCTCCAGCTCGCTGGCCAGCCCCAGCAGCACCGGCACGCTGGGCAGGAACACGCTGGCCGTCTCGCCCTTGGCCCGCGCCCGCACGAACCGGCCGATGGCCTGGGCGAAGAACAGCGGCGTGGAGGCGCTGGTGGCGTACACGCCCACGGCCAGCCGCGGCACGTCCACGCCCTCGGACACCATGCGCACGGCGATCAGCCAGCGCTCGTTCGAGGCGGAGAACTCCGCGATGCGGCCGGATGCCTTCGGGTCGTCGGAGAGCACCAGCGTGGCGTCGTGGCCGGTGGTGCGCTTGAGGATCTCCGCGTACGCCTTGGCGGTGGTCTGGTCGGTGGCGATCACCAGGCCGCCCGCGTCCGGGATGCCGTTCGCGCGCAGCTGGCTCAACCGCAGGTCGGCCGCCTTGAGCACGGACGGGATCCACTCGCCGGTCGGGTCCAGCGCGGTGCGCCACGCCCGCGCGGTCTGCTCCTGGGTCAGCGGCTCCCCCAGCCGCGCGGTGAACTCCTCCCCCGCGCTGGTCCGCCAGCTCGCCTCACCCGAGTACGCCAGGAAGATCACCGGCCGGACCACTCCGTCGCGCAGCGCGTCGGCGTAGCCGTAGGCGTGGTCCGCGCGGCTGCGCGGCGCCCCGTCCGGGCCGGGCTCGTAGGTGATGAACGGGATCGGCGAGTCGTCGCTGCGGAACGGCGTACCGGTCAGGCACAGCCTGCGCACCGCGGGCGTGAACGCCTCCCGGATCGCGTCGCCCCACGACTTGGCGTCGCCGCCGTGGTGCACCTCGTCCAGCAGCACCAGCGTCTTGCGGTTCTCCGTGCGCACGCGGTGCAGCGTCGGGTGCGCGGCCACCTGGGCGTAGGTCACCGCCACGCCGTGGTAGTCCCGCGAGGTCACCGCGTTGGTGTTGCGGAAGTTCGAGTCGATCGCGATGCCCGCCTCGGCGGCGGCCTTGGCCCACTGGTGCTTGAGGTGCTCGGTCGGGGTCACCACGGTGACCGCCTCGACCGTGCGGTCGGCCAGCAGCTCGGCGGCCACCCGCAGCCCGAAGGTCGTCTTGCCCGCGCCGGGCGTGGCGACCGCGAGGAAGTCCTTGGGGCCGGAAGCCAGGTACTTGGTCAACGCGCGCCGCTGCCACGCGCGCAGCGGCCTGGAGGGTGCGCCTTGCGGGAGCGACAACCTGCGATCCTCTCTGCGTTCGCCGTTCGGGCAGCTCGCGGGCGTCGGACATGCGAATGCCCTCGTTGCGGGCGACCGTCGAGGGCTCGCACAGCCTACCCGCTCCGGATGGGCCACTCCGCCGCCGATGCCGCGAAATCGCTCACGATGCACCATGCTGGGTGGTGCGATGGGGTCGGCAACCGATCGGACGGCACGCGGCGCACCCCGCAAGGGGCCGTGGCGGTTGTTGGCGCGCACGCTGTCCAAGGCCTGGGAGGGCAACATCTTCTCCGAGGCCGCCGAGGCCGCGTTCTGGCAGACCCTGTCGTTCCCGCCGCTGCTGCTGGGCCTGCTGGGCAGCATGGGCTACATCGGCGACTGGCTGGGCCCCGAGGTGGTCAGCGCGGTCAAGGACCAGATCATCTCCGCCTGCCGCACGATCTTCAGCCAGGACGTGGTCAACGGGGTGATCGCGCCGACCGTGGACCAGATCCTGACCACCGGCAAGGGCGAGATCGTCTCGGTCGGCTTCCTGATCTCGCTGTGGGCGGGCTCGTCGGCCATGTCGTCGTTCGTCGACGCGATCACCGTGGCGCACGGGCAGTACGGCGTGCGCAACGAGGTGTGGCAGCGGATCTTCGCGCTGCTGCTCTACATGGCCAGCCTGGTGCTGCTGATCGTCGGCCTGCCGGTGCTGGCGCTGGGGCCCGAGCTGCTGCCCGAGGTCTTCCCGGACAGCTGGCAGCCGACCATCGAGTCGTGGCTGAGCGGGTTCTACTACCCCGGCATCGGCGTGCTGCTGGTGCTCGCCCTGGCCACGCTGTACAAGCTGTCGCTGCCGCGCAAGCTGCCGTGGCACCGGCTGGTGCCCGGCGCGGTGCTGGCGATGGCGGTGTTCCTGCTGTCGTCGATCGGGCTGCGGCTCTACATCCGGTGGATCACCACCACCGGCTACACCTACGGCGCGCTGGCCACGCCCATCGCGTTCCTGCTGTTCACCTTCTTCATCGGGCTGGCCATCACCATCGGCGCGTACTTCAACAGCGCCATCCAGGACATGTGGCCCGCGCGGATGACCCGGCGGCAGCGCCGCCGGTGGCGGCGGCTGGAGCTGGAGCGGGCGGCCGAGCGCATCCGCTCCGAGCAGCGCAACGGGCAGGCCGTGCCCGCGAACCCGGCGCCGCGGGAGGCCGACCCGCAGCAGCAGCCCTCGGCGGGCGGCTAGCGCCCGCACGCGCATCCCGGCGCCCGCGGGGAGCGCCGGGACCGGGGTGGGAGGTCTACTCGCCGCCGGCGGGCAGGTTGTCGTAGATCTTCTTGCACTCCGGGCACACCGGCGAGCCGGGCTTGGGGGACCGCGTCACCGGGAAGACCTCGCCGCACAGCGCCACCACGTGCGTGCCCATGACCGCGCTCTCGGCGATCTTGGCCTTGCGCACGTAGTGGAACATCTTCGGGGTGTCGTCCCCGGTGTGGTCCGTGCCTTCCGGCCGGGTCTCTACGTCAGGGAGGGTCTGCGTGCTCACGCGCCCAGCTTACCTGGGATGATGGCCCCTCGTGAGTACGCCGAGCACCACTGAAGAGGTACGCGACGCCCTGGCCGGGAACCGGCCGGTGGTCGCGCTGGAGAGCACCATCCTGTCCCACGGCCTGCCGCCGGGGCGCAACCGCGAGGTCGCGCGGCGGGTGGAGGACGCGGTGCGCGAGGCGGGCGCCGTACCCGCGACGATCGCCGTGCTCGGCGGCGTGCCCAAGGTCGGCCTGACCGAGGCCGAGCTGGACTACGTCTGCGACCCGGCCAACCAGCTGGAGAAGCTGTCCCGGCGCGACCTGGGCGCGGCGTTCGCGCTGGGCCGCGACGGGGCGACCACCGTGGCGGGCACCGCGGCGCTGGCGCACGCGGCCGGGATCGGGGTGTTCGCCACCGGCGGGCTGGGCGGCGTGCACCGCGGCGCGCGGGAGACCTGGGACGTCTCCGCCGACCTCGACGTGCTGGCCCAGACGCCGATCCTGGTGGTCTGCTCGGGCGTGAAGTCGATCCTGGACATGGGCGCCACGCTGGAGCTGCTGGAGACCCGCTCGGTGCCGGTGCTGGGCTACCGCACCGACCGCTTCCCCGCGTTCTACCGGCGCGAGTCGGAGTTCGAGGTGCCGTGGCGGGTGGAGGACCCTCGCCAGGCCGCCGCCGTGGTCGCCGCGCACCGGAACGTGCCCGGCGGCGCGGGCGTGCTGCTGGCCAACCCGATCCCCAGCGAGTTCGAGATGGCCGCCGACCTGCACGACCGGCTGCTGGCCGAGGGGCTGGAGCTGCTGCGCACCCGCGGTGTGCACGGCAAGGAGGTCACGCCGGTGCTGCTGGAGCACTTCCACACCGCCAGCGGCGGGGTGAGCCTGGACGCCAACGAGGCGCTGGTGCTGTCCAACGCCGCGCTGGCCGCGCGGGTCGCCGTCGAACTGGCCGGGGCTCGCGCGTGACGCAGGTCGTGGTGGTCGGGGACGCCGGGCTGGACGTGGTGGCCCGGCACTCCGGCCCCATCGTGCACGGCGGCGACTCGCGCGCGTCGGTGACCATCGAGCCGGGCGGCGCGGGCGCCAACACCGCCGTGTGGCTGGCCGCCTGCGGCGTCGAGCCGGTGCTGGTGACGCGGGTCGGCGCGGACTCGGCGGGGCGGCAGGTGCACGCGGAGCTGACCGCCGTGGGCGTGCGGTGCGCGTTCGCCGTGGACACCGATGCGGCGACGTGCTGCGTGGTGGTGCTGGTGGACGAGACCGGGCAGCGGACCATGCTGCCCGACCGCGGCGCCAACGCCCGCTTCGCGCCCGGCGACCTGAACCCGGAGCTGCTGGCCGGGGCGCGGCACCTGCACCTGTCCGGCTACGTGCTGCTGGACGCCTCGTCGCGCCCCGCCGGGCTGGCGGTGCTGCGCCAGGCCCGCGCGGCCGGGCTGACCACGTCGGTGGACCCGCAGGCGGCGGCGCTGCTCTACGACGGGTTCCTCGACGACGTCGCGGGCGTGGACCTGCTGCTGCCCAACACCGAGGAGCTGGTGGCGCTGACCGGCTCGGCCTCGGCGGCGTCGGCCGAGTCGCTGCTGGACGTGGTCGGCGCGGTCGCGCTGACCTCGGGGGCGGACGGCGCCAGCTGGGTGGACCGGGACGGGGTCGTCTCGGTCCCCGCCGAGCCCGCCGAGTGCGTGGACTCGACGGGTGCGGGCGACGCCTTCGACGCCGGGCTGCTGGCCGCGTGGCTGGCGGGCGCCTCCCGCCGGGAATCGCTGCTCGGCGGCGTCCGCGCCGCGGCACGCGCCATCTCCTCCGTGGGCGCCCAGCCCTCAGGCTCCTGACCCGCCCCCGCGAGTCGAACCTCCGGACACCACGAATTCACCGTTCGCGCACCCCGACCCGCGCCATCGCGCGGGTCGGGTAGTAGTTACCGGCCCTCGCGGCGGCCTCGGGTAGTACTTGCCGACGCGCTGGGCGGGGGGGGTTCAGCCCTCGATCACCTGGTGGCCGCGCGCCTCCAGCGCGCGGTGCCGCCGCTCGTGCCTGCTGACCTTCTCCGCCTTGCGCGGCGGCCGGTCGTTGGCGATCAGCACCGCCATCCACGGCAGCGGCACCGACAGCAGCAGGAACCCCAGCGCCAGCCACCACGTCTGGTAGAAGACCATGGCCAGGACCAGGCAAGGGATGCGGGCACCCATCATGATCGCGTACTTGCGCTTGCGCGCGGCGTGTTGTTCCTCGAAAGACGGCGCCGCTTCCGTGATCAGCACCGCGTGGTCCGGGTTGCCCACGACACCACCTCCTGTTAACCCCATGGTCCCACCGCCGGGGGCGCTGGGACAGCCGACCGGGTTGTGAATTGCGACCCGTGTCCGGCGGCGGACCGTACGATCCGACCGTGGTGCCCCTGGACCGCCTGGTGGACGTGCTCGCGAGCCTGGGCACGCACCTGTGCTGCGCGCCGCGCGGGCGGGACGTGCCACTGCGCGGCGTGGCTCTGCACGACCCGGTGGAGCGGACCGGGGCCGCGCCCGACGAGGTGCTGCTGGGGCTGGGCGTCGGGTCGGCCGCCGCGGCGGCGCGGCTGGTCGCGGCCACCGGGGCCGCCGCCGTGGTGCTGCACGGCAGGCCGCCGCTGGACGAGCGGGTGAGCGCGGCGGCGAAGCGGTCGGGCGCGGCGGTGCTGCTGGTGGACCCGGAGGTGCCGTGGGGGCAGCTGGCCGGGGTGGTGCAGGCGCTGGTGCTGGGCGGTCAGCGGGAGGGCTCGGGCGACCTGTTCGCGGTGGCCGACGCCATCGCCGCGGTGGTGGGCGGGCCGGTGACCATCGAGGACCAGCGCTCCCGCGTGCTGGCCTACTCCTACCGGCAGCAGGACGTCGACCCGGTGCGGGTGCAGACCATCCTGGGCCGCCGCGTGCCCGACGAGGCCCGCGCGGCGCTGGAGGCGCACGGCGTGTTCGCCCACCTGGCGCGCACCGACGACCCGATCTTCGTGCCGCAGCTGACCGAGCAGCTGGGCGGCAGGCTGGTGGCGGCGGTGCGGGCGGGCCGGGAGCTGCTGGGGTCGGTGTGGGTGGAGGTGGAGCAGGAGGTCGGGCAGGCCCGCCGGGCGGCGCTGGTGGACGGGGCGCGGACCGCCGCGCTGCACCTGCTGCGCGCGCGGGCCAGCGCGGACCTGGAGCGGCGGGCCGAGGCGGACCTGGTGATCGGCGTGCTGGACTCCGGGCTGCCCGCGGACCTGGCCCGGCTCGGGCTGCCCGCCGCGGACCTGCGGGTGATCGCGGTGCAGGCGCACGCGGGCGAGAGCGAGCACGGCGCGGCGCTGCTGGCGTTCGAGCGCGCGACCGCGGGCTTCGGCTGGTCCCGGCCGGGGCGCAGCGCGTTGTTCGGCAACGTGCTCTACACCGTGCTGCCGTGCGGGGAGGACGCGGCGGCGGCGCTGGAGTGGGTCCGCGCGCTGGAGCGCGAGCTGCCCGCGGAGGCCACCGTGGTGGCGGGTGTCGGCGGGGTGGCCGACGCCGCGCAGCTGCCCGCTTCGCGCGCGGAGGCCGACGAGTGCCTGGCGCTGGCGGTGGCCGAGCCCGCGACGGGCGAGGTGACGGCGGCCGAGCCGGTGGTCTACGACCGGGCCTGGTCGCGCGTGCTGCTGCGCAGGCTGGCCGCGGTGGCCGAGACGGGCAGGCTGCCCACCCGCGGCCCGGTGGCCGACCTGGTGCGGCACGACGCCGAGCACGGCACCCACTACGCGGCGACGCTGGAGGCGTGGCTGGCGG
>NZ_BMRG01000002.1:30383-55063 GCF_014648515.1 Saccharothrix coeruleofusca
CGCAGGGCGACTCCCGCGAAGCGGCCAAAACCCTTTCCGTCCACCCGAACACCCTGCGGTACCGGTTGCAGCGGATGACCGAGGTGACCGCGTTGCCGGTGGAAGACCCGGAACAGCGGTTGGCCATGGCGATCGCATTGGCCGTCCACCGTCGACGCGCACGCCGGTGAAGTGGCGGAGAAATGCCCGAACGCGCTATTCGGAGTGCCCGAATGCGCAATTCGCGGTGCGCGGGCGCGCGACTCGCGGATGAGGGCTGGCCGCGCGGCGCGGACGGCGGGTTGGGAGCATGTGCGGGTGCTGCCTGATCTCTCCACAGACCTGACCGCGCGGCTGCGCGAGGCTTTCCGGACCGCCGGCTACGACGCCGACGGCGTGGTCGACGCGCTGGGGCCGCAGGCCCACGCCGCGCTGGGCCGCGGCGAGCCGGAGGCCGCCCGGCGGGCCACCCGCGACGCGGGCGCGCTGGGCACCCTGGTGCGGCTGTTCCTGCTCGGCGACGCCGAGCCGGAGGCCGAGGTGCGCCGCGCGCTGGCCCCGCTGGACCTCGACGAGGCCGTCAAGGCCGAGGTGCTGCGCCCCGACGGGGACGCGCTGCGGGCGGGCCTGGACATCCGCCCCTACGGCGATGACGAGGGCTCCTGGTGGGTGGTCGCCGACCTGGACTCCGACCAGCGCGGCGGACCGGTCCCGGCCGACCACGTGCTGGGCGTCGGGCACGCCTCGATCAGCCTGGCCCGCGCCACCTCCCGCCGCCCGGTGGACACCCTGCTGGACCTGGGCACCGGGTGCGGCGTGCAGGCGCTGCACGCCAGCAGGCACGCCAGGTCGATCACCGCCACCGACCTGTCCGAACGCGCGCTCGCCCTGGCCGCGGGCACGTTCCGGCTCAACGAGGTCGACGTGCGGCTGGGCCGCGGCGAGTGGTTCGCGCCGGTGCGCGGGCGCAGGTTCGACCAGGTCGTGTGCAACCCGCCCTTCGTGGTCGGCCCGCCGAGGGTGGACTACGTCTACCGCGACTCGGGCCTGGGCGGCGACGACGCCAGCGCGCTGGTGGTGCGCCAACTGCCGTCGTTCCTCAACGAGGGCGGCGTCGGGCAGCTGCTGGCCTCCTGGCTGCACCGCAGGGGCGAGGACTGGGCCGACCGGGTGGCCTCGTGGCTGCCGCGCGGCGGCGTGGACGCCTGGTTCGTGCAGCGGGACGTGGCCGATCCGACGCTGTACGTCGGGACCTGGTTGCGCGACGCGGGGGTGGACCCGCGCTCGGCGGAGGGCCGGGCCAAGGCGGCCGCGTGGTTGGACTGGTTCGCGGACAACGACGTGGAGGGCATCGGCTTCGGGTTCGTGACGCTGCGCCGGACCGACGCCCAGCACCCCGAGGTGGTGTGCGAGGACCTGCGCCACGCCTACGACGACCCGCTGGGCCCGGAGACCGCCGCCTGGCTGGACCGGGTGGACTGGCTGCGCCGCAACGGCTCCGCGGAGAGCCTGCTGGCGACCCGGTTCACCGTGCCGGACACCGTGGTGCTGGAGGAGGTCTCCGAGCCCTCCGACGAGGGCTGGCAGGCGGTGGTGCGCAGGCTGCACCGCACCGACGGCCCCGGCTGGCAGCACGAGGTGGACGCCACCGCCGCCGCGCTGCTGGCGGGCTTCCGCGGCGCGCTGCCGCTGGAGGACCTGGTGACGCTGCTGGCGTACGCGCACGACCTGCCGGTGGACGCCCTGGTGGAGGCGGCCCTGCCGGTGGTGCGGGACCTGGTCCGGCACGGCATGGTGGTGCCCGCGTGAGGGCGGTCGTCGCGCGGGTGACCGAGGCCCGCGTGGTCGTCGCCGACGAGGTGGTCGGCGCGATCGACGAGCCCGGTCTGCTGGTGCTGCTGGGGGTGCACGCGGACGACACGCCCGACAAGGCGCCGCTGATGGCCCGCAAGCTCCACGAATTGCGCGTCCTGCGCGACGAGCAGTCGTGCGCCACCACCGGCGCACCCCTTCTCGTTGTGAGTCAGTTCACACTTTATGGCGAGACGAGGAAAGGCAGGCGGCCGTCCTGGACGGCCGCCGCCCGTCCCGAGCACGCCGAGCCGTTGGTCGACGCGGTGGTGCGAGAACTGCGCGAGAAGGGCGCTCGGGTGGAAACGGGGCAGTTCGGCGCGATGATGTCCGTCCACAGCGTGAACGACGGTCCGTTCACCGTGTTGGTGGAACTGTAGATCCTTCTCAGCCAATCCTCAGGATTGCGCGCGCAACCGCTGTGACGGCAGTGACGTCTTCAAGTTCGGGAAGCGGGAACCATTTAGACCGGCGGAACGTTTCCCCCAGTGTCCAGCCAAGCAGCGATCGGTTGGCTCCGACCGCCGAAAGGCTCGCCGCGCGACGCAGCGCGGGTGTGTGACGCGACCGCACGCCAGCCCGCGAAAAAGGGGGAGGGAGCTCCATGACCGTCCCGAAGGTCCTCGACCGCGAGGTCGGGAACGACATGACCGTCACGAGCGCCGAGTTGGACCTCGACGCCCAGGGACCGGCCGCTGACCTGGTTCGGGTCTACCTGAACGGGATCGGCAAGACAGCGCTGCTGACCGCGGCGGAGGAAGTAGAGCTCGCGAAGCGGATCGAGGCGGGGGTCTTCGCGCAGCACATGCTGGAGACCGCGGCCGACCTGCCCGCGGAGCGCCGCGCCGAGCTGCGCGCGCTGATCCGCGACGGGCACGTGGCCAAGAACCACCTGCTGGAGGCGAACCTGCGCCTGGTCGTTTCGCTGGCCAAGCGGTACACCGGACGTGGAATGCCGCTGCTGGACCTGATCCAGGAGGGAAACCTGGGTCTGATCCGCGCGGTCGAGAAGTTCGACTACACCAAGGGTTTCAAGTTCTCCACGTACGCGACGTGGTGGATCAGGCAGGCGATCACCCGCGGAATGGCGGACCAGGGTCGCACCATCCGCCTTCCCGTGCACCTGGTGGAACAGGTCAACAAGCTCGCCAGGATCAAGCGCGACCTGCACCAGCAGCTGGGCCGCGAGGCCACCCACGAGGAGCTGGCCAAGGAGTCCGGCCTGTCCGTGGACAAGGTCGTCGACCTGCTCGACCACGCGCGCGACCCGGTGAGCCTGGACATGCCGGTGGGCGCCGAGGAGGACGCCCCGCTGGGTGACTTCATCGAGGACTCCGACGCCACCGACGCGGAGAGCGCGGTCATCTCCGGCCTGCTGCAGGACGACCTGCGCCGGGTGCTGGCCACGCTGGAGCCGCGCGAGCAGGCGGTGATCCGGCTGCGCTACGGCCTGGAGGACGGCCAGCCGCGCACGCTGGACCAGATCGGCAAGCAGTTCGGCCTGTCCCGCGAGCGGGTGCGGCAGATCGAGCGCGAGGTCATGTCCAAGCTGCGCCAGGGCGAGCGCGCCGCCAAGCTGCGGGCCTACGCGAGCTGACCCGCGTCACCCGTTGACCGGCTTGACTTGTGAGGCCGGTCACGGCACGGTCGTGCGGTACACGAGCCACGCGACACCTCCGGTGGAGGTGGTCGCACGCTGAGGAAGGTCGGGGCGGTCGGGGGCCGGCCCGGCCTTCCGCGCGTTCGCGGAGCGTGTTCGCAGCGGGGGTCGCGGCAGAGGGCTCACAGCAGGTCCAGGTAGACCGCCAACTGCTCGCGGAAGAACCGCTCGTGCACGTCCCACTCCGTGCCCCGGTAGCCCCGCGGCACGCCCTCCACGATGAGGATCAGGCACAGGTACACGCGGTAGAGCGCGATCCTGGTGCGCATGGCGCCGGTGATCTCGCCGAGCCCGTAGCCCGCCAGGAAGTCCTCGTCGAGGTCGGCGAACACGCAGACCGTCGCCAGCTCCGCCAGCGGGTCGCCGAACAGGGCGCGCTCCGGGTCGATGACGCCCTCGATCCGCCCGTCGAGCAGGAAGACGTTGCCCTCCCACAGGTCGAAGTGCACCAGGGCGGGCGTGGTCACCTCGTCCAGCGCGGGCGCCCCGGCCGCGATGGCCGGGCGGACCTCCGGCAGGGCGACGCCGAACCTCTCCGCGTCGGCGAGCACCGCCTCCACCATGGCCGGGAACGCCTCGCGCCACGTGGGCGCGTTCGGGCCCTGGGGGTAGCCGAACACCTCGCCGGTGATGCCGTGCATCTCGCGCGTGATGGCGCCGAGGTCGCGCCGCAGCGCCCGGTGCTCCTCGTCGGTGAGCCGCTCCCGCGCCGCTGACCACGGTTCGCCGCGCAGCGCGGTCATCACCAGCAGGCCGTCCTCGGCCAGCAGGACCTCCGGCACGGGCAGCCCGCGCGCGGCCATCAGCCGCAGCGCCAGCACCTCGGTGCGCATCAGGTCGCGCTCGTAGGTGAGCAGCGGCACGTCCGGCGGCGGGGCCGCCTTGAGCACCGCCTGCCGCCCGTCGACGGCGGTGAGGCGGTAGGCGCTGCTGAACATGCCGTCGGTCAGCTCGACGTGCTCCGCCAGCGGCGCGCCCAGCGCGCGACGGGTGACGGCGTCGAGCTCGGCGGTGGTGAGCCGGCGCTTGGTGAGGCTGTCGACCACGACGCGAATCACACCACGACCGGGCGGACGCACCGCGCGAATCGGTATAAGTTCGGCGGAACCCGAACGCGCGCAAGGGAGCCCGCGACGTGCCCGCAGTGCCCACCACTTTCCAGCACACCGACGTCCTGCCGCTGGCCGAGGACGAACACACCGAGTACCGCCTGGTCACCGCCGAGGGCGTGTCGGTCGTCGAGGCGGCCGGGCGCACCTTCCTGCAGGTCGAGCCCCAGACGCTGACCCTGCTGGCCAAGGAGGCGATCCGCGACATCCAGCACCTGCTGCGGCCCTCGCACCTGGCGCAGCTGCGCGCGATCGTGGACGACCCGGAGGCCAGCGGCAACGACCGGTTCGTGGCGATGGACCTGCTGCGCAACGCGTGCATCTCGGCGGGCGGCGTGCTGCCCATGTGCCAGGACACCGGCACCGCCATCGTGATGGGCAAGCGCACCGAGTCGGTGCTGACCGGCGGCACCGACGAGGAAGCCCTCTCGCGCGGCATCTTCGAGGCCTACCAGGAGCTGAACCTGCGGTACTCGCAGATGGCCCCGGTGACGTTCTGGGACGAGAAGAACACCGGCACCAACCTGCCCGCGCAGATCGACCTGTTCGCCGCGCCCGGCACCGCGCCCAAGTACGAGTTCCTGTTCATGGCCAAGGGCGGCGGCTCGGCCAACAAGACGTTCCTGTACCAGGAGACCAAGGCGCTGCTGAACCCGTCGCGGCTGGCGAAGTTCCTGGACGAGAAGCTGCGCTCGCTGGGCACCGCGGCCTGCCCGCCGTACCACCTGGCGGTGGTCGTCGGCGGGCTGTCGGCGGAGCAGAACCTCAAGGTCGCCAAGCTGGCGTCGGCGCGCTACCTGGACGGGCTGCCCACCGAGGGCTCGGCGCTGGGCCACGCGTTCCGCGACGTGGACCTCGAGCGGCAGGTGCTGGAGCTGACCCGCGAATTCGGCATCGGCGCCCAGTTCGGCGGCAAGTACTTCTGCCACGACGTGCGCGTGATCCGGCTGCCCCGGCACGGCGCGTCCTGCCCGGTGGGCATCGCGGTGTCCTGCTCGGCGGACCGGCAGGCGAAGGCGAAGATCACGCCGGAAGGCGTCTTCCTGGAGCAGTTGGAGCGCGACCCGGCCCGCTTCCTGCCCGAGGTGCAGGGCGAGGACCTCTCCGACGAGGTGGTCCGCGTCGACCTGACCCGGCCGATGGCCGAGATCCGGGCGACCCTGTCGGCGCTGCCGGTCAAGACGCGCGTGTCGCTGACCGGACCGCTGGTCGTGGCGCGCGACATCGCCCACGCCAAGATCAAGGAGCGGCTGGACGCGGGCGAGCCGATGCCGCAGTACCTGCGCGACCACCCCGTCTACTACGCCGGTCCGGCCAAGACCCCGGACGGGTACGCGTCGGGGTCGTTCGGGCCCACCACGGCGGGCCGGATGGACTCCTACGTCGAGCAGTTCCAGGCCGCGGGCGGGTCGCTGGTGATGCTGGCCAAGGGCAACCGCTCGCGCCAGGTGACCAACGCCTGCAAGCAGCACGGCGGCTTCTACCTCGGGTCGATCGGCGGCCCGGCGGCGCGGCTGGCGCAGGACTGCATCCGCAAGGTCGAGGTGCTGGAGTACCCCGAGCTGGGCATGGAAGCGGTGTGGAAGATCGAGGTGGAGGACTTCCCGGCGTTCGTCGTGGTGGACGACAAGGGAAACGACTTCTTCGCCGAGACCTCCGCCCCGACGCTGCAGATCTCGTTCCGCAAGTAGCGCGCGAGCCGGGCGTTCGGGCCGGAGGTGCCCGAACGCCCGGTTCGCGGTGTCGGAACGCCCGGTTCGCGGTCAGGCGGTCTGCTCGCGGGCTTCCAGGATCACGCGGCGGTCGCCGAGGGGGGCGTCGAGGGTGACGGTGAGCGGGATGTCGCGCAGCTCCTGGCTGCACATGCCGCCGCCCTCGGGCGGGTAGTAGGTGCTGACCAGGGTGATCAGCACCGAGTCGCCGGACTGGGCGGTCACCTCGGCGGAGGCGTTCTTGCAGCCGCCGGTCAGGCCGATCACCTGCAGCGTCCGGCCGTCGCCGGAGACCAGGACCCGCTGCTTGTAGGTGTCGGGCAGGGTGCTGCCGTCGACCCGGTCGGCGGGCACCTCGGAGGCGTCGGGCACGGGCGCGGCGCTGGTCTGCGGGGGCTGCGCCGAGCCGGTCCGCCCCGGCTGCGAACCCGGCTGCGAACCGGGGGACGAGGGCGGGACGGCACCCGGCGCGGACGGCTCGGGAGACGCGGATGACAACGTTGTCGGACTCGTCGTGGACGAGCCCGAAGACGGCGGGGAAGACGGCTCGGAGGTGCTACCGCACCCGGCGAGCACGAGCGCGGCGAGGGCCACGGCGACTCTGACGTTCCTCATACCGCTAGGACGGTACTCCGCCCCGGAGCGGTTGCAGGGTGCCCGGCGGGCCGGGCACCCCGGCGCTCGCTACCGCTGCTCCTGCCGGGTGCTCAGCACCACCGACCGCTCCCCCAGCGGGGCGTCCAGCTTCGCGGTCAGCGGCGGGTACCGGATGTCCATGGTGCAGACCTGCTGGTCCTTCGGCAGGGTCTCCACCAGCACGACCTTCACCACCTGCGCGGACTGCTCGGCCACCTCGACACTGGCCCGGCCGCACCCGGCCTCCTGCCCGATCACGCCGAGCACGCTGCCGTCCGCCTCGGTCCACACCGCGCGGGGGCTGCCCTCGGGCAGGGCGGTGGCGTCCACCCGCGCCTCGGGCACGGCCGTGCCGCCGGGCGGGACGGGGCTCTCGAACTCCTCCGAGGGCGGCGCGCTGGAGGGCGACGACGGCGCGGTGGTCAGCGTCGGCCCCGCCCCGGCGTCGCCACCGGGCTGGGACGTGGCGCAGCCGACCAGCGCCACCAGCAGGGCCGCTGCTCCGACCGCGGTTCCTAGGCTTCTCATGCCCCGAGGACGGAACGGCCGCGCGAGCGGGTTGCTCCGCCCTTCGTTGACAGTTACCCGTCGAGCCGCGCGACGGCCTGCCGCAAGGCGTCCAACCGGGCGGGTGAGGCCAGACCCGCGTGGTAGAGGTGGAACTCGGCCACGCCCGCCTCGCGGTAGCTCCGCCACTCCCCCGCCAGCGCGGCGCCGTCCACCGGCTTGGGCGGCAGCCCCAGCACGTAGGCGGCCAGCCGGGTCGACGGCGCGGCCACGCGCAGCGCCGCGATGGCGGGCAGCGACGCCTCCGGTCCCGGCCAGCAGGTCGTGGTCAGCACGTCGACTTCGGCGCCCAGCCCGTCGGCCACGGTGGCGAACGGCCCGGTGCCCCACGGGTCGGCCGTGGCGTGCACGGTCACCCGCACGCCCGGCGCGGTGGCGCGGACCAGCCCGACCAGCTCGGCGCGCAGGTCGCGCGCGATGCCGGTGCGCACCTCGCGCACGTGGGCGGCCAACTCCCCCAGCGCTTCCTCGACCGAGGCGGCCCCGTCGTCCACGCCCACCCGCACGGCGGCGCGCACCGCGCCGGGATCGTCGTACCGCGCGGAGCAGGCGGCGCAGAAGCACAGCGACAGCAACTTCTGCTGCGCGGGTGTCCAGTCCGCGCCGTCGGTCTTCTCGTGGTGCCCGCCGTGCGCGAACCCCAGCGGGCCGCACGCCTCCAGCACCACGCCGTCCGGCCCGCCCAGCTCCAGCACCTCGGACACCAGCGTCCGGGCGTACTCGACGACATCGGCGTTGGCGGGGCACAGCGCGTACGGGTACCGGTCGCCGAAAGCGTTGCGCACCACCAGGTCCGGGTGCAGGTCGCCCAACCTGCTGCTGTGGGTCAGCACGATCCACGCGTGCACGGGCAGCCCGGCGGACCGCAGCGCCCCCGCGGCTTCCCCGTAGGAGTCGCCACCGTCCACCCAGGACGGTTCGGCGGGGACCAGCCGCCCCCACCGCCCCGACCGCACCGGCAGGTAGAACGCCGCGTGCCGGGCGTCGACCAACCGGTGGGCGGGGTGGAACGGGGTGGCCGCGCGCGTGGTGTGGTACGACGCGGCCAGCGCCACGGCGTCCACGCCCAGCGACGCGATCCGCGCCGCCGCGTCCGGGTCGCCCACCAGGTCCCAGGGGTAGGCGTGGGCAACGCTGGTCACCACCGCGGTCGCTTCCTCTCGTAGGTCGGGTCGACGGTGCGCATGTAGCCGGTGTCGTCGCGCTGGACGATGCCGCACCCGCGGTAGTTCTCCGCCAGCCGCGCCAGCGCGTCGCGGTCCAGCTCCACGCCCAGGCCCGGCCGGTCGGGCACCGGGATCGCCCCGTCCACGAAGGTGAACGGCCGGGTGATCACGTCGTCGGCGCGGTTCCACGGGTAGTGCGTGTCGCAGGCGTAGTCGAGGTCGGGCGTGGCGGCCGCGAGGTGGGTCATGGCGGCGAGGCTGATGCCCAGGTGGGAGTTGGAGTGCATGGACAGCCCGATGCCGAAGGTCCGGCAGATGGCGGCCAGCTCGCGGGAGCGCGCCAGCCCGCCCCAGTAGTGGTGGTCGGACAGGATCACCTGGACCGCGCCCGCCGCCACCGCGGGCGGGATGTGCTCGAACGCGATCACGCACATGTTGGTGGCCAGCGGCATCGGCGCCTCGGCGGCGACCCGCGCCATGCCCTCGATCTCCGGCGCGGGGTCCTCCAGGTACTCCAGCACGCCGTCCAGCTCGGCGGCCACCCGCAGCGAGGTCTCCGGTGTCCACGCGGCGTTGGGGTCCAGCCGCAGCGGGTGGTCGGGGAAGGCCTCGCGCAGCGCGCGGACGGCCTCGACCTCCCGCTCCGGCGGGAAGACGCCGCCCTTGAGCTTGATGGAGCCGAACCCGTGCCGGTCGATCATCGCGCGGGCCTGCTCGACGACCCCGCCGGGGTCCAGCGCCTCGCCCCACTCGTCCGGCTCGCCGCCGGGGTGCCGGTCCCACTTGTAGAACAGGTAGGCGCTGTAGGGCACCGCGTCGCGGACCGCCCCGCCGAGCAGGTCCGCCACCGGACGGCCCAGCGCCTTGCCCCGGATGTCCCACGCGGCCACCTCGAAGGCGGAGAAGACGCGGTCCACGGTGGACTCGACGGTCAGCCGCCCGGTCAGCCCGTGCCGGTCCGAGCCCGCTTCGCCGCCCAGCGCCCGCGCCACCCGCGCGCGCATCCCGTTCAGGTCGTGGGCGTCCAGCCCGATCAGCTCGGGCGCGGCGGTCCTGACCCGGTTGAGGTGCCCGATGTCGCCGTAGGTCTCGCCCAGCCCGGAGATCCCCTCGTCGGTGCGCACCTCGACGATGGTCCGCAGCGCCCACGGCTCGTGCACGCCCACGGAGTTCAGCAGCGGCAGGTCCGGGAAGGCGACGGGGGTGACGGTGATGCCGCTGATCCTCATCCGGCCAGCTCCGCCCCGGCCGCGACCGGCCGCGCCCCGGCCAGCGCCCGGCCAGCGGCCACGATCCGGGCCAGCTCGGCCAGGTGCTCGGGAGTCGGGTCCAGCAGTGGCGGGCGCACCCCGCCCACGTCCAGGCCGCCCGCCCGCACCGCCGCCTTCACCAGCGCCACCGCGTACCCCGGCACCCGGTCGCGCAGCTCGACCAGCGGCCGGTAGAACTCCACCAGGTAGCGCCGCACCAGCTCGGCGTCCCCGGCCCGCACGGCGTGGTAGAAGCCCAGCGAGATCTCCGGCGCGAAGCAGAACACCGCCGAGGAGTACAGGTCGATGCCGATCCCCCGGTAGGCGGGCACGGTCAGCTCCGCGGTGGGCAGACCGTTGAAGAACTGGAACGGCTTGTCCACCGACTCGCGCACGGCCAGCACGATGCGCTGCATCAGGTCGATGTCGCCAAGGCCGTCCTTGAAGCCGCACACGGAGGGCAGCCGCGCCACCTCCACCGCCGCGTCGGGGGTGAACACGGCGTTGTTGCGCTGGTAGACGATCAGCGGCAGGTCGGTCGCCCCGGCCACCTCGGTGACGTAGCGGACCAGGCCGCCGGGCGGGCCGGCGACCAGGTACGGCGGGAGCAGCAGCAGGCCGTCCGCGCCCGCCCGGCGCGCGGCCTCGGCGAACCGGCGCGCGCTGGGCAGCGGGCCGCCCGCGCCCGCGAACACCGGCACCCGACCCGCGGTCGCCTCGACCGCCACGGCCACCGCGCGCTCGAACTCGCCCGGTTCCAGCGCGTGGAACTCACCGGTGCCGCAGGCCGCGAAGACCCCGCCCGCACCCGCCCGCACCCCCCGCCGCACGTGCTCGGCCAGCACCCGCTCGGCGATCCCGCCCTCGGCGTCGAACGGCGTCACCGGGAAGAACAGCACCCCGTCGAGTTGCATACCAGACCTTCACCCCTCGATCGCCCCGGTGGTGGTCCCACGCGGGAAGGACTCCTGCGGGGGCAGCGCCTGCCCCGGCCGCGGTGGGGACGACCGGACGGGCGCGGGCCCGTGGGACGGCGCGCGGCGCCGTCCCACGGGGTGGGGGTGGGCGGCACCGCCGCCACTAGCCGCCACCCCCACGTTCGCGGCGATGCGCCTCGCCCTCACCGGGCCGTTCCCGACGGGTCGGGAACCCCTGCGGTGCGGCGGGAGCTGCGCATGGCCTCACTCCTGGCTGTTCACATCCGTGAAAAGCAGTCGTACTTGTGAACCCGTTGGGCGGACTGTAAGAATCGCCACAGCGACGTGTCAAGACCGTGGTGCCACAACGTTTCCGTGGAGGTCCAGGTGGCTGGAGCCGCGTCACCCGCACGGCCGAACGCGGTGAAGTCGGCCGACCGGACGGTGGAGCTGCTGGAGGTGCTCTCGGCCTCGGACCGCCCGCTCACCCTCACCGAGCTGCACCGGGAGCTCAGCTACCCCAAGTCGAGCCTGTACATGCTGCTGCAGACGCTGGTGGCCAGGGGCTGGGTGGAGCTGGACGCCACCAGGGGCACCTACGGCATCGGCGTGCGCGCGCTGCTGGTGGGCACCTCCTACCTCGACCACGACCCGGTGGTGCGGGTGGCCATCCGGGTCATGGAGCAGGTCCGGCGGGAGGTCAACGAGACCGTCCACCTGGCCCGGTTGGACGGCGCGGACGTGGTCTACCTGGCCAGCCGCGAGTCCGAGCACCACCTGCGGGTGGTCTCCCGCGTGGGCAGGCGGCTGCCCGCGCACTCCACGTCGCTGGGCAAGGCGCTGCTGGCCGCGCGCGACCCGCAGGAGGTGGACGCGCTCCTGCCCGCGCGGCTGCACCCGCTGACCCCGAACACGGTCACCGACCGCGCCGCGCTGCACGCGCAGCTGGCGGGCTTCCGCGCGGCGGGCTACGCCCACGAGCGCGAGGAGAACACGCCCGGCCTGGGCTGCTTCGCCGTCGCGCTGCCCTACCGCAGCCCCGTGCTCGACGCGATGAGCTGCTCGGTGCCGCTGGGCAGGCTCGACCCCGAGCACGAGAAGCAGGTCGTGGACGCGCTGCTGCACGCGGCCCGCACGATCACCGAGCTGCTGCGCCAGTTCGGCCGCTGACCCGCTGACGACCCGTCGACCCACGGAGAGGCCACTAGTGACCGCACGCATCCTGATCACCGGCGCGGCGGGAGGCGTCGGCACGCTCATGCGCCCGCGCCTGGCCGCGCCCGACCGCGTCCTGCGCCTGCTCGACATCGCCGAGATGCCGCCCGCCGCGCCGGGCGAGCGGGTCGAGCTGGTCACCGCGTCGGTGACCGACCAGGCCGCGATGGAGGCGGCCTGCGAGGGCGTCGACGCGGTGATCCACCTGGGCGGGCACAGCCTGGAACGGCCGTGGGCGCAGATCCTCGACGTCAACATCGACGGCACCCACACCGTCCTGGAGGCCGCGCGCCGCCGCGGCGTCGGGCGGGTGGTGCTGGCCAGCTCCAACCACGCGGTGGGCTTCCACCCGCGCTCGCGCGGCGAGGCGGGCGACTACCTGTTCCCCCGGCCGGACAGCTACTACGGGGTGAGCAAGGTGGCGATGGAGGCGCTGGGCAGCATGTACTCCAGCCGCTACGGCCTGGACGTCATCGCGGTGCGCATCGGCTCGTGCTTCGAGAAGCCGCGCGACACCCGGATGCTGTCGACCTGGCTGTCCCCCGACGACGGCGCCCGGCTGTTCGAGGCGTGCCTGTCCGCACCCTCCCCCGGCTTCCGGGTGGTGTGGGGCGTGTCGGACAACACCCGCCGCTGGTTCTCCCTCGACGAGGCCCGCGCGCTGGGCTACGCCCCCGAGGACGACTCGGAGGTCTTCGCCGCCGAGCTGATCGCCGAGCAGGGCGAGCCGGACCCGGAGTCGTTGGCGCACAAGCACGTGGGCGGCCTGTGGTGCGGCCCGGAGTTCGACACGGCGGTTCAGGAGGCGGGCCGGTGAGCGTGCAGGGCTACGACCCCCGGACCGGGCGGGCGCACGGCGAGCCGGTCCAGGAGAGCACCGCCGCCGAGGTGGCCGCCGCCGCCGAGGCGGGCGCGGCGGCCTTCCCTGCCTGGTCTGCGCTGTCCGCCGGGCAGCGCGCGGCGGCGCTGGACGCGCTGGCGGACGCGCTGGACGCGGCCTCGCCGGAACTGGTCGGGATCGCCGACGCGGAGACCGCGCTCGGCGTGCCCCGGCTGACCACCGAGCTCAAGCGCACCACCAACCAGCTGCGGCTGTTCGGCGGGGTGCTGCGGGAGGGCAGCTACGTCGAGGCGGTGCTGGACTCGGCCGACCCGGACACCATCCCGCCCCGCCCCGAGCTGCGGCGGATGCTGCGTCCACTCGGGACGGTCGCGGTGTTCTCCGCGTCCAACTTCCCGTTCGCCTTCTCGACCGCGGGCGGGGACACCGCCTCGGCGCTGGCGGCGGGCTGCCCGGTGGTGCTCAAGGCGCACCCGTCGCACCCCGGCACGTCGCGGGCCACCGCCGAGGTGCTCGCCTCCGCGCTGCCGGAGGGCGTCTTCGGCGTCGTCCACGGCACCGGGGCGGGCGTGGCGCTGGTGCGGCACCCGGCGATCCGCGCGGTCGGCTTCACCGGTTCCACCGGCGGCGGGCGGGCGCTGTTCGACCTGGCGCAGTCCCGGCCCGACCCGATCCCGTTCTACGGCGAGCTGGGCAGCGTGAACCCGGCCGTGGTGCTGCCCGGCGCGGCGGCGCGACGGCCCGAGGAGCTCGCGCGGGGCTTCGCGGACTCGCTCACCCTGGGCGTGGGCCAGTTCTGCACCAACCCCGGCCTGCTGTTCACGCCGCCGTCGCTGGTGCCCGCGCTGGCGCGGGCGGTGGCCGCCGCCAGTGGTGGGCCGATGCTCAACGAGCGGATGCGCGACTCCTACCGCTCGGGCACCGATGAGCTGGCCTCGTCCGAGCTGGTGCGGCAGGTGGCCCGCGGCACCGCGCCCGACGGGGGGTGGAGTGTCGAGCCCCGGCTGTTCGAGGTCGGGCTGGAGACCTTCGCCGAGAACCTGGAGCGGCTGAGCGAGGAGCACTTCGGCCCGACCGGGGTGGTGGTCACCTACGACGACGTCGACCGGCTGCTGGCGGTGCTGCCGAAGCTGCCGGGCACGCTCACCGGCACCGTACACGCCGACGACGCCGAGCACGAGCTGGCGGGCCGGGCCGCCGCGGCGCTGCGCCAGGTGGCGGGCAGGCTGGTCTTCAACGGCTGGCCCACCGGCGTGGCCGTGGCGTGGGGGATGCACCACGGCGGGCCGTGGCCTGCCACGACCAACCCGCTGCACACCTCCGTCGGCGCGACCTCGATCCGCCGCTGGCTGGCCCCGGTGACCTACCAGTCGTGGCCGGAGGCCCTGCTGCCCGCCGAGCTGCGCGCGGACAACCCGCTGGGCATCCCGCGCCGCGTGGACGGCGTGCTCGGCACGCACTGACCGATCAGCGCAGGCGGGCGGCCCCGTCCGGAGCGAAGCGGTAGCCCCTCCTGGCTACCGCTTCATCGCTTCGCGCACACCTGTCCGCACGTGGAAGCGGGCGAGCACTGCGAGGGGGGTCCTCCTCCTCCGCGATGGGCGGGGCCGGAGGGGTGCAATCGTTTTCAGAACCGGGCGGCCGGTGGCGCGGTGGGCGGGTCGGCGTCGTCGCCCACGGCGGCACGGTGACCGCGACGCCGGGGCGACGGCGGGTCGGTGGTGCCGGTTACCGGACCGGGTGCCCGGCGGCCGCGCGCGGGGCGGTCGCGAGTCCGGTGAGGAAAGCTCGGAAAGGACGGTCCGCAAAGGTCAGTTCGGGGCCGGGGCACTTGCTGTCGCGCACCCGTGTCGTTGTTCGGTCAACGGCCAACTCGACGCAGTTGTTGCCCGCGCCGGAATAGGAGCTTCTGCGCCACGTCTCGTTGTTGGTCATGTTTCCTTCAGTGCGGTAGCCAGTGTGCGGATGAGGGAGGCCGACTCCTTGGGCGACAAGGCGACCTCGGTGATGATCTCGTCGAAGTGCAGCAGGTAATTTTGCACGTCCGCAGGATTGTCCACCCACTTACCCCCGCCTGCGTACTCCAAGTACACGGCCGAGGGATCGTCCTCTTCGAAACGCAACGCCGTGGCACCACCGCCGGACATCGTTCCGTAGGCCCCTGCTCCAAACGGGATCACCCGAATGGTGATGTTGGGTTGCTTGGCCGCCTCCAACAAGTGCAGCAGCTGGGCCCGCATCACCTCCCGTCCGCCGACCACCCGGTGCAGCGCCGCCTCGTCGATCACCGCGTGCAGCGTCAGCTGGGGCAGCCTCCGCTGCCTGCCCGCGAGCGCGGCGATGGCCTGCTCCACCGAGACCGACGGGTCCAGGAAGCGCCGCCCGGCCAGCCGGATCGCCGCGGCGTAGGCGGGCGTCTGGAGCAGGCCGGGGATCACGATCATCTCGATGGTGCGCACCTCGGTCGCGTCCGCCTCCTGCCGCGCGTAGGTGCGCGCCTCGGGGGTGAACGCGGCGGCGTGCACCAGGCGGGTGCCGTCCTGCTTGGCGTCCTCCCAGAGCGCTTCGGCTTCGCGCCGCTCGCTCTCACTGGCGCCGTACAGCCCCAGCAGCGCCCCCAGCTCGGTCCAACTGGGACTGATGTAGCCGTTCTCCATCCGGGACAGCGTCGACTGCGTCTTGCGGGTCAGCGCGTGGTAGTCGGCCTCGGTCTTGCCCGCGCGCTTGCGCAGGGCGTGCAGGAACTGCCCGAGCTTGCGCTTGCGGCGGGTTTGGACGGCTGCCATCGGGTTCGCTCCTCACCTCGCACACGGAACTGCTGACCACAGTAGTGAGCAGGAGCGCTTCCTTCGATCGAGCACGTGCGGGTGCGTATCCGCTTCCCTGAGACGCCCTGCCGAACAGCGGCTTGACCTTGGAGTCCGCTCCAAGGTCTACCGTCGGGTCATGCGCGTTGCGGAACTGGCCGACGCGGTCGGCGTGCGCCCGGACACCGTCCGGTACTACGAGCGGGCGGGGCTGCTGCCGCCGCCACCGCGGTCGGCCTCCGGCTACCGCCGCTACCCGGCCGAGGCCGTGGACCGGCTGCGGTTCGTGCGCGGCTGCCAGAAGCTGGGGCTGCGGCTGAAGGAGATCGCCGACCTGCTGGCGGTGCGCGACACCGGCGTGTGCCCGTGCGAGCCCGCCGAGACCATGCTGCACCGGCACATCGCCGAGCTGGACGCCGAGCTGGCGCGGCTGTCCGCGCTGCGCGCGGAGCTGGTCGAGCTGGTCGGTGGCCTGCCGTCCGGGCGCTGCCCGGAGCTGGACCAGGGGGACTGGTGCCCACCGGAGGGGAGGTGACGACCATGGACGACGAGTGCGGCTGCTCGGCCGACTGCTGCTCAGCGGGCTGCTGCTGAGCCCGACCCGAACCGGCGAGGCGCCCGCCGGTTCACAGCTCCCGGCTCAGCCAGGTGGACCGCTCCACCTCGAACCCGTGCCGCCGGTAGAACCGGCGTGCCGCGTCGTTGTGCTCCTCGGTTTCCAGGAAGACCTTCAGCGCGCCTGCTTCACGACATTTCCCGAGCAGTGCTCGCATTACCGCACCGCCCACTCCCCGACCGCGATTGCGCACGTAGAACTCGTCCACCAGCGCGTCGCGCCCACCCGATTCCAGTGAGTAGCTCCAGGTGACCACCGCGCAACCGGTGTCGAACAACCACACCTGCCCGTAGTTGTCGTCGACGAGAAGCGGTTCCAGCGCCCGGATCACGCGCTGCTCGTCGTAGTGGTGGTGGTCCGCTCGGTAGAACTCACCCACGAGGGTGAGGAGCGCGGACAGGTCGGTGGGGGTGGCCCGGCGGATCTGCACACCGCGCACAGCACCACATTCTTTGCCCAATGCGCAACTTCTCGCGTCCTCAGTGGGCGGTCGGGTAATTGGCGCGAAATTGTCGGTCCCCTCGTTCATGATGGCGCGCATGGCGGAGGCGATCCTGGCCGAGGGGCTGGTCAAGCGCTACGGGTCGGTGGTGGCGCTGAACGGGCTCGACCTGGCGGTGCCGGAGGGCACCGTGATGGGGCTGCTGGGCCCGAACGGCGCGGGCAAGACGACGGCGGTGCGGGTGCTCACCACCCTGCTGCGCGCGGACCGGGGCACGGCGCGGGTCGCCGGGCTCGACGTGGTGGCCGACGCGCGCGAGCTGCGCGGCAGGATCGGCCTGTCCGGCCAGTACGCGGCGGTGGACGAGAACCTGACCGGCTTCGAGAACCTGGACATGGTGGGGCGGCTGTACCACCTGGGCCGGGCGCGCAGCCGGGAGCGGGCGCGGGAGCTGCTGGAGCGGTTCGACCTGGTCGAGGCGGCCGACCGGCCGGTGAAGGGGTACTCCGGCGGGATGCGGCGGCGGCTGGACCTGGCCGGGGCGCTGGTGGCCAGGCCGTCGGTGCTGTTCCTGGACGAGCCGACCACCGGCCTGGACCCGCGCAGCAGGCTCGGCATGTGGGACGTGATCGCCGAGCTGGTCGCGGGCGGCACCACGCTGCTGCTGACCACCCAGTACCTGGAGGAGGCCGACCGGCTGGCCGACCGGATCGCGGTCATCGACCACGGCCGGGTCATCGCGCTGGGCACCGCCGACGAGCTCAAGGACCAGGTCGGCGGCGAGCGGCTGGAGCTGTCGGTCGGCTCGGCGCAGGAGGCGGCGTCGGCCCGCGCGGCGCTGGCCCCGCTGGCGATCGGCGAGATCGTGCTCGACGAGCGCGGCCACCGGCTGACCGTGCCCGTCTCGGGCGGGGCCCACGTGCTGGTCGACGGCATCCGCAGGCTGGACGCGGAAGCGGTCAAGGTGCTCGACATCGGCCTGCGCAGGCCGACGCTGGACGACGTTTTCCTCGCGCTGACCGGGCACGGCGCCGAGGAGCGGGCCGAGGAGGAGCGGGGGGCATGAGCACGTTCACGCAGGCGCTCGGCGACGGTGCGGTGGTCGCCAAGCGCAACCTGATCAAGATCAAGCGGGTGCCGGACCTGCTGGTGTTCTCCACGCTCTCGCCGATCATGTTCGTGCTGCTGTTCGCCTACGTGTTCGGCGGCTCGATCGAGATCCCCGGCATGGACTACCGCGAGTTCCTGATGGCGGGCATCTTCGCCCAGACGGTCATCTTCGGGGCCACCATCACCGGCAGCGGCCTGGCCGAGGACATGCAGAAGGGCGTGATCGACCGGTTCCGCTCGCTGCCGATGGCCCGCTCCGCCGTGCTGATCGGCCGCACCACCAGCGACCTGGTCAACAACGCGCTGGTCATCGTGGTGATGTCGGTGACCGGTCTGCTGGTCGGCTGGCGCATCCACTCGTCGTTCGGGGAGGCGCTGGCCGGGTTCGCGCTGCTGCTGCTGTTCGCCTACGCGGTGTCCTGGGGCATGGCGATCGTGGGCCTGCTGGTGCGCAGCCCGGAGGTGTTCAACAACGCCAGCTTCATCGTGATCTTCCCGCTGACCTTCATCGCGAACACCTTCGTGCAGGAGGGCAACCTGCCGGGACCGCTGAAGACCTTCGCCCAGTGGAACCCCATCTCCGCGGTGACGGCGGCGGCGCGCGAGCTGTTCGGCAACACCAACCCCGCCTTCCCCGCGCCCGACGTGTGGCCGCTGCGGCACCCGGTGCTGACCACGCTGCTCTGGACGGTGGTCCTGCTGCTGGTCTTCGTGCCGCTGGCGACCCGCCAGTACCGCAAGGCGGTCAGCCGCTGAAACTCCTTGCCACAGCGGGAAAATCGGCGCTCGTCGCGGTGGCGGGGCGGTCCGCGCGCGAGGTCGTCCAGGTTTGTGCCCGGCACGTGACGGCAACCCGGTGGACATCCAGACCCTAGGAGGCGGAGATGTCCACCGGCACCACCATCGGCGTTGTCGTCGCCGTGCTGGTCGCACTGGCCGTGGCCGCGGTGCTGCTGAAGACCTACCTGCAGCGCAGGCACCTGCGCCGGAAGTTCGGCCCCGAGTACCAGCGCGCGGTCGAGCGCAACGGCAACCGCATGGCCGCCGAGCGGGAGCTGGCCGAGCGGGAACGCGCCCACGCCAAGCTGGACCTGCGCGCCCTCGACGAGGGCACGCGCGAGAACTACGTCCAGAACTGGGCCAAGGTCCAGGAGATGTTCGTCGACGCGCCCGCCGAGGCGGTCGGCCAGGCCGATCGCCTGGTGACCGCGCTGATGGCCGAGCGCGGCTACCCCACCGAGGGCTACGAGCAGCGCATGTCGCTGCTGTCGGTCGAGCACGCGCGGACGCTGGCGGACTACCGCGCCGCGCACGCCATCTCGCAGCGCCAGGACAGGGGCGAGGCCACGACCGAGGACCTGCGCAACGCGATGGTGCACTACCGCGCGCTGTTCGAGGAGCTGCTGGGCAGGCGCCGGGAAGGGGCGCGGTGATGACCGACCACCAGCGGCCGGACGAGCGGGTGCTCGTCACCGAGAACCCCGCGCGCCCGCGCGGGAATGAGCCCGACCACGACCGGGCCGACCACGTCCAGTCCGACTACGACCAGCGCGACTACGCCGTCGAGGCCGAGTACGCCGAGCCGGGGGAAGTCGAGGAGGTCCGGCAACCGGACGTCCAGCTGTTCACCGAGGACGAGGTCGACCGGTTCCGCGAGCAGTGGCGGGCGCTGCAGGTCGACTTCGTCGACAGCCCGCGCGAAGCCGTGCACCGCGCCGACGAACTCGTCGCGCAGGTGATCCAGAGCCTGGCCACCACCTTCGCCGAGCACAAGCGCTCGCTGGAGGGCCAGTGGCAGGAGGGCGAGCGGGTGGACACCGAGGAGCTGCGCCTGGCGCTGCGGCGCTACCGCTCCTTCTTCGAACGCCTCACCTCGGTCTGAGCCCACCCCACCCAGCACCCCGTTGTGCGTCCGGCGACCCGGGTGCACAACGGGTGACGACCCCCTGGGGCGGGAGCTGCCGGGCCGATCAGCCCGGCAGCTCCCGGATCTCCATCTCCAGCACGTCGATCTCGTCGCTGATGGCCTCGTCCAGCATCCGGTCCAGCAGCCCGCCGCAGTCGCAGTGCGCCACCCCGAACCGCGGCACCAGCTCCCACCACACCGCCGGGTTGTTCCAGAACGAGCCGGACCCCTGGTCGACGTTGGTCAGGCAGCGCAGCCGCAGGTCGTCCTCGGGCAGCGCGCGCACGAAGTCCACGAACCGCGCGAGCGCGTTGTGGTTGAGGACGGGCACCGCGCCGTACCCGCGCAGGCAGTCCTCGAGTTCCTGCAGGAACTCCTCTTTGAAGGTCACGGCGAACCACCCCGCTTCCCCCGCGCCCTTGCGGGTGAGGAGGACTCACGTCCAGCACCAACGGTACCTTCGCAAGGGCAGGTACGCGTGCCTGCCAACGGCCGCTATCCGGTTGCGATCTGCTGACGTTCAGCGGTACGCGACGCCGTTGGCGCACCGGAGGACGGCACGGGCTGAGCCACCCGGAGCAGCGACCCTCCCCTGCGCCGATCCCTGCGCCGATCCCTGCGCCGATCCCTGCGCCGATCCCCTTCGGTCCTCTGAGGACCGCAGGGAGCGCTACCGGTCGGGCCGCAGGCGGGCGGTGAAGCTGAACCGGTCCCCCCGGTACAGCGACCGCACCCGCTCTACCGGCACGCCTTGGGCGTCGCGGGACACCCGGTGCAGCAGCAGCATCGGCAGCGCCGGGTTGGTGCCGATCAGCAGCGCCTCGCGCGGCGTCGCCAGCACCGTCTCCACCCGCTCCTCGGCCTCGCCGAACACCACGCCCAGCTTGCCGGTCAGGCACTCGTACAACGACTTGGTGGGGTCGAGGACCTCCAGCAGCGTCGGGAACCGCTCGACCGACAGGTAGGTCGACTCCAGGCCGACCCGCTCGTCGTCGGCCAGCAGCACCCGCTCCAGGTGCACCACCTGGTCGCCGTGGCCGATGGCCAGGTCGCGGGCCAGCACCTCGTCGGCGGGCAGGTGCTCCACGGTGATCACGCTGCGCGCGGGCGCCACGCCCTGCCTGCGCATCCCCTCCGTGTAGCTGACCAGCGACAGCGGCTGCACCAGCTTCGGCGGGGCCACGTAGGTCCCGCTGCCCTGGCGGCGCTGCAGCTTGCCCTCCATGACCAGCTCGCCGACCGCTTGGCGCAGCGTCACCCGCGAGACCGAGAACCGCTCGGCCAGCTCCCGCTCCGACGGCAGCGCGGCGCCCTCGCCCAGCGAGTCGACCAGCCACAGCAGCTCGGTCTTGACCGCGTAGTAGCGCGGAACCCGGCCGTGCTCGGGGATGCCCGCCCGGACCGGTCCGTCCGCGCGGTACTGGGCGCGGTACTGGGGCAGGGGGTGCGATGCGGTCACGGAATCGAGCCTACGTGCCCGAACGCGCCCGCCAGACCGCCAGCGGAGTGGGGTGCGGATCACGCCACCCCACCGGGCGAGCGCAGCCTGCGCGGACCGCTGTCGTGCCGCGACGGCGGCGGCCCCAGGGTGATCCGCGCGTTGCTGACGTAGGCCCCGGCGGCGCTGGCCAGCACCGGCTCCAGCGCCAGTTCCCGCACCTCCGGCACGTCCTCGGCCAACGCCGCCAGCCGCAGCACCAGCTCCTGCAGCGCGGGCAGGTCGGCGGACTCCCCGCCGCGGTAGCCCGCCAGCAGCGGGGCCGCCTTCGGGGCGCGCACCAGCGCCGCCGCGTCCGCGTCGGTCAGCGGCACCGCCCGGTACGCCCGGTCCCCCAGCAGGTCGCTGACCACGCCGGACAACCCGAACGACACCAGCGTGCCGAACGACGGGTCGTCCTGGAGCCCCAGCACGCAGGAGATGCCCTTGGGGGCCATGCGCTGCACGTACACGTCGGACTGCCCGGAGATCTCGGCCAGCATCTCGTAGGCCGTGCGCACCGCCTGCGCGCTCGCCAGGTCCAGCCGCACGCCCACCAGGTCCGTGCGGTGCCGCAGCCGCTCGGCGGTGGACTTGAGCACCACCGGGTAGCCCAGCGCGGCCGCCGCCACCACCGCCTCGTCCGCGTCGCCCACCACCCGGAAGGGCACCACCTCCACGCCGTAGCACGCCAGCAGCCGCACCGCGGTGTCGTCGTCGACCTGCCGCTCGCCGCCCTCGTCCAGCCGCAGCGAGGCGACCAGCCGGTGCGCCGCCTCCGGGTCGATGCCCGCGGGCCGGGTGAACCGGCCCTGCGGCGCGGACCGCCAGCGGGCGTAGCGGGTGACGCGGGCCAGCGAGGCCACCGCCCGCTCCGGGCTCGGGTAGGACGGCACCGAACCCCGGCCGGGCGCGCCACCGGGACCGGGCACCGCCAGCTCGTCCGGCACGCCCTCCACCGCCAGGAACGTCGAGGCGATCGGCTTGCCGCTGCCGGTCTGCTCCACCACCTCGCGCAGCGCGCGGGCGAACTCCGCGCCGGGCACCGCCAGCGGCGGCACGAACACCACCACCAGCGCGTCGGTCCCCTCGTCCTCCAAGGCCCGGCGCACCGCCCCCGCGAACGCCTCCGGCGTGGCCTGCGCGCCCACGTCCACCGGCTCGCCCGCCAGCTCCAGCCCCTGCGCCAGCGCGGTGTCCGCGGCCAGCAGGCCGATCGCGGTGGAGTTGCCCACCACGCCGACCCTCGGCCCGGACGGCAGCGGCTGGTGCGCCAGCAGCAGCGCGGTGTCGAACAGCTGCGCCAGCGACTCCACCCGGATCACGCCCGCCTGCTCGAACAGCGCCTGCACGCTGGGCTCGTCCACCGGCACCGAGGTCGCGGCCAGCGCCGGGGTGACCGCGTGCCTGCCCGACTTCACCGCCACGATCGGCTTGCTGCGGCCCAGCCTGCGGGCCAGCCTGGCGAACTTGCGCGGGTTGCCGAACGACTCCAGGTACAGCAGCACCACGTCGGTGGCCGGGTCGGTCTCCCAGTACTGCAGCAGGTCGTTGCCGGAGACGTCGGCCCGGTTGCCCGCGCTGACGAACGTGGACAGGCCGAGGCCGCGCTGCGCCGCGGTGGCCAGGATCGCGGTGCCCAGCGCGCCGGACTGGCAGAAGAAGCCGGTGCGGCCCAGCGCGGGCAGGTGCGGCGCCAGCGTCGCGTTCAGCCGCACCGCGGGATCGGTGTTGAGCACGCCCAGCGCGTTCGGCCCGACCACCCGCATGCCGTGCGCGCGGGCCTCGGCGACCAGCCTGCGCTCGGCGCTGAGCCCGCCGGGACCGGTCTCGCCGAACCCGGCCGAGACCACCACCAGCGCCTTGACCCCCTTGGCCAGGCAGGCGTCCATCACCTCGTCCACGCCCGCCGCGGGCACCGCGACCACGGCCAGGTCCACGTCGTCGGGGATGTCCAGCACCGACGGGTAGGCCCGCACCCCGCGCACCGACCGGTGCTCGGCGTTGACCGGGTAGACCGGTCCGTGGAAGTCCGCGGCCAGCAGGTTGGCCAGCACCGCGTGGCCGATCTTGGTACGGTCGGTGGACGCGCCGATCACCGCCACCGAGCGGGGGTGCAGCAGGTTGTGCACGCTGCGCGCCTCGGCGGCCTGCTCGCGGGCGCGGGCGACCACCACCGACTCCTCGGTGGGGTCGATGTCGAACTCCAGGTGCAGCACGCCCTCGTCGAAGGCCCGGCGCACCGAGTAGCCCGCGTCCCGGAAGACCCGCACCATCTGGCCGTTCTCCGCCAGCACCTCCGCGGTGAACCGGCTCAGCCCGCGCTCGCGCGCCGCCGCGGCCAGGTGCTCCAGCAGGATCGAGCCCAGGCCGCGCCCCTGGTGGTCGTCCCGCACCACGAACGCCACCTCGGCCGAGCCGCCGTCGCCGAGCCGGTCGTAGCGGCCGACCGCGACGATGTCGTCGCCCAGCAGCGCCGCGAAGGCCACCCGGTCGGCGTGGTCGACGGTGCTGAACCGCTGGAGGTCGCGCTGGGGCATCCGCGGGTACGGGCCGAAGTAGCGGAAGTAGCGGGTGCGCTCGGACAGCCTGCCGTGGAAGGCCAGCAGGCGGTCGGCGTCGTCCGGGGTGATCGGGCGCAGGTGCACCGTGCCGCCGTCGCTGAGCACGACGTCGGCCTCCCAGTGCCGGGGGTAGTCGAAGGGGTCCACGGCTAGTCCCTCGGGTCCTCGGGGTCCAGGCCGTGCAGCGGGAACAGCGCGCGCCGGGTCTCCAGGACCGCGGTGTCCACGGGTTGCGAGGTGACCCCGCCCCACGGCTCGTGGGCCACGTCCGCGCCGTCGGTCATGGACGCGGGCAGCGGCCGGTGCGGCGCCAGCGCGCTGGTGCGCGCCACCCACCCCGCGGGCAGCGGCGTCTCCGGGTCCAGGTCGCGGTCCAGCACGGTGGCCAGCAGGTGCGTCCACGAGCGCGGGACCACGCGCAGCAGCTCGTACCCGCCGCCGCCCAGGGCCAGCCAGCGCCCGCCCGCCGTGGTCGCGGCCAGCTCGCGCAGCGCCCGGTAGATCGCGCGGTGCCCGTCCACGGTCAGCGACAGGTCCGCCAGCGGGTCCTCCCGGTGGGTGTCCACGCCGCACTGGGTGACCAGCAGCTGCGGCCGGAACGCCTTGAGCACCGAGGGCACCACGGCGTGGAAGGCGCGCAGCCAGCCCCGGTCGGAGGTGCCCGGCGGCAGCGCCAGGTTCACCGCCGTGCCCTCCGCCCCCGGCCCGCCCAGCTCGGCGGGCCTGCCGGTGCCCGGCCACAGGCTCAGCGGGTGCTGGTGCAGCGACACCGTCAGCACCCGAGGGTCGTCGTAGAACGCCGCCTGCACGCCGTCGCCGTGGTGCACGTCGGTGTCGATGTAGGCGATCCGGTCG
>NZ_BMRG01000002.1:55100-92080 GCF_014648515.1 Saccharothrix coeruleofusca
AAGCCGTTGTCCAGCAACCAGGAGATGGCCACGGCGCAGTCGTTGTAGACGCAGAACCCGGCGGCGTGGTCGCGCATCGCGTGGTGCAGCCCGCCCGCGATGTTCACCGCGCGGTCGACCGCGCCCGAGGCGATGGCCCGCGCCGCGGCCAGCGACCCGCCGACGACCAGCGCGGACGCCTCGTGCATCCGGTCGAACACCGGGTTGTCCGGGGTGCCGAGGCCGTGCCCGACGTCCCAGCCCGCGCTCGGCGCGGCCCGCACGGCGGACAGGTAGCCCGGCTCGTGCACCCGCTCGATCTCGGCGTCGTCGGCCCGCGCCGGCCGCACCAGCTCGACCCCGTCGAGCACCCCCAGCTCGGCGGCCAGCCGGACGGTCAGGTCCAGCCGGACCGGGTTGAGCGGGTGGTCCCCGCCCAGGTCGTAGCCGAGGAACGCCTCGTCCCAGACGACGGCGGCCTTGACCGCGGTGCGGACGGCGGGACTGGCGGCGGTGTTGGCGCCCATGCCCGCAACCTAACCCACGCGGTGGTAGGTCTCCGGGCGCAGCGCGCGTGAAGTGCGCTTAGAGTCTGCCGCGACAGCGGGTCGGGAAACGCCATTCGAAGATGGAACCCCGCTGGTCGGAACGGGGTCCAAGCGCCATGCAGCTGCGACGAGTCTCCACCCTGGCCGCCGTGACCGCGGTGCTGGCCCTCGGCCTGGGCGCCTGCGCCCAGCAGGTCGCGGGCAACCCGGTGGCGGCCAGGGAGTCCGCGGTCGACGAGCCCAGCCCCACCGGGAGCTCGGCCAAGGCGCCCACCAGGACTTCCGCGCGGCCCACCGGGGACTCCGCCGAGCAGCGGCCCACCACCAGCGCGAAGGGCTCCCCCACCGGCAGCGGGCAGCCCACCGGCGTCAAGATCACGCAGCGGAAGAAGACCACCGGCTTCGAGGACTGCGACATCCTCTCCCCCGAAGAGGTGGCCTCCACCATCGGCGCGCGGCAGGCGGGGCAGAAGGGCTGCGTGCAGATCACCGAGGACCCGTTCGTCGTCGTGCTGCTCATGGTGACCGTCGCCAACCACAACGACGCCGCCCGCCCGTTCGAGCTCGGCGGCAACACCGCCTACGAGATCGACGAGCAGGGCGACTGCACCGTCATGGTCATGCTCACCGACGACCCGAAGGCGATCACCCCGGCGCTGATCGCCACGGTGACCCCCGTCGAGGGGGCGGACACCTGCGACATCGCCCGCAAGCTGGTCACCAAGGCGTTCGAGAAGATCCCGAACGCCTGAGCTCGACCGGGCGGGCTCAGCCGGGCTGCGGTCCGGTGGCCACCGGTCGGTCGGGATCGACGCACCAGTGCGACCAGGAACCCGCGTACAGCGCGGCGGGCCGCTCCGGGGCGGTGACCCCGGCCACCTCCAGCGCCAGCACCACCGACGAGGCGGTGACGCCGGACCCGCAGTAGGCCCCGACCGGCCGGTCGGGGCGCACGCCCAGGCCCGCGAACCGCGCGGCCAGCCCCTCGGCGCCCAGCCACCGCCCGTCCGCGCCCACGTGCTCGGCCGAGGGCGCGTTCACCGCTCCGGGGATGTGGCCCGCGCGCGGATCGACCGGCTCGGTCTCGCCGCGGTAGCGCTGCGCCGCCCGCGCGTCCAGCAGCACACCGGTGCGCGCCAGCTCGGCCGCGCCCTCGGCGTCGAGCACCGGCATCCCGCCGGGGCGCACCTCCACGTCGCCCTCGACCGGCCGCGGCGGCTCCGCGGTGACCGGGCGGCCTTCCGCGGTCCACGCCGCGAACCCGCCGTCCAGCACCGCCACCTCCTCGTGGCCCGCCCAGCGCAGCAGCCACCAGACACGCGCCGCGACCGAGCCGTCACCGCTGTCGTAGGCCACCACCGGCCCGCCCCGGCGCACGCCCGCCGCGCGCAGGACGCGCCGCAGGCGCTCGGGGTCCGGCAGCGGGTGTCTGCCGCCCTCGCCGGGCGGGTCCGCGAGGTCCTGGTCCAGGTCCAGGTACACGGCGCCGGGGACGTGCGCGACCTCGTAATCTTGTCTGGCCGACGGGCCGCCCAGGCGCCAGCGGACGTCGAGCACGACCGGGGGCTCCGCGCCCGCGAGCGCGGAAGCGAGTGCTTCGGTGCTGATCAGTGGGTGCACCGCACCATCCTGCACCCAGGGCGGTCCACCGACCTGCTGATGGCCGGACGCGCCGTCGAACGGTGCGACTAGCATGAGGGCATACGAAGGGGAGCGGGTGTGAACGACCTCATCGACACCACGGAGATGTACCTCCGCACGATCTACGAGCTCGAAGAAGAGGGCGTGGTGCCCCTGCGCGCCCGCATCGCCGAGCGCCTCGGCCAGAGCGGCCCCACGGTCAGCCAGACCGTCGGCCGGATGGAGCGCGACGGCCTGGTCATCGTGGCCGACGACCGGCACCTGGAGCTGACCGAGCAGGGGCGCAGCCTGGCCGTCGCGGTGATGCGCAAGCACCGGCTCGCCGAGCGCCTCCTGGTCGACGTCATCGGCCTGGAGTGGGAGCACGTGCACAGCGAGGCGTGCCGCTGGGAGCACGTGATGAGCGAGGCCGTCGAGCGCAAGCTGGTCAAGCTGCTGGGCAACCCCACCACCTCCCCCTACGGCAACCCCATCCCCGGTCTGGACAAGCTCGGCGACGGCGAACCCGCCCCCGCCGCCGAAGCCGACCTGATCCGGGTGGACGAGGTGGCCCGGCGTGGCGGCGGTCGCGTCGAGGTGCGGCGCATCGCCGAGCACGTGCAGATGGACCCGGACCTGATGGCCGAGCTGAAGGCCGCGGGCGTGGTGCCCGGCGGGACGGTGGAGGTCGACTCGATGGCGGGCGCCAAGGTGATCCAGGTGCGCGGCAACGGCACCACCACCGAGCTGAGCCCGTCCGTCGCGCACGCCGTCCTGGTGCAGGCCCGGTGAGACCCGGCCACCGCGCCGCGGCCGCGTTCACCCAGCTCCACGGCACCGCCCCGGAGGGGGTCTGGTCCGCTCCCGGTCGGGTCAACCTGATCGGCGAGCACACCGATTACAACGACGGCTTCGTGCTGCCCTTCGCGCTGCCGCACCGCACCGCGGTGGCCGCCGCGGCGCGCGCGGACGGCCTGCTGCGGGTGGCCACCCTGGGCGCGGACGGCGAGCCCCAGCACGCCGAGCCGGTCGCCGTGGCCGACCTGGCGCCCGGCGCGGTCGAGGGCTGGGCCGCCTACCCCAGCGGCGTGGCCTGGGCGCTGCGCGAGGTGGGCGTCACCGGCGGGGCGGACCTGGTGATCGCGGGCGACGTGCCCGCGGGCGCGGGGCTGTCCTCCTCGCACGCGCTGGAGTGCGCGGTCGCGCTGGCCCTGCTGGGCCTGGCGGGCCGCTCCCCCGACGGCGGGCCCGGCTCGCCCACGCTGCCGGAGATCGCCCGGTGGGTGCAGCGCTCGGAGAACGACTTCGTCGGCGCGCCCACCGGTCTGCTGGACCAGACCGCGTCGCTGCGCTGCACCGAGGCGCACGTGCTGTTCCTGGACGTGCGCTCGGGCGAGGCCGAGCAAGTGCCCTTCGACGCCGCCGCGCGGGGGCTGGAGGTGCTGGTGATCGACACCCGCGCCAGCCACTCGCACACCGACGGCGGCTACGCCGCCCGGCGCGCGGGCTGCGAGGAGGCCGCGGACCTGCTGGGCGTGCCCGCGCTGCGGGACATCTCCGTCGACGGGCTGGGCGCGGCGCTGGAGAAGCTGCCGGAACGGCTGCGCCCGCTGGTGCGGCACGTGGTCACCGAGAACGACCGGGTGCTGCGCTCGGTGGAGCTGCTGCGCTCCGGTGAGCTGGCCGGGCTGGGACCGCTGCTGGACGCCTCGCACGCCAGCCTGCGCGACGACTACCGGGTCTCGGTGGACGAGCTGGACGTGGCGGTCGACGCGGCGGTGGCGGCGGGCGCGCTGGGCGCCCGGATGGTCGGCGGCGGCTTCGGCGGCTCGGCCATCGCGCTGGTGCCGGTGGAGCGCCACGACGAGGTCGTCCGGCGGGTGCTGCACGCCTACGCCGAACACGGCTGGACCAAGCCGCGGACCTTCACGGCCGTGCCCTCGGCGGGCGCGGGCCGGGACGAATGAGACAACCGACACGAAAGCGGGGAACACGGTGAAGCTGCTCGTCACGGGCGGTGCGGGGTACGTCGGCAGCGTGTGCGCGGCTCGGCTGGTCGAGTCGGGCCACGAGGTGGTCGTGCTCGACGACCTGTCCACCGGGCACGCCGACGCGGTCCCCGAGGGCGCCCGGTTCGTCGAAGGCGACATCAACGACGTGATCGACGAGGTGCTGGCCGACGGCTTCGACGGCGTGCTGCACTTCGCGGCCAAGTCGCTGGTCGGCGAGTCCATGGTGGACCCGGCCAAGTACTGGCAGGGCAACGTGGTCACCTCGCTGCGGCTGCTGGAGGCCATGCGCAGGCACGCCGTGCCGCGGCTGGTGTTCTCCTCCACCGCCGCCACCTACGGCGAGCCGGAGGAGGTGCCGATCGCGGAGACCTCCCCGACCCGGCCCACCAACACCTACGGCGCCACCAAGCTGGCCATCGACCACGCGATCACCTCCTACGCCGCCGCGCACGGCCTGGCCGCGGTCAGCCTGCGGTACTTCAACGTCGCGGGCGCCTACGGCAGGTACGGCGAGCGGCACACCACCGAGACCCACCTGATCCCGCTGGTGCTCCAGGTCGCGCTGGGGCAGCGCGAGCAGATCCAGGTCTACGGCGAGGACTGGCCGACCGAGGACGGCACCTGCGTGCGCGACTACATCCACGTGGTCGACCTGTCCGACGCGCACGCGCTGGCCCTGGAGCACGCCACCAAGGGCGAGCACCGCGTCTACAACCTGGGCAACGGCACCGGCTTCTCCGTCAAGCAGGTCATCGACGCCTGCCGCGAGGTCACCGGCCACCCGATCCCCGCCGCGGTCGCGCCCCGTCGGGCGGGCGACCCGGCCGTGCTGGTCGCCTCCAGCGAGCGCGCGCGCACCGAGCTGGGCTGGGCGCCCGAGCGGGTCGACCTGGCGGGCATCGTGCGCGACGCCTGGGAGTTCACCCGGTCCCGTCAGGAGGCGTGAGCGGATGACCGGCACAGCGGCGGACTTCGCGGACCTGTCCGCCTTCGCGGCCCTGCCCAGGCTCTCCTCGCTGGCGCTGTCCCCGGACGGCACCCGGCTGGTGACCGTCGTGGCGGGGCTGTCCCCGGACGGCAAGACCTGGCAGGGCTCGCTGTGGGAGGTCGACCCCAGCGGGCGGCGCCCGGCGCGGCGGCTGACCCGCTCGGCCAAGGGCGACTCCCACCCGGTGTTCACCCCCGACGGGGCGCTGCTGTTCCTGTCCGCCCGCCCGGACCAGGAGGCCAAGCCCGCCAACGGCAAGCCCAAGGACAAGACCGCGCTGTGGCTGCTGCCGCCCGCGGGCGAGGCGCGCGAGCTGTACCGGCCCTCGGGCGGCGTGGGGCGGTTCGCCGTGGCGCGCGAGGCGGGCACCGTGCTGCTGGTGGCGGACGCGCACCCCACCGCCGAGTTCGGCGAGCCGGACGAGGCGCTGCGCAAGGCGCGCGAGGACGCGGGCGTGACCGGCATCCTGCACGAGTCCTACCCCATCCGGTACTGGGACGCCGACCTGGGACCGACCTACCCCCGGCAGCTGGTCACCACCGGGCCGGTGGACGCCGACAGCGACCGCCTCGACCCGGCCGCCGGGCTGGTGGACCTCACCCCCGGCGCGGGCGGGCACGTGGGCTCCCAGTCCGCGATCAGCCCGGACGGCCGCTGGGTGGTGCACGTCGAGCGCGTCCCGGTCAGCGCCGCCTACGGCTCGCGGGTCCGGCTGCGGCTGCGCGGCGCGGACGGCGGCGTCGACCGGGTGCTGGCCGACCGCGAGGGCTACTCCTACAGCGAGCCGGTGTTCCTGCCGGACTCGTCGGGGATCGTGGCGATCGAGTCGTTCGACTCGACCTCGGACAGCCCGTGGCGCTGCGAGCTGGTGCGCATCGACCTGGAGTCGGGCGAGGTCACCGAGCTGACCCCGGACTTCCCCGAGGAGCCGGAGCACCCGGTGGTGAGCCCCACCGGCGACGCGGTGTACTTCACCAGCAGCCTGCGCGGCCACCAGCCGGTGTGGCGGCTGGACCTGTCCTCGGGCGAGGTGGTCCGGCTGACCGCCTCCGGCGCCTACACCGACGTGCTGGTGAGCCCGGACGGCGCGACTCTGTACGCACTGCGCGCCGCGGTGGACCACCCGCCGCAGCCGGTGCGGCTGGACGCGGCGGCGGCCGAGCAGGAGCCGGTGCGGCTGCCCGCCCCCGGCGCGGTGGAGTCGCTGCCCGGCACGCTGACCGAGGTCGAGACCACCGCGGAGGACGGCCGCGCGGTCCGCGCGTGGCTGGTGCTGCCCGACGGCTGCTCGGCCGAGCGGCCCGCGCCGCTGCTGCTGTGGGTGCACGGCGGCCCGGTGATGAGCTGGAACAGCTGGAGCTGGCGCTGGAACCCGTGGCTGATGGCCGCGCGGGGGTACGCGGTGCTGCTGCCCGACCCGGCGCTGTCGCTGGGCTACGGCCGCGACTTCGTGCGCGCCGGATGGGGGTCGTGGGGCGCCAAGCCGTACACCGACCTGATGGCGATCACCGACGTCGCCGAGCGCCGCGACGACATCGACGAGAGCCGCACGGCGGCGATGGGCGGCTCGTTCGGCGGCTACATGGCCAACTGGATCGCCACCCGGACCGACCGGTTCAAGGCCATCGTGACGCACGCGTCGCTGTGGAACCTGGACGCCTTCACCGGCACCACGGACGACTCGTACTACTGGCTGCGCGAGATGGGCGACCCGCTGACCCAGCAGGACCGGGTGCTGGCGAACTCCCCGCACCTGCGGGTCGCCGACATCAAGACGCCGATGCTGGTCATCCACGGCGACAAGGACTACCGGGTGCCCGTCGGCGAGGGGCAGCGGCTGTACTTCGACCTGGTGCGGCACGGCGTACCCGCGAAGTTCCTGTACTTCCCCACCGAGAACCACTGGATCCTCACCCCCGGCAACGCCAAGCTCTGGTACGAGACGATCTTCGCCTTCCTCGCGGAGCACGTGCTGGGCGAGCCCTGGCAGCGCCCCGATCTGCTGTGACGGCACAACTCCCACCCCAACGCTCAACTCGCGGTGCCTGAAGGCTCGGTTCGTGGTGCCCGACCGCGCGACTCGCGCGGTCGGGTGGCACCGCTCAGCACAACTCGCGGATGCGTTCGGGGGGTATGCCGGATTCCAGCGCGGTGCGCAGCAGGGTCGCCAGGCGGTGGCCGGGGTGCGCCTGCTGGGCCCGTTCCAGCGCCGCGGCGGCCAGCGCGCCCTCGCCCCTGAGGTAGGCGGAGAACGCCAGGAGGGTGGCGGGTTCGGCTCGCTCGGGCGGTGGGCAGGCCCTGGTCAGCTCGGTCCACAGGCGTTCGGCCCCGATCGCGTGCTCGCCCACCGCGTAGCTCAGGCTGGCGTCCCTGACCCAGGGGTCGGACAGGGCGTGGGCGAGCAGCACGACTTCTTCGTCCGTCAGCGGGGTCTTCCGGTCCGCCGCCGCGGTGACCGCCTGGTGGACCAGGGCGCGGCCGTGTCGTGCCGCGTCTCGCGGCGGCACCGCCTGCGACTCGGCCACCAGGCGGTCCAACGCCTCGGACCGGCGGGCCAGCACCTGCTCGGGTGCCGGGGCCAGCACTTGGACCATCGCGTCCCGGCTGGGGTAGGTGACGAAGCCCATGGCGGCGGAGGCCGCCGCCAGCGCGGTGCCCCTCGGGTCGGGGGTGGTGCCCGCGCTGCCCAGGTCCCAGTAGTCGAACCAGGGCGTGCCCTTCTCCGCGGCCTGCGTCCACACCGCGCAGGCCAGTCGGATGCCCACGGCGTCGAAGGCGGCGCCGAGGTGGGTGATCAGGTCCTCGCGCGGCAGCCGTTCCGGCGGGTCCGGTCGTGGTCCGCCGACGACGACCACCACCGCCGTGGCGCCGGCCTGCCTGGACAGCGCGGGCAGCAGCTGCTCGACCGCCCGGCGGGTGTGCTGGGGTGGTGGCAGGTCGGCGCGCAGGGTCATGGCCACCGCCGAGCCCTCCACCAGCACGACGACCACCGAGTCGCAGGGGTGGAAGCCGAGCAGGTGCGGGACCGCGGCGATCAGGTCGCCGGGATCGCGGAGCGGGGTGGTCAGCGGTGCGGGAGTCGTCATGGGGGCGACTCTGGACCGGCTCGACCGCGTAGTCACGGTCAAGATCCACAACTGTGGACAGGGGGACGGGCTGTGGATGGATCGGGTCGCTCGCACGGGTGAGGGCGACCGGGATTGTCGGGGGTGGGGGCTAAGGTGCCGCCCCCTCGCGGGGGCGGCGACCGCTCAGCCGCGCGTCAGCAGTCCGGCGCGACCTGGCCGTCCGAGCCCGTGTAGACGTAGGCGTCGGAGATGTAGCCGGGACCGATCTTGTCCCACAGCACGGTCGTGCCGTACTTGCCGGTGATGCTCTCGCCCTCGGCCTGGCAGCTGATCGTCACGGTCTCCCCGTCGGCCACCGCGCCCACGGCCGCGTACTGGGTGCCCGGACCCGAGCGTATGGTCACCCCGGTGCCGCTGTCGGTGCCCACCGTGCCGGTGAAGCCGGTGCCGGAGCAGGAGTTGCGGCTGGTGTAGCTGCGGGTGCCCCAGTAGTAGGCCGTCGTGCCGTTGAACTTCACCTTCTGGTCGGCGCCGTCGAGCAGCTGCTCGTAGTGCAGGTGCGCCCCGGTGGAGCCACCCGTGTTGCCGACGTCGCCGATGCGCTGGCCCAGCGCGACGGCTTGGCCGACCGACACCCGCTGCGCCGACAGGTGGGCGTACCTGGTCTTCCAGCCCCCGCCGTGGTCGATCTCGATCCACCGGCCGTAGCTGGTGGAGCCCTCGTTGGCCACCCGCGACACGGTGCCCGCCGCGGAGGCCACGACGGGGTCGCCCTCGTCGTTCGCGCGGTTGAAGTCCACCGAGTTGGCGGGCCGGTGGTTGGTGCGGGTCTGCCCCTCCCACACCTGGTTGCACGGGAAGGGGACCTGGAAGTTGGGGGCCGCCACGGCCTCGCCCTGCGCGACGGCGAGTCCGAGCAGCGGCGTGACCAGGGCGGAGACGAGCAGTGCGGCGCTCCTGGGTCGGGACATGTGCCACCTCCTTGGCTGGGTGCGGTGATCCGACCACACCCAGCCAGCGAAGTGGAATAGTCACCAACTCCAGTACTTCGTGAATTACTACCTAACCGATCGATTCCCGTAGTGAAGCGGCGCCACCGACTACGGGCAGCTCCACCGCGGTCCCGGTGAGGTCGATGGACAGCCCGGCACCCGGCTTCGGCCGCAGCGTGTAGTCGTAGTCGCTGGAGATCAGCACGAACTCCAGGCTGTGCCCGGCGGCCACGACGTAGTCCTGCGGCTCCAGCTCCACCTCGACCCGGTACCGCTCACCCGGCCGGATCGGCTTCGTGCGCGACGGGCTGACCCGGTTCTGCGGGTCGGTCCAGCCGCGCGTGATCACGTGGCTGCTCCCGTCCGGCGCGCGGTCGACCAGCAGCGCGGTCACGTTCGCCGCGGGCCGGTCGAACGAGATCGCCAGGTCGACCCGCGCGGTGCCGGACAGGCGCAGCGGGGTCGTGGCCGCGCGGGTGGCGTAGGACAGGCGGTTGCCGGAGCTGGGCAGGTCGGCCAGGGCTTCGGCGGTCTTCGACGAGTCGTCGCGCAGCGACTCCACCACCGGGCGCCCCGGCAGCTGCGACGTGCGCAGCGCGCCCTTGGCCGAACCGCCCGCCCACGGGAACAGCTCGGCCTTGGCGGTGCCCGGCGCGGGCCAGTCGGCCTCGTCGACCCACGAGCCGTCCTCGCGCTGGACGGTCGACTTCGGCTCGCGCTCGATGCCGTTGTCCACGCCGTACAGGTAGTGGCTGAACCAGCGGTTGAGGGTGCGCCGCCACTCCGGCGAGCGCAGCGTGTCCGGGTCGGTGTGGCCCGCCCGGTGCAGCCAGATCTTGTGCTCGACCCCGTTGCGCCGCAGCGCCTCGTACCACTGCGCCACGTGCTTGACCTTGACGTTCCAGTCGCTCAGGCCGTGGACGGCCAGCACCGAGGCGCGCACCTTGTGCGCGTCGTCGACGTAGTTGCGCTCGTCCCAGAACGGGCTGTAGTCGCCGGTGACCCGGTCCTGCTTGGCCGCGACCTCGGCGATGACCGGCTTGCAGATCTCCCGGTCCTCGCGCGTGTAGACGTACTCGGCGAGCACGTCGAGGTCCTCGCCCTGGAACGTGCCGGGCGCGACGACCGCGCCGTCCGCGCGGTAGTAGTCGTACCAGCTGGAGATCGCCGCGATGGGCACGATGGTCTCCAGGCCCCGCACGCCGGTCGAGGCCACGGCGTTGGGCAGGGTGCCGTTGTAGGACACGCCCATCATGCCGACCTTGCCGGTGCTCCAGGACGCCTTGACCGGGCTGCCCGCCGCGTCGCGGGCGGGCGCGCGGCCGTTGAGCCAGTCGATCACGGACTTGGAGCCGATGGTCTCGTTGCGTCCGCCCGAGGTGGGGCAGCCGGTGGACTTGCCGGTGCCCAGCGACTCGGCGTAGACCACGGCGAAGCCGCGCTCGATGAAGTACGCCTCGTAGCGGCCCGACGTGATCGGCCCCGCGTTGGGCCCGGCGGCCGAGCCCACGGCGGCGGCGATGCGCTCGTCGGCCTGCGCCTTGAGCACGGAGCCGTCGCGCCGGTCGTGCCCGCCGCGCTTGTTCGGCACGTACAGCTCCACGTCGACGTTGTGGTTGGCCACGTCGTTGCCGCCGGAGAAGTACGGGCTGTTGAAGAACACGACCGGGACCTTCAGGCCGCGGTCGGTCGCCTTCTGCCGGACCACCTCGGTGTAGACCTCGTCGTCGCGGCCGTCGCGGTCGCTGTCGACCGGCGCGCGCACCCACAGGCTCTCGCGCACCACGTCGGTCGCGCTGAAGACGGGCTGCGCCTCGCCGTCGGTGAACAGCGGGCCATCGGCCGCGGCTGAGGCCACGGCCGGGACGGCCCCCAACGGCAGTGTCACCAGAGCCGCCAGCGTCGCGGCTCTCCGAGCACCCTTCACAGGAACCCCCAAGATGCGTGGGACAGGTCTGCTGACCCTCTCCGCCCGTCACGGGCCTGTCAAGGACGACCCAAGTCCACAGTGGACCGATGGGAACCCGACGACCGGCGCTTGACCAGGGCGCACCGGGTGTGCAGACTTCCCGCCGCCATGCGTTCCTTCATCGCCGAGCTGCCCAAGGTCGAGCTGCACGTGCACCTCGTCGGGTCGGCCTCCCCCGCCACCGTCCTCGCCCTCGCCCGCAGGCACCCCGACGGGGGCGTGCCCACCGACGAGGCCGAGCTGCTGGAGTTCTACGAGTTCACCGGCTTCGACCACTTCATCGACGTCTACGCCAAGGTCAGCGACCTGGTGACCACCGGTGACGACGTGGCCGCGCTGGTGCTGGGCCTGGCCGAGGACCTGGCCCGCAACGCCGTGCGGTACGCCGAGGTGACGGTGACCGCGACCAGCCACCTGCGGGCGGGTATCGCGCCGGACGAGCTGGACGAGGCGCTGGAGCGCAGCCGCGCCCGCGCCCGCGTCGAACACGGCGTGGAGCTGGCCTGGGTGTTCGACGTGCCCGGCGTGTGGGACCGCGACGCCGGGATGACCAGCGCCATCTACGCCACCCGGCACCGGCCCGCGGGCACGGTCGGGTTCGGCCTGGGCGGGCTGGAGTCCGACGCGCCGCGCGCGGCGTTCCGGCGGGCGTTCGCGCTGGCCCGCGAGGCGGGGCTGCACTGCGTGCCGCACGCCGGGGAGACCACCGGGCCGGAGGAGATCTGGGCCGCCCTGACCGAACTGGGCGCGGAGCGCGTCGGGCACGGCACCAGCGCGGTGCGCGACCCGGCGCTGCTGCGCCACCTGGCCGAGCGGGGCATCGCGCTGGAGGTGTGCCCGACCTCGAACGTGCGCACCGGGGCGGTCCGGTCCCTGGCCGAGCACCCGCTGCCCCGGCTGCTGGAGGCCGGGGTGCCGGTGACGCTGGCCACCGACGACCCCGGCATGTTCCACACCGACCTCAACGGCGAGTACCTGCTGTGCCACGAGCAGTTCGGCCTCGGCCGCGCGGAGCTGGCCGACCTGGCCCGTGCCGGGGTGCGCGCCAGTTTCGCCCCCGACGAGCTCAAGGCCAAGATCCTCGCCGAGATCGACGCGGTGGCCGAAGGGACCTGACTCAGCGCGACCGGACGGGGTGGCCGGTGCAGGATGGGGCGCATGAGGCTGGTGATCCTGGGCGGGGGCGGGTTCCGCGTCCCGCTGGTGCACAAAGCGCTGGTCGGCGACGGGCGCGTGGACGAGCTGGTGTTGCACGACGTCGACGGGCACCGGCTCGCCGCCATCCGCGCGGTGCTGCGCGGCGGCCCGCGCGTCACCGCCACCACGGACCTGGAGGAGGCGCTGCGCGGCGCGGACTTCGTGTTCTCCGCGATCCGCGTCGGCGGGCTGGCCGGGCGCGCGGTGGACGAGGAGGTCGCGCACGCGCACGGCGTGCTGGGCCAGGAGACCGTGGGCGCGGGCGGCATCGCCTACGGGCTGCGGACCGTCCCGGTCGCGCGGCGCATCGCCCGGCGGGTCGCCGAGATCGCGCCGCAGGCGTGGGTCATCAACTTCACCAACCCGGCGGGCCTGGTCACCGAGGCCATGGCCGAGCACCTGGGCGAGCGGGTCATCGGCATCTGCGACTCGCCGGTGGGCCTGTGCCGCCGGGTCGCGCACGCGCTCGGCGCGTCGGGGGCGGAGTTCGACTACGCGGGCCTGAACCACCTGGGCTGGCTGCAGGCGGTGCGCGTCGACGGGGTGGACCTGCTGCCGCGCCTGCTGGCCGACCCGGAGAAGCTGGGGTTCGAGGAGGGCAGGCTGTTCGGCGCCGAGTGGTTGCGGGCGTTGGGGATGATCCCCAACGAGTACCTGCACTACTACTACGCCACCAGGGAGGCGATGGGCGGCGACCGCGGCGCTTTCCTGCTGCGCCAGCAGGAGGCGTTCTACAACGGCTCGGTCGACTGGGAGACCACCCGCCTGGAGCGGGAGGCCACCTACATGGCGCACGACCGGGAGGGCGAGCGCGATTCGCTGGAGGGCGGCGGTTACGAGCACGTCGCCCTGGCGCTGATGCACGCCATCGCCGACGACGAGCGGACGACGCTGATCCTCAACGTGCGCAACGGCGCCACGCTGCCCCACCTGGACGGCGACGCGGTGGTCGAGGTGCCGTGCGAGGTGGACGCGCGCGGCCCCCGGCCGCTGCCGGTGAGCCCGCTGCCCGACCACGCCGCCGGTCTGGTCACCTCGGTCAAGGCGGTCGACCGGCTGGTGCTGGAGGGCAGCCGGACCGCCGCGCTGAAGGCGTTCGCGCTGCACCCGCTGGTGGACTCGGTGTCGGTCGCGCGGAGCCTGCTCGAGGCCTACCTCTCCCGGCACCCCGAGCTGGCCTACTTGAGCTGACGCCTACTCGAGCTGACGCCGCCCCAGCGCGTCGGCGCGCCTGGTCGTCTCCGGCAGCCGGAAGTCCGCGCACAGCCGCAGCACCTCGGCGCACGCCCGGTCGAGGTCGACGAGGTGGCCGACGGAGACGAACACCGGCTTGACGCCCGCGCGGGTGCGCAGCGCCCGGCCGACCACCTCGCCGCCGTCCACCAGGTCGGTGCTCGCGCCGCGCTCCGGGCCGGGCGGGTCGAACCGGCCCATCGGCGTCTTGGCCACCCCGACGCTGGGCAGGCCGGTCACCACGCCGAGGTGGCAGGCCAGGCCGAAGCGGCGCGGGTGCGCCAGGCCCTGGCCGTCGCACACCAGCAGGTCCGGCGTGACGTCCAGCCGCTCCAGCGCCCGCAGCAGCGGCGGCAGCTCGCGGAACGCGAACAGCCCCGGCAGGTAGGGGAACTCGGCCCGGCCGAGCACCACCGCGGTGTCCACCGTCTCCAGCGTCGTCGCGTCCAGCACCACCACGGCCGCGGCCAGCCGGTCGTCGGCCGCGTAGCCCACGTCCAGCCCGGCGGCGTAGCGCACGTCCAGGTCGGGGTCGGCGACCGGGCGGACCAGCGGGCGCAGCCGCTCCTGCTCGGCGACGGCCTCCTCCGGCGTCACCCGTGCTCCACCGAGGCGCGGTGGGCGGCCAGCAGGTCCTCGCCGAAGTCGCCGGACCGCCTGCGCCACACGGTGTGCGCGTGGTTGGCGCCGTTGGCCGTGTTGTCGTACTCGATCAGCAGCTCGGGGCCCTGGACTCGGTAGTAGTGGCCCTCGCCGCGCTCGGTCGAGCCCTCCCAGGAGAAGTGCAGCCGGTCCTGGTCCAGCGCCGCGAACTCCTCGTCGGCCAGGTCGCCGCGCAGCCGGTCGCAGTAGTAGCGCACCAGCGCGAGCAGCGCCTCCCGCGCGCCGCGATCGAGCTGCGCTGATGTGACGCCTCGCGGCTCGACGTCCCGCACGCGCGGCGCGTTGCGGGTGTAGAGGTCCGACGGGGGCGTGTCGGCGACGATCGCGTGGCGGCGGCCCGCCCGCCCCATCCGCTCCAGCAGCTCCCTGGCCAGCTCCTCCTCCAGCCGCAGCGGGTGGAGCACGGTCCGGCCGAGGTAGGCGGTGCGGGCCGGGTTCGCGCCCAGGAACAGCGGGGTGGCCGACACGCGCCCGTCGGCCACCACCACGCTCACCGACAGGTGGTGGCCCTCGACCCGCCAGCCCCACGGCGCGTCGTCGCCGGGCTCGCCGAACAGCACCGCCCAGTAGTCGCCCTGGTGCCTGTCGCGCCTGCCGCCCTCCCGGTCGTCGAGCACGTCCTCCAGCGCCATCACCGCCGCGGCCTGCGCGTAGGCGTGCGGGCTGAGCACGCTGGACAGCAGCCGGTGCGCGGCCTTGCGCTGGTCGCGGCGCAGCCCGCCGAGCGGCACGCCGGGGCGCTGCCCCGGCGTGTACGCCCAGCGCCTGCGCAGGTCGCCGTCCACCGCGCGCACCGCGGTCTCACGCTGCCCCTCGTCGAGCAGGGCGAGGAAACCGCGCGCGGCCTCGGTGATCTCGTGCGGCACCACTTGAACCTATACGCCCGCGGTCCGCGCCGTAGCGGGTCGGGACGAGTTCACGGCCACGGCTTCAGCTCCGGCTTCGGGCCGCTGATCGGTCCCGCGTACTCCCGACCCGCGAGCCACGCGGTGAGGTCGGTCAGCGCGCCGCTCAGCTCCACGTGCTCACCCTCGCCGAAGGTCCACTCGCGATCGTGGTCGGTCGCCGCGAGCGTGAGCCGCACCCCGTCGGGCACGCGCGCGGCGAGGAAGTCCAGGGCGTGCTCGCAGAACTCCGGTGACCACGCGAACGGACCGAGGTCGAGGTCCCTGGCGTGGATCTCGACCTCGCGCCACAGCGCGAGAGCGGTGTCGCGCAGGGTTCCCGAGCGGTAGGTGACCGGACTGTCCCAGTCGGACACACCGGCCCACGCGGCGGTCAGCCGTGCCACGGCGGCGGCGATCGCGGCGCGGTGCTCGTCGGCCGTGCGCCCCGCGTTGGCCTCGATGTCGGCGTTGCGACCGGGGCGACCCCCGTCGTAGACCTCGATCAGCTCGCCCTCGTGCTCGGCTTGGCGGGCCATCGCGTCGGTGGCGCCCGCGAGGTGGGCCAGCACGTGCCCCCTGCTCCAGCCGGGCAGCGCGGACGGCCGCGCGACCTGCGCGTCGGTCACCGGCTCGATCAGCGCGGCCAGCCTGCGGTGGGCGTCCAGCACCCGCTCCGCGATCGTCACAGCTCCCCCTAATGACTTTGCTCATTCAACCCGTTAGGCAGCAACTTAACGGGGAGATCGCAGGAAGTCCATTACAGTGGCGGAGGTGAACACGGCACTGGAGTTCGCCGCCACCGTCCACGGCGACGGGCGCGGCGGGCTCTCCGACGAGCTGGCCACACCGGGCGGACTCGCCCGCTGGACCGGTTCGACGGCGCCCGACGAGGCCCTGCGGCGGCGTCTGGTGGAGCTGCGCTGGGCGGTGCGGGCGCTGTTCGCCCACGCCACGCGCGCCCAGCAGCGGCTGGACACGCCCCGGCTGCCGGACCTGGACACGGCGTTGCGCCTGGTCAACGAGGCCGCCGCGCGCGTGCCCTCGGCCGTCCAGCTGGACTGGCACGACGGCGAGCCGCGAGTGCGCAGGATCGACTCGGCCGACGAGGGCGACCGGCTGCTGGCGTCGCTGGCCACGGCCGCGATCGAGTTCCTGGCGAGCGGGGAGCGCTCCGGGCTGCGCGCGTGCCCCGCTCCCAGGTGCGTGCGGTACTTCGTCAAAGCGCACCCGCAACAGCAGTGGTGCAAACCCTCGTGCGGCAACCGCGCCAGGGTCAGCAGGCACTACCACCGCACCCACCCCTAGCGCCTGCAAGTACTACCCGACGCGGCGGATGGGGCTGATAACCACTACCCGGCGTCACCTGCGCTGCCTCCCTCGTGCCCAACGCACGACAACCGCCCCCAGCGCTCGGGTCGTCGGGTGGTAGTTATGGGTCCCTGCGGAGGGGGCGGGTAGTACTTGCAGGCGCGGTCAGCCCTGGGCGATGTAGGCGGTGAGCTGGTCCTGGTCCTCCTCCAGCTGGCTGATCCGGCTCTTCACCACGTCGCCGATGCTGACGATGCCCACCAGTTCGCCGTCGGAGACCACCGGCACGTGCCGGATGCGCCGCTCGGTCATCAGCACCGTCAGGCTGTCCACCGAGTCCTGCGGCCCGCAGGTGAGCACCCCGGTGGTCATGATCTCCGCGACCCTGGCGGTCAGCAGGTCCGCGCCCCGGTCGTGCAGCCTGCGCACCACGTCGCGCTCGGACACGATGCCCGCGATCCCGTCCTGACCCAGCACGACCAGCGCCCCGACGTTGTGCTCGGCCAGCGCCGCGACCAGTTCGGCCACCGTCGCGTCGGCCCCGACCGTCGCGACGGCCGTGCCCTTGGTGCGCAACACGTCCGTGATCCTCATGTGGTGCCTCCCGATCTCCGGCCAGATCCGGCGGTACCCGACCACGCTAGTTCTCGGCGGCCCCTGCGCGGGAGGAGCCTGCCCCGATGAGAGCAGCCCGCCCGACGAGGTCGGACGGGCTGCTCGGGGTGCCGCGCTCAGCCGCCGGTGCGGCGGAACACGCGCTTGCCGACGAAGTTCGACTGGTGCGGAACGCCCAGCGCCTTCTGCACACCGGCGTTCTTCTTGCCGTGACCGCGGCGTTCGCGGCGGTTGGGAACGACCTCGGGCTCCTGCTGGTCGTTGGCTTCGGGGGTGTTCTGGTCGGTCATCGGTGCCTCCTGGTGCTCTTCGACGGGTGCTCTTCAGCGGGGTGCTCTTCAGCGGGGTGCGCTTCAGCGACGCCGCATGGCGTACTGGCGCGGGTTGACCACGACGCGCCCGCCGCCGAAGCGCGGCTGGACGGCGCCCGGCTTCCCGGCGCGGCGCTCGCGCCGGTTGCCGGGCTGGGGCTCGGACGGGTCGGAAAAGGGCGTGCGCATACGACCGCCTCCTCGTGTTCGAGGCGTGCAAAGGAGTGCGACCCGCGTGAGGGGTCGTCGACAGTGCCCGCGAGGGCATCCGGGAGAAGGCGCGCGGCTCAGCGAGGCCGTCGGCGCGGTGGAGGAAGAAGTCCTCAGTTGAAGAACATGGCCGAGACGTTAGCGTGCGCCCCGGTCGTTGCCAACTGATTTATCGAGGCCCTCGTCCGGGCCGGTGCGGCACCGCTCGTGATCGACCGGCTGGACGTGGAAGCTCACCCGGAAGGCTGGTTTCAGCTCTCGATGATCTTGCCGTCGACCACCAGCGGCGGGTCGGCGCGGTCGGTGAAGAACCGCTGCGCGAACGCCCCCACCGCCCTGGTGGCGACCGCGTCGAAGCCGCCGCCGATGACCCCGCCCACGATCGGCACGCCCTTGGCCAGGGTGACCGTCGCCCGCGCGGTGCCGTGCTTGGCCAGCAGGGTGAACCCGACCCGCCGGTTGATCTCCCGGATCAGCTGCGCGGGGATGCGCTCGACCAGCCGCATGGTCAGCTTGGCGCCCACCTTCACCCCCGCCTTCTTCACCAGCTCGGCACCCGCGTTGCCCAGCAGGCACACCAGGATCGCCAGCTGCACCTCCTCGCTGTCCAGGTCGTAGCCCTGCACGGCGGCGATGGAGGCGATCAGGTGGGTCTGCACCAGGTAGGACGCGGTGATGTTGGCGGGTAGCGTCACCGGGAGGGTGACCAGGCCACCCAGGTTGGTGACGAAGCCCTGCGCGCCCGCCGCCGCCACGTGGTTGCGGATGAGCAGCTTGATCGCCTGCTCGCGGGTGCCCCCCTTGTCCACGGCGTCCTCGGCGGAGCGCCGCGCGCCCTTGAACGGTCCGAAACCGTCGATGCCGAGCCGGAGCAACTGGTCCACCATGCCCTGCTGGGCCTTGGCAAGGGTGCCGGGTTCCTCGACCATGCCCCGAGGTTACGCGGCGCGCGGGCGGGTAGCCGAGAGCTCATGGACATGTCCACTTTGGCGGGGCTGATCCGGGAACGCGGCCCGTTCGCGTCGCTGTACCTGGACGCCTCGCACGACACCGAGGACGCGGCCAAGGCGCTGGAGCTGCGCTGGCGCGGGCTGCGCGAAGACCTCCAGCGGCAGGGCGCGGACGCGGACACCCTGGCCGCCATCGACGAGCGGGTCACCCGACCGGCGGTCGGCAAGGCGGGCCGGGCGGTCATCGCCGCGCACGGCCGGGTGCTGCTGGACCTGGTGCTGCCCCGTCCGCCCGCCGCCGACAGCGCCCGCTGGTCGAACTTGCCGCACGTGCTGCCGCTGGCCAACTCGACCACCACCAACGTGCCGCACGTGGTGGTGCTGGTCGACCGCGCGGGCGCCGACCTGCACGGCTACAGCGGGCAGCGGCACGTGGAGCAGGAGGTGCAGGGCGCGCGGCACCCGTTGAACAAGGTCGGCGGGGGCGGCTACTCGCACCGCCGCCTGCAGAACAACGTCGAGGAGACCGCCCGGCGCAACGCGGCGCTGGTGGCCGAGGCGGCCGACGCGCTGGTGGGCGAGCTGAACGCCCGCCTGCTCGTGCTCGGCGGCGAGGTGCAGGCGCGCACCGGGGTCAAGGACCAGCTCAGCACCCGCTGCCGCGACGTGCTGATCGAGGTCGACAGCGGCGGCCTGGCCGCGGGCTCGGACGACGAGGCGTTCGACAGCGCCGTGCGCTCCCTGGTCGCCCAGTACCAGGCCGACCTGGAGAACGACGTGGTCGAGGAGTTCACCACCGAGCGGGACCGGCCGCGAGGTCGCGCGGTGCAGGGCCTGGAGCCGGTGGTGGCGGCGCTGCGCGAGGCCAACGTGGCCGCGCTGCTGGTGGCCGACCCCGCGCTGGGCGACCGCACGGTGTGGACCGGCGACGAGCCCGCCCAGCTGGCGCTGGCCGAGTCCGACCTGCGGGCGATGGGCGTGGAGCACGCGGGCGAGCACCGCGCCGACGAGGCGCTGCCCACCGCGGCCGCCGCGATCGGGGCCCAGGTGCTGGTCGTCGACGACACCCAGCTGGCCGAGGGTGTGGGGGCGCTGCTGCGGCACACGTAAGCGGCTCGCGTGAACGCCCCCGGACGCGCGAAGGGCCCGGCACGACGGCCGGGCCCCGCACGACGCGCGATCAGACGCCCGTCGCCGAGTTGGCCAGCACGACGTTCTCGGCGTCCTTGTTCTCCAGCTCGATGACCCTCTTGTTGCGCCGGTTGCGCTTCTCCAGGTAGGTCGCCAGCCAGGTCAGCAGCAGGCACATCGCGATGTAGATGCCCGCCACCACGATCGTCAGCGGCACCAGCGGCCTGCCGAACTGGGCCTGCGAGCCCAGGTAGCGGGCGTAGTAGAGCAGCTCCTCGTAGGTGATGATGAAGCCCAGCGCGGTGTCCTTGAGCAGCACCACGAGCTGGCTGATGATCGTCGGCAGCATCGCCCGCAGCGCCTGCGGCAGCAGCACCAGGACCATCACCTGCGTCTTGCGCATCCCCAGCGCGTAGGCCGCCTCGGCCTGGCCGCGCGGCAGCGACTTCACGCCCGCGCGGAAGATCTCCGCCAGCACCGAGCCGTTGTAGAGCATCAGCGCCAGCACCACAGCGGCGAACGGCGACATCTTGATGCCGACCGTCGGCAGGCCGTAGTAGAACAGGAACATCATGATCAGCAGCGGGATGGCGCGGAAGAACTCCACCACCACGTTGGAGGGCGCCCGCCAGAACGCGTGCTCGGAGAGCCTGCCCGCGGCGAACACCGCGCCGAACAGCAGGGCCAGCACCGCGCCCAGCGCGAACGCCCGCAGCGTGGCACCGATCTTCTCCAGCAGCTGGATCTGGATCGTCTCGTACTGCAGCCACTCCCACATGCGCGGCTCGAACTGGCCGCTGTCGTAGAAGCGGTAGCCCACGTAGGCCAGCAGGGCGACGACGGCGGCGATGCCGACCACCGCGGCGATGCCGTGCCGGACCCGCGCCTTGGGACCGGGGACGTCGAACAGGACCGAGCTCATCGGGCCACGCTCCAGCGCTTCTCCAGGCCGCGCTGCACCAGCGTCAGCGGGATCACCAGCACCACGAAGAACACCGCCACCCAGGACAGGCCCGCCAGCATGTTGGCGCCCTCCTCGGACAGCCGGTAGGAGATCGCGCCCGCCTCGCCGACCGAGAAGCCCGCCGCCACGGTGGTGTTCTTCAGCAGCGCGATCAGCGTGCTCACCAGCGGCGGCACCACCGAGCGCATGGCCTGCGGCAGCACCACGTTGGCCAGCATCTGGCCGAAGGTCAGCCCCAGCGCGCGGGAGGCCTCGGCCTGGCCCACGGGCACCGTGTTGATGCCCGAGCGGACCACCTCGCAGATGAACGCCGAGGTGTAGAGGGTGAGCGCGGTCACCGCGCCCATGAACGGGTCCAGCTCCAGGATCTTCAGCAGCGGGTAGGCGAACGCGAAGAAGAAGAACACCAGGGTCAGCGGCGTGTTGCGCAGCAGCGTGACGTAGGTGGTGGCCGCCGCGCGCAGCACCGGGACCGGGCTGACCCGCAGCATGGCCAGGACCGTGCCCAGCACCAACGACCCGACCGCGGACAGCAGGAAGAGCTGGATCGTGGTGAGGAAGGCGCTCAGGAACAGGTCGGAGTAGTTGGTAAGGACGCTCATCGGGGTTCCTCGCCGGTGGTTTTCACGGAAGTGGCCGGTGACCCGCCGCGACGCGCGCGGATCACCGGCCACCGCTCACGGCATCAGTAGCGCTCGATCACCGGCTTCTGGGCGGACGAACCCGACTTGCCCAGGGTGGCGTCGTAGATCTCCTGCCACTTGCCGCCGCTGATGGCCTCGTCGAGGATGTCGTTGACCTTGTCGCGCAGCGCCTTGTCGTCCTTGGGCAGGCCGATGCCGTAGGGCTCGACCGAGAACGGCTTCTCGACGACCCTGAACTTGTCCGACTCCAGCGCGGCGTAGCCCTTGAGGATCGCGTCGTCGGTGGTCACCGCGTCCACGGCGCCCTCGGCGAGCTTGGCCACGCACTGCGAGTAGTTCTGGAACTCGATGATGTTCTCGGGCTCGGTGAGGTTCTCGTCCTTGATCCGCTTGATCGGCGTGGAGCCGGTGGCCGAGCAGACCTTCTTGCCCTTGAGGGTGTCCTTGCCGGTGATCGAGGTGTCGTCCTTGCGGACGAGCAGGTCCTGGCCCGCGGTGTAGTACGGGCCCGCGAAGCCGACCTTCTCCTTGCGGCCCGCGTTGATCGTGTAGGTGCCGACGTAGTAGTCCACGTCACCGTTGATCAGCGCCTGCTCGCGACCGGCGGAGGCGATGGCCTTGTACTCGATCTTGTCCTCGCCGAAGCCCAGCTTGGCCGCGACCAGGCGGGCGATCTCGACGTCGAAGCCGCTGTACTTGTTGGTCGTGGCGTCCTTGATGCCCAGGCCGGGCTGGTCCTCCTTGACGCCGATGACGACCTTGCCCCGGCTCTTCATCTTCTCGAACGTCGGCGAGCCGTCGACCTTCACGTCGGTCGCGACCGCCTGGCTGGGCACGGAGCCGGAGTCGCTGGGGCTCCCCTCCTTGCCGCAAGCGGTCAGGGCGAGGCCGCCTGCCAGCAGCGCCACCGCAAGGGTGCGAACCCTCATCGTCCTTCTCCTGCTCTCGTGGGGTCGAGCGGCGCCAGGCTCAGCGCCGCGTTCCGGGGACTTCAGTGGGTCAGGATCTTGCCAAGGAAGTCCTTCGCGCGGTTGGACTTCGGCGCGGAGAAGAAATCTTCCGGCGTCGAGTCCTCGACGACCTCGCCGTCGGCCATGAAGATCACGCGGTCGGCGGCCTTGCGGGCGAAGCCCATCTCGTGGGTCACCACGAGCATGGTCATGCCCTCCTTGGCCAGCGTGGTCATGACGTCGAGCACCTCCTGGACCATCTCCGGGTCCAGCGCGGAGGTCGGCTCGTCGAACAACATCACCTTGGGCCGCATCGCCAGCGCGCGGGCGATGGCCGCGCGCTGCTGCTGTCCGCCGGACAGCTGCGCCGGGAACTTCTCCGCCTGGTTCGCGATGCCGACCCGCTCCAGCAGCTCCATGGCGGTGCGGCGGGCCTCCGCCGCGGGCGTCTTGCGCACCTTCAGCGGGGCGAGCATCACGTTGTCGACGATGCTCTTGTGCGCGAACAGGTTGAACGACTGGAAGACCATGCCCACGTCGGCGCGCAGCCGGGCCAGCTCCTTGCCCTCGGCGGGCAGCGGCTGGCCGTCGACCTCGATGGTGCCCTGGTCGATGGGCTCCAAGCGGTTGATCGTGCGGCACAGCGTGGACTTGCCGGAGCCCGAGGGGCCCAGCACCACGACGACCTGGCCCTTCGGCACCTCCAGGTTGACGCCCTTGAGGACGTGCAGAGGACCGAAGAACTTGTCCACGCCCGTCATCCGGATCATCGGCGGAGCAGGAGTGGGGCCGGTCATCCGTTCCTCCAGAGGGGTTCTCGTGCGATGGCGGAAACCTAGGTGTGGAGCACCACACCAGTCCAGGCGGTTGAGCAAGACTTAGGGTCTCAACTCTGTCACAGGCTGACGACACTTGTTTCGGGAGGGACCGCGGTGCGGGTGCTGCTCGTCGAGGACGACGACCGCGTAGCGGAAGCGCTGGTCCCAGCGCTGACGCGACGCGGTTTCACGGTGGACCGGCAGGCCACCGGCAGGGGGACGCTGGACCGGTTGGCCGGGGTCGACGTGGTGCTGCTCGACCTGGGCCTGCCCGATGTGGACGGTGTGACCCTCTGTCGCAACATCCGTGCCGCCAGTGACGTGGCCATCATCGTGGTCTCCGCGCGCGGGGAGATCGACGACCGCATCCTCGGCCTGCACGCGGGCGCCGACGACTACCTGGTCAAACCGTACGACGTGGGTGAGCTGGTGGCCCGCGTGCACGCGGTGCGCCGCCGCCGCGGCGACCCGGTGGGGGCGGGTGGCACGGGCACCGAGGTGTTCGAGGCGGGCGACGTCCGGGTCGACCTGGGGCGGCACGAGGTGACCGTGGCGGGCGAGGTCGTGGCGCTGTCGCGCAAGGAGTTCCAGGTCCTCGCGCTGGTCATGGCCGCGGGCGGGGCGGTGTGCACCCGCGAGCGCATCCTGGCCGAGGTCTGGGGGCGCACCTGGGCGGGCGCGAACCGCACCCTGGACGTGCACGTGGCCACCCTGCGCACCAAGCTGGGCAGGCCCTCGCTGCTGGAGACGGTGCGCGGCGTCGGCTACCGGTTGGGCGCGGTCTAGGTGCGCTCGCGGCTGCTCGGGATCGTGCTGGCGCTGGTGGTCCTGGTGCTGGTGGGGATGGGGGTGCCGCTGGGGCGCGGGGTGGCCGCCACCGAGCAGCAGGAGATGTTCCTCGACCGGCTGACCGACACCAGCCGGTTCGCCTCGGTGGCCCAGCAGCCGATCATCCACGGCAGGCCGGACCTGCTGGAGCCCTCGCTGGAGCGCTACGAGCAGCTCTACGGCATCCAGGTCGGCCTGCTCGGACCGGACGGGCGGGTGCTGGTCGGCTCCTCCGAGCTGGACCTGTCCCCGGCGCCGGTGCGCGACGCGGTGGACCAGGCGCTGGCCGGGCGGCTGCCCGCGACGCCGGAGCTGTTCATGCCGTGGGAGGACGCCCTGCTGGTGCTGGCCGAGCCGGTGCTGGTCGACGGCGAGGTGCGCGGCGCCGTGGTGACCCTCTCCCCCACCGCCAAGACCAGGGCGGAAGTGGCCCTGTGGTGGCTGGTGATCACCCTGGGCGGGCTGTTCGCGCTGGTGCTGGCGGTGTTCGCGGCGCTGCCGCTGGTCCGCTGGACGCTGCGACCGGTGCGCAGGCTCGACGACGCCACCGGGGCGCTGCTGGCCGCGGTGCAGTCCGGCCGCGCCGTGGAGCCGGTCGGCTCCTCCGACGGGCCGCCGGAGCTGCGCCAGCTGAGCCGGTCGTTCGACCAGATGGCCGCCAACGTCGGCGACGTGCTGGCCGCCCAGCGCGCGTTCGTGGCCGACGCCTCGCACCAGCTGCGCAACCCGCTGACCGCGCTCAAGCTCCGGTTGTCCAACCTGGAGGGGCACGTCTCCGGCGAGGCCAGGGAGCACCAGCTGGCCGCGCTGGCCGAGGCCGACCGGCTCAACCGCATCCTGGACGAGCTGCTGTCCATGGCGCGGGCGGAGTCCTCGTCGGTGGACCCGGTGCCGGTGGACCTGGACCGGGCGGTGGCCGGGCGGCTGTCGGCCTGGACCCCGGCCGCCGCCTCCCGCGACGTGCACCTGGTGCTCGACGGCGAGCCCGGCGGCCAGGTGCTGGCCCCGCCCAGGGGCGTGGAGGCGGTGCTGGACGCGCTGCTGGACAACGCGCTGAAGTTCACCGCCGAGGGGTCGCTGGTGCGCGTGGACGTGCGCAGGCTCGACGGGGTGGTGCGGCTGTCGGTGCGCGACGGCGGGCCGGGGCTGGCCGAGGACGAGCTGGAGCGGGCCACCGACCGGTTCTGGCGCAGCCCGCTGCACCAGAACGTGCCCGGCTCCGGGCTGGGGCTGTCGATCGTGCGGCGGATCGTGGAGCGGGTGGGCGGCGCGGTGCGGCTGGAGCTGCCCGAGGGCGGCGGGCTGCGGGTGGTGGTCGAGTTCCCCGCGCTCTGAGCGGAGGCGGTCAGACCTTCACGTCGCGGTAGTAGCGCACCGCGCCGGGGTGCAGCTCGACCGGGGTGGTCTCGATCGCCGAGCGGACCTCTATCGAACGGGCCACCGGGTTGGCCGCCACCAGCGCGGGCTGGGCCCGGAACAGCCCCCTGAGCAGCGCTTCCGCCACCTCGGCGGACATCTGGTCGGTGACCAGCAGGAAGTTGCGCACCACCAGCGTGGTGATCGGCCCACCGGGCAGCTGGTAGGCCGACGCGGGCAGGGTGGCCGAGCCGTAGATGGGGTAGCGGTCGCGCAGGTCGGGCAGCACGTCGCCGAGGTCGAGCATCCGCACCGGCACGGTCTCGGCCAGCTCGGTCACCGCGTGCGTGGGCACGCCCCCGGACCAGAAGAACGCGTCCAGCTCGCCCCGCCGCATCGCCTCGGCCGAGTCGTTGGGGTCCAGGTGCCGCGCCTGGAGGTCCCCGGTGGACAGGCCCGCGCTCTCCAGCAGGCGCTGCGCGATGAGGATCACACCGGAGTCCACCGCGCCGATCGAGACGCGCTTGCCCCGCAGGTCGGCCAGCTTGGTGGCCTGCACGTCGTCGCGCACGATCAGCTGCAGGTAGTCGTCGTGCATCCTGGCCAGCGCGTACAGCCGGTGGCCGGGCCCGCTGCGGGCCAGCTCGTCGTCGGCGGCGTCGGCGGCGGAGAAGCCCACCTGGGCCTGCCCGGTGCGCAGCCGGGTCAGGTTGTCCACCGACCCGCGCGTCTCCGCCACCTGCGGGCGCTCGACGCCGGGATCGGCCGCCCACGCCTCCGCCAGAGCGGTGCTGAGCTGGTGGTACACCCCGCCGCGCACGCCCGCCGCCACGGTGAGCTTGACGTGGTCGAAGTCGTCCCCGCACGCGGTCAGCGACAGCGCGGCCACGGCCAGCGCGGCGCCGAGGGCGTGGACTCGCAGCAGCGTTCCCGACACCCGCGCATCGTCGCACGTCCAGCCTCTACCCTGGACCCGACGGAAGGATTAGGTGCAGTGACCCGCAGTTACCAGATCCGCACGTTCGGCTGCCAGATGAACGTGCACGACTCCGAGCGCCTGGCAGGAATGCTGGAGGACGCGGGCTACACGCCTGCCGACGGCGACACCGCCCCGGACGTGGTGGTGTTCAACACCTGCGCCGTCCGGGAGAACGCGGACAACAAGCTCTACGGCACGCTCGGCCACCTCGCGCCCGCCAAGGCCGCCAACCCGGACATGCAGATCGCCGTGGGCGGCTGCCTGGCGCAGAAGGACCAGGGCGAGATCGTCAAGCGCGCCCCGTGGGTGGACGTGGTGTTCGGCACCCACAACATCGGGTCGCTGCCGGTGCTGCTGGAACGCGCCCGGCACAACCGCGAGGCCCAGGTCGAGATCCTCGACGCGCTGGAGACCTTCCCGTCCACGCTGCCCGCGCGCCGCGACTCGGCCCACTCCGGCTGGGTGTCGGTGTCCGTCGGCTGCAACAACACCTGCACCTTCTGCATCGTGCCGTCGCTGCGCGGCAAGGAGAAGGACCGCCGCCCCGGCGAGGTGCTGGCCGAGGTCAAGGCGCTGGTGGCCGAGGGCGTGCTGGAGGTGACGCTGCTCGGGCAGAACGTCAACTCCTACGGCGTCGAGTTCGGCGACCGGCACGCCTTCGGCAAGCTGCTGCGCGCCTGCGGCGACATCGAGGGCCTGGAGCGGGTGCGCTTCACCTCGCCGCACCCCAAGGACTTCACCGACGACGTGATCGCCGCCATGGCCGAGACCCCGAACGTGTGCCACCAGCTGCACATGCCGCTGCAGTCGGGCTCCGACCGCGTGCTCAAGGCCATGCGCCGCTCGTACCGGTCGGCCAAGTTCCTGTCCATCCTGGACGACGTGCGCGCGGCCATGCCCGACGCGGCCATCACCACCGACATCATCGTCGGCTTCCCCGGCGAGACCGAGGAGGACTTCCAGGCCACCCTGGACGTGGTGCGGCAGGCCCGGTTCTCCAGCGCCTTCACCTTCCAGTACTCCAAGCGGCCGGGCACGCCCGCCGCCGAGCTGCCCGACCAGCTGCCCAAGCAGGTCGTGCAGGAGCGCTACGACCGGCTCGTGGCGCTGCAGAACGAGCTGTCGTGGGAGCAGAACAAGGCACTGGTCGGCCGCACCGTCGAGGTGCTGGTGGCCAGCGGCGAGGGCCGCAAGGACGCCGAGACGCACCGGCTGTCCGGCCGCGCCCGCGACGGCAGGCTGGTGCACTTCACCCCCGGTGACGCGGCCGTCCGGCCGGGTGACGTGGTGGAGACCGTGATCACCTACGCCGCGCCGCACAACCTGATCGCGGACGGCCCGCTGCTCAGCCACCGCCGCACCAAGGCGGGCGACCGGGCGGAAGCGGGCATCCGGCCGAAGACGCCCGGTGTCTCCCTGGGCCTGCCCGCGTTCGGCGCCCCCGCCCCGCAGCCGGCCGCCGTGGGCGGGTGCTCGGTCGGATGAGCGGCGACAACGACGACCTGGCGGGCCTGCGGCGGGAGATCGACCAGGTCGGCCGCGCGGCGGCCAAGCGCATCGACCCCGGCGCGGGCGCGATGGTGATCGCGGTGGCGGTGCTGGCGGTGCTGCTGTCGCTGGTGCTGCCCTGGGTGGGCCCGAGCACGGGCCTGGAGGTGCTGCTGGGCGACTCGCCCGTGCTGCCGAGGGTGTTCTCCTGGGTGGCCCTGGTCGGCGGCGTGCTGTGCTCCGCGCTGGCACTGGCGCTGCGGCGGTGGGCGCTGGCCTGGGTGTGCGCCCTGCTGTGCTTCGCCGGATCGGTCGCGGGCGTGCTGTCGATCTGGACCACCCAGACCACCACCGGCCACCACCCCGGCCCAGGTCCCGGCCTCGGCCTGGTCCTCGCCGTGGTCGCGGTGGTCGTCCTCCTGACCAAGTGGCTCCGCATAGCCATGAGCCGGATCTGACTGCCGCGCCGGTGGCGTCGCAGCCACCCGATCGCACGAACTGAGCGTTCGGACACCGCGAACCGAGCGTTCGGGAGCCAGTGCGGGGGAAGGGGCGTGCGCGGTGGTCGCGCACGCCCCTTCCCCGTTCCGGTGACTAGCGGCTGGCGACTGCCTGCTCCGCCGCGGCCAGCCACTCGCGCCACTGCTTGGCCTGCGCCTCGGCCTGCTCGGCGCGGCGCTTGTCGCCCGCCGCGCGAGCCTTGGCCGCCTGGGACTCGAACTGCTCGACCCGCTCCCGGAACTGCGCCACGCGGGCCTCGGCCTCCGGGTCGGACCGGCGCCACTGGGCGTCGACCGCGCCGCGGACCCTCTCCTCCACCGCGCGCAGCTTGCCCTCCAGCTCGCGGACCCGCTCCCTGGGGACCTTGCCGATGGCGTCCCACCGCTCCTGGATGCGGTACAGCTGCTGCCTGGCCGCCTCCAGGTCGTGCGACGGGTCGATCTGCTCGGCCTCGACCAGCAGCTCCTCCTTCAGCTTCGCGTTGGCGGCGAACTCCGCGTCACGCTCGCTGAAGGCCTCGGAGCGCCGGGCGAAGAACGCGTCCTGCGCGGCGCGGAAGCGCTGCCACAGGGCGTCGTCGGCCTCCTTGGGCGCGCGGCCCGCGGCCTTCCACTCGACCATCAGCTCCTTGTAGCGACCGGCCGTGGGGCCCCAGTCGTCGGAGTCGACGAGCTTCTCGGCCTCCTCGACCAGCTCCTGCTTGCGCTGCTTGGCCACCCCGCGCTGGCGGTCCAGGTCGGCGAAGTGCGACCCGCGCCGCCGGTTGAACGCGTCACGCGCCTTGGAGAACCGCCGCCACAGCTGCTCGTCGGTCTTGCGGTCGACGCCCCGGATGGTCTTCCACTCGTCCAGGATCGCCCGCAGCCGGTCGCCCGCGACCTTCCACTGGGTCGACTCGTTGGCCAGCGCCTCGGCCTCCTCGACCAGCTCCAGCTTGCGCGCGCCCGCCGCGGCCCTGGCCTCCTCCTTGGCGACCTTGGCCTGCTCCAGCGCCTCCTGGGCCTTGGCCAGGACGTGCTCGACCCTGGCGGCCAGCGCGGCGAGGTCGCCCACCACCGCGGCGTCGGCCAGGCTCTCCTGGATGTGCTTGGCGCTGGTCAGCGCGTGCTTGGGGTCACCGGCCCCGGAGGACAGCCGCGTGGCCAGCAGCTCGACCTCGGTGCGGATGTCGTCGAACCGGCGGGCGAAGTGCGCCAACCCCTCGACCGGCTCGCCCGCCTGCCAGGAGCCGACGACGCGCTCGCCGTCCGCGGTCTTGACGTAGACGGTGCCCTCCTCGTCCACGCGCCCCCAGCGCTCCGGGTGGTCCGACGCCGCGGGCACCGGCGGAGGCACCGAGGCTTGCGCTCCGGCTTGCGCTCCGGCCTGCGTCCCGGCCTGCGTCTCCTCGACCACCGCCCCCGCACCACTGTCGCCAGTGGTTCCCGGTGTCGTCTCGTGCTCCGTCATCGCCGGCTTCCTCCTCGCCTGCCCGCTTCATGGTGCCCGTGCCGACCACGGGCGCCCCGCCAGTGGCGGGGCCCAGCACCCGAGTACCGCGACCTTCGACCGGTCCCCAGTACCCCGCGCGCATTCAAACAGGTCAGGGCTCGAGCCGGTACTGGTGGTGGGAGATGAGTAACGTCCAGTCCATGATCTCCCGCGTCGCGGTCGTGCCGCACCCGCCCCTGCTGGTGCCCGAACTGGTCGCGGGAGCGGTCGCGGAGACCGAGCCGGTGCGGGCCGCCTGCCTGGCCGCGGCGGCGGACCTGGCCGCGTGCGCGGACGAGTGGGTGGCGGTCGGCGTGGCGCCGGGAGCGCCGCGCGAACTGTCCGACGTGGCCGGGACCTTCCGCGGTTTCGGGGTGGACGTGCCGGTGGCGCTGTCGGACGCGCCGTCCCGCGTGGTGGCGGACCTGCCGCTGCCCGCCCTGGTCGCGGGCTGGCTGCGGGAGCGGGTCGGGGCGCGTCGGGTGCGGGTGCACCTGGTGCCGCCGGACCTGCCGACCGCGCGGTGCGTGGCGCTGGGCGAGCGGTTGACCGCCTCGGGTGACGCCCTGCTGGTGCTGGGCGACGGCTCGCACCGGCACGGCGAGCTGGCGGTGGGACGAGCCGACGACCGGGCCGGTCCGTTCGACGATGCGGTCCACCGCGCGCTGGCGGCGGCGGACACCGCGGCGCTGCGCGCGGTCGACCCGGCGCTGGCGGCCGAGCTGGGCGCGCGGGGCCGGGCGGCCTGGCAGGTGCTGGCGGGCGTGCGGGGACCGTGGCGGTGCGCCAGGTCGCGGTTCCTGGCCCCGTTCGGCGTCGGCTACCACGTCGCCGTCTGGGAAACTGGGGCGTGACCGTTCCCGTCGCCGTCGTCGGCCCCACCGCGACCGGCAAGTCCGACCTGGCCGTGGAGCTGGCCCTGCGCCTTGGCGGGGAGGTGGTCAACGCCGACGCGATGCAGCTCTACCGGGGCATGGACATCGGCACGGCGAAGGTCACCGAGCGGGAGCGCCGGGGCGTGCCGCACCACCTGCTCGACGTGCTGGAGGTGACCGAGACCGCCTCGGTGGCCGCCTACCAGCGGCACGCCCGCGCGGTGGTCGAGCGGCTGCTCGACCAGGGCCGCACCCCCGTCCTGGTCGGCGGCTCCGGGCTGTACGTGCAGGCCGTGCTGGACGACCTGGTCTTCCCCGGCACCGACGAGGCCATCCGCGCCCGGCTGGAGGACGAGCTGGCCGTCGTGGGCGCCCCCGCGCTGCACCAGCGGCTGGCCGGGCTCGACCCGGCCGCGGCGCTGGCCATCCTGCCCAGCAACGGCAGGCGCGTGGTGCGGGCGCTGGAGGTCATCGAGCTGACCGGGCGGCCGTTCTCCGCGACCATGCCCAAGCCCGGTCCGGCCCGCTACGGCGCGGTGCTGGTCGGCCTGGACCGCGCGGTGTCCGAGCTGGACGAGCGGGTCGACCTGCGGGTGGACCGGATGTTCGAGGCGGGCCTGGTGGACGAGGTCCGCGCGCTGGAGGCGCGTGGCCTGCGCGAGGGCCGCACCGCGTCGCGGGCGCTGGGCTACCAGCAGGTGCTGGCCGCCTTCGACGGCGAGCTCACCCTGGCGGACGCGGCGGCGGAGACCGCGCGGGCGACCCGGCGGTTCGTCCGGCGGCAGCGCTCGTGGTTCCGCCGCGACCAGCGGGTGACCTGGTTCGACGCGGGTCGCGACGGCCTGGTCGGCGACGTGCTGGCGCTGCTGGGCAAGTAGCCTGGTGGGCATGGGCGTGGAGTTCCTCAAGGGCCACGGCACCGAGAACGACTTCGTGGTGCTGCCCGATCCCGACGGCGTGCTGGACCTGACCGAGGCGCGGGTGCGGGCGCTGTGCGACCGCAGGCGCGGCCTGGGCGCCGACGGCGTGCTGCGGGTCGTGCGGCCGGACATGGGGCCGTGGTTCATGGACTACCGCAACGCCGACGGCTCCATCGTCGAGATGTGCGGCAACGGCGTGCGCGTGTTCGCCCGCTACCTGGTCGAGGCCGGGTTGGTCCCGACCGGCGAGTTCGAGATCGGCACCCGCGCGGGCAGGCGGCAGGTCGTGGCGCACGAGGACGGCACGGTCACCGTCGACATGGGACCGGCCCGCGTCACCGGCGCGTCCACGGCCTCGGTGCGCGGCGCGGCGTTCACCGGTTTCGCGGTGGACGTGGGCAACCCGCACCTGGCGTGCGTCACCGACACGCCCGTGGCGGAGCTGGACCTGGACGACGCGCCGGGCCACGACCCGGCGGTGTTCCCGCGCGGGGTGAACGTGGAGTTCGTCAACGTCCTGGGCGACGGCGCGCTGCGGATGCGCGTGCACGAGCGCGGCGTGGGCGAGACGCGCTCCTGCGGCACGGGCACGGTCGCGGCGGTCGCGGCGTGGCTGCACGGGACGGGGCAGCGCACCGGCAAGGCCACTGTGGACGTCCTGGGTGGACAGCTCTCGGTGGTCGTCGAGGAGGAGACCGCCACCCTGACCGGCCCGGCCGTGCTGCTGGCCCGCGGCGAGCTGGACCAGTCCTGGTGGGACAGCCTGACCTGACCCTCTGAACGCCCCGTCGGCAAGTACCACCCGACGGGCCTCGAAGGGCCGGTGACCACTACCCGAAGTGCCCGAACGCTCGGTTCGCGGTGCCTGAACGCCCGGTTCGCGGTGTCCGGACGCGCGACTCGCGCGTTCAGAGGTCGCAGACCTCCAGCCTGCCCAGGCGGGCCCCGGCCACCACCTCCGGTTGCGAGGTGGGCGCGGTGCAGCAGACCAGGCGCGAGCCGAGCACGGCGACGGCGAAGCAGGTCTGGGTGGTCTCGACCCGCTGGACGACCTCGCCCGCCACCACCCGCACCGCGCACGGCTGCAGCGCGGCGGCGACCCAGACGCCGCCCTCGGCGTCCACCGCGATCCCGTCCGGGGCGACGGAGTGCTCGCGCAGGGCCGCCCAGGGCCGCCGGTTGGTCAGCGCGCCGTCCTCCGCCACGTCGAACGCGGTGAGCCCGAACGCCAGCGTCTCGGCGACCACGAGGGTGCCGTCGGGCAGGAACGCCATCCCGTTGGGGAACTTCAGGTCGTCGGCGGCCACCTCGGCGGTCCCGTCCGGCCGCACGAGCGCCAGCGGTGTCCCCGGCGGCACCCACTCCGGGTCCAGCAGCGCCTCCTCGCCGCCCTGCGCGATCGCCGCGTGCAGGTCGAAGCCGAAGTTGCCGACGTAGGCGCGCCCCCGGTCGTCGACCAGCATGTCGTTGGCGTGGAAGGTGGCGATACCGCTCAGGTCGGCGTGCGGCGCCAGCGTGCCGTCCGGCTCCAGCCTGAGCACGGCCCGGTCGCGCATGGAGACCACGAGCAGCCGCCCGTCGGGCAGCCAGCCCAGGCCGGACGGCTGCTCGGGCACCTCGCAGACGACCTCCTGCTCACCGGTGGCCAGGTCGAGCGCGCGCACCTGGTGGTCGTAGAAGTCGGAGTAGAACAACCTGCCGTCGGGGCCGTGGCGTGGCCCCTCGCCGAACCGGAGATCGTCGCGCAGCACGGTGGTGTCAGCCATGCCCCTCGACCGTAGTGATCGACGGCACATCGCGCATACGCCGCAGGGGTGAGCCGAGCACCCAGAGGACACCGCTGCTGAGCCCCGCGGCGGCGACCCACAGCGCGCCGCGCACGCCCAGCGATTCGGCCAGCAGGCCCCCGGTCAGGGCACCCAGCGGCATGGCGCCCCAGACGATGCAGCGCACGCTGGCGTTCATCCGACCCAGCAGGTGGTCCGGGCACAGCGCCTGGCGCAGGCTGACCTGGGCGACGTTGTAGAGCACGGTGCCCACCGAGGTCACGAGCAGGCCCACCACCAGCAGTGACAGCTTCCACCCCGGTTCGGCCAGCGGCACCAGCAGCCACGCGGGCTGGGTGCACAGCATGGACACCCAGATCAGCCGCACCTGGCCGATCCGCACGAACCAGCCGGAGGTGGCCCCGGCCAGCGCCCCGCCCGCCCCGCCCACGGCCAGCAGCAGGCCCACCGCGCCCTCGGGCAGCGCCAGGTCGCGGACCATGAACAGCACGCTGACCGCGCTGTACGCGCCGTGGAAGAAGTTGCACGTGGCCGTGCACAGGACGGTGGGCAGCACCAGCCGGTGCCGCAGCACGAACCGCAGGCCCTCGCCGATCTCGGTCCACAGCCTGCGCCCGCTGCGCTCGGGAACCCGCTCCTGCGGATCGACCGCGCGCAGCAGCAGCGCCGAGGAAGCGTACGCGGCCACCACGCCGAGCACGGCGTTCGCGCTGCCCGCGGCCTGCGCCAGGACACCGCTGCCCGGCCTGCCCAGCAGACGAGCCACCTGCTGCACCGAGGTGAGCCTGCCGTTGGCGGCGGGCAGCTCCGCGCGCGGCACCAGCGCGGGCAGGAAGGACTGGGACGCCACGTCGAAGAACACCGTCAGCACGCCCGCGCCCAGCGCCACCAGCACCAGGTGGGTGAAGGTGAGCACGTCCAGCCACCACGCCACCGGCACGGTGAGCAGCAGCGCCGCCCGCGCGGTCGTCGTCCAGGCCATCAGGGGGCGCTTGCGGACCCGGTCCACCAGCGCCCCGGCCGGTAACCCGACCACCAGGAACGCGGCCGTGCCCGCCGCGGCGAGCAGGCCCATCCGGGCGGGTGAGGCGGCCAGCGCGGTGGCCGCCACCAGCGGCAGCGCCACGTCCTGGACCGCGCTGCCGAACTGGTTGGCCGCGTCGCCCGCCCAGAACAGCCGGAAGGCGCGGTGTGACCGCTGGGACATCCCCGAAGTGTCCCGAGGGTGATAAGGGGTGTCGACCGCATCGGGGTCGTGTCGCGGGAACTTAATCGGCCCGCTCGAGCGTTGTTCCTCGTGCAGGCCGCCGACCCACCGGGGGATTAACCACTCGGTCGCAGAGGCGGGACGTGGGACGATGAAGGGCAAATGACGGAAAACACGTACAGCACCAACGACTGGCTCGACCACGACGCCGAGCTGTCCACCGGCGAGCTGGCCCTCGCCGACCGCGCGGCGCTGCGGCGCGTCGCCGGGTTGTCCACCGAGCTCCAGGACGTCACCGAGGTCGAGTACCGGAAGCTCCGCCTGGAGCGGGTGGTGCTGGTCGGCGTGTGGACCGAGGGCACGGCGGCCGACTCGGAGGCCTCGCTGGCCGAACTGGCCCTGCTGGCCGAGACCGCGGGCTCCGAGGTCCTCGAAGGGCTCGTGCAGCGGCGCGACCGGCCCGACCCGGCCACCTACATCGGCTCCGGCAAGGTCGGCGAGCTGCGCGACATCGTGATCTCGACCGGCGCGGACACCGTGATCGCCGACGGCGAGCTCTCCCCCGGCCAGCTGCGGCAGCTGGAGGAGAAGCTCAAGGTCAAGGTGATCGACCGGACCGCGCTGATCCTGGACATCTTCGCCCAGCACGCCAGCTCCAAGGAGGGCAAGGCCCAGGTCGAGCTGGCCCAGCTGCAGTACCTGATGCCGCGGCTGCGCGGCTGGGGCGAGTCGCTGTCCCGGCAGGCCGGTGGCCGGGCGGGCGGCGGCAACGGCGGCGTGGGTCTGCGCGGCCCCGGTGAGACGAAGCTGGAGACCGACCGCAGGCGCATCCGCGCGCGCATCGCGAAGCTGCGCCGGGAGATCGCCGCGATGGGCGTCATCCGGGAGACCAAGCGCGGTCGCCGGGTCGCCAACGCGGTGCCCAGCGTGGCCATCGCGGGCTACACCAACGCGGGCAAGTCCAGCCTGCTCAACGCGCTGACCGGCGCGGGCGTGCTGGTGGAGGACGCGCTGTTCGCCACTCTCGACCCGACGACCCGGCGCACGACCACCCCGGACGGCCTGCCCTACACGCTGACCGACACGGTCGGCTTCGTCCGGCACCTGCCGCACCAGCTGGTCGAGGCGTTCCGGTCCACCCTGGAGGAGGTCGCCGACGCGGACCTGCTGGTCCACGTGGTGGACGGCTCCGACGGGATGCCCGAGAAGCAGGTCACGGCGGTGCGCGAGGTGATCGCGGAGATCAGCGAGCGCCGCGACGAGCCGATGCCGCAGGAGCTGCTGGTGGTGAACAAGGTCGACGCGGTGGGCGAGCTGACGCTGGCCCGGCTGCGCCACCTGTTCCCGACCGCGCAGTTCGTGTCCGCGCACAGCGGCGAGGGCATCGCCGAGCTGCGCGAGCGCATCGCGGGCATGATCCCCCGGCCGCAGGTCGTGGTGGACGCGCTGGTGCCCTACGCCCGCGGCGAGCTGGTGGCGCGGGTGCACCGCGAGGGCGAGGTGCTCAAGGAGCGCCACACCGAGGAGGGCACCGAGCTCAGCGCCCGCGTCCGCCCGGACCTGGCGGGCGCGCTGGAGCGGTACGCGGTGAACGGAAGCCGCGCCTGAGCGTGCGCGCCCTGCTGGTCACCACGGCCCTGGTCCTGACGGCGGGCTCCGCTGCGGCGGAGCCCGCCGTCGTCGACGTGTGCCGGGTGACCGGCAGCAGCCTGGCCGAGCTGTCCGGCCTGGCGTCCAACGGCGCCGAGTGGTTCGCGGTGAACGACAGCGACGACGGGCGGGTGGAGATCCGGGTGCTGTCGCGGACGTGCGCGGTCACCCGCACGATCACCGCGCCCGCCAACCCGTTCGACGTCGAGGACCTGGCGCTGACCCCGGACGGCACGCTGTGGCTGGCCGACACCGGCGACAACGGCAGGACGCGGGACACCGTGGCGCTGCACGCCGTGTCGCCCGGCGGCGCGGCGAAGCTGTACCGGTTGACCTACCCGGACGGCAGGCACGACGCGGAAGCCGTGCTCTTCGACGGCCGCGGGGTGCCGCACGTGGTGACGAAGGAGACCATCGGCCGCGCACTGGTCTACCGGCCGACCGGCGAGCTGTCCGAGACCGCGCCGACACCGATGGAGCAGGTCGCCGCGGTGTCCCTGGACACCACCGACACCCCCGGCGGCCCGCTCCAGAGCACGGTGGTGACCCGCCTGGTGACCGGGGGCGCGGTGTCCGCGGACGGCCGGGTCGCCGCGCTGCGGACCTACACCGACGCCTACCTCTACCGGGTGCCGGACGGGGACCTGGTGGCGGCGCTGGAGGGCGACCCGGTGCGCGTGCCGCTGCCGAACGAGCCGCAGGGCGAGGCCATCGCGTTCGAGCCGGACGGCACGCTGCTGTCCGCCTCGGAGTTCGGCGACGCGGGCAGCAGCTCGGTGATCCGGGCGGTCGCGGGTGCCGCTGGGCTGGCCGCGTCGTCGGGAGCGACGACCGCGGAGCCGACCACAGAGCCGAGCGCGGA
>NZ_BMRG01000002.1:92240-114983 GCF_014648515.1 Saccharothrix coeruleofusca
TGGCTGGTGGTGGGCGGCGGAGCCTTCGCGCTGGCGCTGGTCGCGGCCCTCGTGCGCCGGTCGCGCCGGTCGCGCTGACCAGCCGCCCCGGACCCGGTCAGAGCCTGCGCAGCACCGCGACGACCTTGCCCAGGATGGACGCCTCGTCGCCGAGGATCGGCTGGTAGGCGGGGTTGTGCGGCATCAGCCACACGTGGTCGTCCTTGCGCTTGAACGTCTTGACCGTCGCCTCGCCGTCGATCATCGCGGCCACCACGTCGCCGTTGTCGGCGGTGGGCTGCTGCCGCACCACGACCCAGTCACCGTCGGTGATCGCGGCGTCCACCATGGAGTCGCCGACCACCTTGAGCAGGAAGACCTCGCCCTCGCCGACCAGGTCGCGCGGCAGCGGGAACACGTCCTCGATGGCCTCCTCGGCCAGGATCGGCCCACCGGCGGCGATCCGGCCCAGCATCGGCACGTAGGCCGGGGTGGGCTTGGCGGCCGGGTCGAGGCCCGAGACGATCTCGGTCGGCAGCACGCCCACCGCGCGCGGCCGGTTCGGGTCGCGCCGCAGGAAACCCTTGCGCTCCAGGGCGCGCAGCTGGTGCGCGACGGAGGAGGTGGAGGTCAGCCCGACCGCCTCGCCGATCTCCCGGACGCTGGGCGGGTAGCCGAAGCGGTCCAGCCAGTCCCGGATCACGTCGAGCACCTTGCGCTGGCGCAGGGTCAGCCCGGCGTTGCCCGCGATCTCCGCGGGCGCGGAGGCGGCCTCCGGCGCGGGAGGCGCGGCGGCGGGCGCAGCGGAGGGCACATCGGCGATGCGCAGGTCGTCGTTGGTCTTGCGTGCCACGGTGCTTCCTCCTCACCGGTCCCGATCGCCCAGGCCGGCTCTCCGTCGATCTTCAACTGCCGAAGGTAGTCGCAGTCGGTGTCCATATCAAACACCTGTTCGAAGTAAACACCGGCGTGTCGCTCCACTTTCGCGCGGGGAGGTGGTAGACATTCGCACAGCAGTTCGATCGAACTCCTGTTCGATCATGACCCGTTGACCTGCGGTGGAGGGAACGTCATGGCAGTGGTCATCGGCACGCGGGACGGTTTCGCACTGGTCGACGGCGCGGGCGCCGACGACGTCGCGCTGGGCCGGGGGCTGCACCCCGGCCCGCGGGTGCTGCGCCGGTTCGACGTCGCCGACCACCGCCGACCAGCGGGCAGGCGGCGGCCCGTCGCGGTGACCACGGTCCCGGAGGTCGCGGCGTGCGAGGTGCGCCCCCGACGGCACCCCGCGCTGCGCCTGCTGGCCTCGGCGCTGGCGACCGCGGCGGTGGCGGTGGGCCTGGCGGCGCTCTACCTGCACGCCTCGGGCGGGACGGGCGTGCCCGAGCGCGTCGACACCGCGCACGTCCAGGTCGGCGAGACCCTGCGGGACGTGGCCCGCCGCGCCGCGCCGAACAGCGACCCGGACGCCGTGGTGGCCCGCATCCGCGAGCTGAACGGGCTGACCGACACCGCGGTCGTCCCCGGCCAGTCCCTCCTCGTCCCCGACGGCAACACCGCCGACTGACAACACCGACCGACACCGCCGACTGCCGACAGCACCCGCGAGCCGAGGTCGCCGAGTGGTGGGGTGGCGGCGGCGACAGTAGCCTCTCCCGGACCGCGCGGCACGGCTCACCACCGCCGTCGCGCCGCGCCCCGCCCGCTCGGCCGGGTCGCCCGCGCGACACGCCGTTCAAGATTTGCGCGCGGTAGGCATCCGGCATAGGTTGACCCCCACATCTAGTGGTTACACCGTCGAGTTGGCCCACAGATTGGGGATTTCCCCGTCAGGTGGGTTGACGCGATGAGTGCTGCGCCGGGGAGGGGTGAGCAGGCGTGCGGTGTCCTTTCTGCCGGAATTCGGACTCGCGTGTGGTCGACTCGCGCGAAGTCGACGAGGGCCAGGTGATCCGCCGCAGGCGGTCCTGCTCCAACTGCGGCAGGCGGTTCACCACGGTCGAGGAAGCGGTGCTGGCGGTGGTCAAGCGCTCCGGCGTCACCGAGCCCTTCAGCCGCGACAAGGTCGTCAACGGCGTGCGCCGCGCGTGCCAGGGCAGGCCGGTCGACGAGGACGCCTTCCAGCAGCTGGCCCAGCGCGTCGAGGAGTCCATCCGGTCGACCGGCTGCGCCGAGATCCCCAGCCACGAGGTGGGACTGGCGATCCTCGGGCCGCTGCGCGAGCTCGACGAGGTGGCCTACCTGCGCTTCGCCAGCGTGTACCGGTCCTTCTCCTCGGTCGAGGACTTCGAGAAGGAGATCGCCGACCTGCGCTCCGCGCAGACCCGCGACTAGGGACCAGCAGATTTCCGCGACCGCCTCGGACGGGGACCCGGACGTGGTCGTGCCACAACATCCAGACATCAGGGAGAGGGACCGGTTCATGACGGAGACCGTTGGCGGCTCCAGCAAGAAGACGGCGGCTGCCCGCGACGGTGCGGGGGACAAGCGGACTGGCCTGGTGGTCGAGCGCGTCTACACCACCGAGGGCAAGCACCCCTACGACGAGGTGACCTGGGAGCGCCGCGACGTCGTGATGACGAACTGGCGCGACGGCTCGGTCAACTTCGAGCAGCGGGGCGTCGAGTTCCCCGACTTCTGGTCGGTCAACGCGACGAACATCGTCACCAGCAAGTACTTCCGCGGCGCGGTGGGCACCCCGCAGCGCGAGCACAGCCTGCGCCAGCTGATCGACCGGGTGGTGCGCACCTACGTCGAGGCGGGCGTCAAGCACGGCTACTTCGCCACCGAGGCCGACTCCGTCGTCTTCGAGCACGAGCTGACCTGGATGCTGCTGCACCAGGTGTTCAGCTTCAACTCCCCGGTCTGGTTCAACGTCGGCACCAGCTCCCCGCAGCAGGTCAGCGCCTGCTTCATCCTGTCGGTCGACGACACGATGGAGTCGATCCTGAACTGGTACCGGGAGGAGGGCCTGATCTTCAAGGGCGGCTCCGGCGCGGGTCTGAACCTCTCCCGCATCCGCTCCTCCAAGGAGCTGCTGTCCTCCGGCGGCACCGCCTCCGGCCCGGTGTCGTTCATGCGCGGCGCGGACGCCTCCGCGGGCACCATCAAGTCCGGCGGCGCGACCCGCCGCGCGGCCAAGATGGTCGTGCTGGACGTGGACCACCCCGACATCGAGGAGTTCATCGAGACCAAGGCGCGCGAGGAGGACAAGGTCCGCGCGCTGCGCGACGCCGGGTTCGACATGGACCTGGGCGGCAAGGACATCGTGTCCGTGCAGTACCAGAACGCGAACAACTCGGTGCGCGTGTCGGACGAGTTCATGCACGCCTACGAGAACGGCGCCCAGTTCGGCCTGCGCGCCCGGCAGACCGGCGAGGTCATCGAGCAGGTCGACGCCAGGGAGCTGTTCCGCAAGCTGGCCAAGGCGGCGTGGGAGTGCGCCGACCCCGGCATCCAGTACGACGGCACCATCAACGACTGGCACACCACGCCGGAGTCGGGCCGGATCACCGCGTCCAACCCGTGCTCGGAGTACATGCACCTGGACAACTCCAGCTGCAACCTGGCGTCGCTGAACCTGATGAAGTTCCTCTCCGACGACGGCACGTTCAACGCGGAGCTGTTCGCCAAGTCGGTCGAGCTGGTCATCACCGCGATGGAGATCTCGATCAGCTTCGCGGACTTCCCGACCGAGCCGATCGCGGAGACCACCCGCAAGTTCCGCCAGCTGGGCATCGGCTACGCCAACCTGGGCGCGCTGCTGATGGCCACCGGCCACGCCTACGACTCCGAGGGCGGTCGGGCGCTGGCCGCGGCGATCACCTCGCTGATGCAGGCGGTGGCCTACCGGCGCTCGGCCGAGCTGGCGGGCGTGGTCGGCCCGTACGAGGGCTACGCCCGCAACGCCGAGGCGCACCAGCGGGTCATCCGCAAGCACTCCGCCGCCAACGACCTGCTGCGCACCTACCACGCCAACGACGCCGCGGTGGTCAAGCTGGCCACCAGGGAGTGGCAGGAGTGCCAGCGCGTCGGCGCGGTCAACGGCTGGCGCAACGCGCAGGCCAGCGTGCTCGCCCCCACCGGCACCATCGGCCTGATGATGGACTGCGACACCACCGGCATCGAGCCGGACCTGGCGCTGGTGAAGTTCAAGAAGCTGGTCGGCGGCGGCTCCATGCAGATCGTCAACCAGACCGTGCCGCGCGCGCTCAAGGCCCTGGGCTACCAGCAGGAGCAGATCGAGGCCATCGTCGAGTACATCTCCGAGCACGGCCACGTGGTCGACGCGCCGGGGCTGCGCCCCGAGCACTACGAGGTGTTCGACTGCGCGATGGGCGAGCGCTCGATCGCGCCGATGGGCCACGTGCGGATGATGGCGGCGGTGCAGCCGTTCCTGTCCGGCGCGATCTCCAAGACGGTCAACATGCCGGAGACGGCGACCGTCGAGGAGGTCGAGGAGATCTACTACCAGGGCTGGAAGCTGGGCCTGAAGGCGCTGGCGATCTACCGCGACAACTGCAAGGTCGGCCAGCCGCTGTCGGCGGGCAAGGGCGCCAAGGCGTCGGCCTCGGCGGAGACCAAGCCCGAGACGGTGGTCGAGTACCGCCCGGTACGCAAGCGCCTGCCGAAGAAGCGCCCCTCGCAGACCGTGTCGTTCACGGTCGGCGGCGCCGAGGGCTACCTGCACGCGGGCTCCTACCCCGACGACGGCCTCGGCGAGATCTTCGTCAAGCTGGGCAAGCAGGGCTCGACCCTGGCCGGTGTCATGGACGCCTTCTCGATGTCGATCTCGGTGGGCCTGCAGTACGGCATCCCGCTGGAGTTCTACGTCTCGAAGTTCCAGAACCTGCGCTTCGAGCCCGCGGGCATGACCGACGACCCGGACGTGCGGATCGCCACCAGCGTGCTGGACTACCTGTTCCGCAGGCTGGCCCTGGACTACCTGCCGTTCGAGAAGCGGGCCCAGCTGGGCATCTTCACCGCCGACGAGCGCACCGCCCAGGTGGCCGACAACTACGGCGGCGGCGACGTGGACCTGGAGGGCCTGCGCACCTCGGTGGAGGCGACGCCGGAGAAGGCCGTCGAGAAGTCCGCGAAGTCCGCGGCCGAGGACAAGCCCAAGCCGCAGGACGTCAAGGTGGGCAGCTCCACCGAGCTGCTGGAACTGCACCTGGGCACGACCGCCGACGCGCCGCTGTGCATGACCTGCGGCACCAAGATGCGGCCCGCAGGCTCCTGCTACCTGTGCGAGGGCTGCGGCTCGACCTCCGGTTGCAGCTGACCCTGAGCGCTTTTAGCAGGTGAATCACCTGGCCAGAGCCGGGGCAACGGGTTGCCCCGGCTCTGGCACGCCCCTGGGAGGACGGCATGTCCGCTGTTCACTACGACAGCTACACCGAGGCTCGCGCACATCTGAAGGACTTGCTGGACGCCGCGGAGAAGGGGCGAGTCGCCACGGTTCGACGTGGCTCAGCTACGACAGCCGTCGTGGATGTCAAGCGGTTGCGCCACCTCCTCACATCGATCGTTCCGTCGCGCGCCCAGGTCGTCCCGGAGGCAGGCGGCTGGTCGGTGTTCATCCCAGGGCTGCCAGTGGCGGCTGATGGCGCGTCGTTCGACGAAGCGATCACCGAGATGACCGACGCTCTGCGCGAGTACGCACAAGACTGGCAGCAACGCCTGCTCGACGCTCCGAACCACCGTGACAACTGGGGATTGGTGCAGCTGATCAGCTTCAGCGACGACGAGCGGCTACGCGACTGGCTTGTCGGTGCCGCGCGGTGACTTCCCGGCCGGGGCCGAACCGGACCCTCTCACGGGACACCTGAGCCGCCTGCGGCAGCCCTGCCCGCCGACCTCGTGGACGTGCTGATCACGCGCGTCGGCCTCGACGGGTCCGAGGTGGCCGTGATGAGCAGGGACGAGGCGATCGATCACAGCTCAGTGCGCGGGTAGGACCGCGGTCCGACTCCCGAATTCGGATCGTGGTCCGATCCCACGGGGAGCGGACCACCGGAAGATCCTCGGCGTGCTGATCCGAACGCTCGTCCTGCCCGGCGTCGCCGCCCTCTTCGGGCTGTCCGCGCCCGACGCAGCGCCCACCCCAGCGGCCATCGACGCCGTGGTCCAGCAGTACCGCGACGCGACCGGGCTGCCCGGCGCGGCGGTGGCCGTGACGCGGGGGACCGAGGTGGTGCGCGCGGCCGGGTACGGCCACACCCCGGCGGGTGACCCGGTCACCGAGCACACCGCGATGGCGGTGGCCTCGGTGAGCAAGTCGTTCACCGCGCTCGCCGTGGTGCAACTGGTCGAGGCCGGCCGGGTGGACCTCGACGACCCGGTGCGCGAGCACCTGCCGGAGTTCACCATGGCCGACCCGCGCGCCGACCGGATCACCGTGCGCCAACTGCTCGACCAGACCTCCGGGATGTCCGACACGACCTTCCCGGCCTTCAGCAGGCCGCAGCCGGACTCGCTGGCCGAGGCGGTGGCGGGGATGCGCGCGGCCCGCCTGGCCGCCGACCCCGGCGCCCGGCACGAGTACCACAACCCGAACTACCAGGTGGCCGCCCGGCTGGTCGAAGTGGTCAGCGGCCTGCCGTTCGACGACTACCTGCGGCGGCACGTCTTCGGCCCGCTCGGCATGGTCGACAGCCGCACCGCCGACACCGAGCGCGACCTGCCGCCGAGCGCGCGGGGCCACCTCGTGGTGCTCGGCGTGCCGATCGCGGTGCCGGAACCGCCCGCCTTCGGCAACGGCTCCGGCGGGGTGCTCAGCTCGGCGCACGACATGGCCGCGTGGCTGATCGCGCAGAACAACTCCGGTCGCGGCCCGAACGGTGGGCAGGTCGCCTCCGCGTCGAGCATCGCCCGGACGCACACCCCCTCGGCCAACTCGGGCTCCTACGCCCTGGGGTGGTCGGTCGGGACGACCGCGTCCGGAGCGCCCGTCATCGAGCACAGCGGTGACCTGTTCACCTCCACCGCCCACCAGGCGCTGCTGCCAGGGTCGGGCTACGGGGTCGCGGTCATGGCCAACACCGGGCTGGCCCACGGCGACGCCCGGGCCATCGCCGAACGGCTCATCGCGCTGCTGGAGAACACCGCTGTGCCGCCGCCGAGTTCGCCCCTCCTCCTCGTCGACGCGGTGTTGCTGGTGCTCACCCTCGGAACCGTCGTGCTCGCCGTACGCGGCGTGCTGCGTTCCCGCCGCTGGGCCGCCGCTCGGACTTCGCCCCTGCGCACCGCGGTCCGCTTGCTCCCGCTTCTGATCGCGCCGGTGCTGTGCGCGACGATCGACCAGGTGGTCGGCTTCCTCTACCGGGGGCGTGACGTCGCCTGGGTGCAGGTGGTCTACCTCTACCCGACGTTCATGGTGCTGCTCGTCACCGCCACGTGCGGGTGCGTCGCGGTGTCCTTGGCACGACTCGTGCGCTTGCGGTGGGCTCAGGAACGGCGGAAGAGCTTGTTGCCCAACCACACGATCGGGTCGTAGCGCCGGTCGGCCACCCGCTCCTTCATCGGGATCAGCGCGTTGTCGGTGATCTTGATGTGCTCGGGGCAGACCTCCGTGCAGCACTTGGTGATGTTGCACAGGCCGAGGCCGTGCGCGGACTGGGCCGCGCCCACCCGGTCCCCCTCGTCCAGCGGGTGCATCTCCAGCTCCGCCACGCGCATCAGGAACCGCGGCCCGGCGAACGCCTCCTTGTTCTCCTCGTGGTCGCGGATCACGTGGCAGGTGTTCTGGCACAGGAAGCACTCGATGCACTTGCGGAACTCCTGCGACCGCTCGACGTCCACCTGGGACATCCGGTACTCCCCCGGCGGCACGCCCTCGGGCGGCTGGAACGCCGGGATCTCCCGCGCCTTGGTGTAGTTGTACGACACGTCGGTCACCAGGTCGCGGATCACCGGGAAGGTGCGCATCGGCGTCACCGTGACCGTCTCGTCCTCCGCGAACACCGACATCCGCGTCATGCACAGCAGCCGGGGCCTGCCGTTGACCTCCGCCGAGCAGGAGCCGCACTTGCCCGCCTTGCAGTTCCACCGCACCGCCAGGTCCGCGGCCTGGGTGGCCTGCAGGCGGTGGATCACGTCGAGCACCACCTCGCCCTCGTTGACCTCGACGGTGAAGTCCTCCAGCCCGCCGCCGGAGGAGTCGCCGCGCCACACCCGGAAGTGCCCCCGGTACCCCATGTCAGCCCTCCAGCTCGTCCGCGGTCAGGTACTTCTGCAGCTCGCCGAACTCGAACAGCTCCAGCAGGTCCGGGCGGATGGGCCGCTGCGGCTCCTCGACGACCTCGACGCCGTCCCCGGCGGCCCGGCACACCAGCAGCTTGCGCCGCCACTCGGCCTCCATGCGGGGGTAGTCGTCGCGGGTGTGCCCGCCTCGGCTCTCGGTGCGCAGCAGCGCCGCGCGCGCGACGCACTCGCTGACCAGCAGCATGTTCCGCAGGTCCAGCGCGAGGTGCCAGCCGGGGTTGAACTGGCGGTGCCCCTCCACGGTCAGCGCCGCCGCGCGCCGCTTGAGGTCCTCCAGCCGCTTGACCGCCTGGTCCATCTCGTCGGCCTTGCGGATGATGCCCACGAGGTCGTTCATCACCTGCTGCAACTCCATGTGCAGCGTGTACGGGTTCTCCCCGCCTTCGCGCTCGAACGGCGCGAGCGCCACGCGCTCGGCCCGCGCGACCGCCTCGGCCGAGCAGGCGGGCCGCGTCGCCAGGCCCGCCACGTAGTCCGCCGCGCCCGCCCCGGCGCGGCGGCCGAACACCAGCAGGTCCGACAGCGAGTTGCCGCCCAGCCGGTTGGAGCCGTGCATCCCGCCGGAGACCTCGCCCGCCGCGAACAGCCCCGGCACCGACGACGCGCCGGTGTCCGGGTCGACCCGCACCCCGCCCATCACGTAGTGGCAGGTCGGCCCGACCTCCATCGGCTGGGCGGTGATGTCGACGTCGGCCAGTTCCTTGAACTGGTGGTGCATCGACGGCAGCCTGCGCCGGATCTCCTCGGCGGGCAGCCTGCTCGACACGTCCAGGAACACGCCGCCGTGCTCGGACCCGCGCCCCGCCTTGACCTCGGAGTTGATCGCGCGGGCCACCTCGTCGCGCGGCAGCAGCTCCGGGGGTCTGCGGTTGTTGTCGGGGTCGGTGTACCAGCGGTCGGCCTCGGCCTCGTTGTCGGCGTACTTGTCCTTGAACACCTCGGGGATGTAGTCGAACATGAACCGCTTGCCCTCGGAGTTGCGCAGCACCCCGCCGTCGCCGCGCACCGACTCGGTGACCAGGATGCCCTTCACGCTGGGCGGCCAGACCATGCCGGTGGGGTGGAACTGGACGAACTCCATGTTGACCAGCGACGCGCCCGCCCGCAGCGCCAGCGCGTGCCCGTCGCCGGTGTACTCCCAGGAGTTCGAGGTCACCTTGAACGACTTGCCGATGCCGCCGGTGGCCAGCACCACGGCGGGCGCCTCGAACAGGGCGAACCGGCCGGTCTCGCGCCAGTAGCCGAACGCCCCGGCCACCGCGCCGCCGTCGAGCACCAGGTCGGTGACGGTGAACTCCTGGAACACCCGCAGCCGGGACTCGTAGTCGCCGCTGCGCGCGTGGTCCTCCTGCTGCAGGGACACGACCTTCTGCTGGAGGCTGCGGATCAGCTCCAGCCCGGTGCGGTCGCCGACGTGGGCCAGCCGGGGGTACTCGTGACCACCGAAGTTGCGCTGGCTGATCCGGCCGTCCTCGGTGCGGTCGAACAGCGCGCCGTAGGTCTCCAGCTCCCACACCCGCTGCGGCGCCTCCTTGGCGTGCAGCTCGGCCATCCGCCAGTCGTTGAGGAACTTGCCGCCGCGCATGGTGTCGCGGAAGTGCACCTGCCAGTTGTCCTTGGGGTTGGCGTTTCCCATGGCCGCGGCGATGCCGCCCTCGGCCATCACCGTGTGCGCCTTGCCGAACAGCGACTTGCACAGCACCGCCGTGCGCATCCCGTGCTCCCTGGCCTCGATCGCGGCGCGCAGGCCCGCACCGCCCGCGCCGATCACGAGGACGTCGAACGAATGCCGTTCCAGCTCGGGCAAGACCCGCTCCTTAGTCGATGAACCGGAGGTCCCCGATGACCCCGGCGGAGACCAGTGCCACGTACAGGTCCGTCACGCACACGAAGATCAGCGAGGCCCACGCCAGCTGCATGTGCCGGGCGTTGAGCTTGGAGATCCGGGTCCACATCCAGTAGCGGACCGGGTGCCGGGAGAAGTGCTTGAGCCTGCCGCCCGCGATGTGCCTGCACGAGTGGCACGACAGCGTGTACGCGCCCAGCAGCGCCACGTTGACCAGCAGCACGACGTTGCCCAGCCCGAAGCCGGCGGTCAGCGCGTAGAAGGCGTCGTAGGTGTTGATCAGCAGCAGGATCGAGGCCGCGTAGAAGAAGTAGCGGTGCAGGTTCTGCGCGATCAGCGGGAAGCGGGTCTCGCCGGTGTAGCGGGCGTGCGGCTCGGCCACCGCGCACGCGGGCGGGGACAGCCACGCCGCCCGGTAGTAGGCCTTGCGGTAGTAGTAGCAGGTCACCCGGAAGCCGAGCAGGAACGGCAGGATCACCACCGGCGGGGTGAGCACCCCCGGCAGCGCGGGCAGCGGCCTGCCGAAGTGCGCCGCCCCCGGCAGGCACTCCTGGCTCAGGCAGGGCGAGTACATGGGCGTGAGGTAGCGGTGCTCGTCCACCCAGTAGTAGTCACCCATGAAGGTGCGCACGGCCGCGTAGACCGAGATCAGCAGCAGTCCCGTGAACGTCGCCAGCGGCGGCAGCCACCAGCGGTCGGTGCGCAGCGTGCGGTGGGCGATCTGGGCCCTCATGCCTCACCTCGGGTTCCACGTCGTCGTGGCGGATGCGCGGGGAAAACCGAACCGGCCCCCGCGCGGTGCGCGGGGGCCGGCCGTGGTCGGTCAGGTGCGGTGGCGGTAGCCGCCGAGACCTTCGTCGTCGGCGTCCTGCCAGAACGAGGCGTCGTAGGGCGTGTCGGGCACGACCACCACCTCCCGCTCCACCCGCGGCGCCTGCCGGGGCCTGGGCGGACCGTCCAGTTCGACGAGCTCGCTCGCGTCGATGTCCATCCGCTCCACGTCGTTGGCGAGCCGCAGCACCGCGGGCACGTCCCCGTAGCGGGTGCGCAGCGAGCCGACGCACTGGCGGAGCTGGCCGAGCGCACGCCTGAGCTCCACGATCTCGGAGGACGTCATGGCAGCACCTCCCTGGGTTCCGTCAGCCGACTCTGCCCGCTCGCGGCCGCTGTGACAAGGACCACACGGCGTGTGTTCGCGTTCCAGACACTGAATCGTTTTTGTGATCCTGAGGGGTCATCACTTACTGTGTGGGCAGTCACGTCCGTACGTGCGACGTCAGCGCTGCCGTCCACTTGGGCCATCACAGCCCGTGATCACCACCGGAGACAGCCGCCATGAGCGACCTGCACCCCGTCGTCGCAGAGGTGACGGCACGCATCGCCGCCCGCAGTGCCGCAAGCCGGACCGCCTACCTCGACCGCGTGAACGCCGCCGCCCAAGAGGGCCCCGTGCGCGGTGACCTGGCGTGCAGCAACCTCGCCCACGGCTTCGCGGGCATCACCGGCGGTGACAAGGCCGCGCTGCGGGCGCTGCGCAGGCCCAACGTCGCGATCGTGTCCGCCTACAACGACATGCTCTCGGCGCACCAGCCGATGCACGAGTACCCGGCGTGGATCAAGGCGGCCGCGCGGGAAGCGGGCGGGATCAGCCAGTTCGCGGGCGGCGTCCCCGCCATGTGCGACGGCATCACCCAGGGCCGCGCGGGCATGGAGCTGTCGCTGTTCAGCCGCGACGTGATCGCGATGTCCACCGCCATCGCGCTGTCCCACGACATGTTCGACGCCGCGCTGCTGCTGGGCGTGTGCGACAAGATCGTGCCGGGCCTGCTCATCGGCGCGCTGTCCTTCGGCCACCTGCCCGCCATCCTGGTGCCCGCGGGCCCGATGAGCTCGGGCCTGCCGAACTCGGAGAAGGCCCGCGTGCGGCAGCTGTTCGCCGAGGGCAAGGCCACCCGCGAAGACCTGCTGGAAGCCGAGGCCGCCTCCTACCACAGCCCCGGCACCTGCACGTTCTACGGCACCGCCAACTCCAACCAGCTCGTGGTGGAGGTGATGGGCCTGCACCTGCCCGGCGCGAGCTTCGTGCCGCCGGGCACCCCGCTGCGCAAGGCGCTGACCGAGGAGGCCGCGCGCCGGGCCGTCGCCATCAGCCGCGGCGAGCAGTTCACCCCCATCGGCCACGTGGTCGACGAGAAGGCCGTGGTCAACGGCGTGATCGCGCTGCTGGCCACCGGCGGGTCCACCAACCACACCATGCACCTGGTGGCCGTCGCCTCGGCCGCGGGCATCGAGCTGAGCTGGGACGACTTCGCCGACCTGTCCTCGGTGGTGCCGCTGCTGGCCCGCGTCTACCCCAACGGCGGCGCGGACATCAACCACTTCCAGGCCGCGGGCGGCGTGCAGTTCCTGGTCGGCACGCTGCTGGACGCCGGGCTGCTGCACCGCGACGTGCGCACCGTGGCGGGCGACGGCCTCGACCGCTACCGCCAGGAGCCGGTGCTCGTCGACGGCGAGCTGACCTGGCGCGACGGCCCGGCGGTGAGCCTGGACACCGAGGTGCTGCGGCCCGTGGGCGCCCCCTTCGCCGCCGACGGCGGCCTGCGCATGATCTCGGGCAACCTGGGCCGCGCGGTGATCAAGGTTTCGGCGGTCAAGCCGGAGCACCGCGTCGTGGAGGCGCCCGCGCGGGTGTTCACCTCGCAGGAGGCGTTCAGCGCGGCGTTCAAGGCGGGCGAGCTGGAGCGCGACGTGGTGGTCGTGGTGCGCAACCAGGGCCCGCAGGCCAACGGGATGCCCGAGCTGCACAAGCTCATCCCGGCGCTGGGTGTGCTCATGGACCGCGGCTTCCGGGTGGCGCTGGTGACCGACGGCCGGATGTCCGGCGCGTCGGGCAAGGTCCCGGCCGCCATCCAGCTCACCCCCGAGGCGGCCGTGGGCGGCCCGCTGGCCCGCGTGCGCGACGGCGACGTGCTGCGCGTGGACGCCGAGACGGGGACGCTGGAGGCGCTGGTGGACCCGGCGGAGCTGGCCGCGCGCGACCTGGTGGACTTCCCGCCGGACGCGCAGGCGTGGTCCGGCACCGGGCGTGAGCTGTTCGCCGCGCTGCGCCGGTCGGTCGGCCCCGCCGACCGGGGCGCCAGCGTGTTCGGCCCGATCGCCGCCTCGCACTTCGCGGGGCAGAGGAACCAGGAGGTGAGCCGGTGACCACCAGCGCGGATCTGCTGGCGCTGTCCCCCGTCATCCCGGTCGTCGTCGTGGACGACGCCGCCCACGCCGTGCCGCTGGCGCGGGCGCTGCTGCGCGGGGGCATCGGCGTCATCGAGCTGACCCTGCGCACGCCCGCCGCGCTCGCCGCGATCGAGCGGGTGGCCGCCGAGGTGCCCGAGATCGTCATCGGCGCGGGCACGGTGACCGCGCCCGAGCACGCCGAGCAGGCCGCCAAGGCGGGTGCCGCGTTCCTGGTCACCCCCGGCTCGACCGACCGGGTGCTCGACGCCGCGGAGGACACCGGGCTGCCGTTCCTGCCCGGCGCGGCGACCGTGTCCGAGGCGATGCGGCTGGCCGAGCGCGGCCTGACCGCGCTGAAGTTCTTCCCGGCCGAGGCCGCGGGCGGCGTGGACTACCTCAAGTCCATCGGCGGCCCGCTGCCCGGTCTGCGGTTCTGCCCGACCGGCGGGATCACCGTCGAGTCGGCCCCGCGCTACCTGGCGCTGCCCAACGTGGGCTGCGTCGGCGGCTCGTGGCTGACGCCGAAGGACGCGCTGGCGGCGGGCGACTTCGACCGCGTCGAGGCGCTGGCCCGCGCCGCCGCGGCCCTGTAGCCCGCGCCGCGGCGCTCGCGGGTCACGCGTTCGGGCAGCGTTCGCCGAGTCGGGTGGTAGATAACGGCCCACTGGCGGGCGCCGGGTAGTACTTGCAGGTGTGATGGGGGCGGCCGGGGAAGCCGGCCGCCCCCTTTCGCTCACGACACGGAGAGCTGGAACCAGCCCGCCCAGCCGCTGGCGGCGTTCCACCACGTGCTGTAGACGCGGTTGTCCGTGCCCACCGTGAACAGGTCCAGGTGGTCCGGTCTGCGGGTGATCGCGGCGACGTGCCCGCCCGCGCGGCCCACGCCGCCGGAGACCTGGAACCAGCCCGCCCAGCCGCTGGCGGCGTCCCACCACGTGCTGTAGACGCGGTTGTCCGTGCCGAGGGTGAACAGGTCCAGGTGGTTGGGGTTGCGCGCCACCGCGCTCACCGAGGACCCCGGCGAGGCCACGCCGCCGGACACGTGGAACCAGTCGGCCCACCCGCTGGCGGCGTCCCACCACGCGGACATCACCCGGCCGTTGGACGCCGTGGTGAACAGGTCCAGATGGTTCGGGTTGCGCGCCACCACGGTCACCGCCGAGTCCGGGCGACAGGTCAGGGTGCCGAGCCGGAACCAGCCCGCCCACCCCGTCGCGGCGTCCCACCAGGTGCTGTAGACGCGGTTGTCCGTGCCGACGGTGAACAGGTCCAGGTGGTTCGGGTTGCGCGCGATGGCGGTGACCGGCGCGCCCGCCGCTGCCACGCCGCCGGACACGTGGAACCAGCCCGCCCACCCGGTCGCGGCGTCCCACCACGTCGACATGGTGCGGCCGTCCGAGGCGGTGGTGAACAGGTCCAGGTGGTTGGGGTTGCGCGCCACCACCGTCACCGTGGAACCGGGCCTGCACACCAGGCCGCCCACCTGGAACCACCCCGACCAGCCCGACGCGGCGTCCCACCAGGCGCTCCACACCCGGTTGTCGGTGCCGACGGTGAACAGGTCCAGGTGGTCGGGGTTGCGCGCGATGGCGGTCACCGGCGCACCCGCCCCACCCGGCGAGGCGAGGCCCCCGGAGACGTGGAACCAGCCCGCCCAGCCCGTGCCGGGGCTCCACCAGTCGCTCATCGTGCGGCCGTCGTCCGCCACCGCGAACACGTCCAGGTGCTCGGGGAAGCGCGCCACCACGCTGATCGGCGTCCGGGCCCGCGCGGACAACGTGGTCAGCGGACCGATCCGGTTCCAGATCACCTGGCGGCAGACCCGGCAGAACGGCACGCCCAGGTCCCGCATCTTGCAGCCGTGCTCCGGCCGGTACGCGCCGCAGTGGTAGTAGTGCGCGCCCTCGAACGCGCCCACCGTGCCCGCGGGCACCGGGCTCGGCCGGGTGTCCACCTTGGAGCAGTCCGGGTTGGACATCGTGGGGATCGCGGTAGCGGCGTTGACCGCCCACCTCCACTTGAGCGTGGCCCGGTCGCGGTTGATCGTGACGTTGGGCTCGGACGGTTCGGTGGCCGGGTGGTGGTCGTGCCCGGTCTCGTTGCCGCCCGCGTAGTAGGCGTACTCGTCGGCCAGGCCGAACGCGGTGTGCCCGGCCTCGTGGATGGCGATCTCGGTGGCGCCGCCCGCCAGCGAGTACGTGCCCACCGAGCCGCCCGCGCCGCCGTAGACCGTCGAGTTGACCACCACCAGCACCAGGCTGAACTCCGGCACCTGCGCGGTCGCCACCTGCAGCGCCGTGGTCTGGTTGACCAGCAGCAGCCTGCGGATGCCGTTGCCGCCGAAGGTGGCGTCGAAGTAGGTGCGCACGCTCGCGCCCGTGCCGCCCGCCGAGGCCGGGTCGTCGGCGCCGGAGTCGGTGGAGCGGACGTTGACCCGGAAGACGTTGATCGCCGGGCTGAGGTCCCCGAACGGCGGGGTGCCCAGCAGCGCGGTGACGAACGAGGCCGCGGCGGTGTTGAAGGCGCCCTGCTGCGCGGCGGTGAAGCCCTCGGCGAGCAGCACGATGTTGAACGCCCGGTTGCGCGGGGCCGAGCCGAAGATCTGCGTGGTGCCGATGACCGCGCCGTCGGAGGTGGTCATCGCCCCTCCAGCGGGAAGCTGGCCAGCTCGGTCACCGACTGGACACCCACGTCGCCCGCCGGGACGCGCAGGACCGTGACGTGGTCGGCGACCTCGTCCACCGGCACGACCACCGTGAAGGCGCCCTGGGCCCTGGGCAGGTCGGTGCGGGTGATCGGCTCGCCGGGGTGCTCGGGGAACACCTCGGCGCTGGCGGACAGACCCACCCGGATCGGGACGCGGCTGAGCGCGTTGCCCTCGGCGTCGCGGACCTCGACGTGGTCGCCCGGCGTGGCCTCGCGGGGCAGGTCGAAGCCGGTCACGGCCAGGTCGACGGGCTGTTGCAGGACCAGGCGGACCTGGTCGTCCTCGTAGGTGAAGACCAGCCGGACCGATCTCGGTCCGGGGGGCGGTGTGGGTTGGCTCATGGTGTGCGACTCCTGGAGTAGGCGGCGTACGCCCCTCAGGAGTGACTCGGGTCACGCCAGATACCGCAGTGCGCCCGGAATCCGGTCAACCACCGGAACGGTCGCTACACGGAGGGGTGGTCTCCCGCGTGACGGCCGTCGTGGATCATGGTCGGGCAGTGGTCCGGTGCCGCACGGGAGGGGAGCGATGGAAGCACGGCGCACGACGGTGGCCCAGTCGAAGCAGACCACCACCCTGGTGTGGGTCGGCTTCCCGGTGCTGGGTGCTTTCCTGCTGTGGCTGGTCGTGCTGGTGGCGGACTGGGTGGCAGCCCTGCCGTGGGCGCCGATGCGCGGGCCCTTCCAGCTGGTCGCCTCGATCCCCGAACCGCACGCCACGGTCGGCGCGCTGGTGGTGGGGGCGCTGGGCGGCCTGGTGCTCTCCGTCCTCGCCGCGCTCGAACGGCTCGCCGTCGAGGTGGCCGACGACCGCGTGGTGTTCACCAGGGGGAACGGCACCACCCGCGAGTTCGACCGGACGCGGATCGCGGGGGTGTTCCTCGACGGCCGCAAGCTCGTCCTGCTCGGGCTCGACGGCGGCGAGCTGACCAGGGAGGACGCGGAGCTGGACGCCGACGAGCTGGCGGACGCCTTCCAGTCCCACGGCTACCCGTGGCTGCCCGACGGCGACCCGCACCGCGACGAGTACCGGCGCTGGGTCGAGGGCGCGCCCGGCCTGCCGCCGGGCGCGGACGCCCTGCTCCGGGTGCGCGCCGAAGCGCTGCGCAAGCGCGACGCGGAGGACGCGGCCCAGCTGCGCGAGGAGCTGGGCAGGCTCGGGGTCGTGGTGCGCGAGGACCGCAAGCGTCAGTTCTGGCGGTTGCGCGAGCACTGACCACGAGCACTGACCGCGAGCACGGGCGGGGTCAGTCGGACAGCAGGTCGTCCAACCCCTCGGCCTCCTCGCCCGCCCGGCGCAGCTCCTCGCGGACCACGCGGTAGGCCATGCCCTCGGCGTAGCCCTTGCGGGCCAGCGCGGCGACCAAGCGGCGGATCTTGGTCGTGTCGTCCACCCCGCCGAGGGTCCGCAGCTTCTTGCGCACCAGCTCGCGCGCCCGCTCCTGCTCGGCCTCGTCGTCCACCGCCGCCACGGCCTCGGCCGCGACCTCGTCCGCCACGCCCTTGCGGCGCAGCTCCAGGGCCAGCGCCCGCCTGCCCAGGCCCTGGTGCGTGTGCCGCGACCTGACCCACACCTCGGCGAACGCCGCGTCGTCGATCAGGCCCGCACGGTCGAACTTGCCCAGCACCAGCTCCGCGGTGGACTCGCTGATGCCCTTGCGCAGCAGGGCGTCCCGCAGCTCCACCCTGGTGCGCGCCCTGGCTGTGAGCAGCGCGTAGCACAGGTCGGTCGCCCTGCGCTGCTCCTTGACCGGGTCGACCTCGACCTCGGCTGCGACCTCGGGGTCGCGGGGTGCCCCGCGACCCCGACCGCCTCGTCCCGCCACCGCGGGCTAGAAGTCGACCGGAGCGGGCGCGGTGTCGTCGGCGTCGAGGGTCGCCCCGATGCCGAGCTTGTCCTTGATCCGCTTCTCGATCTCGTTGGCCACGTCCGGGTTCTCGCGCAGGAACTTGCGCGCGTTCTCCTTGCCCTGGCCGAGCTGGTCGCCCTCGTAGGTGTACCAGGCGCCGGACTTGCGCAGGATGCCCTGGTCGACGCCCATGTCGATGAGCGAGCCCTCGCGGCTGATGCCCACGCCGTAGAGGATGTCGAACTCGGCCTGCTTGAACGGCGGGGCCACCTTGTTCTTGACGACCTTGACCCTGGTGCGGTTGCCGACCGGCTCGCCGCCGTCCTTCAGGGTCTCGATGCGCCGCACGTCCAGCCGGACCGAGGCGTAGAACTTCAGCGCCTTGCCGCCCGTCGTGGTCTCCGGCGAGCCGAACATCACGCCGATCTTCTCGCGCAGCTGGTTGATGAAGATCGCCGTGGTGTTGGACGCGTTGAGCGCGCCGGTGATCTTGCGCAGCGCCTGGCTCATCAGGCGCGCCTGGAGGCCGACGTGGTTGTCGCCCATCTCGCCCTCGATCTCGGCGCGCGGCACCAGCGCCGCCACCGAGTCCACGACCAGGATGTCCAGCGCGCCGGAGCGGACCAGCATGTCCGCGATCTCCAGCGCCTGCTCGCCGGTGTCGGGCTGGGAGACCAGCAGGGCGTCGGTGTCCACGCCCAGCTTGCGGGCGTAGTCCGGGTCCAGCGCGTGCTCGGCGTCGATGAACGCCGCGATGCCGCCGTTGCGCTGGGCGTTGGCGACCGCGTGCAGGGCCACCGTCGTCTTGCCGGAGGACTCCGGGCCGTAGATCTCGACCACGCGGCCGCGCGGGAGGCCGCCGATGCCCAGCGCCACGTCGAGCGCGATGGCGCCGGTGGGGATCACCTCGATCGGGGCGCGGCCCTCCTCGCCGAGCCGCATGACCGAGCCCTTGCCGAACTGCTTGTCGATCTGGGCCAGGGCCAGTTCGAGGGCCTTGTCCCGGTCGGGTGCCTGGGGTGCCATCTTCGAGTCCACCTCGGTTTGTCTCTGGGTCGCTGTGGTGTCGGGGCCGACGGTACGGGCGGGGTACGACAATTTCCGGCGGCGACCCGGTGACCAGCGGGCTGTTCTCACCCGGTGGTGGTCAACGAGTGTAGCCGAACAGGTGTTCGATCGCGTCTTCGACACGTCCGCCCTCACCGGCGGTGTTCGGGCACCTCGAACGCGTCGCAGACCGCGAGCCAGACCTCCTTGGCGGGCACACCTGCTTCCAGCGCTTCGTCGGCGGTGCGCCCGCCGAGCGCCGACATCACGTGGTCCCTTGCCACCATCTCCGCCCTGACCTGGCCGAACTCGTTCGCCATCAGCTTGCGGAACACCGTGTTGCGCATCGGACCCAGGCTAGCGCGCGCGGGCGGCCTTCCAGACCGGGCTGTCGACGTAGTGGTTGTCGAAGCGGTCCTGGGAGGCGGCGATCTCCTCGGCGTTCGCCTGACCGCGTTGCACCCGATCGAGAAGGCGGTAGTAGTCGAACCGCCCCATCCCCGGCGTGAACACGAACAGCACGTCGGCGTCCGCGCCGCCCGCCGCGCCGAAGGCGTGCGGCACCCCCGGCGGCACGACCAGGAAGTCGCCCCGCTCCAGCACCACCACCTCCTGCCCCAGCAGCACCTCCAGCGAGCCGTCGAGCACGAAGAACAACTCCGAGGCGCGGGTGTGGAAGTGCGGCGGCGCGCCGTCCGCCCCCTGGCGGAAGGTGGACCGGTTGCAGGTCAGGCCGTCGAGGTCGGCCAGCAGGGTCACCACGGCGGCGGGGTCGGCGTCGAGCGCTTCGGCGGCCGCGGCGCGGACCAGGAGGGTGTTGTCCATGCGCTTCACGATCGTCGTCCGGCCGGGCCCGAACAACGACGAAGATCGAATGGAACGATAACCTGGGCGTTATGGAACGGCGCGACCTGGAGGTCTTCCTCACCCTGGCCGAGGAGCTGCACTTCAGCCGCACCGCCGAGCGGCTGCGGGTCTCCCAGGCCAGGGTCAGCCAGACGGTCAAGCGGCTGGAGCGGCGGATCGGCGCCCCGCTGTTCGAGCGGACCAGCCGGCGGGTCGCGCTGACCCCCATCGGGCAGCGGCTGCGCGACGACCTCGCGCCCGCCTACCGGCAGATCGTGGCGGGCGTCGCGCGGGCGGTGGCCGCGGCGCGGGGCACCGGCGGGCTGCGCGTCGGCTTCCAGGCACCGGCCGTCGCGGACCTGGTCGCGGACGTGATCGACCGGTTCCGCGCCGACCACCCCGGCGAGGTGCTGATCCGGGAGGCGGACTTCGCCGACCCGCTCGCGCTGCTGCGCGCGGACGAGGTGGACGCGCTGGTGGCCCTGTTCCCGGTCGACGAACCCGACCTGACCACCGGGCCGGTCCTGTGGCGGGAGCCGCTGGTGCTGGCCGTGGCCGCGAACCACCCGTTCGCCAAGCTGGACTCGGTGTCCCTGGAGGACCTGGCGCGCGCGCCGGTGTTCCGCGCCGCCTTCTGGCTGGATCGCACGCCCGGCGGCCTGCCGGTCCGGGCGGCCAGGTCGCCCGCGACGTTCCAGGAGCTGCTGACCGCCATCGCGGCCGACGAGGGCGTGTGCCCGCTGGGCGCGCACGCCGCCGAGCACTTCGCCCGCCCCAGGGTCGCTTTCCTGCCCTTCCGCGACGCCCCGGCGCTGCGGTGGGGCCTGGTCTGGCGCACTTCGGCGGAAACCGCGCGCGTGCGCGAGTTCGCCGCGGCGGCGCGCTAGCCTCGAAGCATGCTGCTGCTCCAGCAAGACCCGACCGGCCTGTCGTCGCCGCTGGGCACCGTGCTGGTCATCGCGGGCCTGGTCGCGGCGATCGTGGTCGGCCTGCGCGCCCTCTGGTACAACCGCAAGCGCTGATCAGCTGGTGAAGCCGGGGTCGGCGGGGTGCGGGGCGGCCAGCCCGCCCTTCGGCTCCTCCCACTCCTCGCTGCGCCCCAGCGCGGTGATATCCAGCAGCCGGTAGGCGTGCATCATCACCTCGACGCCCCGGCCGTAGGCGGCGTAGCTGTGGAAGACCTCGTCCCCGTCGCGCAGGAAGGCGCTGACCCCCGGCTGCTCGCCGACGTAGTCGATCAGCCAGCCCTGCCCGGCGGCGGTCAGCTCGTCGCCGCTCCGGAAGTTGTACTCGTTGGGCGCGACCGCCGGGTCCAGCGAGACGTGGAAGTCGTAGTTGAAGTCGCTGCCGTGCGAGGAGTACCAGGGGAAGGTCCACCCCTTGGCCTGCCGGTAGGCGGCCAGCTTCGGGTACGGCGCGCGCGAGACGGCGGCGAACGCCGTATCCCTGGCGGCCAGGTGGGCACGCGCGCCCTCGCTGAGGTCGTCGGCCATCGCGCTGCAGCTGCGGCAGCCCTGGTCCCAGGACGGGTCGAACATGAAGTGCTGCAGCACCAGCTGGCGCCGCCCGTCGAACAGGTCCAGCAGCCCGACCTCGCCGTCCGGGCCGGTGAACCGGTAGTCCTTCGCCACCCGCACCACCGGCAGCCGCCGCCGGTCGGCGTTGAGCGCGTCCTGCGCCCGCGTCAGCTCCTTCTCCCTGGCCAGCAGCTCCCGGCGGGCGACCAGCCATTCGTCCCTGGTCACCACCTGCGGTCGGTCCACGACGGCCTCCCGGTCCTTGAACTTGTGTGATGCAAGTAAGCTAAGGGGTCTACTTGCATCACACAAGCGGATCACGGACCATCGGCCCCGTGCTTGGTCGGACGTACGAACGCGAGAACTGCTCGGCTGCCCGCGCGCTGGAACTGGTCGGCGAGCGCTGGAGCCTGCTGATCATCCGCAACGCGGTGTTCGCGGGCATGACCCGGTTCTCCGACTTCGAGCGCGGCCTCGGGGTCGCGCCGAACGTCCTGGCCAAGCGCCTGGACGGGTTCGTGGCCGACGGGTTGATGCAGCGCCGCGAAGGCCGGGAGTACGTGCTCACCCGGAAAGGTCGCGAACTCGGCACGGTCATCGTCGCGCTGACCGAGTGGGGCGACCGGTGGGCGGCGCCGCAGGGGCCACCGGTCCTGTACGAGCACGAGGGCTGCGGCGGGCCGGTCCACGTGCACGCCCGCTGCGACGACTGCGGCCAGGAGCCCGCCGCGACCGACGTGGTCGCCGTCGCCGGTCCGGGGGCCGATCCGCGACGCCGCCCGCCCCGCGACCCCAGCCGCCCCCGCACCGCCTGAGCGGGCGCCGATCAGCCCGCCCGCTGCGCCGAGGTGTAGAGGCAGATCACCAGCAGGGGCAGGGCGGCGAACCCCACCAGCAGGCCCAGCGCGGCGTAGGACCACGCCGTGATCACCACGCCCGCCACCACCCCGCCCACCGCGCCGCCGACGTTCATGCACAGGTCGGACAGGCCCTGCGCGGCGGGCCGGTCCGCCACCGCGACCGACTCGGTGAGCAGCGCCGAACCCGCCACCAGGCCCGCCGACCAGCCGAACCCGAGCAGGGCCAGCCCGGCGGCCAGCTGCGGCGCCCCGTGCGAGGGCGCCATCCCGGCCACGCCCGCGGCGGCCACCACCAGCGCGGTCCCGATCGCCAGCACCGGCACCCGTCCCCACCGGTCGGCCACCCACCCGAACAGCGGGCTGGCCACGTACATCGACGCCACGTGCAGGCTGATCACCAAGCCGACCACGCGCAGCGACGAGCCACCGTGGTCCATGTGCACCGGGGTCATCGACATCAGGCCGACCATCGCGGTGTGGCACAGGGTGACCCCGCCCAGCGCGAGCCTGCCCGCGGCGGGCAGCGACCGCCACACCTCAGCGCTGCCGCGCGTGCCCACCACACCCCCGCCCGCGCAGTGCGCGGGCGCCACCGGCGC
>NZ_BMRG01000002.1:115012-115475 GCF_014648515.1 Saccharothrix coeruleofusca
GGACCGGGCCACCACCAGCGGATCAGGCCGCAGGAACCCCAGCACCACGACCGCGGCCGTGGCGAACACGACCGCCGACAGCAGGTACGGCCCCGCGCCGACGGGCAGCCCCAGCAGCACCGCCCACCGGCCGGCGGGCTCGGCCAGGTTCGGCCCGAGGACCGCCCCGAACGTCGCCGCCCACACCACCAGCGCAAGCGACCGGGCCCGCTGCCGGGGCGGTGCCAGGTCGGCCCCGGCGTACCTGGCGGCCAGGTTGGCGCTGCCCGCCGCGCCGAACAGCACCAGCGCGGGCAGCAGCAGCTGCCAGGAACCCAGCACCACCGCGCACGCGGCCACCAGCGCCCCCGCCGCGCCGATGCCGTAGCCCGCGACCAGCGCCGGGCGACGCCCGTACCGGTTCGCCACGCGCGCCGCGGGCAGCGCGAACAGCGCCGCGCCCAGCACCGCGCCGGTCTGCGCC
>NZ_BMRG01000002.1:115512-132019 GCF_014648515.1 Saccharothrix coeruleofusca
AGGCCGCCCACCACGTCGGAGTGCGCCAGCGCCGCCGCGACCAGCGTGCTCAGGGTCAAGCCGATGGTGATCCCCGCGGACCCCAGCACCTGGGAGACCGCCAGCACCCGCAGCACGCGGCGCTGCACGACTTCGACGACGACAACCATGATCACTGATCGTGGCACGCCGGACCGGGCCGTCCAAGCGCCCATCCAGGGAGTCAGGTGCCCGGCTGGAGGGTGTTCTCGAAGAAGTCGGCGATGGCGTCGGCGGTCAGCTCCTCCTCGCCGCTCTTGGTCACGATGCCCAGCAGCGGGCGCTCGTCCGCGGTGAACACCAGCAGCCCCAACCCGCCGTCGGCCGAAGCGCGGTACTTGCCCACCAGGCCGTTGCCCGCCCACTGCGCCTCGACCACGTCGGCCTTGAGCGAGCGGACCACCGCGTCCGCGCCCTGCTGCGCACCGGTGACCGTCTCGGTGAGGATGTACTGCACCGAGTAGTCGTCCTTGACCGCGCAGCTGACCACGGTGCCCTTGATGGCGCTGATGCCGGACACGCCCTGGTCGCTCCCCGCCTTGCAGTCGGCGGTGTCGGCCACCGCCCCCGCGAGCTGGCGCAGGCAGGTGGTGAAGCCCTTGTCGTCCTGCGCCACGTCGGTCTTGCAGTCCTGCGCGCTGGGCACGTCCGGCCCGGAGAAGGCGATGAACCCGCCCACCAGTGCCGCCACCAGCACCACGGCCGCGCCCGCCGCGAGCAGCACGGTGCGGTTGGGCCACTCGCGCCGCCGCCGCTGCTGGGCACGCGGGGTGACGCTGGGGAAGTTGAACTGCTGCGGCGCCGGGGAACCGACCTGGTACGGGCCGCTCACCGCCGGGTTGACCTGGTAGGACCCGCTGGTGGTCGGGTTGACCTGGTACGGGCCGCTGGCCGCCGGGTTGACCTGGTGCGCGCCGCTGGTGGTCGGGTTCACCTGGTGCGCGCCGCTGACCGCCGGATTCACCTGGTGGGGGCCGCTGACGGCCGGGCTCACCTGGTGGGAGCCGACCGGGTGCGGCCCGCTGACCGTCGGGCCGACCGGCCGGGTGACCACGGTCGGCTGCTCGCTGACCGGCAGCGGCCCGGCGACCGACACGCCGTCCTTGGGCACGTGGTGCGCGCCCAGCGCCACCGCGGTCTCCGGCTGGTCCAGGCTGGTCGGCACGACCCGCACCTGCTCGGCGATCATCGTGGCCACCAGCGGGATGCGGCTGGAGCCGCCGACCAGGTAGATGCCCGCCAGCTGCTCGGGGGTCAACCCGGTCGCGCGGATGGTCGCGGCCAGCAGCTCCACGCTGCGCAGCATGCTCGGCCGGACCAGCGCCTCCAGGTCGTTGCGGGTGACCAGCACGTCCTCGAACGGCTCCGGCATCGGCACCTCGGTGTGCGGGTGCCGGGACAGCGACTCCTTGGCCGCCCGCACGTCCTCCTGCAACGCGCGCCGGGCCCGCCGGTCGGCGGTGGACTCCGGGCGCAGCAGCCGCTGCCAGCGGGCCGGGTCGCGGTGCGCCACCTGGCGGCCGACGTGCTCCAGCAGCGCCTGGTCCACGTCCAGCCCGCCCAGGTCCGGCAGGCCGTCGGCGGCCAGCACGGTGAAGCCCTGCTTGGTCGCGCCGACGATGGCCACGTCGAACGTGCCCGCGCCCAGGTCGTACACGGCCAGCGCCTGGCCGACCGACAGCGAGGCGTAGTGCGATGCCGCCGCGACCGGCTCCGGCACCAGCACGATCTCGCCGTCCACCCCCGCCAGCCGGGCCGCGGACATCAGCACGTTGCGCCGGGGCTGCCCCCACTCGGCGGGGTGGGTGAGGCGGAACTCGTCGATCCGCTCGCCGCCCAGCTGGCGGGTGGTCTCCTCCAGCACGCGGCGCAGCACCGCGGCCAGCGCGTCGGTGACGGCCACGACGTTGTCGCCCAGCAGCAGCGCGCCCTCGTCCACGCGGCGCTTGGGGTTGGGCTCGAAGCGGGACGGGTCGAGCCGGGCGCGGCGCTCGGCGTCGCGACCCACCACCAGCGTGCCGTCCTCCTCGCAGTAGACGGCCGAGGGCATGGTCGCGGAGCCGTCCACCTCCACCACCCTGGGTGGCCGGCCGTGTGCGGCCAGCACCGCCACGGTGTTGGAAGTGCCCAGGTCAACCGACAGGACGCGCATGTCCACCTCTCCCGTCCACGAGCCGGGTGATCGTCCCACACCCGCCAACACGCCTCGGCCGCCTAGTTCGGTTCGCACCGGTCCCCCGGTTCACTCCTTGAGGCGACTCCGGGGCTTCCGGGTACTCCCGACGGGCCGGAACTGTCGGTGGTCCGGGTCAGGATGGTGCCGTGGATGTGATGGAGCAGTTCTCCCCCGCCACCCGGCAGTGGTTCGCCGGGGCCTTCGCCGCGCCCACCGCCGCCCAGGTCGGGGCGTGGGAGGCGGCCGCGGCGGGCGAGCACGCGCTGGTCATCGCGCCCACCGGCTCGGGCAAGACGCTGGCCGCGTTCCTGTGGGCGCTGGACCGGCTGGCCTCGGCCCCGCCGCCCGACGAGCCGAAGCGGCGCTGCCGGGTGCTCTACGTCTCACCCCTCAAGGCGCTGGCCGTGGACGTGGAGCGCAACCTGCGGGCGCCGCTGGCGGGCATTCGGCAGGCGGCGCACCGGCTGTCCCTGCCGGAGCCGTCGACCACGGTGGGGATGCGCACCGGCGACACGCCCGCGGACGCGCGCCGGGCGTTCGCCAGGACCCCGCCGGACGTGCTGGTGACCACCCCCGAGTCGCTGTTCCTGCTGCTCACCTCGGCCGCCCGCGACTCGCTGCGCGGGGTGGAGACGGTGATCCTGGACGAGGTGCACGCGGTGGCCGGCACCAAGCGCGGCGCGCACCTGGCGCTGTCGCTGGAGCGGCTGGACGCGCTGCTGGAGCGGCCCGCCCAGCGGATCGGCCTGTCCGCCACGGTCCGGCCGGTGGAGGAGGTCGCCTCGTTCCTGGCGGGCGGCCGACCGGTGCGGGTGGTGCGGCCCGAAGCCGCCAAGACCATCGAGGTGCGCGTCGAGGTCCCGGTGGAGGACATGTCGGTGCTGGGCGAGCCGACCGGCGAGGTGTCCGGCTCGGCGGCGGGCGCGCAGCAGCGGGCGTCGATCTGGCCCGCCGTCGAGCGGCGGGTGCTGGAGCTGGTCCGGCGGCACCGGTCCACCATCGTGTTCGCCAACTCGCGCAGGCTGGCCGAGCGGCTCACCGCCCGGCTCAACGAGCTGGCGGAGGAGAGCGCGCAGGAGAGCGGGCAGTCGGACCGGTTCCCGGCCGAGGCGGTCGGCCAGTCGGGGGTCACCACCCAGTCGGGTCCGGTCGTCGCCCGCGCGCACCACGGCTCGATGTCGCGCGAGCAGCGGACCGCCGTCGAGGAGGAGCTGAAGTCCGGGCGGCTGCCGTGCGTGGTGGCCACCTCCTCGCTGGAGCTGGGCATCGACATGGGCGCGGTCGACCTGGTGGTGCAGGTCGAGGCGCCGCCCACGGTCGCGTCCGGGCTGCAGCGGGTGGGCCGCGCCGGGCACCAGGTGGGCGCGGTCTCGCGCGGGGTGGTGTTCCCCAAGTTCCGCGGCGACCTGGTGTCGTGCGCGGTGGTGGCGGAGCGGATGCGCGACGGCGCGATCGAGGCCGTGCGGTACCCGCGCAACCCGCTGGACGTGCTGGCCCAGCACGTCGTGGCGATGGTGGCGCTGGAGCCGTGGCCGGTCGAGGAGCTGGCCGGGCTGGTGCGCCGGGCCGCCCCGTTCGCGGCGCTGCCGGAGTCGGCGCTGCGGGCGGTGCTGGACATGCTGGCGGGCCGCTACCCCAGCGAGGAGTTCGGGGAGCTGCGGCCCCGGATCACCTGGGACCGGGTCACCGGCGAGCTGCGCGGGCGCCCCGGCGCGCAGCGGCTGGCGGTGACCTCCGGCGGCACCATCCCCGACCGGGGGCTGTTCGCGGTGATGACCCCGGCGGCGGAGGACCGGCCCGGCTCGCGGGTGGGCGAGCTGGACGAGGAGATGGTCTACGAGTCGCGGGTGGGCGACACGTTCCTGCTGGGCACCTCGTCCTGGCGGGTCGAGGACATCACCCACGACCGGGTGATCGTGGTGCCCGCGCCGGGTCAGCCCGCGCGGATGCCGTTCTGGAAGGGCGACGCGCCGGGCCGCCCGCTGGAGCTGGGATGGGCGCTGGGGAAGTTCTTGCGCGAGGTGTCCGCGCTGGACGACGCCGCGGCCGCCGAGCGCGCCGCCGGTGCCGGGCTGGACGCGTGGGCGAGCTCGAACCTGCTGGCCTACCTGCGCGAGCAGCGCGAGGCGACCCGGCACGTGCCCAGCGACCGCACCGTCCTGGTCGAGCGGTTCCGCGACGAGCTGGGCGACTGGCGGCTGGTGGTGCACTCCCCGTTCGGGGCCCAGGTCAACGCGCCGTGGGCGCTGGCGATCGCGGCCCGGCTGCGGGAGCGGCGCGGCGTCGAGGCGCAGGCGGCGCACTCCGACGACGGGATCGTGGTGCGGCTGCCGGACGCGGTCGACCAGGACGGCGCGCCGGTCGTGGTCGGGGCCGAGGACGTGCTGCTGGACCCGGAGGAGGTCGAGCAGGTCGTGGTGGCCGAGGTGGGCGGCTCGGCGCTGTTCGCGGCCCGGTTCCGGGAGTGCGCGGCCCGGTCGCTGCTGCTGCCCCGGCGCGACCCGAGGCGGCGCACCCCGCTGTGGCAGCAACGGCAGCGGGCGGCGCAGCTGCTGTCGGTGGCGGCGAAGTACGAGAGCTTCCCGGTGGTCCTGGAGGCGATGCGCGAGTGCCTCCAAGACGTCTACGACGTGCCCGGTCTCAAGGAGCTGATGACCGACGTGCGGGCGCGGCGGGTGCGCGTGGTGGAGGTGGAGACGCCGTCACCGTCGCCGTTCGCGCGCAGCCTGCTGTTCGGCTACGTCGGCATGTTCCTCTACGACGCGGACGCGCCGCTGGCCGAGCGGCGGGCGGCGGCGCTGTCGCTGGACTCGGCGCTGCTGGCCGAGCTGCTGGGCTCCGAGGCGATCCGGGAGCTGCTGGACCCCGAGGTGGTCGAGGAGGTGGAGCTGGCGCTGCAGCGGTTGGCGCCGGACCGGCACGCGCGCGACGCGGAGGGCGCGGCGGACCTGCTGCGGCTGCTGGGCGACCTGTCCGAGGAGGAAGGGCTGGCGCGCGGCATCCGGCCGGAGTGGCTGGCCGAGCTGGTGGCGCAGCGGCGGGCGATCCGGGTGCGCATCGCGGGGCAGGAGCGGGTCATCGCCATCGAGGACGCGGGGCGGGTGCGCGACGCGCTGGGCGTGGCGCTGCCGGTGGGCGTGCCGGAGGTGTTCACCGAGCCGGTGGCCGACCCGCTGGGCGACCTGCTGTCCCGCTACGCCCGCACGCACGGCCCGTTCCCGGCGGCGCGGGCGGCCGAGCGGTTCGGGCTGGGCGTGGCGGTGGTGACCGGGGTGCTGGAGCGGATGGCGGGCACCGGGCGGCTGGTGCGCGGCGAGCTGCGGCCCGGCGGCACGCACACCGAGTACTGCGACGCGGAGGTGCTGCGCAGGCTGCGGCGGGCGTCGCTGGCCAGGCTGCGGGCCGAGGTCGAACCGGTGGAGCCCGCCGCGCTGGGCCGGTTCCTGCCCGGCTGGCACGGCATCGGGCGGCGGCTGCGCGCGGCCCCGACGGTGGACGACGTGTACTCGGTGGTCGAACAGCTGGCGGGCGCGCCGCTGCCCGCCAGCGCGGTGGAGTCGCTGGTGCTGCCCGCCCGGCTGCCCGGCTACACCCCGGCGCTGCTGGACGAGCTGACCGCGTCCGGCGAGGTCACCTGGACCGGGTGCGGCGCGCTGGCCGGGGGCGACGGCTGGATCGCGCTGGCCCCCTCGGACGTGGCCGACCTGCTGCTGCCGGACCTGGTGCCGGAGGCCGCGCCGGACTCGTCGCTGCACACCGCCGTGGTGGAGGCGCTGGCGGGCGGCGCGCTGTTCTTCCGGCAGGTGGTCGACCGGGTGTCGCTGCACGGCCCGACCACCGACGCCGAGGTGGTGGGCGCGCTGTGGGACCTGGTGTGGGCGGGTGTGGTCACCAACGACACGCTGGCCCCACTGCGGGCGCTGGTCGCGGGCGGCGGCACGGCGCACAAACCGCGCCGGTCGGCCCCGCGCGGCCGGTACGCGCGGATGCGGGCGGGCAGGCCGGACCTGCCCAGCCGCACCGGGCCCGCGACCGCGGCGGGCCGGTGGTCGCTGGCCGTGGTGCCCGCGACCGACCCGACCCGGCGGGCGCACGCGCGGGCCGAGGCGTTCCTGGAGCGGCACGGCGTGCTGACCAGGGGCGCGCTGGACACCGAGCGGGTGACCGGCGGGTTCAGCGGGGTGTACCGGGTGCTGCGCGCGATGGAGGAGTCCGGGCAGGTCGTGCGGGGGTACGTGGTCGAGGGGCTGGGTGCCGCGCAGTTCGCCGCGCGCGGGGCCGTCGACCGGCTGCGCGCGCTGTCCCGACCGCCGGGGCAGGACCACGCGAACGCGCCGGAGGCGGTGGTGCTGGCCGCCGCCGACCCGGCCCAGCCCTACGGCGCGGCGCTGGCCTGGCCGGACCCGGTCGGCGAGGGCAAGCACCGGCCGGGGCGCAAGTCGGGCGCGCTGACCGTGCTGGTGGACGGCGTGGCGGCGCTGTACGTCGAGCGCGGTGGCCGGTCGCTGGTGTCGTTCACCGAGGACGAGCAGGCGCTGCGGGCCGCCGCCCGCGCGCTGGGCCAAGCGGTGCGCGACGGGTGGCTGGGGCAGTTGGCCGTGCAGCGGGCGGACGGGGAGGTGGCGCTGGGCACGAGGCTGGCGGGCATCCTCCAGGAGGCGGGTTTCCGCGCGACCCCCAAGGGCCTGCGCCTCCGAGCCTGAGCCACGGGGTCGGGACGCGTCCACATGCTGAACCGAGCGTTCAGGTCGTGTGAGTTGAGCGTTCGGACACCGCGAACCGAGCGTTCAGAACTGAAAGCGGCGCTCGCGGGCGGTCCGCTGCGCGCGCTCCGCGCGCCCCTCTGGTGCGTGGGCAAGTACTACCCGACGGGGTTGGCAGGGCCGGTAACTACTGCCAGAGGGGCGCGGAAGCGCCGGTCAGGGCGCGAGAGTGCGGGTCGGGTGCGCGAATGTTGAGTTCAGGGTGTCTGAGCGTTCGACTCGCGGGGGCGACACGCCCAACGCGCCCATAGGTGGGTGACGCTGGGGGCGGGCGTGGTGGTCCTGAGCGTTGAACTCGGAGGTTCTGGGGGTTCGACTCGCGGGGCGTGGTCAGGTGAACAGGCTGCTGTAGGCGTTGAGGGCGGGCTGGCCGCCGAGGTGGGCGTAGAGGACGGTGGCGTCGCGGGGGATCTCCCCGGACGACACCAGCTCCACCAGTCCGGCCAGCGACTTCCCCTCGTACACCGGGTCGGTGATCATGCCCTCCAGGCGGGCGCCGAGCTCCATCGCCTCCACGGTGGACTCGCCGGGGACGCCGTAGACGCCCTCGTGGAAGCGGTCGTCGAGGACCACGTCGGAGTCGGCGATCTCGACGCCGAGCAGGGCCGCGGTGTTCTCGGCGATGCGGGTGACCTGCGCGCGGGTCTCGGCGGGCTTGGCGGAGGCGTCGATGCCGATGATCCGGCGGCCGCTGCCCGCGAAGCCGGCGACCATGCCCGCCTGGGTGCTGCCGGTGACCGAGCAGACCACGATGGTGTCGAAGAGGACGCCCAGTTCCCGCTCCTGCCGCTGGACCTCGGCCGCCCACCCGGCGAAGCCCAGGCCGCCCAGCGGGTGGTCGGAGGCGCCCGCCGGGATGGCGTAGGGCTTGCCGCCCTCGGCGCGGACCTGCTCGACCGCCTGCTCCCACGCGGGTTTCACGCCGATGCCGAAGCCCGCGTCGACCAGCCGCACCTCGGCGCCCATGAGCCTGCTGAGCAGGATGTTGCCGACCCGGTCGTACACCGGGTCGGACCAGTCCACCCAGCTCTCCTGCACCAGCACGCACCGCAGCCCGGCGCGGGCCGCCGCGGCGGCGACCTGGCGGGTGTGGTTGGACTGCACGCCGCCGATGGAGACGAGGGTGTCGCAGCCGGTGGCCAGCGCGTCGGCGACGAGGTACTCCAGCTTGCGGGTCTTGTTGCCGCCGTAGGCCAGGCCGGAGTTGCAGTCCTCCCGCTTGGCCCACACCCGCGCGCCGCCCAGGTGCGCGGTCAGCCGCTCCAGCGGGTGCACCGGCGAGGGGCCGAAGGTCAGCGGGAAGCGGGCGAAGTCGTCCAGCGCCATGTCAGTTCTCCTCCAGCAGCTCGGCCAGGGTCGCCCAGTTGCGCTCGACCAGCGCCGCGGCCAGGTCGGCGTCCTCGGCGGCGCAGGCGGCGACGATCTCCTCGTGCATGGCCACCGAGTGGCGGCCGGGTGGGGTGCCGAAGCGCAGCCGCTCCAGGCGGCGCACCAGCGGGGTGTAGCGCTCGATGGTGGCGATCACCGCGAAGTTGCCGCTGCGCCGCACGGCCACGTCGTGGAACTCGTCGTCGGCGGCGAGCGCGGCGGGCACGTCCTGGTCGGCCAGCGCGGTGGCGAACCGGGCGTTGGCCGCGCGCATGGCCGCCAGGTCCGCCGGGGTCATCTTCGGCACGGCCAGCCGGGCGGCCAGCGCGTGCATGGCCTGCACGACGGCGTGGGCGTCGCGCACGGCGGCGGTGTCCAGCGGGGTGACCCTGGTGTAGCTGTGCGGCTTGGACTCCACCAGCCCCTCGTCGGCCAGTCGGGCCAGCGCTTCGCGGACCGGGGTGCGGGACAGCCCCAGCCGCTCGGCCAGCTCCACGTCCTTGATCGGGGAGCCGGGGGCGAGCGCGCCGACCATGATCGCCTCGCGGATGGCGGTCAGGGCCTGGTCCCGGTAGAGCGCCCGACTGATATATTGCATATCAGCACTGTAGACAGCGGTGCTGCTGGAGCACCAGGGTCGTTTGTCAGCGGGGCGTCAACACGCAGAACTCGTTGCCCTCGATGTCGGCCAGCACCACCCACGGCACGTCGCCCTGCCCGAGGTCCACGCGCCGCGCGCCCAGCGCCTCCAAGCGCCTCACCTCGTCCTCGGTGCGCCCGTCCGCGTGCGGCGCCACGTCCAGGTGCACGCGGTTCTTCACCGTCTTGGCGTCGGGCACCTTGACCAGTTCCAGGTACGGCCCGGAGGTCGGGCGCAGCGAGGCGAACTCCTCGTGCGCGCGCACGACGGGCATCCCGGTCGCCTCGGCCCAGAACGCGGCCAGGCCGCGCGGGTCGGCCGCGTCGAGCACCACCGCGGCCACGGGGCCGGTGGCGGCGTACTCCTCCCTCGGCTCCAGCACGCAGAACTCGTTGCCCTCCGGGTCGGCCAGCACCACCCACGGCATCTCGCCCTGGCCAATGTCGACCGGCCGCGCGCCCAGCTCCCGCGCCCGCGCCACGATGGCCGCCTGGTCCTGCGGCGAGGCGCTGGCCAGGTCCAGGTGCACGCGGTTCTTCACCGCTTTCGGCTCGGACACCGGCACGAAGACCACGTCCAGCTCGGGGGTGACGGTGAGGTCGACCTCGCCGCTGTCCGCCGGAACGGCGGGCAGGGCGAGCAGCGCCGACCAGAAGCCGCTCAGCGCGGTGACGTCGGCCGAGTCCACGACGATGTTGCACAACCTGGTCCCCATGCGGCAAAGGTAACGTCTGCGGCATGGCGCAACTGGTCCTCGGTCCTGTGCTGAGACATGTCAACGGCACGACGGCCACCGTGTGGGTTGAGACCGACACCTCGTGCGAGGTGGTCGTGGCGGGCCACGCGGCGCGCACGTTCCAGGTCGGCGACCAGCACTTCGCGCTGGTCGTGGTGGAGGGCTTGGCGCCGGGCACCTCCACGCCCTACGACGTGCGGCTGGACGGCGAGGTGGTGTGGCCCGAGCCGGACTCGCCGTTCCCGCCGTGCCGCATCCGCACCAAGGCCGAGGACGACCTGTCGCACCGGCTGGTGTTCGGCTCGTGCCGGGCGGCCAAGCACGGCGGTCCGGGGCCGGACAAGCTGGGCCCCGACGCGCTGGACGCCTTCGCGCTGCGCATGAAGGACCAGCCCGAGGAGCAGTGGCCGGACGCGTTGCTGCTGCTGGGCGACCAGGTCTACGCCGACGAGCCGACGCCGCGCGTGAAGCGGTGGCTGGCCGAGCGGCGCGACGGCCGCGAACCGGTGGGCGAGGTGGTGGAGTTCCGCGAGTACGCCGAGCTGTACCACGAGTCGTGGAGCGATCCCGAGATCCGCTGGCTGATGTCCACCGTGCCGACGTCGATGATCTTCGACGACCACGACGTGCGCGACGACTGGAACACCTCCCGCGCGTGGCGCGAGAAGATGGCGGCCCGGCCGTGGTGGCGGCAGCGCATCCGCGCCGGGCTGGCGTCGTACTGGGTGTACCAGCACATCGGCAACCTGGGGCCGGAGCAGCTGGCGGGCGACGAGCTGTACGGCAAGGTGGTGGCGGCGGGCGGGGACGTGCGGCCGCTGCTGGAGGACTTCGCCGAGCGCGCCGACGCCGAGCTGGACGGGCGCAAGTCGACGTGGTGGAGCTACCGCCGCGACTTCGGCCGGGTGCGGCTGCTGGTGATCGACACCCGCAACGGCCGCATCCTGGACGGCCCGGAGCGGCTGATGGTCAGCCACGACGAGTTCGCCTGGATCGAGCGCAACGCCACCGAGGGCGACTTCGACCACCTGCTGATCGGTTCGTCGCTGCCGTGGCTGATGCCGCACGGGCTGAGCCACTTCCAGTCGCTCAACGAGAACGCGGCGGCCAAGCCCGGCCTGCGCGGCAAGCTGGCCGAGACCGTGCGGCAGGTCGCGGACCTGGAGCACTGGCCCGCCTTCCGCGCGTCGTTCGAGCGGCTGGCGCGGATGATCCTGCGCATCGGCAGCCGCCCCGACGCGCCGAGCACGATCTGCGTGCTGTCCGGGGACGTGCACCACAGCTACGCCGCCCGCGCGCACTACACCGCGCCGCTGCGGTCCGCGGTGCTGCAGCTGGTGTGCTCGCCGGTGCACAACGATCCACCGTGGATCTTCCGCCCGGCGTTCCGCCTGTCGTGGTCGCGCCCGATCGCGCGGCTGCTGCGGCGGCTCGCCGACCGGGCGGGCATCTCACCCGACCCGATCGGCTGGACCAAGCTCAGCGGCCCGCACTTCGGCAACTCGGTGGCCCTGCTGGAGGTCGACGGCCGCGCGGCGCGCTTCCGACTGGAGACCGCGCGGGCGGACAACGGCCTGGAGGAGGTCGCGGACCTGGCGCTGCAGGAGCCGGCGCTGCAGGAGCCGGCGCCGTAGGACTCGGCGCCGTAGAACTCGGCGCTGTAGCGCTACTTGGTGGCCAGCCGCAGCAGCGCCCACAGCTGGGCGATCGCGTCGTGGTCGCCGGAGGTCTCCACCTCGCGGTCCGGGATGCGCCCCCACAGCCAGCGGTAGACCAGCACGGGCGAGCCCGCCACCTCGCCGTCGGCCGGTTCCCCCGGCGCGGACAGGCGCGCGGTGGCCGGTTCCGGTCCGGTGCGGACGGTCCACACGCGACCGCCCGCGCGGATCGCCACCGCGCTCCGCTTGGTGCCGCGCACGCCCAGCACGTCCAGGCGGTGCCCCAGCCACAGCGACAGCACCTCGTCGATGCCGTCCTCGGCGACGGCGTCGGCCACCGGGTCCAGGGTCAGCCCGGCCGCGGACTGCACGTCCATCCGGTGCACAGTGGACTCGTGGGCCAGCCTGCGCGCCCAGAAGCCGTGGTTGCGCTCCTCGGGCCACCAGGTGTCGCACGGGTCGTCCGCCCGCTGCGCGGCGAGCCGCTCGACCAGCGGCGCCACGCCCTCCCGGACGTAGTCGGCCAAATCCTGCCCCGGTCGGGGTTCCCGCTGCCACACCCGTGGCCGCGCACCGTCGCGCAGCCACGCGCGGACCATGCGGTAGGTGCTGCCCACGTGCCGGGCGGTCTCGCCCAGGTTCAGGCCGGGACAGGCGGGGACCTGGCGCTCCGGGCGCTGCCCCTCGGTGGCGCGCGCCAACCGCTCGGCCTCCGACGCGATCACCTCGACGAGGGTGTCGTACTCGACCAGTCCCCGGCTCACTGCCCACCCTCGTGCGTCGGCCTGTCCGGCTGGGGGGAGTCGGTCGGAGTTGACATCGGCGGCCTCCTCGCGGCGTCGGAACGTCGACGACCGCCGCGGGGAGACGGCGGCTCCTGGTGGTGGGGTGCTTCCCCCACCCCACCACCAGGGCATAGCTCGAACAGCTGTTCGAGCAACATCAGCCTATCCCGTCGGCCCGGCAGTCCTCAACCCGATCGCGCGTGGTCTCATGAACGGGTGAGCGCACCCGACCACCCCGGTATCCGCAAAGTCGCCGCGGCCCTGTCCGAAGCGGGTCACCACGAGGCGGCCGAAGGCATCCGCGTGCTGGCCGACGCCGTCCGAACCGCCGCCGAGGCGGCCGCCGCGGTGGGCGTCCCGGTCGGCGCCATCGCCAACAGCCTGGTCTTCGCCGCCGTCACCGGCGGCGTGGCCGCGCCCCTGCTGGTGCTGACCTCCGGCGCGCACCGCGCGGACACCGGCCTGCTGGCCGAGCTGGCCGGCGTCGACTCGGTCGAGCGCGCCACCCCCGCGTTCGTGCGCGAGCACACCGGCCAGGTCATCGGCGGCGTCTCGCCGCTGGGCCACCCCGCGCCGATCCGCACCTTCGTGGACCGGGACCTGGCGCGGTACGAGGTGGTCTGGGCCGCGGCGGGCCACCCGCACGCGGTCTTCCCCACCACCTGCGCTGGCCTGGTCGAGCTGACCGGCGGCACCCCCGCCGAGGTGGCCCGGTGACCGCCGCGCCGTCGCGGCGGCTGGTGGAGCTGACGCCGCAGGAGCTGAACCCGCGCCTGGACGAGGCGCTGGCGCTGTACGTCAGCGCGATGAACTACCCGCCCGGCACGGCCGAGCAGCGCGCCCCGATGTGGCTGGCGCACATGACGCGCCCCGGCTGGCGCTGCGTGGTGGCCCTGGGCGAGCGGGACGAGCTGGTCGGCATCGGCTACGGCTACCGGGGCGCGAGCGGCCAGTGGTGGCACGAGCAGGTGCGCCACGGCCTGACCATGGTGGCCGGGCCGGGCGCGGTCGAGGAGTGGATGCGCGACTACTTCGAGCTGACCGAGCTGCACGTGATGCCGGGGGCGCAGGGCCGGGGCATCGGCGAGGCGCTGCTGCGCGGTCTGCTGGGCGGCGTCACCACCTCGCGGGTGCTGCTGTCCACTCCGGAGGGACCGAGCCGGGCATGGCGGCTGTACCGGCGGGTGGGCTTCGAGGACGTGCTGCGCCACTACCAGTTCACCGGCGACCCGCGCCCGTTCGCGGTGCTGGGCCGCACGCTGCCGCTGTCCCCGGTCGGGAGGGCGTGAGGTCCGGCCGCGCGCCGGACCCCACGCGCCCGCTCACAGCTCGGCCAGTCGCTCCCGCAGGGTGTCCAGGCCCATGGCGCCCATCTCCAGCGCCTGCTTGTGGAACACCTTGAGGTCGAACGCGCTGCCGTGCCGGGCGCGGGCCTCGTCCCGCGCGGCCAGCCACAGCCGCTCGCCCAGCTTGTACGAGGGGGCCTGGCCGGGCCACCCCAGGTACCGGTCGATCTCGTCGCGCACGTGCGCCTGCTCGGTGATCGTCCGGGTCAGCATGAACTCCAGGCCCAGCTCGGGCGTCCACCGCTCGCCCTCGTGGAACCCGGTCCCGCGCGGGATCTCCAGCCGCAGGTGCATGCCGATGTCGACGATCACCCGCGCGGCGCGGAAGAGGTGCGCGTCCAGCATCCCCAGCAGGTCGCCGTCGTCGTCGAGGTAGCCCAGCTCGCGCATGAGCCGCTCGGCGTACAGCGCCCAGCCCTCGCCGTACCCGGACACCCAGCACATCAGCCGCTGGAAGGCGTTGAGCTTGTCCGCCTGGTACACGGCGGTGGCGATCTGCAGGTGGTGGCCCGGCACGCCCTCGTGGTAGACGGTGGTCACCTCGCGCCAGGTGGAGAACTCCTGCTTGTCCGCGGGCACCGACCACCACATCCGCCCCGGACGCGAGAAGTCCGGCGTCGGGCTGGTGTAGTAGGCGCCGACGCCGCCGCCGGGCGGAGCGATCCGGCACTCCAGCCGCATCAGCTCGTCGGGCAGCTCGAAGTGCACCCCGCGCACGTCGCGCAGGGCCTTGTCGGACAGCTCCTGCATCCACGCCTGCAGCCCGTCCTGGCCGTGCACCAGGTAGCGCGGGTCGGCGTCCAGCGCCGCGGCGGCCTCGGCCAGCGAGGCTCCCGGCTTGATCCGCCCGGCGACCTGCTTCATCTCGGCCTCGATGCGGGTGAACTCGGCCCAGCCCCACTCGTAGGCCTCGGCCAGGTCCAGCCGGGAGCCGGTGAAGTAGCGGGAGGACAGCCGGTAGACCTCCTCGCCGACGGCGTCCTCGCGGGGCGCCTTGGGAGCGAGGTCGTCGCGCAGGAACGCGGCCAGGTCGGCGTAGGCCTCGGCGGCGGCCTTGGCGCCCGCCTCCAGGTCGGTGCGCAGCGCCCCGTCACCCGGTGCGCCTGCGATCAGGCCCGCGAAGTACGAGCCGCCGCCGGACAGCCCCGCCCAGGTGTCGCACTGCTCGGCGACCCGGCTGACCTGGCGCAGCGCCGAGACGTGGCCGCGGTCCGCGGCGTGCGCCAGACCCGCCCGCAGGTTGGCCACCGCGTCCGGCATCGCGGCCAGCCGCTTGGCCACCAGCGCCCACTGCTCGGGGGTGTCGGTCTGCATCTGGTCGAACGTCTCGCGCATGCTCTGCACGGGGCTGGCGATCACGTTGAGCGAGGACTCGGCGAGCCCCGCCTCGTACAGCTCGACGTCGAGCCCGACGCGCTCCAGGAACACCGCCTTGGCGTCGGCCTCGGAGCGGTCGGCGGGTTCGGTCGCCGCCATCTCGCGCAGCGCCCGGCGGGACAGCTCGACGCGGGCGGCGTGTCCCTCCGGTGAGTAGTCGGTCAGCCGGTCCTCGTGACCGGGGACGCCCATGAAGGTCGCGGCCACCGGGTCGACCGCCGCGTAGTCGGCTACGTACTGATCGCTGATGCCGTGCACGCCGGCCGGAGTAGTGCCCATGCACCGCACGCTACCGGCCCGGCTCCGGTCGTCGACAGCTCTTTAGCGAGGCTCACGACAGGCTTCACCGGGTCAACTTTTGACCCTGCCGGCAGGATTGCTCCCGTGCCCAGGGCCTCCGCGCTCCTCCTGCCCGTGCTCCTGCTCGCCGCGTTCGCGCTGACGGGCTGCGTCCGCCTGCACGCGGCCATGGCGCTGTCCCCGGACGACCGGGTCTCCGGCGAGATCGTGGCGGCCACCCCGCCCACCCAGGACAACGACCCCGGACCCCAGCTCAAGGTGCCCGAGGAGCTGGCGGGACGGGTCACCACGCAGCCCTACCGGGTGGACGACTACACCGGCACGCAGCTGTTCTTCAACGGGCTGACCTTCGACGAGGTGCGCGCGCTGTCCGTGGCCACCAGCGCGTCCAACAGCCGCTACCAGCTCAACTTCCGCCGCTCCGGCGACCTGGTCACGCTGTCGGGCTCGGTGGACCTGACCGCCGTGCCCGGCCAGCGGGCCGACGTGCAGGTCAAGATCGGCTTCCCCGGTGAGGTGATCAACACCAACGGCCGCGAGGAGGACGACTCGGTCGTCGCGTGGACGCCCAAGCCGGGGCAGGCGTCGATGCTCACCGCGACGGTCCGCTACGCCGGGGCGAACTCCCAGTCCTGGTTCCCGTGGGCGATGCTGGTGGCGTGCCTGACCGGCGGCGCGGCGCTGATCGTCGTGGTGCTCGCGGCCGTGTCGCACCGCCGCAGCGCGGTCGCCTGAGGTCTGTCACACCTCCCGGCCCGGTCTCGTCCCCAGTGCATGAGGATGAACTTCGCCGAAGTGGCCCCGGACGCCTACCGACTGCTGATCCAGCTCGACGCCTACGCCTCCCGGCACGTCGACCGCACGCTGCTGGAACTGGTGAAGCTGCGCGCGTCGGTGCTCAACGGCTGCGCGTTCTGCGTCGACATGCACTCCGCGGACGCGCTCAAGGCCGGTGAGAACGCGCAGCGGCTGTTCGCGGTGTCGGTGTGGCGGGAGTCGCGCTTCTTCACCGACACCGAGCGGCTGGCGCTGGAGCTGACCGACGCCGTCACCCGGCTCGGCGAGCACGGGGTGCCCGACGAGTTGTGGCGGCGCGCGAGCGCGACGTGGTCGGAGAAGGAGCTCGCCGACCTGGTGGCCCTGATCATCTCCATCAACGCGCTCAACCGACTCGGCGTGACCCTGGACATGGGCACCGAACGTGCCCTGGCCAAGGACCTCTGACCGCAACGCCCGCCCTCGGTGTCACCCACCTATGGGCGCGTTGGGCGTGTCGCCCCCGCGAGTCGAACGCTCAGACACCCCGAACTCAACATTCGCGCACCCGACCCGCACTCTCG
>NZ_BMRG01000002.1:132062-148209 GCF_014648515.1 Saccharothrix coeruleofusca
TGACCGGCGCTTCCGTGCCCCCCTGGTAGTAGTTACCGGCCCTGCCAACCCCGTCGGGTAGTACTTGCCCACGCACCAGAGGGGCGCGCGAAGCGCGCGCAGCGGACCGCCCGCGAGCGCCGTCCCCGTATGACCTGGGCTCGTCCCGACCACGCGTGTCAAGGGGCCCTGAACGCACTCCCGGCCCACCACCGGGCCGGGGCCCCTTGACGCGTGTGGTTCGCCTCCGGCAGGTCATGCGGGGACGGCGCGACCCGCCATCCTCGGCGACCTGCCGCGCGGCGAGCGCCGCTTTGCTGGATAACCCAACCCGAACGACGAACTCAGGGGTCCTGAGCGTTCGACTCGCGGTACCTGAGCGTTCGACTCGCGAGGGCGTCAGGCGCGGGCGGGGACCAGGCCCAGCCTGCCCACGACCTCCCTGGTGGCCTTGGAGCGGTTGAACGTGTAGAAGTGCAGCCCCGGCACGCCTTCGTCGAGCAGCCGCTGCCCCATCTCCGTCACCAGGTCCACGCCCGCGCGCCGGAACGCCACCGGGTCGTCGGCCCACGGTTCGAGCCTGCGCGCCACCGCCGGGGGCACCGGGGCGCCGGACAGCTCCACCGTCTTGGCCAGCGTGCGCGGCGTGGTCAGCGGCATCAGACCGGGCAGCAGCGGCACGTCGCAGCCCAGCGCGGCGACCCGGTCGCGCAGCCGCAGGAAGTCCTCCGCCTCCAGGAACAGCTGCGCGATGGCGAAGTCCGCGCCCGCGCGCAGCTTGCGCACCAGGTACCGGGTGTCCGTGTCCAGGTCGGCCGACCTGGGGTGGCCGTACGGGAACGCCGCCACGCCCACGCAGAAGTCGCCCAGCTCCCGGCACAGCCGGACCAGCTCCTCGGCGTAGGTCAGGCCCTGCGGGTGGGCCACCCACTCGCCGTGCGGGTCGCCGGGCGGGTCGCCGCGCACCGCCAGGATGTTGCGCACGCCCACCGCCGCGTACCAGCCGATCACGTTGCGCAGCTCGGCCACCGAGTGGTCCACCGCGGTCAGGTGCGCCATGGGCACCAGCGTGGTCTCCTGCACCACCCGGCCGGTGGTGCGGATGGTCCGGTCCCGGCTGGAGCCGCCCGCGCCGTAGGTGATCGACACGAACGCCGGGTCCAGTGCCTCCAGCTCGCGGATCGCCCGCCACAGCACCAGTTCGTCCGCCTCGTCGCGGGGCGGGAAGAACTCGACGGAGAACGCGGGAGCCCGCCCGCTCAACCGCTCGACCACCGACGTCATGCTTCCTAGGGTAGAGGTCGGTCCGTTGCGTGGGAGAACTCTTTCACTTGATGGAACCAGGCCCCCGGTTGGCACCTCCGCCGCGGCAGAGGTGACGATAGGCGGGTGCCGCTCCACCCGTTGGACCTCGAACTGCCCAAGCACGTCGACGCCGCACTGGCGGGCTACCTGGCCGAACGGCGGGCGCTCGGCGAGCGGATGGAGCAGAGCTTCACCGGCGCGGTCGACGCGCTGGCCGACTTCGTCCTCGGCGGCGGCAAGCGCGTCCGCCCCACCTTCGCCTGGTGGGGGTGGCGCGCGGCGGGCGGCGACCCGGACGGCGAGCTGGCCCACCGGGTGCTGACCGCGGTCAGCTCGCTGGAGCTGATCCAGGCGTGCGCGCTGGTGCACGACGACCTGATGGACGCTTCGGAGACCCGCCGCGGGATGCCGACGGTGCACGTGCGCTTCGCCGAGGAGCACCGGCGGCGGGGCTGGCTGGGCGCGTCCGAGCGGTTCGGCCTGGCCGCCGCGGTGCTGATCGGCGACGTGGCGCTGGCCTGGGCCGACGACATGCTCTTCGCCGCGGGCCTGCCCACCGACGCGCTGCAGCGGCTGAGCCTGCCGTGGCGCGACATGCGCACCGAGATGCTGGCGGGCCAGTACCTGGACGTGCTGACCCAGGCGCGCGGCGACAGCTCGCCGGGCGCGGCGCTGAGCATCGACCGGCTCAAGACCGCCGCCTACACCGTGGAGCGCCCGCTGCACATGGGCGCGGCCATCGGCGGCGGCTCGCCGGAGCTGGTGGCGGGGCTGCGCGCGTTCGGCGCGGACATCGGCGTGGCCTTCCAGCTGCGCGACGACCTGCTCGGCGTGTTCGGCGACCCGGCGGTGACCGGCAAGCCCGCGGGCGACGACCTGCGCGAGGGCAAGCGCACCCTGCTGGTGGCGCTGGGCGTGGAGTTCGGCGCGGACGTGCTGCACGACGCGCTGGGCCGCCCGGACCTGGACGCGGCCACCGTGGACGCCTGCCGCACCCGGCTGGTCGAGGTCGGCGCGGTGCGGGCGGTCGAGGAGCGCATCTCGGCGCTGACCCGGTCCGCGCTGGACGCGCTGGAGCGCACCCCGATGGCCGATCCGGTCGCCGCCGAGCGGTTGGCCGAGCTGGCGGTCAGCGCGACGAAGCGGACGCGCTGACGTGCGGCGGGTCTCCGGTCCCAGCGACCACGTCCTGGTGGTGGGTGCGGGTCTGGCGGGGTTGTCCGCCGCGCTGCACCTGCTCGGCGCGGGCCGCCGGGTGACCGTGGTGGAGCGCGAGGCGGTGCCCGGCGGCCGGGCCGGGCGGCTGGAGCTGGGCGGCTACCGGGTGGACACCGGGCCGACCGTGCTGACCATGCCGGAGCTGGTGGACGAGGCGCTGGGCGCGGTGGGCGAGTCGCTGGCCGACCGGCTGGAGCTGGCCCCGGTCGAGCCCGCCTACCGGGCGCGCTTCGCCGACGGCAGCGTGCTCGACGTGCACGCCGACGCCGAGGCGATGGAGGCGGAGGTGCGCCGGTTCGCCGGTCCCGCGCAGGCCGAGGGCTACCGGGCGCTGCGGGCGTGGCTGACCGAGCTGCACGAGGTGGAGCGGGACGCGTTCATCGGCGCGAACTTCGACTCGCCGCTGGACCTGCTCACCCCTCGGCTGGCCAAGCTGGCCGCGCTGCGCGGGTTCGCCCGGCTGGCCCCCTCGGTGGCCCGGTTCGTCACCGACGAGCGGCTGCAGCGGGTGTTCTCCTTCCAGTCGCTGTACGCCGGGGTGGCGCCGCGCCGGGCGCTGGCGGCGTACGCGGTGATCGCCTACATGGACACCATCGCGGGTGTGCACTACCCGCGCGGCGGGATGCGCGCGCTGCCGGACGCGCTGGCCTCGGCGGCTGTCGACGCGGGCGCGGACATCCGCTACGGCACCCAGGTCGCCTGGCTGGAGCGCATCGGCGAGCGGGTCACCGCGGTGCGCACCACGCAGGGCGAGCGCATCCCGTGCGACGCGGTGGTGCTCACCCCCGACCTGCCGGTGTCCTACCGGCTGCTGGGGCACCGCCCGCGCAGGCCGCTGCCGGTGCGCTGGGCGCCCTCGGCGGTGGTGCTGCAGGTGGGCACCCGGCGCCGGTGGCCGGAGCTGGCCCACCACACGCTGCTGTTCGGCCGGGCCTGGGACCGCACCTTCGACGAGCTGACCCGCACCGGTGAGCTGATGAGCGACCCGTCGCTGCTGGTGACCCGCCCGCCCGAGGACGACCAGGCGATGGTGGTGCTGGCCCCGTGCCCGAACCTGCGCACCGGCCCGATCGACTGGGAGCGGGTGGGCCCGGCCTACCGGGACGAGCTGGTGGGCGTGCTGGAGCGGCGCGGGCTGACCGGGTTCGACGCGGCGGTGGAGGTGGAGCGGCTGGTCACGCCCAGGGACTGGGCGGCGATGGGGCTGGCGGCGGGCACACCGTTCTCCGCCGCGCACACGTTCACCCAGACCGGCCCGTTCCGCCCGCGCAACCTGGTCTCCGGGGTGGCGAACGCGGTGCTGGCGGGCTGCGGCACCACGCCGGGCGTCGGCGTGCCGCCGGTGCTGGTCTCCGGGAAGCTGGCCGCCCAGCGGATCACCGGGGCCGCGGGCGCGCGGCCGCCGCGCCGGGCGCCCAGGCCCTCGGCGCGCACCCCGCGGCCGTGAGCGCCGGAACCCGCCACACGGGTGAAACGGCCCGTGTGGCGGACACCCTGAGCTGTCGCCCCACCCGTTCGCCGGCCTCCTGAGGGCACGGTCGCGGCCCGCCCCGCACCGGACACGCCACGCGATCACTCACCCGAGTGATCTCCGACGTGCGAGGACCTCCTCGGCTGTTACGAGCCTGTGACGCGTGGCCACCGTGGCGTGCCGACAGCCGTCCGCGCTGTGCGACGATGTTGGCGCGATGGCCGCGACACCGTCCCTTCCCCGATCGAGCGCCGCCCCTGTCGAGCCGGTGCGGTCCGCCGCTACCCGCACACCGGGCGCGGCCGATCAGCCGGACCCCGGTGGCATCCCGGTGCGCACCATCCTGCTCGGCGTGGCGGGCGTCATGCTCATCGCGCTCGGCGGCACCGGCGCGGGCGCCATCCTCAAGCGCGACCCGCTGCTGGCCGACACCTCGCTGAGCTGGATCCGCTACGGCCACGGGCACGACCTGGCCACCGCCGTGCTGTACCTGGGCCTGGGCCTGGTCATCTGGGCGTGGACGCGGCTGGGCCGGATGGTGCGCGACCGGCACGTGGGCAGCACCGCCGTGCTGACCGCCGTGGTCGTCTGGACCCTGCCGCTGCTGTTCGCGCCGCCGCTGTTCAGCAAGGACATCTACAGCTACCTGGCGCAGGGCCAGCTGGCGCTCAACGGCCTCGACCCGTACACGGTCGGCCCGGCGGTGCTGCAGAGCCCGCTGTCGGACAACGTCAGCTGGGTGTGGCAGAACACGCCCGCCCCCTACGGACCGCTGTTCATGGTGCTGGCCGAGGGCGTGGTGTGGGCCACCGGCGGCGGCGTCATCGGCGGCGTGGTGCTGATGCGGCTGGTGCTGGCCGTGGGCCTGGCCCTGGTGTGCTGGTCGCTGCCGGGCCTGGCGCGGCACCTGGGCGGGCGGCCCGCGGTGGCGCTGTGGCTGGCCGCGGCGAACCCGCTGGTGCTGGTGCACCTCATCGGCGGCGCGCACAACGACCTGCTGATGGTCGGCCTGATGGCGGTGGGCGTGCTGTTCGTGCTGGACGGCAAGCACGTGCTGGGCGTGGCGGTGGTCACCCTGGCGTTCGCGGTCAAGGCCACCGCGGCGGTGGCGCTGCCGTTCCTGGTGCTGGTCTGGGCGGCCCGGCTGCCCGGTCCCCGGCGCGCCGCGCTGGGCAAGGCGATGGGCGCCTCGGTGGCCGTGTTCCTCGCGGTGTTCACCGCGACCACCCTGCTCGCGGGGCGCGACCTGGGCTGGATACCGGCGCTGCGCACCTCGTCGATGATCGTGAACTGGCTGTCGCTGCCCAGCGCGGTGGGTGACTTCGCGCACACCGCGGTGAACCTGTTCGTCCGGGTGGAGCCGGGCGTGTTCATGACCGTGGCCAGGGGCCTGGGCTCGGTGCTGCTGGTCTACATCGCCTGGCGGCAGTGGCGGGTGGCCGAGGACGGCGGGCCGGAGGCGGTGCGCCGGGCGGCGATCACCATGCTGGCCGTGGCGCTGCTCTCCCCCGCCACGCTGCCCTGGTACTTCAGCTGGCCGCTGCTGCTGGGCGCCGGGCTGGCCTGGACGGCCACCGGGCTGCGGGCCATGGCCTTCTTCTCCGTGTGGCTGCTGCTGGTGACCTTCCCCAACGGCGACACGGCGCTGTACTCGTGGGGCTACCTGGCGCTGACCGTGCTGGTCTCGGCGCTGGCCTCGGTGTCGCTGGTCAAGCCGGACCCGCTCAAGCTGTCCGGCCGCTACAGCTGAGGCCGAGCCGGGTGGCCCCGCGCGGGGCCACCCGGACGTCCGGTGTCGTCGGTGGTCTGCGGCTGGTCGTCGGAGAACCCGAGTCAGAAGCCCATGGCCTGCGCGCGCCGCTTGACCTCGCGGCCGCGGTCGCCGCGCAGCGCCTCGATGGGCGTGCCGGGCAGCGTGTCGTCCTCGGTGAACAGCCAGCGCAGGATCTCGTCGGTGGAGAAGCCGGAGTCGCGCAGCACCGTGATGGTGCCGGGGAGTCCCTTGACCACGCCTCCGGCGGCGAGGAACTGGGCGGGGACCACGAGGACGCCGTTCCGGCGCTCCGCCAGCAGCTGACCGTCGCGCAGCAGCTGGTGGACGCGGTTGATCGGCAGGCCAAGTCGCTCGGCGACCTCGGGCAGGTTCAGGACCTCCAGGTCGGGAGCCAGCACATCCGCAGCGGCAGGAATCGCACTCACGTGGGTCACGATGCCACAACGCCGGGAGGGACGCCCTGCGCCAACCGGGTGGTGGCGGGTACACCGGTCGGCCGGTTGCGCGGCACCCCCTCTTCTCTCCCGGTTCAGCGCGGCTTTGACGTCAATCCCACGTGCCGGGGACGATGCTCGGCGCACGGGGCGGTCCGGTTCCAGCCCCACCGTACGATCCACGGCTGTGGAAAGGTCGGCGACTAATGTGATCGGCGGGCTGCTCGAACAGCGCTACCGGGTTGGCGCCCTGGTCGCCCGAGGCGGCATGTCCACCGTCTACCGAGGCGTGGACACGCGCCTGGACCGGCCCGTGGCCATCAAGGTCATGGACCCGCAGCTCTCCGCCGACCCGGCCTTCGTGGCCCGGTTCGAGGGCGAGGCGCGGGCCGCGGCCAAGCTGCACCACCCCGGTGTCGTTGCGGTGCACGACCAGGGCGTGGACGAGGACCGGGTGTTCCTGGTCATGGAGCTGGTCGAGGGCGGCACCCTGCGCGACCTGCTGGCCGAGCGCGGCACGCTGGGCGTGCCGCTGGCGCTGACGGTCCTGGAGCGGGTGCTCGCGGCGCTGGCCGCCGCCCACCGGGCCGACCTGGTGCACCGCGACGTCAAGCCGGAGAACGTGCTCATCGGCCGGGGCGGTGTGGTCAAGGTCGCCGACTTCGGGTTGGCGCGGGCGATGTCCGGCCCCGGCATCACCACCGACGGCACGATCCTGGGCACCGTGTCCTACCTGTCGCCGGAGCAGGTCACCACCGGCGCGGCGGACGCCCGCAGCGACGTCTACGCGGCCGGGGTGCTGCTCTACGAGATGCTGACCGGCACCCCGCCCTACACCGGCGACAACGCCGTCTCCGTGGCCTACCGGCACGTGAACGACGACGTGCCCGCGGTGCCCGACGTGCCGCCGCAGGTGGCCGAGCTGGTGCGCCGGGCGACCCGCCGCGAGCCGTTCCTGCGGCCCGCCGACGCCGAGGCGTTCCTGTCCGAGGTGGAGGCCGCCCGCGCGGAGCTGGGCATCACCCGCGAGGACGTGCCGGTGCCCGCGTCGGGGCTGGAGGCCAGGACCGTGCGGGTGCAGCCGGTGCGGGTGGACCCGGCACCGCCAGCCGCCCCCGCAGCCACCCCGACGGCCGTTCCCCCGGCTCCGACCGGGGGCACCACCGGGGGCACCACCGGGGGCGCGACCGGGGGCGCGACCGGGGGCGCGACCGGGGGCGCGACCGAGGCCACCGTCCGGGTCCAGCGGCCAACGCCGCCGGTCGGGGCGGGACCGATGGGCACCATGGCGATGCCGCGCACGGCACTCGCGCCGCCGCCGGTGGAGCAGGTGGTGCCCGCCGCCCCACCGGTCAAGCCGCGCCCCCGCCCGAAGAAGCCGCGCAAGACGCCCGAGCAGCTGCTGGAGGAGCAGCGCAAGCGCGCCAGGCGCAGGCTGTTCACCTGGGGTTCCGTGGCGGCCGCCGCGGTGCTGCTGGTGGGGCTGGGCACCTGGTGGCTCGGAGCCGGGCAGTACACCACGGTGCCCAGCCTGGTGGGCCAGGACGAGGAGGTCGCGCTGGCGCTGCTGGAGGACGCCTCGCTGAAGAACCTGGTCAGCCTGGAGGCCAGCGACACCGCGCCCGTCGGGCAGGTGCTGCGCACCGATCCGGCCGCGGGCGCCGAGGCGCGGCGCGGCGACCTGGTGCGCCTGGTGGTCTCGCGCGGCAAGCCGGTGGTGCCGCAGATCCAGGCGGGCATCGAGGTGGACGCGGCGCGCAAGGAGATCGAGTCCGTCGGGCTCAGCGCCCGGCTGGACGAGCAGAAGGACGCCTTCAGCGACCGGGTGCCCAAGGGCAAGGTGGTCACCCTGGACCCGCCGCCGGGATCGCAGGTCTCGGTCGGCGCGACGGTGACGATCGTGGTCAGCAAGGGCTCCCAGCCCAAGCCGGTGCCCGACCTGACCGGCAGGACCAAGGACGAGGCGTTCGCCGAGCTGACCTCGCTGGGCTTCGAGCCGGTGGAGGGCCCGGCGGAGTTCTCCCCCACCGTCGACAACGGGCGGGTGGTGCGCACCGATCCCGGGGTGGGCACGAACCTGCCCCCCGGCCAGCGGCGGGTCACCGTGATCGTGTCCAACGCGGTGACCGTGCCCGACGTGGAGCGCAAGCGGGTCCGGGACGCCCGCAAGGAGCTGGAGGAAGCCGGGTTGGAGGTCGACGTGCAGTTCAACAACCGCGACCGGGCGACCGTGTTCAACCAGTCCATCCGCGGCGGGACGCGGGTGCCCGAGAAGACCCGCGTCGTGCTCATCGCGGTGTAGCACCGCGCCGCGCGCGTCGAACCCCGGGGTCCTGGGCGTTCGGCTCGCGCGTCCACGGGGGTGGACGCGCGAGCCGAACGAGGTCAGGAGCGGAGCATCTCGGCGACCAGGAACGCCAGCTCCAGCGACTGCTGGGTGTTCAGGCGCGGGTCGCAGGCGGTCTCGTAGCGGCCCGCCAGGTCGGTGTCGGAGATCTCCTGGGCGCCGCCCAGGCACTCGGTGACGTCCTCGCCGGTCAGCTCGATGTGGATGCCGCCGGGGTGGGTGCCCAGCCTGCGGTGCACCTCGAAGAAGCCCTGCACCTCGTCCACGATCCGGTCGAAGTGCCGGGTCTTGTAGCCGGTGGACGACTCGTGGGTGTTGCCGTGCATCGGGTCGCACTGCCAGATCACCTGGTGCCCGGAGGCGGTGACCTTCTCCACGATCGGCGGCAGCACGTCGCGCACCTTGCCGTTGCCCATCCGGCTGATCAGCGTCAGCCTGCCGGGCTGGTTGTGCGGGTCGAGCCGCTCGACGTACTCCACCGCCATCTCCGGCGTGGTGGTCGGGCCGATCTTGAGGCCGATCGGGTTGGCCAGCAGCTCGGCGAACGCGATGTGCGCGCCGTCGAGCTGGCGGGTCCGCTCGCCGATCCACAGGAAGTGCGAGGACAGGTCGTAGAGCTTGGGCTGGTCACCGGTGGTGTCCAGGCGCAGCAGGGCGCGCTCGTAGTCCAGCAGCAGCGCCTCGTGGGAGGCGAAGATCTCGGTCGTGTGCAGCGACATGTCGTTCACGCCGCACGCCGACATGAACCGCAGGCCGCGGTCGATCTCGCCCGCCAGCGCCTCGTACCGCTCGCCCGCGGGCGACTGGCGCACGAAGTCCTTGTTCCAGTCGTGCAGCCGGTGCAGGTCGGCCATGCCCGCCGTGGTCATCGCGCGCAGCAGGTTCATCGCCGCGCCCGCGTTGGCGTAGGCGCGGATCATCCGGGACGGGTCCGGGACGCGCGCCTCGGGCGTGGGCACCAGGGAGTTCACGATGTCGCCGCGGTAGGACGGCAGGCCCAGCGCGTCGATGCCCGACGAGCGCGGCTTGGCGTACTGGCCCGCGATGCGGCCGATCTTGACCACCGGCAGGCTCGCGCCGTAGGTCAGCACGACCGCCATCTGCAGCAGGGTCCGGACGTTGGCGCGGATGTGCGGCTCGGTGTTGTCCGCGAACGTCTCCGCGCAGTCGCCGCCCTGCAGCAGGAACGCCTCGCCGCGGGCCACCTCGGCGAGGTTCTCGCGCAGCCGGTCGATCTCGGCGGGCACGGTGATCGGCGGCACGCTCTCCAGCACCGCGCGCACCCGGCGCACCTGCTCGGCGTCCGGCCACTCCGGCTGCTGGGCGGCGGGCCTGCCCAGCGCGTCGTCGAGGCGGGAGCGGAGCTCGGGCGGAAGGGGCGGGAGCTCGGGAAGCGTGTCAACGGGCACGTCCACGGTCCAGTTCACGTGTTAAAGAGTAGGCCGTCCACACTCAGAGACGGCTTCGGGTCTGCCCGGGCATGATGTGGCCCATGGTCGAGACCGGATGGGATGACGGCACGGCGGCGCGGCTGCTGGCGACCGCGGTGGACAACGTCCAGCGGAACTACCCCGTGCACTGGACGCACGTGATCCCCGACGACGCCGCGCTGGTGCCGCAGCGGGTGCTGCACCCGGTGTTCGCGGGCTCGCTGGACTGGCACTCGTGCGTGCACCAGGCGTGGCTGGCGGTGCGGCTGCTGCGGCTGCGGCCGGACCTGCCCGGCGCGGACGCGGCCCGCGCCGCGCTGGAGGCGCTGATCACCCCCGAGGGCTGCGAGGTCGAGGCGGAGTTCTTCCGGGGTCCGCAGGGCGGCTACTGGGAGCGCCCCTACGGCTGGGCGTGGCTGCTCGTGCTGGACGCGGAGCTGCGCACGTGGGGTTCCCCGCTGGCCGGGCCCCTGCGGCCGCTGGCGGAGGTGCTGCGCGAGCGGTTCCTGGCCTGGCTGGGCTCCGCCCGGCTGCCGGTGCGCACCGGCACGCACGGCAACACCGCGTTCGCGCTGGGCCTGGTGCTCGACGCGGCCCGCGCGGTGGGCGACGAGGAGCTGGCCGCGGCCTGCGCGGCGGCCGCGCTGCGGTGGCACCGTGAGGACGTGGGCTACGGCGGGTTCGAGCCCAGCGCGGGCGACTTCCTGTCCCCCGCGCTGACCGAGGCCGACCTGGTGCGCCGGGTGCTGCCGCCCGCGGAGTTCACCCGGTGGTTCGAGGCGTTCCTGCCCGCGCTGGAGGAGGCGCGCTGGAAGGTGCTGCGCGAGCCGGTGCCGGTGGACCAGCCCGACGACCCGTACGGCTCGCACCTGGTGGGGCTGGCGCTCTCGCGCGCCTGGCAGTGGCAGGCCATCGCCGCGGCGCTGCCCGCCGGGCACCGCTACGCGGAACTGGCCGCCGTCGCGGCCGGGGCGCACCGGGAAGCGGGCTGGCGGTACGTGTTCGGGCACGGCTACTTCGCCGAGCACTGGCTCGGCACGTTCGCCGCCTACCTGCACCTCGGGGCGTGCTGAGCGCGGCGTGGTGAGGGGGCGGGCCGCCCCCTCACCACGGGCGCGTCAGCCGAAGAAGACCTCGGCCTCGGCGTAGCGCTCCAGCGGCACCGTCTTCAGCTCCGCGGTCGCCTCGGACAGCTTCACGCGCACGATGTCCGTGCCGCGCAGCGCCACCATGACGCCGAAGTCGCCCTCGGCCACCGCGTCCACCGCGTGCAGGCCGAAGCGGGTGGCCAGCACCCGGTCGTAGGCGGTGGGGATGCCGCCGCGCTGGACGTGGCCCAGCACGACCGCGCGCGACTCCTTGCCGGTGCGCTGGGCGATCTCCTCCGCCAGCCAGGTGCCGATGCCGCCCAGCCGGACGTGGCCGAACGCGTCCTTCTCACCGGAGTGCAGCACCTCGCCGCCGCCCTCGGGGATGGCGCCCTCGGCGACCACGATGATCGGCGCGTACTGCTTCTCGAAGCGGCTCTTGACCCACTCGACGACCTTGTCGACGCTGAACTTGCGCTCCGGCACCAGGATGACGTTCGCGCCGCCCGCCAGGCCCGAGTGCAGCGCGATCCAGCCCGCGTGGCGGCCCATGACCTCCACGACCAGCGCGCGGTGGTGGGACTCCGCGGTGGTGCGCAGCCGGTCGATGGCCTCGGTCGCGATGTGCACCGCGGTGTCGAAGCCGAAGGTGTAGTCGGTCGCGCCCAGGTCGTTGTCGATGGTCTTGGGCACGCCCACGACGCCGATGCCGTCGTCGGTCAGCCGCTTGGCCACCCCCAGGGTGTCCTCGCCGCCGATCGCGATCAGCGCGTCGACGCCCTTGTCCGCGAGCACCGCGCGGATCTTGTCGACACCGCCCTCGACCTTGTACGGGTTGGTGCGCGACGAGCCGAGGATGGTGCCACCCCTGGTCAGGATGTCCTCGACGTCACCGAGCCCGACCGGCCGGGTCAGCCCCTCGATCGGTCCCTGCCACCCGTTGCGGAACCCCACGACCTCCCAGCCGTGGACCTCGATGCCCTTGCGGACCACCGCGCGGATCACCGCGTTCAGCCCTGGGCAGTCACCACCGCCGGTGAGCACACCGATGCGCATCTGCTTAGCCCAATCTCTCTAGTGGCGTTGGTCACCCAAGACTGTCACGGCCTGGATCGGTGCAGCAACAGGGGGTCCCGCTCAGCGGACGGCGAACCCCCGGCGCAGCCGCTCCTGCTCGATCACCTTCCAGCGCGCCAGGTTGTGCCGCGCGTCGGCCAGCGCGTCGTGCGCGTCGGCGGGCGGGGCGGGCAGCCGGGGCTTGCCCACGTCCTCCCAGCGCTGCCTCAGGTCGCGGGTGAACCGGGGCAGGCTGCGCGGCAGCGCGGGCATCGCGCCCCACAGCTGCGCCAGCGCCACGTGGTCGTAGGCGGCGAACCAGGCCCACAGCTCGATGTCGTCCCGGTTGGCCTTGGCGCCGCCGAGGAACTCCAGCAGGTCCTCGCGGATGCGCTTGCGGCTGCGCCAGGCCGGGTCGGCGGGCGGCGGGAGCTGGTTGAGCACGTTGGCGCGCACCCAGGGACCGGCCTTCTCCGGGTCGAACTCGGTGGAGACGGCGTAGAACTCGCGGCCCTCCTCGTCCACCACGCCGATGGACACGAGGTCGATGGTCACCCCGTCCTCGATGAACTCACAGTCGTAGAAGAACCGCACCACTCCACCCTAGGGGTGCCGGTCAGCCCGCTTTCGACTCGGGCAGCCGATCCGCCGCCCGCGCCTGCTCCGGACCGCCCGCCTCCTTGGCCTTGGCCGCGTAGACGTCGACGTACTCCTGACCGGACAGCTCCATCAGCGCGTACATGATCTCGTCGGTGATGGAGCGCAGCACGAACCGGTCGCCGGACAGTCCGGCGTAGCGGGAGAAGTCCAGCGGCTTGCCGATCTTTATGCGGATCGGGTACGGGCGCCACATCTTCGAGCCGATGGGGTTGGCCTTGTCGGTGCCGAACATGGCGACCGGGATGACCGGGGCGCCGGACTCCAGCGCGATCCAGGCCACGCCGACCTTGCCCTTGTACAGCCGCCCGTCCGGCGAGCGGGTGCCCTCGGGGTAGATGCCCAGCAGCTTGCCCTCGCGGACGATGCGCACGCCGGTGTCCAGCGCGCCCTGCGCGGCCGAGGCGCTGGACCGGTCGATGGGCACCTGGCCGACGCCGGAGAAGAACCAGCGCTGCAGCGCGCCCTTGACGCCCTTGCCGGTGAAGTACTCGATCTTGGCGGGGAAGGTCACCCGCCGGGACAGCTTGAGCGGCAGGAAGAAGGAGTCGGACACGGCGAGGTGGTTGCTCGCCAGGATCGCGCCGCCCTCCTTCGGGATGTTCTCCGCGCCCTCGATGATGCGCGGGCGGAAGAACAGGTTCAGCAACGGCCCGAGAAAGATGTGTTTCAACAACCAGTAGAGCACCGCTGGAAGCGCCTCCTCGACAACCGTGATCCCCGCGCCAGCCTACGGAGCCGGAGGCGTGGGGCACAACGAAGCCCCGTCCTTGCCCGCCGGAGTGGTCCGCAACACGCGGGTCCCGTGCGACGATGGACGGCGGCAGGGATTTCGCCTTCACGACCGGAGGGCTTGGGCACGCCGATGAACTCCCGACGCGACTCGACCGACGGTCCGGAGGACGTGGACGCTGCCTTCGCCGAGATCGCGGCGGGGCTGGCCCGCGAGGGCGTGGGCCGCGACTGGCCCGACGAGCCGGACGAGGACGAGGCCGAGCCCGCCCCGATCCGCCCCGAGGGCCAGCCCGCGGTGGCCACCGCCGAGGTCGACCCCGACGAGGTCCCCGACGACCCGGACGACCACTACGTGCCGCCGGAGCCGCCCCCGCTGCCCGCGCTGCGGCCGGGGACGATCGCGGCGCTGGCGGTGATCCTGCTCGGCGTGGCGCTGCTGATCGTGCCGGGGCTGTTCGGGGTGTCCGCGCGGATCAGCGCGCCGCTGGCGCTGGTGGTGCTGTGCTCGGGCGTGGCGTGGCTGATCCTGCGCATCCGCAACGGCCCGCCGCCGGACTCCGGCTGGGACGACGGCGCCCAGCTCTGACCCCACCGCGTCGGCAAGTACTACCCGACGCCCGCGATCGGGCCCGTTGCTACTACCCGTGCGCTCGATCGGGGGTTAGAGAACGCCCGCGGTGAAGCGGATGGTGTAGCCCTCTTCGTCGTGGGTCATGGCCACGTCGCGGCAGGTGCGGTGGGCGATCCACAGGCCCAGGCCGCCCGACGCGCTGTCCTCGGTGGGCACCAGGCCCACCAGCGGGTCTTCGGGACCGGGTCCGCCGTCGGTCACCGCGACCACCACGCGCGCCGCGTCGGCCCACACCCGCAGCCGCACCGGCGGCTTGCCGTGGCACAGGCCGTTGGTCACCGCCTCGCTGGCCGCGTAGACGATGTCGTCGCGCTCGTCCTCGCCCAGCGCCACGCCGTCGCACACCCGCTCCACCGCCCGCCGGGCCTCGGCCGGGCTCGGGTCCAGCAGCTCCACCCTCGGTGGCCGGGACTGCAGCGGGTGCGGTCGCCAGGCGGGCCAGCGGCCGAACGGGTCGAAGCCGGGGTTGGCCAGGTGCTGCCCGTCGGGCCGCGCCACGTGCGGGTGGGTGCGCAGGACGTCGTCCACCACCTCGGCGGGCGTGGTCCGCAGGTCGTACGGGCACAGGCCCCACAGCGGGAACTCGCCGAACACCCGGTTGGCCGCCGCCTCGTAGCGCGCCCACCAGTCCCACGGCGCGCCCGTGCCGGGGTGCGGGACGTCGCCGATCACCCGGATCTGCGCCACGCCCGCGGCCGCGTGGTCGGCGAACATCCGCCGGTAGTTCAGGATCGCCTCGGTGGGCCGCGCGTACTGGTCCGCACCCGGCAGGAAGGTGACCCCCCGCACGTCCGACAGGGCGGCGCGCAGCAGCCGCTCGTTGGCCGCGCCGCAGGCCACCAGGGTGGGCTCGCCCGCGCGCAGGCCCTCCTCCAGGAAGGGCACCACCAGGGCGAGGAAGTCGTCGTCGTCGCGGTAGAACGCGGTTTCGTGGAAGTAGCCCACGTGATCGCGGGCCGCGCCCGTTCGCATCAGGCCGCCTCCACCCGGACTCCGGGCACCCCCAGCAGCTCCACCAGCCGAGCCGCCGACGACAGGGCGGTGCGCAGCACCACCTCGGAACCGGTGCGCAGACCCTCCCGCGCCAGCGCGAACAGCGCGCGGTGGTCGATGAAGTCCAGCTCGCTCGCGTCCAGCACCAGCTCCCCGCCGATCGGGCGCAGCCCGGCCCGGCGCAGCGCGGCGGGGAAGCGCTCCCGGCTGTCCAGGTCCAGCTCCCCGGCCAGCGCCACCTCCGACGCCGAGGTCGCGTACAGCCGGAACGGCGCCGCGTCCGGGCCGCTGGCCGGGTGCATGCAGGCGAGGTTCCCTATGGCTTCCTCGGACAGCTCATGCCGGTCGTAGGCGCACATCGCCGCGAACGGCCTGCCCGCCATGTACCGGTCGACCTGGTGCTCGTAGCGGCAGAACGCCTCCAGGCTCGCTTCGGTGCGCACCATCGGCGTGGCCTCCGCGGCCACCCGCAGGCCGGTGTAGCCGTCGGCCAGCGCCTGATCGGTGGCGGCGGCGTAGGCGGCGACCTGGTCGGCGGGGGTGACCACTTGACCGGACCGGTAGGTCTCGCCGATGGGGTGCAGCTGCAGCGCGCCGCGCTCCAGCGCTTCCGCCGCGCCGGGCAGTTCGTCGAGGTGACCGCGCATGACCTCGTCGTCGGAGTCCGCCACGTACCAGGCGCGCTGGCCCAGCGCCAAGCCGTCCGCGAGGAACTCGACGGCCCGGCGGCGGAAGTCCGCGGGGTCGTCGTAGGGCCAGCAGACGTGGTCGTGCAGGCCAAGTCCTCGAACGGCGTCCAGGACGCCAGCCGTGCGCATTGCACCGATCTTACTCGCGCGTAGTACCGGATCAACGGGCGCGGGCGTCGCGCGCGGGCCTGCCCGCCACGTCGCGGGCCAGCGTGGCGGCGCCGACGATGCCCGCGTCGTCGCCGAGCTGGGCGGTGCGGATGCGCGCCAGCGGGCGGTGCCCGGCGCCGGTCACCACCGCCGCGTACCGCTCCCGCGCGTCGTCCAGGAACAGCGGCGC
>NZ_BMRG01000002.1:148246-172585 GCF_014648515.1 Saccharothrix coeruleofusca
GGACTCCGAGACCCCGCCGCCGATCACCACGACCTCCGGGTCGTACACGTCGGCCACCAGCGCCAACCCGTCGCCCAGCCACCGGGCCAGGTCGGCCATCGCGCGCTGGGCCAGCGGGTCGCCGTCGCGGGCCGCGCCCGCCACCCGGCGGCCGGTGATGGCGCGGTAGTCGCCCAGCGCCTCGCGCGCCATGACGGTGGACATGCCGGGGTGGCGGGCCAGCAGCTCCACCGCGGTGGAGCTGAGCGCGGTGCCGCTGCAGTACCGCTCCCAGCAGCCGTTCTTGCCGCACGGGCAGGGCCTGCCGCCGGGCACCAGGCGCAGGTGGCCCAGCTCGGGGGCCACGCCGTGGGCACCGCGGAAGACCTCGCCGTCGACCAGCAGCGCCCCGCCGATGCCGGTGCCCAGCGCGACCAGCACGGCCACCCCCGCGCCCCGCGCCGCGCCGAACCGGTGCTCGGCCAGCGCCGCGGCGTTGGCGTCGTGCTCCAGCACCACGGGCATCCCGACCCGCCGGGAGATCCGCTCGGCCACCGGGGCCTGCCGCCACGCCAGGTGCGGGGCGAACCGGACGGTGCGCCGGTCGGAGGCGACGAACCCGGCCACCGCCAGGCCCACCGCGCTGACCCGGTGCCGCCCGGCCAGCTCGGCCACGGCCGCGCCGATGGCCTCCTCCAGCGCTTCCTCGCCGCTGGGGGTGGCGGCGCGGGCGGTGTCCAGCACCGCGCCGTCGCCGTCCACGACGCCCGCCCGCACGCTGGTCCCACCGACGTCGATGCCGATGGTCAGCACCGGCCGCCCCCGGCGCGCGCGGTCCGGACCACCGGGATGTGCTGCACCCTGGGCCGCCGCGACTGGGCGGCCTCGGACTCGGGACCGGCCTCGGCCTCGGGACCGGCGGGGTCGGGCGCGGGTTCGGCGAGCGCCGCGCGCAGCACCGCGATCAGCCCCGACAGGTGCTCGGCGGCCTTGGCGGCCAGCTCCGAGCGGTCGCCTCGGACCAGCGCCACGGCGTTGCACAGCGGGCACCACCCGCAGGCGCGGGGGTCGTGCCCGCCCTCGGCCACCCGGTGCAGCCACGGCTGCGCCCGCTCGGCGGCGGCGTCCAGCAGCAGCCGCAGCTCCTCCACCAGCTTGGCATCGGCCACGGGGCTCACCGCATCCACAGCTCTGGGTCGGGGGCGAAGCGCACCGCCAACCCGGTCTCGTCCAGTTCCGCGCCGGTGACCAGGCACCGCCGCAGCAGCGGGGGCAGCGCGATCAGCTTGCGCCTGCCGTCCAGGGTGATGGCCAGGTCGTCGCCGACGCGGGCCAGGTCCAGCTCCGAGTCGCCCACCGCCAGCGCGACCCTGAGCACGTAGTCGTCGTCCTCGCGGACCAGCTCGACCAGCGGGGTGCGCGGACCGCCGCCCTCCAGCGGGTCGTCGTCGCCGTAGAGGCCCCTGGCGATCTCCAGCAGCGCGGGCAGGCCCACCGGCTCGGCCGCGCGGTGCTCGACCGTGCGCACCCGGCCGGTGCCCAGGTCGGCCAGCTCCGCGAGCACGGCGTGCTGCTCGGCGCGCCGGGTGCGCAGCCAGTCCGCCGCCGGGCCCGCGCCGGTCCCCGGATCGGGCACCAGCCGGTTGGCCACCACGCCGTCGACCCGGATGCCCTGCAGCGCCAGCGCGGTGACCGTGCGGCGGGTCTCCGCGGCCACCACCCGCTCGGGGGTCAGCACCAGCCGCACCGCGGTGGTCGGGTCGGTGAGCAGGTCGCGCAGCCGCTCCAGGTTCTCCGCCAGCCTGCCCAGCGCGTCCGCCGTGGCGTCCCAGCGCTCGGCGGTGCCGCTGCCCGCGACCCCGGCCAGCAGCCCGCGCACCACCCGCCGGTGGGTCGGGAACAGCCGCTCCAGGTAGCCCGCGAACGCCTCGGGCAGGGCCAGCAGGCGCAGGGTCTCGGCGGTCGGGCCGCAGTCGACGACCACCGCCTCCCACGGCCCGGTTTCGGCCAGGCGCCGCACCTCGGCCAGCGCCAGCAGCTCCTCCACGCCGGGCAGCACGGTCAGCTCCTCGGCGTCCAGCTCGTCCACGCCCGCGCCCGCGAGCACGGTGCGCAGGTGCCCGCGCAGCTCCCGCCAGGCGCCGTCGACCAGCGCGCGGGGGTCGACCAGCGCGGCGTGCAGGCCGTGGTCGACCTCGGTGGGCTCGGGCCCCAGCGGCACGTCCAGCGCGTCACCCAGCGAGTGCGCCGGGTCGGTGGACACCACCAGCGCCTTGCGCCCGCCCGCGGCGAGCCGGGCGGCGGTGGCGGCGGCCAGGGTCGTCTTGCCGACCCCTCCCTTGCCGGTGAACAGCAGCAGACGCGCGCTCATCCAGCGTTTTCCACCCGGCGCTTGAGCTCCTTGAGCGCCGTGTCCATGATCATCTTCTCGGCCTTGCGCCGGAACAGCCCGATCATCGGCACCACCAGCTGCACCGACAGCGTGTAGGTCACCTCGGTCGCCCCGCCCCGAGCCGTGAGCCGGTAGCTGCCCTGCTGCGACTTCTGCATGGTGCCCCGGACCAGCTCCCAGGACACGCCGTCGTCGGCCCACCGGTAGGCCAGCACGTACTCGTCCTTGATCGGCCCCTGGTCGATGTTGAACCTCACCTGCGCGGGGCGGCCGTCCGGCCCGGTCTCCAGCACCTCGGTGCGCTTGATCCCGTTGGCCCACTCCGGGTACGCGGCGAAGTCGGCGATCACCGCCAGCACCTGCTCCGGCGCCGCGTCGATGACGATGGACTGGGTGGACTCGTCGGCCATGCCGGGCAGGCTACCCGGTGCGGCGGGATCACCAGCGCAGCACGTGGGGCGTGCCGCGGCGCTGGAAGTGGCCGACGTTGACGCACTCGGTCCAGCCGATCCGCACCCGCCGCGCCATCGGCTGGTGCACGTGGCCGAACACCGACCAGCGGGGCCGGTCGCGCTCGATGACCTTGAGCAGCGAGGTGGACCCCAGCTCGGCCCGGCGGGCCACCACGTCGTAGGTCAGCTCGGCCACCGCGGGCGGGACGTGCGTGCACAGCACGTCCACCTCGCCCAGCCCGGCCAGCGCCGCGCCGAACTCCTCCTCGGTGCGCAGGTAGGGGTGCCACGGGCCGCCGCGGCGGCGCACGTAGCCGGACGCCAGGATCGCGCCGCCCGCGAACCCGAACCGCAGCCCGCCGATCTCGGCGGTCTCCCCGTCGAGCATGTGCAGCCCCTCGCGGGCGAACAGCGGCCACAGCTCGGGGTTGTCGACGTTGCCCGGCGTGGCGTAGGTGGGGGCGCTCATGGCCGCGAACAGCTCGGTGTACTGCTCCAGCACGGCCTCGCGGACCACCTCGGCGGCGTTGTCCAAGCCCGCCCACAGCGACCGGATGTAGTGCGAGGCCTCGCCCATCCGGCCGCGCCGCAGCCGGGCGAACACCTCGACCTTCTCCGCGCCGAAGACCCGGCCCAGGATGCCGCCGCCGTGGTCGTGGTAGTCGACGAAGTCGACCAGGTCTCCCAGCACGACCAGCGCGTCGGCCCCGTCGCCCGCGCGGGCGAGGGCCTCGGCGTTGCCGTGGACATCGGACACGACGTGAACCCGCACCCCCGCGAATCTACGGCAGCGCGGGCGGCACACCGGGCTCGCGACCCCGTTCCAAGGTCATCTTCAACCCCAGTGAGACGCCCTTCGCGGCCAGCTGGCGGCGGCGCACCTCCCGCCGGACCCGCCGCGGCGAGGCCTCCCCCGGCAGGTCCGCGCGCAGGAAGTAGTGCAGCAGGGTGCCATCCAGCACCGGCTCCAGCCACACCTCCATGGTGCCCACCAGCGCGCCCCCCACCGTCCAGCGCAACCCCTGGCTGCCCCGGTCGAGGTAGACGTCCAGAATGAGGTCCGGCCACAGCCGCGTCCACGTCTCCGGTGGGGCGAACGCGGCCGCGACCGCCTCCGGAGGCACCGCGAGAAAGGTCTCGTCCACCACGTCCACGCTCGGCACAGCTGGCAAGAGTGCCACGACACGGTCACGGAACAGGGCCCCGGCCTGGTGTATCGCCGGAATCACAAGCTAAGTTTCCCCACCGGTAACAAACGACACCCGGAGGTCGACGTGCGCGAGTTCAGCGTCCCCGCCACCGCCACTGTGGCTCCCGAGGAGAACCTCACCGACATGGTGTGGGCGAACGCGGAGCGCTTCGGCAACGCCGTCAGCTTCCGCCGCCGCGTGGACGGGACCTGGGTCGACGTCACCGCCCGAGACTTCGCCGCGCAGGTGATGGCGGTGGCCAAGGGGCTGCTCGCGGCGGGCCTGGAACCGGGTGACCGGATCGGCCTGATGTCCAAGACCCGCTACGAGTGGACGCTGCTGGACCTGGCGATCTGGCACGCGGGCGGCGTGGTCGTGCCGATCTACGAGACCTCCTCGGCCGAGCAGGTCGAGTGGATCCTGTCCGACTCCGGGGCCAAGGCCGTGTTCGTGGAGACCGCCGCGCACCGCGACACCGTGGACTCGGTGGTCGCCGGGCTGCCCGAGGTGCGGCACGTGTGGCAGGTCGAGGGCCCGGCCGCCGGTGCGTCGGGCGCGGTCGACGAGCTGACCGCGCTGGGCGCGGGCGTCTCCGACGAGGACGTGCACACCCGGCGCAGGCTGGCGGGCGCGGACGACACCGCCACCCTGGTCTATACCTCCGGCACCACCGGCAGGCCCAAGGGCTGCGAGCTGACCCACCGCAACCTGCTCGCCGAGATCCGCTCCGACATCGCCGCGTTCCCGCAGCTGATGCAGGCGGGCAACTCGCTGCTGGTGTTCCTGCCGCTGGCGCACATCCTGGCCCGCGTGATCGCGCTGTGCGGCGTCTACACCCGCGTCACCCTCGGCCACACCCCCGACGTGAAGAACCTGGTCGAGGACCTGGGCACGTTCCGCCCCACGTTCGTGGTGGCCGTGCCGCGGGTGTTCGAGAAGGTCTACAACGGCGCGAAGCAGAAGGCGCACGCCTCGGGCAAGGGCAAGATCTTCGACGCCGCCGAGGCGACCGCGGTGCAGTACAGCGAGGCGCTCTCGGCGGGCGGCCCCGGCCTGGGCCTCAAGCTCAAGCACGCGCTGTTCGGCAAGCTGGTCTACAGCAAGCTGCAGGCCGCGCTGGGCGGCCGGTGCATCGCCGCGGTCTCCGGCGGCGCCCCGCTGGGCGAGCGGCTGGCGCACTTCTTCCGCGGCGTGGGCGTGCCGGTGCTGGAGGGCTACGGCCTGACCGAGACCACCGCGGCGGCGTGCGTGAACACCAAGTCCGCGTTCCGGGTCGGCACCGTCGGCAAGCCGGTGGGCGGCACGTCGGTCCGCATCGCCGACGACGGCGAGGTGCTGATCAAGGGCGACGTGGTCTTCCGCGGCTACTGGAACAACGAGGCCGCCACCAAGGAGTCGCTGGAGGACGGCTGGTTCCACACCGGCGACCTCGGCAAGCTCGACGACGAGGGCTTCCTGAGCATCACCGGCCGCAAGAAGGAAATCATCGTCACCGCGGGCGGCAAGAACGTCTCCCCGGCCGTGCTGGAGGACCGGCTGCGGGCGCACCCGCTGATCAGCCAGTGCATGGTCGTCGGCGACGCGCAGCCGTTCATCGGCGCGCTGATCACCATCGACCCGGAGTTCTTCCCGGCGTGGAAGGAGCAGAACGGCAAGCCGGAGTCGGCGACCGTGGCCGACCTGGTCGACGACGAGGCTCTGCGCGCCGAGATCCAGGCCGCCGTGGACGAGGCCAACCAGGCCGTCTCCAAGGCCGAGGCGATCAAGAAGTTCCGCATCCTGCCGGTGGACTTCACCGAGGCGGGCGGCGAGATGACCCCCAGCCTGAAGCTGCGCCGCTCCGTGGTGGCCAGCACCTACAAGCAGGACATCGAGGCCATCTACACCAGGTGAGCGTCGAGTGAGGAACGGCCGCCGGAACATCCGGCGGCCGTTTTTCACGTGATGGGGGACCTGGGTGCTTCCAGCACTCGGTGCAGGTAGTAATTGCGCTCCTGGTGGTCGACCAGCACTCGGAAACCCGCCTCCTCGAGCACGCCGAACATCGCCCTGATGATAATGCTGGTGGCGGCGCTCACGTAGCTGATCAGACCCTCGGGCTCCTGGTTGAGCACTTTCTCGGTAAAGCTCCGACTATCTTGCACGGGGGCGTGCCAGTCCAGGGCGACGCCGTACGGCTCTATCTCGTGCACCAACACGTGGCCACCAACCGGCTCCGATTCCAGTATCTCAGCGGACAGGACGGTCACCGGAAACCCCATACGGGCCAGTTCCACACGAACCTGCTCCGCCAATTCACGCCATGATTCAATCGCATCCACCGGAGCCCGATAAACGAGTACCGAACTGTCATCGAGGTGAGCCTCTTTGTAGAAGCGGAACGGGTCGGTCACAGGTTCGAACCCTACCCAAGTCGTCGCGCTATGACAACAAATAAAACGGATCGCTCGCGGAACTCGCCTCTGGCGGACCTGGATTCCACCGAAGTACGCCAGCGCAGTTCTACCCCAACAGGTTAAACCCGCGTGAGCGTGGATTCGGAGAACGGCCGCCGAGATTCCAGGAGGGTGTTTTTCATGTAATGGGGAACTTGGGCGCTTCCAACACTCGGTGCAGGTAGGAATTGCGCTCCTGGTGGTCGACCAACACTCGGAAACCAGCCTCCTCGAGCACACCGAACATCGCCCTGATGATGACTTCAGCGGCGACGCTCACGTAGCTGATCAGACCCTCGGGCTCCTGGTTGAGCACTTTCTCGGTAAAGCTCCGACTACGCTCCACGGGGGCGCTCCAGTCCAGGGCGACGCCGAACGGCTCCATCTGGTGCACCAACACGTGGCCACCAACCGGCTCCGATTCCGGCATCTCAGCGGACAGGACGGTCACCGGAAACCCCATACGGGCCAGTTCCGCACGAACCTGCTCCGCCAATTCACGCCACGAATCGACGGCGTCCTGCGGCGCCCGATAGGTCGGATTGTCCGCGAGGTGAAGCTCCCGGTAAAAGAGAAATGGATCAGTCACGAGCCCCCCATCAAAGCAACTTCAACTCCAGAACAGCCACCGAAATTTCCGGCGAGCATCCCTCACACCATAGGGAACCGAGGCGGCTCCAACACTCGGCACAGGTACGAGTGGCGCTCCCGGTGGTCGATCAACACTCGAAAACCCGCCTCTTTGAGCACGTCGAGCATCGCCCTGATGATGACTTCGGTGGCGAGGCTCACATACATGATCAGGCCATATTGCTCCTGGTTGAGCACTTTCTCGATGTAACTCCGACTATCCCGCACGGGGGCGTGCCAGTCCAGGGTGACACCGAACGGCTCCATCTGGTGCACCAACACGTGGCCACCAACCGGCTTCGATTCCGGCATCTCAGCGGACAGGACGGTCACCGGAAACCCCATACGGGCCAGTTCCACACGAACCTGCTCCGCCAATTCACGCCACGAATCGACGGCGTCCTGCGGCGCCCGATAGGTCGGATCGTCCGCGAGGTGAAGCTCCCGGTAAAAGCGAAACGGATCAGTCACGAGCCCCCCATCAAAGCAACTTCAACTCCAGAACAGCCACCGAAATTTCCGACAAGCATCCCTCACACCATAGGGAACCGAGGCGGCTCCAGCACCCGGTACAAATATTTGTCGCGCTCCTGGTAATCAATCAGAACTCGAAAGTGCGCCTCTTTTAGAACATCGAACAGCAACCTTGTGATAATTCTATTGGCGTTGCCCACATAGCCGACCAGGCCATCGAGATCCTGGTTGGCGATCTTCTGGACAAAGCTTTCGCTGTTCTCCACCGGGGTATGCCAGTCCACCGTCACCCCGAAAGGCTGCGTCTCGTGCACGAGCACGTGCGCGCCCACCGGTTTCGATTCTGACGCCTCAGCGGAGAGCACAGTCACCGGAAGTCCGATGCGTGCCAGTTCTGCACGAACTTGCTCGGCCAGGTCACGCCACGATGCAACGGCGTCCTGCGGCGCCCGATAAGTCGGATCACCGGCAGCATGGGCCTCTTTGTAGAAGAGAAACGGATGGGTCACAGGCTCGAATCCTACTCAAGTCGCCCCACTATGGCAATAGATCAGGGCGGGTCACTCGTGCGATCCGCCCACTCAACACCGACACCACCAGCCACGAGGAGAGCCCGATCTCCGAGCACAATCGAACTGTTTGCACTCAATTTTCATACCCACTTCCCGTAGGGCATGTTTTCCGAAATGTTCGAGTGTGGCGAGCAAGCACGAGGCAGCTGGTGTGATGGCAGGGCGTGGCCAGTCGCTCGCCTTCGGCACGGCCCTGGTTGAGGTAGCGGACCGATAGGTTCGCACTGCCGGTGGAGGTAGCCCAGCTCTCGGATTTCCGCGAGCAAGTGCGTGATGGGAACACGGGGTCGGCCACACATCGGGCGAGCGGATGATCGCGGTAGGGGGTCAGGAGGGTTGGGCGGTAGGTGGGGGCGATGCGCAGGACCTGGGGATCGGGCATGCGGGCATAGCGTGTTCTGAGGCAGGGCGGGTTGACGGTGACCTGGCACCCGGCATGCGCGGGCCTCGAGCAGGACCTTGTCGTAGAAATCTCGCCACAATGCCAGGCTGACCTGAATCGCGTCGGGCAGGGTGGGACGGACGGACGGCCTCGGCGTAGGTGACCAAACCATCCCGGCACACGACCACGACCTCGGGTGCCGCGATGTTCGCGCAGCCAGGACCACAGGGTGGCCGCGTCGCGGCCTGGCGGAACCGCGACACGTCGACAAGTCTCGGCATCGATGCTGACCGTGGCGTAGCAGCGGCGTCGGCGCAGAACGAAATCGTCCACGCCGATCACTCGTGGAACCGACTGTTCGGGCAGCGGCAGACGGCGCAACGCGGTGCTGCGGGACACCGGCACGGCCAACAGACCGGTCAGGCGTGCGGCCGCCCGACCGCACAACTCCCGCGTCATCCGCGATATCCGCCGAACGAGCCGCACCGTGCGGCGCTGGTGGCGTTCCAGGAGATCCGGAATCTGTTCTCGGAAGGTCTGGCCGCAGACAGCTCCAAACCGGGCAGACCAGCCGTCGTACGCACAGGTGCACGACGATCTGGCGACCGTCGACCGGCACGTCTTTCACCGTCCGGTGGTGATACCCGTGCACCTTCACCGTGGCGGTCCCGCAGATCGGACACGGCACGGCCCCGTCCCGACTGCGGTCCGTGAGCATAACCATGCCGCCGCTGTCCTTTACGTCCTCGACGAGCAACGCCGACAACCCAACAGATACCGTCCCCTCCAAGGGAATCGACATCCACCACAAGATCATGGTGACGGTTGATTACTTCACGTCACCACCGACTACGGACCAGAGCCCCGGTCGGCGTGATCGCAGGTATGGACGGCCCGATCGCGTCCGACACGGTGGCAGACCGGCTCAAGAGACCTGCCACTGCTGGTTGCGTCCGCCGTTGCACTGCCAGCTGGCCACGATGTGCGTGGCTGGTCCGTTGGTTCCCTGCGGGTACTCCTGGTCCAGGCACCAGCCGCTCTGCTTGTTCACCAGCAGGACCCTGCGTCCCGAGGCGGTGGGTTCGACCCGCCACTGCTGGTTGCCGCCCCCGTTGCACTGCCAGGCTGCCACTTTGTTCGTGGCAGGCCCGTCGGTTCCCTGCGGGTACTCCTGGTCCAGGCACCACCCGCTGAGAGCGTTGACCAAGCGGACGGTGTCGGGCGAGGCCCATTCCCATCGCCACTGCTGGTTGTCCCCTGAGTTGCACTGCCAGGCTCCCACCGTATTCGTGGCGGGCCCGTCGGTTCCCTGCGGGTATTCCTGGTCCAGGCACCACCCGCTCAGGTCGTTGACCAACCGTGAGGGTTCGTCGGTCGTCCGGGTGATCCAATCGGTGATGTCGTCCAGCCTGGCCTCGGTGCTGCCCTGGCGGGTTTCGTTCACGGCCAGGCATCCGTGCTGCCAGGAGGTGCTGTTGATCGCGACCAGGGACACCACTCCGTCCGTCTCGCGGAACGCCGGACCGCCTGCGTCGCCCTTACAGATGTCCACGCCGTCGACGCCGGTGATCGCGGCGGTGGTGGCGGTCACCGCGTCGACCGAGAACAGGGCCGTGCGCGGGCGATCGGGAACCCATTCGGCTGCTGTGCGGCCGAATCCCGCGGCGCGCAGCACCTCGCCGGGTGTAGGAGCCAAGGATGAGATCCGAACCGGTGCGACGTCGATGACCGGGATATCCAGCTTGGCCAGCATCACATCGCGGTCGGTGCGGCGCACCAAGGTCGACACGCGGGCCACCCGGCCGGTGCCGGTTCCGACGTTGACATCTCCCACCGCGACTGTCGTCTCGCTGGTCGGGATTCCGCCGGTGGGGTTGCCGGGGAAACAAGAGGCTGCGGTCACCACCCACTGCGGGGAAATCAGGGCTCCCGAGCAGCCGGTGGTGACGGAGTTCACCTTGGCAATGAACCGATACGTTCCTAAGGGGACCGTCGTACCGCTGGACAGCGCCGAGGCCGAGATGCCGAATTGCGCCGCCATTACGGCGGCAGAGGCGGCGACAACAACCGCTTTTCTCATATTTCCACGCCTTTCCAAGGTTAAGCCCGCATTAGCGCAGATTCAGAGAACGGTCGCCGGAATTCCCGGCGACCGTTCTTCACTTGATAGGAAACCTGGGCGCTTCCAGCACTCGATACAGGTAGTAATCACGCTCCTGATGGTCGATCAACACTCGAAAACTTGCCTCATCGAGCACGTCGAACATCGCCTTGGTGATGATTTCGGTGGCGGCGCTCACGTACCTGATCAGCCCCTCGCGCTCCTGGGCGATCGCTTTCTCGATGTAGCTCCGACTATTCCGTACGGGGGCGCGCCAGTCCAGGGTGACGCCGAACGGCTCCATCTCGTGCACCAGCACGTAGCCACCAACCGGCTGCAATTCCGACATTTCATAGGAGAAGACGGTCACCGGAAACCCCATGCGGGCCAGTTCCGCGCGAGCCTGCTCCGCCAATTCACGCCACGAATCGACGGCATCCCGCGGCGCCCGGTAAGTCGGATCGTCCGCAAGGTGCAACTCTCGATAAAAGAGAAAAGGGTCAGTCACGAATTCGATCCCATCAGACATCCAGAGCCCGGAAACAAAGATGGACGGGCCGCGCGCGACTCTCCTGCCTGACTTCAAAACCCGCCTCTTGCCATGATGGAGAGCAGGTTATTGAGCATTCTAGCTTCCTCTGCGGAATTTCCACCCAAGTACTGGACGACGTAGTAGATCTTCGCCTCGGGCGACAGTTCTGTCCGCAGCAACGGCTGGCACGGGTCCGGACAGGGCGAGCGCTCGGTGAACAACTCGGTAATCTCCTTCGGATCGAACCGCTGCCCCTCCGGCAACCCCTCGTTCCGCTTCTTGATGGTATCGATGATCCGCTGCTCGGAGTGCATGCGCTCACCGCTGAGGGCGCGGATGTAGTCGTCTTTGAACACCGGGTCGTTCCAGCCGGGCAACTTGGCGACAGCCACGTTGATCCCTGGCTTCGGCGCGGGGACTACGCGACGGAAGTCATACGCGACCCTGGCAATATCACTGGCCCAGTACTGGACCGCGATGAGACACAGCGACGTGGCGATCGCCACCCGGCTCGTGACGCACGAGCCGGCCGCCTGCCTGATCACGTTCAGGTCGAGGTGGACCAGCGCGCCGCGAACCGCTACTCCACCGAGGAAGTTGACCTCGGCGAGCGCGCCCAGCCGGGAGGCCAGGAACGAGTCCGCGACGACGCCGGTGAGGAACTCCGCGCCGATGGCCACTTCGATGCCCGCGCCCGCCGCTGTCGCGAGGAACCCCGCCTCGGCGCCGATGAGCGCACCCGCCAGCGGAGCGGTGCAGACCTGCGCGCAGAACATGCCCGCGCCGATGACGACGGCGCCCGCCACCACGAAACCCGCGATGGTCCACCAGCGTTCGGCCTCGGCCTCGCTCTCGGCGTCGGCGATCGCCTTGTTGATGATGTAGGTCAGCGCGGGGTTGTAGGCGCCCTTCAGGCACTCGTTGAACGCCTGCTCGCTGCCCTGCTTGAGCTGGTTGCAGATCGCGACGTTGCGCTCGGACTCGCCCTTGGGGTCGGCGATCATCCGCTGCGCGCGGGTGACGCAGTCGTCCCGCTCCGGTCCTGGGGGCACGTTGTTGCACGCGTTGTTGACCTGTTCGGCGAACCGGGCCTTCTCCGCGGCGATCTCCCGGTTGGCCTTGTCGATCGCCTTCGAACGCGCCTCGTTCGCGGCGTTGACGGCCGCCTCCGCATCCGCGCCCGCGTCAACGGCGTCCTGGTACGCCTGGTGCGCGGCTTGCATGGCGCTGGTCGCGTGGCCTGCGGCGATGTTGGCCGAACTCCTGGCGGACACCGCCGACCGGGCCGCCCGCACGGCGGACTGCGAGGCCCGCGCTGCGGCCTGGACCGCAGTCTCCGCCGACCGCGCCGCGCGCTCGGCGGACGCCTTGGCCTCCTCGGCGGAGGCCAAGGCCTCGTTCGCGGACCTGGCCGCGGCATCGGCGTGACCTGCCGCCTGCCGGGCGTAACCGGCGGCTTCCTCGGCTGCCTTGCGCGCGGTGGCGGCCACGGACTGAGCGGTGGCGGCGTTCTGCAACGCGGTGGACGCCACCGAGGCGGCCTCGGCGACCATCGCGGCGACGACCGCGTTGTGCGCGGCGGCCTCCCGGTCGTGCCGGATGGCGATGTGCTGGCCGCCGTGCCGGTACTGCCGGATCAGCTCCGGCGGTCCCTCCAGCGCGGCCTGCCCGAGCAGCCGGGCCTCCGGACCGGTGTTCGGGTTGGCGATGAGCTGGTTGATGGCGATGCGGTCGTCGTGCTCACGGGCGCTGTTCTGGCCGGTGTCCAGGAACTCCGAGTACGCCGCGACGGTGCCGGAGTCCAGCGCCCGTTGGGCTGCGGCAGCGACCGTGGCGTCGCCCGCGTCGCGGGCGGCGGCCAGCACCTGGTTGACCTCGATGCGCAGATCGGTGCCGCGCTCCGGGTAGTCGGGGGACTCCAGGAACCGCCGGACATCGGCGTCACTGCCCGCGAGGGCGGCGTTTCCCGCGTTCTTCTTGCTCTGGGGGGCATCGGCGATCAGCTGCTGCACCGTCTCGCGGTCGTCCAGAGCCGCTGCCTGGGCGATGCCCGTCCGGACGTACTCCCGGACCTCCGGGTCCGCCCCCGAAAGGGCGCTCGCGGCGGCGGCTTTGCTCCAGGGACCGCTCGTGGCCACCAGCTTCATCGCGATCTTGCGGCCGTTGGCCGCGACCAGGGCCGGGTCGGCGCCGGGCGCGGTCGCTTCCGCCAGCCACTGGTTGGTCTGCGCGTCGCGCTGCGCCTGCTGCGGGGCGCTCCAGCGGCGGACGAGCCCGAGGTGGTCGCTCACCTGGTTGGCCTGGCGAGCGGCGAGGGCAGCCTGCTCCGCCTGGATGGTCAGGCGCTCGCTGTCGGCCTGCCGGGCCGCGTTGTAGAGTCGCGCGGCCTGTGCGGCGGAGTCGACGGCGATCTGCGCCGCGTTGCTGGCCGCGTTGGCGTGTTCCGTGGCCAACCGGGCCGCGTTCTCGGCCTCACCCGCGCGCCGGGCCGCCTCATCCGCCGCTGCCGAGGCCAGCAGCGCGTCGATCACGGCCTTGGCCGCCAGTTCCCGTGCCCGGCTTGCCGCGTCCGCGGCTTCGACCGCGTAGGCGCGTGCGGACGCCGCCGCGCGGTTGGCCAGACCGGCCTGCGCGCGAGATCTGGCTGCGGCGGCCTCGGCCGCGCTGGCGTCCGCACCGGCCGACCGCGCCCACCGCACGGCCTCCTGCGCCGCCTCCGCCGACTGGTTCGCGTTCGAACCAGCCGAGTTGGCCGCGTTGACGGCTTCTTGCGCCCGGCTCAGCGCGTTCTGGGCCAAGTCGATGGCCTGCACGGCCTGCTGGGCCTCGTTGGAAGCGTTCGAGGCGCCGATCGCGGCCCGCGCCGCGTCTCCGGCCCGACCTCGGTCCACCCGTGCGGCAGCCGCGAAGTTCCACGCGGTGCTGGACGCCTGCCCTGCCTTGGTCGCCGCAGCGGCGGCGCGGGTGGCGGCGTTGGCGGCGATTCGCGCGGCGGTGGTGGCGGCGTTGGCCGCGCCGATCGCGGTCGTGGCCGCGCTCGCCGCCCGGTTCGCGGCGGTCGCGGCCTGGTTGGCCGCCTCGGCCGCGCCTGCGGCGTTGTTCTTGGCCGCCTCGGCTGCTTCGGCGGCCAGTTCGGCCGCTTGCCGAGCCAGGTCAGCTTCCCTCAGCGCCTTGTCCGCGCTGTCCTTGGCGGCCTGGGTCTCCTGGGCGGCCTGCTCGCCCGCGAGCTTCGCAGCGGCGACCAGCTGCGTGATGCTCGCGGTTTCCTGGTCCCGTGCTTCGGCGACCTCCCACTCCCGGCTGATGAACAGCCGCAGCGCTTCGGGTGTCTCGGCGTCCAGCGCGGTTTGTGCCGCCGCGCGGACCGCGGGACCACCCGCCGCGTAGATCTGGTTGACCCTGATGCGCAGATCGGTGTTCGCCGCTTGAACCGAGGTGACTTCCAGGAAGTTCCGCAGTGCTTCGGGTGAGCCATCGTCCAGCGCGGCCTGCGCGGCCCTCTGGACCTGCGCGCCCCCAGCCGCGTAGATCTGGTTGACCCGGATGCGCAGATCGGTGTTGGAGGCAGTGCTCCACCCCGTGATCAGGAAGTCCCGCAGCACGTCCGGGTTGGTGTCCCCGGCGTCCAACGCGGCCTGCGCCGCGCTTCTGGTCGCAGGTCCGCCCGCCGCGAGGATTCGGTTGACCGCAATCCGATCGTCCAGCTCGACCAGGCGGTCCAGCCTCTGGTTGAGGAACGCGTCGACCTCGGCGTCGGAGCCGAGCAGCGCCTTCTCCGCCGCAGCCTTGACCTGGTCGCCGCCGCTCCGCCAGAGGATCAGCGCTTTGGCGCGAGGAGTCAGCGGGCGGTCCGCGGAAGTCTCCACGCCGGAGGCGGTCCGCTCGACCGGCCCAGCGGTGGCCTGGTTGGTGCCGACCTGGGCCAGCAAGGCGGAGGTCAGCACCGCCACTAAGCCGACGCGCAGCAGCCGGTGCTCTCTTCTCACCGATTTCATCGGTTGTCTTCCCCCCTCTGAGGGCGCCGTCCAGCGGCACCCGACGTGGCGAGGAGCACGCCCTCCGTCGGAGGACGTGCTTCAACGCAGTGGAGCGTTCGCTTCCGGGCGGAGCCGGATCAGGAGCTGGCGGTCAGCTGGAGCAGCGTGGTGGGCGGGTTACCAGGACTGATGCCCACACCGACCGGCGTGCTGGCGCGAGGGTTGACGTCTACGGTGGTCTGCGTCCCCGAGTCGGTGGTCAGCAGCGCCTTCACGACGTGCCCCGCGTCCGGCGCGTATCCGTCGCCACGAATTTCGTAGACGACAGGCAGCCGGAGTTGCAGCACTCCTGGTGTGCCGGTGATCCTGAAGCAGACTCGGCCATCCCGATTGACGCCGACGGACTCGGACGACCGCACCCGCATCACACCGATGCCGTTGACGGGCTGGGTCGAGCAGTCAGCGAGGAGGATGTGGCCATCACCGGAGATGAGTCGGACCCCGGTCTCGGTGAAGATCCGGTCGGCGTCGGGGTAGGCGAAGTCCTCCACCGCTGGGACCTGCCCGTCATCGGTAGCGGCGGTGGTCGGTTCAGCTTGCGCCATCACGGTGCCCGCGGTCGCAATCGCGGTGACGGCGGTGGCTGCTAACAGCACAACAACAGGTGACCTCATGCTTCCCCCCTGGGTCGGCCACTTCAAGACACGTTCGCGTTACTCTGCGTAGCGCCAAGGGGAAGCTAGCAGTCAGCTCGGGGCGCACCAGCCCCAAAAGATCACGCGACAGCACTTCTATTCGCGCGAAGCGAGCCCGCCGTGCCGGAGGCGGGGCCATCCAGTGCAGACGGGTGGCCCGCACCCGATCCGGGTGCGGGCCACCCGACCCCCAGTGGTCGTTCCGCGTGACGCGGACGAGAAGTCCGGTACCCAGACTGCCCCACGCCGCTGACGTATCGCTGACGCGGCGATGACTCGTGCGGTGTCGGGTAGTGGTTACCGGCCTCGGGGGGCGGGGCGGGTGGTACTTGCTGACGCGTCAGGTGAGCAGGTGGGTGAGGCGGGTGGCGAGGGTGTCCCAGCGCCACTGGGTGGAGACCCACTCGCGGCCCGCCCGGCCCATCTTGGCGGCGGTCCCAGGGTCGGCCAGCAGACCGGCGACGGCGTCGGCGACCTCGGCCACCTCGCGGCCGTCGACCACGTGGCCGGTGACGCCGTCGCGGACCGTCTCCGGCGCGCCGCCGGAGCGCCCGGCGACCACCGGCAGACCGGTCGCCGAGGCTTCCAGGTAGACGATGCCCAGCCCTTCCACGTCCAGCCCGCGCCCGCGCGTCCGGCACGGCATCGCGAACACGTCGCCCGCGTTGTAGTGCGCGGGCAGCTCGGCCCACGGCACCGACCCGGTCAGCACCACGTCGTCGGCCACGCCCACCGAGCGTGCCAGCGCGCGCAGCCGGTCGCGGTACGGACCGCCGCCGACCAGCAGCAGCGCCGCGCCCGGCACCCGGCGGCGGATCTCGGGCAGCGCGCGCACCAGCACGTCCTGCCCCTTGCGCGGCACCAGCCGGGACACGCACACCACCACCGGCCGGTCCCCCAGGCCGTACCGGGCGCGGATCTCCTCCCGCGCGCCCGCGTCGGGGGCGAACACGTCGATGTCCACACCGGACGGCAGGTGCTCCAGCGCGGCCATGGGCCCGAACGCCGCGGCGAACCGCGACCGCGTGTACCGGCTCACGTAGGTGACCACGTCCACTGTGGAGCCGATGCGCCGCAGCGCCTGCCGCGCGCCGGGCAGCATCGACCAGCCGACCTCGTGCCCGTGGGTGGAGGCGACCACCCGCTGCGCGCCCGCCTGGCGCAGTCGGGGCGCCAGCAGCGCCAGCGGGGCCGCCGCGCCGAACCACACCGCCTCGCAGCGCTCGGCCCGCATCACGTCCTCGGCCCGCCGCAGCACGTCCGGCGTGGGCAGCATCAGGGTGCCGGGGTGGCGCACCACCGGGAACGGCTGCGCGGCGTCGAACTCGGGGTGCGACCCGGCGGGCGAGTGCCACGACGGCGCGTAGACCACCAGGTCCGGCAGCCGGGTGGCCAGGGCGTGCAGGTAGGCCTGGATGCCACCGGGGCGGGGCGGGAAGTCGTTGGTCACCAGCAGGGTCCGACGCACCCGCCGAGGTTAGCCGACCCCCGCCCACCCGCGTCTGCAAGTACTACCCGCCCGGCCCCACCGAGCGCGTAACCACTACCCGTACCGGTGGGGCGTGGGCCGGGTAGTGGTCAACGGCTCGTTGTGGTGGGTCGGGTGGTACTTGCAGGTGGTCAGGGGGTGAACTCCTGGGCCAGGAACTCGCGCCAGCCCGCCAGCAGCTCCACCCGGCTCTCCCCCATGGTCTCCAGCAGCACCCCGTCCACTTCGGACTCGGGTGCGCGACCCATGCCCGCCAGCCGCCGGTACAGCGCGACCAGTCCCGGCTCGCCCAGCCGCCGCGCCAGGTACCGGTTGAGCGACCAGGACTGCTGGTAGGCCAGCTCCATGCGGTCGCCGCGGAAGTCCGCGTCGGCGGGCAGCGCGGTGGGCAGGCCTGCGCGCACCTGGGCAGCCAGCGCGGGCGCCGCGCGGGTGACCGGCACGCCGCTGCCGCGGTAGCCCACGTAATCGGCGAAGCCCTCCAGCAGCCACATCGGCGCCCCGTCCACGGTCGAAGCGCGGGTGGCCACGTGGGTGATCTCGTGGCGCAGCAGCACCCGCAGCGGTTCGGCGGGCAGCGCCCCGGCGGTGTCCGGGTTGAGCACCACCCGCTGCCCGAGCGCGGTGCGGGTGACCGGGTCCACCCGGTCGGCCACGGCCACGCCCGCGATGCCGCCGGTGGCGAAGCCGTCGCCGACCAGCGCCCGCATCTCCTCCACGCCCGTGGGCACGAGCACCGCCACCTGGCGCGGCCACGCCTCGCCCCACACGTCGGTCACCGCCGCGACCGCGCCGTCCAGCTCGGCCAGCACGCGGGCGGCCAGCGCCTCGCCGCCGGGGTGGCTGAGCACGAACCCGCCGGTGCCCGCGAGCACCCGGCAGGGGCCGAAGTCCCAGGGGCCGCGCCAGGTGCGCTTGCCCAGCGGTTCCAGCGCGGTGTCCGAGGACAGGTACCAGCGCTCGTCTCGGCGGCTGAACAGGTAGCCCATCGGCTGGCTGCTGGGTGCGACGTCCACGCCGCGCAGCCGGTAGGCCAGCCGCACGCCGGGGGCGCGGTGCTCGTCGGCGGCGGGCAGGTCCAGCGAGTCCAGCGAGGTCGCCTCGGAGACCCGGTAGGTCCACTCGGCCAGCGGCACGGCGGCCAGGTTGCGGAACAGGTCCAGCTGCCGCCGCCGGAACTCCGGGTCGGCACGCGGGTCGAGGTCGGCGGTGAAGGCGGCCTCGTCGCGCTCCAGCACGGCGCGGGCGCGGCGGTCCAGCAGCTCGCGCAGGGCCTGGTCGGCCGCCGGGGCTGCGGTGGGGGCCGCGGTCGCGGGAGTGGGCTGGTCCGAGGGGACCACGGCCAGGCCGAGCCCGGTGAGGAAGGTCAGGGCCACGGCCACGGCCAGCGGCACCCGGTAGCGGCTCACGGGTCTCCGGGAAGTCGTCGGCGGGGCCACCCCGCCAGGATGGCGCACGAGGTGGCCCCGCCGCGCGGGGTCAGCCCGCGATGCGCCGCATCGCGTAGATCGTGCCGGGGTTCTCCAGCGGGACGATCTTCACCGGCACGCCGTCGGTGGACGCGTGGACGACACGCGCGTTGTCCACGGCCATGCCGACGTGGTTGCCGCCGTTGTAGATGATCAGGTCGCCCGCGGTGACCTGGGCGCGGGTGACCGCCCTGCCCGCGGTGGCCTGGCCGTTGCTGGTGCGCGGGATGCTGACGCCCGCCGCCGCGTAGGACTTCATGGTCAGGCCGGAGCAGTCCCACAGGTCCGGGCCGGTGGCGCCGTACTGGTACATGTCGCCGCGCTGCGCCAGCGCGAACGCCAGCGCCTCGCCCGCCTTGCTGGCGGGGACCGATATCTGCGAGGTGTCGCCGGGGTTGGTCAGCGCGCTCTTCTCGCTGGCGGTCAGCCGGTTGAGCTGGGTCCTGACCTCGGTCATCTGCTTCTCGAGGTCGCCCTTGCGCTTCCGGACGTCCTCGGCGATCTTGGCGGCCTCCTCGGTGGCGGTCCGCGCCTTGTTCTGGGCGTCCGCGGCCTTGGTGCGCGCGGCCTCGGCCGCGTCGACCGCCCCGGACAGCTTGTCCAGCGCCTCGCCGTTGTCCGCGGCCAGGATGCCCAGCGCGGACATGCGGTCCAGGAAGTCCTGCTGCGAGTCGCTGACCAGCAGCGCGGAGAGCTGGTTGAACCGCGCGCCCTCGAACGAGGCCTCGGTGAGCAGGTCGACCTGGCCGCGGAACTGCTCCTCGTCGGCCTTGGCCTGGTCGCCCGCCTGGCTGGCCTGGGCCAGCTCGGCGGTGGCCTTGTCCAGCTCGGCCTGGTTGGCCTTGTGCTTCTCCTCCGCCTGGAGGAGCTCCTCGTTGAGCTTGGTGGCCTGCTCGGCCAGCTCGTTGTACTTCTTCAGCGCATCGGAAGCTGTGTTCGGCTGAGCACCGGCAGGTACGGGCGCTACGCCCACCGCCGCAGCGGCCACCGCCGTGGCCGCGAGCGCTCCGCGCACACCGCGCTTGAGTCGTTGCGACGCCACAGTCGCGCGTTTCTCCATTCGTGTGAACCGCCTACCGAGGAAGACGCTGGGCGCGGTGCGCCGCCACTGCCCGAAGTGCAGGTCCGCGTGTTCCGGCTCGGCTCCCCCGAAGCGCCGATTCGGCGGTGAGCTCGCGTCGCCGCCCAGGGTGGGCGACGGCCCGCCGCGAGATCTCGGTCAGGTTACGAGGAGTGGCCGCTGACGTCTACCGGCTGACCCCCGAAAAGCTCTCAGGTTCATCACAATCCCCGCGCTCCGGCGGGCGTGACCTCGGGGTGTGATCAACAGTGTTGCCAAGAACACGCACGGTGGCGACGTCGGGTCAGACCCGGCCCAGCCGGGCGAGCAGCACCGCGGAGGGCACCGGGTGCGCCCCCCGGCGGCGCACCGAGTCGGCCACCGCGCGGTCGGAGGTCACCACCACCACCGGCCGCCCCTCCGGTTCGGCGGTCACCAGCGCCCGGATCACGTCGTCGGCCAGCACACCGGGGTCGCTGAACAGCACCCGCACCCCGCGCGGGGCCGCCGCGGGCACCGCCACCACGCCCGCCCCGTCGAACACCAGCGTCACCTCCGCGCCGGTGCGCGCGGCCAGCACGGCGAGCTGGTGCACCAGCCGGTCGCGCTGGTCGGACAGCGACAGCTCGGGGTAGCCGGTCTTGGTGACGTTGTAGCCGTCCACGATCAGGTGCACGGCGGGCAGCGCGAGCAGCCGGTCCAGCGCCGCAGGGGCCTCCACCCGCCCCACCGCGCCCTGCGCCGCGCTCGCGCCGCGCACCAGGTCGGCGGGCCGGGGCCCGGCGCCGCCCAGCGCCAGCTCGCGGCGCAGCCCGTTGACCGCGCCGTCGAGGGTGTCCACCAGCAGCGCCAGCCGCACCTCGTCAGCCTGCCTGGCCTCCTTGGCCGACTGGCGCGCGACTTCGGCGTCGGCTTCGGCCCGCTGCGCCTTGGCGCGCTCGGTCTCGGCCCGCTCGCGCTCCCGGTCGCGCTCGGCGGTGAGCCTGCGCACCTCGGCCTCGGCCTCCGCGCGCACCCGCGCCACCTCGGCCGCCGCCGACTCCGCGCGGTCCTTGGCCTCGCGCACCCGCACGCCCTGCTCGCGCAACCGCTTGCGCAGCCGCTCCAGCTCGACCTCGGCCTCCGCGCGGATGCGGTCCGCCACGCCGGTGGACTCCGCGCGCTCGGCGCGCAGCCGCTCCAGCTCCAGCTCCAGCCGCTCGGCCCGCTGCACCGCGGCGTCCCGCTCGGCGCGCAGCGCCGCGTCGGCGGCGCGCCGGGCGACCAGCTCGGCGAAGTGCGCCGCGACCTCCTCGCCCTGCAGGATCGCCGCCGCGCCCGCGGCCACCGGGTCCGGCGCGGTGACCTCCAGGGCGGCGGGCCGGTTGCGGCGCAGCCACTCGACCACGGCGGCGCGGAAGTTCGACGAGCTCTTCAGGCACGCCAGCAGCACCGCGCTGCCCAGCCGGGCGCGCTTGGTCGGGGCGAACCGGGCCACCGCGCGCAGCTGCTGCGGCACGTCCACCTTGGCCATGTCGCCCAGCGCGTCCGCGCTGAGCTCGGCCAGCCGGGCGCGCAGCGGCTCCGGCAGCGCACCCCAGTCCACAGTGGACTCGGCGACCGGGTCGGGCTCCTCGGCCACCGGGTCGGCTGCCTCGTCGGCGGGCGCTATCGGGTCCTGCACCCGTACAGGCTACGGCCAGGTGGTCCGGTTACCGAAAATGTCGGGGGCAGCGGTTACCGTGCCCGCGATGACGACCCCGGCGACCGGCGCGGCCCCGGCCCAGCTCTCCTTCGACGAGCTGGGCACCCCGCTGCGCGAGACCACCTTCGTGGTGGTCGACCTGGAGACCACCGGCGCCCGCGCGGCCGAGGACGCGATCACCGAGATCGGCGCGGTCAAGGTGCGCGGCGGGCGGGTGCTGGGCGAGTTCGGCACCCTGGTCGACCCCGAGCGCGGCATCCCGCCGCAGGTCGCCGCGCTGACCGGGATCACCGAGCGGATGGTCGCCGACGCGCCCAAGCTGGCCGCGGTGCTGCCCGCGTTCCTGGAGTTCGCCGCGGGCGCGGTGCTGGTGGCGCACAACTCCGGGTTCGACGTGGGCTTCCTCAAGGCCGCCTGCGAGCGGCACGGCTACCCCTGGCCCAAGCCCCCGGTGGTGTGCACGGTCCGGCTGGCCCGGCGGGTGCTCAGCCGCGAGGAGGCCCCCAGCTGCAAGCTGTCCGCGCTGGCCGAGCTGTTCCGGGTGCCGGTGACGCCCAACCACCGGGCGCTGACCGACGCCCGCGCCACCGTCCAGGTGCTGCACCGCCTGCTGGAGCGGGTCGGCTCGGTGGGCGTGCACTCGGTCGAGGAGCTGCTGGCCTACCTGCCAGAGGTGACGCCGCAGCAGCGCCGCAAGCGCGAACTGGCCGCGCACCTGCCCAACGCGCCGGGCGTGTACCTGTTCCGCGGCCCCAACGAGGAGGTGCTCTACGTCGGCACGGCGTCGGACTTGCGCCGCCGGGTGCGCCAGTACTTCACCGCCAGCGAGGGCAGGCAGCGGCTGCGCGAGATGGTCGCGCTGGCCGTCCGGGTCGACGCGGTGCCGTGCGCGCACCCGCTGGAAGCCGAGGTGCGCGAGCTGCGGCTGATCACCGCGCACAAGCCCGCCTACAACCGCAGGTCCAAGAACCAGGGTGCGTGGTGGCTGGCGCTGACCGACGAGGCGTTCCCCAGGTTGTCCCTGGTCCGCACGCCGCGCGACGGGGCGGTGGGGCCGTTCCGCACCCGGCGCGCCGCCGAGGAGGCCATGGAGGCGCTCCTGGAGGCCGTTCCGCTGCGGGCGTGCGCGCAGCGCATCCCGGCGCGCGCCCCGTCCGGCAGCCCGTGCGCCCTGTTCGAGCTGGGCCGCTGCAAAGCCCCCTGCGCGGGGCGGCAGAGCGCGGAGGACTACGCCCCGGCCGTGCGGGCGCTGCGGGACCTGGTGGCCGGGGTGAGCACCGCCCCGCTGCGCGGCGCGGCCGAGCAGCTGGCGGAACTGGCGCTGGCGCACCGGTTCGAGGAGGCCGCGACGCGCCGCGACCGCCTGGCCGGGCTGGTGCGCGCGCTGGACCGGGGGCAGCGCCTGGCGGGCCTGGCCGCGCTGCCCGAGCTGGTGGCCGCCCGACCCGACGACGCGGGCGGCTGGGAGTTCGCCGTGGTGCGGCACGGCAGGCTGGCCAGCGCCGGGGTGGCCCGGCGCGGCACGCCGCCGATGCCGGTGGTGGAGGCGCTGGTGGCGGCGGCGGAGACGGTCGTGCCGTCGGTCGGGCCGCTGCGCGGCGCGCCCGCCGAGGAGGTCGGCGTGGTGCTGCGCTGGCTGGAGCGGCCGGGCACCCGGCTGGTCCGCTGCGACACGCCGTGGTCATCGCCCGCCGGGGCGGCGGGCAGCTGGCGGCCGTGGGCGGAACTCGCCGACGCGGGCCGCGACCAGTACCGGTTCACCGGCCACTAGCATGTGAGCAGGTCGAACCCGACGACGATGGAGGACCGCTGTGATCACCGCGATCGTGCTGATCCAGGCCGCCGCAGACACCATCCCGGACGCGGCGCAGGCGATCGCCGACATCGAGGGCGTCACGGAGGTCTACTCCTGCGCGGGTGACGTCGACCTGATCGCCCTGGTGAAGGTGGCCCGGCACGAGGACCTGGCCGACCTGGTGCCCGGCCGGATCAGCAAGGTGGCGGGCGTGCTCAACACCGACACCCACATCTCGTTCCGCTCGTACTCCAAGCGCGACACCGAAGCCGCCTTCTCCATCGGCCTCGACGACGCCTGACCGGCGGCCGCACGACGAGAGGGGCCCCGCACCGATCGGTGCGGGGCCCCTCTCGTGTCGCGCTCAGGCCTCAGGCTGGGCGGGCTTGCCCGCCGGAAGCTCCTCGGCGGGCTTGTTCTCCCCGGTCAGCGCGTCGGCCGACACGCCCCGGCTGGCGCGGGCGCGGGCCAGCGCCGCGGTCTCCTCCGGGGCGTCCGGCGTCAGGAAGCTGCCGGGCACCGGGTGACCCGCCGAACCCAGCTTGTTCATCTTCTTCGGCACCGGCGCCGCCTGGTACTCCAGCGGCAGCGGGTGGCCGTGCTCGTCCACCGGGCCCAGCGGCTGGTGGACCTCGATGAACTCGCCGTGCGGCAGGCGCTTGATGATGCCGGTCTCCACACCGTGCTCCAGCACCTCGCGGTCGGCGCGCTGCAGGCCGATGCAGATCCGATAGGTGATGAAGTAGGTGATCGGCGGGACCAGCAGCATCCCGATGCGACCCGCCCAGGTCATCGCGTTGAGCGAGATGTCGAACTTCATCGCGATGATGTCGTTGCCGCCGGAGATCAGCAGCACCATGAAGTACGCGATCGCCATCATGCCCAGCGAGGTCCGCACCGGCACGTCGCGGGGCCGCTGGAGCAGGTTGTGGTGCGCGTGGTCCTTGGTCATCTTGCGCTCGATCCACGGGTACACCGCGGCCAGGCCGGTCAGCAGCGGCAGACCCAGGATGAACGGCAGGAACGGCTCG
>NZ_BMRG01000002.1:172638-191945 GCF_014648515.1 Saccharothrix coeruleofusca
TGCCCAGGTACAGCTCCCACGCGGGCCACAGCCGGATCAGGCCGTCGGTCCAGCCCATGTACCAGTCCGGCTGCACGCCCGCGGACACCTGGCCCGCGTTGTACGGGCCGAAGTTCCAGATCGGGTTGATCTGGAACACGCCGCCCATGATCGCGGTGACGCCGACGACGATGGCGAAGAAGCCGCCGCCCTTGGCCGCGAACACCGGCATGATGCGCACGCCGACGACGTTGCTCTCCTTGCGGCCCACACCGGGGAACTGGGTGTGCTTCTGGTACCACACCAGGCCCAGGTGCACCGCGACCAGCGCCAGGATGACCGCCGGGATGACCAGGATGTGCAGCGTGTAGAGCCGGGGGATGATCTCGGTGCCGGGGAACTCGCCGCCGAACAGCGTCCAGTTCAGCCAGGTGCCGATCACCGGGAACGAGATCAGCAGGCCCGCCATCACCCGCAGGCCGGTGCCGGAGAGCAGGTCGTCGGGCAGCGAGTAGCCGAGGAAGCCCTCGATCGCGCCGAGCATGAACAGCAGGATGCCGATGACCCAGTTGATCTCGCGCGGGCGCCGGAACGCGCCGGTGAAGAACACCCGGAACATGTGCACCACGATCGCGCCCATGAACAGCAGCGCCGCCCAGTGGTGCACCTGGCGCACGAACAGGCCGCCGCGCACGTCGAAGGAGATCTCCAGCGACGACTCGTAGGCCCGCGACATCGGGATGCCCAGCAGGTTCTGGAAGCTGCCGTCGTAGATGACCTCCTCCATGGAGGGGTCGAAGAACAGCGCCAGGTAGGTGCCCGACAGCAGCAGCACGATGAAGCTGTAGAGCGCGACCTCACCGAGCAGGAACGACCAGTGGGTCGGGAAGACCTTGTTCAACTGCCTGCGCAGACCGCTGGCCATGCTCAGCCGGTCGTCGGCCCACTTGGCGGCGCCACCCGCCGCGCGGGCCCCCAGGCCCTGCCGCCTCGTCGGCGTGGTGATGCCGCTCATGACTTACGCTCCCAGAACGCCGGACCCACAGCCTCGATGAAGTCGCTGCGGGCGATCAGATAACCGTCTTCGTCGACCGTGATCGGCAGCTGCGGCAGGGCGCGGGTGGCCGGGCCGAACCGCGGCTTGCCGTAGTGGAAGACGTCGAACTGCGACTGGTGGCACGGGCACAGCAGCAACCCGGTCTGCTGCTCGTACAGCGAGGCCGGGCACCCGAGGTGGGTGCACACCTTGGAGTAGGCGTAGATGTCGCCGTAGTTGAAGTCCTCCTGGCCCGCGCGCTTGACGATCTGCTGACCGGGGCGGAAGCGCAGCAGCATGACCGGGTTGTCGGCCCGCTTGGTCGCCATGATCAGCGCGTGCTCGTCGTTGCGCTCGGACTCCCGGAACGGGAAGACGGTCAGGAAGCCGCCCGCCTCGATGTCCTCCGGGCGCAGCAGCTGCACCTCGTGCGGGTCGCCGGTGTAGTTGCGCAGGTAGACCTTCTCGCCGTTCTCCGACTTCCAGCCGGTGTGCCACAGCGAGTCCTTCGAGTCGCTGTCCGCCCACGGGTTGCGCACCAGGCCGCCCAGCGGCAGCACCAGCACGCCCAGGCCGAACACGCCCGCGCCCAGGCCCGCGGTGCGCTTGATCAGCGACCGGCGGCCGAGGCCGCTGCGCTCGCCCGCGTCGGCCAGCTCGGCGACCACGGTGGCCTTGTCCACCTCGGACGAGCCGCCCTCGTGGCGCTGCTGGACGGCCAGCTCCTCGGGCAGGAACTTCTTCGTGTACAGCAGCGCGCCCACGCCCAGGGCGGTGATGGACAGACCGAGGGTCAGACCGATGATCGGGGTGTAGAGGCTGAACAGGAAGTGCGCGTCGGTGTTGGGCGTCTCGTACTTCCACGGCCAGAACAGGAACGCGGCCAGGAACGCCAGACCCGACAGCGCGGCGATGAGGAACCACAGGGCGACCGAGCGCTCGGCGCGCTTCTCGGCCCTGGTGCCCTTGACCGGCCACCGCTCCTCGTAGTGGACCAGTTCGACGTCGTCGAGCTTGGTCCCGAGCCGGACCAGCTCGTCCCGGCTCATGTCCGCGAGTTCCGCCTCGCTGGGCAGGTTGTCCGGCTTCTCGCCGCTCATGCCTTGGCTCCGATCCAGAGGGTCACGCCGACCAGGGCGGCGATCCCCACGATGAACGCGATCAGACCCTCCGATACCGGCCCGAGGCCGCCGAGGGGGGCGCCGCCGGGGTTGTTGTTCCCGTCGGTCACCGACTTGATGTAAGCGATGATGTCCTCCTTCTCCTCCGGCGTGAGCTGCCGGTCGGAGAACTTGGGCATGTTCTGCGGGCCCGTGAGCATCGCGGTGTAGATCTGCTCCTCGGTCACGCCGTCCAGCTGGGGTGCGAACTTGCCGGACGACAGCGCCCCGCCGCGGCCGGTGAAGTTGTGGCACGAGCTGCAGTTGAGGCGGAAGAGCTCACCGCCGCGGGCCGGGTCGTCGCCGCGCAGCGCCTGGCCGCCCTCGTCGGGGCTGACCGGGCCGCCGCCGCGGGACTGGATGAACGCGCCGAGCGCGTCGATCTGCTCCGGGGTGAACTTGGTGGGCTTGCGCTGCCCCTGGGCCTCCTGCCTGGCCAGCGGCATGCGGCCGGAGGAGACCTGGAAGTACACGGCCGCGTCGCCCACGCCGATCAGGCTGGGGCCGCGCCCCTCCACGCCGTCGAGGTTCTTGCCGTGGCAGGAGATGCAGGTGTTGTTGTAGAGCTGCTCGCCCAGCCGCACCTGGGCCGGGTCTTCCTGCGCCTGCGCGGTCTGCGGCTGCGGCGCCAGTGCGCTGAACAGGAACCCGGCGCTCAGCAGCGCGAAGCCCAGCGCGAGCAGGCCGGAGATCCGCCGCCGCAGCTTGGTGCCGCGCTTCCGGGCCCTTGTGGTGTTGGTGGTGGTCATGTGTGCGGCAACCCTTGCTAGTGAGTTCGGGGTTCGGCTGGTCAGGGCACGATGTAGATGACGGCGAACAAGCCGATCCAGACGACGTCGACGAAGTGCCAGTAGTAGGACACGACGATCGCGGAGGTCGCCTGGGCCGGGGTGAACTTGCTCAGCTTCGTGCGCACCAGCAGGTACCCGAACGCGATCAGACCGCCGATCACGTGCAGGCCGTGGAAGCCGGTGGTCAGGTAGAAGACCGTGCCGAACGCCGAGCCGGCGATGGTGGTGCCCTCGTGGACGAGGTTGACGTACTCCCCCGCCTGGCCCGCGACGAAGATCGCACCCATGACGAGCGTCGCGACGTACCAGCGGCGCAGGCCGAACACGTCACCGCGCTCGGCGGCGAACACGCCGAACTGGCAGGTGAACGACGAGGCCACCAGGATGATCGTGAAGAACAGCGCGTAGGGCACGTTCAGGTGGGTCGGCTCTGGTGGCCAGTGCCCTTCGTTCTGGGCCTTCACCGTGAAGAACATGGCGAAGAGCCCGGCGAAGAACATGAGCTCACTGGACAACCAGACGATCGTGCCGACGCTGACCATGTTCGGGCGGTTCAGCGAGTGCACGCGCTGGCCGATGGAGGGCGCTGCCGTGGTCACACGACGCATTATTGCTTGGGCGTTTTCGCTCCGCCCATCGGGTCGGGGGCAGGTGGGCGTCGTTGTCCAGGTCACAGGGAGGTGAGGGCGCGGTGGGATGGCTGGCCCGGTGGAGGCAGCGGCGCGCCGAGCGCCGGGTTCCCGCGCTGCGGATCGACTCGCCGGGGCTGGAGGTGGTGGTCGAGGCGTTCGACCTCGCCGAGGCCGACTCCGCCGCGCTGGCGCGCTCGCCGCGCTGGCGCAGCGACCGGCCCGCGGTGCTGCGCCACCACCTCGACCTGCCCCCTGACCAGGTGGAACAGGCTCGCAGACTGCTCGCGCCGGACGGCTGGGAGCTGCGCGGCGAGCGGCCGGTGCACGCGCTGCGGGTGCAGCGGCTGGACGCGCTGCACTGCGCCCAGGAGCGGGCCAGGATGGCCGGGCTGGCCCAGCGGCTGGGCGGCGACTGGATCGGGTGGGACGCACTGCAGGTCCCGCCCGCTTAGCCCGATAGCATCACCGGCACCTGGCACCCGACCCGTCGGAGGACCGCGCAGATGAGCACGCAGACGACCAGGATCCTGGTGTTCAGCCACCGCCCGGAGGTGCGTGAGACGATCATCACGGCGGTGGGGCGCAGGCCCGCCCCGGACCTGGGCCGCGTCGACTACGTCGAGGCGGGTGCGATCGCCGACGTGCTCTACGAGATGGACAAGGGCGGCGTCGACCTGGCCATCCTGGACGGCGAGGCGCAGCCGACCGGCGGCATGGGGCTGTGCCGCCAGCTCAAGAACGAGATCGCGGACTGCCCGCCGATCGTGGTGGCGGTGCGCCGCAAGGACGACCGCTGGCTGGCCACCTGGTCGCAGGCGGACGCGGTGCTGGTGCACCCGCTGGACCCGCTGGCCGCCGCCGAGACCGTGGCCGAGGTGCTGCGCTCCGCGGTGCTGCCCGCCACGCGCGGCTGAGCGCGCGATGGCCGAGCAGACCTGGCCGCTGCTGCTGAACCGGCTCATCGACGGTGTCGACCTCAGCGAGGCCGACACCGGCTGGGCGATGGACCAGATCATGTCCGGCGCGGCGACGCCCGCCCAGATCGGCGCGTTCGCGGTGGCGCTGCGCGCCAAGGGCGAGACGCCCGAGGAGGTCGACGGCCTGGCCAGGGCGATGTTGCGGCACGCGCGCCTGTTCACCGTGGACGGGCGGGCGGCGGACATCGTCGGCACCGGCGGCGACAACTCCGGGTCGGTGAACATCTCCACGATGGCGACCCTGGTGGCGGCCGCGGCGGGCGTGCCGGTGGTCAAGCACGGCAACCGGGCGGCCTCGTCCAAGTGCGGCACGGCGGACGTGTTGGAGGCGCTGGGGGTGGCCATCGACCTGCCCCCCGACGGCGTCGCGGCCACCGTGGCCGAGCTGGGCGTCGGCTTCTGCTTCGCGCCGGTGTTCCATCCCTCGTTCCGGCACACCGCCGCGCCCCGGCGGGAGATCGGCATCCCGACCTCGTTCAACCTGCTGGGCCCGCTGACCAACCCGGCCCAGCCCGCGGTGGGGCTGATCGGCTGCGCCCGCGCCGCGGCGGCCCCGCTGATCGCGGGCGTGTTCGCCCGGCGCGGCAGCACGGCGCTGGTGGTGCGCGGCGACGACGGCCTGGACGAGATCACCACGACCACCACCACGTCGGTGTGGGTGGTCGACGGCGGTCGGGTGCGCACCGACCGCGTCGACCCGGCCGAGCTGGGCATCGCCCCGGCCCGACCGGAGGACCTGCGCGGCGGTGACGCGGCGGTCAACGCCGAGGTGGTGCGGGAGCTGGTGGGCGGCAAGCCGGGTCCGGTGCGCGACGCGGTGCTGCTCAACGCGGCGGGCGCCATCGCGGTCCACGGCGGCCTGTCCGGCGACCTGCGCGCCGACCTGGCCGCCGGGCTGGAGCGCGCGGCCACCGCGGTGGACTCGGGCGCCGCGGCGGAGCTGCTGCGCCGCTGGGCGACCCGCTCGACGCGGCTGAAGGCCGAGCTGGCCGGGAAGTGACCCCTCGAAAGCCCCCGGACCACACGTCCGGGGCGCTTCCGGCCGACGGCTCGGGGTACCCCTGAAATGCCCCCTGAGGTGTGAACCACCTTTTCACCACGGGGCAACAACGGGAGGTCATGCTGTTCCCATGCTCTACACGGTGATGAAGCGGCTGGTTGCCCCCACGGCGCGGCTGGTGTACCGGCCCACCGTCGAAGGGCTGGAGAACGTGCCCACGACCGGCCCGGTGATCCTGGCCCCCAACCACCTGTCGTTCATCGACAGCGTCGTCCTGCCGATGGTGGTGCCGCGCCGGGTGTCGTTCCTGGCCAAGGCCGAGTACTTCGAGGGGCGCGGGGTCAAGGGCGCGCTGTCGCGGTACTTCTTCTCCTCGCTCGGCCACGTCCCGGTGCGCCGCGGGCTGGGCCGGGCCGCGCGGGCGTCGCTGGACACCGCCGCGGCCGTGCTGGCGGCGGGGCAGGCGTTCGCGATCTACCCCGAGGGCACCCGGTCGCTGGACGGCAGGCTGCACCGCGGGCGCACCGGTGTGGCGCGCATCGCGCTGGAGTCCGGGGCACCGGTGGTCCCGGTCGGCATCATCGGCACCGACAAGGTGCAGCCGGTCGGCTCGAAGATCCCCCGGATCTGCCCGGTGACCATCCGGTTCGGCGAGCCGCTGGACTTCTCCCGCTACGCGGGGATGCAGGACTCGCTGCCGGTGCTGCGGTCGGTCACCGACGAGATCGTCTACCGCATCCTGGAGCTGTCCGGGCAGGACTACGTGGACTCCTACCAGGCTTCCTCCGGCCAGGAAGCGGCCTGATCGACCGGGGTCGGGCGACTTCGTAGGCTTGCTCCCGGTGCCCGCCGGGCCACCCGGCCGGGTCGCCCATGGGTCACACTGAAGCGGAGCGCCCTTCCGCGAGCGACGGGAACCGCGCTCCGCTTGGTCGGTCGTCGCCGCGGGAGGAGAGCGCGTGTCCACTGGGAGCCGGTCCGCCGACGTGCCCGTCCGCGGCAAGCGGGCCGATGCGCTGCGCAACCAGCAGGCGCTGGTGGCCGCGGCCGCCGCGGTGTTCGTCACCTCCGGCGTGGACGCGCCGATCCGGGAGATCGCGGCCAGGGCGGGCGTCGGCATCGGGACGATCTACCGCCACTTCCCGACCAGGGCCGACCTCGTCGTCGCCGTCTACCGCCACCAGGTCGAGGCGTGCGCCGAGGCAGGCGCGACCCTGCTGGCCGAGGCGGGTTCGCCCTTCGCGGCGCTGCGCCGCTGGGTCGACCTGTTCGTCGACTTCCTGGTCACCAAGCACGGGCTCGCCAAGGCGCTGCAGTCCGACGACAGCGGCTTCGAGTCGCTGCACGCGTACTTCCTCGACCGCCTGGTGCCCGTCTGCGCGCGCCTGCTCGACGCCGCGGTCGACGCGGGCGAGATCGAGCCCGGCACGCGCGCCTACGAGCTGATGCGCGGCGTGGGCAACCTGTGCGTCGGGCACGAGAGCAACCCGGACTACGACCCGAGCAGGCTGGTGGAGCTGCTCCTGCGGGGCCTGCGGCGGCCCCAGTCGTCCTGAGAGGACGCGAAACGGCGGAGGGGCGCTACCCGTCCGGGTAGCGCCCCTCCGCCGTTGAGGAGGTCACTCGTGGTTGGGACCGGTGTGGTACTCGAACACCAGGCCGCCCACGGCGATCAGGATCAGCACGACCGCGATCACCAGCAGCCACACGTGCCAGAACGCCAGGCCGACGCCCGCCACGGCGGCGGCCGCCGCCAGGCCCAGCGGCCAGTAGCTGCCGGGGCTGAAGAAGCCCAGCTCACCGGCGCCGTCGCTGATCTCCGCGTCCGGGTTGTCCTCCGGCCGCACCTCGATGCGGCGGGCGACGAACCGGAAGTAGGTGCCGACGATGAGCGCCAGGCCACCGGTCAGCGCCAGCGCCACCACGCCCACCGGCTCCACGTGGTCGGTGTCGGCCCAGGTCCAGTAGCCGTAGACCACGGCCACCAGGAACGAGAACACGGTCACCAAGTCAAAAATGCGTGCTTCGACCTTCATGGTGGGCGCTCTCCTACCTGCTGCCGTCGCCGGACGCCTCGCGGACGGTCCGGTCGGTCTCGAAGGGCTTGGTGGTCACGGCGTGCGGCGTGCACAGCTCGCCGCAGTCCAGTTCGGTCAGCGCCTCCGCGGCGGTGTAGGGCGCCCCGGTCTTGTCGTTGGTCTGCTGCCGCAGCTGGATGTAGCGGTCGAACAGGGCGGGCTCCAGCGCGCGGACCTCGAAGTTCATCACCGCGTGGTAGGTGCCGCACAGCTCGGCGCAGCGGCCGACGAACGAACCGGGCCGGTCGATCCGGTCGATCTGGAACGAGTTGTCCTGGTTGTTCTTCTCCGGGCTCGGGAAGACGTCCCGCTTGAAGTGGAACTCCGGCACGTAGAACGAGTGGATGACGTCGGTGGAGCGCAGCGTGAAGCGGATGCGCTTGTCCGAGGGCAGCACCAGCAGCGGGATCTCGTTGGAGGTGCCGACCGTGGTGACCGGCAGGTCGCTCTCCTCGGTCTTGTAGCCGGGGTACTGGAACTCCCAGTTCCACTGGAACCCGATCACGTCGACGGTCACGTCCGGCTGCTCGGACTTGTCGGTGACGTAGTTCTGGGTGACCGCGGTGAAGTAGAACAGCACCGCGACGATGATCGTCGGCACGACCAGCAGGACCAGCTCCAGCGGCAGGTTGTAGGCCACCTGGCGGGGCAGGTCCTCGCTCTTCTTGCGGTGGAACGCGACGGACCAGAGGATCAGGCCCCACACGATCACGCCGACCACCAGCGCGGCGATGACCGACCAGGTCCACAGCTCGCGCATCCGGTCCGCCTGCGGCGTCACGCCCACCGGCCAGCCGAAGCGCAGCACCTCATCCGTGGAGCAACCCGTGGCCCCGATGCCGACCAGGCCGACCAGCCCGGTGACCTTCGCCAGCCGAGCTGCCCTGGTGCCCTCCTTCAGGCCCACTGCTCGCCGCCTCCTCGCTGCTGAAAGCTCGCAGGCAAGGGTGGAACTCGCCCTTGCCGGATCATGCGGGAGCGTAGCCCAGCGCGGCGCGTGCCACCCCTCGGGGGCGGCGGGGTGCGGTGCAGTTTCGGTCACAGGACGGGCCCCCGGCATACTGGGGACTTATCTACACGACACGGAGGGTGTTGCGCCTTGTGCGGCCTGGTGGGACTGGTTTGCCCTAGCGAGAACGACGCCGTGCACGCGCGGCAGGCGGTGGCGGGGGCCCTGCGCTGCATGCGGCACCGCGGCCCCGACGAGAGCGGTACCTGGCAGGGCGATGAGGTCGTGTTCGGCTTCAACCGGCTGTCGATCATCGACATCGAGCACTCGCACCAGCCCCTGCACTGGGGCCCGCCCGAGCAGCCCGGCCGGTACACGATCCTGTTCAACGGCGAGATCTACAACTACCTGGAGCTGCGCGCCGAGCTGGCGGAGCGGCACGGGGCGGTGTTCGGCACCGACGGCGACACCGAGACCATCGTGGCCGCCTACCACTACCTGGGCCCGGCCTCGGTGGCCAAGCTGCGCGGCATGTTCGCGTTCCTGATCTGGGACTCGCACCGCAAGGTGGTCTTCGGGGCGCGCGACCCGTTCGGCATCAAGCCGCTGTACTACGCCACCGGCCCGCGCGGCGTGGCGTTCTCCAGCGAGAAGAAGAGCGTGCTGGAGCTGGCCCCGGCGCTGGGCATCCAGCCGAAGCTGGACCGCAAGGCGCTCCAGCACTACCTGATCCTGCAGTACGTGCCGGAACCGGAGTCGATGCACGGTGAGATTCACCGCATCGAGTCCGGTACCTCGTTCACCGTGGCGCCCGGCGGGCGGCCCGTGGTCGAGCGGTACTTCCCGGCCACCTTCCGGCCGCGCGTGGTGCACGGCGAGGCCGACGCCAACCGGCTCTACGACGAGATCACCGAGGCGCTGCGCGACTCGGTGGCCAAGCACATGCGCGCGGACGTGACGGTCGGCTCGTTCCTGTCCGGCGGCATCGACTCGACCGTGGTCGCGGCGCTGGCCAAGGAGCACAACCCGGACCTGGTCACGTTCACCACCGGGTTCGAGCGCCAGGGCTACTCGGAGATCGACGTGGCCGCCGAGTCGGCCGCGGCGATCGGGGTCAAGCACGTGGTGCGGGCGGTGACGGCGCAGGAGATGATGGAGTCCCTGCCGCTGATCACCTGGTACCTGGACGACCCGGTGGCCGACCCGGCGCTGGTGCCGCTGTGGTTCATCGCCCGCGAGGCACGCAAGCACGTCAAGGTGGTGCTCTCCGGCGAGGGCGCGGACGAGCTGTTCGGCGGCTACACGATCTACCGCGAGCCGCTGTCGCTGGCGCCGTTCGACAAGGTGCCGGGCGCGCTGCGCAAGGCCATGGGCAAGGTCTCCACCAAGATCCCGCAGGGCGTGCGCGGCAAGGACCTGCTGCGGCGCGGCGCGCTGACGCTGGAGGAGCGCTACTACGGCAACGCGCGCATCTTCCTGGACGACCAGCTGCGGCAGGTGCTGCGCACCTACGACCCGGCGGTGTCGCACATGGACGTCACCGCGCAGCCCTACCGCGAGTCCGAGCAGTGGGACCCGGTGACCCGGATGCAGCACGTGGACCTGTTCACCTGGCTGCGCGGCGACATCCTGGTCAAGGCCGACAAGATGACCATGGCCAACTCGCTGGAGCTGCGGGTGCCGTTCCTGGACCCGGAGGTCTTCCGGGTCGCCTCGCAGGTCCCCTCGGAGCTGAAGCTGACCAGGGAGACCACCAAGTACGCGCTGCGCAGGGCGATCCGCGACATCGTGCCCGCGCACGTGCTCAACCGGCGCAAGCTGGGCTTCCCGGTGCCGATCCGGCACTGGCTGCGCGAGGAGATGCACGACTGGGCCATCGACCACGTGCGCCAGTCGCAGACCGACCAGTACATCGACAAGGCGGGCGTGCTGCGGCTGATCGAGGAGCACCGGGCGGGCACGGCCGACCACAGCCGCCGCATCTGGGCGCTGCTGGTGTTCATGATCTGGCACGGGATCTTCGTCGAGGGCCGCATCCGGCCCGCGGTGCCCGAGCCGCACTACCCGGTCAAGCTCTGACCTGCGAAAACGCCACAAAGAAGCCCTACCGGGCGGTAATACCGTCCGGTAGGGCTTTTGTCAAGCGTTTTCACCGCATACGGTCAGTGGCGTGACGAACCAGGAGCCGGACACGCTGGCCGAGCTGATCGAGGACTGCACCGAACTGCCCGCGGAGCTGCGCCCCGCGCCGGCGTCGCTGCCCGAGGGGCGCACGGCGGCCCCGTGGGAGGTCGACGAGGGCTGCTACCAGCAGGTGGCCGACCTGGAGGTCTACGTCTGAGACCCGAGCACCCGAGGACCCCCGTCGAGCGGACGGGGGTCCTCCGCTTTTCGGCCCGTGGACGCGAAAAGGCCCCCGGTGCGCGCACCGGGGGCCTTTTCGCGCTCGATCAGTGGAACGAGTCGCCGCAGGCGCACGAACCGCCCGCGTTCGGGTTGTCGATCGTGAAGCCCTGCTTCTCGATCGTGTCCACGAAGTCGATCACCGCGCCGTCGACGTACGGCGCGCTCATCCGGTCGACCGCCACCTTGAGACCGTTGAAGTCCCGCAGCGCGTCGCCGTCGAGCGTGCGCTCGTCGAAGAACAGCTGGTAGCGCAGGCCCGCGCAACCACCGGGCTGGACGGCGATGCGCAGGTGCATGTCGTCGCGACCCTCCTGGTCGAGCAGCGCCTTGGCCTTCACAGCCGCCGCGTCGGTCAACGTCACGCCGTGGGTGGGCGGCGCGTCAGGGGTCGAGGTGGCTGCATCCTGAGCGGTCGTCATGGCTCTCCCTCAGAGGTCCTTTGCGGGCAACTATCCCTAGCGAACACGGGCTGCACCCGCTTTGTTCCTCCCACCATGGTCGCACAACCTCGCGGTAGCGGGGTGTGACCGCCACTACCGCCGGGACCACCCCTTCGCGACGTGCGCGGCCAGGTCGGCCAGCGTGCCCGCCGGGTCGGCCAGCGACGCCGCCACAGACCCGGCGTGCTCGGCCACCGCGTAGGACTCCTGCACGCCCGCCGCCGCGGCCTCCCGGCGCCCGGCGGTGACCTGCCCCGCCAGCACCAGGCACGGCAGGCCGCGCTCGGCCGCGCCCGCCGCGACGGCGGTGACCAGCTTGCCGCGCAGCGACTGCCAGTCGAAGCTGCCCTCCCCGGTGACCGCCAGGTCGGCTCCGTCCAGCGCGGTGTCCAGGCCGGTCAGCCGCCGCACCAGGCCCGCGCCGGAGGTCACCTCCGCGCCCAGCGCCATCAGCGCCGCGCCCAGGCCGCCCGCCGCGCCCGCGCCCGGCCGGTCGCGCACCCCGGCCAGCTCCTCCATCGCCGCCAGGCGGGCCTCCAGCCGTTCCACGGCCTGCGGCGAGGCGCCCTTCTGCGGGCCGAACACCCGCGCCGCGCCGTGCGGCCCCAGCAGCGGGTTCTCCACGTCGGAGGCGGCCACCAGTGCGGCGTCGACCGGGCCCACGGCGGCCAGCATCCCCGCGCCTCCGTCGGTGGTGCCCGACCCGCCCAGGCCCACGACGACGGTGCGCACCCCCTTCGCGGCGGCGATCAACTCCCCCACGCCGGCGGTCGTCGTCGTCTCGCACACCTGCGGCCGCAGCTCGGCGGGCACCAGGTGCAGCCCGCACGCCTGGGCGGACTCGACGTAGGCGGTGCCGTCGTGCTCCAGCCACTCGGCGGTCACCGGGTCGCCCAGCGGGCCGGTCACGGTCTCCCGGTGCACGGTCCCGCCCAGCGCGGCGTGCAGCACGTCCACGAAGCCGGGGCCGCCGTCGGCCAGCGGGCGCAGCAGCAGCTCGTCACCGGGCGCGGTCCGCCGCCACCCCTCCGCGATGGCCTGCGCGGCCTCCCTGGCGGTCAGCGTGCCGCCGAAGCAGTCGGGCGCTATCACGATTCGCACCTGGCGAAGGGTACGGAACCGGGCATCTCCTACCCTGGTCCCGTGAGGTTCCTGCGCCGCAACACCGCCGAGGCCACCGAGACCGTCGAGGACACCCCCGCGGAGGTGACCCAGGTCGACCCGTCGCGCACCCCCGGCAAGGGCAGGCCCACCCCCAAGCGCCGCGAAGCCGAGGGCAAGCGGCGCGGCCCGGTCCCGCCGCCGCCCCGCACCCAGCGCGAGGCGCTCAAGCGGATGCGCGGCAACAAGGTCTCCAAGGAGGAGCGCCGCGCCGCGGCCGCCGAGCGCCGCCAGCGGATGATGGCGGGCGACGACAAGTACCTGCTGCCGCGCGACCGCGGCCCGGTCAAGGCCTACATCCGCGACGTGGTGGACTCCCGGCGCAACCTCATGGGCCTGTTCATGCCGCTGGCGATCGTGGTGTTCGTCGCGCTGCTGGTGCCCTCCCCGCTGATCCAGCAGTACGCGACGCTGCTGACCACGTTCATGCTGCTGGCGATGATCGTGGAGGGCTTCGTGCTGGGCCGCTTCGTCACCAAGCGGGTGCGGGCGAAGTTCCCGAAGGAACCGGTCAAGGGCCTGTCGGTGGGCTGGTACTCGTTCATCCGAGCCAGCCAGCTGCGCAAGCTGCGGGTGCCCAAGCCCAGGGTCGCCCCCGGCGCCAAGGTCTGAGCGCCAACTCGTTAGCAGGACGAAGGATCTCGTATTAGGCTCTCGGCCATGGAGTTCCGACGTCTTGGCCGCAGTGGCCTGAACATCAGCGAGATCTCGTACGGGAACTGGCTCACCCACGGATCGCAGGTCGAGGAGGAGCAGGCGGCGGCTTGCATCCGGGCCGCCCTCGACGCCGGGATCACCACCTTCGACACCGCCGACGCCTACGCCAACACCAAGGCCGAGGAGGTGCTCGGCCGCGCCCTCAAGGGTGAGCGCCGCGCCTCCATCGAGGTGTTCACGAAGGTGTTCTGGCCCACCGGCCCCGGCGGCCCCAACGACAAGGGCCTCGGCCGCAAGCACATCATGGAGTCCATCGACGGCTCCCTCAAGCGCCTCCAGACCGACTACGTCGACCTCTACCAGGCGCACCGGTTCGACCGCACGGTGCCGCTGGAGGAGACGATGCTCGCCTTCGCCGACATCGTCCGCCAGGGCAAGGCGCTCTACATCGGCGTCTCCGAGTGGGACGCCGACCAGATCGCCCGCGGCGCGGCGCTGGCCCGCGAGCTGAGGGTGCCGCTGATCTCCAACCAGCCGCAGTACTCGATGCTGTGGCGGGTCATCGAGTCGCAGGTGGTGCCCACCTCCGAGCGCGAGGGCATCAGCCAGATCGTCTGGTCGCCGATCGCCCAGGGCGTGCTGACCGGCAAGTACCTGCCCGGCCAGCAGCCGCCCGCCGGGTCGCGCGCGACCGACGAGAACGGCTCGAAGTTCATCTCCCGGTTCATGCGCGACGAGGTGCTGGAGAAGGTGCAGCAGCTCAAGCCGCTGGCCGAGGAGGCGGGCCTGACGCTGGCGCAGCTCGCGGTGGCCTGGGTGCTGCAGAACCCGAACGTGGCCTCGGCCATCATCGGCGCCTCCCGCCCCGAGCAGGTGACCGAGAACGTCAAGGCCGTCGGCGTGAAGCTGGAGGCCGAGCTGCTGGAGAAGATCGACGCCGTGCTGGAGGGCGTCGTGGAGACCGACCCGAGGCTGACCGTCAGCCCGTGACACCCGGCGGGGGCGCTCGGACGAGCGCCCCCGCACCGGTCAGCCCTTCTTCACCCCCACCAGGAACGCGGCGAACGCCGCGCGGCTGAAGCTCAGCGTCCCGGCGTCGCGGTTCTTGGTGTCCCGAACGGCGGTGTAGCCGAGCCCCACCAGGAGTTCGACGCACTCGGCGTTGCTGGAGCTGTAGCTGGACTTCCGCCACCGCTGGTCAGGCATACCTGCTGTCCCCCTTCAAATCCGACAGGAACGCGGCGAACGCCGCAGGGCTGAAGCTCAGCGTCCCCGCCTCCCTGTTCTTGGTGTCCCGGACCCTCGCCACCTCGACCCCAACCGCCAACTCGACGCAGTCGGGGTTGGTGGAGCTGTAGCTGGACTTCCGCCACCGCTGGTCAGACATACCTGCTGTCCCTCACTTCACGGATGCGCTTCACGGACTGCTCGTGGCCGAGCGCGAGCCGAGCCGCGTCATCCCACGCGGCGGCCAGCCTGTTCACCTTCCCCGCATCCTCCACCACTTTGATCCCGTCGTACTCCTCCACGTAGAGGGAGAACGGTTCATCGGGTTCCGGGTAGTCGAGCAGGACCAACGCCCCGATGTGCGCACCGTAGGAGCCGCTGTCGAAGGCCAGGACCTGCAAGGTGACGTTGTCCTGCTCGGCAACGCGCAGCAGGTGCGTCAACTGCTCGGCCATCAGTTCCCTCCCACCGACCGCCCGGTGGAGCGCCGCTTCGTCGATCACCGCGTGCAGGTGGAACGGCGGTGATGTGCGCGAGAGGAGACCTTGCCTGTCCCGGCGTTCAGCAGCCGCCTGCTCGGTCCACCCCTTGCCCGCCATCAGCGCGCGAGCGCGCTCACCGAGGGATTCGGCATAGGCGCCGAGTTGGAGGAGCCCTGGGATGAGCTGCTGGTCGAGCGTCCGCTCGCGGACCGCTTCGCCTTCGTCCATGCGGAATCTCAGGTAGTTGAGCGACAGGGCGGTGGCGTGCTCGACCACGACAGCGTCCTTGTTGGCGCGCTCCCAGAGGGCAGTGCCCTCGGCGAGCTCCTCCTCCGTCGCCTTGATCATGGTCATGACGGCCAGGAACGTCGGATAGCGCGGCAAGTGGTCTCCCGACAGCATCCGCTTGACCGTGTCGGGTGACGTTCTCACGAGTTTCGCGACCTCGACCGGTTTCAACCCCGTGCGTTCGAGGATGGGCTGCACGTGCCGTCCAAGTTTCCGCTTCGCGCGTGTGGTCCCTAGCGCCATGCCCTCACCCTAGCCACTCTCCGTAGCGATCCTTATCCGCGACACCACCCTACTGCGTACTTATATTTGCTCGATGCAAAGCCGATTCGCTACGTATATCAGTGGCAAGCGACTGAAACCGGAGCCTCCGTATGACTTCACCTGGGGAAGCGCTGCTGGCCGCTCGACACCTCATGGCCGAGGACGACCCGGACACCGCCGCCAAGCTCCTCCAGTTCCTGTGGGTGCTGCTGCCGAACAACCCGGAACTGACCAAAGATGAACTGCGGAGCGTGACATTTGATCTGGCGGACCGCTTCCCGTTCTCGCGGTCGGTCCCGCTTCCTCTGCGCGAAGCCGTGGGCGCGTACGTGCGCGCGGAAGACCTCACGACCGCCACCGAAGTCGCGACGCGCATGGTGACGCTGGCCCGTGCGCTGTGCCGGGAGGAACCGACCGAGGACACCCTCCACAGCCACGCCTTCGCGCTGGACACGCTCGCGAGCGTCTACCGGCTGCGGGGCATGACCGAGCAGTTCACCGCGTGCCTGGTCGAGCTGATCGACGTGCAGTTCGAGCACGCCAACCCCTGTGGCGCGGCGTGGGGCGTGCGCGAACTGGGCGCGCTGGACCTGCTGGCGGGCGATCTGGACGCGGCGGTGGCGAAGTTCAGCCGCGCCGAGCAGCTGTACCTCGAAAACGGCGAAGACGCCGAGACCTCATCGGAACTGGCGGAGTGCCGCGTGCTGCTGGGGCGAACCGCCCTGGCGCGGGGCGACCGGGACACCGCCCTCGTTCACTTCGCACGAGCACTCGACGGGGTGACTTGCGGCAGCACGCTCGCGCGGGAGGTCGAGCGGCTGCGCGACGCCGCGCAGCGCGGTCAGGCGCTGCCGGACACCACCGTGCTGCGAATCGGCGAATTCGGCACGGTGACTTTCGAACGCCCCTCCCCCACGACCTCCACCACCTGACCCACGTCAAACACCCCGCTCCCCAGCCCACTCCTTCCCGTCACACATCACCCATTGGTCCGCGTGTCGCGCACTTCCAAGCCGCGAGTCGAACCTCCAGACACCACGAATTCAACATTCGCGCATGTCGGGTAGTAGTTATCGGCCCCCGCACGCCCGCCGGGTAGTACTTGCCGACGCACCAGGGCGGCGCGACCCGCCGTCCTTGGCGACCTGCCGCGCGACGAGCGCACCTCCCGAGCCCCAACGCTCAGTTCGCGCGACCTGAACGTAGAACTCACACGACCTGAGCGTTGAACTCAGGGGTTCTGGGGGTTCGACTCGTGGAGCGAGGGGTGGGGTCAGTCGGCGGGGGAGAGGGACATGGGGCCGTAGACCTCCGACTCGTTGTGCAGGAGGGTCACGCTGGCCACGCCCGCCGCGCGCAGCTCGGGCCAGTGGGCGCTGAGCCAGTCCTCCGCGTCCACCTGGTCGGCGAAGGTGTCCGAACCGGAGGTGTCGACCTCCCGGCCCTGCTCGTCCTGGTACCGCCAGCGGTACTCCACGACGGCCTCCCGCGTTGCGTCCGGGTAACGTTCGACGCCCAGGCTAGGTCGCGCGGGAGAAACGGTGGGGCTTGGTGTGACGCGTCGGACACTCGTGCTGGGCGGCGCGCGGTCGGGGAAGTCCGCGCACGCCGAAGGGCTGCTCACGGCCGACGCGGCGACCTACGTGGCCACCGCGCGGCGCTACCCCGACGACCCGGACTGGGGGCTGCGCATCGCGCAGCACGTGGCCCGCAGGCCCGCCGCGTGGCGCACCGTCGAGGCGCCCGCCCCCAACGACCTGATCTCCCTGCTGGGCGCGGCCGTCGAGGGCGACCCGCCGATCCTGGTCGACGACCTGGCGACGTGGCTGGTGGGCGTGATGGAGGACGTCGACGCCTGGGAGGGGCGCGGCGTCGGCGAGGTGGAGCGGGAGTGCGCGGCGCTGGTCGAGGCCGTCGCGGCGGTGCGCGCCCGGCTGGTGCTGGTCTCCGCGGAGGTCGGCCTCGGCGTGGTGCCCAGCACCCGTTCTGGCAGGCTCTTCCGCGATCACCTCGGCACGCTCAACGCGCGGCTGGCGGAGGTGTGCGACGAGGTCCTGCTGGTCGTGGCGGGCATCCCGTTGAAGCTGCGCGAGTGAGACCGCCCGGAGCCTGAGGAGGCAGCACCCGATGACCGTCGAGTTCCCACCCGTCGAGGCGCCCAGCGAGAGCGCGCGGCGGGAGGCCGTGGCCCGGCACGCGGTGCTGACCAAGCCGGTCGGTTCGCTGGGCAAGCTGGAGGAGCTGGGCTGCTGGGTGGCCGCCTGCCAGGGCGAGTGCCCGCCCCGGCCGTTCACCCGGCCCCGCGTGATCGTCTTCGCGGGTGACCACGGCGTGGCCCGGCACGGCGTGTCCGCCTACCCCAGCGAGGTCACCGGGCAGATGGTGGCCAACTTCCTGGCCGGTGGCGCGGCGGTGAACGTGCTGGCCAACGCGGCGGGCGCGACGGTGCGCGTGGTGGACGTCGCGGTCGACTCCGACACCCCGGTGGGTGATCTGAAGGTGCGCCGCGGTTCCGGGTCCATCGACCGCGAGGACGCGCTGACCCTCGACGAGGCCGAGCGGGCCGTGGAGGTCGGCAGGCGCGTCGTGGACGACGAGGTGGACGGCGGCGCGGACCTGCTCATCGCCGGTGACATGGGCATCGGCAACACCACCCCGTCCTCGGTGCTGATCGCCGCGCTGACCGGCGCGGAGCCGGTCGCCGTGGTCGGTCGCGGGACCGGCGTGGACGACCACGGCTGGATGCGCAAGACCGCGGCCATCCGGGACGCGCTGCGCCGGGCCCGGCCGGTGCTGGGCGACCCGGTGCGGCTGCTGGCCACCGCGGGCGGGGCCGACCTGGCGGCGATGGCCGGGTTCCTGGCGCAGGCCGCGGTGCGGCGCACGCCGGTGATCCTGGACGGCCTGGTGGCGGGCGCGGCGGCCGTGCTGGCCGAGGAGCTGGCGCCGGGCGCGCGGGAGTGGTGGGTCGCCGGGCACCGCTCGGCCGAGCCCGCGCACGCGCTGGCGCTGGGGCACCTGGGGCTGGAGCCGCTGCTGGAGTTCGACCTGCGCCTCGGCGAGGGTTCCGGCGCGGTGGTCGCGCTGCCGCTGGTGGTGATGGCGACCCGCGTGCTGGCCGAGATGGCGACCTTCGAGGGCGCGGGCGTCTCCGGGCCCGCCTGATGCGCCTGGCGCTGTCGTGGCTGACCGTGCTGCCGGTGCGGGTGGGCGCGGTGGACGCGCGCGCCGCCCGCCGCGCCATCGCGCTGACGCCGCTGGTCGGCGTGCTGCTGGGTGCGGTGGCGGCGGGCGCGCTGACCGCGCTGGCCCGGCTGGGCGCGCCGGGGCTGCTGGCCGGGTTGCTGGTGGTGGGCGGGTTGGGGCTGGCCACCAGGGGGATGCACCTGGACGGGTTGGCCGACACGGCGGACGGCCTTGGCTGCTACGGCCCGCCCGAGCGCGCGCTGGCGGTGATGAAGGACGGCGGCGCGGGGCCGTTCGCGGTGGTCACGCTCGTGGTGGTGCTGGGCGCGCAGGCCGTGGCGCTGGGCGAGGTGCGGTGGGGCGCGGTGGTGCTGGCGCTGACCGCCGGGCGGGCCGCGTTCGTGCTGTGCTGCGTGCGCGGTGTGCCCGCGGCGCGGCCGGAGGGGTTGGGCGCGCTGGTGGCGGGCACGCAGTCGCCGCTGGTCGCGGCGGCCTGGTGGGTGCTGCTGGCCGTGGCCGGGTGGTGGGTGGACCCGTGGCGCGGCCCGGTCGGGGTCGCGCTGGCGGCGCTGCTGGTGGTGCTGCTGCTGCGGC
>NZ_BMRG01000002.1:191983-192942 GCF_014648515.1 Saccharothrix coeruleofusca
ACGTGCGCAGGCGCTTCGGCGGTGTCACCGGGGACGTGCTGGGGGCGGCGTGCGAGACGGCCACGCTCGCGGTGCTGGCGGTGTGCGCACTGGCCCCGTGAGTGCGCCCGTGAGCACGCTCGCGGACGCCCCGTGAGCACCGGATGATGATCGGCGACGACCGCCCGCGAGGGCCGTATGATCGGCTCTCCCATGATCACCGATTTCCTGCTCGACCACTCGGCACTGGTCCCGGTGGCGCTGCTCCTGGTCGCGCTCGTCTGCCTCGGCGTCGGCCACCTGCTCCTGCGCGCCAGGCGGCACGGGCAGCGGATCATGTGGGCGCTGGTGGCGCTGTCCGCGCTGCCGGTCCTCGCGCTGACCCTCGTCCCCACCGCCACCGGCCAAGCGGACTACGTGGGCTGCACGGTCCAGTTCGCCCTCCCGGCGCCGGGCAGGGTGGAGCTGCTGGCCAACGTGGCGCTGTTCTTCCCGCTGGTCTTCTTCGCCACGCTGGCCACCCGGCGTCCGCTGCTGGTGCTCGCGGCCGGGGCGGGCCTGTCCGCCGCGATCGAGGCGTTGCAGGCCCTGGTGCCCGTCATCGGCCGCGCGTGCGACACCAACGACTGGGTGATGAACGGCATCGGGACCGTCGTCGGCGTCCTGCTGGCGCGCGCCGCGATCGCGCTCGCGGCGGTCAGCCGAGCTTGACCATCCAGCCGTGCGGGTCGGCGACCCGGCCCTGCTGGATGCCGGTGAGGTGGTCGCGCAGCTTCATGGTGACCTCGCCGGTCGCCCCGCCGGACACGCTGAACCGGCCGTCGGCGTGCTTGACGTGCCCGACCGGGGTGATGACCGCCGCCGTGCCGCAGGCGAAGACCTCGGTCAGCTCACCCGACTCGGCCTTCTTCTCCCACTCCTCGGTGGAGATCCGGCGCTCCTCGACCGCGTAGCCGAAGTCGGCGGCCAGCCGCAGCAGC
>NZ_BMRG01000002.1:192971-230607 GCF_014648515.1 Saccharothrix coeruleofusca
GAGTCGCGGGTGATGCCGGGCAGCAGCGAGCCGGACAGCTCGGGGGTCACCACGCGCGCGCCCTCGCCCGAGCCCAGGACGAAGAACAGGTTCATCCCGCCCATCTCCTCGACCCAGCGGCGCTCCACCGCGTCCAGCCACACCACCTGGTCGCAGCCCTGCTCGGCGGCCTGGGCCTGGGCGACCAGGGAGGCCGCGTAGTTGCCCGCGAACTTCGCCGCGCCGGTGCCGCCGGGGGCCGCGCGCACGTACTCGGTGGACAGCCACACCGTCACCGGCTTCAGACCGCCCGCGAAGTACGAGCCCGCGGGCGAGGCGATGAGCACGTAGAGGTACTCCCCCGCCGGGCGCACGCCCAGGCCCTTCTCGGTGGCGAACAGGTACGGCCGCAGGTACAGCGACGCCTCCGCGTCCGAGGGCACCCAGCGGCCGTCGACCGCGACCAGCTCGCGCAGCGACTCCAGGAACACCTCGTCGGGCAGCTCGGGCATGGCGATGCGGCGGGCCGACGCGCGGAAGCGCGCGGCGTTGGCCTCGGGGCGGAAGGACGCGATCGAGCCGTCGGGCTGGCGGTAGGCCTTGAGCCCTTCGAAGATCGACTGGCCGTAGTGCAGCACCATCGCCGCCGGGTCCAGCTCCAGCGGGCCGTAGGGGCGCACCTCGGCGCTGTGCCAGCCCTGGTCGCGACCCCAGCGGATGGTCACCATGTGGTCGGTGAAGTGCTGCCCGAAGCCCGGCTTGGCGAGTACCTCCGCAACGCGCTCCGGGGTCGCCGGCTGCGGGGCGGGGATCCGGCTGAAAGGCAACGCGGTCGTCATGCGAGCACAGTAGCTCTCACTTCGACCTCAGAAAATCGCCGTCCCGACGCTCGGACGTCCCACCATCCGGCCGAGGGGCGGACCGGCGTCCGGTCACCCACCCGGACAGCCCGCACAGGCCCGTGCCGACGGCCATCACCACCCCGGTGCCCACCAGCGCGCCGGTGGGCGCGCTCATCGCCAGCAGCACCGACAGCGCCAGGCCCAGGCACGCGCCGCGCATCGCCCACGTGCCGCCGTCGGTGAGCATCACGCGCGCGGCGGCGTTGCCGAACCCGTAGTGGAAGGCGGTGCCGCAGGCGCCCACGGCCAGCGCCGCGGACGGCGTCATGAGCAGGCCGGACAGGGCCAGCGCGCCCGCGAGGACCTCCAGCGGCCACCGCCCGCGCACCGGCGGCAGGTCACCGGTGCGGGCCATGCCGCCCAGCGTGCGGCTGGCCGAGGCGAGCACGAACCACAGCGCCGAGCACCCGGCCGCCACCGCGGCCACGCCCAGCAGCGGCAGCAGCCACGCGCCGTCGGCCGCGGTCAGCGCGGTGCGCAGCGGCGCGGGCGAGAGCGCCAGCCGCCACTGCCCGAGCTGGCGGTCCAGCGCGACGGCCACCGCCACGCACAGCGCCAGCACCGCGCCGATCGCCACCGGCACGGCGACGCGCAGCTGCCGCGCGGTGAACACGCGGTCGCCGGGGTGCGGGGCGGTGACGCGCTCGAAGCCGGTGAAGGCGACGAACAGCAGGCAGGCGGCCCCCATCAGGCCGCCGAGGCCCGGTCCCGCCGAGGCCGGGGCGGTCTCGGGCGGGACGGTCTCGGGCGGCGGCAGGGCGAAGCAGGTGGCCACCACCAGCACCAGCGTGCCCACCACCACAGCGGTGAGCACCGCCGTGAGCTTTCCGCTCCACCGCAGCCCGGTGGCGCGCAGCCCGGTGACGAGCACGACCACGGCGACCGCGGCGAGCGGCCGGTGCTGGGGGAAGGCGTGCGCGGCGACCGCGCCCGCCAGCGCGGCGGCCACGCCCGCGCGCCCGACCAGGTGGGCGCTGGCTGCGATGCGGGCGGGCCACGGTCCGAGGTGGTCGCGGACGTGGGTGTAGCCGCCCGCCGCGTCGGGTCGGGCGCGGTGCTGCTCGGCGGTGGCGAAGGCGCAGCACAGCGCGGCCAGGGCGGCGACCGCCGCGGCGAGTGGGGTCCACGGGCCCGCCAGCGCGGCGGCGGGCGCGAACCCGCTGAAGATCCCGGCTCCCAGCATCGCGCCGAGGGCGAGCACCGCGGCGCTCGCGCGGGGCGTCACTGTCACCGCTCCACAGTCGCAGATGGAGCGGCCGCTGGCGAACGGCCGCACGGTCGACACCTGTTCGTGTTAATTGTTACTCCGAGCTATCGAAGGTGCCCTGACCGGCCTGCTCCGGCGGACCTCTAGCATTCGACCCGATCCACCTCCGTTCCCGTCGCACGACCAGGAAGTGCCGGGAGGAAGCGCCGAGGAGCCGCAGTGACCGCGCCGAAGCTGGCCATCACCGACAGTGATCTGACCGCCACCGCCGACGCCGTGGTGGTAGGCGTCCTGCAGGGCCCGGACGGCCCAGCGCTGGTGTCCTCCGCCGAGGCGGTGAACGCCGCGTTCGACGGAACGCTGCTGGACGTGCTGGGCGCGCTGGGCGCGTCGGGCAAGGCCGAGGAGGTCGTGGCCGTGCCCACCATGGGCAAGCTGGCCGCCCCGCTGGTGCTGGCCGTGGGCCTGGGCAAGCCGGACGCCGACGGCGCGGTCACCGAGGAGCAGGTGCGCCGCTCCTCCGGCGCCGCCGCCCGCGCGCTGGCGGGCAAGAAGCGCGCCGTGACCACGCTGTCCGCGCTGCACCTGGCCGCCGCCGCCGAGGGCACCCTGCTGGGCGCCTACACCTTCACCGCCTACAAGTCCGCCAAGGGCGACGGGCCGGTGGCGCGGGTCGACCTGGTCGCCCCCGCCGAGGGCACCACCAGGGCGCACCGGGCGACGCTGAAGGCCGCCACCGCGATCGCCGAGGCCGTCACCACCGCCCGCGACCTGGTCAACACCCCGCCCAACGACCTGTACCCGGCCTCGTTCGCCGAGCGCGCCGCCGCGCTGGCCAAGGGCGAGGGCCTGGAGGTCGAGGTGCTCGACGAGAAGGCGCTGCGCAAGCAGGGCTTCGGCGGCATCCTCGGCGTGGGCGGCGGCTCGGCCCGCCCGCCCCGGCTGGTCCGGCTGACCTACCGCGGCCCGAAGGCGGCCAAGAAGGTGGCGCTGGTCGGCAAGGGCATCACCTTCGACACCGGCGGCATCTCCATCAAGCCCGCCGCGGGCATGGACGAGATGACCTCGGACATGAGCGGCGCGGCGGCCGTGGTGGCCACGGTGGTGCTGGCGGCGAAGCTGAAGTACCCGCTGGAGGTCACCGCCTGGGTGCCGATGGCGGAGAACATGCCCAGCGGCTCGGCCTACCGGCCCGGCGACGTGCTGAGCATGTACGGCGGCAAGACCGTCGAGGTGCTCAACACCGACGCCGAGGGCAGGCTGATCCTGTCCGACGCCATCGCGCGGGCCTGCGAGGAGAACCCGGACTACCTGGTGGAGACCTCGACGCTGACCGGCGCGCAGGTGGTGGCGCTGGGCAAGCGCACCGCGGGCGTGATGGGCACCGACGAGTTCCGCGACCGGGTGGCCGCGCTGGGCCGCGCGGTGGGCGAGCAGGCGTGGGCCATGCCGCTGCCCGAGGAGCTGCGCGGCGACCTGGACTCCCGCGTGGCCGACCTGGCCAACGTCACCGGCCACCGCTGGGGCGGGATGCTCGCCGCGGGCCTGTTCCTGCGCGAGTTCGTGGCCGAGGGCGTGCAGTGGGCCCACATCGACGTGGCGGGCCCGGCGTACCACACCGGCGGCCCCTACGGCTACACCGCCAAGGGCGGCACCGGTGTCCCGGTGCGCACCCTGGCCGCCGTGCTGGCCGACATCGCGGCCAACGGCTGACCCGCGCCCCGGCGCTCACCCGCGCGGGTGAGCGCCGGGGTCAGCCCTGCCCGGCGGACTTGCGCCGGGAGTACTCGCGCATCCGCTTGGGGTAGCCGACGATGCCCGCGTCGTAGATCGGGATGCCGAGCTTGCGCGCCAGCTTGCGCGCCCCCTCGGTGCCCTCGACGCGCCGCCGGGTCCACTCGCCGTCGTGCGCGACGAACACCACCGTGGTTTCCGTCACGGTCGTCTTCGGCTCGACGTACGCCTCCACGCCACGCCGCTGCGCCGCCCACCGCTCCAGGTGCCCGGTGTCGGTGGACGTGGCCGCTCTGAGCACGCCAGGGCGCTGCTTCCTGCGGAAACGGTCGAACAGACCCATCCGGCCACCTCCTGCGCCGACTCGAAGCGACCATGGTGCCAGGCGGGGTGTTAAGGGGTGGCCAAATCCTCCCAAGAGGACACCGCGTCATCGCCGCCGCCGGACTAATGACAAGATGGCGATACCCGCGCGCACCCGCGCGAAGTAAGGCATCAAGCTCTCCAGGGAGATCCCGTGACCGACACCTCCGCCGACCTTGTGATCCTCGGTGGCGGATCGGGCGGCTACGCCTGCGCCTTCCGCGCGGCGGAGCTGGGCCTGTCCGTCGTCCTGGTCGAGAAGGACAAGCTGGGGGGCACCTGCCTGCACCGGGGCTGCATCCCGACCAAGGCGCTGCTGCACGCCGCCGAGGTCGCGGACAACGCCCGCGAGGGTGACCAGTTCGGGGTCAAGAGCTCCCTGGAGGGCATCGACATCGCGGGCGTCAACTCCTACAAGGACGGCGTCATCGGCAGGCTCTACAAGGGCCTGCAGGGCCTGGCCAAGGCCAACAAGGTCACCCTGGTCGAGGGCGCGGGCACCTTCGTCGCGCCCAACGCGGTCGAGGTCGACGGGCAGCGCTACGTGGGCAAGAACGTGGTGCTGGCCACCGGCTCCTACGCCCGCAGCCTGCCCGGCCTGGAGATCGGCGGCCGGGTCATCACCAGCGACCAGGCGCTGAACCTGGACTTCGTGCCGGAGAAGGTCGTCGTCCTGGGCGGCGGCGTCATCGGCGTGGAGTTCGCCAGCGTGTGGGCCTCCTTCGGCGCGGACGTGACCATCGTCGAGGCGCTGCCCCGGCTGGTGCCCGCCGAGGACGAGTACGCGTCCAAGCAGCTGGAGCGCGCCTTCCGCAGGCGCGGCATCAAGTTCAAGACCGGCGTGAAGTTCACCGGCGCCACCCAGTCCGAGACCGGCGTGTCGGTCTCGCTGGAGTCCGGCGACGTGCTGGAGGCGGACCTGCTGCTGGTGGCCGTCGGCCGCGGCCCCAACACCGCGGGCCACGGCTACGAGGAGGCGGGCGTCGCCATCGAGCGCGGCTTCGTGGTCACCGACGAGCGGCTGCGCACCAACCTGCCCAACGTCTACGCGGTCGGCGACATCGTGCGCGGCCTGCAGCTGGCCCACCGCGGCTTCCAGCAGGGCATCTTCGTGGCCGAGGAGATCGCCGGGCAGAACCCGAAGGTCATCGACGAGGCGGGCATCCCGCGCGTCACCTACTGCAAGCCGGAGGTCGCCTCGGTCGGTCTCTCCGAGGCCGCGGCCAAGGAGAAGTACGGCTCGGTCGAGACGTTCGTCTACGACCTGGCGGGCAACGGCAAGAGCCAGATCCTGAAGACCGCGGGCGGCGTCAAGCTGGTCAAGGCGCCGGATGGTCCCGTGGTCGGTGTCACCATGGTCGGCGAGCGGGTCGGCGAGCTGATCGGTGAGGCCCAGCTGATCTACAGCTGGGAGGCTCACCCCGAGGACGTGGCGCCGTTGATCCACGCCCACCCGACCCAGACAGAAGCCCTCGGCGAGGCCTTCCTCGCCTTGGCCGGCAAGCCGCTGCACGTGCACGGCTGACCGTCGCACCCCAGTCAGCCGATCCCCGACTTACGCACGAGGAGTCAGCGAACGATGGCCTTCTCCGTCCAAATGCCCGCACTCGGCGAGAGCGTCACCGAGGGCACGGTCACCCGCTGGTTGAAGCAGGAGGGTGACCGCGTCGAGGTCGACGAGCCGTTGCTGGAGGTGTCCACCGACAAGGTCGACACCGAGATCCCGTCGCCCGCGGCGGGCGTCCTGCAGAAGATCGTCGCCCAGGAGGACGAGACCGTCGAGGTCGGCGCCGAGCTGGCGGTGATCGGCGACGGCTCCGACGACGCCGGGTCCGGCGACTCGTCCTCCACCGGCGGCGCCACGCCGTCCGAGGAGGCCGAGGAGGCGACGCCGCGGGCCGAGCAGCCGCAGGCCGAGCCCGAGCCCGCCCCGGAATCCGCCCCGGAGCCCGCCGCGGCCCCGTCCTCGGGCGGTTCCGCCCAGGGCACCCCGGTGACCATGCCCGCGCTGGGCGAGAGCGTCACCGAGGGCACCGTGACCCGCTGGCTCAAGCAGGTCGGCGACTCGGTCGAGGTGGACGAGCCGCTGCTGGAGGTGTCCACCGACAAGGTCGACACCGAGATCCCGTCGCCGGTGGCGGGCACCCTGCTGGAGATCACCGCGGCCGAGGACGAGACCGTCGACGTCGGCGGCCAGCTCGCGGTCATCGGGTCGGGTTCGCCCGCGCCCGCGCGGCAGGAGGCGCCCAAGCCCCAGCCCGAGGCGCCCAAGCAGCAGGAAGCCCCCAAGCAGGAGGCGCCCAAGCCCGCGCCCCAGCCCGAGGCCCCCAAGCCCCAGCCGGAGGCTCCCAAGCAGGAAGCCCCCCAGCAGCAGGCGCCCCAGCAGGAGGCCCCGAAGCAGCAGGCGGGCGAGGAGACCGGCGGCGGCGCGCCGTACGTCACGCCGCTGGTGCGCAAGCTCGCGTCGGAGCACAACATCGACCTGAGCACGCTGAAGGGCACCGGCGTCGGCGGCCGCATCCGCAAGCAGGACGTGCTGGCCGCGGTCGAGGCCGCCAAGGCCCCGGCCCCCGCCCCGCAGCAGGCCGCCCCGGCCGCGTCCGCCCCGGCCCAGCGGGTCGCCTCCACGCCCGCCGTGGACACCAGCGGCAAGCGCGGCACGGTGCAGAAGCTGCCCCGGCTGCGGCAGATCGTCGCGCAGCGCACCCGCGAGTCGCTGCAGGTCTCGGCCCAGCTGACCCAGGTCTTCGAGGTCGACGTCACCAAGATCGCGCGGCTGCGCTCGCGGGCCAAGGCCGCGTTCGAGCAGCGCGAGGGCACCAAGCTCACCTTCCTGCCGTTCTTCGCCAAGGCGGCGGTCGAGGCGCTCAAGCAGCACCCGGTGCTCAACGCCTCGATCGACGAGGAGAAGAAGGAGGTCGTCTACCACGGCGCCGAGCACCTGGGCATCGCGATCGACACCGAGCGCGGCCTGCTCAACGCGGTGATCCACAACGCGGGCGACCTGAACCTGGCGGGCCTGTCGCACAAGATCGCCGACCTGGCCTCGCGCGCTCGCGCGAACAAGCTGACGCCGGACGAGCTGACCGGCGGCACGTTCTCGCTGACGAACCTGGGCAGCAACGGCGCGCTGTTCGACACCCCGATCATCCAGCAGCCGCAGGTCGGCATCCTGGGCGTCGGCGTGGTCAAGAAGCGCCCCGTGGTGGTCACCGACGAGAACGGCGACGACACCATCGCCATCCGGTCGATGGCCTACCTGGCGCTGACCTACGACCACCGGCTGGTCGACGGCGCGGACGCGGGCCGGTTCCTCACCACCGTGAAGAACCGCCTGGAGGAGGGTGCGTTCGAGGCCGACCTGGGCCTGTAGCGCTCCTCGCGTGGTGTTCGACAGGGCCGCTCCCGGAAACGGGAGCGGCCCTGCCGCGTTCGGGAGGGTCGCGTTCAGGAGGGCCGCGTTCGGGGTACGTGGCGCGGCCAACACGGTGACCGCTGTGCAACCGGGCCGTCGCTGAGAGACGATCAACCCCATGCGCGTGGTCATCGCAGGCTCCAGCGGCCTCATCGGCACCAGCCTGGTCGCCGCCCTCCGCGGCGGGGGCCACGAGGTGCTGCGGTTGGTGCGCAGGCGGCCCGCCGCGCCGGACGAGCGCGGCTGGGACCCGCCCGCCGGGCGGTTGGACGACGGCGCGCTGGACGGCGCGGACGCGGTGGTCAACCTGTGCGGCGCGGGCGTGGCCGACAAGCGGTGGAACGACGCGCGCAAGCAGGTGCTGCTGGACAGCCGCACGGTGCCCACCGAGGTGCTGGCCGCCGCGGCGGTCGAGCACGGGGTGCCGGTGCTGGTCAACGCCAGCGCGGTGGGCTACTACGGCGACACCGGGGACGCGCTGGTCGACGAGTCGACCCCGTCCGGCGGCGGGTTCCTGGCCGGGCTGTGCCGGGCCTGGGAGCAGTCGGCGGTGGTCGCCGAGCGCGGCGGCATCCGGGTGGTGCGGCTGCGCACCGGACTGGTGATCAGCCCGGCGGGCGGGCTGTTCGGCCGGATCAAGCCGCTGTTCTCGTTCTTCCTCGGCGGGCGGCTGGGCGACGGCTCCCAGTACATGCCGTGGATCTCGCTGGACGACGCCACCTCCGCGATCCGCTTCGCGGTGGAGCACGAGGCGGTGCGCGGCCCGGTCAACGTGACCGCGCCCAGCCCGGTCACCAACGCCGAGTTCACCCGCACCCTCGGGCACGCGCTGCACCGGCCCGCGCCGTGGGTGGTGCCCGCGTTCGCGCTGAAGGCGGTGCTCGGCGAGCTGGCCGAGGAGGGCGTGCTGGCCGGTCAGCGGGCGGTGCCGAAGGTGCTGGAGCGGCACGGCTTCCGGTTCCTGCACCCGGCGCTGGGCACCGCGGTGGCGGCGGCCGTGCGGGGGTGATGGCGGTTCTCACGGCGCTGGTCGGCGTGCTGCTCGCGGCGGCATCGGTGGTGCTGGGGCTGCTGGTGCGCGGCGAGGAGCCCGGCGTGGACCGCGGGCTGCACGACGCGGCGCTGCGGCTGGGGCCGGGCTTCGAGCACGCGGGCGCGGTGGTCAGCTTCGTGCTCAGCCCCGGTCTGGCCACCATCGCGCTGGTGTCGCTGGCGCTGCGCGCGTGGCTGGCCAGGGACGTGCTGCTGGTCAAGGGGGCGGTGCTGCTGGGCCTGTGCTGGAGCACGGTGCTGGCGCGGCACGGCTACCAGCGGGTGCGGCCGGTGGACTTCCCGAAGTGGAGCTACCCGAGCGGCCACGTCACGGCGGTGACCGCGGTGGCGTTCACCGGGGTGGTGCTGTGCGGCTGGCTGGCGCGCCGCCACCTGGGCCGGGCGGTGGCGCTGGCGGTGGCGGCGGTGGCGCTGACGGCGGCCAGCCGGGTGGTGCTGCGGATGCACTGGTTCACCGACACGGTGGGGGCGGTGCTGGCCGTGACGGGGGTGGGGTTGGTCGTGAGCCTGGCGCTGGGGCTGCTGCCGCCGGGCGTAGGGTCGAGGGGTGAGCAGCACTGACTCCTCCTGCCGCGCCTCGACCGACCCCTTCGACGTGCGCGTGCTGGGCACCATCGACTACCTGGCGGCGTGGGATCTCCAGCGCGAACTCGCCTCCGCCCGCGCGGACGACGAGATCGGCGACACCCTGCTCCTGCTGGAGCACCCTCCGGTCTACACCTGCGGCAAGCGCACCGAGGACGACGAGCGCCCCAAGGGCGGCGACACCCCGGTCATCGACGTCGACCGCGGCGGCAAGATCACCTGGCACGGTCCGGGCCAGCTGGTCGGCTACCCGATCGTGAAGCTGACCGAGCCGCTGGACGTGGTCGACTACGTGCGCCGCCTGGAGCAGGCGATCATCCACGTGTGCGACCAGCTGGGCGTGCGCACCGGGCGGGTGGACAAGCGCAGCGGGGTCTGGATCCCCGCCGACGACCGGGGCGTGGAGCGCAAGGTCGCCGCGATCGGCATCCGGGTGCAGCGCGGCGTGACCACGCACGGCTTCGAGATCAACTGCAACGCCTCGCTGGACGCGTTCGGGGAGATCATCCCGTGCGGCATCCGGGACGCGGGCGTGGCTTCGCTGTCGCACGAGCTGGAGCGCGACGTGACCGTGGCGGAGGTGCTGCCGATGGCGCGCGACGCGGTCATCGACGCGCTCAACGGCGACCTGCCGCTGACCGACCGGACGCTGGAGCGCCCCCAGCCCGCCGCCGCGGGTGTGACGTTCGCGGTGCGGACCGGCTGACAACACCCCCTCTTCCCCTCTAGAGTTCCGGAATTACGGACCACCAGAGGGGAGACCGGTCGTGCCCATCACCCGACGGCGCCTGCTCACCGCGTGCGGTGCGGCGGGGGCTTCGCTGCTGCTGCCCGCCGCACCCGCCCTCGCCGCCCCTCGGGGGGCAGCGCCCGACGACTGGCTCGGCTGGTTCCGCGCGCACCCGCGCGACGTCGCGGTCGTGCTCGACGACGGCCGCGGCGGCCGGGTCGCGCACCGCCCGCACGAGCCGCAGCCCCTCGCCTCCGCGGTCAAGGTCGTGCACCTGGCCGGGTACGAGCTGGCGGGACTTGACCCCGAGGAGCGGGTGCGGGTCGGCGACTGGGAGCGGTACTACCTGCCGCTGGACGGGGGCGCGCACCCGGCGGCGCTCGCGGAGCTGGGCATCCCGGCCACCAACGGCATGACCGCCGACGACCCCAACCACGAGGTCCGGCTGGACGACCTGGTCGCGGCGATGATCCGGCACAGCGACAACGCCGCCGCCGACTACCTGCGCCACCGCCTCGGCGAGGCCCCGCTGCGGGCCGCCGCGGCGCGGTGCGGCTGGCCGGACGCCCCGGCGCCGTGGATCCTGGGCGACATGCTGCGGCTGGTCCTGGGCAGGCCGGTGAGCGTCGAGCGGTACGTGCGCGACCCCCAGCTGCAGCTGGAGGTCATCGGCCGGTTCCCGGACATCCCGGCCACCTACCAGGGGCAGGTGCCGTGGGCGCGGACCACCTGGCGGGGCACCGCCGCCGGGCTGCACAAGACGCACCGCGCCATCGCGGGCGGCCGGTTCCCCCGCGCGCGGGCGCACCTGGAGGCGGGCAGGCAGCTGCCCGACGGGGTGGCGGGCATCGGGCTCAAGGGCGGGTCGCTGGCGGGCGTGCTCACCCTCGGCTGCGCCGTGCGGTGGGCGGACGGGCGCGTCGGCTCGGCCGCCGTGCTGGTCCAGGAGGTCGACGAGGAGCGCTTCGCCGCCGTCGGGGAGCTGTTCGACCTGGTGCTGCGGGCCCTGCTGGAGCAGGCCGCGCTGCGGGAGTTCCAGGTCGTCCTCTCCTAGGATGACCACGGTGGACCTGCTGCAACGACTGGTCGAGCTGGAGGAGCGCGTCGCCGCGCTGGAGGGCGGGCGCGAGGTCGCCACGTCCCCCGAAGCCGGGGACGGCGGCGCCGTCGGCTACCGGGGCCGGGTGACGCTGGCCGAGGGCCAGGTGGAGTGGCGCATCGACCTGGCGCAGGAGTCCGTGCTGGCGCTGGAGGACCGGCCGCGCGTCGAGGTGCTGGCCGCGCTGGCGCACCCGGCTCGGGTGGACATCGTCCGGTCGCTGCTGGACCGCGGCGGGCAGCCCGCCGCGGCGCTGCAGGAGGCCGCCCGGCTGGGGTCGACCGGGCAGCTCTACCACCACCTCAAGGCCCTGACCTCGGCGGGCGTGGTGGAGCAGGACAAGCGCGGCAGCTACCGGCTGCGCGCGGGCGCGGTGGTGCCCGTGCTCGTCCTGCTCACCGCGGCCTCCGACGTGGCGGGTCAGCTGCGCAGCTGAGGCGCGACCTCGCTGGCGACCAGCTCGACGTGGTCCAGGTCGGACAGGTCGAGCACCTGGAGGTAGACCCGGCTGATGCCGGTGCGCTCGCGCCACTCGCCCAGCCGCTGCACGACCTCGGCGGGCGTGCCCGCCAGACCGTTGAGCCGCAGCTCGTCGACCTCGCGGCCGATGGCGTCGGCGCGGCGGGAGACCTCCGCGTCGTCCTTGCCCACCGCCACCACCAGCGCCGCGGAGCGGGTGATCTCCGCCGGGTCGCGGCCGATCTCGCGGCAGGCGGCGTCCACGCGGGCGAACTGCTCCACGGCGAAGTCGATGCCCACGAACGGCAGGTTGAACTCGTCCGCGTGCTTGGCCGCCAGCGCGGGCGTGCGCTTGACGCCCTGACCGCCGATCAGCACCGGGATCCTGGCCTGCGCGGGCTTGGGCAGCGCGGGCGAGTCGGTGAGCTGGTAGTGCTTGCCCTGGAACGAGTACGTCTCGCCCAGCGGCGTGCCCCACAGCCCGGTGATGATGTCCAGCTGCTCCTCGTAGCGCTCGAACCGCTCGCGGACGGGCGGGAACGGCAGGCCGTAGGCGGTGTGCTCGGCCTCGTACCAGCCCGCGCCGAGGCCGAACTCCACCCGGCCGCCGGACATCTGGTCCACCTGCGCCACGCTGATCGCCAGCGGGCCGGGGTAGCGGAACGTGGCCGCGGTCATCAGCGTGCCCAACCGGATGGTCCGGGTCTCGCGCGCCAGCCCCGCGAAGGTGATCCACGGGTCGGTGGGGCCGGGCAGGCCGTCGACCGAGCCCATCTTCAGGTAGTGGTCGGAGCGGAAGAACGCGCCGTAGCCCGCGTCCTCGGCGGTGCGGGCCACGCGGAGCAGGTCGTCGTAGGAGGCCCCTTGCTGGGGCTCGGTGAAGATCCGGAGTTCCACGCCCCCAAGCTAACGGCGTCGACCCCGAGATCGCGATTCGGCTCCCGATCGGGGAGCGGCTCCCGGCTGGTAATCATGACGCATGGCGAAGTGGACTGAGGCGGACATCCCCGACCAGAGCGGCCGGACCGCGCTGGTGACCGGCGCGAACTCCGGGCTGGGGCTGCGCACGGCCCAGGTGCTCAGCGGCCGGGGCGCGCGGGTGCTGATGGCCTGCCGCTCCCCCGAGCGCGGGCAGCGGGCGCTGGAGCGCGTGCTGGCGGGCGGCGGCGAGGCCGAGCTGGTGCGGCTGGACCTGGCCGACCTGGCGTCCGTGCGCGCGGCCGCCGCCTCGGTGCGCGAGCTGACCGGGGACGCGCTGGACCTGCTGGTGAACAACGCGGGCGTGATGGGCGGGCCGCTGCGCCGCACCGCCGACGGCTTCGAGCTCCAGTTCGGCACCAACCACCTCGGGCACGCCGCGCTGACCTGGCTGCTGATGCCCGCGCTGCGCGCCCGGCCGGGCGCGCGCGTGGTGACCGTGTCCAGCCTGATGCACTCCGTCGGCGCGCTCGACCTCGCCGACCCGAACTACGAGGTGCGCAAGTACCGCCAGTGGCACGCCTACGGCCAGTCCAAGCTGGCCAACCTGCTGTTCGCCCGCGAGCTGGACCGCAGGCTGCGCGCCGCCGGGCTGGACGTGACCTCCGTCGCGGCGCACCCCGGCGCCACGGCCACCGAGCTGAGCGCCAACACGGCCCGCGCGCACGGCAGCAGCGTCATGGAACTGGGCAACAAGCTCGTCGGCCTGTTCTCCCAGCCGGTCGAGGTGGGTGCGTTGCCGCAGCTCTACGCGGCCACCGCGGCGGGCGCCGAGGGCGGCGGCTACTACGGCCCTGACGGGTTCCGCGAGATGCGCGGCCACCCCGCCCCGGCGGCCTCCAGCGCGGCCTCCCGCGACGAACTGGCGGCGGCCCGGCTGTGGGACCTCACCGCCGAGCTCACGGGCGTCGCGCCCGACCCGGCGTGACGTAGTGTTGACCCGTGACCGTCGTACCTGAGGGTCGGAAGCTGCTGCGCCTGGAAGTGCGCAACAGCCAAACGCCCATCGAGAAGAAGCCCTCCTGGATCAAGACCAAGGCGAAGATGGGCCCCGAGTACCGGGAGCTCAAGGGCCTGGTCAAACGCGAGGGCCTGCACACGGTGTGCGAGGAGGCGGGCTGTCCCAACATCTACGAGTGCTGGGAGGACCGCGAGGCGACGTTCCTCATCGGCGGCGAGCAGTGCACCCGCCGCTGCGACTTCTGCCAGATCGACACGGGCAAGCCCGCCGACCTGGACCGCGACGAGCCGCGCCGGGTCGCCGAGTCGGTGCAGGCGATGGGCCTGCGCTACTCGACGGTGACCGGCGTGGCCCGCGACGACCTGCCCGACGGCGGCGCCTGGCTGTACGCCGAGACGGTCCGCCAGATCCACGCGCTCAACCCCGGCACGGGCGTCGAGCTGCTGATCCCGGACTTCAACGCGGTGCCCGAGCAGCTGGCCGAGGTGTTCGACTCCCGGCCCGAGGTGCTGGCGCACAACCTGGAGACCGTGCCGCGGATCTTCAAGCGCATCCGGCCCGCGTTCCGCTACGAGCGGTCGCTGGAGGTCATCACGCGCGCCCGCGAGGCGGGCCTGGTGACCAAGTCCAACCTGATCCTGGGCATGGGCGAGACGCCGGAGGAGGTCACCGCCGCGCTGCGCGACCTGCACGGGGCGGGCTGCGAGATCATCACCATCACGCAGTACCTGCGGCCCTCGCCGCGGCACCACCCGGTCGAGCGCTGGGTGAAGCCGGAGGAGTTCCTGGTGCACAAGGAGACCGCCGAGTCGATCGGCTTCAGCGGCGTGATGGCGGGCCCGCTGGTGCGCTCGTCCTACCGCGCGGGGCGGCTCTACGCCCAGGCGGTGACCAAGCGCGGCGACGCGCTGCCGGAGAACCTGCGGCACCTGCTGGAAGCGGGCGGCGCGGCGCAGGAGGTCACGTCGCTGCTCTCGGCTCGCTGAGCACCACGCCGTCCAGCTCCAGCGCGTAGTGCGCGCCGAAGGCGCTGGACGGCGTGTGGCAGCCGGGCTCGACCCGGTCCGGTCCGCGGGTCAGCGCGCTGATCGCGCGGACCACCGAGTCCGCCGTGAGGCTGTAGGGGTTGGGGCAGGTCAGCGCCGCCTGCACGCGGTTGCCGCGATCGTCGCGAACCTCGCCCCAGACCTCGGCGCGGGTCTTGGCGCGGGTGCTCGCACCGGGACCGCCGACCACCCGTCCCAGCAGGGCCTTGCCCAGCGCCCGCACCGGTGGCAGGCGCAGCAGGGGCGCCAGCGCGCCCTGCGCGACGGCCGCGAAACCGGGCAGCGCGGTGAACGTGGTGATGTTCGGGATGCCGGTGGAGCGGTAGGCGGTGCTCACGTCGCCCCACGGGATGGCGACCACCTCGCGCGGCCCCGACCGGAACCCCGCCACCCGCTTGCGGTGCCCCACCGGCACGGCGCGGATCTCGCCGTCCACGCGGGCCCTGCCACCGCTCCCGGCTCCTTCCAGGGCGGTCCGCGCGGTGCCCGCGCTGGCCCCGCCGCCGACGACGAAGGCCAGGTCCAGGTGCGTGGCCGAGGGCAGGGCCCGGTGCAGCAGCGCGGCCAGGCAGTCGGTCGGCACGACGTCGAAACCGGCGCCGGGCAGCAGCACGACCCCGGCGGCCACCGCGTCGTCGTGGCGGCGCGCGACGGCTTCGAAGACGTCGATCTCGCCGGTGATGTCGACGTAGTGGGTGCGCGTGTCCAGGCAGGCGCGCACCATCGGGGCGGAGGTGGCGGAGAACGGGCCCGCGCAGTGCGCCACGGCGTCGATGTCGCGCAGGTGCTCGGCGGCGTGGCGCAAGTCGAACGCGCGGTGCTCCAGGCCCAGCTCGCGCGCCAGGGGTTCGAGCTTGTCGCGGGAGCGGCCCGCCAGCACCGGCCGCTCCCCCGCCGCCACGGCGCGCTCGGCCACGAGCGCGCCGGTGTAGCCGTTGGCGCCGTAGACCATCCACGTCATGCCCCGGAAGCTACCAGCGAGTAGCACGGCGCGCCGAACACCGCCCACCCGCACCCCGATGCTCGGCAAGTACTACCCGACGGGGCCGGGAGGGCCGGTAACTACTACCCGACGTGCGCGAACACGGAGTTCGGGGTGCCCAGAGGCTCGACTCGCGGGGTGGGCTAGGAGGCGGAGCGGCGTCGGGTGATCGCTCCGCCTGCCAGGAGCAGCAGGCCGAGCACCGCCACCGGAGCCGCCCAGGCGAGCCGCTCGGCGCGCAGTTCCCCGCAGATTTCGGGCAATGCTTCGGACTCGGCTTCCAGCTCGATGTCGTCGTACCCCATGCCCACGCTGTTGCCGCAGGACACGGAAAGCCCCGAGGGGGAATCGGTTTCCAGCGGCAGGAGCATGATCAACAAACCGGCGAGCAGAAAGGCCGCGCCGACCACCGCGGTGACCGTCCTGGGCGACATGGCGCAACATTACGATGTGTGATGCCGATCGCCTAGGGGGTTGACGGATTAGGGGGGTGAACCGTCGTCCCCTAACGGGCCGAATGCCGCAAGTGACCACCGGTCGACGGGGGAACGCGGTTCCTTGCCCCGATCGGTGACGGCGCTACGACGCGCTCAGCGAGTTCGGCGATCCGCACCCAGTTGAGACGTCGGCGCGCGAAGCGCAGGCGGTGAACGGCGAGGACCGGTCGTCGGTGTCGTCCAGGAGCGCCAGGGTGACGAGTACAACAGCCACGCAAAGGCCGGCCACCACCAAGCCGATGATGGCGATCAGGACCCTGGAGCCGATACCCGGTCGATCCACGCGCGCAGGCTATCGCCCCTGGAACCGTCCTCGACCAGGTCGACCAGTTCCGGGCAGGCTTCGGGGACGTCCCACAACTCCAGCAGGCTCGACACGGCGCGGGCGATGTCGGCATAGCGGCTGTCGGGCAGCCCGGAGGGGAGTTCCACCCGCAGCTCCGGACGATCCATGCGCCCCAGCATTGCCGTCACGCGCGCGCGAGGGCAATACCACGATCGTGCGCTATTCAGCGGTGGAAATGACCTGGGCTGATCACCGCATTTCAGAAGTGACGGGCGTCACTCCCGGTCGGCTAACCGCAGCGCTCCAACTCCGCCTCGCACACGCACACCTGGCCGACCACGCCGATCAGCAGCGGGCACACGCCCGGAACGCCCCACAGCTCCAGCAGGCTGGCCACGGCGTGCCGAATGCCGTCGTAGTGCTGCGGGGGCAAGTCGGGCGGGAGCTTGAGATGGAGCTCCAGGTGACTCATGCCCCACAGAATCACCGTTGCGCCGGAGCAACGCAACCCCCGTTCGAGCTACTCCGACCATTTTTCGTGGAATTTGGAATCAATGGTTCGAAACCACGGGGGGAATAGTTCGGAACATTTTCGTGACGGGGTGGGTGGTGGGCGCGGCAGGATTCGAACCTGCGACCGCTCGGGTGTAAACCGAGTGCTCTTCCACTGAGCTACGCGCCCGTCGGGCGGGCCCCGCGGGCGGGCTACCCCCGCAGTGCCGCCACGGCCCTCTTCCACGTCTCCTGGTCCCGCGGCTCACCGGGACCGCGGACCTCGGCGAACCGGACCACGCCCCCGGTGTCGACCAGGAACGTCCCCCGCGTCGCCACCCCGGCGCGCTCGTGGAACGCGCCGTAGGCCCTGGCCACCTCGCCGTGCGGCCAGAAGTCCGACAGCAGCGGGAACGGGAACCCCTGCTGCTCCGACCAGACCTTGAGGCTGTACGGCGTGTCCACCGAGACCCCGAGCACCTGGACGTTCCCGTCATCGTAGACGGCGATCTCGTCGCGCACCCTGCTCAGCTCGCCGGTGCACGTGCCGCTGAACGCGAACGGGAAGAACACCAGCAGCACGTTGCGCTCGCCGCGGAACGACGACAGCGCGACGGGCCGCCGGTGGACGTCCTCCAGGGTGAAGTCCGGGGCGGGCCCGCCGACTCCCACCGCCATGCCTAGCGCTTGGACTTCGCGTTCTTCGGCGAGACCAGTCGGATGCCGGTCCAGTCGTCGCCCACGCTGATGTTGGAGGTCAGCGCCAGGCCCGCGGTGGGCACCGCCTCGGCGATGTCGCTGGGCTCGACGTGCCCCGGCCGCCCCGTCTTCGGGGTCAGCACCCAGATCACGCCGTTCTCCGCCAGCGGCGAGGTCGCGTTGATCAGGGCGTCCACCAGGTCACCGTCGTCCTCACGCCACCACAGCAGGACCACGTCCACGACTTCATCGTCGTCCTCGTCGAGCAGATCGCTGCCGATCCGCTCCTCGACCGCGGCGCGCAGGTCGTCGTCGACGTCCTCGTCCCAGCCGATCTCCTGGACCACGATGCCCGGTTCGATCCCGAGCCTGTCGGCGACGCCGACCTTGCCGGCGTCTTCCGCGGCGACCACGGTTTCCACTCCTCCAAGTATGCAACAAGCGGCAGCCGGGGGTCGACTGCCGCGCGGTGTCTCCTACCAGTCGCGGTTAGCGAACACTGTCACCCGTGCCACGCGCAACCGTAAGGGGCAGGACACGCCGCATCGGGTACCCCGGGATGCGCTCCCCTACCCCGATGAGGCAGGCTCTACATACCTCCTATTCGCGCGCGCGCGATGGACACGATCCAGAACTACCGACCGGTAGTGGTGACGGGAAGGTGTCCGGCGGGCAACGATGGAGCTAGAGAACCCAGGAACGAGGAGATCCCTTGGCCCCGCAGAACAACGGCACCACTCCCGAGCGGGTGCGCGTCATCCGTGACGGCCTGGCCGCCCACCTCCCGGACATCGACCCGGAGGAGACCGCGGAGTGGCTGGAGTCGTTCGACGCCGCGCTCAAGGGCGGCGGGCAGCAGCGCGCCCGCTACCTGATGCTGCGCCTTCTGGAGCGCGCCAGGGAGAGCCACGTCGGGGTGCCGTCGCTGACCAGCACCGACTACGTCAACACCATCCCCACCGAGCGGGAGCCCTGGTTCCCCGGTGACGAGGAGGTGGAGCGCCGCTACCGCGCCTGGATCCGCTGGAACGCGGCGATCACCGTGCACCGCGCCCAGCGGCCGGGGGTGAGCGTCGGCGGCCACATCTCGACCTACGCCTCCAGCGCCAGCCTCTACGAGGTGGGCTTCAACCACTTCTTCCGGGGCAAGGACCACCCCGGCGGCGGCGACCACGTGTTCATCCAGGGCCACGCCTCCCCCGGCGTGTACGCGCGCGCGTTCCTGGAGGGCAGGCTGACCACCGACCAGCTCGACGGCTTCCGCCAGGAGCTCTCGCACGCGGGCCCCGGCGGCGGCCTGCCGTCCTACCCGCACCCGCGGCTGATGCCGGACTTCTGGGAGTTCCCGACCGTCTCCATGGGCCTCGGCCCGATGAACGCGATCTACCAGGCTCGGTTCAACCGCTACCTGCACGACCGCGGCATCAAGGACACCTCCGACCAGCACGTGTGGGCGTTCCTCGGCGACGGCGAGATGGACGAGCCGGAGTCGCGCGGTCTGCTCCAGCTGGCCGCCAACGAGCAGCTGGACAACCTGACCTTCGTGGTCAACTGCAACCTGCAGCGCCTGGACGGCCCGGTGCGCGGCAACGGCAAGATCATCCAGGAGCTGGAGGCGTTCTTCCGCGGCGCGGGCTGGAACGTCATCAAGGTCATCTGGGGCCGGGAGTGGGACGCGCTGCTGCACGCCGACCGCGACGGCGCGCTGGTCAACCTGATGAACACCACGCCCGACGGCGACTACCAGACCTACAAGGCCAACGACGGCGCGTACGTCAAGGAGCACTTCTTCGGGCGCGACCCGCGCACGAAGGACCTCGTGGCGAACATGACCGACGACGAGGTGTGGAACCTCAAGCGCGGCGGCCACGACTACCGCAAGGTCTACGCGGCCTACAAGGCGGCCGTGGAGCACCACGGGCAGCCGACGGTCATCCTGGCCAAGACCATCAAGGGCTACGGCCTGGGCCCGCACTTCGCGGCGCGCAACGCCACGCACCAGATGAAGAAGATGACCCTGGAAGACCTCAAGCTCTTCCGGGACAGCCTGCGCATCCCGATCCCCGACGACCAGCTCGACCCGTACCTGCCGCCGTACTACCACCCCGGCCCCGACGCCCCGGAGATCCGGTACCTGCAGGAGCGGCGCAAGCAGCTGGGCGGGTACGTGCCGGAGCGGCGGGCCAAGTCCAAGGCGCTGGTGCTGCCCGGCGACAAGGTCTACGACGTGATCCGCAAGGGCTCGGGCAAGCAGGAGGTCGCCACCACGATGGCGTTCGTCCGGCTGGTCCGCGACCTGGCCAAGGACCCGGAGATCGGGCCGCGCATCGTGCCGATCATCCCGGACGAGGCGCGCACGTTCGGCATGGACTCGATGTTCCCGGCGCAGAAGATCTACAACCCCAACGGGCAGCTCTACACCTCCGTGGACGCCCAGCTGATGCTGGCGTACAAGGAGTCCGAGCAGGGGCAGATCCTGCACGAGGGCATCAACGAGGCGGGCTCCACGGCCTCGTTCACCGCGGCGGGCACGTCCTACGCCACGCACGGCGAGCCGATGATCCCGATCTACATCTTCTACTCGATGTTCGGGTTCCAGCGCACCGGCGACGGCCTGTGGGCGGCGGCGGACCAGATGGCGCGCGGCTTCGTGCTGGGCGCCACGGCGGGCCGCACCACGCTGACCGGTGAGGGCCTGCAGCACGCGGACGGCCACTCGATCCTGCTGGCGCACACCAACCCGGCGGCGGTGGTGTACGACCCGGCGTGGTCGTTCGAGGTGGCGCACATCGTCAAGGACGGCCTGCGGCGGATGTACGGCGAGAACGCCGAGAACGTCTTCTACTACATGACCGTCTACAACGAGCCCTACCAGCAGCCCGCCGAGCCCGCCGAGCTCGACGTGGACGGTCTGCTCAAGGGCCTGTACCGGTACCAGCCCGCGCGGGGGCAGGACGGTCCGCGCGCGCAGCTGCTGGCCTCCGGCGTGGCCATGCCGTGGGCGGTCAAGGCGCAGGAGGTGCTCGCCGAGGAGTGGGGCGTGCAGGTCGACGTGTGGTCGGCCACCTCGTACTCGGAGCTGCGCCGCGAGGCGGTCGAGGTGGACCGGCACAACCTGCTGCACCCCGACCAGGAGCCGCGCGTGCCGTACGTGACGCAGGCGCTGTCCGGCGCGCCCGGTCCGGTGGTGGCGGTGTCGGACTGGATGACGGCGGTGCCGGACCTGATCCGGCCGTACGTGCCCACCGACATGACCACCCTGGGCACCGACGGGTTCGGCTTCTCCGACACCCGCCCGGCGGCGCGGCGGCACTTCCTGGTCGACACCGAGTCGATCGTGGTGGCCACGCTGGCGGCGCTGGCGCGGCGCGGCGAGGTCGACCGGTCCAAGGTGGTCGAGGCGGCCCGCAAGTACCGCATCGACGACGTGAGCGCGGCGGGCCCGTCCACCTCGGACGCGGGCCTGGCCTGATCCAGAGGCGCGGACGGAGGGCCTGACGGAGGCCCGGCACGGGGCGTTTCCCCCACACGGGGGAAGCGCCCCGTGCTCATTCCGCCCCGGTCCGTGTGATCCACCCCATAGAATCGGACAAGACTCCGCGTCCGACGAGGGGATCAATGGGGACGCCTCAGCCTGCGGTGCACCGCACCATCGTCGCGGTCGACGTGGTCGCGTTCGGCGAGCGCAGCAGGCCCCAGCAGGACGTCATCCGGCGCGGCCTGTACAGCGCGCTGGAGCACGCGTTCGACGAGTGCGGCATCCCCTGGGGCGGCGACTGGCCCGGCACCTACCGGGAGGACCGCGGGGACGGGCTGTTCGTGCTGCTGCCGCCGGGGGTCGCCAAGCGCCGGGTGGTCAGCGCGCTGCTGCACCTGCTCGACGGCGAGCTGCGCCGGTACAACGCCATGCTGGTGCCGCAGGCGCGCATCCAGCTGCGCGCCGCGGTCACCGCGGGCGACGTGGCGCACGACGGCAACGGCGCGGTGGGCGCGGAGCTGGTGCTGGCGTTCCGGCTGCTGGACTCCGCGCCGCTGCGCGCCGAGCTGGCCCGCTCCGGGGCGGTGCTGGGGCTGGTGGTGTCGGACCGGTTCTTCGACGACGTGATCCGCGACGAGCCCGCGTGCGAGCCGGAGCTGTACCACCGGGTCGAGGTGGACCACAAGGAGGTGCACACCGCGGCGTGGCTGCGGCTGTACGGCGGCCCGGCGCGGGCGGAGCCCGCCGGGCCGCCGTGGTGGTCGCGGTTGCCGCGCCCGAAGCGGTCGGCCGTCCTGCTGGTGCTGCTGCTGGTCCTCCTGCTGCCCGGTGACGCGCTGCTGGCCGTGCCGCCCGCCGTGCCGCCATGTCCGGCCCCGGTGCAGCTCAACGTGCTCACCTCGGCGGAGAAGGCCACCGCGCTGCGCGGGCTGGCGGTGGACTTCGAGCGGGACTCGCGCGGGGTCGACGGCGACGAGCGCTGCCGCCTGGTCAACGTGCACGTCGGGGTGGACGGGTCGGCGCACGAGGTGGTGCGGGCGCTGAGCCGGGGCTGGCCGGACCAGGACCTGGCCGCGCGGGGACCGGAGCCGCACGTGTGGCTGCCGGACACCTCCTGGGAGGTGGCGGAGGTGGCCGCGGCGCTGCGGGCCGACGACCGCGACGTCCGGCTGGCCGACCGCGGGCCGGTGGCCTATTCGCCGCTGGTGCTGGGCGTGCCCGCGGCGGAGTGGTCGGGGTGGCCCGGCCAGGAGTTCCGCTGGCGCGACGTGCCCAACGCCCGGCTGCCGCTGGCCGGGGTGGACGCCCGGAGCACCGGCGCGGGCGCGGCGGCCGCGGCCGCGCTGGTGCACACCGCGCTGGGTGGTGCGAACACCGCCGCGCTGACGGGCGACGACGTGCCGCGCAGGCTGCGCGAGATCGCCCTGCGCACCGCCGGGGAACCCGCCCCCGCCTGCCCCTCGGCCGACCGGATGGTGCTGGCCTCGGAGAAGGCCGTGCTCAAGGACCATCCGTGCCTGAAGGTGCTCTACCCGTCGGAGGGCACGCTGCACCTGGACCACCCGTTCGTCGAGGTGCGGCGGACCAGCACGCCGCCCAACGAGCGCAGGCAGGCCGTGGTCGGCCGCTTCCTGGACTACCTGCGCGCGCCCTCGGCGCAGGGCACGTTCCGCTGGGAGGGCTTCCGGGACCTGAACTGGGTGCCGCCGTGGCGCGAGGACGTCCGGCCGGACAAACCCGCCCAGCTCGACGCGGCGGTGGACGTGGCGGCGGTGCGCGAGGCGTGGGAGTCCGCGCGCCGCGCGGTGGACGTGGTGCTCGCGGTGGACGGCTCGGCGAAGGCGGCGGAGCTGGCCGACCGGCTGGAGGAGCTGGTCGGCGGGCGGGGCGAGGTGCGCCGGCGGGAGTTCCCCGCCGACCGGCTGCCCTCGGCGGTGGCCGAGGCGGTGGCCGAGCGCGGCGCGGGCGTCCCGGTCGTCGTGCTGGTCGAGCGGCCCCGGCCGGTCTCGGAACCGCTGGAGCCCGTGCGCGGCCCGCCGGTGCGGGTGCACGGCGTCGGCTTCACCGCGGGCTCCTGCTCGGCGGTGACCCAGCTGGGCGCGATCAGAGCCGCCTACGGCGGCACTTGCTTCGACAGCACCGGGCACGACGTCCGAGTCGCGCTGGACCGCGTGGCGGGCGGGTTGTGGGGGAGCCGATGACGCGCGTGAGGACCGCACTGGCGGTGGTGGCGGTGGTCGTGGCGGCGGGCTGTGCGGAGCCGCGGCACGACCCGGAGAGCGATGGCACCGGGCCGATCACCTTCGTGGACAGCTCCGACAGCTCCGCCGGGCAGCGGATCGCCGACCTGGTCGAGCAGTGGAACGCGCGCAGCAGCTCGCGCGAGCAGGTGACGTTCGTCCGGATGCCCACGGCCACCGACGCCTACCGGGCCCAGCTCACCTCCAGGGCGCAGGACCTGGCGGCCGGGCGCGGCGGCCAGTACCAGTCGCAGTGCTACGACGTGGTCACCCTGGACGTGGTGTGGACCGCCGAGTTCGCCGACGCGGGCTTCCTGGAGCCGCTGGACCCGGCCGAGTTCGACGCCGGGTTCGACGGCGACCGGTTCCTGCCGTCGGCGGTGGAGTCGGTGCGCGCGGGGGGCCGGACGTGGGCGGTGCCATGGCGGGCCGACGCCGGGCTGCTCTACTACCGCGCCGACGTGCTGGCCAGGGAGGGGCTGGAGCCGCCCCGGACCTGGGAGGAGCTGGCCGCGCAGGCCCGCGCGGTCGCCCCGAAGCACGGCCTGGCCGGGTACGTGGGCCAGTTCCAGCAGTTCGAGGGGCTGGTCGTGAACGCGCTGGAGGCGGTGTGGGCGCACGGCGGCGACGCGCGGGACCTGGCCTCGCCGCAGGCCAAGGCCGGGGTGCGGATGCTCGCCGAGGGCGTCGAGCAGGGCTGGATACCGCGCGAGGCGCTGGACTACAGCGAGCAGGAGGGGCTCAGGGAGTTCCGCGAGGGACGGGTGCTGTTCATGCGCAACTGGCCCTACACGCGCCAGCTGTTCGCCGCGCCGGACTCGCCGGTGCGGGACGGGTTCGCCGTCACCGCGCTGCCCGGCGTCGACGCGCGGCCCGGTGTCAGCGCGCTGGGCGGCTGGAACCTGGCCGTGTCCCGGTGCTCGACCCGGCAGGCCACCGCGCGGGCCTTCATCCGGTTCCTGACCTCCGAGGCCAGCCAGCGCGAGCTGGCCGAGCAGGCGGGTTTCCCGCCCACCCTGCGGTCGCTGTACCAGGAGCCGGAGCTCAACGCGCGGCTGCCGCACCTGGGGGTGTTGCGGGCGAGCGTGGAGAACGCCCGCAACCGCCCCCAGTCCAAGCGCTACGACGAGCTGACCGGCGTGATGCAGCGGGCGCTGCACAACGCCCTGCGCAACCCCCGATCGGTCGACGCCGAACTGGACCGGCTGGCCGCCGACGTCGAGGACGTGCTCAGCGAGCGGTAGCGGCGGCGGCCACCGCCGAGCGCTTGGCCTCCCGGTTCCAGTCGATCCAGCCGCGCACGACCAGCACCGCGAACACGCCGTAGACCAGCGCGCTGAACCACAGCCCGGACTGGATCTGCAGCGGCACGCCGATCGCGTCCACCACCAGCCACACCAGCCAGAACTCGACCAGGCCCAGGCCCTGCAGGGCGAAGGCCAGCACGGTGCCGATGAAGATCGCCGCGTCCGGCCACGGCGCCCACGAGGCGTCCAGCGCGTCGAGCACCAGCGCGAACGCGACCGTGCCCACCACGAACGCGGCCGCCACGGCCAGCCGCTCGCGCGGGGTGCCCTTGCGCACCACGACGCCGAACGCGGGATCGCGCCTGCGCGTCCACGCCCACCAGCCGTACACCGTGATCGCCGCGATCACCACCTGCCGCGACGCGAGGCCGCCCAGCTGGGCCGAGGTGTAGACGACGAACAGCAGCGCCACCGACGCCAACTGCACCGGCCAGGTGATGATCGAGCGGCGCTGCGCGAAGAAGACCACCACCAGCGCGCCGACCTGGCCGATGAACTCGGCCCACGACACCTTCTGCCCGAGCAGTGAAAACCCGTGCTCCAACAACACGTGCACCGCGTCCTCCATCCCCGTTCCAGGGCATGGCGGGGCGGCGGACCGCCTGCGCGCCTCTCATCCGGACTTTCACCGTCGGCTCCGGAGTTCCACCGGATCAACCGCCTGGCGGCGGGTCGCGGGCTGTACCGCCGGTTCGGACTTTCACCGAGCCCCGGAGCGCATGTCTCTACTGCCGCAGAACATCGTCCCGCACGGACCTGTTCCCCCACCAGAGGTGACCTGGGGCACAGCGCCGGGCCGTCAGACGTCGCGGGACGGGATGCGCAACCCGATCGGCGGAGTCGGCGTGGCGTCCACCCGCACGGCCTCCCAGGACCGCGCCCCCGGCGCCTCGGCGTGCTTCGGGGGCGGCCCCACCTCCGCCGCCCGCTCCAGCCAGACCTCCCAGCGCTGCTGCATCGGGCGCACCAGGCCGCCACCGACCCCGACGACCACCACCCCCGCCACCGTGGCCAGCACGGCGATCAGCAGCGGGGTGGTCACCGACGCCGCGATGCCCAGCTGGTTCAGCGCCGCGACCACGCCCAGCGCCACCACGAAGCCGTGCGCGGCCACCGCCGCCGGCCTGGCCCCCGCGCGCCCGCCCAGCGCGCCCGCCACCAGGCGGCGCACCGCCCGCGCGACCGCCGCGGCGACCAGCACCAGCACCAGCGCCACCGCGACCCTCGGCAGGTAGGCGGTGATCGCGGCGACCAGCGCGCCGACCACGTCACCCGCGCCGAACAGCTCGAAGGCCAGCTGCAGGGCGATCAGCAGGACGAAGTAGTGCGCCAGCTTGGCCAGCAACGCCCTGGGCTCGACCGGGACGTGCGCCAGCGCGCCGCGCAACCCGGACCGGTCCACCAGGCGGTCGAAGCCCACCCGCTGCAGCAGGAAACCGACCAGCCTGGCCACGGCCACCGCCACCAGCCACCCCACCAGCAGCACCAGCAGGAAGCCGACCAGCCTGGGCACGAACGTCGCCGTGGCGGTCCACGCCTGGCCGATCCCGTCAGTGATCCGCGAGCCCACGACTCCTCCAGGCGGTGTCCGCGCGATGCCGTCGCGGCGATCCTTTCCCGCCCCCCGCACCCCGGCAACCCGAATCCGTGGCACGAAAGGGTGACTGACGTGGCGCTCCGCCGCGCGACGGTCCAGAGTGGAGGGACCGGTGGGGACCGGGGAGAGGAGAACGCCCGGCGCGCACGACGCGCCGGGCGTTCTCGCGTTCGACGGCCGCGCCTCCGGTGCGTCGGCAAGTACTACCGGGGGCGGCGGCGAGGGCCGTTCGCCACTACCCGGCGTTGTCCGGGCCGGGTGTCACGCCGATGCGCAGTCCGTCCAGGTAGGACTGGACCTCCTGGGCGGAGGACGTCGCCGTGGGGGCGGGGCGGGGGGTGCCCTGGCAGGTGGCGCTGCTGGGCGGCAGCACGCCGTCGACCAGGTAGCGGTCCACCAGCTTGTCCACGCACGGGTTGCCGGTGCCGTAGAGGCCGTGCCTGCCCTCGTCCAGCACGGTGATCAGGTTGTGGCTCAGCCGGGTGGCCATGGCGGGGCCGCTCTCGTACTGCGTCTGGGTGTCGCCCTCGGCCTGCACGACCACGCCCACCTGGTAGCCGTCGCGCTTGAGCTCCACGGCGGGCTCGGGCGGGGTGAACGAGCGGAAGGCGCAGGTGGTGGGCGCGGCCCGGAGCACGCCGTAGCCGTACGGGTAGCGCTCGCGGAAGATGCGCATGTCCTCGAAGTAGGTGGCCACGTCGGTCGGCCAGTCCACCTCGCAGGTGACCGTGTCGAAGACCCCGGAGCGCAGCTCCTGGCGGGCCGCCAGCGCCATGGCCTCGCTGGTCTCGGCGGGCCCGCCCGCCTTGAGCCGCATGACCACCTTCGCCAGCTCCGACCACAGTGGACGGTAGCGGGCGCCGACCCCGACCGAGCCGTCGAACACCGTGCGGGTCTGCTCCCCCACCGGCTTGACCGCCAGCGCGGCGGCCACCGCCTCGACGGTGTCGAGCACCTGCGCGGCCGTGCCGCCGAGGCCGAAGACGGCGTCGTGCTGGGCCGCCCACGCGGCCCACACCTCGACGTTGCGCCGGTAGGCCACCGCCTGGGCGCGGAACTGCTCGCGCCACACCCACTCCGGGTGCACCGCCGAGTCCAGCACGCTGCGGCCCATCCGCTGCGGGAACAGGCTGCCGTAGACCGCGCCGAGGTAGGTGCCGTAGGAGTAGCCCAGGTAGTTCAGCTTCTCCTCGCCGAGCACCGCGCGCACCACGTCCATGTCCCGCGCGGTGTTGGCGGTGTTGATGAACGGCCGGATGCCGCCCGCGCTGCGGCGGCAGGCGTCCTCGGCGGCGCGCGCCTCGGCCGCCCACTTCGGGAAGTCGGCGTCGGTCGGCCGGGTGTCGGCGGTGGCCAGGTCCGGCACCGCCTGGCAGGTCAGCGCGGTGGAGCCGCCGACGCCGCGCGGGTCGAACCCGATCACGTCGTAGACCTCGGCGGCGCCGGTGCGGGCCAGGTGGGTCGGCATGTTCATGCCGGAGCCGCCCGGCCCGCCGGGGTTGACCACCAGGATGCCGCGGCGGCGGGCCTGGTCGGTGGCCTTGCGGCGGCTGATGTCGACCGAGATCCGGTCCTCCTGGGGCCGCCGGTAGTCCAGCGGCAGCACCAGGGTGGCGCACTCCAGCCCGTCCCGGCACGGCGTCCAGCTCAGCTGCTGGCCGTGGAACTCGGCCAGCGGGTCCGGGTCGGCGGACGAGGGCGCGGCGGTGGCCGCCACCGCGGCGACCACCAGTCCGACTGACACGTACCTGCGCAAGGGCTCCTCCAGGTGGCTCGCGGGACCGGGGTGCTCCGAACCTAGGGGGAGCGCGCCCGCGCTTCAGGCTGAGTCACTCCTTCGGGTCGTCCACCGGGCGACGTGCGAAGGTGGGGGGTATGAGCAGCTCAGCCGCCTCGTCCCGGACCACCCTGTCCCGGACCACCCTGCGCGACCTGCGGCGCGCCTCGGGCGACCTGGCGGCGGCCGCCGTGGCCGAGATGGAGCGGCGGCTGCCCTGGTTCCGCCGGATGCCCGCCGACCAGCGAGCCAGCGTGCTGATGCTGATCCAGAGCGGGGTCAACGGCTTCGTCTCCTGGCTGCACGACCCGCAGCAGGCGATCAAGCTGACCGCGGAGGCGTTCCGGTCCGCGCCCAAGGACATCTCCCGGTGGGTCAGCCTGCGCCAGACCGTGGAGCTGGTGCGCATCGCGCTGGAGCTGTTCGAGCAGCGGCTGCCGCAGGTGGCCGCCGACGAGGCCGAGCGCGCGCTGCTCACCGAGGGCGTGCTGCGCTACGGGCGGGAGATCGCCTTCTCCGCGGCGACCTCCTACGCCGCCGCGGCCGAGGCGCGCGGCGCGTGGGACGCCCGGCTGGAGGCGCTGGTGGTCGACGGCATCGTGCGCGGCGACGCCGAGGAGTCCCTGCTGTCCCGCGCCACCGCGCTGGGCTGGGACCCGGCCGCCGAGGCGACCGTGCTGGTGGGCAACCCGCCGTCGGACGACCCGCCCGCGGTGGTGTTCGAGGTGCGCAGCCGGGCCGCGCGCAGCGGGCGCCAGGTGCTGCTGAGCGTGCAGGGCTCGCGGCTGGTGGTGGTGCTGGGCGGGGAGTCGGGCGGGGACGTGCTCGGCCGCATCTCCGAGGCGTTCGGGGCGGGTCCGGTGGTGGCCGGGCCCACGGTGGGCAGCCTGGCCGAGGCGCACCGCAGCGCGGGCGACGCGCTGTCCGGGCTGCGCGCGGTGGTCGGCTGGCCCGCCGCCCCGCGCCCGGTGCGGTCGCTGGACCTGCTGCCCGAGCGGGCGCTGGCGGGCGACCCGGAGGCGGAGTGGCAGCTGGTGGACCGCATCGCCCGGCCGCTGGAGGACGCGGGCGGCTCGCTGCTGGAGACGGTGGACGCGTTCCTGGAGGTGGGCGGGGTGCTGGAGGCCTGCGCCCGCAAGCTGTTCGTGCACCCGAACACCGTCCGCTACCGGCTGCGCCGGGCGACCGAGCTGACCGGGCGCAACGCCAACGACCCGCGCGACGCGCTGGTGCTGCGGGTGGCGCTGTCGGTGGGCAGGCTGGCCCGCGCCCGCGGCCTGTGGTGAGAACCACAAGCGCTGCACCGGACCGGTATGGGCGCTTTCCGACAACACCTGACGTCCTTCGACGTTCATCGCCGAGTCGCGATTGTCGGAACCCTACAAACCGAGTCCTGTCGTTTCGTGTGCGGCGGCATCCCGGCGGACGCCGGTCACCGTGTTCAGTGAGCGGGTGATCGCGCTCCTCGCCCCCGGACAGGGGTCCCAGGCACCCGGAATGCTCACCCCCTGGCTCGACGTCGAGGGGGCGCGCGAGCGTGTCGAGGCGTGGTCGCAGACCACCGGGCTGGACCTGGTGCGGCTGGGCACGACGGCCGAGGCCGAGGAGATCAAGGACACCGCGATCACCCAGCCGCTGGTGGTGGCGCTGGCCCTGCTGGCGTTCGAGGAGCTGCGCCGCCGGGTCGAGCTGCCCTCGGACACCGTGGTGGCCGGGCACTCCGTCGGCGAGCTGGCCGCCGCCGCCGTCGCGGGTGCGCTCAGCTGCGACGACGCCGTGGCGCTCGCCGCGGTGCGCGGCGCCGAGATGGCCGCCGCCTGCGCGCTGACGCCCACCGGCATGGCCGCGGTGCTGGGCGGCGAGCAGGACGAGGTGCTGGCCCGCCTGGCCGAGCTGGGCCTGGTCGGCGCCAACCGCAACGGCGCGGGCCAGATCGTGGCCGCCGGTCCGCTGGCGGCGCTGGACGAGTTGGCCGAGCAGCCCCCCGAGCGCGCCAAGGTGCGCAAGCTCCAGGTCGCGGGCGCGTTCCACACCGAGTACATGGCCCCGGCCCAGGAGGCGCTGCGCGCCCGCGCCGAGGGCGTCGTGGTCAAGGACCCGGTGCTGCCGCTGCTGTCCAACGCCGACGGCGCGGTGCTGACCGACGGCGACGAGGTGCTGCGCAGGCTCGTCTCCCAGGTGACCCGCCCGGTGCGGTGGGACTCCTGCCAGGCGGCGATGGCCGCGCGCGGGGTGACCGCCGTGGTCGAGCTGCCGCCCGCAGGCACGCTGACCGGACTGGCCAAGCGCGAGCTGAAGGGCACCCCCGCGGTGGCGATGAAGACCCCCGAGCACGTCGACCAGGTCGTCGAGCTGATCAGCGCGAACCGGACGGAGGCCGACGCGTGAGCACCTTCGCCACCCCCGCCGGTCGCGCGGGCACCCGCATCGTGGGCCTGGGCAGCTACCAGCCCGACACCGTGGTCAGCAACCACGACCTGGCCCAGCGCATGGAGACCTCCGACGAGTGGATCCGCGAGCGGGTGGGCATCGTCAACCGCCGCTTCGCCCGGCCCGAGGAGAAGCTGGTCGACATGGCCGTGGAGGCGGGCGCCAAGGCCGTCGCCGACGCGGGCCTGTCCCCCTCGGACATCGGCGCGGTCGTGGTCGCCACCTGCACCATGCCCTCGCCGATCCCCAACGCCGCGGCGCAGGTCGCCGACCGGATCGGGGTCAAGGCCGCCCCGGCGTTCGACCTCAACGCCGCCTGCGCGGGCTTCTGCTACGCCCTGGGCACCGCCTCGGACATGGTCCGCAGCGGCAGCGCGGACCACGTGCTGGTGATCGGCGCGGAGAAGCTCACCGACTGGGTGGACCCGGTGGACCGGTCCACCGCGATCATCTTCGCCGACGGCGCGGGCGCCGCGGTGGTGGGACCGGCCGACGAGCCCGGCATCGGCCCGGTGGCCTGGGGCAGCGCGGGCGACCTGGTCGACACCATCCACATCGCCGACCGCAACTCGTTCATCTTCCAGGAGGGCCAGTCGGTGTTCCGCTGGGCCACCACCCAGATCGCGCCGGTCGCCCAGCGGGCGGTCGAGGCGGCGGGCCTGACGCTGTCCGACGTGGACGTGTTCGTGCCGCACCAGGCGAACCTGCGCATCATCGAGGCCATCGCCAAGAGGCTGCGCGCCAACGGCGCGCGCGAGGACATGCTCGTCGCGCGCGACATCGTGGAATCGGGCAACACCTCGTCCGCGTCGATCCCGCTCGCCATGGACCACATGCGCGCGGCGGGCCAGATCTCCAGCGGGGACGTGGCACTGCTGGTCGGCTTCGGCGCCGGGCTGTCCTACGCGGGACAGGTCGTCCGTTGCCCGTGACACATCAAGACCCCGGTGGGACAGCCCAGCCGGCGGAGCGTGGAGAAGGAAGGGACTTCCAGTGAGCAACGAGGACATCCAGAAGGGGCTCGCCGAGATCGTCGAGGAGGTCGCGGGGGTGGCGGCCGACGACGTGACCGCCGACAAGTCCTTTGTGGACGACCTGGACATCGACTCGCTGTCCATGGTGGAGATCGCGGTTCAGGCCGAGGACAAGTTCGGCGTCAAGATCCCCGACGACGAGCTGGCCAACCTCAAGACCGTGGGCGATGCGGTGAAGTACATCGCCGCCAGCGCATGACCACTGGCAACGACGTCGTCGTCACCGGGCTGGGTGCCACCACCCCGCTCGGTGGCGACGTCACTTCCACCTGGGACGCCCTGCTGGCGGGCCGCAGCGGTGTCAAGCCGATCACGGCCGACTTCGTGGAGCGGTTCGAGCTGCCGGTGAAGATCGCCGCGCAGCTGGCGGTCGAGCCGACCGACGTGCTGCCCAGGGTCGAGGCGCGCAGGCTGGACCGGTGCGAGCAGGTCGCGGTGGTCGCCGCCCGGCAGGCGTGGGCCGACGCGGGCCTGGGCGAGGACGGCGTGGACCCCGAGCGGCTCGGCGTGGTGGTCGGCACCGGTATCGGCGGCGCGATGACGCTGCTCAACCAGGACGACCTGATCGAGTCCGCGGGCCTGCGCAAGGTCTCGCCGCTGACCGTGCCGATGCTGATGCCCAACGGCCCGGCCGCGCACGTGGGCCTGGACCTCAAGGCCCGCGCGGGCGTGCACGCGCCGGTGTCGGCGTGCGCCTCGGGCGCGGAGGCGCTGGCGTGGGCGTGGCGGATGCTCAGGTCGGGAGAGGCCGACGTGGTCGTGGCCGGCGGCGCCGAGGCGTGCATCACCACCATCACCATGGCGGGCTTCATCCAGGCGCGGACCATGAGCACCCGCAACGACGACCCCGAGAGGGCTTCCCGCCCGTTCGACGTCGACCGGGACGGCTTCGTGCTCGGCGAGGGCGCCGGGATCATGGTGCTGGAGCGCGAGGAGTTCGCCAGGGCGCGCGGCGCGCGCGTCTACGGCAGGCTCGCGGGCATCGGCACCAGCTCCGACGGCCACCACATCACCGCGGCCGACCCGGAGGGCCTCGGCCAGTCCAGGGCCATCGCCGCGGCGATGCGCAACGCGGGTGTGGACCCCGCCGACGTCGGCCACGTGAACTGCCACGCCACGTCCACCCCGGTGGGCGACGTGATCGAGCCGCTGGCCGTGCGCCGGGCCATCGGCGAGCACCCGGTGCTCACCGCGCCCAAGGGCAACCACGGCCACCTGCTCGGCGCGTCCGGCGCGGTGGAGGCGATCACCACGCTGCTCTCGGTCCGGGACGGCATCGTGCCGCCGACGCTGAACCTGGTCAACCAGGACCCCAGGGTGGACCTGGAGGTGGTCACCGGCGAGCCGCGCAAGATCGACCTGGTCGCCGCGGTGAACAACTCGTTCGGGTTCGGCGGGCACAACGTCTCGCTGGTCTTCACCCAGGCCTGACCTCCCACGCCACCGAGGAGGGGGCCGCCCGGACCGGGCGGCCCCCTCCTCGCGTCAGCAGGGCTGGAGCTGGGAGGAGGAGCCGTTGACGCCCACCGAGTCCACCCGCAGCTCCCCGCCCTCCTCCTTGAGGGGGTAGACCACGCGCCAGCGGATGCAGTCGGACTGCATGCCGACCGGGGCCTTGGCGATGTCCTGGACGCTGGTGAACGTCATGAGCACGCGCAGCCTGCCGTCGGCGGCGCTCTCCACCCGGTGCACCAGGATGGTGCCGTCGCGGGTGCTCTCGTAGTCCGACATCCACAGCGAGCGCGGAGTGGTGGTGGAGCGCTCGGCGGTGACGGTGCGGCTCCACCGGTCGTAGTCGTGAGCGTTGATCGCGTCGAAGAACTCCTGGAGCACCGTCCGCACGCGGGCGCCGTCGGGGTGCTGCGCGGCGTCCACGGACAGCCGCACGGTGGAGTCGCCGGGCTGGGCGCTGCGCGGCACGGAGCTGGGCGCGGAGCTGGGCACCGCGATCTGGTCGGCCTTGGCCACGGCGGGGCGGTGGTAGAGGTCCCTGGCGAGCAGCCCGACGCCGACCGAGGCGGCGGCGACCACGAGCACCACGGGCAGCAGCAGGCGGGGCGACACGCGACGAGGGTGCCACAGCGCCCGCGCCCGGCGCAGCCGACCCGGCGCGACGTCTCCGCGAGCAGGACCACCCGGTTCCGGGCGCTAATTTTCGACACTCCCCCGGACGTACTCGGAACCGAATGGTGCCGTTTCCCCCCAATAACCCCGCGGACCCACTGACAGTAGCTTTCCGGACGGCCGCGCAGCGGGTGCCGTTGAATCCGCAGATGAGCCGCGCGCACGCCGCTGAACTGAACAGTGCCGTTTAGCGGACGAACATCTTTTTCACCTGTCCGATATGCTTTAAACACCTCTTTCGAGTGATCGGCACACCGTGTGCAACACCGACAGTAGGAGTTGACCCCGCTCATCCCGCCCTAACGGTTGGGAAAACTTCCCCTGGTTGGCGGATTGGCCAAGCAGGCTGCGACGTGCGGAAATATGCCGGTCGAAAGTCGAGGGAGGCGAATCCCGATGGATCTCCGCTACGAGGCTTACTGCTTCGCGGACCGTCACTTCTATGACGTGCAAAGTCCGTCGGAAACCGCTGACGACGATTTCTCGCACATCCTCCCGGCCCTGCCGGAAGGCTGGACCCAGACCGATAAGAACATCTGGCGGCACCTGCACCCGGACGGCGTCCGACTGCCGAAGCAGGGCTGGAAGATCCACGTTTCGGCGACCGTGCTCAACGCCGCGCAAGTGCTCCTGGAGACCTTCGAGCACCTGGTCCCGAAGCGAATTCCTTTCAAGTACCTGCGCACCCGGTCGATCGTGCTGGCGCGCAACTCGAAATACGCGCCGAGGGAGGGCAGCGGCAAGCTGATCACCGTCTACCCTGCCGACGAGGCGGAGCTGGAGAGCACGCTGCGCGAGCTGTCCGAGGTCCTGCGGGGCCAGGCAGGCCCCTACATCCTCAGCGACCTGCGCTACGGGACGGGCCCGCTGCACGTGCGCTACGGCGGGTTCGTCGAGCAGTGGCTGGAGGAGGACGGCAAGCGGGTGCTGGCCATCGAGGGCCCGGACGGCGCGCTGGTCCCGGACCGCCGCAAGCCGACGTTCTCCACCCCCGACTGGGTGTCCCTGCCCGCCTGCCTGGAGCCGCACCTGGCCGCGCGCCGCGCGGGGGACGCGGGCTCGTTCCCGTACGACGTGCTGAGCTCGCTGCACTTCTCCAACGGCGGCGGCGTGTACCTGGCCGAGCGCGAGTCCGACGGCGCGCGGGTGGTGCTCAAGGAGGCCAGGCCGCACGCGGGCCTGGACCGGGACAACGTCGACGCGGTCGCCCGGCTGGTCCGCGAGCACCGGGTGCTGACCCGCCTGGCCGGGGTGCCCGGCGTGCCGTCGGTGCTCGACCGGTTCACCGCCTGGGAGCACGAGTTCGTCGCCATGAGCCACGTGCCTGGCATCCCGCTGGGCCAGTGGCTGGGCCGGCACTACCCGCTGACCCACCACCGGGTCGACGAGCAGGCGCTGGCCGCCTACGCGCAGCGCGCGCTCAAGCTGGTCGGCGAGGTCGAGCGGATTCTCGCCGCGGTGCACGAGCGCGGTGTGGTGTTCGGCGACCTGCACCCGCTCAACGTGCTGGTGGACACCGACGACTCGGTGTCGCTGATCGACTTCGAGCTGGCCTCCGGGATCGAGGAGGGCCGCAGGCCGACGCTGGGCGCGCCGGGCTTCCAGGCCCCACCGGACCGCGAGGGCTTCGAGATCGACGAGCACGCGCTGGCCGCGCTGCGCCTCTACGTCTTCCTGCCGCTCAACGCGGTGGTCGAGCTCTCGCCGGTGAAGCTGCGCTCGCACGTGGCGTTCATCGAGCAGCGGTTCGGGCTGCCCCGCGAGTACTGCGCCCGCATCGTGGAGGTGCTCGAACCCAGGGACGCCGCGCCCAGGGGGCCTGCGGTCACCCCGCTGGACGAGCCGGAGCCGGACTGGGCGGTGGTGCGCAAGTCCATCGCCGCGGCGATCCTGGCCAGCGCCACGCCGCACCGCCACGACCGGCTGTTCCCCGGCGACGTGGAGCAGTTCGAGGTCGGCGGCGCGTGCTTCGCCTACGGCGCGGCGGGCGTGCTGCACGCCCTGGACGTCGCGGGCCAGGGCCGCTACCCCGAGCACGAGCGGTGGCTGCTGGAGGCGGTGCGCCGCGACCCGCCCAAGGAACCCGGCTTCTTCACCGGCGCGCACGGCATCGCGCACGTGCTGGAGAACCTCGGCCACCACGACCTGGCGGGCGAGCTGGTCGACTCCTACGCCGCGCTGCTGCCGGGCACGCGGGACCACGGGCTCGCCTCGGGCCTGTCCGGCATCGCGCTGAACCTGCTGCACTTCGCCGACTCGCGGGGCGAGCAGGCGCACGCCGCGCGGGCGGTCGAGCTGGGCGAGCGGCTGGCCACCGCGCTGGCGCAGGCCGCGCCGCCCGGCGGCAAGGCCAGGGCGGGTCTGCTGCACGGCTGGTCGGGGCCCGCGCTGCTGTTCACCCGGCTGTTCGAGCACACCGGCGAGCGGCGCTGGCTGGACCTGGCCGAACGCGCCGTCGAGCGCGACCTGGCCGAGACGATGACCGCGCTGGACGGCTCGACGCAGGTGCGCGACGGCAACTTCCGCACGCTGCCCTACGTGGGCGTCGGCAGCGCGGGCATCGCGCTGGCGCTCAACGAGCTGGCCGTGGTCGCGCCGGACCGGCCGGTCGTCGGGCGGCTGCCCGAGCTGGTGGACGCCTGCACCGGCGAGTTCGTCATCCACCCCGCGCTCGCGCTGGGCCGGGCGGGCCTGCTGGCCGCGCTGGTGCACGCGGGCGGACCGCGCGCCGCGGTCGACAAGCACCTGTCCGCCCTGGCCTGGCACGCCGTGCCGCACCAGGGCGGGGTGGCCTTCCCCGGCATCCAGTTGCGACGGCTGTCGATGGACCTCGAAACCGGTGGCGCGGGCGTGCTGCTCGCCATCGCCGCCGCCGTGGACGGAGTCCCCGCGCTGCCGTTCCTCAGAGCTCCGGCCCGCACGGGCCGGTGGGCACAACCCCGTTCGATCCCCGAGAAGGAGTAGTCATGGAGTTCATCCTCGACCTGCAGGACCTCGAGGTCCCCGAGGCCCAGTCCAACGCGATGGCCAGCGGCGGCAGCAGCGGCGGCGGCGGCAGCACCACCGCCTCCAACGCGAGCCTGCTGCTGCCCTGCAGCCACTCCACCGTGAGCCTGCTGATCTGCTGAAAGCCCTGAAGAGGGCCTCCCGTTGAGCGGCGCAGGCGAAGTGCGCCGCTCAACGGGCCACGCAGAGGGTCCGACGGCACCCACCGACTCCACTCGGTGGGGCCGTCGGGCCCTCGCCCCATGATGCGCCCACTTCCCTGGAGGACGGAATGCTGCTCCACACCGTTGTGCGCCGCGACCCGCGGTGGCTCCTGCTGGGGATCAACGCCCTGGTCGCCACCACGGCGGGGCTGCTGCTGCCCACCGCGCTGGCGCGGGCGGTGGACGCGGCGCTGACCGGGCGGCTGGACGCGGGCACCGTGCTGGCGCTCGCGGGCCTGGCGGGCACCGAGCTGGTGGGCGACGCCGTCGGCGTCGTGCTGGCCGCGTCGCTGACCGCGCGCGGGGCGAGCTGGTTGCGGCGGCGGCTGGCCGACCACCTGCTGGCGCTGGGGCACCCGTCGCCGTTCGCCGCAGGGGACGCGGTGAGCAGGCTGACCGGGGACAGCGCCATCGCGGGCGGGGCGGCGGTGCTGCTGGTGAACCTGGGCATCACGGTGCTCACCGCGGCGGGCGCGGTGCTGGCGCTGGCGCTGCTGGACTGGCGGCTGGCGGCGGTGTTCCTGCTCAGCGTGCCGCCCGCGCTGCTGCTGGTGCGCTCGCACCTGCGGCTGACCGCCGAGGACGTGGCGGCCTACCAGGAGGTCTCCGGCGAGCTGTCGGCCCGGCTGGTGGACGCGGTCGGCGGGCTGCGCACGATCGCCGCGGCGGGCGCGGCCGACCAGGAGGCGCACCGGGTGCTGCGGCCGCTGCCCCGGCTGGCGCTGGCGGGCGTGGGCATGTGGCGCACCCAGGCGCGGATGATCTGGCGGGCCGGGTTGCTGCTGCCCGCGGTGGAGCTGGCGGTGCTGACCGCCGCCGGGTTCGGCGTGGTGGCGGGGCGGCTGAGCGTCGGCGACGTGCTGGCCGCGCTGGGCTACGTGGCGCTGGGCATGGCCGTGGTCGGGCAGGCGGCGGTGCTGACCGCGCTGGAACGCGCCCGCGCGAGCGCGCGACGGCTGGAGGAGGTGCTGGC
>NZ_BMRG01000002.1:230634-308255 GCF_014648515.1 Saccharothrix coeruleofusca
CGTGCCGGTGCCCGAGGTGGTGCCGCCGGGATCGGCGCCACCGGGTGAGGTGCGGCTGCGCGGGGTGTGCGTGCCCGACGCGCTGCACGACGTGGACCTGACCGTGCCCGCAGGCGCCTTCTTCGCCGTCGTCGGGCGCTCCGGGGCGGGGAAGTCGTCGCTGGCCGCGGTGATCGGCGGGGTGGTGGCGCCCTCGTCCGGGCAGGTCCGCCGCGGCGGCTCGGCGGGGTGCGCGTTCGAGCGGCCCGCGCTGCTGGGCGCCACGGTGGCCGACGCCGTCGGGTACGGGGTCTTCGAGCACGGCGCGACCGCCGACGCCGACCGGGTCGAGCGGGCCTGCCGGGCCGCCCAGGTGCACGACGTGGTGGTGCGGCTGCCCGAGGGCTACCGCACGCCGCTGGCCGACACCCCGCTGTCCGGCGGGGAGGCGCAGCGGCTGGGCCTGGCGCGAGCGCTGGTGCGCGACCCGGACGTGCTCGTGCTCGACGACGCCACGGCGAGCCTGGACACCGTCACCGAGGCCACCGTGGAACGCGCGCTGCGCACGGCGCTGCCGGGGCGCACCCGGATCGTGGTCACCCACCGGGCCGCCACCGCGCGGCGGGCGGACGCCGTGGTGTGGCTGGAGGACGGGCGGGTGCGCGCGGTCGGCCCGCACTCCGCCCTGTGGCGGGACGCGGAGTACCGGGCGGTGTTCGGGTGAACGCCTACTGGAGCGCGCTGGCGGGTCGCAAGCGCGAGGTGGCGGTGCTGCTGGGCTGGTCGGTGGTGGAGGGCGTGCCCGCGCTGCTGGGCGGGCGGCTGGTGGGGCTGGCGGTGGACCGCGGGTTCGCCGTGGGCGACGTGCCCTCGGGCGTGCTGTGGCTGGTGCTGTTCGCGCTGGTCGCGGTGCTCGGCGGGTTCGGGCTGCGGCAGGTGTTCACTCGGCTGGGCGGGGTGGTCGAGCCGATGCGCGACGCGCTGGTGACCGCCGTGGTGCGCGGTGTGCTGCACGACGGCCGGTCGCACCGCGGGTTGCCCGACGCGAGCGCGGTCGCCCGGATCACCCGGCACGTGGAGGTCGTGCGGGACGCCACGGCGGGAGTGCTGGTGCAGGCGCGCGCGCTGCTGGTGACCACGGCCGCGGCGCTGGTCGGGCTGGCCACCTCGGTGGCCGAGCTGGCCTGGCTGGTGGTGCTGCCGGTGGTGGCCGCGCTGGTGCTGTTCGGGCTGCTGCTGCCCTCGCTGGCGCGCGGGCAGCGCGAGCTGGTGCTGGCCGACGAGGACGCCGCCGAGGTCGCGGGCGCGGCGCTGCTGGGGCTGCGCGACGTGGTGGCCTGCGGTGGCGCGGCGCGCGCCGCCGCCGAGGTGGGCGAGCGGGTCGACCGGCAGGCGGCGGCGACGGTGCGGATGGCGTGGGCAGGCGCGCTGCGCGGGGTGGTGATCACCCTGGGCGGCTTCGCGCCCCTGGTGCTGCTGCTGGTCGTCGCGCCGGGCATGGTGGCCTCGGGCGCGCTGAGCGCGGGCGAGGTGCTCGGCGCGGTGGTGTACCTGAGCACGAGCGTGCAGCCCGCGCTGCGGCGGCTGGCCGACACCACCAGCACGGTGGTGCTGCGCCTGGTGGTGGCGCTGCGCCGGTTGGCCGAGGCCGCGCCCCCGCCCGCCGCCCCGCCGGGCGGGCTGGAGCCGTCCGGCGGCGGGCTGGAGCTGCGCGGGGCGACCTTCGGCTGGGGCGCGCGCGCCGAGCCGGTGGTGCGCGGGTTGGACCTGGTGCTGCGGGCGGGCGACCACCTCGCCGTGGTGGGGCCCAGCGGCATCGGCAAGTCCACGCTGGCCGGGCTGGTGACCGGGCTGGTGGCGCCGCAGGCGGGCGAGGTGCGGTTCGGCGGGGTGCCGGTGCACCTGGTGCGCCCGTCGGTGCGGCACCGGCGGATCGCGCTGGTGCCCCAGGAGACCTACCTGTTCACCGGCACCGTGCGGGAGAACCTGGCGCTGCTGGCCCCCGAGGCGTCCGACGCCGACCTGCTGCGCGCGGTCGAGGCGGTGGGCGCGACCGGGGTGGTGCGGCGGCTGGGCGGGCTGGACGGGGCGGTCGGCCACGCGGGCGGCGGGCTGTCGGCTGGGGAGGCGCAGCTGCTGGCGGCGGCCAGGGTGCACGCGTCCCCGGCCGAGGTGGTGGTGCTGGACGAGGCGACCTCGCACCTGGACGCGGCGGCCGAGGCGCGCGTGGAGGAGGCGTTCGCCGCGCGCGGCGGGGTGCTGGTGGTGATCGCCCACCGGCTGTCCTCCGCGCTGCGGGCGCGGCGGGTGCTGGTCATGGACGGCGGACCCGCGCTGCTGGGCGCGCACGAGGAGCTGCTGGCCGCCTCGCCCGCCTACGCGGAGCTGATGGCGGCCTGGCAGCCCGCGTCGACCGGCTGAGCCGACCGGCTGAGCCGACCGGCTGAGCCGACCGGCGGGCTCAGCCCACCCGGTGCAGCCAGGTGACCGGCGCGCCGTCGCCCGCCCTGCGGAACGGCTCCAGGGCGTCGTCCCAGGCCGCGCCCAGGATCTCGTCCACGCCGTGCGCGAAGGACTCGCCGCCCCGGCTGCGGGCGGCCAGCGCGCGCAGCTGGTCCTCCGAGACCACGATGTCGCCGTTGGCGCTGGTCCGGGCGTGCCACAGGCCCAGCACCGGCGCGAAGCAGTAGCGCACGCCGTCCACACCGGGACTGGGGTCCTCGGTGACCTCGAACCGGAGCATCGGCCACGCCCTCAACGCGGCCACGAGTCGGGCGCCCGTCCCGGCTTCGCCGGTCCAGGCGCATTCGGCGCGCAGTTGCCCTGGCGCCGCGGGCTGCGCCGCCCACCTGAGGTCCACTCGCTCACCGAGGGTGCCCGAGATCGCCCACTCGACGTGCGGACAGACCGCAGACGGCGACGAGTGGACGTAGACCACGCCACTGGTGCTGCCACGGGTGCTCACAGCTGACCTCCGCTACTCGACGAGGGACGTCTTCCCCTACGACCTCTCGACAGCGGACGATCTTGCGAATTCCCGACTTGGTCATTCTGCCCGCTGCGGGAGAAGTCCGCCAGAAGAACCAGCACGTGCATCACTCGGGTGGGCGGATACAGGACTTTCGACCCTAATGTGCCGCTCAACGGTCCAAGCGGCGGACCGCCGGGTCACTTTCCGCGGTCAAACGACACCGTCGGGTGATGGGCACATGCCCCTGGTGACGGTGGTCACCCGCGTCGATCGCACGAACCGCCCAGGTCCGCCGCCGCGTCCCGGCGGACGGCGATACCGTGTCCGATCGTGTGGAACGGGGTGATCGCGTGCGCCTGATCAGGCTGGGGACCGAGCCCTCGGCGGTCGGCGCCGACGTGCGCGCCGCCCTGACCACCTGGGGCGCGGGCGGCTCCGTGCTCGGCGGCGTGGCCCTGCTCGGCGTCCAGCCGCCGGGCTGCCCCCGCCCGCTGGACGCGGTGGTCGTGCTGCCGCGCGGCGTGCTGGTCGTGGTGGGCGTGGACCTGCCCGAGCCCGCGGTGCGGCTGGAGGCCCCGCTGGGCGACCGGTGGAAGACCGACGGCTGGCCGCTGATCCGCCCGGACGGCGCGGTCAGCCCGGCCGCCGAGGCGCTGACGGCCACCACCGCGGTGGCCCGGCGCATCCAGGACATGCGCGGCGAGCCGCTGCCGGTGACCACCGTCGTGGCGGTCGGACCGTACGTGGGGCAGGTCGTGCAGCCCACCGCGGACCTCAACCGGGGCCTGCGCGTGCTGCACCCCAAGCCGACCACGCTGCTGGCCGCCGCGCGCGAGCTGGCCACCAGCGACCGGCCGTGCTCGGTGGAGCACGCGGCCAGGCTCATCGCCGTGCTCGCGCCCACCGGCTCCCCGCCCGGCCCGGCCGAGCTGCGCGCCGAGGGCTTCTCCGACGTGGCCGCTGACCTGGCCTCGGCCCGCACCATGCTGCTGCCCAAGGTGGGGCCCGCGGCGGCGCGCCGCCGCAAGTGGCTGCCCATCGCCGCGGTGGCCGTGGCGGCGCTGCTGGCGCTGGTCGCGGTCGTGGTGGCGGTGTCCTCCGGCGACGCCTCGGACGCCTCGCCGCCTGCCGACGCGCCGCCGGAGCCGACCACCGTGGTGGTGGACGGCCGCAACTTCACGCCGAGGGGCGCCGCGCTGAGCGAGGACTGCGCGGCCCACGCGTTCGGCGACGTGCAGGCGTGGCTGGCCGACCACGAGTGCGCCGAGCTGCGCCGCGCGCAGTACGAGACCGCCGTGGACGGGCGGTCGGTCGGCGTGGCGGTGGCCGAGCTGAGCCTGCCGGACCCGGCGCGGGCCGCCGAGCTGCACGGCCTGGCCTCGGCCGCCGGGACGGGCGGGATCACCGCGCTGGTCAAGGAGGGCAAGTCCTGGGAGGGCGGCCCGAGCTCGTTCGACCGCTCGGCGATCCGGGTGGTGGCCAAGGGCGCCAAGGTGCGGGTGGCGCAGGCGGTGTGGGCGCGGGACGGGTCCGATCCGGCCGACCCGGTGCTGACCGCGGTGGCCGATGAGGCGCTGCGGCTGCCCGCCGAGCAGTGAGGCGGTCGGCGAGGCGGTCGGCGGGCGCTCAGTAGTCGGTGCGGGCCAGCCCGATCGCGATCAGCCCGAACGCCACGTGCAGCACGATGACCAGGCCCGCCACCGCGCTCAGCGTCTCGGTGCCCGGCCTGCCCACCAGCCCGCCCCAGGAGAACAGCCAGCCGATCACGGCCACGGCGGACCCCGCCACCAGCACCGGCCACGGCACGTGGGCCACGCACAGCAGCGCGTTCTCGCGCGCCCGGTGCAGCGTGTAGGTCACCACCGGCAGGACCAGGAAGCCCGGCAGGTACACCGCGGTCGGGGTGAGCGCCGGGCCGTCGGGCAGCAGCGTGGTGATCAGGACGAAGGCGCACCACGCCACCGCGGCGCTCGTGACGACGACGGTCCCCCTGGTCACCTCTGCAGTGTAAGCCGCATTTTTCGGCGACCGACCACCATTCGGCGGTACGGCCGCGCGTCGATTGGCGGTGCGGTCTTCTTCGGGAATGTGCACGCGCACCCCACAAGGGTTCATATGCATTCCGGCGGACCCACCCAGCCCGCCGGACCGTCCACTGTGGAGATTACTGGCCGGGTCCGACCAGCGCCACCGCGCGCGCGTCGCCCCGGCAAGTGACACCGGATCGTGATTCTCCGGCGCACCGGAAAATCCCGCCGCGGCAATTCCGAACAGCCGCGGCAAATTGATCGGGGTCACGCCGGGGAATGCCTCAGAGGCCGTAGGCCTCCAGCAGCCGCAGCCACACCTCGCTGATCGTCGGGTAGGACGGCACCGCGTGCCAGAGCCGGTCCACGGTCACCCCGCCCACGATCGCCACGGTCGCGGCGTGGATCAGCTCCGCCACGTCCGGCCCGGCGAAGGTCACGCCGACCAGGGTGCGGGTCCGCTCGTCGACCACCATGCGGGCCTTGCCCCGGTAGCCGTCGGCGTGCAGCGCGGACCCGGCCACCGCGATGTCCAGGTCCACCACCCGGACCTCCAGCCCGGCCTCGCGCGCCTTCGCCGCGGTGCGCCCCACCGCGGCCACCTCGGGATCGGTGAACACCACCTGCGGCACGGCGGTGTGGTCGGCCGTCGCCGCGGCCGCGCTCCACGGCTCGGGCGACACCGCGCCGGTGACGATGGCGGTGCCCACCGCGCGGGCGGCGTACTTGCCCTGGTGGGTCAGCGGGGCCCGGCCGGTCACGTCGCCCGCGGCGTAGAGCCAGTCCAGCCCGGCCACCCGGCCGGTGTCGTCCACCGGCAGCGCCTCGCCCGCGGTGAAGCCGAACCGCTCCACGCCCAGGCCCTCGGTCGCGGGCCTGCGCCCGGTGGCCACCAGCAGGTGCTCGCCCACCACGTCCACGCCATCACCGCTCAGGCGGGTGCCGCCCGCCACCAGGGACACCGACCTGGCCCTGGCGTTGGTGACGACCTCGACGCCGTCCGCGCGCAGCCCCTCCAGCACCAGCTCACCGGCGAAGGGCTCGAAGGCGGGCAGCGGCCGCTCCCCGGAGACGACCAGGGTCACCGCCGAGCCCAGCCTGGCCCACGCCTGCGCCATCTCCACGCCGACCACACCGCCGCCCAGCACCACCAGCGACGAGGGCACCTCGTGGGCCGAGGTCGCCTCGCGCGAAGTCCAGTGGGGCACCTCCGCCAGGCCCTCCAGCGGCGGCGTGCGCACCACGCTGCCGGTGCACACCACCACCGCGCGGGAGGCGGTGAGCACCCGGCCGCCCACGTCCACGCGACGCTCGCCGACCAGCTCGCCGTGACCGCGCACCACGGTCAGCCCGGCGCCCTCGGCCCACGCGACCTGACCGCTGTCGTCCCAGTCCGAGGTGAACCCGTCGCGCCGCTTGAGCACGGCGGCGGCGTCGAGCCGCTCCCCCACCGGCACGCCGGGCACCCGGCGCGCGGCGGCCAGCGCGTGGCCGGGGCGCAGCAGCGCCTTGCTCGGCATGCACGCCCAGTAGGAGCACTCGCCGCCGAGCCGCTCGTGCTCCACCAGCGCGGTCCGCAGCCCGCCAGCGGCGGTCCGGGCGGCGGCGTTCTCCCCCACCGGGCCGCCGCCGATCACGATCACGTCGAAGTCGTCGCCCGTCACCGGTCCACCCCACACCACCGGGACCGGCGCGGCAAGTCACTCCGGGTCGAACACCCCGGCCAGCATCTTCAAGATCATGCCGTTCGCGGTCTCCAGCACGTGCTGCCGCTCGTCGGGGGCCACCCGCTCGGCGAGCTTGAACAGCGCGTCCGCGGTCTGCGCGGCCATCCGGAAGGTCAGCATGACCGGCGCGGACCCGCGCACCTCGTAGCGCCCGCAGAACAGCTCGCGCAGCCGCTCGGCCATCAGCTCGTACTGGTCGATGCTGGCGTCCAGGCGGTGCCCGTCGAGCAGGTCGCTGAACCGCACCCGGCCGAAGCCCGGCACCTCCACCAGCATCCGCAGGTAGACCGCCACGACCTGGCCGATCGCCTCCCGCCAGTCCGGCGCGGGCCCGTCGTCGGCGAACAGCTCCTCCACCTGGGCCAGGTAGTCCTCCATGCCGCGCAGCGCCAGCGCGTGCACCACGGAGCGCTTGTCCGGGAAGTACTGGTAGAACGAACCGATCGGCACGCCCGCGAGCTCGACGATGCGGGCGGTGGTGATGTCGTCGTAGTCGTGCTCGTTCAGCAGCGCCGCGCAGGCGTCGACAATGGCGGTGACGGTCGCCGCGCCCCGCTGCTGAACGGGCTGACGGCGCATCACCTTGGCTAAGCGGTTTTCGGCGGGATTGTCATGCACGCGGGTCATCTTGCGGTATACGGACGAGTAAGCCAAACGCCGGGTAACAAAGACTCGATAACGTGATCCGCACATGAGCACCACTCACATGCCAGTCCGCTAAATAACGGTCCCGCGCGCCGGATCAACCGCGCGGTGCGGGCACCCCGACCGGTTCGGCGCTTTCCGAGCGCGGTTTTGCGGAACTCCATTGGCGCGGACGCGGCGGCCGGGTGACGTAGGGCCGCAGCAGCGCGGCCACCGCCAGGCCGGGCGCCACCAGCGGCACGACCGCCGACAGCGCGAGCGCGGTGGAACCCGCGCGCAGCACGTCGCGCGGGATGAGCGCCACGCGGTCCACCACGAACGCCCGCCTGCCGGGGATGGACGCCACGCCCAGCACCACCAGCAGGCAGGCCAGCGCCAGCAGCGCCCGGTGCACCGCGCCGTAGCCGGTCGACTCCGCGGCCAGCATCACCGCCACCCACCCGAGCAGCGCGCTCAGCTGCTGGCGCTCGGTGGTCATCGCCCACAGCAGGCCGCCGACGACCGCCAGGAACGACGTGCGGCCCTCGCACCAGGCGGACGCGGCCTCCAGCCAGCCGGTCGGCGCGCCCGCCCAGGCCACCGGGGCGCGCAGCACGTCCAGCGGGCTGGGGGCGCCGCGGACCTGGCCGAGCACCCAGGCCGCCGACCACAGCGAGACCGCGACCGCGGCGACGAGCTGCCAGCGCGGCCGGGCCACCGCGCACCGGCACAGCCGGACCAGTTCCTGGCGCTGCTCCTTCACCCGTCCCAGCCTGCCCGCGAACGCGGCGCCCACCGCCGGGTTTCACCCGCGTGCCCGCCGCACGCCCCTCAACAGGCGGAACGCGCTCACCGCGGGTACCGACCGGGATCTCACCCGGACGGGTGAGGACCGGGCGGGATCGCTGCGCCGGAGGGGGTCGGCCGAGGGCCGGGGAACGTGTAGATTAGTCGTTCTGCGCGCGCGCAGAACAGCGACAGGCGAAAAAGTAACTGCCTGACAAACGACGGTATCGAGAAATGAGGCACGTTGTCAAGCCCCTCCGACGACCTCCGACTCGTGGAAATCGAATCGGAGCAGGAATACGTGTCGATGCTGTACGGCAGGCTGGACGACCTGCGCGAGCAGAGCTCGAAGCGCCTGGCGGGCGCGCTCCGGCAAACCGGCGGAACGCACCAGATGAGGTCGGAGCGGGACACCTCGGTGGCCATGTACTCCGATCAACTCGCCCAGTACAGCGCGGTGGAGAACGGGCTGTGCTTCGGGCGGCTGGACTTCCACACCGGTGACCGGTTCTACATCGGCCGGATCGGGCTGTTCGACGAGGACAAGGAGTACGAGCCGCTGCTGATGGACTGGCGCGCGCCCGCCGCCCGCCCGTTCTACCTGGCCACCGCCGCCGCGCCGGACGGCGTGCGCAGGCGTCGCCACCTGCGCACCAGGCAGCGCAAGGTGGTCGGCTTCGACGACGAGGTGCTCGACATCAACTCCGCCGAGGCCAGGCACAGCCGGGAGGGGCTGACCGGCGAGGCGACCCTGCTGGCCGCGGTCAACGCCAGCCGCACCGGCCAGATGGGCGACATCGTCGCCACCATCCAGGCCGAGCAGGACCGGATCATCCGCACCGACCTCAACGGCGTGGTGGTCGTCCAGGGCGGTCCGGGCACCGGCAAGACCGCGGTGGCTCTGCACCGCGCGGCCTACCTGCTCTACACCCACCGCCGCCAGCTGGCCAAGCGGGGCGTGCTGGTGGTCGGCCCGAACTCCACGTTCCTGCGCTACATCGGCCAGGTGCTGCCGTCGCTGGGCGAGACCGGCGTGCTGCTGTCCACGGTGGGCGAGCTGTTCCCCGGCCTGACCGCCACCGGGCGCGAACCCGCCCGCACCGCGGCGCTCAAGGGCCGCATCGAGATGGCCGACGTCGTGGCGCGCGCGATCAAGGACCGGCAGGAGGCGCCCTCGCTGGTCGAGATCCCCTTCGACCAGGACGTGCTGCGACTGGACCGGCGGATGATCTCCGACGCGCGCGGCCGGGCCCGGCGCACCCGCAGGCCGCACAACGAGGCCCGCCGCACCTTCCAGCGGGAGATCATCAGCGCGCTGGCCGCGCAGGCCGTGGCCAGGCTCGGCAGGCACCTGCTGGACCAGGCCGACATCGACGACATCCGCCGCGAGCTGCGCGAGGACGACGCGGTGCGGGCCGCGGTGGAGCGGCTGTGGCCCACGCTGACCCCGCAGCGGCTGCTGGAGGAGCTGTTCGCCTCGCCCCAGCGCATCGCCAAGGCCGCGCCCAAGCTCAGCGCCGAGGAGCGGGCGCTGCTGGTGCGCGAGCCGGGCTCGCCGTGGACGCCCGCGGACGTGCCGCTGCTGGACGAGGCCGCCGAGCTGCTGGGCGAGGACGACACCGAGGCCAAGGCCCGCGCCGAGCGGCAGCGCAGGCAGGCCGTCGACTACGCCCAGGGCGTGCTGGACATCCTGGACCTGGAGGACGACGCCGACCCGGACATCCTGATGGCCACCGACCTGGTCGACGCCTACCGGCTGGCCGAGCGGCACGGCGCCGAGCGCTACGAGACCGCCGCCGAGCGCGCCGCCGCGGACCGCACCTGGACCTTCGGCCACATCATCGTGGACGAGGCGCAGGAGCTGTCGGCGATGGCGTGGCGGACGCTGATGCGCCGCTGCCCGTCCAAGTCCATGACCGTGGTCGGCGACATCGCGCAGACCGGCGACATCGCGGGCGCCACGTCGTGGGACCAGGTGCTCTCGCCCTACGTGATGAACCGCTGGAAGCTGACCGAGCTGACGGTCAACTACCGCACGCCCTCGGAGATCATGGCGGTGGCGGCGGACGTGCTGGCGAGCGTGAACCCGGAGCTGGTGCCGCCGACCTCGGTGCGCGACAGCGGCCACGCCCCGTGGTCGCGCCGGGTGGCCGACCTGGCCGCCGCGCTGCCCGCGGCGGTGGCCGAGGAGTCCGCGGCGATCGGCGACGGCAAGCTGGCGGTGATCGTGCCCGCCGCCCGGCTGGCGCAGCTGCGCGCGGCGGTCCCCGACGCCACCGACGACCTGGACGCGCCCGTGGTGGTGCTGGGCGTGGTGGACGCCAAGGGCCTGGAGTTCGACTCGGTGCTGGTGGTCGACCCCAGCGGCATCCTGGCCGAGTCGCCGCGCGGGGCCAGCGACCTGTACGTGGCGCTGACCCGCGCCACGCAGCGGTTGGGCGTGCTGCACACCGACGACCTGCCGCCGGTGCTGAGCAGGCTGACCCCCGCCTAGCGGAGTGCGGCGGCGGCGTCAGCGGCCGATCCACCACCCCAGCGCCGCCGCCCCCACCCCGACCACCACGTTGGCCAGCACGTTGGCCAGCGCCCACCCGTACCGCTCGCGCTCCAGCAGCGCCACGGTCTCGTAGCCGAACGTGCTGTAGGTGCTCAGCCCGCCGCAGACCCCGGTGCCCGCCAGCGCCCACACCGCGGGCTCGGCGCCGACCAGCCACCCCAGCGCGAAGCAGCCCGCGACGTTCACCGCCAGCGTCGCCCACGGCAGCGGCGACGGGTACCGCGACCGGACGAACCGGTCCGCCAGGTAGCGCAGCGACGCCCCGGCGGCGCTGCCCAGGAACACCAGCAGGGCGGTCACCGCAGCAGCCTCCTGGTCACCGCGAGGGCCGCCCCGGTGGCGGTCAGCGCGACCACCAGCGTCAAGCCCAAGTACCCCAGCGCCACCGCGCCGCCCAGCCGCACCGCGTCCACCGCGTAGGCCGAGAAGGTCGTGAAGCCGCCCAGCACCCCCACGCCCAGCAACGGACGCACCAGCGGGTGCGCGCGCGGCGCGAACGCCATCAGCACGCCGATCAGCGCGCACCCCAGCACGTTGACCAGCAGCGTCCCCCACGGTCCCGGCACCAGCAGGCCCAGCCCGTACCGGGCCAGCCCGCCCAACCCGCCGCCCAGCGCCACCGCGGCGAGCGCGCCGCGCGGGGCGGTCAACTCGTGCGCAGGTGGTCGACCAGCCGGTCCAGCGCCGCCAGCGCCCGCACGACGTCCTCCCGCTCCCCCGGCTCCAGCCGGTCCAGCGCCGCGCCGATGCGCTTCTCGTGCGCGCTCTGCCACACCGCGAGCTTCTCGTGCCCCAGCGGGGTCACCGACAGCCGCGCCACCCGCCGGTCGGTCGGGTCGCCCGCGCGGGTCACCAGCCCGCCGTCGATCAGCTGGCCGACCAGGCCGCTGACCGTGTTGGGGGCCAGCCGCAGCTCGGCGGCGAGGTCGCCGACCCGCATCGGCGGGCGCTCGGCGAGGGTCTGCAGCAGCTCCACCCGCGCCATGGGCAGCGCGTCCCACGGCCACTCCGAGCGGATGCTGGTGCGCAGGGCGCGGCGCAGCCGCGTGACCACGTCCGTGAGCGTGCGAGCCTCGTCCGACATGGGCCAAGGGTACTGATCCACGGCCGCGGCGGGGTGTCCGGAGTGGAGCATCCCGCATCGGACGCGGATCACCCGCAAGGGTCCGGATTTCGCCCTCGCGACGGCTGGCAGTGGGTGTGTTGACCCCAGCCGCTAGGCCGATCGGGGTCAAGAGCGTTCCACACCTGCCGCAGTGGTCGTGTCCGTCAGTAACCTCCACGCGACCGAGCAGTGGGAGGTGCGCCTGCCGTGCACGAGCACTCCGCCCAACTGCTGGCCCGCGCGTGGACGCGGGCCGTGTACCAGACCGCGTACGTGCCGATGTCCTCCGCCGAGGTCGAGCGGCACCTGCTCGGCCTGGTGGGCGTGGTGGTCGACGCGCTGCGCGCGGAGCCGTTCCGCCCGGACCCGGCGGGCGCGGTCGGCGAGGAGCTGGTGCGGGCCCGCTTCACCAACCACGAGGCGCTGCAGCGCACGGTGGAGGTGCTGGGCCGTGCCCTGCTGGAGGCCCCGGAGCTGGCCGGGGTGGCGGACCTGCCGGGGAAGGTGGTGGCCGTGCTGGGCGTGCTCGGCGCGAGCTTCGCCTCCGCGGTGCGGCACGACGCCCTCGACCAGCACGAGGAGATCACCTGGGCGCTGCTGTCGGCCAAGCAGCGCGCGGAGCGGGGGCTGCGGGTCAGCGAGGCGCGGTTCCACGAGGTCTTCGACGCCTCCGCGCTGGGCATCGCGGTCAGCGACCTGCGCGGGATCTGCCTGCAGGCCAACGACTCGATGGCGACCATGGCCGGGGTGACCAAGCAGGAGCTGGTGGGGCGCGAGGTGGCCGCGCTGTTCGAGCCGGTGGACGCGGCGGCGCGGGGCCCCGAGCTGGAGCACCGGCAACGCGAGCAGCGCAGGCTGCGGCGCGCCGACGGCGAGGCGCTGTGGGTGCGGGTGGCGGTGTCGCTGCTGCGCGACGAGGACGGGCGGCCCGCCTACCAGGTGACCGTGGTCGAGGACATCAGCGACCTGCACCTGCTGCGCGCGCACCTGGACCACCAGCTGCTGCGCGACCCGCTGACCGGGCTGCCCAACCGGCAGCACTTCACCACCCGGCTGGAGGCGCTGCACGGCTCCTCCGGCGCCGGGATCACCCTGTACCACCTGGACCTGGACGCCTTCTCGGTGGTCAACAACGGTCTCGGCCACGCCGGGGGCGACGAGCTGCTCAGGGAGGTCGGGCGGCGGTTGGAGCGCGTGGTCGCGGAGGAGCGCGCGCTGGTGGCCCGGCTGGGCGGCGACGAGTTCGCCATCGTCGTGGACAACTCCCCCACCACGCCGCGGGTGCCCGCGATGGTGGAGCGGATCTACGCGGCGCTGGCCGAGCCGACCGGGGCCGGGGTGGCGCTGTCGGCGGGCATCGGCGTGGTGGACCGGCCCCCGACCGGGTGGGACGCGGCGGAGCTGCTGCGCGCGGCCAACGCCACGCTGCACCGCGCCAAGCGCCGGGGCGCGCGGCAGTGGCTGCCCTACGACCGGTACGAGGACGACCGCGCGCGCACCTGGTTCGCCCGCGCCGCGCGGATGCCGGGCGCGCTGGACGGCGGCGAGATCGAGGTCGAGTACCAGCCGGTGGTGGCGCTGGCCGACGGCTCGGTGACCGGCCACCTGGCCCGGCTGCGGTGGGCGGAGCTGGGCCACGACGAGTGCGTGGACCTGGCCGAGCGCACCGGGCTGTCGCTGCGGCTGGCGCGGTGGGCGCTGCGCGAGGCGGCCACCGCGGCGGCGGGCTGGGACGCGGGCGCGCTGCACGTGGAGCTGTCGCCGATGCAGTCCAGCGACGAGGACCTGGTCGGCGCGGTGAAGCGGACGCTGGACGAGTCCGGGCTGCCCGCCGAGGCGCTGCGGCTGTACCTGGACACCCGGTCGATGCTGGTGGCCGAGGGCGAGGACAACGCGCGGGTGCTGCGGGACAGCGGGATCGCCACCGGGCTGGCCGCGTTCAACGGCGGCCAGGCGGAGCTGGCGCTGCTGGAGGAGCTGGCGGTGGACGCGGTGGTGCTGGCCCCCTCGGTGGTGCGCAGGCTGGCCGGACGCGAACCCGGCCTGCTGCACCGCGCGATCGGCCTGATGCTGCGGGAGATCCGCGCGTCGGGGGTGGCGGTGACCGTGCCCGGCGTGGACACCGAGGAGCAGCGGACGTGGTGGGCGGAGGTCGGCGCGGACCACGCCTTCGGCGAAGCCCTGGGCGCCCCCGTGCCCGACTACGAGCTCTAGCCTCGCGAGTCGCCCATAGGTGGGTGACACCGGGGGCGGGCGTGGTCGTCCTGAGTGTTGAACTCGGGGGTTCTGGGGGTTCGACTCGCGGGGGTCAAAGCTGCTTCACGGCGGTGAGCAGCTTGGTCAGGGAGTCCTTGGCGTCGCCGAAGAGCAGGGTCGTCTTCGGGTGGTAGAGCAGGCCGTTGTCCACGCCCGCGAAACCGGGGCGCATCGAGCGCTTCATGAACACCACGGCCTTGGCGTGGTCGACCTCGAAGATCGGCATCCCGTAGATCGGGCTGGCGGGGTCGTCGCGCGCGCCGGGGTTCACCACGTCGTTGGCGCCCACCACGAGCGCCACGTCCACGCTGCCCATGCCGGGGTTGACGTCGTCGAGCTCCTTGAGGTTCTCGTAGGGCACGTCGGCCTCGGCCAGCAGCACGTTCATGTGCCCCGGCATCCGCCCGGCGACCGGGTGGATGCCGTAGTCCACCCTGATCCCGCGCTTCTCCAGCAGCTGCGCCAGTTCCCGCACGGCGTGCTGGGCCTGCGCCACGGCCAGCCCGTAGCCGGGCACGACGAGCACGGAGTGCGCGTAGCCCAGCAGGATCGCCACGTCCTCGACGGTGCCGGACCGCACGGTGCGCTGCTCGCCGCCCGCGGCGGCGGCCCGTGCGGCGGTGAAGGCGCCGAACAGGATGTTGGCCAGCGGCCTGCCCATCGCCTGCGCCATCAGCCGGGTCAGGATGGTGCCGGACGCGCCGACCAGCGTGCCCGCCACGATCAGCAGCGTGTTGCCCAGCACGTAGCCCGACGCGGCGACGGCCAACCCGGTGAAGGCGTTGAGCAGGGAGATCGCGATCGGCACGTCCGCGCCGCCCACCGGCAGCACGAACAGCACGCCCAGCGCCAGCCCGACCGCGAACAGCGCCACCAGCAGCGGGACCGACGAGGTCGCCACCACGGCGGGCGCCAGCGCCAGGCCGAGCAGCGCGACGCCCGCGCCGACGAACCGCCCCGCGGGCAGCAGCACCGGGCGGGTGGTCATCACCTCCTGGAGCTTGAGGAAGGTGACCACGCTGCCGGAGAAGCTCACCGCGCCGATGAGCACGGTCAGCACGGTGGCGACGTCGAACAGCGCCGACCCGTCCACCTCGACGAACTCCACCAGCGCCACCAGCGCCGCCGCCGCGCCGCCGACTCCGTTGAACAGCGCCACCATCTGCGGGATGGCGGTCATCTTCACCGACCGCGCGGCGGGCACGCCGACCACCGCGCCCGCCGCCACCGCGAGCAGGATGAGCGGTCCGTTGTGGACCGCGCCGTGCGCGTAGGCGGTGACCACCGCCAGCGCCATGCCCGCCGCGCCCACGAGGTTGCCCAGCCGCGCGTACCGGGGCGTGCTCAACCCCTTGAGCGCCAGCACGAAGCACAGCGCGGCGACGAGGTAGGCGAGCTGGACCCAGGTGGGGCTCACCGCTTGTGCCCCTTGAACATCTCCAGCATCCGGTCGGTGACCACGAACCCGCCCACCACGTTGACCGTGGCCAGGAACACCGCCGCGAGCCCCAGCGCCAGCTCCGGGCCGCCCTCGGCGCGACCGGTGATCAGGATCGCGCCGACCAGGATCACGCCGTGGATGGCGTTGGCGCCGGACATCAGCGGCGTGTGCAGGATGGTCGAGACCTTCGACACGACCTCGAACCCGACGAACACGGCCAGCACGAAGATCGTCAGCAGGTCGATCACAGCAGCTCCCCGGTGGGTCCGTGGCGCACGCGCCCGGCGTGGGTCAGGCAGCAGCCGCCGATCACCTCGTCGTCGAGGTCGGGCCGCACCACGCCGTCCTCGGTCATCGCCAGCAGCAGGTTGGCCGCGTTGCGGGCGTAGAGCCTGCTCGCGTGCACCGGCAGCGAGCTGGGCAGGTTCAGCGCCCCGTGCACCAGGACCTCGCCGACCCGCACGTCCTCGCCGGGGGCCGAGGCGGCGCAGTTGCCGCCCGACTCGGCCGCCAGGTCCACCACCACCGACCCCGGCGCCATCGCCTTGAGCATGTCGTGGGTGACCAGCACCGGCGCCCGCCGCCCCGGCACGGCGGCGGTGCAGATCACCACGTCCGACGCGGCCACCCGCTCGGCGATCAGCTCGCGCTGCCGCTCCAGGAAGTCCTCGGACTGCTCGGCGGCGTAGACCCCGGACTGGGTCTCCAGGGACAGCTCCAGGAACCGCGCGCCCAGGCTGCGCACCTCCTCGGCGGCCGCCGCCCGCACGTCGTAGGCCTCCACCACCGCGCCCAGCCGCCGCGCCGTGGCGATGGCCTGCAAGCCGGCCACGCCCGCGCCCAGCACCAGCACCTTGGCGGGCGGCACGGTCCCGGCGGCGGTGGTGAACATCGGCAGGAACCTCGGCAGCCGCTCGGCGGCGACCAGGACCGCCCGGTAGCCCGCCACCAGCGCCTGGGAGGACAGCGCGTCCATGCCCTGCGCGCGGGTGACGCGGGGCAGCAGGTCGAGGCTGAAGGAGGTCACGCCGCGCTCCACCAGGACGCGCACCAGGTCCAGCTCGGCGGCGGGCGGCAGGAAGCCGATGGTGATGTCGCCCTCCCGCAGCAGCCGGGCGCGCTCCGGGTCCAGCGGCTGCACCGACAGCAGGACCTCGGCGGCGCCCGCCGGGTGGTCGGGGACGACGGTCGCGCCCGCCGCCTGGTAGGCGGCGTCGGGGACGTGGGCGTGCCGCCCCGCCCCGGACTGCACGTCCACCGCGAGGCCCGCGCCGGTCAGCAGCGCCACCGTCTCCGGCAGCGCGGCCACCCGGCGCTCGGCGGGCCGCGACTCCGCGGGGATGCCCACTCTCACGGGGGACCACGTTAGTCGATCAAAGGTGACGCAGGCCACACCGCGCCGTTCACGGTGAACCCGTTCACCCGACCGCCGTCAATTGATCATGGGGCAGACCCCCGTGGTGCCCGCCGGGAAGAAGTTGGGCAGCAACTCCTCCTTGGAGTAGTACCGGTGGAACACGCTGGTGGCGCCGCCCGAGATCGGCGGCACGATCCACGACCAGTCGGCCGGGCAGGACCGCCCGGCCGCCTCCTCGCGCTGCACGTGGGTCAGGAACCGGTCGGACTCGGTGTGGTGGTCGGTGATGGTCACCCCGTCGGCGGCGAAGGAGTACAGCACCGCCCGGTTCAGCTCGACCAGCACCCGGTCCTTCCACAGCGTGCGCACCGAGGAGGTGTCCAGCCGCATCCGCCGGGCCAGGTAGGGCAGCAGGTCGTAGCGGTCGGTGTCGGCGAAGTTGCGCGCCCCGATCTCGGTGCCCATGTACCAGCCGTTGAACGGCGCGGCCGGGTAGTCGACGCCGCCGATGCGCAGCCGCATGTTGCTGATCGCGGGCACCGCGTGCCAGCGCAGCCCCAGGTCGGCCAGCCAGGGCAGCTCGGGGTGGCGCAGGGTCACCTCCAGCACCGCGTCGCGCGGCAGCTCGACCATGGTGGTGTCGTACCCCGCGCGGGAGACGATCAGCGGCAGCACGTCGAACGGCCCGCGCTTGGGCGGCGGCCGCCAGCCGCGCGCCACCGCCTCGGCGGTCAGCTCGGCGTTGCGCCGGTCACCCAGCACGCCGCCGTCGGCGCCGACGTACCCGGCGTACCTGATCAGCTGCTCGTTGTGGATGCGCGGCCCCTTCGCGCCGGGCTCGTCCGGCGCGAAGACCGTGATCACCGGCCGGATCTTGCCGCCGTTGGTGGCCAGCCGCAGGTGCTCGACGCACTCGTCGGCGATCTCCTTGGGGTCGCGCAGGTCGCGCAGGTCGCGGACCTTCAGGCTGCGCCAGTAGAGCCTGCCGATGCAGCGGGCGCTGTTGCGCCAGGCCACGCGCGCCCCGAAGGTCAGCTCCTCGGGGGTGTGCCGGTAGGTGCCGGTCGCCGCGATCTCGGCGCGCACCCGCGCCAGCCGGTCCTCGACGGGACCGGCCTCCGGGTGCTCGGCGTGGTGCAGCCGGATGAAGTCCTCCGCCTCCGCGATGTCCACGAAGGGCTCGGCACGCAGGGGGATGGCTTCAGCCGGACACAGGGGAACGGGGGCCATGACGGGACACCGTAGTTGCACTTTCGCGGACCTCGCACAGACCCGCCGGGCACCGGGCGACCGACACGGGGCGCAAGCGGCCTCGCACCGTATGTGCCCGATCGGGTGAGTGGGTGGAAGTCCTGCGGAAACAAGGACTATCGGATGGTTACCCGCCGGAATCACACCGATGACCAGTGATTTACATCACCCTCGGTTTTCCCGTGTCGCGCGCCGCGCCGCCCGCGGTGGCGGACAACTCGGTGGCCGGTCCGTCCGCACCCGCGCTACCGTCGAGCGCATGTGGGGATTCCTGGTCATCTACCTCTGATTTCCGGCTCTGACCGCCAACCCGCGCGCACCGCGCGACGGGGCCCGAGTCATCCCGGAAAACAGGAGCACGACCTTGTCCCACATCGCTTTCCTCAACATCCCCGGCCACGGGCACGTGAACCCGACGCTGCCCGTCGTGGCGGAGCTGGTGGCCCGCGGCCACCGGGTCGGCTACGCGGTGGACGACACCTTCGCCGCCGCCGTCGAGCGCGCGGGCGCCACGCCGGTGCGCTACGAGACCACGCTGCCCGCCGCCGACCAGGTGTGGCCCACCGACCTCGCCCCGGCCATGCACCTGTTCCTCGCCGAGGCGAAGGCCGTGCTGCCGCAGCTGACCGCCGCCTTCGCCGACGACCGGCCCGACCTGGTCGTCTACGACATCGGCGCGTGGACCGCGCGGCTGCTGGCGCAGCGCTGGGGCGTGCCCGCGATCCAGTTCTCCCCCACCTTCGTGACCTACGAGGGCTGGGAGGAGCAGATGGGTGAGGTGTACTCCCAACCCGACGTGCTGGACTTCTTCGACCAGCTCGACGCGTGGCTGCGCGAGCAGGGCTCGGCGGTGGACGGGCGCACCTACGTCGGGCACCCGGAGCGGGCGGTGGTCAGCATCCCGCGCTCGTTCCAGATCAACGGCGACACCGTCGACCCCAAGTACACCTTCGTGGGGCCGTGCCTGGACCGGCGGGCGCACGAGGGGGACTGGGAGGCGCCCGGTTCCGCGCCGGTGCTGCTGATCTCGCTGGGGTCGGCCTACACCGACCGGCCGGAGTTCTACCGGCGCTGCCTGGAGGCGTTCGGCGGGACGCGGTGGCACGTGGTGATGGGCATCGGCAAGCACGTCTCCCCCGCCGACCTCGGCCCCGTCCCGGCCAACGTCGAGCTGCACGCCTGGGTGCCGCAGCAGGCCGTGCTGGCCAAGGCGAGCGCGTTCATCACGCACTGCGGCATGGGCGGGACCATGGAGGGCCTCCACCACGGCGTGCCCATGGTCGGCGTGCCCACGCTGGGCGAGCAGCACATGAACGCCGCGCGGCTGGAGGAGCTGGGCGTAGGGCGCTACCTGCCGCACCCGGAGGCCACCCCCGAACGGCTGCGCGCGGCCGTGACCGAACTGGTCTCCGATCCCGCCGTCGCCACGCGGCTGGCGGAGCTCCAGCGGGAGATCCGGGCGGCGGGCGGCACCCGCGCCGCCGCCGACGTGATCGAGTCCCTGCTGTAGTCACGACGCTGTAGCCACGACGCTGTAGTCACGACCGCGAGGCGGGTCAGCCCGCGCCCCGGCGAGCACCGGGGCGCGGGCGGCTACGCCGATCTCTCCCCGCTGCCCAGCCGGGGGAACGGTTCGGTGGAGAACACGACCTCGACCGGGACCTCGAAGTACTGGGCGATGCGCAGGGCCAGGTACAGGCTCGGGCTGTACTCGCCCCGCTCCAGGTAGCCCACCGTCTGGTAGTGGATGCCCAGCGCCTCGGACAGCTGCCTGCGCGACACCCCTCGCTCCGCGCGCAGCATGGCGATCCGGTTGTGGACGGTCTCGCTCACACCGAGCCCCTCTGCAGCGCCGCCTGACGGCGCTGCTCCATGTCGGCCCCCGACTCCCGGCGGGCCATCCGCCGCAGGATCGTAGGCGCCAGCAGGAAGCCCAGCAGCGCCCACACCCCCAGCACGCCGAAGGTCTCCAGGTGCCGCCACGAGCCGCCGATCTCGGCCGCGGCGGCCTCGTCGGGCAGCATCGCCGAGCGGGTGCCCAGCCCCACCCAGTAGACCGGGAAGACCTGGGCCACGCCCTGCACCCACTGGGGCATCCCGTAGATGGGGTAGAAGATGCCGGAGATCGCGGTCAGCCCCATCATCGGCAGCATGGTCAGGCCCATCGCGCCCTGGGGGCTGCGGGTCAGCGAACCCACCACCGCGCCCCACGGCATGGTGGCCAGCAGCCCGGCCACGAACACCGCCGCCAGCAGCGGCCAGTTCGTGCCGCCGAGCAGGCCGCTGACCACGATCAGGCCCGACACCAGCACGCAGGTCGCGCTGATCAGGGCGTCCAGGGAGACCTGGGTGATCCGGCCCACCAGGTAGCCGACCACGCCGCCGGGCACCGCCTTGGCGCGCAGCAGAGTCCCGTCCTCCCGGTTGACCGCCAGCTGCCCGGCCGGGCCGACCAGGCCGTTGAACGCCACGATCATGCCCAGCGAGCTGGGCATGGTCACCGCCGCCAGCGACAGCGCGGTGCCCTCCACGGTGGAATCGCGCTGCAGGACCAGCACGACGACGAACGCCACCATGACGAACAGGTTGAACGTCTGGTCCGCGCTGAGCAGCGTGTGCCGGAACTCCCGCAGGCCGCGCTCCAGCCCCAGCCGGGCCGCGTGCGCGGTGTGCCCCTTCACAGCGCGGCCACCTCCTCCCCCTGGCCGCTCTCGAACCGCTGCACGAGAGCCATGTACGTGTCCTCCAAGGTGCTGCGCCGCACCTCCAGCTCGGTGACGCCGTCGTCCCCGGCGAGCAGCTCGCGGACGAACCGGGTGGCGTCCTCGGTCGGGTGCACGTGCCGCTGCCCGCCGCTGGTCCAGCGCACCTCCGACTGGCCCGCCACCTGCCTGCCGAGCTGGTCGGGGCTGCCGTCGGCGATGATGCGCCCGCCCGCCAGCACCAGGATGCGGTCGGCCAGCTTCTCCGCCTCGGCCAGGTCGTGCGTGGTGAGCAGGATCGTCATGCCCTCCAGGTCGGCCAGCCGGTGCACCAGGTCGTGGAAGTCCCGGCGCGCGTGCGGGTCGAAGCCCGCGGTCGGCTCGTCCAGGAACAGCAGGTCCGGCTTGCCCACGATGCCGATGGCCACGTCCAGCCTGCGCCGCTGGCCGCCGGAGAGCCTGGCGATCTTCTTGTCCGCGTGCTCGGCCAGCCCGACGGTCTTGATCAGCTCGTCGGTGTCCATCGGCCGGGAGCGCTCCGGCGTGCCGTACGGCTGGTAGTACCGGCCCAGGTGGTGCAGCAGCTCGCGGACCTTCCAGCGGCCGTGGTCGCGCCAGGACTGCAGCACCACGCCCAGCCGGGCCCGCCACGCCTCGTCACCGTGGACCGGCTCCACGCCCAGCACCCGCACGTGTCCCGCCGACGGCGCCCGGAAGCCCTCCAGGATCTCGATCGTCGTGGTCTTGCCCGCGCCGTTGGGCCCGAGCAGCGCCACGACTTCACCGCGCCGCGCGGTGAAGTCGACCCCTCGCAGCACGTCCACGGTCCCGTAGCGCATCCGCAGGTCGCGCACTTCTATGACCAACTGTCCCCACCCCCTCGTCCGACCTCTCCGGCATTGTGTAGCACATCTACTACGACTAGTCGAAGGAACCCGACATCTTCTCCATCGGCTTAATCGCCTTCACAAGTTCGTGAATCTTCTGTACCTTGCGAAGAGGTCTTCGCCAACGCACTGGGAGGTGTGCGAGATGACCGAAACGCTGCACCCCGTGCTGCCCACCACGCGCAGCACACCGTTCGACCCGCCGCCGGAGCTGGGGGCGCTCCGGGCCGAGAAGCCCATCAGCGAGCTGCGCTTCCCCGACGGCCACCACGGCTGGCTCGTCACCAGCTACGACCTGGTCCGCGAGGTGCTGGCGGACCGCCGGTTCAGCAACCGGGCAGAGCTGCAGCACGCGCCGATCACCGTGGGCGGCCAGGTGGTGCCCACCCAGCCACCCGCCAAGCCCGGCATGTTCATCAACATGGACGCGCCCGACCACACCCGCTACCGCAAGCTGCTGACCGGGCAGTTCACCGTGCGGCGGATGAACCAGCTGCTGCCGCGCGTGGAGCAGATCGTCGCCGAGCACCTGGCCGGGATGCGGGCGCTGGGCTCGCCGGTCGACCTGGTGCCGAACTTCGCGCTGCCGGTGCCGTCGCTGGTCATCTGCGAGCTGCTGGGCGTGCCCTACGAGGAGCGGGAGAGGTTCCAGCGCGACACCGGCAAGATGCTGTCGCTGGACGTGCCGTTCGACGAGATCATGGGTGCCCTCGAACGGGTCGAGCGGTTCGTCGCGGACCTCGCCCGGCGCAAGCGGGACCAGCCCGGCGACGACATGCTCAGCGGCCTGGTCCACAGCGGTGAGCTGACCGACGAGGAAGTCGCCAACATGGGGCTGCTGCTGCTGGTCGCGGGCCACGAGACCACCGCGAACATGCTCGGCCTCGGCACACTGGTGCTGCTGCGCCACCCCGAGCAGCTCGCCGCGCTGCGCGCCGACCCGTCGCTGGTGGACAACACCGTCGAGGAGCTGCTGCGGTACGCCTCCATCATCCAGTTCGGCACCGGGCGCGTGGCGCTGGAGGACGTGGAGGTGGGCGGCAAGCTGGTCGAGGCGGGCAGCACGGTGATCCTGTCGATCCCCGCGGCCAACCGCGACCCCGACCGCTTCGAGCGGCCCGACGAGTTCGACATCCACCGGTCCGCCAGCGGGCACCTCGGCTTCGGCCACGGGGTGCACCAGTGCCTCGGCCAGCAGCTGGCGCGCATCGAGATGCGGGTCGGGTTCAACGCGCTGTTCCGCGAGTTCCCGGACCTGCGGCTGGCGGTCCCCGTGGAGGAGATCCCGATGCGCACGGACATGGGCATCTACGGCGTGCACAGCCTGCCGGTGGCGTTCTCGTGAAGGTCGAGGTGGACAAGGAGCGCTGCGCGGGCGCGGGCATGTGCGCGCTGACCGACCCCGAGGTGTTCGACCAGGACGAGGCGGACGGCACCGTGGTGCTGCTGGACCCGTCGCCCTCCGGCGAGCACCAGCGGAAGGCGCGCGAAGCCGCACACCTGTGCCCGGCAGGCGCGATCCGCGTCGTGGAGTGAACCGGACCGGTCGGGCCGCCCGTCACCGGGCGGCCCGACCGGCATTTTCCAAACCCGATAAATCGGGGCCACTCTGGACACCTGCTCGGCTGAAAGCGTGAAATCCAACGGCGGTCACCCGCGTGCAGGACTTGACGCCGGACCATGTCCCCGTGTCCGAAAACCCTGCTGAACGAGGCTTGCACGCGCTGCGCGCCGCCGCGGGACGGCGAAGGCGCTTCCGCAAGGGCGACATCCTCATCACCGCGGGCGACACCAGCGACGAGGCGCTGCTGATCGAGAGCGGGCTGCTCAAGGTCGTGCTGCCGTGCGACGGGCACGACCCGCTGGTCAGCCTGGTCGGCCCCGGAACGCTGGTCGGCGAGCTGGGCCTGATCTGGCAGCAGCCGCGCAGCGCGCACGTGATCGCCCTGCGCGACGGCGAGGCCGCGTACCTGGCGGCGCGCGTCTTCATGCGCCTGCGCCAGGAGAACGAAGACGTGCGCACCCTGGTGGAGTACACGGCCTACCAGCGCCAAGTGGACAACGACGCGCGGCAGCTGGCGCAGACCCGCGGGGTGTTCCCGCGAGTGGTCGGCTGCCTGCTGCGGTGGAGCGCCCAGCACGGCAGGCGCACCGAGGAGGGCCTGGTGCTGGAGGGGCTGAGCCAGCGGGAGATCGCACAGGCGGTCAACGCCTCCGAGCGGCGCGTCGAGACCCTGCTCAAGTCGCTGCGCGAGAGCGGCCTGCTGCGCACCAGGAGGCTGCGGTACGTGCTGCCCCACCCCGAGGAGCTGGCCCGGCGGTTCGGCATCCCGGAGGAAGGGCCCGCCAGCTGGCTCCGCAATTGAGCGGGGAACTGCCGCCCGGATGGCCCCAGACTCGCCTCCCTACGACTTCACCCCTGGGGAGGTACACCGGTGAACCGGATTCCTGAGCACCGGGCGCTGTTCGGCGTCGACGTCGTGGGCGCGGCGCGGAACGAGGGCCACCACCTCACCGCCGTCCGCCAGGCGGTCGACATGATGGTCGAGCAGGCGCTGCGCCGCGGCGGCATCGGTTCCGCGGACGTGCTGGAGTGGGAGACCACCGGCGACGGCGCACTGCTCACCCTGCCCAGCGGGTGGCTGGGCGCGCTGCTGGACGTGGCGCACCACCTGGACACCATCGCCGAGGAGCACAACCGCTGGTACAAGCCGGACATCCGGTTCCGCATCGCCGTCGAAGTCGGCCCCGTCGGCCCGCAGCCCGGCCTGTACGAACCCAAGATCGCCCACGCCCGGCTGCTCGGCGCACCCGCGTTCAAGGAGCTGTTCGCCCGCTGCGCCGAGCACAACCCCGACACCACGACCTGTCTGATCCTGTCCGAGCAGGCGCTGCGCGCGGTGTTCGGCGGCGGCTACACCAGGTACGCGCGCCGATCGGACTTCGCACCGGTCCCGGTGCGGCACAAGGAGTTCGTCGAGACGGCGTGGGTGCGCGTGCCCGGCTTCGACGCCCGCAGCATCCGCGAGTTCGCCGCACGCGCCGAGCCCCGGGAGTCCCCAGCGACGCCCCACAGCGTGACCAACACCGTCCACGGCACGATGAACGGGGTGCAGGCCGGGACCATCACGGGCGGCGTGCACATCGGCGGACCGCGATGAGCGAAGCCGCGCCCGCCGAGAACAAGGACGCGGAGAAGGTCGAACCGGAGCACCGGCTCATCCCCACCACCGCGAACACCGCGCACGGTGGCGTCTCCGGCGCGCAGGTCGGCACCGTCACGGGCAACATCACCATCCACAACGGGGTGGCGAGCCAACCGGACCTGCGGGTGCTGCGCGCTACCGACGACGAGATCAACGAGGTTCGCCACCACTTCGAACCGCCGGGGCACTTCCGCGACGCCGGCCGCGCGCTCATCGACAAGCGGGTCGTGGTGCTGGCCGGTCCGGGCACCGGTCGCACCTACACCGCTCGCAGGCTGCTGGTCGACCTCGGTGCGACCGCCGTGGTCGACGCGAACCGCGACCGCCCACTCGGCTCGTTCCAAGCCGACGAGCTGCGCAGCGGCGAGGGATACGTCTGGGACGCCACCGAGCTGGGCGAGCGGCCGTTCACCGACCGCGAGTTCACGCAGTGCCTGGGCGTGGTGCGATCGGTCGGGTGCCACCTGGTGATCGTGGTCGACCGCCGAACCCAAGCCCCCTCGGCCGCCGCCGACCACGTGGTCACGCTGCTCGCGCCCAACGCACTGGCGGTCGCCCAGGAGACGATCCGCAAGCTGAGCCCGGACGCCGTCGAAGGGCCGACCATGGTGCTCAAGTCCGACTTGGCACCGGTGCTGGCCGACCGAGACCCGCCGGAGAAGGCGGTCCGCGCGGCGGCCCTGGCGGTCCGCGTCTGCCTGGGCGAACTGACCGCCTCCGAGGCGTTGGCACAGCTGGAGGAAGACGTCGAGGACGCGGTCGCGCACTGGCTGCGCGAGTGGTCGACGCTGGAGTACTCGTTCTCCTTCGCCGTGGCCCTGCTGGAGAACCAGCCGTACGACGAGGTGGTCACGCACGCCCTGGCGCTGGACAAGAAGATCCGCGAAGCCGAGCTGCCCGAGGACAAGAAGCTGCGGCCGAGGCGCGTGTTCGACTCCTCCAAGGAGCAACTGCTGCGCGACGTGGGCGCGACGACCGTGGTGCGCAAGCACCCCAAGCACGACGGCCTGCGTGAGGAGACGGTCCGCTTCGAGCGCCAGGGCTGGGCCGCGGTGGTGCTACGCCGCCTGTGGCGCGAGTACCCCATGGCGCAGGAAATCCTGTGCGAGTGGATGTGCGCCCCCGCGATGCTGGGGCGGTTCCGCGAGGCCACGCGACGCGCGCTGTGCGCGTTCATCACCGAGGTCCCCGCCCACGACCCGCTGCGTGTGCTCGACAACCTCGCCGCGCGAGGTGGCGTTACCTACAAACCTCTGATCGCGTCGACCCTGCAACACCTGGCGGACGACCACAGGTTGGCTCCGCTGGTTGAGCAGGCCTTGGAGTCCTGGACGAAGAACAAGGGCTCCCCCTACCGCCAGTGGACCGCGGCATGGGTCTACGGCTCACCGTTCGGCAGGCGCGACGTGCACCACGCGCTCGCCCGGTTGGGCAGGATCGCCGAGTCCACGAACTACGCCGCCCAGAACGGGGTGGTGTACGCGGTGCTGAGCATGCTGGAGGACCGTCACCTCCACACCGCGGTGCTGGACCAGGTCGTGTCGTGGACCTCGGGCCGGGGCCGCCGCAACGGTCTGCGCCCCGTGTCGTTGGCGCTGGGCCTGTGGATCGCGGGTTTCCCCGCGCACAGGCCGCGGTGGTTGGAGGACCTCCACCTCGAAGCCACTCACCCCCGCCAGGTGCGGGCACTGGCGAATATGGTCATGGGCGACGACCAGTTCGGCGACGTCGCCATCAACCGCCTCTCCGCGCTGGCCGTGGAGTCGCGGTGGAAACCGACGAGCGCCGCGCGGCTGGTGCGCCTGGCAGCATTGATCTGCGACGACCTGAGCTGGTGGGGCAGACGCGCGACAGTGCGACGCCTGGCCCGCTGCCACCCGACTCGGCGCACCGAGCTCCACCGCGCGTTCCGCGCGGCACGCCGGGCCCAGCGTCGCGATTGACCCGCGATCCAGCCGACCGCACGATTCGCAGGGCGGTGGTGTTGATCGTGGACACCACCATCAACACGTTTGACCAGCAGAAACAGTAGGGCGGGTGGGGTTCGAACCCACGATCTGACGGATTATAAGGATTCCGAGTGACGTCGCCCACGTCGCTGACCGGCGGTTTTGCCGCGCCCTTCGCGGATCTTGTCCCTCTATTCGCACCCATCGCCGGCGGTTCGCACCCAGAACCGCACCCAAACGGGACCACAGTGGACGATCACCGGCTCAGCGCGTGACGAGAGCGTTCAACCTCTTCAACTGCCGCTTCGACCCTATCGAACGAGCGAGCACAGCCGCTCGACTCGCATGCCGCTGAGCAAGATCGGCGCGACCGGTCGCGCGACCGGCCAGGGCCAAGTCGACGAGCAGGCCCGTCTCAGCCCTGACGAAATCGGCCGGAAGCTCCCTGAGCGCCGACGACAGCACCTCAACAGCGTCCGGGTGCCCGAACCTGGCGAGTGCATGCCCACGCCAGCGAATCAAGTCGACCGTCCGCAGAACGAGGTACGGGCTGCTGTCGAGTTGTTCCGCTTCTCCGGATTCCGCGTAGGCGTCATCGAAGGCGCGCAACGCCGCATCTTGGCGACCAGCGGCAGCGAGCACCTCTCCGTGGGCAGCGGCAAGCCATGCCCGCAGGAGCGGAGTTCCCCTCCTCAGCGCACTGCGGACGGCCCCAAGCTGCTCGACCGTTGAGGTCGACTCCCCGACGTCGACCAGGACGAAGCACTGCTCTGCCCGCGCGTGTGCCTCAAGAAGCGGATTCCCCGCGTCACGAGCGGCAGCTTTCGCACGCTCGTAGTGCTGCCACGCCTGGTCCGTACGCCCAAGATCCAGCGCTTGCCATCCCGCAAGTGTCGACAGCTCAGTCAAGAGAGCGGCGAGGGCTCCCCTGGTCTTCAGGCCAAGGCTGTGCTGAAAGAGTGCTTCAAGCTGGCGGATCTTCGTCACGACCTCCTCGTGGGCGACTACAGCACCCAACTGCCGATCGAGCCTGCGGATCGCAAGCAACTGCCCACGCAGGAGTTCAACGATCTCGGCATCGACGGCACGGCCGCATGGAGGCGCTGTCGCAACTCGGTATCAGGATCGTCTTCGACATTGTGTTCACTCGGCGGCGCGAGGAGTTCCTCGATCGTGAGGTTGAAGATCTTTTCGAGCAGCCGTGCCGTCGCAGGGCGAACCTCACCGAGTGGTTTGCCATCACCACGCTGCCCTGTGGCGAGACGGTGGAGATGGCGCTTGCTCAGCGTCCCCACCTCGCCGTGGTTGCGAGCGAAGGTCTCCGCGTAGTCCGCGAACTCCTCCATCGTCATGCGTCGCTCGCGGATCAACTGCTCAAGCACAGTACGGGCAGGTCGCACAGCCCCTCCTCATGTCAATGACAGGGCACAACACGTCCACATGTGGTCATCGAGATGAAACCAGTTTCACTCTAAGCTGATTTCGGCTTTACGCAAGCACACTGCTGTCAGCCAGTCCGGTGGCGACCGCTTCACCTCACACTGGTCAGCCTCGACCTCAAGCGACAGACCAGCACAGACACCCCTCGCTCGCTTCCGAGCGATCAAGACACCTTGAAGGCGCAACTAGCACGCCCCTCGCTGTCGTTCACAGGGAAGTGCCGTCCGGCAAGCTACAGCTGCCCTCGCTGCACTGCGGTCGACCAGCACAGCCACTGCTGTTGCCACCCCCGCACCGCAAGGGCAACCTTGAACGGGTCCGCCTGGGTGTCGAGCAAGCGCTCCGCCAAGGGGTTGAGTTCGGGTTGACACTTTGCCCTCAAAAGGCTGCCTGACCTGCGAAGACGTCACAGTTAGTGTCACGGCCGCCATATCTGGTCCAACGATCCGCAGGTCCACAGTGCCAGCATGTGCGCATGCGACGTCACGCCAAGCACTCGATTAGCCGGATGACCGCTGGACTGATCGCGGCTGCAATCGTTTTCGGGTTCGCAGTGTTGATGGTCTTCAAGCAGTACGACCCGGCAGTGATCACTACCGTGGTCACTGGAACGAGTTTAGCGGCAGCAGAGTTGATACGCCGATTGCAGGCGCCGGTACCACCCTTCTCGCAACCGGAGCCCTCACCGAAACACCAGACGAAGGCCCAACTCGACCAAGCGCCCAAGAAATAGCCATGACCTTTCCCTCCGTCTCGCTCATCGGAAGCTTTCGGCAACACTTTCAGGAAGTTCGGGAGGTTGCACAGATTTTTACCACTTCAGGAATAGCAGTGAAATCCCCCCCACTGTCGCAAATAACAGACCACAGACAAGAGTTCGTACGTTTCAAATCGGATCCGCCCCTGTCGTCAGATCAAGCCATCCAAGCAGCAACCTTGGAGAAAATATTCTCGTCAGACTTTGTGTACGTAGTAAATCCCGGCGGGTACATCGGTCGCACGACCGCATATGAACTAGGGCGCGTCCACGAACGCGGAATGGCGGTTTACTACGCCGAACCTCCAAAGGACATCCCTATCGAGGTTCCCGCAGGCACCGTACTGACCGCCCGCGAACTAGCGGACGGAATTGTCTGTGGAACTTCCCGGATCAAGGCCATCAGGCGTCCGCGCGTAGCCGCGTTGCCAACTGCCGACATAGTTATCTTCACCATCCGAGATTGGCGTCTCCACGTCCTGCTGATCAAGCGGGGCACTGAACCATACCGAGGCAAACTGGCGCTTCCTGGGGGATTCATCCGACCAGGCGAGTCATTGGAAGACACTGCCAAGCGGGAACTTGCCGAGGAGACAGGACTGGACAGCTCAAGCATCCCACTGCAACAGATCCACACATATTCACACCCCGAGCGCGATCCCCGGGGACGGATCATAACGACCGCGTTCCTCGCAATAGCACCGAACCTACCCGAAGTAATGGGGGCAACCGATGCACACCGGGCGGACTGGGTCGAGGTCGAGGATTCACTGTGGCTAAACAATGACCGGTTGGCCTTCGATCACGGAGAGATCCTTCAGCAAGCACTTGGACGTGCGCGCCGATTACTGGAGCACACAACCATAGCCGCAGACTTCTGCGGGAAGGTGTTCACCATCGCTGAGCTGCGAAAGGTCTACGAAGCAGTCTGGGGAATTCCCATCAACCCACCGAACTTTCAACGCAAAGTACGCGGAACCAAAGGCTTCTTGATTGACACCGGAAAAAAGAAGACAGGCCAACCCGGTCGACCAGCCGAATTGTTCCGACGCGGCCCAGCCCGGATCCTCTACCCGCCGATGATGCGATCCGAATAAGAGCAGGCACTCTGATTCCCTCTAAACACAGCCGCAACAAGACCGTAGGTCAAGTCTGGTCCATGTCAGGTCATTTACTGGTCCTGGACCACTGGGGAAACTGACGTCATTGTTTCGTCTAGGGCGGTGGTGGTTGTTCGTGGTGTGGAGCGAGTTGGCGAGTGACGTCGGCGGGATCGTGCTGTTCGTCGTGTGGCTCGTGCTGCCGGTGATCTACCTCGTCGTCTTGGGCAGGCGCTACGTTCGGCAAAGCGCCGAGAGCGCGCAGACGGCGATCTGGGCGCGCGAAGAGGTGCGCCAGATCCACGAGGAAGCAGAGGGAAGGCATTCATGACCATGGCACTGGTCGGTGGCGGGGGCCGGGACGGGGAGGGCGCGGGGGAGTCGGAGTTCGAAGATCCGGAGTTCGTCGCCGAGGTGCAAGAGGCGGTCGACCAGCAGGCACCGCGCCTGTTCGCCGTGGTGCGGGAGGACCGGGACGCGGGTGAGGTCGAGATCGCCGCTTGGGGGATGGCGCACGAGGAGTCCGGTGCCGAGGTGGTCTCGGCCAAGGGCGGGACGTACATGAGTCTCAGGTCGGCGGACCGTGCCTTGATGGTCTTCGGCAACCATGGGCGCGCCGTGTCCCGAGTGGTGTGGGTCGGTGGCAAGGGTGGCGAGTAGCGGTCTGGACAGCGCGTTGGAGTGCGTGGCGCGCGGGTGGGCCGTGGTGCCGGGGCGCGGTGGGTCGGCGACACCTACGTGGACCCGGTGACGAACTTCGGCCGTGACTCGCTCGCGCTGTGCTCACCACGCGGGGCGACGACGGACCCGGACGTGGTGCGGCGCTGGTGGGCGACGGCTGATGGCGGCGTGATGCGGTCGGTGCTGGCTGTTGTCGGGCCTGCCCTGTCCGCCGTGGGGATCGAGCCGGGGCGGGCGGGGGCGGTGGTCGAGTCGGAGTCGTTTCGGGCCGCGCCGACGCCCCTGGTGTTGCTCCCGTTGCCGGTCGCCGGGCTGTCGTTGGAGTTCGCGGTGTCCTGTTCTCGTCGTCCGACGGGTTGGACGGTGAGGTGGTCCTGCCGCCGGATGCAACGGTTCCGCTGCCGCCGGTCGTGGTCGAGGGGTACGAGGTGCGTTGGCTCGTCTCGCCGACGGAGTGCGGCGAACTCATGTCCGGCCCGGAGTTGGCGCGTGTGCTGGCCGAGTCGTCGGTCGCCGGTGGCGCTCCGGACGGCCACGCTGCGAGCGTCGGGTGAGCCGGGAATGGCCTACACCGTGCGACTTCGCAAGGACAAGTTCGTTGCAGGCGCTCTGAGTTTCGGCTACTTGTCCGTCTACTCCATGGCCAAGGCGATGAAGGTCCAGCGCTCCACGGTCAAGCGGGTGCTCGACGGCGAGCTTCAGCCGGGTTCGGTGTTCATCGCGAGTGCGTTGACCGCGTTCGAAGTGGAATTCGATTAAGTATTCGAGGTCGTCAAGGACACAGGGGACTCCCAGGACCCCCGGCCTGCCCACCTGACCAGGGCGGCCGGTTCGCGGGTGCCGATCGCCTCCCTCGGGCACCCGTGGGACGGGACGGCCATGTGCGAACCCTCTCGACAGAGGGCCGCACACGGCCGTTTCGCGGTGTCGGGACGGGTGGTCCGTCCCGCGTCCCACCCGTCACAACACGCTGTTTGCGCTGCTCAGTCGCTCTTTGGCACCTGTCCCGCCCGGTGTGACGGCCTGCCGGTGGTGGGACGGGTTGAGTGACGGGTCAGGTGTCGTCCTCGACCACCTCTCCGTCCACCACGGTGCTCTCCCGCAGCGCGGTCAGCGCGGCCCGGATGTCGGCGACGAGGTAGCCGCGCACCTGCTTCACGCCGTTGTCGGTGGTGATCCGGCCGCGGGTGGGGCGGCACCCGAGTTCGCCCATGCGCAGACCGAACGCCGTGGGCTCGACCTCCAGCGCGGCCACGAGTTCGGCGGTGGGCACGAACTCGCGTCCGCCGGGTTCGAGGTCGTCTCCGAGGTAGGCCACGACGGAGGCGAGCGGTTCGGGCACCTCTGGTTCCTCGGCGCGTTCGGCGACGGTGCCGACCGCGCGTGCCACGGCGGCGTGGTCGAGCATCGGGCGTGTGTCCTGTCCGGCCGCGTGTCCGGTCAGGGTGCCCTCTGCCTCCCGCAGCGCGCGTCCACGGGTGCAGATGGTGCGCCAGTCCTCATTCGGCATGTAGTAGGTCCGCACGGTCACGGCGAGCACGTCAGCTCCGGCGGTGGTCTCGCCGTCCGGGCGCAGGATGCCCACCCCCTTGTGGCCGGCCAGCAGTCGGCTGCTGTCGTAGCCGCGCGTGTTCATCTGCTCGCCCAGCACGATGTTGCTGTCGCGCCAGTCCATGACTCGCAGCGCGAACCGCGAGCCGAGCACGGCCCGCAGGTTGCTGGGGATGGTCCTGCTGTCGGGGCGCTGGGTGGCCACCACGAGCACGATCCCGGCGGCCGGCCCTTTGCGCGCCAACCAGGTCAGCAGCTCGCCCACGTACTCGCCCGCCGTGAGCTTCTTGCCCTGCACCTCCAGTGGTGTCCGGTCCTCCAACGGCACCTGAACCTCGTCCACGAAGATCGCCGTGATGGGCATGTCCAGGCTCCGGTCACGGGACATGGCGGGGGTGATCTTCGATTCAGGGCACACCTCGTCGTCCAGCTCCCGCATCCGCCGGTAGCGGCCCTGGACCTCGGCCACGAGTTCCACGAGCCAGTCCACGAGCGTCAGGACGTGCTGGGGTTCGTCGCCGGCCATGAACCGGTGGGCCACCTGCGCGGCGGCGTGCCAGTCCTTCCCGGCCTTGAAGTCGGCCACGTACAACCGCGTGAACGGGTCCAGGACCAGGCCCGCGGCCGCCAGCCGTGCCGCGAACGTCTTGCCCTGCCTGGGGATCGCGCCCACGAGCAACGAGGTCCACACCAACGGCAGATCCACCCGCCGCTGCCGGGCGTCGCGCCTGAAGGGCACCGGCCGCCACGCGTCCCACCGCTCGACCGCCAGCAGCGGCGTCCGCTCCGGTGGCGCGCTGTAGGGGTCCTCGTCGGCCACCCACAGCGCCACCCGGCCCGCGTGACCGCCGTTGCCGCGCACCCGCTCCACCACGAGCTGCACCTCGTCAACGGCGAGCGCCGACGCCAACGCTTCCCGGTGCTTGATCACGTCGGCGGCCTTGCGGGTGGCGGGCAGGTCCACGGTGACCGCCCACCCGTCGCCCTGCCTGGTGGCACGCTCGACCAGGCGCAGCGTTTCGTCCTTGCCGATGAGCTTCGCGTCCCGGAACGCGTCCACGAGCACCTGGGGGTCCATCGTCCACGTCAGCGTGCGCGGCCCGGACAGCACGGGTTTGCGGCCCGGTGAGCCGTCCTTGCGGCGACCGAGCAGCGCCAGGCCCGCCGCGACCACCGTCCCGCAGCTCCACAGCACCCGGTGCCCGTAGAGCAGGTCCAGCACCCCGACCCCGACGGCGGTGGTCGCGACCAGGGCGCCGGTGACCTTCCACCGGAACAGCCCCAGCGCCCGGATGTCGGCGAACTTGTCGGCGAGTTTCTCCGACTGCTCGGCAGCGGCCCGGTAGTCGGCGACCCGCACCCGCGACCGCCACCACCGCACCGCGACCACCAGCCCGCGCACCACCGCACGCGCGAACCGCAACGGCGACCGCAGCACCGCCACCACACCGTCCTTGACCGCCTGCACCTCCAACCGACGCGACTTCAACCCGACGGGCACGCGTGGCGAACGCCGCCACCAGTCGGCCACCCGCCGCGCCCACGCCATGCGTCGTGCGGACGGCTCGTCGTTCACGAACTCACCGTCAAGGACGGCGTTCACGACCTCCCTCGCCGACGCCTGCACCGGCAGCGAGCCACCCTCGCGCGCGTTCACGACCCACCCCCGGCGAGTTCACGCGCCAGCACGGCCGCCAACCGCGACGACAGCCCGCGCGAGCACCCGGTGACCTCCCGGACCCACGCGGGCGTCACCGTCACCCTGGGCTCCCACGCCGCCCGTGCCGCCGCCAGGTACTCGGCGAACGTCGTCCGACGCCCCGCCCCGCCACGCCTGGCGCTCACGCGCGGCGGGCGTTCGTGAACGGGCGGAGGCGCGCTCCGACCGGCTTCCGTGAACGCCCGCGTGACCGCTTCGGTGAGCTTGTCGCGCAGGTCCGTGACCGCTTCCGCCGCGACGAACACCACCAGCGGCGGGACCGAGTGCAGCACGATCCCCGACAGCGCCCCCTCCGCGTAGGACCGCCACGTGTTCATCACGTACGTGGACGCGAGCGTGAACCACTTCGCCCGCCGCACCCACGGCCCCGTCCGAACCTGGTAGCGGGCCGTCACCTGCTCCGCGCGCAGGATCGCCAACAGCACCAGCGACACCATCGGGTCCAACAGCCACGCCGCCAGCCACGGCAACGACCAGGTGGCCGTACCACCGGCCGCGAAGTGCTGGACGTTGGCCATCGTGAGCTCCAACCCGAGCACGATCCCGGCCCAGCACAACCGGTCCACCTGCGCCCGCACCCGCTCCACCCGCAGCGCGACCACCTCAGGCCGCGTCTCGTGCGCCCGCACCTCGGCGGCCTCTGCGGCCTCCCGCGCGAGCCGGTGGGCGTTGCTCTCGTTCGCGTGGGAGGCGGGTGGCCGCCCGAAGGCGACCACCCTCCCCACACCCCTCGGGGTGCTCACCGCCGATCACCCCGACGCCGGCCGGTACCGACCGCAGTCACCGTCAACGCCCTGGTCAGCGTGTACGCGGAGAACAACGCAGGCAGCCCGAGCACCACCCACAGCAAGGTGGACTCCCGACCGTGGGTGATCACCAGCCACTGAACACCCACGATCCCGACGGCCGTGGTCAGCACCCGCCCCGTCAACCACAGCAGCCGGACACCGGCCCGCGCCGTCTCAGCGGCAGCCCTGGCCCTGCGCGACCCGGCCCGCCACACCATCACCAGCGCCAGCAGCACCCCCGCGCCAGCCAACACCTGGGTCACCGTGAGGTTGATCGTCATGACGACGGCCCACCCCTCCGGCCACGCCGCGCCAGCCACACCGGGTACAGGGCACGCCGGTCCTCCTCCGACAGACCACCCCACACCCCGAGCGTGTCTAGACCGGCCGTGCGCAACTCCAACTCCAGACACGCACGCCGCGCCGAACACTCCGCGCACAACCGCGCGGCTAACTCCCGATCGGTCAGCTCCTCCCCGTCCCACTCGGGAGCCTGCTCGTCACCCGACACCAGCCACAGACACCGGCCGCCCCGCGTGACGACCTCCAACAACACCCCGTTCCGGCACATCCGCGAACCGGTCCAGGTCCGCCGCGATCACCTCGTAGTAGTCCTCACCGTGGTCGCCAGAGATCACCAGGCACCTCCGGTCAGCCGAGCCACCTCACGAGCGGTCCGCCGCTCGGCAGCGATGGCAGCCACATCGACAACGCCACCCGACTCCGCTGCCCGCTGGGCGAGCTGCTCCACGGCAACCGCCGGCACCACGTAGCGGGTCCGGATGCGGACGGCGGGGAAGCCGTCGTCCTGGATCGCCCGGTAGAGGGTCGATGCGTTGCACCTCAAGATCCGGGCGGCTTCACGAACGGTGTAGAACGCCGGCGCTGCGGCGTTCTCCGTCAACGCCTTCATTGCACTTCTCCACAAGCAATAGCTGGAGAGCCAATTACGGCTTATGTCTAAGCCGATTTCGGCTTGCAAAGGTGTGAATCAGTCCCCGCGGCACTGCTCCGTATGCAGGAACAGCCCACCGAAAGGCATGTCCGCGCTAATCTCGGCGCTGAGGCGGAGCACGGAGGAATGGGTGGCGGAGGACTGGGCGGCTGTCGCGCGGGCTATCAACGCGCGCGTCGAGGAACTGGGCTTGCGCCAGCGGGAGCTTGCGGAGCGGTCGCACGTCTCGCAAGCGATCGTCCGCGAGATCCAGCACCATGTCGTGGAGCGGCGGCGTAGCGCCAGGACGTTGGAGGCGCTGTCCCTGGCGCTGAACTGGCACCCGGAGCACCTCACGGCCGTCCTCCACGGACGTCAGCCGCCGGCGGTCGGTGACCCGGTCACCAGTCCCGAGGAGGACGTTCCGAGCCGCTTGGCGAACATCGAACGCCAACTCCGCGCCATCACGTACCGGCTTGACGAGATGAACGCCAATCTCAACAAGGTTGTCGCTCGTGTTGACGAGGGCGCCGATTAGCCCGCTCTCGCCGTACCAGTCCAGTCTCGCGGGGCTGGGCGTTCCCGAGGTGCTGCTCATGACACCAAGGAACGGCATTTTCGCCGCCCGCTACAGACGGCAAGGGATAACGCACCGGCTGTTATCCCGTGTTATCTACGCTGGTCAGAACGTGTGCAACAGGTACCGGAAATAAGCAGGAACACCCCGCTGAAGGCGGCGCGTGAAGCACGCGGTTGGAGCCAGGTCCGGGTGGCCGGGATGATCAACGACCGCGCTCCGGCCTACGGGCTGCCCGTGCTGTCGCTGGTGGTCCGCAAGACCCAACTGTCCCGCTGGGAGAACGGGCACGTGACGCCGGGACCAGATGTCCGTCGACTGTTCCGGGAGCTGTACGGCAAGACGAACGAACAACTCGGCTTCCCCACCGAGGCCCCGGCGAATCCACTTGCCGACGAACTCACGAACCGCCTTGTGGTGGCACGGCGTGTGGATGCCGAGACTGTGGAGCTGTTCCGCCAGCAGGTTGACGGCGTGTGTCACGCCGACCGGCGGTTCGGTTCGACAGCCCGTCTTCAGCAACTCCGCAGCCACATCGAAGAGGTCGAGCGACACCTGACGCACTCACTGCTGAGCAAGCACCGGCAACCTCTGGCGACTATTCTCACCGAAGCGTCGACCCTGGCGGGGTGGAACGCTCTCGACAGTGGTTCGATCGACGAAGCATGGCGCTACTACTCGCGCGCCAGATCGGCAGCTCTCGAATCCGGTTCAGCGTCTCGTCACGCTCATGCGGTAGCCGAGCAAGCATATGTGCTGCTTGAGGTGGGTGACGCGGGCAACGCCTTGGAGCTGCTGAAAGAAGCCGTGGACATCGCAGGCATACACACTCCCCGACTGCTACGGGCATGGCTGAACGCCGCACTCGGCGAAGCTCACGCGATAGCCGGAGACCGGGACTCGGCACTGAGGGCGTTCGATCGAGCGGATCCCCTGCTGCCCGTCGACGCACGTCACCCAGACCTGCCGTTCATCTTCCTCGGCGGCCGGCACCTCGACCGTTGGCGCGGCAACGCCCTGGTGCACCTCGGTGAGCCGGAAGCGATCTCCCAGCTCACCGCCGTACTCGACTTCGCCGAGAGGCATCCGTCGTTCGTCAGGGCCAACGCCGGCCTGCTTGTTGACTTGGCGCTTGCCCATGCGGCGGCAGGCGAGCGCGACGCAGCCATGAGTTACGCCCAGCAAGCTCGCCGGATCATCCAACAAGTCGGCTCGATCCGGCTGCGTCGACGCCTAGAGCGCCTGTCATTTCCCTTGCATGCCGCGTGATGCCAGGTAATATGTCAGCCCCACGAGGGTTCCGGACCCCAGCAGCTCCTTGCGCTGGGCCAACTCGGGCACCCGACTGAGGGGCACCCACTCCACCCGCCCTACCTCTTCCGTATCGGTCGGGTCGCCGATGTGCTCAGCGGCTCGCCACAGGTAGACGTCAACGGGCGCGGTGACCTGTCCCGGCAACGGTTCGAAGCTGATCAGGTGCTCCGGCTCCCCCACGGGCTTCCAACCACTCTCTTCGGCGGCCTCACGTGCCGCCGTCACCGCAGCGTCGTCTCCGTCCTCGACCATGCCACCCAGCAGCTCGTAGCCCCACTGCTTGGTCGGGAAACGGTACCGCCACAACATCAACGCTTCCTCCTGAGCATTGACGATCAGGGCGATGGCGATCCGCGCCAGGTGAACGACGTGATACTCCCACCGCTTCCCGTTCGGAGCCGTAACGTCTGCAAGCCCGACCTTCACCCACCGGTTGTCATAGACAAGTCGCTCTCCGTACACGTCCCACTCGCCAAGCTCATCAGCCACGTCGACAGTTTACGGTTCACCCGAATGGGCTATACATGGCGGCTAACAACCTGCCCACTTGAAGAGATAAGCAAAGAACGATCAACTCGATAACGAGTGAACTGCACACCGGAGAACTGAATGGATCGCGTTACGGCAGGATTGCTAAAAACTTGGGCGACCAACCACGGCGTAACCCAAAGTGAAGAAAGCGAAAAATTCGAAAGATTCGCCAACTTTATCATACTTTCCAAACATCACGACGAGCAGTTCACCGTCGACGATTACTCATGCGGCGACAATGGCACTATAGGAATCGACGGATTTGCACTTACAGTTAACGGGGAACTTATCCCGGGACTCAATGAACTAGAAGACGCCCTAAGCGGTCGCCACTCCATCGAGTCCGCAATCACACTAATCCAAGCAAAGCGATCTTCAAGCTTTGCCTTGGGTGAAATCAGCATATTCGCCGACACCTGCATTGCACTCTTGACAAAGGATTCCGCACCCGACGACAGGCTCAAAAGCCAGCACGAAATGATCAAGAGGCTTTTTGATGAATCATCTCGATTCTCAAGCAATCCCTCTTGTCGACTTTATTACGTAACCACCGGAAACTGGCAACGTCCCACTCCAATCATAGACAAGATCGACGACACAAAAGCAAGACTTCGTGATAGCAATCTATTCTCTCGCATTGACTTCCAAGTCTGGGGAGCAAAAGAGGTCCAAGACAACTGGCGCGCTATCGATTCCGCTCTAGAAATCACCATTCAATTCGATCAACGTACGACTCTGCCCGACATGCAAGGAATCCGCGAAGCATACCTGGGGGTGCTACCAGGAACCGAATTTGTCAAACTCGTCACCGACGATGAAGGAGAAATCAGGAAAACGCTCTTCTTCGACAACGTACGAGATTTTCAGGGCGACAACGACGTAAATGAGGATATCGAGAATACTCTTCAGTCGGAAGAAGCCAGCAGGTTCTGCGTCTTGAACAACGGTGTAACCGTTGTGTCCAGAGACCTTAAAGTGACCGGCAATCGATTCGCTTTGAAGGACTTTCAGATCGTCAACGGTTGTCAGACTAGTCACATTCTGCACCGGAATCGCGAAAACCTGGACAACGTCTTCGTCCCGTTTCGACTCATCGTCGCATCGGATGACGACGTAGCGAACAGTATCACTCGCGCGACCAACAATCAGAGTTCTGTAACACCTGAAAACTTGATGGCGCTATCGGGTTTGCAACGCCGCATCGAATCGTACTTCGATTCATTCGGCAATGAGAGTGCCCACCGAATCTACTACGAGCGCAGATCGAAGCAGTGGTCTGGCTCCGCACAAGTTCGAGGGACTTGGCGAGTCGTGACACTGCGAAATCTGATGCAGTCGTTCGCTTCACTCTACCTAAGAATTCCTCATACCGCTGCTCGCTACTACGGGGATCTACGTGGGCGCGTCGGCGGCGACGTCTTCTCAGAACGACACCATGCAGCTTACTATTACTCGGCCGCGTACGCCTTTTGCAAACTTGACCACTTCTTCCGCAGCAATTTTGTCCCTAGAGATTTGAAGCCAGCAAGGTACCATCTACTGGCTGGCGTCCGCACTCTTTATACGGCGTCAATGACTCCGGACCTCATCGAGTCAAGCGAAAAGAAGGCCGAAGCAGACTGCGCAAAGTTTAACGAACTGCTATGGAGTGACAGCAAGTACTACAACTTGCTCAAAAAATGCGAAGTCGTCCTGAGGCGGCTTGCAGGCGGAAAGGAGATAACGAGAGATTTTGGCCGCACTCGCGACTTCACGGACCAATATCTGCGCAAGTTGCTGGAGATTGCAGATTAAATCGAGCCACGTTTAGGCATACGAGACCCAAGGATTTCGGCAGCTTTACGATCGGAGGCTGCGACCCATGCGGCATAAACTCGAAGCGTGGTCGCACCTCCACCACCGTGACCCAAGCGTCCTGCGACAGTCCTGAGATCCACGCCAGCAGTCAGCAGCTCCGTAGCCGAATAGTGCCTAAGAGCATGTATATGCGTCTTGATCCCTAGCCGCTCAGCCATGTCTTTATACCTGCTTGAGACGGCGTGCGGCGAGTACGGCTGATAGGGGTCAAACCTGCGCACTCCGCCGAAGAGGAACATCTCTCTGTCGAAGTCAGTTCCGGCTTCGGTAAGCCGGTCACATAGACGCCGCTTCAAGCTGCGCAGCAAGACGACAGTCTCCGAGTCGAGCGCGATGCGGCGCATCTGATGCGTCTTCGTGTCTTTCTCCACACCGACGCCACGCCGCAACCTGTAGCTACGCCTGACGTTGAGCGTCTCGGTATCGAAATCAACGTCAGACCACCGTAGAGCACAGACCTCACCGCGTCGAAGGCCAGTGGTCATGACGAGCCACACAAGCGTTCCCCAATCCTCGTCCATCTCGAACGCCGCTTCGATGAGACGTGCGGCGTCGGCGGGCGAAGGTGGGTCAGGCTGCGGAGGCTTCTGCTTGGGACGCTTCGCGACTTGAGCGGGATTGTGGTTCAGCCAGTCCCAGCGGACAGCGGCGTTCAGCGCACCGCTGATGATCGAGTGGATCTGACGCACCGTCGAAGCAGCCATCGGCTTGCAGGCGTGCGGCTTGCACTTCGACTTCTTGCAGTCGTGGTCGCCGTCGGCCTTGTGGTCAACGTGCGGCTTGCCATCGCAGCGCACGCGGCAGCGGCGCAGGTCCGCGTAGAACGTCTCCAACGTCCTGGTGGTCAGCTTGCTGATCGGCACCGAGCCGAGCGCGGGGACGATGGTGCGGTCGATGTACCCCCTGTACCCCTCCTCGGTGCTGTCCTCAAGCTCAGACGCCTTGAGCCACTCGTTGATGGTGTAGGCGAGCGTCACGGACGACGTAGGGGCGCGCTGGGCGTCCGCTTCGGCCAGCAGCCGCGTGAGCGCCTTCTCGGCCTTCTTGCGAGCCGCCCTGTCGGTGCCGGGCACCGTCTCGTTGAGGTACACCCGCTTGCCGGTCACAGGGTCGATGCCCGCGTAGACCTTCACCCGGAGCGAACTACCGCGCTCTTCGATCCGGCCGCGCTTGCGGCCGGTGCTCCTGTCTTCGGCCATGAACCGGACGGTACTCGCACCCAATCCAGCACCCAGAGACCAATTATTGATCTTGAAGCCAGCATTTCCGCTGGTCATCGGTAGGGCGGGTGGGGTTCGAACCCACGACCTGACGGATTATGAGTCCGCTGCTCTGACCGGCTGAGCTACCGCCCCCTGACGTGCGGTTCTGGAGAGTACCGATCAACCGCCCAGGCGTCTCAGCAACCCGGCAGCACGTGACCAACCCGTGTTACGGAGCCCCGAGGTCGGACGGGCTCAGCGAGCCCGGATAGCCGGGGTAGGTGCGGTTGCCGGGGTCGTTGGTCAGCCGTGGCACTTCGCGCGGCGGCAGGTGGCGGACCACGCGGGCGCGGATGCGCAGGCCCAGGCGGGTCAGGGCGCCGATCCAGCGGGGCGGTGGGGTGAAACCGACGGCGGCCAGCATGGGGGGCTCCAGCAGGCTCCGCACGGCCAGTGAGACGGCGGGGCGGGTCCACGCTGGGTACCACGAGCAGAACAGGTCCAGGGTGTACTGACCGATCTGGCGGTTGGAGTCCGCGTAGGTGAAGTGCTCGGCCTCGTAGTCGCGCTTGAACGCCAGGAACGCCTCGTAGGAGTCGGGGATGCCGCGGATGCCCATCCGCGCGCCCACGGCCCGGTAGAAGTGGAACGCCGCCTGGCGTTCGTGGTCGGTGAGGTCGCGCCAGCCGTAGGCGGAGATCCACTCGATCGGGTCGTAGATGAACGTGGACAGCACGTACCGCATGTCGGCGGCGGCGATGTCGTACCGGCCGTGCAGCCGGTTGATCACGCGCAGCGCTTCCTTGCCGCGCGCCGAGTCGTAGCCGTGGTCGACCAGTTCGGCCATGAGCAGCGCGGTGTCGTCGTAGCGCTTCTGGGGGCGCCGCTCGAACTCGCCGGTGGCCGCCAGCAGGGCGGAGACGGAGGGCACGCAGTAGGTGCGGAACAGGGCGAACTCCAGGGCCCGCAGGTAGTCCCAGGGGAACTCGTACGCGGTCGAGATGCGCAGGATTTCCTGCGCGTCGCGCTCCGGGTCGAGGGCTGTGATGCGGCGCACGTTGGCGAAGCGGTCGGCCATCCTCCGAGGGTGACGGAGAACGTGACAAGTGCCACACCCCGTGACGCGCGTGCCACCCGTGTGGGCGATCAGGTTTCGGGCGGGACGGCAGCGGCCATCCTGATCGCGACGGAAGAGTGAATCGTGCCGAAAGCGTGGGTCTCGCGTGGGGCAGGACCGACACGGATCGGCCCCCGTCCGCAGTGGACGGGGGCCGATCCGGCAAGGCGCTCCCCCAACTGGATTCGAACCAGTAACCCTTCGATTAACAGTCGAATGCTCTGCCGTTGAGCTATGGGGGATTGTTCAGTTGTTCCGCCTGACCTGGTCGGCCTGACAGGTCATAACTCTAGCGCATCGTCGGAGGTGCTCGCGCACACCCCCCTCCTGTTCCGGCAGGATGGGGTGTGACCAGGCACGATGAGAGGAGGACCTGCTGATGAAGGGCATCATGTTCGGCGCTGCCGTCGGCTACGTGCTGGGGGCGCGCGCGGGTCGGCAGCGGTACGACCAGATCGTCCGGGCGTACCGGGCGATGGTCGACCACCCCGCGGTCCAGGGCGCGGCCGGGATCGTGCGGGCGAAGGTCGGTGAGAAGACCGGGTTCGGGCGGAGGTCGCGGACGACCACCGCCCCCTCCGACGCCAACGGGCACCGGATGGACCCGGTCATCCCGCGCGCCAACTAGGACACCTAGGACACGCGGGCCACGGCGAAGACGCGGCGGAACGGGAACCACGTGCTCCCGTCCGTCCGCCGTGGGTACGCCCGCGCCAGCAGCGGGGCCAGTTCGGCCCGGAACGCCGCCCACTCCTGGTCGCCCAGAGCCGCGCGGATCGGCCGCAGGGCCGTTCCGGTGATCCACTCCAGCACCGCGTTCTCACCGTGCAGGACGTGCAGGTACGTGGTCTCCCATGCGTCGACCTCGCAGCCCTCCAGCACCTCGGCGTAGCCGGCCGGGGTGAACACGTGGAACCTCAGCAGGTCCTCCAGCTCCGGCCACGACCGTCGCACCACCTCCAGCAGCAGCTCGTGGGACGGGGCTTGGAAGTTGCCCGGTACCTGCAGCGCCAGCCACGCGCCGGAGGGCAGCTCGGTCGTCCAGCGGCGCAGCAGCGCGTCCTGGTCGGGCAGCCACTGGAGCACCGCGCTGCTGATCACCACGTCGGTGTCCGGGGCGGGCCGCCATTCGGTGATGTCCCCCACACTCGCGGCCAGGCCGCGTTCCCGCGCCGCGGCGACCATCTCCGGCGACGAGTCCAGGGCTTCCAGTTCCGCGTCGGGCCAGCGCTCGGCCAGCGTGGTGGTCAGGTTGCCGGGGCCGCAGCCCAGGTCGACCACGCGACGGGGCGCCTCGGCCCGCACCCGTGCCACCAGTTCGTGGAACGGGCGGGAGCGGTGGTCGGCGAACGCTAGGTACTTGCCTGGATCCCACATGCCATCAGTCCACCGGCGGAGGCGGGAGCGAGGCCACGAACGCGGGTGTGATCTCTTTCACGCGCTCCACGTCCTCGCCCTCGTCCGGCCGCACCTGGACCACCAGGCCGTCGCGACCGGGCACCCGGCGGCGCAGGAACCACGCCCCCGGCGACTCGTGGCGGTGCCGGGACCGGATCGCCCCGGTCACCCGCTTGTGCACGGCCTCGGGCAGCTTGCCCGGCTCCTCCAGGGCGAACCGCCGCGGCGGCAGGTCGCGCAGCACCACGACCTCACCCACGGCGCCGTCCTCGACCGCCTCGACCACGCTCAGCGCGCCGCCCGACCAGGTCGCCTTGCTGATCAGGTGCCAGCCCAGCCTGCGGGGCCGCGCGCCGGGCAGCCACAGGCCCAGCGACGTGGCCACCAGCCAGCCGTCGCGGGTGGCGGCCGAGGCCACCACGTGCTCCGCGGGCTCCAGCGCCCCGGTGAACCCCTCGGGGGCCCCCGAGCCGAACAGCCTGCGCAGCAGGTCTCCCACCGCACCCATCACAGGGCTCCGTTCGCCTGCTCGCCCAACGCCTTGTGGTAGTCCTCCAGCGCGATCAGGTCGCCGAACAGGGCGCGGTACTCGTCCGGCTCCTCGATCGGCGAGACCCTGCGCAGCTTGGACTTGATCTCGGTGATCTGCGCGGCGACCAGGATCTGCTGCAGCCGCGCCAGCACGCTCTGCACGTACCGGTACTCGTCGCCCTTGACGTGCAGCGGCTCCACGGCCAGCTCGGTCAGCACCGACCGCACCGACTGCGGCCCGCACGCCTGGCCCACCGCGTCCAGCAGCGCGGGTCCCGACAGCCCGGAGGAGACCCCGCCCGCGTCCCGCACCGCCCGGTGCAGCGCCAGGTAGGTCGGATGGGTGAACGCCTCGTCGGGCAGCGAGTCGTAGTACGGCCCGGCCATCTCCGGCAGCTGCAGCGCCGCCTTGAGCGCCTCCCGCTGGTGCCACAGCCGGGGGTCGCGCGGGTCCGGCCGCGGCGGACCGTCCACGTCCACGGCCAGCGCGCCCTGGTTGGGGTCCACGGCCGCGCGCCGGGCGCGGGGCGCGGGCGCCCGCCCGTTCGCGGTCTCCCTGACCCGCCGCACCACGGTCGCCTCGTCCTCCCAGCCGACCCACCAGGCCAGCTTGGTGGCGTAGCCGTCGCGCTTGGCGCGGTCCTTGATCTGCGCCACGAACGGCACCATCTTCTTCAGCGCCTCGACCCGGCCGTCCACCGAGTCCAGGTCGTAGTCGCGCAGCTGGGCCTTGATGGCGAACTCGAACAGCGGGGTGCGCCGCGCCACCAGGTCGCGCACGGCCACGTCGCCCTTGACCTGCCGCAGCTCGCACGGGTCCATGCCGTCGGGTGCCACCGCCACGTAGGTCTGGGCGGAGAACTGCTGCTCGCCCTCGAATGCCTTGAGCGCGGCCTTCTGGCCCGCCGCGTCGCCGTCGAAGGTGAAGATCACCTCGCCGTTGAGCGAGTCGTCGATCAGCAGCCTGCGCAGCACGTTCATGTGGTCGGCGCCGAAGGCGGTGCCGCAGGAGGCCACCGCGGTGGGCACGCCCGCCAGGTGCATGGCCATCACGTCGGTGTAGCCCTCGACCACCACGGCCTGCCGCCGCTTGGCGATCTCCCGCTTGGCCAGGTCCAGCCCGAACAGCACCTGGGACTTCTTGTAGATCGGGCTCTCGCTGGTGTTGAGGTACTTGGCCTGGATCGGGTCGTCGTCGAAGATCCGCCGCGCGCCGAAGCCCACCACGTCGCCGCCCAGGTCCTTGATCGGCCACAGCAGCCTGCGGTGGAACCGGTCGATGGGGCCCTGGCGGCCCTCCTTGGTCAGCTGCGCCTTGATCAGCTCGGCCAGCTCGAACCCGCGCCCCAGCAGGTGCTTGGTCAGCCGGTCCCAGCCGCCGGGGGCGAAGCCGCAGCCGAACTGCCTGGCCGCGGCCTCGTCGAAGCCGCGCTGGGCGAGGAACTCGCGCGCGGGCATCGCCTCGGGCGTGGCCAGCTGCTCGGCGTAGAACTCGGCGGCGGCCCGGTGCGCCTCGATGAGCCTGCTGCGGGTGCCCCGGTCGCGCTGGATCGTCGCGCCGCCGCCCTCGTAGGTCAGCTGGACGCCCGCCCGGTCGGCCAGCCGCTCGACCGCCTCGACGAAGCCGAGGTGCTCGATCTTCATCACGAACGCGATGACGTCGCCACCCTCGCCGCAACCGAAGCAGTGGAAGGTGCCGTGGGTGGGGCGGACGTTGAACGACGGCGACTTCTCGTCGTGGAACGGGCACAGGCCCTTGAGCGCGCCGCCGCCCGCCCGGCGCAGCGACACGTGGTCGCCCACCACCTCGTCGATGCGGCTCCGGTCGCGCACCAGTGCGATGTCGCTCTCCCGGATGCGTCCTGCCACGTCCGCCGAGTCTAGTGCCGGCAGACTGGGCGCCGTGACCACCGCCGAGGAGAGCCTCGCCGAGACCTTCACCGGTCACCGCGCCCACCTGGTGGGGGTGGCCTACCGGCTCACCGGCAGCGTCGCCGACGCCGAGGACGCGGTGCAGGAGGCGTGGCTGCGGCTGTCGGGGCTGTCCGACCAGTCGCGGGAGGCCATCCGGGACGTGCGGGCGTGGCTGACCACCGTGGTGGGGCGGATCTGCCTGGACCGGCTGCGCTCGGCCGCGGTGCGCCGGGAGCGCTACGTCGGGCAGTGGCTGCCCGAGCCGCTGGTCACCACGGGCGAGGACGACCCGTTGGACGCGGTGGTGCGCGACGACGGGGTGCGGATGGCCGCGCTGGTGGTGCTCGACCGGCTCACCCCCGAGCAGCGGGTGGCGTTCGTGCTGCACGACGCCTTCGGGCTGCCCTTCGACGAGATCGCCGCCACGCTGGGCGTGACGCCCGCCGCGGCGCGTCAGCACGCCTCGCGCGGCAGGCGCGCGGTGGCCGACGCGGCGCCCCCGCCGAGGGTGGCGCTGGAGGAGCAGCGCGAGGTGCTGGCCCGGTTCACGGCGGCGCTGGCGGCGGGCGACGTGCGGACGGTGCTCGGCCTGCTGCACCCGGACGTGGTGCTGGTCGGCGACGGTGGCGGCAAGGCGCGCACGGCGGTCAACCGGATCGAGGGCGCGGACCGCGTGGCCCGCTTCCTGCTCGGCCTGCGGCGCAAGTACGGCGAGCTGCTGGCCGACAGCACGCCCGCGCTGGTCAACGGCGATCTCGGGCTGCTGTACCCGCAGCGGGGGCCGCTGTCGGCGCGGGTCAGCGCGTTCGTGGTGCGGGACGGCCGGATCGCGGCGATGTTCGACGTGGTCAACCCGGACAAGCTCGGTCACGTGGACTTCGGCGGGTGACCGCGCGGCGCGGCCACCCGCCGCACCGCGTCACGGCATCGGCACCCGGCAGGCCTCCCCTGAGGTGAAGCCCTGGTCGACGATGCCGAAGGCGGAGTTGAACCGGCCGCGCATGTTCTCCAGCGCGATCAGGTAGGTCAGCTCGACCACCCCCGCGTGCCCCAGGCGGTCCACCAGTTCGGCGACCTGCTCGTCGGTGACCGCCGTGGGGGTCTCGGTCATCGCGTCGGTGTAGGCCAGCGCCAGCTTCTCCAGCTCGGTGTACTTGTCCGACTCCCGGTAGGAGCCGATCTCCTTGAGCCGGTCGACGTCCAGGCCCTCGTGCTTCTGCAGCATCGTGCCGAAGTCCACGCACCACGAGCAGCCCAGCTTCACCGCCGCCGCGTAGACCACCAGCTCGCGCAGCGACACCGGCAGCGCGGTGGCCGCGCGCTGCACCGCCAGCTCGTGGCGGCCGCTGGCCATCAGCAGCCTGGGGTGGTGCGCGGCGACCGCGAACGGCTCCGGCACCGCGCCGTAGCGGCGCTTGGCGAACCGGTAGACCAGCTTCAGCAGCGGGTTGGCGTCCTTGGTCGACACCAGCGGAATCCTCGCCATGGGTCCTCGCTCCTCTCGTCCTCGTCGTGGGGACGAGAGGGCGGGCCGGGGTGTGACAGACCGGGACCAGGACCGGGTCAGGGCTGGGCGACCTGGGCGAGGAAGAAGATCGCACCGCTGCCCGCGTGCCGGATCAGCACCAGGTGCGGCCGGTCGACGCGGACCACGCGCGGGTCCGGGTGCATGATCAGCGACACCGCGCGGATCATCACGGCGGTCGCGGCGGCTCCTTCGAAGCCCTGCTCGTCGACGCGCAGCACGGACTCGTGGACGACCTCGTCGACGGTCAGCCTCGGGTCGGGGCTCAGCCCGGTCAGGTCGGCCTCGGCGGTGAACACCGTCCGCACGCCGAGCCGCCGCAGCGGGTCGGCCAGCAGCGCCGAGGAGGTCAGGGACAGCTTCGGCCAGTGCAGCTCGACGCGCTCGAAGTCCAGCGCCGCCAGCACCTCCGGCACGCCCGCCGTGTCGCCCAGCTCGCCGTCGGGCAGCAGCACCACCGCCTCGACACCGCCGCGCGCGGGCACCGCGACCGCCTGCCAGCCCGCTCGGGCGGCGTAGCGCAGGGTCGCCTCCTTGCGCATGGTCGGCACCTCGACGGTGCCGCCGGGGGCGTGGAAGGGCCGCGGCTCGGTGTCGCCCTCCGGGAACTCCTCGGTCCAGGCCACCTTCAGATACAGGGCGTTGACCAGGCCGGCCACCGTGTCCTCGTGCACCGAGCCGGACTTGAGCAGTTCGGGGATCAGCTCGCGGGTGGTCTCGGCGACGTCGGCGTTGATCGCCTTGCGCGCCGCCTCGGGGTCGGTGGCGAACGGCGCGGAGCGCACCTTCGCGCCGGGCCAGCGGGCCAGCTCGGCGGTGAAGTCGGGGTCGAGCGGCAGCTCGTCCCACACCCACAGCGTGTTGGCGACGGCGAACTCGGCCTCCTCGTCGGCGATCGCGGCCGAGCGCAGCACCTCGGCGTTGTCCTCGCCGAGCAGGGCGACGATCTCCTCCCCGGTGGCGCCCCGCGCGGCTTGCGCGGTCATGCCGAGCGCGCTGGCCACCGAGTACGGCGACCAGCACGCGTTCACCCCGCGGTCGGGCGCGAGGGCGTCGTGCAGGGTCAGTGCGAACGTCAGGTGCGCTCGGTCAGGCGCTCGGTCGGGCACAGGGACTCCTTCACCGCTGTCGGGTCGTGCCACCCGCGTCCCGAGTGTGCCACCGATCACGCGGGCCGGGCGTGCGCCTCGTGCCAGGCCACCGCTTGGGCGTCGGTGAGCAGGGCGACCTGGTCCACCACCACGCGCAGCCGGGCGGCGTCGTCGGCCGCGGCGTGCCACGCGGGCGCGAACGCGGGGTCCAGCGCGTCGGGGGCGCGGTCCAGCAGGGCGTGCACGAGCTCGGCCACCAGCTCCCGCTGCCGCTGCTGCATGGCCAGCCGGGCCGGGTCGCTCATCACGTACCGCACCGCGACCGCCTTGAGCAGCGCCACCTCCGCGGCGCCCCGCGGCGGCACCACCAGGTCGGCGGCGTAGCGGGTCAGCGGGCCGTCGCCGTGCGCGGCGCGGGTCGCGCCGACCGCCGCCGAGGCGAAGCGGCCCACCAGTTCGCTGGTCAGCCGCTTCAACGCCACCTGCGCGCCCAGCGACCCGTCGTACTCGGCCAGCGGCGCGATCACCGGCAGCCGCAGCAGCTCGTCGGCCACCGACTCCAGCGCCGACACCGGCTCCGGGGAGAAGTGCTTGGCGGCCAGCTCCGCGATGGCCGCCCGCTCGGCGGGGTCGCCGAGGGCGGCCAACCTGATCCGGTGCGCCAGCACCCCGTCCTCCACGTCGTGCACGGAGTAGGCCACGTCGTCGGCCCAGTCCATGACCTGCGCCTCCAGGCACCGCCTGCGCTGCGGGGCGCCCTCGCGGACCCAGCCGAACACGTCCAGGTCGTCCTCGTAGACGCCGAACTTCACCAGTCCGGGGCGGCGCGGCCACGGGTACTTCATGGCCGCGTCCAGGCAGGCGCGGGTGAGGTTGAGCCCGCGGTCGGTCTTGGGTTCCAGGCGGGTCAGGATGCGCAGGGTCTGGGCGTTGCCCTCGAACCCGCCGCACGGCTGGGCCAGCGCGTTGAGCGCCCGCTCCCCGTTGTGCCCGAACGGCGGGTGGCCGATGTCGTGCGCCAGCCCGGCGGTGTCCACCAGGTCCGGGTCGCAGCCCAGCTCCTCGCCGATGCCGCGGCCGATCTGGGCCACCTCCAGCGAGTGCGTCAGCCGGGTGCGCGGCACGCCGGTGACCTCGGCGCCCTCCCCCGGCCCGACCACCTGGGTCTTGCCCGCCAGCCTGCGCAGGGCGGCGGAGTGCAGCACGCGGGCCCGGTCGCGGGAGAACGCGCCGCGCCGCTCGGGCCGGGCGCCCGGCAGCACGGCGGTCTTGGGCCGTTCGGGCAGCAGCCGCGCGCGGTCGTGCTCGGTGTAGCCCGTGCTCATCGGGCCAACGCTAGAGCACGATGCCGTCGAACGCGCCCGCCGGCGCCTTCATCAGGTGGTAGTACAGCAGGCCGCCGGTCTCACGGCGGATGTAGAACAGCTGCGTGGCGCGGGTCTGCACGTTGGGACCGCTGCGGGTCGGCGAGGTCCACGCGTCCAGGCCCTCGTCCTCGGCCATGGTGCGGGCGCGCAGGGAGTGCCAGGGGTCGCTGACGATCACCGCGGTCTCCAGGGACTTCTCGCGCGCCTTGGCCGCCACCGCGCGGATGCTGCCCAGCGTGTCGGAACCCTCGCCGACCTCGATGATCCGGTCGGCGGGCACGCCGCGCTCCTCCAGCCAGATCCGGCCAGCCTGGCCCTCGGTGTAGTTGTCGCCGGGTTGGCGGCCCCCGGTGGTGGCGATGTAGCCGACCACCCCTTGGGCGAACAGCCGCCGCGCGTGCTCCAGCCGCGCGGCCAGCACGTCGGAGGGCACGCCGTTGTACTGGGCGGCGCCGAGGACGATAGCCATGTCCGCGTGCGTCCGGTCGTCCTCCCGCGCCACCTGCCACACGCGGAACGCCGTGCCGCCGACCACGAGCACCGCTACCGCGATCCCGCCGAGCACGACGCGCTGGACGACACGGCGGAGCCTGGACAGGAAAGTGGTGGGTCGCACAAGGTGAATGTTTCCACAACCGCCGCTCCGACCACGCTGCGAGGATCACGACATGCCTGCAGAGCAACCGACGATCCTGGCCACCTCCGGCGGTTTCCGCGCCGGGCACCGGACGATGCTGGAGTTCGGCGGCCTGGTCCGCTTCGCCGTGGACCTGGCGGGGGTGCAAGGCCGCAAGCCCCGCCTGCTGCACGTGGGCACCGCCAACGGCGACCAGCGCCACTTCAACGCCCACATCACCGAGGCCGGTCAGCTGGCCGGGTGGGAGGTGTCGCACCTGAACCTGTTCACGATGCCGCCCACCGACGACGTGCCGGGGTTCGTGCTGGAGCACGACGTGGTGTGGGTCGGCGGCGGCTCGGTGGCCAACCTGCTGGCGGTGTGGCAGGTGCACGGCCTGGGCGCGGTGATGCGCCGGGCGTGGGAGGCGGGCGTGGTGCTCGGCGGCGTCTCGGCCGGATCCATCTGCTGGCACGTCGGCGGCACCACGGACTCGTTCGGCCCCGAGCTGCGCGTGGTGGACAACGGCTTGGCGCTGCTGCCCTACGGCAACGGCGTGCACTACGACACCGAGGCCGCGCGCAGGCCCGCGGTGCACGAGGCGGTCGCGGCGGGCACGCTCCCGCTGACCTACTGCACCGACGACGGCGCGGGCCTGCTGTACCGGGGCACGGAGCTGGTGGAAGCGGTGTCCGAGCGCGGCAGCGGCGGCGCGTACGTGGTGCGGCGGGACGAATCTTCAGGTACCGCACAGGAGGATTCGCTCGACATCAGGCGGTTGTGAGCAGCACCGTTGAGGTGTGGGAAGGCTCTGGTGGCTGGTGGCGGCGCTCACGACGGTGAGCGCGCTGGCAGTGGCGCTGGTGCTGGGCTGCCCACCGAGCGACGGCGCTCCCGAGCCCAGCCCCGAGGCAACCCCGCACGCCGCGGTGCCGCGCAGCTCCGAACCGCCCGGCTCCGAACCGCCCGGCTCCGAACCGCCCGGACCGTCGGAAGCCGAGATCGCCGAGGCGGTCGACCGCGCGGCGGCGGCCACCGGCGTGGACCTCGGCTTGGCCGTGCTCGACCTGGCAACCGGCGCGCTGGCAGGCCACAACGGTGACACGCCCTTCCGCTCCGCGTCGCTGAGCAAGCTCGTCGTCGCGGTGGACGTGCTCGGGGCGGGTGCTTCCGACCAGGACCGCCACTACCTGCAGCGGGCGCTGAGCGTGAGCGACGACAACGCCATGAACGCCCTGTGGGTCCTGCACGACGGCATCGGGGCCATCACCCGCGTCGCCGAGCGGGCGGGGCTGCGGAACACCACCGCCCCGGCCGACCCGTCGCAGTGGGGCGAGGTCGAGATGTCCGCGGTCGACGTGGTGCGGCTCTACCAGTACGTCCTGCGGGAGTTGCCGGGTGAGGCGCGGGACTTCATCGTCTCCGCGCTGTCGTCCGCCCCGACCACCGCGGCGGACGGGTTCGACCAGGGGTTCGGGCTGCTGGGGCTGGGCGGCTACACCAAGCAGGGCTGGATGTACTACCTACCCGCCGACCTGTACCTGCACAGCGCGGGCGTGGTCGGCGACCGGTACGCCGTGGCGCTGCTGTCGGTGCAGACCGGCGTGGCGACCGCCACGGCCCGCGACAACGTCACCGCCATCGCCAGGACCGTGGTCGACGCTCTCACCGACCCGTGAGATCAGGCCGCGTGCCGGGTGGGTTGTCGGTGCAGCAGGTTCTGCCGGGGCTGTTGGGCGGGGTCGATGTGGCGGGGCGGGATGAACACCGGGACACCTCCGGTGATGGTGATGCGCCACCGCGAGTGGTGCACCAGGCTGTGGTGCAGACGGCACAGCAGCAGGAGGTTGTCCAGGTCGGTGGGGCCGCCGTCGGCCCAGTGGACCACGTGGTGGGCGTCGCACCACTTCGCGGGTCGCGGGCAGCCGGGGAAGGCGCACCCCCGGTCGCGGGCGTGCAGCGCCCTGCGCTGGGCCACGCTGACGGTGCGCCGGGTGCGACCCAGGTCGAGGACTTCGGACGCACCGCCGAGCACCACCGGGATGATCTTGGCGTCGCAGGCCAGGTGTCGGGCCTGTGCCGCGCTCAGGTGCGCGCCGCCGTCGAGCAGCGCGTGGCCCACCCCGCGCCGCAGGGTGTCGTAGTCGAGGGTGACGCTGACGTGCGGGCGTTCCCCCGCCTCGACCGGCAGCGCACCGGAGGTCAGCACGAGGGCCAGGAGGTCGCCGAAGCCCTCCCCCTGGCGCTGCGCCCGATCACGCGGTCCCTCGGGACGCGGTTGGGACAGCGGCTCCAGCGCGGCCTTGAACCGCGCCCCGCTCCGCGCCGACAGCTCGCCCCAGAACTCGAGCCGCCCGCCGGGCAGATCCCGCAGCCGCAGCACATCGCCCTGGTCGGCCGCGTCCTCGTCGACTTCGTCCTTGCCGTCCTGGACGACCTGGTCGTGGATGCGGTCGGCCAACCGCCGCACCGCCTTCGGTTCCACCGAGCGAGCCGCGGTCACCAGGATCTCCTGCGATCCCTCCGGCAGCCGCAGCCCGACGGCACGGGCCAACTCGGTCAGGTGGCCGTCGCTCAACTCCTCCACCGCCGCCGCGACCACCGGGTCCGCCGCCTCCACGGGCTGCCCGGTCGGCCCTCGTCCCGGCAGGAACAGCCGCGCCTGGGTCAGCCACCTCTTCACCTCGGCCGGGTTGGCCCGAGTGGCCTGCTGGTAGGAGCGCACGTCCAGACCCCGCTGGACCACCTCGGCGAGCAGGCGCAAACGCTTCACGTGCACCTCGCGCGCCCACGCCTCGACCTCCGCGACGGCGGCGAACAGGCCATCGTCGGTCAACAGGGCGGGCGAGAGATCCATAAACCCACGCTATCGAACAGGCGTTCGATCAGGCTATTACACGATCAGGTACGCCCATCGCGGCTCCGGACGAGCAGCTCAAGCTTGGCCGGTCCCCTTGACCGCTTGATCAAGACCTCCACCAGTCTCACCAGGCTGTCGGACACGGCGGTGGTGTTGGAGCCGTGACGCGAAGCAGCGGATCATCAACAGGAGCAAGCACGCTTTCGGGGAGGAGAACCCGGATGGGGAACCAGCCGCCGCGCGGGACCTACCGCTGGGGGTTGCTGTTCCGGTGGTCGTGGATCGCGGTGTTCGCCCCGTTCCTCATCGGCTTCCTGATCGCCGGGGCTGTGGCCCACCGGGTGTTCCTGGTCGCGTTCGCGCTGTGGACGGGCGCGCTCGCCTGCGTGCTGCGCGCCGAAGCGCTCAACGCGCGAGCCCGCGCCACGGCCGACCCCGGCGCGGGTCTGCTGGGGGCGCGAGCCGGTTGGCTGTTCGTCGCCCTGGTGCTGCTCTTCGGCAGCGCCGCGATCGTGCGCGCGGTGCTGTGAGCCGGTTGCCCCGGCTCGCGGACAGCGGAAACGGATCCGCCAGGGGTTCGGCGGGCAACCACCTCACTACCTGGGAAAGCGCTGCGCGATCACCCCCCGCCGAGGAGGACGCCGTGGCGCACGAGCACGACGTCCTCCGCGAGCGGTGCCTGCTGTTCGTCGCCGCTACTCGTGCTCGTGATGCTCTGCGGGTGTCCTACGTCGATCGGGCGAGCCCGTTCCTGACCGCTCCCGCGGCCTGATCAGCTCGACCCCGACCCGCTGCGCGGCCCACTGCTCGATGGCCTGCCCGCAGGCGCGGTCGAGGTGGCGGACATCGCTCAGGTCCACCCGCACGCGCCCGTCGGGCAGCGCCTCCAGGGTCTCCAGCAGCCTCGGCAGGCGCAGGAACGTCGCGTTGCCGCGCACCGCCACGTGGTGGTGGTCCTCACCGTGGTCGGTGACCACCACCGAGAGCCGGGAGACGTCCCAGGCGGTCTTCACCACCGCCGCGAGCAGACCCGCCAGCGTGCCGGTGAGCAGGTCGGTGAGCACGATCAGCCCGGCGGTCAGCAGCAGCACGCCGCCCTCCGCGCGGTCGGCGCGCACCAGCCGGGCGACGCCGCGCACGTCCAGCAGCTTCCACCCGGCGTGCACCAGCAGGGCGGCCAGCACCGCCAGCGGCACCGCCGACAGGACGCCGGGCAGCAGGACCACGAACACCAGCAGCCACACGCCGTGCAGCACGCGGGACAGCTTCGTGCGCGCCCCGGCGTCCACGTTCGCGGCGCTGCGCACGATCACGGCGGTCATGGGCAGCGCGCCCAGCACGCCGCAGACCGCGTTGCCGACGCCCTGGGCGACCAGCTCCTTGTCGTAGTGGGTGCGCGGGCCGGAGTGCATCCGGTCCACCGCCGCCGCGCTGAACAGGCTCTCCGCCGAGGCCACCAGGGCGAAGGTGAGCATGGCGCCGACGACGCCCGCGTCGAGCACCGAGAAGTCGACCAGCGAGACGACGCCGGTCAGCGAGCCGACCTCGATGCGCGGCACGTCCAGGTCGAGCACCGTGGCGACGGCGCTGGCCGCGGCGACGGCCACCAGGATGCCGGGGACCTTCCCCACCGGGCCGGGGACGCGGCGCCACAGCACCATCGCGACGATGGTCAGCAGACCCAGCGCCGCCGAGGCGGTCAGCGGGTCCAGGCCCGGCAGTCCGGCGAACTTCTCGCCGGTGGTGGCGGGCTGCTGCCTGCCGACCAGCGGGTAGAGCTGGCCCAGGATCAGCACCAGGCCGATGCCCGCGAGCATCCCCTGCACCACCGCGGGCGAGATCGCCCGGAACCACCGGCCCAGCCGCAGCAGGCCCAGCAGGACCTGGAGCAGGCCCGCGCCCAGCACGATGACGCCCAGGGCGCCGATCCCGTGCGCGGCGACGGTGTCGGCCACCAGCACGGTCAGCCCGGCGGCCGGGCCGCTGACCTGGAGGCTGCTGCCCGGCAGCAGGCCGACGACGATGCCGCCGACCACGCCGGTGACGATGCCCAGTTCGGCGGGGACGCCGGAGGCGACGGCGATGCCGACGCACAGCGGCAGCGCGACGAGGAAGACCACCAGCGACGCGCCGAGGTCGCTGGTCCACGACTGCCGCCAGGTCAACCCGCGCGAGGGCGGCGCGGAACGCTCCAACTGCCCGGTCACGGCCGCGCTCCGATCGGGCCGGGCGCGATTCGCGAATCGGCGTGGGCGGTGGACAGGACTCGCGGTGACCACCCCGCCGCGAATCCGCGGAACATTTTCGGGGACGGTCGGGTCAGGCGTGCGCGGGCACGCCGAACCGAGGACTTGTATTCCATTCAATTTCTCCACTGATCGCGTGTGGTCTGCTGCGGACGGCGGCGGGACCACGTGGGATCAATGGCGGAACACCTGCAGGGCGCAGGGTGAGGTCCAGATGGCGCAGGCGGGCGCTCTGGGCCGCACGTCGGGGACCGCGAACCGGTGCGGCGGTCGGGACGGGACGCGGGCGAGCGCCCGGTCCGACCGGCGTGGACTGTCGATCCGCTGGTCGGGAAGGGCTCCCGCGCGGGTGGGGGGCGCTTCGCGGGACTCCCGCGGCGCGTGCTCCTCGGCGGGCGCCGCCAGCGCGGGGCTCGCGGGCACCACGGCGGGGGGCACGTCGTGCCGCACGCCGGGGAGGAATGCGGCCAGCATCGCCAGCGCGGTGATGAGCACCGCTGAACGCACCATGACACCCCCCGACGAATGGAGCCGTGCATTCAGTGTCACAGCAACCGGTGACGTGGAGGTTAAGAGCACCCGCCCGCCGGAGGATCCCGACTAATATTCACTCGTTTGTTCGTGATCTACGTCATTCAATCGTATGAATATCACTCTACGTAAGGTCGGCTATGCACACCACAGGCCCCTTTCCGCCCCGTCCGGCGGAGAGATGAAGTATGAAAATGCTTCGGCTCCGATGACGGGGGCGGGGTTCAGACCGCGAGGAACAACGCCGTCGTCGCTCCCAGCGCGGCCAGGGCGCGCACGTGGTTCCACGCCGTCCAGACCGCCAGGTAGCGCTTCCAGAACTCGGTGGAACCGTCGCGCTCCAAGGCGTTGTTGCGCGGCACGTGCACCACGGCCGTGAGCAGGAACGAACCCACGACGTACAACGCGGCCCCGGCGACCGCCCCCGGTCGCCCGGAGAAGGCGGCGATGACCGACACCACCGCCGTACCCGCGAACACCCCGAGGAAGCCCGGCCGGACCGCGGCGGCGTTGATCGAGCGCATCACCGCCACCCCCTCGGCCGGGTCGACCGCTCGGAGCGCCGGCATGACCATCACCGAGAAGACGAAGAACGCGCCCGCCACCAGGGCGCTGCCGAGAGCCGCGATCACGATGAGCGTGGAGAACATGCCCCCAGTGAAGTCGATCACCCCGCGCCGGACCAGCACCGGTGGCCTGCTCGCCCGCGGGCGGGTCAGGCCCCGATCAGCCGGGCCGCCAGGTAGCCCTCCAACTGGTCCATCGACACCCGCTCCTGCGACATGGTGTCGCGCTCCCGCACCGTGACCGCCTGGTCGGTGAGCGTGTCGAAGTCCACCGTCACGCAGAACGGCGTGCCGATCTCGTCCTGCCTCCGGTAGCGCCGCCCGATCGCGCCCGCGTCGTCGAACTCCACGTTCCAGTGCTTGCGCAGCGCGTTGGCCAGGTCCCGCGCCTTGGGCGAGAGCTCGGCGTTGCGCGACAGCGGCAGCACCGCCGCCTTCACCGGGGCCAGCCGCCGGTCCAGCCGCAGCACCACGCGCTTGTCCACGCCGCCCTTGGCGTTGGGCGCCTCGTCCTCGGTGTAGGCCTCCAGCAGGAACGCCATCATCGGCCGCCCCACGCCCGCCGCGGGCTCGATCACGAACGGGCGGTAGCGGGAGTTGGTCGCCTGGTCGAAGTAGGACAGGTCCACGCCCGAGTGGTTGGAGTGGGTGGTCAGGTCGTAGTCGGTGCGGTTGGCGATGCCCTCCAGCTCACCCCACTCCTGGCCGCCGAAGCGGAAGCGGTACTCGATGTCCACGGTCCGCTTCGAGTAGTGCGACAGCTTCTCCTTGGGGTGCTCGTAGTGCCGCAGGTTCTCCTTGGAGATGCCCAGCTCGGTGTACCAGCGGGTGCGCTCGTCGATCCAGTACTGGTGCCACTCCTCGTCCGTCCCCGGCTCGACGAAGAACTCCATCTCCATCTGCTCGAACTCGCGGGTGCGGAAGATGAAGTTGCCCGGCGTGATCTCGTTGCGGAAGGACTTGCCGATCTGGCCGATGCCGAACGGCGGCTTGCGGCGCGAGGTGGTCTGCACGTTGAGGAAGTTGGTGAAGATGCCCTGCGCGGTCTCCGGGCGCAGGTAGTGCAGGCCCTCGTCGGTCTCCACCGGCCCCAGGTGGGTCTTGAGCAGGCCGTTGAACATCTTCGGCTCGGTGTACTGGCCGCGGGTGCCGCAGTTGGGGCAGGGCACGTCGGAGGCGTCGCCCTCGGCGACCTGCTTGCCGGTGCGCTCGGCGTACTCCTCGACCAGGGTGTCCTGGCGGAACCGCTTGTGGCAGGAGTTGCACTCCACCAGCGGGTCGACGAACGCCTCGACGTGGCCGGAGGCCACCCACACCTCGCGCGGCAGGATCACCGACGAGTCCAGGCCCACCACATCCTCGCGCCCGCGGACCATGAAGTTCCACCACTGGCGCTTGATGTTGTCCTTGAGCTCGACGCCGAGCGGCCCGTAGTCCCAGGCCGACCGGGTGCCGCCGTAGATCTCACCGCACGGGTAGACGAACCCACGGCGCTTGCACAGGCTGACGACGGTTTCGATGCGATCGGCTGCCACGGACACTCCAACGGAGGCGAACAAAGGGGGCTTACCAGGGTAGTCCTGCCGCCCGTCGCGCCATCGGGCGACCACGGACCGGGGTCAGCGCGGGGTGGCGGGCCCGGCGGCCTCGCCCAGCCGGACGGTGGCCGCGTCGCGGGCGAGCAGGCTGGTGTGCCTGCTGGTGGCGCCTCCCTCGGCGCTCAGCAGCGGCTCGTAGGCCGCGGGCGCGTCGGTCTCGGCCTGCGACAGCAGCGGGACGACGTGCTCGCGAACCTCGAACGGGGACAGCGCGCGCCGGTAGGCGACCACCGACTCGAACTCGACGGTGAGCACGTACCGGTCCGCCTCGTCCAGCGCCCGGCTGAGCCCACCGCGCAGGCAGCCGGGCTGGGCGGTGAGCAGCTCCAGCGCCCGACCCGCGCGGGCGGTGAAGTCCTCGGCGCGGGCATCGGGCACGGTGAACCGGCAGACGAGCAGCACGGTGCAAGGATGCCAGGGTGGCGAACGACTTCAAGCGCGCACTGGTCCCCGGCCGCGGCCCGCTGTCGCGGGTGCCCGCGCCCGCGGTGTTCCTGCTGGTGCTGACGCTGTTCGGGGTGGGGGTGTGGGTGCGCGGCCCGGTCGGGGCGGCGCTGCTGGGCGTGCTGGTGCTGGCCGTGGCGGGGCTGCTGGCGGCGACCTGGCGGCTGCTCACCCCGAGCGCGCGGGTGCTGCGGGTGCTGGTGCTGTGCGTCCTGGTGCTGGTGACCGCTTCCACGCTGTAGCCGCGATCCGCCGTTCGAGGTGCCCCACGGGAGCACCCCTTAGTATCGGTGGTGAAAATCCATACCACGTGGGAGGCGCCGTGGCGGTAGGAGTCCGGGGCGATCACGTGCACTCCCCCGAGCGCGGCGCGGGCCGCCCCGCCCCGTCCCGGCCCGCGGGCACGCTGACCGCCGCGGGCGAGCTGCTGCGGGCGCTGGCCGCGCCGGTGCGCATCGCGATCGTGCTGCAACTGCGCGGCGCCGACCGGTGCGTGCACGAGCTGGTCGAGGCGCTGGGCGTGGCGCAGCCGCTGATCAGCCAGCACCTGCGGGTGCTCAAGGCCGCGGGCGTGGTGCACGGCGAGCGGCACGGCCGCGAGGTGGTCTACCGGCTCGTCGACGAGCACTTGGCCCACATCGTGGTGGACGCGGTCACCCACGTGGAGGAGGGGGCGCGTGGTATCAACGACCGGGCATCCGGGACGGAGGAACTGTGACCACTAGCGAACGCCCGAACACCGCGGTTCCGGGCTTGCGCTCGACCAAGCAGCGCACCGCGGTGTCGAAGCTGCTGGACCAGCTCGACGACTTCCGGTCCGCTCAGGAGCTGCACGAGGAGCTGCGCAAGCGCGGCGAGGGCATCGGGCTGACCACGGTGTACCGCACCCTGCAGTCGCTGGCCGACGCGGGCGAGGTGGACGTCCTGCGCACCGACTCCGGGGAGGCGATCTACCGGCGCTGCTCGGCGCACCACCACCATCACCTGGTGTGCCGCTCGTGCGGGCGGACCGTGGAGGTGGAGGGCCCGGCGGTGGAGAAGTGGGCGGACCGGGTGGCCGCGGAGAACGGGTTCACGGCGGTCAGCCACACCGTGGAGATCTTCGGCACCTGCGCGGAGTGCTCGGTCGGCTGACCGTCGCACCCCGCGCCGGGGTTGGGTCAGAAGTCGCAGCCGGGGTTGGGCGCGTCGACGGTCAGCGGCGTGCCGACCTTGTGCTCGTAGTAGAACGCCAGCATGACGACCGGCGTGGAGCCCGGGTTGCGACCGAAGTGCACGCTGTCGGGCCCACCTCGCTCCCGCATGACCTGTCCCTGGCGGTAGACCCCGTCGACGGCGCAGTCCGACGAGTAGTGGACCAGCTCGCCCTGCTCGACGATGCCGAACGCGTCGCTGGTGTGGTAGTGCCAGCCCGAGGTGCCGCCGGGCTGGATCGTGACCCGCTGCACGATGTACTCGGTGTCGCCGATGGTCTTCTGGAGGATCGTGACGCCGCTGACCCCGGATCCGGGGGTCGCGTTCGCCGCGGGCACCGCGGTCGCGGAGAGGCCGACGACAGCGGCCGCGGTCAACAGACAACGGGAAGTCCTGCCCATGAAAGCGCCCTCCTCCGGGACCGGTCCGAAGGAGTATCTCCAAGTGATCATGGAATTGCAATGTTGCAAATAGCAACGGTGCGATGCATGTCCAGCGAGGATCCCCGCGGCGCTAGCTCTCGTAGGTGTCCTCGGGTGGGGTGATCGGGGTGACGCCGGAGACGGTGAAGGTGGGCACGTAGGCGGTCTCCTTGGTGGCCGAGCCGGGGACGACCCTGCCGGTGGCCTCGATCCACTGGTCGTCGGGCAGCGGGCTGAAGTCCAGGCCGGTCATCAGGACCTTGACCGGGGAGGCGTCCGCGGCGCAGCAGGAGATGGCCAGCCGGGCCACGTAGACGTCGTCGCCCTTGCGGACCACGAAGCCGGTCAGCTTCACCGTCCGGTCGTCCAGCGAGCCGCTGTCGTCCCAGGCGGTGCGGGTGACGAACTCGGTGATGGTCAGCGGGATGACCTCGTCGTCGGGCAGCGGGGCGAAGCCGCTGGCGACCTTGGACTCCTGGGCGGCGTTGCGGTCGGAGCGGTTGACCGTGTCCGAGCCCAGCGCGGGCGGGCTGATCAGGAACACCGCCAGCACCGGCAGCAGCAGCATCCACGTGCTGCGCGCCGCGTGCTCGTGCTGGTCGTGCCCGTGCTGGTCGTGCCCGTGCTGGTCGCCCTCGTGCCCGCGCCCGCCCGCGCGCAGGTCCCGGACGATCGCCACGGCCGCGAGCACCACCATGACCACGCCGGTGACGACCAGCCACGGCTGCAGCGACGCCTTGACGTAGCGCAGGTAGGTGCCGGTCAGCGCCAGCTTCAGCAGCGCGCCGCCGAGCAGGACCAGCAGGACGTTCTGGGTCTCGCGCCTCACAGGAACACCCACCCCGCCACCAGCGCGCTCGCGATCGCCACGGCGAAGGTGGCCGGGGCGAAGCGGGCCGCGAAGGACTTGCCGAACGCGCCCGACTGCAGCGCGATGAGCTTGACGTCGACCGCCGGGCCGACCACCAGGAACACCAGGCGCGGCAGCAGCGGCAGCGCCGACATCGACACCGCCACGAAGGCGTCGGCCTCGCTGCACAGCGCCAGCACCACGGCCAGCAGCGCCATCACCAGCACCCCCAGCACCACCTGGGAGCCCAGGGTCTGCATCCACTCCGGCGGCACCAGCACGCTGAACGCCGCCGCGAACAGCCCGCCCAGCACCAGGAAGCCGCCCGCCTCGACCAGGTCGTGGCGGGCGGTCTCGGCGAACACCGCCCAGCGCGAGGTGCCCTCCCGCTCGGGCAGCGCGCGCAGCGCCCGCTCGGCGATCCACCCGGCCTTGCCGAACCGGGTCCACAGCCAGCCCATGACCACGGCGGTGAGCAGCGAGCCGGTGAACCGCGCGGCGACCATCCACGGGGTGTCGCGGAAGGCCACGAACGTCGAGACCAGCACGATCGGGTTCACCGCGGGCGCGGCCAGCAGGAACGACAGCGCCACCGCGGGCGCCACGCCCTGCTGCATCAGCCTGCGCGCCACCGGCACCGAGGCGCACTCGCAGCCGGGCAGCGCCACGCCCGCCACGCCCGCGACCGGGACGGCCAGGGCGGTCCGGCTGGGCAGCAACCGGCGCAGCGCGCTCGCCGGGACGAACGCGGCGATGGCGCCGCTGATCAGCACGCCGAGCACGAGGAACGGCATCGCCTGCACGCAGATCGCCACGAACACCGTGGACGCGGTGCGCAGGACGGGCACGTCGAGCACGCCCACCAGCCAGTCCTGGAGCAGCAGGGCCAGCACCAGCAGCGCGCACAGCACCTCCAGGGAGGTGACGCGCCACCGCGCGGGCGGGCGGGGCGGGCGCGGAGCCCGGATCTCGCCAGTGATTGTCACTTCCGAGATGATGCCGGCCACCGCAACCCCCGCGCGCCGGGGTCAGGACTCGGCGGCGCGCTCGTCGTAGCGCCGCTGCGCGCCGAGCACCTCGGGCATCCGGCCCTCGACCAGGGCGATCAGCTCCTGGACCTTGGCCGCCGCGGCCTCGCCGAGCGGGGTGAGGCTGTAGCGCACGTGCAGCGGGAACACGCCCTGGGCGCGGCGGTCGACGAAGCCGTCCCGCTCCAGCGCCTGCAGCGACTGGGCCAGCATCTTCTGGTTGACCCCGTCGATGCGGCGGCGCAGCTCGTTGAACCGCATCGGGCCGGTGCGCAGCGCGCTGAGCGCCAGCATCCCCCACCGCCCGGTCAGCACGTCCAGCGCCGGGCGGGACGGGCAGGTGCGCGAGAAGACGTCGTAGGCCACGTCCTCGGATTCCACCGGTTCATGGTAACCGTTGACGCTGTGGTTACTTACTGATACTAGTTTCTAGAAGAAACCGGAATGTGGATGTGCGAGGAGAACCCAGATGACTGACCGGCGTGCGTTCCTGCGCGCGAGCGGCTCCGCGGCGCTCGGCGCGACCGTGCTCGGCGCGTTCCTCGGCGGCGGTTCCCCCGCCCAGGCGCTGGCCGCCCACCAGCCGCTGCCCGACCCGGCGACCACGCCGGTGCCCAACCCACCGCTGCCGCACGGCCTGACCCCGCAGGAGCACCGGAACCTGATCACCTTCGACGAGCTGGACTTCGACGTGTTCAGCCACGCCCGGTGGGACCGGCTGCGGGAGAGCCACGCGCGCGACATCCGCGTCCACTGGCCCGACGGCCACTACACCGACGGCATCGAACCGCACATCGCCGACCTGAAGGCGATGTTCGCCTGGGCTCCCGACACCCGCATCCAGGAGCACCCCCTGCGGGTCGCGCACAACGAGTTCACCGCGGTGGTCGGGGTCATGCGCGGCACCTTCACCCGCCCCATGCCCGACGGCGCGGGCGGCTCCATCCCGCCCAACGGCCGCCAGTACGCCATCAGCATGGCCACCATCGGCATCTGGAACCGCAAGGGCACGATGAGCGAGGAGTTCCTGTTCTGGGACAACCTCACGTTCAACCGGCAGCTCGGCCTGGCCTGAACACCTCCGGGCGCACCACGGCCCCCGCGCGGCGAGGGCGCGCGGGGGCCGTGGTGGCGGGCACTACTCCGGGTCTTCCTCTTCCCGCAGCTCGTCGATGGTGGCCAGGACGTCGGCGACGTCCTCCACCGGCAGCAGCGGCTCGACGATCGCCGAGACACCCGTGCGCTGCGACACCACCGCCTCGGCCAGCCCCACCGCGTCCTCGCGCTCGTAGGGGCCGCACACGAACGACGCCCACTCCTCCCCCGACGACGCCTCGAAGGTCACCGCCCAGGGCAGCCCCTCGACCTCGGTCTCGTCGTCGGGCTCGTAGACCACCACGCCGCCCATTCAGGCGCCTCCTTCGACACTGGCCAGCAGTTCGCCCCGCAGTTGCGAGGCGGTCGAGACCACGAGCATCAGCAGCGTGCTCAGCGGCTCGGGCTTGAGTCCCTCCGCGGGGAAGGCGTACCGCAGCGTCACGTCCATGCCCCGCCCGGTGTGCACCACGCCCAGCGTGCCGAACAGGCCCTGCCCCGCGCGCTCGGCCGCGGACACCGCCAGGTTGCGGTCGTCGGGCAGGTCCCAGGCCACCACGCAGGTCAGGCTCAGCACGGTCAGCCCCTCGGCCAGCCGCATCGCCTGCACCGCGCACGGCACGTCGCCGTGCCGGAAGCTCAGCGCGCCGTCGTCGTCCACGTGCACCTCGTGGAACATCTCCAGCGCCTCGCGGGCGGAGGTCAGCAGCGTCGCGGTGACCGCGGCGTCCTCATCGGTCACGGGGTCTCCTCCACGTCGGGCTTGTCGACGGCGCCGCCGAAGCGGCGGTCCCGCCGGGCGTAGGCCTCGCAGGCCCGCCACAGGTCCAGCCGGTCGAAGTCCGGCCACAGGATGTCCTGGAACACCAGCTCCGCGTACGCCGACTGCCACAGCAGGAAGTTCGACGTGCGCTGCTCACCCGACGGGCGGATGAACAGGTCCACGTCGGGCATCTCGGGCTGGTACAGGTACTTGGCGATGGTGCGCTCGTCGACCTTGTCCGGGTTGAGCCTGCCCTCGGCGGCCAGCCGGGCGATCTCCCGCGCCGCGTCGCCGACCTCGGCGCGCCCGCCGTAGTTGATGCACATCGCCAGGTTCAGCACGTCGTTGTCCTTCGTGCGCTCCTCGGCGACCTCCAGCTCGTTGATGACGCTGCGCCACAGCCGCGGCCTGCGACCCGCCCAGCGCACCCGCACGCCCAGCTCGTCCAGCTCCTCGGTGCGGTGGCGGATCACGTCGCGGCTGAACCCCATGAGGAAGCGCACCTCCTCCGGGCTGCGGCGCCAGTTCTCGGTGGAGAACGCGTACAGCGACACCCACTTCACACCCAGCTCGATGGCCCCCTTGGCCACCTCCACCACGACCGCCTCGCCGCGCTTGTGCCCCTCCACGCGGGACAGGCCCCGCTGGTTGGCCCAGCGGCCGTTGCCGTCCATCACGATCGCGATGTGCCGGGGGACCAGGTCCGCCGGGATGGCGGGGGGCTTGGCGCCCGAGGGGTGCGGGTCCGGGGGTCGGGGAACGCGCTGCTCGCGCTCAGCCCGCCGTCGGCGGAGCATGGGGCTGTCCTCTCGAAGAACTCTGGTGCGACGGGCGAGCCTAGCCCTCGCCCGCGGACGGCCTGCGCTCGACCAAGGGCAGCGACCGCAGCGACCGCTCCAGGTGCCACTGCAGGTGCGCGGCGACCAAGCCGCTGGCCTCCCGCCGCGCCCCGTGCGGCAGACCGTCCACCACGTCCCAGTCTCCGTGCAGCAGCGCGGTCAGCAACCGCAGCGTGTCCCCCGACGGGGCGGCCGAGCCCGGCGGGCGGCAGCGGGCGCACACCACACCGCCCGCCTGCACGTTGAACGCCCGGTGCGGACCCGGCTCACCGCACCGCGCGCACTCGTCGACCGCCGGGGCCCAGCCCGCGAACGCCATGGCGCGCATCAGGAAGGCGTCCAGCACCAGCGACGGGTCCCGCTGCCCCTCCACCAGCGCCCGCAGCGCCCCGGTGACCAGCAGGTACAGCCGCAGCACCGGCTCGCCCTCCTCCGCGGTGAGCCGGTCGGCGGTCTCCAGCACCGCGCACGCCGCGGTGTAGCGCTGGTAGTCCCCCACCAGGCCGACGCCGAACGCGTCCACCGTCTGCACCTGCGTCACCACGTCCAACGAGCGACCGGGGTAGAACTGCACGTCCACGTGCCCGAACGGCTCCAGCCGCGCCCCGAACCGGGACGAGGTGCGACGCACGCCCTTGGCCACCGCGCGCACCTTGCCGTGCCGCTGGGTGAGCAGCGTGATGATCCGGTCGGCCTCCCCCAGCTTCTGCACCCGCAGGACCACCCCGGTGTCCCGGTACAGGTTCGCCATCTAGAACCCGAGCCTGCGCAGCTGCTTCGGATCGCGCTGCCAGTCCTTGGCGATCTTGATGTGCAGGTCCAGGTAGACGCGGCTGCCCAGCAGCTTCTCGATGTGGCGGCGCGCGGTGATCCCCACCTGCTTGAGCCGCTCACCCCGGTGCCCCAGGATGATCGCCTTCTGCGACGGCCGCTCCACGAACAGGTTGGCGTGCACGTCCACCAGGTCGTCGCGGCCCTCGCGGGGCAGCATCTCCTCCACCACCACGGCGATGGAGTGCGGCAGCTCGTCGCGCACCCCCTCCAGCGCCGCCTCGCGGATCAGCTCGGCCACCAGGGTCTGCTCCGGCTCGTCGGTCAGCTCCCCGTCCGGGTACAGCGGCGGCCCCTCCGGCAGCTTGCCCACCAGCAGGTCGGCCAGCGCGTCGACCTGGAAGCCGTCCACCGCCGAGACCGGGATCAGCTCGGCGAACTCCATCACGCCCTGCAGCGCCAGCAGCTGCTCGGCCACCTGCTGCTGGCCCACCAGGTCGGTCTTGGTGACGATGCCGACCACCGGGGTGCGCTTGGCGATCTTGGCCAGCTCCGCGGCGATGAACCGGTCACCGGGGCCCACCTTCTGGTCGGCGGGCACGCAGAAGCCCACCACGTCGACCTCCGACCAGGTCTCCCGCACCAGGTCGTTGAGCCGCTGGCCGAGCAGCGTGCGCGGCCGGTGCAGACCGGGGGTGTCCACCAGCACCAGCTGGCCGTCCTCGCGGTGCACGATGCCCCGGATGGTGTGCCGGGTGGTCTGCGGCTTGCTGGAGGTGATCGCGACCTTGGTGCCCACCAGCGCGTTGGTCAGCGTCGACTTGCCCGCGTTGGGGCGACCGACGAAGCACGCGAACCCGGAGCGGTAACCATCCATCCCGCTATTGTCCCCGGTCACCTCGACCGCCCCTCGCCAGGTCCGCGCCCGCGACCGGTCAGACGGTTTCCCGCAGCTCGCCCGACGCGTCGGCGCGCAGCACCGGGGCGTCCGCGCCCAGGTCGCGCACCGCCGCCAGCGACTCCGCGTCCACCTCGTCCGCCGCCGTCACCACCGCGGCGGCCTCCAGGCCCTCCGCCCCGCTGGACACCGCCGCCGCCACCGCCGCCTGCAGCGCGCTGAGCCGCAACGACGGCAGCGCCACCGTCGTCGCCGCGTAGGTCCGGCCGTCGGTGTCGCGCACCGCCGCCCCCTCCGCCGCCCCGGTGCGCGCCCGCGCCGACCTGGCCAGCGTCACGATCTTGGCGTCCTCCGGACCCAGCTCAGCCACCGCTGTCCTCCTCCTCGTCCTCACCGCCGAGCGGGCGCACCAGCACCGTGGTGATGCGCATCCGCCCCCGCTCGTCCTTGCCGCCCTCGGCCCGCATCCGCAGACCCGCGATCTCGGCCTCCGTGCCCGGCAGCGGCACCCGCCCCAGCCGCTGCGCCAGCAGACCGCCGACCGTCTCCACCTCGTGGTCGTCCAGCTCCGTGCCGAACAGCGCGTCCAGGTCGTCCACCGGCAACCGCGCGCTCACCCGCACCGCGCCGTCGTCCAGGTGCTCCACCGGCGGCCGGTCGTCGGTGTCGGACTCGTCGGTGATCTCCCCGACGATCTCCTCCAGGATGTCCTCGATGGTCACCAGCCCCGCCGTGCCGCCGTACTCGTCGACCACCACGGCCAGGTGGTTGCGCGACAGCTGCATCTCCCGCAGCAGGTCCGCCACCGGCTTGGAGTCCGGGATGAACGTCGCGGGCTTCATCACGTCCGCCACGACCTTGCCGTTGGGCTCCTCCGACAGCGTCAGCCGCACCAGGTCCTTGAGGTTGACCACGCCCAGGATGTCGTCCACGCTCTCACCGATCACCGGCACCCGCGTGTAGCCCGTGCGCAGCGACAGCGCCAGCGCCTGCCGCACCGACTTGGCCTGCTCGATCCACACGATCTCGGTGCGCGGCACCATCACCTCGCGCGCGATGGTGTCCCCCAGCTCGAACACCGAGTGGATCATCTCCCGCTCGCCCTCGTCGACCACGCCGCGCTCCTGCGCCATGTCGACCAGCTCGCGCAGCTCCACCTCCGAGGAGAACGGCCCCTCCCGGAAACCGCGCCCCGGCGTGATCGCGTTGCCCACCAGGATCAGCAGCTTGCTCAGCGGCCCCAGCACCCGGCCCAGCACCCGGATCGGCCCGGCCGCCAGCAGGCTCACCGCGTACGGGTGCTGCCGCCCGATCGTGCGCGGGCCCACGCCCACCAGCACGTACGACACCACCAGCATGCTCAGGCCCGCCACCAGCACGGCCACCCACCCGGTGGCGATCAGCCGCAGGCACACCACCGTCACCAGCACCGTCGCCGCCAGCTCGCAGCCCAACCGCAGCAACAGCAGCAGGTTGACGTGCCGCGGCCGGTCGGCCAGCACCAGCATCAGCTGACGGGTGCCCGCCCGGCCCTGCCGCTGCAACCCCTCCACCCGCGCCCGCGACACCGTGCCCAGCGCCGCGTCCGCCCCCGCGAACGCACCCGCGGCCAGGATCAGCACCGCGGCCAGCACCAGCAGGCCGGTCGAACCAGCTACCACCTCGGCCGCCTCAGGCCGGGGGCTCGGAGCGGTCCGAGTCCTCCAAGCCGACCGCGCCCAGCAGCTTCGAGTCGGCCTCCCGCTGCGCCGACTTGCGCTCGGCCTCGGCCGCCGCCGCCCGGAAGTCGCCCAGGATGCGGTTCTGCAGCGTGAACATCTCCCGCTCCTCCGCGGGCTCGGCGTGGTCGTAGCCCAGCAGGTGCAGCACGCCGTGCACGGTCAACAGGTGCAACTCGTCCAGCAGGCTGTGCCCGGCCTTGCGCGCCTGGTCCTTGGCGAACTCCGGGCACAGCACGATGTCGCCCAGCAGCGCCGGACCCAGGCCCGCCGCGTCCGGGCGGCGGGCCGAGTCCAGCTCGTCCATCGGGAAGGCCATCACGTCCGTGGGGCCGGGCAGGTCCATCCAGCGCTGGTGCAGGTCGGCCATCACGTCCAGCTCCACCAGCAGCACGGACAGCTCGGCCAACGGGCTCACGCCCATCCGGTCCAGCGCGAACCGGGCGGCGGAGACGATGGACGGCTCGTCGACGCTGACACCCGACTCGTTCGCGATCTCGATGCTCACGGCGCCTATCGTCGCCTATCGTCCCCGGCGCTGACCGCGCGACCTGGCACCCGGCCCGGCGTGCTGCCCGTGCCGGTCGCCGACCTCGCGCTCGTCCTGCTCGACCTGCCACTTCTCGTAGGCGTCGACGATGTCGGCCACCAGCCGGTGGCGCACCACGTCGTTGCTGGTCAGCACCGAGAAGTGGACGTCGTCCACGCCCTCCAGGATGTCCTTGACCACCTTCAGGCCACTGCGCTGGCCGCCGGGCAGGTCCACCTGGGTGATGTCGCCGGTCACCACGATCTTGGAGCCGAACCCCAATCGGGTGAGGAACATCTTCATCTGTTCGGGCGTCGTGTTCTGCGCCTCGTCCAGGATGATGAACGCGTCATTCAGCGTCCTTCCCCTCATATAAGCCAATGGGGCTACCTCGATGGTGCCCGCCTGGGTGAGCCGGGGGATGGACTCCGGGTCGACCATGTCGTGCAGCGCGTCGTAGAGCGGGCGCAGGTACGGGTCGATCTTCTCGTAGAGCGTGCCGGGCAGGTAGCCCAGCCGCTCGCCCGCCTCGACCGCGGGGCGGGTGAGGATGATCCGGTTGACCTGCTTGGCCTGCAGCGCCTGCACGGCCTTGGCCATGGCCAGGTAGGTCTTGCCGGTGCCCGCGGGGCCGATGCCGAACACCACGGTGTTCTTGTCGATGGCGTCGACGTAGTGCTTCTGGTTCAGCGTCTTGGGCCGGATGGTGCGGCCGCGGCGGGAGATGATGTCGAGGCTGAGCACCTCGGCGGGGGACTCGCCGGTGCCCGCCGACAGCATGGCCACCGTGCGGCGGACCGTGTCCGGTCCGATCTGCTGGCCTCGGCTGGCCAGGGTGATCAGCTCGGTGAACACCCGTTCGGCGAACGCCACGTCGGCGGGCTGGCCGGAGAGGGTGATCTCGTTGCCGCGCACGTGCACGTCGGCGTCGAGCAGTTCCTCGGCGAGCCGGAGGTTCTCGTCGCGAGAGCCGAGCAGGGCGAGCACCGCGCCGTCGGGCACGGCGAACTTGGACTGGGCGTCAGCCGCGGTGTGCGGCTTGTTGTCAGCGGTGTCGGCCACGTGGCCTCGGGCCTGCTTCCTGCGCGTTCGCGCCACTCGGGTACTGGCCCTTCGATGCTAGCCGCAGCAACCGACAGTCCGCATCGAAGTATGGAACCCGCTGGACGTGGGCGGTGTACTCGGGGTGTGGAGACCTTGCGCGAGTTGACCGTGGACGACGTGCCCGCCTGCCTGGCGCTGGCGGCTGACCGGGGCTGGTCGCGGGAGGAGGGCAAGTGGCGGTTGCTGCTGCGGGTGGGCACCGGGTTCGGCCTGTTCGACGGGGATGAGCTGGTGGGGACGACGATCGTCACGCCGTTCGGCGCCGAGCACGCGGCGGTCAGCATGGTGCTGGTGGCGTCGCGGTCGGGTGGTCGGGGGCTGGGGCGGCGGTTGGTGGAGCACGCCCTGGAGGTGACCTCGGCGCCGGTGGTGTCGCTGCACGCGACGGAGTTCGGCAGGCCGCTGTACGAGCGGTTGGGGTTCCGGTCGGTGGGTCGGGTGACCGCGCACTTCGGGGTGTTCGCGGGGGCTCGGCCGGGGGTGTCGCGGCCCGCCGGGGAGGCGGACCGGGCGCGGGTGGTGGCGCAGGACGCGGCCGCGTTCGGCGCGGACCGGTCGGCGCTGTGGTCGGCGCTGTGGGAGTTCGCGTCGCAGGTCCGGGTGGTGCCGGAGGGGCACGCGGTGTCGTGGCGTGAGGGGGAGGTGGAGACGGTGGGGGTGGTGGCGCCGTCGGTGGGGGTGGCTCGGGACCTGGTGGCGGACATGTCCCCCGATGTGACCGTGCGGGTGGACGTCGCGGAGCCGAAGCTGGGTGGGTGGCTGGCCGAGCACGGTGTGGTGCCCCGGCACACCGTCGACCTGATGGTGCGCGGGGCCGCCGAGCTGCCCGGCGACCGGGGCCGGCTGTTCTCCCCGGTCATGCAGGCCTTGGGCTAGCGCGTGCGCAGGCCCCAGCGCCCTCCTCCCGCAGCACTCCCGGACGCCTGCAAGTACTACCCGAGGGTCGCCGCGGGGCCGGTAACCACTACCCGGGATGCGCGTACGCGCGGTTCGCGGTGCTCGAACGCGCGGTTCGTGGTGTCCCAACGCTCGGTTCGCGGTGGTCGGCTCGGTGGTCGGCGCGGTGTTCGGCGCGGTGTTCGGCTCGGTGTTCGGCTCGGTCAGGCCAGGGCGCCGAGGGGGCGTCCGCCGAGCACGTGCAGGTGGGCGTGGAAGACGGTCTGGCCCGCGTCGGGGCCGGTGTTGAACAGCAGTCGGTAGCCGCTGTCGTCGATGCCCTCGGCCTTGGCGACCTCGCCCGCGGTGAGGAAGAGGTCGTCGAGCACGCCGGGGGCGGCCTTGGCGAGGGCGACCGCGTCGGTGTCGTGGCGCTTGGCGATGACCACGACGTGCGTGGGCGCCTGCGGGGAGATGTCGCGGAAGGCCAGGGTGGTGTCGGTCTCGTGGACCACGGTGGCGGGGATCTCGCGGGCGGCGATGCGGCAGAACAGGCAGTCCATGGGCAGAGGCTACTGAAGGGGCCGCTGGAGGTGGGTCCGGCTCAGGTCGAGGACGGCTTCGCGGCAGGCCGCCCAGGCTTCGGTGCCGGGTGTGATCAGCTCCATGTGGCCCGCGCCGGGGATGCGCACCAGTCGGGCGCCGCGGGCGCGGGCGAAGGTCTCGCTCTGCTCGAAGGGCACGTCCTCGTCGGCGTCGCCGTGCACCAGGACCAGTGGTTTGCCGATGGGCGGGAGGGCGGCCGGGGAGGCGTCGGCGTAGCGGTCGGGGACCTGGTCGGGGGTGCCGCCGAGCAGTTCGGCGGCGCGGCGGGTGATCTGCGGGTGCAGCAGGAGGTCCAGCACGCCCGCCTGGGCGACGGCGCCGGTGACGCGGGGGTGGCGGGCGGCGGCCCAGACGGCGAGGTGGCCGCCCGCGGAGTGGCCCAGGGTGACCACCGGGCCGAGGGAGTCGTCGAGGGCGTCGATGGCGGCCAGCACGTCGTGGCCGGTCCGCGGCCAGCCGCCGCCTCCGCCGACGCGGCGGTACTCGATGTTCCAGGCGGTGCGGCCGTGGGCGGCCAGGTCGGCGGCGAGCGGTCGGCCCAGTTCCAGGCCGTAGCGCTGGTGCCAGAAGCCGCCGTGGATCACCACGACGACGGGGCCGCTGCCGGACAGCTCCCCGAACTGGCTGGGGTCGGGGCCGTAGGGGATGCGCCGCACGCGGTCGAGGATGCCAACGCGCCGCCTCCCGTGTTCCGCCGGGCGTGCTTAATCGGTTGATCAGAACAGCTCAGCGTCTGCGGTGGATCGCTCCGCCGATGGCAGCTTGACCGTTTAAGGGCAGCGCGCCAGCGTCGAGGGGTCGCCGCCGACGACGGGCACGAGGAGGAGGCCGCTATGAGGCGCGGAGGACGGCGCGGAGGACGGCGCGCGGGACCGGTGGTGGTGATCGGGGTGCTGGTCGCCCTGGTCGGCGGGGTGCTCCCGGCGGGGGCGGAGCGGGGCTGGGTGGCCGGTTGGGCGGCCAGCCCGGTGGTCGGCAGCGAGATCCCCTGGTCGAGCTGCCCGGCGGGCGGTGGCCTGCGGGACGCCACCGTGCGCAACGTGGTCTTCGTGAGCACCGGCGGCAGGGCGGTGCGGGTCCGGCTGACCAACGCCTTCGGCACGCGCCCGCTGCGGGTGGGTGGCGCGTCGGTGGCCGTGCGGGGCTCCGGCGCCACCGCCGAGGAGGGCACGGTGCGGGTGCTGACCTTCCGGGGCTCGCGGTCGGTGACCGTGCCGCCGGGCCGGGAGCTGTTCAGCGACCCGGTGGCGCTGGGCGTCAGGTCGCTGTCCACGCTGCTGGTCAGCGTGCACGTGCCGGGGCCGACCGGGCCGATCACCAACCACCCGTTCACCGCGCAGGGCAACTACCTGGCCGACGGCGACCTCAGCGGGGCGGTGTCCGGGGACTTCCGGGACACGCCGTGCTGGATGTTCGTCAGCGGTGTGGACGTCGTGCCGTCGCGGCGGGTCGCGGGGGCGGTGGTGGCCTTCGGCGACTCCATCACCGACACCGCGAACACCACCGGCGACGCCAACCGCCGCTGGCCGGACTTCCTGGCCCGCAGGCTCGACGCCGTGCGCGGGCGCACGCTGTCGGTGGTCAACGCGGGGCTGGGCGGCAACCGGCTGCTGGCCGACCGGGAGGGCGAGCCGTACTACGGGGTGGCCGCGCTCAAGCGGGTGGAGCGCGACGTGCTGGCGCAGAGCGGGGTGGCGGCGGTGATCACGCTGCTGGGTGTCAACGACATCGGGTACGGGGCGACCGCCGCGGAGCTGGTCGCCGGGCACCGCGAGCTCATCGCCGCCGCGCGGGCGGCGGGGGTGGCGGTGCACGGCGGCACGATCCTGCCGTTCCGGGGTTCGGTCGCGTGGACCGCCGAGCGCGAGGCGGTGCGGCGCGAGTTCAACGACTGGGTGCGCACGTCGGGCGAGTTCGACGGGGTGGTGGACTTCGCCGCCGCCACGGCCGCGCCGGGCGACCCGGCCGCGCTGGACCCCGCCTACGACAGCGGGGACCACCTGCACCCCAACGACGCGGGCACCGCGGCGATGGCGCAGGCGGTGGACCTGGGGGCGCTGCTGGCGCGTGGATCGGTGGCGGCGGGCTGAGCGGAGTCCGTGGAGGAGGAGGGCCGCGTCGCGGTGGGACCTGGGGGTCGCCCCACCGCGACGCGGCGGCGCCGGACCGAGGGGGGAGGTGTCCGGCGGCCTCGGGGAGGGAGCGCCGGAGGGGCTTGCGCGCCCTCGCGATCCCTCGCGGCAAAAGCGTAACCCCTACTCCTGGCGTTCGCCAGAAGGGAGCAAGGTCGACTACGCCCAGCGATCGGTCAGCACACCCAGCGCGCCCAGCGCGACGGCTCCGGCGGTGGAGGCCCGCAGCACGGTGGGGCCCAGGCGGACGGCGCGCGCGCCCGCCTCGACCAACTCCGCGAGCTCCTGGTCGGTGATGCCGCCCTCGGGGCCGACCACGATCAGCACATCACCCGACGGGGGCAACCCGATCGAGCCGATGCCCACCTTGGCGGACTCGTGCAGCACCAGTGCGGCGGCCGAGGAGGCCGCCAGCCGCGCCAGGTCGCGGGTGGTGACCGGCTCGCCCACCGACGGCACGCGCGCCCGCCGGGCCTGCTTGGCCGCCTCGCGGGCGGTGGCGCGCCAGCGGGCCAGCGCCTTGGCGCCGCGCGGGCCCTCCTCCCACTTGGCCACGCAGCGGGCGGCCCGCCACGGCAGCACCGCGTCCACGCCCGCCTCGGTGGCCAGTTCCACGGCCAGCTCGCCGCGGTCGCCCTTGACCAGCGCCTGCGCCAGCACCACGCGCACGGCGGGCTCGGGCGCGGTCCACCGTTGGAGCACGCGCAGCCGCAGCGAGTCCTTCAGCGCCTCGTCCACCACGCAGCGCACCTGCTCGCCGGACCCGTCGGAGAGCACCAGCTCCTCCCCCGCGCGCAGCCTGCGCACGGTGGCGGCGTGGCGCCCCTCGGGGCCGTCCAGCACGGCGTGCGGACCGGCGGGCAGGGCGTCGACCAGGAAGACCGGCAGCGTCACCGGTGCCCGCGCCCGGAGCGCAGCCGCGAGAACAGCCCGCCGCTGCCCTTGCCGTTGTGCGCCAGCGTCGGCTGGTCCTCGCCGCGCGCCGCGGCCAGCTCGCGCAGCAGCTCGGTCTGCCGGGCGTCCAACCTGGTCGGCACCACGACCTCCAGGTGCACGTGCAGGTCGCCGTGGCCGTCGATGCGCCCGTTGGAGCGCAGCCGGGGCATCCCCCGGCCGGGCAGCACCAGCTCGGTGGCGGGCTGGGTGCCGGGCTCGATCTCCAGCTCCTCCTCGCCGTCGAGGGTGCGCAGCGGCAGCACCGCGCCCAGCGCGGCGGTGGTCATCGGGATGCGCACCGAGCAGTGCAGGTCGGCGCCGTCGCGCTCGAAGATCTCGTGCGGCACCTCCTCGACCTCGACGTAGAGGTCGCCCGCCGGGCCGCCGCCGGGGCCGACCTCGCCCTGGCCCGCCAGCCGCACCCGCATGCCCTCGGCCACGCCCGCCGGGATCTGCACCGAGATGGTGCGCCGGGAGCGGACCCGGCCCTCGCCCGCGCACTGCCCGCACGGGTCGGGGATGACCTCGCCGAAGCCGCGGCACACCGGGCACGGGCGAGCGGTGACCACCTGGCCGAGGAAGGACCGCTGCACCGACTGCACCTCGCCGCGGCCGCCGCAGGTGTCGCAGCGCACCGGGGAGGTGCCCTTGGCGGTGCCGCTGCCCACGCAGACGTCGCACAGGATGGCGGTGTCCACGGTCAGCTCGCGGTTGGCGCCCGCCGCGCACTCCTCCAGCGTCATCGACAGCCGGATCAGCGCGTCGGAGCCGGGCTGCACGCGGCTGCGCGGGCCGCGCCCGCCGCCGCCGGAGCCCGCGCCGAAGAAGGCGTCCATGATGTCGCCGAGACCGAAGCCCGCGAACGGGTCGCGCGCGCCCGCGCCACCGCCGCCGGGCTCCAGCGGGTCGCCGCCCAGGTCGACGACCTGCCGCTTCTTCGGGTCCGACAGGACCTCGTAGGCGGCGGTCACCTCCTTGAAGCGGGCTTCCTCGTTGGGGTTGACGTCCGGGTGCAGCTGCCGCGCGAGCTTGCGGTAGGCGCGCTTGATCTCCTCGGGAGTCGCGTTCCTGGAGACCCCGAGCGTGCCGTAGTAGTCCCTCGCCACCGTGTGTCCTCCTGCGGGCGCGCGCGCCGGGCACGCGCTCGCTCGCTTGCGAAACGTCCTGCGGGTGCGGGCTGTTCCCGCCGGTCAGCGTGCGGTCAGGATCTCCCCCACGTAGTTGGCGACCGCACGCACCGCCGCCATGGTCCCCGGGTAGTCCATCCGGGTCGGCCCGACCACGCCCATGCCGCCCAGGAGCTTGTCCTGGCTGCCGTAGCCGATGGACACGACCGAGGTGCTGCGCATCTCGGCCGCCTCGTTCTCCTCGCCGATGTGGACCGTGATCGTGCCGGGGTCGCGCGCCGCTGCCAGCAGCCGGAGCACCACCACCTGCTCCTCCAGCGCCTCCAGCACCTGGCGCAGCGAACCGGGGAAGTCTGCCACGTTGCGGGTGAGGTTCGCGGTGCCACCCAGCACCAGGCGCTCCTCGGGGTGCTCGACCAGCGATTCGATCAGCACCGTGCTCACCCTCGTCACCACGTCGCGCAGCTCGCCGGGCACCTGCTCGGGCAGCTTGGCGACCTCGGCGGAGGCGTCGTAGAGGGGCTTGCCGACCATCGCGGAGTTGAGCATCGTGCGCACCCGCGCCACGTTGTCCTCGGTGATCACGTCGCCGAGGTCGACCGAGCGCTGGTCGACCCGGCCGGTGTCGGTGATCAGCACCAGCATCAGCCGGGCGGGGGTGATGGCCAGCACCTCCAGGTGCCGGACGGTGGAGCGGCTGAGCACCGGGTACTGCACCACCGCGACCTGGCGGGTCAGCTGGGCCAGCAGCCGCACGCTGCGGCGCAGCACGTCGTCGAGGTCGTAGGCGCCTTCCAGGAAGTTGCGGATGGCCTTGCGCTCGGCCTGGGACAGCGGCTTGACCTCGCTGAGCCGGTCCACGAACAGCCGGTAGCCCTTGTCGGTGGGGACGCGGCCCGCGCTGGTGTGCGGCTGGGTGATGTACCCGTCCTCCTCCAGGGCGGCCATGTCGTTGCGCACCGTGGCGCTGGACACGCCCAGGTTGTGCCGCTCGACCAGGGCTTTGCTGCCGACCGGCTCGTGGTTCGAGACGTAGTCGGCGACGATCGCGCGCAAGACCTCGAACCTGCGCTCGTCCGCGTTCACCTCGTCACCTCCACCTTCCCCGCTTCACCACAAGTTTACGGAGCGGTACGCGCTCAAGGGCAGTGGTGGATCCTCCAAGCTCCGCAGCGGTGGTGAGACCGCTCATGTGAGGCGGCTCATGTGAGACGGCGCACCACGGCGTCGGCCAGCAGCCTGCCCCGGTCGGTGAGCACGCAGCGGCCCGCCGCCAGCGCGTCCGGGTCGAGCAGGCCGTCGGCGGCGGCCTGCCGCGCCTGGTCCCGCCCGTCGTCGTCGAGGACCTCCACCGGCAGGCCGGTGGCCAGGCGCAGCTCCAGCAGCACGCGCTCGATCCGCCGGTCCTGCGCCGAGAGCACCTCGCGGCCCGCGGCGGGCGAGCCGCCGGAGGCCAGCACCGCGGCGTACTTGGCCGGGTGCTTGACGTTCCACCAGCGCACGCCGCCGACGTGGCTGTGCGCGCCGGGGCCCGCGCCCCACCAGTCCGCGCCCTGCCAGTACAGCAGGTTGTGCGCGCACCGGGCCTCGGCGGAGGCCGCCCAGTTGGACACCTCGTACCAGCTCAGGCCCTGCTCGGTCATGGCCGTGTC
>NZ_BMRG01000002.1:308291-329384 GCF_014648515.1 Saccharothrix coeruleofusca
GATCAGCTCGTACTTGTCGGCGAGCACGTCGTCGTCGGGCATGGGCAGCTCGCCGCGGCGCACGCGGCGGGCCAGCGCGGTGCCCTCCTCCACGATCAGCGCGTAGGCCGAGACGTGGTCCACGCCCGCCGAGCGCACCGCGTCCAGCGACGCCCGCAGGTCGTCCGCGGACTCGCCGGGGGTGCCGTAGATCAGGTCGAGGTTGACGTGGTCGAAGCCGGCCGCGCGGGCCTCGCGGGCGGCGGCCACCGGGCGGCCGGGGGTGTGCGCGCGGTCGAGCACGGCCAGCACGTGGCGGGCCGCGGACTGCATCCCCAGCGACACCCTGGTGTAGCCGGCCTGGCGGATCTCGGCGAAGAACTCCGGCGAGGTGGACTCGGGGTTGGACTCGGTGGTGACCTCCGCGCCGGGCGCCAGGCCGAACGAGGAGCGCACCGCGTCGAGCACGTCGGCCAACCCGGCGGAGCCGAGCAGTGACGGGGTGCCACCGCCGACGAACACCGTCCGCGCGGCGGGCGGGGTGCCCAGCACCCGCGCGGCCAGGTCCAGCTCGCGCCGCAGACCTTCCAGCCAGGACTGCGGGGAGGCAGAAGTGCCCAGCTCACCGGCGGTGTAGGTGTTGAAGTCGCAGTAGCCGCAGCGGGTCGCGCAGAACGGCACGTGCACGTAGACGCCGAACGGGCGCGCGCCCAGACCGGTCAGCGCGGCCGGGGGCAGCGAGCCGTCGGGGGGCGCGGGATCACCCGCGGGCAGAGCGGAGGGCATGGCCGCCATTGTCCCATCTACCAGGCGCGGCGAGTCCGTCCCACCATTCGGATGGCGGTGGACCACGCAGTGGGCGCGTGGCACGCTGACTGGCATGACGTCGAACGGAGTGCGCCTGGTGGTCCGCCGCCACGTGGACTTCCGGCGCGTCTCCAGCGCGATGTGCCGCCGCTCGGCATAACCCGCGCCACCTTCTGTTCCCGTCGGCGCCGGGTGCGCTGACGAGACCCCACCACGGTTCCACCGGGACTCGCACGCGCGCCGGCGCCCCGAAATCCCGGAGGACGACACATGGTCCCCCCGACGACGACGCCCCAGCGCGCCAGGCAGCGCCGAGGCGAGGGGCAGTGGGCGCTGGGCTACCGCGAGCCGCTCAACCCCAACGAGCGGAGCAAGAAGGACGACAACCCGCTCAACGTCCGGGCGCGGATCGAGAACATCTACGCCCGCGGCGGCTTCGACTCCATCGACCCGGCCGATCTGCGCGGCCGTTTCCGCTGGTACGGCCTCTACACCCAGCGCAAGCCCGGTATCGACGGCGGCCGCACGGCCACGTTGGAGCCGGAGGAGCTCGACGACGAGTACTTCATGCTGCGGGTGCGCATCGACGGCGGCGGGCTGACCACCGCCCAGCTGGCGCTGATCGGCGAGCTGTCCCAGACCTACGCGCGCGACACCGCCGACATCACCGACCGGCAGAACATCCAGTACCACTGGATCCGCATCGAGGACGTGCCGACGATCTGGCAGCGGCTGGAGGCGGCGGGGCTGACCACGATGGAGGCGTGCGGCGACAGCCCGCGCGTCATCCTCGGCTCGCCGGTTGCGGGCATCGCCGAGGACGAGGTGCTCGACGGCACCCCGGCCATCGACGAGATCCTGCGCCGCTACATCGGCGACCCCCGCTTCGCCAACCTGCCGCGCAAGTTCAAGACCGCGATCTCCGGGCTGCCCGACGTGGCGCACGAGGTGCACGACGTGGCCTTCGTCGGCGTGGTGCACCCCGAGCACGGCCCCGGCTTCGACCTGTGGGTCGGCGGCGGCCTGTCCACCAACCCGATGATCGGCAAGCGGCTGGGCGCGTGGGTGCCGCTGGACGAGGTGCCCGACGTGTGGGAGGGCGTGATCAGCGTCTTCCGCGACTACGGCTACCGCCGCCTGCGCAACCGGGCGCGGCTGAAGTTCCTGGTGGCCGACTGGGGCGCGGAGAAGTTCCGCGAGGTGCTGGAGACCGAGTACCTCAAGCGCCCGCTGGTCGACGGCCCCGCGCCGGAGGTGCCCGACGTGCCGCGCGACCACATCGGCGTGCACCGCCAGAAGGACGGCCTGCACTACGTGGGCGCGGCACCCGTCGCGGGCCGGGTGTCGGGTTCGACGCTGGTCGAGGTGGCCAAGGCCGCCGAGCGGGCGGGGTCGGGGCGGGTCCGGCTGACCCCGCAGCAGAAGCTGGTCGTGCTCGACGTGCCCGAGGCCGAGGTTCCCGCCTTGCAGGCGGACCTGGCCGAGCTGGGTCTGCAGACCGAGCCCTCGCCGTGGCGGCGCGGGGTGATGGCCTGCACCGGCATCGAGTTCTGCAAGCTGGCCATCGTCGAGACCAAGGCCCGCGCGGTGGAGCTGGTCGCCGCGCTGGAGGCCAGGCTGGCCGACGTGGTGGCCGGGGTCACCGCGCCGATCTCGGTGCACATCAACGGCTGCCCCAACTCCTGCGCCCGCATCCAGACCGCGGACATCGGGCTCAAGGGGCAGATCGTCACCGACGCCGAGGGCAGGCAGGTCGAGGGGTTCCAGGTGCACCTGGGCGGCGGGCTGGGCCTGGACGCCGGGTTCGGCCGCAAGCTGCGCGGCCACAAGGTCACCGCGGCCGAGCTGCCCGACTACGTGGAGCGCGTGGTGCGCAACTTCCTCGCCCAGCGCGAACCGGACGAGCGCTTCGCGCGGTGGGTGGCCCGAGCGGAAGAGGGTGCGTTGCGGTGAGCGAGCGGGCGACCCCGTTCTACTGCCCGTACTGCGGCGACGAGGACCTGCGTCCTCAGGAGGAGCCCGGCCACGCCTGGCTGTGCGCCTCCTGCCGCCGGGTGTTCAGCGTCAAGTTCGTGGGTCTCAACCTTCCCCAGGAGGTGCAGCGATGACCGCCCCGACGAGGGCCGACGAGCTCAGGGTGATCGCGGAGGCCGCGTCGGCCGAACTGGCCGAGGCCACCGCGCTGGAAGCGCTGGAGTGGACCGCGCGCACGTTCGGCGAGAGCTGGATCGTCGCGTCGAACATGCAGGACGCCGTGCTGATCGACCTGGCCACCAAGGTCAAGCCGGACGTGGACGTGCTGTTCCTGGAGACCGGCTACCACTTCGCCGAGACCATCGGCACCCGTGACGCGGTGGACCTGGTCTACCCCGAGGTGCGCATCGTCAACGCCGCGGCCGAGCGGTCGGTGGCCGAGCAGGAGGCCGAGTTCGGGCTGCTGCACCGGACCGACCCCAACCGCTGCTGCCAGCTGCGCAAGGTGATCCCGCTGCGGCGCACGCTGTCCGACTACGACGCCTGGGTCACCGGCGTGCGGCGCACGGACGCGCCGACGCGGGCAGGCACCCCGATCGTGCAGTGGGACGAGCGCAACGGGCTGGTGAAGGTCAACCCGATCGCGGCGTGGACCGACGACGAGTTCAACGCCTACATCGCCGAGCACGGAATCCTGGAGAACCCCCTGGTGCAGGCGGGTTATCCCTCGATCGGCTGCGCGCCGTGCACCGCCAAGCCGCTGCCGGGCGCCGACCCGCGCAGCGGCCGGTGGGCAGGCCTGGCCAAGACCGAATGCGGGTTGCACGGATGACCACCGCACTGGACACCCTGGACCGCCTGGAATCCGAGGCGATCCACATCTTCCGCGAGGTGGCGGGCGAGTTCGACCGGCCGGTGATCCTGTTCTCCGGCGGCAAGGACTCCACGCTGCTGGTGCACCTGGCGATCAAGGCGTTCTGGCCCGCGCCGGTGCCCTTCCCGCTGCTGCACGTGGACACCGGGCACAACTTCGACGAGGTCATCGAGTTCCGCGACCGGGTGGTGGCCCGGCACGGGCTGCGCCTGGAGGTGGCCCGCGTGCAGGACTACCTCGACGACGGCAGGCTCACCGAGCGGCCCGACGGCACGCGCAACCCGCTGCAGACCGTGCCGCTGCTGGACGCGATCACCGAGCACCGGTTCGACGCGGTCTTCGGCGGCGGCCGCCGCGACGAGGAGCGGGCGCGGGCCAAGGAGCGGATCTTCAGCCTGCGCAACGCCTTCGGCCAGTGGGAGCCGCGCAGGCAGCGCCCGGAGCTGTGGAACCTCTACAACGGCAGGCACCGCGCGGGCGAGCACGTGCGGGTGTTCCCGCTGTCGAACTGGACCGAGCTGGACGTGTGGCGCTACATCGCCCGCGAGCGCATCGAGCTGCCCTCGATCTACTACGCCCACCGGCGCGAGGTCTACCTGCGCGACGGCATGTGGCTGGCCGAGGGCCCGTGGGGCGGGCCGCGCGAGGGCGAGGCGCTGGTGGAGAAGACGGTGCGCTACCGCACCGTGGGCGACGGCTCGTGCACCGGCGCGGTGGAGTCCGACGCCGCGGACATCGAGGCCGTCATCGCCGAGGTCTCGGCGTCGCGGCTGACCGAGCGCGGCGCCACGCGCGCCGACGACCGGCTGTCCGAGGCCGCCATGGAGGACCGCAAGCGGGAGGGCTACTTCTAGATGAGCGACCTGTTGAGGCTGGCCACCGCGGGCAGCGTGGACGACGGCAAGTCCACGCTGGTCGGGCGGTTGCTCTACGACACCAAGTCGGTGCTGGCCGACACCCTGGACGCGGTGCACCGGGCCAGCGCCGACCGCGGCCTGACCACCCCGGACCTGTCGCTGCTGGTGGACGGGCTGCGCTCGGAGCGCGAGCAGGGCATCACCATCGACGTGGCCTACCGCTACTTCGCCACGCCGCGCCGCTCCTTCGTGCTCGCCGACACGCCGGGGCACGTGCAGTACACCCGCAACACGGTCACCGGCGCGTCCACCGCCCAGCTGGGCGTGCTGCTGGTCGACGCGCGCAAGGGCGTGGTCGAGCAGACCCGCAGGCACGCCGCGGTGCTGGCGCTGCTGGGCGTGCCGCGGCTGGTGCTGGCGGTGAACAAGATCGACCTGGTCGACTACGACCAGGTCACCTTCTCCCGCATCGCCAAGGAGTTCACCGCGCACGCCACCGCGCTGGGCTTCCCCGAGGACGCCGTGCTGGAGATCCCGGTCTCCGCGCTGGCGGGCGACAACGTGGTGGAGCGCTCGGCCAACACCCCCTGGTACTCCGGCCCGACGCTGCTGGAGCACCTGGAGACCGTGCCGGTCGAGCCGGACCCGCACGACGCGCCGTTCCGCTTCCCGGTGCAGTACGTGATCCGCCCGCGCACGCCCGAGCACCCGGACTACCGGGGCTACGCGGGCCAGGTCGCCTCCGGCACCGTGCGGGTGGGCGACGAGATCGCCGTGCTGCCCGGCGGGCTGCGCAGCACCGTGGAGCGGATCGACACCGCCGACGGCCCGCTGGCCGAGGCCGTCGCGGGCCAGTCGGTGACCCTGCTGCTGGCGCACGAGCTGGACATCTCCCGCGGCGACCTGATCGCCACCTCGGCCAACCCGCCGCGGGTGACCGACGAGTTCGACGCCACCGTGTGCTGGCTGTCGGACAAGCCGCTGCGGCCGGGCGCGCGGGTGCTGGTCAAGCACGGCACGCGCACCGTCCAGGCCATCGTCACCCAGCTGCGCACCCGCTTCGACGAGCAGCGGCTGGCCAGCACCGAGAACCCCGAGTCGTTGCGGCTCAACGAGATCGGCCAGGTCGCGGTGCGCACCGCCGAACCGGTCCCGGTGGACGACTACACCCGCGACCGGCGCACCGGCGCGTTCCTGGTCATCGACACCGCCGACGGCGGCACGCTCGCGGCGGGCCTGGTCGGCGCGCCGCTGCCCGAGCTGGACGGGGCGGCCGACGACACCGACAGCCACGCCCTGGTCTCCCCCGGCCCCTGAAAGAGGTCACCTTGATCACCAGACGTCGCCTCCTCGCCGCCTCCCTGGTCGCGCTGGCCGCACTGTCCGGGTGCTCCCGCATCGACCGCGGGGAGGACGCCGCGGGCGCGCGGGACCAGGGCGCCGCCGCCGAGCTGCGGCTGGGGTACTTCCCCAACGTCACCCACGCCTCCGCGCTGATCGGCGTGGACAAGGGCTTCTTCGCCGAGGAGCTGGGCGGGACCAAGCTGACCACGCAGACGTTCAACGCGGGCCCCGACGCGGTCAACGCGCTGCTGGGCGGGTCGCTGGACGCGACGTTCATCGGCTCCGGCCCGGCGATCAACGCCTACGCCAAGTCCGGCGGCGAGGCCGTGCGGCTGGTCGCGGGCGCCACCTCCGGCGGCGCGCAGCTGGTGGTCAAGCCGGAGATCACCGCGCCCGCCGACCTCAAGGGCAAGGTCGTCACCACCCCGCAGCTGGGCAACACCCAGGACGTGGCGCTGAAGAAGTGGCTGGCCGACCAGCAGCTCACCGCAGGCGAGGGCGCGGACGCGGTGACCGTCACCAACATCGAGAACTCGCAGAGCCTGGACCTGTTCCGCAGGGGCGACGTGCACGGCGCGTGGGCGCCCGAGCCGTGGTCCTCCCGGCTGGTGGTCGACGCGGGGGCCAAGGTGCTGGTGGACGAGAAGTCGCTGTGGGAGGGCGGCAGGTTCCCGACCACCGTGCTGCTGGTGCGCACCGAGTTCCTGCGGCAGCACCCGCAGACCGTGGAAGCCCTGCTGCGCGGGCACGTCGCCGCGATCGACTACGCGGGGACCAACGCCGAGGAGGCCAAGCGGGTGGTCAACACCGCGCTGGAGAAGCTGACCGGCAAGGCGCTGGGCGCGGCGGTGCTCGACCGCGCCTTCGGCAACATCGAGCTGACCGCGGACCCGCAGGCCGCCAGCTTCCCCCGGCTGGCGCAGGACGCGGTGACCGCGGGCGTGTCCGGCAAGGCCGCCGACGTGGCCGGGCTCGCGGACTTCACGCTGCTCAACAAGGTGCTGGCGGCGGCGGGCAAGCCCGCCGTGGACACCGCCGGACTGGACAAGAAGTAACTCGGGTCCAAGTGACTCAGGCCCAAGTGACTCAGGCCCAAGTGACTCGGCGCAGGAAGGCAGGCACACCATGACCGCCACGCTCGACACCCCGACCGCCCAGTCCGACACCGCGGCCGCGGTGACCCTGTCCGGGGTGCGCAAGAGCTTCGGCCACGGCGCGCACGCGGTGACCGCGCTCGACGGCGTCGACCTGCGGGTCGCCCCCGGCGAGTTCGTGTGCCTGCTGGGCGCGTCCGGCTGCGGCAAGAGCACCCTGCTCAACCTCGTCGCCGGCCTGGACCAGCCCACCGCGGGCAGCATCGAGCTGACCACCTCGCGCCCGGCGGTGATGTTCCAGGAGGCCGCGCTGATGCCGTGGCTGACCGCCGCGCGCAACGTGGAGCTGCCGCTGCGGCTGGCCGGGCTCAAGCGCGGCCCGCGCCGGGCCAAGGCCAGCGAGCTGCTGTCGCTGGTGCGGCTGGCCGAGGCGGGCGGCAAGCGCCCGCACGAGCTGTCCGGCGGGATGCGCCAGCGGGTGGCGCTGGCCCGCGCCCTGGCCTCCACCCTGGGCAGCGCCGAGGACGGCACGCCCGGCCTGCTGCTGATGGACGAGCCGTTCGCCGCGCTGGACGCGATCACCCGCGACGTGCTGCAGGCCGAACTGGTCCGGGTGTGGCGGGAGACCTCCACCGCGATCCTGTTCGTCACCCACGACGTGCGCGAGGCGGTGCGGTTGGGGCAGCGCGTGGTGCTGCTGTCCTCGCGGCCGGGCCGCGTGGTGCGCGAGTGGTCCACGGCGGGGGTCGGCGGGGCCGCCGACGAGGCCGAGCTGATCTCCGACGTGACGGCCCACCTGCGCGAGGTGATCAGCGGTCATGCCGCAGCCTGACACCGTGGACAACGACCTCGCCGCGGTCGGGGCGGGGCTGGACGCGCTGGACGCGCCGCCGGGCGAGCAGCGCGCGTCGCCGGGCAAGCGGTTCCTGCGCACCGCGCTGCCGCCGATCATCGCGTTCGCGCTGCTGATCGGCGTGTGGCAGGCGCTGTGGGCGCTGGCGTTCTGGCCGGAGTACCAGCTGCCCGCGCCCGCCGCGGTGTGGGCGGCGGTGACCGAGGCGGTGCGCAGCGGCCGGGCGTTCGAGGTGCTGTGGACCTCGGTGCACCGGGCGGTGCTCGGCTTCCTGACCGCGGTGGTGATCGCCACCCCGCTGGGGCTGCTGATCGCCAAGGTGCGGGTGGTCCGCGCGGCCATCGGGTCGCTGCTGACCGGCCTGCAGTCGCTGCCGTCGGTGGCCTGGGTGCCCGCGGGCATCCTGTGGTTCGGCGCCACCCCCGCCACGATCTACTTCGTGGTGCTGATGGGCTCGGTGCCCTCGATCGCCAACGGCCTGGTCTCGGGCGTGGACCAGATCCCGCCGCTGCTGCCGAGGGTGGGCCAGGCGCTGGGCGCGGGCAAGCTCGCGGCGGCCAGGCACATCCTGCTGCCCGCCGCGCTGCCGGGCTACCTGGCGGGGTTGAAGCAGGGGTGGGCGTTCTCGTGGCGCTCGCTGATGGCCGCGGAGATCATCGCCACCTCGCCGCAGCTGGGCGAGGGCCTGGGCCAGTACCTGCACAACGGCGCGTCGCTCAACGACATCTCGATGGTGATCGCGGCGATCTTCCTGATCCTGCTGGTGGGCGTGGGCATCGAGCTGCTGGTGTTCCGGCCGCTGGAGCGGGCCGTGCTGCGGGCGCGCGGGCTGACCGGGGCGCTGCAGTGACCGCCCTGGTGGCCGTGGCGCACGGCAGCCGCGACCCGCGTTCGGCGGCGACGGTGCACGAGCTGCTCGACGTGGTGCGGGCGCTGCGGCCCGCGCTGGACGTGCGCGGGTCGTTCCTGGACCTGTCCGCGCCCCGGCTGGGTGACGTGCTGCGGGCGGTGCGCGGCGACGGGCACCGGTCGGCGGTGGTGGTGCCGCTGCTGCTGGGTGAGGCGTACCACGCGCGGGTGGACGTGCCGGGCGCGGTGGCCGAGGCCCGGCTGCCCGCGCTGGAGGTGACCATCGCCGACGTGCTCGGGCCGGACCCCCGGCTGGAGTCGGCGGCGCTGCGGCGGCTGGCCGCGCGGGGCGTCCGGTTCGGGGACCGCGACCTGGGCGTGGTGCTGGCCGGGGCGGGGTCCTCGCACGCACCGGCCAACGCCGCGGTGGCCGCCATCGCGGCGCGCTGGGCGGCCGGGTCGGGGTGGGCCGGGGTGGAACCCGCGTTCGCCGCGTCGGCCGCGCCGGACGTGCCCTCGGCGGTGGCGCGGCTGCGGGAGCGGGGGGCACGGCGGATCGCGGTCGCCTCGTGGTTCCTGGCGCCGGGGCGGCTGCCGGACCGGGTCGCCGCGCTGGCCGGGCCGGAGGCGGTGGTGGCCGAGCCGCTGGGGGCCGACCCGGAGGTGGCGGAGCTGGTGCTGCACCGGTACGCGGCGGCGCTGACCGGGGAGCGGCACACCAGGTCGGCTTGACGGTGAGTGCACGACCGGTTACGAGCAGTGCAGGCGAAGGTGCGATCCTTTGTGGATGCACCTGTTCGTCGACGAGTCCGAGCGCAACGGCTACCGCCTGGTGGGCACCTTGTTGGAGCCTTTCGCACTGCATTCCACGAGGACGTTGATGCGCGGACTCCTGCTGCCGGGCGAACGCCGGGTGCACTTCAAATCCGAAAAGGATTCACGACGTAAGGTCGTGGTTTCCCAACTGGTGCGAGCGGGTTTCCGCGTTCGCCTGTACACGCGACCGGGGCGGGGTGAGGCGGTGCGCGCGGAGGTGCTGGAACACCTGGTCACCGATGCCATCGCGCTGGGCGTGACCCGCTTGGTGCTGGACTCGCGAGATGTCGCGAGCAACAAGCGGGACCGGGTGGCGATCGCCAATCGGACCAAGGCCAGGGAAGCCGGACTGGTCTACGAGCACATCCAGGCTTCCGCCGAACCCGCCTTGTGGATCAGCGACGCGGTGGCCTGGTGCCACGGAGCGGGAAGCGATTGGCGGCGACGGGTGAACCCGCTCATCGCGGAAGTGGTTGAAGTCGGCTGAGAAAAGCGCGAAGCCCAGGCAGCAACCGTCCGGAAGCGCACCTGGGCTCACTTCCTCCCCCTACTGGGGAAGGCTGACACGAGCTTACCCCATGATCCGCCTCGAAGGGGATGCACGGGCGGGTGAACTGATCGTGCGCCTCGTAGAGTGCGGCCCATGGCAGACGAGCTGGTCCACTACGAGGTGCGGCGCGGCGTCGCGACGATCACGCTGGACTCCCCGCACAACCGCAACGCCCTGTCCGCGCGGCTGCGCCGGGAGCTGACCTCCTGCCTGCGGACCGCGATCGACGACGACGCCGTGCGCGTGGTCGTGCTGACCCACACCGGGCCGGTGTTCTGCTCCGGCATGGACCTCAAGGAAGCCGCGGGCGCGGACGCCGAGCGGCAGGGCGTCAACGAGTTCCCTGCCATCCTGGAGCGGCTGTGGACCAGCCCGAAGCCGGTGGTGGCGAAGCTGGCGGGCCCCGCCCGCGCGGGCGGCGTGGGACTGGTGGCCGCGTGCGACATCGCGGTGGCCGCCGACACGGCCACCTTCGCGTTCAGCGAGGTGCGCATCGGCGTGGTGCCCGCGGTCATCTCGGTGACCGTGCTGCCCCGCCTGCTGCCCCGCGCCGCGCACGAGCTGTTCCTCACCGGCGAGACCTTCGCCGCCGACCGCGCCGCGGCCATCGGCCTGATCAACTCCGCGGTGCCCGCCGACCGGCTCGACGCCGAGGTCGACCGCTACACCGGCATGCTCGCGCTGGGCGCGCCCGGCGCGCTGGCGGCGACCAAGCGGATGCTCCAGCAGCCCCGGCCCGCCGAGCTGGGCCCGGCCTTCGCCGACATGCTGGAGCTGTCGGCCAGGCACTTCGGCGGCCCCGAGGGGCAGGAGGGCATCGCGGCCTTCGTCGGCAAGCGCAAGCCCTCGTGGGTGCCCGCGGACTGATCGGGCGACCGGTCAGCGGTCGGCCACGGTCAGCGTGCGCTTGGCCGCCACCTCGGCGAGGCGGTGCCGGGCCTCCTCCAGCACCGCCCGCACGGCCGGGTCGCCGCCCCGCTCCCAGACCAGCACGTGCTCGCCCTCGGGCAGCCAGGACAGGTCGGTCAGGCAGTCGTAGAGCGCGTCCAGGTTGTGCCCGTACCAGTCGGGGAACTCCAGCGCCTCCCCGATCGCGGCCAGCGCCTCGGCCCGGCCCAGCGCGCCCCGCCGCACCACGTGCCGGTGGATCACCGCGTCACGTCCACGACGACGAACGACTCGTAGTGGTCACCGGTGTAGTACACCTCGTCCCGCTCGCCGGTGACCAGCCGCCGCGCTCCCCGGTCGGGGCTGCCGGGCGTGGGCACGGTGTACTCGCGGTAGTACTCACCCGACTTGGCGGGCAGCCGCCGCTCCCGGTTGTGGAACCGCGCGCCGTCGTGCTCCGGGTGCGGGAACGGGCCGCCCCGGCCGATCAGCTGCCAGGTCCGCGCGGCCTCGGCGGGCAGCCGCGACAGCGGCTCGACCGGCAGCCCGGAGTCGGCGCCGGGCACCCCGGATGCCGGGGCGGAAGTGGCGGGGGCGGAGGTCGGGGCGGTGCTGCCGCCGCCCACGTCCCTGGCGAAGTACCCGACCACGACCAGGGCGATCAGGCCGACGAGGGCGACGGTGAGGCGGCGAGCGGGAGTCACCCGGTCAGCCTACGAACGGCTCCCGGCGTCGGCCTGGCGGGGCTCCCGCACGTCCTCCGGCGAGGCGCCCACCGGCGGCTCGGCCTGCGGGTCGCCGCTGATCCGCGCCGAAGCGTCGTCGACCACCCGGTCGATGAACCGCGCCACGCCCAGGCACGCGGGCAGCAGCACGGCCATGACCAGCGCGAACTGGAAGGGGAACGCCAGCTGGGCGAGCCACAGCTCCACCCCGTCCCACCACTGCGCGATCCCGTCCAGCACACCCCGAGCCTAGTCCCGTGGCGCGGCTCACCGCGCGAGGCCGCCCGGCACCGGTAGGTTCGGCCGCATGTTCGCCGTCTACGCAGCCGAGCCGAGCCCGCAGGACCCACTGGCAGCACTGCGCGTGGGTGAGCGCCCCGACCCGGAGGTCCCCGAGGGCTGGGTGCGGGTCCGGATCAGCGCGGCCAGCCTGAACATGCACGACCTGTGGACGCTGCGCGGGGTGGGCATCAAGGCCGAGCGGTTCCCGATGATCCTGGGCTGCGACGGCGCGGGCGTGCTCGACGACGGCACCGAGGTGGTGCTGCACTCGGTCATCGGCGACCCGGCGTGGACCGGCGACGAGACCCTGGACCCCAAGCGCACCCTGCTGACCGAGAAGTACCAGGGCACCTTCGCCGACTACGCGGTCGTGCCCGCGCGCAACGCGCTGCCCAAGCCCGCGGGCCTGAGCTTCGCCGAGGCCGCGTGCATGGGCACCGCCTGGCTGACCGCGTACCGGATGCTGTTCGTGAAGTCGGGGCTGCGCCCTGGGCAGACGATGCTGGTGCAGGGCGCCTCCGGCGGGGTGGCCACGGCGCTGGTGCAGCTGGGCCGGGCGGCGGGTTTCCGGGTGTGGGCCACCGGCCGCACCGAGCGGAAGCGGGCGCTGGCCGAGTCGCTGGGCGCGCACGCGACCTTCGAGTCCGGCGCGCGGCTGCCCGAGCGGGTGGACGCGGTGTTCGAGACGGTCGGCAAGGCCACCTGGTCGCACTCGATGAAGTCGCTCAAGCCCGGCGGCGTCGTGGTGATCTCCGGGGCGACCAGCGGCGACGCCACCGCCGCCGAGCTGCAGCGGCTGTTCTTCCTGCAGCTGCGCGTGGTCGGCTCCACCATGGGCACCCGCGAGGAGCTGGCGGACCTGCTGTCCTTCTGCGACCTCAACGGGCTGCGCCCGAGGATCGGCCGCGAGCTGCCGCTGGAGCGGGCCGAGGAGGGCCTGCGGGCCATGCTGGACGGCGACACCGCGGGGAAGATCGTCTTCACCCGCTGATCTTCGGCTGATCGGACAACGAACGCCCCGCCGGGTGGTCCAACCGCACAAACACGGTGAGAATCCGCACGCGTACGGTTCGCCGCACACCACTTCACCGAGGAGCGGGCTATGACCTCCGTGCAGGGCGGCTTCGGCCGGGGCAGTGGCGTGTTCCGCCGCAAGCCCATCGAGCAGATCGGCGACGAGGCCGCGGGTTCCGAGTCGCTGAGCAGGACGCTGGGGCTGTGGCAGCTGACCGCCATCGGCATCGGCGGCATCATCGGCGCGGGCATCTTCTCCCTCGCGGGCGCGGTGGCCAACAAGACCGCCGGACCCGCGGTGCTCATCTCGTTCCTGGTCGCGGGCATCGCCAGCGCCGCCGCGGCCTTCTCCTACGCCGAGTTCGTGGGCCTGATCCCCAAGGCGGGCAGCGCCTACACCTACGGCTACGCGGTGCTCGGCGAGATCGTCGGCTGGTTCATCGGCTGGGACCTGCTGCTGGAGTACACCGCCATCGTGGCCGTGGTGGCCATCGGCATCAGCGGCTACTTCAACGAGCTGCTCGACCTGCTCGGGCTGCACCTGCCCACCTGGATGATGGGCGCCCCCGGCACCGAACCGGACGGGGTCGCCTCGGGCAGCTACAAGGTCGACCTGTTCGCCGCGCTGCTGTGCCTGCTGATCGCGTTCGTGCTCAACACGGGCATGAAGAACGCCGCCCGCTTCGAGACCACGCTGGTCTACCTGAAGGTCGCCGTGGTGCTCCTGGTGATCGTGGTCGGCGCGTTCCACATCAACACCGACAACTACGACCCGTTCTTCCCCTTCGGCGTCTCGGGCGCGCTCACCGGCGCGGCCACGGTCTTCTTCGCCGTCTTCGGCTACGACGCGATGAGCACCGCGGCCGAGGAGTCCAAGGACTCCCAGCGGCACATGCCCAAGGCGATCATCTACTCGCTGGCCATCTCCATGGTGCTGTACGTGCTGGCCTGCCTGGTGCTCACCGGCATGGTCAACTACACCGACGTGGACAGCGAGAGCGCCTTCGCCTCCGCGTTCGCCGACGTCGGCCTGCCCGCGCTGGGCATCGTCATCTCCGTGGGCGCCATCCTGGGCATCACCACCGTGCTGTTCACCTTCCTCATGGGCGCCGCGCGGGTCGGCTACTCGATGAGCCGCGACGGGCTGCTGCCGCGCTGGTTCGCCAGGACCCACCCGGTCAAGCACGTGCCCACCCGCACCACGTGGGCGCTGGGCGTGGCGTCGGCGGTCATCGCGGGCTTCCTGCCCATCGCCGAGGCGGCCGAGCTGACCAACATCGGCATCCTGCTGGCGTTCGTGGTGGTCTGCGTCGCGGTGATCGTGCTGCGCTACCGCAGGCCCGACCTGCCGCGCACCTTCAAGACGCCGGGCATGCCGGTGGTGCCGGTCATCGGCGTGGTGTTCTCGCTGTGGCTGATCACCTTCCTCGCGCCGGAGACGTGGCTGCGGTTCGCGGTCTGGTTCGCCATCGGCCTGGTGGTCTACTTCGCCTACGGCAAGCGGCACTCGCTGCTGGAGCGGTCGTCACGGGACTGACCGGCACCACTGGTCGACCACGTCGGCCAGCACGCCCAGCGGCAGCGGGCCGCCGCCGAGCACCACGTCGTGGAAGGCCCTGATGTCGAAGCGGTCGCCCAGCCGCCGCTGGGCGTCCCCGCGCAGGCGCTGCAGCTCCAGCCGCCCCACCATGTACGACAGCGCCTGCGCGGGGGCTTCGATGTAGCGGTCCACTTCGGACCGGATGTCCACCTCCGGCATCACCGCGTTGGCGCGCAGGTACTCCACGGCCCGCTGCCGCGACCAGCCCAGCGCGTGCAGCCCGGTGTCCACCACCAGCCGGGCCGCGCGCAGCGAGTCCGCCGACAGCATCCCCAGCCGCGCCACGTCGTCGCTGTACAGGCCCATCTCGTCGGCCAGCCGCTCGGCGTAGAGCGCCCAGCCCTCCAGGTAGGCCTCGAAGGCCGCGAACCGGCGCAGCAGCGGCAGCTCGGTGAGCTGCTGGGCCAGCGAGATCTGGAAGTGGTGGCCGGGCACGCCCTCGTGGAACGCGGTCGCCTCGGCGCTGAACCGGTCGCGCAGCTCGGCCTGGTGGGTGTTGACGAAGTAGGTGCCCGGCCGGCTGCCGTCCAGCGCCGGGTCGACGTAGTAGGCCAGCGGGGCGTTGGGCGCGTCGTCCTCGGGCACCGCCGCCACCGCGCAGCGGGCGCCGGGCACCCGGCCGAACCAGTCCACCGCCACCAGCTCGGCGCGCGCGATGGCCCGCTCGGCCAGCGCCAGCATCTCCGCCGCGTCCGCCCAGCGCAGCGCCGGGTCGGCCAGCAGCCGCGCCCGCACCCGCGCCGCGGGCACCGGGCCGAACACCCGCGCCCCGATCTGCTCGTACTCCCGGTCCAGCGCGGCGAGCAGCTCCAGCCCGGTGCGGTGCAGCTGCTCGGGGGTGTGCTCGGTGGTGGTGCGCACGCGGACCAGTTCGGCGTAGCGCTCGCGGCCGTCGGGCAGCCAGCACAGGCCCGGCTGGTCCTCGCCCCGGCCGCGCGGCGCGATCTCGGTGACCAGCAGCTCGCGGTAGCGGGCGAACGCGGGCCGCACCGCGCCCGCCAGCAGCTCGTCCCGCTCGCGCGCCGAGCCCTCGTCCAGCTCCGGCTTGCGCAGCGGGTCGCCACCGGGGTCGGCGAGGTAGCGGTCCAGGCGGGCGACGGCGGCGGCGACCAGGTGCGCCAGCGGCCGCCGGTCGGACGCGCGCTGCCTGCGGCCCAGCGCGTCCAGGTAGTCCGGGATCGCGGCCAGCCTGGTCAGGTAGTCGCGCCTGGCCCGCTCGTGCCGCGGCCGCACCAGCGACATGCCCGTTAACAGCAGCGGCACCGGCGCGTTGAGGCCCTCGGCGTAGGTGTGCTCGATCAGCCGCGCGTCCAGCTCGCCCACCACGCCGCGCGCCTGCTGCGCGACCACGGCGCGGGTGACCGGGTCGTCGTCACCCGCCTCGGCGAGCCGGGCCAGTTCCAGGGCCCTGCGCCTGCTCGACGCCGCCGCTTCGGCGCCGGGGTCGGGCAGGCGGTCGTCCCAGCCGGGCACGCCGATCAGCGTGGCCATGATCGGGTTGTCGTCCAGCACCAGCGTGAACAGGTCGTCGGCGAGCTCGCGCGCTGTGGTCATCCCGACATTCTGACCGCAGGAACCGTTGCTACAGCGGTGAAATCCGCGTGATTGCATCGGAAACGGCTTGGCGCGCCTCAAGGTGCAGCCGTTGTACGACTTCTGCGGCGGGCGCCGGGCGGGCCAGGGAGTAGGTCTGCCCGGCCCACAGCGACATCAGCTCGGGGTCGCCGGTGGCCCGCACGGGCTTGGTGAGGTGGTGCACCTCCGGGTAGGCGGCGGGCGCCTGCCCGGTGTGCCTGGTCAGGAACCGGTTCACCAGCCCGCGCGCGGGACGTCCGCTGAAGGCCCTGGTCAGCGCGGTGGGGCGGGTGCCGTCGACGAGGGCCCTGCGGTGCGGCGGGGAGGTGCCCGCCTCCGGGCAGAGCAGGAAGGCGGTGCCCAGCTGGGCGGCCACCGCGCCCGCGGTGACCACCGCGGCCACGTCCGCGCCGTGCACCAGGCCACCGGCCGCCACCAGCGGCAGGTCCACCGCGGCGCGGACCAGGCGCAGCGCGGCGAGCACGCCGAGCAGCTCGCCGCCGCCGGGCGAGACGCCGTCGTCGGCCAGCGTGCCTCGGTGCCCGCCCGCGTCCGCGCCCTGCACGCACAGCACGTCCGCGCCGATCCGCGCGGCCTGCGCGGCCTCGGCGGCGGTGGTGACCGTGACCACGACCAGGGAGCCCGCCGCCTTGAGCCTGGCCACCTCCCGCACCAGCGGCAGGCCGAAGGTGAACGAGACCACCGGGACGCGCAGCGCGGTCACCAGCTCCAGCTTGGCCGGGTACTCGTCGTCGTCCCAGTGCGGCGTGCCCGGTTCGGTGCCCGCAGTCTCGCGCACCCGCTCGCGGTAGCCGCTCAGGTCCGCGCCCGACGCGGTGCCGGGCACGAACAGGTTGACCCCGAAGGGCCCGGAGGTCAGCGCGGTGGTGGCGGCGATCTGGTCGGCGAGCGCCTCGGCGGTGAGCAGGCCGCCCGCCAGGAAGCCGAACGCGCCCGCGCGGGTGACCTCCGCGACCAGTTCCGGGGTGGACGCGCCGCCCGCCATCGGCGCGGCGATGACCGGCACCCTCAGTTGGTCCAGCATGGCCAGACGATAACCGGAACCGGGCGGTCCCGCCCCCACCCGCGCAGCGGGTGTGACCATGGTCGGCATGGCTTTCACCGTGGCGGACGCGGTCCGCATCGCCCGAGCGGCGCACGAGGGACAGGTGGACAAGTCCGGGCGCCCCTACATCGGCCACCCGCTGCGCGTGATGGAGCGGGTGACCGGCGACCACGCCCGGATGGCCGCCGTGCTGCACGACGTCGTGGAGGACACCGGGGTCAGCGCCGCCGACCTGCTCGCCGCGGGCTGCCCGAGGCCGGTGGTCGACACCGTCGTGGCGCTGACCCACCTGCCCGGCGAGTCGCAGGAGGACTACCTGTCCCGCGTGGCCGCCGACCCGGTGGCCGTCGTGGTGAAGCGCGCGGACATCGCCGACAACACCTCCCCGGAGCGCATGGCGCGGCTCGACGCGGCGACTCGGACACGCCTGCGCGACAAGTACGCACGTGCGCTTCAACTGCTCGACACCTGCTCGTGACCTTTGCGGCGGAAGTCACGTCCGAGATCGCCACCCAAGCCCCTGAAGTGCGGCATCATGGAGGTGAACCGATCCAGATAGATCGACCCGAAAGGCGACATGACCACGGCTCTCAAGACCGTTCGCACGTACTTCGCCACGCGACGGGCACTCCGCAGGCGTCACGCGGAGCTGGCCCGCGAGCTGGCCGCCTACGACACCCCCAGCGCCCGGATGGACCTGGAAGCCATCCTCGCCCGCCACTCGGCGCACGAGGCGCGGGAGCTCGAAGCGATCCTCCGCCGCCAGGCTCAGGACCGGCTGATCCGCGACCACAGCTGATCGCCGCACTTGTGAGGGCCTTCAGGACAGGGACGTCCTGAGGGCCCTTTCGCATGTTCAGGCGGGGGCGGGCGGCAGCCGGTCCCGCTTGGCGGGGTGCGCCCGCTCCGTGGCCGCGTAGCGGAACTCGTCCGGGGTGATCGGCTTGCCGGTGCGGCGGTCGACCAGCACCGGGTCGGCCACCTGCCCGGTGGCCGCGTCCACCAGCCGCACGGCGCCCTGACGGTCCGCGTGCCGCCGCCCCCAGGCGGCCATGGCCTCCACCACCGGTTGCAGGTCGCGCCCCCGGTCGGTCAGCACGTACTCGTCGCGCGGTGGGCGCTCCTGGTAGCGGCGGCGGACCAGCAGGCCCGCGTCGACCAGCTCGGTGAGCCTGCGGGTCAGCGAGTTCGGGGAGATGCCCAGGCTGCGCTGGAACTCGTCGAAGCGGGTCAGCCCGTGCAGGGCGTCGCGCACCACCAGCAGGCTCCACCACTCGCCGACCTGGTCCAGCGCCTGCGCGGTGGGGCAGTCCATGTCCCCGAAGCTCTTGTGCCGCACGGCGAACCCCTCGACTTCCGTTGTGGAAGCCACTGTACCGCGCTAAGGTCACTTCCACAGTGGAAGCGACTGGGAGGCGACTGTGGCGAAGATCGGCGTGCTCGGACCGGGCGGAGTCGGCGGGGTGCTGGCGGCACGGCTGGGCACCGCGGGCCACGAGGTGACCGTGGTGGCCACCGACCGCACGGCGGCCGAGATCACCGCGCGCGGGCTGGTGCTCCGCGCGCCCGACGGCGAGTCGGTGACCCGGCCCTCGGCGCGGCCCTGGTTGGCCGAGCCGGTGGACGTGCTGTTCGTGGCGGTCAAGGCGACCGACCTGCTGCCCGCGCTGCAGCGGGTGCCCGCCGCGGTGCTCGGCGGCGCGACGCTGGTGCCGCTGCTCAACGGCGTGGACCACCCGAAGCTGTTGCGCGCCCTCTACCCGGCGGCGCGGGTGGTCGCGGCCAGCATCGCGGTGGAGGCCGTGCGGCACCGGCCGGGCGTGGTCGAGCAGCTGTCCGGGATGGCCGACATCGGGGTGGCCGACCCCGAGGTCGCCCGCCTGCTGCGGGCCGCCGGGCTCACCGTGGCCGAGCACCCGGACGAGGTGACCGTGCTGTGGCGCAAGCTGACCTTCCTCGCCCCGCTGGCCCTGGCCACCACCAGCGCGAACGCGCCCATCGGCGAGGTCAGGGAGAGCGGCGCGCTGCGCGCCCTGGTCGACGAGACGGCGGCAGCCGCCGCGACGCGGTCCGTCGTGGTGGACGCGGACGCCGTGGAAGCCCGGCTGCACGCCATGCCGGACACCATGCAGTCGTCGATGCTGCGGGACTTCCGCTCCGGCCGCCCGCTGGAGCTGGACGCGATCGCCGGACCGGTGCTGCGCGCGCTCGGCGTCGACAAGGCCACCGCCACCGCCGCCGCCGTGCGCGCGATCCTCGACGCCTGAACTACTTCTTGCCCTTGTCCTTGCCGGAGTCCTCGGTCGACAGCGCGGCGACGAAGGCCTCCTGGGGCACCTCGACGCGCCCCACCATCTTCATCCGCTTCTTGCCTTCCTTCTGCTTCTCCAGCAGCTTGCGCTTGCGGGTGATGTCACCGCCGTAGCACTTGGCCAGCACGTCCTTGCGGATCGCGCGGATCGTCTCGCGGGCGATGACCCGCGAGCCGATCGCGGCCTGGATGGGCACCTCGAACTGCTGGCGGGGGATCAGCTCGCGCAGCTTGGTGGCCATCTTCGTGCCGTAGCCGTAGGCGTGGTCCTTGTGCACGATGGCGCTGAAGGCGTCCACCGCCTCGCCCTGCAGCAGGATGTCGACCTTGACCAGCTCCGCGCTCTGCTCGCCCGCCTCCTCGTAGTCCAGCGAGGCGTAGCCGCGGGTGCGGGACTTCAGCGCGTCGAAGAAGTCGAAGATGATCTCGCCCAGCGGCATCGTGTAGCGCAGCTCGACCCGGTCCTCGGACAGGTAGTCCATGCCGCCGAGCTGGCCGCGCTTGGACTGGCACAGCTCCATGATCGCGCCGATGTAGTCGCTGGGCGCGATGATGGTGCACTTGGTGACCGGCTCGTAGACCTCGGCCCGCTTGCCCTCCGGCCAGTCCGACGGGTTGGTCACCACGTGCTCGGAGCCGTCCTCCATGACCACCCGGTAGACCACGTTCGGCGCGGTGGAGATCAGGTCAAGGCCGAACTCGCGCTCCAGCCGGTCGCGGGTGATCTCCAGGTGCAGCAGGCCCAGGAAGCCGCAGCGGAAGCCGAAGCCCAGCGCCGCGGAGGTCTCCGGCTCGAAGGTCAGCGCGGCGTCGTTGAGCTGCAGCTTCTCCAGCGCCTCGCGCAGCTCGGGGTAGTCCGAGCCGTCCACCGGGTACAGGCCCGAGTAGACCATCGGCTTGGGCTCGCGGTAGCCGGCCAGCGGCTCGGTCGCGCCCTTGCGCTCCGCGGTCACCGTGTCGCCGACCTTGGACTGGCGGACGTCCTTCACGCCGGTGATCAGGTAGCCCACCTCGCCGACGCCCAGGCCCGCGCTGGGCTTGGGCTCCGGGGAGATGATGCCCACCTCCAGCAGCTCGTGGGTGGCGTTGGTGGACATCATCCGGATGCGCTCGCGCGGGGTGATCCGGCCGTCCACCACGCGGATGTAGGTGACCACGCCGCGGTAGGTGTCGTAGACCGAGTCGAAGATCATCGCGCGGGCGGGCGCGTCGGCCTGGCCGACCGGTGCGGGCACCCGCCGCACCACCTCGTCCAGCAGCGCCTCCACGCCCAGACCGGTCTTGGCGGAGACCCGCAGCACCTCCTCCGGCTCGCACCCGACGATGTGCGCCAGCTCCTTGGCGTACTTGTCCGGGTCGGCGGCGGGCAGGTCGATCTTGTTGAGCACCGGGATGATGGTGAGGTCGTTCTCCATCGCCAGGTACAGGTTGGCCAGCGTCTGCGCCTCGATCCCCTGCGCCGCGTCGACCAGCAGGATCGTGCCCTCGCACGCCTCCAGCGCGCGGGAGACCTCGTAGGTGAAGTCGACGTGGCCCGGCGTGTCGATCATGTGCAGCACGTGGTCCTGCCCGTCCAACTGCCAGGGCAGGCGCACGTTCTGCGCCTTGATCGTGATGCCGCGCTCGCGCTCGATG
>NZ_BMRG01000002.1:329420-333889 GCF_014648515.1 Saccharothrix coeruleofusca
TCCATGCGGTCGAGGTACTGCGCGCGCATGGCCCGTGCCTCGACCACGCCGGTGAGCTGCAGCATCCGGTCGGCCAGGGTCGACTTGCCGTGGTCGATGTGCGCGATGATGCAGAAGTTCCGGATCAGCTCCGGAGGCGTGAACGTCTGGTCGGCGAACGTGCTCACTCAGGTTCCTCGCACAAGAAGGACGGGGGATCGCCTCATCATCTCACGTCGCGCGGGGTGGAGGTCCCGCGTGGCCCTTAAGCTGCGCGGGTGCACGCCAACGGTGAGGACCCCCGCCCCGCGAAGGGCGCGGTCCGCGAGATCCACTCGGCCGCCGCCGCGGCGACCCTGGAGTACTCCCCCGACCTGGACGGCCTGGCCGATCCGGGCGAGGTCGTATGGGCGTGGGTGCCCTACGAGGAGGACCCGAGCCGGGGCAAGGACCGCCCCCTGCTGGTGGTCGGCAGGCGCCGCCGGGCGCTGCTGGCCCTCATGCTGACCAGCAGGGCGCCCGACCGGTGGGAGGCGGGCGACAGCCTGGACCTGGGCGTGGGCCGGTGGGACCGCGACGGCAGGCGCTCCTACCTGCGGCTGGACCGGGTGTTCGAACTGGCCGAGGACGACATCCGGCGGGAGGGCTCGGTGCTGGAGCCGGAGCGGTTCTCGCTGGTGGTGGACGCGCTGCGGGAGCGCCACGGCTGGCGCTGAGCGGCCGGTCGCTAGGGTTCCGCCATGGACAAGCGGCTGGTCAGCCTCGAAGTGGAGAACTTCCGGAGCTTGCGGAAGATTCACCTGCACCTCGGCGACCTCACCGTGCTGGTCGGCCCCAACGGAGCGGGCAAGACCAACGTGCTCAAGGTCTTCGACTTCCTGGCGGACATCATCCGCACCGATCTCGAACCGGCCCTCGACGCCCGCGGCGGATTCGACGAGGTGGTGTTCCACGGCGGCGACAAGCCACCTTCGAGCATCCGCATCAAGGCCACGGCCACTTGGACCACCCACAGCAGCCGCAACGCGCCCGACGAGTACGAATTGCGCATCACCAGGTCCAGGAGGTCCAGCGGCGACGTCCTGTCGCGCCGGGAGACCTTCCAGTTCAAGCGGACCCAGGGGCGTGGCAGGCGCATCACCATCAGCGGACAGCAGGCCACGGTGGTCGGCACCGGGGGCGCGGAGGACACCGAGGGCTCCATCGGCATCAAGTCGCTGAGCAGCGGGCTGTCCACGCTGCCCCGACTGCACGGCGAGGCGGGCGGCGAGGAGGTGTCGGCGGTCGCCGACCGCTTGGCCTCGTTCCGGGTGTTCGACGTCGCCGTGCCCGCGGCCAGGCGACCGGTGCGCGTACCCCGTCACCGCGAGTACCTGGAGGACGACGCGAGCAACCTGGCCTCGTTCCTGCTGATGTTGCGCAGGAGCGATCCCACCTCGTTCGAGCGGTTGCAGGAGGACGCCCGCCAAGCGCTCCCCCAACTGGAGTCGATCGACTTCGAGCACTTCACGAGCGGCACGCGGGAAGTCGCCGTCGTCCTCCACGAACGGGGACTGCGCAGGCCGACACCGCTCGTCGACGCCTCCTACGGCACGGTGCGCCTGCTCGGCCTGCTCGCCCTGCTGTACGACCCGCAGCCCCCGGCGCTGACCTGCGTCGAGGAGATCGACCACGGCCTGCACCCGCAGGCGCTGGAGATGCTGGTGGAACGCTTGCGGGAAGCGAGCGAGCGCAGTCAGTACCTGATCGCGACGCATTCCCCGGCCCTGGCCGACCGCCTTCGCCCCGAAGAATTCGTCGTCTGCGAACGCCGCGAGGACGGCTCGTCTGCCATCCCCGCGGTGTCGACCGCCGACATCCGCCGGATCGTCCAAGCCAGCGACGACCTACCGCTGGGAGAGCTGTGGTTCTCCGGGGCGCTGGGCGGCGATCTGTGAGCAAGCGCTCCGGCACCGCGATCAAAGCGACGAAGAAGCCGGTGATCGTGCTGGCGGGCGAGGACGGCAACGACCGGCACTGCCTGCGCATCGTCCTGGAGGCAGGACACCCGGACGCGCGCGGACGCCTGGTCGAGATCAACGAGCAGGTGCGGCTCCGCCAGGCCAGTCCGCAGAACCTGGCGGACCGGGTGGACAAGCTCGTGCGGCTCGCGGAGGCGCGAGCGGCACGTGAACGCGCCCCGATCGGCGCCTTCTTCGTCCACGAGGACTTCGACGCCATCGATTCGCCCGATCGTGCGCAGGTGCGCGACCGCGTGCAAGGCGCGCTGACGAGGCGGATGCCGAACGCCTGTTACGTGCTCGCCACGTGGGAGGTGGAGGCGTGGCTGCTGCTGTTCCCGCAAGCGGTGGCGGCGACCTGCTCCTCCTGGCAGGTGCCGAAGAAGTACCTCGGGCGCGACACCGCCAAGGTGCACGACCCGAAGCAGGTGATGGCACGCGAGGTGAGCCGGGGCGGCCCTCGCTACCGGGAGTCCGACGCGACCCGGATCTTCGCCAAGGCGGCCGAGCTCCAGGAGTTGTCGTCCCCGGCGGGCACCAATGTCTCCTGGCAGGAACTGGGCGCGCACATCACCTCTCTCCCGCCCTTGTAGCGGCCCCGAGGGGAGATCTCCGGGGCATCCCCGATGCGACGCGCGGCCCGCGGTGGTGCCCTGGAGCCATGACGAGCAAGCTGGGCAGGGCGTTGGACCTGGCGTTCGGGCACCCCCGCGGCAAGGTGGGCGAGCTGGGCGGCCGGGTCATGGCCAAGGTGAACGCGAAGGTCGAGCAGCACGTCGTGGATGTGCTGCGGCCGACCCCGCAGGAGGTCGTCCTGGTGGTCGGCCCCGGTCCCGGCGTGGGGCTGCGGCTGGTGGGCGAGCGCGCGCTCAAGGCGATCGGCGTGGACCCCTCGCAGGTGATGCTGACCGAGGCCGGGCAGCGCTGCGCCGACCTGGTGGCCTCGGGCCGGGTGGAGCTGCGCGAGGGCACCGCCGCGCGCACCGGGCAGGCCGAGGACTCGGTGGACGCGGTGGTGTCGGTGGACAACCTCCAGCTGTGGGACAACCGGCCCGCCTCGTTCCACGAGCTGCGGCGGGTGCTGCGGCCGGGCGGGCGGCTGCTGGTGTCGGTGCAGCGCTGGCAGCTCGACGTGTCCGAGTACGCCCTGATCCAGGAGGCGGAGCAGGCCGGGTTCGGCGACGTGCGGACCTCGCTGCAGCAGCACAGCGGCCTGACCCCGCCCTCGGTGCAGTTGTTCGGCACGGCCTGATCGCGGTGGGCGCGCCTGCCCGTCACAACGCGAGCGCCATGCGCACGTGCACCGGCTCGCCGTCGGAGAGGCCGACCTCGCGCCAGCCGCGCCGCCGGTAGAACTCGCGGGCGCGGGTGTTGGGCTCGAACACGTCCAGGTGCGCCGTGCTCACCCCGCGCCCGCGCCACGCCTCGACGCACGCGCGGTGCAGCGCGTCGCCGACGCCGTGCTCCCAGCGCGCCGGGTCGACCTGGAGCTGCAGCAGCTCCCCGGCGTCCGTGGCCAGGGCGAAGCCCGCGATCCGGCCGTCCAGCTCCGCGCACAGCCAGATCAGGTCGGCACCGGCGAAGGTGTAGCCCCTGGACCGCGCCGCAGCCTCCCACTCCGCCAGCTCCGACTCCGGCAGGTGGCCCTCGTAGTAGCTGCGCCGGGCGCGGACGTGCACCTCGACTACCTCCGGCGAGTCGGCCGCGGTGGGCGGCCTGATGTCGATGTTCCCCATTACCCGTGGACGCGCGAGGGCCGTCGGCGTTGCCTCGTGCGGCTTGCCCCGACGCCTAGCAAAGTGATATCACTTTGCTAGGCGGCCACGGCGGCCGCCGGGACTTCGACAGGGGTGGGACATGAGCGCGACGACGACCGAGGCCGTTGTGCGGATGCCGTCTCCCGCGGTGCGGGAGCGCGAGGCGACCGGGTTGCCGGGGGTCACCGGCTTCCTGATCGGGATCGGGGTGATCGCCCTGGGCGTGGCGGCGCTCCTGCTCGCCCTGCTCCCCGAGCCCTCCGACCCGTCGGTGCCGCTGCTCGTGGTCAGCGCGCTGCTGCTGGCCGCGGGCTCGGTCTGGCTGGGCGGGCTGTTCACCGTCGCGCCCGGTGAAGCGCGGGTGCTGCAGTTCCTCGGCCGCTACACCGGCACGGTGCGCCAGGACGGCCTGCGCTGGGCCAACCCGTTCACCACCAAGGACAAGGTCTCCACGCGCATCCGCAACCACGAGACCGCCACGCTGAAGGTCAACGACGCCGACGGCAACCCGATCGAGATCGCCGCGGTCGTGGTGTGGCAGGTGGACGACACCGCGCGGGCCAAGTTCGAGGTGGACGACTTCGTGCGGTTCGTGGGCATCCAGACCGAGACCGCGGTGCGGCACATCGCCACCAGCTACCCGTACGACAACCACGACGAGGCGGGCCTGTCGCTGCGCGAGAACGCCGACGAGATCACCGAGACGCTGTCGATCGAGATCGCCGCGCGGGTG
>NZ_BMRG01000002.1:333924-349511 GCF_014648515.1 Saccharothrix coeruleofusca
CAGTCGGCCGGGGTGAGGGTGATCGAATCGCGGCTGACCCACCTGGCCTACGCTCCGGAGATCGCGCAGGCGATGCTCCAGCGGCAGCAGGCGGGCGCCATGGTCGCGGCCCGGCAGCGGATCGTGGAGGGCGCGGTCGGCATGGTGGAGCTGGCGCTGGCCAGGCTGGCCGCGCACGACGTGGTGGAACTGGACGAGGAGCGCAAGGCGGCGATGGTGTCCAACCTGCTGGTCGTGCTGTGCGGCGATCGGGCCACACAGCCCGTGGTCAACGCCGGGTCGCTGTACCACTGACGTGGTCGAGCGCAAGAGCGTCCTGCTCCGCCTGGACCCGGCCGTGCACGACGCGCTGACCAGGTGGGCCAACGACGAGCTGCGCAGCACGAACGCCCAGATCGAGTTCCTGCTGCGCCGCGCGCTCGCCGAGGCCGGTCGGCTGCCCTCCGGGGCGGCCGACCAGCCGCGCCGGGGCAGGCCGCGCAAGAGCGCGAACGGCGACCGGGACAGCGGTTCGAGTGGCGGGACCGCCGAGCGGGTGACACGGTCTTCCGCGAAGTCCGCCGAGGAGTCCGCCGGGAGATCCACCGAGGAGGCGCCGTGACCGAGCTGACCGAGCCGTACCCGCAGGGCGCCCCGTGCTGGGTCGACATGATGAGCACCGACCACCGGGTCACCGCCGAGTTCTACGCGGGCCTGCTCGGCTGGGAGTTCGAGGTCGGCGGCGCGGAGTCCGGGCACTACGCGATGGCGCTGGTGCGCGGCAAGCCGGTGGCGGGCGTCGCGCGGATGCCCCCGGACGCCCGGTTCCCCGTGGTGTGGACCTCCTACCTGGCCACCGACGACCTGGACGAGTCGCTGGCTCGGGTGGCCGCGCACGGCGGCCAGGAGCTGGTGCCGGTGTTCGACACCGGCGGCCCCGGCCGCGGCGCGGTCGCGGTCGACCCGACCGGCGCGTCGTTCGGGCTGTGGGAGGCGGGCACGCACATCGGCGCGTACCTGGTGCGCGAGCCTGGCGCGCTGTGGTGGAACGAGCTGGCCACCAGGGACCTGGCGGGCGCGTCGGCGTTCTACCGGGACGTGTTCGGCCTGGAACCCCAGCCGGAGCCGGGGATGCGGTACAGCAGGCTGGCGCTGGGCGGGCACCCGGTGGCCGGGGTGTTCGGCATGGACGCGGAGATCCCGCTGGAGATCCCGCCGCACTGGATGACCTACTTCGCGGTCCCCGACGCCGAAGCGGCCGCGGCGCGGGCCGCCGAGCTGGGCGGGGTGGTGGTGCACGAGGTGGTGCGCTCGCCGTTCGGCTGGTTCACCACGCTGGGCGACCCGCTGGGCGCGACGTTCCGGGTCATCCAGCCGCCACCTTCCAGCCGAGGCTGACCACCAGCGCCACCACGACGGTGAGGAACACCCGGCGCACGAACCCCGACCCGCGACGCACCGCCAGCCGGGCGCCGAACACCGCGCCGGTCGTGTTGCACACGGCCAGCAGCAGGCCCAGGCCCCACAGCACCTTGCCCGCCGGGATGAAGTACATCAGCGCGCCGAGGTTGGTGGCGACGTTGACCACCTTGGCCGTGGCCGAGGCGCGCAGGAACGCGAACCCGACCAGGCCGACCAGCAGGAACACCAGGAACGCCCCGGTGCCCGGCCCGGCGAGACCGTCGTAGAAGCCGATCACCGCGCCACCCAGCGCCATGACGGCGACCTGCGCGGACCGCGCGAACCGCAGTACCTCGCCCACGCCCAGCCGCGGCTTGCGCCACGTGTACAGGCCCACGCCGACCAGCGCGACGAGCACCACCGCGTTGAGCACGTCGGGCGCCAGCGAACCCGCGAACGCCGCACCCCCCACCGCCCCGCCGAAAGCCGCCAGCGCCATCGGCAGCGCGGACCACCAGTCCACGGAGGTCTGCGCGGTGTAGGTGCGCACCGCCGCGGTGGTGCCGACGACCGCGGCCACCTTGCTGGTGGCCAGCGAGTACAGCGGCTGACCTCCCGGTCCGACCAGCAGCATGGCGGGGAGCTGGATCAACCCGCCCCCGCCGACCACGGCGTCCACCGCCCCGGCGAGCGCGGCGGCCAGGCAGAGGAACAGCAGTCCGGCGAGGCTGACGTGGCCGAACCCCGGCCAGTCGAGGGCTGTCATCACTCGAACAGCCTAATAGGACATCCGTATTGCTATTCCTTCTGGGAGCGCTACCGGAATCGGCCGTTCAGGTCTGGCGTGAGGCCGCTCACCTGGTCAGGGTGGAGGACCTGGGCGCACCCGATCGCAGGAGGTTGCAGTGTGGCACTCGCGAAAGCGCACGCTGGGCGGCGCGCTGGCGGCACTGGCGTTGGTCAGCACCCTCGCGCAGGCCAGCAGCACGGCCGAACCCGATGACCGGCGGCAGGTCTACCTGGACGCGAGCGCCCCGACCGACCGGCGCGTGGACGACCTCCTGCGGCGGATGACGCTGGAGGAGAAGGCCGGGCAGATGACCCAGATCCGGGTCGGCAAGCTGCGCGGCGACTGCCAGTGGACCAACGGCCCGCTGCGCGAGGACTGCATGAAGGCCGTCCTGGTCGACGCCAAGGTCGGCTCGATCCTGTCCGGCGGCGGCGACGCCCCGATCACCAACACCCCGCGCGCGTGGGCCGAGATGACCAACGCCGTGCAGAAGTACGCGCTGGACAACAACCGGCTCAAGATCCCGGTGCTCTACGGCGCCGACGGCGTGCACGGGCACAACAACGTGCTCACCGCCACCATGTTCCCGCACCAGATCGGCGTGGGCGCCACCTGGAACCCGGCGCTGGCCGAGCAGGTGGGCGCTTCCACCGCCAAGGCGATGCGCGCCACCGGCGCGTTCTGGAACTTCGCACCGGTCTCCGACATCGCCCGCGACACCCGCTGGGGCCGCTACTACGAGACCTACGGCGAGGACCCGGTGCTGGCCGGGACGCTGGCCGCGGCGAACGTGCGGGGCCAGCAGGGCGCCCCGGACGGGACCGCGCGGCTGACCGCCACCGCCAAGCACTTCGCCGGGTACTCCGAGCCCGCCAACGGGCACGACCGGGTGCCCGCCCACCTGCCCGTGCGCTACCTCCAGGACACCGTGCTGCCCGCCTTCCAACCCCAGTTCGACGCGGGCGTGGGCACCGTGATGATCAACTCCGGCGCGGTGAACGGCGTGCCCGTGCACGCCTCCAAGCACATGCTCACCACCCAGCTGCGCGACCGGATGGGCTTCCGCGGCGTCGCGGTCACCGACTGGGAGGACATCCGCTACCTGGTCACCCGCTACCGCGTCGCGGCCGACTACCCCGAAGCCGTCGCGATGGCGGTCAACGCGGGCGTGGACGTGGCCATGGAGCCCTCGGAGGCGGGCGAGTTCACCAAGGGCGTGGTCGACGGCGTGCGCCGCGGCGCGATCAGCGGCAAGCGGGTCGACCAGGCCGTGCGGCGCGTGCTGAAGCTGAAGTTCGACCTCGGCCTGTTCGACAAGCCGTTCGTGGACCCCGCCAAGGCCGACGCGATCGTCAACGGCGCCGACCGCGACCTGGCCCGCCGCGCCGCCGCCGAGGGGGCCGTGCTGCTGCGCAACGAAGGCGTGCTGCCGCTGTCCACCGGGGCGCGCAAGCTCGTGGTGACCGGCGACACCGCCGACTCGGTGCCGCGCCAGCTGGGCGGGTGGACGGTGGGCTGGCAGGGCGTTCCCAACGGCTCGCCGCTGCCGCCCGCGACCACCGTGCTGCAGGGCGTCCGCGCCGCCGCGCCCACCGCCGACGTGGTGAGCGCCCCGACCGCCGCCGACGCGGTGGCCCAGGCGGGCGACGCGGACGCCGTGATCGTCGTGCTGGGCGAGGCCCCCGCCGCCGAGGGCGTCGCGGACACCGAGAACCCCGCGCTGACCGGCGAGCAGCAGGCGCTGGTGGACGCGGTGCGGGGCACCGGCAAGCCGGTGGTCGTGGTGCTGCTCACCGGCAGGCCCCTGGTGCTGGGCGCGGCCGCCGACGCGGGCGCGCTGGTGGCGGGCTGGCTGCCGGGCAGCGAGGGCGGCCACGGCATCGCCGACGTGCTGTTCGGCAAGGTCACCCCCAGCGGCAGGCTGCCCGTGTCGTGGCCGAAGACCGTCGGCGACCAGCCCTTCTCCTACGACCAGCTGCCCGGCCCGAACGGCGGGGAGAGCTCCTCCTACGACCCGGCCTACCCGTTCGGCCACGGCCTGTCCTACACCACCTTCACCACCTCCGCGCCCAGGCTGAAAGCCACCGAGGTGCGCCGCGACGGCCGCGTCGAGGTCACCGTGACCGCGGCCAACACCGGCTCGCGGGCGGGCGAGCTGGTCGTGCCGGTGTACGTGCACCAGCCGGTGAGCAAGGTGCTCGTGCCCGACCAGCGGCTGGTCGGGTTCACCAAGGTCGCCCTGGCCGCGGGCGAGCAGCGCGCGGTGACCGTGGCCTTCGACGTGCGGCGGCTCGCGGTGACGCCGGGGGACGTGGACGCCTCCGGGTCGCGGGAGGTCGCCACTGGTCGCTACGAGGTCGTGGTGGGCGGGGCGCGGGCCGGTTTCACGGTGCGGTGAACTGGCCTGATACTCTTGTCCGCCGTACCGCGCGGCATTCCGCTGTGGAGGAAAACCGCCCCTGACCGGGCGGCGCCGACGAGAAGGCGCGGTACGACTCCGAACCGAGGAAAAGGGTGGCTTTCGCGTGGCGAACATCAAGTCCCAGCTCAAGCGGATCAAGACGGCGGAGAAGGCGCGGCTGCGCAACAAGGCCGTCAAGTCGTCGCTGAAGACCGCGATCCGCAAGTTCCGTGAGGCCGCCGAGGCCGGTGACAAGGAGAAGGCCATCGCGCTGGCGCAGGAGGCCTCCCGCAAGCTCGACAAGGCCGCCTCCAAGGGCGTCATCCACGCCAACCAGGCCGCCAACAAGAAGTCGGCCCTGGCCAAGCGCGCCAACCAGCTCTGAGCACCGGCTGCCCAGCAGCCTCCGCGAGCGCCGCTTCCCCACGCGGGAGGCGGCGCTCGCCGCGTTCGGCCCCACCCTCGCCCCGCGAGTCGAACCCTCAGAACCCCCGAGTTCAACGCTCAGAACGGCCACGCCCGCCCCCGGCGTCACCCGCTCATGGGCGTGTTGGGCGTGTCGCCCCGCGAGTCGCGCGTTCCGACACCACGAACTGAGCGTTCGCGCACCCCGACCCGCGCTTTCGCGCCCTGCCCCGCGCTTCCGCGCACCTCGGGTAGTAGTTACCGCCCCCCGGACGCCCCTCGGGTAGTACTTGCCCACGCACCAGGGGCGCGCGCGGAGCGCGCGCAGCGGGGTGCCCGCGAGCGCCGTCCTTGGCGACCTGCCGCGCGGCGAGCGCCGCTTTGAAACCCCCAACGCTCAGTTCGCGGTGCCCGAACGCTCAAGTCAGGATGTGGGCGGGCGCTGGTGGTCTAGCGGCCGTGGGCGGCGACGATGGCCAGGACGGCGCGCTCCAGCGCGTAACCCGAGTCCGCCGCGACGCCCTTGACGTCGGCGTTCAGCCCGGCCACCACCGACATCGCCCTGGCCAGCCCGTCGCCGTCCCAGCCGCGCGCCTGCCCCTGGGCCTTCTTGACCTTCCACGGCGGCATCCCCAGCTCGCCCGCCAGCTTGAACGGGTCGCCCCGGCCCACCGCGGACACCCGCGCGACCGTGCGCACCGCGTCGGCCAGCGCGTCGGCGACCAGCACGTGCGGCACGCCCAGCTGCATCGCCCAGCGCAGCGCCTCCAGCGCCCCGCCCCGGTCGCCCATGACGGCCTTCTCCGCCACCGCGAACCCGGTCACCTCGGCCCGGCCGCGGTGGTAGCGGCGCACCGCCTCCGCGTCGACCTTCCCGCCGGTGTCCGCGACCAGCTGCGACGCCGCGGCGGCCAGCTCCCGCAGGTCCGACCCGACCGCTTCGATCAGCGCGGCCACCGCCTCCGGGTCGGCCTTGCCGCCCGCCGAGCGGATCTCGTTGCGCACGAACGCTTCCCGCTCCGCGGCCTTGGTGATCTTCGGGCACTCGACCACCCGCGCCCCGGCTTTGCGCAGCGCCGCGGGCAGCTCCTTGGCCGCCTTGCTGCGCCCGCCGCCGGTGTGCACGACGACCAGGGTCACTCCGTCCGCAGGCGCCTTGGCGTAGGCCAGCACCGCGTCGGCGATCTCCTTGCTCACCTCCTGCGCGGCCTCCAGGGCGATCACCCGCCCTTCGGCGAACAGCGACGGGCTGACCAGCTCCGCCAGCTCCGGCGGGGTGAGGTCGGTCACCCGAACGCGGGTGAGGTCCGCCTGCGGGTCGGCCGCCCGCGCGGTCGCCAGCGCCGACCGCACCGCGCGTTCGACCAGCAGCTCCTCCTCGCCGACGACCAGGTGCACGGCATCGGGCTGGCTGGCTGCGGTCGCGCTCACGGTCCGATCCTGCCACGTCCGCATGGTGGACTTCGCTGGCCACGGCTCGGGATCGTGTCGTAGCGTGAACGCCACAACCGAATACCGCTCATCCAGAGGGGCAGAGGGATCGGCCCGAAGAAGCCCCGGCAACCCGTCACCAGCGCTCGCGCTGGGCGACCACGGTGCCAATTCCGACCCGCGCAGCGGGAAAGATGAGGAGAACCTCGCGATGACTGCTGTCAGTGCGCCTTCGCCCACCACCTCCTTCGACCTCGGTCCCGCTCGGGCTCTGTCGTGTCGTGAGTGCGGCCACCAGACCCCTCTCGCCGCCGAGTACGCGTGCCTGGAGTGTTTCGGGCCGCTGGAAGTGGCCTACGACTTCGGTCGGATCCGCCGCGAGGACATCGAGGCTGGTCCCCGGTCGATCTGGCGCTACCGCGGCCTGCTCCCCGTGCCCTCCACCGTGACGTCCCACCCCAACACCGAGCCCGGCGGCACCCGCCTGGTCGAGGCCGACCGCCTGGCCAAGGCGCTGGGCGTGCGCAAGGTGTGGGTCAAGGACGACACCGGCAACCCCACCCACTCCTTCAAGGACCGCGTGGTCGGCGTGGCCCTGGCCGCGGCCAGGGAACTCGGCTTCACGGTGCTGGCCTGCCCCTCCACCGGCAACCTGGCCAACGCCGTGGCCGCCGCGGCGGCCCGCGCGGGCTGGCGGTCGGTCGTGCTCGTGCCCTCCTCCCTGGAACGCGCCAAGATCCTCATGACCGCCGTCTACGACGGCGCGCTGATCACCGTCGACGGCAACTACGACGACGTCAACCGCCTCGCCCAGGAGCTGGCCGCCGAGCACGAGGACTGGGCGTTCGTCAACGTCAACGTCCGGCCCTACTACGCCGAGGGCTCCAAGACCCTCGGCTTCGAGGTGGCCGAGCAGCTGGGCTGGCGCCTGCCCGAGCAGATCGTCATCCCCATCGCCTCGGGCTCCCAGCTGACCAAGGTGGACAAGGCCTTCCGCGAGTTCGCCTCGCTCGGCCTGGTCGAGGACACCCCCTACCGCGTGTTCGGCGCACAGGCGACCGGTTGCTCCCCGGTGGCCACCGCGTACAAGGCGGGCCACGACACTGTCACCCCGGTGCGCCCGGACACCATCGCCCGCTCGCTGGCGATCGGCGCCCCCGCCGACGGCCCCTACGCCCTGGACTCGGTCCGCCGCACCGGCGGGGCCATCGAGGACGTCACCGACGAGGAAGTGGTCGAGGGCATCCGGCTGCTGGCCCGCACCGAGGGCATCTTCGCCGAGACCGCGGGCGGGGTCACCGTGGCGACGGCCAAGAAGCTCATCGAGACCGGGCAGCTCGACCCCGACGCCGAGACCGTCCTGCTGATCACCGGCGACGGCCTCAAGACCCTGGACGCCCTGGGCGACCGGGTCGGCCCCCGCGCCACCGTGCCGCCCAGCGCCGACGCCGTGATCAAGGCCCTCGCCGACTGATCCACCCCCTCACGGCTTGCGCACCGCTGGAGGTGGTGCGCAAGCCCGCAGGGTTGCCCACCGCGATCACAGGGCGATGCTGGACGAGCGCAGCCACCCGCTGCGTGGGAACCTCGCCAGCTCCGGCAGCACGTACGGCCCGACCTGCTCGGTGGTGATGCGCCAGGCGATCACCCGTTGCGGCCACGGCGCGTCCGCCTTGATCTTGTTGTAGGCGCGGGCGCGCCAGTCCTCGACCGGGATGGTCAGCTCGTCGTCGAACAGCCGGTCGGCGACCACGCGGTACGCCTCCTCGGGAGAAGCGACCTGGGTGGGGCTCAGCACGTCGGTCACGGTCGCCCGCGCGATGATGCCCCGGCCGCCCGCTCTGAGGTGCTCGCACACGTAGTAGGCGAACCCCGGTCGCAGTTGCGGCGGCCACGGCTCCGGCTTGTAGCCCAGTTGCCACAGCACCCACGCCACGGCCTGGTGGTCGTCGTTGGGCGCCCATCCGGTGTGCAGCCGGATCCAGACGTCGTTCACGGTTCCTCCCCTTGTCAGTTCCTCCCCGGCGGGTCGCCCCTGCGGGCGATCCGCGGCCCCTCCGGGCCCGGCAGGACGGCGGTGTCGCCGTCCTGATCAGTGCGCAGCACCAGCGCCCCCCGGCTAGCCAGCGCGTCGAGCAGCACCCCGCTGGGGTGTCCGTAGCGGTTGCCCGCTCCGACGCTGATCAACGCCACTTTCGGCCGAACCGCCTCCAGGAACGCCGCGGACGAGTACCTCGAGCCGTGGTGCGGCACCTTGAGCACGTCGGCCCGCAGGTCGGCGTGCCGCCCGAGCAGACCGGCCTGCGCGGCCAGCTCGATGTCGCCGGTCAGCAGCACCCGGCCTGCCCCGGTCGAAGCCCGCAGCACCACCGAGGCGTCGTTGACCGCCGTGTTCGCGTCCTCCACCGGGCCCGCGCGGGGGCCCAGCACGTCCAGCTCCAGCCCCGGCCAGCTCAGCCGCTGCCCGGACACCAGCTCCACCACGCGGACACCGGCCGCCCGCGCCCGTTCGCGCACCTCCTCCCAAGCCCATCGCGGACGTCGCGACGGCCCCACCGCCACCGCGCCGACGCCCACTTCCGCCAGCACTGCCGCCAGCCCGCCGATGTGGTCGGCGTGCAGGTGGCTGAGCACCACCAGCGGCACCCGCCGCACGCCCAGCCCGCGCAGGCAGGCCAGCACCGGCACCGGGTCCGGCCCGGTGTCTACCAGCACCGCCCGGTCCCGCTCCGCGGTGGCCAGCACCACCGCGTCGCCCTGCCCCACGTCGCAGGCCACCACCGACCAGCCCGGCACCGGCCAGCGCGGCGCGGCCACCTCCAGCGGCACCAGGACCAGGCCCGCGCCGACCAGCGCGGCCACCGCCAGCACGCGCAGCCGCTTCAGCCGCAGCACCGCCCAGGCCAGCAGGAGCACCCCGATCAGCAGTGCCCCGCCGCCCCAGCCGCCGGGCCAGCGCACCGCCGCGCCGGGCACCGCCGCGGCGGTGCGGGCGACCAGCACCAGCCACTCGATCTCCGGCCCGGCCACCGCCGCCGCGACGCGGGCGGCCCCCGCGTGCACCGGGGCCAGCACCGCGGCCGCCACGCCCAGCACCGTCGCGGGCGCGACCACCGGCCCGGTGACCAGGTTCGCGGGCACCGCCACCAAGCTCACCTGGCCCGAGATCCCCGCCACCAGCGGGGCCGTCGCCAGGCTCGCGGCCATGGGCACGGCCAGCGCCTCGGCCACGCCCACCGGTACGCCATGGTCCCGCATCGCGGCTGCCCAGCGCGGGGCCAACAGGACCAATGCGGCCGTCGCGACCACCGACAGGCCGAACCCCGGCGCGACGGCCAGCGCGGGGTCGTAGAGCACCAGCACGACCACGGCCGCCGCGAGCGCCGGGAGTGCCGAGCGCTCCCGGCCCAGGACCAGTGCCAGCAGCGCCACCGCGCCCATCACCGCCGCCCGCAGGACGCTCGGCTCCGGACCGGCCAGCACCACGAACCCGACCAGGGCGGCCATCGCGCCCGCCGCGCAGCCGCGCGGACCGGCCCGCAGCAGCCGCAGCACCAGCAGGACCGCGCCGCACAGGATGGCCAGGTTCGCCCCGCTGACCGCCAGCAGGTGCGACAGGCCCGCGGTGCGGAACTCCTCGACCACCCTGGTCGACACGCCGTCGGTGTCGCCCACCACCAGTGCGGGCAGCAACCCGGCGGCGTCCGGGCCGAGCGGCTCGCTGGCCCGGCGCAGCCCCGCGCGCAGCGACTCGGCGGCGCGCTGCCACACCGGCGCCCGCCCGACTTCCAGCGGCGGGCCGCGAACCCGCAGCACCGCGACGGTCAGCTCGGCGCGCAGGGGCGGTGCCAAGGTGCCGCTCGCGGCGACCCGTTGTCCCGGCAGGAGTTCCCGCCACGCCGCGGTGGGCGCCAGCACGGCGATCTCGGCGCCGTCGGACAGTTCCGCTCGCACCACCACCGAGTCGACACCGCCGGGACGGGAGCCGAATCCGGTCGTCCGCAAGGGGTGCGGGCGGTCGACGAGTTCGAAGTGGACGGTTGTCGACGCACCGCGCTCGGCCTGCGCGCGCAGCGGGTGGTGGGTGGACTGGTGCACCTGGAAGCCGATCCAGCAGGCGGCCACCGGGCCGGTGACCATCACCGCGACCGCCGCGGGCGCGCACCGGCGGTGCGCCGCGGCACCGAGCAGTCCCGCCAGGACACCCAGTGCCGCGGCGGCCCACCACGTCCACAGCAGCCCGACCAGTGCGGTCGACCAGACCACCAACGCGGCCGGGACCAGGTGCAGGCGGGAGCGCACGTCTTCCTCCTTCCGGGTTCACGGGTGCGGACCGGACGCCGGTCAGACGCGGACCAGCTCGGCGAGGCGGGCGAGCTTCGCACCGCCGATGCCCTCGATCTCGCCCAGCTGCTCGACCGAGGTGAACGGGCCGCGCTTGAGGCGGCGGTCGATGATGCGCTGCGCGGTCACCGGGCCCACGCCGGGCAGGTCGTCCAACTGCTGCTCGGTGGCCGTGTTGAGGTTGACCGGGCCGGTCTCGTCGGTGGGCGCGGGCACGCCGACCGCGACCTGCTCGCCGTCGGCGAGCTTGCGGGCGAGGTTGAGGCCGTGCAGCGGGGCGCCCGGTTTCAGACCGCCCGCCTGCCGCACGGCATCGGCCACGCGGGCTCCGCTGGGCACGGTGACCAGGCCGGGGTTGGCCACCTCGCCGACCACGCTGACCACCACGGTCTCGGGCGGCTTGCTCACCGCCGCGGCTTCGGCCACGGCGAGGTCCGGCGGCGGTGCTTCGGCTGCCGGGCCGCGCTGGTGCAGCGCGAAGACCGCTGCCAGCACCGCTCCGGCGCCCACCCCGGCCAGCAGTGCCAGCCTTCGGCGCGCGACGGGCGACGCGGGCAGCCAGCGGGCGGGCAGCCAGCGGCGGAGCAGCGGGCGCGCTCTGCCGGGCGGATCGGCGCCCCCTTCGGCGGAGGCGAACACGACGAGCGGGCCGTCGTCGGAGGGCCGTTCGCCTTGGGACATCAGGGCTTTGAGCCGGGCGGTCGGGTCCTCGGGCTGGTGATCGGACATGGCAACGACGCTAGGCCGAATGGCCCAACGCCCACCAGCTCATGATCGACGCCTGTGGACAACCGGGAGGGCTGTGGACAACTCCGCGCTGTCGGAGTGGAGTTGTCGGTGGCGTGTGCTATTGGAGCCCGCCCGGCAGCACCACCACACCGAGCACACCGGGGCCGGTGTGCGCCCCGATCACCGCGCCCACCTCGGAGATCAGGCACCCCGTCGACCCCGGCACGCGGTCGTCCAGCCTGCTCGCCAGCTCCGCCGCCCGCTCCGGCGCGGCCAGGTGGTGCACGGCCAGGCCCACCGGCCCGCGCCCCGCCGCCTCGGCGGCCAGGTCGACGAGCCTGCCCACCGCGCGCCCCATCGTGCGCACCTTCTCCAGCGGCACGATCCGCCCGTCGTCCACGTGCAGCAGGGGCTTGACCGCCAGCGCCGTGCCCACCAGCGCCGCCGCCGCGCCGATCCGGCCGCCGCGGCGCAGGTGGTCCAGGGTCTCCACGCAGAAGAAGACGCGCACCCGCGACGCCGCCTCCACCGCCGCCCGCTCCGCGCGTTCCGGGTCGTCGGCCGCCGCGCAGGCGGCCAGGACCGCGAAGCCCAGCCCCATGCCCGCGGACCGCGAGTCGACCACCCGCACCCGCCCGGCGCCCACCTCGGCGTCCACCTCGGCGGCGGCCAGCCGGGCCGCCTCCCAGGTGCCCGACAGCTCGCGCGACAGGTGCACCGACACGACGCCGTCCGCTCCGCCTTCCAGCGCCGACCGGTAGACCTCGGCCAGCTCCTGCGGGGTGGGGCGGGACGTGGTCACCCTGCGGTGCTCCCCCAGCGCGCCCGCCAGCTCGGCGGGGCCGAAGTCCGCGCCGTCGAGCCCGCCGCGGCCCTCCACGGACACGTGCAGCGGGACCACCCAGACGCCGTGCCGCTCGGCGAACCCCTCCGGCAGGTAGGCCGTGGAGTCGGTGACGATCGTGGTGGACACGGGTGCCGAGACTACGTCCCCGCCGGACCGGGATCGTCGACCGCCGCGGAGCTGACCAGCCGCGCCACGGCGGTCCCCACCAGCCGGTGCCCCTCCCAGCCCCAGTGCATCCCGTCCGGGTTGCCGCGCCGCGCCCGCACGTGCTCGCCCACCAGGGCGGGCACGTCGACCAGCGGCACGCCCGCCCGGTCGGCCCACGCGCGCACCGCCCGCTCCCCCGCCGCGCGGCCGGTGTGCACGCCCGCGTACAGCGGCGAGCAGTGCACCGACGGCAGCATCCCGATCGCCCGCACGCCCGGCTGGAACTGCCGCACGGCGTGCAGCGAATCGGTCAGGTAGCGCTCGGTCAGGTGCGGCGGCAGCGCCACCGGCCTGCCGCCCAGCAGCCGCGACAGCACCGGCTGGGCGGCCCGGTACGCCGCCCGCGCCCGCCTGCGCAGCCCGTCCGGCCGCAGGTGGCGCAGACCGTGGCGCAGGTAGGTGGGCAGCGGTGACGGCAGCGTGTCCATGTGCCCCACCGCGAAGACCAGCACGTCGGTGCGGGGCAGCAGCGACCACACCCGCGGGTCGCCGGTCAGCGCCCACCAGGCGTCCCGCGCGGTCCAGCCGAAACCCGCCGCCAGCTCCGCGTGGCCGCCCAGCTCGGCGGCGGCGATGTTGGGCCACAGCCGAGGGTGGTCGGCGGGCAGCGGCCCCTGGGGACCGTGGAAGGTCAGCGAGTCGCCGAGGACGAGCAGCCTCACCGCGTGGTGCCAGCGTTGTACGACGACAGGCGCCAGCGCCCGTCGCCGCCGGGTCTGCGGGTGAACACCGTCCAGTGGCAGTTGCCGATGCCGCCGAGCAGGCCCCAGCGGTCCACCGGCAGGTCCAGCAGCCACCCGGTCAGCGCGCTGATCAGGCCGCCGTGTGCGCACAGCAGCACGGTGCCGGAGAACTCCCGGTCCACGTCGGTCACCACGGCGGCGGCGCGCTGGGCGACCTCCACCCTGGTCTCGCCGTCGGGCGGGGGCACCGTGCCGTCGCTGCGCCACCGCTGGAGCATCCCCGGCCACTCGGCCTCGATCTCGGCGGTGGTCAGGCCCTGCCACTTGCCCAGGTTGGTCTCCCGCAACCGCTGGTCCACGCGCAGCGGCACGCCGATGACGCTGGTGAACACCGTCGCGGTGTCCCGCGCGCGGCGCAGGTCGGAGGCCACCACCAGCTCGGGCGCGAACCCGGCGAGCACCGGTACCGCGAACCGCGCCTGGTTCCACCCGGTCTCGGTCAGCGCCGAGTCGTAGTGGCCCTGCATCCGGCCGGTCGCGTTGTAGTCGGTCTCACCGTGCCGCCACAGCACGAGCCGGTTCAGGGTCATGCCTCGGCGCCCTCCGCGGCCACCGGCCCGGCGTCGAACTCGATGCGCGGGCAGTCCTTCCACAGCCGTTCCAGGCCGTAGAAGCTGCGCTCCTCCACGTGCTGGACGTGCACGACCACGTCCACGAAGTCGAGCAGGACCCAGCGGCCCTCGCGCGCGCCCTCGCGGCGGACCGGCTTGCGACCGGCCTCGCGCAGCTTCTCCTCGATGTTGTCCACGATCGCGCCGACCTGCCGCTCGTTGGGAGCGGACGCGATCACGAACACGTCCGTGATCACCAGCTGGTCGGACACGTCGAGCACGATCACGTCGTGCGCCTTCTTGTCCGCCGCCGCGTTCGCGGCGACCAGCGCCAACCGTCGTGCCTCGTCGGTGGCTGCCACGTTTCTCCTCATCACCTCGGCGGACGCCGCGTTACGCCCGCACGAGTCAATGAGGGTACCGGCGTCCGCCGTCAATCCGGCACGGAGTAAAGCCTCCGCTTGGAGATGTACTGCACGACACCGTCCGGCACGAGGTACCAGATGGGCAGGCCGGCGGCCGTGCGGGCGCGCACCGCGGTGGACGAGATGGCCATCGCGGGCACCTCCACCAGCGACACCGCGCCGGGTGGCAGGTGGGCTCCGTTGAGCTCGTAGCCGGGTCGGGTGACGCCGATGAAGTGCGCGAGGTCGAACACGCGCTCGGCGCGCCGCCAGGACAGGATCTGCTCCAGCGCGTCCGCGCCGGTGATGAAGAACAGGTCCGCGTCCGGGTGCAGCGCCTTGAGGTCGGTCAGCGTGTCCACGGTGTAGGTCGGCCCGTCGCGGTCGACGTCGACCCGGCTGACCGAGAACCGCGGGTTGGAAGCGGTGGCGATGACGGTCATCAGGTACCGGTCCTCGGCCGCGCTGACCTCGCGCTCGCTCTTCTGCCACGGCTGCCCGGTGGGCACGAAGACGACCTCTTCGAGGTCGAACCTGGCCTGGACCTCACTGGCCGCCACGAGGTGGCCGTGGTGCACCGGGTCGAAGGTGCCGCCCATGACGCCGATCCGCCGGTTGGTCATAGGACGTGAGCGTAGTTCGGGTGGCCGTCCGGTCCCCGGACGGCCACCCGTGTCGCTACCCCTATTCCGCGGTCCTGCCCGGCGGTCCTGCCCGGCGGTCCTGCCCGGCGGTCCTGCCCGGCGGCGCTACTCGGTGGGGGCCACCACCGCGCCGTCCTGGTCGCGGACCAGGATCGCCTCCATCGGGCACGAGTCGGCGGCGTCGACCACCGCCTGGGCGGGCTCGACGGTGGCGTTGACCGGCACCGCGGTCGCGCCGTCGAGCCGGAAGTGGTCCGGCGCGCTCGCGGCGCACATCCCGCTGCCGATGCACGTGCCGCCGTCCACCTCGACGGTCCACTTGCCCATGACCTTCACCACCTCACCGGGAGCTTCTCCAGGCCGCGCAGCAGCCTGCCCTTCTTGAACTCCACCTCACCCGCCAGCTCCAGCGCCGGGAAGCGGCGCAGCAGGGTGCCCAGCGCCACCTGCAGCTCCATCCGGGCCAGCGACGCGCCGAGGCAGTGGTGCGCGCCGTGACCGAAGGCGATGTGCGGGTTGGCCGACCGGTGGAAGTCGATCACGTCCGGGTGCTCGAACACCTCCGGGTCGCGGTTGGCCACCCCGGACTCCATGAACACCGCCTCGCCCGCCCGGATGGTCACGCCGCTGAGCTCGACGTCCGCGGTGGCGATGCGGGGGAAGCCCGCGGAGGCGCTCAACGGGGTGATCCGCAGCAGCTCCTCGATCGCC
>NZ_BMRG01000002.1:349562-381482 GCF_014648515.1 Saccharothrix coeruleofusca
ACGGGCACCAGCGACGGGTCCTGCCGCAGCTCGGCCAGCCGGTCCGGGTGGGTGAGCAGGGTGTAGGTGAAGTTGCCGATCTGGTTGGCGGTGGTCTCGTGGCCCGCCACCAGCAGCGCCACGCCGAAGCCGATCAGCTCGTCCTCGGTGAGCCGGTCCCCCTCGTCGTGCGCGGCCACCAGGTCGGTGAGCATGTCGTCGGTGGGGTGGGCGCGCTTGGCCGCGACCAGGCTCGCGATGTAGCTGGCCAGCGCCTGACCGCCCGCGACGATCTCCTCCGGGGTGAACGCCGTGATCGCCAGCGCCTGGTCGGACCAGGCGCGGAACTGGTCGCGGTCCTCGACCGGGACGCCCAGCATCTCGCAGATGACGGTGATGGGCAGGGGCAGCGCCAGCGCCTCGACGAGGTTGGCGGGCGGCCCCTGCGCCTCCATGTCGTCGAGCAGCCCGTCGACGACCCGCTGCGCCCGCTCGCGCAGCAGTTCGGTGCGCCGCGCGGTGAACCCCTTGGCCACCAGCTTGCGCAGCCGGGTGTGGTCGGGCGGGTCCATGCTCAGGATGTTGGTCTGGGTCTGCCGGTGCGGCACCGCCCTGGGCACCTCCCGGCTCTGGTCCAGCACCGCGGCGCGGCTGAACCGCGGGTCCGCGAGCACCGTCTTGATGTCGCGGTACTTCGTCACCAGCCAGGCGTCGCCGCCGAAGGGCAGGCGGACCCGCGACACGGGCTCCTCGCGCTGCAGCCGCAGGATGGTCGGGTCGGGCCGCAGCTCCACGGCCTCGCCGAACGGGTAAGAACGGACTTCCACGGGTCCCCCTGGGTAAGCGTTTGCTTACACAGACAGTAGAGAGATCGTTACCCGAGGTCAAACCCGGTCGACGCGCTCCAGCAGCACCGAGGTGGCCTTGAGCACGAGCTCGGCCACGGCGCGGTTGTCGGCGCTGGCCAGCGGTTCCTTGGCGAACATCGAGCGCAGCACGCCGATGCCGACCACCCAGGCCAGCACCAGGTCGGCGCGCAGCTCCGCGTCCGGCGCGTCGGTCAGCGACCGCAGCACCCGCGCGAAGTCCTCGCCCAGCTGCTGGTTGACCACCGCCGCGGCGGTGTCGTGGTGGGCCGAGCGCAGCGCCGCGTAGAGCGGGTGGTCCTCGGGACGCGCCGTCTTCCCGGTCAGCCGCAGCAGCATCCGGCACAGCAGCTGCTCGGCGGGCGACTCCTCGATCAGCTCCCGCCCCCTGGAGGCCAGCACGGTCGCGAACAGCGCGTCCTTGCTGCCGAAGTAGCGGAACAGCAGCGCCTGGTTCACCCCGGCCACCGCCGCGATGTCGCGGACCGTGGTCCGGTCGAACCCGCGCTCGGCGAACAGCCGCGCTGCGGCGTCCAGCAGCGCGGCCTTGGTCGCCGCCGCGTCCCCGCGCCTGCTCACGACGAGGGCCGGACGTGCCCCTCGCCCCAGACCACCCACTTGGACGAAGTCAGCTCGGACAGGCCCATCGGTCCGCGCGCGTGCAGCTTCTGGGTGGAGATGCCGATCTCCGCGCCCATGCCGAACTCGCCGCCGTCGGTGAACGCGGTCGAGGCGTTGACCACGACCGCCGCCGCGTCCACGCGGGTGGTGAACCGGCGCGCGGCCCGCACGTCGTTGGTGACGATGGCCTCGGTGTGCCCGGAGCCGTGCGCGGCGATGTGCGCGATGGCCTCGTCCAGCGACCCCACCACGCGGGCGGCGATGTCCAGCGACAGGTACTCGGTGTCCCAGTCGTCGTCCGTGGCCGCGACGACGCCCTCGGCGCGGGCGAACCGGTCGTCGCCGTGGACGGTCACCTCCGCCTTCTGCAGCGCCGCGGTGACGCGGGGAACGAACTCGTCCGCGATGTCGGCGTGCACCAGCAGCGACTCGGCCGCGTTGCACACGCTGCTGCGACGGGTCTTGGAGTTGAGCACGATGCGCTCGGCCATGTCCAGGTCGGCGGTGGCGTCGACGTACACGTGGCAGTTGCCCACGCCGGTCTCGATGGTGGGCACCGTGGCCTGCTGCACGACCGCGTTGATCAGGCCCGCGCCGCCGCGCGGGATCACCAGGTCGACCAGGCCGCGCGCGGTGATCAGGTGGGTGACCGAGGCGCGGTCGTGGCAGGGCAGCAGCTGCACCGCGTCGGCGGGCAGGCCCGCGGCCTCCAGCGCGTCGCGCAGGATCGCCACCAGCGCGGTGTTGGAGTGCTCGGCGGTGGACGAGCCGCGCAGCAGCGCCGCGTTGCCGGACTTCAGCGCCAGGCCCGCGGCGTCGACGGTGACGTTGGGGCGCGCCTCGTAGACCATGCCGACCACGCCCATCGGAACGCGGACCTGCCGCAGCTCCAGCCCGTTGGGCAGGATCGAGCCGCGCAGCACCTCGCCGATCGGGTCGGGCAGGCCCGCCACGACCTCCAGCCCCGCCGCGACGCCCTCGACGCGCCCCTGGGTGAGCGCGAGGCGGTCCAGCAGGTTCTCGGCCAGGCCGGCGGCCCGGCCCGCCTCGATGTCCTTGGCGTTGGCCTCCAGGACCTCGTGGGCTCGGGCGCGCAGGGCGGCGGCCATCTCGTGCAGCGCGGCGTCCTTGCGCTCGCGGGTGGCCAGGACGAGTTCGTCGGCGGCGACGCGGGCGCGCCGAGCCGCCGCGTGCACCTGTTCGCGCAGGTCGTCAGTCACGGGGGCAAGCCTACGGTCAGCCGCCTGTCGTGTCGTGGCCATATCAGGGGCTGGAAGCGCGGTGTCGGACCCACCTGCCATGGTGGTCGGCGTGGACGACAACGCACTGCGGGAACTGGCCGAGGAACGGCTGCGGGCGCTCGCCGGTCCGGGGGCGGTGCTGCGGGAGGACCAGTGGACGGCCATCCACGCCCTGGTGGCGCGGCGGCGCCGCGCGCTGGTCGTGCAGCGCACGGGGTGGGGCAAGTCGGCGGTGTACTTCATCGCCACGGCCCTGCTGCGGCAGCTCGGCGAGGGGCCCACGGTCATCGTCTCGCCGCTGCTGGCGCTGATGCGCAACCAGGTCGACGCGGCGGCGCGGGCGGGCGTGCACGCGGCGACGATCAACTCCGCCAACACCGACCAGTGGCAGGAGGTGCAGGACCGCGTCGCCGCAGGCGAGGTCGACGTGCTCCTCGTCTCACCTGAAAGGCTGAACAACCCGGATTTCCGGGACTCGGTGCTGCCCTCGCTGACCGCGTCGGCGGGACTGCTGGTGGTCGACGAGGCGCACTGCATCTCCGACTGGGGCCACGACTTCCGGCCGGACTACCGGCGGCTGCGCACGCTGCTGACCGAGCTGCCCCCCGGCGTGCCGGTGCTGGCGACCACCGCGACCGCCAACGACCGGGTGGTGCGCGACGTGGCCGAGCAGCTCGGCCTGGGCGCCGGGGCGGACGCGGGATCGGACACGCTGGTGCTGCGCGGCCCGCTGGACCGCGAGAGCCTGCGGCTGTCCGTGGTGCGGCTGCCCACCGCCGAAGCCCGGTTGGGCTGGCTGGCCGAGCGGCTGGAGCGGCTGCCCGGCTCGGGCATCATCTACGCGCTGACCGTGGCCTCGGCCGACGACGTGGCGGCGTTCCTGCGCGAGCGCGGGTTCGAGGTGGCGGCCTACTCGGGCCGCACCGACCCCGCCGAGCGGCAGCGCGCCGAGGAGGACCTGCTGGCCAACCGGGTCAAGGCGCTGGTGGCCACCTCCGCGCTGGGCATGGGCTTCGACAAGCCGGACCTGGGCTTCGTGGTGCACCTGGGGGCGCCGCCGTCGCCGATCGCCTACTACCAGCAGATCGGCCGCGCGGGGCGCGGCGTGGAGCGGGCCGAGGTGCTGCTGCTGCCCGGCCCGGAGGACCGCGACATCTGGGCCTACTTCGCGTCGCTGGCGTTCCCGCCGGAACGGGTGGTGCGCCAGGTGCTCGACGCGCTCGGCGACCGCCCGCTGTCCACCGCCGCGCTGGAACCGCTGGTCGAGCTGTCGCGCACCCGGCTGGAGGTGGTGCTCAAGGTGCTCGACGTGGACGGCGCGGTGCGGCGGGTGCGGGGCGGCTGGGAGGCCACCGGGCAGCCGTGGTCCTACGACGCCGAGCGGTACCGGCGCATCGAGCAGGCGCGCCGGGTGGAGCAGCAGGCGGTCCTGGACTACCTGTCCACCGACGGGTGCCGGATGGAGTTCCTGCTGCGGCAGCTGGACGACCCCCACGCGGCGCCGTGCGGGCGGTGCGACAACTGCACCGGGCAGCGGCCGTCGGCCGAGGTGTCCGACAGCGCGGCGGCCGCGGCGCGGGAGCGGCTGCTGCGGCCCGGCGTCGAGATCGCGCCGCGCAAGCAGTGGCCGACCGGCATGGCGGCGGTCGGCGTGCCGCTGTCCGGGCGCATCCCGGCGGGCGAGGCGGCCGAACCGGGGCGGGCGCTGGGCAGGCTCACCGACATCGGCTGGGGCAACCGGTTGCGCGCCCTGTTCGCCGAGGACGACCGGGAGATCCCCGACGAGGTGTTCGCGGCGTGCGTGAAGGTGCTGTCCGCGTGGGACTGGGCGCAGCGCCCGGTCGGCGTGGTCACGGTCGGCTCGCGCACCCGCCCGGCCCTGGTGGGCAGCTTCGGCAGGCGGATCTCGGAGGTGGGGCGGCTGCCACTGCTCGGCCAGGTGTGGCTGGGCGAGGCGCCGCGCCGGGCCAACAGCGCGCAGCGGCTGGCCGGGCTGGTGCGCGCGGAGCAGGCACCGGACCTGTCCGCCGTGGACGGTCCGGTGCTGCTGGTGGACGACCAGGTCGACACGGGGTGGACCATGACGGTCGCGGCCCGGCTGCTGCGGCGCGGCGGGGCGCGGGCGGTGCTGCCGTTCGCGCTGGCCGTGACGGCGTGAGGCTGGTGAGGGCGTGAGGCTGGTGACGCGCCGCCTGGTGCTGCGGCGCTTCCAGGACTCGGACGCGGAGGCGCTGGCCGCCTACCGGTCCGACCCCGAGGTGGCGCGGTACCAGGGGTGGGACCCGCCGCTGCCGGTGCGGCGAGCGGTGGAGTTCGTCCGCGAGCTCGCCGACCTGGACCCGGCGGCGCCGGGGTGGTTCCAGTACGCGGTGGAGCTGCGCGGCGAGCTGATCGGCGACATCGGCGTCAACCTGCACGAGAACCTCCAGCAGGCCGAGATCGGGTACACCTTCGCGCGCGCCCACCAGGGCCGGGGGTACGCCACCGAGGCGGTCGGACGGGTGCTGGAGCACCTGTTCGCCGAGCGGGGGCTGCACCGCGTGGCCGCGGAGTGCGACGCCCGCAACGAGCGGTCGGCGCGGCTGCTGGAGCGGTTGGGGTTCCGGCTGGAGGGCCACCGGGTGGCCAGCACGCTGCACAGGGGCGAGTGGACCGACGACCTGCTGTTCGGGCTGCTGGCCTCGGAGTGGCGCGCGGGCCGGTGAACACCGCCCGGTTCCCGAACGCTCGGTTCGCGGGTGGGTCAGGTGCGGAGGGGGACCAGGTCGTCGGCGTGCACGACCTCGCGCCGCTGCTCGGCGGGCAGGTCGTGGCTGGAGCGGCCGATCAGGCCGGGCAGCTCGGCGGCGTCGAAGGCCACCACGCCGCGCGCCACGACCGCGCCCGCGGGGTCCACCAGCTCCACCACGTCACCGGCCTCGAAGGCCCCGTCCACCGCCGTCACGCCCGCGGCCAGCAGGGACCGCCTGCGGTCGACCACCGCGGCCACCGCCCCGTCGTCCAGCCACAGCTTGCCGGTGGCGTCGGCGGCGTGGCCGAGCCAGAACCGCCGCGCCGACAGGCGGGGGCCGGTGGTGGCGAACGCGGTGCCCACGTCCGCCGGTCCCAGCGCGCGCACCGCGTCGGCCGCGCCCGCCAGCAGCACGGGGATGCCCGCCGAGGCGGCCAGCCGGGCGGCGGCCAGCTTGGAGGCCATGCCGCCGGTGCCCAGGCCCGAGGCCCCGACCGCGCCCGCCCGCACCCCGGCCACGTCGGCAGCCCCGGCCACCTCGGTGATCCGCCGCGCCCCGGCCCGGCGCGGGTCGCCGTCGTAGAGGGCATCCACGTCGGAGAGCAGGAACAGCGCGTCCGCGCCGACCAGGTGCGCCACCAGCGCGGCCAGCCGGTCGTTGTCGCCGAACCGGATCTCCTCGGTGGCCACGGTGTCGTTCTCGTTGACCACCGGCACCGCGCCCAGCGCCAGCAGCCGGGAGAACGTGCGCTGGGCGTTGCGGTAGTGCGCCCGCCGCACCACGTCGTCCGCGGTCAGCAGCACCTGCCCCACGGTCAGCGAGTAGCGGCCGAAGGAGTTGGCGTAGGCGTGCGCCAGCGCCAGCTGCCCGACGCTGGCGGCGGCCTGCTGGGTGGCCAGGTCGCGCGGGCGGCGGGTGACGCCCAGCGGGGCCAGGCCCGCCGCGATCGCGCCGGAGGAGACCAGCACCACCTGGCTGCCCGCCGCGCACCGCGCCGCGACCGCGTCGACCAGCGCGTCCAGCCGCGCCGGGTCCAGCCCGCCCTCGGCCGTGGTCAGCGACGACGAACCGACCTTCACCACGACCCGGCCCGCCGCCGACACCGCCCGCCGGGCCTGCGAGACCGCCACCGGAGCGCTCACTCGTCCTCTTCGAAGTCCTCGTCGTCCTCGTACACGCCGGGCAGCCTGCGGGCCTTCTTGGCGGCCAGGCGCTCGGCCGCGCCCACCCGGTTGTTGGGCTCCAGCCGCACGTCGGTGCCGCGCCCGGTCAGCGCGGTCGCCGCGATGCCCGCGGGCGTGGACGGCTCCCAGTCGAACACCAGGTCGCCGATGGTGACCTGGCATCCGGGCACCGCGCCCATCTTGACCAGCACGTCCTCCACGCCCAGGCGGGCCAGCCGGTCGGCCAGGTAGCCCACCGCCTCGTCGTTGCTGAAGTCGGTCTGCCTGATCCACCGCTCGGGCCGCGCGCCGCGCACGATGAAGCCGCCGGGCGTGTTCGGGTCCTCCACCACGGTGAAGCCCTGGTCGTCCACCGCGGTGGGCCGCAGCACGATCCGGGTGGCCTCCTGCACCGGCCGCGCCGCGCGGTACTCCTCGACCACCTTGGCCAGGGCGAAGGTCAGCTCCCGCAGGCCCTCCCGGCTGGCCGTGGACACCTCGAACACGGGCAGGCCGCGCGCCTCGACGTCCGGGCGGACGATCTCGGCCAGGTCCCTGGCCTCGGGGACGTCGATCTTGTTCAGCACCACCACGCGCGGCCGCTCGGCCAGGTCGTCGGCCAGCGACGGGGTGTACTTGGCCAGCTCGGCTTCCAGCGCGTCGATGTCGGACAGCGGGTCGCGGCCGGACTCGTAGGTGGCGCAGTCGACCACGTGCACCAGCACCGCGCAGCGCTCGATGTGGCGCAGGAAGTCCAGGCCCAGGCCCTTGCCCTCGGACGCGCCGGGGATCAGGCCGGGCACGTCGGCCATGGTGAACACCGTCTCGCCCGCGGTGATCACCCCCAGGTTGGGCACCAGCGTGGTGAACGGGTAGTCGGCGATCTTCGGCTTGGCCGCGGACAGCACCGAGATCAGCGACGACTTGCCCGCCGAGGGGAAGCCAAGCAGGCCCACGTCGGCGACGGACTTCAGCTCCAGCACCAGGTCGTGCGCCTCGCCCGGCTCGCCCAGCAGGGCGAAGCCGGGGGCCTTGCGCGCCTTGGACGCCAGCGCCGCGTTGCCCAGGCCGCCGCGCCCGCCCCTGGCGGCGACCAGCCGGGTGCCCTCCCCCACCAGGTCGGCGACCAGTTCGCCGTCCGGGGTGAGCACCACGGTGCCGTCCGGCACGCGCAGCTCCAAGTCGGCGCCGTTGGCGCCGTCGCGGTTGCCGCCCTGACCGCCCTTGCCGTTGCCCGCGCTGGCGTGCGGGCGGAAGTGGAAGTCCAGCAGGGTGTGCACCTGCGAGTCGACCACCAGGACGACGTCGCCGCCCTTGCCGCCGTTGCCGCCGTCCGGACCACCCAGCGGCTTGAACTTCTCGCGGTGCACGGAGGCCACCCCGTTGCCGCCGTCACCGGCCGCGACGTGGATGACCACCCGGTCGACGAAACGGGACACGGAAACCACTTCCTCACTCGATGGGGTTAACCCCGGAAAACGCCACTGGGCGCCGTGCTCCGCGTTTCAGCGGACCACGGCGCCCAGGGGTCGGAAACTCAGGCAGCCTCGGCCGGAACGATGTTCACGGTCTTGCGGCCGCGCTTCACGCCGAACTGGACCGCGCCGGGAGCCAGCGCGAACAGCGTGTCGTCCTTGCCGCGGCCGACGTTCACACCGGGGTGGAACTTGGTGCCGCGCTGGCGGATCAGGATCTCGCCAGCCTTGACGACCTGACCACCGAACCGCTTGACCCCGAGGTACTGGGGGTTCGAGTCACGGCCGTTGCGGGAGCTGGACGCGCCCTTCTTGTGTGCCATGGCTAGTCAGATCCTCACTTACCGGTGATGCCGGTGACCTCGACGCGGGTCAGCTTCTGGCGGTGACCCTGACGCTTGTGGTAGCCGGTCTTGTTCTTGAACTTGTGGATGCGGATCTTGGGACCCTTGGTCTGCTCGACGACCTTGCCGGTCACCGAAAACTTACCCAGGGCGTCGGCGTCGGCCGTGACGTCAGAGCCGTCCACGACGAGAAGCGGCGCCGGGAAGGTGATTTCGGTGCCCGGCTCGCCCTCGAGCTTCTCGACCTCGACGACGTCGCCGACAGCCACCTTGTACTGCTTGCCGCCGGTCTTGACGATCGCGTACATCGGGACGGAAGTCTCCTGCTACTCGACGGGACTGGGCCACGCGCGCCTCAGCTCCACTGGTTTGCGCGTGGACTGGGCTTCGCACGACAGGGCCCACCGGACGGCGGGCCGCTTATCAGGTTACGTTGCGGCGGTCAGCGGGGTCAAACCGGGGTGGTCCTGCGCGGAAGTCCCAGCTCACCGCGGGTGCGGCTCCGACGTGACGACGGAGCCGCACCCCGTGCGGATCAGCTCTCCTTGACCCCGCCCAGCGGCGGGCCCGCGGGGCGGGAGGCGGCGCGGCGGGCCGGGCGGCGACGGGTGGTCACCACCGGCTCGGCGGGCGCCTGGGCCCCGGACGGCTCGACGCCGCCCGCGCCGACCGGCACGGGCTCGGGCTGCTGCGCGGGCTGCTGCACCGCCTGCGGGACCGGCTGGCGGACCGCGGACTCCACCGAGTCCACCGCGGGCGCGGGGACCTGGATCACCGGACCGGGCGACTCGGACTCCTTGACCGCCGCCCCCGCCTCGCGACGCGCCCTGCGGCGCTGGCGGCGCTCCCGCTTGCCGGTGTCCGCGGCGGCGGTGTCAGCGGCGGTGTCAGCGGTGTCGGCAGCGGCCTCCGGAGTGGCCTGCGAGGCCGCGACAGGCTCCGCCACGGGTGCCACGACGGGTTCCGCGACGGCCTGCGGGGTCGGCTCGGGGGTCGGCTCCGGGGTGGGCGCGGCGGTCTCCTCGACGGGCTGCGGAGCCGGGGGCTCCTCGGCGCGCGCGGGCTCCTCGACGACCGCCACCGGCTCCGCGGCCGCCTCGGCGGCCTTGCGCCGGGACTTGCGCCCACCGCCCTGCTGCTGGTTCTGCTGCTGGCCGTTGGAGCCGCCGGACGGGCCGTGCGAGTGCACCGGCTCGGTGGACACGATCAGGCCGCGCCCCCGGCAGTGCTCGCAGGTGGTGCTGAACGCCTCCAGCAGGCCGGTGCCGACCCGCTTGCGGGTCATCTGCACCAGGCCCAGCGAGGTGACCTCGGCCACCTGGTGCCGGGTGCGGTCGCGCCCGAGGCACTCGGTGAGCCTGCGCAGCACCAGGTCCCGGTTGGACTCCAGCACCATGTCGATGAAGTCGATGACGATGATGCCGCCGATGTCGCGCAGCCGCAGCTGGCGGACGATCTCCTCGGCCGCCTCCAGGTTGTTGCGGGTGACGGTCTCCTCGAGGTTGCCACCCGAACCGGTGAACTTGCCGGTGTTGACGTCGATGACCGTCATCGCCTCGGTGCGGTCGATGACCAGGTAGCCGCCCGAGGGCAGCCACACCTTGCGGTCCAGCGCCTTGAGCAGCTGCTCGTCGATGCGGTGCTCGACGAACACGTCGTTGTTGCCCACGTGGCGGCGCAGCCGCTCCTGCAGGTCCGGGGCGACGTGGCGGACGTAGCCGTCGATGGTGTCCCAGGCGTCCGCGCCCTGCACGATCAGCGCCGAGAAGTCCTCGGTGAACAGGTCGCGGACGACCTTCACCAGCAGGTCCGGCTCCTCGTAGAGCAGCTGCGGGGCCTGCGCCTTGGGGGTGCTGGCCTTGTCCTTGATGACCTGCCACTGCGCCTGCAGGCGGGACACGTCGCGGGCCAGCTCCTCCTCGGCGATGCCCTCCGAGGCGGTGCGGATGATCACGCCCGCGTCCTCGGGGACCACGCGCTTGAGGATGTCCTTGAGGCGCTTGCGCTCGTTGTCGGGCAGCTTGCGGCTGATGCCGGTGGCGCCGCCGCCGGGCACGTAGACCAGGAAGCGGCCGGGCAGGCTGATCTGGGTGGTCAGCCGGGCGCCCTTGTGCCCGACCGGGTCCTTGGTGACCTGCACCAGCACGCTGTCGCCGCTGGAGAGGGCCTGCTCGATCTTGCGCGCCTTGCCCTCCAGGCCGGCCGCGTCCCAGTCGACCTCGCCCGCGTAGAGCACCGCGTTGCGGCCCCGGCCGATGTCGATGAACGCCGCCTCCATGCTGGGCAGCACGTTCTGCACCCGGCCGAGGTAGACGTTGCCGACCAGGGAGCCGGTGCCGGAGGAGGTCACGAAGTGCTCCACGAGCACGCCGTCCTCCAGCACGCCGATCTGGGTGCGGTCGCCGCGCTCGCGCACGACCATGGTGCGCTCGACGGCCTCGCGGCGGGCCAGGAACTCGGCCTCGGACAGCACCGGGGCGCGGCGGCGGCCCGCCTCGCGGCCGTCCCGGCGGCGCTGGCGCTTGGCCTCCAGCCGGGTCGAGCCGCGAACGCTGCGGACCTCGTTCTGCGCGGCTTCGGAGTCGGCCTTGTCGTCGCGCGCGTCGCGGACGTCGCGGACGTGCACGACCGTGTTCGGCGGGTCGTCCTCGCTGGGCGCGGCCTCGTCGTCGGCACCCGCCTTGCGGCGGCGGCGACGACGCCTGCGGCGGCTGCCGCCGCCGTCCTCCTCGTCGGTCGCGCCCGGCTCCTCCGCGGCCTCCGGCTCCCCGGCCTCGGCCTCGGCGGGTTCCTCGGCGTGCGCCTCGTCGCCCGCGGCCTCGTCACCCATGCCCTTGCCGCGACCCCGGCCCCGGCGGCCCCGGCGGCGGCGACGGCGGCCGTCGGCCTCGTCGCCGGACTCGTCGTCGGCGACGTGCTCGTCGGCCTCGTCCTCGACCTCCGGTTCGACCTCCGGCTCGGCGACCACCGGCGACGGCGGCAGGAACACCGCGGACGGCGGGGCGAACAGCGGGGTGAGCGCGGCGGCCTCCCTGGCGGGCACCGCCTCCGGCTCGGTCTGCTCGTCCACCTCGCCGGTGACGATGTCGTCCCAGGCCAGCAGGCTCTCGGCGACCTTGACCGCCAGGTCGCGGGTGACGCTGGACTGCGCGCTGCGCACCGGCTCGCCCAGGTCGGCCAGCGCGGCGATGACGTCCTTGCTGCTGGCTCCCAGCAGCTTCGCCAGCGCGTGCACCCGCAGCTTCTCGGGCAGGTCCGCCAGCGCGGGGTGCACGGGTGTGGCGCTACCCCCGCCGGCGGGACCGGCGGGCTTTTCCGTGTTCGACATGCAGCTCCTCCGCCCCCGGGCGCGTCCACTGGGGACGCGGCCGCGCAGGGGCCTCTCTTGTCCACTCTCCGCCGCGGCTGGCGGCGGGAATCCTTGCCTCTGCCTGCGCACGGGCACGAACCCGCGGCAGGATCAGGTCCTGTCTCCGACGACGCCGTCAGCGCCGCTCCCGGAGCCCGGTCCGATCTCCGCCGCCCTGTCCGGGGCGAACGGGTCGACCAGGCGGCCTTCGTCGTCGAGCCGCCCCTGCGCCATCCGGGTCGCCTTCGCGGGCACCGGCGGAACCAGGTCGGCGACGGCTCGGAGCGCGCTCAGCACGTCGTCGGGCCGCACAGTAGGGGTTGACTGCCGTACGACCGTCATGAGTATCCCACATGGTCGTGACAAATCAGGCGCATCGTGTTCCGCGTCGCTCGAAGCGCTGGTGACCTGCGCGGACACCTCGGCGGAGAGCACGGCGGGCCGCACGTCGACGATCCGCTTGCCGTCCTTGGTCAGCCGCTCCACCTCGACGGACTCGGCGGCCAGCAGCGCGGCCACCGCCTCGCTGAGCCGATCGGGTGAGACACCGGGCAGCTCGATCCGCCAGGCGCTGGCCTCGACGCGCTCGGGCAGGTTGCCGCCCGCCGCCTGCACGACCTCCAGCACGTCCAGCCCCGGCGGCAGGGCCTGGTCCAGCGCGACCCGCAGCGCCTCCGGGTCGACCGCCTCGACCACCTGCACCTCCACGTACTCGGCCTCGCTGGCCACGCCGGTGGGCGCGGCGCCGACCCAGGAGACCTTCGGGTGCGGGCTGAATCCCTGCGAGTAGGCCATCGGCACGCCCGCTCTGCGCAGCGCGCGTTCGAAGGTCCTGGCCACGTCGCGGTGCGAGGTGAACCTCAGCCTGCCGCGCTTGGCGTAGCGCAGCCGGAGCTTCTGCACCGGTGCGGCCGACGGGTTGGGCTGCTGCTGGCGGCTCAGTGCTACTCCCCTCGGGTAATAGGGCGACCACGATGGGGTGAGAGCCCCCCAACGGTCCACTTCCCTGCTCCAGCAGGACGGTACCTTGGTGACGTTCGGCACCGTTGAGCTTGTCTGGTTCGTCCCTCCTGGTTACCGTCCGGCGACAGCGGTCAACCCCCGTGGACAGAAGGACAGCCCAGCACTGGAGGTCCCCCGTGCCTCTGCTCCGCCGCGCCCGAGCGGTCGCGGTCAGCGCCGCGCTGCTCGCCACGGGCTGCGCCGCGGTGACCACGCCCGCCTGGGCGGCCCCGGACGACGTCACCACCTCCTCCGACTGCATCCAGCCCGGTCCGGTGCTGCGCTACCTGGTCGTGCTGGAGCCGGGCACCAGCGAGCCGCTGGCGGGTGCCGAGGTGGCCGCGGCGTGCGGCGAGGTGGCGGCCTACCACCCCGAGATCGCGGTGGCCGTGGTGACCTCGGCCGATCCCGGTTTCGGCCGCAAGTTCGGCCTGGACCGGGCCTACAGCGCGCAGGCCGAGGCGCTGGCCGCGCCCCCGCCCGCGCGCAGGGACGAGGTCGCCTCCTCCCGCGCGAGCGGGACCGGGGGCGGCGCGGTGGACCGCACGGCCGAGCAGTGGGACATGGATCTGATCCGGGCCGCCGAGGCGCACGCGATCAGCACCGGCAGCCGGGACGTGGTGGTCGGCGTGCTCGACTCGGGCATCGACCCGACGCACCCCGACCTGGTCGGGGCGCTGGACCCGGAGCTGTCCGCGGGCTGCACCACCGGCGTGGCCGACCCGACCCCGGCGGCGTGGTCGCCGACCAGGTCGGCGCACGGCACGCACGTGGCGGGCACCATCGCGGCGGCCGACGACGGCCGGGGCACCACCGGCGTGGCGCCGGGCGTGCGGATCGCGTCGGTGAAGGTCGTGGACGACGACGGGTACATCTACCCCGAGTACGCGGTGTGCGGGTTCATGTGGGCGGCCACCCGCGGCATGACCATCACCAACAACAGCTACTTCATCGACCCGTGGGTGTTCACCTGCCAGAACAAGGTGGGCCAGTCGGTGGTCTACGAGGCGGTGCGCCGGGCGGTCGACCACGCGGCGGGCCGGGGCGTGCTCACCGTGGCCGCGGCGGGCAACGGCGCCGTGGACCTGTCCAAGCCGGGCCGGGACGCGCAGAGCCCCACCAACGCCGACGCCAAGCCGCGGGCGGTGGACAGCACCTGCCTGGTGCTGCCCGCGCAGTTGCGCAACGTGGTGGCGGTGTCGTCGGTGGGCGCGGCGAAGGTCAAGGCCGGGTACAGCTCCTACGGCCTGGGCGCGGTGGACGTGACCGCGCCCGGTGGCGACCGCAAGCAGGAGCCCGCCAACGACGAGGAGCAGCAGCAGCCCTGCGTGCTGTCGACGGTGCCGTCGGGCTACGGCTACTCGTGCGGCACGTCGATGGCGGCGCCGCACGTGTCCGGCGTGGCGGCGCTGCTGGCGTCCACCCACCCGGAGGCGACGCCGAACGAGCTGAGCCGGATGCTCAACGCGCAGGCCGAGACGCTGCCCTGCCCGGCCGACTACGACCTCAACGGCACCGGTGTGCAGGACGCCTACTGCACCGGCTACTCGGAGTACAACGGCTTCTACGGGCACGGCATGGTCGACGCCGCGGCGGCGGTCCAGGAGTAGTCGCGCCGATTTACCGGAAATACCCTCGGCGGGACCGGGCGTGCGAATTCTCCGAATTCACACGCCCGCGGGCAAATCGCGCCCGCCCGCTCAGCCCCACTCCCGCAGGGCCCGGCACAGGATCTTCATGCCGTGGTAGACGCGGGACTTCACGGTGGCTTCGGGAATGCCCAGCGCGGCGGCGGCCTCGCGCACGGTCCGGCCGCGCAGGTAGGTCTCGCAGATCGCCTCGCGGTACTCCTCGCCGAGCTTGCCGACCGCCTCGCGCAGCGCCATCGCGGACAGCCCGCGCTCGATCCCGTCGGCGGCGGGTGCGGAGTCCTGGCTGGTCAGCGCGACCTCCTGGGGTGCGGTCCACCGACCGCGCGACACCCCCGGCCAACGCCCGCCCACATCCCGCCCAGCGCACCCATGCGTACCGGACCTCCTGGAGTTCGTGCGGCGGGGAAGGTGCGCCGACCCGGTCGAACGCACCCGCAGAACAAAAGAGTCAGCGTGAACGTACTACACGACCGGGCGGCGATCCATATCCCCTACGCCGTTCCCGAACACTCGCCCAGGTTATCGACCCACAATGCGTGTGATACGCATCACACACACGCTGGGTGCGTGGGTTCAGCCCTTGACCAGGGTGGGGTTGCGCACCGGCGAACCCTTGCCGACCGGCGAGATGGGCAGCAGCTTGCGCCCCGTCGGACCCACCTCGATGTCGGTGCCCATGGCCGGGCACACGCCGCAGTCGAAGCAGGGCGTCCAGCGGCAGTCGTCCTGCTCCCGCTCGTCCAGGGCGTCCTGCCAGTCCGCCCACAGCCACTCCTTGTCCAGCCCGGAGTCCAGGTGGTCCCAGGGCAGGACCTCCAGCTCCTCGCGCTCGCGGGTGGTGAACCAGTCCAGGTCCACGCCCAGCGGCTCCAGCTCGACCCGCGCGGCGTCCACCCAGCGCTCGTAGGAGAAGTGCTCGGACCAGCCGTCGAACCGGCCGCCCTCGCGCCACACCCGCTCGACGACCAGCCCGACGCGGCGGTCGCCGCGCGAGAGCAGGCCCTCGATCAGCGACGGCTTGCCGTCGTGGTAGCGCATCCCGATGTTGCGGCCCAGGCTCCGGTCGGAGTTGACCGCCTCGCGCAGCTTGCGCAGCCTGCTGTCCACGGTGTCCGGGTCGCACTGCCCGGCCCACTGGAACGGCGTGTGCGGCTTGGGCACGAACCCGCCGATGGAGATGGTGCAGCGGATGTCCTTGCGCCCGCTGACCTCCCGGCCCGCGCGGATGACGTTCTTGGCCATCTCGGCGATCTGCAGCACGTCGTCGTCGGTCTCGGTGGGCAGGCCGCACATGAAGTACAGCTTCACCTGCCGCCAGCCCGCGGCGAACGCGGCGCTGACCGTCCGGATCAGGTCCTCCTCGGACACCATCTTGTTGATCACGCGCCGGATGCGCTCGCTGCCGCCCTCGGGCGCGAAGGTCAGGCCGGAGCGGCGGCCGTTGCGCGACAGCTCGTTGGCCAGGTCGATGTTGAACGCGTCGACCCGCGTGCTGGGCAGCGACAGGCTGGTGTTGGTGCCCTCGTAGCGGTCGGCCAGGCCCTTGGTGATCTCGGCGATCTCCGAGTGGTCCGCGCTGGACAGCGACAGCAGGCCGACCTCCTCGAAACCGGTCGCCTCCAGGCCGCGCTGCACCATCGCGCCGATGCCCTCGATGGAGCGCTCCCGCACCGGGCGGGTGATCATGCCCGCCTGGCAGAACCGGCAGCCCCTGGTGCAGCCGCGGAAGATCTCCACGCTCATCCGCTCGTGCACGCTCTCGGCCAGCGGCACCAGCGGTTGCTTCGGGTACGGCCAGGCGTCCAGGTCCATCGTGGTGCGCTTGAACACCCGGTAGGGCACCCGCTCGCGGTTGGGCACCACGCGCTGGATGCGGCCGTCGGGCAGGTACTCCACGTCGTAGAAGCGCGGCACGTACACGCCGCCGGTCTCGGCCAGGCGGGTCAGCAGCTCGTCGCGCCCGCCGGGGCGGCCCTCGGCCTTCCAGGCGCGGACGATGTCGGTGATCTCCAGGACGGCTTCCTCGCCGTCGCCCAGCACCGCGGCGTCGATGAACGGCGCGATCGGTTCCGGGTTGAACGCGGCGTGCCCACCGGCCACCACCACCGGGTGGTCGTCGGTGCGGTCGGCGGCGTGGATCGGGATGCCGCCCAGGTCCAGCGCGGTGAGCAGGTTGGTGTAGCCCAGCTCGGTGGCGAAGCTGACGCCGAGCAGGTCGAACGCACCCACCGGCCGGTGCGCGTCCACGGTGAACTGCGGGACGCCGTGCTCGCGCATCAGCGCTTCCAGGTCCGGCCAGACCGCGTAGGTCCGCTCGGCCAGCACGTCCGGCTGCTCGTTGAGGACCTCGTACAGGATCATGACGCCCTGGTTGGGCAGCCCGACCTCGTAGGCGTCCGGGTACATCAGGGCCCACCGCACGTTGGCGGAGTCCCAATCCTTGACGGTCGCGTTCAGCTCCCCGCCGACGTACTGCACGGGCTTGGACACCCTCGGCAGCAGGGGTTCCAACGCGGGGAAGACGGACTCGACGCTCACGGCTCCAGGGTAACGACTCCCCCGGTGGTCGGCTCAGGCGGTGAGCAGGCGGCCCAGCCTGCGCGCCGCCACGGCCACGCCGAGCGCCGCCATCACCGCGAAGTAGCCGACGTGGCCGAGCAGCCCCCACCCGACGTGCCCGGTGGTCAGCGCCCTGGTCAGCTCGATCGCGTGGTACAGCGGGGTCCACTGGACCACCGCCCGCAGCCACGCCGGGTACACCGACAGCGGGTAGAAGGTGGTCGAGAACAGGAACAGCGGCAGCACCAGCAACTGGACCAGGTCGAAGTCCTGCCACGAGCGCATGAAGGTGGTCGCCGCCATGCCGACCGCGGCGAAGGCCAGCGCGACCAGCAGGCACGCGGGCAGCACCAGCACCGCCCACGGCGACCACACCAGTCCGAACCCGAGCATCACGGCCAGGAAACCCGCCGAGTACAGGCCGCCGCGCAGCAGCGCCCAGCACGCCTCGCCGACCGCGATGTCCACCGGTCCCATCGGCGTGGCCAGCACCGCCTCGTACAGCCGGGCGTACTTGATCTTGAAGAACAGGTTGTAGGTCGCGTCGAAGATCGCGCCGTTCATCGCCGAGGCGGCCAGCAGCGCGGGCGCCACGTAGGCCGGGTAGGGCACGCCGTCGACCGCGCTGACCAGCTGCCCGAACCCGTAGCCCAGGGACAGCAGGAAGAACACCGGCTCGAAGAACCCGGAGACCAGCGACAGCCACGCCCGGCGGTTGACCAGGTAGGCGCGCTCGACCAGCACCCGCGCCCGCCCCGCGTACAGCCCCGGCGGCACCACCCGCAGCAGCAGCCCCGCCCCCGCCGGTCGCTCGACCACCCGCGTCACCGCTACACCGCCAACCTGCGCTGGAAGTACTTCCGACCGAGCAGCACGCCCACCGCGACCAGCGCGGCCAGGTACGCGACGTGGCCCAGCGCGGCGGCCGGGCCCAGCGTGCCGAACGCCGCGCCGCGGGCCAGCTCGACGCCGTGCCACACCGGGGTCAGCCAGGCCAGCGGGTGCAGCCACGCGGGCAGCTGGTCCAGCGGGAAGAACGCGCCCGCGAACAGCATCATCGGCACCAGCACGAACCGGTACAGGCCGTTGAACGCCTCCGGCTTCTCCCGCGTGGCGGTGAACGCGACCACCGGGGCGCTGAACGCCATGCCCGCCAGCACCGCCGCGGGCACCCCCCACACCGCCCCCGCGCTGGTCACCGCGCCCAGCGCGGTCGCCACACCGAGGAACACCACCGCGCCCGACAGCAGCCGCAGCGCGATCCACAGCAGCCTGCCGTAGAGGATCTGCGCGGGGGTGATCGGCGTGGCCACCACGCCCAGGTAGGTCTTCTGCCACTTGAACGCCGAGAACACCGCGTAGGTGGACTCGAACATGGCGTTCTGCACGGCGGTGAGCACCAGCAGCGCCGGAGCCAGGAACACCGCGTACGGGGCCCCGCCGGTGGCCTCTCCCGGCCGCACCTGCGAGCCGAAGCCCAGCCCCATGGCCAGCAGGAACAGCACCGGTTGCAGGAAGTTCGTGATCGCCGTGGCCCGCCAGTTGCGGCGGTACCAGGTCCACTGCGCCTCCACGCCGAGCAGGGCGGCGCGCAGCGGTCCGACGACGCGGGCGGCCATCAGTCGACCAGGGTTCGGCCGGTGAGGCGGAGGAAGACGTCCTCCAGCGTGGAGCGGCGCACCAGGCTCGACACCGGGCGCACGCCCCGCGCGTGCGCGGCGGCCAGCGCGGCGTCGCCGTCGGCGGTGTAGAGCAGCAGCCGGTCGGGCAGCACCTCGACCCGCTCGGCCAGGTCGCGCACCGGTTCCGGGTCCTGCTCGCCCGGCGGGAACCGCAGCTCCAGCACCTCGCGCGTGGAGTAGCGCCGGATGAGCTCGCCCGGTGAGCCCTCCGCGACGATCCGGCCGCCGTCCATCACCACCAGCCGGTCGCACAGCTGTTCCGCTTCGTCCATGTAGTGCGTCGTGATGATCAGCGTGACGCCGGACTGCTTGAGCCGGAACAGCCGGTCCCACAGCAGGTGCCGGGCCTGCGGGTCCAGGCCCGTGGTGGGCTCGTCCAGCAGCAGCAGGTCCGGGTCGTTGACCAGCGAGCGGGCGATGGTCAGCCTGCGCTTCATGCCGCCCGACAGCGGCTCCACCTCGTCGTCGGCGCGCTCGGCGAGCTGGGCGAACTCCAGCAGCTCCACGGCCTTGGCCCGCACGTGCGCGCGGGACAGGCCGAAGTAGCGGCCGTAGACCTCCAGGTTCTGCCGCACGGTCAGCTCGGTGTCCAGGTTGTCCAGCTGCGGCACGACACCGATGCGGGCCCTGATCCGGGGCCCGTCGCGGTCCGGGTCCATGCCCAGCACCCGCAGCTCGCCGCCGGTGCGCGGGGAGGTGCAGGAGACCATGCGCATGGTGGAGGACTTGCCCGCGCCGTTGGCCCCCAGGAAGCCGAACGCCTCGCCGGGGTGGACTTCCACGTCGATGCCCCGCACCGCCTCGAAGGAGCCGAAGGACTTGGTCAGGCCCCTGGCCTCGACGAGCGGCGTGGTCACGATCACGACCCTAGCCGGGGCGGCGCGACGATCCGAAGTGGTTTACGGGCGTGGGCCGGGCGCCTTCCACCTCAGCGGACCAGCGCCTCGACCGCCCGCATCGCGATGTCGACGGAGGCGTGGAGGTCTTCGCGGCCGACCCCGGCCACGGCGTGCACGGCGTGCCCCTCGCCGAGGGCCGCCACGAAACGCGCCAGTGCCCGCGTGTCCACGCCGCTGGGGAGGTCGCCTTCGTCGACCGCGCGGGACAGCCGTGCTTCGAGAGCGGCCTCGCCCTGGGCGCGGCCCTCGGCCAGCACCTGGGAGACGCGGGTGTTCTCCGGCGAGCAGACCAGGCCGCCCTGGACGGACATGCAGCCGGGCGGGTGGTCGCCGCTGGTGAGGGCGTCGATGCTCAGGCGCAGGTAGCTCTCGATGACGGCGCGCGCGGTGGGCTGCTCCAGCGCGACGCGGACGTGCGCCAGCCGGGTTTCCCGGTAGCGGTCGAAGGCGCGCCGGAACAGCTGCTCCTTGCTGCCGAACGTGGCGTACAGGCTCGGCCGGTTGATGCCCATCGCGCTGGTCAGCGCGCTCAGCGAGGTGCCTTCGTAGCCGTGGCGCCAGAAGACCTCGACAGCCCGGTCCAGGACGGTCTCCTCGTCGAAGGCCTTCGGCCGTCCGACGGTGGGCTTCTCAGCGTTCACGACTCCACTCTACCGCTCGGTACAGATGGTGAACCACATCACCAACCGATCGGTACAAAACCTGCTAGCGTTGCCTCGCAACCGATCAGTACAAAAGGAGAGCGACTGTGGGACAGCTCGACGGCAGGACCGCCCTCGTCACCGGCGCCACTTCCGGCATCGGCCTGGCCAGCGCCAAGGCGCTCGCGGCCGAGGGGGCCTTCGTCTTCGTGACCGGCCGCAGGCAGCAGGCGCTGGAGCAGCTCGTCGCGGAGATCGGCGACGCCGCCACCGGCATCCGCGCCGACGTGAGCGACCTCGGGGAACTCGACCGGGTGATGGACACCATCCGGGACAGCGGACGCGGCCTCGACATCCTGTTCGCCAACGCGGGCATCGGCGAGTTCGCGCGGCTGGGCGAGATCACCTGGGAGCACTACACCAGGACGTTCAACACCAACGTGGGCGGCGTCGTGTTCACCGTCCAGAAGGCGCTGCCGCTGCTGTCCGACGGGTCGTCGGTCATCCTGTGCGGCTCCAACATCGACGTGAAGGCCAGCCCGGCGATGAGCGTGTACGCCGCCACCAAGGGCGCCATCCGGTCCTTCACCCGCAGCTGGGCCGCCGAGCTCGCGGACCGCCGCATCCGGGTCAACGCGGTCGGCCCCGGCCCGACCGAAACGCCGGGCCTCAACGGCCTCGCGGCCAACGCCGAAGCCGTCGAGCAGCTGCACGAGGACCTCCGGACCCAGGTCCCCATGAACCGCCTCGGCCGCCCCGAGGAGATCGCCGACGCCGTGGTCTTCCTCGCCTCCGACCGCAGCACCTTCATGACCGGTACCGAGATCTACGTCGACGGTGGGGCCAGCCAGGTCTGACCCCCGACCTCCCGAGGTGGGACCACCTGTGACAACGATCGGGATCATCGGCGCGGGCGAGGTCGGCAGCCAGATCGCCCGCGCCGCGCTGGCCAACGGCTGCGAAGTCGTCATCGCCAACTCGCGGGGCCCCGAGACCCTGGCGGACCTCATCGCCGAACTGGGGCCGCGCGCCCGCGCCGCGCGCGCCGCCGAGGCCGCCGAGGCAGGCGACTTCGCCGTCGTGGCCGTGCCCCTCAAGCTCGTCAACGACATGCCGGTCGACGAGCTCGCGGGCAAGGTCGTCCTGGACACGAACAACTACATGGCCTGGCGCGACGGCCGCTTCGAGGTCGTCGAATCGGGCGAGAAGACGGTGCACGAGCTGCGCCAGGAGCAGCTGCCCGCGTCGAGGGTCGTCAAGGCGTTCACCCACATCCAGGCTCCCCGCATCACCACCGCGGGGCGCCCCCGTGGGGCTCCCGACCGGCTGGCGCTCTCGGCTTCCAGCGACTTCCCCGAAGCCGTCGAGCTGGTGACGCGGCTGTACGACCAGTTCGGTTTCGACACCGTGGACAACAGCCCGCTGAGCGAGTCCTGGCGCACCGCTCCCGGCCAACCCGCCTGGATCGCGCACGCCCACCAGACCCGCGAGGAGCTGATCGCCAACCTGGCCAGAGCGCGACGCCCGCTCTGACGACGACGGCCCGGACCGCTGAGCGGTCCGGGCCGTCGTGGCTGGTCGGCTCAGAGAGCGGGGAACCAGAGCTTGATCTCGCGCTCGGCCGACTCCGGCGAGTCCGACCCGTGCACCAGGTTGAACTGCACCTCCAGGCCGAAGTCGCCGCGGATCGTGCCCGGCGTCGCCTTCTCCACCGGGTCCGTGCCACCGGCCAGCTGGCGGAACGCCGCGATCGCCCGCGGCCCCTCCACCACCGCCGCCACCAGCGGACCACCGGTGATGAACTCGACCAGGTCGTTGTAGAAGCTCTTGCCGTCGTGCTCGGCGTAGTGCTGCTCGGCGGTCGCGCGGTCCACGGTGCGCAGCTCCAGCGCGGCCAGCTTCAGGCCCTTGCGCTCGATGCGGGAGATCACCTCGCCGACCAGTCCACGGCTGACGCCATCGGGCTTGACCAGGACCAGGGTGCGCTCGCTCACGGCCGTCGGTACTCCTTCGGAACAGGGGATGTGGCGCACAAGGGTAGCCGGGGCCGTCGAACCGCTGCCCCCCACGTGGACAGTCGTCGGCGTGTGCAAGTACTACCCGTACCGCCTCGTCGCGCGTGTAACTACTCCCCGCACTGATGGGCGGGTAGTAGTTAACGGCTCTCTCCGACGGGTCGGGTAGTACTTGCACGCGTATGCGGGGCGCTGGTGGTCAGCGCTCCAGGACCACCACCGACCTGGGCGGCACCGTGACCGCGCCGCCGCCGATGCTCGCCCGGCGGGCGTCCGCGCTCAGCTCGTGAGCCCGCCACTCCCCTGCCGCCGCCACGGTCTTCTCCACCGGGAACGGGTTGATCACGACCAGGACGCCGCCCCGCGCCGGGTCCACGTCCGGGCCCACCGTGTCGTCCAGGTGCGCCACCACCAGACCCGCCTCGGCCACCGGGAACGACAGCTTGGCCTGCACCAGGTCCGCGTCGTTGAGCGTGAACAGCGGCGACGAGCGCCTGATCCGCAGCAGCTCCAGGGTGTCGGCCAGCGCGGCGCGCAGGTGCTCGCCCGACGGCTTCAGCGCCGGGTCGGCCAGCAGCGGCGCGGCGAACGGCCACTTGTCCCGGTTGTCGGCGGCGGGCGGCAGGCCCCGGCCGAAGCCGTTGTCGCGCAACGACGGGTCGTAGCGGTTGAACCAGTCGCCCGAGTCGTAGCTGTTGCGGTCCAGCGACTTCGACCGCATGAACTCGCTGCCCGCGTGCAGGAGCGGCTGCCCCTGCCCGAGCAGCACCGGGGCCAGCGCGACCTTCTGCATCCGCACCCGGTCGGCCATCGACGTGCCCACCGGCAGCTTGTAGGTCTGCGCGTCGAACAGGGTCTCGTTGTCGTGGGCGTCGACGTAGGTGATCACGTCGGCGGGCCCGCCCGCGTAGCCGGCCGGGGAGCCGTTGTACCGCACGTCCCCGCCCGTGACGACGCCGCCTGCGGTGGACTGGAACCGGTAGGCGGCCATGTTCCCGGCCATGCCGAGCTTCACCAGGTCGCTGTGGTTGGCCAGCCGGGCCGCCACGTCGCCGTTGGCGGGCGTGCCGTTGAGGTCGCCCGCCAGACCGGAGCCCAGGCCCTGCACGCGCGGGTCCTCGTCGAACGGGCCGCCGCCGCGCACCGCGTCGCGCAGGCGGTCGCTGAACGTGCCGATGCCGGTGCCCGCCATGTTCGCCTGCGTCGCCTGGACGAACCGGGCGTTGCCCGCGACCTCGCCGAAGTCCCAGCCCTCGCCGTAAACGCGGATCTTGCGCCCGTCCACGCCGTCCCGCTCCACGGTCAGCGCGTCCAGCGCCGCCCGCACGGCGAGGATGTTGGCCTTGGGGTGGTGGCCCATCAGGTCGAACCGGAAACCGTCCACTTTGTACGTCCGCGCCCAGCGCACCACCGAATCCACGACGAGCTTGCCCATCATGGCGTTCTCGGGCGCGGTGTTGGCGCAGCACGTGGAGTTCGCGATGGCGCCGTCGGCGTCGAGCCGGTGGTAGTAGCCCGGCACGACCTTGTCCAGCACGGAGGTCGCCGCGTCACCGGCCGCCGCGGTGTGGTTGTAGACCACGTCCACGACCACGCGGTTTCCGTTGTCGTGCAACGCCTTCACCATCTCGCGGTACTGCTTGTTGCGCGCCCACCCGGTCTGCGCGTCCTCGGTGGCGTAGGAGCCCTCGGGCACGTCGTAGTGGAACGGGTCGTAGCCCCAGTTGAAGCCGTCCTGCCCCGCGACGGCCGTCACGCACTCCTGCTGGGCGGGCGAGTCGGCGGGCAGCGACGGCAGGTCGCACGCCGGGGTGCGCTGGTCGGCGCGCCGCTCGGGGATGGTGGCGATGTCGAACGTCGGCAGCAGGTGCACGGTGTCCAGCCCCGCCGACGCCAGCGAGCGCAGGTGCGCCATGCCGGTGGAGTCCCGGTGCGTGAACGCGCGGTAGGTGCCGCGATCGGCCTCGGGCACGGACGTGTCGCCGATGGAGAAGTCCCGCACGTGCAGCTCGGTGATGCCGTGCTCGGTCGGGTTCGCGCCCAAGCCCGTGGCGACGTGCTGCCGCCAGTCCGCGGGCATCGTACGGCTGTCGGAGAGGTCCGCGAACTGCGAGTGGGTCGAGTTCACCGCCAGCGCCACGGAGTACGGGTCGGTGACCACGACCGTGCGGCCCGCCGTGGTGACCTCGTACTGGTAGTAGCGGTCCTTCCACGGCCCCGAGGCCGCCCACGAGCCGGAGGCGTCGTCGCGACGCAGGTCCACCACGCGGGTCGGCTCACCGGCGGGCCGGTCGAACAGCCGCAGCTTCACCGAGGACGCGGTGGGCGCCCACAGCCGCGCGGTGACCTGGTCGCCGCTGAAGGACGGGCCGTAGACCAGCTTCGACGCGGCGGCGGCGAACCGGTCGTCCAGCACGCCCGCGATCTGCACGCCGGTCCGGTGCAGCAGACCACCTCCCGCGTCGACGTGCACGGCGGACAGCGCGCCGCGCAGCGCCTCGTCGACCCGGTCGGTGTCGCGGACCCGGAACACCGGCTTGCCGCGCAGGTGCGGGAAGTTCTCCGGCACCGCCGCCGAGTCCGGGGTCAACCGCAGCACCTTGCCGCCGTACTCCAACCGGTAGCCGTCGGAACGCGCCACCGGCACGTCCCACACCACCAGCTCTCCGGTGACCCAGATGGCCTTGGCCTTGCTCAGGTCGTCGTCCACGGCCGGTCCTCCCGAGGGTGGCAGCACGTAGGAGGCCGCCCCGTCCGGCTTGACCGAGCCCGAGACGTACCAGACCTCGTGGCCGGTGCCGGTGACGTCGAGGAACTGGTCCGGGCCGGGGTCCTTGGCGTCCCCGCGGTGGATGATGTTGCTCAGCCCCGGCGCGCCCGGCGCCAGCGGCACCGACCACAGCACGCCGAACCCGTCGCGGCCGTCCGGCACGCGCGACTGGTTCCAGCCGGGGCTGGGCTCCAGCGACCCGGTCCAGTGGTACAGCGTCCAGTCGGTGTAGTCGCCGTCGGGCCGGTGGTAGTGGATCACCGCGTGGTTCCGCGCCGCCGCCCGCGTCGGGTACGCCTTCGGATCGCCCGGCTTCACCCACGCCTGCCCGGCGGTGCGCCCGGACGCCTCCACGGTGTCCCCGCGCACCACGGAGAAGTCCACCGGGGCGGACGCCGGAACGCGCGCGGTGGAGCCGTCGAACGGGTGGTCCTGCCCGGCCGCGCGCACCGCCAGGCCGGTCGTGTCGCCCTCGTGGTGCACGAGGACCTGCCCGGTGGCCGCCACCTCGCTCGCGTGCACGGCGGGCTGCCCCTGCTCCAGCCACACCTGCGGGGTGGCACGAGGGTCGACGAACCGGTCGGCGGTGGTGTCCTTCTCATCGCCCTTGTGCACGACGATCCCGACCTGCTCGGCTCCCGGCTTCAACTTCACCCACGCGAACCGGCCGTACGCCGTCTCGCCCGCGAACGGCAGCGGCTGCTGCCACGTCGGCTCGCTCGCCACATCGCCCCACACGTGCAGACCCCAGCCGTCGTAGTCGCCCTCGGGCCGGTTGTAGTGCACGACCAGCCAGTCCGGGCTGCGCGTGCCGGGCTGGTCGACCGGCGGCGCGGCGACCAGGGCCACCCGCGCGCCGTCCGCGCCCAGCGCTCCCCCGGAGTCCTTGACCACGACGCGGAACTCGACCTGCTTGCCCACCGCCGCGCCGGGCAGCCGCGCCAGGTCGGCGAACACCCGGTGGGGCGCGGCGTCGTCGGTGCCCAGCACCGTCCACTCGCGGCCGCCCTCGACCTTGGCGGCGAACGTCGCCTGGGCGAACGGCGCGGTGATGCCGTCCGCGCGCAGCTCCACCCGGTCGTCGAGCACGGTTCCGGTCGCGGGCGCGACCAGCGTCGGCGTCGGCGTGGCCGCGCCCAGACGGCCCGTGCCCTCGAACACCAGCGCGGACAGCGGCGGCACGGTCACCCGAGCCTTCCCGTCCGCGCCGCGCGAGACCCGCTCGCCCGCCGAAGGCCACACCTGGCGCAGCGCCGAGGCGCCCACCGGCACGTCGACCGTCGCCGCAGCCGTGCCCGCGTTGGCCACCACGAGGTGCTCCACCCGGTCGCGCGCGGACGTGCGGGTGAACGCCAGCACGTCGCCCTGCGCGTAGCGCAGCTGCTGGTTCCCCTCGCGCCACACCGGGTCCGAGTCGGCGAACTCCGCCAGCGACGCGAGCTGCCGGTACAGCGGGTGGTCGGTGCGGAAGTTGTCCTGCGCGCCCGTGCGGTCGCTGCCCACCAGGTCCTCGGCCGCGTACTCGGGCGTCCTGCTGGCGAACATGTCCTGCCTGGCCGCCTTGTCCCCGCCGCCGCCCGCGAAGCCCTGCTCGTCGCCGTAGTAGACGACGGGGTTGCCGCGCCACAGGTACATCAGCGCGTTGCCCAGCTCCATCCGGTCCAGCAGCTCGGCCTCGGCCACACCGGGCCGGTTCTGCCGGATCATCCACCCGATCCGGCCCATGTCGTGGTTGCCCAGGAAAGTCGGCAGCGACGAGGCGTTGGAGTCGGCGTCGGTGTACCGGTCGTCGCCCAGCAGCACGTCGGCCAGCCGCGACGCGCCGCGACCGGACAGGAACTCCGCCGCGCCGCTCTGGAACGGGAAGTCCAGCGCGGCCTGCATCCGCCCGGTGGTGGTGTACTCGGAGGTGAACGCCGGATCGGCGTCGAAGACCTCGCCGAACACGAAGAAGTCCTTCTTGCCGCGCTGCGCGGCGTACGCCTTCACGTGCGGCGCGAGCGCCTGCCAGAACTCCATGTTCACGTGCTTGACGGTGTCCACGCGGTAGCCGTCGATGCCCAGCGTGTCGATCCAGCTGGTGAAGATCCGCTTCATCCCGGCGACCACGCGCGGGTGCTCGGTCATCAGGTCGTCCAGGCCGGCGAAGTCGCCGTACTCGGTGGACTCGCCGCTGAAGGTCGAATCGCCCCGGTTGTGGTAGAGCGTCGGGTCGTTGAGCCAGTCCGGCGTCTTCCCGGTGGCCTGGTCGACCACCGGCGTGTACGGGAAGGAGGTCTTCGCGTCGAGCTCCGGGAAGTCCCGCTGCCCGGCCACCGCGGCGAGGTCGAACGGCTTGCCGTCGGCGTCGAGGTAGGGCGCGGCACCGGTGCTGACGTAGTCGTGCGCGCCCTCGGCGTAGTCGATGAGGTCGGCGGTGTGGTTGGCGACGATGTCGAAGAAGACCTTGATGCCGCGCCGGTGCGCGTCCTGGATCAGCCGCCGCATCTCGTTGGTGGTGCCGAAGTGCGGGTCGAGCCGGGTGAAGTCGGTGGTCCAGTAGCCGTGGTAGCCGGCCGAGGCGTCCGCGCCGGTGCCCTGCACCCAGCGGTTGCGGAACACGGGGGTCATCCAGATCGCGGTGATCCCCATGCCGTCGAGGTAGTCGAGCTTGTCACGCAGGCCCTTGAGGTCGCCGCCGTGGTAGAAGCCCCGGTCGGTGGGGTCGAAGCCGGTCCTGAGCCGGTCCGGGTCGGTGCTGCCGCCCCGGTCGTTGCGCGGGTCGCCGTTGGTGAACCGGTCGGGCATGACGAAGTAGAACCGCTCGCCCGCCAGGTCGGCGCGCAGCGCGTCCTTGGCCAGCGCGCGGTCGCCGTCGCGGACGCCGGGGGCGAGGTCGGTCACCGCTCCGACGGCGAGCCGTTCGGTGGACGGGGCCGCCCCGGCGGGCGGTGGCAGGAACGGCACAACGGCCATGGCGATGAACGCGGCGACGGCCCGACGCATCGCGCGACCTCCTTGTCGCAAGAACTTGCAGCCCAACCCGGCGCAACACCGGTTCAGGGCACCGAACCACGACAATCCGGGCCGAACAAGCCCTCAAAGACCGCAAATCCTTGCAACTTCTTCCAGAAGCCGCATCTGCAAGTACTACCCGCCCCCTCCTGCATGGCAGCTAACTACCACCAACCCCGGCGAGCAGCAGTTGAGCGTCCGGAGAGGGGCATCGGGTAGTACTTGCAGGCGCGGCGGCGGTTACGCCGAGTGGCGTTGCTCTCACGTTATGCAGCTAGGAAGATGGGGGCTCCAGACCAACGGAGGTCCTGTATGCGAGTCCGGGGATTCCTGCTCACCCTGATGTTGCTGGTCAACCTCTTGGTCACGTTGCCCGCCACGGCGACGGCCACGCCCACCAAGTCCGGCGCGTGGGTGGTCCGCGAGGAACAGCTCAGCGACCGGCTGCTCGAACTGACCGTTCACTCCACCGCCGTGGGCCGGGACGTGGGCGTGCGCCTGCTCCTGCCACCGGACTGGCGCGAGCACCCGCGCCGCGACTGGCCCACGCTGTACCTGCTGCACGGCTGCTGCGACGGCGACACCGGCTACCGGTCATGGACCGACAAGACCGACGTCACCGAGCTGACCTCGCGCACGAACGTGCTGGTGGTGATGCCGGAAGCCGGTCCGACCGGGTTCTACTCGAACTGGCTGTCCGGCCCGAAGTGGGAGACCTTCCACCTCACCGAGCTGCGCGGGCTGCTGGAACGCGAGTACCGCTCCGGCCACCGCCGGGCCGTCGCGGGCCTGTCGATGGGCGGCTTCGGCGCGCTGTCCTACGCCGCGCGGCACCCCGGCTTCTTCCGGGCGGCGGCGTCCTACAGCGGCCTGGTGCACACCACCGCCAACCCGGACGTGGTCGAGTGGGTGCTGAGCACCCTGGGTGACGACCCCGACGCGCTGTGGGGCGACCCGGTCACCCACGCCCGGATCTGGGCCGCGCACAACCCGTACGACCTGGCCAAGCGGCTGCGCGGCATCCCGGTGTACATCTCCAGCGGCAACGGCGAGCCCGGCCCGCTGGACCCGCCGGACGCCGAGTTCGACTCCCTGGAGCAGATCCTCAACGAGCAGTCGGCGGCCGTGGTCGACCGCCTGCGCGCCGAGCACGTCCGGGTCCACGCGGATCTTTACGGGCCGGGCAGGCACATCTGGCCCTACTGGGAACGCGCCCTGCACCGGTCGCTGCCGATGCTGGTGGGCGCGATCACCTGACCAGCCCCGCCATCCGCACCGGCAAGTACTACCCGCCCCACCAGAACGGGCCGCTAACTACTACCCGTCCACCGGGGCGGGTAGTAGTTATGCGCCCCTCGGGGCTCTACGGGTAGTACTTGCCGACGCGGCGGGAGATCACCTGGCCGGGCGGAGCGTCTTCGACCACAGCGAAACGCCCGCGCTGTCGCGCAGCCACACCGTCAGCTCCCCGCTGCGGCCGTCCACCTCCACCTCGCCGAAGTGCTGGAACCCCTCCAGCGGCGAGGTGTTCGCCGCCGGAGGGGCGTGCACGAACACCGCCTCCGGGCCGAACGTCGGGTCCAGCGCGTTGGGCCCGAACGCGCCCGCGTGCAGCGGACCGGACACGAACTCCCAGAACGGGTCGAAGTCCTGCACCGCCGCGCGCTGCGGCGAGTAGTGGTGGGCCGCGGTGTAGTGCACGTCCGCAGTCAGCCACACGGTGTTGCGCACCTTGCGCCGCTGGATCTCCCGCAGCACCCACGCCAGCTCGTGCTCACGCCCGCCCGGCGCGCCCGGCAGCCCGTTGGCCACGCCCTCGATGTCCGCGCCGTCCGGCACGGTCAGGCCGATGGGCAGGTCCGCGGCGATGACCTTCCACGTCGCCCGGCTGCGCTGCAGCGACTCGACCAGCCAGCGGGCCTGCCGCTCCCCCAGCACGCGGCCGACGCCGTCGCGCGGCGAGGTGTTGGCGTCCTTGTACGAGCGCATGTCCAGGATGAAGACCTCGACGTGCGGGCCGTAGGAGAACTTGCGGTACACCCGGCCGTCCACGGCGCGGGCCGGGTCGACCGGCTGCCACTCGTGGAAGGCCCGGAACGCCCGCGCAGCCAGCACGTCCACCCGCTTCTCGGTGTACTGCGGCAGGTCCAGGATCTCGCCGGGGTACCAGTTGTTGGTCACCTCGTGGTCGTCCCACTGCACGAACGCGGGCACCGAGGCGGCGAACTCGCGGAACTTCGGGTCCAGCAGGTTGTAGGCGAACTGGCCGCGGTACTCGTCCAGGGTCTCGGCGACCTTGAGCTTCTCCGGCGTGACGACGTTGCGCCACACCCGCCCGTCGGGCAGCGTCACCTTCTCCTGCATCGGCCCGTCCGCGTAGACGGTGTCCCCGCTGTGGATGAAGAAATCGGGCCTGCGCGCGGCCATCGTGCCGAAGATCGGCATCCCGCCCAGGTCGGGGTTGCTGCCCCAGCCCTGCCCCGCGACGTCACCGGACCAGGTGAACCGCACGGTCTCGCGGCCCAGCGGCGCGGTGCGGAAGCTGCCCACCACTGCCTCGCTGCGGGTGCGGCCGTCCAGGTCCTCGGCGACCACCCGGTAGTGCACCCGGCGGCCCGGCGGCAGGCCGCGCAGCCGCAACTTGCCGGTGCCGCCCGTCTCCGGCGTCAGCAGCGGCCCGCGCAGCTTGCGCGCGCCGCGGAACGACGGGTCGGCGGAGACCTCGACCAGCATCCGCGACGGCCGGTCCGCCCGCGTCCACACCAGGGCACCGTCGGAGGCCACGTCGCCGGACTGCACGCCGTGGGTCAGCACCGGCCGGTTGCCGTGCGCCAGCGCGACACCCGCGGGCAGCAGCGCCGCAGCCGTGCCGATCGTCCCGGCGCGCAGCAGCGTCCGCCGGTTCACCACACCTTCGCTCATGCCCGGTTTCTAACCGGCACGGACTAACTGCGGGTGAACGGCCGCCACCGACCGGGCGACCAACCTCCGGCCAACCGACTGAGGATCAGACCAGGCCCGCTTCGTGGGCGAGGATCGCGGCCTGCACGCGGTTGGCCAGGTCCAGGCGGGTGAGGATGGTGCTCACGTGGCCTTTGACGGTGCCCTCCACGAGGTTGAGACGGGTCGCGATCTGGGCGTTGGACAGTCCCGCCGCGAGCAGCGACAGGACTTCCCGCTCGCGCGGGGTCAGCATGTCGGTCCTGGCCCGCGCGGTGGTGGCGCGGGTCAAGGCGCCCGCGCGGAGCTGGCCGATCACCCGTGCCGCCGCTTTCGGCGCCAGGTAGGCGCCGCCGCCCGCCACCGCGTGGACGCCCGCCACCAGTTCGCGCGGGTCGCCGGACTTGAGCAGGAAGCCCGCCGCCCCGCCGTCGAGGGCTCTCGCCAGGTACTCGTCGTCGCCGAACGTGGTCAGGATCGCCACCGCCGCCGAAGGGGCCACCGCGGCGATCTCGACGGCGGCGGCCAGGCCGTCCAGCACGGGCATCCGGATGTCGAGCAGCACCACGTCCGGCCGGTGCGCGATGGCCAGGTCCACGGCTTCCCTGCCGTTCACCGCCTCGGCCACCACGGTGATGTCCGGGTCGGTGGCGAGGATGGTCCGCACCCCGGCCCGGATCATGGCCTCGTCGTCGGCGAGCAGTACCCGGATCACGACTCCCCCGTGTGCGGCAGTGTGGCGGTGACCCGGAACGCGCCGTCGTCCTGGTCGACCTCGAACGTCCCGCCGATCAGCCGCACCCGTTCCCGCAACGCGGTCAGGCCCGCCCGTGCGCCCGCACCGCGCCGTGCGCCCGGCCGCACCGCGTTGGTCACGGCCACCGTCGTCGCGTTCCCCGTGTTCGCCACCCGGACCCGCACGGCCGCGCCGGGGGCGTGCTTGGTCGCGTTGGTCAGCGCTTCCCGGACGACCCGGTGGGCGGTCAGCCCGGTCAA
>NZ_BMRG01000002.1:381521-431530 GCF_014648515.1 Saccharothrix coeruleofusca
CGGCGGCAGCTCCGCCGGGCCGGTCCAGTCCAGGGTCGCCACCACGCCCGCCCGAGCGACCCGGTCCACCAGGGCCCGGACGTCCTCCGACGCCGGGTGCAGCGGGACGGGTTCGCCCTGCCGCAGGACGGTGACGAGGTCGGCCAGGCGTTCGGTCGCGGTCGCGGCGGCGACCCGCAGGTCCGCCACGGCCGCCCGGTGGTGCTCGGCGAGGTCCGGTGCCAGCTCCAGGGCGCCCGCGCGCAACGCCAGCAGGCTGAGCTCGTGCCCCAGCGTGTCGTGCACGTCGTGCGCGATGAGGGTGCGCTCCCGCAGGTGCTCGCGTTCCACGGCGGCAGCCGCCAGATCCGCCTGCTGCCGGGCCGAACGGCCGACCAGCCACGGCAGCGCCACGGCCAACGCCACGACCAGCGGACCTGTCGTCCAAGCGCTCACGTCGACCAGGCCCGACGGGACCGCCACGACCGCGCACGCCACCACAGCGGGCACGACGCGGGCCGATCGCCGTCCGGCCAGGGAGCTGGTCACGGCCAGCGCCGCGCCGAGGGCGACGCTCCACGGCGGCACGGCGTCGCCCATCACCAGCGGTATCGCCTGGGCGGCCACCGCGCACACGGCCAGGGACGCGGACGGTGACAGGACGAGCAGCCCCAGGGCCGACGCGGGGGCCAGGAGCGCGCAGGCGTACGCCCAACCGCTCATGTCGGCGCGGGACAGCGCCACGACCGTCAGCAACGCCACCAGCAGGGCCACCGACCACCGCGGGATCCCCATCACGATCATCGATGCTACCCGCCCGCGACCTGCGAGGACGTGCGCAACCTCAGCAGTGCCACCGCGCGGGTGACGAGCACGGAGGCGTTCAGGACGCTCGACACGAGCAGCCACGTGACCAGGGCTGGGGAGAAGTGGACGAGCTGTGCCCGCGAGATGTCCCGGCCACCGAACACCGCCCCCGTCAGGTCGGGCAGCATCACCAGCACGACCAGCGGGACGACGCGGGGCAGCAGCCGGAGCACCTGCTGCCACAAGGCGCGGCGCGGAACCCACCTGGCGCTGCGCCGCAGGGCGAGGACGCCCAGCACCAGGCTCGACAAGGTCAACGCGGCCAGGACCAGGTCGGTGATCAGCCGCGGCGAGGAGTCGGGGTCCGGGGCACCTCCTTCCAGGAGCGTGGCCAGACCGTCCTCCAACTGACCGGTGCCCTCGTTGCCCAGCGAGACACCGCTGTTGGCCATCACCGCGATGCCGTGGCCGGAGGGCAGCAGCAGTTGGCCCGCTGAGTAGGTGAACCAGATCCCGCTGTGCCGCACACGTCCGCCGTCGGCGGTGTTCCAGCCCATCCCGTACGTCCAGCGCGGGTCCGACGAGGTGTGCATGGCCTTGATGCCCTCCGGGGACAGCAGCCTCGTGCCGTCGGCGGCCCGCCCGCCGTTGGACTGCACGACCAGCCACCGCGCCATGTCCTCCGCCGTGGTGATCACGTCGTCCGAGCCCGCCAGGAAGCGCTCGGGCTCGGTCACGGGGACGGACACGCCGTAGGCGTAGACGTGGCCCTTCGCCAAGCCGCCCGGCGCTCGGGTGATCGTGGTCGTCGATCTCATGCCCGCCGGTTCGAACACGTGGCGGCGCAGGTAGTCGGCGTACGGCTCGCCGCTGACCTGCTCGACCAGCCGCGCGGCCAGGTGGTAGTTCGTGTTCGTGTAGTGGTGCTCGGTGCCGGGTTCCGCGGCCAGCGTCGCGCCGTTGGCGCGCACCACGGCCTCGGCCGGGGAGTGCGGCTGCGGCAGGCTCTTCTCCGGCAACGTGCCGTCGGTGATCCCGGACGTCTGGTCGAGCAGCCTGCGGACCGTGATGCCCGCGCCGCGCGGGTCGGCCAGCCGGAAGTCCGGGAGGTGGTCGGCCACCGGATCGTCCAACGCCAGCTTCCCCCGCTCGACCAGCTGCATGACGGCCATCGCGGTGAACGACTTGCTGACCGACGCCACCGGCACGGGGGTCGTCGGGGTCATCCCGGAGCCGTCGGAACTCCGGCCGTAGCCCGCAAGGTGCACGACCCGGTCCCCCCTGGTGATCGCGACGGCGACGCCGGGGTAGCCCGCGTTCTCGGCGAACTCCGTCACGAAGCGGTCCACCGCGGCGCTGTCCGGCTCCCCCGCTGCCGCCGCGTTCGGCGTGAGGACGGCGACCAACGCGACCGCCGCCACCACCGGATGCCAATGCTTCACAGCGCACTCCCGATCGTCCCGTCCACGACATCGGTGACGCTACGAATTCCGGGAGTGGGAGACAGGACCCGAAAGGAAGGGTGGAGCCCTGACTTTCGTCAGGGCTTCGGCGACGCGGTCGTTCAGCGGCTGTCCGGCGCGACCCTGACCACGACCTTGCCCCGGTTGTCGCCGCGGAAGATCCGCTCCAGCGCTTCCGGCGCGCGTTCCAGGCCGTCCACGACGACCTGCGCGTGGGTCAGGCGGCCGTCGGCGAGGCGGGCGGCCAGTTCGGCGGTGATCCCGTCGTAGCGGTCGGCGTGGTCGCTGACCAGGAAGCCGCGGATGGTGGCGCGCTGCTCCAGCACCTCGACCATGTTGCGCAGCCCGTGCCGCTGAGCGGCGTCGGCGCTGTAGTCGGCGATCATCCCGCACAGCGCGATGCGCGCACCGGTGTTGATGCGGGTGAGCAGGTGGTCGAGGACTTCGCCGCCCGCGTTCTCCACGTCCGCGTCGACGCCGTCCGGGGTGGCCGCGTCGAACTGGTCGCGCCAGTCCGGCGAGCGCCGGTCCACGCAGGCGTCGAAGCCGAGTTCCTCGACGACGTAGCGGCACTTCTCCCGCCCGCCCGCGATGCCGACCACGCGGGCGCCGCGCTCCTTGACCAGCTGGCCCGCGATCGAGCCCACCGCGCCACCGGCAGCGGAGACCACGACCGTGTCGCCGGGGCGCGGGTCGGCGATCTCCACGGCGAGCCAGGCGGTGATGCCGGTCATGCCGAGCACGCCGAGGAGGTCCTCCGGCGCGGCGGGCAGCGGGTCGGGCAGCACGGCGAACGGTCCCTCCAGCACCGCGTCGTCGGCGACCTGGTAGTCCTGCCACCCGGTCCAGCCCAGCACGTGCGCGCCGACCGGCAGGTCCGCGCGGCGCGAGTCGACGACCCGGCCGATGCCCACGCCCCGCATCACCTCGCCGATGCCGACCGGTGGCAGGTCGCTGCGGATGTCGCTCATGAACACGCGGCTCACCGGGTCCACGGACAGCACCAGCGTGCGGACGAGCGCCTGGCCGTCGGCCAGCGGCGCGAGGTCCTCCTCCACCAGCTCCAGCGGTGCCCGCCCGGCCGGGTCCTCGGGACGGTGGCGCAGCCGGAACGCACGGTTGGGCAGCGCGGTCATGGTGTTCCCCTTCGCTCGCGCCCACTGGTTCGGGGCGTTCGTGGCGAGTCTGGGCCGGGCGGGGGTGGTGACACCGGGTACCGGCGTGCCATCGAGGGGTACGGATCAGCCAACGCGCGTCGGCTCGCGGTGCCGCAGCCGGTACTCGTGCGGGGAGGTGCCGTGCACGGCGCGGAAGGTCCGGTTGAGGTGGCTGGTGTCGAAGAAGCCCCAGCGCCTGGCGAGCGCCTCGACGGTGTCCTCGCCGGTCAGCAGGTCCTCGCTCACCCTGCCGATCCGCTTGGCGCGCAGCACGCCGGTGAAGGTGCTGCCGTGCTCGGCGAACAGCCTGGCGAGGGTGCGCACCGAGATGCCGTGCGCCGCGGCCACCGACTCGGCCGACAGGTCACCGCGCCCGAGGTGGGTGTCCAGGTAGCGCTCGACCGCGGCCCACCGGGCAGGCCGCACGGCCTGCGGGTCCAGCGGCGTGGCCGGGCTCAGCGCCCCCCACACCAGTTCCATCAGTGCGTTGCGGGCGGCCACGACAGCGGGCCCGGTCAACGCGGGCAGCGTCGCGTCCAGGGCGTCGAGGTAGCCGGTGAGCAGGTGCACCGCGGGCACCCGGTCGGGCAGCGGGTCTCCGGCGACCAGCGGGCAGCCCACTTCGACGAGGCCCCGGCGCGGCACGACGACGCTGCGCGTGGCGATCGGGCCGGGTGCGGTGAACCGGGCCGGACGGCCGCTGTCCCACAGCACGGCGTCCCCGGCCTTCAACAACCACGTTCGCCCGTCCTGCTCGAACAGCTCCTCGCCCTCGCGCACGATGCGCACCACGAGGAAGTCGCCGTCGGTCGCCGCGATCTGACGCCTGCCGCGCACCCCGCTCACCGGCCCGGTCGACCGGTCGACCAGCACGACTTCGCCCAACCGGTGCTGTCGGACCTCGGCCCGGACTCCCTCCGCACCCGCTGCCCGCCGCACCGCCCAGGGCAGCCAGGAGTCGGACAGGAGGTCGTCGTTGTCCCACACCGGATTCACTCTAAGCGATCGAGCTGTCGCCAAGCGGCGTCAACGGCTCCGGCAGCGCGGGTAACCGCTTGCCAGGGCCGGCACGATGGCCGCGTGATCACCTGTCGAAAGGCCGATGCCGCGTAGGCGACCGGGCGCCTTGCGCGCCGAGCGCTCCCGTCCCGAGGGCTTCCCGGCGAGTGGGCACCTGCCGGGGCTCTCCCACCGCACCACCCTCGCCGTGCGCGACGTGGAGCGCCGCTCCGAGGAGTACTACGTCCGCCCCGGCGCGACCGCCCTCGCGCTGCGGCGGTACCGGGTGTTCCTGACCCGGTCGGGTCGCCGCCCCCTCTACCCGCGCTCCGTGGGCTGCTCGTGCGCCGAATGCGCGTTCCAGGACGTGCGGCACTCGCGCGACGTGCTGGAGTGGACCCTCGAACGCCTGCGCCGCCGGTCGCGCGGCGAGCTGGAGCGGCTGGTCACCGCGCTAGACGCCGTCTACCTCAAGCGCACGCTGCCCGACCCGTTCGCCGCGCGCAGGCCACCGTCGTCGCAGCTCCGGGGGCCGCGGCCGGACCCCTGGTGGTACGACCGGCTGTCCGAGCCGCCTGGCTGGTAGCTGCGGGAGGGCTACTGCTGCTGACTGGGCAACCGGCCCTCGGCCATCCGCTTGGCCACGTCCCGGCGCAGCCACAGCAGGTAGGTCCACACCAGGCTGAACACCACGCCGATGACGCCCAGCGCGGTCATCGCGAACCAGCCCGCGATCATGGCCACGTGCAGCGCCACCACGACCCACACGCTCCACGGGAACCGCAGCAGCGCGCACGTGCCCAGCAGCGCCACGATCAGCGCCAGCACCAGGTAGCCGGTGCCGGTGCCGACCCCGCCGCCGAGGTTGGCCACCACCGGCAGCGCCAGGGCCACCACGATGGCCTCCAGGATCAGGGTGCCCGCCATGATGCCGCGGAAGGACTTCATCGGGTCCTTGCGCGGCGCCGGGGCCGTGCTCATGAGGGCTCCTTGCCGAACAGGGCGCGCGCTTCACCGGCGGTGACCACCGAACCGGTCACCACCACGCCCGCGCCGGACACCACGCCGTCGTCGGTCTCCTCGGCCAGCCGGATGGCCTCCTCGACCGCGTCGACCAGGTGCGGCTGCACCACCATGCGGTCCTCGCCGAAGATCGGGATCGCCTCGCCCGCGAGCAGGTCCGGGTCCATCGCGCGGGGCGAGGAGTTGGCGGTCAGCACGACCTCGTTGACCACCGGCTCCAGCGCGGACAGGATGCCCGCGGCGTCCTTGTCGCCCATCACGCCGACCACGGCGACCAGCTTGCGGAAGCCGAACTCCTCGTCCAGCGCCTTGGCCAGCGCCGCCGCGCCGTGCGGGTTGTGGGCGGCGTCGACCAGCACGGTCGGCGCCGAGCGCACCCGCTCCAGCCTGCCCGGCGAGGTGACCGAGGCGAACGCCTCGCGCACCGCCTCCACGTCCAGCTGCCGCTGCGCGCCCGCGCCGAAGAACGCCTCGACCGCGGCCAGCGCCAGCGCGGCGTTGTCGGCCTGGTGCGCGCCGTGCAGCGGCAGGAAGATCTCGTCGTAGACGCCGCCGAGGCCCTGCAGCCGCAGCACCTGCCCGCCGACCGCGACGTCCCGGTTCAGCACGCCGAACTCCGCGCCCTGCCGCGCCACGGTGGCCTCGACCTCGGCGCACCGCTGGAGCAGCACCTGCTCGGCGGCGGGCTGCTGCGGGCCCAGCAGGGCGATCGAGCCGGGCTTGACGATGCCCGCCTTCTCCGCGGCGATGCCCGCCAGGTCGCCGCCCAGGTACTCGACGTGGTCGATGCCGACGGGCGTGACCACGGCGATCCGGCCGTCGACCACGTTGGTGGCGTCCCACGAGCCACCCAGGCCGACCTCGACCACCGCCACGTCCACCGGGGCGTCCGCGAACGCCGCGAACGCCATGCCGGTGAGCACCTCGAACTTGCTCATCGGCACGTCGCCGCGACTGTCCACCATGGACACGTACGGCTCGATGTCGCGGTAGACCTCGACGTAGCGCTCGGGGCTGATGGGCGCGCCGTCCACGCTGATCCGCTCGGTGGCCAGCTGCAGGTGCGGGCTGGTGTACCGGCCGGTGCGCAGGCCGACGCGGGTGAACAGCGCGTCGACCATGCGCGAGGTGGACGTCTTGCCGTTGGTGCCCGCGATGTGCACCACCGGGTAGGACTCGTGGGGGTCGCCCAGCAGGTCCACCAGCAACCGGATGCGCTCCAGGCTGGGCTCGATCTTCGTCTCCGGCCAGCGGGTGTCCAGCTCCGCCTCGACCTGGCGCAGTTGCTCCAGCGCGCCCTGCTCGAACCCGCTCATGACTGCGGCAGGCTTTCCAGGCGGGCGTGGATGCGCTCGATCTCGGCGTTGGCCGCCTCCAGGCGGGTGCGGATCTTGGCCACCACCTCGGCCGGGGCCTTGTCGGTGAACGACGGGTTGCCGAGCTTGCCCTCGCACTGGGCGCGCTCCTTCTCCGCCACCGCCAGGTCCTTGGCCAGCCGCTTGCGCTCGGCGGCCAGGTCGATCGCGCCGGAGGTGTCCAGCTCGACGGTCACCGTGCCCTTGGGCAGGCCGACCTCCAGCGACACGGTCGCCGCGAAGTCCTCGCCGGGCTCGGTCATCCTGGTCAGCGCGCGGACCGCGGGCACCTGGTCGAGCAGGTCCACGCAGCACGCGCCGCGGACCTTGCCCGCCACCTTCTGCGCGGGCTTGAGGCCCTGGTCGGAGCGGAATCGGCGGATCTCGGTGACCAGCTTCTTCAGCCCCTCGATCCGGGCGGCGGCCACCGCGTCGCGCTCGGCACCGGATGCCCGCGGCCAGTCCGCGACCACCAGCGACTCGCCGCCGGTCAGCGTGGTCCACAGGGTCTCGGTGATGAACGGCGTCAGCGGGTGCAGCAGCCGCAGCAGCACGTCGAGCACGTGTCCGAGCACCGACTGGGTGGCCTCGGCGCGCACGCCGCCCTCGGCCAGCTGGACCTTGGCCAGCTCCAGGTACCAGTCGCAGAACTCGTCCCAGGTGAAGTGGTAGAGCGCTTCGCTGAGCTTGGCGAACTGGAACGACTCGAAGTGCGCGTCGACCTCGGTGACCAGCTCGTCGAGCAGGTCCAGGACCCACCGGTCGGCGTCGGTCAGCGCCTCGCGGGGCGGCAGCGGGCGCGCCACCGTGGCACCGTTGCCCAGCGCGAACCGGGTGGCGTTCCACAGCTTGGTGGTGAAGTTGCGCGAGCCAGCGGCCCACTCCTCGGCCACCGCCAGGTCCGAGCCGGGGCTGGTGCCGCGCAGCAGGGTGAACCGGGTGGCGTCGGCGCCGTAGGTGTCCATCCAGTCCAGCGGGTCGATGCCGTTCCCGCGGGTCTTGGACATCTTCTTGCCGTACTGGTCGCGGATGAGGCCGTGCAGGAACACGTCGTCGAACGGCTGCTTGCCGTCCATCGCGTACAGGCCGAACATCATCATCCGGACGACCCAGAAGAACAGGATGTCGTAGCCGGTGGACAGCACGCTGGTCGGGTAGAACTTGGCCAGCTCGTCGGTCCGCTCGGGCCAGCCCATGGTGGAGAACGGCCACAGGCCCGAGGAGAACCAGGTGTCCAGCACGTCCTCGTCCTGCACCCAGCCCTCACCGCTGGGCGGCTGCTCGTCCGGGCCGACGCAGACCACCTCGCCGCCGGGGCCGTACCAGACCGGGATGCGGTGGCCCCACCACAGCTGGCGGGAGATGCACCAGTCGTGCAGGTTGTCCACCCAGTCGAAGTAGCGCTTGGACAGCTCCGCCGGGTGGATCTTGGTGCGGCCGTCGCGGACCGCGTCGCCCGCCGCCTTGGCCAGCGGCTCGACCTTGACCCACCACTGCATGGACAGCCGGGGCTCGACCACGGTGTCGCAGCGCGAGCAGTGGCCGACCGCGTGGGTGTAGGGGCGCTTCTCCGCCACGATCCGGCCCTGCTCGCGCAGCGCCGCCACGACGGCGGGCCGCGCCTCGAACCGGTCCAGGCCCTCGAACGGGCCCTTGGCGGTGATCACGCCGCGGCCGTCCATCACGGTCAGCGCGGGCAGGTCGTGCCGCTGGCCGATCTCGAAGTCGTTCGGGTCGTGCGCCGGGGTCACCTTCACCGCGCCGGTGCCGAACTTGGGGTCCACGTGCTCGTCGGCGACGATCGGCACGTACCGGCCGGTCAGCGGCACCTCGACCTCGGTGCCGATGAGGTGCTGGTAGCGCTCGTCCTCCGGGTGCACGGCCACGGCGGTGTCGCCGAGCATGGTCTCGGCGCGCGTGGTGGCCACGACGATCGACCGCTCACCGGAGCCGTAGCGGATGGAGACGAGCTCGCCCTCGTCGTCGGAGTGGTCGACCTCGATGTCCGACAGCGCGGTCTGGCAGCGCGGGCACCAGTTGATGATGCGCTCGGCGCGGTAGATCAGGCCGTCGTCGTAGAGCTTCTTGAAGATCGTCTGGACCGCGCGGGACAGGCCCTCGTCCATGGTGAAGCGCTCGCGGCTCCAGTCCACGCCGTCGCCGAGGCGGCGCATCTGGTCGAGGATCTTGCCGCCGTACTCGGCCTTCCACTCCCAGACGCGCTCGACGAACTTCTCGCGGCCCAGGTCGTGGCGGGACCGGCCCTCGCCCGCCAGCGAGCGCTCCACGGCGTTCTGGGTGGCGATGCCCGCGTGGTCCATGCCGGGCAGCCACAGCACCTCGTAGCCCTGCATCCGGCGGCGCCGGGTCAGCGCGTCCATGACGCTGTGGTTGAGGGCGTGGCCCATGTGGAGGCTGCCGGTGACGTTGGGCGGGGGCAGGACGATCGTGTAGGGCGGCTTGTCGCTGCTCGCGTCCGCGGTGAAGTACCCGCGCTCGACCCACCGCTGGTACAACCCGGCCTCTACCTCGGCCGGGTTCCACGCCGGCGGGAGTTCGTTTCGCTGGGGTGCGGTGGGGGTCTCAGTCACGTGGGAAGTCTACGGAGGAGCGGGTGTCGACTTCGAACCAGATACCTGCTAACGCCGCCGCCCCCTACTCCGATCGAGTGAGCGGCACCATCGACGAGGGGGGCAAGTGACCGCGGACGACATCGACAACCACCCGGACCTGCGCGACGAGGCGTGGATCAGGGCGGCCAACCGCCGGGCCAAGCGCGACATCCGACGGGCGCGCCGCCGTGCCCGGCTGCGGGCGCACGGCGGCAAGGCGGTCTCCGCGGTGGCGCTGGTGGCCATCGCCGCGCTGCTGTTCGGCCTGTACCGGGCGGGCGAGTTCGACGGTGTCGGCCAGGCGGTGGCCGACTCGGTGGAGACCGCGGCCGCGCCGGTGGACCTGGACGAGCCGTTCGCGAACACCCCCGCCGAGGCGTGGGCGGACGGCGAGGCGGGCGTGGTGGCCCCGGCGGCGCAGCCGGTGGGCGAGTTCTCCGCCGAGCAGGTCGCGCAGGCGTACGAGCGGGTGCGGCAAGCCGTGATCACCGCGCGACTGGACCTGCGGGTGGTGCGGGACCACGACGTCGAGCCCTACCTGGCGCTGCTGGCCCCCGATCTGCAGGACCACATGCGACCGCTGTTCGACGGCGGCAACGACCCGGAGGCGAGCCTTGTGGTGACGCGGGTGGCCAAGGGTTCGGAACTGCTGCCGGTGGCGCCGAAGGTCAACGGCTCGATGCGGGCCGAGGCGGGCGAGCCGGGCGAGCTGGTCGTGCACACCGACTACCTGGTCGCCTACGCCTTCACCGGCTCCCCGGCGCTGCTGACCAGCCCGTACGACATCGTGGCGGTCAGCCGGGTCTCGGTGGACTACGTGCTGCGCTCCGGTGAGGGGTTCCGCGAGGGCAGCCAGGGCCTGTGGGCCGAGGAGACCGACGGGCACTGGTACTCGATCTCCTGCGAGGCGGCCGAGCGCGGGTTCCTCGCTCCCTGGGTCGCCGACCGCGCCATGAGCGGCGGCACCCCCGGCGAGTTCGGCCCCTCCGAGGACTACTTCGACCCCAACCGTCCCATGCCCACCACCGACGGCTGCACCAGGTAACCCGCGAGTCGAACCCCCAGAACCCCCGAGTTCAACGCCCAGAACGGCCACGCCCGCTCCCGGTGTCACCCACGTATGGGCGTGTTGGGCGTGTCGCCCCCGCGAGTCGCGCGTTCCGACACCACGAACCGAGCGTTCGCGCACCCCGACCCGCACTTTCACGCCCTGACCGGCGCTTCCGCGCCCCTCGGGTAGTAGTTACCGCCCCCCGGACGCCCCTCGGGTAGTACTTGCCCACGCACCAGGGGGCGCGCGGAGCGCGCGCAGCGGGGTGCCCGCGAGCGCCGTCCTTGGCGACCTGCCGCGCGGCGAGCGCCGCTTTTGAAGCCCCCAAAGCTCGCCTCACAGTGCCCCAACGCTCAGTTCACGGTGCCCCAACGCTCAACTCAGGATCTCCGAATGCACCTCTCACCCGAAAGGACGATTACCGACCCGAGTGACCGCGATCACAATCAATGGTGATCACCGAGTCGTCGCAGGTCACAGCGCCGGGTCCACGGGCCGGCCGCAACCCCTTGGGGCCCGTGGCAGCGGACCGCGCGCCGCCTGGGACCCCGGACGATCGCTCCACCGCCGGCACGCTCGCGCGGGGCGTGCCGGCGGCACAATGGGCGCATGACCCGCAACCCTCCCCAGCACGACGTCGACGAGTCGCGACTTGAGACCAGTGGACCGAAGCGGTGGGCGGCGGGGCTGCCCGGCGTGGCCGTGTCGGTCAAGCGCGGTGTCGAGCAGATGGGTGTGGCCCGCACGGTCACCACCCTGCGGCTGCTCAACCAGCGCGAGGGCTTCGACTGCCCCGGCTGCGCGTGGCCGGAGCCGCAGGGCCACCGCAAGCTGGCCGAGTTCTGCGAGAACGGCGCGAAGGCGGTGGCCGAGGAGGCCACCCGGCGGCGGGTCGGGCGGGACTTCTTCGCCGCGCACCCGGTGGCGGAGCTGGCCGACAAGACCGACTTCTGGCTGGGCCAGCAGGGCCGGTTGACCGAGCCGGTGGTGCTGCGCCCCGGCGGCACGCACTACGAGCCGATCTCGTGGGAGGACGCCTTCGCGCTGGTCGCCGAGCACCTCAACGGCCTGGCCAGCCCGGACGAGGCGGTCTTCTACACCTCCGGTCGGACCAGCAACGAGGCCGCGTTCCTCTACCAGCTGCTGGTGCGCTCGTTCGGCACGAACAACCTGCCCGACTGCTCGAACATGTGCCACGAGTCGTCCGGCGCCGCGCTGTCGGAGACCACCGGCGTGGGCAAGGGCTCGGTCGGCATCGACGACTTCGCCCGCGCCGACCTGATCGTGGTGGTCGGGCAGAACCCCGGCACCAACCACCCGCGGATGCTGTCGGCGCTGGAGGAGGCCAAGCGGGGCGGCGCGAAGATCGTCGCGGTGAACCCGCTGCCCGAGGCCGGTCTGCTGCGGTTCAAGAACCCGCAGAACGCGCGCGGCGTGGTGGGGGCGGGCACCCAGCTGGCCGACGAGTTCCTGCAGATCCGGCTCGGCGGCGACCAGGCGCTGTTCCAGGCGATCGGCAACCTGCTGCTGCGGTGGAACGCGCTGGACCACGAGTTCATCGAGCGCTCCACGGACAACTTCGCCGCCTACGCCGAGCACGTGCGGGCGCTGGACTGGGACGCGGTGGACCGGGCCACCGGGTTGCCGCGCGCCCAGGTGGAGCTGCTGGCGCGGATGTTCGCCGAGTCGCAGCGCACCATCGTGTGCTGGGCGATGGGCCTGACCCAGCACCGGCACTCGGTGGCCACGATCCGCGAGATCGCCAACGTGGTGCTGATGCGGGGCATGATCGGCAAGCCGGGGGCGGGTCTGTGCCCGGTGCGCGGTCACTCCAACGTGCAGGGCGACCGGACCATGGGCATCTGGGAGAAGATGCCGGAGAAGTTCCTGTCCGCGCTGGAGACCGAGTTCGGCATCTCCGTGCCGCGCGAGCACGGCTACGACACGGTCGCCTCGATCCGGGCCATGCGCGATGGCAGGGCCAGGGTGTTCTTCGCGGTGGGCGGCAACTTCGTGGCCGCGTCGCCGGACACCGAGGTCACCTCGCGGGCGATGAGCCGGTGCGACCTGACCGTGCAGGTGTCCACCAAGCTCAACCGGTCGCACGTGGTGCACGGGCGGACCGCGCTGATCCTGCCGACGCTGGGACGCACGGAGAGCGACCTGCAGCACAGCGGTGAGCAGTTCGTCACCGTGGAGGACTCGATGTCGGTGGTGCACCGGTCGCAGGGGCGGCTGGAGCCCGCCAGCGACCAGCTGCTGTCCGAGGTGTCGATCGTGTGCAGGCTGGCGCGCGCGGTGCTCGGGCCGGAGCACCCGGTGCCGTGGGAGGAGTTCGAGAAGGACTACGACCTGATCCGCGACCGCATCGCCCGCGTCGTGCCGGGCTGCCAGGACTACAACGAGCGGGTGCGGCGGCCGGACGGGTTCGTGCTGCCCCACGCGCCGCGCGACGCCCGCGAGTTCAGCGGCACCCGCACCGGCAAGGCGCACTTCAGCGCCAACCCGCTGACCGTGCTGGAGGTGCCCGAGGGGCGGCTGCTGCTGCAGACGCTGCGCAGCCACGACCAGTACAACACCACGATCTACGGGCTCGACGACCGGTACCGGGGGGTGAAGGACGGCCGTCGGGTGGTGTTCGTCAGCCCGGCCGACCTGGCCCGGTTGGGCTTGGCCGACGGCGAGGTGGTCGACCTGGTCAGCGAGTGGCCGGAGGACCCGACCGGGGTGGTGGAGCGGCGGGCGGAGCGGTTCCGGGTGGTGTCCTACCCGACCGCGGCGGGGTGTGCGGCGGCCTACTTCCCGGAGGCCAACGCGCTGGTGCCGCTGGAGTCCACGGCGGAGGTGTCCGGCACGCCCACGTCCAAGTCGATCGTGGTGCGGCTGGAGAAGCGCTGACCCCGTCCGCGTCGGCAAGTACTACCCGACCCGCCGACAGGGGCCGCTGACTACTACCCGACCCGCCCGTCCGCCGGGACGGGTAGTAGTCATGCGCTCCCCGGAGGGGGCATGGGTAGTACTTGCCGACGCGGTTGGGGGGACAGGACGGCCATGGCGGCGTTGTGGCCGCCGATGCCGCTGACCGCGCCGCCGCGCCGCGCGCCCGAGCCACAGAGCAACAGGTTCGCCACGTCGGTCTCCACACCCCACCGGCCGACCTCGTCCCGCGTCTCGGCGAAGGGCCAGGCCAGCTCGTCGTGGAAGATGTTGCCGCGCGGCAGTCCCAGCTCGGCCTCCAGGTCCAGCGGTGTGCGCGCCTCGACGCAGGGCCTGCCGTCCGCGTCGACGGCCAGGCACTCCTCGATCGGCTCCACCAGGTGCTCGTCCAACGCGGACAGGTACCGGCCGACGAGGTGTTCGCGCAGCCCGTCGTTGTCCCGCTCGAACAGCGCGGCGGGCGTGTGCAGGCCGAACAGGGTCAGCGTGTGCCACCCCCGCCGCGCCTGCTCGGGCGCGAGGATCGACGGGTCGGTCAGCGTGTGGCAGTACATCTCCGCGGGCAGCACCGACGGCACCCGGCCCGCCGCGCTCTCCCGGTAGGCCGTCTCCAGCTGCCCGTACGACTCGGCCAGGTGCAGCGTGCCCGCGAACGCCAGGCGCGGGTCGATGCCGCCGCGCAACCGCGGCAGCTTGCGCAGCAGCATGTTGACCTTCAGCTGGCTGCCCTCGGCGACCCGCCGGACTTCCTTGCCCCGCAACGAGTCCAGCACCGCCGGGGCCACACCGGACAGCACGAACCGCGCTCCCACCACGCGGTCGCCGAACTCCACCTCGGCGCTGACGCCGTCGGCGTCCACACGGGACACTTCGGCCCCGGTCACGATCCGGGCCCCGGCTTCCCGCGCGGCGCGGGTCAGTTCCGCGGTCACCGCGCCCATCCCGCCGACCGGCACGCGCCACTCCCCCGTGCCGTTGCCGATCACGTGGTAGAGGAAGCAGCGGTTGGCCCTCAGGTCGTCCAACGAGGTGTGCGTGCCGATCAGGCCGTCAGTCGCCGCCACGCCGCGCACCAGGTCGTCGGTGAACAGCTCCCGCAGCGCTTCGCCCAGCGGGCGCTCGAAGACCTGCTCCCACACCCGCGCCAGCCCCGCCGCCTCGACCCGGCGGCGGGTCCGCTCGCGGGACTCCAGCGGTTCCAGCAGCGTCGGCGCCAGCACCCCGGCCAGGTCCGCCAGTTCGTCGTACCAGCGCCGCCAGCGCCGCCACTCCGCGTCGGAACCGGTCAGCTCGCGGAACGAGGCCGCGGTCGCCTCGCCCGGCGTCCGCTCGACGAGCAGGCCGCCCCGCCCGTGCGGGGTGTAGGAGGCGACGGCGCGCGAGCGCAGCGACAACCTCAGCCCCAGGTCCGCGACGACGCGGTCGGGCAGCAGGCTGACCAGGTAGGAGTACCGCGACAGGCGGGCGGGCACGCCGGGGAAGACCTGCTCGCTGACCGCCGCGCCGCCGACGTGGTCGAGCTTCTCCAGCACCAGCACCGAGCGCCCGGCCCGCGCCAGGTAGGCCGCGGCGACCAGGGCGTTGTGCCCGCCGCCGACCACCACGACGTCGTAGGAGTCCACCGGCCGACCCTAGCCGGTGAACAGCGCGGTGACCTTGCGGATCAGCTCGAACAGGCCGTAGGCCAGCGGCAGGCCCACCCACAGCCAGGCGAAGACGACCAGGCCGCGCCTCATCGGGACGCTCCTTCCAGCTCCGGCTCGTGGTACTTGGCCGCCACCGGGCGCACCAGCTCGTTGGCGACGAAGCCCACCACCAGCAGGCCCATCATGATGAACAGAGACGTGGTGTAGAGGTCCGGGCCGGACTTCCCGGCCGCCTTCTGGCCATCGGCGATGGCGTTGACGATCAGCGGGCCGAGCACGCCGGCGGTGGACCACGCGGTGAGCAGCCTGCCGTGGATCGCGCCGACCTGGTAGGTGCCGAACAGGTCCTTCAGGTAGGCCGGGACGGTGGCGAACCCGCCGCCGTAGAAGGACAGGATCAGCATGGCGCACAGCACGAACAGCAGCTTGGAGGAGTTGCCCGCCAGCGCCAGCAGCAGGTACATCAGCGCGCCGACGCCCAGGTACAGGCGGTAGATGTTCTTGCGCCCCACCAGGTCCGATGTGGACGACCAGATGATGCGGCCCGCCATGTTGGTCAGCGACAGCAGCGCGACGAACCCGGCCGCCGCGCCCGCCGCGACCGGTGTGGCGGTGTCCTTGAAGAAGTCGACGATCATCGGCGACGCCTTCTCCAGGATGCCGATGCCCGCGGTGACGTTGAAGCACAGCACCACCCACAGGCACCAGAACTGGGGTGTGCGCAGGGCGTTGCGGGCGGAGACGTTGATCGCGGAGCGCACCACCTCCCGCTCCCGGACGTGCGCGGGCACCCGCACCAGCAGCACGCCGACGGACATGAACACCGCGTAGGCCAGGCCGTGCACCAGGAACGCCTGGCCGATGCCCTCGGGGGTGCGGCCGAAGGACTCCAGCATCTGCGCCGACCACGGCGAGGCGATCAGCGCGCCGCCGCCGAAGCCCATGATCGCGATGCCGGTGGCCATGCCCGGCCGGTCCGGGAACCACTTGATCAGCGTGGACACCGGCGAGATGTAGCCGATGCCCAGGCCGATGCCGCCGATGAAGCCGTAGCCCAGCACCACCAGCCAGTACTGCTGCGTCCACGCGCCCAGGGCGGAGACCAGGAAGCCGGTGGAGAAGCAGGTGGCGGAGACGAACATGGCCCAGCGCGGGCCGTTGCGCTCCACCAGCGTGCCGCCGAAGGCCGCCGACAGGCCGAGCATCACGATGCCCAGTTGGAACGGCAGCGCGCTCTGCGTGCCGGTGAGGCCGAGCGCGCTCTCCAGCGGGGGCTTGAACACGCTCCAGGCATAGGCTTGGCCGATGGCCAGGTGCACCGACAGCGCCGCGGGCGGGACCAGCCAGCGGTTCCAGTCGGGCGGGGCCACCGTGCGCGAGCGGTCGAGGAAACCCACTGGCCGTGCACCTCCGTAACCTGGTTGGCGAGCCACGAAAAACTTAGCCTGGAGCAAGGAGTCCACGATGGGTCGAGTCACTGTCCGTCGCCCAGTGGTCACCTATTCGCGCCGAACGCAACGCAAACGGGTGGATTTGTTGGCGGCCGAAGAGCCGTTGGAACTGAGGGTGAACGGCAAAGCACTGGCCGTCACCATGCGCACGCCCGGTCACGACGTGGAACTGGCTCACGGCTTCCTGCTCAGCGAAGGTGTCATCGGCGGGCTGGACGACGTGTCCGTGGCGCGCTACTGCGAGGGCGCGGGCCCGGACGGGCGCAACACCTACAACGTGCTCGACGTGGCGCTGGCCCCCGGCGTCGCGCCGCCCGAGACGGGGGTGGAGCGCAACTTCTACACCACCTCCTCGTGCGGGGTGTGCGGCAAGGCCGCGCTGGACGCGGTGAAGCTCAAGACCCGCTTCCCCCCGGCCGCCGACGACTGCCGGATCACCGTCGACGTGCTGGCCGCGCTGCCGGACGCGCTGCGCGAGAGGCAGAAGGTGTTCGCGTCCACCGGCGGCCTGCACGCGGCGGGCCTGTTCACCGCCGACGGCGACGCGCTGGTCGTGCGCGAGGACGTCGGCAGGCACAACGCGGTCGACAAGGTGCTGGGCTGGGCGGTGCTGAACAAGCGGGTGCCCTCGGCCGGGACGGTGCTCATGGTGTCCGGGCGCGCGTCGTTCGAGCTGGTGCAGAAGGCGGCGATGGCGGGCGTGCCGGTGCTGGCCGCGGTGTCCGCGCCGTCCTCGCTGGCCGCCGAGCTGGCCGAGGAGCAGGGCGTGACGCTGGTCGGCTTCCTGCGCGGCGAGTCGATGAACGTCTACGCGGGTGCGGAGCGGGTCCAGGGGTGAACCGCGCGCGGGCGTGGCGCTGTGCAACCTCTCCCCGGTGCCGCGCGTCGTAACGGCGACGGATGACCGAACTCCGCGTGAACGCCGCGGTGCGGTCGAAACGCGCGGCGGGTCGTCGGCGATGGCACAGGGGGAAGCGGGCGGAGGGGGCGGATGGTCAGCAGGCGCTCGGTGCTCGGGGCGCTCGGCGCGGCCGGGCTGGGCGCGACCGGGATCGCGCTGGGGCTGCACGGCAACGCGCCGATGAGCGAGGCGCTGCGCTACGCGCTGGGCGTGGCCGGTCCCAAACCCGGCGGCAAGCGGGCCGTGGTGAAGGTGGACCGGGTGTTCTCCGCCGCGCGCGGGCGGGAGGTCGACTTCCTGACCATGGTCCCGCCGGGCGTGCCGACCAGGGGCCTGCCCATGTCGATCCTGCTGCACGGCCTGCACGGCAGCGCCCGCTGGGCCGCCGTCGGCGGGCTGCCGGAGGTGCTGGTCTCCGCGGTCGGCCGGGGCGCGGTGCCGCCGTTCGGCTTCGTGGCGGTCGACGGGGGCGACCACTACTGGCACGAGAACGTGCCCGGCGACGACCCGATGGAGATGCTGCTGGAGGAGGTGCCCCGGTGGCTGGCCGAACGCGGCTTCGGACCGGTGTTCGCCTGCACGGGGGCGTCCATGGGCGGGTTCGGCGCGCTGGTCTACGCCCGGCGCAGGCACCAGCGGCGGGAGCCGCTGCGCGCGGTGGCCGCCATGGCGCCCGGTCTGCTCACCTCGTGGCCGGAGATGGCCAAGCGCAAGGCGTTCGCCGACCAGGCCCAGTGGGCGTCGCTGGACCCGCTGCGGCACGTGGACGAGCTGGGGCCCACGCCGATCGGGGTGTGGATCGGCGACCGGGACCGGTTCATCGTGGGCACCCGGCGGTTCATCGCGGCCGCCCGGCCCGCCGTGGCCTCGGTGATCCCCGGCGGCCACGACGACGTGTTCTACCGCAAGGTCACCCCGGACGTGGTCCGCTTCCTCGGCAGGCGCGTCAGCACCCCCCGATCGTGATCAGCGCGTCCTGGTCGGCGCGTTCTGATCAGCGCGCTCCGGTCAGCGCGGGGTGAGCGGCACCCGGTCGCTGCGCACCCACTTGAACACCGCGGGCCACGGACCGTAGCCGGCGGCCACGTTCAGGTGAGCGCCGCCCGCGATGACGTCCAGCTCCACCCGCAGCGCCGCCGCCAGCTCCCTGGCCTGCTCCAGCGTGCAGTACGGGTCGTCCTGGCCCACCACCAGCCGCGTGTCGCCCGCCGCCGCGCGGACCGCCGCCGGGTCCAGCGGGCAGTCCAGGAAGTCCGCGATCAGCGGTTCGCCGGTGAAGTGCGGGCTGGGCGGGGCCACCAGCAGCACCCGGTCCACCCGCAGCGCCGGGTCCGGGTCGGCGGCCGCGTGGTGCAGCCACAGCAGGCTGCCCAGCGAATGCGCCGCGACCACCCGTTCGGATGAAGGGGGTGCGGCGGCCAGGTGCCCGCGCAGCTCCGCCAGCCACACGTCCAGCTCCGGCGCGTCGGGCGAGCTGAACTCCGGCAGGTCGACCTGGGCCCCGTGCCGCGCCAGCTCGCCCGCCAGCCAGTTCTGCCAGTGGGTGGGCCCCGACCCGGTCAGGCCGTGCAGGAGCAGGACGTGCGGCAGCGACAACGCCCTACGCCGACTTCTCGCGCCGCTCCCGGCGGCTGGGCTGGCGGGCCACGATGGTCGGGTTCACGTTCTCCTTGACCGTCTGCTCGGTGATGACGACCTTGGCCACGTCCGAGCGGCTGGGGATGTCGTACATCACCGGCAGCAGGACTTCCTCCATGATCGCCCGCAGGCCGCGCGCGCCGGTGCCGCGCAGGATCGCCTGGTCGGCGACGGCCTCCATCGCGGTCCGGGTGAACTCCAGCTCCACGCCGTCCATCTCGAACAGCTTCTGGTACTGCTTGACCAGCGCGTTCTTCGGCTCGGTGAGGATGCGGACCAGGGAGTCCTTGTCCAGGTTCGTGACGCTGGCCACCATCGGCAGTCGGCCGATGAACTCCGGGATGAGGCCGAACTTGATCAGGTCCTCGGGCATCGACTCGGCGAAGTAGTCCGCCGCGTCCACCTCGGCCTTGGTGCGCACCTCGGCGCCGAAGCCGAGGCCGCGCTTGCCCACGCGGTCCTGGATGATCTTCTCCAGACCGGCGAACGCGCCCGCCACGATGAACAGCACGTTCGTCGTGTCGATCTGGATGAACTCCTGGTGGGGGTGCTTGCGCCCGCCCTGCGGGGGCACCGAGGCGGTGGTCCCCTCCAGGATCTTCAGCAGCGCCTGCTGCACGCCCTCGCCCGAGACGTCGCGCGTGATCGACGGGTTTTCACTCTTCCGGGCGATCTTGTCGACCTCGTCGATGTAGATGATCCCGGTCTCGGCCCGCTTGACGTCGTAGTCCGCCGCCTGGATGAGCTTGAGCAGGATGTTCTCGACGTCCTCGCCCACGTAGCCCGCCTCGGTCAGCGCCGTGGCGTCGGCGATGGCGAACGGCACGTTGAGCATCTTGGCCAGCGTCTGGGCCAGGTAGGTCTTGCCGCAGCCGGTCGGGCCGAGCATGAGGATGTTCGACTTGGCCAGCTCCACGCCGTCGTCGCGGCCCTCACGCCCGCGGTCACCGGCCTGGATGCGCTTGTAGTGGTTGTAGACCGCCACCGAGAGAGTCCGCTTGGCCTCGTTCTGGCCGATCACGTACTGGTCGAGGAAGTCGTGGATCTCGGCGGGCTTGGGCAGCTCGTCGAGCTTGACGTCGCCCGCCTCCGCGAGTTCTTCCTCGATGATCTCGTTGCAGAGGTCGATGCACTCATCGCAGATGTAGACACCGGGGCCGGCGATGAGTTTTTTCACCTGCTTCTGGCTCTTGCCGCAGAAAGAGCACTTCAGCAGGTCGCCGCCGTCACCGATACGTGCCATGACCGCTGACCTCTGTCCCCTCCGGCGCACACCTGGTGTGCAGCGCCTGACTGCTGGTTCGGCGCGGAGCCCGCTGGGTGCGGGGTCGCGCTGCGTTCCCCTCGACGGTACCTGTCCCACCCGCCTGCGCGGGAGGACCAGCGTGCCCCCGACCCGCCGATCCGAGCGGCACCCCGGCCGGCTCGGCGTGTCGGGGGTCCGCGTCAGCCCTTGGCCGAGAGCTTCCGGTACGGCAGGACGCTGTCCACGATGCCGTAGTCCTTGGCCTCCTCGGCCGTCAGGATCTTGTCGCGCTCGATGTCGTCGCGAACCTGCTCCGGCGAGCGGCTGGTGTGCCGCGCCAGGGTGGTCTCCAGCAGCCTGCGCACCCGCTGGATCTCGTTGGACTGGATCTCCAGGTCGGAGACCTGCCCGTAGACGCCCTCGGTGGCGGGCTGGTGGATCAGCACCCGCGAGTTGGGCAGCGCGTGCCGCTTGCCCGGCGTGCCCGCCGCCAGCAGCACCGCCGCCGCCGAGGCCGCCTGGCCCAGGCAGTAGGTCTGGATGTCCGGGCGGACGAACTGCATGGTGTCGTAGATGGCCATCAGCGAGGTGAACGAGCCACCCGGCGAGTTGATGTACATCAGGATGTCGCGGTCGGGGTCCTCCGACTCCAGCACGAGCAGCTGGGCCATCACGTCGTTGGCCGACGCGTCGTCCACCTGCACGCCGAGGAAGATGATGCGCTCCTCGAACAGCTTGTTGTACGGGTTGGACTCCTTGATGCCGTAGCTGGTGCGCTCAACGAACGACGGGAGCACGTACCGGGACTGCGGCGCGTGGAACTGGCTCACTGTGGTTCTCCTGGTCCTGTGCTCGCCGGTCAGTTGGAGTTCGCCTGGCTGGCGCGGCTGATCACCTTGTCCACGAAGCCGTACTCCAGGGCTTCCTGGGCGGTGAACCAGCGGTCGCGGTCGGAGTCGGCGATGATGCGCTCCACCGGCTGACCGGTGTGCTCGGCGATCAGCTCGGCCATCTCCCGCTTGGTCCGGGAGAGCATGTCGGCCTGGATCGCGATGTCGGCCGCGGTACCGCCCACGCCCGCGGACGGCTGGTGCATCAGGATGCGCGCGTGCGGCAGCGCGTGCCGCTTGCCGGGAGCGCCCGCGGAGAGCAGGAACTGCCCCATCGAGGCGGCCAGGCCCATCGCGTAGGTGGCCACGTCCGGCTCGATGAGCTGCATCGTGTCGTAGATCGCCATGCCCGCGGTCACCGATCCACCGGGCGAGTTGATGTAGAGGGTGATGTCCTTCTCGGGGTCCTCGGCCGCGAGCAGGAGCAGCTGGGCGGTGATCTGGTTGGCGATGCCCTCTTCGACCTGCGACCCCAGCACGATGATCCGCTCGCGGAGCAGGCGCTCGTAGACCGAGTCGTTGAGGTTCATCCCCGTGGCCGACCGCATCTCGGGCGTCGGGAAGGAGTGCTGCGTCACGTCTGCCTGCCTAACTTTGCCGAAAAGAGTCTCGTAGCAACGACCTTAACGAAGGCGGGCGGCGTCGCCTTCCCGACACCGCCCGCGTTCGCTCAGGGCTTCACTCCCCGGCCGGGGATTCCGCGGGGGTTCCCGCGGCGGTCTCCTCAGTGGACTTCGCCTCGCCGAACAGCTCGTCCAGGTCGAGGGCGTTGCCCGCGGCGTCGGTGACGGTGGCCTGGCGGACCACGGAGGCCAGCGCCTTGCCCCGGCGCACGTCGGCGAAGATGGCGCCGAGCTGGCCGGACTGCTGGGCCCGCTTGACGTACTCGTCGGGGCTGACGCCGAAGCGCTGCGCCTGGTAGATGATGCGCTCGGTCAGCTCGGCGTCGGAGACCGACAGCTGCTCGGCGTCGGCGATGGCGTCGAGCACCAGCTGCGTCTTCACGGCCTGCTCGGCCGCTTCGCGCACCTCGGTGTCGAACTGCTCCTTGGTCTGGCCCTGCTCGGCCAGCCACTCGGCGAAGCGCGCCTCGTCGTGGTCGAAGGCGTGCACGGCGTCGTGCTCGCGGGCCTCGATCTCGCCCTTGACCACGGCTTCGGGCAGCGGCACCTCGACGCTGGCCAGCAGCGCCTCCAGCACCTTGTCGCGGGCCTGGACGCCCTGCTGCATCTTCTTGACCCGGCCAAGGCGCACCCGCAGGTCGTCCTTGAGCTCGTCGAGGGTGTCGAACTCGCTGGCCAGCTGGGCGAACTCGTCGTCCAGCTCGGGCAGCTGGCGCTCCTTGACGCTGTTGACCACGACGGAGACCTCGGCCTCGCGGCCCGCGTGCTCGCCCGCCACCAGCGTGGTGGTGAAGGTCTTGGTCTCGCCCTCGGCGGCGCCGATCAGGGCGTCGTCGATGCCCTCGACGAGCTGGCCGGAGCCGATCTCGTAGGACAGGCCGGTGGTCTTGGCCTCCTCGACCTCCTCGCCGTCCACGGTCGCCGAGAGGTCGACCACGACGAAGTCGCCCTGCTGGGCGGGCCGCTGGACGCCGGTCAGCGTGCCGAAGCGGGCGCGCAGCTCGTCGAGCTGGGTGGCCACGTCCTCGTCGGTGACCTCCTGGTCGTCGACGGTGACCGACAGCTCGCCGAAGGCGGGCACGGTGATCTCGGGGCGGACGTCGACCTCGGCGGTGAAGGCCAGCGACTCGCCGTCCTCGATCTTGGTCACCTCGAAGTCCGGCCGGCCCAGGGTGCGCAGCTCACCGGAGTTGACGGCCTCCAGGTACTTGGCCGGGATGGCCTCCTGGACGACCTCGTCCAGGACCGGCGCGCGGCCGATGCGGCTCTCCAGCACGCGGGCGGGGGCCTTGCCGGGGCGGAAGCCGGGGATGCGGACCTGCTTGGCCAGCTTGCGGTAGGCGCGGTCGAAGTCCGACTTGAGCTCGTCGAACGGCACCTCGACGTTGATCCGGACCCGCGTCGGGCTCAGGTGCTCGACGGTGCTCTTCAACGTGGTCTCCTCGTAACGGGCAGGACGTGCGGAACATCCCGAGAACACCTGGACTGGCGTCGGGATTCCGCCCGAGTCTAGGCGAGGCCGGACTCCGAGGGGGGCCGACCCCCGACTGGGGCCGCCCGGCGCCCGGCCCGCGGCGCGGCGGTAGCGCTGCGTGAATACCCGGCGAATAACCTCGAGTCACCCAGGACGCCATATCCGGAGTTGTTTCGACACCCGATGGAATTACCGGCGGGATCGTGAGAGCGATTCCACGGAGATGGTTCACTCGTCCAAGCCCCACCCCTTCGGAACGGGCACACCCCGGTGGATGCCTCCCGTGCCATCGGAAGGCCCTATGACCACAGGTCACGACGGCGGGTCGACGCGCGTCGCGGCCTCGGCGTCGAGGACGGACAGGCTCACCGGACCGGCTGCCACAGCCTCTGCCGGACGGAACAGAACCGCCTATCGGCGGCAGCCCGCCAGCATCACCCGGATGTCGCAACAGCGATTGACCTTCGGCAACCACAGCCGGTCGACAACTAGCCCAAAGGAGTGACCAAGGGCCGTTCGGAGCAACCAGGGGTGGAAAGTTTTCACTTGTCGAGATGACTCCACTCGCCGTAGCCCATTAGTGCGAGCTTCAGGTAACGTAACGCCCGGACCCGCACGCCCGGAGGTCCACTCAATTAAATAGTCGCCGGACGTTCTGGGGGGTCAGCAGCGGACGCAGCCGGCGACGAAGAGCCAGACGATGTCATCGAGCTCTTTAACCACCTACCAGAAAAGGTGCCGATGACCCGATGAGATCAATTCCGCCGCTGCCGAACGAACCAGCACGACCACCGGTGGAGACCCTTACGGGGGACCTCGCCCACCGAGCCCCGCCCCACGCGGTAGCACGGCGATGTTGACGGCCTCCTGACCGCGCGCCCGCAGGACGCGCACGACCAGGCCCGACCGCCGCCACGCACCCGGCCCACGACGCCCCGCGCCCGTGGCCCACCCTCTTCACGCACCGTTGGGGAGTTCCATGGAAACACGTCAACTCCTGGCGTTCACGACTGTGGTCCAGACGGGCAGTTTCACCAAGGCAGCCGCCACCCTGAACTGCTCGCAACCGACCATCACCACGCGGATCAAAGCCCTTGAGGAAACTCTCGGAGTGCCTTTGTTCCGCCGCCTTCCGCGCGGCATCCAGATGACCTCCGCCGGGGTCGAGCTGCTGCCTTTCGCGCGAAACATCATCACGCTCACCGACAAGGCGAGAAAAGCCATCACGATGAACGGCGAACCGCACGGCAAGCTGGTCATCGGCAGCGCCCAGAGCCTCACCGACTACAGGCTGTTACCGCTGATCGAGTACATGTGCTGGCGCTACCCGAGCGTCCAGATCTCGCTGCACTCCGGCAACACCAGGACCAACCTGGCCGAGGTGGGCGAGGGACGGCTGGACTGCGCGTTCTTCATCGGCCCGATCGAGGCCCACGAAGGGCTGGAGACGACCGTGCTGTGCCAGGAGCCGCTGGTCGTGGTCGCCGGGCCGACCCACGCGCTGACCCGCCGCCCGGTGATCACCGAGCAGGACCTGCGCGGCAGCACGCTCATCCGGGCCGAGAACGGCGCCAGCTACTACGAGCAGTTCGAGCAGGCGCTCGGGCTGCGGGAGGCCGAGTCCCGGTCACCGGTGCTGGCGCTGGACTCGCTCGACGCCGCCAAGCGGGCGGTGGCATCGGGCCTGGGGATCTCACTGGTCCCGGAGGTGACCGTCGCCGCGGAACTCGCCGACGGCAGGCTGCGCCGACTGCCGTGGGCCCCGCCGTTCCGGGTCTGCACCCAGTTCGCGTGGCGCCGGGACAACTCGGCCAACCCGTCGGTCACGGCCCTGGTGTCGGCCGCGGCACAGGTGGTCAGCGAGCAGGTGGCCGCCCACCCGTGACCCTGTGGAGCCGTTCTTGAGCCGCGGGGTGCTCAAGAACGGCCACAGGGTTGGCGGGGCCGCGTCGCGGGTACCGCAGGCGGTATGACCGTTGCGGCCGAGGACCTGCGAAAACTGCTCACCTCCGACCTGCCCGACCCGACGCTGGTGCTCGTGGAGGGCAGGGTCGAGGTGGTCAAGGTCGACGACCTGGACACCGATGCCCTCCGCGGCGCGCTGCTGCTGACGTCGCGGGACGAACTGCTCGCCAGGGGCGTCCGCGAGGACGCCGACGACCGGCAGCTCCAGGAGCACGCCGCCGCGATCTCCACGGTCGTCGACCTGCAGGGCGGCTGACCCTACTCGTCGTCCTCCACGAGGTCGGGCTCCTCGGCCTCCACCCCGAACCCCTCCGCGGGCTCGGGCCCGCCCGGTCCGGGGTCGGCGGCGGCGATGCGGTCCTCGCGGAACCTCGGATCGGGTTCGAACGGCGCTGTCGTCATGCCACGCGGGTACCCCGCGCCACCCGCCGTGTCACCCGTTCGACTCCCCGCTCCCGTCCGCGCCGAGTTCCGCGCGCAGCGTCTCGAAGGTGTCGCGGACGATGTCGCGGAGGTAGCGGTCGTCGTCGTCCAGCCACTCGGCCATGGAGACGCCGAGCAGCGTCACGCACGTCTCGGCCAGCAGGGTGGCGCGGGTGGCGTCGAGGCCGCGAGCCAGGAAACCCTCCCGGATCGCGTCGGACACGGCCGCGCGCTTGCGCAGTTCGCGCTCGCGCAGCCCTTCGTCGCAGCGGACCAGCTCGCGGCGCTGGCGCAGCACCTCCTTGCGCTCCTCGAAGTAGGTGTCCGCCATGAGCCGCAGGCTCTCCCGGACCACCGCCAGCGGGGCGGCGGAGGCGGGCACCCGCGCCATCAGCTCCGTGACGATCGCGGCCACCCCGGCGTCTTCGGCGAAGAGCACCTCGCGCTTGTCGGCGAAGTGCCGGAAGAACGTGCGGGTGGTCAGACCCGCCCGAGCGGTGATCTCGGGCACGGTCGTCGCGGCGAACCCCCGCTCCGAGATGAGCTCGAAGGCCGCCCGCTGGAGGCGTTCGCGCGCGTCCGGTCGCCATCTCCCCACCCCACCAGCCTATGCGATGACACGCGATGTCATGGCACTGTACGGTGATGACATTGCGTGTCGTCACTGTGGCGGCAGCGGAGCGAGAGTGGAACTGCCATGACCGAGGTGTGGATTCTGGGCGGCACGGGCCGCAGCGGGCGCGCGATCGCGGCCGAGCTGAGGAAGCGCGGCATCCGGCCGGTGCTGGTCGGCCGGGACGCGGACCGCCTGGCCGCCGCAGCCGAGGGGGACCGCGTGGTCGTGGCGGCGTCGGTCGACGAGATGGCGGCCGAGATCAGCAGGCAGCGCCCCGCCGTCGTGGTCAACACGGTCGGCCCGTTCAGCACGACGGCGGCACCGCTGGCGCGGGCGTGCCTGCCCGCGAGCCACTACCTCGACCTGGCCAACGACCTGGCCTCCTTCTCCACGACGCTCGCCCTCGACGAGGCCGCCGCCACGGCGGGCCGCACGATCGTGACCGGCGCCGGGTTCGGCGTGACCGCGACCGAGAGCGTGGTCGTGAAGCTGTGCGAGGGACGCCCGACGCCCGAGCAGGTGCGGGTGGACATGATCCCCTCGCTCGCGATGAAGGAAGGCGTCGTCGGGGAAGCGCTGGCAGGCACCTTCGTCGAGGGGATTCCCGGCGTTGAGGGCGGCGGCCGGTACCAGGGCCGCCGGTACCGGGACGGGCGACTGGCCCCGGCACGGCTGGGGGACGAGCCGACCCGCTTCGTGCTCCCCGACGGAGCGACGGTCACCACCTCCGCCATGCCACTGGGCGAACTGGTCGCCGCTCAACGCGCCAGCGGCGCACCCGACGTGCTCGCCGCGTCCAGCGAAGTCCCGTCATCTCCGGTGGCGCGGACGATCATGCGACTGGCCATGTCGCTGCTGGCGATCGGGCCCGTGCGGACCCTCGCCAAGCGGCAACTGGCCGCGGTGAAGATCAAGGCCAGGCCACAGCCCCGCGAGTACTCGTGGGGTCACGCCGTAGTCCGATGGGCGGACGGCACGGAACGCGAGGGCTGGCTGCGCGTCGGCGAGGCCCAGGCGTGGACCGGCGTGGTGCCCGCCGAAGTGGTCCACCGCCTGCTGACGGGCCAGGGGAAGCCGGGTTTCCACACCCCGGCGGCGCTGTTCGGCAGCTCGCTGGCCGAGGCGTGCGGCGGCGAGTACTTCATCGCCTGAGCCACCGGTGACCGCCGAGCTGAGTGGGCCTACCGGCGTTTCCGCTGGTAGGCCCCGCCCAGTCGGGGCGACAGGATTTGAACCTGCGACCCCCCGCTCCCAAAGCGGGTGCGCTACCAAACTGCGCCACGCCCCGGTCCTTACCACCTTAGCGTGACACGCTAAGCTGTTTCCGCACCCACCCCGTGGGTGCGATGCGGGTGTAGCTCAATGGTAGAGCCCCAGCCTTCCAAGCTGGTCATGCGGGTTCGATTCCCGTCACCCGCTCTCGTCTTGCTCCGCTGGTAGATCGCTTGCCGACCGTCCTCCGTGGACGGTCTTCTCGCTTCCGTGGATCTTCCGTGCCCCTCACGGGCCCTCTTCTGTGCCCTTTCGGGCAGTCCCCATCACCTTGCTGAACCACCGCAGCTTGGTGCGGTACCCCCTGGTTCCGCTTGCCCAGATCCGCCAGCCGCATCGCCGACCCAAGGGGCACGTACACCGTCACCCTTGCCACTCGATGACCGGCCGTGCCGCCAAGCGGCCCGGGGTGCAGCCCCACCCACACCGCCAAGGCGGCCAGCGGGACAGCAGAGCCAGCATCACCAGGTGGCCCGACACGATCACGCAGTCTGTCCACATAGGACAGTGGCTCGCATGGAACCCCACCCTCTGAGGGCCGCACCCAGATGGGGCGCGGCTTTGCACGGGGGGTGGCTACCAGGGCCTACGACGAGCCAATCCGCCACTACATCACCATCACCGATCAGGCCGAGTGCAGTGCCGAGGCGTCGAGTCCTTCACACTCCTCATAGGGAAGGACGACGCCGCGCCCGGCCTGTTCGCCACCTCCTCCTGGTGTTCGACCCGATGTGGAACCGCGCCAAGGAGACCGCGTGACGCCCTCGCCCGACCGACTGGCCGAGATCGCACGTCAGGCCGTGACCATCGGAACCGACCTGATCAAGACCACCAGGCCGCAAACAGTCATCGAGAAGGCCGACCGAGACACCTTCACCGACGTCGATCTACGCATCGAACACGAGATACGCGCCTATCTGGCCAAAATCACTCCCGAGATCGGCTTCATCGGCGAGGAAGGGGGAGCGGACGACCAGACCGCCGACAGCGACCTTCACTGGTCACTGGACCCCGTCGACGGAACGGCCAACCTCGTCCACGGCGTGCCACTGTGCGGAGTCTCCCTCGGACTCATGCAGGGAGACCGTGCCATTGTCGCCGCCATCGCCCTGCCCTACGCGGACCTGCACTACACCGCCGCCCACGGCCACGGCGCGTACGTCAACGGTCGCCCCATCCGAGTGAGCACCACGGCCGAGCCGTCCAAGGCGATGGTCGCCATCGGCGACCACGCCACCGGCGAGGACTCCCACGAGAAGAACAAGCAGCGCATCGCCCTCACCGCCGCACTGGCCGCCCAAGTCGAACGCATCCGCATGTTCGGATCCGCCGCCCACGACCTCACCTGGCTGGCCGAAGGCCGCATCGACGCCGCCGTGATCATGTCCAACAAGACCCACGACATCGCCGCAGGCGTCCTCATCGCCCGCGAAGCCGGAGCCATCGCACTCGACAGCACCGGCCGCGAACACACCTCGGCCGCCACCCATACCATCGCTGCCGCACCAAGCATTGCCGAACCGCTGCTCTCCCTGGTGCAGGCGGGCATCGGGATTGAACCCTCACAGTTGCCGAATACGGCTCTCTGAGATCAGTACGGTCGACTACCGCGATGCGGCCAACCCCGCCTCACATTTGCACAGCCTCCCCGCATCGCTGCCACTGGGCCCGCGTTCCGTTCCACCAAGCAGTCACGCGGAGCAGGTTCCTGCGCCCTGAAAGGCCGTGTGCCACGGAGAGGCGAATTGCCACCAAGCCGCTTCCGACCACAACAGCTTCGCCACTTCGTCAACGAACGACATGGCCACAATATTCGCCGCCCCACCTGGAGTTATTATTCCATCACCGTTTGCGCCGCCCATCCCGTGGCAGCGCTTTAGGCGTCACCGTGGTACTGTCCGCCAAGAGATGACTGGTTACAGCTTGAGCATCGGGCTCGACATCAAGAGCGCGCATGGCGGTCACGCTCTTAAGTCGGTCCCGCAGTGTGCTGTCATCAACCTGCTCGATAAGCTGAAGCGTTTGCTGCAGTCGACGATCAGACTGCAACTCCTTTTCGATCTTCTCAACCTGTTCGGTCAAGTGCCTGCGTGCCCGATTGGCGTGCAACGCAAACGCTCCACCGCACGTCCCAATGATGGCACCGCTCAAGCTTGAAACCAGCGCCGCGTAGTTAAGCCCAGGACCACTCCCGCGCAGAAGTGCCAATCCGCCACCCGCGAGCACGACAATTGCGCCTATACCCATAAACACCAAGCTCATGCGGAACGTGATCTCCGCCTGCTTGAAGGCTTGGTTGTAGAAGTTGAAAAGAAATGACTGGCGGCGCTCAGAGTATCCGTCGCCCTCCGGGTTCGAAGTTGCCCGTGCGCCGACATGAACAGCCTGTACAACATTTCCATGGAAAACGTTCACCACGCTGTTCTCATTTAAGCCTCGCCCATCACCGTCACCCATTGACACACTCCCGTCGATTCAGGCAACATACGGGATCCTACCTCACAACGCATGATCATCGCCGCCATCACACGACGTTGTCGAACTGTAGTCGCCACTACACTCGTTCGAGCGGTCAGCACTGGTTCAAGTTGAGCAAAGGCGACGGATCCCGCGATCAGGCCACCGGACACGGAATAGCATTGATCAACTATGGTGAACGACGAGCGGAAATGATCACGTCAGCCTCTCGAGGCAGAGAAATCCGCAGCTCATCGCCCCCTCCCCATCCCAGGGCCCAGAGCGACCAGTCGAGGACACGATGCAGTCCTGATGGCAGCGTCCACGCTCTCATCAGGGTTTGTGCGGGATACCTTTCAGATCTTCAGCGATTCACATTCCGCACCGCAGGTCACTCAGTGACCGCACTATCCCTCACCGCGCGACGGCAGCCGTTGGGTGATCCGGTCGAGCAGGTCGCCCAGCGGTTCGCTGACCTCCCGGCCGAACTCCGTCAGCCCGTAGGTGACCTGGGGCGGGGTCGTCGGCTCGACCTCGCGCCGGACCAAGCCGTCTTCGACCAGGCCGCGCAAGGTTTGGGCCAGCATCTTCTCGCTGATGCCCCGGATGCTCTCACGCAGCTCGTAGAACCGGAGGTCGCCGCCGCGCAGGGAGATCAGCACCCAGACGCCCCACTTGCTGGTCACGTGGTCGATCACGGTGCGCGCGGGGCAGTCGGTGTGAAACACCTCATACCGCTGGTCCGCCTCGGCCTGCGGTAGCTGCACACCTCCCGTCATGTACTGAGCTTACCGAGAGGTACGTCCTTACCAATAGTTAGCCCAGCTCCTAGCGTCGCCGCCACAAGAGGAGATCGAGCGAGGAGCTGCTCATGATCGTGGTGACCGGTGCTACCGGGAACATCGGCAAGCCGCTGACGCGGGCGCTGGCTGAGGCGGGCCAGAAGGTGACGGCGGTGTCGCGGCGCACGGCGGAGGTGCCGGACGGCGTCCGCCACGTGACGGCCGACCTGGCCGAGCCCGCGGTCCTGGAACCGCTGCTGGCCGACGCGGAGGCGTTGTTCCTGCTGCTGTCCGGCGACATGCACGCCCCCGAAGCCAAGCCGACCGACATCATCGGCCAAGCGGTGGCCAACGGGGTCCGCCGGGTCGTCCTGCTCTCCACGCTGGGCGTGGTCACCAGGCCCTTCGGCCGGACGCGGGTCGCGATGCGCCAGTTGGAGGACGCGCTGCGGGAGTCCGGTCTGGAGTGGGCCGTCCTGCGGCCGGGCGGCTTCGCCTCCAACGCCTTGTGGTGGGCCGAGTCCGTGCGCACGCGGCGGGTCGTCGCCGCGCCTTTCGGTGACATCGCGGTGCCGCTGATCGACCCGGCGGACATCGCCGAGGTCGCGGCGGCCTGCCTGCTGGAGGACCGGTACAACGGCGGTGTGTACGAGTTGACCGGTCCGGAGCTGATCTCGCCGCGCGGGCAGGCGGAGGCCATCGCCGACGCGCTGGGCTCGCCGGTGCGGTTCCACGAGCTCACCCGCGAGGAGGCCAAGGCGGGCATGGTGCGGACCATGCCGGGGGAGCTCGCCGACGACACCCTGGACATCCTCAGCTCCCCCAGTCCGGCCGAGCTGCGCGTCAGCCCGGACGTCGAGCGGGTCCTGGGCCGTGCCCCGCGCACCTTCGCCGACTGGGCCGCCCGCAACGTCGACGCGTTCCGCTGAGACCGGCCCGCGCGCTGGGGTTGCTCGGTGATCCGCTGCCGATCAGCTGCCACACTCGACGACCATGAGCTTGGAGCCGCCTTCGCGCGCTGATGTCGAGAGGCAGTTCGAGCGGCTGTTGAGCGGTGCGGCCGGCCGGGAGGAGGTCGACCGGTGGGCGGCTCGGTACTTCACCGAGGACGTTGACGTGGCGGACCCGCTGGTGTGGAGCGCCCTTGGTCGCCTGCACGGGATCGATCTCCCCGCCGGCCCCGCCGGGGAGTACCTGCACGACCTCCACCAGGTTTCCGAATGGCTGTCCGAGCTGCGTGGAGATGGCTCGGAGTAGGTCCATCCGCACGGGGCGAACCTCCAGCGAGTCCATTCCGGACAAGCGGGGTCGGCCCAATGGCAGGCTGACGGGCATGACCGTGCTGCGCTCCGCGATCCTGTTCGTCCTCGCCGCCATCGCCGAGATCGGTGGTGCTTGGCTTGTCTGGCAGGGGGTCCGGGAGCAGCGCGGGTGGTTGTTCGCGGGGCTGGGCGTGCTCGCGCTGGGCGCGTACGGGTTCGTGGCCACGCTCCAGCCCGACGCCAACTTCGGGCGCATCCTGGCCGCGTACGGCGGGGTGTTCGTGGCGGGTTCGCTGGTGTGGGGTGTCGTGGTCGACGGGTTCCGGCCCGACCGGTTCGACGTGATCGGCGCGGTGGTGTGCTTGGTGGGCGTCGGCCTGATCATGTACGCGCCGCGCGGGTAGTCCTCCACCATGACGCGCATGGGTTTGGACCAGGTGGTGGTGGACTGCTCGGACGCCGCGGCGCTCGCGCGGTTCTGGGCGGCGTTGCTCGGCGCGGAGCCGGTCGACCGGCCGTCGGGGTGGTCGCACGTCGAGGCCGAGGGGTGGCCGCGGGTGGCGTTCCAGCCGGTGCCGGAGGGCAAGTCGGTGAAGAACCGGCTGCACTTCGACGTCGAGGTGGACGACATCGGGGCGGCGACGCGGCGGGCGCTGGAGCTGGGTGCGGTGAAGCGGGGCGAGGTCCAGTCGGACGCCGAGGGGCGGTTCCAGGTGATGCTCGACCCCGAGGGCAACGAGTTCTGCTTCGTGTCGGACTGAACGACCTGGACGGGCGGCCCGGGCGTTGAACTCGCGGCACCCGAGGGGTCGACTCACGGGGAGGAGGTGCCTCCGAAACTCGGTCGCGGTTGCCTGCCTCGGGGCGTATGAACACCGCATGGGTCTGACCATCCGCACTCTCGTCCCCGATGACTCGGCACGGTTCCAGCGGTTGGTGAACGCCGCGTTCTTATCCGATGTCGATGAGGAGCACGTCGGCCGGTGGCACGGCCTGTTCGAGGCCGAGCGGCACCACGGCGTCTTCGACGGCGACGAGCTGATCGGCGGCGGTGGCATCCAGAGCCGGGAGATGACGCTGCCCGGCGCCGGACCGCAAGCGGTTGCGGCGGTCACCTCGGTCGTGGTGAGACCGGGACACCGCAGGCGCGGCGTGCTGAACATGGTCATGCGGGCCCAGCTGCACGGGCTGCACGAGCAGGCGCGTGAGCCGCTGGCGGCGCTGTGGGCTTCCGAAGCGGCCATCTACGGCCGCTACGGCTACGGCTATGCGGCGGACTTCCTGCGCTTGTCCGTGCCCGCGCGCGCGGAGTTCCTGCCGCACGTCTCGGTCGGGGACGAGCGGGTGCGCGAGGCGCCCCGGCAGCAGGCCATGCCGGTGATCAAGGAGCTGTACGAGCGGGTCCGGCCGCACCGCACGGGCTGGTTGAGCCGCGACGACGCGATGTGGGAGTACCGCCTCAGGGACGAGGAGCGGGACCGACACGGCCGCAGCGCCTACCGTTACGTGCTGCACCCGCGCGGTTACGCGGTCTACCGGGTCACGCAGGACTGGCAGGAGCGCGGTCCTCGGCACCAGCTGTACGTGCGGGAGCTGGCCGCGGAGGACGCCGTGGCCTTCGCCGCGCTCTACCGCTATCTGCTGGACGTGGACCTGGTGGGCGAGCTCCAGCTGTTCACCGCCGCGGACGATCCGGTGGTGCACCTGCTGGCCGACTCGCGGCTGGCGCTGCGCAGCCGCGCGGACTCGCTGTGGGTGCGGCTGGTGGACGTGGACCGCGCGCTGGCGCTGCGCCGCTACCAGTCCGATGTGGACGTGGTGCTGGAGGTCTCCGACGAGCTGTGCCCGTGGAACGCCGGCACCTGGCGGATGACGGTCAAGGGCGGTGAGGCGGTCGTGCGGCGCACCTCCGACGCGCCGGACCTGGCGATGGACGTGCGGGCGCTGGGCGCGGCGTACCTCGGCGGGACCCGGCTGACGGTGCTGGGGGCGGCGCAGGCCGTGCACGAGCGGTCGGCGGGCGCTCTCGCCGCGCTGTCGCACGCCTTCCTCGGCGACCGCGAGCCGCACTGCCCCGAGGTGTTCTAGGTCGCTCCGGGAACCCGATGCGGGGCCTCGGCGTTGTTCCGGACAAAGGCGGCGAGTAGCCGCCCCGATCTCCGGGAGGAACCGTGGGCACCGGTCTGGTGCTGCTCGTGCTGCTCGTCGTGGTGGTCGGCGCAGGTCTGCTCGTCGCCCGCAACCGCGCCGCGGCCCGGCAGCGGGAGCTGGAGGACGCGCAGGCCGACGCCCGCCGCTGGGTGGAGCGGCTGGGCGGCCAGGTGATGAGCCTGACCGGCACCGACACCGCCTCCCAGCAGGCGCTGGCGGACGCCTCCGAGCGGTTCACCGCGGCGGGCTCGCAGATGGAGCAGGCGCGGACGGTGGAGCAGGCCCGGCTGGTCACGCAGACCGCCATGGAGGGCCTGTACTACGTGCGCGCGGCGCGCACCGCGATGGGCATGGACCCCGGTCCCGAGCTGCCCGACCTCACCGGCCAGAGCCGCGCGGGGCGGGTCACCGAGGAGCGCCAGGTCGACGTCCAGGGCCACCACTACGCCGCCTCGCCGCGGCCGGGTCAGGCCACGCCGCACTACTACCCCGGCGGCATGGTGGCCGGGCGGCCGGTGCCGCAGGGCTGGTACAGCGAGCCGTGGTGGAAGCCCGCGCTGGTCGCGGGCGCCTGGGGCGTGGGTTCGTTCCTGCTGATGAACGCGATGTTCTCGGGCATGGCCGGGGTCGCCTACGCGGACGGGTACGCCGACGGCATGAACGCCGACGGTGGCGACGCGGGCGGTGACGCGGGAGCCGACGCCGGTGGTGACGCCGGTGGTGACGCGGGCGGCGACTTCGGTGGCGGCGACTTCGGCGGGGATTTCGGCGGCGACTTCGGCGGGTTCGACTTCTGAGCGATTGTCGAGGGGGAGGAGAAGGGGGGAGGCCCGCCGCGGCCTCCCCCCTTCGTCCGTCTCAGGGCTTCTGGCAGTTCGGGCACCAGTAGAGGTTGCGCCCGGCCAGCTTCGCGGTCGCCACGGGCGTCCCGCACAGCACGCAGGGCTCGCCGGTGCGCCGGTAGACGTAGACCTCGCCGCGCCGGTTCGGGTTGGGCGGGCGGCCCATCACCTCGGGCCGGTGCTCGGGCCGCACGGTGTCGATGTAGCCGTCCCGGACGCCGTCGCTCATCAGCGCGACCAGGTCGGCCCACAGCTCCCCCCACAGCGCCCGGTCGACGCGGTCGCCCGGCGTGAACGGGTCGAGGTTGTGCCGAAACAGCACCTCGGCGCGGTAGACGTTGCCGACGCCCGCCAGCACGCCCTGGTCCATCAGCAGCTGCGCGATGGACTGCTTGGACCTGGAGACGCGCTGGTAGGCCGCTTCGGGGTCGGCGTCGGCGCGCAGCGGGTCCGGGCCCAGCCTGCCGCGCAGGCGGTCCACCGCGGCCTCGTCGAGCACCTCGCACCGGTTGGGGCCGCGCAGGTCGGTCCAGTGCGTCGGGCCGACCACGCGCATCCGCACCTGGCCGACCGGGTCCACCACCGGGTGGGTGAACTCGGTGAACACGCCGTAGAGGCCCAGGTGGACGTGCACGACCGCGTCCGGGCCGTAGACGTGGAACAGGTGCTTGCCGTGCGCCTCGGCCTCGACCATGACGCGGCCGTCCACCGCCGAGGCGTCGAAGCGGCCCTGCGGGCTGGAGACCTCGACGACGTGGCCCGCGTAGCGCTCGTGGTGCAGCCGGGCCAGCCGGTGCAGCGTGTGGCCCTCAGGCACCGGTCACCTCGCGGAAGGGCACGACCGAGCACAGGTGGGTGCGCGTCACCGTGCGGGAGTCCCGCGCGAGCAGGCGGTGGGCCAGCTCCTCGGCGCGTGGCCGGTCGTGCCTGGCCAGCACCGCGCACAGGTCGGCCAGCTGCACGGAGCGGTCGAAGTCGGGTTCGTCGTCGCGGGCCAGGCCCCGGTCGACCACCTCGGCGACGGCGTCGGTCAGCGCCGGGTCGTCCGCCGCGTAGGCCAGCTGCCAGTGGAAGAACACCTCGTCCGCCCTCCGGGTCAACGCGCGCACCGCGGTCAGCCGCGCGGGCTCATCGTCGGTGAGCGCGCGCCCCTCCGCGACCGCACCGGCCAGCGTCGGGAAGCTGTAGTCGCGGTCGCGGCCGTCGGTGACGCGGCCGAACCAGGGCGAGCGCCGCCCGGCCTCGGCGATCGCGGCCACCACCGGGTACACCGGGGCGTGGCCCCAGCTGGCCAGCGCGACCACGGCCAGGAAGCGGTGGTAGCCCTCGGCCGCGTCGTCGGCCAGCACCTCGCGCAGGCCGGGAATCCGGTCGAGGTAGCGGCGGTCGGTGACGCCCGCGTCGATCACCGCGTACGGCTCGGTCGTGCCGTTGCCGTCGATGTCGCGGAACAGCAGCTCGCGCAGGGAGGCCATCAGGGCAGGGCCGGGGCCTCGCCGGTGCGCTCGTACTCGCTGAGCATGTCGATCCGGCGGGCGTGCCGCTCCTGCCCGGAGAACGGGGTGGCCAGGAACGCCTCCACGATCGCGGTGGCCTCCTCGGTGGAGTGCATCCGCGCGCCCACGCCGATGAGCTGGGCGTTGTTGTGCTGGCGGGCGAGCTGGGCGGTCTCGACGCTGTAGGCCAGCGCGGCGCGCGCGCCCGGCACCTTGTTCGCGGCGATCTGCTCGCCGTTGCCCGATCCGCCGACCACGATGCCGAGGCTGCCCTCGTCGGCCACCACGCGGCGGGCGGCCTCGATGCAGAACGGCGGGTAGTCGTCCTCGGCGTCGTAGACCGCCGGGCCGACGTCGACCACGTCGTGGCCCGCGGCGGTCAGGTGCTTGACGAGGTGGGACTTCAGCTCGAAGCCCGCGTGGTCCGATCCCAGGTAGACGCGCACGTCACAGGAGTCTGCCATCCTGGCGCGCGTGTTCGGACAACAGGGCAGCCGGGTCCGCCTGGAGTGGGGCGGTGAGGGCGTGGCCGCGCTGGGCGAGCAGTGCGCCGTGCTCGTCGTGGTGGACGTGCTGTCGTTCAGCACGGCGGTGGACGTGGCGGTGGGTCGCGGGGCCGAGGTGCGGCCGGTGACCTGGTCGGACCGGGCGGCGGTGCCGCCGTCGCGGTGGAACCTGCGGCCGTCTTCGCTGGTGGACGTGCCCGCCGGGGCCGTGGTGGAGCTGCCCTCCCCGAACGGCGCGACGCTGTGCGGGCTGGCGGCGGGGACCGGGGCGACCGTGCTGGTCGGGTGCCTGCGCAACGCGGAGGCGGTGGGCCGCGCGGCCGGGGCGATCGCCGGGGACCGCCCGATCGGGGTCGTCCCGGCGGGCGAGCGGTGGGGGGTGGGCATCGCCGCCGACGCCTCCGGCGGCCCGCTGCGGCCGAGCGCGGAGGACCTGCTGGGGGCGGGGGCCGTGGTGGCGTCGCTGCGCGAGCACGGCCCGCTCTCCGTCGAGGCCGATCTGGCGGCGGGGGTGTTCGAGCGGGCCGCGGTGGCGGAGTTCCTGGCCGGGTGCGTGTCCGGGCGCGAGCTGGCCGCGGCCGGTCACGCCGCCGACGTGGCGCTGGCGGGCGAGGTCGGGGCGAGCCGGGCGGTCCCCGTGCTCGCCGACGGCGTGCTCACCGACCTCGCCCGCTGATCCCTACCGCTGGATGGACTTCACCTCGGTGAACTCGTCCAGCCCGAAGCGGCCGAACTCCCGGCCGTTGCCGGACTGCCGGTAGCCGCCGAACGGCGCGCTGGTGTTGAAGGCCGCCCCGTTGATGTCGACCTGCCCGGTGCGCAGGCGCCTGGCCACCGCCAGGGCGCGGTCCTCGTCGGCGGAGAACACCGCCCCGCCCAGCCCGTAGATCGTCGAGTTGGCGATGCGGACCGCGTCGTCCTCGTCGGCGTAGGGCATCACCGAGAGCACGGGACCGAAGATCTCCTCCTGGGCGATGGACATCTCCGGGGTGACGCCGCCGAAGACGGTGGGGGCGACGTGGAAGCCCCGCTCGGTGGGCCGCTCCACGCCGCCGAGGGCCAACCGGGCCCCCTGCTCGATCCCGGACCGGATGTGGCCGACCACGCGCTCGCGCTGCGCGGCGGAGACGGCGGGGCCGAGCCGGGTCGCGGGCAGCGCCGGGTCGCCCGGCTCGTACTTGGCCGCCGCGGCCACGGCCAGCTCCACCGCCTCGTCGTGCCGGTCGGCGGGGACCAGCAGCCGGGTCCACGCGCTGCACGCCTGGCCGTTGTTCATGAACGCGTTGGCCACGCCGATCTTCACCGCGCGCGCCAGGTCCGCGTCGTCGAGCACCACGTTGGCGGACTTGCCGCCCAGCTCCAGCGCCACCCGCTTGACCGTCCCGGCGGCCAGCGCGGCCACCCGGCGACCGGCGCGGGTGGAGCCGGTGAACGACACCGCGTCCACGGCGGGGTGCGCGGCCAGCGCCTCCCCCACCACCGGCCCGAGGCCGTGGACCACCTGGAACACCCCTTCGGGCAGGTCCAGCGAGCGCAGCACCTCGGCCAGCAGGTCCGCCGTCCCCGGCGCCAGCTCGCTGGGCTTGAGCACCACGACGTCGCCCGCCGCCAGCGCGGGCACGACCTTGGCGACCATCTGCTGCAGCGGGAAGTTCCAGGGGGTGATGGCGCCCACGACGCCCACCGGCTCGCGCAGCACCAGCGAGTTGCCGATCTCCTCGCCCGCGAAGTAGCCCGCCTCCAGCGCCGCCGCCACGCCGCGCGCGATGCCGACCGGGTTGGGCACCTGCACCCGCGTGGCGAACGTGGTGGGCGTGCCCATCTCGGCGGTCATGGTGGTGGCGAACTCGTCGGCGCGCGCGGCCAGCTCCTCGGCGACCCGCCTGGCCAGCTTCGCGCGCTCGTCGACCGGGGTCGCCGCCCACGCAGGGAAGGCCGCGGCGGCGCGGGTCACCGCGGCGTCGACGTCCTCGGGCGTGCCCTCGGCGACCTCGCCGATGACTTCCTCGGTGGTCGGGTTGACGACCTGGAGCACGACCCCTCCCGACGGGATGTAACACTTCGAAGCCCTGAACGGCCCAACGTGTCACATCCTGCCCCGAGGGCTAACGAGAAGTCCAGCGTCCCCGTCCTGGTGCGCTTGAGCTCGAAGAACTGCGGGAAGCTGGTCAGCGCCCGAGCGCCGTCGAAAACCGTCACCGCGTCCTCGCCGCGAGGGATCCTGCTCAGCACCGGCCCGAAGAAGGCCACCCCGTCGATGTGGATGGTCGGCGTGCCCACGTCCATGCCCACCGGGTCCATGCCCCGGTGGTGGCTGGCCCGCAGGTCCTCGTCGTACTCGGCCGAGCGCGCGGCCTCGGCCAGCTCGGCGGGCAGGCCGACGTCCGCCAGGGCGAGCTCGATGACGGCGTCGTAGTCGCTGTTGCCCTCGTTGTGGATGCGCGTGCCCATCGCCGTGTAGAGGTCGCGCAGCACCGCGTCGCCGTGGTGCTTGGCAGCGGCGATGCTCACCCGGACCGGGCCCCACGCGCGGTCCATCGCGTCGCGGTAGCGCTCGTCCAGGTCGCGGCCCTCGTTCAGCACTGACAAGCTCATCACGTGGAAGTCGAGGTCGATGTCGCGCTGCGACTCCACTTCCAGTATCCAGCGCGAGGCGATCCAGGCGAACGGGCAGACCGGGTCGAAGTAGAAGTTGACCTTGGTGGCTCCTTCAGCCGTCATGGTGCGTTGCCCTTCTGGCGTCGGGCGGTGGCGGACTCCGCCCCCTGCGGCTCCATCGTCGCCGAGGACGGGCACCCGCGCAGCGTTCCCGCGGAAGGGAGTCCACTTCCCCCCGCGGCTCGTGATTGGATGCGACTGTCGTGTTCACCGACGCGACACCATCCCCGTACCGACGACGTCGGCGCCGAGTCCTGCCGGCGACGACAGACGAGGTGACCAGTGGCGGCACCCAACCTCACCCGCGACCAGGCACAGCAGCGCGCCCAGCTGCTGGAAGTCGACTCCTACCGGATCGAGCTGGACCTGACCGACGGGGGCGGCAAGCCCGGCTCGGACACGTTCCGCTCCACCACGACGGTGGCCTTCCGCAGCCGCTCTGCGGGCGCTTCCACGTGGGTCGACATCGTGGCCGCGACGGTGCACCGGGCCGTGCTCAACGGCGTCGAGCTGGACGTCTCGGGATACCGCGAGGAGGAGGGCCTGCGGCTGCCCGACCTGGCCGAGCACAACGAGCTGACCGTCGAGGCGGACTGCCGGTACATGAACACCGGCGAGGGCCTGCACCGGTTCGTCGACCCGGTCGACGGCGAGGTCTACCTGTACTCGCAGTTCGAGACCGCCGACGCCAAGCGCATGTTCACCTGCTTCGACCAGCCCGACCTCAAGGCGGTCTACGACATCGCGGTGACCGCGCCGAGCCACTGGAAGGTCATCTCCAACGCGGCGGTGGAATCCACTGAGGACGCCCCCGGCGGTGCGGAACGGCGCGTGTTCGCCACCACCAAACCGATGTCCACCTATCTGGTGGCGCTGGTCGCTGGCCCTTACGCCGAGTGGCGGGACGAGTACACCGACGGTGAGACCACCATCCCGCTGGGCATCTACTGCCGCGCCTCGCTGGCCCCCCACATGGACCACGAGCGGCTGTTCACCGAGACCAAGCAGGGCTTCGGCTTCTACCACGGGGCCTTCGGGGTGAAGTACCCCTTCGGCAAGTACGACCAGTGCTTCGTGCCGGAGTTCAACGCGGGCGCGATGGAGAACGCGGGCTGCGTCACCTTCCTGGAGGACTACGTCTTCCGCAGCCGCGTCACCCGCTACCTCTACGAGCGGCGCGCCGAGACCGTGCTGCACGAGATGGCGCACATGTGGTTCGGCGACCTGGTGACCATGCGCTGGTGGGACGACCTGTGGCTGAACGAGTCGTTCGCCACCTGGGCCTCGGTGCTGGCCCAGGCGTCGGCCACGGAGTACGTGCACGCGTGGACCACGTTCGCCAAGATCGAGAAGTCCTGGGCCTACCGGCAGGACCAGCTGCCCTCGACCCACCCGGTGGCCGCGGACATCCCCGACGTGCAGGCGGTCGAGGTCAACTTCGACGGCATCACCTACGCCAAGGGCGCCTCGGTGCTCAAGCAGCTGGTGTCCTACGTCGGCCTGGAGAACTTCCTGGCGGGCCTGCGGGTCTACTTCGCCAAGCACTCCTGGGGCAACGCCACCCTGGCCGACCTGCTCGGCGCGCTGGAGGAGGCGTCGGGCCGCGACCTGTCGTGGTGGAGCGCGCAGTGGCTGGAGACCACCGGCCTGAACCTGCTGCGCCCCAAGTTCAGCGTGGACGCGCAGGGCCGGTTCACCGAGTTCGCGGTGCTGCAGGGCGGCGCGCGGCCGGGCGCGGGCGAGCTGCGCACGCACCGGCTGGCCATCGGCGTGTACGACGACGAGGGCGGCAAGCTGGTGCGCAAGCACCGGGTGGAGCTGGACGTGTCCGGCGAGCGCACCGAGGTGCCCCAGCTGGTCGGCGTGCCGCGCGGCAAGCTGGTGCTGGTCAACGACGACGACCTGACCTACTGCACGATGCGGCTGGACCCGGACTCGCTGGCCGCGCTGGTCGACCACATCGCCGACATCGCCGAGCCGCTGCCGCGCACGCTGTGCTGGTCGGCGGCGTGGGAGATGACCCGCGAGGCCGAGCTGAAGGCGCGCGACTTCGTCAACCTGGTGCTGGGCGGCCTGCACGCGGAGACCGAGGTGGGCGTGGTGCAGCGGCTGCTGCTCCAGGCGCAGACCGCGCTGTCCTCCTACGCCGACGCCTCCTGGCGCGCGGAGGGCTGGCGGCGGTTCACGGCCAGGACGCTGGAGCTGGCGCGGGCCGCCGAGGCGGGTTCGGACCACCAGCTGGCGTTCGTCAACGCGCTGGCGACCTCGGTGCTCGACGCCGACACCCTGGCGGTGCTGCGCGGCTGGCTGGACGGCACCGACGTGCTGCCCGGCCTGGACGTGGACACCGACCTGCGGTGGCGGCTGCTGCAGGCGCTGGTCGCCCACGGCGCGGCCGACCTGCCCGAGATCGAGGCGGAGGAGCGGCGCGACCCGACCGCGACCGGCCACCGCCGCGCCCAGTCCGCCCGCGCGCTGCGCCCCACCCGCGAGGCCAAGGACGAGGCGTGGGAGCGCGCGGTCAACGACGACGAGCTGCCCAACGCGGTCAGCGAGGCGATCATCGCGGGCATCCAGCACCCCGGCCAGAAGGAGCTGCTCCAGCCGTACGTGGAGCGCTACTTCGCCGACGTGGCGGGGGTGTGGGACCGCCGCTCCAGCGAGCGCGCGCAGTCGGTGGTGATCGGGCTGTTCCCGTCCTGGTCGATCCGGCCGGAGACGGTGACCGCGGCGGACCAGTGGCTGGCGGGCGACCACCCGCCCGCGCTGCGCAGGCTGGTCTCCGAGGGCCGCGCGGGCATCGTGCGGGCGCTGGCGGCGCAGGAGTTCGACCGCTCCTGACCTGCTGCGCCGAGGCCGCGTCCCTCTTTCGGGGGACGCGGCCCGCTCATCCCCTCGCGGAGGGTCCCCCGACCGCTAGCCTCCGGCGGATGGCGGAGATGCTCAACGCGGTGGCGAGTCTCTTATGGCCGCTGATCCTGCTCCTGCTGCTCCTGCTGTTCCGCACCCCGCTGCGCGAGGTGGTGCGGTCCGCTCGGGAGCGCGAGATCTCGCTGGAGATCGGTGGCCAGCGGGTCACCCTCGGCGTGCTGAACCGGGCCCAGAACGAGGCGATCGCCGACCTGCGGAAGCAGGTGAGCGCGCTGCGCGAGGCGCTCGGCGAGGCGTCGGGTCAGGTCGGCTCGCCCGCCGTGGCCGCGGTGCCCGACGAGGAGCCCGCGCCGCTGCGCGTGCTGTGGGTGGACGACCACCCGGAGAACAACGTGCTGGAGATCGCGCAGCTCCAGGACAACGGGGTCCGCGTGGACTCGGCGACCTCCACCCGCGAGGGGCTGGAGCTGTTCGCCACCAACCGGTACCGGCTGGTGGTCACCGACATGGCGCGTGCCGAGGTGGTGGACGCGGGCGTGCGGCTGGCGACCGCGCTGCGCGAGCTGGACCCGGCGGTGCCCATCGTCGTCTACTGCGGGGCCAGGGCCAAGCGGACCCTGGGCGCGCGCGCCATCGCGGCGGGAGCGAACGCGGTCACCAACTCGCCGTGGGAGCTGACCGAGCACTTCCGCAAGCTCGCCCTGCTCTGAAACACGCTGAAGGCCCCGGCGACGGGCACCGGGGCCTTCAGCGGAAATCCGCTCAGGAGCGCGGCGCGTGCCCCGCCTGGTCGGCCAGCATCCGCAGACCGCTGACCAGGCCACCCGCCAGGTCGCCCTCCTTGAAGCTGGCCACCATGCTCATCACCGCGAGCTTGGCGCCCCGGTCGGGCAGCCTGCGGTGCGACTCCTCGCCGGTCACGATCTCCACGACGCGCTCGCCGGGCGAGACCGCGACCAGCACCGCGTGCGTCGGGCGCGCGGTGGACGCGTGCAGCGCCTCGGCCTGCGCGCGGGTGTCGCCGCCCAGCTCGCCCAGGTAGACGCTGAAGTCCAGGCCGGTGGTGCGGCTGGCCAGGGTCAGCGCCTCGTCCAGGCTGGACAGCTGGACCGGGGTGAACGGCACGGTGGGCGCCTGCGGCGTGTGCATCCTCGCCACGGAGATCCGGCCGCTGGCGGTGACCGCCTCGCCGACCCCCAGCTGCGACGGGTCCACCGCCGCGCGCACGACCTCACCAGTTGCCACGGGCGCCTCCCTTGGCGGTCCGGCCCTCGGCCGGGGTGTCCACGACGACGGCGTGGTGGGTCTGCGGCAGCCCGGCCGGGTTGGCGCTCCACCACACCGGGGCGTAGCCCCATTCCTGCCCTGGGCGGTACCGCTGGATGCGGGTCGCCTTCCGCCTCAGCGTCAGCAGCGCGATCACGCCGTAGATGGCCAGCGGGATCAGCGCGAAGACGAGCAAGGTCTCCACGATCGTCACGGCGGTTACGGTAACCGATCGCCGTCGTCACGTCCGGGCGAGGGGGCGTGCCAGCGCCACCGCGGTGAGCACGACGACCCCTCCCGCCACCAGGTAGACCGCGCCGAGGGACACCGCTTGGGCCAGCGGGCCCGCCAGCGCGGCCCCCAGCGGCGACAGGCCCCAGGCCAGCACCCGGTAGGCGCTGGTGACCCGACCCATCATCGGGGCGGGGGTCAGCCGCTGCCTGCGGGTGGCCGACTGGACGTTCCAGGTGGCCGCGGCCAGGCCGAACAGCAGCACCGCGGCGATCGCCACCGGCAGCGCCGAGGTCGCGCCGAAGGCGATGAACGCCAGGCCGAGCACCACCAGCGCGCCGACCATGACCCGGCCGCCGCCCAGCCTGGCGGCCAGCGCCGGGCTCAGCCGCGCGCCCGCGAGCGAGCCGACCGCGATCACCACCACCAGCCACGGCATCACCGCCTCGGGCAGCCGCAGCACGTTGATCGCGTACAGCGCCAGCATCGCGTTGACCGCGGCGGCGCACAGCGCGGTGACGCCGACCGCGAGCACCAGCACCCGCAGGCCGGGGTGGCGGGCCAGGTGCGCGAGGCCCTCGACGAGCTGGGCGCGGATCGCGCCGAGACCGGTGCGGCGCCGCGTTCCGACCGGGGGCGGCCCGACCGGGGGCAGCCGGACCGGGGGCAGCCGGGCCGCGCAGACCGCCGCGACCACGAACGTCAGCGCGTCCAGGGCGAAGCAGGCCGCGGGCTCCCACCAGAACAGGGCGCTGGCCGCGAGCGGCCCGGCCAGGTCCATGCCGATGGTCTCGGCGGTGACGAACCGGCCGTTGGCGCGCTCCAGGTCGGCCGGGCCCGCCAGCTCCACCAGCAGCACCTGCGAGGCGCTGTCGGCGAAGGACTCGGCGCTGGTCAGCACGAACCCGACGGCGCACAGCACGGCGACCGAGGCCCGGTCGGCGAACACCGCCCAGGCCAGCAGCCCGGTGACCGCGGCGCGGAAGGCGTGCGCGGCGGCCAGCACCGGTCCAGGGCGCCAGCGGTCCACCAGCACACCCGCGGGCAGGGCGACCACCAGCCAGGGCAGCGCCACGGCGACCGCCACGGCCGAGGCGGCCAACGGGCTGCGGGTGCTGACGGCGGTGTAGAGCGGCAGGGCCACGGTGCGCACGCCGTCGCCGACCAGCGAGGTGATCCAGGCGCCCGTGAGCAGCCGGAAACCCGGCGTGCCGATCCCCGTGCGCTGGAGCGGTTCTTCCACCGCCTACCTCGCTATGACGTGAGCTACTCCCGGATCAGGCGATGTTACGCAGCGTGCCGAGGCGAACCGGAAGCAGGAACGGAACCGCTCCGCCGTCGCAGTGGGTACCCCCTGACGGACTGCACCCGGACGGAGGCGAACGGCGGCCGGTTTGGCGTCTTGTCCTCCGCCGCCCCGCCTTCTAGCTTTTCACCTGTACGGGTCTTGCGCATTCGTTCCTGAATCCTATTTATCACTCACCGAGTCTCGGAGGACACGACATGTACACCACGAACTCCGCTCAGGCCGTTGTCCTCACTCGTTCGTCTTACACCCGAATGGCGCAGCCCGACGCGTCTGTTCAGCGCTCCGTGACCGCATCCGGCTCGGTGCGCATCACCGCACGCGACTCCGTTCGCATCACCGCGCGCGACTCCGTTCGGATTACCTCGTTCGGTTCGGTCCGCATCACCGGCGCGCTGGACTCCGTGCGCATCACGGCACGCGACTCGGTGCGCATCACCGCACGCGACTCGGTCCGCATCACCGCGCACCGCGAGGACCTGGCACTGGCCGCGTGAGCTACGCCGCGGGCTCCCCCAGGTAGGGCAGCCACAGCGGATCGGCCTCGGCGACGCCCGCCAGCAGCCGCCAGTGCGGCCCGCGCGGGGCGCTGGGCACGACGCGCAACCGCCACCCCAGCTCCGACAGCAGCTTGTCGGCCTTGCGGTGGTTGCACTTCGCGCAGCAGGCCACGCAGTTGGTCCAGGAGTGGGGGCCACCCCGGCTGCGCGGCACCACGTGGTCGATGGTCTCGGCCCGCCCGCCGCAGTAGGCGCAGCGGTACCGGTCCCGGTGCATCAGCCCGGCGCGGGTCAGCGGAACCCGGCCCCGGTACGGCACGCGCACGTAGTTGCTCAACCTGATCACCGAGGGCACCACGACCTGCGAGGTCGAGGAGTGGACCACGGCCCCGGCCGGGTCGCCGTGCACCACCTCGGCCTTCCCGCACACCACCAGCACCACCGCGCGCCGCAGCGGCAGCGCGGTCAGCGGCTCGAACGTGGCGTTGAGGAGCAGTACTTTTCTCCGTCCCCAGGGGAACACCACCGGCTTCGCCGAACCGCTCCCCTCCCCGTCGACCACAGCGTGCACACCGGGCTGTTTTTGGCCGGACGGGGCCACCGGCGCGAGCCCGGCGTTCGCCAGGGCGCCGATCGGGGTGGGTTGTCGGTCTGGCACGCGACCACCTCCACCGGTTCAGGCATAGCAGACCACAGATCACCCCCAAAAATCACCTGTGATATGTGACGTGTCATGCAGTCGTGGCCGAACATTCGGCGAACCGACTCCCTATCGGTGATGGTTTTCATCATGGCGGTACCCTCGGCGAGGTGACCCAGCCCTCCCGCGCAGCGCTGCCTGCGACGACCACCTACCCGGCCGCACCACGTCAGGACCTCGTGGAAGACCTGCACGGGCACCTCGTGGCCGACCCGTACCGCTGGTTGGAAGACCCGGCCTCGCCCGCCACGCGGGAGTGGTCCGCGGCCCAGGACGACCTCACCCGATCGTGGCTCGACGCGCTGCCCGGCCGCGACCGGCTCGGCTCCCGGCTGGCCGAGCTGATGCGCACCGGCGCGGTGGGCGCGCCGCACTGGCGCGCGGGCCGCGCGTTCTTCACCCGCCGCGACCCCGAGCAGGACCACCCGGTGCTCCACGTCCGTGAACGCGACGGCTCCGAGCGCGTGCTGCTGGACGTGAACGCGCTCGACCCGTCCGGCCGCACCACGCTGGACGCCTGGTCGCCCAGCGCCGAGGGCACCCGCCTGGCCTACCAGGTCTCCGTCGGCGGCGACGAGCACTCCCTGCTGCACGTGCTGGACGTGGACACCGGCGAGGTGCTCGAAGGCCCGATCGACCGGTGCCGCTACTCCCCCGTGGCCTGGCTGCCCGGCGGCGAGGAGTTCTTCTACGTGCGCAGGCTCGACCCGGCCGGGCTGCCCGAGGACGAGCGGCTGTTCCACCGCCGCGTGTACCGGCACCGCGTGGGCGCCGACCCGGCCACCGACGTCACCGTGCACGGCGACGGCCTGGACCACACGTACTACTACGGCGTGTCGCTGTCGCCGGACAAGCGGTGGCTGCTGATCAACGGCTCGCCCGGCACGGTCCGCCGCGACTCGGTGTGGATCGCCGACCTGCGCGGCGACGGCGTGCCGCGCGAGGTGCTGGCCGCCGACGCGGGCGCCCAGTGCACCGCCTGGGTCGGCCGCGACGGCAGGCTCTACCTGGTCACCAGCCTCGACGCGCCGCGGTTCCGGCTGTGCGTGGCCGACCCCGAGCGGCCCACCGAGTGGACCGAGCTGGTCGCCGAGCAGCCCGACTCGGTGCTCGACGCCGCCACCTGGCTGGACGGCTCCCTGGTGCTGCTGCGCACCCGGCACGCGGTGTCCGAGCTGCACCTGCACGACCCGGCGACCGGGCGGCACCTCGGCGAGGTCCCGCTGCCCGGCACCGGCTCGCTGCACGGCTGGTCCACCACCGACCCGGCCACCGACGCGGACCGGGACGTGCTGTGGTTCGGCTGGTCGGACTTCGTCACGCCGCTGTCGGTGCACCGGTTCTCGCTGTCCACCGGTGAGACGACGCTGCACGAGGCCAACCCCGGTGCGGTGGAGCTGCCGGAGGTGACCACCCAGCAGGTCGAGTACACCTCCGCGGACGGCACCGCGGTGCGGATGTTCGTGGTGTCCGGCAGGCGGACCCCCGACCTGCCCCGGCCCGCGCTGCTGACCGGCTACGGCGGTTTCGCCGTCGGCCGCGGTCCCGGCTACAGCGCCACCACCCTGGCCTGGGTCGAGGCGGGCGGGGTGTGGGCGCACGCGTCGCTGCGCGGCGGCGACGAGGAGGGCGAGCAGTGGCACCGGGCCGGGATGCGCGAGCACAAGCAGAACGTGTTCGACGACTTCCACGCCGCCGCCGAGCACCTGGTGGGACAGGGGTGGACGACGCCCGAGCAGTTGGCGATCATGGGCGGGTCCAACGGGGGCCTGCTGGTCGGGGCCGCGCTGACCCAGCGCCCGGAGCTGTACGCGGCGGTGGTGTGCTCAGCGCCACTGCTGGACATGGTCCGCTACGAGAACTTCCTGCTGGGGCGGCTGTGGGCTGAGGAGTACGGCAGCGCGAGCGTGCCGGAGGAGTTGGCGTGGCTGCTGTCCTACTCGCCGTACCACCGGGTGCGGGAGGGGGTTGAGTACCCTTCGGTGCTGTTCACGGTCTTCGAGTCGGACAGCCGTGTGGACCCCAACCACGCCCGCAAGATGTGCGCGGCGCTGCAGCACGCCACGGCGAGCGATCCGACCAAGCACCCGGTGCTGCTGCGCCGGGAGACCGAGGTGGGGCACGCGGGGCGGTCGGTGAGCCGGTCGGTCGGGCTGGCCGTGGACCAGTTGACCTTCCTGGCCTGGGCGACCGGGCTGGAGCTGACCGGGCTGGACCTGGCCGGGCCGGAGTTGTAGTCGGGAGTTTGGAGGACTGGGCACGTGGACGTGAAGTCGACGCTCGCCGTCGAGTGGTGGCTGACCAACGGGCCGAGGATGGCCGAGGGCGCGCTGCGCATCGCGCTCACGGTGGTGATCGCGGTGGTGGTCCGGTTCCTGCTGCGGCGGCTGATCGACCGACTGACCAGGGGCTCCGGCGAGGGGCGCAAGCCCAGGCTGCTCAAGCCGCTGCGCGAGCGCGCGCCGCAGGCCCTGGGCGTGCTGGTCTCCGAGCGGCGCGAGCAGCGGGCCAGGACCATCGGCTCGGTGCTCAAGTCCATGGTCACGTTCGTCGTGTTCGGGGTGGCGTTCATCCAGGTGCTCACCGAGCTCGGGATGAACGTCGCCCCCATCCTGACCTCGGCGGGCATCCTCGGCGTCGCCATCGGCTTCGGCGCGCAGAACCTGGTCAAGGACTTCCTGTCCGGGATGTTCATGATGCTGGAGGACCAGTACGGCGTCGGCGACGTCGTCGACCTCGGGCCCGCCACGGGCACCGTGGAGTCGGTGGGCCTGCGCATCACCACGATCCGCGACACCAACGGCACCGTCTGGTACGTGCGCAACGGCGAGATCCAGCGCGTGGGCAACTCCTCGCAGGGGTTCGCGGTGGCCGTGGTGGACCTGCCGCTGGGCTACGGCGCGAACCTGGCCGAGGTCACCGACGTGCTGTCCAGGGCCGCCAAGTCGGCGACCGCGGAGGAGCAGCTGGCCAAGGACGTGATCGCCGAGCCGGACGTGCTCGGCGTGGAGAAGGTGACCCCGGAGGGGATCACCATGCGGGTCACCGTGAAGGTGCGGCCGGGGCGGCAGTGGGCGGTGCAGCGCGCCCTGCGCGCCAAGCTCATGCCAGCCCTGGAGGACGCGGGCGTCTCCCTCAAGGCATAACCGGCGCGGCCCGCGCGTTCACCACGGTGGGCGCGCGGGCCGCGACCCTCGCGCACCGCCCCATTCCCCAGCCAGGCAGGATGGTTGTGTGACCACTCCGGAGAACTTCTACGAAGCGGTGGGCGGGTACGACACCTTCCACCGGATCGTCGCGCGCTTCTACGAAGAGGTCGCCAAGGACCCGGTGCTGCGCCCCATGTACCCGGAGGAGGACCTCGGCCCCGCCGAGGAGCGCTTCCGGCTGTTCCTCATGCAGTACTGGGGCGGCCCGCACACCTACTCCGAGCAGCGCGGCCACCCGAGGCTG
>NZ_BMRG01000002.1:431559-465270 GCF_014648515.1 Saccharothrix coeruleofusca
CGGATGCGGCACATGCCCTTCACCATCGGCCCCGAGCAGCGCGACGCCTGGCTGCGCTGCATCAAGGTCGCGGTGGACGAGGCGGATCTCTCACCCGAGCATCGGCGACAGCTGTGGGGGTACCTGGAGATGGCCGCGAACAGCCTCGTGAACACCTGGGCGTGATCCCCGATCCCCCGGACGGGGCGGACCACCTCACCACGAATGGCAGGATGACTCCTCGTGCGACGATCCTCCGACCGCCGACCCGAGATCGCCGACGAGTCCGCCTGGTGGCGTGACGCCGTCTTCTACCAGATCTACGTGCGCTCCTTCGCCGACTCCAACGGTGACGGCGTCGGCGACCTCGACGGCATCCGCTCCCGGCTGGGCTACCTGGAGCTGCTGGGCGTCGACGCGCTGTGGCTGACCCCCTTCTACACCTCGCCGATGGCCGACCACGGCTACGACGTGGCCGACCCGCGCGACGTGGACCCGCTGTTCGGCGACCTGGCCGCGTTCGACCGGCTGGTCGAGGAGGCCCACCAGCACAACCTGCGGATCACCGTGGACCTGGTGCCCAACCACAGCAGCGACCGGCACGAGTGGTTCCAGGCCGCGCTCCAGTCGCCCCCCGGCAGCCCCGAGCGCGACCGGTACATCTTCCGCGACGGGCGCGGCATCGACGGCTCCCAGCCGCCCAACAACTGGACCAGCGTGTTCGGCGGGCCCGCGTGGACGCGGGTGCCCGACGGGCAGTGGTACCTGCACCTGTTCGCCCCCGAGCAGCCCGACCTGAACTGGGACAACCCCGAGGTGCCCGCCGACCTGGCCCGCACCCTGCGGTTCTGGCTCGACCGCGGGGTGGACGGCTTCCGCATCGACGTGGCGCACGGCATGGCCAAGCCGTTCGGGCTGCCCGACATGGACCTGCGGGTCGACCGGGGCCCCGGCGTGCTGCACGACAACGCGCTGGACCCGCGCTTCGACAACGACGGCGTGCACGAGTACCACCGGATGATCCGCAAGGTCATCGACACCTATCCCGGCCGGATGGCGGTGGGCGAGATCTGGGTCAAGGACGACGAGCGGTTCGCCCGCTACGTCCGGCCCGACGAGCTGCACCTGGGCTTCAACTTCCGGCTCGTGGAGGCCGAGTTCGACGCCGAGGCGGTGCGCGCGGCGATCGAGCACTCGCTGGCCGCGGTGCGGCCGCTGGGCACCCCGCCGACCTGGACGCTGTCCAACCACGACGTGGTGCGGCACGTGACCCGCTACGGCGGCGGCGACCTGGGCGCGCGGCGGGCCCGCGCGATGGCGCTGGTCGAACTGGCCCTGCCGGGCGTGGTCTACCTCTACAACGGCGAGGAGCTGGGCCTGCCCAACGTGGAGCTGCCGGAGTGGGCGCTGCAGGACCCGACCTGGCTGCGCTCCGGGCACACCGACCGGGGCCGCGACGGCTGCCGGGTGCCGCTGCCGTGGGAGGGCGCCGCGCCGCCGTACGGGTTCTCGCAGAGCGCGAGCACCTGGCTGCCGCAGCCCAACGAGTGGGGCCCGCTGACCGCGGAGCGGCAGCTGGAGGACCCGGACTCGATGCTCTCGCTGTACCGGCAGGCGCTGGAGCTGCGCAAGACGCACCCGGCCATCGGTGGGGACGAGCTGGAGTGGTACGGCGCGCCCCCCGGCTGCCTGGCGTTCCGGCGCAAGGGCGGCGGGCTGATCTGCGCGCTGAACACCTCGGCCGGGTCGGTGCCGCTGCCCCCCGGCCGGGTGCTGCTGGCCAGCGGGCCGATGGACGGCGACCAGCTGCCCCCGGACACCGCGGCCTGGCTGGTCTAGCCCGGCGTCCCACGGGGTGGTGCGCCACCCCGTGGGACGCCGACGCTCACCCCGCTCGGGGCACCTCGCTGACGGGCACGCTCGCGGGGCGGGGTTCGCCCGCCTCGCGGCAGCCGTGCCGGGTGAAGATCTCCACCGCCTCGGTCCACGCCCGGTCGGCGCGGGCCGGGTCGCCCAGCGCCTCGTGGACGCCCGCCAGGTCGCGCAGCGTCCGAGCCCGCCACACCGGCAGCCGCAGCGCGTCCCACCAGCGCAGTGACCGCTCCAGGTAGCGCAGCGCCTCCCGCGCCCGGCCCACCGACAGCTCCAGCTCGCCGAGGGTGCGCAGCATCAGCGCCTGGCCGAAGCCGTCCTGCATGTCGTTGCAGGTGCCCAGGCACTCCAGCAGCTCGCTGCGCACCGCGTCGCCCAGGCCCTGCCGGATGCGCACCTTGGCCAGCGACTGCGCCGCGTAGGCGGTCATCAGCCGCTCGCCGCTGCCGCGCAGCAGCTCCACGGCCCGCTCGCAGGCCCGCGCCGCCTCGTCCAGCCGCCCGGCCGCGCGGTGCGCGATGCCGATGGTGCGCAGCGAGAGCGCCTCGCCGCGCACGTCGCCCGACCGCCGGTGGGCGGCCAGGGCCCGCTCGCCCGCCCGCAGCGCCCCGGTCAGGTCGCCCTGCTCGGTGAGCACCCGGCTCAGGCCGTGCACGGCGCTGACGACCAGCCTCGGCTCGTCCAGGGCGCGCAGCCGCAGGAGCGCGCGGTCCAACGACGCGCGTGCCGCCGCGAGCATCCCCTGCTCCCGCTGCACGGTGCTCAGCTCCAGCAGCGCGGTGACCTCGCCGCGCTCGTCGCCGTCCTGCTGACAGGCCGCCAGCGACTGCTCGTAGTACGACTCGGCCTCGCCGAAGCGGTCCTGCTCGTAGCGCAGCCAGCCCAGCCCGGCCAGCAGCCGCGCCTGGTCCGCGCGATCGCCCACCCGGCGGGCGGCGGCCAGCGCGGCGGAGTGGGTGCGCCACCACTGGTGGAACAGGTTGCGCGTGGAGAACCAGGACGCCGCCAGCGCGGTCGCCAGCCGGGTGGCGAGACCGGCCTCGTCCAGCTCGGCCAGCCGCTCCACCACGCCGACCAGCTCGGCCTGCTCGGCGTCGAACCACGCCCGCGGATCGGCCAGCAGCTCGGCGACGACCTCCCGGTCCAGGTGCGGCACCTCGACCGGCTCCGCGTCGGGCTCGGGGGTCGCCCCCGCCGCCTCGACCAGGCCCAGCCAGGCGCGGGCGGCGCGGGCGCACAACGCGCGCACCCCGTCCGGGGTCTCCTCGGCCTCGCCGCGCTCGCGGGCGAACGCGCGGGTCAGGTCGTGCACCTGGTAGCGCAGGACCCCGCCCTCCTCACCGGAGACGTCCACCAGCCGCGCGTCCACCAGCCGCTCGACCACCTCCTCGGCCTCGTCCCGGTCGCAGTCCAGCAGCGGCGCCACCAGCCAGCCGCCGAAGCCGGACACGTCCAGCAGGCCCAGCCCGCGCAGCGCGGCGCGCTCCCGCTCGGCCAGGCCCGCGTAGCTCAGCGCCAGGCTGCCGCGCACCTCCAGGTCGCCCAGGGTCAGCTCCCCCAGCACCCGCCGCTGCACGCCCAGCCGCTCGGCCAGCCGGGCCAGCCGCCAGTGCGGCCGGGCGGCCAGCCTGGCCCCGGCGATGCGCACGGCCAGCGGCAGCTGACCGCACAGCCGCACGATCTCGCGCGCCGCCTCCGGCTCGGCGGCCACCCGGTCGCTGCCGACCAGGCGGTCCAGCAGCGCCAGCGCGTCGCGGTCGGGCAGCACCCGCAGGTCCAGCTGCGCGGCCCCGCTCAGCGCGCCCAGCCGCTCCCGGCTGGTGACCAGCACCGCGCACCCCGGCTCGCCCGGCAGCAGCGGGCGGACCTGCCGCTCGTCGGCGGCGTCGTCGAGCACCACCAGCACCCGCCGGTCGGCCAGCAGCGTGCGGTAGAGCTGGGCGCGCTCGGCCAGGTCGGCGGGGATGCCCTGCTCGGGCACGCCCAGCGCGCGCAGGAACCCGGCCAGCACCTCGGCCGGGTCGGCGCGGTGCGGGTGCACCCCGTGCAGCGCCGCGTAGAGCTGGCCGTCCGGGAAGTGCTCGCGCACCGCGTGCGCCACGTGCGCGGCCAGCGTGGACTTGCCCGAGCCCGCCTGACCGGAGATCGCGCACACCCGCACCGCGCCGGTGGGCCGGGCCAGCGCGCGGGAGAGCTGGTCCAGCTCGGCGGCGCGGCCGGTGAAGTCGGCGATGTCGGCCGGCAGCTGGCTGGGCCGCGGCGCGGGCGGCGCCGCCTCGGCCCGCGCGGGCTTCGCCGGTTCCTCGCGCAGCACCCGCTCGTGGGTCGAGCGCAGCGCCGGACCCGGTTCCAGCCCCAGCTCGTCGAGCAGCACCCGGCGGCCCTCCTGGTAGACCGCCAGCGCGTCGGCCTGCCTGCCCGCCTGGTGCAGCGCCAGCATCAGCTGGCTGCGCAGCCGCTCGCGCAGCGGGTGCTCGGCCACCGCGGCGACCAGCTCGGGCACCACCGCCTCGCCCCGGCCCATGGCCAGGTCGGTGTCCACCCGGTCCTCCAGCGCGGCCAGCCGCAGCTCCTCCAGCCTGCCGCGCTCCTGCTCGGCCCACTCGCCCCGCGCGCCGCCCAGCGCGGGCCCGCGCCACACCCGCAGCCCGGCGGCGAACCGGGCCGCGGCCTCCTCAAGGTCGCCGTCGGCCAGCGCCACCCGGCCCGCGGAGACCTCGCGGGTGAACACGTGCACGTCCACCTGGTCCAGGTCGGCCGCCAGCAGGTAGCCGCCCGCGTCGCGGGTCAGCAGCTCGGCGCCGTCGGAGAGCGCCTTGCGCAGCGTCGAGACGTAGGTGTGCACCGCCGCGCGGGTGCGCTCCGGCGGGTCCTGCCCCCACACCGCGTCGACCAGCTGGGCCAACGACACCACCCGGCCCGCGTGCAGCAGGAGCATCGCCAGCAGCGTGCGCGGCTTCGGACCACCGAGCTGGACCGGTCTGCCCGAGACGCGGGCCTCGACCGGTCCGAGAACGCGGAACTCCATGAACCCCCCTGAGCCCAGCCCCTCGCACCAGCCTCATGATCCGGGTGCCGCCGGGGCGTGATCAAGGGACGCCCGGACCGCACCGGGGTTGTCCCGGTCCGAACCAGCGGGTTCGGACCGGCGGTGTCACACCAGCAGCGGCAGCATCGAGTGGCGGCGGCGGACCACCGCGCCGAACCGGGCGTCGATGCGCAGCCAGGAGTCGGTGGCCGTCACCCGCACGTCGTCGCCGCCCAGGAAACCCATGCCGGACAAGGCGAACAGGCACCGCAGCGGCACCTTCACGTCCAGCCCGGAGCCGCTGACCGTGAGCACGGTCTGGTCCAGCAGCGAGGCGGGCGGGGTGCCGTGCGGGCCGGTGTTCTCCCGCGCCACGGCCACGCCCTGCTCGGCCAGCTCGGAGACCACGCTGCCGGGCAGCCGGTCCACCGGCAGCCAGCCGTCCGAGGGCGGCAGCGCCGAGCGCCACATCAGGTCCTTGGCCGGACCGGGGTCCACGGTCTCGCTGCGCACCACCGCCAGCCCGGTCAGCAGGTCCGAGCCGGACACCGTCACGTCCCCCGGCCGCACCTCCCCGGCGACCGTGCGGGTCGCCAGCGCGTCGAACGGGGTCGCCACCCACGCGTCGAGCAGGCCCCCGGAGGGGCGGTTGCGCAGCCGCACCACGACCTGCGCGTCCAGTCGGACCGCGCGGGCGACGAACGCGCCCAGGTCGTCCCGCTCGGTGGGGTCGGCCAGAACCAGCTCAGGCACCATTACCTCCGGCACGCCAGCCCGCGAGGAAGTCGCGCTCGGCTTCGAGAAGGCGGCGGGGACGCCCGGCCGCCAGGTCGTAGGGGACCATCAGGGTTTCCGCCCGCGCCACCACCGGGCTGCCCTCCTGGCGCCCGCTGCGCACGGCGTAGTCGAGGGTGAACGAGGCCGACTTCAGCTCCCGCACCGACATCTCCACCACGACGTCGTCGCCGGTGTAGAGCAGCGGGGCCAGGTACTCCACCGCCAGGCGGGCCACCACGACGCCCTCCTTCATGGCGGGCACGCCGTGCCGGGTGGCTTCGGTGAACAGCAGGCCGATCCGCGCCTCTTCCAGCAGCGTCACCGTGCTGGCGTGGTTGACGTGGCCGAACGCGTCCATGTCCGACCACCTCGGTCGCACGCCCGTGACGAACACACCCAAGTTGAACGCGCCTCCCGCATCGTCGATGTCCCAGACCTTAGCCACGCGCTACAGCCACGTTAAGGCGGCATCCGGAGGCGTTCACCGGGGCCGCGCCCCCGTGGACCCGCGCACCACCAGCTCGGGCTGGAACACGAACTCCGCGTGCGGCGCGGGCGTGCCGCCGATCTCCTCCAGCAGCGCGTGCACCGCCGCCTGCCCCATCGCGTCCACCGGCTGCCGCAGCGTGGTCAGCGGCGGGTCGGCGAACACGATCAGCGGCGAGTCGTCGAACCCGACCACGGACACGTCGCGCGGCACGTGCAGCCCGCGCTGGCGGGCGGCCCGGATCGCGCCGAAGGCCATCAGGTCGCTGCCGCACACGATCGCCGTGCAGCCCCGGTCGAGCAGCTTGGCCGCCGCGGCCTGGCCGCCCTCGACGCTGAACAGGGAGTGCTCCACCAGGTCGGCGGCCTGCGGGCGGACCAGCGCCAGGCCCTCGACCATGCGCTGGGTCGGCACGTACCGGCGCGGGCCCAGCGCCAGGCCGATCCGCTCGTGCCCCAGCTCCACCAGGTGGGTGACGGCCAGCCGGACCGCGGCGCGCACGTCGACCGAGACGAACGGGGCCGACACCCTGTCGGTGTAGCCGTTGACCATCACGAACGGCACGCCGCGGCCCGCCAGCTTCACGTACCGGTCCATGTCGGCGGTGGTGTCGGCGTGCAGCCCGGCCACGAAGACGATCCCGTTGACCCCCCGGTCGACCAGCATCTCGGTGAGCTGGTCCTCCGAGGAGCCGCCGGGGGTCTGCGTGCACAGCACGGGCGTGTACCCGTCCCTGGTCAGCACCTGCTCGATCACCTGGGCGAAGACCGGGAAGATCGGGTTGGACAGCTCGGGGATGATCAGCCCGATCAGCCCCTGGCTGCGCTGGCGCAGCTTGGGCGGCCGCTCGTAGCCGAGCACGTCCATCGCGGCGACCACGGCCTGGCGGGTGGCGGCGGAGACGCCCGGCTTGCCGTTGACCACCCGGCTGACGGTCGCCTCGCTCACTCCTGCCTGGGCCGCGATGTCACTGAGCCGAGCTGTCACACCCGGTGACTCTACGGGCGCTGCCACCACACCGTCGTGTCCGCCCGCACCAGCGCGTCGCCGCCCTCGGTGGTGACCGGGCCGGAGGCCAGCAGCACCTCGCCGCCCAGCGGCAGCCGCACCGGCTCCGGGCCGAAGTTGACCGCGCAGGCGAACCGGCCGCGCTCGAAGGCCAGCACGCCCTCCGGCGCGTCCAGCCACCGCACGCCCGACCCGGCGCCCAGGTCCGGGTGCTCGCGGCGGACGCGCAGCGCCGACCGGTACAGCTCCAGCACCGAGTCGGGGTCGCCCTGCTGGGCCGCCACGCTCAGCGCGCCCCAGTCGGCGGGCTGCGGCAGCCAGGAACCGCCGTCGCCGAAGCCGAACGACGGCCCGTCGGTGGTCCACGGAATCGGCACGCGACAGCCGTCGCGGCCCCGGTCGGTGTGCCCGGAGCGCTCCCACACCGGGTCCTGGAGCACCTCGTCGGGCAGGTCCAGCACCTCCGGCAGGCCCAGCTCCTCGCCCTGGTAGAGGTAGGCCGAGCCAGGCAGCGCCAGCATCAGCAGCGCCGCCGCGCGGGCCCGCGCCACGCTCCCGTACCGGGTGACGTGCCGCCGCACGTCGTGGTTGGACAGCACCCACGTGGTCGGCGCGCCGACCAGCGCCGACGCGGCCAGCGAGTCGTCGATCACCCCGCGCAGCCGCGCGGGGTCCCAGTCGGTGGTCAGGTAGTGGAAGTTGAACGCCTGGTGCAGCTCGTCCGGCCGCAGGTACAGCGCGGTGCGCTCGGGGCTGGGCGTCCACGCCTCGGCCACGCCGACGCGCGGCCCGTCGTAGGAGTCGAGCACCTTGCGCCAGTCGCGGTAGATCTCGTGCACCCCGTCCTGGTCGAAGAACGGCAGCGCCTCGGTGCCCAGCAGCGCGATGTGGTCGGGCCTGCCCACGTCGGGCAGGCCGTCGGCCTTGACCATGCCGTGCGCGACGTCCACCCGGAACCCGTCCACGCCCAGGTCCAGCCAGAACCGCAGGACGTCGAGAAACTCCTCGCGCACCTCGGGGTTGTCCCAGTTCAGGTCGGGCTGCTCGGGGGCGAACAGGTGCAGGTACCACTGGCCGTCGGGCACCCGCGTCCAGGCCGGGCCGCCGAAGACCGACTCCCAGTCGTTGGGCGGCAGCTCGCCGCGGCCGTCGCGGAAGTGGTAGCGGGCGCGCTCCGGCGAGCCGGGCCGGGCGGCCAGCGCCCGCTGGAACCAGCGGTGCCGGTCGGAGGTGTGGTTGGGCACCAGGTCGACGATCACCCGCAGCCCCAGGGCGTGCGCGTCGGCGATGAGCGCCGAGGCGTCGGCCAGCGTGCCGAACGCCGGGTCCACCGCCCGGTAGTCGGCCACGTCGTAGCCGCCGTCGGCCATCGGCGAGGCGTAGAAGGGGGTGATCCACAGCGCGTCCACCCCCAGCCCGGCCAGGTGCGGCAGGCGGGAGCGGATGCCCGGCAGGTCGCCGACGCCGTCGCCGTCGGAGTCGGCGAAGCTGCGGACGTAGACCTGGTAGATGACGGCGTCGCGCCACCAGTCCTGGCTCATGGGTCTCCTCGGCGAAGCGGGTGGGTCGAGTGGGATGAAAGACCTTGCAAGGGTTTTCAGCAAGTCCCTCGACTGGTATGACCTAGAGCACATCCCTGCCAGCTCCAGGAGACAACGTGGTCCCCTCAGCGCCTCGCGCGCTGCTCGTCGCAGCGGCGCTCCTGCTCAGCCTGTCCAGCCCCGTCCCGCCGACCGCCCAAGCCGCCCCGCCGGGGTCGAAGGACGTCACCGCCACCCTGTTCCAGTGGCCCTTCGACCGGGTCGCCGCGGAGTGCACGACCTCCCTGGGCCCCAAGGGGTACGGGTTCGTCGAGGTCTCCCCCGCCACCGAGCACATCCAGGGCTCCCAGTGGTGGACCTCCTACCAGCCGGTCAGCTACCGGATCGCCGGGCGGCTCGGTGACGAGACCGCCTTCCGGAACATGGTCGGCACCTGCCACGCGGCGGGCGTGAAGGTCATCGCCGACGCGGTCGTCAACCACATGTCCGCGGGTTCGGGCACCGGAACCGGCGGCTCCGGCTACCGCAAGTACGACTACCCCGGCCACTACAGCGACCCCGACTTCCACTCCTGCCGCACCGACATCAGCGACTACCGCGACCGCGACAACGTGCAGAACTGCGAACTGGTCGGCTTGGCGGACCTCGACACCGGCAGCGACTACGTGCGCGACGAGATCGCCGAGTACCTCGACAACCTGATCGCCATGGGCGTGGACGGCTTCCGCATCGACGCGGCCAAGCACATCGCCGCCGCCGACCTGGCGGCGATCAAGTCCAGGCTGAGCAAGCCCGACGTGTTCTGGGTGCACGAGGTCATCTACGGCGCGGGCGAGGCCGTGCAGCCCGGCGAGTACACCGGCTCGGGCGACGTGGACGAGTTCCGCTACGCCTACGACCTCAAGCGCGTGTTCACCAACGAGAACCTGGCCTACCTCAGCAACTTCGGCCAGGTGTGGGGCTACCTGCCCAGCGACCAGGCGCGGGCCTTCGTGGACAACTGGGACACCGAGCGCAACGGGTCGACGCTCAGCTACAAGGACGGCTCGACCTACACGCTGGCCAACGTGTTCATGCTGGCCTGGCCCTACGGCGCGCCCAACGTGCACTCCGGGTACGAGTTCTCCGACCGCGACGCGGGTCCGCCGCCGCCCGGCGAGTGCTACACCAGCGGCTGGAAGTGCCAGCACCGGTGGACCCAGATCGCGGGCATGGTCGGCTTCCGCAACGCGGTCGCGGGCACCGCGGTGACCGACTGGTGGGACAACGGCGCCGACGCCATCGCGTTCGGCCGGGGCTCGCGCGGGTTCGTGGCGATCAACCGGGAGACCTTCCCGATCACCCGGACCTTCCAGACCTCGTTGCCCGCCGGCACCTACTGCGACGTGCAGCGCGACGGGTGCGCGGCGGTCACCGTCGACGCGTCCGGCCGCTTCACCGCCACCCTGGGCGCGGGCACCGCCCTGGCGCTGCACGTCAACGCCCGAGTGGGCGGGTTCCGCGCGGAACCCGCCCACTCCTGACGTCAGCGCATCCTTCAGCGCACCATGCTGCGCACCTGCCGCGCCGCCACCGACAGCGTGGCCAGGTCGAGCCGGTTCGCCCGGTTGATCTGCTCCAGCGCCGACCGCGCCCGGCCCAGCCGCGACGCGTTGGCCTGCTCCCACGCCGCGATCTTCTCCGCCGAGCTGTCCTCCGGGTCGCTGGAGCGCAGCACGTCCACGGTGATCGCCCGCAGCGACGAGTAGAAGTCGTCGCGCAGCGCGAGCCGGGCCAGCGCGTGCCAGCGGTTGCCGCGCTCCAGGCCGCTGACCGAGCTGAGCATCCGGTCCACGTCCAAGTGCTCCGACAGCGCGAAGTACAGCTCCGCGGTCTCCTCGTGCGACCGCTCCGGCCCCACGCCGCGCCCCTCGTCGGCCTCGCGCTCGGCCAGCTCGGCCACCTCGGTGATGTCGAGCAGGGCGTAGGTGTAGAGCATCACCGAGATCCGGCGCGCCAGCTCCGCGGGCACCCCCTGCGACTCCAGCCGCTCCACGTGCGCCAGCACCGACTCCCGCTCCCGGCCCTGCAGCAGGTCCAGGGTCTTGGGCGCCAGCCGCGCCACCACGCCCGCGAACCGGGAGATGGCCGAGCCCACCGCCAGCGGCTGCGGGCGGTTGGTCAGCAGCCAGCGCGAGGCCCGGTCCAGCAGGCGCCGGGTCTCCAGCACCATCTCGTCCTGCACCTCGGTCGGGATCACCGCGTCCAGCGCCCGGATCTCCCGCCACAGCGAGGGCAGGTCGTAGATCTCGGTCACCGCGGCGTAGGCGCGCACCGCGTCGGTCGCCGAGGCGCTGAGCTCCTCGGCCAACCGGAACGCGTAGGTGATGCCACCGCCGTCCACCACCTCGTTGACCAGCACCGTGGTGATGATCTCCCGGCTGAGCGGGTGGCGGGCGACCGCGTCGCCGAACCGCTCGCGCAGCTCGCTGGGGAAGTAGTCGGGCAGCTTGCGCGCGACCGTGTCCAGCGCGGGCAGGTCGCTGGCCAGCACCTCCTCCTTCAGCGCCAGCTTCACGTGCGCCAGCAGGGTGGCCAGCTCGGGCGAGGTCAGGCCCCGGCCCTGCTTCTCCAGCGCCTTGAACTCCGCCGCGCTGGGCAGCGCCTCCAGGGCGCGGTCCAGCGCCCCGCGCTCCTCCAGGTCGGCGACCAGGCGGGCGTGCACCGACAGCATCCCCTCGGCGTGCGCCCGGCTGACGCCCAGCACGGTGTTCTGCGAGTAGTTGTCGGCCAGCACCAGCTCGCCGACCTCGTCGGTCATCTGGCCCAGCAGCTCGTCGCGCCGGTCGCGGTCCAGCTCGCCGTCGCGCACCAGCTCGTCGAGCAGGATCTTGATGTTGACCTCGTGGTCGGAGCAGTCCACGCCCGCGGAGTTGTCCAGCGCGTCGGTGTTGACCTTGCCGCCCGCGCGGGCGAACTCGATCCGGCCGCGCTGGGTCAGCCCCAGGTTGCCGCCCTCGCCGACGACCTTGACCCGCAGGTCGGCGCCGTTGACCCGGATCGCGTCGTTGGCCTTGTCGCCCACCTCGCCGTGCGACTCGGTGGACGCCTTGACGTAGGTGCCGATGCCGCCGTTCCACAGCAGGTCCACCGGGGCCAGCAGGACCGCCTTCATCAGCTCCTGCGGCGACAGCTTCACCACGCCCTCGGGCAGCCCCAGCGCCACCCGCGCCCGCTCGCTGACCGGGATCGACTTGGCGGTGCGCGGCCACACCCCGCCGCCCTCGCTGATCAGCGAGCGGTCGTAGTCGTCCCACGAGGAGCGGGGCAGCTCGAACAGCCGCTTGCGCTCGGCGTAGGACGAGGCGGCCTCGGGGTCCGGGTCGATGAAGATGTGCCGGTGGTCGAACGCGGCCACCAGCCGGATGTGCTCGGACAGCAGCATCCCGTTGCCGAACACGTCACCGGACATGTCGCCGACGCCGACCACGGTGAAGTCCTGCGACTGGGTGTCCACGCCCAGCTCGCGGAAGTGCCGCTTCACGCTCTCCCACGCGCCCCTGGCGGTGATGCCCATGGCCTTGTGGTCGTAGCCGACCGAACCGCCGGAGGCGAACGCGTCGCCCAACCAGAAGCCGTAGGAGGCGGCCACCTCGTTGGCGATGTCGGAGAACGACGCGGTGCCCTTGTCCGCGGCCACCACCAGGTAGGTGTCGTCGCCGTCGTGCCGCACCACCTGCGGCGCGGGGACGACCGCGCCCGAGCTGAGGTTGTCGGTCAGGTCCAGCAGGCCGGAGATGAACATCCGGTAGCAGGCCACGCCCTCGGCCAGGAACGCCTCGCGGTCCAGACCGGGGTCCCCGGTGGCCGCGGGCGGCCGCTTCACCACGAACCCGCCCTTGGCGCCCACCGGCACGATCACCGCGTTCTTCACCGCCTGCGCCTTGACCAGGCCCAGGATCTCGGTGCGGAAGTCCTCGCGCCGGTCCGACCAGCGCAACCCGCCGCGCGCCACCGGGCCGAAGCGCAGGTGCACGCCCTCCACCCGCGGCGAGTACACGAAGATCTCGAACCGGGGACGCGGCTGCGGCAGGTCCGGGATGGCCTGCGGGTTCAGCTTCACCGCCAGGTACGGGCGGGCGCGCCCGTCCGCGTCGCGCACGAAGTAGTTGGTGCGCAGCGTGGCCTGCACCAGGTTGAGCAGGCTGCGCAGGATGCGGTCGGCGTCCAGGCTGGTCACGTCGTCGATCAGCGCGGTGATCTCGCCCGCCAGCTGCTCGGTGCGGGTGGCCCGCTGCTCGTCGGACAGGCCGGGGTCGAACCGCGCCTCGAACAGCCGCACCAGCGCCGTGGCGACCTCGGTGTGGCCCAGCACGGCGTCCTCGATGTAGTCCTGGCTGTAGGGCGTGCCCGCCTGCCGCAGGTACTTGGCGTAGGCGCGCAGCATGGCCGCCTGCTGCCAGGTCAGGCCCGCGCGCAGCACCAGGGTGTTGAACCCGTCGACCTCCGCCTCACCGCGCCACGCGGCGGCGAAGGCGTCCTGGAAGCGGGTGCGCACCGACTCCAGGTCCTCGTCGGCCAGCCGCTCCAGCGTGAACTGGTCCATGCGCAGGCCGAAGTCGTAGATCCAGCACGCGACGCCGTCCTCGCGCAGCAGCTCGTAGGGCCGCTCGTCGACCACGAGCACACCCATGCGCTGCAGCATGGGCAGCACCTCCGACAGCGTCAGCCGGTGGCCCGCCAGGCACAGCTTGAACCGCCGCTCGCCCGGCTCGGCGTCGCGCGGCACGTAGAACTGCATGTCCAGCTCGCCCTCGGCGAGCGCCTCGACGCGGCGGAAGTCCACCAGGCCCTCGGCCGCGGTGAAGTCCTCCTTGTAGGCCTCCGGGAAGGCCGCCGCGATCCGCTGCCCCTGCTCGGTGGCCGACTCCGCGCCCAGCCCGCCCAGCCCGTCGGACCGCTCGGCCAGCACGGCGTCGACCATCCGGTCGTCCCAGCTGCGCACCGCCTCGGCCAGCCGCTGCTGGATGCGCGCGGTGTCCGGCCCGGTCTCCGCCGCGCTCCGCCTGCTCGGGTCGGTGTGCACGGTGAAGTGCACGCGGGCCAGCGCCGACTCCCCGACGCGGGCGCTGTACTCCAGGTTCACCCCGCCCAGCTCGTCGATCAGCACCTCCTGCATGGCCAGCCGGGAGGTCGTGGTGTACCGGTCGCGCGGCAGGTAGACCAGGCAGGAGAAGAAGCGGCCGTACGGGTCGCGCCGCAGGAACAGCCGCAGCCTGCGGCGCTCGGCCAGCGCGATGACCCCGGTGACGGTCTGGTAGAGGGTCTCGCCGTCGACGGAGAACAGCTCGGTGCGCGGGTAGTTCTGGATCACCTCCAGCATCCGCTGGCCCGAGTAGGAGTGCAGCGGGAAGCCCGCGCGGTGGATCACCTCCCGCACGCGGCGCTCGACGACCGGGATGTCGAGCACGTCCTCGTGCAGGGCGCTGGTGGAGAACACGCCCAGGAACCGGTGCTCACCCGCCAGGTTGCCCTCGGCGTCGAAGCTCTTCACGCCCACGTAGTACGGGTAGACCGAGCGGTGCACGCTGGACTGGGCGCTGGCCTGGGTCAGCACCAGCAGCTCGTCCGACAGCGCCGCGGCCCCCACGTCCGGGCCCGCGGTGAGGCTGCGCGCGGCCAGGCTGTCCTGCCGCAGCACGCCGAGCCCGCTGGCCAGCACCGCGCGCAGCGCGGGCTCCCCGTCGGTGGCCGGGTCGTCGCTGACCAGCTCGTACTGCCGGTAGCCGAGGAAGGTGAAGTGGTCGTCGGCCAGCCACCGCAGCAGCTTCGCGCCGTCGTGCACCTCGTCCTCGGGCAGCGGCGGCGGGGAGGCCAGCAGCTGGTCGGCCAGCTGGCGCGCGGTGGCGGCCATCTTGTCGGTGTCCTCGACCACCTCGCGCACGTCGTTGAGGACGGTGTGCAGCCGGGTCTCCAGCTCGCGCGCCCGCTCCGGGTCGGTGAGCAGGTCGACCTCGATGCACATCCACGACTCGGCCATGGCGTCCGAGGGCGGGTCGGCCGGGTCGGCGTCGGGCAGCACCTCCTGCAGCGCGCCGGTGACCAGGTCGCGCCGCACCACCACGATCGGGTGAATCACCCGCTGCACCTGAACGCCGCCGCGGGCCAGCTCGGAGGCCACCGAGTCGACCAGGTAGGGCATGTCGTCGGTGACCACCTGCACGACGGTGGCCGGGCAGCTCCAGCCGTCGTCCCCCCGGGTGGGGTTGAGGATGCGCACCAGGGGGCGGCCCGGCACGCGGGTCTCGGCGAGCCGGTGGTTCGAGCGCACCGCGCCGACGAGGTCCACCGGGTCGTCGGCGATGACTTCCTCGGCGGGCACGTGCCGGTAGTACAGGCGGATCAGGTCGGCCAGTTCGGGAGCATTGGCCGCGGCCCGTTCGACCAATTCGTCACGGATCTGCTCGGGACTGGCCGCTCGGCTCGCGCCTGCCTGCTGGCCAGCGGCGAGCTCGGATCGGATCGGGGCTCCAGTCGAGGTCATGTTCAGGCGACTCCACGCTATCCGGCACCTCTGTGTACCGGGTCCGCGGACCACTTAACCAGATCGGTGGAAGCGGCCCGCGATACCCCTGGCACTGAATCGTGCCACTTGCCGGAAAAGCGGAAACCGGCTACCGGCGGCGTTATCCGCCGAGCCGGCTGCCGGTTACCAGCGGGAAACCTTATTAAAACCTCAAATCATTTCTCAGGATTCGGGGGGAGTCCATGTGTCCAGGCGTTGGATGGGCGCGGTGGTCTCGTTGTCCGGATCGGCGGGGACGCCTTCCTCCTGCTCGCCCTCCTCACGCCGCCCGGCCTCGTAGGCCACCAGCGCCTCGGCCAGCAGCTCGGCCAGGCTCAGATCGCTCTTGGGCCGCCGCGAAGCGCGGGTGGCGCTGGGCGAGTCCGGCACGGGCTCGACCACCGGGGGCAGCTCGATCGACCGGCCCCCGACCACCACCGAGGTCACGAACGGCTCCTTCGGCTCCTCCGGCTCTTCCGCCTGCGGAGCGGGCGAGGTCGGCCGCGTGGGCGCTTCCTCGTCCGGTTCGACGTCGGCGGGGCTGAGGAAGGACCCCGCGCCGAGGTCGAACCCGAAGTGCGTCGGCGGACGCGGGATCGGGTCGGGCATCGGGATCGGCTGGTCCGGCACCGGGTCCGGCACGGCAACCGGCGGGACCTGGTCGGGTTCGGGCGCCGGGGGGACGTTGTCCGGTTCCGGCTCGGTGGCCGGTCCCGGCGCGGCGGGCGGCTCCTCGGCGGGGTACGGCTCGGGCACGCGCGCGGTCGGGATCAGCGGTCCCTTGGCGAACGCGGCGCCCAGCCCCGTGGGCGGCTGAACGGGCAGCCCGTCCGCGCCGACGATCGGCTGGACCATCGTGGGCGAGTCGAACATGTCCACCTCCCCCGGCGCGTCCGGGTCCAGGTCCGGACCCAAGTCCGGGGTCACGTCCTGGAGCGCGTCCGGGGTCGCGTTCTGGGGCACGTCGGGGGCCGCCTCCGGGGTGGTCCGCGCGGGCGGTTCGGCTTCCTCGGTCCGCAGCCGCGCCGGGGGCCGCACCCGCCACGGCACGTCGGCGGGCGGCGAGGGCGGCGTCTCGGGCTCGCCCGAGTCATCCGCGTCCGGGGCGCGCCTGCGCCCGCCCGCGCCCTGCGGCTTGAGCAGCCCCGCCGCCTTCAGCGATTCCAGGACGCCACCGCCGTCCTCCGCCTGCTCCTCGGAGGCTTCCCGAGCCGCTCTCCTGCGCCCGCTGCGCACGGCACCCGCGGCGGCGATCAACCCGGCAGCGGGGACCGGTCGGTCGGCGCTCCGGGCATCAGCGGACTCACCGGCGGGCTCGGCGGCGGGCTCGGCGGCCGTGGACGCGGTGTCGGCAGGCTGAGGGCCGGCAGGCTGAGGGGCAGCGGGCTGAGGGGCAGCGGGTTGGGCCGGTCGTTCCGCCCGCTGACCCGCTTCCGGGCCGGTCGGGTCCAGCACCAGGTCGGCCCGGTTGATCCTGATCGTCCCGGCGTCCGCGCCCGCAGGCCCCCGTGGCGCGTCGAGCGCGGGGCCACCCCGGTCCGTCCCGGGGCCGCTCTGGTCCGCCTCGGGACCGCGGCCGATCGGCGGCAGGCCGATGCCGACCTGCGTGATCTCGGCATCGCTCTCCGGAATCGGCGCAGCCGCGCGCCCCGGCTCGCCAGTGGTCCGCTCGGGGGCGCCGGGCGTCAGGTCGCGCGCCTGCGCCGAGGGCCACTCGGGCCCCGGTTGCGCGGGACGCGCCGGGGGGCTCGGGGCCCATTCCGGCGTGGGGCGACCGGGCGCGGGCGGCTGGACCTGCGCGGTGCGCTGGTCCGCCGGACGCATTCCCTGCTGCGTGCCGGGGTGCGTCCCGGCGGCAGGCACGGGATTCGGTGCGGGAGGCGGCACAGCCGGGGCGGCCGGAACTCCCGGCGCGGGCTGGGCCTGCGCTGCTCGCGGCGGGGTCGGCGCGGCTTGCGCGGCGGCCGGAGCCTCGGAAGCCGCCTGCGCGGCACCGGTGTTCTCCGGCGCGGGGAAGCCCTGCGGTGGCGAAGCGGGTGCGGTCGAGGCCGGGGGCTGGACCGCCGGAGACTGGACCGCCGGAGACTGGACCACCGGAGATTGGACCACTGGCGACTGGACCACTGGCGACTGGGCACCGGGGGCCTGGGCAGCCGGGGGCTGAGCCGCCTCCGGTGAGATCTCGCCGAACGGCTGGGCCAGCCGCCAGCGGTCCGCCGCGTGCGCTCTGGCGGCGGAGATCCCCTCCACCGTCATGTCCTCGCCCGCCCTGCGGGGGCGCTTGACCCGCGCCCCCTCGCCCCGCTGGACCTGGACCGGCCGCCACTGCCGCAACTGCTGCTTGAGCTCCGGCGCGAGCGAGGGCTGGGCCGCGGCGTCGACCTTCTCGCCCCGCACCAGCGCCGCCAGCAGGTCGTGCAGGCCGGTCGGCTGCCGGTGCACGCCCGCGAACTCCGCCGCCAGACGCGCCCGCACGGCGTAGACCGCGCGGGCTCTGCGCCGTTCCGCGGCGTGCGCGGAGCGCAGGTCCGCCAGCGCCTCGGTCAGCTCGCCGGAGACCTCGTGCACGTGCGCCAAGGCCAGCAGGCTTTCCGCCAGCAGGGTGTCCAACTGGTGGCGCTCCGCGCTGTCGGCCGCGTCGCGCAGCAGGTCGTGAGCCTGGTCGACACGTCCGGCAGGCAGGTGGACCCTGGTGGCCAGTGCCAGCCGCAGCCAGCCCGAGGTGGCCGCCGATGGCGCGCGGACCGGGCGGTCCAGCAGCGGCGAGCCGACCTCCGACGCCTCCTTCGGCTGGTTGGCGTCCAGCAGGGCGCACACCAGCTCCAGGGTCAGCCTGCCGCGCACCAGCCCGCTGTCGGCGGCCGGGTCCTCCAGCCGGTCGAGCAGCTCCAAGCCCTCGCGGCCCGCCGCGATCGCCGCCGCCAGATCGCCCCAGCGGCGCTGCTGCCCGGCCGCCGCCGCGCGGAGCAGGCCGCGCAGCAGCGACTTGGTGTCGTGGTCGAGCACCGGGTCGGCCTGGTAGAGCCGGTCGGCCTCGGCCAGCGCCTCGGTCAGCGCCGTGCCCCGGCCCACCGACACCAGGCACTCGGCGGCCTGCACCAGTGCCGTGGCGCGCAGGCTCTCGGGCACGTCGTCGGCCTCCAGCACCGGGCGGACCGCCGCGAACCCGGTCAGCGGGGCACCCACCGACCTGGCGCTGTCGGCCAGCTCCACCCGCAGCCGCCACGCGGTCTCGTGCTCGGCCGCGGACTCGGCCGCCCTCAGCGCGTCCAGCGCCCGCTCGGCGACCCGCACGCCGCGACCCACCTGGTTGCTCGCGAAGACCACCAGCGACTCCGCGCGCAACCGGTCGACCTCGTCGCGGCGGGCCGAGGCGAGCGCGACCGCGCGCTCGCCCAGCACCAGGGCCAACTCCGGTGCGCGCCACCGCAGCCGCCAGGCGGGCACGACCAGCGTGCTCACCTCGGCGTCCGCTTCCACCTCGCCCCTCGCCGCCACGAATCCCGCCCGGCTCAGTCGCGCGTGAGCTTGCGGTAGGTCACCCGGTGCGGACGCGCCGCGTCCGCGCCGAGGCGCTCGACCTTGTTCTTCTCGTACCCCTCGAAGTTGCCCTCGAACCAGTACCACTGGGCCGGGTTCTCGTCGGTGCCCTCCCACGCCAGGATGTGGGTGGCCACGCGGTCGAGGAACCAGCGGTCGTGCGAGATGACCACGGCGCAGCCGGGGAACTGCTCCAGCGCGTTCTCCAGCGACCCCAGCGTCTCCACGTCGAGGTCGTTGGTGGGCTCGTCGAGCAGGATCAGGTTGCCGCCCTGCTTGAGGGTCAGCGCCAGGTTGAGCCGGTTGCGCTCGCCGCCGGACAGCACGCCCGCGGGCTTCTGCTGGTCCGGCCCCTTGAAGCCGAACGCGCTGACGTACGCGCGCGAGGGCATCTCGACGTTGCCGACGTGGATGTAGTCCAGCCCGTCGGACACGACCTCCCACACGTTCTTCTTGGGGTCGATGCCCGCGCGGTTCTGGTCGACGTAGGACAGCTTGACCGTCTCGCCGATCTTCACCGTGCCCGCGTCCGGCTCCTCCAGGCCCACGATGGTCTTGAACAGCGTCGTCTTGCCCACGCCGTTGGGACCGATCACGCCGACGATGCCGTTGCGCGGCAGGCTGAACGACAGGCCGTCGATCAGCACCCGGTCGCCGAAGCCCTTCTTGAGGTTCTCCACCTCGACCACGACGTTGCCCAGGCGCGGGCCCGGCGGGATCTGGATCTCCTCGAAGTCGAGCTTGCGGGTCTTCTCCGCCTCGGTGGCCATCTCCTCGTAGCGGTTCAGGCGGGCCTTGGACTTGGCCTGCCGGGCCTTGGCGCCCGAGCGGACCCACTCCAGCTCGTCCTTGAGCCGCTTCTGCAGCTTCTGGTCCTTCTTGCCCTGGACCGCCAGGCGCTCGGCCTTCTTCTCCAGGTAGGTGGAGTAGTTGCCCTCGTAGGGGTGGGCCCGGCCGCGCTCCAGCTCCAGGATCCACTGGGACAGGTTGTCCAGGAAGTACCGGTCGTGGGTGACGGCCAGCACGGCGCCCTGGTACTGGGCCAGGTGCTGCTCCAGCCACAGCACGCTCTCGGCGTCCAGGTGGTTGGTGGGCTCGTCGAGCAGCAGCAGGTCGGGCTTGCTCAGCAGCAGCTTGCACAGCGCGACCCGGCGGCGCTCGCCACCGGACAGGTGCTTGACCTCGGCATCGGCGGGCGGGCAGCGCAGGGCGTCCATCGCCTGCTCCAGCTGGGAGTCCAGGTCCCACGCGTCGGCGTGGTCGAGCTCCTCCTGGAGCTGCCCCATCTCCTCCATCAGCTCGTCGGAGTAGTCGACGGCCATCTTCTCGGCGATCTCGTTGAAGCGGTCGAGCTTCACCTTGATCTCGCCGAGCCCCTCCTGCACGTTGCCCAGGACGGTCTTCTCCTCGTTGAGCGGCGGTTCCTGCTGGAGGATGCCCACCGTGTAGCCGGGCGAGAGGTACGCCTCGCCGTTGCCCGGTGTGTCCAGGCCGGCCATGATCTTCAGCACGCTCGACTTGCCCGCCCCGTTGGGGCCGACCACGCCGATCTTCGCACCGGGGTAGAACATGATCGTGACGTCATCGAGGATGACCTTGTCCCCGTGCGCCTTGCGCACCTTCTTCATGGTGTAGATGAACTCGGCCATGTCCGCGATCGTAGAGCGGTGCCGATCGGGCCAGAACCTCGGACGCCGGCAACGGCTCGGGTGACTCTCCGGAGTTGACGCGAACGGGTGTCACCCACACTTGCAACAGGGTGTCGGGGCCGTGCTGCCGCGACGCTGTGACCAGCGGGTCCGGTCGAATGCGCGAACTCTTCGGGGTGTCAAGCCCCCTGCCTGCGTACGGGCCCGCCCGGTGCCCGGTCCACGACCTCCCTCCTCCGGTGTCCGTTGACGGCGACTGCCGCCGTCCATTCTCCGCTGTCCGAACGTCCTGCGGCACGCGTTCGCGCCCCGGCTGTCCCGCCTCGCTCAGAACGGCGGCTCGGCCACCTCCTCCGGCGGGTGGGCCGCGACCGCCACCGGCTCGTCCTCGCCGTCCGGCGCGGCGCGGCCGCGGTGCGGTGTCGCGGTGCACCACCGCAGGTTCGGGCCCGCCGCGAGCGCATCCACCTCCACGTAGGTCCGCCTGGTGCCTTCGTGGTCCGCCTCGCGCACCCTCATCCGCCCGGTCACCACCACCGGGTCGCCCTTGCCCAGCGAGGCGTGGACGCCGTCGGCGAGACCGCGCCAGCAGGTGACGCCGATGAACATCCGGTTGCCGTCGACGAACTGCTCGCTGGCCCCGTCCCACCGCCGCTCCGCGGTGTGCATCCGGAAGTGGGCGCGGCTGACCCCCGCGCTCGTCAGGCCGTGCGCGACCTCGCCCGCCACCGTGCCCACGATCGTCACCCTGGTCTCGTTGTAGCTCATGCCCGCCTCCTCGCGTTGGTCGTGGGACCAGCTTCCAGAGTGCGGACCAGCGGGGAAAGCGGCCCGGCCGGACCTGTGGACAACCGGGTGCCCTGTGGATCAAAGACGATCTTGAACCGGGAACTGTCGGACCGTTCTGCTATGAGCGGAAATGAGTGAGCCCTCACTCGTTGACATGAGTGAGAACTCACTCATACGCTGGCCCCATGCCCGCGGACACCTCCCCATCCCGTCGACGCGCACCCGCGATGAGCCCCGAAGACCGCCGCGAGGCGATCGTCCAGGCCACCACGCCGCTGCTCTACCAGCACGGCGCCAACGTCACGACCAGTCAGATCGCGCGAGCGGCGGGCATCGCGGAGGGCACCGTCTTCCGGGCGTTCAAAGACAAGCAGGAACTCATCAGCGCCTGCGTCCACACGGCGCTGGCGGCCGACGCGGAACTGGACCTGATCGAGCGGATCGAGCCCGCGCGGCCGCTGCCCGAGCGGCTGTCCTGGGCCATCAGCGCGGTGTCGGGCTACCTGGAACGGGTCTGGGCGCTGGCCAGCGTCCTGCGCGACTCCGGCTACCACCCGCACGACGACCGCCACGAGCACGACCAGGAGCGCCCCGGCCCGGAGCAGCAGATGCAGCGCATCTCCCGCGGTGTCGCGGCGCTGTTCGAACCGGACGCGGACCGGCTGCGGGTGGACCCGGCCCTGGCGGCGCGGCTGCTGCTGGGCCTGGTGTTCACCAACCGGATGCAGGGCAAGGGCTTCGGGGAGGCCCAGGCCGAGAACGACCAGCTGGTGGAGCTGTTCCTGCACGGGGTTCTGAGGGGAGACCGGTGAACGACTTCATGATCGAGGCGACCGACGTCGGCAAGGCGTTCGGCGCGCAGAAGGCGCTGGACGGGGTGAGCGTCGCGGTGCCGAGGGGGACCGTGCTCGGCCTGCTCGGCCACAACGGCGCGGGCAAGACGACCCTGGTCAACGTGCTGACCACGATGCTGCCGCCGGACTCGGGCAGCGCGCGGGTGGCCGGGTTCGACGTGGTCGGCCAAGCCCACCAGGTGCGCAGCCGGATCGGGTTGACCGGCCAGTTCGCCGCGGTGGACGAGCAGCTGTCCGGCCTGGACAACCTGGTGCTGATCGCCCGCCTGCTGGGCGCGGGCCCGCGCGAGGCCCGCGCCCGCGCGGCCGAGCTGCTGGAGCTGTTCGGCCTGCGGGACGCGGCCAAGCGGCCGTCGCGCACCTACTCCGGCGGCATGCGCAGGCGGCTGGACCTGGCCGCGAGCCTGGTCGGGCACCCCGAGGTGATCTTCCTCGACGAGCCGACCACCGGCCTGGACCCGGCCAGCAGGCTGGGGCTGTGGGAGATCGTCCAAGGCCTGGTCACCGACGGCACCACGGTCCTGCTGACCACCCAGTACCTGGACGAGGCGGACCGGCTGGCCGACTCGATCACCGTGCTGGCCGCGGGCCGGGTGGTCGCCTCGGGGACCAGCGCGGAGCTCAAGGCCCAGGTGGGTCAGCGGACCGTGACGGTGACCATGGCCACCGCCGCCGACGCGACCACCGCGCTGGGGGCGCTGGAGCGGGCCGGGATGCACCCCGTGCACGACGCCGCGCACCACGCGCTGACCGCGCCCGTCACCTCGTCGCGCGAGCTGGCCGTGGTGGTCCGCGCCCTGGACGAGGTCGGCCTGGAAGCCGCCGAGCTGGCGCTGGGCGAACCGACCCTCGACGACGTCTACCTCACCCTCGCCCAGCACGCGGCGTGAACAGGAGCCCACGATGACCACCGCGTTCACCACCGCGCCCACCGCCATCCCCGCCGCGCCGCGCACCCGCTGGCGCGGCACCGGCTTCGGCACCCAGGTGCTCGTGCTGACCCAGCGCTCGCTGCGCGCCCTGGTCAGCGACCCGCGCATGATCGTGTTCAGCGTCCTGCAGCCGCTGGTCATGCTGACCCTGTTCAGCCAGATCTTCAGCAGCATCGCCAACACGCCCGGCTTCCCCCAGGGCGTGGCCTACATCGACTTCCTGATGCCCGCGATCCTGGTCAACACGGCCATGCAGGCCGCGCTGCAAGCGGGCGTCGGGCTGGTCACCGACATGAAGAACGGCGTGCTGGCCCGGTTCCGCTCGCTGCCCATCCGGCTGGGCTCGGTGCTGGTCGCGCGCAGCCTGTCCGACCTGGTCCGCACCGCCGCGCAGCTGCTGCTGATGCTGCTGTTCGCGGTGCTGGTCTTCGGCTTCGCCCCGGCGGGCGGGATCGCGGGCACCGCCGCGGCGCTGGCGCTGGCGCTGGCCGTGGGCTGGGGCCTGGGCTGGATCTTCCTGGCCATCGCGTCCTGGCTGCGCAACGCCGAGCTGATGCAGACCGTCGGCTTCCTGGCGATGTTCCCGCTGATGTTCGCCTCCAGCGCCTACGTCCCGGTCAGCGGCCTGCCCGGCTGGTTGCAGGCGGTGGCCGAGGTCAACCCGCTGACCTACGCGGTGGACGCGGCCCGCGCACTGGCGCTGGCGCACCCGGTGACCGGGGTCGTCGGCGCACTGGGGACGACCACGGTGCTGGCCGCGGTCGGCTGGGTGCTGGCGGTGCGCGGCTTCCGCCGCCCGCTGTCGCCCTGACCCGGCCTGCTCACCCCTTGCCCGACATCTTGCGCAGCATGGCGTTGTAGGCGGCCAGGTCCGCGTCGCCGTCCGCGTCCGCCCGGCGGTCGGCCCGCCGGGCGTCGCGGGCGTCGGAGCGGGCCCACTGCACCAGCAGCGCCACCATCACCACCAGCAGCGGCACCTCCCCCGCCGCCCACGCGATGCCGCCGCCCAGCCGCTGGTCCTCCAACTGCGAGGAGACCCAGGGCAGGCCGAGGGAGCGGTAGAAGTTCTCCCCGATGACGGTCTGCGAGCTCATCAGCACGATGCCGAAGAAGGCGTGGAACGGGATCGAGGCGAACAGCAGCCCCAGCCTGCCCAGCGGGGGCAGCCGGTGCGGCGCCGGGTCGATGCCGATCACCGGCCAGTAGAAGATGTAGCCGACCAGGATGAAGTGGGCGTTCATGGCCAGGTGCGCCCAGTGGTAGCCCAGCGCCACGTCGAACAGGCCGGAGAAGTACAGGCCGTAGAACGAGCCGACGAACAGCGCCAGCGCCACCAGCGGGTTGGTCAGCAGGCGCGACACCGGGGAGTGCACGAACGCCAGCAGCCACTCGCGCGGACCGGGCGGGTTGCCCTTGCCCGCCGTCGGCAGCGCGCGCAGCGCCAGCGTCACCGGCCCGCCCAGCACCAGCAGGATCGGCGCCAGCATGGACAGCAGCATGTGGCTCTCCATGTGCACGCTGAACATCGCGGGCGCGTACCGGCCCAGCCCGGAGGAGGTGGCCAGCAGCAGCGTCAGGCAGCCCGCCAGCCACGCCGCGGTGCGACCGACCGGCCAGGCGTCGCCACGCTTGCGCAGCCGCCGCACGCCCAGCGCGTACAGCACCCCCAGCACCACCGCCGCGGTGCCGAAGACCAGGTCGAACCGCCAGTCGAACAGCAGCCGGGCCGCGGTCGGGGCACCGCTGAGGTCGTAGCCGATGAGCAGTTCCACGGTGCTGGGCAGCGCCCGGCCCTCGGCGGGCGGCGGCGTGCGGCTCAGCGCCGAGGCCAAGCCGAGCGTGGCGAACATCAGCAGCACCTCGACACCCGCCAGCCGCAGCAGCGCCCGCCCCGAGCCGGTTTCCACGACCTGCCGGACGCCCTTGGCGCGCTGGAAGTAGCCGATCACGCCGAGCCCGGCCAGCGCGGCCGTCTTCGCCACCACCAGCAGCCCGTAGTCGCTGGTGAACACCTGGCTCAGCGGCAGCCGCACCCAGGCGTTGACCACGCCGGAGACGGCCATCACCACCCAGCACACCAGCGCCAGCTTGGAGAACCGCGAGGTGGCCAGTCCCAGGTGCGCGCCGCCGCGCCGCCCGTGCGCCAGCAGCGCCACCAGGCCGCCGACCCACAGCGCCGCCGCGACCAGGTGGTACAGCAGGCTGTTGGTGGCCAGGTCGTGCGAGCCGCCGCCGGACGAGTGCCCGGTCACCGCCACCGGCACCAGGGCGAACACGGACAGGAAGAACAGCGCCGCGGTCCAGCCCCAGGACAGCACCAGCCTGCACCCCAGCGCCAGCAGCGCCACCAGCACCGCGGTGATCATCCACGCCTTGGCCTGCTCCAGCAGGCCGACCAGCTGCAGCAGCACCGGGGGGTCGAGCAGGGAGGTCACCGGCTGGCCCAGCGCGTCGGCGACGGTGAACGGCACCGCCAGCAGCGCGGCCAGCGTCCACACCAGCGCCGACCAGCCCGCCGTGCGCAGCGCGGCGTAGCCGTCGGCGGCCACCGTCCCGGACGCCTGCGGCGGCACCAGGAAGGCGGCCAGCAGCAGCGAGCCGATGGTCACCACGGCGGCGGATTCGGCCAGCACCCGCACCACGAGCATCCCCGACGCCGCCTCGCCGGTCAGCGCGGCGAGACCGGCCGCGAGGAACGCGGCGATGGCGGTGCCGACGACCAGCAGGGGGATCAGGCCGGTGCGCGCCGGGCGGGCGCTGGTCGGCTGGACCTGGGTGGAAGTCACGAGTCGAGAGTAGGCGGCCCGGCAAAGCCGTCGGCAACCGCCGGACGTGCGCAGATCACACCGGCTACGGTTGCGCGTCGTGACCAGCTCCCGCACGTGGACCGCGCTCGCGCTGACCGCGCTGGCCCTCACCGGTTGCAGCTACAGCGTCAACGGCACCCCGCTGCCGGGGGCCGGGTCCGCCCCGCCGAGCGCGCCCGCCACGTCCTCGGCGGACGCGCCGCCGAAGATCGGCAGGCAGCGCTCGGTGGCGGGCGTGGACCCGTGCTCGCTGCTCACCGCCGGCGACCTCGCCGACATCGGACCGCCGAAGAAGGAGCCCGCGCGCAAGGACGACGTGATCCCGGAGTCCTGCCAGTACGTGCTCGACGACGGCACGCCCGCGGGCCGGACCGTGGTGACCGCGCTCTACCAGAAGTACGAGCAGGTGCGGGCACGCCAGGCCAAGGGCAGCGAGGAGGTGCTCGAAGGACACTCGGCCTGGGTGCTGTGCGACCTCAGCGGCAACGAGATGGCCTGCACGGTGACCATCGCGGTCAACGCCAACCGCAGCGTCCTGGTGGCGATGACCCAGCCCGGCGGCGCGGCCGAGCGGATGCTGGCGGTGATGCGACCGCTGGTCAGGTCCGCGCTGAACCGACTTCCCCCGGCGTGAGCTCGCGTGCGCGGGCGCGGGCGGCCAGCCACACGGCGGGCACGATGAGCGCGATCACGACCGCCACGAACCCCAGGGAGACCGACAGGGAGCTGGCGTGCGCCAGGCCGCCGACGATGGGCGGCCCGGCCAGGAAGCCGGTGTAGGCCACCGTCGTCACCAGGCCGATCTCGCGCTCGCCGCCGGTGCCGTCGGCACGCCGCCCCGCCTCGCCCGCCAGGTCCATGACCACCGGGAACGAGAACGCCAGCCCCAGCCCGGCCAGCGCGAAGCCCGCGTAGCCCAAGGCGGGCAGCGGCACCAGCACGGCCAGCGCGAGTCCCGCCGCGGCCACCACCGCGCCGCCCGCGAGCAGCCGGTACGGGCCGAAGCGGCGCTGCGCGGGTTCACCCAGCAGCCGGGCCGCCGCCATGGTGATGGAGAACCCCGCGTACGCCGCGGCGGCCGCGCCCTCGCCGATGCCGCGCTCGCGGACGAAGAACAGCGCGGACCAGTCCGCCGAGGCGCCCTCGGCGATCGCCGAGCACAGCGCGATGCCCGCCAGCAGCCACAGCACCGGGCGGCGCAGCACCGGCCGCTGGGCGACCTGCTCACGACCGCGCTCCGGGGAACCGCCCGGCACCGCCCCGGCGACCGCGAGCAGCAGCAACAGGCCGGCCACCGCGGCGACCACGAAGTGCCGCAACGGGCTCCACCCCGCCGCGGCTGCGGCCGCAGCGCCGACCGAGCCGACCAGCCCGCCGACGCTGAAGCCCGCGTGGAACTGCGGCATCAGCGGCCGTTCCAGGGCGCGGACCACCGACACCGCGGCGATGTTCATGGCGACGTCCAGCGCGGCCACCGCCGAGCCCAGGACGAACAGCACCAGGCCCAGTTGCAGCGGCGTGCCCACCAGGCCCACCACGGGCAGCACGGCGGCGCTGAGCACGCCGCTGCCCAGCACCACCGCGCGGGAGCCGACCGCCGCGCAGACCCGCGCGGCGAAGGGCGCGGTGAGCGCCAGCCCGAGGCTCGCGCCCAGCAGCGCCAGGCCCAGCACGCCCTCGCTCGCGCCGACCTGCTGGGCCAGCGCGGGGATCCTGGCCGCCCATGAGCCGTACACCGCGCCGTTGAACAGGAAGATCGCGAAGACCGCGACGCGTGGAGTAGCCATGCGGAGCAGTGTGACTGAAGCGCTTCAGAACAGCCACTCGCCGATCTCGTTAGTCTCCTCACGTGGACGTCGACCGGCCGCGCAAGCCGACCCTCGACACCGTCGCCGGTGCCGTCGGGGTCTCGCGCGCCACCGTGTCGAACGCCTACAACCGCCCCGACCAGCTGTCGGCGGCGCTGCGCGAGCGCATCCTGGAGACCGCGGCGGCCCTGGGCTACCCCGGCCCGGACCCGGTCGCCCGCAGCCTGGCGACCCGGCACAGCGCCGCGGTGGCCTTCATGCTCGGCCAGCAGCTGTCCGCGTCGTTCTCCGACCCGGCGCTGTCGATCGTGCTGGACGGCCTCGCCTCGACGGTCGACGGGCACGACCACTGCCTGGTGCTCATGCCGGGCGGAGCGGACCGGGGCGGCCCGCGCCCGCAGACCGTGGCCCGCGCCCAGGCCGACGTCGTGGTGGCCTACTCCCTGCCCGACGACGCCCCCGCCCTCGCCGCCGTGCGCGCCAGGGGGCTGCCCATGGTGGTCATCGACCAACCGGTGCTGCCGGACACCGCGCGGGTCGAGGTCGACGACGCGGGCGGCGCCCGGCTGGCCGCCGCCCACCTGCTGGAGCTGGGCCACCGCCGGTTCGCCGTGGTGACGTTCAGCCTGCGCCCCGACGGCGGCAACGGCCCGGCCTCCCCCGCCCGGCTGGCGGAGGCGACGTTCCGGGTGAGCCGGGACCGGCTGACCGGCTACCTGTCCGAGCTGCGCGCGGCGGGCGTGGTGGACGTGCCGGTGTGGGAGTGCTCCGGGAGCAGGCGCGAACTGTCCCGCTCGGCGGGCAGGACCCTGCTGACGGGCGACGACCGCCCCACCGCCGTGCTGTGCGCCTCGGACGAACTCGCCTTCGGCGTCCTGCAGGCGGCCCGCGACCTGGGGCTGGCGGTGCCGGAGGACGTGTCGGTGGTGGGTTTCGACGACGTCCCGGCGGCGGAGCACGCCGAACCGCCGCTGACCACGGTGCGTCAACCGCTGGTCGACAAGGGGCGCCACGCGGGCGAGCTGGCGCTGAGACTGCTCGACGGCGGTAGACCGGGGCCACCGACCAGGCTCGCCGTCACGCTGGTGGAACGCGCCTCGACCGCGCTTCACACGTGATCTACCCCACTTTTGCGGCTTGTTGAGCGGACAACCGGCCAGAAGTGGAAACGGTTCGGGCCTTCCGGACGATGTGTCCGGTGGGGCGGCTGCGCTGCTACGCCGCGTGGTCGACGCCCCTCCAGCCTCCGTAGCTCAGTGGAGAGAGCGAGGGACTTCTAATCCCGAGGTCGCAGGTTCGAATCCTGCCGGGGGCGCATGAGTGCTGGTAGGACGCTGGGGGCCGATCACTGGTCATGATCGGCCCACGTCAAACCCACATGATTCACTTCTGCGGTCGGAGCCTGTCCAGTGCCGCCGCGGCTGCCGTGCCGACCGCCCGGCGGTTCATGTAGACGTCCGGGGCGTGCTCACCTGGGATCTTGCGCTTGCGCATCCCTACGGGCCTGGTGCGCTCCCGCACCACCAGGCCCGCACCGGCCACCCGGATGACCGTGCCTTCCAGCGCCACCGCCGAGGCGTTGAAGTCCGTCCACGTCCAGAGCGGCGCTGGGAGTAACCATGTCATCGTGCACATCGCCTGCCTGCACGCGCTCGGCTCGATCGGCGCGGCCCACCACATCACCAGCACCGTTGCTGACCTGTTCTCCGAGTTCGGCGACTCCGAGTTCAGCATGGCGGTCACAACCAAGTTCGACGGCCTGACGCCCGAGACGCCGAAGGTTCTCGTCCCACCACGGAAGTGGGCCTAACCGTGTTCCGCGGTGCGAGCCTTGCTGGCAGCGGCTCTCCCGATGGCGGTCAGGACCGCTGGGCGGACTGCGGCACGAGCGCGGTCGTGCTCGACGGGGCATCCAGCTTCACCCCCGCCGTCGTGGACGCGACGCACTACGTCGACCAGCTCTGCGCCGAGCTGGCCCACCGACTACGCGGCCACGAGGGCGACCTGGTCGACGTTCTCGGTAGCTGCATCGCCGCAGTGGCAGGCCGGTTGTCCCTGCAACGCGGACAGTCACCGTCATCCACGGTACTCATAGCCAGGGAACGCGGTGACAACTTCGACGTTCTCGCACTCGGCGACAGCACCGCCGTGGTGTCGCGGAATGGAGAGGTCGACCGCATCACCGACGACCGACTAGCCGCAGTAGGCCACGACCTTCGACGCCAGTACCAATCGAGGCTGACTACTGGCGTCGGCTATGACGACACACACCGTCGACTCTTGCGGCAGCTCCAGGAGCAGGAGTTGACAGCACGGAACACTTCTGGCGGCTACTGGATCGCAGAGGCCGACGAGCGAGCCGCCGAGAAAGCCGTCCTGCGAACGTCCCCGCTCTCCGAGGTCGACTGGTGCGTTCTGGCCACGGACGGCGTTCAACGCCCAGTGGATCACCTCGGTATCCGATGGTCGGACATTGCGCACATGAGCGCCGCCGAGTTGGCCGAACTACTGGCCGAACTGCACCGCTGGGAAGCAGTCGACGACCCCGACGGCGAAGTCCTACCCCGCTCGAAGCGCCACGACGACAAGGCCGTAGTCGTCTGGACCCGGCCCCGGCTCTAGCCCGCCGTCCAGCAGCAGCGGCGCACACGTGTTCAAAGTTTTCTCTTCATCAAGGCGGCCGCTGCCGAGGCCACACGCGTCGCTGCGCCTCAGGCCGCGCGGCAAGGGCGCGAGGCCCACCCCGGCACCCACACCTACCGGCGGTCGGAGGCACGCACGACCTGGCAGCCGCCGCAACACACGTATGTTCCGCAAGATCAGCGAGACGGTGCTACTTACTCCTGGCCTTCGCCCTCGGTGTAAGTCGGTCGCCTGTCGCGACCTTGTTGAGCACGCCTGCGGCGATCTCGGGCATGCGTTTGCCCTTGAAGGTCTTTCCGCTCGCGACGACCTTCACGAACTTACCCGTGCTCGCCCGCTGCCGCTTTTGCCTTCCCTCGACTCCGCTGCGGTTAGATCCAGTGGATCGACTCGGCGGAGGAGGCACTCTTTGGCCGACCACCGTCAGAATTGCCTGCTCCAGCACGTCAACACGCTGCTCCAAGCTCCCGTCCCCGTCACGGGCGCGCTCCAACAGCGTCCGGATCCACGCGCTCGGCTTCATGTGCTCGGCGTTAGCGCGCTCGCGAACCCAATCAAGCAGCGACTTGGGGAGCCGAAGGGAAGTCGTGACCATAGGATCGTCGACGGTGTCGACTTCCCACTGACCTTCTTCCATGCTTTCACTCGTGTCGTGCGAGTCATAGTAGTCGCGAAGATCCTGGATTCTGCTCATGGCGAGTGCCCTTCGATGAGTGGACGTTCAGTTGGCCTTCCGGTCGAATGTGCGACGTTCCTGTTGGGTCATGTCACGAGCGGTCACCACGAAGTGACCGCCCACCAGCGCCTCACTGAGGATCACCAGTAGGTAGCGACCAGCATCCGTTTGGCCGTACACCTCAGTGACGTCCTCCCTGCCTCGCCGCGTCAAGCGTGGTCTGGTGTAGACCACCTGTTCCACCTCGTCGGGAGACACCTGATGGCGCGCGATGTGCGCCTCGGACTCGTCTGTCCAGTGGATCTCCCGCACTTGACCAGTGTAATACTTCGCATTGCATCGTGCTACAGCGTCGCACATGGCCGCACGCCCACTAATGGACAACGGCTCGCCTAGAGGCATCTGGGGGCAACGTCATGTCCGGGACGCCAGGGGCGCGGTCCGTCCGGTCGCCCTCCAGCGGCGGCTGTCCTCAGCGGTCGGTGAGGCGCGCCAGTGAGGTGATGAGGCGTTCGGCGATGTCGGGCGGCCAGGGGAAGGCGGGGGCGGCCACTCGCTGGTCGGCCAGGCCGTGCAGGCCCAGCCACAGCGCGACCGCGTCGGCGAAGGTGTCGGTGCTGGTCGAGCAGCCCGCGGTGACGCAGTCGGCCAAGGCTTCGGCGAGCAGCAGCATGCTCGACCGGCCGAGGGTGGCCATGTCCTGCTCGGTCACCGACGCCGTGCTCAGGTCGGGCGTCCAGACTCCCCCGAACATGGCGCGGTAGCGGCCGGGGCGCGTCCGCGCGAACTCCAGGTAGCTGTGGCACAGCGCCAGCAGCCGTGCGCGGGGCGCGTCGCCCGCGGCGTTCACGTCCGCCCTCAGCCGCTCGTCCAGTTCCGCGAAGGCGTTGCGGGTCACGGCCAGCATGATGGCGGGTTGGTCGGGGAAGTGGCGGTAGATGGACGGGGCGGCGATCCCGACGCGGCGAGCGACGGAGCGCAGGGTGATGGCGCTCTCGTCACCGGTTTCCTCGAGCAGGTCGACCGCCGCGGCCACGATTTCCTCGCGCAACCGAGCGCCTTCCCCACGGCGGTTGCGGGCACGGGTGCGCGTCGCCGACCCGTCTTCTGCCATTGCGTCAGCTTACAGCGCGAAGCCTATGGACGACGCGCTTCGATCTCCGTCTCGACACACCGGCCCCGCGCTCCTGTGTCGTTCAGGTGCGCCAGTGCGGTGATCACGCGTCGGGCGGTGCCCGCAGGCCACGCGAAGTTGGTGCTCACGGCCGACTGGTGAGCCAGGCCGTGCAGCCCGAGCCACAGCGCGACCGCACCGGTAATGGGCTCGGCGCTGGTGGTGTGCCCCGCGCGGGCGCATTCCTCCAGCACCTCGCGGAGCAGGGTCAAACATCCATCGCCCAGTGCCGCCAGGTCCGCCGCCGTCGGTGATGTTCCGCTGGGCGCGGGCATCCGCGCTCTGCCGAACATGGCGCGGTAGCGCTCGGGGTGCCACCGGGCGAAGTCCAGGTAGCCGTCGCAGACGGCGAACAACCGGCGCCGGGGGTCGTCGCCCGCGGCGGCCAGGCCGTGGCGCAGCGCCGCTTCCAGTTCCGCGAAGGCCCGCCGGACCGCCGCCAGCACGATGGCCGACCGGTCGGGGAAGTGGCGGTAGATCGACGGCGCCGCGATCCCCGCCCTGCGGGCGACCGATCGCAGGCTGATCGCGGTCCCGTCGCCGGTCTCGTCGAGCAGTTCCGCCGCCGCGGCGACGATCCGCTCGCGCAGGCGCGATCCCCCGTCCCTGGGGTTGCGGGCACGAGCGGGAGGGGCCTGGTCGTTCGCCACGTCATCACCTCACGTCCGAGAACTTCTGCGGATTCCCTTGCCCCTCGCAAGCTTACAGCTGTAGCCTTACAGCTGTAAGCAAACAAGCGCACCGGAGGAACACCATGAACGCCATCACCGCCACCGAGGTCGTCATGCCGGGCAAGGTCGAGCCCGACGGCCTGCGCGTGCGGTCCCGCAAGCTGCCTCCACCCGCCAAGGGGCAGGTAGTCCTGCGGATGGAGGCGACCGGCGTGTGCTTCGCCGAGCAGCAGATGCGGCTGGGCAGGTACTACGACCAGCCTGCGTTTCCCTTCGTGCCCGGCTACGACGTGGTCGGCACGGTGACCGCCGTCGGCGAGGGCGTGGACGTCGCGATGATCGGCCGCCGGTACGCGGCGGTGACCATGATCGGCGGCTGGGCGAGTTCCCTGTTGCTGGAGGCGGCCGACCTGGTGGCCGTGCCCGACGAGGTGGGGTCGGTCGAGGCGGAGGCCGTCCTGGTCAACGGGATCACGGCCTGGCAGATGCTGCACCGCACCGCCGCGGTCGCACCGGGCGCGACGATCGTGGTGCTGGGCGCCAACGGAGGTGTCGGTTCCCTCCTGGTGCGGTTGGCCCTGCACGCCGGGATGACGGTGATCGGCACCGCGTCGGCCCGGCACCACGACATGCTGCGCGAGATCGGCGTGAGCCCGGTGGACTACCGCGACCCCGACATGTACCGGAAGATCCGGGAGTTGGCGCCCGAGGGCGTGGACGCGGTGTTCGACCACGTCGGCTCCGACCTGGCCGAGTCGTGGCGGCTGGTGCGGCGCGGCGGGACGCTGGTGTCCTACGGCACGGCGGCCGCGAAGAACGACACCGGCAACTCCCAACTGCCGGTGCTGAAGTCCTTCAGCCGTCTCGCGGCCTGGAACTACCTGCCCAACGGCAAGAGCGCGCACTTCTACAACCTCTGGGCGGGCAAGCGC
>NZ_BMRG01000002.1:465307-522689 GCF_014648515.1 Saccharothrix coeruleofusca
TGTCCCGACGCCTTCCGGGCCCGCATGCGCGAGGACCTGACCGAGGTGCTGCGACTGGTGGCCGACGGTGCGCTCACCCCGCAGATCGCGGCGGAGTTCCCGCTGACCGAGACCACCGCGGCACTGGAACTGGCCGAGTCGCGCACCACCGCGGGCAAGATCGTCATCGTCCCCTAGCGGCGAACGCCCCGGCGCCGCCACACCGGCCACCACCGGCCGACATCGCCCTGCCCACTCATCCGGAGGCACCAGTCGTGACCACCACCGAACTACCCGTCCCGACGAGCACCACCAGCACCGTCGCCCGCGCGGTTGGGGTCGACAACCGCACCACCTACATCAGCTTCGGGCTGGCCTACCTCCTCGGGCACGGCAGCAGGGCGATCTCCAGCGGCGCCGACCCGCTGGTCGCCCTCCCCGCCTGGTTGCCGGTGGCGCTGCTCGGCTCCGGTCTCGGCGCGGGCACCGTCCTCGCCACTCTCGCCGCCACCCGCGCCCAGCGCGACGCCGACGGACCCGAGGCCGTGACCGGCAAGCTGCTGGGCGCGTCCTGGATCACTGCCTTCGTCGGACTCTTCCTCGCGATCACCGGGCTCGCCGCTGTGCCGGGCATGCCGGATCTGCAGAGCACGCTGTGGCCCACCGGTTCCGGTTTCGTCGTCGGACTGCTCTACCTCGCGGAGGGCGCCGCCCGCCGCAACGTCCTGCACTACCTGCTCGGCACTTGGCTCACGCTGATCTCGACCGCGGCGCTCTTCCTCGCCACCCCCGGCACGTTCTGGGTCCTCGCCCTCGCGGGTGGTGGCGGCTACGCGCTCGCGACCGTCCTGGAGTACCGCCGCGTCGCCGCGGCCCGCTGACATCCCGACCGACCGATCGAACGTCCCGAGTGGACGATCACGCCGTGCGGTTGTCGACGCGGGGAGCGTGGAAGACGGCCGACACGGCGTCGTCGAGGACGGCTTCCTCCTCGCCGCCACCCGGCCGCGCGACGGGGATGATCCGGGTCAGGGCGATGCCCTCGACGACCGTGAGCAGGAAACGGGCACGTCGCTTGTCGTCGGCTTCCGGAACGGCACCTTGCTCGGTGAGAACGCGGAGCCAGCCCGCGATGGCGTCGAGCGCCCTGGCCGTGTAGGACGCCCACGCGTTGCGCGCTTCGGTGCCACCGCCGGGGCCGAAAGCCGCGTTCAAGACCTTCAGCCACTTGTCGGCCGTGCTCTGGTCGGCGGGTTGCAGCGGGGGGAGCAGTTGCGCGAGGCATTCGCGGAGCCGCACCTCGGCGGGCAGGGAGGTGTCGTGGATGCGCAGGTCGGACGGCGTCCCGTCGAGGGCCGCGGCGAAGACCGCCTGGTGCAGCGACCGCTGGGTGGGGAAGTAGTGGCGCAGGGTGCTGGCCCCGATGCCTGCCCGCTCGGCGACCGCCCGGACGGTGAGCGTGGCCTCCGGGTCCTCGGCCAGCAGCGCCCTCGCCGCGTCCACGATCTCCTGCCGTCGACGGCCAGGCATAGATCTCCTTGTCCTCTCGTCGGCACGGGCGGACGAACGGTCGCGGCGGCAGGCGGTCCGGTGTGGACACCAGCGTGTCGCCGATGCCGCCGACCAGCGGAAACCAGCGGCGAACCGCAGCACCCCGGACCGGATGTTACCCCGGACGAACCGCCGAGCTCCCCTAGCACCTTGTACTAGCACGTTGTACTGGTACGTTGTGCTAGTGGCGCGATCGGGCGCGGCACCGGCGAAGGAGTGCGCGTTGCCCGCCCCGCCGCGCGTCGCCCGGACCGCCCGTTCGTCACGCAGGCCGGTAACCGCAGCTCAGATGGGAAGTCCATGGCTGGAACAGGTCCAGGACGGCAACAGCTCCGCAGGCCGGAGGCCGACACCGTTCGCATCCCCGCCGCCGCGCGTCCGGTCGCGGCGGCGGAGCAGTCCCCCGAAGCCGGTCGGCGCTCGGGGTCGCGGTGGCGGAACAGCGACTACTCGGCGGCCGAGCGCGAACAGGCGAAGCAGGCCTGGCGGAAGGTCGTGCCGTGGGAGCACCCGATGACCCGCGGCGACAAGGTGCTGGTGTTCTCGACGCTCGGCGTCGTGCTCCTGATGCTGGCCTCGATGCCGGTGCGGCCGTTCCTGGTGGCCTCGCACCCGATCGCGCTGAGCGCGGTCACCGGCAGCCTGTCCGCGATCGGCGCGGGCGCGGCGTTCGCCAGGATCGGCGAGGGCGAGCTGTGGTGGGTGATCGTCGTCGGCGCGTTCGGGATGGTCAAGTTCGACTGGTTGTTCTGGTTGGCGGGCCGCCGCTGGGGCATGAAGATCATCGCGCTGTGGGCTCCGGGGGCGGGCGCGAAGCGGTTCGTCGACCGGATCCGGTCGTGGCCCCGGTGGACGATCCCGCTCGCCGTCGTCGTGGCCGCCTTCCCCGGCGTTCCCGCACCCGCGGTGTTCGCGCTGGCCGGACTGAGCCGGATGCGCCTGGTCCCCTTCCTGATCGCCGACGCGATCGGCGCCGGAGCGGTCGCTGGGCTGGTCGCGGGGCTGGGCTACGGGGTGGGACAGCACGCGGTCGATGTCGTGCTGGTGATCGACGACTACGCCCTGTGGATTACGTTGGGGCTGGTCGTGCTGGTGTCGTTCCGAGCGGCCGTGCGGGGCTTCAAAGAGGACCGGGAACGAAAAGCCGCGGCTCGCGACGGGAACCCGCGTTCATGAGCGGCGGGTCAGCCGAACACGTCCACCACATCCGGCGGGCGGACAAGCCCGTGGAGATCAGCTGGGACGAGTGGGCCGTACCCACCGTGGTGGCCGACGACGAACTCGACGTCACCTTCGGGGTGGGCTACGCCCAGGCGCGGACGAACGCGGGCCTGGTGCTGGAGCTCTACGGCATCGCCCGCGGGTGCGCGGCGGCGCTGTGGGGGGCGGAGTTCCTGGCCGAGGACACCTTCGGCGCGCGGTTGGGCCTGGACGCGCAGAGCGATGTCTGGTTCGACGCGCAGTCGCCCGAGACCATCGCCAGGATCGCGGCGTTCTGCGAAGGCTTCAACGCCGCGTGCGCGGAAGACCCGGTACTGGGCGCGGGCCGTCGGGAAGCGCTTCCCGTCACGCCCCGCGACGTGGTGGCCCACGCGCTGCGGGTCTTCGTGCGCTTCTCGACGGTGGACGCGACCGGGCGGGCCTTCGCCCCGGACGCGTTCGTCGACGCGGCGGGGTCGAACGGCTGGGCGGTGTCGGGCAGGCTCTCCTCGACCGGGAACGCCCAGCTGATCATCAACCCGCACCTGGGCTGGCAGGGCTACCACCGCTGGTTCGAGGTGCGCACCGTCCACCCCGGACGGGACTTCCACGGCGCTCAGCTGATGGGGCTGCCGTGGCAGAACATCGGCTACAGCCCGGCCGTGGCGTGGGGGCACACCGTCAACCCGGTGCCCAACCTGACCGTCTACGAGCTGGATCTGGTCGACGGCACCTACCTGTTCGACGGCGAACGCCGTCCGGTGACCACCGTCGAGCACCGGATCGAGGTGGCGGGCGGTGCGGCGGCCACCGTCACCGAGCGCCGCAGCGTGCACGGGCCGATCGTGACCGCCCCGGACGGGGCCGAGGTCGCCGTGCGGATGGCGGGCTCGCTGCACCACCCGGCGACCTCCGCGCTGGAGGGCTGGTGGCGGATGTCGCGGGCGGGCGGTGTGGCGGAGCTCTTCGCGATCCACGACGCGTCGCCGCTGCCGCTGTTCAACGTGATCGCCGCGGACTCGGCGGGCTCGATCGGGGCGCTCTACTGCGGCACCCCACCGGTCCTGCCCGGCGCGAGCCATGCCGACCTGCAGCGCAGGCTGCCCGGCCACGATCCGACGTGGCTCTGGGACGCGGTGCACCCGGCCTCGTCGATGCCGAGGGTTCTCGACCCCGAGTGCGGGTGGGTGCAGAACTGCAACGAGACGCCGTGGCTCTACACCGACCCGCCGCTGGACCCGTCGGAGTACCCGGCGTCGATCGCCCCGTCGGTCTGGACGATCGACGACCTGCGTCCGCACGCCTCCCGCGGCCAACTGGTCGGGCGGGAGCGCATCACCCCCGACGAACTGCTCGGGCTCAAGTACACGACCCGTGCGCTGCTGGCCGATCTCGTCCTCGACGACCTGCTCGCCGCCGCGGCGGGCAGGGAGGACCTGCGCGCCGCGGTTGAGGTGCTGACGGCCTGGGACCGGCACTGCCACCACGACAGCGGCGGCTACTTGCTGTTCCTGCTGTGGGGGCTGCGCATCGTTGCCCAGATCGCCGACCACACCCTGCTGGAGCGCCCTGCCGAGCCCGGCGGGATGCCGGGACCGCTGCGCGACCCGGCCTCGGGCGTGGAGGTCCTGCGCGCCGCCGTCGACACCATGGCCGGGCTCGGACTGCCGCTGGACGCCTCGATCGGGCAAGTGCTCACCCTCGGCTCCGGCGAGCACGCGGTGCCCGCCGACGGCGGGTCGGGGGTGCTCGGCGTCCTGAAGTCCCTGGAGATCACCGCCGGGGCGAGCGGAGTGCGGCTGTTGCTGGGCGACACCTGGATCTCGCACGTCCGCTTCGGCGGCGAGCACGGCCCCTTGGCGCGGAGCCTGCTCGTCTACGGCAACACCACCGAACCGTCCGCGCCGCCCGCGCGGTCCCAGTACGCCCTCTGGGGAGCCGACCGGCTGCGCCCGCAGCGATCGGACGGCAGGTGACCGACCGCCTGCCGGGGGCGTTGAGAAGAGGAGCCCGACCGGTCAGCCGGGGATCTCCAAGCGCGTGCCGTCCACGCGGGTGCCGGACTGCTTGAGCCTGCGCAGCACCGGGGCGACCTCGACCTCGCGCACGCCGTCGAGCCCGCCCGTCCGCTCGGTGATGTAGCGGTAGAGGTCGTCGAGACTGCGGCAGGTGAGCCAGGCGATGACGTTGGTTCGACCGGTGACGGCGGCGACGAACAACGTCTCCGGGTGCTCGGACAGCGCCCGGCAGGTCGCTTCGACCGCGGCGGGCTGGACGGTCAGCCACAGGTAGGCCTCAACCGGGTAGCCCAGAGCCGTGGCGGACAGGTCGACGTGCAAGTAGACGACGCCGTCGGTCAGCAGCGTCTCCAGGCGTCGCGCGGCACGCCCCTCGGAGATCCCCGCCGCCCGCGCGAGAGCTCCGATCGACGCCCGTCCGTCCCTGCCGAGGGCCTTGAGCATGGCGTAGTCGACGGGTTCGAGGGAGCCGATGACCCGGCTGGTCGCCCGTCGCGAGGCGGGCATGTCGCGGGCGAGCCGCTCGACCTGGTCGGGGGTCAGCACGTCCTGGTCCCCGATCAGGTCGGTCGCCCTGCCTCCGACGAATCGGCGCAGGATCACCGACAGCGCCACATCGAGGACCGCCCCGGAGCGCGGGAGGCGTCCCAGCAGCAGGTGCTCGCGCTGCTCCTGCGTGTGGGACCGCACCGAGCAGACAACCTCCGCGCCGCCTGCGGTCACCGCGACCCAAGCCACGTCCCGCCGCTGCGCCAGTGCCCCGCCCAGATCGAGGACCGCGTCCGGCCGGGTGCGCACCCGCACGATCCAGTCGCTCTCACCGAGCGCGGTCGGGTCGACGTTCGCCGCCACCCGCAGCGTCCCGGCCCGGTACAGGGCGTTGTACCGCCGCGCGACCGTGCGCTCGGAGACGTCGAGCACTTCCGCGAGCCTCCGGAACGGAACCCGCGGACTGATCTGCAAGCTGCGGACAATCCGCTTGTCCAAGGAGTCCAGCGTGACTGATTTCGGCGCTGGCGACGAATCCACGTCGAAAATCTACACGCGCGCCGCCGACTGGGCCGTCCCCATCACCTCGGGTCGAGACACTGGCCACAGCCACCTCGACCGGGAGATCCGACAATGCGCAAGTGGTTGCCCTTGGCCACTGTCCTGCTGGGCACGTTCATGCTGTTGATCGACGTGACCGTCGTCAACGTCGCGCTGCCCGCCGTGGCAGGGGATCTCAAGACGTCCTTCGGCTCATTGCAGTGGGTCGTGGACGCCTACGCCCTCGTCCTCGCCTCGCTCGTGCTCGGCACCGGTTCCATCGCCGACCTGGTCGGCCACCGCCGCACCTACCTCGGTGGTCTGGCGGTGTTCGCGGCGGCCTCGCTGGTCTGCGGCCTGGCGCCGGACGTCGCCGTGCTGATCATGGCCCGAATCGCGCAGGGCATCGGGGCGGCGGCGATGCTCGCGACCGTGTTCGCCCTGCTCAACAGCAACTACTCCGGCCGTGACCGGAGCACCGCCTACGGTGTGTGGGGCGCGGTCGCGGGCATCTCGGCCTCCGTTGGTCCGATCATCGGCGGCCTGCTCACCGAAGGCGCCTCGTGGCGCTGGGTCTTCTTCGTGAACATCCCGCTCAGCATCGTCGCGATCACGCTCGGCGCCGCTGTGCTCGGTGATGCCCACCCGCGGGAGCGGGGGCGCGTGGACGTGGCAGGCATGGTGACCTTCGCCGCCGCGATCGCCGCCCTGGTCCACGGCCTGATCCGCGCCAATGAGCACGGTTGGGGCCATCCGGCCACATGGGCCTGGATCGCGGCCGGGCCGGTGCTGCTGGCGTTGTTCGCGGCCGTCGAGCTGAAGGCCGCCCACCCGATGCTCGACCTGCGCCTCCTGCGCGATCGCTCGTTCGCGGGTCTCCTGCTGGCCGCGTTCTTCATGTCGTTCAGCGCCTTCGCGGGAGTGACCTACACGTCGCTCTGGCTGCAGTCGGTGCTCGGAATGAGCCCGATCGGGGCCGCGCTCGCGGGTTCGCCGCTGACGATCGCCTCGTTCGCCGCTTCAGTGGCGGTCGGCCGGTTCCTGCACTCCGCTCGACCGGGACCGGTGATCACCTGCGGTCTGGCACTGGTCGGGGTGGGCGGGATCGCGGGCGGTCTGCTGCTGCGCGGCTCGGCGGACTGGGTCGCGCTCGTCCCCGGCTACGTGATCGCGGGGGTCGGCGCGGGCATGGCGGCCCCGACGCTCAGCTCGACGGCGATGAGCGCGGTGCCCGTGCAGCGCGGCGGCATGGCGGCGGGCGCGGTCAACACCGCCCGCCAGCTCGGCTTCGCCCTGGGCATCGCCGTCCTCGGCTCAGTCTTCTCCGCCAGGGTCGGGCGCGTCCTGTCCGCCCACGACGTGCCCGACCCCGCCGGGACGTCGCGGGCGCTGTCCGCGGGCCAGGCATCCGCCCTGCTCGACGGGGTGCCGGAAGGCGGTCGTGCCGCCCTCGACACCGCCCTGCGCGCCTCCTCGGTCAGTGGCGTCGGCTGGACGCTGTGGGTCTCCGGCATCACCGGTGTCCTCGCCTACCTCGCCGTGCTCGTCCTCCTCCGCCCGGCCCCCCGAGGCGACGCCGACCGCGTTCCGGTCGCCGCCTCCCCCGAACGACCCTGACGAAGCAGACCCGATACCGCGAAAGGAAAGCACCGTGCTCTCAACTGCCACCCACCGCTTCGCCCACGGGGTGACCTCCGCCGGAGCGGCCAGGGGGATGGTTTTCACCGGTCTGCGCCGGACCTCGGGTGACACTCACGACGTCCCGCTGATCGTCGCGCTGCACGGCGGCGGCTACACCTCCGCCTACTTCGACGTGCCCGGCTACTCGCTGCTGGACCGCGCGGCGGGCGCGGGCGTGCCGGTCATCGCCGTTGACCGGCCGGGTTACGGGGGTAGCACCCCGGTCCCGCTCGGCGACTCGCCGTACCTGGCGAACGCAGCCACGGTGGACCACCTGATCGGCGAGCTGTGGCAAACCCACGGGGCGGGCACTGCGGGGATCGTGCTGGTCGGTCACTCCATCGGAGCTCAGGTCGCGCTGGCGATCGCGGGTGGGAGACCCCGCTGGCCGCTGTTGGGCTTGTCCGTGTCCGGCTGCCTGCTGCGGCACGGCGACGGCTTCGCCGAGACCTGGGCGGCCGCCCCCGGCACCTACCTCGACGTCTCCGTCGAGGAGAAGGCCGAGCTGATGTTCGGTCCCGAGTGGACTCGCCGCGACGACATGCCGCGGGCGAGCTTCTTCGCCAACGTCCCCGTTCTCACCGCCGAGCTGACAGGAGGGGCGGGGTGGGAGAAGTCCTTCCGGGACCTCGCTCCGGAGATCACCGTCCCCGTCCAGCTCCGCCACGGCCGGTTCGATCCCCTGTGGGGCGACGCCGACGACCAGATCCCCGAGTTCGTCGCGGAGCTCGAGTCCTCGCCGTGGATCGACGCCGCCGCCGTTCCGGCCGCCGGGCACGCCATCGATTACCACAGGGTCGGCGCGGCGTTCCACGCGCAGCAGCTCGCCTTCGCGCTGACCTGCGCGGCGCAGACGATCAGCGGCCCCTGATCGTCGCCATCCGTGCGGGTTTGGCCACAACCCGTTGCGACGTGGCGGAAATGCCGGTTCTCGTGACCACCGCGGACCGAGAGCATCGAGGTGGTGCAAGCAGCCGTTCCCGGAAACGCGGAGGTGTGGCGGAGTTGTCCGACATTCCCGAGTTCGACTTCGAGCAGGTGGCCAGCGGGCGTCCGCTGGAAGTGGGGATGCTCCTGTTCGACGGGGTGACATTCCTCGACTTCATCGGTCCGCACACGGCTTTCGCCTCGGCGGGCATGGCGGTCCACCTGGTGTCCGACACCCTCGACCCGGTCGTCGGGGACACCGGTGTCAGCGTCCTGCCGACCACCACCCTGGACGACTGCCCCGAGCGGTTGGACGTGCTGTTCGTGCCCGGCGGGCACGTCGGTCCGACCATGCGCCACCGCGCGAAGCTGGACTTCCTGACCGCTCGCGCCGACACCCCCTACATCACCTCGGTGTGCACGGGGTCGCTCGTCCTCGCGGCGGCCGGTCTGCTCGACGGGTACCGGGCGGCGACGCACTGGGCCACCCGCCACCACCTCGCCCGGCTCGGCGTGGAGGTGTCCACCGAGCGGGTGTGCGTCGACCGGAACAGGATCAGCGGCGGCGGGGTGACCGCGGGCATCGACTTCGGCCTCGCGCTCGTGGCGCACCTGCGCGGCGAGGAGACCGCGAAGCTGGCGCAGCTCGCCATGGAGTACACCCCCGCCCCGCCGTTCGACGCCGGTTCCCCCGAGAGCGCGGGCACCGCGCTGGTCGACAGGTTCAACGCGTTCGCGGTCTCACCCGAGCAGAGCCTGCACGACGCCGTGTCGCACGTGCTGGACCGCCGGACCACCGCGACGGCCTGAGCGCGACCGCGCTTCCCCCGCCGATCGGGCGGGGGAAGCGCGGTCACCGGGTTCACACGGGGGTGACCCGGTGGCCGCTGACCTTCGAGCTCGGCAGCCTGCCCGCCTTCGCGCGGCCGGTCAGTTCGTCGCCGGTGATCGTGACGTCGAAGGTGAGGTTGAGGCGCATGGGCCTGCGGATGGACTGCGCCCAGGTCAGCCGGTCGCCGTCCAGCGCGAGGTCGGTGAGCGGGATCTCGTCGCCGTGCTTGTCGTCCTTGGCGACGCCGCGCAGCACGCCGTCCTGGGTGGACAGTTCCAGAACGGCGTGCTGCTTGCCGATCGGCGTGTCGATGACCAGGCGCCAAGTCCCGGTGACGGCGGGCTCGGCCACGTTCACACCCCCACCGTCGAAGCGACCCCGGTGCCCCGCCACACGGTGCCCCGGCGCTCGTGCGCGATGAGCTTCTCCACCGCGATGGCCACGCGGGGGCCGAGTTCGCGTTCCAGCAGGTACAACCCGAGGTCCAGGCCCGAGGTGACCGAGGACGCGGTCACCAGGTCGCCGTCGTCGACCACCCGCACGTCGAGCATCCGGACGCCGGTGGCCTCCAGCAGGTCCAGGCCCATCCGGTGGGTGGTCGCCGGACGCCCCTCGATCAGCCCGGCCATGGCCAGCACCAGCGATCCCCCGCACACCGTGGCCACGGTGACCCCCTCGCGGTCCAGGGCCTCCTTGAGCAGCGCGGGCAACTCCGTTTCCAGGGTGCGCCCGAGCAGCACCGGGATGCTGTCCTCGGCGGGGTCCTCGGCGTCGGGCTCCGGCAGGCTGCCCAGCGCGCCGGGCACGACGACCAGGTCGGCCCGTCGCGGGTCCAGCCTCGCGGTGGCGCGCAACGCCACCCCCTTGATCCCGCTGGGCACCTCGCGCGGCCCCTCGGCCGAGACCAGTTCCACGTCCACGCCCTCGTCGGCGACCATGGCGGCGCCTGCGAGCACTTCGTACGGGGCGATCACGTCCAGCGGATCGAACCCGTCGAACAACACCACTTCTGCACGCATGCGGGCAACGCTAATTACGACCGGCGCGGGTCAGCAGTGGTTGGATCGCCAACCTTCAACGGATTCCGGCCAACTCCGCGAACCGACCGGCGCGTCGCCTCGCGGTGGAGTCTTTGGCCTTTCGGCAGGTCGACCGACCTGCCGAAAGGCAAGGACACCTCTGGCCGTTCGTTCATTGTGGACGGTCGGGCGCGCCCATAGCGTTCAGCCCATGAACAAAGACTCGCGGTTCGCACCGCTGCTGAGGTGGCTGCGGGACCACGCTCGCCTCGTGGGCGGTGGTCGCCTTTCCCGCGCCGGGTGGTCACATCAGGATCGCCGCGTCGGACAGCGGAGCGGTCCGGCAGGACCGCGACCGGCAGCCCCACCTCGACGAGTCGACAGCGGCGGAGCCGATGGAGATCAGCGCCGCGTGGGCGAGGAACCTCTCCCGCTTGTCCCGCTCGTCCAGCAGGGCGCACTCGCAGGTGGTGGGGGCGGGCACGGGCTCGTCGTGGGCCAGCCCCATGTAGCCGAGCGGGACGCCCAGGCCGCGCGCGATCCCGACCAGGGTGTCGTAGACCTCGACCGCCTTGCCCGCCACGACGTCGAGCACCTCGACCTCGGGCTGCCCGGTCAGCGCGGCGATCCGCGCGGGCGGCACGCCGTGGCGGACGAGCACGCGGTAGACCGAGGAGATGTCGCGGTGCGCCAGGGCTTGGCGCACGGCGGGCTGCTCCCACACGTCGGGCAGGTCGACCTCGCGGGCCAGGACCGCGTGCTCGGTGAGCGCGGGTCCGGGAGCCGTGCCCGCCAACCACTTGGTCCAGGCCCATTCCGGTTCCGGCCGGTGCGGCACCTCGGGCACGGCGGACAGCACCACACCGCGGATGGCGTCGTGCACGCCGTGCGGCAGCGCGACCGTGCCGGGGATGCCGCACGACGAATCGGCCAGGATCGCCGCCACCGAGTCGTCGGGCGGGCCGCCGCGCCAGTACAGCTCCACCGTGTCGCCCACGACCACGCCGTCGAGCCAGGCAGCGCCCCGCCACAGCGGCAGCCTGCGCAGCACGCCGCTCATCAGCTCGGCGGGCAGGGCGGCCTGGGCTCGCAGGGCGCGGCGCTCCAGCGGGTGCAGCTGCTCGCCCGGTCCCGGTGGCAGTCCCGCGGTCCTGGCCTGGCGCCACCGCTGCCGGGACACGCCGAGCAGGCGCACTTCGCCACCGGGCGCCCGCAGGTCGAGGTGGTCGCGACCGGGGTGGGCGCGCAGGCCCGGCACTCCCAGCAGTTCTCCGCCCGCCAGCGACGGCAGCGCTTCGGCCAGCAGGTGGTCCAGGGCGGCGTCGTGCACCCGCAGGCCGAGCACGCGCTCGTCCAGCTGCACGCAGCCGATCAGGGCGGTGGGCCGCACGGCGACCCTCCGGCGCCGCATCCGCGCCATCGCCCGGTGCACGGCGGTCAGCAGCGCCGCCTCGAACCGCCGCTGGGCGCCGGTCGCCGCCGAGGGCACCAGCGGACCGGTGGCCGAGCCCCGCCTGCGCACCGTGTTCTGGGTCTCGCCGGTGCACCAGCAGCGCTTCACCAGGGGCGTGGGCGGGAAGCTGGCTGGCACGACGACCTCCGCGGGTGCCGCCCGGTCGGCAAGCCCAGTCCGAAGGTGGTGCTGGGTGGTCGCGGTGCGCGGACGCGCGCTCTGGAGGCACCCGCTCCTTCCGGGTCAGGAGGAGCCTCGACGGCGGCCGCGACCGCCGCACCAGAAGCTACAACACCCGGTCGGACCAGCCGAGCGAACTCACCCGAACGTGCTCTTCAGAGGAGGTGAGCAAGCCCCTTTCGGACCACGGAATTGTCGTACCCCGCCGGTAGAATCGAACACGAGTTCGACCGCTGCGAGGGGAGCCTGCCGTGGAGCCGGTCAGCGTCACCGCCTTGTCCTTCACCGAGTACGTCATGAGCGGTCAGCGGGGCCGCATCAACATCGTGTCGGAGCAGCGCAGCATCTACCTGACCGCGGATCGGTGGGTGTGCGGCTTCTACAACCCGATGCGCGACGCGATGCGCCGCGCGGCCAACTCGCCGGACCCGGAGGCGGAACTGGACCGGGCCGTCCGGTCGGCCAGCCTCAACGGCCAGCTGCGGGCGTTCGAGGAGTTGCGCGACGGGTTCCTGCCGTGGCTGCGGTCCACGCGGGCGACCGGGGTGCCGACCGGCACGACCCGCTGGTCGGCGGGCGAGCTGACGCTGAAGGTGCGGCCGCACCTGGGACTGCTGGGGCCGGACGGCTCGACCGCGGCGGTGCTGGTGTACGTCAAGGAGCAGCCGATGACCCAGGAGGTGGCCAACGTCGGGTTGCGGATCTTGCAGCACACGATGCCGTTGACGCTGGCGGGCGCGGAGCCGCTGGTGCTGGACGCGCGGCGGGGCCGGGCGTTCCGGATGTCCCGGCGGACGAACCTGGCGAAGCTGGACGCGCTGATCGCGGCCGAGGCCGCGGGGTACGTGGTGCACTGGCGGATGAGCGCCTGAGGGGGCGTGCGGGTCAGCCGGGGAAGCCCGCCGGGTTGTGGGCGAACTCGCCCGCCACCACGGTGGCCAGGACGGCGATGTCGGCGATCCTGGACGGCTCGGTGGTCCGCGGGTCGGCTTCCAGCACGGCGAAGTCCGCCCGCTTCCCCGGTGCGACCGACCCCAGGTCGTGCTCCCGCCTGCACGCGTAGGCGGAGCCCGCCGTGTAGGCCGACAGGGCCTGCTCGACGGTGAGCCGTTCGTCCGGCCCCACCGGCAGGCCGGTGCTGGAGAGGCGCTCGACCATGAACTGGATCGCGCGCAGCGGGCTGCCGTCGGCGACCGGGCGGTCCGAGCTGCCCGCGATCGGGATGCCGCGGTCGAGGAACGACTTGCCGCGGTACATCCAGGGCGCCCGCCGGGGGCCCATGATCCCGGAGTAGTCGTCGCCGTAGGCCCACAGGAAAGTGGGTTGGACCACCGGGATCAGGTTCAGCTCGGCGATCCGGTCGAGCTGGTCGGGGCGGACCAGGCCGCAGTGCTCGATGCGGTGCCGGGCGTCGGGGCGGGGTCGCCGGGACACCGCCTCGGCGAGGGCGTCCAGCGCGAAGTCGATCGCCCGGTCGCCGATCGCGTGCACGGCCAGCTGCCAGCCCGCGGCGTGGCCGTCGATGATCGAGGCCCGCATCACCTCGGGGTCGTCCTGGAGCTGGCCCCGGCCGCCGATGCCCTCGTAGGGCTCGGTCAGCGCGGCGGTGCGGGCGATCATGCCGCCGTCGGTGAAGACCTTGAGGGCGCCGATGGACAGCTTCGCGTCGCCAAGGCCGGTGCGCAGGCCCAGTGCCACCGCGCGGTCGAGCCGGTCGTCGCGGTGCGCCGCGACGGGCCGCAGCTGGTCCGCCGCGACCATGAGCTGGACGCGGATGGGCAGGTCGGCGCGCTGGTAGGCGCCGACCTCCAGCGGGGTGCTGCCGATCAGGCCGCCCGCGACGCCCGCCTCGGCGGCCAGGACGACGCCTTGCCGCAGGCACTGCCTGGCTCCGGCTTCGATGTCGGCGACGACGTCGTCCAGCGAGTACGGCAGGCGCAGGGCGCGCACGGCGGTCTGCGCCGCCTCGGCGAGGAAGCCGGTGGGCTCGCCGCGCTCGTCGCGCTGCACGTCGCGCAGGGCCTCGGCGGGCAGCGCGGCCAGGGTGGCGCTGTCGACCACGCAGGCGTGGCCGGACAGGTCCTGCACGTAGACCGGCCTGCCGATCCGGTCCAGGTCCTTGGCGGTGAGCGGGCGGTCCAGGGCGCGGTGGTCGTAGCCCGCCACCTCCAGCCAGCCCGTGCCGCGGTCGGCCGCGAGGAGGTCGACGATGTCGGCGGCCGTGGCGCACCCGGAGATGTCCAGGGTCCGCGCGGCGCGTCCCGCCCACGCGAGGTGGTTGTGGGCGTCGACGAACCCCGGCAGCACCACCGCGCCGTCGAGGTCGACCTCGCGCCGGGCGGGCAGGTCCGCCACTTCCTCGTCCAGGCCGACGACCAGTCCGCGCCACACGCCGACGGTGCTCGCGGCGGGGCGGTCGGGGGCCATGGTCAGCACCCGGCCGCCGGTCAGCTTGAGATCGAGGATCACTCGCGCAGGCTAGCCCATGCTTGGATTAGGGTCGGTTAAGTTAGGCAAGGCTTGCCAATCCGAGGAGGAACCCGATGCGGGTCGTCATGTTCGGCTACCAGACGTGGGGGCACCGCACGCTCCAGGCCCTGCTGGACTCCGAGCACGAGGTGGCGCTGGTCGTCACCCACCCCAAGAGCGACCACGCCTACGAGCGGATCTGGAGCGACTCGGTCGCCGACCTGGCCGCCGAGCACGGCGTCGAGGTGCTGGTCCGCGAGCGCCCGGACGACGAGGAGCTGGTGGCCCGGCTCAAGGCGGTCGAGCCGGACGTGATCGTGGCGACGAACTGGCGCACCTGGATCCCGCCGCACATCTTCACCCTGCCCAAGCACGGCACGCTGAACGTGCACGACTCGCTGCTGCCCGCCTACGCCGGTTTCTCCCCGCTGATCTGGGCCCTGCTCAACGACGAGAAGGAGGTCGGCGTCACCGCGCACATGATGGACGAGACCCTGGACGCGGGTGACATCGTGCTGCAGCGCTCGGTGCCGGTCGGGCCGAGGGACACCGCCACCGACCTGTTCCACAAGACCCTGGAGCTGTTCGGGCCGATCACCGTCGACGGGCTGGCCGAGATCGCCAAGGGGCGCACCGACTTCACCCCTCAGGACCGCAGCAAGGCCAGCTTTTTCCACAAGCGCGCCGAGGAGGACCTGCGCATCGACTGGACCTGGTCGGCCGAGGAGCTGGACCGGCTGGTGCGGGCGCAGTCCGCGCCCTACCCCAGCGCGTTCGCCTTCCACCGGGGCAAGCGGCTGGAGATCGTGGAGGCCGAGGTGTCCCGGGCGCGCTACGGCGGCACGCCGGGCCGGATCTTCTACCGGGAGGGCGACGGCGTGGCGATCGTCGCGGGCGCCGACGCGCGGCGGGGCCGCAACCACGCCCTGCTGGTCAAGCGGGTCCGCACCGAGGACGGTGTGGAGATGGGCGCGACCGAGTACTTCACGCACATGGGCGGATACCTGACCAGCCGCCCCTGACCGCCGAGCGCGCGGTCGACCGCGAGGCAGGTCCACGCCGACAACACCAGCGCGGCGTGGACCACCAGCGGGTAGGACGCGGTCACCGCAGCGGGCAGGATCGTGCGACGGAGAGTGACCAGCCCGTCCGGATCATCCGATTCCGCTGACACGATGTGGGGGCGGCGGCCCGGCGGTGGCGCCGATCGCTGATCATTGGTCCATGAGCCGAACGCGGTCCACCACGCTGACCGGCCTCGTCGTGCTGATCCTGTTGGCCGTCGCGGGCTACTACCTGACCCAGTACCGCGAGTCGCAGCCGGACCAGGCGCCGCCCACGACCGCACCGACCGGTGACGCCGCCGCCCAGCTGGCCGGGCTGACCGTGGCCCCCGAGGGGAAGATGACCGGCTACAGCCGCGACCGGTTCCCGCACTGGAGCGGCCAGGGCAACTCGTGCGACACCCGCGAGGTCGTGCTCCAGCGGCAGGGCGCCGACGTGCGCACCGACTCCGCCTGCAAGGCCGTCTCCGGCTCGTGGACCAGCGTGTACGACGGCGAGGTGGTCACCGACGCGGGCGCGCTGGACATCGACCACGTGGTGCCGCTGGCCGAGGCGTGGCGGTCGGGTGCGGACAAGTGGACCGACCAGCGGCGCGAGGAGTTCGCCAACGACCTGGGCGGGCTCCAGCTGATCGCGGTCACGGCGCGCAGCAACCGCGCCAAGGGCGACCAGGACCCGGCCAAGTGGCAGCCGCCGAACCGGGACTACCTGTGCACCTACGCGCGCAACTGGGTCGCGGTGAAGGCGAACTACCAGCTGACCGTGGACCAGGCCGAGCACGACGCCCTGGCTTCCCTGCTCGCCGGGTGCCAGGGCTGATCGGCGCAGGCCGGGACGGGCGTCCTCAGGGGCGCAGGGCGCGCAGCTGCTCGGCCAGGTCGGCGTAGACCTCGGCGCGGCGGACCCAGGCCGCCGACCCCGAGGCGGTGGACGGGACCTCGCCCAGCGGCGAGACGGGGTCGGTGACCCCGTACTCCAGGCGGTAGGCGACCAGGCCGGTGGCCGCGCGCAGCCACGGCGTCGGGTCGGGGTTGGTGATCTCGCCGGTGCCCACGCGGAACCACACCGGCAGCCGGGTGTCCGCGGCCAGTGCGCGGTCCAGGCGCCTGCGCGCCGCGTCGCGGATCTCCTCGCGGGCCTTCTCCCCCGCGATGACCGCCTCGCGCCGCCAGCTCTCCTCGCTCGCGTGCCGGTCGGCCTCCAGCCTGCGCACCGCGGTGGCCGCGTCGGCTTCGCGGGCGCCGATCTTCCAGCCCAGCTGGTGCACCTCGTGCTCCAGCGCGTCGCGCTCGATGCGGGTGATCCGCCTGCCCGACAACCGGGTGCTGGCGTTCGCGCGGCGCGCTTTGAGCTCCTCGAAGTCGGCGACCTCGTTGCGCAGCTCGACCCGCACCGAGTCGGCCAGCAGCTCCTGCTCGGCGTCCCAGGCCGCGCGCAGCGCGGCCACGACGTGGGCGATCTCGTCGTCGACGCGGTCCAGGTCCTCGTCCGGTCCGGAGCCCGCGCCCGCCAGCCTGCGTTCGAGCACGAGCAGCCGGGCGCTCACCCGCCCCAGTTCGGCGGCGAGCTCCTGGGTCGCGGTGACGAGTTCCGCGACTACCGGCTCGACCGCGTCGAGCCGCTCCTTCTCGGTGGGGGCCACGCCCCCCAGCCAACCCGACGGAACGCGCCAGTCCAGGAGGTCGGCGGGAAAACCACGCGGACGGGCTGACGCCAACGCCCGTGCAGGTCAACGCCCCACTACGCACAGTGAGTGAATGAACACGTGGTGATCGGTGTATGCCTGGGGCATGGCGACGTCGGTGCGGGAAACGGAGCGGAAGTACGAAGCGCCTGCGGGCACGGCGCTGCCGGACCTGGCGGGCCTGCCGGGTGTGGCCGCCGCGGCGGGTCCGGAGGAGCAGCGGCTGGAGGCCGTCTACTACGACACCCCGGACCTGCGCCTGGCGCGCGCCGGGCTGACGCTGCGCAGGCGGACCGGCGGGCACGACGCGGGCTGGCACCTGAAGCTGCCGGTGGGCGGCGACACCCGCGAGGAGGTGCGGCTGCCGGTGGGCGAGGCGGCCGAGCACCCGCCGGAGGAGCTGGGCGCGCTGGTGCGGGTGCACGCCAGGGGCCGTGAGCTGGGCCCGGTGGCGCGCATCGAGACCACGCGGCAGCGCTGGCAGCTGGTGGACGCGCACGGGGAGCTGCTGGCCGAGGTGGTGGAGGACCTGGTGTCGGCGCAGGCCGTCCCGGACGGGACCGGGGCCGACTCCTGGCGCGAGATCGAGGTGGAGCTGGGCGAGGGCGGGGAGCCGAAGCTGCTCAAGCGGGTGGAGCGGCTGCTGGCCGAGGCGGGCATCCGGCGGTCGACCTCGTCGGCGAAGCTGACCCGGCTGCTGGCCGACCGGCTCTCCTCGCCGGGGCCCGCGCCGGGGTCGGCCGGGACCGCGGGCGGTGTGGTGCTGGCCTACCTGCGGGAGCAGGCGGACGCGCTCAAGCGGCAGGACCCCAGGGTGCGCCGCCAGGAGGACGACGCGGTGCACCAGATGCGGGTGGCGACCCGGCGGATGCGCAGCGCGTTGCAGGCGTTCGGCTCGATCGTCGACCGGGACCGCACGCGCGAGCTGACCGACGAGCTGAAGTGGCTGGCGGGGGTGCTGGGCCAGGCGCGCGACCTGGAGGTGCTGCGCGGGCGGTTCGAGGGCGTGGTCGCCGGGCTGGAGCCCGAGCTGGTGCCCGGACCGGTGGCGGCCCGGCTCACCCGGCACTTCGCGCCGCTGGAGACCGAGGCCCAGCGGGCGCTGGTGGCCGCGCTGGACAGCTCCCGCTACTTCGCGCTGCTGGACGCGGTGGACGCGCTGCTGGCCGACCCGCCGCTGACGCCGCTGGCGGACAGGAAGGCGGTGAAGGTGCTGCCCTCGCTGGTGGAGCGCACCTACCGCAGGCTGGCCAAGCGCGCCGCCGAGGCCACCCGCCACATCGGCGACGACGACACCGCGCTGCACGAGACGCGCAAGGCGGCCAAGCGGCTGCGCTACGCGGTGGAGGCGGTCGAGCCGCTGTTCGGCAAGCGCGCCACCCGCTACCGCAAGCGGCTCAAGGCGTTGCAGGAGCTGCTGGGCGAGCACCAGGACAGCGTGGTGGCGCGGCCCGTGCTGCGGGAGCTGGGCGCGCAGGCGCAGCGCGACAACGAGAACGCGTTCGCGTTCGGTCTGCTGCACGGGCTGGAGCAGGGTCGCGCGCGGCACGCCGAGGAGCGCTTCCCCGCCGCGTGGCGGGCGCTGGGCAGGCCGAAGCTCTCCTGATTGGTCCAGACCTTGACACCAGGTGAGCGGCTTGACACGGTGGGTTCGCCGCCGCCCGCTGCCACCGCGCCGCCAGGAGGATGTCGTGGTCCCCACAGGAATCAGAGCCGGGTTGGGCCGGGTGCTCGCCGCGCTGCTGCTCGTCGGCGGCGTCGCGGGCACGGCGGTGCCCGCCCACGCCGCCGCCCCGGAGTCGCCGTTGCGCACCATCGTGCCCGCGCCCGTGCAGGTCACCCCGCGTCCGGGGGCGGACTTCGCGCTGGAGCCGGATGCCAAGATCCTCACCCAGCCCGGTTCGGCCGAGGCCAGGAAGGCCGGTGAGCACCTGGCGGGCGTGCTGCGCCCGTCCACCGGCTACCGCCTGCCGGTGACGCCCGGCCTGGTGGGCAAGGGCGTGGTGCTGCTGCTGGTCGGCGCGGACCACCGCGTCGGCGCCGAGGGCTACCAGCTCGACGTGACCCGCAAGGCGGTGTTCATCCGCGCCCGCACCGGGGCGGGGCTGTTCGCGGGCGTGCAGACGCTGCGCCAGCTGCTGCCCGCGCGGGTCGAGGCCAGGACCCCGCAGCCGGGGCCGTGGACCGTGCCCGGCGGCAGCGTGCTGGACTACCCGCGCTTCGCCCACCGCGGCGCGATGCTCGACGTGTCGCGGCACTTCTTCTCCGTCGACGAGGTCAAGCGCTACGTCGACCAGATCGCCGCGTACAAGGTCAACCGGCTGCACCTGCACCTGTCCGACGACCAGGGCTGGCGCATCGAGATCAAGAGCTGGCCCCGGCTGACCACCCACGGCGGCAGCACCGAGGTCGGCGGCGGTCCCGGCGGCTTCTACACCCAGGAGCAGTACAAGGAGATCGTGGCGTACGCGCAGTCGCGCCACATCACGGTGATCCCGGAGATCGACATGCCGGGCCACACCAACGCCGCGCTGTCCTCCTACGCCGAGCTGAACTGCGACGGCGTGGCCCCGCCGCTCTACACCGGCATCGAGGTCGGCTTCAGCTCCCTGTGCATCGACAAGGAGATCACCTACGAGTTCGTCGACGACGTGATCGGCGAGCTGGCCGCGATCACGCCCGGCCGGTACATCCACATCGGCGGCGACGAGGCGCACGCCACCACCGACCCGGACTACCAGACGTTCATGGACCGGGTGCTGCCGATCGTGGCCAAGCACGGCAAGGTCGCCACCGGCTGGCACGAGTTCGTCAAGACCGGACCGGACCCGTCGGCGGTGGCGCAGTTCTGGGGCACCTCGCCGGAGGCGCCCACCCTGGTCGAGGCCGCCGCGCGCGGCAACAGGATCGTGCTGTCCCCGGCCAACCGGGCCTACCTGGACATGAAGTACCACAAGGACACCCCGCTGGGCCTGAGCTGGGCCGGGTACGTCGAGGTGCGCGACGCCTACGACTGGAACCCCGGCAGCTACCTGCGGGGTGTGCCGGAGTCGGCGATCCACGGCGTCGAGGCCCCGCTGTGGTCGGAGACGCTGAGCGAGTCCGCGCACATCGAGTACATGGCCTTCCCGCGCCTGGCCGCCATCGCCGAGCTGGGCTGGTCCCCGTCGGCCGCGCTGGGCTGGGACGGGTTCCGGGAGCGGCTGGCCGCGCAGGGCCCGCGCTGGCGGGCGGCGGGCGTGAACTTCTACGCCTCGTCCCAGGTGCCCTGGCAGTCCTGACCGGTGCGGTGGGGCGGCAAGTACTACCCGGTCGGGTAGTACTTGCCGCCCCACCGGGGGTGCGGGCTAGAACAGCCCCTGGGCGTTCTCGGAGTAGCTGACCAGCAGGTTCTTGGTCTGCTGGTAGTGGTCGAGCATGGCGCGGTGGTTCTCCCGGCCGATGCCGGACTGCTTGTAGCCGCCGAACGCCGCGTGCGCCGGGTAGGAGTGGTAGTTGTTCACCCACACCCGCCCCGCCTGGATCTCCCGGCCCGCGCGGTAGGCCACGCCGCCGTCGCGCGACCACACGCCCGCGCCCAGCCCGTACGGGGTGTCGTTGGCGATCTTGATGGCGTCGTCGAAGTCGTCGAACCGGGTCACCGACACCACCGGCCCGAAGATCTCCTCCCGGAAGACCCGCATCTTGTTGTCGCCCTCGAAGATGGTGGGGGTGACGTAGTAGCCGCCGGACAGCTCGCCGCCCAGGTCCGCGCGCTCCCCGCCGGCGAGCAGCCGCGCCCCCTCGCGCTTGCCGACGTCGATGTAGCCGAGGATCTTCTCCAGCTGCTCGACGCTGACCTGCGCGCCGATCATCGTCTCGGTGTCGAGGGGGTCGCCCTGCCTGATCGCCCTCGTGCGCTCGGTGGCGTCGGCCAGGAACCGGTCGTAGATCGAGCTCTGGATCAGCGCGCGGGACGGGCACGTGCACACCTCGCCCTGGTTGAGGGCGAACATGGTGAAGCCCTCCAACGCCTTGTCGTAGAAGGCGTCGCGGCGCGCGGCCACGTCGTCGAAGAAGATGTTCGGGCTCTTGCCGCCCAGCTCCAGCGTCACCGGGATGATGTTCTCCCCCGCGTAGCGCATGATCAGCCTGCCGGTGCTGGTCTCCCCGGTGAAGGCGACCTTGGCGACGCGGGGGCTGGAGGCCAGCGGCTTGCCCGCCTCCAAGCCGAAGCCGTTGACCACGTTGACCACGCCCGGCGGCAGCAGCTCGGCGATCAGGTTGACCAGCACGTGGATCGACGCGGGCGTCTGCTCGGCGGGCTTGAGCACCACCGCGTTGCCCGCGGCCAGCGCGGGCGCCAGCTTCCAGGCGGCCATCAGCAGCGGGAAGTTCCACGGGATGATCTGGCCGACCACGCCCAGCGGCTCCTGGAAGTGGTAGGCGACCAGGTCGTGGCCGATCTGCGAGATGCCGCCCTCCTGGGCGCGGATGACGCCCGCGAAGTAGCGGAAGTGGTCCACCACCAGCGGCAGGTCCGCGGCCAGCGACTCGCGGATCGGCTTGCCGTTCTCCCACGTCTCGGCCACCGCGAGGGCTTCGAGGTTGTCCTCGACGCGGTCGGCGATGTCGTTGAGCACGCTGGCCCGGTCCGCGGCCGAGGTGCGGCCCCAGGCCCGGGCCGCGCCGTGCGCCGCGTCCAGCGCCCGCTCCACGTCCGGCGCGGTGCCCCTGGCCACTTCGGTGAACACCTCGCCGGTGACCGGGGTCCGGTTCTCGAAGTAGCCGCCCTCGGCGGGTGGCACGTACTCGCCGCCGATGAAGTGGTCGTACCGCTCGCGGTAGCTGACCATGCTGCCCGGTCGCCCTGGTGCCGCGTACTTCGCCATCTGGTCGGCCCTCCCCGCTTCGCCGCGTCGGATGCCGGGAAGTTAGGTGAACCTACGTTGCAGCCGCGTTGCACCCGAACGGATTACGTCGGAGGTTGGCACGCGGCCCGTGCTCCGGCCATCCTGGTCCCCCTGGGAGGCAGAGGATGCACAACGACGCGCGCGAGCTCGCCCGCCTGCGCGAAGCGGTGCTGAGCGGATCGCCCGCGCCGGGTGCCCGGCCGCTGATCGTGGAGTCCTGGCGGCGCTCGCTGGCCGCGCGCATCGACCCCGACCGGCACGAGCCGCCGGTGGTGCTGGACCCGCACGAGGTGGCCGACCTGCGCGGCGGGCACCCGCTGGCCGAAGCGCTGCCGGTGCTGCGGGAAACCCTGGTCGGCATCGCGGACGAGGCGGTGCACGTCATGCTCGTCACCGACGCGGAGGGGCGCGTCCTGTGGTGCGAGGGCTCGACGCGGGTGCGCGAGCTGGCCGAGCGGGTGCGGCTGTGCGAGGGCGCGCGGTGGAGCGAGGACGCGATCGGCACCAACGCGATGGGCACCTCGCTGGCCACCGGCTCGTCGGTGACCGTGCACTCGGCCGAGCACCTGGTGCGGACCTACCACGGCTGGACCTGCGCGGCCAGCCCGGTGCACGACCCGGACACCGGCCGCACGCTCGGCGTCGTGGACGTCAGCGGCCCGCTGACCAGCGTGCACCCGGCCACGGCCGCGCTGGTGTCGGCCGCCGCGCGGCTGGCCGAGGCCCAGTTGCGGGCCCGGCTGGCGGCGCGGGAGGAGCGGCTCAGGTCGGTCAACATGCGGCACCTGATCGCGCTGCACGGGGAGCCCGGCGCGCTGCTCAGCCCCACCGGCCGCGTGCTCGCCGCCGAGCCGCACGGCCTGCTGACCTCGCGGGTGGACGTGGACGCGGAGCGGGTGCGCCTGGCCGACGGCCGCGAGGCCGTGGTGGAGCCGCTGGACGAGGGCTACCTGCTGCGGGTGCCGCGGCGGGCGGTGCGGCGGCCGGTGCTGTCGCTGCGGTTCCTGGGCGAGCCCGCCGGGCGGCTGGAGGACCGGGAGCTGGTGCTGACGCTGCGGCACGCCGAGCTGCTGACCGCGCTGGCGCTGCACCCGCGCGGGCTGTCGGCCGAGCAGCTGGCGCTCAAGCTGTACGGCGAGCGCGGCAACCCGACCACGGTGCGGGCTGAGCTGCACCGGTTGCGCGCCCAGCTGGGCGGTGTGCTGCTGACGCGGCCGTACCGGCTGCTGGCCGAGGTGCGCGGCGATTTCCTGGCGGTGCGCGAGGCTTTGCGGGCGCGGGACGTGCCGCGCGCGGCGGCGGCGTACCACGGCGAGCTGCTGCCGCGCTCGGACGCGCCGGTGGTGCGCGAGGAGCGCGAGGACCTGGCTGCGGCGGTGCGCCGGGGCGTGCTCGACTCGGGCGACGTGGAAGCGCTGTGGTGCTACGCCAGCGTCGCCGACGACGCGGAAGTCCTGGACCGCCTGGCCCACCTGCTCCCGCGCACCGACCCCCGGCACGCCTTGGCCACCACCAAGCTCCGCCGCCTCCTCACCACCCCCTGACGCCCACTCCCCCGCGAGTCGAACGCCCAGGTACCGCGAGTTCTACGTTCAGGTAGTGCGAGTTCTACGTTCAGGTAGTGCGAACGCGGCCCCGGCGTCCCCGAGCCGGGCTACCGGGGCCACGGCTCAGCCGAGCCGCCCGCTCCGCACAGCGGCGAAGAACGCTCCCACGGCGGCAGGCGTCCAGGCGAGCGCCGGCCCGTCGGGGTTCTTGCTGTCCCGCACGGCTAACCTCCCACCGGGCCAGGCGAGCTCGACGCACTGGCCTCCATTGGGACCCGATCGGCTGCTCTTGCGCCACGTCGTGCAGGCGAGGTCGATCATCACAGCGCCCCTTCCGGTTGCCTCCACAGTGCTTGCCTCAGGGTATCCAGCAGGTCACGGGATTCCTCGGGTGCGAGCGCGGCGCTGACGATCTCCTCGAACACCTGGACGTGGTGGTCCAGATCGGTCGGTTTCTCCAGGTATGCGCCGGAGCGGAGGTTCTCCGTGTAGACGACGTTCATGCCAGGTGTGTCCTCGAACCGCAGCACGGTGAACCCCGCACCCACCGCTCGATGCGCGCCTGTCCTGAAGGGCAGCACCCGCAAGTCCACCGTGGGCAACTTCGACACTTCGACGAGGTGCGCCAACTGCTCGGCCATCACCTCAGCCCCACCGATTGCGCGGTGGAGCACCGCCTCGTCCAGCACCACCCGCAGGATGGGCTGCTGCTCGCCGTACAGCCGCGCTTGGCGGGCGATGCGCAGCGCCAGCGCTCGATCCAGCTCCGCAGCTGTCGGATTCGGCTCGGCCGCGAGCAGAACCGCACGCGCGTAGGCCGGGGTCTGGAACAAGCCGAAGACCCACGCGGGTTCGTGCACCCAGAGTTCGGTGGCGTACCCCTCCAGCTCGAAGTAGTCGCGGGCGAAGTCGGGCACCGTGTCCGAGTGGGCGATCAATAGTCCACGATCATCGGACTCTTCAGCCATTCTCAACAACTGGTCCAGTTCCGGCGACTCCACCCCGTAACACATCGCCAGCAATCGAACGTGCTTGATCTCGATCGGGTACTCGGCGCGCTCGACCCGGCTGATCGTGCTCTGCGACAAGCCGGTCCACTCGGCCGCTTCCTTCTGCTGCTTCTTGGCGGCCTTGCGCAGCTCGGCCAGCCGGACGGCCAGCTTCCGACGCCGGATCGGTGCTGCTGAGCTGGGCATCGTCGGTGACTCTCCTCGTCGTCGGGCGGCCCAGTCTGCCGGTCTCCACTACGCCGTGTGGAGCAGGTCCACCCATTCGATACAAGGCACTCTGCATTTCTTTGTGCCATATTCATGGCGCCGATCAAGTAGCCGCAATCGCGGCGTTGACTCCTCCCGCCCTGGCACTCCAAAGGTGACAGCGCACAACCACCGAAAGGCACACCGCATGAACGAGCTCGCCGATCAGGAACCGCTGTGGGACGAAGCCGGGTTCGCCGACTTCCTCCAGGGGCTCGCCCAGGACGACGCGCCACGGCTGTTCGCCATCGCCCACGAGTACGGCACCCGCCAGGACGGCTGGATCGCCGCGTGGGGCATGGCCTTCGCCGACCGCGCCGACGTCGTGTCCACCGAAGGCGATTTCCGCGCCACGGCCAAGGACCCGGACAGCGCACTGGCCACCTTCGAGCGCTTCAAGGGTGGCGAGGACGTGAAGCTGCACCTGCTGTGGGTCAAGTCGTAGCTCAACCACAGAACCGCGCCTGCAAGTACCACCCGACCCACCGAAATGGGCCGCTGACTACTACCCGCCTCACGGTCCGCCGAGCCGGGTAGTAGTTACGCGCCCGTCAGGGGGCCACGGGTAGTACTTGCAGGCGCGCTTGGTGGACGGGGCTACTCGAAGAACTTCAGGCTCCAGCCGGTGTCGGTGTTCGCGCCGGGCACGTTGGCACGCCGGTAGGTGGTGTTGCCCCACCAAGCGAACGTGCCGGTGTACCAGTACCGGTTGGCCCAGCTGTACGGCGTGCCCTTGGCAACCGCGTGGTACATCAGCGGGAACCTCGGTCCTGCGGGCGGGCTGGTGGCGATGTCGCCGTTGAGCAGCACGAAGGTGTGGTGGCCGGGGCCGTTGACGTGCAGCGTCGGGTCCCAGCCGCTCATCATGGTGGCGCGGTTGGAGCCGAACAGGCAGCCGTTGGACTTGTACCAGTCCCACACGTAAGTCGGGTCGCCGCCCGCCCGCAGGCGCAGGTCGGCCAGGCAGTACTGCTCGCTCCAGCTGCCGTTGGCCGAGTAGACGATGTGCAGCTGCCCGTTGGGGTCCTTGATGGCTTCCGGGGACTCGTTGATGAACGGGTTCCCGACCACGCGCTCCCACGACTCGCGGGGCTGGGAGATGACGTAGCGGTTCCCGACCGGCGTCACCGGGTCGGCCATGCGGGCGATGTAGAGGTTCTGCTCGACGTTGGTGTCGCCCTCCCACCCGGACCAGACGAAGTAGCGCTGGCCGTTGAAGACGAACATCGTGCCGTCGATGGCCCACTTGTCGTTGGGGAGAGCGAGTTTGCGCTCCGCCGTGTAACCGCTGTCCGGCGACGACGAGCTGATCGCGTACATCCGGTGCGCCGCGTCGTTGCCCGCGGAGAAGTAGATGTAGTAGCGACCACCGTCGTAGACGATCTCGGGAGCCCAGACCGAGCCCATGCCGCGTGTGTCGGTCCACACCTGGCGGGCCGCGACCGCGGCCAAGCCGTCGGGCGATGACGCCTGGCGGACCTGGATGCCGTTGTTCACCGACTGCACCGAGATGTAGGTACCGCCGACCCGGATGACGCTCGGGTCGGCGGCGCGCAGGCTGGTCCGGCCCCGCACCGAGAACTCCGGGGCCGAGAACTCCGGGGCCGAGAACTCGGAGGCCGCCGAGGCGGTGTGGCCGAGGGGCAGGAGCGCGGCCAGCGCGAGGGCCGCGGCCGTTCGGGGGAACTTCGTGGCTGACAGGGGTTCGGCAGAGCGACGCATCGGACTCCTTCGAACGCAGGGCACCCAACGTAACACCGATCATCCGGTCATCCCGGCCCACAAAACCGGCCCCGCCTAGGCTGGACCGCATGGGCTACTTCTCGCCGGGTGACGTGGTGCTGCGCCGCGAGGTGCTGCACGGCAGGCCCTGGTCGGTGATGCCGCTGCGGGTCGTCGAGGACGGGCCGGACCTGCTGGTGACGTTCAGCGTCCCCGGCACGGTGCTGGGTTTCCCGCCGCACCACCGCCCGCACGGCTGGCAGCTCAAGGGGAACACGGTCTGGCGCGGCCACGGCAGGCTGCAGCTGCACCGCCCGGACCTGGCCTACTCGGTGGACCTGTTCTGGCACGGCCCGCAGCGCCGGTTCGCGGGCTGGTACCTCAACCTGCAGGACCCGTTCCGCCGCACCCCCGAGGGCTTCGACACCCTCGATCACGAGCTGGACTACGAGGTGGCCCCGGACGGCACCTGGCAGGAGCTGGACCGCGAGGACTTCGAGCGGCAGGTGGTGGAGGGCAAGTACTCCGCCGAGCAGGCCGAGTCGATCCGCGCGACGGGCCGGGAGGTCGTGGCGATGCTGACCGCCGGGACGACGTGGTGGGACCCGGCGTGGGCGCGGTGGGAGCCGGACCCGGACTGGCCGGTCCCGGTGCTGCCCGAGGGCTGGGAGGACTACCCGCAGCCGTGAAGGTCACCCCGCTGTCCCCGGAAACCCTGGTCGCCGAGCTGGTCGACCGGATCGACGCGCTGCCCCGCGACGGCCACGCGCGGGTGGTCGTCGACGGCGCCACCGCGACCAACCCGCACGAGCTGGCCGACGCGCTGGTGGACCCGCTGCGCGCGCTGGGCCGCCCGGTGCTGCGCGTGTCGGCGAAGGACTTCCTGCGCCCGGCGTCGGTGCGGCTGGAGCACGGCCGCACCGACCCGGAGTCGTTCCGGCACTCCTGGACCGACACCGGCGGTCTGCTGCGCGAGGTGCTGGAGCCGCTGGACCCCGGCGGCAGCGGCCGGGTCCTGCCGGCGCTGTGGAACGCCGAGACCGACCGGGCCAGCCGCGCGGACTACGTGGCGCTGGCCCCCGGCGGGGTGCTGCTGCTGGACGGCACGCTGCTGCTGGACAAGTGGCTGCCGTTCGAGCTGGCGGTGCACCTGTGGTTGTCGCCGGGCGCTCTGCGGCGCCGGACCCCGCCGGAGTGGCAGTGGACGCTGCCCGCCTACGACGACTACGAGCCGCAGGCGGACCTCGTGGTGCGCTACGACCACCCCACCCGGCCCGCGCTCGTGGGTACAGTGGAGGGGTGACCCGGCTCCAGCTGCTCTTCGCGCTGCACCTGCCGGGCCTCTTCGCGCTCACCCTGCTGCACTCCCCCGCCGAGCTGCTGGCCGCCGTGACGGCCGTGGCGGTGGTCGTGCTGCTGCTCACCGCCACACCCGCGGTGCGGAGCGCGCCCGCGTGGATCAGGTCCCTGTCGCTGCGCGAGAGGTCGCTGCGCGCCGCTTTCCTGCGGTTGCGCGACCCCGACGCGGCGGGGCGCCCCCGTCCCCGAGCGCCGGGGCTCGGCCCCGCCGCTGTCTAGTCGACGTCCCGAACGCTCGGTTCAGGGTGCGCGAACGCTCGGTTCGCGGTGCTCGAACGCGCGGTTCGCGTGATCGGCAGGGGCAGTGGCCGCCGATCCCTGACCACGTGAAGACCCGGCGGAGCCGGGTCGATCCAACACGGAGTTCCCCATGTTCCACGCCTTGGGCTCTGCCCTGTCCTCGTTCGCCGCGCCCGCGCTCGCCATCGTCCTGTTCACCGCCGTGGTCCGCCTGCTGATGCACCCGCTGGCCCGCGCCGCCGTGCGCGGCGAGAAGGCCCGCGCGGCGCTGGCGCCGCAAGTCCGGAAGTTGCAGGAGAAGTACGGCAAGGACCCGGTCAAGCTCCAGGAGAAGACCGTGGAGCTGTACCGGGAGTCGGGCACCTCGCTGTTCGCGGGCTGCCTGCCCGCGCTGGTGCAGGCGCCGTTCTTCATGATCATGTACCGCCTGGTGACCACGCCCAGCCCGCTGCTGGAGGACACCCTGCTCGGGGCGCCGCTGGGCGCGCACTGGCTGGGCGAGTTCGGCCACACCCCGGTGTTCCTGGCCCTGTTCGCCGCGCTGACCGCGGTCGCCTACGGGACCTTCCGCTGGCAGGCCGGGATCGCCGCGGACAGCGGTGCGCCGCAGCTGCCCCTGGCGAGGCTGCTGCGGCTGCTGCCGTTCGGCACGGTGCTGGTGGCCGCCGTGCTGCCGCTGGCGGCGGGCGTCTACCTGCTGACCACCACTACTTGGACGCTGCTGGAGCGAGCGCTGCTGCACCGCGCAATTCAGCTCCCGCCTCGTGCAGGTGGCGCAGCACGTGCCCGTACGAGGTGAACAGGCCGCACTCGGCGTAGGAGATGGCGTGCCGGGCGCAGAAGTCGCGCACGATGACCTGCGCCCGGCGCAGGTTGGGCCGGGGCATCGACGGGAACAGGTGGTGCTCGATCTGGTAGTTCAGCCCGCCCAGCAGCACGTCGGTGAACCAGTTGCCGGTCACGTTGCGCGAGGTCAGCACCTGCTTGCGCAGGAAGTCCAGCTGGTGCCCGGCCGACAGCACCGGCATCCCCTTGTGGTTGGGCGCGAAGGAGCACCCCATGTAGACGCCGAACAGGCCCTGGTGCACGGCGATGAACGCCACCGCCTTCAGCGGTGACATCACCAGGAACACGGCGGTCAGGTAGCCCACGACGTGCACCGCCAGCAGGACCAGCTCCAGCCGCCAGCCGCGGACCGAGCGGCGGACCGCGGCGGCGGTGCTGATCGCGTGCAGGGAGAAGCCTTCCAGCAGCAGGAGGGGGAAGAACAGCCAGGCCTGGTTGCGCACCACGAACCGGAAGAAGCCGCGCTTGCGCTGCGCCTGCTCGGCGCTGAACGCCAGCACCGCGATGTCGACGTCGGGGTCCTCGTCCTCGTGGTTGGGGTTGGCGTGGTGGCGGCTGTGCTTGCCCATCCACCAGCCGTAGCCCACGCCGATGAGCAGGTTGCCCAGCAGCAGGCCGGTGGTCTCGTTGGCCCGCTTGCCCGCGAAGACCTGGCGGTGGCCCGCGTCGTGGCCGAGGAAGGCGATCTGGGTGAACACCACGGCCAGCACGGCGGCCACCGCGAGCTGCCACCAGGAGTCGCCGATCAGGACCAGCGCCACGCCGGTCGCGGCGAGGGCGGCCAGCACGCCGCCCAGCCGCCACAGGTAGAAGGGGATTCGCCGGTCGAGCAGGCCGGCCTGCTTGACCTCGCGCGACAGCTCGGCGAAGTCGCTGCCACGCCTGCTCGGTGCTTCGGGAGTCACCCCTCACAAACTACGGCCTCGCCGCCGCGGCTTCATGACAGGCGCAGTTGCAGTTGGGCGAACAACCGCATCAGGGGGTCGTCCAGGTCGAACCCGCCGAGCGCGGCGGCGCGGCGCACCCGGTAGCGCAGGGTGTTGGGGTGGATGTGCAGGCCCGCCGCCGCGGCCCGCACGTCGCCGAACGCGTCGAGGTAGGCCAGCAGCGAGCGGGCCAGCTCGGGGGGCAGCCCGGTCAGCCGGGGGTCGCGCACGCGCGGGTGCTCGGCCAGCAGCGCCAGCGTCTCGCTGACCAGCACCCGCGACCGCACGTCGGCCAGCGTGGCGACCTCGGCGTCCAGGTCGCGGCCCATCGCGTCGAGCACCCGGTCGGCCTCGCCCCTGGAGAGCACGACCTCGTCCACCGAGGGCACCGTCGAGCCGATGGCCGCCTGCACGCGCAGCCCCATGTGCCTGCGCGCGGCGGCGACGATCTCCCTGGTCAGCGGCAGCAGCGACACGCCGGGCGGCAGGTCGGGCAGCAACGCGTAGGTGCGCCCGCCGGACTGGCTGACCAGGGCGCTGCGCCGGTAGGCGGCGGCGTGCACGGAGATCAGCCCGGTCATCTCGGCGCGGCGCAGCTCGACCTGGGTGCGGTCCGCACCGTCGCCGCCGCGCAGCGCGAACACCACGACGGCGGCGGGCTTGGCCGGGTCCGCGCCGATCTGGTCGGCCGCCGACGCGGCGTCCACCCGGCCGTCGAGCAGGGCGGTCAGCAGGTTCTCCCGGAAGGCGGCGGTGGGCTCGCGCTGCCGCACCAGGTGCAGCGCGGTGACCCGCGCCGCGCCCAGCAGCGCCCGCTCGGCCTGCTCGGTCAGCGGGGTGGCGCCCTCCTGCACCCAGATCGAGCCCAGCGGCCTGCTGCCCGCGTGGATGCCGATCGCGATGCGCCGCCGGATGCCCAGCTCGGGCCGCTCGTCGACGCGCACGACCTCCTCGCCCGCGCGCAGCCGCTGGTAGACGCCCCACTCGCGGAGCATCGCCAGGTACGGTTCGGGGCCCTGCCTGCCCAGGATGGACAGCCTGCGCAGCTCGTCGACCTCGTCGCTGGAGCGCGAGTAGGCCAGCACCCGGCTGGCGGTGTCCTCGATGCTGACGATGCCGCCGGTCAGCGCGGCGATGGTCTGGGCCAGCCCGAACAGGTCGCCCGAGACCTCCCCCGCGTCGGCGGTCAGCCGAGCGCTGCCCACCACGGCCCTGACCAGCGACTCCAGGTGCTCCCACCGCACGTCCGGGCGCACCGCCAGCAGCGCGACGCCCGCGTCCGCGGCGGCCTGCCGCAGCACCGGCGCGGGCGCGTCGACCTTGACCGCCACCGCCGCCGCGCCCGCGGCCCCGGCGGCCCGCACCAGCGGCAGCGCCGCCCGCCCCCGCGCGCCGATGACCAGCGCGAAGTCGCCGGGGCGCACGTCGGGGGCGTCGTCGGGGTCGAGGATCACCACGTCGAGCACGTCCACCGCCAGGCCGTGCGGGGCCACCTGGACCTCCACCAGCGGGTCACCCAGCGCGACCAGGACCTGACTCAGGCTCACGGCTTTTGTCCATTCGTACAACGGCGGTGCCGCAAGCCTAGTCGCGCGGATAACGGGCAGCCGGGGGTGGAGACCTACCGTTCTGGGTACCGCAAGCACGTCGAAGGGAGCCGCTCGTGGATGCCGTGACCAAGGTGCCCGCACCGGTGAACGAGCCCGTCCTGACCTACGCGCCCGGCTCGCCCGAACGCGCGCGGCTGCAGGCGAAGCTGGCCGAGCTGGCCAAGGAGCCGCTGGAGCTGACCCTGACCATCGGCGGCGAGCAGCGCGTCGGCGGCGGCGAGCGCTTCGACGTGGTGCAGCCGCACAACCACCGCGCCGTGCTGGGCACCTTCCGGGGTGCCACCCAGCGGGACACCGAGGACGCGCTCAAGGCCGCCCGCGAGGCCGCGCCCACGTGGCGGGCGATGTCCTTCGACGACCGCGCCGCGATCCTGCTGCGCGCCGCCGAGCTGCTGTCCGGCCCGTGGCGGGCCACGCTCAACGCGGCCACCATGCTGGGCCAGTCCAAGACCGCCGTGCAGGCCGAGATCGACGCCGCCTGCGAGCTGGCCGACTTCTGGCGCTTCAACGTCCACTTCGGACGCCAGCTGCTGGCCGAGCAGCCGCAGTCCAGCCCCGGCGTGTGGAACCGCACCGACCACCGCCCGCTGGAGGGCTTCGTCTACGCGATCACGCCGTTCAACTTCACCGCCATCGCGGGCAACCTGCCCACCGCGCCCGCGCTGATGGGCAACGTGGTGCTGTGGAAGCCCTCGCCCACGCAGACCCTCGCCGCGCACCTGACCATGCGGCTGCTCGAAGAGGCCGGGATGCCGCCCGGCGTGATCAACCTGCTGCCCGGTGACGGGCTGGCGGTCTCCGAGGTCGCGCTGAACTCCCCGGACCTGGCTGGCATCCACTTCACCGGCTCCACCAGGACCTTCCAGCACCTGTGGGGCCAGGTCGGCGCGAACATCGCGGGCTACCGCGCCTACCCGCGCATCGTCGGCGAGACCGGCGGCAAGGACTTCGTGCTGGCCCACCCGTCGGCCGACCTCGACGTGCTGCGCACCGCGCTGGTCCGCGGCGCGTTCGAGTACCAGGGCCAGAAGTGCTCGGCGGCCTCCCGCGCCTACCTGCCGCGCTCGGTGTGGAACCGGGTCAAGGACGCCTTCCTGGCCGACGTCGAGTCGCTGACCATGGGTGACGTCACCGACTTCTCCAACTTCATGGGCGCGGTGATCGACCGGCGCTCGTTCGACAAGCTCTCCGGCGTGCTCGACGCCGCGCGCTCGGACTCCTCGCTGGAGGTCGTCGCGGGCGGCACCGCCGACGACACCGACGGCTTCTTCGTGCGGCCGACCGTGCTGCTGGGCAGCAACCCCGAGCACGAGGTGTTCACCACCGAGTACTTCGGCCCGGTGCTGGCGGTGCACGTGTTCGACGACGCCGACTACGACACCGTGGTCACGCAGATGGAGAGCGCCGCGCCCTACGGCCTCACCGGCGCGATCATCGCCAACGACCGGGCGGCCATCGCGCACGCGCAGGAGCGGCTGCGGTTCGCCGCGGGCAACTTCTACATCAACGACAAGCCCACCGGGGCGGTCGTCGGCCAGCAGCCCTTCGGCGGCGGTCGCGCGTCGGGCACCAACGACAAGGCGGGCTCGGTGCACAACCTGCTGCGCTGGGTGAGCCCGCGCTCGATCAAGGAGACCTTCGTGGCTCCGACCTCCTACCGCTACCCGCACCAGGGGTGATGACCGTGCTCCGCTCCACGCTGCTGGCCGCCTCGCGGTCGACCGCCGCGCGCTCGCTGGTCGAGCGCACCCCGCTGACCCGGCCGGTCGTGCGCCGGTTCATCGCGGGCGACGACCTGGACGCGGCCATCCGCACCACCGGCGAGGTGCTCGCCGACGGCCGCCTGGTCACCCTCGACCACCTCGGCGAGGACACCCGCGACGCCGAGCAGGCCGACGCCACCGTCACCGCCTACCTGGACCTGCTGGGCAGGCTGTCCGACGCCGGGTACGCCGACCGCGCCGAGGTCTCGGTGAAGCTGTCCGCGGTGGGCCAGTTCCTGCCCACCGACGGGGAGAAGATCGCCCTGGAGAACGCCCGGCGGATCTGCGCGGCGGCGGGCGCGGCGGGCACCACGGTCACCCTGGACATGGAGGACCACACCACCACCGACTCGACCCTGGGCATCCTGCGCGAGCTGCGGGTGGACTTCCCGTGGGTGGGCGCGGTGCTGCAGGCCTACCTCAAGCGCACCGAGCAGGACTGCCGGGACCTGGCGCACGCCGGGTCGCGGGTGCGGTTGTGCAAGGGCGCCTACCAGGAACCCGCCTCGGTGGCCTATCAGGACAAGGCGGACGTGGACCTGTCCTACGTGCGCTGCCTGAAGGTGCTCATGGCGGGCGAGGGCTACCCGATGGTCGCCTCGCACGACCCGAGGCTCATCGCCATCGCCGCCGACCTGGCCCGCGACCGCGCCAAGGACGGCTACGAGTTCCAGATGCTCTACGGCATCCGGCCCGAGGAGCAGCGCAGGCTGGCCGCCGAGGGCAACCGGATGCGGGTGTACGTGCCCTACGGCGACCAGTGGTACGGCTACTTCATGCGCAGGCTCGCCGAGCGTCCCGCGAACGTGGGGTTCTTCCTGCGGTCGCTGGTCACGACGAGCTGACCTCCGGCTGGTCGCGCGCGGCCATGGCGCGCATCCGCCGCCGGGCGGCCTCCGGGTCGGGGTGGGCGCGCACCACCTCGTCGGCGGCCGCCACGGCCCGGATGAACCGGTCCGGGGTGGCCCTGGCCGTGCGCAGCACCAGCACCGCCCGGTGCGCCAGCTCCAGCGCGGTGTCCAGCTCCCGGCCCGTCTCGGCGCACAGCCGGGCCAGCAGCGACAGCGCGTCGGCGTAGCGCAGCTCGGTGCGCAGCTGCTCGGGCGTGCGGGCCAGGTGCCACAGCAGCAGGGCGCCGCGGGCGCGGGGCAGCGCCCTCGGGTCCGCCGCGCCGTGCAGCAGCACGGCGGTGTGGTGCACGGCCATGGCGAACGCGATGGGCGCGCCGCGGTGGTGGCCCAGCAGGTCGCGCCAGATGTCCGCGGCCTGCTCGGCCAGCCGCAGCGCCCACCCGTGGTGCTCGATCCCGGCCAGCGCGGTGGCCAGGGCGTGCAGCGCGCCCGCCAGCCCGCCCGCGCGGGTCATCAGCAGCCGCCGGGGCAGCCGCCGCTGCGCCGCCAGCACCTCCTCCACCAGCGCGCCCGCCTCGTACTCGCGACCGGCCACCAGCAGCAGCCTGGCCAGCCGGGCCTGCGCGACGACCAGGTCCACCTCGTGCCGCACGGGGTGCTCGGCGGCCAGCGGTCGCGCCAGGAGCACCGCCTCCTCCGCGGCGGCCACCCGGTCGGCGGGCTCGGGCAGCGCGTCGACCAGCGCGACCAGCGACGCGGCCAGCTCCGCCCGCGCCGCGGGCTCGCCGTCCCCGGCCAGCCGCCGCCGCAGCGCCACGGCCTCCCGCGACACCTTCAGCGCCTCGCCCATGCGCTCGGAGCGCAGCAGGACCGCGCCCAGCGCCTCCAGCGCCCCGGCCAGCTCCGGCTCGAACGCGGCCGGGTTGGCCTCGGCCAGCCTGCGCAGCACCCCGATCGCCTCGCGCAGCACGCTGCGGGCCCGTTCGCACTGCCCGAACCCGGACAGCAGCGCGGCGATCGAGACCAGCGTCCTGGCGTGCTCGGGCTCGTAGCGCGGGTCGGCCTGCGCGACCTTGCGCCACCGCCGCACGGCCGCGTCGGCCGCGCCCAGCCCCTCCCGCTTGCGGTCCACGTCGAACAGCCGCACCGCGAGGTGGTGGCTGGCCTTGGCGAAGTCCAGCCGGAACCGCGTCGGGTCGTCCTTGGCCAGCTGCTGGTAGAGCACCGAGGCGCTGGTCAGCGCGGTCAGCGCGTCCTCGCGCCGGTCCACCGCGGCGTAGCGGGCGCTCAGCCGCTCCAGCGCGGCGGCCAGCTCGGGCGTGCCGTCCCCGTCCTCGGCGACCTGGCCGCGCAGCTGGACGGCCTCCTCGGCCGCCGCCAGCGCGTCCTGCTCGCGGCCGACCGCGACCAGCCGCAGCCCCAGCTCGTCCAGCGCGTCGGCCAGCGCGCCCCGGTGCTCGCGCGGGTCGGCCGCGACCAGCTCCCGGTACAGCGCGACCTCGCGCCGCGACGCCTCCACCGCCTCCTCGCGCAGCGAGGCCAGCGCGGCGCGGGCGCTGAGCATCCGGTGCAGCTCTGCCAGCTCCAGCCGGTCCGCGTGCGGCGCGCGTTCCCGCAGCAGGGTGCGGGTGAGCACGGCGGGCAGCGGGTCGCGGTGGAACCGCTCGTCGTGGAACACGTGCCCGGCCACGGCCCGCGCGATCGCCGGGCACTGCGCCAGGGTGACGAGGGTGGCGCCGCTCGCGGTGCGCACGAGGTCCGGTTCGGCGCTGAACAGGGCTTCGACGCGGCGGCGCGCGTGCGGCCAGCGCTCGGCTGCGCGCAACAGGGTCTCCAGCGCGTCCGGGGAGCGCTCGGGCTCGATGCGCTCGTCCAGCAGCGTCACCGCGAGCACGTCCTCGGCCAGCTTGCCGGGCGGCGGCGGGGCCGGGTCGACGCTGACCAGCCAGCGCACCAGCTCCTGGCCGCCCGCGTGGGCGTCCGCGCCGTGCACCGCGGCCAGCGCCGCCAGGTGCAGGTCGAACGTGGTGGCCGCGGCGGGGGCGGGGCCGGTGGGCGCGGGCAGGTCCAGGGCGGCGGCGAAGTGCTCGCAGGCCGAGGCGAACGAGGTCGTGGGGTCTTCCGGAGAGGGCGCCAGGACCAGCTCGGCGGTGGTGTAGTCGAGCTCGCCCGCGTGCTGCCGCAACGCCGACCACCACCAGCCCGCGGCACGGGCGGTCAGCAGCACGCGGACGTGCGCGGCGGGCGTGGTCACGGGTTCCCGCAGGAGCCGGAGCAGCGCGGGCCACGGCCAGCGGTCGGCGTCGTCGACCACGACCAGCACCCGGTCCGGTTCGGCGTCGCGGGCGGCGAACTCCCCGGTCAGCCGCGTCCGGCCGGAGCCGGCCGGACCGTGCAGGAGCAGCAGCGACCAGGGGCTGTCGGCGTCGCGCCAGCGCCCCAACCGGTCCAGCTCGGCCTCCCGGCCGTGGAAGGGCACGACCTCGCGTCGCGGGTCCAGCAGCTCAGCGACAGACGGCGTCCGATCCACGCACCCATGGTCCCCAGCTACAGCCGCCACGAAAGAGATCCCCGACCCCACCCCAACGGGCCCACCCCCCGCGCCTGCAAGTACTACCCGACGTGTCCACCAGGGCCGTCAACTACTACCCGACGTCGCGAGCGCCCGGTGCTCGCCACCGGAATTGTCGGGGGTGTGGCGCAAGATGAGCTGTGCTCATCGCCCTCGTGTCGCACGCGGAGAACGCCGGTCGGCTCCGGCCGCTCTCCGACTCCGGCGTGCCCGAGGGGCCCGTGGTGGAGACCGCCGACCTCGCGGGCGCGGTGGCCGAGCACGAGGCCAGGCACCGCCCCCGCTGGCTGTGGGCGGCCACCGCCGAGGTCTACCCGGCCCTGCTGGCCAGGGGTGTGCGCGTGGAGCGCTGCCTGGACCTGCACCACGCCGAGTCGCTGCTGCTGGCCTACCAGGGCCGCCACCACGAGCCCAAGGAGCTGCCCGCCGCGGTGGCCAGGCTGGCGGGCCTGCCACCACCCGAGGACCGGGGCCCGCGCAAGCGCGACGCCCAGCCCACCCTGTTCGAGCCCGAGCAGGAGCCGCTGCCCGGCGGCGCGGACCCGCTCGACGCCGTCGTGGCGGTGCACGCCGCGCAGCAGCGGGTCGCCGCGACCCTGCCGCACGCCGATCCGCTGCGCCTGCTGCTCGCCGCCGAGTCGGCCAGCGCGCTGGCCGCCGCCGAGATGACCCACCACGGGCTGCCGTGGCGGGCCGACGTGCACGAGGCGCTGCTGGCGCAGCTGCTGGGGCCGCGCACCGCGCCGGGCGTGCGGCCCGCGCGGCTGGCGGAGCTGGCCGACCGGATCACCGAGGCGTTCGGCGGCAAGCCGGTCAACCCGGACCACCCGCCGGGCGTGGTGCGGGCGTTCGCCAGGGAGGGCATCGACATCCCGTCGGCGCGGGCCTGGGTGCTCAAGTCGGTGGACCACCCGGCGGTGGAGCCGCTGCTGGCCTACAAGGAGCTGGCCAGGCTGTGGGTGGCGCACGGCTGGTCGTGGCTGGACGCCTGGGTGGCCGACGGCCGGTTCCGGCCGGACTACGTGGTCGGCGGCGTGGTGTCGGGCCGGTGGGCCACGCGCGGCGGGGCGGCGCTGCAGATCCCGCGCACGCTGCGCACGGCGGTGCGCGCCGACCCGGGGTGGCGGCTGGTGGCCGCCGACGCCGCGCAGCTGGAGCCCAGGGTGCTCGCCGCGCTGTCCGGCGACCGCGAGCTGGCCGCCGCCTCCGCCGGGGACGACCTCTACACCGCGCTGGCGGCCGGGGCGTTCGAGGGCGACCGGCACAAGGCGAAGACGGCGATGCTGTCGGCGATGTACGGCGGCACCAGCGGTCCGGCCGCCGCGCTGCTGGCCGTGCTGCGCCGCCGCTTCCCCGAGGCGGTCGGCTACGTGGAGGCCGCGGCGGTGGCGGGCGAGCAGGGCCGGATGGTCCGCTCCCGGCTGGGCCGGACCAGCCCGCCGCCCTCGGCGGCGTGGCGCGAGGTGACCGGCAGCGCCGACGACGACGAGGACTCACTGCGCCGCTCCCGCCGGGCCGCGCGGGACTGGGGCCGGTTCACCCGCAACTTCGTGGTGCAGGCCAGCGCGGCGGACTGGACCGCGGCGCTGCTGGGGGCGCTGCGGCGCAGGCTGCACGCCGTCTCCCCGCAGGCGCACCTGGTGTTCTTCCAGCACGACGAGGTTCTGGTGCACTGCCCGGCGCCGCTGGCCGAGCAGGTGTGCGCGCAGATCACCGCGGCGGGTGAGGAGGCGTCCCGGCTGGTGTTCGGGGCGACGCCGGTGCGGTTCCCGCTCAAGGCGGTGCCGGTGGACAGCTACGCCGACGCGAAATAGGGGTCGTTGCGCCGTTCGGGTGATTGAGACCCGGCCGTGAGAGCGCTCTCATGAAAGCGCTCGCAGTGCAACACCGTGACAAGGAGGTCACCCGCGCATGGAGCCCCGAAGCAACCGCGCCCGACGCGCGCTGGTCGCCGCCGCGGCCGTGCTCGCCGCGGCGCCGGCGGCGGTCGCCGTCACCACGCCCGCCAACGCGTCCGTGCCCTCGACCCCGCCGGGCTGGACGCTGCAGTGGAGCGACGACTTCACCGGCGCCGCGGGCAGCCTGCCCTCGTCGTCGAACTGGATCTTCGACCTGGGCCACAACTACCCCGGCGGGCCCGCCAACTGGGGCACCGGGGAGATCCAGAACTACACCAACAGCCCGAACAACATCAAGCTCGACGGCGCGGGCAACCTGCGCATCACCGCCCTGCGCGACGGCGCGGGCAACTGGACCTCCGCCCGCATCGAGACGCAGCGGTCGAACTTCAAGCCGCCGGCGGGCGGCAAGCTCGCCATCGAAGGCCGCATCCAGATGCCCAACGTCACCGGCGATGCCGCGCTGGGCTACTGGCCCGCGTTCTGGGCGCTCGGCTCGCCCTACCGGGGCAACTACTGGAACTGGCCCGCCATCGGCGAGTTCGACATCATGGAGAACGTCAACGGCCTCAACTCCGTGTGGGGCGTGCTGCACTGCGGCGTGAACCCCGGCGGGCCGTGCGACGAGACCAACGGCCGCGGCGCCAGCCGCGCCTGCCCCGGCTCGTCCTGCCAGTCCGCGTTCCACACCTACCGGTTCGAGTGGGACGACGGCGCCAAGGAGCTGCGCTGGTACGTCGACGGCCAGCAGTTCCACACCGTCAGCCAGAGCCAGCTCGGCGCGGAGACGTGGAACAACATGACCAACCACGCGGGCTACTTCATCCTGCTCAACCTGGCCATGGGCGGCGCGTTCCCCAACGGCGTGGCGGGCTTCAACACCCCCACCGCGGCCACCGTGCCCGGTCACTCGCTGGTGGTCGACTACGTGGCGGTGTGGTCCAGCGGCAACGGCGGCGGCGAGAACCCCGGCGGCAGCGGCTGGGACGCCTACGGTGAGATCCAGGCCGAGCAGGCCACGTCCCGCTCCGGCGGCACCGTCGAGGGCGGGCAGGCCGTGGCGCAACTGGGCAACGGCAACTCGCTGAAGTTCTCCGGCGTCCGGTTCGGCAGCCGCACCGCCACGCAGTTCAACGCCCGCGTGGCCTCCGGCGCGGCCAGCGGCGTCAGCGGGCTGGTCGAGGTGCGGCTGGACAGCCCGACCGCGACCCCCGTGGGCAGCTTCGCCATCGCCAACACCGGCGGCTGGCAGAGCTGGCGGACGGTGCCCGCGAACATCGCGGGGGTGACCGGCACGCACGACGTCTACATCACCTTCACCAGCGGCCAGCCCGCACCGTTCACCAGCGTCGACTGGATCAAGTTCGGCTGACCCCAGCGTCTGCAAGTACTACCCGCCCCGCCGCGACGGGCCGCTGACTACTACCCGCCCCACAACGCGGGTAGTAGTTACGCGCTCCCAGGAGCCGCACGGGTAGTACTTGCAGACGTGTTTGTTGGGTGGGGCGGCGCTAGGTTGGGGCCGTGTACGAGGAACTGCCCGCTCCTGCGGGTCTGCGCTGCCGGTGGCGGCGCTCCTCCACGACCACCGAGGTGGGCCGGGTGGTGCCGGACGGCTGCACGGACATCATCTTCTCGGCCACCGGCGGCGAGGTGTTCGTGGCCGGACCGGACACCTCGGGCAAGGTCACCGAGATGGGGCCGACCGACCTGCACGCCGTCCGCTTCGACCCCGGCGTCGGCCCGGCGGTGCTGGGCGTACCCGCCCACGCGCTGCGCGACCTGCGCGTCCCCCTGGCGGAGCTGTGGGGCCGCACGGACCGGCTGTGCGAAGAACTCTCCTCGGCACCCGACCCGTCGGCGGTGCTCGCCCGCGTCGCGGTCGAACGACTGCGCGCCACGCCGCCCGACCCGCTCACGCAGGCCATCGCCACAGCGGTCCGCACCTGCGGCGTCGCCGACCTGGCCGACCGGCTCGGACTCAGCGCGCGCCAACTGCACCGGCGGAGTCTGGCCGCGTTCGGCTACGGACCCAAGGCGCTGCAACGGATTCTGCGCTTCGACGAGGCGATGTCGCTTGCCTGGCGGGGAGTCCCGTTCGCCGACATCGCCCACCGCACCGGTTACGCCGACCAGGCCCACCTGTCCCGTGAAGTCCGCGAGCTCGCGGGAGTCCCGCTGGGTCAGCTGATCCGTCCGTAGGCGCGCAACGTCAGCAGTGCCTCGATGGTCACGATCGACCGCCACTCGTGCTCGACCACCGGTGTCCACACCGGCCACGGGAACGTCCAGCCGCCGTCCTCCCGTTGCGCCGCAACGAGAGCGTCCAGATCGCGCGTCATCTCCTCGTCGGTGAACCACCGGCGCGCCAGGCTGTCCGGTCGGGAGGCGTAGTCGTGCGGCTTGTGCGTCTCGCCCGCCGCGTAGCCCTCGTGCGCCCTGCCCTCGCCCAAGTCCACCAAACCCTGCTCCCGCACCAGTTCCCCGAGCCACGCGGCGGCCCGCTCGGCACGCGGGCGGTCGGGCACGTGGTCGAGGAAGACCAGGCAGGCGTTGGCCTCGTAGGGGTGGCTCTTGGTCAGGTTCTCCACGCGGTCCCAGCAGAACTCTGTGGCGCGGTCCAGCCACGGGTGCTCGACGCCCAGGCGGTGCAGCGCGCCCGCCAGCAGGCCGGTCATCAGCAGGTCGCTGCCCTCACCGATCACCCACCACGGTGCCCTGGGGTGCTCCGCCGCCGTGCCCAGCGCGTTGGGCACACCGCCGTCGGGATTGGCCGCGGAGGCCAGGAAATCGCACGCGGGCAGCGCGTGCTCCGGCGCGCCCACCTCGGCGAACAGCTCCAGCGCGGTGCGCGTGTGCAGCGGCTGGCTGCTCGGCCCCCGACCGTCCGGCTCCAGCGCGTGCCCGTACCCGCCGTCGGCGTTGCGGTGCGCCAGCACCGCCGCGACCACCGGCTCGGCTGGCCCGCCGTCGAACAGGAACGCGAAGCGCCGCTGCTCCAGGACGCGGGCGTGGTGCCACAGGAAGGTCCGTGCTCGCTCGATCATGCGGCGACCCTAGGCGTGCTCACCCCATCGGGTCTTGAACGAATCGGACACTGTCCCCCGGACGGGGTATCCCTGCCGATGTGGCGGATGCTCCTCGAAGCCTGTGCGATCATCGCTCGCGGGGAGACGACGTGCGAGGGGAGCGCATCGTGTTCGACGCTGCCGCAGGAGCGGCCAAGAGGATCGACTTCGTGGCCGAGACCGTCGCGAGGGACGCCGCCGGGCTGGCGACCCGAGCCACTCAGACGCAGTTCACCGTGGCCCCCGACCAAGCCCAGAAACTGCTGGACGGGCTGACCGAGGCGCTGCGGCAACTGCGCGCCGCGACGCGCGAAGCGGACGACATCCGGCGTACCGGCTCGCCCGGCAAGGACGTCTACAGCGGCTTCGCGACCATGGCCATCCACCGAACTGCCGGCGAGGAGGAGGGCGGCTACCAGTGGGCCAACGCCAAGGCCCAGGAGGCGCTTGAGAAGACGATCCGCAACATCAACGACGCACTGGCCCAATACCGGCAGACCGAATCCGCGGTCACCGACGCGTTCAAGCCAGAGGGATGAAGTCCTTGAACCGCATTCTTCGAGTCCTCGTCGCCACCACCGCCACGGCAGTCGCGTTGGTCGCGTGCTCCGACGTCGGCGGCACGCCGAACCCCGCAACCACCACCGCAGGCACGGATCCCCGGAGCAGCACGCCGACCAGTGGTGACGCGCTAGACATCTCGGAGTACGTCAACGCGCCCTGCGGCATCCTCAAAGCCGATCAGGTCAGCGCGCTAGGCAAGTTCCAGGAGCCGGAGGCGGGGGCCAGCGCCAGCGGGCCGAGCTGCACCTACGAGGGCTCGGACGTGCTCAAGGACTCGACCTACGAGATCATCTTCGTCAACGACGGCAGCACGTACCAGGAGATCGTCGACAACAGCAAATCCGACCCGATCTTCAGCCAGGCCGACGTCTCCGGCGTGCCGATCATGAGCAGCGACGCCACCGACGGGCTGCGCAGCTGCACCACCGCGATCCGCACCTCCGACGAGGACGCGGTCATGGTCCAGATCAGCACAGCGGGTCAGGACGACCCCAACTACGGCAAGGCGTGCAAGGCCACCGAGCGGGTAGCCGAGACCGTCATCGGGAACCTGAAGGGCTGAGGTCATGGCTGAGGATCGGTTTCGTGGCCGAGACCGTCGTGAGGGACGCAGCCGATCTGGCGACGCAGGCCACGCAGTCGCAGCCCGCCGTCACCCCCGACCAGGTCCGGAACCCCTGGACGGGCTGATCTCGGCACTGGAGCGGCTCGTCCAAGCGTGCTGCGGCGGTGAGGAGATCACCTTGCTCGGCTCACCGGGCAAGGACGTCTACAGCGACCGAATCCGCAGTCAGCGACGCATTCAAGCCAAAGGGATGAAGCCCTTGAACCGCATGCTCCAGGCCACGCTAGCCATAGGTGCCGCCGCGGTCCTGCTCACCTCCTGCTCGGACACCGAAGGCACGCCGAGCCCGGCCACCACAACCGGTGCGACCACCACGACCGGGAACGGCTCCCCCGCAGGCGGAACCGAGCTGGACATCGCGAAGTACGTCGATGCGCCGTGCGACATCCTCAAACCCGACCAGGTCGCGGTCCTCGGCACGTTCGAGGAGCCGGAGGCTGGACAGAGTGTCAGTGGCCCCAGCTGCACCTACACCGGCGCGGACGTGTTGAAGGATTCGAGCTACGAGATCGTCTTCGTCACCAACGGCAGCACCTATGAAGAGATCGTGGAGAACAGCAAGGCGAAGCCGATCCACAGCGAGTCGACGATCTCCGGCATCCCGATCGCCAGCAGCGACGGCACCGATGGGCTTCGCAACTGCACCACCGCCATCCGGACGTCGGACAAGGACGCCGTACTCGTGCAGATCAGCGTCGCCAAGAACGACGCGAAGAACAACGGCCAAGCGTGCACTTCGGCCGAAAAGCTCACCGAGACCGTCATTGCGAACCTGAAGGGCTGACCATGGCTCCGGGCAACGTGGACATGGATTTCGGCGGCTTCGCGCTCCTGCAAGTGGGCATCGGGGCCGAGAAGATCTACGGGTGGTTCCGCGAGGGCAAGGGTCCTGGCCAGACCACCGACGCGGGCCAGCGGAACTGGGGCAACCTGGCCAGCAGCCACGCCGAGATCGCCGACCTGATCAACCGGGCCGTCCGCGACTCGGGCGCGGTGTGGGAGGGCGCGGCGGGCGACCAGGCCCGCGCGTCCACCTCACCGCTGGCCAGCTGGTCCGACGCGGCGGCGTCCAGCGCGACCGTGGCCGCAGACCGCACCAGCGCTCTCGGCGAGGCGTTCCGCCGGGCCTACAACGAGGTGGAGAAGCCCGTCGACGTCCCGGACAAGCCCTGGTACAACAGCGTGGTCCCGTGGGACACCGACTACGACGACGCGGTCGAGAAGAGCCAGCAGGTCAACTCCCGCAACATGCAGGTGCTCAGCACCTACGGCAGCGCCGCGAACTCCGCGAGCGCCGGGCTGCCCAGGTTTCAGTCGCCCGACGAGGTCGGCGCGGGCATTGACGACGGATCCACCCCGCCCCCGCCGATCGTCCCGCCGCGTCACGGCCGGTACGAGGTGGACCGGCCCGGCGGCGGTGACGACCGCAGCGGCAACAGCGGCGACCGGATCGGTGGGAGCACCGACAAGTCCTGGACCGATCAGAGCATGCCGCCGCCCAGCGACGACGGCACCACCCGCCGGTCCGGCGTGGTCCCGGAGCGGCCGGTGGCACCGCCGTTGCAGGTCGACCCGCCGCGCTCGGACGTTCCGCAGCGGCCTAACGACCAGCGCACGTGGGGACCGGTTGTCCCCCCGTTCGGCCTCAAGGACCCGCGCAACCCCAACGACCGGTCCGGTGTGCCCAGGATGCCTGGCCCTAGCGGACGCGGGGGTGGTGGCGGCGGCATGGGTGGTGGCGGCCGGGGCGCGGGCGGCCTGGGTGGTATGCCCCGCCTCCCCGGCATGGGCGGCCCCGGTATGCCCGGCAGCGGCATGGGCACCGGCATGCCCCCTGGCGGCACGGCGGGCCACGGCGAGAGCGCGGGGCGCGGTGGCACGGGTTTCGGACCGGGCGGCGCGGCGGCGGGGCGCGGAGGTCCCGGCGGCATGGGCGCGGGCGGGATGGGCGCCGGCGGCGTGGGCGCCGGTGCGGGCCGGGGGCAGGGCGACGAGGACAAGGAGCACAAGTCCGCGTCGTACCTGCAGGAGACCGAGGACATCTTCGGCGACGGCACGATGGTCGCCCCGCCCGTCATCGGCGAGTAGGACCACCAAGGGGGGAACGTGCTGCGGACCAGGGTCGTGGTCCCGGCGGTGGCGCTGTACAACGCCTGGCAGGCGGAGGGCCTGCCCGCGCTGCACAACGCGCTGCTGACGCGAGTCGAGTTCGACGAGGACCGGTTGGCGGAGGGGGACGTGGGCGGGCTCGCCGAGCTGGCCCGCTCCGGGTGGGCCGAGCTGGAGCGGGCGGGGCTGGCTCGCGGCGGGCGGGTCCACCCGGACCTCGGCCGGTCGCTGCGGCTGGTCGCCGAGGCGGGCGCGGAGTACTACGCCTTCTTCGACCAGGGCGACGAGGACACCCGGTCGGCGCTGGTGGTGGTGTCCGGGGACGACGCGCTGCGCGTGGTCCTGCTGCCGGACCGGCACTTCGCGCTGGAGCCGATCCGGCCGGAGGACGCGGTGCGGTCGCTGGTCGCCGCGCTGCCGGAGATGCCGCCGGGGCGCGGCGGGGTGATCTCGCTGCCCGCGGAGTCGTTGCGGGACAACGGACCTCAGCGGGCGGGCTCCGAGCACGGCGAGCAGTCGTTCCTCCAGGCCAACTACCGGACCGGCGGCCACGTGGTCGAGGCCGGGCTGGTCCGCAAGCTGCTGGCCGAGCAGCGCTTGGGCGGCGGTCAGCTGTTCGCCGCGCGGCGTGACCGGTTCGGCCGCAAGCACCGGTGCGCCGCGCCGCTGACGTTCTTCGACACGACGACCGGCCGCTACCTGTCCACCCCCTCGACGGGCCGCGACGGCACGGCGTGGATCACCGTGCAGCCCGGCGGCCCCACCGCGCTGACGGCCAGGCTGCGCCTGCTCAGCGACGCCGCAGCACCTCCCGGTTGAGCTCGGCCGGGCTGCGGTGCCCGGACAGGCCCAGGGTGAGGTCGAAGTCGGCGAGCAGGCCGCGCAGCACGTGCCGCACGCCGACTTCACCGCCGTGCGCCAGCCCGTAGGCGAACGGCCTGCCCAGCAGCACCGCCTTCGCGCCCAGCGCCAGCGCCTTGACCACGTCCGCGCCGGAGCGCACGCCCGAGTCGAACAGCACCTCGACCTGCTCCCCCACCGCCTCGGCGATCTCCGGCAGCACGTCCAGCGAGGCCACCGCCCCGTCGACCTGCCTGCCGCCGTGGTTGGACACCACGATGCCGCTCACCCCGGCGTCGACCGCCTTGCGCGCGTCGTCGGGGTGCTGGATGCCCTTGAGCACGATCGGCCCGTCCCAGTGCTCGCGTAGGAAGGCCAGCTGGTCCCAACCGCGGTCGGTGCCGGTGAACAGCTGCACCCAGCGCAGGATCGCCATCGGCAGGTCCTCCTCCGGCGGCGCGGCCAGTCCGGCGCGGAACGCCGGGTCGCTGAACGGGATCGCGGTGCCCACCCCGCGCAGGAACGGCAGGTACGACTGGTCCAGGTCGTGGGGGCGCCACGCCAGCGTCCAGGTGTCGAGGGTGACCACCAGGACGGTGAACCCGGCTTGGCGGGCCCGGTCCAGGATGCTGGCGCACACGTCCGGGTCGTTGGGCCAGTACAGCTGGAACCAGCGCGCCGCGTCCCCGGCCGCCTCGGCGACGTCCTCGATGGTGTGCGAGGAGGCGGTGGACAGGATGAACGGCACCCCCAGCTCGGCCGCCGCCCGCGCGGTGGCCAGTTCGCCCTCGGGGTGCAGGATCGACTGCACCCCGATGGGCGCGAGCAGCACCGGCGCGGGCAGCTCCGTGCCCAGCAGCGAGGTGCCCAGGTGGCGGGTGGTGGCGTCGGTGAGCATCCTCGGCACGATCCGCCACCGGTCGAACGCCTCCCGGTTGGCCCGCGCGGTGGCCCCCGTCCCGGCCGATCCCGCCACGTACCAGAACGGCCCCGGTCCGAGGCGTTCACGGGCGGACGCCTCCAGCTCGTCGGGGTTGGTGGTGAAGGGCGGCTTGTTGTCCGCCAGGCCCTGCAGGTAGATCTCGTTCTGGTACGCGGCGAAGCTCGTCATCCCACACCATCATCCACTCGGCCAACGGTCCGCCGATCATGCTCTTCCCGGCCCGCGCCACCCGCAAGCACGGGCGCACCGGCGGCCAGCAGGCGCTGCGCCAGCACGCGGCAGCGGTCCCGCAGCTCCGGCGGGTCGAGCACTTCGAAGTCGTGTCCCAGCAGGACCATGTGCATCAGCACGAAGTCGAGGTTGTCCGCGCCGCTGACCACCTCGCAGTGCTCGCCGCGCGGGTGCACGACGGCCGCCGACGCCGGGATCTGCGCCCGCACCACTTCGGCCGACGCGCGCACGAGGCAGCGCGCTTGGTGCCGGTAGACCCGGCTGGCCACCCCCTCCTGCACGTACGCCGCCGCGTCGGGTGCCGCGCGCGGGCGGAAGCGCCAGGTCCGCGCGGACACGTCGGTCATCCGGTCGACGCGGAAGCTGCGCCAGTCGTCGCGGTCGAGGTCGTAGGCCAGCAGGTACCAGCGCCGGTCGGAGGCGACCAGGCGGTACGGCTCGACCCGCCGCTGCCGCACCTGGCCGCCGGACGGGTAGCCGAAACCCGCCTCGACCTCCGCGCGGCACGCCCTGGCCAGGGTCATCAGCACTTCGGGGTCCACCGGTGTGCGGCCTCCGCCGAAGGATTCCACCGAGCCGGACAGGGCGCGCACCTCGTGCCGGAGTCGGGTGGGCAGCACCCGGTCCAGCTTGGTCAGCGCCCGCAGCGCCGCGTCGGTCGCGCCCGCGACCGCGCCACCGGCTCCGGCCAGCAGCGAGACGGCGGTGGCGATGGCCTCCTCGTCGTCGAGCAGCAGCGGCGGCAGGTCCTGGCCGGGGCCGAGCTGGTAGCCGCCGCCGACGCCCTGGCAGGCCTGCACCGGGTACCCCAGCGCGCGCAGCCGCTCGACGTCGCGGCGCACCGTGCGCGAGGTGACGCCGAGCCGGTCGGCGAGTTCCGGGCCGGTCCAGACCTGGCGCTGCTGCAGCAGCGAGAGCAGGGTGAGCACCCGCTCCGTGGTCCCCCGCTCCTCCGCCATGCGACCACCCTGCCAGAGATAGCGGAACGATCCTGTCCGCTAGGGGTGTCACGGTGTCCCCATGAACGATTTCGACTGGAACCGGACGTTGCGCGAGCAGTGGGAGTTCCACTGGGACCACCAGCTCCGGGCCAGGCTCGACGGCCTCACCGACGACGAGTACTTCTGGTCACCGGTGCCGGACGCCTGGAGCGTGCGCCCGCGCGGCACCTCGACCGCGCCGGCGCAGGGGGGCTCGGGGGACTTCACCATCGACTTCGCCTTCCCCCAGCCGGTCCCGCCGCCCTTCACCACGATCGCCTGGCGGCTGGGCCACGTCATCGTCGGCGTGCTCGCCATGCGCAACGCGGCGCACTTCGGCGCGCCGGAGGCGTCGTACGAGACCTGGGACTACGCGGGCGACGCGACCACGGCGCTGGAGCAGTTGGAGACCCAGCTCGACCGGTGGACGGCCGGGGTGCGCGCTCTCGACGAGGCCGGGCTGCGGGCCCCGGTCGGGGACAAGGAGCCCTTCCCCGAAGCGCCCATGGCGGACCTGGTGCTGCACATCCAGCGCGAGCTGATCCACCACCTGTCCGAGGTCTGCCTGCTGCGCGACCTGCACCTGCACAGGAACGGGACGACCCGATGAGCCTCCAGGTCCAGATCACCTTCGACGCCCACGACCCGGCGGCGCTGTCGTCCTTCTGGCGCGACGCGCTGGGTTACGTCCACCCCGCCCCTCCGGGGGTCGACCTGCCCGAGGGCGCTGACGTGCCGGCGGCGTGGGACGAGTTCCTCGCGCGGATCGGTGTGCCGGAGGAGCAGCGCAACGACAGTTCCGCGGTGGAGGACCCGGACGGGCTCGGCCCACGGCTGTTCTTCCAGAAGGTGCCCGAGGACAAGGTCGTCAAGAACCGCGTCCACCTCGACGTCCGCGCGGCTCCCGGTTTGCGGGGCGAGGAGCGGATGGCGGCGCTGGAGGCCGAGTGCGACCGGCTGGTGGCGCTGGGCGCGAAGCGGGTGCGCCGCCACGAGCCCGCTCCCCCGCTGAGCGCGGGCCACATCGTGATGGCCGATCCCGAGGGCAACGAGTTCTGCCTGGACTGACGTGCGGTGCCGGGACGGGGGAACCCGTCCCGGCACACCGCCTCAGTGGCGTGCTCCGGCCTTGGCGAACAGCCGCGCGGGCAGCAGCCAGGTCAGCTCGTGCGACCGCAGCACGGCCAGCGGCCCGATCACCGCCAGCAGCAGCACGTAGCCCGCGACGAACGGGGCCACCCGCGAGTCCAGCCCCGCCGCCACCGCCATCGACGCCAGGACCAGCGAGAACTCCCCTCGGGTCAGCACGGTCAGGCCGATGTCGACGCCCTGCTGCCGGTCGAACGAGTGCAGCTTGGCCGCGAACAGCCCGGCGCCCAGGTTGAGCGCGATGGTGACCACGACGGCCAGCAGCACCGGCACCACGACCGGCCCCACGGCACGCGGGTCGATGCTGAGCCCGAAGATGAAGAAGAACAGCGCCCCGAAGGCGTCCCGCAGCGGCAGCACGAGCTTGTGCACCCTCGGCGCGACCCCGGAACCGCCCAGCACCGCGCCGACCATGAACGCGCCGATCGCGTCGGAGACGCCCAGTTCGTGCGCGACCGCCGCGCCGGTCACCGCGACGCCGACGAAGCACACCACCAGCAGTTCGTCGTCGGCCGAGCCGAACAGCCCGGTCACCACCCGGCCGCCCCAGCGCGCGACGGCGGCCAGCGCCAGCAGGAACAGCAGCGCCTTGGCGAAGTCCAGCACCGCCGCGCCGAAGCCGTCCGCGCCGCCGAGCACCGGCTGCAGCACCGCCAGGTACACGGCCAGGAACAGGTCCTCGATCACGATGATGCCCATGATCAGCCGTGACTCGGGGTTGCCCATGCGGCCTGCCTCGATCAGCAGCTTGGTCACGATGGCCGATGAGGAGATGCCGATGGCGCCCGCGACGACCAGCGCTTCCCGCGTGCCCCAGCCCAGGGCGAACCCGAACGCCAGCCCGCCGCCGATGTTGAGCAGCAGGTAGCCGGTCCCGGCCACGGCGAGTTTCCGCCCGCCCGAGACCAGGTCGTCCACGGAGAACTCCAGGCCCAGGTAGAACAGCAGGAACACCAGGCCCAGCCCGGAGAGCACGCTCATCTCGGCGGGATCGCGCACCAGGGACAGCCCCGGCGTGTTGGGTCCGAACAGGATGCCGGCCACCATGAACAGCGGGATGGTCGGCAGTCCGATCCGGACGCCCGCCCGCGCGATCAGGCCCGCGGCGAGGAAGGCCCCGCCGACCGCGAGCAGCGCGTGCCCGGTGCTCATCGGCGCTCCAGGGCGATCGCGACGGGAGCGGCGGTCACGACGGTCGAGGTGGTGCCCGCGACCAGGCCGATCAGCAGGGCGGTGGCGAAGTCGGCCAGCGACCCGTCACCCAGCACCAGCAGTGCGGCCAGCACGAACAGCACCCCGATCCCGGTGTTCACGGTGCGTGGCACGGTCTGCAGGACAGCGTTGCCGACCACTGTCGCGAATGGTTGGTCCCCTTGCGCGCGGCGCAACTCCCTCACTCTGTCGAACACCACCACCGAGTCGTTGACCGAATAGCCGATGACCGTCAGCAGAGCCGCCAGGAACACCCCGTCGACCGTCTTGCCCAGCCAGGCGAACGCGCCCACCAGCACGGCGACGTCGGCGACCAGCGCGACCACGGTCGCCAGCCCGAGCCGCCAGTCGAACCGCACGGCCAGGTAGGCCAGTTGCGCGGCCACCGCGATGGCCAGCGCGATCAGCGCGTCGCGGCGCAGCTCCGCGCCCAGGCTGGGGCCGATGAGCTCGTTGCCGACCCGCTCGGCCCCACCGGTCGCGCGGTCCACCGCCGCGCCGATCCGGGCCGCGGCGGCCTCGTCCACCGGTCCGGTCCGCACGGAGATCCCGTCCGCCCCCGAGGTGGTGACCACGGCGTCGCCGAACCCGGCCGCGGCCAGCTCCGCCCGCACGCGACCGGTGTCCACCGCGGCGGCGGTGTAGTCGAACATCCGCCCGCCGGTGAACTCCACGCCCAGCTCCAGCCCCCGCACCAGCAGCCCGGACAGCGCCACCAGAACCAGCAGGCCCGCCGCGAGCAGCCACCTGCGGGGCCGCTGGAACAGCCGCGTGCCGCGCGCGGTCAGCCACGTCCGCACCCGTCCGAGGTCGTGCAGGCCGCTCCACCGGGGCCGCTTCTCCAGCAGCGGCACCACCAGCCGCAGCAGCACGCGGCTGAGCACCAGGGCGCTGAACATCGAGGCCAGCACGCCGATGGCCAGCGTCACGCCGAAGCCCTTCACCGGCCCGGTGGCCAGCCAGAACAGCAGCCCGGCGGCGAGCAGGGTGGTCACGTTGGAGTCGGCGACCGCGCTGAGCGCCCCGCGGAAGCCCAGGTCGACCGACCGGGGCAGGCGCTTGCGCCGCGCGTACTCCTCCCGCGCCCGCTCGAACACCAGCACGTTGGCGTCCACCGCCATGCCGATGGCCAGCACGAACCCGGCCAGGCCGGGCAGCGTCAGGGTCGCGCCGACGGCCAGCAGCGCCGCGTAGGCCACGGCCGCGTACCCGGCCAGGGCGAGCACCGCGACCAGGCCCGCCACTCGGTAGGCGAAGATCAGGAACAGGCTGGTCAGCGCCACGCCGATGATCGCCGCGCGGCTGCTGGCCTCGATCGCCTCGGCGCCCAGCGTGGGGCCGACGGTGCGCTGCTCGACCACCTCGACGGGCACCGGCAGCGCGCCGGAGCGGATCACCAGCGCCAGTTCCTCGGCTTCGGCCTGGGCGAACTGCCCGGTGATCTGGGTGCTGGTGCCGATCATGCCGGTGCGGCAGGGCACCGACGGGTCGACCTGCGGCGCGGACACGACGTCGCCGTCGAGCACGAAGGCGATCTGCCTGCGCGGGTCGCCGGGCGCGGCGCAGGCGGCCTCGGCGGTGATCCGCTGCCAGGTCGACGGGGCGTCGCCCTGGAAGTCGACGGTGACCTGCCAGCCGACGCCCGCCGGGTTGGGCGTGGCCCGCGCGTCCCGGATGCCCTCGCCGGTCATCGCCACCGGTCCGAGGGCCAGTCCGGCTCCGTCGGGGGACTGCTCCTGGCCGGGGCCGGTGACCGGGCGCACGGCCAGCTGGGCGGTGCGGCCGAGCACCTCGACGGCTTCGGCCGGGTCCTGGACGCCGGGCAGCTCGACCACGATCCGCCGGTCGCCGGAGCGGGCCAGCACGGGTTCGGCCACGCCGAGCTCGTCGACTCGGCGGCGCAGCACCTCCAGGGCGCGGTCGGTGGCCTCGGGCGGGGTTTCCAGCACGATCCGGGTGCCGCCGCGCAGGTCGAGGCCGAGGCGCGGTTGGCTGGTGAGCAGCAGGAAAGCGGACGCGGCGAGAACGCCCAAGGACAGCAGTCCTCGGACGAGCAGCTCTCGCCGCGCCGGTGGGCGCGGCATGGGAAGGGAACCTCCGGGTGAGGGCGAACGGGGTGGGTTCGGCTACCTGGAGGTGCGGGGAGGGGCGCGTTCGCCGAGCGGGACCTGGCTCAGGCCCTCGGGGGCGAGGTGGGTCGGGTCGACGACGTCGGCGCGCACCACGGGTTGGGGCGGCACGTGCACGGCGGGCTGCACGCCGTCCAGCGGCTTGCCGAGGTGGCCGAGGTGCTGGACCGGGTGCACCGCCGGGGTGCGGTTGGTGGCGCTGGGCAGGTGCGCCGCGTCGATCGGCGTGGCGACCGCGGCCACCGCGCCGACGTGGACCGGGGCGACGGGGCCGAACACGACGAAGCCCGCGATCAACGACATGATCACGAGCACCGCGCGTCGGGTCATCCGCCCCCCTTCCGACAACCAGGTTAACCGGTGCGGCCGAGCACCACGACGGTTCCGCCCGCGAGCGCGCACAGCCACGCGACGACGAGCGGCTGCACCGTGCTCGCGCCGAGCAGGAGCGCGGCGGTCCAGCCCACCAGCACCAGCAGCGCCAGCCCGAAGGCGGTCGCCACGACCGCGACCTCGGGGCGGTGCCGGGGCAGGTGCAGCAGGGCCCTGCGGACCGCGCGCCCCCGCGCCGCCGGCCGCAGCACGATCACCGCGCACAGCAGCACCAGCGCCCCGGACAGCGCGCCGGTCGCCGGGGTCGGCCTCGGCATCCCCGCCAGGAGCAGCAGCGGCCCGCCGATGACGAGCACCGCGGCCAGCCGGGAGAACGCGGGCCACACCAGCGCGTGCGCGGCGGCCAGCGCCTCGGCCGCGGGGGACGCGGTGGGCGCGGGTGCGCCGCGCTTGCGCCGCACGGTCGCCAGGTTGGCCCGCACGTCCTCGGCGGACGGGTCCAGCCGCAGCGCGGTGCGGTAGGCGTGCTCGGCGGTGCCCCAGTCCCGCACGCGCAGCGCCGCGTCCCCCAGCACCTGGAACGTCCGCGCCTGCTCGGGCGCCAGCCGGGTGGCCTCCCGCGCCACCGCGACGGCCTCCCGCCGTCCACCGGGGTCGGAGGCGAGCACCTCGGCCAGCACGACCAGGCACCGCCAGTCGCCGGGCGCGCGTCGGGCGCACTCCCTGGCCGCGACCGCCGCCTCGGTGTGCCTGCCCAGCTCGCTCAGCGCCAGCGCGGTCAGCCGCTGCGCCCAGGACCGGTCGCCGCCCAGCACCAGCGCCCGCTTGGCGGCCTCCAGCGCGGGGTCGGGCTCACCGGCGTCGAGGTGGGCGGCGGCCAGCCCGCACCACGCCTCGGGGTGCAGCGGGTCGGCCGCGAGCGCGGGCCGCAGCAGGGCGATCGCCCGGTGCGGGAGTCCGCTGGCGGTGAGTTCGGCGGCCCGCACGACGGCGGTGGTGATCGGCTCGGACATCGCACCTCCCGGACGCGCGCCTCCCGGACGACGCCGATCAGTGTGACAGCGCCCACGTGGTTTCCCGATCAACAATGATCTTGCCTTACTCCATGTGAGCAAATGATCACCCGTTCGGCCCTACAGAGCGCGATGACGTCTACCGCAGGTCCGAGCCGGGGGAATCGCGGCGCGCGGATCGGGCAGCACCTGCGGGCGTTCGGGGCATCGGGGTTGCCAAGGCGGATTTCCCCTGCGTATCAGGCATTTCCGGTGCTCTGTGCGCCGACTGGCCGAAGAGGACCGACCTGCCGGAGCAGCACCGACCCGGCCGCGCGGCCACCGACCGGGGCTGACCCGATTATCACGATCCGTTGCGGTTTAGCCATTTTTCCCTCTTCCAGGTGACCAAGATGAACACGCTGTGCGACGCTATGGCGGCTCGGCACGGTCGCCTGGCGGAACTCCCGTCATGCCACCAGTCCGCGTGCGTCTCCACCCCCGCGAGCGCCCGGATTGGTCCGAGCACCCGTGTCGAGGAAGTGGGAGGTAGGGGGACGTGAGCACAGCCAAGGAGTGGCAGATCGCCTGTCGGGACATCGCATCCCGTCGTCGCGACATGACCGTCTTCGTCAGCCAGGGGCACGTCGTGGTGACCGTGCCGCCGGGTGAGGCCGCGGTGCTGACACCGCTGGAGGTCGGCAGGCTGCGGGCCGCGCTGCGGGACGCCGTGGTCAACGCCTCGGACACCCCCGAGAGCTGACCGGATTCACCCGCGCCCTTCCTACTCGTGGGTAGGTAGTGCCACTATCGGGGCCGTGCGCAATCACGGTCGGGGCACACGGGCACGGGGTGTGCTGTGGTGAACGCCGATCCGCGCGCCACCGCGGTGGCCAACCTGCGCGAGGCGCGGATGGCCCTGGACGAGGGCCGCCCCGGCGACGCGCTGGAGTCCGCAGAGAAGGCGGTGGCCGCGTTCTCCTGGCTCGACGACGCCGAGGGCGTGGCGTTCGGCGTGCTGGCGCAGTCGGTGGCGCTGGGCAAGCGCGGCCTGCTGCCCGGCGCGCTGGACACCATCGACCGGGTGCAGCAGATCGCCTCGGCCAACCGGCACGCGCTGCTGCAGGCGTGGTGCGGCTTCTCGCGGGCGGTGGTGGAGCTGCGGCTGGACTCGCGGGAGCGGTCGCTGCACTCGCTGGCCAGGGCGCTGGGCCTGGCCGAGCTGACCGGCGACGCCGAGCTGACCGGCTCGATCCTGTTCGAGCAGGCCAAGCTCATGCGCACGCAGTACCACGAGCACTGCATGACCCGCACCGACGGGGCCCGGTGCAGCCTGGACGGCGAACCCTGCGTGCGCAAGCTGCGCCGCGCCGAAGCGCTGTGCGGGCAAGCCCGCGACCGGTGGAAGCAGCTGGACGAGCCGCTGCTCATGGCGCGGGTCAACCTGCTGGTCGCGCACGTCCGGCTGGACCTGGGCGAGGTGGAGCGGGCCCAGCGCGCGTGCCGCCGCGCGGAGCGGCTGCTGGCTGGCCGGGACCGGCCGGTGCTGCGCGCGGAGCTGCTCATCGCGCGGGCCCGCTGCAGCGGCAGCCGCAACCGGCTGGCCGACCAGATCGCGCAGCTCACCGAGGCCGCCGAACTGGCCATGGGCTGCCTGGCGCGGGAGGTCGCGGTGCGCGCCCACGGCGCGCTCAGCACCGCCCACGAGCGGGCCGGTCAGCTGCGGCAGGCGCTGCGGCACGCCCGGCTGCAGCTGGAGCAGTACCGGCTGTGGGAGTTGCAGGAGGGACGCGACCTGCTGCGGATGCGCGAGCACGACCCGTCGGCCCGGCTGGCGGAACAGCTGGCGCACCACCGCTTCGAGCCGCACCGCGAGCGGACCTTCGCCCCGCCGCGCGGCTACCGGCCGCTGCGCAGCGGCACCACCGCCGAGCAGACCAACCGGCGCATCGCGCGGGCGCTGCAGGCGGGCCTGACCAAGCGCGGCATCGAGGTGCTGCGGCGGGTGGCCGACGGGGCCAGCACCGGCGCGATCGCCGAGGAGCTGGCGCTGTCGCCGAAGACCGTGCAGAACCACCTCCAGCGGATCTACCGGACGCTGGGCGTGCGGGACCGGGCGGGGGCGGCCGTGTGGTGGATCGGTTTGGACGACGCGACCGCCCAGCCGTGAAAGTCGGGGGTTCTACCTACCCCAGTGCGGGCAAACTGGGTGATGAGCTGGACATCTTCGGTGTGCCATGCTCCGCTTGGACGCTTGTCCCCTGGTCGAACGGAGCTTGACGATGGTTGTGCACTCTCTCCGCAGACTCCTGGCCGCCGCGGCCCTCTGCGCGTCGTTCGGAGTCGTCACGGCCACAACCGCGAGTGCGAACGCGGGGACGCCCTGCCAGGAGGGGACGGCGGTGGAACAGACCGCCTCCTGCACCTTCACGCCGCCCTACACGCAGCCCTAGGAAGTGGACGCGAGGCCGGGTCCGCGCGCACAGCGGGCCCGGCCTTGCGGCACAGTGGGGGCGTGAGCACCGACGTGTTGCGCCTGCGTGCGCCGAGGCACCGGGTGAGCCGCAAGGCCATCACCCTCTGGACGCTGCACGCCGTCATCGGCTGGCTCGTGCTGCTGGTGCCGCAGGGCGTGCTGCTCCTGCTGGTGGACCAGCCATGGCCGTGGCAACTGCCGGTCGCGGTCGCGACGCTGGCGCTGGGCACCGCGCACACCGCGGTCATGCCGCGCTGGCGCTACCGGGTGCACCGCTGGGAGTCCACGCCCGAAGCGGTCTACACCCTGTCCGGCTGGTTGAACCAGGAGTGGCGCATCGCGCCCGTGTCGCGCATCCAGACCGTGGACACCAAGCGCGGCCCGCTGCAGCAGATGCTGGGGCTGTCCACCGTGACCGTCACCACCGCCTCGGCGGCAGGCCCGGTGCACATCGAGGGCCTCGACCACGACGAGGCGGTGCGACTGGCCGAGGAGCTGACCAGCACCACCCAGGCCACGCCGGGTGATGCCACGTGAACCCCGAGACGGCTCCGCAGGGCGCACCGGAGCTGCCCGCCGCGCCGGAGTACGCCGAGCCGGTGGTGGACTGGCACCGGCTGGACGGCCGGATGCTGGTCGTCCGCCCGCTCAACGAGCTGATCAACCTCGTCCCGGTGCTGGTCGGCCTGCTCGTGCTCGGCAACGGTGACACCTGGCGGTTCGTCAGCGGCATCGCGGTCATCGCGCTGATCGTCGGGTTGGGCCTGCTGCGCTGGCTGACCACCCGGTACCGGATCACCACCGAGCAGGTCGAGCTGCGCACGGGGCTGTTCGTGCGCAAGCGGCTGGCCGTGCCGCGCGACCGCATCCGCACCGTGGACCTGACCGCGAAGCTGGGGCACCGCCTGTTCGGCCTGTCCGCGATCCGGGTCGGCACCGGCAGGCGCGACACGCCCGGCGAGGACGGCCTGACGCTGGACGCGGTGTCCTCCGCCGAGGCCGAACGGCTGCGCCTGCTGCTGCTGGACCACGCCCCGGCGGAGGAATCCGCCCCGGCCGCGCCACCGCGTCCGAGCACCGTGCTGTCCGCTTTGGACAGAAGCTGGCTGCGCTACGCGCCGCTGACGCTGTCCGGTCTGGTGGGCATGGGCGCGCTGTTCGGC
>NZ_BMRG01000002.1:522735-524492 GCF_014648515.1 Saccharothrix coeruleofusca
ATCGTGATGAACTACGCGCGCGAGTTGGACATCGAGGTGCTGGAGCCGATGACCGACGCGGCGCACTGGGTGGTGGAGCGGCCCCTCGGGCTGACCATCGCGGTGTCGGTGCTCGTCGTGCTGGTGCTGTCGACGCTGGGCTCGCTGCTGCTGTACCTGGTGCAGTACTGGAACTACCAGTTGACCCGCGAGCCCGACGGCACCGTGCGGGTGCGCCGCGGTCTGCTCACCACGCGCTCGGTTTCCGTTGCGGAGCAACGGTTGCGCGGTGTCGAGATCAAGGAGCCGCTGCTGCTGCGGGCGGGTCGTGGCGCGCAGGCCACCTCCGTCACCACCGGCCTGGGCAGCAAGGGCGAGAGCAACCTGCTGCTGCCGCCCGCGCCGGTCGGCGAGGCGCACCGGGTGGCCGCCGAGGTGCTGGGGGTGCCGGAGTCGCCGACGCTGACCCCGTTGCGGCGGCACCCGCGCGCGGCGCTGCGGCGGCGCATGGTCCGCGCGCTGGCGCCGGTGCTGGTGCTCGCCGCGGTGCTGGCGGTGTTCGCGCCGGACTGGGCGTGGCAGGCGGCGCTGGCGCTGCTGCCGTTCGCGGCGTGGCTGGGTTGGGACCGGTACCGCTCGCTGGGGCACGCACTGACCGAGCGCCACCTGCTCAGCCGCGGTGGCTCGGCGCTGCGGGAAACCGTTGCGCTGCAACGCACCGGCATCATCGGCTGGCGGATCTCCCAGTCGTTCTTCCAGCGCCGCTCCGGCCTGCTGACCATCTCCGCCACCACCGCCGCGGGCGACAGCGCCTACCACGTGACCGACGTCGGCGAGGCCGACGGCCTGGCACTGGCCGACGAAGCCGTCCCGCACCTCCTCCGCCCCTTCCTCGAACCCACCCCCGACGCCGGGTAGTAGCAAGCGTCGCTCAGCCCCACCCCCGGTAGTACTTGCAGACGCCCCAACCACCACGCGAGGCCGCGTCGGCCTGCCGGCATGCCTTTCGCGGAAAATCACGCTTTTCGATTTTCCGCGAAACGCGTGCCGATGGGCCGACTTCCAGGCGGCCGAGCCGCCCCGGCGGAGCCGGGGCCATTGAACACGGCCCGGTAGGCGGTCGGGGAGACGCCGAGGGCGGCGGCCAGTTGTTGGCGCAGGGCGGCACCGGTGCCGAACCCGGCGTGCCGGGCCACCTGGTCCACCGGCAGGTCCGTGGTCTCCAGCAGGTGCCGCGCCCGCTCCACGCGCTGCTGCGCGATCCACTTGCCGGGGCTGACGCCGGTCTCCTCCCGGAACCTGCGGGTGAACGTGCGCACGCTCATCCGCGCGTGGTCGGCCAGCGCGCGCAGGTCGAGTGGTTCGTGCAGCCGTTCCAGCGCCCAGGCGCGGGCGGGCGCGGTGGACGTGCCCGCCACTTCGGGCACCGGTCGGACGATGAACTGCGACTGCCCGCCGGGTCGCCACGGCGGCACGACGCAGCGGCGCGCCGCCCGGTTGGCGACCTCGCTGCCGTGGTCGTTGCGCACCAGGTGCAGGCACAGGTCCACGCCCGCGCCGACGCCCGCCGAGGTGAGCACGTCGCCGCCGTCGACGAACAGCACGTCCGGGTCCAGGTCCACGGACGGGAACAGCGCGCGGAAGTTGTCCGCGTGCATCCAGTGCGTGGTGGCCCGGCGGCCTTCCAGCAGCCCGGCCGCGGCGAGCACGAAAGCCCCCGTGCAGATGGACATCACCCGCGCACCGCGCGCCGCGGCGGCGCGCAGGGCGTCGCGCAC
>NZ_BMRG01000002.1:524537-586157 GCF_014648515.1 Saccharothrix coeruleofusca
CTCGTCCTCGACGGTGCCGTCGGCCAGCACCCGCGCGCCGTAGCTGATGCCCGCCACGACCACCGTGTCGGCCTCGGCCAGCAGTTCCAGCCCGTGGTCGGGGGTGACCGTGAACCCCGATGAGCTGCGCACCGGCCTCGCCCCCGGCGTGCACACCCGCACCCGGTACAGCCGCCGATCCCGGTCGTCCCGCGCCGCGTTGAAGATCTGCGGCGGCGTGCCGAGGTCGAAGCCGACGACCTGGTCCAGCGCGAGGACGGCCACCTGGTGCGGTCTCATGGCCGGATACTTTCACATAATGGCCAACGGGCCACTTCCCCGAACGCGGGCCCATCGCGCACGCTTCGGTCGTGACGAGGAGCAAGCAGAACTGGGCGTGGGTGGTCGCGGGCGTGGCGTTCGTCGCCCTGGTGGGCGCGGCGGGCTTCCGGGCCGCCCCCGGCGCGTTGATCGAACCGCTGCAGCGCGAGTTCGGCTGGTCCACCAGCACCATCGGCCTGGCCGTCTCGACCAACCTGCTGCTGTTCGGCCTGACCGCGCCGTTCGCCGCCGCCCTCATGGAGCGCTTCGGCGTGCGCGTGGTCGTCGCCTGCGCGCTGACCCTGGTCGCGGTCGGCAGCGGGCTGACGGTGTTCATGACCAGCAGCTGGCAGCTGGTGCTGTGCTGGGGCGTGCTGGTCGGCCTGGGCACCGGGTCGATGGCGCTGGCGTTCGTCGCCACCATCACCGGCCGCTGGTTCGTCAAGCACCGCGGCCTGGTCACCGGCGTGCTCACCGCGGGCGGGGCCACCGGCCAGCTGGTGTTCCTGCCGCTGGTCGCCTCGATGGCCGAGTCCTCCGGCTGGCGCACCGCGTCGCTGGTGGTGTCCTGCGCCGCCCTCGCCGTGGTCCCGCTGGCACTGCTGCTGCTCCGCGAGCACCCCGCCGACCTGGGCATCCCGCCCTACGGCGGCGACGAGGTGGTCCCCGTGCCGCCCGTGGGCACCGGCGCCGCCCGGCGCGCCGTCACCGCGCTGACCACCGCGGCCCGCACCGGCCCGTTCTGGTTCCTGGCCGCCGGTTTCGCCATCTGCGGCGCCACCACCAACGGCCTGGTCGGCACCCACTTCATCCCGGCGGCGCACGACCACGGGATGCCCACCACCACCGCGGCGGGCCTGCTCGCGCTGGTGGGCGTCTTCGACATCGTGGGCACCGTGCTGTCCGGCTGGCTCACCGACCGCGTGGATCCGCGCCTGCTGCTGGCCGTCTACTACGCCCTGCGGGGCGCGTCGCTGCTGGTGCTGCCGCAGCTGTTCGGCGACCACGTGCAGCCGAGCATGCTGGTGTTCATCATCTTCTACGGCCTGGACTGGGTGGCCACCGTGCCGCCGACCGTGGCGCTGTGCCGGGAGGTGTTCGGCGCCTCCGGCGCCATCGTGTTCGGCTGGGTCTTCGCCTCGCACCAGGTCGGCGCGGCCATCGCGGCGACCGGCGCGGGCCTGGTCCGCGACCACCTCGGCGACTACGCCCCGGCCTGGTACGCCGCGGGGGTGCTCAGCATCGGCGCGGCGCTGCTGTCGGCGCGGGTGCGCAGGCCCTCACCGGTGGTCGAGCCGGTCGCGGTGGCGCGGGCGTGACCGGATCGGTAACCGGCACCACCCGAAGCGACGGCGTCCACGATGGACCCGGCGACTAGGCTCGCAACGGTGATGGATCGCTTGGTGTGGATCGACTGCGAGATGACCGGGCTCGACCTGGGCAAGGACGCCCTGATCGAGATCGCGGCGCTGGTGACCGACGCGGAGCTCAACGTGCTCGGCGAGGGGGTCGACGTGGTGATCCACGCCGATGACACAGCGCTGGACGCGATGCCCGAGGTCGTGGTCCAGATGCACGCCAAGTCCGGCCTCACCGAGGAGGTGCGCCGGTCCACCACGACCCTGGCCGAGGCCGAGGCGATGGTGCTGGCCTACATCAAGCAGTGGGTGCCCGACCCGCGCACCGCGCCGCTGGCGGGCAACTCCATCGCCACCGACCGCGGGTTCATCGCGCGGGACATGCCGGAGCTGGACGCGCACCTGCACTACCGGATGGTCGACGTGTCGTCGATCAAGGAGCTGTGCAGGCGCTGGTACCCGCGGATCTACTACGCCCAGCCGGGCAAGGGCCTGGCCCACCGCGCGCTGGCCGACGTGCGCGAGTCGATCCGCGAGCTGGCCTACTACCGGCGCACCGCGTTCGTGCCCCAGCCGGGGCCGACCTCGGAGCAGGCGCAGGCCGTGGCCGCCGAACTGCTCGCCGCCGACCGGCCGGAATAGGGTCGATTTCAGTCCCGGCGGGGTGGCACTGTATGCTTCTGCCGCCGGGTCAGCCGGTGATGGTGGGTGTAGCTCAGCCGGTAGAGCACTGGGTTGTGATCCCAGGTGTCGCGGGTTCAAGTCCCGTCACTCACCCCAGGCGAACGCCCCTCGGCCCTCGTGGCCGGGGGGCGTTTTGTCACGTCGGAGGGGGTTTTCCAGGTGAGCGCCACGCTGGTCGCGAAGGACCTGGCCGCCGGGCACGGCGACCGGGTGCTGTTCTCCGGGCTGGACCTGGTGGTCGCCCCCGGCGACGTGGTGGGGCTGGTCGGCGTCAACGGCGCGGGCAAGTCCACCCTCCTGCGCACCCTCGCCGGGCTGCTCCCCGTGGAGCGAGGTGTGATTCGCCTCTCTCCCACGACGGCGACCGTGGGGCACCTGCCGCAGGAACCGGACCGGCGGCCCGGCGAGACGGTGCGGCAGTTCCTGGCTCGCCGCACCGGCGTGGCCGCCGCGCAGGCGGAGCTGGACCGGGCCACCGAGGCGCTGACCGCGGGCGTGGACGAGGGCTACTCCGAGGCGCTGGAGCGGTGGCTGGCGCTGGGCGGGGCCGACCTGGCCGAGCGCGCCGAGGAGGTCGCCGCCGACCTGGGCCTGACCGTGGACCTCGACCAGCCGATGACCTCGCTGTCCGGCGGCCAGGCCGCCCGCGCGGGCATGGCCTCGCTGCTGCTCAGCCGCTACGACGTCTTCCTGCTCGACGAGCCGACCAACGACCTGGACCTGGACGGCCTGGCGCGGCTGGAGGCGTTCGTCACCGGCCTGCGCGCGGGCACCGTGCTGGTTTCGCACGACCGGGAGTTCCTGTCCCGCACCGTCACCCGCGTCGTCGAGCTGGACCTGGCGCAGCAGCAGGTGCGCACCTACGGCGGCGGCTACGAGTCGTACTTGGAGGAGCGCGAGATCGCCCGGCGGCACGCGCGCGAGGACTACGAGGAGTACGCCACCACGCGGGCGGCCCTGGAGCAGCGCGCCCGCGCCCAGCGCGCGTGGATGGAGAAGGGCGTCAAGAACGCCCGCCGCAAGGCGTCGGACAACGACAAGATCGGCCGCAAGTTCCGCACCGAGGCCACCGAGAAGCAGGCCGCCAAGGCGCGGCAGACCGAGCGCCTCATCGAACGGCTGGACGAGGTGGAGGAGCCGCGCAAGGAGTGGGAGCTGCGGATGGAGATCGCCGCCGCGCCCCGCTCCGGCGCGGTCGTGGCGGTGCTGCGCGGGGCCGTGGTCACCCGCGGCTCGTTCACCCTCGGCCCGGTGGATCTCCAGGTCGACTGGGCCGACCGGATCGCCATCACCGGCGCGAACGGCGCGGGCAAGTCCACCCTGCTGGGCGCGCTGCTGGGGCGGGTGCCGCTGACCTCGGGCACCGCGTCGCTGGGCCCAGGCGTGGTGGTCGGCGAGATCGACCAGGCGCGCGGCCTGTTCCTGGGCGGGGAGCCGCTGGTGGACGCCTTCGGCGCGGCGGTGCCGGACATGGCGCCCGCCGACGTGCGGACCCTGCTGGCGAAGTTCGGCCTGAAGGCGGCCCACGTGCTGCGCCCCGCCGCGTCCCTGTCGCCGGGCGAGCGCACCCGCGCGGCGCTGGCGCTGCTCCAGGCGCGCGGGGTGAACCTGCTGGTGCTCGACGAGCCGACCAACCACCTGGACCTGCCCGCGATCGAGCAGCTGGAATCGGCCCTGGAGTCCTACACCGGCACGCTGCTGCTGGTCACCCACGACCGGCGGATGCTCGACGCGGTGCGCACGACCCGCCGCCTGGAGGTGGCGGCGGGTCGCGTCACGGACCGGTGATCCCCCGCGCTGTCAGCGGTTGCCCTTGACCCACTGGTCCCACGGGACCTGCCAGTCGCCGAAGCCGTCCCACGCCTCCAGCCGGGGGCCGCCGGAGTTGGTCACCACGACGACGTCGCCCTGCTTGGCGTTGTCGAAGACCCACTTGGCGTTCTCCGGGGACAGGTTCAGGCAGCCGTGGCTGACGTTGCGGTGGCCCTGGTCGCCCACCGACCACGGCGCGCTGTGGAAGAAGATGCCGCTGTTGGACATGCGCACCGCCCAGTCCACCGGGGTGACGTAGCCGCCCGCTTCCAGCGACAGGCCGTAGGTGCGCGAGTCCATGACCATGTTGGAGTGCTTCTCGGTGAGCACGTAGGTGCCCACCGGGGTGGGGTTCTGCGCATCGCCCATGGAGGTCGGCATGGTGCGCACGACCTGGCCGTTGACCTTGGTGACGACCTGGTGGGTCTGCCCGTCGGCCTCGTGGATCACCGCGTCGCCGATCGTGGTGGTGACGTGCCGGTCCTCCTGGCCGTAGATGCCGTTGCCCACGTGCTTGCCGTAGATGCGGGCGTCGATGGTCACCTTGGTGCCCGGCGTCCAGAAGTTCTGCGGCCGCCAGTGCACCTCCTTCTCGTTGAACCAGTAGAAGGCGCCCTCGACCTTGGGCTCGGTGGTGATGGAGATCATGGACTCGACGGCGGCCTTGTCCGCGATCGGCTCGTCGAAGTAGAACCCGAGCGGCTGGCCGACGCCGACCGTGGTGCCGTCGAGCGGGTTGATCGACAGGAAGGTCAGCGTGCGCGGCTTGACCGTGGTGAAGGTCGAGGTCTTGGTGACGGGCTTGCCGTCGGAGCCCTGGCCGGTCACTGAGAGGGTGTACCGCTTCTCGTAGCCGAGCGACTCGGTGTTGGTCCACTGCAGACCGTCCGGGCTGAGCTGCCCGGAGACCGCCTTGCCCTCGGCGTTGGTGAGCGAGACCTCGGTCAGCTTGCCGTCGGCGGCGGTGGCCACCACGGGCAGGCCCGGCGCCACGTCCACGGCCTGGTCGGTGACGCCCAGGCTGAGCGACACCGGCTTGGCCGGTGGGGCGGACGAGGTCTCGACGGGCCCCGCCCCGTCGGACCCGCCTGCTCCGCCGGAAGAGCACGCTGTGACCAACGTCGCAACAATTCCCAGCGCGGCGATCCGCAGCGCCCCCCTGTTGCCCAACATGTTCATCCCCGTTCCGTCCACTCCACGTCCCCGACTACTAGGAGCACCTGCACACCATCGGTTCAGCGTCCCCCGTCTAGGGGACGCCCCAAGGGTTGACGACGTTGCTCGGGATGCTGGATCGTTATCCCGCGAAGTTCCCCCCGGTTCGGGTGGTCGCACCCGCCCTGACCAGGCGATTGGGAGCTGCGGAGGACGCTGTGCTAATGTTCTCCACGTCGGACGGAGCAAGACAGTCCAAGCGCCGCTAGCTCAACTGGCAGAGCAGCTGACTCTTAATCAGCGGGTTCGGGGTTCGAGTCCCTGGCGGCGCACTCCACGATGAGGCGGTCACCATTCCGGTGACCGCCTCATCGCTTTTACTGGCACTTTTGTCGCCCATGGGCGCTCGAGTCCGATTGGTCCGAACCGACCCGAGCAGGCTCAGCCGATCGCAGGTGCCGAGGCGCGGTTCCGATGCACTGATCGATCGAATTCCGGTGCGGTTGGTGTGGTTCTCCGGCCACACCGCCGTGACGGCGCTCTCCCCGCCGTACGGTCGTCTCCGTCCTACTGGCGTCGCGCGGGGGGTGCCATGGCCGAGGCGGGCGGCAAGCGGTGGACACCACCACCGAATGTGACGAACACCTTGTCGGGGACAGCCGGTGCCGCGCTCCAAGCCGGCGTCGTGCACGGAGGCGTGCACTTCCACCACGATCCACCCCCGTCTCCGGTCGTTCCCCGGCAATTGCTCGCGGCACCCGCTCATTTCACCAACCGGGATGGGGAAGCGGCCGAGCTCGACGATGCCCTGGCACGGTCGCTGCATGGTGGAGAACGCATGGTGACCGTGCTGAGCGGGCCGGGCGGCGTCGGCAAGACCGCGCTGGCCCTGCACTGGGCGCACAGGACGCGGGACCGGTTCCACGACGGCCAGCTGTACGTCGACCTCGCGGGCTTCAGCGGCGACCAGCCCGTGCCGCCCGACGAGGCGCTAGGCCTGTTCCTGCGCAGCCTGGGTGTCCCACCCGGCCGCGTCCCGGTGGAACTCGTCGAGCAGGCCGCGCTCTACCGGTCGTTGACCGCGGACAAGGCCCTGCTCGTTCTGCTCGACAACGCGTTCTCCGCGGCTCAGGTGCGGCCGCTGATACCCGGCTCCGCGACCAGCGCGGTGGTGGTGACCAGCCGCAGCAGGCTGACCGGGTTGGTGGCCGACGGTGCCCGCTTGGTCGACATAGGGCCGTTGACGGCCTCTTCATCGGTGCGACTGCTGGACAGAGCGGTGGGCGGCACGAGAGTCAGCGAGGAGCAGGACCGCGCACGGGCGCTCGTCGTCATGTGCGGCGGTCTGCCGATCGCGGTCCGCGTGGCCGCGGCCAGGCTGGCGGCCAGGCCCCGGTGGTCGGTCAAGCGGGTGGTCGCCGAGCTGAGCGACGAACGCGGTCGGCTCTCGGTGCTATCCCCGTCGCACGAGCTGTCCGTGCAAACCACGTTCGACCTGTCCTACCGCGCGCTGCACCCATCCGCCGCGGCGCTGTACCGCCGCTTGGCGCTGCACCCAGGACACGATTTCGGCTCCTCGATAGCGCTGTCGGTGCTCGACGACGGTGCGGGGGCCGCGCTGGAGGAACTGGTGGAGGGAAGCCTCGTGGAGGAGATCAAGGAGGACCGCTACCGCTTCCACGACCTGCTGCGGTTGCACGCGCGGGAGAAGGCCACCGCGGAGGACGGCGACGACGAGCGCGCCCGAACCGTGCGGCGGATCGCCGAGTGGTACCTGGCCGGAGCGCAGGCCGCGGACCGCGTGGTCACGCCGCATCGGCGGCGGCTGCCCTACGAGTTCGCCGACCCGCCGCCGGTTGACGTCCCCTCCTTCACTGGATCCGAAGCGGCGTTGGCCTGGCTGGAGACCGAGCGGGCGAACCTGATCGCGACGGGCCGCGAAGCACTGGCACACGGGTGGCCGCGACTGGCTTGGCAGCTCTGCGACGTGCTGTGGCCCCTCCTGCTGCACCACAAGCACTACCGCGACCGCTTGGGGATCTACGAGTGCGGTGTCGAGGCCGCTCGTCGGTGGGGCGACCGGTTCGCCGAGGCGGACATGCTCAAGCGCTTGGGCTTGGCGTGCAGCACGCTGCGCCGCTTCGAAGAGGCTGAGGAGCACTTCCTGGCCTCGGAGGCGTGCGCGAACGCCATCGGCGACCGGCGCGGCGCCATCGACGCGCGCGAGGGCATCGCGCTGCTGAGGCTGGACCGCGGTCAGCTCGCCGACGCGGTCGCCCGATTCGGGGAACTGGTGCGCGACAACCGCGAACTCGGCGCCGACCGCGCCTTGGCGCTCACCCTGATCACGTTCGGCCGCACCCTCGCCAAGGTGGGCCGTGCGGCGGAAGCTTTGGCGGCCCTGCGCGAGGCGGACGAGCTGATGGCCGCGCTCCCCGAACCGGACCCGTACAACTCGGCGCGAGTGACCGTCGCCCAAGCCGAGGTACACCTCGGCGCGGACGAGGTGAGGTTGGCGGCCGAGGTGGGGCACCGGGCGTTGCAAGCCATGCGGCAGCTGGGTTCCGACCACGGCATGGCGCAGGCGCACGAGGTGCTGGCAGAGGCCGCTCACCGGTCCGGCTCGGCCGACGGAGCCGCAGAGCACTGGCAACAGGCCCTGCGGCTCCTCACCAAGATCGGCTCGTCACGCGCCGCCCACGTCGAGCAGCGGCTGCGCGCGCTGGAACCACCCACAGGCGGGTGAACTCGCGGTCCGGTGCGTCGGGCACCACAGCGGCAACCCATGCCGCCGCAGCAGTGCGAGGTCGAGCCGCGCCGTCCACCAGGCGTAGAGCGACTCGATGGCGGAGCCGACCGCGTCACCCCACGACAGGCACGACGAAGTGGTGACCCGGTCCAGTTCCATCACCTGCTGCCCGCTCCTCACGACCAACCGCCCCTCCGACACCACGACGATCAACGCGGCGAAGGGGTTGCGGCGTGCCAAAGAGCACAGCAAGTCCATCTCCGCTTTCTCGGGCGCGGCACAGAGGACGACGTCCGCGAGGCCGTCACCGGTGTGGTCCGCTGCCCTCCACCACACGAGGGGACCGGTCAAGGCCATCGCCCGCTCTCGGTGGGCGGCGGCACCGGCGCGACCTGCCGATGCCTGCCGGGCTCGACGAGCCCCAGCAGCCGGTACATGGCCTTGCGCAGTTCGGCAGCGGACCGCCCCGGATGTGAGGTCAACCGCTTCCGCACCTGGTCGCGGATGTGCGGCGCCACGGTCGCGGCGCGTACCAGCTGCTGCTCCAGTGGCTCCCCCATGACCAGTCGTGGAGCCATGCGCCGCAGTAAGTCCTGCGCCGAACCAGTGCTGGTGGCGATGCTCACCGGCGGATCCGCCAGCACCACCGGTCGTCCCGCCGCGGCCGCGTAGACCCCGACCGAGCCGTGGTCCGCGACCACGTAGTCGGCGGCCACGATGACCGCGCGCCAGTCGACGTGAGGGTCAACCACGACGAGCCCGGCGTCACGGCAGTCCGCCAGCCACGCTTCCACCTGGCGCCGCCCGTGGCCGAACCACGCCGCGGGGTGCACGAGCGCCACCACGCGGTAACCGATCGGCGTCAACTCCTCCAGCAGCCTCGGCAGTAGATCCTCGAACCGGGCGAACAACGAATCGAGGCCCCACGTGGAACTGACCACCAGAACGCGTTCGTCCGGCCGGACTCCCAGCGCGGTCCGGTATGCGTCGCGCTGCGGGAGGCTCGCCATCATCCGGTCGTAACAGGGGTCCCCCACGACCACGGAGGCCTCCAGCGCCTCCGGGCACTGCCTGCGCAGCACTTCGCGCTCCTCATCGTGGGCCAGCACCAGCGCCTTGGCCAGCAGCTTGCCGTTGTGCAGCAACCGCTGGGCGTCCAATCCGTAGACCACCGGCGAACCGCCCGCTGGGAAGGACTTGCCGTAGCCCGCCCCGTGCGGCATCACCAGCAGGGGCGCGTGAACCTGGTGCAGGCTCCCGTAGGACGCGGCCACCGCGAGGTCGAACTCCTCCCTGACCGCCTGCTCCCAGGGCAGCACGACGCCGCGGGTGGCGCGCAGGAAGTCCGCCACGCCGTTGCTGAAGGTGTCCGGCGCCTGGCTGAACACCACCTGGACCCTGGGGTCCGATTCGATCAGCTCGATCGCCTCCAGCAACCGCTGCCCGCTGACGATCGTGTGCACCACGGCGAGCACCGACCTGCACTCGTCGCGGCTGACCCACCGGTGCGCGTCGATGCCGATGGGCACGTGAAGCCACTCAGGACGTGTCATGCAATCCCCCTCGTACTCTCTCCCGTGCCAAGAGAGTGACGGCGGGGTTTGCCGTGAACTTGCAGTCCGCTTGCACACGGCCAATCGTCGGGTGGGACGGTCGTCGCTTCGGACCAATATCCGACCGATGTGCGCGGCTCACCTACGGGAAGTCGCCGCAGTGAAGCACACTGTATCCACCGAATACGCTGGACCAGCGAAAGGGGCGGCGCTGGTGGAGTTCAAGATCCTAGGCAAGACCCGATTACGCATCGATGGGAATGACTTCGATCTAGGTCCGGCCAGGCAACGCGGCGTGTTGACCATGCTGCTGTACTACTTCCCACGTCCGGTGCAGGTGGACACGATGGCCCAGGTGCTGTGGCCGGCCAGTGTGGCGAACGACGTCAGGAAGTCGCTGCAACCGATCATCAGCAAGTTGCGCGCGGTCCTGCGGGAGTCCCAGTCGGGTGGCTCGATCCTCAAGGAGGGCAACGCCTATCGGCTGCTCCTGCCCGAAATTGTGCGGATTGACTTCCATCAATTCCACAAGTTAGCGACCGAGGGGCGGGCCGCTGCCGCTCGCGGTGATCACCGCGTGGCGAAATCACTGCTGCGTGAAGCCTTGTCGTTGTGGAGCGGCCGCCCGCTGCAGGAGTTGGAAGGGATGTGGGCGGAACGGCTCCGGGACCAGATGGAGACGTATGACCGGCTCCCCGCTCTGCACATGCTGCTGGACAGCCAACTGCACCTCGGCGAGCATGCCGAGGTGATGGCGGTGGCGGGCCGTCTCACCGAGGACCAGATCCCCGAGGAAGCAACGGCGAGCCTCTACCTGCGGGCCTTGGACGGCTTGGGAAAGTACTCCACTGCACTCGACTTCTACGGGCGCTTCTGTCAGAACTTGTTCGACCACGTCGGCTCCGAACCGGGTCCGGTCCTACGGACGCTCTACCAGAGCATCCTGCGCAAGCAGTCGGGCACCGGCACATCCACCGCTCCGCCGCAACTCGCGCCACCGCGCCAACTTCCCTTACCAGCCAAAAACTTCGCGGGTCGCCAGGATCTCCTGGCCAAGCTTGACGCCTTGCACGACGCCACCGGCGGAGAGCGTGGCCACGTCGTGGCACTGCACGGGATGCCGGGCGTGGGCAAGAGCCGCTTGGCCGCCCACTGGGCCAACCTCCGCGCGGACCGGTTCCCGGACGGCCACCTCCACCTCGAACTCCGCGGATTCAGCCCCGGAACACCCATGACCCCCGATGACGCTCTCGCCATCCTGCTCAGGTCGTTGGGGGCGGATCGGATACCCGCCACGGGAGATGAGCGCCGGGTCGAGCTGCACCGGCTCATGGCGAACCGGAGGATGCTCGTCCTGCTCGACGATGCGCAGAGCAGCAACCAAGTGCGCCCGATACTCGCCGCCACTCCCAGCTGCTTCACCATCGTCACCAGCCGAACCCGCCCCTGGGGATTGCCAGTTCGGGACAACGTCGACGTGATCCTCGTTCCACCGCTGTCCCACGACGAGTCGATCTTGTTGCTGCGGAACGAAATCGGCGATCAACGCGCAGATGAGGACCCCGCAGCTCTGCGGGATTTTGCCAGCAGGTTGGACGGCCTCCCCTTGGGATTGCGCATCATTGCCCAGCACGTCGCCCATCGGCCCGAGACACCCGTGGCCGACTTGGTGAACGAGTTCAAGGAACAGGAAGGGCTCGGCATCCTGGGTTCTGTGGACGACAGCGACGACGAAAACGCCACCTTGCCCGTCGCCTTCTCCTGGTCCTACCGCGCGCTGTCGCCGGAAACCGCGAGGCTGTTCCGGCTCCTCGGCCTGCACCCCACAGCCGAGTTCAGCACCGCTGCGGCGAGTGCCTTGCTCGGGGAGCACGATGCCGCCACGAACCGGCACCTGCGAACTCTGACGAAGGTCAACCTGCTGCAGTACGGAACATCGCGGCGGTTCCGACTGCACGACCTGCTGCACGGCTACGCCGTTGACCTGGTGCGGCACGAGGAGTCGCCGCAATCACAGAAGTCTGCGCTGACCCGCCTGCTCGACTGGTATCTGAACTGGACAAGCGCGGCCGCACGCTCCTTGAACCCCCATCGGTCCCCGGTGCCCCCACTGGTGGGCATGTCGGTTTCACCGGAGCCCGACCTCCACGACGAGCACGACGGTCTGGCGTGGTTCACCCGTGAGCGCATGAACCTCGTCATGACAGTTCCGCACGCCGTTCGCCACACTCTTCACGAACACGCCTGGCGTCTGTCCGCCAACATGCACGAAGCGTTCGACCGCTTGGGGTACTACGACGACCTACTGTTGAGCCACCGAGCAGCGTTGAAATCCGCTCGCGTGCTCGGTCATGCCGAAGCGCACGGCGGAACGCTGAGCAATCTAGGTATGACGCACTTCAGGTTGCGCCAGTACCAGCAGGCAACGCAATACATGATGGAATCTCTGGACATTGTGCGCCGCCTAGGTCTCCGCGAACTTGAAGTGATCTGCATTCACAACCTGGCCAGCATACTACTGGAACAAGGTGAGACCAGCGGTGCGATAGCCAGGTACCGACAAGCCCTAGAGTTGACCAGGAAACTCGGCGACCGAGGTATCGAGGCGTCGACGCTGGACCAACTGGGTACTGCGTACCACCGCCTAGGAAATGACGACATCGCCCTTGAATATTACTTCAAGGCATTGCACATACGAGAAGAAATAGGCCACCGAAGAGGGCAGGGGACCACACTGACAGAACTAGGCCGACTCCTCTTCGAACGCGGCGAGCACATCGAGGCGTTGAAGCGCCTGTCATTGGCGGTCGATATCAACCAGAGCACTGGCGACCGACCGCGCACCATTGAAGCGCTGGTAGCCATCGCCGAGATAAACTTCGACTTCGGCGAATTCGAAGAGGCAGTCGCGCACGCGCAACAGGCCGCCTCCCTGTCATCCGACATCGGCGCACGCGACCAGCAGGCACGCGCCTTGCACGTACTGGGTCACGCCCTACTGAAACTAGAGCTGCTGGAAGACGCCGAGCGCTGCTGGTCGGAAGCTTATAAGATTTTCCAGAGCAGTTCGACCACGCCAGAAGCGGACGTGGTGCACAACCACCTGACCGCCCTGCGAGCCCAACTCGCCATTCCCAATTCACGGATCGCTACTGACGGAACTCCGGAACGCCCAGCCGCCGAGTCGACCAAGCACAACCACTGAGAGCAGCACGGAGGATGCCCTTCAGGTGACACCGGTGGACATTGTCGGTCGTTATTTCACTGAAGCGAAGGCACACTTCTGCGGTCTAGACCTTTCACTCCCTTCACGGGAGCGCTCCCAGAAGTGTCGAAACGGCGGTTGAACACCGGGTAACCCGCTAAGCGTTCGCTTAGCGCGCTCGCCCCTACGCCCAACCGGAGGACCCCCGTCAGTGTGAGCTTTCCAGGGTGTGATGGAATGACACCGTGTTTGATCACAACCCCCTGACGGGCGGGCGGAAAGCGGTCGTTGCCACCGTGATGGCCATCGGCTTCCTGGTGTCCACCCCAGCGGCCGCCCTGGCTTGGACCGGAATCATCAACGACGTCAACCCGGACAAGACGTCCACGGTCATCGCCAACAAGCGCTGAACCTCGGTTCAACTCGGAGGGATCGACCAATGTTAAGATTATGCATCAAGCGTTTAACGGCGACTAGATGCCGCAGCGCGATCCAGCACGACACACCCTGTCCGGAATCGAACCAGGCGCCATAACGTCGAGGTCGCCAGCGTGGCTGGGGTCGACTGCCCAGCCACGCTCGGCCATGCGCCAGAATCAAGTCGACGAGAGATCTTAACGAAAGCGTCACCGCCGCGCCGCAGCCGAGGTGAACAGGTCGCGCACCAGCAGAGCAGAACCGTCCCCAACCGCCACGGCGAGCAGGTCTGCAGCGCCCTGCGAGAATTTCACGACGCTGTGCAGCGCGCCGAGCCCTGCGGCACGAGCGGCTCCACCTCGTCACCCCACTCGTCCTCCTCTAACGCCCATCGGATACCCATCAGTCGCGCGAAGTACAGCAGGCGGTGGTCCCCCGCCGTCAACTCCGCCCACGTGGTGCTGTTGGAGGACAACGTGCAGGTCCGCTGTACTCCTTGCCCAGCGCCTCGTTCTCGAAAGGCAGCCCAAGGATGACGCGATTACCGGCGGCGCGCACCACAGCGATCTCGCTATCGCAGTACGCGGAGCGATCCGCGGATCCAGCGCGGCAGCGAGCAGGCGGAACACCGGCTGGTTGATGCCCCGGTTCGTCGTGCGGAGAAACGTGTTGAAGTACTTCTATAAGCACGGCCGAGTCGCCCTTGAAGCTGCCCCACTGGCACTCCTTCACCAACCACGTGGACCTGACGCCCGCTCGAGTCGATAGGACGCGCAGCTCGCTCACCGGAGCGTCCGAACGCTCCCGGCTCCGGCTGGCGCACCTACACAGGCCCTTCCCTTTCTTCCATGAAGGCTTGCCGGGATCGTCGATATCGCAGGTGCGGGCTCCTGATCGACTCTTCAGTCACCTCCACCAGCCCTTCCTTGCGCATGAGGCGCAACCACCGGGTGACGGCAGGAGCGGTCAATCCGCTTCGCTCGACCAACTCCGCGCGGGACAGCTGCCCGTCACCGAGGATGTCGAGCAACTGCTCGCGGCGGTCCGCCCGACGAGCGCCCAGCCCGGCGGTTCTGGTGTTCGCGACAAGAGCCGGCGCCAGTGCGTAGCGCGTCCAGCGGCGGCCACCGTGCTGCACCACGAGTTCTCTGGCGACGAGATCGCGGAGTTCAGCGCGGGCGACTTGGGAGTCGAGCCCCGCAGCGGCCCGGTAGGTCTGGTTGTCCAGCAGCTTGCCATCCCGCAACAACGCCAGCGCGACGCACTGGCTGTCCGACAACCCGTGTTCCCCCAACGAGTTGATCCAGGCCACAACCTCATCACCCAGCAGCGTGTGGTTCGGGAACGTCACGCTGAAGTAACTGATCCGGTCCACGAATTCCGGGGCGCTCATTCGCGCTTCCCGCAACGCCTTCACCATGGTGCGGATGCCAGAACCGCGGTTCTCGCACACCGTTCTGGTGCCGCCGGGGACCGGAACGTCCTCCAGCACCTGGATGAGCATCGAGTTGCGCGCCGACGATACGGCCTCATCACCGAGCTGATCCACGGTCACCGGCCCGTAGAGCCCGCCGGGGTTTCGCACCACCAGTCGATCAGGATACATCTCGACCTGAACCTGAGCACCGCGGGATGCGCTTGAAAGGTCTCGGTGCACCAAGGCGTTCACGATCGCCTCGCGCAGGGCCGTCTCCGGGTACTCCCACACGTCCTGCCGTCCCGCACCGATGACGACAGCACGTCTACTCATGTTGCGCCGCAACGCGGCCAGAGTGTCGCGGACGATGACCGGAATCGGTCCTTCGAGCATGACGTTGTCGAGGAACCGCTGTCCTGACACCACATCGGCCCCGTCAACCGTCGGGTAGTGCACAAAGGACAACATCAGCTGCGGAAAGTGCTCCTGGGGATATGTCCCCAATGCGAGCAGCCCTCCCAACGACACCACCAGCTCCCCCGAGCCGTCCTGGACCAGCACGCGAGCACGCCGGAGCGCCGTCGTCTCGTCCAGCTCCGAGAAGGCGTACGGCCTGCTCACCCGCAGACGCGCGAGCAGTTCAGCCACCAACCTGCGGTCGAGGTCTTGCACGCTCGTACCCGGAACGGGCTCCAAGTCGTCACGCGGCTGGCCTCGTTTGGTCAGCAGCATCTGCACCTCGTAGCTGCTGAGCTTGCGATCACCGTCGCCCACGCGCACGTAGCTTCCCTGGGTGATTCCGGCACCGCGGTAGAAGCACGGTTTGATCGCGGCTTCCAGCTCCGCGATCTCGGCGACGACGAGATCCACCCCCTCGAACGAGTGCACGTTGATCAGCGGACGCAGCGGCGGCTCCATCTCCGTCGAGCACCACGACGCAAGATCAGCGGCCACCTTCGCCGCCTCTTGGACACCGGTCGCGGCGAAGCCCGTCGCTTCGTCGAGCCCGAGGATGAGGACGCCACCCCTGGTGTTGGCGAAGGCCGACAGCGTCTCCCGCACCGACGCCGGGAGCTTCCGCTCAGCTCGCTTGACCTCGATGTCCGCGACATCGGCGCCGAGAACCCGGAGGTTCTCGACGATTTCGGCGAGTTCGCTGTCCAGCACGGCCACTTCATAGCATAGTAACAACCATAGTAACTAGCCCTTGTTCCGATGCTAGTTACTATGCTTCGCCGCGCTCAGCCGAAGGCCAGCGCTATCCGCCTGCCCGCCAGCAGGCGCGTGCGCCACACCTCGACGTCCACCGCCAGGTCGGCCTGCCGGTCCAGCCGGTCGTAGGACTTGGACAACAGCCAGTGCGCCGCCGCGGGCGCCACCTGCTCCAGCGGCCCCTGCTCGCTCAACCGGACGAGCGCCACCGCCACGTCCCGCGTCACGAACGCCTTGCGCACCATCCCGCCCGCCAGCTCGTCGACCAGGAACACCATGGCGTGCTCCCGCACCCCGTACGAGTAGGAGCAGATCAGGGCCAGGTATCCCGCGTCGATGGACCGGTCGCAGATCCACGCCTCACCCACCACCAGCTCGGGCGGGAGTGGGGGCGCCGCGCGGGCGGCCCACTCGCGCGGACGCCCGGTGAGCAGGGCCGCCAGCGCGCGCAGCAGCGCCTCGTTGCGCCTGGTGGGCAACGACACCGCGTGCTCGATCACGCCCGCCCAGAACTCCTCGTCCACGGGCACGTCCGACACCGCGTGGCTGACCACCAGCTCGATCTCCAGGGGGTCGGTCAGCTGCGGCAGCGCCCGGCAGCGCCGGACGACCTCCCGCTGAGCGAGGGTCAGCGGCGTCCCGTGTGGACGGCCTACCGGCGCGATCGGCCACCGCTTCGGGCAGTGCGTCTTCCGGCTCACCGGGTCGAGGCTGGCACGGCCGGGGCTGGGTTCCGCGTCACCACACCCGAAAGAGGACAATGCCGTGTCGTGGAGTCATTGCGCCAGGCGATGTGGCGGGCCGCGGCCAACCGCCGGGCCCCGCTGCCGCGCACGTCGGAGCTGTCCGCGACCGAAGTGGACGATGCTGCCCGGGCCGTGCTGCGCCGCGCGTTCGACCACCTGTGGGGCAACGGCTGGCTGCCCTACGACGTGCACGAGGTGGTGCGGCGCAACGAGGACGACCGGGTGCTGTCGTTCCTGGTGGACTCGCTGGCGGCGGACGCCGAGCGGTTCCCGGTGCTGCACCCCCGGTGGCGCGAGCAGCTGGCGGAGGTCGGCGCCGAGGTCTGGTGGGACCGCGACCAGCCGCACCTGGACCAGTGGGCCACCAGGCACATCGAGCGGCGCGACGACGCCGTGGCCGTGGTCGTGGCGCTGCTGGCCCGGCTGATGACGTTGCCCGCCTTGCCGCGGATCATCCCCGAACCGGGCAGCCCGCTGGCCGAGGTCGACCACCACGGTGTGGACCGCAAGGTCCTCAACCGGGTCCGGGGGTTGTTGGCCAAGGCGGAGTCCACGCCGTTCCCCGAGGAGGCCGAGGCGCTGTCGGCCAAGGCCCAGGAGCTGGTGAACCGGCACGCGCTGCAGCGGATGCCGACCGAGGCGCCCGCCGCGACGTCGCGCCGGATGTGGCTGGACAAGCGGTACTTCGACGGCAAGGCGCACATCGTCCACGTCGTCGCCGAGGCCAACCGCGCCCGCGCGGTCGTGTACGACGACCTGGGGTTCGTGGCGCTGGTCGGCGAGGAGCTGGACCTGGAGATCGTCGAGCTGCTGTCCACCTCCCTGCTGGTCCAGGCGACGCGGGCGATGGTGGCGGCGGGCGACGGCGCGCCGAAGGGCGACGAGACGCGGTCGCTGGGCTACCGGAAGTCCTTCCTGCTGTCCTATGCCCACCGGGTCGGCGAGCGCCTGCGGGCGGTGAACCAGGTGGACGACGACCGCTTGCTGCCCGTGCTGGCGCAGCGGAAGAAGGCGGTGGACGAGCTGTTCGGCACCCTGTTCGCCAGCACCACCTCGAAGTCCACGCGCGTGCGCAGCGCGGCGGGCTGGGACGCGGGCCGGGCCGCCGCGGACCGGGCGGATCTGAGCGTCGACCGCTGACCGCGACCAGGTCGCACGGCGTCCCGCACCCCGCGTAGGCCATCATGGCGCGGTGCGGAAGCTGGACACGACCGACGACGTCCGGGCCAGGATGAGCAAGCAGCGCTCCCGCGACACGGGCATCGAGGTGGCGCTGCGCCGCGAGCTGCACCGGCTGGGCCTGCGCTACCGGGTGCACCAGCGCCCCGTGCGGACCGTGCGCCGCGAGGCCGACGTGGTGTTCGGCCCCGCCAAGGTCGCCGTGTTCGTCGACGGCTGCTTCTGGCACGGCTGTCCGGAGCACGGCACGTGGCCCAAGCGCAACGGCGAGTTCTGGCGCGCCAAGATCGAGACCAACCAGGCGCGCGACGCCGACACCGACCGGGTGCTGGCCGACGCGGGCTGGCTCGCGGTGCGGGTGTGGGAGCACGAGGACCCGGCCGCGGCGGCGGACCGGGTGCGGGAGGCGGTGCGGGCGCGGCGCGATCGGTAGCCTGGGCGGGTGCTGTCCATGATCGACCTGTTCGCCGGGTGCGGCGGCATGACCTCCGGCTTCGTCGCGGCGGGCGGTTACCGGCCGGTCATGGCGGTCGAGTGGGACCGGCACGCGGCCGCGACGTACGCGGCCAACTTCGGCGAGGACCACATGCGCTGGTCGGACATCGCCGCCGTCCCCGACCGGGAGATCCCGCGCGCCGACCTGATCATCGGCGGTCCGCCCTGCCAGGGGTTCTCCAACCTGGGCTCGCGCGACGTCAACGACCCGCGCAACGGCCTGTGGCGGGAGTACCTGCGGTTCGTGCGCGTGGCGCGGCCCGCGGTGTTCGTGATCGAGAACGTGGACCGGTTCCTCAGCTCCGCCGAGTTCTCCCTGCTGCGCGCCGAGACCGAGGGCTACCAGCTCAGCTCCGGGCTGCTGATGGCGGCGGACTTCGGCGTGCCGCAGCGCAGGCGCCGGGCGATCGTGATCGGTTCGCGGATCGGCCCGATCCCGCTGCCCGAGCCGACCCACCCGCGCGGGAGCTGGCACACCGTCCGCGACGTGCTGGCCGGTCTGCCCGAGCGGCCGGCCACGACGGCGCTGCCCAAGTCGACGGCGCGGTTCTTCGGCACCGAGCTGCCCGGCCGCTTCAAGAGCCTGGACCTGCACGTCGGCCGCAACCCGACGCCGCTGTCGGTGCGGCGCTACCGGCACATCCCGCCCGGTGGCGGGCGGTTCGACCTGCCGGACGAGCTGCTGCCGCGCTGCTGGCGGGAGAAGAAGACCGGCACCACGGACGTGATGGGCCGGATGCGGTGGGACCAGCCGTCGCTGACCATCCGCACCGAGTTCTACAAGCCCGAGAAGGGCCAGTACCTGCACCCGCAGTGGGAGCCGGGCGAAGACGGCCACCGGGTGGACCGCCCGATCACGCACCTGGAGGCCGCGCGCCTGCAGAGCTTCCCGGACGAGTTCGAGTGGTGCGGCACGAAGACCGAGGTGGCCAGGCAGATCGGCAACGCCGTGCCGCCCCTGCTGGCCATGGCGGTGGCCCGGCACCTCCAGCCCTACCTCACCGGCGCCACTCCTTCAGGTGATCACTGCCCGCTGTGCCGCTAGCGGGCCCGGAATTGTCGGACCTCGTCCGTAGCGTCATCGCCATGACGACAGCCACGTACGAAAGCGCGGTCCGGATCGGTTCCACCGAGTACCGCCTGCTGGCCACCGCGGACCCCGACCTGGTGGTGCGGCTCTCCGGCAGCGACCTCTCCGGGGCGCTGGTCGCCGAGGGCGAGCTCCGGCTGCCCGCCGAGGCGGGCAGCGCCGTCGGCAAGGTGCTCGGCCAGGTCCTGGACGCCATGGCGAAGCTGGGCGCGCCGCGCCCGGCCGCCCGCTCCCGGCCCGCCAACGCCAACCAGCCGTGGACCGCCGACCTCGACGATGACCTGCGCACCGCGTGGCTGGCGGCCGAGCCGGACGCGCCCACCGCGGACCTCATCCGCGGCATCGCCCTGCGCATGGAGCGCTCCCCGACCTCGATCCGCTCCCGGCTGGCGCGCGTCGGCTGCGACCCGGACGTGCCGGGGCGGCCCCTGTCCTCCGAGGCGGCGGCGGTGCTGGGAGTTCGGGGTCGGGATCAGGGTGGGCTCGGGGACAAACCCGATCCGCCGAGGTGGGAGGAGGGGTGATGCTCGCGGTGGACGGTTGGCGTTGAGGGGAAGGACCTCCCGTGGAGATCACCGGCATCATCTCGGCCCTGTTCATCGGGTTGCTCATCGGCGGGTTGGGGCGCCTGGTCGTGCCAGGCAAGCAGCGGATCTCGGTGCTGCTGACCGTGCTGGTCGGCATCGCGGCGGCGCTGGTGGGCACCTTCGGCGCGTCGGTCATCGGCGTGGCGGAGACCGACGGCATCGACTGGATCGAGCTGGCCCTGCAGGTGGGGCTGGCGGGTGTCGGCGTGACCGCGCTGGCCAAGCGGAGGAGCCGCCAGCTGAGCTGATCGACTTGGGCTGACCACCGCTGGACTGGCCACCGCTGGACTGGCCACCGCTGGACTGGCCACTGCGGCGGGGGCGCTTCGGGTCCGGCTCGGGCGTGCCGCGCCCCTGGACACCTCGGGCTGCGGGGGCACATAGAGTCCTCCCGTGCTGGTGCTGCACGGTGTGTGCGCGACCGACGGTCGACTGGGGTGGTGGGCCGAGGACTCCCGGTTGCCCGCGCGAACGGGGAAGCGGCTCGGGCGGGCGGCCGTGGCGCACCCGTTCGCGGTGGGTGAGGACGGGTTGGGCGACCTGCTCGGCGGCAAGGTCGGCGTGCTCGGCCTGAGGTTGCCGTCCTTCGCGTCCGCGCCCTCGGCGTCGCCGGAGCTGGTGCGGGACCCTGCCGCTGTCGGGCCCAGGCCCCGCGGGGCGCTGCGGCTGCGGGAGTGGCTGGTCCCGGTCGGGTGGCTGGGCGAGGAGGTGCCCGAGGACCTGCCCGAAGCGCGGCTCGGGGCGTCGGCCCGGTACCTGGTCGACCTGGTGCGGTTCGCCGAGGACCTGGTGAGCCGGGGGCGGGTGCTGGCCTCCGTCGCGGACGAGGTCGCCGAGGCGCGGTGGCGGGCGGCCCTGTCCGGGGTGGACTCGCTGCGGTTCGCCGCGCTGCGGGACGGGATGCCGCCCGCGTTCCGCGCCGCTGACGTGCGGGACCAGCCGGAGGAGCTGCTGCGGCTGGCGCTGGACGGGTTGGTGGACCGGGAGGTCCGGGCCAGGGTGGCGCGGGCGCCTCGTGCCGACCGGTCGGTGGTCGGGGCCTGGGTGCGCGCGCTGGTGGGCGACCCGCGGTTCGACGCCGCCGCCGAGGAGGTCGACGGGCTTCGCCGCGCCCTGGCGGGGTGGCACGCGAGCCTGCTGCGGCAGAGCCCGGTGCGCACCTGCTTCCGGCTCAGCTCGCCCGAGCAGGACGAGCCGGGCGGTGACGTCAGCGGCGCCTCCGGTGGCGGCCCCCGCGAGGGGTGGCGGCTGGAGTTCCTGCTGCAGGCGGTGGACGAGCCGAGCGTGCTGGTCCCGGCGCGCGACCTGTGGGGTCGCGACGAGGTGTTGCGGCGGTGGGTGCCGCGACCGGAGGAGGTGTTGCTGGCCGACCTGGGGCGGGCGAGCAGGCTCTACCCCGCGCTGGACCGCGCGCTGGCCCAGCGGCGGCCCGCCGAGCTGGAGCTGGACGTCGAGGGCGCCTACGAGTTCCTGACCCGGTCGTCCCTGCTGACCCAGGCGGGTTTCGGGGTGCTGCTGCCGTCGTGGTGGCGGGCGCCCCGGCAGCTCGGGCTGAAGCTGACCGCGTCCGCGCCGGGCACGGCGGGCGCCGTGGCCAAGGAGAGCGAGCTCGGCCTGAAGGTCCTGGTCGACTACCGGTGGGACTTGGCGGTGGGCGAGGAGGAGCTGACCGAGCCCGAGCTGGCGGCGTTGGCCAGGACCAAGGTGCCGCTGGTGCGGGTGCGCGGGCAGTGGGTGCACGTCAACCAGAAGCAGCTCGCGGCGGGGCTGGCGTTCCTCAAGCGCGGGGGCGGCGGGCGGATGGCCGTGGCCGACGTGCTGCTGCACTCCGGCCTGCGCCCGGACGACGCCGCACTGCCGTTGCCGGTGACGGCGGTCAGCGGCGTCGGGTGGCTGGGCGACCTGCTGTCCGGGCAGGTGGAGCACCAGCTGGAGCCGGTGGAGCCGCCGCGCGGGCTGACCGCGGTGCTGCGCCCCTACCAGCTGCGCGGGCTGTCCTGGCTGGCGTTCCTGGACCGGTTGGGGCTGGGCGCCTGCCTGGCCGACGACATGGGGCTGGGCAAGACGGTCCAGCTGCTGGCGCTGGAGGCGCTGTGCCGCCAGGACCGCACGCGGCCGCCCACGCTGCTGGTGTGCCCGATGTCGGTGGTGGGCAACTGGCAGCGGGAGGCCGCGCGGTTCACGCCGGGCCTGCGGGTGCACGTCCACCACGGGGCCGCGCGGGACGCCGAGGCGCTGCGGTCGGGCCACGACCTGGTGATCACCACCTACGCGGTGGCGACCAGGGACGCGGCGCTGCTGCGCGAGGTCACCTGGGACCGGGTGGTGCTGGACGAGGCGCAGAACGTCAAGAACAGCGCCACGCGGCAGTCCCAGGCGGTGCGCTCCCTGCCCGCGCGGCACCGGGTCGCGCTCACCGGCACGCCGGTGGAGAACCGGCTGGCCGAGCTGTGGTCGGTCATGGACTTCATCAACCCCGGCGTGCTGGGCTCGGTCAACACCTTCCGCGCGCGGTTCGCCGTCCCCATCGAGCGGCACCACGACGAGGACGCGGCGGTGCGGCTGCGGCGGGTTACCGGGCCGTTCGTGCTGCGCAGGATCAAGACCGATCCCCGGATCATCTCCGACCTGCCGGACAAGATCGAGGTCAAGCAGCTGTGCACGCTCACCGTCGAGCAGGCCTCGCTGTACCAGGCCGTGCTGGATGACATGCTGCAGCGCATCGCTGAGTCCGAGGGCATGGCGCGCCGGGGGCTGGTGCTGGCCACGATGTCCAAGCTCAAGCAGGTGTGCAACCACCCGGCCCAGCTGCTCGGCGACGGGTCGCGGGTGGCGGGGCGGTCGGGCAAGCTGGCCCGCTTGGAGGAGATCCTCGACGAGGCGCTGGCCGACGGGGACAAGGCGCTGTGCTTCACCCAGTTCACCGAGTTCGGCTCGCTGGTGGTGCCGCACCTGGCCGCGCGCTTCGACACCGACGTGCTGTTCCTGCACGGCGGCACGCCGAAGAAGGCGCGCGACGCGATGGTGGAGCGGTTCCAGCGGTCCGACGGGCCGAAGCTGTTCGTGCTCTCGCTCAAGGCGGGCGGCACCGGGTTGAACCTGACCGCCGCCAACCACGTCGTCCACCTCGACCGCTGGTGGAACCCGGCGGTGGAGGACCAGGCCACCGACCGGGCGTTCCGGATCGGGCAGCGCAAGCACGTGCAGGTGCACAAGTTCGCCTGCGTCGGCACGGTGGAGGAGCGCGTGGACCGGATGATCGAGGAGAAGCGCGGGTTGGCGCAGCTGGTGGTGGGGGCGGGTGAGGACTGGCTCACCGAGCTGTCCACCGCCGAGTTGCGCGACCTGCTCGCGCTGTCCGGGGAGGCCGTCGGTGAGTGACCGCTGGTACCGGTCCCGGCCGCCGTCGCGGCCGATCCGGGTCGAGGGCGGGTTGACGCTGCGCAGCAAGCGCGGCGACGTCGCCCGGACGTGGTGGTCGCGGCGGTTCCTGGAGGTGCTGGAGTCCTTCGGCATGGGCGGGCGGCTGACCAGGGGCCGGGCCTACGCGCGCTCCGGGCAGGTGATGAGCCTGTCGCTGTCGAGCAGCCTGGTGGTCGCGCTGGTCATGGGGTCGCAGCCGAGGCCGTACCGGGCGCGGGTGGCGGTGCGCAAGTTCACCGACGAGCAGTGGCGGCGCGTCGAGCACGCGCTGGCCGACCGGGCGGTGTTCGCCGCGCGGCTGCTCGCGGGCGAGATGCCCGAGGAGGTCGAGGAGGTCTTCGCCGACCTGGGCCTGTCGCTGTTCCCAGACACCACCCGCGAGTTGAGCATGGACTGCACCTGCCCGGACTGGGAGGTGCCGTGCAAGCACCTGGCCGCCACCTGCTACCTGCTCGCCGAGTCCTTCGACACCGACCCGTTCGAGATCTTCGCCTGGCGTGGTCGGTCGCGGGAGGAGCTGCTGGACCGGCTGCGCGCGTTGCGCGACCCGATGCGGGCGGAGGAGCCCGAGCCGCGGCGGGAGTTCCCGCTGGAGGACTGCCTCGAGTCGTTCTGGCAGCGCCCGCAGGTCGCGGCGGTGTCCGATTTCGGGCAATCCGATCTGGGGCAACCCGATTTGGGGCAGGTCGCCGAGCGGCACCCGGAGGCGGTGCTGGACGAGCTGGGGCCGCTGACCGCGGCCGGGCGGTCGGTGCCGGAGCTGCTGCGCCCGCTCTACCGGGCCATCGCGGAGGGTAGCTAAGTTACCCACTGGTAACGTGCGGTGGACGACGAAGGGAGCCACCCGGTGCTGTTCCACCCCACCAGCTACGACCCCGCGCACCTGGACGCCGAGAGCCGCCGCCTGCTGCGCGCGACCATCGACTGGTTCGAGGAGCGCGGCAAGCGCAGGCTGATCGCCGACGACCAGGCCAGGGTCTGGTACTCCGAGTTCCTCGACTTCGTCGCCCGCGAGAAGCTGTTCGCCACCTTCTGCACGCCCGCCGCGCAGGCCAAGGGCCACCCGGACAAGCGCTGGGACGCCGCCCGCAACGCCGCGCTGAGCGAAGTCCTGGGCTTCTACGGCCTGCAGTACTGGTACGCCTGGCAGGTCACCGTGCTGGGGCTCGGCCCGATCTGGATGAGCGGCAACGCCGCCGCCCGCGAGCGCGCCGCCGACCTGCTCGACGACGGCGCGGTGTTCGCGTTCGGGCTGTCGGAGAAGGAGCACGGCGCCGACGTCTACTCCACCGACATGGTCCTCACCCCCGACGGCGACGGGTTCCGGGCCAACGGCGGCAAGTACTACATCGGCAACGGCAACGTCGCGGGCATGGTCTCGGTGTTCGGCCGCCGCGCCGACGTCGAGGGCCCCGACGGCTACGTCTTCTTCGCCGTCGACTCGCAGCACCCGAACTTCAAGCTGGTCAAGAACGTGGTGAACTCGCAGATGTTCGTCAGCGAGTTCCGCCTGGAGGACTACCCGGTCCGCGCCGAGGACCTGCTGCACACCGGCCCCGAGGCGTTCAGCGCCGCGCTCAACACCGTCAACGTCGGCAAGTTCAACCTCTGCACGGCGTCCATCGGCATCAACGAGCACGCGTTCTACGAGGCCATCACGCACGCCCACAACCGGGTCCTGTACGGCAAGCGGGTCACCGACTTCCCGCACGTGCGGCAGAACTTCGTGGACGCCTACGCGCGCCTGGCGGCCATGAAGCTGTTCGCCGACCGCGCGGTGGACTACTTCCGCAGCGCCTCCCCCGACGACCGCCGCTACCTGCTGTTCAACCCGATCACCAAGATGAAGGTCACCAGCGAGGGTGAACGGGTCATCGACCTGCTGTGGGACGTGATCGCGGCCAAGGGTTTCGAGAAGGACACCTACTTCTCGATGGCCGCCCGCGACATCCGCGCCCTGCCCAAGCTGGAGGGCACGGTGCACGTGAACCTGGCGCTGGTGCTGAAGTTCCTGCCCAACTACCTGTTCCACCCGGCCGAGTACGCCGAGGTGCCGACCCGGCACGACCCGGCCGACGACGAGTTCTTCTGGCGGCAGGGCCCGGCCCGCGGCCTGGGCGCGATCCGGTTCCACGACTGGGAGACCGCCTACGCCAAGTTCGCCGACGTGCCCAACGCGGCGCTGTTCCACGAGCAGGCGCGGGCGCTGCGCGAGCTGCGCGTCGAGGAGGGCCAGCAGGAGGACCTGGACTTCCTGCTCACCCTCGGCCAGCTGTTCACCCTGGTCGTCTACGGCCAGCTGGTGCTGGAGCAGGCCGAGCTGACCGGGTTCGACCGCGACGTGCTGGACCAGGTCTTCGACGTGCTCGTGCGGGACTTCTCCGAGTACGCGGTGGCGCTGCACGGCAAGTCCTCCTCCACCGAGGCGCAGCAGCGGTGGGCGCTGGCGCGGGTGCGCAAGCCGGTGGTGGACGGCGAGCGGTCCGCCCGCGTGTGGGAGCGGGTGGCCGCGCTGTCCGGCGCCTACGAGATGAACCACTGACACCACCGGGGGAACTCGTTGGTGAGCACCCATCCGCACTCTTGACTGGTGCCATTTTCACCGGGTTCGCTCGGTGGACATGACGTCCACCGGAGATGGGGCGACGCTGCCCATCCGGACGAGGAGTGCGCGTGCATCAACGCAGATCACCGCGACGCGGGTGGGCGGTCGCCCTGGTCGTGCCGCTGGCCGCCGCGGGTCTGGCCGTGACCGGTCCGACCCCGGCGGCCGCCGCCCAGCCGGTCGTCCGCCCGCTGGCGGACGGGCTCGCCCTGACCCCGCCCATGGGCTTCAACAACTGGAACACCACGCACTGCGACGCCGAGTTCAACGAGGACATGATCAAGGGCATCGCGGACATCTTCGTCTCCCGCGGGCTCAAGGACGCGGGCTACGAGTTCGTCAACATCGACGACTGCTGGGCGCTGCCCCAGCGCGGCCAGGACGGCAACCTGGTGCCCGACCCGGTGCGCTTCCCCAACGGCATCAAGGCGCTGGCCGACTACGTGCACGCCAAGGGCCTGAAGTTCGGCATCTACACCAGCGCGGGCACCATGACGTGCAGCACCATCGGCTTCCCCGGCAGCCTCGGCCACGAGCAGCAGGACGCCGACCTGTTCGCCTCCTGGGGCGTGGACTACCTCAAGTACGACAACTGCAACAACCAGGGCGTGGACGCCAGGCTGCGCTACACGACCATGCGCGACGCGCTGAACCGCACCGGCAGGCCGATCGTCTTCTCCATCTGCGAGTGGGGCGAGAACCGGCCGTGGGAGTGGGCCAAGGGCGTCGGCCACCTGTGGCGCACCACCGGTGACATCAGCGACAACTGGGACAGCATGGTCGGCATCGCCAAGTTCAACATGACGCTGGCCGAGCACGCCGGACCGGCGCACTGGAACGACCCGGACATGCTGGAGGTCGGCAACGGCGGCATGACCGACACCGAGTACCGCACGCACTTCAGCCTCTGGGCGATGATGGCCGCTCCCCTGCTGATCGGCGCGGACCTGCGCGAGGTCGGCGAGGACACCTTCGACATCCTCACCAACCGCGAGATCATCGCGCTGGACCAGGACCGGCTGGGCGCGCAGGCCCGGCTGCTGCGCGCGGAGAACGGCCTGCACGTGCTGGTCAAGCCGCTGGAGAACGGCGACCGGGCGGTGGCGCTGTTCAACGAGACCGACCTGCCCGCCCGCATCGGCACGACCGCCCGCGAGATCGGGCTGCCCGCCGCGAGCGGGTACCGGCTGCGGGATCTGTGGGCGCACACCGACACCCACACGGCGGGTGCGATCGACGCTGCCGTGCCGCCGCACGGCACCGCGGTGTACCGGGTCAGCCCCGACCACCACTGGTTCCGCCACCCGCCCGCGGTGGACGCGATCGTGACCCCCGAGCCCGCCTACCCCGGCGCGCTGCCGCTGGTCACGCCGGGCAAGCAGGCGAAGTTCACCACCAGCGTCGGCAACGCGGGCCGGGTTCCGGTCCTCGCCGTGCACGTCGAGCTGCGCCTGCCGGAGGGCTGGCGGGCCCGCCCCACCTCGCCGCCGGTCAAGGCGGTGCTGCCGGGCGGGCAGCGGTTCACCACGACGTGGGAGGTCACCCCGCCGCTCGACGACCCGCCCGGCCGCTACCCGGTGACCGCGGCGGTCGGCTCGGCGGCGGGCCGCTGGTCGTTCACCGCGGAGGCCTACCTGCCCACCTCGCCGCCGTCGGGCGCTAGGCAGGTCAGCGACCTGCCCTGGCTGCGCGCGAGCAACGGCTGGGGTCCGGTGGAGCTGGACCGCAGCAACGGCGAGCAGGCCGCGGGTGACGGCGGGCCGATCACCATCGGCGGTGTGACCTACGCCAAGGGGCTGGGCGTGCACGCGCACAGCCGGGTCGAGTACTTCACCGGCGGCCGGTGCTCCGCGTTCCGCGCGGAGGTGGGCGTGGACGACGAGAAGGCCACCGACGGGTCCGTGTCGTTCGAGGTGTGGGCGGACGGCCGCAAGGCCGCCGACAGCGGCGTGCTCACCACCGCCGACCCGGCCGAGGAGCTGGCGGCCGACATCACCGGGGCCACCACCGTGCGGCTGGTGGTCACCGACGGTGGCAACGGCGTCAACAGCGACCACGCCGACTGGGCGGACGCCTCGATCACCTGCGACTGAGCGCACAGCAGGTCATCGACCGGTGGCGGACCGCGGTCCGCCACCGGTCAGTCGGGTGAAGCGTCTTGACTGGCGGTCACGCAGCGGTGTTGGGTCGATCATCACCGACGCGCCCCTGGAGCGAGGAGAAGCCGCCGCATGACCGCGTCCGGAGCACTGCGGGCCCTGCGTGAAGCCCTCGTGCTGGAGCACCTGGAGTCGGAGAACGAGGGCGACTTCGCCACCACGGTGGGCGCCTTCGACCGCCCGCGCTACGAGGTCGCGGCCACCGGGGAGGTCTTCGAGGGCCCGGACGGGCTCTCCGCGTACTACGCCCGCTTCACCTGGCCCGACCAGCGCTCCCGGCTGGTCCGGCTGCACCACGCCGACGAGGCGGTGATCGTGGAGGTGGACGTCGCGGGGACGCACCCGGACAGCGGGCGCCCGGTGCGGACCCGGATGAGCGCGTTCTTCGTCTTCGACGGGGCCAGCCTGGTCGGCAAGCGGGTCTACGGCGGTCACCCGACGCACGCCGGGTGAACCCGCCCTGACCAGCGGATCTGGACAGCGAACCGGGCCGCCACCCCCGAGGGGGGTGACGGCCCGGACGAGTCAGGTTCGACTCACATCAAGATCAGAGCGGTCGGACCGCCTGCGCCTGCGGGCCCTTCTGGCCCTGGCCGATCTCGAACTCCACCCGCTGGTTCTCTTCCAGGGTGCGGTAACCGTTGGACTGGATCTCCGAGTAGTGCACGAACACGTCGGCGCCACCGTTGTCCGGGGAGATGAAGCCGAAGCCCTTCTCCGCGTTGAACCACTTGACGGTGCCTTGAACTGCCATCTTGCTACTTCTCCTCTAACGGGTGCCGGATCGCGCTTGCGACCACCGGGTCAGCTAGGGCGGGACTTCGACGCCGGTACCGCGAGGAAAGCCACGCCCGCCACTCCGTTCCGCGAGCGTGGTGGAACACGAACACAGAAAGGTACGACCGAGAACAGTCAACCACGACAGTGGGCCGGCCGTCGAGCAACAGACGGGGGTGAGTCTCGCTGCTACCGTGGGTGACCACGATCACAAGGAGTCCGACATGGCGGAACCGGTGCTGGTGAGCATCGCCTCGGCGCTGGCCACGAGGGCGTTCGCGAGGCTGCACGACCTGGTCAGAGCCCGATTGGCGGGCGATCCCGAAGCGAGTGCCGCGCTGGCCGCGGCGCGGGGCGCGGACGCGGGCTCGCCCGCCGTGGCGGCGCTGGGCGAGGTGCTGGAGAACACCGAGCGGCAGGACCCGGCGTTCGGCCGGGAGCTGCGCCGGGAGTGGGAGCGGGCCTCGGCGACCGGCACCGGAGGGGTGGTCAACCAGGTCACCGCCCCGGTCCACGGCACCGTCGTGCAGGCGGGCGACATCCAGGGCGGTGTGACCTTCCGATAGCCCGCAAGGGTGAAGATGGCGTGGTGTCGACGCTCGACCTGCCCCAGACCCGGCTGCAGTTCTTCTTCCTCGGCCTGGTGCTGACCTTCGTGTTCATCCGCATCAGCGTGCGGCTGATCCGGGCGAAGGTGCGCTGGTGGCCGGGCAACATCACCCCCGGCGGCACGCACATCCACCACGTCGTGCCCGGTTCGGTGTTCATGCTGCTGGGCGGGGTGACCGGGTTGGCGGTGCCGGACGACCAGCACGGCCTCCGGGTGGCCGCGGCGGCGCTGCTCGGCGTGGGCGCGGCGCTGGTGCTCGACGAGTTCGCGCTGATCCTGCACCTGCGCGACGTGTACTGGACCAAGGACGGGCGGCTGTCGGTGGACGCGGTGTTCCTCGCCGTGGGGATGACCGGCCTGCTCCTGCTGGGTGCCCGGCCGCTGGGCTACGAGGGGTTCTTCGGCGAGGGGATGCTGCTGCGCGTGCTGGCGGTGCTGGTCAACCTGGGCTTCGCGATCGTCGCGCTGCTCAAGGGCAAGGTGTGGACCGGGCTGCTGGGGCTGCTGGTGCTGGGGCTGCCGCAGATCGGGGCGGTGCGCCTGGCCCGGCCGGGCTCACCGTGGGCGCGCTGGCGCTACCCGGAGGGCTCGCGCAAGCTGCGCCGCGCCTACCGCCGGGAAGCGCGCATCCGCCAGCCCCTGATCCGCGCCAAGATCCGGGTCCAGGAGTTCATCTCCGGCCGCCACGACCTCGAAGGCTGACCGCACCGGCAAGTACTACCCGACACCCCCATCGGGGCGGCTGACTACTACCCGACACCCGGGACTCGCGTCCCGAAGGCTCAGTTCGCGGTGTCCGAACGCGCGACTCGCGGGTGCCGGTGGGCACCCGCGAGGCCGCGGCGGAGGCGCGCTACCCGACCCTGATGCCCAGTTCGGCGCAGTCGGCGGCGACGTCGCCCGCGCACAGGTCGGCGGGCCTGACGATGCCGTCGTCCACCAGGGTGCGCAGGTTGTTCCTGGTGATCAGGTCGGCGCCCAGCAGCACCGACTTCACGTCCCGCCGGGAGACCGGGTCGCGGGTGTTGCCGGTGGCCAGGTCGTCGGCGCCGCTGATGTCGCCGCGCGCCAGGGACACCGCCAGCCAGGCGGCGGCCTCGGCCTCGTCGCGGATGGGCTTGTACACGGTCATGCACTGCTCGCCGCGCAGGATCGCGCGCAGCCCTTCCAGGGTGGCGTCCTGGCCGGTCACCGGAACCCGGCCCGCCAGGCCCTTGGCGCGCAGCACCTCGATCACCGACGCGGCCAGCCCGTCGTTGGCCGCGACCACGCCGTCGACCCGGCCGCCGTTGCCGTTGAGCAGCTGCTCGAACACGGCCTTGCCGCGCACCGGGTCCCACTGCTCGATCGCCTGGGTGGCGACCAGGTCGTAGGCGCCGCTGTCGTACTTGGCGGCGAGCTTGCGGCGGTGCCCGTCGGCGAACTGGGTGGCGTTGTTGTCGGTGGGCGCGCCCTCGATCTCGATGATGTCCGCGCCCGGCCGGTCGCCCAGGCAGCCGATCAGGCCCTCGGCCTGCAGCTCGCCCACGTTGATGTTGTCGAACGAGACGTAGTAGTCGGCTTGGCCGCCGATGGTGATCCGGTCGTAGTTGATCACCGGGATGCCCGCCTGCTTGGCCTTGCGCTCGACCGCGGCGCCGCCCTCGGGGCTCAGCGGCGTGGTCATCAGCACCTTGACACCGCGCTGGATCATGCTGTCGGCGATGCTGGCGAACTTCGCCTCGTCACCGTCCGCGTTGTCGATCATCGCCTCGATGCCCGCGAAGCCCAGGGCCTGGTTGAGCCGGGGCCGGTCCTGCTCCTCCCAGCGGGCCGAGCTCTTGCGGTCGGGCAGGATCACACCGACCAGCGGCCGCTCCTTGGCGGTGCTGACCGCGGTCTCCGCGCCGCCCCCTCCCCCGCAGGAAGTCAGCAGTCCGAGCAGCACAACGCCGGACACGGCTTTTTGAAAGCGTCGCATCGCTCAGTCCTTCAGGCGGTCCTCCGGGGAACCGCGGTCGCAAAACGGGACGCGAAAGTTCAACCCTTCCAGGGGTGGTTCGTCAAGCCGCGCGGCCCGGTAGCGGCCGAATGGTGTCCGAGCCGCGATTATTGATCATTTTTTGGCGACGAAGCGCTGGTCACGGCGTCACTCAGGGCAACCGACTCACTCTCAGTCCACATTCAACTACTCAGCATCATCCAACTAATGACGCCTGCCGCGAGCACGGTTTCCTGTGTCAGTGTGTCGCCGACTGATCATCGCGGGTGAGGGAGAAGAACACCGGTGAGAAGACGCAGAACGGTCCGTCCCGCGCTGGCGCTGGCGGGCGCGGTCGCGCTGGCGGGCGCCCTGGCGCAGCCCGCGGGCGCGGCGCAGGAGACCACCGAGTACACGGTGCTGGTGGAGGACGGCGCGGGCCGGGACGCCGCGCTGGCCGCGGTCCGCGCCGCGGGTGGACGCGTGACCAAGGAGAACACCGCGGTCGGCCTGCTGACCGTGCAGGCCCCGGTGTCGGGCTTCGCGCAGCGGGTCTCCGCTTCCGAGGCGGTGCTCGGCGCGGCGGCGGTGCGCCCGGTCGGGCACGCCCCGACCGCCAGCGGGCCGGGCAACCGGGACTGGCGGGAGGTCGAGCAGGAGAACGCCGCGACCGCTGGTGCCGCCGCTGCCGCCCGCAAGTCCGCCCCGGCGAGCACGGCGGGCAGCGACCCGCTCGACAGCTACCTCTGGGGCCTGCGGACGGTGCGCTCGGACATCGCCCGCGCCAAGCAGGCCGGTGACAAGCGCGTCCACGTCGGCATCATCGACACCGGCGTGGACGGCACCCACCCGGACATCGCGCCGAACTTCGACCGCGGGCTGTCCCGCAACTTCACCATCGACATGCCCACCGACCCCGACGGCGGCGCGTTCGACGGGCCGTGCGAGTTCCGCGGCTGCGTCGACCCGGCCGACCACGACGACAACGGGCACGGCACGCACGTCGCGGGCACCATCGGCGCGGCGGCCAACGGCTCCGGCCTGTCCGGGGTCGCGCCCAACGTGTCGCTGGTCAACATCCGCGCCGGTCAGGACTCGGGTTCGTTCTTCCTCCAGCCGGTGGTGGACGCGATCACCTACGGCGCCGACGCGGGCCTGGACGTGATCAACATGTCCTTCTACGTCGACCCCTGGTACATGAACTGCGTCAACGACCCCACGGCCACGCCGGAGGAGCAGCTGGCGCAGCGCACCACGATCGCCGCGGTCCAGCGCGCGCTGAACTACGCCCACCGCAAGGGCGTCACGCTGATCGGCGCGGGCGGCAACAACCACGAGGACCTGGGCAAGCCGCGGCCGGACACGGCCAGCCCGAACTACCCGCCCGGCCACAACCGGCCCCGGCCGGTGGACAACAGCTGCCTGACCCTGCCCACCGAGGGCGACCATGTGATCTCGATCTCGGCGCTGGGCCCGTCGCTGGGCAAGGCCGACTACTCCAACTACGGCACCGAGCAGACCACGCTGTCCGCGCCCGGCGGCTACTTCCGCGACGGCCTGGGCACCGACTGGTACCGGACCAACGAGAACCTGATCCTGTCGACCTACCCGCGCAACGTGGCGCTGGCCGAGGGCGCCATCGACGAGGCGGGCAACATCACCCCGGCCGGTGAGGCGGCGGGCGTGAAGAAGGACTGCCGGGCCGACTCCTGCGGCTACTACCAGTACCTGCAGGGCACCTCGATGGCCGCGCCGCACGCCGCGGGCGTGGCCGCGCTGGTGGTCAGCCAGTACGGCAAGAAGGACAAGGCGCACCAGGGCACGCTCACGCTGGACCCGGACAAGGTGCTCAAGGTGCTGACCAGGACGGCTTCGCCACGCGCCTGCCCGGTGCCCAGGACGGTGTCCTACGTGCCGGTCGGCCGCACCCCGGAGTTCGACGCCACCTGCGAGGGCGACACCAAGTTCAACGGCTTCTACGGCTACGGCATCGTGGACGCCTACGGCGCGGTCACCCGAGGCGGCGGCTTCCTGTAACGCCCCGACGTCGGCAAGTACCACCCGACAGGGGTCGGGTGGTACTTGCCGACGCGGTACCGCAGGGACGCGGTGTCAGGAGGGCAGCTCCTGCCAGGCCAGCACGGGGGCGGCCAGGTCCCGGATCGCGGCGAGCAGGCCCAACCGGGCGGCCCGCAGCCCCGGCTCCTCGGCCATCACCAGCACCTCGTCGAAGAAGGTGTTGACCGGCCCGGTCAGCCCGCTCGCGGCGGTGACGAACGCGGCCAGGCCGGTGGTGCCCCTGGGCACGGCCGCGAACGCCTCGTGCAGCGCCAGCTCGGCGGGCTCGCGCAGCGCGCCGGGGTCGTACTCCCCCGCCGTGCCCGCCGGCACGATCCGGCGGACCCGCTGCAGCGCCGCCACCAGCGCGGTGAACCCCTCGTCGTCGGCCAGCGCGACCAGCTCGGCCAGCGTCTCGTCGGCCACCGCGGGCGCGTCGGCCAGCGGCAGCACGGCGTTGACGTGCCGGTGGTCGTGGCCCGCGTCGAGCAGCTGCTGCTCGTAGCGCCGCACGGCGAACTCCCGCGCGGCCTCCAGCGCCTCCCGCGGCACCGCCAGGTCCCGCGCGGCCAGTTCCAGCGCCCGCGACAGGGTGATCTCGCGCAGCTCCGGGAACGCCCGCAGCACGCTCACCGCGCCCAGCGCGGCCCGGCGCAGCCCGAACGGGTCGGAGCTGCCGGTCGGGTTGGCCCCGATGCCGAACAGCCCGGCCAGCAGGTCGAACCGGTCGGCCAGGGACAGCAGCGCGCCCGCCGTGGAGCCGGGCAGCGCGTCGCCCGCCGAGCGCGGCAGCTCCATCTCGTACAGCGCCTGGGCCACCTCGGGCATCTCGCCCGCGCGCAGCGCGTACTCCCGCGCCATCACCCCCGCCAGGCTGGACAGCTCGATCACCATCTGCGAGCCCAGGTCGAACTTGGCCAGCTCGCCCGCGCGCCGCAGCGTGTCGTCGGCCGCGCCGACCACCTCGGCCAGCCGTCCCGCCAGCGCCGCGATGCGCCCGGCCCGGTCGGCCATCGAGCCCAGCTTGTCGGCGAAGGTCAGCTTCTCCAGGCCCGCCTTCATCCGCTCCAGCGGGGTGCGCAGGTCCGCCCGCCAGAAGAACGCGGCGTCCTCGTAGCGGGCGCGCAGCACCGCCTCGTTGCCCGCGCGGACCAGGTCCTCGTCCACCGCGCCGTTGGCCACCGCGACGAAGTGCGGCAGCAGCGCGCCGTCGGCGGAGCGCACCGGCAGGTACCGCTGGTGCTTGCGCATCACCGTGGTCAGGATCTGGGCGGGCAGCTCCAGGTAGTCGGCGGAGAACGACCCCAGGATCGGGGTCGGCCGCTCGACCAGGTTGGTGACCTCGTCCAGCACGCCGTCGAAGTCGACCACGCCGCCCACCGACGCGGCCAGCTCCTCGGCCCGCCGCACGATCTCCGCGCGCCGCCGGTCGGCGTCGGCGGTGATGCCGTGACCGGCCAGGAAGTCCAGGTAGCCGTCCGCGCCGGGCACCTCGACGACCGGCTCGGCGGCCGTGCGGTGCACGCGGGTGACCGCGCCGGAGGCCAGCGCGGACACCGCGACCGGCACCGGCGTGTCGCCCAGCAGCGCCAGCAGCCAGCGGATCGGCCGGGTGAACGACAGCTTCGGGTCGTTCCACCGCATGTTCTTCTCCGCGCGCAGCTCGCCGACGACCTCGGCCAGCAGCCCGCTGAGCACCTCGACCGCGCCGCGGCCGACGTCGGTGCGCACCAGCGCGACGTGCTCGACGCCGTTCTCGGTGACCCGGCCCAGCGCCGCGACGTCCACGCCCTGGCCTCGGGCGAAGCCCAGCGCGGCCTTGGTCGGCTCGCCGTCGGCGCCGAACGCGGCGGAGACCCGCGGCCCGCGCACGGTCCGCTCGGCGTCGGGCTCGCGCGGGGCCACGTCGGGGACCAGCACCACGACCCGCCGGGGCGTGCCGTGCGCCTGGACCGCGCCGTGCGCCAGCCGGGTCGCGCCCAGCTTGGCGGCCACCGCCTCGCGCACCGCCTCGACGGTGCGGGTGACCTCGGCGGGCGGCAGCTCCTCGGTGCCGATCTCGAACAGCAGCGTGCGCGGCTGGTCCACGGTGGCGAAGCCGGTGGGCGCGGTGGCCGGCGCGGCGGGCTCGACCAGGCCCAGCGGGTGGCCCAGCTCCTCGCGGCGGGCCGCCCACAGCTGGGCGACCTCGCGGGCCAGGCCGCGCATCCGCGCGAAGGCCCGCGCCCGCTCCGTGGTGCTGATCGCGCCGCGGGCGTCCAGGACGTTGAAGGTGTGCGAGCACTTGAGCACGTAGTTGTGCGCGGGCACGGGCAGCCGCGCGTCCAGCATCCGCCGCGCCTCGGCCGCGTACTCCTCGAACAGCCGCTTGTTGGCCTCCACGTCGGCGTCGTCGAGGTAGTAGCGGCTCATCTCGTACTCGGACTGGCCGAACGCCTCGCCGTAGGAGATGCCCGGCGCGTACGCGATGTCCTTGAAGTGGGAGACGCCCTGCAGCGCCATCATGATGCGCTCGATGCCGTAGGTGATCTCCACCGACACCGGGTCCAGCGACATGCCACCGGCCTGCTGGAAGTAGGTGAACTGGGTGATCTCCAGCCCGTCCAGCCACACCTCCCAGCCCAGGCCCCAGGCGCCCAGCGCGGGCGAGGCCCAGTTGTCCTCGACGAACCGCACGTCGTGCGCGCGCACGTCGATGCCCAGCGCCTCCAGGCTGCCCAGGTACAGCTCCTGGGGGTCGCCGGGGTCGGGCTTGAGGATGACCTGGAACTGGGTGTGGGTCTGCAGCCGGTTGGGGTTCTCGCCGTACCGGGCGTCGTCGGGCCGCACGCTGGGTTCCACGTAGGACACCCGCCACGGCTCCGGGCCGAGCACCCGCAGCACGGTCGCGGGGTTCAGCGTGCCCGCCCCGACCTCGGTGTTGTACGGCTGCACGACGATGCAGCCCCGGTCGGTCCAGTACCTGGTCAGCGCGAGCAGCGCGTCCTGCATGGTCAGCACCGGGGCAGTTTACGAACGGTGGAGGCCGCACCTCACAATCGGGCCTCATCCCTGGTCAGAACGGGTACCCGTCCGGTATCACGACGTGGTCGTCGGGCGCTGTGCGACGCTGTGCGCAACCTGGAGGGCTTCCGGTGCGTCTGACCAGCGAGCACCGGGACAGGGGAGGGAGTGGGAGTGGACAACCGGCCGCCGAGACCAGGCGAACCCGACGGGTTCGGCAGGCGACCCGTTCCCCCTCGGGGTCCCGCCGCGGGCAGGCCGCGCCCCTCGGAGGGGGGGCAGCCGCCCGCGCCGCGCAGGCAGCCACCACCCGAACGACGTTCCCCGGTCGAGGGACGCCCGCCCGCCCCGAGGCCGACCGGTCAGCCGGGCCGGGGCGATTCCGGCGAGCGGCGGGTGCCCCCCGGCATCCCCCGCCGCGCCGACCGCGCCCCCGACCGCGCCCCCGATCTGCGGGCCCGACCGGCGGAGCAGCCCACTGAGCGCGCGGTGCGGCCCGCCGACGCGGGTCGTGGGGAGTCCGGTGACCGCGGGTCCCGCCCGGTCGACCCGGACCGCCGGGCGCGCGCCGCCGAACTCGCCGAGCGCCGGGCCCGCGCGGCCGAGCAGGCCGAGCGCCGCTCGGCGGACGCCCCCGGCCGCGCCCGGCCCGGCGACTCCGACGACGCCCGCCGCCCGCGCAGGCCCGCGGCGGAGCGCTCCGGCGAGCGCCCCCGCCCCTCGGCCGCGCGCCCGGCGAGGCGACCGGCGAGGCGACCGGCGCCGCGCAGGCACCCGCGGGCGGGCACCGCGCGCGCCGGGATCGCGGCGGGCCGCGTGGTCGTGGCGTTCCTGTCCGTGGTGGTGCTGCTGGGCACCGGCTACGCCTGGGCCAACTTCCAGTCGCTGAACGACAACCTGACCACCACCGACGTGATCGGCGCGGGGGGCGGTGGCGAGCGCCCGGCGGACGGGTCGATCGACATCCTCATGGTCGGCATGGACAGCCGCACCGACGCCAAGGGCAACCCGCTGCCCGCCGAGATCCTGCGCGAGCTGCAGGCGGGCGACGAGAAGGCGGGCGGGCTCAACACCGACACGCTGATCCTGATGCACATCCCGAACGACAGCGGCAAGGCCGTCGCGGTGTCGTTCCCGCGCGACTCCTACGTCAAGATCGCGGGCAACTACGGCAGGCACAAGATCAACTCCGCGTACGGCTACGGCAAGACCGCCGCGCTGGAGAAGCTCAAGGCCGAGGGCCTCACCGACCAGGCCCAGCTGGAGCAGCAGTCCAAGCAGGCGGGCGCGAAGACGCTGATCGAAACGATCCAGAACCTCTCCGACGTCACCATCGACCACTACGCCGAGATCAACCTGGTCGGCTTCTACGAGATCACCAAGGCCGTCGGCGGCGTGGACGTGTGCCTGACCCAGGCCACCAAGGACAACTTCTCCGGGGCGAACTTCAAGGCGGGCCCGCAGACCGTGCAGGGCCGCGACGCGCTGGCGTTCGTCCGGCAGCGGCACGGGCTGCTGCGCGGCGACCTGGACCGCGTGGTGCGCCAGCAGGTGTTCATGGCGGGCCTGGCCAAGAAGATCCTGTCCGCGGGCACGCTGTCCGACCCCCGCAAGCTCAACGCCCTGATCGACGCGCTGACCAAGTCCATCGTGCTGGACCCCGGCTGGAACGTGCTCGAGTTCGCCGCCCAGATGAAGGACATGACCGGCGGGAACCTGGAGTTCAAGACCATCCCGACCGGCAACCCGGAGCTGGAGACGCCCGAGGACGGCCAGGCCGTCGAGGTGGTCGAGGGCGAGGTCCGGCGGTTCTTCGACCAGCTCGGCAAGGACCCCAACGCCTCCACCGCCCCGGACAGCGGCGTCGACCCCGCCACGGTCACCGTGCAGGTGCTCAACGGCTCCGGGTCGACCGGCCTGGCCGGGCGGGTGCTGGCCGCGCTGGTGGCCGAGAAGTTCGCCGACGGCGGCTCGGGCAACGCCACCGAGGACGTGGCGGCCTCCGTGGTGCGCTACGGCCAGGGCGGCGAGGCGGGAGCGAAAGCGGTCGCCGAGGCGTTGGACGGGTTGCCGACCGAGCAGGACGGCACCGTCGCGGCGGGCAGCGTGCGGGTCCTGCTGGGTCCGGACTACGACGGCCCCGGAGCGCAGAACCTGAAGGGCTCGCCGCTGGTGGGCCTGGACGGCGCGCGGCGGCAGCAGCCGCCGTCGAGCGGGACCGCCGAGCAGCCGATCACCGCCGACGGGGTGCGCTGCGTCAACTGAGAGCCGCGTGCCCCCAGGCGCGTCGGCCGAACGAGCAGGGGGATCGATGGGGGCTTTTCTCCGGCGGGTGCGCTGGAAGCGGGTGCTGGTCGTGGTCGGCCTGCTGGCCGTGCTGGCGTCGGTGCCGTGGGTGTGGGTGCGGACCTCCAGCGCGCCGTACCGGCACACCGCCGCGGAGGTGCCGGAGGCTCCCGTGGCGCTGGTGCTGGGCGCGGGCATCCGCAACGGCAGGCCCACGCCGTTCCTGGCGGGCAGGCTGGACGTGGCCGCGGACCTCTACCACCGGGGCAAGGTCGAGGTGCTGCTGGTCAGCGGCGACAACAGCACCCCGGACTACGACGAGCCCACGGCCATGCGCACCTACCTGATCGGCCGGGGCGTGCCGGAGCGGGCGGTGGTCGCCGACTACGCCGGGCTGGACACGTGGGACTCGTGCACCCGCGCCAAGCGGGTCTTCGGCGTGCGGCGGGCCACCGTGGTGACCCAGGAGTTCCACCTGCCGCGCGCGGTGGCGCTGTGCCGGTCGGCCGGGCTGGAGGCGTTCGGCGTCGGCCACGAGACCTCGCGCGCCTGGGCGGTCACCACCGCCTACGGCCACTTCCGGGAGGCGGTCGCCAGCATCAAGGCCGTGTGGGACGGCCTGGTGGCCAAGCCGGACCCGCGCTTCCTGGGGCCGGAGGAGGACGGCGTGACCCGAGCGCTGCGCGACTGAGTGAACACTCTGCGTAGCAGGGACTAGCCCGATCGAGCGATATAAGACGGACCCGCGTAAGCGCACGTGCATTTGCACTTTTCACCTCCGTTGACCGAAGACGGGGAGGGCAGGCAGTGCACATCGACACGGAGACCTATCAGCGGGTCCTGGGGGACGAACTCCGCACCCTGCGCAAGCAGCGCGGATGGACCAGGAAGCAGCTCAACAGCAGGCTGCAGAGCGACATCTCGCTGCAGACCCTGGCGACCTACGAGCTGGGCACGCGCCAGTGCTCGGTGGTGAGGCTGGTGGAGATCTGCGTTGCGCTGGGTGTTCCCGCGCACCAGGTGCTCGCACGGGTCCACGAACGGGTGTTCGGCGACGCGCCGTCCGGTCACCTGACCGTGGACCTGTCCGCCGTGGTCGCCGACAGCAGGGCGGAACTGGCGCCGCTGCGCCGCTGGGCGCGGGGCAGGCTGGCCCAGTTGCCGCCGCACCGCTCCACCGACGTCCACCTGGACCTGTCGGCGCTGGAGCACATGGCCCAGTTGTGCCAGCTCAGCACAGTCGAGCTGATCCGCACCCTGCGGGAGCTGGACAACCGCCCCCGGTAGCATCGCGGGCGGCGCATTCGTTCTACGGACGCAGGAAGTCGGTTGCCGAACACTCCAGGTGCAGACCCAGCCCGCTTGCCGCTGCGCACCGCGGCGGCCGTGCGACTGGGCAACATGAGTTCGAAGCTGTCGCAGAAGATGGGGCTGGGCGCGGGCGGCATGATCGGTGGCCGCGTGGCGCTCAAGCTCGACCCGCAGGCACTGGCCCGGCTCACCACCGGCCGCCGGGTCGCCCTGGTCACCGGGACCAACGGCAAGACCACGAGCACGATGATGCTCAGCCGGGCGGTCTCGGCGCTGGGCGAGGTGGCGACCAACCACGGCGGGGCGAACATGCCCGACGGGCACGTCACGGCGCTGAGCAAGCAGCCGGACGCGCCCTACGCCGTGCTGGAGGTCGACGAGGGGTACTTCCCCGAGGTGGCGCGGGCGGCCCACCCGGCCGTGGCGGTGCTGCTCAACCTCAGCCGCGACCAGCTCGACCGGGTCGGCGAGGTCCGCACGATCGAGAAGAGCCTGCGCACCGCGCTGGCCGGGGTCCAGGGCACGGTCGTGGCCAACTGCGACGACATCATGGTCACCTCCGCGGCGCGCGACAGCGCGCGCGTGGTCTGGGTGGCGACGGGGACCGGCTGGCACAACGACTCCGCGTCGTGCCCGCGCTGCGGCGACCCGATCCGCTGGCAGGGCGAGCACTGGCACTGCACCGGCTGCGACCTGGCCAGGCCCAGGCCGGACTGGATCACCGGCGACGGCTTCCTGATCACCCCGCAGGGCGTGAAGGTGGACCTGTCGCTGCGCCTGCCCGGCAAGTTCAACCAGGCCAACGCGGTGATGGCGGCGGCGGCCGCGGCGGCGCTGGGCGTGCCGGTCGAGGAGGCCGTGCAGCGGCTGCGCGCGGTGTCGAACGTGGCGGGCCGCTACCGGACCATCCAGCGCAGCGGGCACCGCGCCCGGCTGCTGCTGTCGAAGAACCCGGCGGGCTGGAGCGAGACGCTGACCGTGGTCCGCGAGGCCGACCACCCGGCGGTGCTGGTGATCAACGCCCACGAGGCCGACGGGCGCGACCTGTCCTGGCTGTGGGACGTGCCGTTCGAGAAGCTGCGCGGGCGGCAGGTGATCGCCTCCGGCGAGCGGGCCACCGACCTGGCGGTGCGGCTGACCTACGCGGAGGTCGAGCACACCATCGTCCCCGACCCGCTGCTGGCCATCGACGCCATGCCGCAGGGGCCGGTGGAGGTCATCGCCAACTACACGGCTTTCCGCGACCTGAACGCGAGGTCCGCCAGTGAGTAGCTCCAAGGTCCAGATCGCGCTGGTGCTGCCCGACCTGCTGGGCACCTACGGCGACTTCGGCAACGCGGTGGTGCTGGAGAAGCGCCTGACCTGGCGCGGCATCCCGGCCGAGATCGTCACGGTGAACTTCGGCGAGCCGGTGCCGGACTCGTGCGACATCTACGTGGTGGGCGGCGGTGAGGACACCGCGCAGACGCTGGCGGTGCGGCACCTGCGCGAGCACCCCGGCATGCAGCGGGCGGCCTCGCGCGGCGCGGTGATCCTGGGCGTGTGCGCGGGCATCCAGATCTTCGGCGAGCACTTCACCCGCGCCGACCAGGTCACCCACCCCGGTCTCGGGCTGATCGACTCGACCAGCCACGCGGGCGGCAGCCGGGCCATCGGCGAGGTGATCGCCGAGCCGGTGGACGGGCTGTTCCAGGGCCTGCTGACCGGGTTCGAGAACCACCAGGGCCGCACCGTGCTGGGGCCGTCGGCCCGGCCGCTGGCGCGGGTCAAGGTCGGCACGGGCAACGACGGGCAGGTGGAGGGGGCGGTGCAGGGCCGCATCCTGTGCACCTACCTGCACGGACCGGTGCTGCCGCGCAACCCGCAGATCGCCGACCTGCTGATCGAGTGGGCCACCGGGGAGAAGCCCGCGCCGCTGGAGCTGCCCGCGGTGACGCAGCTGCGCGCCGAGCGCGCCAAGGCCGCCGGGGTCTGAGCTCGCCGGGGTGCGGCTCGTCGAGGTCCTCACGAGCCGCACCCCGTTTTCGCGTTCACGGGTAGTGGTTACCGGCCCTCGCGGGGCTGTCGGGTAGTACTTGCGGGCGCGGTGGGGAGCACGTCCTCGACGGCGCGGCGCAGGGTTTCCCGGACCGTCTCCGGGTCGTCCAGCTCCCCTCCTTGCAGCGCCCCGTCGCGCAGCAGCACCAGCACGCGCGCCGCGTGCTCGGGGTCGGGGTGGCCGACCGCCTCGGCCTGCTCCCGCAGCACCTCGAAGAACCACTTCCGGTGCTCGTCGATGACCACCCGCACCGGGTGCGCCGGGTCCGGGTACTCCGCCGCGGCGTTGAGGAACTGGCAGCCCCGGAAGTCCTCCGCCCGCGTGGCGTCGCCGATGATGGCCATGACGTCCATCAGCGCCTCGCGCGCGGGCCGCTCCCGCCTGGTGGCCCGCACGGCCTCGCGGATGCCCCGGCTCGACTCCGCCAGGTAGGCCGCCACCAGGTGGTCCTTGGTCGGGAAGTGGCGGTAGAAGGTCGCCCTGGTCACCGACGCCTCGGTGACCAGCCGGTCGACGCCCACCGCGTGGATGCCCTCGGCGTAGAACAGCCGTGAGGCGGTGCGCAGCAGCCGGTCCTTGGGGTGCAGGTCGCGGTCCGCGGCAGTCTTCATGGGCCCACGTTAGAGAAAGACCAGTCGTTCTGCACGGTGATCCAAGCCACCTTGCACCACCAGGGAGAACGACTAGTCTTTCTCTCAGAAAGACCGATCGTTCTCTCACCGAGGAGCTCCCGATGACCGACACCAAGCCCACCGTCGTCCTGGTCCACGGCGCCTTCGCCGACTCCTCCAGCTGGAGCGGCGTGGTCGAGCGGCTGCAGCGGCAGGGCCACCCGGTGCTGGCCGTGGCCAACCCGCTGCGCGGCCTGGAGTCCGACGCCGCCTACGTCGCCGACGTGGTCAACAGCGTGTCCGGCCCCGTGGTCCTGGTGGGCCACTCCTACGGCGGCGTGCTGATCACCCGCGCGGCCGGGCGCACGCCCAACGTCGAAGCCCTGGTCTACATCGCCGCGTTCCAACCCGAGACCGGGGAGAGCGCCCTGGAGCTGTCCACCCGGTTCCCCGGCGGCAAGCTCGGCCCCGAGACCACCGACGTGCTGGTGCACGACGGCGAGCCGGAGCTGTCGATCAAGGCGGAGGACTTCCGCGAGGTCTTCGCCGCCGACGTGCCCGAGGCCGCGGTGCTGGCGGCCACCCAGCGGCCGGTCGTCCAGCGGGCCCTGACCACCCCGCTGGAGGGCGAGCCCGCCTGGCGGCGGCTGCCGTCGTGGGCGCTGGTCGCCACCGGGGACAACGCCATCCCGGCCGCGGCTCAGGAGTTCATGGCCGAGCGGGCTTCCTCGCACGTGGAGCGGGTGGACGCCTCGCACGCGGTGTCGGTGTCCCGGCCGGATGCCGTGGCCGACATCATCCTCGCGGCGGCCCGCGCCACCCGGTGACGCCGACGGCGGCCCCGAGGAGTTCGGGGCCGCCGCGCGTCAGGCGGACACCCTGTCGCGGCGGGCGCGGACCAGCGCGAAGTCCGCCGCGCGGACCTTCCTGGTGCGCATCCAGTACCGCCAGGTGAAGCCCGGCCACACGGTCCGGTTGACCCCCTGGGCGTCGAGGTACCAGCTCTTGCAGCCGCCCTGGGTCCACACGCCCCGGCTCAGCTTGCGCTGCAGCTCCCGGTTGAACCGGGCCTGCACCTCCGGGCGCACGTCCAGCTCGTCGGCCCCGTGCCGGTCCATCAGCTCCAGGCACTGCCGGACGTACCGGATCTGCGACTCGATCATGAACACCACGGAGTTGTGGCCGAGGCCGGTGTTCGGGCCCAGCAGGAAGAACAGGTTGGGGAAGCCGGAGACGGTGATGCCGTAGTGGGTCTCCGCGCCCCGCTCGCGCCAGCTCCGCGCCAGGTCCCGGCCGCCCTTGCCGGTGATGTCCAGCTCGTCGAAGGAGTCGATGACGCGGAAGCCGGTGCCGTAGATGATCGCGTCGACCTCGTGCTCGACACCGGCGGCGTCCACCACGCTGTGCTCGCGGACCTCGGCGATGCCGTCGGTGACCACCTCCACGTGCGGCTTGGTCAGCGCCGGGTAGTAGTCGTTGGACAGCAGCACCCGCTTGCAGCCCAGGGTGTAGTCGGGCGTCAGCTTGGCGCGCAGCTCCGGGTCCGGGACCTGCTCGCGCAGGTGCTTCCCGGCGAGGTGCTCGGCGCCCCGCATGATGCCGGGGTGCACCGCGAAGCCCAGCACGGAGAACTCGCGCAGCCAGTACACGAAGTCCCGGTACAGCCGCTGGGTGAACGGCAGCGCGCGGAACAGCCGCCGCTCCCACGGCGTGATCTCGCGGTCGGACTTGGGCAGCACCCACGGGGGCGTGCGCTGGAACAGCGTCAGCGCGCTCACCCGGTCGGCGATCCTCGGCACGAACTGGATCGCGCTCGCGCCCGTGCCGACCACGGCGACCCGCTTGCCGGTGAGGTCGTAGTCGTGGTCCCACCGGGCCGAGTGGAACGTCCTGCCCTTGAAGCGCTCGATCCCCGGCAGCGCCGGGACGCTGGGGACGTGCAGCGCGCCGATGCCCGAGACCAGCGCCTTGGCGGTGTAGGTGTCGCCGGTCGACGTGCTCACGTGCCAGACCTTGGCGTGCTCGTCCCACCGCGCGCCCTCGACCGCGCAGCCGAACCGGATGTGCTCGCGCAGCCGGTGCTTGTCCGCCACCCGGTGCAGGTAGTCGCGGATCTCGGACTGCCGCGCGAACGTGCGCGACCAGCCGGGGTTGAGCTCGAAGGAGTACGAGTACATGTGCGAGGGCACGTCGCAGGCGCAGCCGGGGTAGGAGTTGTCCCGCCAGGTGCCGCCCAGGTCGTCCGCCTTCTCCAGCACCGCGAAGTCGCGCCGCCCGGCGCGCTTGAGCTCGATGGCCATGCCCAGGCCCGCGAAGCCCGTGCCCACCACCAGGACCTCGACCTCTCGGCGCATCGCTTCCTCCCGGTCCGGCTGCATACCGACGAGTAGGTTACTCGAAGTAAGTTACTCGCGGTAGTACCCTCTCGCCGTGACCACCCCGCAGCCGCGCAGGCGGATGCCCAAGGCGCAGCGCAAGGCCCAGATGCTCGACGTGGCCGAGCGGGTCTTCGCCGAGCGCGGCTACCTGGCCGCGTCCATGGACGAGATCGCCGAGCGGGTGGGCGTGTCCAAGCCGATGCTCTACGAGTACTTCGGCTCGAAGGAGGGCCTGCTCATCGGGTGCGTCCACCGCGCCCGCGCCGAACTGCTGGACCGGACGCAGCGGGCCGTCGCGGGCGGGGGCACCCCCGAGGAGGTGCTGCGCCGCGGCCTGCTGGCGTTCTTCGAGTTCATCGCCGAGCACAAGCGGTCGTGGACGATGCTGCGGCAGGAGGCGGCGGTGACCGTGCCCGGCGCGGTGGCGGAGGTCGAGTCCATCCGCACGCAGCAGACCGACCTGATCGCCGCGGTGCTGTCCGGGTTCGCGCGGGGGATCGACCCGCTGGAGGCCGAGGTGTTCGCCGAGGTCGTGGTCGGCGCGACCGAGCGGCTGGCGCTGTGGTGCGAGCGCAGGCCCGAGGTGGGGCCCGCGCTGGCCACCGACTACGCCATGGGCGTGGTCTGGCGCGGCATCGCGCGGCGGCTCGACGCGGACGCCCCCGGCTGACCGGCCGCCCGCTCAGCCCTCCCGCTCAGCCCCGCAGCGCGTCGAGCAGCATCGGCATCGACTGGCGCAGCGCGCGGTCCCAGTACTCCCACACGTGCGTGCCCGGCCCGTACAGGTCGGCGGTGACCGGGATGCCCAGCTCACCCAACCGCGCGACCACCGCCGCGCTCTGCCTGCCCAGCAGCTCCTCCAGCCAGTCGGGCTGCTTGCCCTCGACGTCCAGCGGGCCGGGCGCGCCGTTGCCCGAGGAGATGTACAGCGGCGTGCCGCGCAGCCGTTCGGCCAGGTCGTAGGGGTTGTGCGCGCTCCAGTCCTGCCACAGCGCGTTCGGGTCCAGCCCGGCCTGGGTGACGATCTGCGCCACCAGGTCGCGGGACTGCTGCGACATGGTGGTGTGCAGCACGCCGCTGTAGGAGGCGGCGGCGCGGAAGAAACCGGGGTGGCGGGCGGTGTAGGACAGCGCCCCGAACCCGCCCATGGAGAACCCGGCCACGGCGCGGGTCCGGCTCGCCCGGTAGTCGCGCTCCAGCACCGCGGGCAGCTCGGTGAGGTGGAAGGTCTCCCAGCCCGGCCCGGAGCGCCAGTCGGAGTAGAAGCCCGCCGGACCGCCGTCGGGCATCACCACCAGCACGTCCTCCTCGGCGGTCAGCTCGGCCACGGACGAGGAGCCGGTCCACGACAGGTGGCTGCCGCAGCAGCCGGTCAGCAGGTACAGCACCGGCCAGGTGCGGTCCGGCTGCTCGTGCCAGCGGCGCGGCAGCAGCAGCCGGACCTCGGCGTCGCGCCCCAGCGCGGCCGAGGGGACGGTGATGTCGACCTGCCGCTCCCCCACCACCGACGAGGACGACGTCGAGGCGGTGGCGGACGTGGTCACCGGGGCGGCCCCCGGCGCGGGCGAGGAGCACGCGGCCACCAGGAGCGCGGTCAGGGCGATGAGCGTCTTGCGCGGCACGCGCCGAGGATGCCGCACCCGCCGCGGAACCCGCACGGGGCGCCGCGAAGGTCACGAACCGAACGCGGCCAGGTCGATTCCACGTAGCGGGCGTTCAACCCGGCGGCCCGCGAGCGATAACCCCTGTGTGAGCGTCGCGTCGATCCGAGCACCCCTCATGAGCAGGTGTTCCGCCGTCGATCGCGATCATGCACGCCTAGGATGTCCGGCCAACGGCGACGGGAGCGCAGGCATGGCTACACCGGTGTACAGCGGGGGCGCGAGAGCTCCGCAGCGAGGCAGACCCAGGGACGCGAGCCGGGACGACGCCCTGCGCCAGGCGGCGCTGGAGGTGATGGCCGAGGTCGGCTACCGCGCGCTGACCATGGACGCGGTGGCCTCGCGGGCGCGGGCGGGCAAGGCGACGATCTACCGGCGCTGGGAGTCCAAGCTCGACCTGGTCATCGACACCTGCACCCAGCTCGCCTCGCAGAACCTGCCCGAGCCCGACACCGGGTCGCTGGCGGGCGACCTGCGCGAGTTCCTCAGCTCGCTGGCCGCGTTCCTGTCCGGCCCCGTCGGCAAGGCGGCGCAGGCGCTGGTCGGTGAGCTGCCGCACGAGCCGGAGCTGGCCACCGCGTTCCGCGAGACCTTCCTGATCGCCCAGCGGGACGTGCTGCGCCGCATCCTGGAGCGCGCCGACCACCGCGGCGAGCTGCGCCCGGAGGCCCCGCGCGGCCTGGCCGTGGAACTGGCGGGCGCGGCGCTGATCTACCGGCTGATGCTCACCGGCGACCCACTGGACGTGGCGTTCGTCGAACGGGTGGTGGACCAGGTGCTACTGCCCCTCGTGGCCGGGGGGCAGTAGCACTCCGCTCAGCGGAACAGCTTGCGCAGCAGCGCGAACCCCAGGATCACGGCCACCGCGATCAGCGAGTACCGGATCTTGGGTTCGTCGAGCTTCGCGCGCACGCTGGCCTTGCCGGACTCCACGAAGCGCTGGGGGTTGGCCCTGGTGCCCAGTTCGTCCAGCGTCGCGGCCAGCGCGTCGCGAGCCTGCTCGATCTCGCGCTGGATGGTGTCGGGGTCGCGAGCCACATCTCCTCCTAGCAGCGGTCAGGGCCACCAAGGTAGTCGGCCACCGCCGCGCGCGGTGATCGGCGTGGCCTTCCGGCGGTCCGGGGAGGGTGGTGTCCCACGGGACCACCCTCCCCGCCGGGCCGATAGGGTTGGCACCACGGGGTCGTAGCCCAATTGGCAGAGGCACACGGTTTAGGTCCGTGCCAGTGAGAGTTCGAGTCTCTCCGGCCCCACTCCCCCACCAGGTCCGCCGGTCCACGCGGCACGGATCAGGCGCGCGGTCCTGGGCCGCTGAAGACGCGGTCGAGCTGCCGGTCGAGCAGGGCCACCGCCCGCTCGGGCGCCCGCTGTCCGAGCAGGACGCCGGTCTGCAGTCCCTCCGCGCCCGCTACCAGGAACGCGGCCTCCGCAGGCGCGTCGACCGACTCGGGCACCTCGCCCAGCCGCTGCCCGCGGACGATCAGGCCAGCGACCAGGTTCTCCAGGGCAGGCGGCGAGTTCCTGGCCACCGCGGCGAGCGCGGGTTCGACCAGGAAGCGGACGAAGTACGCCGCGTGCACCACGTGCCTGTTGCGCCGCTCCTCGTCCAGCGGCAGCAGCTCCAGCAACACGCCGCGCACGAGGGCGCGTGCGCTGGGCTCCTCCCCCAACGCCTCCAGGCGCTCCCGCGCCCGCCGCTCGGCGTCGGTGTTGAGCAGCTCCAGCGCGCCGAGCAGCAACTGGTCGCGGGTGCCGAAGTAGTACTGGAGCAGCCGGGCCGACACCTCGGCCTCGGCGGCGACCTGGCGCAGGGTGACGCCCTCCAGCCCGCCTCGGGCGGCCAGCCGCCAGACCGCCTGCGCGATCTGCCGCCTGCGCAGCTCGTGGTCCACCTGTCGAGGCACGTCGCCCTCCGCTCAGCACGCTGTGGTGCGACCGTACCAAGACCTGTTATGGTGCGGTCGAACCACAAAAAGGAGGGGCGATGAAGAGCACAGCGGTCCTGGTCCTGGGCATGGTCCTGCTGGCGTTGGGGGCGCAGGGGGCGATACGCCTGCTGGTGGACCACGCCAACGCCGGCCTCCTCGGCTGGGTGCCCGGCGGGTTCGCGGTCCAGTTGTCCTGCTACCTGGTGGTCACCGCGGCCGGGGTGGCGCTCGCCGTCCGGGGCAAGTCCGCCGAGTCGCGGGCAAGCTCGGGGAGGTGACGGCAACGGCGGGGACGGGTGCCCGAAACCCGTTGGCAGGGCACGTGATCGCTGCTGCTTTTCCGGAGGCCGTGCGAGAGGACGAGGAGGTGGTACCCGTGAACACGTCGACATGGGTGCTCCCCTCCGGGGTCACGGTCGGGCGATAGGCCGTCCGGGAGCGCCGTTCGCGAGCACTCGCGAAAGGCACGACCGTGCGATTCAGCTCGGAACAGCGCCTCGACGACGGTGTCGTCGAGCGCGGATTCACCCTCGGCGAGATCCCCGGCCGCCCTGCTGTTCGCCGGGAGCTACGTGCCCCGCGCCGTGGTCGAGCAGGCCCGGCAAGTCACCACCCCGCTGCTGGTCCTGCTGCAGTGGGACGACGAGGGCAACGATCGGCGACTGGCCCTGGACGTGTTCGACGCCTTCGGCTCCGCGGAGAAGACGCTGCACGCCAACACGGGCGGGCACACCGGCGTCCCGCGCTTCGAGGGTGACAGCGGGACCCGGTTCTTCAACCGGCACCTGAGGTGAGCGGCCGGGGCTAGGCGTCGAACAGGCGGTAGGGGCCGGAGCGCTTGCCGCCGAGCTGGTCGCCGGGGTTGACCAGCCCGCACTGCTCGAAGGACAGGCAGCCGCAGCCGATGCACTCGGTGAACCGGTCCCGCATGTTCTCCAACCGCTTGATGCGGGCGTTGAGCTCGGCGCTCCAGCACTCGGACGCCCTGGCCCAGAACTCGCGGGTGGGCGCTTGGCCCTCGGGCAGCTTGGCGAGGGCGTCGCCGATCACCGACAGCGGGATGCCCAGGTGGTGCGAGGCGCGGATGAAGGCCACCTGCCGGAGCACCTCCCGGCGGTAGCGGCGCTGGTTGCCCGCGGTGCGCCTGCTGCGGATGAGCCCCTTGCGCTCGTAGAAGCGCAGGGCCGAAGCGGGGACGCCGCTGCGCTCGGACAGCTCGCCGATGGTGATCTCGGTGGCCTGCGCGGGCACCGGTGCCATGTGGATCACTCCCAGTTGACTTGAACCCTTGTTCAAGTTTGACGCTCTTGGTGTCGGAGCGGTGATCGAGTTCGAGGGAGAACCCATGTCCGCAAGTCAGTGGCCCGACATCACCCGCCCCGACGTCGGCACCGCCCTGGTCGCGGAAACCCCCGCCGGGGCGGCGGAGGTGTTCGCCGCGCTGGAGCGCGCCCCGTGGCCGGACGGGCTGCTCTCGGTCAACGCGTTCGTCGGCGCCGAGGACGCGACGGCGCTGACCTACACCCAGTGGGCGGCCGGGGCGGCCGACCCCGCGTTCTTCGAGCGGCTCACCGGCACCGAACCGGTCGAGTACCGGCTCTACCGCAGCACCGGCAGGCAGGTCCCGGCGGCTCCCGGCTGCGCCGTCGTCGTCAGCGTCGAGTTCGACGGACCCGACGAGCAGCGGCAGCGGCGCTGGGTCGACACCGTCTTCGACGCCCTGACCAGCGAGGCCGCACCGCCTGCCGGCCTGATCTCGGCCAACTTCCACCTGAGCACCGACGGCACCCGGTTGATCAACTACGCCGAGTGGACCGACGCGCGGGCCCACCGCGACGCCATGGCCAAGTCCGGCCAGGGCACCGTGGGGTCCGCGCCGCAGTGGCGGCGGGTCCTGGACTTCCCGGTGCGTCGCCGGGAGTTCCGGCGGTACCACCTGCTGCGCGGCCTCTCCGCCCCGTCCCGACCCCAGGTCCTGGTGACCGGTGCGACCGGCGCGGTCGGCGGGCAGGTGGTCGCGCAGCTGCGCGCTTCGGGGACGCCGGTACGGGCCCTGGTCCGCGACCCCGGTTCCGCCGCACTGCCGGACGGCGTCGACGTCCGGCGCGGCGACCTCCTCGCACCGGAGACGGTGGCCGCCGCCGCGGAGGGCGCGGACGTCGCCTTCCTGATGTGGCCCTTCCCCACCACCGACGTGGTCCCCGCGGTGCTGGACGCCCTCGCCCGCCACGTCCGCCGAGTCGTCTTCCTGTCCTCCGGGGCCGTCCGCGACGACCTGGAGGAGCAGGAGAACGCGATCGGCGCGTGGCACGCGGAGGTGGAGCGGGCGATCGAGCGGTCCGGGCTGGAGTGGACGTTCCTGAGGCCGCACGCCTTCGCCACCAACACCCTCGCCTGGGCGCCGCAGATCCGCGACGGCGACGTGGTGCGCGGCGTCTACGGGGCAGCCGCCATGCCCCTGCTGCACGAGGCGGACATCGCGGCCGTGGCGGTGCGCGCCCTGGTCGAGGGTGGTCACGTCGGCAAGCGGTACGTGCTCACCGGCCCGGAGGCGCTGACGCAGGCCGAGCAGGTGCGCGTCATCGGCGAGGCGATCGGCCGCCCGCTGCGCTGGGAGGAGATCACGCCGGAAGCGGCGCGGCAGCGGATGCTCGACCAGTGGCCTGCGGCGGTGGTCGACGTCATGCTCGGCGCGCAGGCCCGACTGGTGGCCGAACCGGGTCCGCGCACGTCCACGGTGGAGGAGGTCACCGGGGTGCCCGCGCGCACCTTCCGCGAGTGGGCCACCGACCACGCGGCGGACTTCCGCTGAGATCGCCCCACCGGGCGGCCCGCCACGAGCGGGCCGCCCGGTGCGCGGGTCAAGCCCAGAGGGCAGGTGACAGGAGGGGAGTCGCTTCAAGGGGCGGCAGTCCGTCATCGAGGTGCCGCAACTTCTGATAAACGGCGCGCATCGCGGCTTTGTCCGGGATGTGCTGCCCACCCGCCGCACGCGCCAGAACTGTCAGCGTGTTCACCAAGGTGATCGATCCCACAGCACAACCGCTCATCCGGAGCCGTTCGAGCCTGCTGATCTCCGAGGTGGCGATGCGCGCTCCAGCGCCGTCATCGATCAGCACGGTGACCTTGTCACCCGACTCGGCGGCGACCACCGCGTGCGCGATGACCATGGTCTCACCCAGGTCTTTGCGATCCCTCACCCGTTGCGCGAAGGACTGCCGGGTGATCCGGTGGACGACGGCCGCGAGTTCGGGGTGTCTGGTCGTCGGAGAGGACCTCCACCCAATGGGGCGTGAGCTTCCGCCAGACCGCCGCGGCGGGGCGGAACCTCTCATCCTGCCGGGATTTGCGGAAAACCTCCTCCTGCACGGTCTCCGGGGCGCTGAGCCTGCCCAGCACACCGATGAGAAGGCGTTCTTTGTTGATGGAGAAGAAATTCAGGCCGGGTCCGGCGTCGAGATCGGCCGGTGGCTCATCCAGCGTCCCGAACGTCGGGAGGATCGCCATCCAGCGCGTCGAGGGCCTCGTCCAACGCCTCCAGATCCACGTGCACGTCCGGCAGTTCCGCCGGATCGGCCCACACCACCGGCCGCTCGACGGGCACCACGCCCGCCTCCCCCAGGTCCGCTTCGACAACGGCGGATTCGACACCACGCAAGGTGGCTATGGCCTGCACGGGGAGCACGTCCTCCACATAGCCCCTGATCGCGCGGGCCAGCAGCCGTTGCGGCGCTCTGCGCTGATCGGATTCGACCTGCAGCGCCCGGTACTGGTCCCCCCACCCGAACCGGATGGCCAGGTGAGGCGCGGACAGGGCCATCCACTCCTGCTTGGTGGCGGTGTCGATGTACTCGGCTTGGTGCAGCGCGATGGCGGCGATGGCCGGTGAGACCAGGAAGCGCTGGACAATCGCGGACAAGTCGGATCGCGTGATGGTCTCCCGCGCCCCGAGGAACTCGCGGAGGCCGTCGATCGGCACGAGCAGGTGCCGGGCGAAATCATCGGCTCGGACCTCGGCTGGGGTCCGCTCACTCCAGTTGCCCGCGGTGCTGTCCCTCCAGTCCTGGAACAGCACGTGGCCGAGCTCGTGGGCCAGTGTGCTGCGCTGTCGCATCGGGTTCTGAGTGCGCGCGACGCCGATGAACACGGCACCACGCGTCGGGTCGCGCATCGTCAAGCCGTGCTCGTCCGGTCCCGCGTCCAGCACCGCGACGTCGATGCCGGTCGTCTGCTCGATGAGCGCCACGAGATCACCCAGCGGCTGCGTGCCCAGGTGGTGCTCCTGGCGGAACCGCTCGGCAGCGGCACGCCCCTCGGTTTCCGCGCTCAGCGCCCCGCGCCCGTCCCGGACGATCGCCGGGACAGCTTGATCGTCCAGGTAGTCGTTCAACTCCAGGAAGTGCAGCAGGGCCTCACGCATGTGCTCCATGCCGGAGTCACGGGTAGCCCGCGCCACGCACTGCGCCCGATCGGCCACCGCGCCGACCCCGGTGAGCTGGGCGACCGTGTGGCCGGTCGCCCACGCGATCGCCACCACCTCGGGCATCTTCGCCGCACGATCCCCCGAGATGATCCGCGACAGGGTCGACTGCGAAATGCCGGTGGCATCGGCGAGAGCGCGCTGGCTGAACCCCGCGACGATGCGGGCGCGTTCGATGAGCGCGCCGACCTGCGGCTCCATCAGCACCTCACAGGCTGAATCATGATCATAAGACTTGATTCAGGATACGCCTCATCCGATGCGCCCGCCAGGTGGAGGGGGCCGTTCCCCCTCACCGCCGCACGAGCAGGTCGGCCACCCGCAGCAGCGGGTCCAGGCCGCTGAACACCGACTCCACCCTGATCCGCCCCGTGGTCGTGCTCACCAGGTCCGACCCGGCCAGGCTCCACTCCGGCACGACGCCGTCCAGGTGCGCCCGCACCAGCGCCGGGGTGATCAGCGCGGGCACCAGGGCGGGGTCGTCGACCCGCACCCGGAACCGCCGGTCGAACTCCTCGTCACCGGTGGCCTTGCCGTCGCGGTAGCCCGCGCCGCGGGCGATCCGCGAGCCCAGGCCGCGCCGCCGCACCGCGATCGGCGGGTAGGTGAAGGGCAGGTGCACCACGTGCACCGTCAGGTGGTGGGTCGTGGTGGAGGTCGACCGGGTGCTCTGCCCGTTCATGTCGGTCTTGGAGGACGTGCTGGTGGTGTCGTACTGGTAGTGCGCCACGGTCACCGGGTAGTGCCGGAAGCCCTCGACCTGCAACCGCACCTTGCGGGCGTCCCCCCGTGGCAGGCAGGCGGTCCACGGTCCGCCGCCGCCCTCCCGGTAGCGCCACCCCTGGGCGGCGGCCCACGCCGAGACGGTCGCGCGGTACTTGCGGTCCGCGGCGACACCGGCCGCGATCAACAACGCCGCCACCGCCAGCACCGCGAACGCGATCATCACCACGACGGACCCGTCGACCACCGCGCACCCCCTCTCCTACTCGAGTAGTCCGCTCGGACCACCGCGGTATTACAGGTAGCGCAGGACCTCCAGCATCGACTGCGGGTCCACCGACGCCGGGTCGGGCTCCACGCAGTGCTCCAGGGCCTTGGTGACGGCCTCGGCGTCCAGGCCTACCCCGATCAGCACCAGCTGCGTCAGGCGCGGCTCGTCGGCGGCCCACGCGGAGCGCTCGAACCGCAGGTAGGCGCCCACGGTGTGCAGGGTGAACTTCTGCCGGTGCCCCGGCACGTCGAAGTGGGCGAACCCCTTGATCCGGTACAGCCCGGCGGGCCGGTCGTCGAGGAAGGCCATCAGCCGGGTGGGGTTCAGCGGCTGGGCGGAGGTGAACGACACGCTCTCGTACGCCTGGTGGGCGTGCGGTTCGTCGTCCTCCGCCAGGTCGTCGAAGGAAAGCTGCCCGTAGCGCTGCCGGGGGCGCGGGTCGAACAGCAGCGCCGGGTCGACGCGGCCGTGCGTCGCGGCGACCACGGGCACGCCGGGCTTGAGCCGGTCGACTTCGGCGAGCAGGCCGCTCGCGTCGGGCACCCGGTCGACCTTGTTGACCACCACCAGGTCCGCCACGCGCAGGTGCCTGGCCAGGTCGGCGGGCGGTTCGGCGGCGTCCACCAGCAGCACCAGGCCGCCGTAGCCGACGCCGGGGTGCTCGCTGCCCAGCACCAGCCGGACCATGGCCTGCGGCTCGGCCAGGCCGCTGGCCTCGATGACGATCACGTCGACCTGGCCGACGAGCTTGCCCAGCAGCTCGTCCAGGCCGCTCACGTCGACCGCGCAGCACAGGCAGCCGTTGCTCAGCGACAGCGTCGAACCGACCTGGCCCGCGACGCTCATCGCGTCGATGCCGATGCTGCCGAAGTCGTTGACCACCACGCCGACGCGGGTGCCGCGGGCGGTGGCGAGCAGGTGGTTGAGCAGCGTGGTCTTGCCCGAGCCCAGGAAGCCCGCGACCACGATCACCGGCGTCTTCACGGGCCGGATTGTCCACCAGCCGCCGTCGGCGGGGATCGGGAGGTTTTCCCGACCGCCGTCGGCGGGAACCCCGGAGGCGAGGAGGTGGTCGAGCCAGCGCCGAACCGCAGGGCCAGCCACGTGCTGCTGCCGGGCCTCGCTATCCGCGACCACCGGGTGGTCCCACCGCCCGCGCTCCAGCGGGTGATCCGCAGGCACGCCAGGGGGTTGGCCGCCCGACGTCGAGCACCGGGTGTGGTTTTCCGCACCCCGGCGTGAGGCGAGCATCATGGCGGGTGCCCTCGGCGCGTTCGTAACGTGGCAATCATGGACGTCACCTGGATCACCGACCTGATGGACTCGCTCGGGGCACCGGGCGCGGGCTTGGCGATCGCGCTGGAGAACCTGTTCCCCCCGCTGCCCAGCGAGGTCTTCCTGCCGCTGGCCGGGTTCACCGCGAGCAAGGGCGGCATGAGCCTGTTCGCGGCGATCCTGTGGACCACCGTGGGCTCGGTCGCGGGCGCGCTGCTGCTGTACTACCTCGGCGCGCTGCTCGGTCGCGACCGGCTGCGCCGGATCGTGCAGCGGATGCCGCTGATGGACGTCTCCGACGTGGACAAGTCCGAGGAGTGGTTCGCCAAGCACGGCAAGTCGACCGTGTTCTTCGGGCGGATGATCCCGGTCTTCCGCAGCCTCATCTCGATCCCTGCGGGCGTGGAGCGGATGCCGGTGCCGCTGTTCGTGGCGCTGACCGCGGCGGGCAGCCTCATCTGGAACACCGCCCTGATCATGGCGGGCTACTTCCTGGGCGAGAACTGGCACGTCGTCGAGAACTACGCGGGCGTGCTGTCCAAGGTGGTGCTCGGCGTGGCCGCGCTGGCCGTGGTGTGGTTCGTGGTGTCGCGGGTGAAGAAGCGCTCTCACGCCCGCAAGTAGCGCAGGATCGCCAGCACCCGGCGGCTGTAGCCGTCCACGCCGGACAACTCCAGCTTGTCGAAGATCGAGTTCACGTGCTTCTCCACCGCGCTGCGCGAGATGTGCAGGCGGGTCGCGATCGCGTTGTTCGTGTGGCCCTCGGCCATGCGCGCCAGCACCTCCCGCTCGCGGTCGGTGAGCCCGCCCAGCGGGTGCGCGCTGCGGGCCAGCAGCTTGCGCACCACCTCGGGGTCGAACGCCGCGCCGCCCGCGCCGACCCGGCGCAGCGCGTCGAGGAACTCCTCCACCTGCGCCACGCGGTCCTTGAGCAGGTAGCCGACGCCGTCGGCGTGCTCGGTGAGCAGGTCGACGGCGTAGCGCTGCTCGACGTACTGCGACAGCACCAGCACGCCGACGCCGGGGAAGCGGCGGCGGATCTCCAGCGCGGCGCGCAGCCCCTCGTCGGTGTGCGTGGGCGGCATCCGCACGTCGGTCACCACCACGTCGGGCAGGTGGGCTGCGGTGGTGGACAGCAGCGCCGCCGCGTCGCCCACCGCGGCGACCACGTCGTGGCCCTCCTCGGCCAGCAGCCGCACCAGGCCCTCGCGCAGCAGCGTCGAGTCCTCGGCCAGGATCACCCGCACGGGACCTCCGCGGTGACCGCGGTCGGCCCGCCCGCCGGGCTGCGCACGGCGAAGCGGCCGTCCAGCGCGAGCACCCGCCGGGACAGCCCGGCCAGCCCGCCGCCCTCCGGGTCCGCGCCACCCACGCCGTCGTCCTCCACCAGCACGCGCACCACGCCGTCGCCGTCCGCCACCCGCACGGAGATCATCGTCGCACCCGAGTGCTTGGCCGCGTTGGTCACCGCCTCGCACACCACGAAGTAGACCGCGGTGGCCACCTGCGGCGGCAGGTCCCCCGGCGCGCACTCGATCCGCACCGGGATGGCGGAGCGGTCCGCCACGGCCTCCAGCGCCTCGCGCAGGCCCAGGGTGTCCAGCGCCGTCGGGTACACCCGCCACGCCACCTCGCGCAGGTCGCCCAGCACCTGCTGGGACTCCTCGTGCGCCTGGCGCAGCAGCTCCTCGGCGCGGTCGGGGTGCCGCCGCGCCCGGCCCAGCAGCATCCCCAGCGCGACCAACCGCTGCTGCACGCCGTCGTGCAGGTCGCGCTCGATGCGGCGGCGCTCGGCGTCGACGGCCGCCACGATGCCCGCGCGGCTGGCCGAGAGCTGCTCCACCCGCTGCCGCAGCAGCTCCGCCTCGCTGGGACCGAGGAAGCGCCGGGCCACCTTGGCCTCCAGCGCCGCGACGCCCATCACGCCCTGGACCTCGATGTAGAGCAGCACCAGGCCGATGAAGCAGCTCCAGGCGACCTCCGGCCAGTCCACGTTGGGCGCCCCGTCCTCGGCGATCAGCCAGACGAGGTAGCCGGCCACGTAGAAGCCGTAGTAGAGCCAGACCAGCACCAGCCCGCCGAGCAGCCCGACCGCCGAGCGCACCGCGACGTACCGGGCGGCCTGCTCGGGGGTGGGCGGCGCGCTGTCCACGCCCAGCGCCCACCGGACGCGGCGGCGCTCCCAGTCGGCCAGCCGGGGCAGCAGGGGGCGCGCGCACACCAGCGCCAGCAGGCCCGCCAGCGCGCTGGCCGAGCCGAGCGACAACCCCGCGAAAACCCGGACGGCCCTCCCCACGTCCCCGAGGTTATCGGCGCCCCACCCCAAGTCGCCCGCAAGTACCACCCGCCCCACGGGAACGGGCCGGTAACTACTACCCGGCCCACGGCCGTTCACCGCGCGGGTAGTAGTTGTGCGCTCGGCGGGAGCCCTCGGGTAGTACTTGCAGGCGGGGTCAGGCGGCGGCGGGGGCCAGCAGGTGCTTGATCTCCTTGACGGCGGCGCGTCCGGCGCGCGTGGCGCCGACCGTGCTCGCCGACGGCCCGTAGCCGACCAGGTGGACGCGCGGATCGGCCACCACCCGCGTGCCGTCGAGCCGGATGCCGCCGCCGGGTGCGCGCAGCTTGAGCGGGGCCAGGTGGTCGATGGCGGCGCGGAAACCGGTCGCCCACAGGATCGCGTCGGCGCGCTCGTGGCGGCCGTCCGGCCACACCACGCCGTCCTCGGTGAGCCGCTCGAACATCGGCCTGCGCGCCAGCACGCCACCGGCCAGCGCCTCCCGCACGGCCGGGGTGAGGTTGAGCCCGGTCACGCTCACCACGCTGCGCGGCGGCAGGCCCGCGCGGACCCGCTGCTCCACCCGCGCCACCACCGCCCGGCCCAGCTCCGGGGTGAACGGCTCGTCGTGGAACTCCGGTTCGCGCCGGGTGACCCAGGTGGTGGTGCCGTGGCGGGCGATCTCCAGCAGCTGCTGCACCGCCGAGGTGCCGCCGCCGACCACGACGACGTGCTGCCCGGCGAACTCCTCCGGGCCCCGGTACTGCGAGGAGTGGAGCTGACGGCCCCGGAACAGCTCCTGGCCGGGGTAGCGCGGCCAGAACGGGCGGGTCCACGTGCCGGTGGCGTTGATCAGCGCCCTGGTGTCCCAGACGCCCCGGTCGGTCTCCACCCGCAGCAGGCCGCCCCGGTCGCGGACGGCCAGCACCCGCACGGGCCGCTCCACGCGCAGGTCGTTGCGGCGCTCGAAGTCGGCGAAGTAGGCGGGCAGCACCCGGTTCGCGGGCGCGTCGGGGTCCGGGGCCTCGAACGGCATCCCCGGCAGGTCGTGGATGCCGTGGACGGTCGCCATGCGCAGCGTCGGCCAGCGGTGCCGCCACGCGCCGCCGGGGCCGTCGGCCTCGTCCAGGACGACGTGGTCCAGGCCCGCGCGGCGCAGGAAGTAGGCGCTGGACAGGCCCGCTTGACCCGCGCCGATCACGACGACGTCGGTGTTCACGTGCATATCAACACCTTCGGGGGACCCGATCTTCCAGGGCGGCTTTGTGACCCCCGACCCCCGCTACGGTCGTGCGACACTGAACCGGAGTCGAGGCAGGGAGGCAGCACCGTGACCGCACTCGCGCATCACCCGGTCGGTCCGTTCACGGTCGAGGACTGGCACGCGCTCACGCCACGTCCCGACGGCTCCCGCCTAGAACTCGTCTGGGGACATTTCCAAGTGACACCACCTCCATCCATGCACCACCAGTACGCGGGCGACGAACTCCGGGCGGTGCTGAAGGCCGCGCTGCGCGAAGCGGGTCGGACCGACCTCTACGTCGTCACCGGCATCGGCACCGAGATCAGCACCGAGCGTCGCACCGCTCTCATCCCCGACGTGGCGGTGTTGAGCACGCGCCCGGTCGGCAAAGCCGCCCATGCCGCCGATTTGGAACTGACCGTCGAGGTGGTCTCGCCGGGCAACAGCCGCCAGGAGCAGGCCGCCAAGATGGCGGGCTACGCCGCGGCGGGCGTGCCGTTCTACTGGGTGGTGCGCCAGGACCGACTCGGGGCGTCGTCGATCACCGCCTACCGGCTCAAGGACGACGAGTACGTGGAGGAGCTGACGGCGGGCCCCGGTTCGCCGGTGACCATCACGGCCGCACCGGTGCCGGTGACCTTCGACCCGGCCGTGCTGCACCCCTGAGCGCTCGGTCACACCGCCACCCGGAAGGCATCCGGGGATGCGCGCGTTGTGCCCCGTATGAGCCGACTCAGTGACGTACCGCTGTCCGTCCTCGAACTCGCCCCGGTCACCTCGCAGACCGACGCCAGGACGGCGCTGCGGCACACCACCGAGCTGGCGCAGCACGTCGAGCGCCTCGGCTACACCCGCTTCTGGCTGGCCGAGCACCACAACATGCCGGGCATCGCCAGCTCGTCGCCCGCGATCGTCATCGGGCACGTGGCCAGCGCCACGAAGACGCTGCGGGTCGGCTCCGGCGGCGTGATGCTGCCCAACCACCCGCCGCTGGTGGTGGCCGAGCAGTTCGGCACGCTCGTGGCGCTGCACCCGGACCGGATCGACCTCGGCATCGGCCGCGCGCCGGGCACCGACCAGCGCACCGCGCAGGCGCTGCGGCGGACCGCGGGCCCGCTGTCGGTGGACGACTTCCCGCAGCAGCTGACCGAGCTGATGGGCTACTTCGAGGGCACCGAGGAGCTGCACGCGGTGCCCGCGCAGGGCAACAAGCCGCCGCTGTGGCTGCTGGGGTCCAGCGGTTACAGCGCGCAGGTCGCGGGCCTGCTGGGGCTGCCGTTCGCGTTCGCGCACCATTTCAGCGCGGAGAACACGCTGCCCGCGCTGCGGCTGTACCGCGAGCGGTTCCAGCCGTCGGCGGTGCTGGACAAGCCGTACGCGATGGTCTGCGTGTCGGTCATTGTGGCCGACACCGACGAGCACGCGCGCTGGATCGCGGGTCCGGGCGCGCTGTCGTTCGTGCGGCTGCGCAGCGGGCGGCCCGGTCCGCTGTCCACGCCGCAGGAGGCCGCCGACTACCCGTACACCGACCTGGACCGGTTGATCTTCGAGGAGCGCATGGCCAACCAGGTCATCGGCTCCCCGGAGACGGCGAAGGAGCAGCTCGAGCAGCTGCTGGCGGACACCGCGGCGGACGAGCTGATGGTCACGACCATGGTCGCCGACCAGTCCGACCGGCTGCGCTCCTACGAACTGCTGGCCGCTCTCCATTCACCCGATCGAGTGAAGACTGAAGTTGAGGTGTAGCAGTCGGCCTAATGCGCGCGATGATGAAGGTGAGCGCGCACGCCCCCCGACGCGCTCCCTAGCTCCCAGGCGGTCCGCCGCCTGACGCACGGCCGCCGCCGCGATCCGCGTGGGCGCCGCCCGGTGTGGCGGCGCCCACGCGGGCCGCCGTGCGGAATCACGGTCCGGCCACAGCCGTGCACCAGGTGCGACTCAAGGCCCCGGATCATTCCCCGCTCCCCCTTTCGCCGCGTCATGGTTGGTGGCAGCCGCAACAAGCCCACCGCCGGGGCGGGAAGGGGAGGTTCGTGAGGTTCACCCGACAGGCCGTCGGCATCTGCCTGGCATTGGCCTTGACGGGGTGCGCGGACCCGACCGACGCCTCCTCCGCCGCGCCCGCGAGCGCGGCGCAGAGCCCCGCGGCGGTCCAGCGCGCCGACCGCGCGCCGTCGTCCGCCCCGATCCCGACGTCCTTCGGCGCGGAACGGGTGTGGGCCAACGGCATCTCCATCACCGTCGCCCAGCCGAAGTCGCTCAAGCCCAGCGACACCTCCTTCCCCAAGGCGCCGCGCACCGCGGTGTTCGTGGTGACGCTGGTCAACGGCACCGACACCACCTACCGCACCAGCCAGCTCTCCGTGCGCGCCCTGGTCGACGGCCAGCCCGCCGCCGAGGTGCTGGACTCGGTGCAGGGCCTCAACGGCGCCGCCGCCGCGATCACCGAGCTGCCGCCGGGCGGCGACACGGCGCTGACCCTGGCCTACGCGGTGCCGGAGAACCCCGTGCGGGTGTGCCTGGTCGTCGAGCCCAACATCGCGGGCGAGGACCTCGGCGCCACGTTCGAGGGCAACGCCTGACCCG
>NZ_BMRG01000002.1:586195-600248 GCF_014648515.1 Saccharothrix coeruleofusca
GTAGCGTCTGCCGCCATGACCGAGCAGAACCGCCTCTCCCCCGGCGACCAGGCCCCCGCGTTCACCCTGCCCGACAGCGAGGGCAAGCCGGTCTCGCTGTCGGACTACCTCGGCCGTTCCGTGGTCGTCTACTTCTACCCGGCGGCGGGCACGCCGGGCTGCACCAAGCAGGCGTGCGACTTCCAGGAGAACCTGGCCGACCTGGCGGGCTCCGGCTACGAGGTCATCGGCATCTCGCCGGACAAGCCGGAGAAGCTGGCGAAGTTCGCCGAGGCCGAGGGGCTGCGCTTCCCGCTGCTGTCCGACGTGGACCGCGAGGTGCTGACCGAGTGGGGCGCGTTCGGCGAGAAGAAGAACTACGGCCGCGTCGTGCAGGGCGTGATCCGCTCCACGTTCCTGGTCGACCCGCAGGGCAAGATCGCCAAGGCGATGTACAACGTGCGCGCCACCGGCCACGTCGCCAAGCTGCTGCGCGAACTGCCCGCCTGATCACCGGGAGGCCGCCATCACCGGTTTAGAGGCCGTCGCGGGCAAGCTCGGCCAGGCCGTCGCGCAGCACGCGGCCAAGTCGTGGCTGGAGCGCCGCCGCAAGGCCGAGCAGCGCACCGCGTCGCTGGCCGAGCTGGCCGCCGAGGAGCTGTCCTCGACGCGCCAGCGGGACCGGCTGGACCACCTCGTGCGGGGCATCGGCCACCAGGTCGGCGACCAGCTCGAACCGCTGCTGGCCGCGAAGTTCGACGCGCTGCCGCCGAACGAGGTCACCGCGGCCCTGGACGCCGTGGTGGACGCGCTGGGCTCGCTGGACCTGTCCGACGAGGCGCTGCTGGCCGCCGACGCCGACCCGGAAGCCCTGGCCCGCCAGGTCCGCGCGTCCGTCCGCCGCGAAGCGGGCCTGTCCGACCTGGCCACCCGCCTCTACGACGTGGCGCTGGACCAGGCGTGCCGGTACCTGGTGCAGGTCATCCGGCACCTGCCCGCGTTCCAGCCGCGCGCGCTGGCCGAGGTGCTGAGCCGGGCGAGCGCGCAGACCGCCGCGCTGGACGAAGTGCTGGCCAGGCTGCCCCGCACCAGCCTGCACGCGCCGCGCGGCACTGACGACGACTTCCGCGACGAGTACCTGCGCTACCTCGCGAGTGCGCTGGACCGGCTGGAACTGCTCGGCCTGACCATGCGCGACCGCCCCAAGCTGGCGTTGAGCGTGGCGTACCTGAGCCTGAGCGTCACCGGCGGCGACACCCGCACCTCGCCGGTGGACCGCTGGTTCGGCGTCGACCGCGGCGGTTCCCTCCGGGTCGAGGCGGCGATCGGCAACGCCTGCCGGACGCTGGTCCGCGGTGAGGCCGGTTCCGGCAAGACGACCCTGCTCGACTGGCTGGCCATCACGGCCGCGCGCGAGGCGTTCACCGACCAGTTGAAGTCGTGGAACGGCTGCGTGCCGCTGGTGGTCCGGTTGCGCCGCTACGCCGACTCGGACCTGCCGCGCCCCGAGCAGTTCCTCGACCACGCGGCGAGCTGGCTGGTCGGGCTCATGCCGGACGGCTGGGTGCACCGGGTGCTGCGCTCCGGCCGCGCGTTGGTCCTGGTGGACGGCGTGGACGAGGTGCCCGCGCACCGGCGCAGGTTCGTCCGGGAGTGGCTGCGCGAGCTGGTCACCGCGTTCCCGGACGCCCGCGTCGTGGTCACCTCCCGGCCTGCGGCGGCGGACCAGCGGTGGTTGGAGCACGAGGGCTTCGGCTCGGTGCTGCTGGAGCAGATGACGCCCGGCGACGTGCGGGTGTTCCTCCAGCGCTGGCACGAGGCCGCGCGGGACGCCGAGTCCCTGCCCTGCGCGCCCGAGGACCTGCCCGAGGCGGAGCGCGGGCTGTTGCGGCAGTTGGACAACCGGCCGCACCTGCGGGCGCTGGCGGCGAGTCCGCTGCTGTGCGCGATGCTGTGCGCGTTGAACCTGGGGCGGACGTCGGACCTGCCGCAGAGCAGGATGGACCTGTACCGGGCGGCGCTGACGATGCTGCTGGACCTGCGCGACGCCGAGCGGCGGATCGCCGGGATGCTGACCGGCGGCGAGAAGACGGTGCTGCTGCGCGACTTGGCGTGGCGGCTGACCGAGGCGGGCCGCAGCGAGTTCCCGCTGGCACGGGTGACCGGGTTCGTGGCGCGCAAGCTCAAGTCCATGCCGAACGTGAGCGGGTCACCGGAGGCGATCCTGGCTCACCTGCTGGAGCGCAGCGGGGTGCTGCGGGAGCCGGTGCCGGGGCGGGTGGACTTCGTGCACCGGACGTTCCAGGAGTACCTGGCGGCCAGTGAGGCGACCGAGGAGGACCGGGTCGAGACGCTGGTCCGCAACGCGCACCTGGACACCTGGCGGGAGACCGTCGTCATGGCGTGCGGGCACGGAAAACGTTCGCAGACCAAGGAGTTGCTGACCCAGGTCCTCGACCAGGCCGACTCGGAGCCCAAGCGGGCGCGGAAGCTGCGCCTGCTCGCCGCGGCCTGCCTGGAGACGGTGACCGACGTGGACCCGGAGGTGCACGAGCGCGTCGACCGCGTGATCCGCGAGCACCTGGTGCCACCCAGGAGTATCAAGGAGACCCGCTCCCTGGCCTCCGTGGGCCGACGGGTGCTGCACTACCTGCCCGAGACGCTGGACGGGTTGTCCGAGGCGGCAGCGGCGGCCACGGTCCGGGCGGTCGCCCTCACCGGGGACGCGGACGCCATCCCCCGCCTGGCCCGCTACGCCCCAGATGGTCGCTTGGCCGTCCAGCGCCAGTTGGAGGAGGCGTGGGAGTACTTCGAGCCGAAGCGCTACGCGCACGAGGTGCTGGCCGACGCACCGCTGCGCAACGGCGGGATCATGATCAGGAAGTCGTCCCACATCGAGTACCTGTCCGTGTTGCGCAGGCTCGAACGGGTCACGATCGACCTCGGCATGGAGGAGCCTCAGGCAGACCTCGCGTTCCTCACCGGTGTCGATCATCTCATCGAACTCTTCGTGCACCTGCGCGGCGAAGTGGACCTCCGGCCGCTGAAAGCCCACCGGAAGCTGAAGACGCTGGTCATCAACCAGGCGGATGTGCTGCGCCACTGCGATGTTCTGGAGCGGTTGCCGAACCTCACCTGGCTCGCGCTCAGCTCACGCGTACCGGCGCACCTGCTGGCGGACATCGCGCCGCACATCCGCCACCTCACCGAACTGACGCTGATCGGACCGTCGACCGGCGACTTGCGGATGATCACCGGTCTCACCGCCCTGCGCGAGTTGCAGCTGTACCAGTGGTCCGATGACCGCCCGATCGACCTCCGGCCGCTGCGGGACATGCCCCTGCGCACCCTCGCCCTGTCGGATTCGGATCAGCACATCGGCCTGGACGAACTCGACCCACGAGTGGAGGTCAAGTACTACTGAGCCAGCTCCCGCAGGTGGGGCAGCAGCAGGCGCAGGGCACGTCCCCGGTGGGACAGCTTGTCCTTCTCCTCCGCCGACAGCTCGGCCGAGGTCACCTCGTACCCCTCCGGCACGAAGATCGGGTCGTAGCCGAACCCGTTCTCCCCACGGGGTTCGCGGATGATCCTCCCACGCCACTCCCCCCGGACCACGGTCTCGCCGCCGGGCCCGGCGAACGCCGCCGCGCACACGAACGCCGCGCCGCGCCGCTCGTCGGGCACGTCCCGCAGCTGCCCCAGCACCAGCTCCAGGTTGGCCTGATCGTTGCCGTGCGCCCCGGACCAGCGGGCGGACAGCACCCCCGGCATCCCGTTCAGCGCGTCGATGGAGATGCCCGAGTCGTCGGCCACCGAGGGCAGCCCGGTGGCGGCGAAGGCGTCGCGGGCTTTGGCCAGCGCGTTGCCCTCGAAGGTCGGCTCGGTCTCCGGGGCCTCGGGGAACGCGGGCACGTCGTCCAGCCCCAGGACGGAGAACCCCTCGGCGGCGACGATGCGGCGCAGCTCGCCGAGCTTCTTGGCGTTGCGGGACGCGAGCAGCAGCTTCACTTGGACTTCCTCGGCTTGGGTTCGGGCAGCACACCGGGGTAGGGCTGGGCGAGCGCCTCGGCCTGGAGGCGGTTGAGCTCGGCGCACCCGGCCAGTGCCAGGTCCAGCATCTTGTCCAGGGTGGAGCGCGCGAAGGTGGCGCCCTCGCCGGTGCCCTGCACCTCGATCAGCGTGCCCGCGTCGGTGGCCACCACGTTCATGTCGACCTCGGCGCGCGAGTCCTCCTCGTAGGGCAGGTCCAGGCGCACGCGGCCGTCCACCACGCCCACCGACACCGCCGACACCGCGCACGACAGCGGCTGCGGGTCGGCCAGCCGCCCGGCCGCCGCCAGCCACGTCACCGCGTCCGCCAGCGCCACGTAGGCGCCGGTGATGGCCGCGGTGCGGGTGCCGCCGTCGGCCTGGATGACGTCGCAGTCGATGACGATGGTGTTCTCGCCCAGCGCGGCCAGGTCGATGCACGCCCGCAGCGAGCGGCCGATGAGCCTGCTGATCTCGTGCGTCCGGCCGCCGATGCGGCCCTTGACCGACTCGCGGTCGCTGCGGGTGTGCGTGGCCGACGGGAGCATCGCGTACTCCGCGGTCACCCAGCCCAGCCCCGACCCGGAGCGCCACCGGGGCACGCCCTCGGTCACGCTGGCCGCGCACAGCACCCTGGTGTTGCCGAACTCGATCAGCACCGACCCCGCGGGCCACTGCTGGAAGCCCCGTGTGATCCGGATTTCGCGCAGTACGTCGTCGTTCCTGCCATCGCTCCTCAGCACGCCACTACCCTAAGGCGCTGAACCAGGGCACGGCCCACCGGCGTAGGGAGAGGCATGGCACTCGCAGACGACCTGGTGACCGTCTTCGGTCTTCCGGCGCACCCGCTGCTCGTCCACGCCGTCGTGGTGCTGCTGCCGCTGTCCGCGGTGGGCGCGACCGCGGTGGCGCTGGTCCCGCGATGGCGGCAGCGCTACGCCTGGCCCCTGCTGGGCCTGACGCTGCTGGGCGTGGGCGCGGTCCCGGCGGCCCAGGCGGCGGGTGACCAGCTCTACGCCCGCCTGGCCGCCCTGGAGAACCCGCTGATCCAGCGGCACGCCGAGCTGGGCAACGACCTGCTGCCCTTCGCGCTGGGCTTCGGGGTGGCCGTGGTGGCGCTGCTGGTGGCGGACCGCCTGGCCGACCGGGAGCGGACCGCCTCGGCGGAGGACGGCACCGAGGTGCCCAGGACGTGGCGGCGCGCCGCGGTCGTGCTGTCGGTGCTGGTGGTCGCCGCGGGCGCGGCGGCGACCGTGCAGACGGTCCGCATCGGCCACAGCGGTTCCACCGCCGTCTACGACGGGGTGGGCACCAGCTGACGCCCAGGCGTCCGGGCGGGGGCGGGTAGTGGTTACCGGCCCTCGGGCGGGTGGCGGGTGGTACTTGCCGACGCGGGGAGGTGGAGGGGGGCGGGGGTGGCCTTCTTCAGGGTCCTGGTGACCGTGCACAGCTGCTCCACGGCTCGCCGCACGGCGGTCTCCAGGGTGGCGCGCTGGTCCTCGTCCAGCGCCGACAGGTCGTAGTCCAGGGTCACCGGCACCTCGTCGAGCTGGTGCGCGCCCTCGGGGCGCACGTCGCCGGCGCGGGCGGTGAAGCCGTCGCCGACCCGCCTGGTGATCAGCGTCTCCGCGGTGACCGCCGCGCAGCCCGCCGCGGCGGCCAGCAGCAGCTCGACCGGGGAGAACGAGCCGGGCTGGTCCTTGCGGCCGATGCGCACCGACGCGCCGCGGTCGTTGGTCGCCTCGAAGCTGTGCTGACCGGTGTGGCGCACCTCGATGTCGGCCATCTAGTCGGCTCCGATCGGGTAGTTCCCGCCGCGGCGGGCCAGTTCGACGGGGCCGTCGAACTCCTCGCGCGCCTCGGCGAGCACGACGTGGGGGTCGGTCCAGGGGGCGATGTGGGTCAGCAGGAGTTTGCCCACGCCCGCCTGCCGGGCCAGTTGGCCCGCCTGCCTGCCGGACAGGTGCAGGTCGGGCGGGCGCTCGTCGGCGTGCTGCCAGGTGGCCTCGGACAGCAGCAGGTCCACGCCGCAGGCCAGCTCCGGCAGCGCGTCGCACGGCCCGGTGTCGCCGGTGTAGACCAGGGAGGCCGTCCCGGTGGCGATCCGGAACGCGTAGGCCTCGCAGGGGTGCGCCACCCGCGCCGCGGTGACCTCGAAGGGGCCTATCCGGGTGGTCCGCTCGGCCAGCGCGTGGAACTGGAAGACCTCGGCCAGGTCGACGCGGGCCAGTTCCTCCGCGCTCTCCGCGTAGGCCCTGGCGAACCGGTCCGGCGCCTCGCCGGGGGCGTGCACCGGCAGCTTGCGCCCGGTCGGGTCGTAGGGCGGGTTCGGGTGGTAGCGGCGCAGCACGAACAGACCGGGGAAGTCGCTGCAGTGGTCCGGGTGCAGGTGGGAGAACAGCAGGGCGCCCAGCTCGAACGGGTCGCGGTGGGCCTGCAGGGCGGCCAGCACGCCGCTGCCGAAGTCGACGGCGAGGCAGAAGCCGTCCGCCTCCACCAGGTAGCCGGACGAGGGGGCGTCCGGTCCCGGCACGCTGCCCGAGCAGCCGAGGATGGTCAACAGCACTTGTGGAGCGTGCCGGCTCATCAGTGGCCGTGGAAGACGCGATTTTCCAGCTGGGGGAGGAATCGCCGCGCCAGCCGGGTGAAGGGTTCGGGGTCGCCGGTGCACTCGAACCGGCGCTCGGGACTGCCCGTGCGGAACAAGTCGCGCTCGGTGAGCACGCGCACCACGTCCTTGACCGTCTCCTCGGCGCTGGACACCAGCGTCACCGCCTCTCCCATGACGATCTGCAGCACGCCCGTCAGCAGCGGGTAGTGGGTGCAGCCGAGCACCAGCGTGTCCACCTCGGCGCGCTGCAGCGGCTCCAGGTAGGCCTGGGCCAGGCCGAGCACCTGCCTGCCGGAGGTGGTGCCGCGCTCGACGAAGTCCACGAACCGGGGGCAGGCCACCGCGGTCACCTCGACATCCCGCGCCGCGGCGAACGAGTCCTGGTACGCGCCGGAGGTGATGGTGCTCTGCGTGCCGATCACGCCCACGCGCCCGGTGCGGGTGGTGGCCACCGCCCGGCGCACGGCGGGCAGCACCACCTCGACCACGGGCACGTCGTAGCGCTCGCGGGCGTCGCGCAGGCACGCCGCGGACGCGGTGTTGCACGCGATGACGAGCATCTTCACCCCGTCGGCGACCAGCCGGTCGGCCACCGCCAGCGCGTGCTCGCGCACGCGGGCGATCGGCAGCGGCCCGTACGGCCCGTTGGCCGTGTCGCCCACGTAGTGGATGCTCTCCTCGGGCAGCTGGTCCATGATCGCCCGCGCGACGGTCAGCCCGCCCACCCCGGAGTCGAAGACGCCGATCGGCGCGTCGGCGTTCACCCGCGCCGACCAGTTCGCGCGTCGCGGGCCACGCCCCAGGCGGCCAGCACCCCGCCCAGCGCGCCGAACAGGTGGCCCTCCCAGGACACGCCCGGCTGGCCGGGCAGCACGCCCCACAGCGCCGCGCCGTAGGCGGCGAACACCAGCACGGCCACCGCGATCTGCCAGGCGCTGCGCGCGAACAGCCCGCGCACCAGCAGGAACACCAGGAAGCCGAACACCAGCCCGGAGGCGCCGATGTGGCTGCCCGGCGAGCCGAGCACCCACACGCCGAGGCCGCTGGTCAGCCAGATGACCGCGGTGACCTGGAGGAACTGCTTGATCCCCGCGGAGGAGGCGAGGAAGCCCAGCACCAGCAGCGGGACCGCGTTGCCGGTCAGGTGCGCCCAGCCGCCGTGCAGCAGCGGGTACCAGATCAGGTTGTCCCACTCGGAGAAGTCCCTCGGCCGCACGCCCTCGTCGTCCAGGCTGCCCGGCAGGACCGCGTCCAGCGCCTCCACCACGTACAGCAGGGCAACGAAGCCCAGCACCACCACGGCCGACAGGACCGGCTTGGGCGGGATGACCCGCTTGGCCGCGGCCTTGGGCGGCCTGGGCGGCTGGGACGGCTGGACGGCGGTGGGGTCCACGTCCCCAGGCTAACGCGCCCGGCCTGCTCGCGGGGCGTCCGCGGCGTGCGCTGCTCGGGTCGGCCGCGCTCGCGACCGCGGGCGACCCGCTGGAGCGGATCATCGCCCGCACGGCGGGCTGCCCGTCCGGGCAGCCCGACTAGGCTGTGCCGGTGTCGATCGACGTAGCCGTGCGCGCGCAGGCCGAACTGGGTGAAGACCCCACCTGGGACCACAGCAGCGCGACCCTGCTCTGGGTGGACGTGCTGGCCAGCGAGGTGCACCGGTACGCGCCCGCCCGCGACGACGACGCGGTGCTGGTGGTGCCGCAGCACGTGGGCGCCGCCAAGCCGCGCTCGCGCGGCGGGCTGGTGCTCAACCTGCGCGACGGCGTGGCGCTGGTCGAGCCCGACGGCGCGAAGACGTGGCTGGTCTACTGGGCGCGCGACGGGGTGCGCGGCAACGACGCGGCGGTGGACCCGGCCGGGCGGCTGTGGGCGGGCACCAGCCGCTACGACCAGGCCGACGGCGGTGGCTGGCTGGCCCGCGTGGAGCCCAACGGCGACGCCAAGGTGGTGCTGGACCGGGTCGCGGTCAGCAACGGCCTGGGCTGGAGCCCGGACGGCTCGCTGATGTACTACGTCGACTCCGCGCAGGGCCGGGTCGACGTGCTGGACTACGACCGCGACAGCGGCCAGGCGGTCAACCGCCGCCCGCTGTGCGAGGTGGACCGCGGCGTGCCGGACGGGCTGTGCGTGGACGCCGACGGCTGCGTGTGGGTGGCGCTGTGGGGCGGCGGCGCGGTGCGCCGGTACACGCCGGCGGGCGAGCTGGACCTGGAGGTCGAGCTGCCGGTGGACCAGCCGACCGCGTGCTGCTTCGGCGGCGAGGACTTCACCGACCTGTACGTGACCACCGCGCGCACCGGGTTGTCCGAGGCCGCGCTGGCCGAGCGCCCGCTGTCCGGGTCGGTGCTGGTGCTGCCCGGCGTGGGCAGCGGGATGCCCTCGACCGCCTTCGCGGGCTGAGACTTCGCGGGTCCGGCCTTCGCGGGCTGATCTCACGGGCTGGGCGGGTGGGCACCCGTGCGGGGACGTCCCCGCACGGGTGTCACGCCCAGAGGTGGCCGTCGAGCCGCGCGGACGCCTCGTCCAGCGTCCCGGCGTACGCGCCGGTGGACAGGTACTTCCAGCCCGCGTCGGCCACCACGAACGCGATGTCCGCGGCCTCGCCCCTGGCCACCGCCTTCTCCGCCACCGCCAGCGCGGCGTGCAGGATCGCGCCGGTGGAGATGCCCGCGAAGATGCCCTCCACCTCCAGCAGCTGCCGGGTGCGGCGCAGCGCGTCGTAGGAGCCCACCGAGTAGCGGCCGGTGAGCACCGTCTCGTCGTACAGCTCGGGCACGAAGCCCTCGTCGAGGTTGCGCAGCCCGTAGACCAGCTCGCCGTAGCGCGGCTCGGCGGCGACGACCTGCACGTCGGGCTTGTGCTCGCGCAGGTACCGGCCGGTGCCCACGAGCGTGCCGGTGGTGCCCAGACCCGCCACGAAGTGGGTGATCGTGGGCAGGTCCTTGAGCAGCTCCGGACCGGTGCCGGAGTAGTGCGCGCCCGCGTTGGCGGCGTTGCCGTACTGGTAGAGCATCACCCAGTCGGGGTTCTGCTCGGCCAGCTCCTTGGCCCGCGCCACGGCCTGGTTGGAGCCGCCCGCGGCCGGGGAGAACACGATCCGCGCGCCGTAGGCCTGCAGCAGCTGCTTGCGCTCCGCCGAGGTGTTCTCCGGCATGACGCAGACCAGGCCGTAGCCCTTGAGCTTGGCCGCCATGGCCAGCGCGATGCCGGTGTTGCCCGAGGTGGGCTCCAGGATCGTGCAGCCGGGGGTGAGCGCGCCGGACCGCTCCGCCTCCTCGATCATCGCCAGGACCGGGCGGTCCTTGATCGAGCCGGTGGGGTTGCGGTCCTCCAGCTTCGCCCACAGCCGCACGTCCGGCGACGGCGACAGCCGGGGCAGCCCCACCAGCGGCGTGCCGCCGACCGCGTCGAGCAGGGACTCGTAGCGGGCCACCGGGGATCAGCCGCCCGCGACGGCCGGGAGGATCGTCACGGTGTCGCCGTCCTTGACCGCGGCCTCCAGGCCGCCCGCGAAGCGCACGTCCTCGTCGTTGACGTAGACGTTGACGAAGCGGTGCAGGCTGCCCTCCTTGACCAGGCGCGCCTTCAGACCACCGTGGTTGGCCTCCAGGTCCTCGATGACCTCGGCGAGCGTGCTGCCCTTGGCCTCGACGGACTTCTGCCCACCCGTGTGGGTGCGCAGGATCGTGGGGATGGAGACGGTGACGGCCATGCTGGAACCTCCGAGGAACCGGGATGTGCTGTGCGGCGGGACGCGCGTCAGGGACAGTCGGGCGTGTCGTCCGAGCCGGTGTGGGCGAACATGTACGACTCGACGACCTCGACCGGCTCTTCGGTCACGACGCCGTCCACGATCCGGTAGGAGCGCAGCTCGTGCTGCTCCGGGTCCCTGGTGGACACCAGGACGTAGTGCGCGTCGGGCTCGCCCGCGTAGGCCACGTCCGTCCGCGACGGGTACGCCTCGGTGGCGGTGTGCGAGTGGTAGACGACGACCGGCACCTCGTCGTTGCGGTCCATCTCGCGCCACACCTTGAACTGCTCGGCGGCGTCGAACCGGTAGAAGGTCGGCGAGCGCTCCGCGTTGTCCATCGGGATGAACCGCTCGGGACGGTCGGAGCCCTCGGGGCCCGCGATGATCCCGCACGCCTCGTCGGGGTGGTCGCGACGGGCGTGCGCCACCATCGCGTCCACGAGGTCACGGCGAATCACCAACACACCGCCATCCTACGTGGTGGCGGAAGTCGTCCCGCCCGGTGAGAAGTCCCACCTGCCGACGCCCGCCCGCTGCCGGTAGGTGAGGTGGCCGCCCAGGTAGCCGCCCGCGCCGATCAGGGACATCCCGACGTAGCCCACCGCCCTGGCGACCACGCCGAAGCCGTGGTTGCGCAGCCGGTAGGAGGTCAGGTAGCACAGGGCGGCGGCGGTGTTGGCGGTCAGGTGGGCCACCGCGGTGCGGCGCTGCGGCTCGTCCAGGGTGGTGTACTCGGCCAGGCCGGTGGCCACGGCGGCGGGCGTGACGGCCAGGCCGAGGCCGATCATGGTCTTGGCGGCCCGGCCCTCGCCGGGCATCAGGTCCAGCACGGCCGAGGCCGCGTACAGGCCGACCGGCAGCAGCACCACCACCGGGTGCGCGGCGTGCCCCAGCGGCTCGCCCTTGAGGACCTCGGTGACGCGGTGCTGCCGCAGTTGGGGCGGGATCAGCTCGGCGAGCGCGCCCGCGGCGCGGTCCAGGGCCTTGCTCTCCTCGATCCGCTTCATCAGCCTCATGAGTCGCGACATGGCCCTCGTGTACCCGCCCGCGCGCGAGTCGAACGCGCGGGCGGGCCTACTTCACCCCATGACCACTTCGACCAGCGTCTCCTGCACCCAGGTCAGCCAGTGGTAGACGCCCAGGTGCGGTGCGCGGGGGTCGTCGGGGGGCAGCTCGTCGGGCATGTCCTCCTGCACGTCCAGCGCCGTGCCCAGGGCCAGCCGCACGTCGTTGAGCGCCGCCAGCCACGCCTCGGCCTGCTCCTGCGACAGCCGCACCTGGCCCCCGTCGGGCGGGCAGGTCGCCAGCACCACGCCCGCCACGCCGGTCTTGAGGTCCAGCAGCTCGGGCTCGTGCAGCGAGCGCAGCGCGGCCGCCGAGTCGACCTCGGCCGGGTCCGGGGCGTCCGGGTCCAGCCGGTGGAAGTCCGGCAGCAGCCTGCTCAGGATCGGGTCGTCCGGCGGCGTCGACGGGCCGGTGCGGATGCCGGTCAGCTGCGCCAGCTCGTCCTGCGGCGCCTCCTCGGCGCGCGCCCGGAGCATGTCCTGGACCTGGCTGACCAGACCGCGCACCACGGCGGCCTCCTGGCGGTCGAAGCGGCCGAGCACCGCGCCGCCCCTGCGGCTCCACTTGTTCACGACGAGCGCTGCATGGTCGCCCAGAGGCCCGCCGCGTGCAGCTTCGCCACGTCGGCCTCCACCTTGTCCTTCGAGCCGGACGACACGATCGCCCTGCCCTTGTGGTGCACGTCCAGCATCAACTTCGTCGCGTGGTCCCGGCTGTACCCGAACAGCTTCTGGAACACGTAAGTCACGTAGGACATCAGGTTCACCGGGTCGTTCCAGACCAGCGTCTGCCACGGCCGGTCCTCGAAGGCGACGTCCTCGCCGACCGGGTCAACCTGCGTCCGCTCGTGCTCGACGGGCGTGGTCATACCGCCAATGGTGTCACGTCCCGGTTCGTGGCGGAGCCCATAGGGGCACCCCGTGTGATCCGGCGTGGCGCGCGCCTAGGCTTTGCCCTCATGTCGACCACGGCGTTGTTGACCGACCACTACGAGCTGACCATGCTCGCCGCGGCGCTGCGCGACGGCACCGCGGAGCGGGACTGCGTCTTCGAGGTCTTCGCCCGCAGGCTGCCCGAGGGCAGGCGGTACGGCGTGGTGGCGGGCACCGGGCGGCTGCTGGAGGCCATCGAGTCCTTCCGGTTCGGCGAGGCGGAACTGGCCCAGCTGGAGCGCACCGGGGTGGTCGACGAGCGCACCCTGGCCTGGCTGGCGGACTACCGGTTCACCGGCGACGTGGACGGCTACCCCGAGGGCGAGCTGTACTTCCCCGGCTCGCCGATCCTGTCCGTGCGGGCCCCCTTCGCCGTGGGCGTGGTGCTGGAGACGCTGGCGCTGTCCATCCTCAACCACGACAGCGCGATCGCCTCGGCCGCGGCGCGGATGGTGAGCGCGGCCAACGGCCGCCGCATGATCGAGATGGGCTCGCGGCGCACCCACGAGGAGGCCGCGGTCGCCTCGGCCCGCGCCGCCTACCTGGCCGGGTTCACCGCCACGTCGAACCTGGAGGCCGGGCGGCGGCACGGCATCCCCACCGCGGGCACCTGCGCGCACGCCTTCACGCTGCTGCACGACAGCGAGGAGGACGCCTTCCGCGACCAGGTCGAGGCGCTGGGCGTGGGCACCACGCTGCTGGTGGACACCTACGACATCACCGAGGGCATCAACACCGCGATCCGGGTGGCGGGCCCGGAGCTGGGCGCCATCCGGATCGACTCGGGCGACCTGGGCGTGCTGGCCAGGCAGGCCCGCGACCAGCTGGACTCGCTGGGCGCGAAGAACACCCGGATCGTGGTCTCCGGCGACCTGGACGAGTACTCCATCGCCGCGCTGCGGGCCGAGCCGGTGGACGCCTACGGGGTGGGCACGTCGCTGGTGACCGGCTCCGGCGCGCCGACCGCGGGCATGGTCTACAAGCTGGTCGAGGTGGACGGCCGCCCGGTGGCCAAGCGCAGCTCCTCCAAGGAGTCGCGCGGCGGGCGCAAGAACGCGCTGCGCAGGCACAAGGACACCGGCACCGCGCTGGAGGAGGTCGTGTTCCCGCACGGCGAGCAGCCGGAGCTGGGCGAGCACGACCGGCTGCTGCCGGTGCCGCTGATGCGCGCGGGCGACCGCGCCGAGGGCCTGGACTCCCTGGCCCAGAGCCGGGAGCGGCTGCGCGCGGCGCTGGTCAGCGTGCCGTGGGAGGGTCTGAAGCTGTCGCGCGGCGAGCCCGCGATCCCGACGACGTTCCGGTGAGGGGTTGGACATGACCAAAGCGCTGATCGTGGTGGACGTGCAGAACGACTTCTGCGAGGGCGGCTCGCTGGCCGTCACGGGCGGCGCGGCAGTCGCGGCGGCGATCTCGTCGCACGTCAGGGACAACGCCTACGACCACGTCGTGGCGACCCGCGACTACCACGTGGACCCCGGCCCCCACTTCAGCGCGGAGCCCGACTACGTCGACTCGTGGCCGGTGCACTGCGTGGCGGGCACGGCCGGGGCGTCGTTCCACCCGGAGCTGGACGTCACGGCGGTGGAGGCGGTGTTCTCCAAGGGCGAGCGCGCCGCGGCCTACTCGGGTTTCGAGGGCGCGTCGGGCTCGGGCGAGCCGCTGGCGGAGTGGCTGCGGGCGCGCGGC
>NZ_BMRG01000002.1:600285-627374 GCF_014648515.1 Saccharothrix coeruleofusca
GTGGACGAGGTGGACGTGGTGGGCATCGCCACCGACCACTGCGTGCGGGCCACCGCGCTGGACGCGGCGCGGGCCGGGTTCACCACCACCGTGCTGCTGGACCTGACCGCCGGGGTGGCCGCGCCGACCGTGGCGACCGCGGTGGACCAGCTGCGGGAGGCGGGCGTGGCGCTGCGGGGCGAGCCGCGCGTGGGCTGACGACCGGACCCGGCCCACGGGGGGTGCTCCCCCGTGGGCCGGGCGGTGTCCGGTGCGGTTGTCCGGTGCGGTTGTCCGGCGCGGTGTCCGGCGCGGTGTCCGGCGCGCGGTGTCGCGGGCGTTACGGCGTCGGCGAGCAGGCCGCCGCGCCCAGCACGACCTCGCCGCTGAGGTGCGACTCGGGGGTGAAGCGGAAGCGCGCGAGGCTCACCGACATGCTGCCGTCGTTGGGGTCGGGCAGCACGACCTCGCTGAACGTCACCACCGCCAGGACCACGCCGGAGCGGCTCTTGACCTCGTGCGCGTAGTTGGCGGGCAGCTGCGCGGGCAGGTCCGCGAAGCCGCTCATGCCGCCCAGCTCCCACGCGCTGTCGGTGCCCCTGTCGGTGGCCGAGCAGGAGATCCGCCACGAGCCGACGCGCAGCCTCGGGCCGCCCGCCGCCACCAGCGCGGACAGCTCGAAGTCCCGGCCGACCGCCTCTGACCTGGTCCTGGTGATCCCGCCGGCCGGGTCGACGACCTCCCTGACGCAGCTGGACGAGCCCGCGCCGAACCGCACGCCCGACGCGACCACCGGCTCCGACGAGCCCGTCGGCGCGTCGTCGACCGCGCAGGCGGCCAGCGCGGGGACGAGGACCCGCTTGCCGTCCTTGGTGAAGTCGGCGGAGCCGACCGAGGCGACCCCCGGTGGGTTGGCCGCCCAAGCCGGCGCCGCCGCGGCGGCGGTCAGGGTGATCGCGAGCGCCGCGGCCACCGCTGCGGTCCGGCGCGCTCGGAGGTGTCTCATCGCATGACCTTCCTTGGTAGTCCCACTTCTCGGGGCCCACTTCTCGCGGCGATGATCGGCCGGAGCGGCGCGCGTGGTGGCGGTTCTCCAGCCACGTCACTCGACCGAGCAAGCACGCCACTCGATCGAGCACACGTCGTCCCGGCTCCGGGACGCGGGCACCCGCTCGCGTGACGTGGCCAACTTTGTAGAAGTTCGCCAAAGACCGAATCGGTGATCGCCGGTTAACCTCCCCCCGAGAAGCACCCCCTTGATCCCCCGGAGGTCATCCCGTGTCCGTGCTCGCCGTTCCCGGCCGCCGTGCGGTCCTCGCCGATCTCGTCCCCGGTGCGCTGGCGCGCGACATCGCCCTCGTCGTCGCGGGGGCCGGTCTGACCGGACTGGCCGCGCAGGTGGCGCTGCCGGTGCCGGGCAGCCCGGTGCCGATCACCGGCCAGACCTTCGCCGCCCTGCTGGTCGGCGCGGCGCTGGGCTGGCGGCGCGGCGCCGCCTCGATGGCGCTCTACCTCGTCGCGGGCGTGGCGGGCGTGCCCTGGTTCCAGGGCGGCTCGTCGGGCTGGCCCGCCTCGCTGGGCTACGTCGTCGGCTTCGTGCTGGCGGGCGCGCTGGTCGGCCACCTGGCGGGCCGCGGCGGCGACCGCACGCCGCTGCGCACCATCGGCACGATGGTGCTGGGCAACCTGGTCATCTACGCCTGCGGCGTGCCGTGGCTGATGGCCGCCGCGGGCGTCGACCTGGGCAAGGCGCTGCAGCTCGGCGTGCTGCCGTTCCTGATCGGTGACGCGCTCAAGGTCGCGCTGGCGGCGGGTCTGCTGCCCTCCGCGTGGGCGCTGGTCAAGCGCCGCTGAGAGCCTCCCCGGTCCCCGCCCAGGCGGGGACCGGGGACCGCGTCAGCCGCCGGTGCGGCGGCGGTCGAAGTCCGGGTAGAACTGGCGCAGCAGCCGCGAGGTCTCGCCGAACTCCAGCTGCCCCGAGGTCGGCCGGTCACCGATGAAGGAGTAGGTCAGCCGGGAGCCCAGCGCGGGGAAGAAGACGCGGGAGAGGGTGCCCGTGGCGCCCATGCCGATGACGATCATCCCGAGGTCCTCCGGGGCGTTCGTCAGCAGGGTCGCCAGCCGCCGCACGTCCTCCCGCGAGTTCGCCATCGTCGACACCTTGACCAGGTCGGCCCCGACCTCCCCGGCCTCCGCCACGACCGCCCGCAGCCGGTCCAGCTCCGGCGTGCGCTCGAAGTCGTGGTACGACGCGATCACCACGGCGTCGTGCCGCCGCGCCTCGGCGATCACGTCGTCCCTGATCTCCCGCGAGGACAGCTCCACGTCCACCGCGTCCACGTGCGGCGCGAGCGCGCGGAACAGCTCCAGGCGCTGCTGCTCGGACCCGCCCCACCCGCCGCCCTCGCGGCGCGACCGCACGGTCGCCAGGGTGGCCAGGTCACCGAACTCGGCCGCGCAGGCCAGGACGTGCTCGACGTCGGTGCGCTCGAACTGGTCCACGCGCAACTCGGCGACGTCGACCCCGGCGGCCTTCGCCTCCTTGGCCGTCCGCGCGCAGTCGTTGTCGTAGAAGCTGACGGCGACGAGGGGAACACCGCTGTCCAGCAGCGCCCGCATGGTGCTCATCCCGGCCACTTCCCTCGCTTCGTCCCGGTCCCGGTTGCCGCGCAGGCCGCACCCTACACCGGGAAATCGCGCGGATTCACGGCGCGAGGACCGGTGACCGCCGCCCCGGGGGTGCCGGTGGGGGCGGCGGGTACGGTCTTCGCCGTGCCCGCTACCACCATCCCCGACACCCGAACGCTGCTCTCCGTCGCCGTCGAGGCGGTGGGCGGAGCCGAGCGCGAAGGGCAGGTCGAGATGGCCAGGGCCGTCGAGCGGGCCATCCGCACCGGCGAGCACCTCGCCGTGCAGGCCGGGACCGGCACCGGCAAGTCGCTGGCCTACCTCGTCCCCGCCCTGCGGCACGCGGTCGCCGAGGAGTCGACCGTGGTCATCTCCACCGCGACCATCGCGCTGCAGCGCCAGCTGGTCGACCGCGACCTGCCCCGGCTGGCCAAGGCGCTGCGCCCGGTGCTGGGCCGCGAACCGCGCTTCGCCATCCTCAAGGGCAGGCGCAACTACCTGTGCATGCACCGCCTGCACACCGGCGCGCCCGACGAGCCCGAGGAAGCCGGGCTGTTCGACCCGTTCGCGGTCTCCCGGCTGGGCCGCGAGGTCAAGCGGCTGCACGAGTGGTCCTCCGACACCGAGACCGGCGACCGCGACGAACTGGTGCCCGGCGTGAGCGACCAGGCGTGGCGGCAGGTGTCGGTGACCGCCCGCGAGTGCCTCGGCGTGAGCAAGTGCCCGGTCGGCACCGACTGCTTCGCCGAGCGCGCGCGGGCCGAAGCGGGCCGCGCCGACGTGGTGGTCACCAACCACGCGATGCTCGCCATCGACGCCCTGGAGGGCTACCAGGTGCTGCCCGACCACGACGTGGTCGTCATCGACGAGGCGCACGACCTGGTCGACCGGGTGACCTCGGTGGCCACCGAGGAGCTGAACCCCTCCGCCATCACCGCCGCCGCGCGGCGCTGCGGCAGGCTCGTCGACCAGGGCGTGGCCGACCGGCTGGCCGAGGCGGGCGACGGGCTGGCGATGATCCTGGAGGACGCCCCGGTCGGCAGGCTCGACGCGCTGCCGCAGGCGCTGGCGGGCGCGCTGCGCGCGACCAGGGACGCCGCCCACGCCTGCATCACCGCGCTCGGCCCGGAGCGCAAGGAGGACGTCGAAGGCGCGACCGACCGCAAGCTCGCGCGGGCGCTGCTGGACGAGGTGCACGACTGCGCGGCGCGAATCCTCGACGCCTTCGACGACGACCACGACGTGGTGTGGGTGTCCGGCGACTTCGCCGACCGCGGCCGCACCCCGTCGCTGCGGGTCGCCCCGCTGGGCGTGGGCGGACTGCTGCGCGAACGGCTGTTCGGCACCCGCACCACCGTGCTGACCTCGGCCACGCTCACCCTGGGCGGCACGTTCGACGCGCTGGCCCGGCAGTGGGGGCTGCCCGCGTCCTCGTCCGCGAAGCAGGCCGACGGCGCGGCCACGGAGAAGGAAGCGCCCTCGGACGCGGCCCCGGTGCGGTGGACCGGGCTGGACGTGGGCTCGCCGTTCCAGCACGGCAGCAGCGGCATCCTGTACGTGGCCAGGCACCTGCCGCCACCGGGACGCGACGGACTGCCACCGTCCTATTTGGACGAGCTGGAGGGCTTGGTCAACGCGGCGGGCGGGCGGACGCTGGGGCTGTTCTCGTCCATGCGCGCGGCCAAGGCGGCCACGGAGGCGTTGCGGGACAAGCTGGAGCACCCCGTGCTGTGCCAGGGCGACGACCAGACCGGGCAGTTGGTGAAGAGGTTCGCCGAAGACCCCAGGACGTGCCTGTTCGGCACGTTGTCGCTGTGGCAGGGCGTGGACGTGCCGGGGCCCGCGCTGCAACTGGTGGTGATGGACCGCATCCCGTTCCCGCGCCCGGACGACCCGCTGGTGTCGGCGCGGCAGAAAGCGGTGGAATCGCGCGGTGGCAACGGGTTCCTGACCGTGGCGGCCACGCACGCGGCACTGCTGCTGGCGCAGGGGGCGGGGCGGCTGCTGCGGTCGATGAAGGACAAGGGCGTGGTGGCGATCCTCGACCCCCGGTTGGCGACCGCGCGGTACGGCGGGTTCCTGCGGGCCTCCCTGCCGCCGTTCTGGACCACGTACGACCCCGAGGTCGTGCGAGCGGCGCTGAAGCGCCTCGACGCCGCCAACCCCTGACCCCCTCCCCGCGAGTCGAACGCTCGGGTACCGCGAGTCGAACGCTCAGGTACCGCGAGTTCGTCGTTGGGGTTGGGTTATCCAGCAAAGCGGCGCTCGCCGCGCGGCAGGTCGCCAAGGATGGCGGGTCGCGCCGTCCCCGCATGACCTGCCGGAGGCGAACCACACGCGTCAAGGGGCCCCGGCTCGTGTCCGGGGTTGGTACTGCGTTCAGGGCCCCTTGACACGCGTGGTCGGGACGAGCCCAGGTCATACGGGGACGGCGCTCACGGGCACCCCGCTGCGCGCGCTCCGCGCGCCCCCCTGGTGCGTCGGCAAGTACTACCCGACGGGGCTGGGGAGGCCGGTAACTACTACCCGAGGCACGGAAGCGGGCGCGCGAGCGCGGGCTGGGGCGCGAAAGCGCGGGGCGAGGCCGCGAGAGTGCGGGTCGGGGTGCGCGAATGTTGAATTCGGGGTGCCTGGAGGTTCGACTCGCGGGGGCGACACGCCCAACACGCCCATAGGCGGGTGACACCGGGAGCGGGCGTGGTGGGGGTTAGCCGTCGACCAGGAGGCCTCGGAGGGGGCCTTGGAGGCGGCCTGCGCGGCGGGAGACGCCGGGGAGGGCGGCCACGCGCTCGTGGCCGGACTCCAGGGCGGGACGCCAGCAGTGGTCGACCACGTCCGCCGGGTCGCCGGAGACGTCCTGGACCGGGCGCTGGAGGTGCTCGGCCCACAGCCGCAGCCGGGTGGCGCGAGCCACCTCCGGGGCGTCGCTGACCAGGTTGGCCTCGGTGTCGTTGAACAACGAGTGCTCGTTGAGGTTGGCCGACCCCACGGTCAGCCACCGGTCGTCCACGATGGCGAGCTTGGCGTGCACGTACACCGGGGTCCGCTCGTGGCTGATCAGCGTCGCCGCGACCAGTCTGCGCCCGCCGTCGTCGGCGTCGAGCAGCCTGCCGAGCTGGCCGCGCGTGGTGTCGGCGCCGTTGCTGGGTTTGCGCGGCAGCACCAGCACCACCCGGAACCGGTCGTCCGGCGGGGTGCGCAGCTTCTCGATGAGGATCTCGGTCACCTCGGGCGACCACAGGAACTGGTTCTCGACGTAGATCAGCCGCCGCGCCGACCGCAGCATCCGCAGGTGCGCGTCCAGCAGGCTGAACTCCCCCTGCGGGGCGAAGTCGTAGGTGCGCTCGGGGATGGTGCGCACCAGCTGCACCGAGGAGTTGCCCGCCGGTGCGGGCGTCGACGGCTCGGGCAGGTGCTCGCCCGCCACCTCCTGCCAGCGCTGCCGGAAGTGCTCGGCCACGTCGGCGACCACCGGGCCGCGCACCCGGCCCACCAGGTCGTGCCAGCCCAGCGGGCGGCGCGGCGGGTGCTCGGTGCTGTCGTGCCGGTCGCCCTCCAGGGCGGTGAAGTCCATGCCGCCGACGAACGCCAGCTCGTCGTCGACGACCACGATCTTCTCGTGGTGGCAGTGCAGGGTGCGCTCGCGCGAGTCGAGCACGCACTTGACGCCGGTGCCTCGGGTGAACTCCTGCCGCGCCTCGATCATCCGCTTGCGGGTCGGCTCGAACATGGGCACCGGGGGCCCGGCCCACAGCAGCAGCCGCACGTCCACCCGTTCGGCGGCCTCGGCCAGCAGCTCGCGGAACGTCGGCGCGCCCGGCTCGCGGGTCAGCCGGAAGTCCGGGCTGGCGCACCAGCTCGCGATGTGCACGTGCGAGCGGGCGGTGCGGATCGCCTCGGCGATGCGGGGCAGCGCCTCGCGGCCGTCGACCAGCACTTCCAGGTCGTTGCCCGCGCGCACGGGCCGCCGCGGCGACCAGCCGTCCGCGCACTCCTCGAACACCGAACCCCAGCCCAGCCGGTTCAGCCTGCGCCCGTGGTGCGCGCACAGCAGGTTCTCCAGCCCGTCCCCGAGACGGGCGTCGAGCACGTCCAGCAGACCCATGCCCGTGTTGTTTGCCCGGTTCGACCCGCGTCAAACTCGATGCCCTCGGAGCGGGATTTCCGCTACCGTCGTCCGCCAACACCGGGGGGCGTCATGGGCGTGCGGGTTTCCGACCTGACCAGGACCTACCACCGGGGCAAGGGGTGGCGGCCCAGGGGTGCGGAGGTCACCGCCCTGGCCGGTCTGTCGCTGGAGGTCCCGACCGGCGAGGTGCACGGGCTGCTCGGCCCGAACGGCGCGGGCAAGACCACGCTGTGCAAGGTCCTCTCCACGATCCTGCTGCCCTCGTCGGGCAGCGCGGCGGTGCTGGGCCACGACGTGGTCGCCGAGGCGGCGCTGGTCCGCCCGCTGCTGGGCATCGTCTTCGGCGGCGAGCGCGGCCTGTACTGGAAGCTGTCCGGGCGGCAGAACCTGCGCTACTGGGCCGCGCTCTACAAGCTGCCCGACGACGTGGCCCGCAGGCGCGCCGACGAGCTGCTGGAGCGCCTGGGCCTGACCGCCAAGGCCGACGACCTGGTGGAGACCTACTCGCGCGGCATGAAGCAGCGCCTGCACCTGGCTCGGGGCCTGATCGGCGACCCGAAGGTGGTGCTGTTCGACGAGCCCACCACCGGCATGGACCCGGTGGCCGCGCACGACTTCCGCGGGCTGATCGGCGAGCTGCGCGACGAGGGCCGCACCATCCTCATCACCACCCACGACATGGCCGAGGCCGAGGAGGTCTGCGACCGCGTCACGCTGATCGACAAGGGCCGCGTGCTGGCCACCGAGACCCCGCGCGGCCTGGCCAGGATGTCCGCCCGGCACCGCTGGGTCGAGGCGGACGAGGCGGAGGTGGACGTGCGGCACCTGCCCGGCGTGGTCGAGGTGGCGCGGCGCGACGGCGTGCTGCGGGTGCGGACCGACGGCGACGCCTCCGCCCGCGCGGTGCTGGACTTCCTGCTGGACAACGGGGTCCGCTCGGTGCGCGCCGCGCCACCGACCCTGGAGGAGGTCTACCTGGAGATCATCGGCTCGCGCGGCATGGGGGTGTGAGCGGTGCGCCTGTTCCTGACCGGGCTGCGGGTGCAGTTCGAGGTGATGCGCAGGCAGCCCGACCACCTGCTGACCCTGTGCACGCTGCCGTTCACCGCGGTCATCCTGCTGTCGGTGGTGCTGCACTCGGCGCGGCCCGACCTGGTGGTCAACGCCTTCCTGGCGCCCGCGCTGATGGGACTGTGGGGCTTCGCCACCGGTTCGGCGGTCGAGGTCGTGACGGGCGACAACTGGTCCGGCACGCTGGAGCCGGGGATGGCCGCGCCGGGGGCGCTGCACCCGGTCTACCTGGGGCGCATCGCCGCCGTGATGGGTCTGGGCGTGATCCCGCTGGGCGAGACCTGGCTGCTGGGCGGGGTGCTGTTCGGCGTCACGCCGACCATCCACCACCCGTGGGTGTTCTGGGCGGCGATGGCGGCGTCGGTGTTCGCCATGACCGGCACGAGCCTGCTGATGGCCGCCGCGCTGCTGTTGAGCCGCAACGGCGGGATCTACCAGAACTTCCTGAGCTTCCCGATCTACGTGCTGTCGGGCGTGATGGTGCCGGTGTCCTACCTGCCGGAGCCGCTGCGGCCGTTCTCGCACCTGGTGTTCCTGTCGTGGGCGGCCGATCTGATGCGGGACAGCGCGTCGCCCGGCCCCGTCTCGGCGGTGGGGTGGCGGTTGCTGGCCGTCGTGGTGCTGGGCGTGGTCGGGCTGGTCGCCGGGCGGCTGCTGCTGGCGGCCGTGCTGCGGCGGGCGCGCGAGCTGGGGACGGTGCGGTATGCGTGACCAGCTGCGGGTGCTGCGGCACGCCACCGCGGCGGCCTGGGTCCAGTACTCCGCGTACCACACGTGGCGGACGTGGGCGTTCACCTGGTTGAGCAGGTTGCTGATCCAGGCCTGCTTCTACGCCTTGATCGGGCGGATGCTGGGGTCCGCGGACCAGGTGGAGTTCCTGCTGATCGGCAACGTCGTGGCGGTCATGGCGATCGACGCGACCGTGGTGGTGCTGCTGACCGTCACCGAGCGGCACCTGGGGACGTTGGCGCTGATGGTGGCCGCGCCCGCCAGCCACCTGGTCACCTACCTGGGGCGGGGCCTGCCCAACCTGGCGTCCGGGATCGCCGCCTCCACCATCGCGTTCCTGGCGTTGCCGCCGCTGTTCGACGTGCCGGTGCCGTGGCCCCAGGCGCTGGTGGTGCCGCTGATGATCGCGGTCGTCGGGGCGTCCTGCTACTGCTACGGGGCGTGCGTCGCCTCGCTGGTGCTGGGGTTCCCGTCGGCCCGGTGGGTGGCGCTGAACCTCAGCTACCTGACCCTGATGACGTTCTGCGGGGTGAACGTGCCGATCTCGTTCTGGCCCGACTGGTTGGGGGCGCTCACCTCGGTGCTGCCCATGGCGCACGGGCTGGGCGCGATCCGGGCGTTCCTCGACGGCGGGACGTGGAGCGCCGTGCTGGGCGGGCTGGGGCTGGAGGTGTGCGTCGGCGCGGCCTGGTTCGCGGTGGCGGCGTACGGCTTCCGCCGCATGGTCGCCAAGGGCCGCGCCGACGGCACGATCGAGTTCGGCGTCTAGCGCTCGGGCGTTCGGGGAGCAACGGCCACGGTCGCGGTTCCGGGGGCGACTTCGGTGTAGCCCGCGTCGCGGACCACGACGGCGTCGGGGCGGGCCGTCAGGGCGTCCCACTCGGCTGGTGCGGGAGTGCGCACGGCGCAGCGGTACTCGGCCGCGGCCCACTCCTTGAGCTCCTCCTCGGACAGCGTGGGCGCCAGCAGCATCGAGGCGTGCCCGACCTGGGCCGCGGCCTTGCCCGCGGTCATCTCCACGCGCGGGTTCAGCCACAGCAGCCGGGCGTGCGGCGGCACCGGCCCCGGCTCGTCCTCGGGCAGCTCGCTGCCGGAGATCTGCAACCGGGTCAGCTCCTTGGGCGCCTGGCCCACCCGGCCGGGCACCAGGGCGCGCACCTGCGCGCCGCCCACCTCGACGGTGATCCCCGGCAGCGCCTGGACGGCCTCCCAGTGCGCCCCCCGAGCCCGCCGCGACACCTTCCGGATGCGTCCCCGCACCCAGGCCGCGACCTCCTCGTGCCACTCCCCGCCCGGCTCGGCGCGCGGGTCCAGGCACACCGCGATGGCCGCCGCTGCGGCGGCCTCCAGCACGTCGGTGCGGCACGGCGGGGCGGTCCGCTCGATGCGCAGCACCACCGGCATGGCGCGCACCGCCACCGGGTCCTCCTCGTCGGTCGAGTAGTGCCTGCCGACGAGCATCTCCAGGATCGGGTTCACAGCCGTTCCGGCTCCAGTCCGTCCGCCGCGTCGGCGGCCTCCACCTCGGCCCTGGTCACCCCGAGCACGAACAGCACCGCGTCCAGGAACGGGTGCGACAGCGCGGTGTCGGCCACCTCGCGCAGCGCGGGCTTGGCGTTGAACGCCACGCCCAGCCCCGCCGCCCCGATCATGTCGATGTCGTTGGCGCCGTCGCCGACCGCCACGGTCTGCGCCAGCGGCACGCCCTCGGCCTCGGCGAACCGGCGCAGCGCGGCGGCCTTGCCCGGCCGGTCCACCACCTCGCCGAGCACCCGGCCGGTGAGCTTGCCGTCCACGACCTCCAGCTCGTTGGCCGCGCAGAAGTCCAGGCCCAGCTCGTCCACCAGCCGCCGGATCACCCTGGTGAACCCGCCGGAGACCACCCCGCAGCGGAAGCCCAGCCGCTTGAGCGTGCGCACCGTGGTGCGGGCGCCGGGGGTCAGCTGCAGCGACCCGGCGACCTCGTCGAGCACCGACTCGTCCAAGCCCTCCAGCAGCGCCACCCGGCGGCGCAGCGACTCGGTGAAGTCCAGCTCGCCGCGCATCGCGGCCTCGGTGATCTCGGCGACCTGCGGCTCGCAGCCCACGTGCGCGGCCAGCATCTCGATGACCTCGCCCTGGATGAGCGTGGAGTCCACGTCGAAGACCACCAGCCGCTTGGCCCGCCGGGTCAGCCCGGCCCGCTCCACCGCGATGTCCAGACCCACCCGCACGGCCACCTCGGCCAGCGCCGAGCGCAGCTGACCGTCCGCCTCGGCGGTGTCGTCGGCCACCGAGACCCGCAGCTCCAGCCCGGTCACCGGGTAGTCCGCGACGCCTCGGATGGCGTCGATGTTGGCGCCGAGGGCGGCCAGCTTGCGGGCCACCTCGGTGAACCCCCTGGCGGTCACCGGGTGGCCGAGCAGGATCACCACGTGGCTGGACTCCAGCCGCGCGGCGCGCCGGGACTCCGCGCCGATCTCCACCTCCACGTGCATGGAGACGGTGGCCATGGCCTGCTCCACCGCCTCCTGGATGGCCTCCGGGTCGTGCGGGGCGGAGACCAGCACGCCCAGCACCAGCCTGCCGCGGATGACCACCTGCTCCACGTCGAGGACGTCCACCTCGTGCCTGGTGAGCACGGCGAACAGCACCGAGGACACCCCCGGCTTGTCCGGCCCGGTGACGGTGATCAGGACTGGGGTCGCGCTCGGCTTGCTCAACTCCGGCTCCTCTGCCAGACAGACCACGGCCCCGGCGACCGCGAGGGGGCGCCGGGGCTCGTCGTCGAACCTGCGGTCAGGTTAGCGGTGGTCTTCCTCGGTGCTCTCCGAAGCCGTCCCGGACTGCACGGCGCGCGCCGCCACCTCGGAGGGGGCGGGCTTGGCCTTCTCGTGCGAGATCGCCTTGCCGGTGAAGGTCACGTGCGCCTCGTCGTGCATCCGCTCGATCATGTGCGGGTAGTGCAGCTCGAAGGCCGGGCGGGCGGAGCGGATGCGGGGCAGCTCGGTGAAGTTGTGCCGCGGCGGCGGGCAGGAGGTCGCCCACTCCAGCGAGTTGCCGAAGCCCCACGGGTCGTCCACCTGCACGGTCTCGCCGTAGCGGTAGCTCTTGAAGATGTTGTAGATGAACGGCAGCGTGGACGCGCCCAGGATGTACGCGCCGATGGTGGAGATCATGTTCAGCGTGGTGAAGCCGTCACCGGGCAGGTAGTCGGCGTACCGGCGCGGCATGCCCTCGTTGCCCAGCCAGTGCTGCACCAGGAACGTCGCGTGGAAGCCGATGAACGTGGTCCAGAAGTGCAGCTTGGCCAGCGGCTCGTCCAGCATCCGGCCGGTGAACTTCGGGAACCAGAAGTAGATGCCCGCGAAGGTGGCGAACACGATCGTGCCGTAGAGCACGTAGTGGAAGTGCGCCACCACGAAGTAGGTGTCCGAGACGTGGAAGTCCAGGGCGGGCGCGGCCAGCAGGATGCCGGACAGGCCGCCGAACAGGAACGTCACGATGAAGCCGATGCTGAACAGCATCGGGGACTCGAACGTCAGCTGCCCCTTCCACATGGTGCCGATCCAGTTGAAGAACTTGATGCCGGTCGGCACGGCGATGAGGAAGGTCATGAAGGCGAAGAACGGCAGCAGCACCGCGCCGGTGGCGTACATGTGGTGCGCCCACACGGCCACGGACAGCGCCGCGATGCCCAGGGTGGCGTAGACCAGGCCGTTGTAGCCGAAGATCGGCTTGCGGCTGAACACCGGGAAGATCTCCGACACGATGCCGAAGAACGGCAGCGCGACGATGTAGACCTCGGGGTGGCCGAAGAACCAGAACAGGTGCTGCCACAGGATCACGCCGCCGTTGGCCGGGTCGAACACGTGCGCGCCCAGGTGGCGGTCGGCCATCAGGCCCAGCAGCGCGGCGGTCAGGATCGGGAACGCCAGCAGCACCAGCACGCTGGTCACCAGGATGTTCCAGGTGAAGATCGGCATCCGGAACATCGTCATGCCCGGCGCGCGCAGGCAGACCACGGTGGTGATCATGTTGACCGCGCCGAGGATGGTGCCCAGACCGCCGACCGCGAGACCGGCCAGCCACAGGTCCGCGCCCGCGCCCGGCGAGTGGATGGCGTTGGACAGCGGGGTGTATGCGAACCAGCCGAAGTCGGCCGCGCCGCCCGGCGTGATGAAGCCCGCCAGCACGATCAGGCCGCCGAACAGGTACAGCCAGTACGAGAAGGCGTTGAGCCGGGGGAACGCCACGTCCGGCGAGCCGATCTGCAGCGGCAGGATGAAGTTGGCGAAGCCGAACACGATCGGCGTCGCGTACAGCAGCAGCATCACCGTGCCGTGCATGGTGAACAGCTGGTTGTACTGCTCCTGCGAGAGGAACTGCATACCCGGCCGAGCCAGCTCGGTGCGGATCAGCATGGCCATCGCGCCGCCCACCATGAAGAAGGCGAACGAGGTGACCAGGTACATCAGCCCGATCTGCTTGTGGTCCGTGGTGCGGAACATCCGCAGCAGGAACGATCCCTTGACCGCCTCGCGAGTCCCGAAGGGCCGCGTTGCGATCGGCTGCGGGGCTACGGCCGTCACGGTGCCTCCTGCACGGTTGGTTCTGTCTTCACCGGACAGCGGCGCACCGCCACCGGCTCATCGGATCGTAGACGGCGCTGATCGGGCGGGCGTCGCTGGGCCGGCCCCTGGATCGGGCGAGGTAGCGCAGGTCACAACGTCCAGGGGCCGGTCAGCGGTGCGCGGCGTCAGCGCCGTCGGCGCCGTCAGCGGCGCAGCAGGGCCCTCAGCTTCGGCGAGGCCACGGCGAGCGCGCCCGCGGCCACCAGGCCCAGGCCCGCGAAGAGCAGCCACAGCGAGCCGAAGCCGGTGTTGGCCAGGTCGTCGTCCGAAGGGGACGCCGCGGCGACGGGCGTGGTGGTGGTCGTGGTCGACTCCGCGGCCGACTCACCGGTGGTGCTCGCCCCGGTGGTCTCCGCCGTGGTGGTGGGAGCCGTCGTGGTGGGCGTTGTCGCGTCCGTCGTGGACTGGGTCGGAGTGGTGGTCGCCACCGTTGTCGTGGTGGTGGTCGTCGTGGTCGTGCTCTTCGTCGCGCAGAAGAACCAGTGGCTGATGGCCGGCACCCCGGCGTTCTTGTTGGCCAGCAGCGGCGAGTGCAGGTCCGCCCAGGGCAGCTCGCCCAGCTTGTCGACCGGGTAGACGTTGTAGGCGTTGCCGCCCTTCACCACCACGCCGGTGACCTCGTAGCCGTTGAAGCCGGTGATGGTCAGGTGCGTGGCGGTCTGGGTGCTGGTCAGGCCCTTCTCGTAGGCGGTGCCGGTGAGACCGGCGGTGCGGCACGAGTCCCTGTGGTCCCAGGCCAGGTTGCCGGAGCGGGCGGTGGCGCGGGGGTCACCGGGGTCGGGGGCCTCCGTCGCGAGGGCCGCGGGCAGCGCGGAGAACGTCGTGGCGGCCAGCGCCACGGCGGTGAGGACGAAGCGACGGGCGGTCATGCGCATGGAAAGCTCCATCGGACGAGAAGTGGCTGACCGGCGGATCTGATTCCTCCGGACGCACCCGTATCGCGCTGGGGCGTTCGGGGGATACGGCCTGTCGCCGATTCGTTATAGGCCGCCGAGGGGAGTGATCGTGGCACTACGGCGAGTGCTCGTCCTGGCCCGTGAGCTGGGGCTGCCCACCGGTGACCCGGTGGTCGTCAAGGACGGCAGCAACCTGCTGGTGCACCTGCGCCCCGCGCCGGTGGTGGCGCGGGCGGCGACCACCACGGCGGCCGTGCGCGGCCCGCGCGTGGCCGACCACTTCCGGCGGGCGATCGCGGTGAGCGGGCACCTGGCCGCGCGCGGCGTGCCGGTGGTCGGCGACCCGGCGGACGCCCCGCCCGGTCCGCACCTGGTCGAGGGGGTCGTGGTGGCGTTCGCCGCGTTCGTCGCGCACGACCCGGACTGGCGGCCCGACCCGGCCTCGTTCGCGACGCTGCTGGCCGAGCTGCACGCCGAGCTGCGCGACTACCCCGGCCCCCTGCCCGCCCGAGGGCCGCTGGACGACGTCGACGCCGCGCTGGCGCTGCTGGGCGGGCCGCCCGAGCTGGTGGCGCGGCGCGACGAGCTGGTCGCGCGGTGGCCGGAGCTGCCGGTGCAGCCGCTGCACGGCGACGCGCACGCGGGCAACCTGCTGGGCACCGCGCGCGGACCGGTGTGGAACGACTTCGAGGACACCTGGCGCGGGCCGGTGGCCTGGGACGTGGCCACGGCCGCGCGCAGCAGGCTGCTGGACCGCGCGGCCGTGGTGGCCCGCTACCCGGCGGCGGGCCTGGAGTTCCACCTCGCCCTGCGCGAGCTGATGGCCGAGTGCTGGGCACTGGCCGCCAGGGCGGTCGCTCAGCCCCGGTGACCCGCCATCAGCTCGTCGAAGGTCGGGAACGACCGGGCGATGTCGCTGCCGGTGAAGTTGCCGACCCAGCCGTCGTCGTCGTGGAAGAACCGGATCGACACGTAGTCCGGCCGGGTGCCCATGTCGAACCAGTGCGTGGTGTTCCTGGGCACGCTGAGCAGGTCGCCCGCCTCGCACAGCACCGCGTGCACGCGGTCGCCCACGTGCAGGTAGAACACGCCCGCGCCGCGGGCGAAGAAGCGGTCCTCGTCGTCGTCGTGGGTGTGCTCGGCGAGGAACTTCTGCCGCGCCTGGGCCGCCGCGGCGATCCACTCGGGGTCGTCGGAGGGGGTCTGGTCCATGGCGTCGACCAGGATGTAGCCCTCGGTCTCGACCACCCGCGCCACCTGGTCCCGGTAGACCTCCAGGGCGTTGTCCACCGTCACGCCCGGCACCACCGGCCACCGCTCGTAGCGCACGCCGAGCCGCTTCAGCTCGACCTGGACCTCCTCCGGGTCGGAGGTGCGGACCAGCACGGTCCCCGGATCGCCGTCCGGCCACACGGTCAGCAGGGTCATGGCGCGTGCCTCCTCGTCTCGACCTTGAAGCGCAGCAACCACTCCAGGCACTCCAGCCGGTGCCGCGCCCGGCGCAGGTCCTCACCCCACACGTACACCCCGTGCCTGGCGACGAGCAAGGCCGGGACGTCGGCCCGGAACCCGGCCTCGAAGGCGTTGCCGAGCACCCGCATGTCCTGGCTGTTGGGCACCACGGGGACCACCACGCGGTCGTCGTGCGCGGCCCGGCCGAAGCCCTTGAGCATCTCCAGGTCGCGCAGCTCCACGCCGTCCGGCCACAGCTCGGCCGCCACGACGGGGGCCAGCGCGTGCACGTGGACCACCGCGCCCGCCCCTGCCACCGCGGCGATGCGCGCGTGCAGCCCGGCTTCGGCCGACGGCACCTTCACCGGGTCCTCGGTGGCGCCGTCGGCGTCGACCACGACCACGTCGTCCGGCGTCAGCTCGCCCTTGTCCTTGCCGCTGACCGTCACCGCCAGGCGCAGCGGGTCGCGGTCGAGCACCACGGACAGGTTGCCCGACGTGCCGCGCATCCACCCCATCGCGGTGTAGCGGGCGCACTCGGCGGCCAGCTCCTCCCCCGCCCGCGCCAGGTCCGGGGTCACAGGGCGCTCACGGTCCGGTGCGGGGAGAAGTCCGCGTCGCCGTAGGGCTCGCCGGGCCGGGCCACGCCGACCGTCCGCCACCCCGCTTCCGCCGCCGCGTGCAGCTCGGCCGGGACGTCGGAGTAGAAGGTGATGTCGTCGGAGCCGAGCACGGCGGCGATCCTGCGGTAGGAGTCCGCCTCCCGCTTGGGGCCGGCGTTGACCGTGTCGAAGTGGTGCTCGAACAGCGGCGTCAGGTCGCCCTCGGTGGTGTGGCCGAAGAACGCCACCTGCCCCGGCACCGAACCGGAGGAGAACACGGCCAGCTTCACGCCGTCGTCGTGCCACTCGCGCAGCGCGGGCACCACGTCCGGGAACAGCTCCGCCACCAGGTCGCCCACCTCGTAGCCGCGCTGCCAGATCAGGCCCTGCAACGTCTTGAGCGGGGTGACCTTCCGGTCGGCGTCCATCCAGCCGTGCAGCACCGCGACCAGCTCCTCAGTGCCACCGTCCACACCGGACAGCTCGCGGATCTGCGCGACCGCCTCGCGCACCGCCGGGTCGTCCGGGTGCTCGTCGATCCACGGCCCCAGCCTCGGCCGCGCGTAGTCGTACAGCACGACCAGGACCTGGTCGGTGGCGCTGAGCGTGCCCTCGATGTCGAGCACGACCCATTCAGTCATCCCGCGTTCCCCTGCTCGTCGGCGTAGTAGTCGGCCAGCCGGTCGGGAGCGTACGGCCCCCGGTCGGTCACCACCGTGGTGACGAACCTCGGCGGCGTGACGTCGAAAGCCGGGTAGTGCCCGCGCACCCGGTCGCTCGCGGTGCGCCTGCCCAGCGTGTGCAGCACCTCCTCGCCCGGCCGGTGCTCGATCGGCACGTCGGCGGCGGTCGGCGCGAGCCGGTCCGGGGCCTGCACCATGGCCAGGAACGGCACGCCGAACGCGGACGCGGCCACCGCCAGGCCCAGCGTGCCCACCTTGTTCACCACGTGCCCGTCCATGGTGACCCGGTCGGCGGCGGTCAGCAGCACGTCGACCTCCCCGGAGGCCAGCACCGCCGCGCCCATGCCGTCGGTGATCAGCGTGGTGTCCACGCCCATCTCGGCCAGCGTCTCCGCGGTCAGCCGGGCGCCCTGCAGGTAGGGGCGGGTCTCGGTGCAGAAGAACCGCAAGCGCTTGCCCGCGCGCTGGGCGGCGGCCACCGTCTCGGTGAGGTACAGGTCCGCCCAGCAGTGCGTGAGCACCGCGCCGTCCTCGGGCAGCAGCTCGGCGGTGGCCGCGCCCAGCGCGCGGCTGCGGCGGCGGTACCGCTCGTCGCCCGCCCGCGCGCCCTCCAGCGCACCCTGCTCCACGTCGCGCCCCTCGTCCACGGCCGCGCGCACCCCGGCCAGCACCGCCGCGACCGCCTTGCGCAGGTGGTTGTTGGTCGGTCGGGTCGCCACCAGCAGCTCGCCCGCCCGCTCCAGGTGCGCCACGGCCCGCTCCGGGGGCAGCCCGCGCGCCTCGCGGGCGGCCAGCACCATGCCCCACAGCACGGCGAAGTACGGCCCGGACGACTGCGTCACCATGTCCTCGACGGCCTTGGCCACCTCGGCCACCGTCGCGCAGCGCACCCACGTCCGCTCGAACGGGAAGCCGCGCCGGTCCAGCACGTGCACGCCGTCGTCGGCCAGCCGCACGCTGTTCGCCAGCACCGGCTCCATCAGCTGTACCCGGTGTGGGGGGCGTGCTCGCCGGTGAGGAAGTACGCGCCGACCTCGCGCGCCTTGTACGACACCGGGTCGTGCAGGGTCAGCGTGCGGGCGTTGCGCCAGAACCGGTCGAAGCCGTAGCCGGCGGCGGTGGCCCGCGCCCCGCACAGCTCGAAGACCTTGGCGGTGGTGTGGTTGGCGACCCTGGTGGAGACCACCTTGGCCGCCGAGATCTCCGCCGCGGCGGCGGCGCGCTGCTCGGCGGTCAGGTCCGCACCCAGGTCCGACGCCTCGCCCAGCGCGGCGGCGGCCCGGTCGGCCAGCAGCCCGGCCGCCTTCACGTCGGAGACCAGCTCGCCGTAGGTGCCCAGGACGTACGGGTCGGCGGTGGCGGAGTCCACGCCGCTGAGGAACCACGGCCTGGTCATGGTGCGGGTGTACCGCGCGGCCTCGTCCAGCGCGCCCTCGGCCAGCGCCACGTACAGCTGGGACAGCGCGAGCTGGAAGCCCAGCGCGGCCAGCGACAGCCGGGGGCTGCTCTCGTCCGCCTCGCCCAGCACCTGCTCGGCGGGCACGCGCACGCCGTCGAACCGCACGCCGCCGCTGGCGGTCAGGCGCTGCCCGATGTTGTCCCAGTCGCCGAGGTAGGTGATGCCCTCGGCGCGGGCGTCGAGGGTGAAGGTGAGCTTCTGCCCGGTGTCCTCGCGGGTGGCGCTGACCACCAGCCGGTCGGCCACGGAGGCCCCGGTGGCGAAGGTCTTGCGGCCGTCGACGGTGAACCCGTCCCCGGTCGGGGTCAGCCGCAGCGCCGCGTCCAGCGGGTTGCTCACCCCCGCCCAGAACAGATCCTCACCGGGGTCGAACGACGGGTTGTCGAACAGCTCGCCGCGCCACACCTGCAGGTAGTGGTACCCCAGCAGGTGCCCGATGTTGGCGTCGGCCGCGCCGACCACCCTGGTCACCGCCTGCTGGGTGGTCCAGTCCCGCAGCCCCAGCAGGCCCGACGCGCGCAGCGCCGCGACCTCGGCCACCGGCTCGGCCCCGCGCCGGTCGCGCTCGGCCGCGTCCGTCCGCAACCCGGCGGCCACGTCCTCGGCGACGGCCAGCCACTTCCGCATCCACTTGCCTCCACGCTCGCTTCCCGGCCAACCGAGCCTAATCGCCCTCGCGGGTGTCGAGATGAGCTTCCCGTCACGTGGGAGGTGGACGGCCCGCCGCCGTTCCCGCTGTCGTTACGGTGTGCGGGCCCGCACCGAAGAGGGAGCCACGACGATGGACCTGTCACGCCGATCGTTCTCCGGCGGCACCGCCGTCGCGGTGCGCGCGGGGACGTCCACACCGCACCTGCTGGCGGCCGAGCAGCTCGTCGACCACCTGTCCCTGCCGACGTGCCCGCTGTCCAACAACACCTACAAGGCCCCGGAGCAGCGCAACGTCGTCACCTGGGGCACGCCGGGCGACGCGGCCACGTGGTTCAACCAGAGCCAGTGCGCGTCGTTCCAGACCGCCGTGCTCAAGCGGGCCTACCCGCGGTGGGCGACGCCCGCGTTCTTCACCGCCCACTTCGGACTGGCCAGCCCGTTCGCGCGGGACTACCGCGCCGTGTTCGCCGCCGACGCGACACCGCACTTCGAGCGGGTGACCAGGGTCGCCGACCTGCTGCCCGGCGACCTGATCGCCATCGACTACCGCAACGACCAGGACACCAACACCGGGCACATCGTGATGGTCCGGTCGGTGAAGGGCGTCCACGTCGCGTCCGGGCGCGGCCTGAACTTCCCCGGCGAGACCCAGTACGCCGTGGAGGTCGTCGACTGCACCGCCGAGCCGCACGGGCGGCACGGGGTGGGCGACTACGCCGCCTTCCCGGACAGCCGCGTCTTCAACGCGGGCAGCCGCGCCGAGGGCGCGGGCTACGGGCACATGATGTTCTACGCCGCCGACCGGACCGGTGAGTTCGCCCGGTACCGGTGGAGCGTGAACACCGCCTCCACCGGCGCGCACACCACCGAGCAGCGCCCGATCGCCGCCGCCCGCGTCGTGCCTTGACCTCCACTTAACTCGAACTCCTACGTTCGGCGCGGTCGAGTCGATCCTGACGGAGGACGTGGTTTCGGTGCGTGCGGTCCAGGTGCGTGAATTCGGTGGTCCCGAGGTGCTCGTCGCGGCGGAGGTGCCCGCCCCGGTCGCCGGGCGCGGGCAGGTGGTGATCGGGATGCGGGCCGCCGACGTGATCTTCCTCGACACGTTGCTGCGCGGCGGCTGGGGGCAGGAGTTCTTCCCCGTCCAGCCGCCCTACGTGCCGGGCGGGGGCGGCGCGGGGCACGTGCTCTCGGTGGGCGAGGGCGTGGACCCCGGCTGGGTCGGGCGGCACGTCGTCGCGCGGGCGTCCGGCGGGTACGCCGAGCAGGTCGTGGCCGACGTCGACAGCCTCGTCGAGGTGCCCGCCGGTGTGGGCTCCGACGTGGCCGCGGCGCTCGTCCACGACGGCGTCACCGCGTTGTCCCTGTTCAAGCAGGCGAAGGTCGGCGCGGGCGAGCGGGTGCTGGTCGCCGCCGCGGCGGGCGGGGCAGGGTCGCTGCTCGTGCGGCTCGCGCGGGGCGCGGGCGCGCGGGTCGTCGCGGCGGCTCGCGGGGAGCGCAAACTGGCGCTGGCCCGCGAACTGGGCGCCGAGGAGGTCGTCGACTACTCGGAAGCAGGCTGGCAGCGGCGGGTCGAGGCCGTCGACCTCGCCTTCGACGGGGCGGGCGGCCCGCTCGGCGCGGCCGTGTTCGACACCGTCGCCGAGGGCGGGCGGTTCGTCACCTACGGCACCTCCGACGGGTTCACCGAGGTCGACCCGCAGGTGGCCGAGCAGCGGCGGATCCACGTGCACAACCCGCTGGCCGACGGTCCACCCGACCACGCCACCGTGCGCGAACTGCTGACCGAAGCGCTCGCACTCGCCGAGCGGGGACAGCTGCGCCCCTTCATCGGCGCGACCTACCCCCTGGAGCGGGCCAAGGACGCGCACGTGTCACTGGCGCGGCGCGACACCGTCGGCAAGTCACTGCTCATCATCTAGCTGTTTCACCTGCCTCTCCCCTTCCCCCACCCCCGTCACAACTCCCCCATCCGCCCGGCGTGTCGCCCCCTCCACCCCGCGAGTCGAACCTCCAGACACCCTGAACTCAACATTCGCGCACCTCGGGCAGTACTTACCGACCCACACGCACCCGCCGGGTAGTACTTGCCCACGCACCCCGCTGCGCGCGCGGAGCGCGCGCAGCGGGCCCTCGCGAGCGCCGTCCTTGGCGACCTGCCGCGCGGCGAGCGCCGCTTTTAGTTCTGAACGCTCAGTTCGCAGTGTCCGAACGCTCAGTTCGCGACCTGAACGTTGAACTCGCACGACCTGAGCGTTCGACTCGCGGGCGAGGGGGTTTCCACGCGAGTCCGGAATGGATCTTGCCGGTCCGCCGCTTTGCGGTGTTCGTCCAGCTCAAGCGGGGTAACCAACCCACGGGGGAACAACGGGGCGCGTTGCGGTTGTCACAGTGAGTGCTGGACAATCCTGGATTCGGCTGGACACGAGCGGGGGGCGGGATGGCGGATGCGCCGAGGCGGGAGGGACGGGTCTCCCCGACGGAGGTGCACACGCCCGCCGACCTGGCGCGGGAGCTGGAGCTGCTGCGCGGCCGGGCGGCTCGGGGCAGCGGCAAGGCGAAGGTGAGCCTGGCGGACCTGGCCGCCAGGGTCGGGGTGCCGCGCTCGACGATGCACACCTACATCACCGGCACCACGCTGGCGCCCGCCGACGTGCTGGACCGCATCGTGATCGCGCTGGGCGCCTCGCCCGCGGAGCAGGCGCTGTGGGGCGAGGCGTGGTTCCGGGTCGCCGAGCACGTGCACCAGTCGCGCAAGCCCGCGCCGACCGACCGGCCGGTGCCCAGGCAGCTGCCCGCCGCGCCGCGGCCGTTCACCGGCCGGGAGCGCGAGCTGGCGGCGCTGGACGAGGCGCACCGCGCGGCGCCGGGTGCCGACGCGCTGGTGGTGGCCGCGCTGGGCGGCGCGGGCGGGATCGGCAAGACCTGGCTGGCGCTGCACTGGGCGCACCGCAACCTGCACCGCTTCCCGGACGGGCAGCTGTACGTCAACCTGCACGGCTTCGACCCCAGCGGCACGCCGGTGCCGCCGGGCGTGGCGGTGCGCGGGTTCCTCGACGCGCTGGGCGTGCCCGCCGCGGTGATCCCGGCCGACCTGGACGCGCAGGTGGGGCTGTACCGCAGCCTGGTGGCCGGGCGGCGGATGCTGGTGCTGCTGGACAACGCCCGCGACTTCGCCCAGGTGGAGCCGCTGCTGCCGGGCAGCGCCACCGGCACCGTGCTGGTCACCAGCAGGCAGAAGCTGCCCGGCCTGGTCAGCACGTACGGCGCCCGCCCGGTGAACGTGGACGTGCTGACCGGGCAGCAGGCGCGCGAGCTGCTGGCCAGGCACCTCGGCGCGGACCGGGTGGCCGCCGAGCCCGCGGCGGTGGAGGCGATCATCGGCACCTGCGCCGGGTTGCCGCTGGCGCTGGGCATCGTGGCGGCGCGCGCGGCGACCGAGCCGGACCTGCCGCTGGCGGTCTTCGCCCGCGAGCTGGCCCGCTCGCTGGACGCGCTGGACCTGGACGGCCCGGCCACCGGTCTGCGCGCCACGTTCTCCTGGTCCTACCGGGAGCTGCCCGCCGAGGCGGCCCGCGCGCTGCGGCTGCTGGGCGCGTGCCACTGCCCGGAGCTGGACGTGGCCGCGGTCGCGGCGCTGACCGGCGCGGAACCGGGCGAGGCGGCGCGGGCGATGGCGGTGCTGAGCCGGATGCACTTCGCGCACCGCACCCCCGACGACCGCTTCCACATCCACGACCTGGTGCGCGCCTACGCGGCGGACCTCGCCGCGTCGACGGAGCCGCCGCGGGTGCTGGCGGCGGCGCTGGAGCGGCTGGTGGAGCACTTCCTGCGGCGGGCTTCGGCGGCGATGGACGCCATCGCGCCCTACGAGCGCCTGCACCGCCCGGAGGTGCCGGGCCCGGCCGCGCCGCCGCCGGACTACGACCAGGCGCTGGCGTGGTTGGACGCCGAGCGGCACAACCTGGTGGCGCTGGCGGGCCGGGGCAGACCGGAGCAGACCGGCAGGCTGTCCACGACGCTGCACCGCTACTTCGTGGTGGGGGCGCACTTCACCGACGCGATCTCGGTGCACAGCAAGGCGTTGGCGGTGGCCACCGACCTCGCGCAGCGGTCCAACGCGCTGCGCCACCTCGGCGCGGTGCACCGCTGGCTGGGCGACTACGGCAGGGCGCTGGAGTACAACGAGCAGGCCGCCGAGCTGGGCCGGGAGCTGGGCGACAGCAGGTTGGAGCACGCCGCGGTCAACAACATCGGCATCATCCACGAGCGCACCGGCAGGCACGAGCAGGCGCTGGACCACTACCAGCAGGTGCTCAAGTACGCCGACGACGCGGAGGACCACTTCGCGCAGGGCACGGTCCTGCACAACATGGGCAGCCTGTACCGGCGGATGGAGCTGCACGAGGAGGCGTTGGCGCACTTCCGCGCGGCGCTGGCGGTGGCGCGGGAGTACGACGACCACAACCTGGAGGGCTTCACGCTGGCCGACCTGGGGCGGCTGCACCTGCAGCTGGGGCAGACCGCGGAGGCGCTGGACTACCTGGACCAGGCGCTGGCGCTGGCGAAGAAGCACAACGACCGCAGCTTGCAGACCGAGGTGCTCAACGGGCTGGGCGAGCTGCACCACGCGCAGGGCGAGTTGAGCAGCGCGCTGGCCTACCACCGGGAGGCGCTGGTGCTGGCGGAGAACATCGGCCGCAGCGGCGAGCGGACCCGCGCGGAGCAGGGCGTGCGGCGCTGCGAGCAGGCGTTGGGGGCCGAGACCCGCTAGACCGGAAGTGCACGAGGTCACACCCGTTCGGGGGAACCCTTAGGTTAGCCTCACCTTATGTCTGAGGGTGTCCTGCTCACCGGCCGCGACCTGGTCCTGGCCCACCACGACCGCGCGGTCGTCGAGGGCGTGTCCCTGGAGCTGCGGGCGGGCGCGGTCACCGCCCTGGTCGGCCCCAACGGCTCGGGCAAGTCGACCGTGCTGCGCTCGCTGGCCCGGCTGCACCGGCCCAGCGACGGCGAGGTGCACCTGGGCGAGCGGCCGGTCTGGACGGGAGCCTTGTCCGGCAAGGAGTTCGCCCGCAACGTCACGCTGCTCACCCAGCACCGGCCCACCCCGTCCGGGGTGTCCGTGCGCGACGTCGTCGGCTACGGCCGCTACCCGCACCGCGCGGGCTGGCGCGGCGCGGACCCCGATGGCGCCGCCGCCGTCGAACGCGCGATGGAGCTGACCGGTGTCGCGCCGATGGCCGCGCGCGGCGTGGACGAGCTGTCCGGCGGCGAGCTGCAGCGGGTGTGGCTGGCCTCCTGCCTGGCGCAGCAGACCTCCGTGCTGCTGCTCGACGAGCCCACCAACCACCTCGACCTGCGCTACCAGGTCGAGGTGCTGGACGTGGTGCGCGACCTGGCCGACGAAGGCGTGGCGGTCGGCGTCGTGCTGCACGACCTCGACCACGCGGCGGTCATCGCCGACCACGTCGTCCTGCTGTGCGGGGGACGGGTGGTGGCCAGCGGCGACGTCCGCTCCGTGCTCACCGCCGAGCACCTCACCCGCGCCTACGGCGTCACCGTGCACGTCGCGCACGACCCCGTGACCGGTTCGGTCCACTGCCGCCCCGTGGGGCGGCACCGGCCGCGCGCGGCCTGATCCACCACTAGAGAAAGACGAACCCATGCGTGTGCTGACCCCTGCCCTGATCGCGGGCGCGCTCCTGCTGTCCGCCTGCGGCACCACCGAGCAGGCCGCGCCGAGCACCACCGCCACCTCCGGCGGCGGCCCGGTCTCGGTCACCGACTCGCGGGGCAAGGAGATCAAGCTGGACTCCCCCGCCCGCCGCGTCGTGGCGCTGGAGTGGGGCGAGGCCGAGATGGTCGTCTCCCTCGGCGTGATGCCGGTCGGCGCGGCCGAGACCGCCGACTACGCCAAGTGGGACTCGGTGGCGCCGCTGGACTCCTCGGTCAAGGACCTGGGCACCCGCGCCGAGCCCAGCGTGGACGCCATCGTCGCGCTCGACCCCGACCTGGTGATCGTCGCCGCCGCCCGCGACACCACGCTGGTGACGCAGCTGGAGCAGTACGTGCCGGTGCTGGTGACCAAGGCGGGCACCGAGGGCGGCAACCTCGACCGCACCCGCGCCGACTTCAAGGTCATCGCGCAGGCGCTGGGCAAGACCGCCGAGGCCGAGACCGTGCTGTCGGAGATGGACAAGGCGCTGGCCGACGGGCGCCAGGCCGTCGAAGCCGCGGGCAAGGCGGGCACCCCCGTGTTCATCGCCGACGGCTGGATGGCGGGCAGCACCGTCAGCATCCGCCCGTTCGGCAAGGGCTCCCTGGTCTCCGACGCGGCCGAGGCGGTCGGCCTGGTCAACGCCTGGACCGGCGAGGTCGACGCGCAGTGGGGCCTGGGGCAGACCGACGTGGAGGGCCTGACCGCGCTGACCGACCCGAGGACCGCGATGTTCTACAGCGCCTCCGAAGAGGACGTGTTCACCACCGGCCTCGGCTCGAACCCGGTGTGGCAGCGGCTGCCGTTCGTCGCCTCCGGCGAGGTGACCCGGTTCGAGCCGGGCACCTGGACCTTCGGCGGCCCGCGCTCCGTGGTGCACATCGCCGAGCAGGTCGTGAAGGCCATCACCAGCTGATGGCCGGCGTCCGCACCGGTCCGGTGACCGGGGCCCGCACCGCTGTGGTGACCGGAGCCCGCACCGCTGTGGTGGCCGGGGGCGCGGTGCTCGCCATCGCGCTGCTGTGCGCGGTCCACCTGACCCAGGGCACCTCCTCGACCGGCGTGCTCGACGTGCTGCGCGCCGTGTTCGGGCAGGCCGACCCGCAGACCGAGGCGGTGCTGTCCGGGGCACGGGTGCCGCGCCTGCTGACCGCGCTGCTGGTGGGCCTGGCGCTGGGCGCGGCGGGCGCCGGGATGCAGTCGGTGGCCCGCAACCCGCTGGCCGCGCCGGACACCCTCGCGGTCAACGGGGGCGCGCACCTGGCCGTGGTGGCGGTGGCCGCGTTCGGGCTGGACCTGCCCGCGCTGCCGTCGGGCGCGGTGGCGTTGCTGGGCGGGCTGGGCGCGGCGGTGGTCGTGCTCGGCCTGTCCGGCGGCGGGGGCACCAGCCCCCGGCTGGTGCTGGTGGGCTCGGCGCTGGCGCTGGCGCTGCACTCGGTGACCGTCCTGCTGCTGCTGACCTTCGAGCAGCGGACCACCGGCCTGTTCGCCTGGGGCAGCGGGTCGCTGACCGCGGGCGACCTGGTGGCGGCCGGGCAGATGACGCCGGTGGTGCTGGTGGCGCTGGCCGCGCTGGTGGCCATGGGCCGGTCGCTGGACCTGCTCGCGCTGGGCGACGACAACGCCGCCGTGCTGGGCCTGCGGGTGCGCCGGACCAGGGTGGGCGCGGTGCTGCTGACCGTGGCGCTGACCGCCGCCGCGGTCACCGTGGCCGGGCCGGTGGGGTTCGTCGGGCTGTGCGCGCCGGTGCTGACCCGCCTGCTGCTGCCGCGCGCCGGTCACCGGACGCTGCTGCCGGTGTCCGCGCTGGTGGGCGTGGTGCTGGTGCTGGGCGCGGACGTGGGGCTGCGCGCGGCGCTGGGCGCGGCCGAGGCGGTGCCGGTGCCGACCGGTGTGGTGACCACGGTGCTCGGCGCGGTGGTGCTGGTGTGGCTGGCCCGCCGCACCGCTTCCGGGGGCGCGGCGCGGCAGGCGCCTGCGGGCCGGGTCGGGGTGGCCGGGTCGCGGCGCAGGCTGGTGGCCACGGCCGTGGCGCTGGCCGCCCTGCTGGTGGCCGCCCCGCTGGCCGGGCTGATGCTGGGCGACCGGCTGGTGCTGCTGGGCGACCTGGCCAACTGGGTGTCCGGGCGCACCGGCACCGCGCTGACGTTCGTGCTGGACCAGCGGCTGCCCAGGGTGCTGGCCGCGCTGCTGGCGGGCGCGGCGCTGGCGGTGGCGGGCTGCGGCGTGCAGTCGGTCAGCCGCAACCCGCTGGCCGAGCCGGGCCTGCTGGGCATCACGGCGGGCGCGGGGCTGGGCGCGGTGCTGGTGCTGACGGTGGTGCCGCGGGCGGGCGGCTGGTCGGTCGCCGGGGCCGCCGGCCTGGGCGCGCTGGCGGCGTTCACGCTGGTCTACGGGCTGGCGCGGCGGTCGGGGCTGGGCTCGGACCGGCTGGTGGTGATCGGCATCGCGGTGTGGTCGGGAGGCACCTCGCTGACC
>NZ_BMRG01000002.1:627416-645439 GCF_014648515.1 Saccharothrix coeruleofusca
TCGCTGCTGGTGGTCGTGTCCGACCCGTGGAACACCGCCAAGGCGTTGACCTGGCTGTCCGGCTCCACCTACGGCCGCCAGCTCGACCAGCTGGCCCCGGTCGCGCTGGCGCTGCTGGTGGGCCTGCCGCTGCTGCTGGCCCGGCACCGGGAGCTGGACCTGCAGAGCCTGGACGACGACACGCCGCGCGTGCTGGGGCTGCCGGTGGAGCGCTCGCGCCTGGTGGTGCTGGTGACGGCGGGCGTGCTGGCCGCCACCGCGGTGTCCGCGATCGGCGTGGTGGGGTTCATCGGCCTGGTCGCCCCGCACCTGGCCCGCTCGCTGGTGGGCGGCAGGCACGCGCGGGTGCTGCCGGTGGCGGCGGCGGTCGGGGCGCTGCTGGTCAGCGCGGCGGACACGATCGGGCGCACGGCCATCGCGCCCGCCCAGATCCCCGCAGGCCTGGTCATCGCACTGGTCGGCACGCCCTACTTCGTCCTGGTCCTCTGGCGCACCAGGGAGACCAAGCTTTAAACGCCTGCAAGTACTACCCGTTCACCCGTTCCGCGCCGTTAACTACCACCCGCGTCGGGTAGTAGTTAACGGCCCTCGCGGAGGGGTCGGGTAGTACTTGCAGGCGCTGGGTCAGCCCGCGTAGTGGACGTCGGGCCAGGGTGGGGTGGCCATGCCGTCGCCGAGGAAGAAGCTCGGGTGCGGCGGCTGGTTGTAGGCGGTGTTCTGCCAGGCGATCGCGGTCCGGTACTGGGTGTCGTGCATCAGCGTCGGGATGCGCCGGTCGGTCTGGTGCCCGGTGGCGTAGACGCGCAGCGCGGTGTTGTCCGACGTCGGCCACACCACCTCCTCGCGCCAGTCGCCGAACAGGTCGGCGCTCAACGACGGGGTGGCCTTGGTGCCGTTGACCGCGCGCACCCCGCTGCCGGTCAGCAGGCGCGTCTCGCCGCCCGTGCCGTACTTGTCGACGCGGGTCTGGTCCAGCAGCTCGCGCACCGGGTCGCCGTCCCACCACACCAGGAAGTTGCTCGACGAGGGCTCGCGCCCGATCGCGGCGCCCCTGGTGTCGCGCAGGCTGGTGTCCACCGCCGACCACGACTCCGCGCCGGGGCTGCCCGCCCAGATGTCGCCGGAGACGCCGCGGCCGTTGTCGCCGCCCGCCGCCGTGGTCCACAGCCGCTGGCCGGTGCGGGCGTCGGCGAACCAGGAAGCGGGTTTGGCGGTGTCCTCGGAGACCTTGAAGTACTCCAGCCCCGGCCGCGACGGGTCCAGGTCGCCCAGGTGCGCCGCGTCGCCGTGGCCGAGCCCGGTGGTCCACAGGCCGCGCCCGTCGTCGTCGATCGCCGCCGCGCCGTAGACGATCTCGTCGCGGCCGTCGCCGTCCACGTCGCCGACGGTCAGCGCGTGGTTGCCCTGGCCCGCGTAGCCGCCGTTGCCCGAGGTGTTGCTGTCGAAGGTCCACCGCCGCACCAGCCTGCCGTCGCGGAAGTCCCAGGCCACGACGACCGCGCGGGTGTAGTAGCCGCGCGCCATGATCAGCGAGGGCCGCGCGCCGTCCAGGTAGGCCGTGCCCGCCAGGAACCGGTCCACGCGGTTGCCGTAGTTGTCGCCCCAGGAGGCGACGTTGCCGCGCGGCGGCTCGTAGTTCACCGTGGACACCGCCGCGCCGGTCCGGCCGTCGAACACGGTCAGGAACTCCGGTCCGGCCAGGACGTAGCCGCTGGAGTTGCGGTGGTCCGCGCTCGCGTTGCCGATCACGGCGCCCCGGCCGTCGCGCGTGCCGTCGGCGGTCTTCATCGCCACCTCGGCCCTGCCGTCGCCGTCGTAGTCGTAGACCTGGAACTGCGTGTAGTGCGCGCCCGCGCGGATGTTGCGGCCCAGGTCGATGCGCCACAGCCGGGTGCCGTCGAGCCGGTAGGCGTCGATCAGGACCACGTCGGTGGTGCCGGACTGGGAGTTGTCCTTGGCGTTGTTGGGTTCCCACTTCAGCACGAACTCGTAGCGCCCGTCGCCGTCGAGGTCGCCGACGCCGGCGTCACCGGCGCCGTAGGCGTTGGACGGCGGCTGGATCGGCACGTCCCGGTAGCCGCCGGGGAACGCCAGGGAGGCCGGGGAGGCGGGTTCCTCGACGCCGTCGACGACCGCGCGCACGGTGTAGGAGGCGTCGGCGGGGGCACCGCTGTCCAGGTAGTTGGTGGACGTGGTGAGGGGTGTGCCGGTCAGCTTGGTGGCGCCCCGGTAGACGTTGAACGCCACGTTGCGGGGGTCACCGGCCAGCAGCCGCCAGCTGACCAGGTTCCCGCTGCCCGAGCGCACGCTGATCAGGCCGCGGTCCAGCCGCTCGACCTGCTTGCGGCCCGCGGGGTCGGCCTCCGCCGTGGCCGGGCAGGCGTCGGCCGGAGAGCCGTCGGCCGGGCAGGCGTGCGCGGGCCCGGTGAGCAGGCCGCCCGCCAGCAGGGCGGTCGCCGCCGCGGCCACCCGCGCGCGGAACGAGTTGGTGAGCACCGTTGCTCCTTCGCCTCGATTCTGGGAGCGCTCCCAGGCGGCGGTGGACCACGCCCCGGACCGGTTCATGACAGCAGTCCGGCGCGATGGCCGTCAAGGGATGAAACGGTTCATCGCCCACGCCGGGGACGAACGGGCCGCCTGCTGGACTCGCGCACCACCAGCTCCGGCGCGAACAGCACGTGCCGGTGCTCGTGCTCGGCGGGCGACATCGTCTCGGCGATCACCAGCTCCGCCGCCGTGCGGCCGATCTGCTGGCGCGGCTGCCGCACGGAGGTCAGCGGGACCGCCGCCGCGGCGGCGAAGTCGATGTCGTCGTAGCCCACCACGGCCATCTCCTCCGGCACCCGCACCCCGGCCCGCACCAGCACCTGGAGCACGCCCAGCGCGAGCAGGTCGTTGGCGCAGAACACCGCGTCCGGCCGGGTGGAGCGGGCCAGCAGCCGCTCGGCCGCGCGCTGCCCGGAGGCCACGTTGAGCGCGGGCACCACCAGCTCCTCCAGCACCGCCCTGGAGCGCCCTGCCTTGCGCACCGCGTCCACCGCGCCGCGGTGCCGCTGCCGCGCCTGGTGGATGCGCGCGGGCCCGTTGACCATGACGATCCGCTGGTAGCCCTCGGCCAGCAGGTGGGTCACCGCCAGCTCGCCGCCCTGGCGGTCGTCCACCGCCACCGAGCACAGGTCCGGCTCGTCGGTGGGGTGGTCCAGCAGCACCACCGAGATACCCCGGTCGCGCAGCCTGCGCACCGCGGCCAGGTCGGTGTCCACCGGGGTGATCAGCACGCCGTGCACGCGCTGCTCGGCCAGCAGCTCCACGTGCCTGGCCTCGCGCCGCGCGGACTCGTCGCTGTTGCACAGGATCACCGCGTGCCCGGCCTCGCTGGCGGTGTCCTCCACACCGCGGGCCACGTCGGTGAAGAACGGGTTGCCCACGTCCAGCACCACCAGGCCGATCGCGCGCGGCGTGCCCGAGCGCAGCTGGCGGGCCGCGTCGTTGCGCACGAAACCCAGCTCCGTGATCGCGCCCAGCACCCGCTCGCGGGTCGCCGGGGCGACCACCTCGGGCCGGTTGAGCACGTTGGACACGGTGCCGACGGACACCTTCGCGCGCGTCGCCACGTCGCGGATGCTCACCGGTGACCCCACCGCGCCTCCCTCTTGACCTCGCCCCGCCGCACCCTTGATCCTAGCTGCCCGCAGAGGTGTTAAAACGTTTCAGGAGGTGCCGGTGCGACGGGTGGCGGCGGTGGACCTCGGAGCCTCCAGCGGACGGGTCGTGGTGGGCGAGGTCGGCGCGGGCGGGCTGGCGCTGACCGAGGTCCACCGCTTCCCCAACGGGCCGGTGCGGCTGGGCGGCACGCTGCACTGGGACGTGCTCGCGCTCTACCGCGGCGTCCTCGACGGCCTGCGCGCCGCCGGCGACCCGCTGGCGAGCGTGGGCATCGACTCCTGGGCGGTCGACTACGGACTGCTCGACCGCTCCGGCGCGCTGCTGGGCAACCCCGTGCACTACCGCGACTCCCGCACCGAAGGCGTGGCCGAGCGGGTGCTGTCGCTGGTGGACGACCTGTACGCGACCACCGGCGTGCAGGTGCTGCCGTTCAACACCCTCTTCCAGCTCGTCGCCGCGGCGCGCACCCCGCAGCTGTCCGTGGCCGACCGGCTCCTGCTCATCCCCGACCTGCTGACCCTGTGGCTGACCGGCGACGTGGCCGCCGAGCGCACCAACGCCAGCACCACGCAACTGCTCGACATCCGCACCGGCCGGTGGGCCACCGGCCTGATGGAGCGCGTCGGCGTCGACCCGTCCCTGTTCCCGCCCCTGTGCGAACCCGGCGACCACCGGGGCGACCTGCTGCCCGCCGTGCTGGCCGAGACCGGGCTCACCGGGACCGGGCCGACCGGGACCGGGCTGACCGGGCCGGTGCCGGTGCACGCGGTGGGCTCGCACGACACGGCGTCCGCGGTGGTCGGCGTGCCCGCCGAGGGCAGCGCGTTCGGCTACATCTCCTGCGGCACGTGGTCGCTGGTCGGGGTGGAGCTGGACCGGCCGGTGCTGACCGAGGAGAGCAGGCGGGCCAACTTCACCAACGAGGCCGGAGTGGACGGCACGATCCGCTACCTGCGCAACGTGATGGGGTTGTGGCTGCTGCAGGAGTCGTTGCGGGCGTGGCCCGGTTCGGCGCTGGAGCCGCTGCTCGCCCGAGCCGCGTCGGTGGACGCTTTCGCCTGCGTGATCGACCCGGACGCGCCCGAGTTCCTGGCGCCGGACGACGGTTCGCTGGGCCCCATGCCCGACCGCATCGCCGAGCACTGCAGGCGTGGCGGCCAGCGGGTGCCCACCAGTCCGGCCGAGGTGGTGCGGTGCGTGCTGGACAGCCTGGCGCTGGCCTACCGCGACACGCTGGCGCAGGCGCAGCGGTTGTCCGGCAAGGAGATCGAGGTCGTGCACCTGGTGGGCGGCGGGGCGCGCAACGGGCTGCTGTGCCAACTCACCGCCGACGTGTGCGGGCTGCCCGTGGTGGCCGGGCCGGTCGAGGCCACCGCCCTGGGCAACGTCCTGGTCCAAGCCCGCGCCATCGGCGCCGTCCACGGCACCCTGGCCGACCTGCGCGCCCTCCTCCGCACCACCCAACCCCTCCGCCGCTACACCCCCTCCTGACCCCACCCACCGCGAGTCGAACGCCCAGGTACCGCGAGTTCGTCGTTGGGGTGCGGGGAGGTGCGCTCGCCGCGCGGCAGGTCGCCAAGGACGGCGCTCACGGGCACCCACTGCGCGCGCCCCCTGGTGCGTGGGCAAGTACTACCCGACGGGGTTGGGGAAGCCGGTAACTACTACCCGAGGTGCGGAAGCGCGCGGCGGGGTGCGCGACAAGCGCGGGTCGAGGCCGCGAGAGTGCGGGTCGGGGTGCGCGAATGTTGAATTCAGGGTGTCTGAGCGTTCGACTCGCGGGGGGTGTGGATCAGGCGGCGGTAGCGGTCCTTGACGGTGGTCAGGACCTGGTCGGGGGGTGTGTTCCACACGTCGGCGTTGAAGATCTCCACCTCGATGTCGCCGGTGTACCCGGCGGCGTTCACGGCGGCGGTGAACGCGGCGAAGTCGATGTGGCCGTCGCCCATCATGCCCCGCCCCAGCAGCACGTCGGCGGGTAGCGGGGTGATCCAGTCGGAGACCTGGTAGCTCGCGATCCGCGCGCCCGCGCGGGCGATCTGCTGCCACACCTGGGGGTCCCACCACAGGTGGAAGGTGTCCACCACCACCCCCACCTGTGACACCGGGAACCGCTCGGCCAGGTCCAGCGCCTGCTCCAGGGTGGACAGCACGCCGCGGTCCGCGCAGTACACGGGGTGCATGGGCTCCAGTGCCAGCCGCACGCCGCGCTCCCCCGCGCACGGGGCCAGCTCGGCGATGGCGTCGGCCACGGCCGTGCGCGCTCCGGCGAGGTCCTTCGATCCGGGGGGCAGGCCGCCGACGACCATCACCAGGCAGTCGGTGCCCAGTGCCGCCGCCTCGTCGATGGCGCGCCGGTTGTCCCCCAGCGCGCCGGGCGCGGTGAGGAAACCGCCGCGGCACAGCGAGGACACCCGCAGGCCGGCGTCGCGGACCAGCTTCGCGGTGCGCCGCAGACCGTGCTCGGCGACCGGCTCGCGCCACAGGCCGATGGCCTCGACGCCCGCGCGCACGCAGCCGTCGACCGCCTCCGGGACGCTCCACGAGGCGGTGGTCCTCTGGTTGAGCGACAGGCGTCGCATCACGCCACCCCCGCCACGGTCAGGAACGCCCGCATCCGCCGCTGGGCCAGTTCCGGGTCCTCGAACAGGCCGATGCCGGACGCCAGGTGGTAGGCGGTGCGCAGGTGCGGCACGCCGCGACCGGCTTGCAGGCCGCCGACCATGGTGAAGCCGGGCTGGTGCCCGGAAAGCCAGGCCAGGAAGGCGATGCCGGTCTTGTAGTAGTACGTCGGCGCTTCGAACAGGTGTCGGGCCAGCGGGAGCGTCGGCTCGAAGGCGGCCCGGTAGCCGTCGTGGTCGCCGGAGTCCAGTGCCCGCAACGCCCGCGCCGCGACGGGGGCGATGGCGGCGAACACGCCCAGCAGTGCGTCGCTGCCGCCCTCGATCAGCTCCGGGTAGTGGAAGTCGTCGCCGGTGTAGACGCGCACGGACAGCGCTTGCCGCAGCCGGACCTCGTGGGCCGCGTCCAGCAGCGAGACCTTGACCCCGTCGACCTTGTCGGCGTGGGCGCGCACCAGTTCGACGAACGAGTCGGTCGCCAGGTCCAGGTCGTCCGATCCCCAGTAGCCCTTGAGCGCCGGGTCGAACACGGGGCCGAGCCAGTGCAGGATGACCGGTTCCCGCACCTGCCGGAGCACCTCGCCGTAGACGGCGTGGTAGTCCCGGGGACCGCGCGCCACGGCGGCGAGGGCGCGACTGGCCATCAGGATCACTTGCGCGCCAGTGGATTCCACCACTTCGACCTGCTCTTCGTAGGCCGCACGTACACCGTCCACTGTGGATGGTAAGAGGTGGTCGGTGCCCGCTCCGGCGGCGATCCGGCCGCCCACCGAGCGGGCTTCGGCGGCGGAACGGCGGATCAGCTCCCTGGTGGCGGCCCAGTCCAGGCCCATGCCGCGCTGGGCGGTGTCCACGGCCTCGGCCACGCCCAGGCCGTGCCGCCACAGGTGGTGCCGGAACGCCAGTGTCGCGTCCCAGTCCAGCGCGGCGGGGGCACCGGGGCGGTTGTCGCCCGCCGGGTCCGCGGCGACGTGCGCGGCGGCGAAGGCGATGCGGCTGCGGAAGCTCACGGGGCGATCTCCTCCAGCTCGACGCGGCGGCCCTCGGCCGACGAGCGCAGCCCGGCCTCGGCGAGCCGGATGCCGCGCGCTCCCGCGTAGAAGTCGTACGGGTGCTCGCCGTCGCCGGCCACGGACCGGATGAACTGCTCCCACTGCGCCTTGAACCCGTTGTCGAACACCGCGTTGTCCGGCACCTCGGCCCACTGGTCGCGGAACCGCTCGGTGGTGGGCACGTCCGGGTTCCACACCGGCTTGGGCGTCATCGAGCGGTGCTGCACCCGGCACCCCCACAGCCCGGCCACCGCGCTGCCCTCGGTGCCGTCGACCTGGAACTCCACCAGCTCGTCCCGGTGGACCCGGACCGCCCAGGAGGAGTTGACCTGCGCGATGATCCCGCCGTCGAGCTCGAAGATGCCGTACGCCGCGTCGTCGGCGGTGGCCTCGTAGGGCTCGCCGCGCTCGTCCCAGCGGCGCGGGATGTGCGTGACGGCCTTGGCGGTGACCGCGCGGACCCTGCCGAACAGGTTCTCCAGGACGTAGTTCCAGTGGCAGAACATGTCCACCACCACTCCGCCGCCGTCCTGCTTGCGGTAGTTCCACGAGGGCCGCTGCGCGCTCTGCCCGTCGCCCTCGAACACCCAGTAGCCGAACTCGCCGCGCACCGACAGCACCCGGCCGAAGAACCCGGCGTCCACCAGCCGCTTGAGCTTGAGCAGCCCCGGCAGGAACAGCTTGTCGTGCACCACGCCGTGCCGCAGGCCCGCCGCGTCGGCCAGCCGGGCCAGCTCCACGACCTGCCGCGCGGTCTCGGCGACCGGTTTCTCGGTGTAGAGGTGCTTTCCCGCCTCGATCGCCGCGACCACGGCCTTGTGCCGCACGCTGGTCAGCTGCGCGTCGAAGTACACCTGCCAGCGCGGGTCGCCGAGCACGGTGTCCAGGTCGGTGGACCAGTGCTCGACGTCGTGCCGCCGGGCCAGCTCGCGCAGCTTGGTCGCGCCGCGGCCGACCAGGACGGGTTCCAGCAGCACGCGGCGGCCGTCGGACAGCGGCACCCCGCCCTGCTCGCGGATGGCCAGCACCGACCGCAGCAGGTGCTGCCGGTACCCCATCCGCCCGGTCACGCCGTTCATCACGACGCCGATGCGGGTGGTCACGTCCACGGCCGCCCTCCTTCGCGTCAGTCGTCAGTCGTCAGTCGAGGTGGCAGACCTCGGTCGGCGGGTGTCGACCTGGCGCGCCCCGCGCTCCGCAGCAAGAAGCAGATGCGCCGCACGCCGTCCTCCGCAAGGGCTGTCACTGGTCCGGGTGAGCGCGCACGCCGTTGACCTGGTTCTCGCCGCTCGCGTCGGCGGTGAAGACGCGCACCCCGCCGGCACGGCAGGCAGCGCGGGCGCGACCAGCCCGCCCACCTGGGCTGCTACTCGGGTTCGGGCACCGGCTGGTCCCGCGTTCCGCGGTGAGCCGGGTAGTGGTGAGCGGCCCTGTGGGGCGCGGCGGGTAGTACTTGCAGGCGCGGTCAGGGGGTGGTGACGACGGCCCAGACGGTCTTGGTGGTGGTGTCGCCGTGCACGCCCCACGCGGCGGCCAGCGACTGGACCATCTTCAGGCCGTGGCCCCGGTGCGGCCCCAGCGTCGACACGCCCACCTGCGGGAACCGGTCCGGCGTCGCGTCGCGCACCTCCACCAGCACCGACGGCAGGCCGTCGCGGGTGCCGTGCCGCAGCACCAGGTGGTGCGGACCGGCCGCGTGGTCGCAGGCGTTGGCCGCCAGCTCCGTGCAGACCAGCTCGACGTCCTGCACCAGGTCCTGGTCCAGCTCCGCCAGCGCCGCCCGGACCCGCTGGCGCATCGCCGCCAGGTCGCGGCCGTCGACCTCCATCTCCAGCACGAACCCCTCCGCCTCGGCGGAGGCGGAGACGGGTTTCGCGGCGTTGGGCGGTTCGGCTAGCACGGGCGTCCTCGCGGGTGGGGCGATGGGTCTCTACGGGGATGACCGGATCTGCTCAGGTTGACACCTAACGGCTCAGTGCCGCTTCCAAAGTGTCGTGCAACCGAAGCGCCCGGTCCAGCCCCACGGCGGTCAGCGCGCGGCGCACCACGGGGGCGGCGACCACGTGCAGCGTGCCGCCGACCTGCCCCAGCCGCTCGTGCGCGACGAGCAGCGCCTCGATGCCGGGTGAGGAGAAGAAGGTGATGCCGGTCAGGTCGGCCACCACCGTGCCGCCCTCCGGGGTGCGCCCCGCCAGCTCGATCAGCGGCTTGCGCAGGTCTTCGGCGGTGGCGATGTCGATCTCGCCCGCGGCGGCCAGCACCACCACGTCCTCGCCGATCCGCTGGGTTTCCGTGTGCAACCCATCAACACGTCGTGCAGACGTCATAGCGATCCATTTCGATTAATAGCTCAGGCGACCGCACCGCTGTTTGCTCAACGTCACAGCCCTTGCGAGGGTCTTGTCAAGCTACCCGGACGACCTGGCGACCGTGGTCGAGGTGGCGCAGCGCCCGTGGGTGGTCCTCCAGCACCCGGCTCATCGCGCTCATGGCGACCTCGGTCGAGGCCACCGGGACACCGCGGGCGGCGAGCACCTCGGCTGTCCAGGCCATGAACTCGCCGAACAGCTCCACGTCGTCGACGTAGACCGAGGCGCTGAGGAAGTCCACGATGTGCCCGACGTCCTCCAACGTGGCGTCGAGCCTGCGCTCATCGTAGCCCCGCATCGGCGGGAACCGCTCGTACAGGGCGTCCACCGCCGCACCGATCAGCTCGGCGCGGCGGGTGCGCAGCGCGGCGTACTCCGGGTCGGCCCGCCGCGGCGGGGCGGGCTGGGCGGTGCGCCGCCACTCCGGGTGCTCCAGCAGCTCGGCGGCGGCCGGCGCGGTCGGCGCCCAGCTGTCCACGCCCAGCTGCTTGGCCCACCGGCCGTCCGCGCCGAAGCCGCGCCCGCCGACCAGCACCGGCGTCCCGGTGGCGCGGCAGGCGGCGACCACCTGGTCGGCGCGCGGCAGGCTGCGCGACAGGGTGCAGCTCAGCGCGACCGCGTCCGGGCCGTGCTCGTGCAGGTAGGACACCAGGTGGGCGGTGGGCACGCTGGCGCCGAGGAAGGTGACCCGCCAGCCCCGGCCGCGCAGCACCTCGGCGACGATGCGCGGCGGCACCGCGTGCCACTCGCCGTCCAGGCACGACACGACCACGTGACCCTTGGTCGGCGGCACGTCGACGCGGCTGCCGACCGCCGCGATGACCCGCTCGTTGATCGCGGTGGCGGCGTGCTCCCTGGCGACGCTCCACTCGTTGACCTGCCACCGCCTGCCGACCTCGGCCTGCGCCTCGGCGACCAGGTCGAGCAGCACGGTCTCGGCGGGCACGCCCCGGTCCAGCAGCCGCAGCGCCACCGCCACGGCCGCGCGCTCGTCGGCGGCGGCCAGCGCCGCCATCAGCTCCTCGCGGTCGGTCACGCCGCCGCCCGCAGGGCCAGCACCGCGATGTCGTCGTGCTCGCGGCCCGCCAGCCACTCCTGCGCGCCGAGCACCACCCGCTGCGCCACGGCCGTGGGCGGCATCACGTGGCAGCCGGTCAGCAGCGCGGCGAGCCGCTCGGCCCCGAACAGCTCCGCGCCGTCCGCGCCGCCGCGCGCCTCGGTGACCCCGTCGCTGTAGAACACGCACACCTCGCCGGGGCGCAGGTCGACCTCGACGGTGCGGAACGACGCCGCCGGGAGCGCTCCCACCAGCATCCCGCCGACCTTCACGAACTCCGCCCGGCCGTCGCGGCGCAGCACCAGCGGCGACAGGTGCCCGCCGCCGGTCAGCTCCAGCCGGATGCCCCCGTCGACGCCCACCTCCGCGTCGCCGAGCACGGCGGTGACGAACCACCGCCGGTCGACGGGCGCGTTGTCCAGCAGGGAGCTGTTGAGCACCTCCAGCGCGCGGCGCGGCTCGACCGGCACCCGCCGCAGCGCGCCCAGCGCCTGGCGGACGACGCCGCTGGTCACGGCCGCCTCCACGCCCGTGCCGACCACGTCGCCGAAGACGAACGAGGCCCCCGCCCCGGACGGCACCACCTCGTAGAAGTCCCCGCCCAGGCTGCCCACGCCGGTGGCGGGCCGGTACTCGGCGCCGAACGCCAGGCCGGGCACGTCGGGCAGCGGCGCGGGCAGCAGGCCGCGCTTGAGCACGGCGGCGGTGCGCGCCTGCTCGGCGTGCGCCCGCGCGGCGGCCAGCGCCGTGCCCGCGCGGGTGGCGAACTCCTCGAGCACCTCGCCGTCGGGGTCCTCGACCGCCTGCGCCTCCCCCGACAGCCACAGCACCAGGGCCGGGCCGGGGGCCTCGGCGCCGCGCAGCGGCACGGTCACCGCCTCCACCGCGCGGCTGAGGTCCACGTGCCGGTGCGCGCCGAAGTGCGCGGCGTGGTGCCGCTCCACCCCGCCCGCGGTGCCGTCCATGGCCTCCACCAGCGCCGGCGGCAGCTGCTCCGAGGTCCACCGGCCGACCTGCGGCGTCGCCCCGCGCACGCCGTGCACGTACTCGCCGGTGGGCAGCACCACGGTCGCCGCGTGCCCCAGCTCGGCGGCCAGCTCCACCACGGTCCGCGCGGTCCTGGTCGGGTTCAGCGACAGCCCCAGCTGCCTGCTGGCGCGGGCCAGGAACCGGCTGCGCGCCCGTTCGGCCAGCATCGCGTCGTCGCGGGCCCGCCGCGCGGTCACGTCCCGCAGGTGCCAGGCGGTCCATCCGCCGCCCAGCTGCCGCCGCCGCCCCACCAGCGCGCGACCGCCCGCCGACGCCTCGAAGGCCGCCTGGCCGCGCGCGGCGGCCGCGGCCAGCTCGGGCACGGCGGAGTCGGCCAGGGAGCCGCCCTCGGCGACACCGGGCGCCAGCCGCCGCGCCTCGGCGCTGACCTGTCGGACGACGCCCCGCTCGTCGCACACCACGATCGCGAGGTCGAAGCCGTCCAGCAGCCGCATGGCCCAATCAGCGGTGGACGGCTCCTGCGGTGGGGGTTGCGGGGGCACCGCCTCCACCCGTGTGGCAGGGCGTGGGCTCCCCTCGTCCAGGACCACGTCCGTCACCGCCTCGGCGTTGTGGTGCCAGCACACAACGCGGCGAAGCGTGCCTCAGAGCAAGTATCGTACGCGCGCTAAAGGGGGCGGAAGGGGCGCTCGGTCCCCTTCCGCCCCCTTCAGGGCGCTCGTCTAGCGCAGACCGGCGACGATGCCGTCGATCGCCTTGCCCAGCGCGGCGTACTTCTCGGTGTAGAGCACCGGGAAAACGCCCTCCGGGTCGGCCGGGCGGTGGTGGTCGACGTAGTCGGTGCCCAGGTTGCAGAACACGACCACGACGTAGTTGCGCTTGTCCGCGCCCTGGATCGAGCGGACGATGCCCGCGTCGCTGCCGGTGGTGTCCACCCAGCCGGTCTTGTGCGCGAAGGTCACCTCGGCGGCGGCGTCGCACGGCCGCACGTCGCGGTCGTACACCGCGCCGCCCACGGTCATGGTGCCGTCGGCCGGGTCGACCCAGCGCTTCGGCGTGACCTGCGGGATGCCCTGCTGCGGGTACTCCCGGCCGCACCAGTTGGTGGTCGAGAGCATCTCGTTGTGGCCCTGCTCACCGAGGGTCTTGAGGAACAGGGCGCGGGAGGCGGCGCTGAGCGCGTCCCTGGTGACCGGCTTGCCCGCCGGGGTGGTCCACAGCGTGCCGGGGCCGCCGTTGACCAGCAGCAGCAGCTTGGCGGTGTCGATGCTGCTCATGTTCGACCCGATCCAGCGCCCGCCGTTGTCCGGGTTGGTGCCGGTCACCATCAGCGTGGGCATCCCCAGCTCGACGAACGAGGCGTTCATCGCGTCGATCGCGCGCAGGTCGTGCAGCATCTTGATCAGCGCGCAGGTGGACCCGTTGTCGGACATGGTGAGCATCGCGTCAAAGTACTGCCGCACCGGCTTGGCGGTGGGGCCGCCGCAGGCCGGGTTGAGCGTCACCGGCTGGTAGGAGTACTCCGCGTCCAGGTTCACCCGGCCCTGGTCGGCCAGCCGCAGCACGCCGAAGCCGACCATGAGCTTGAGCACCGAGCCGGGGTAGGGCGAGGAGAAGTCGATGGGCGCGTTCTCCCGGCCCGCCAGCACGTCCCTGGTGCCCCGGCCGCCGTTGACGTCCCACTCGGTGTCGTCCCACCAGCGGTAGCGCACCTTGTCGGTGGACAGGCCGCGGCGGTCCAGCGGCACCACGACGCCCTGCGGGTGCTGCGGGCTGAGCAGCACGTCGGCCATCGCGACCGGTCGGCCCTGGTCGTCCAGCTCGATCACCGCGGCGTCCAGGTTGGGCGTCTGGTGCAGCGGCCTGGGCTCGGCGGCGGCGGTGCTGAACCGGGCGGCCGGTCCCCACTCGGTCGAGTCGTACTTCTCCGCCGCGCCGGTCCGGGAGGACCTGGCCACCGCGGCCGAGAGGTCCGGCGGGGTGAGGTCGACCACGTCCTTGAAGTCCTGCGCGACGATCGCCTGCCGCAGCGCCTCGGCCAGCCGCTTGCTCGCGTCGGCCTCGACGGTGCTCGCGGGCGCGCCGGTCGCCGAGGTGAGCCCGCCCGCCAGTGCCGACGCGGTCAGCAGGGCGGTCGCGGTGAGCAGCCCGCGCTTGAGCGTTTTCATCCAACCCCCAGTGGAAGCGATTCGGTGCGGCCGACCGTAGAGGATTGCTCCAGTGGTGTGAGCCACAGGGGGTGATCAGTCCACAAAGGACCGGTCAAATCAGCTGAAAGCGGTGAGGAACCTGTCCCGGAAGGAGTTCATCGGCCAGACCGGGGCGTCCGGGCCCGGCCGCAGCCCCTCCGACCAGCCCCAGTCCGAGATCCGCGCGAGCACCGCCGGGTCGCGGGCGACCACGGTGACCGGCACGTCCCTGCCCGCGTCCGCGCCGGTGACGACCTGCGCGGGCTGGTGGTCGCCGAGGAAGACCAGCACCAGGTCGTCGTCGCCGTGCTCGATGACGTAGGACACCAGCGCGTTCAGCGAGTACCCGATGGAATCGCCGTAATCGGCGCGCACCCGCGCCGGGTCGCGCCCGAAGATCGCGTCCGGCGCGTCCTCGCCCGAGGCCGTGCCGTTGAACACCGAGCCGTCGCCCAGCTCGTCCCAGCCGACCGGCCTCGGCGTCGGCGACCACGGCGCGTGGCTGGTCACCAGCGGGATCGTGGCCATCACCGGGCCGGTGGCGGCCGCCCGCTCGGCGCGCTGGAACGCCGCCAGGGTGTACTGGTCGGGCGTGGTGGCGTAGCCGAAGCGCGGGCCCCGGTAGCCGAGGTCGGCCGCGGCGTAGATCCGCTCGTAGCCGAAGAAGCGCCCCTCCGGCCAGGCGCGGGTGATCCCCGGCACCACGCCGACCGACCGCCAGCCCGCGCGCCGGAACGCGCCGCTGAGGGTGAGCCGGTCGCCCGCCACCAGGGTGTCGTAGCGCTGCTGGTTGTCGATCCACAGGCCGGACAGCAGGGTGGCCTGGGCCAGCCAGCTGCCGCCGCCCGCCGTCGGCGAGGTCAGGAAGCCGCTGCGCGCGGCGTACCCGGCCTCGGCCAGCCGCCGGGTGCCCGCGTCGAGCACCTCGCGGACCCCGGCCGACAGCCGCGGGTCCTCGACGGCGTCGCGGCCGTAGCTCTCCACGAAGGCGAGCACGACGTCCTTGCCGCGCAACGCGGTCAGCAGCCGCTCGCCGGGGGTGTCGCGGAAGGCGTCGACGGCCGCGTCGACGGCGAACGCCCGCTGGTCCTGCCAGCTCTCGCGGACCTGGCGGGCGTGGCCGTGGACGAACGCCACCGCGTCGCGGGAAGCGATTTCCGCCCCCGGCACGGCCAGGCTGATCCAGACCACCACGAGCACGGCGACCGCGCGCGTGGCCGCGAGGCGGTGCCGCGAGACGACCCCGCCCAGCCGCGAGACCGCCAGCGCCATCAGCACGACCACGGCCAGCACGAGCAGGCCGGCCAGCACCACGGCGGCGATCGTGCCCGCCCGGCCGGCGGTCACGTCCAGGAACTCCACCGCGGGCCGCAGCAGCGGCCAGTCCAGCACCGGGTCGAACGGCCGGTACAGGACCAGGTCGAAGCCGATGTCGAGCACCTTGAGCACGAGCAGCAGGCCGAGCAGCGCGCCGCCCGCCAGAGCCGCCACCGGTCGTGCCCGCTGCGGCAGGACCACCAGCAGCACCACGCCGAGCAGCGCCTCCACCGGCAGGCGCAGGAACGCCTCCGGCGCGAAGAGGTCCAGATCGCTGGGCGCCAGCAGGGCGAACAGCACGAACAGCGCGGCCAGGGCGGTGATCGCCCGACCCGCGACCCGGCGTGCCACCACATCACTCCCAACCCGTCGGCTGATCCGGTAAACGGATGATCGCGCCCGGCGGTTCACCGCGTACCGTGTCGGCGTGACCCGTCCGCACGTCCTGCTGAGCGTCGCCATGAGCCTGGACGGCTACATCGACGACCGCAGCGAGCACCGCTTCCCGCTGTCCAACGCGGAGGACTTCGACCACGTGGACCGGCTGCGCGCGGAGTCCGACGCCATCCTGGTCGGCGCCGGGACGGTCCGCCGGGACAACCCGCGCCTGCTGGTCAACGACCCCCGGCGGCGGCGGGCCCGGCTGGCGCGCGGGCTGCCCGAGTTCCCGCTCAAGGCCACCGTGACCGCGACCGGCGACCTCGACCCGGACCGGCTGTTCTGGCACAACGGCGACCGGAAGGTCGTCTACACCACCGATTCCGGCGCGCGGCGGGCGTCGGCCGCCCTGGGCGGGCTGGCCGAGGTCGTCGCGCTGGGCCCGGAGGTCGACCTGGCCAGGATGCTGGACGACCTCGGCGGGCGCGGGGTGGGCAGGCTGATGGTGGAGGGCGGCGGCGCGGTGCACACCGCTTTCCTGGCCGCCGGGCTGGCCGACGAGGTGCGCGTGGCGGTCGCGCCCATGCTGGTCGGGCAGGCCGCCGCCCCGCGCTTCGTCAACCCCGCCGAGTTCCCCGGCGGCCCCGCCCGCCGCTTCCACCTGGAGGACGTGACGCGGGTCGGGGACGTCGCGGTGCTGCGCTACTTCCCCAAGCGCGGTGCGGAAGCAGGTCCAGGAGAAGACCCGGAAGAAGACCCGGGAGAAGACCCGGCGTAGAGGGCGATCACGGTGTCCCGCCGGACCAGCGCCACCACGGCGGCCAGGCCCAGCAGGGCGGCGGGCAGGCTCGCGTCCCCGTTGTCCACCAGGAACAGCTCGGTGACGACCGCGCCGGTCATCACGCCCATCAGCCCGAGCGCGGCGAGCCCGCACAGGCGCGGCACCAGCAGGCCCACCGCGCCGCCGACCTCCAGCACCCCGGTCAGGTAGCGCAGCCACTGGCCGAAGCCGATCCGGTCGAACTTGTTCACGAAGTCGTCGCCGAACAGCAGCGAGCCGCTGTAGGCGAAGTAGGCGGCGAGCGCGAGTTGCAGCCCCCACACCAGAACGCTGACCGCGGTGCGCGCGGTGGCCGTTCGCTCAGCCATGACGGACCCCTTCCATCGCGTTGTGCCGCAACCACAGGGTGTCGCGGCCGAAGGACCACAGCAGCGCCGCCAGCGCGAGTCCCACCAGGACCGCGCCGTGCGGGACGACACCCGCCGCGGCGACGACCAGGACGACGCCCTGCGCGGCGGCCACGGCCTTGCGCGCGAAGCTCGGCGGCAGCGCGCCGCGCAGCCAGCGCAAGCCCCACGAGGCCGCGACGAACACGTACCGCAGCGCGCCGATGACCAGCACCCACGGGCCCAGCTCCAGCGCCACGTGGGCGCTGAGCACCAGGATCAGGAAGGCGTCGACCTCCATGTCGAACCGCGCGCCCAGCGGCGAGGCGGTGCCGGTGCGCCGGGCCACCCGGCCGTCGACGAAGTCCAGGGCGAGCGCGACCGAGGCGAGCACGACCAGCAGCGCCGTGGGCACGTCGTGGCCGAGCCGGTCGGCCACCAGCGCGGCCACCCCGCCGACCAGCAGCGCCCTGGCCAGGGTGACCCGGTCGGCCGGTCCCAGCGCCACCGCGCCCGCCCGGTGCGCGGCCTGGCCGAGCAGGACCGGGGTGGCCAGCGCGTAGGCCAGGCCCACCAGCAGGCCCAGCGGGCCGAGGCCCACCGCGACGTCCAGCGCGCCCAGCAGCAGGACCTGCGCGCCCGCCCAGGCGACGGGCTCCCGCACGGCCGCCGCGGTGTTGTGCTGAAGTGTGGTCATCGCGCCCCTCGTGGCAGTGGGCCCCGTTTTCGGAGGTTGTTAGATGACACGTGCGGCAAGGGCCCTTTGGTTCACCTCGGTCGGGAAGTGCGAGGTCAGGCCGGTGGCGGTCGGCGAGCCCGGCCCCGGCGAGGTGCTGGTGCGCACGCTGTGGTCGGGGATCAGCCGGGGCACCGAGGCGCTGGTGCTGCGCGGCGGCGTCCCGCGCAGCCAGCACGAGGTGATGCGCGCGCCCTTCCAGGAGGGCGAGTTCCCGTGGCCGGTGAAGTACGGCTACCTCAACGTGGGCGTGGTGGAGGCCGGTGCGCCGGAGTTGCTGGGACGCACCGTTTTCTGCCTCTATCCACATCAGACGCACTACGTGGTGCCCGCCGACGCGGTGACCCCGGTGCCGGACTCGGTGCCCGCCGAGCGGGCGGTGCTGGCCGGGACGGTGGAGACCGCGGTCAACGCCCTGTGGGACGCCGCGCCGCTGCTGGGCGACCGGGTCGCCGTGGTGGGAGGCGGGATGGTGGGGTGC
>NZ_BMRG01000002.1:645481-669862 GCF_014648515.1 Saccharothrix coeruleofusca
GCCGCGGCGGCGCTGCTGGCCCGGTTTCCCGGCGTCCGGGTCGAGCTGGTCGACACCGACCCGGCCCGCGCGGACGTGGCCACCGCCCTGGGGGTGGGCTTCGCGCTGCCGCAGCGGGCTCGGGGCGAGTGCGACCTGGTGATCCACGCCAGCGCGACCGAGGCGGGTCTGGCGCGGTCGCTGGAGCTGCTCGCGCCGGAGGGCCGCGTGGTGGAGCTGAGCTGGTACGGCGACCGGCGGGTCAGCCTGCCGCTCGGCGAGTCCTTCCACTCGCGCAGGCTCACCGTGCGCGGCAGCCAGGTCGGCGTGGTGGCCCGTCCCGATCGGACGTTCGCCCAGCGCATGGCGCTCGCGCTGGACCTGCTCGCGGACCCGGCGTTCGACGCGCTGATCACCGGGCAGAGCCGGTTCGACGAGTTGCCCTCGGTGCTGCCGCGACTGGCGGGCGGGGAAGTTCCGGCGCTGTGCCACCGGGTTGACTACGGTCAGGCCCATGCTTCCGCTTGACACCACCGCCGACGTGCGCGACCGCGGCGCGCGGGTGGCCGTGCTGCCCATCGGCAGCCACGAGCAGCACGGCCCCTTCCTGCCGCTGGCCACCGACACCGTGATCGCGTGCACGATCGCGCGGGAGGTCGCCGCCGCGCACCCGGTCCAGCTGCTCCCGCCGCTGGCGATCACGTGCTCGCAGGAGCACGCCGGGTGGCCGGGGACGGTGAGCATCTCGGCGCGGACGCTGCACGCGGTGGTGACCGACATCGCCGAGTCGCTGCGCCGCTCCGGCGTGCCGAATCTGGTCCTGGTCAACGCGCACGGCGGCAACTACGTGCTGTCCAACGTCGTGCAGGAGGCCGAGGGCATGGCGCTGTTCCCCGGCCGGGCGGACTGGGCCGCCGCCCGCGCCGCCGCCGGGATCGAGACCCCGTCGGGCGGCGACATGCACGCGGGCGAGCTGGAGACCTCGATCCTGCTGCGCTTCCACCCGGAGCTGGTGAAGCCGGGGTACGAGACCGTCGACCACCTGGCCGACGACCGGCGGCACATGCTGACCCTGGGGTTGACCCCCTACACCGCCTCCGGTGTCGTCGGCCGCCCCTCGCTGGCCTCAGCGGACAAGGGCGAGGCCCTGCTCGCCTCGCTGGTCGAGTCGTTCGGGCAGTACCTGGCGGTGCTGGACGGGTGAGCCCCGGCGCGGCAGCACCAGGACGCCGGGCAGGCTCGCGATCAGCGCCAGCACCCCGTAGACCACGCCGGTGGTGAACCCCTGCGCGGCGCCCAGCCCGGCCGCGCCGAAGGCCACCGCCAGGAACGCCTCGCGCGGCCCGAAACCGCCGACGTTGACCGGCAGCGCCATCACCAGCAGCGCCAGCACCAGCAGCGGCACGAGCCGCGCGGGCGGTGCCCCCACCCCGGCGGCCCGCGCCGCGACGAGGAACATCGCGACGTGCCCGGCCGTGGTCACCGCCGACAGCAGCACCACGGCGGGCAAGGTCTTGCGGGACAACAGCTCGCGCCCGTCGGCGAAGGTCGCCGCCAGCGCCCGGCGCACGCGCGGCAGCAGCAGGGCCACTGCCGCAGCGGGCACCAGCGCCGCCGCGACCCCGACACCGGGCGTGAAGTCGAGCACGGGGGCGGGTCCGGTGAACAGCACCACGGCACCGATGGCGACGAGCACCACCTGCCCCGCCGCGCGTTCGAAGAACACGGCCCGCACGCCGCGCCCCAGGTCACCGGACTGCCGCCCGTGGCGCACCGCGCGGTCCACGTCGCCGAGCACGCCCGCGGGCAGCACCGCGTTGAGCAGCAGTCCCCGGTAGTAGTCGGAGACGGCCGCGCGCAGCGGCAGCGGAAGTCCCAGCCCGCGCGCCACCAGGCACCACCGCCACGCGCAGGCCACCGTGGTCAGCAGCCCGATGCCGAGCGCGGCCAGCGCCGACCCGGCGGTGACGGCGCGCAGCCCGTCCAGGAACGCGCCGGTGCCCAGCCGCCACGCCAGCGCCGCCAGCACGCCGACCGCCGGAACCAGCCGCAGCCACGGCCGCAACCACGGCCACCGCCGCTTCACGGCAGGGCCAGCAGGTCTTGGTGGTGGACCACCGCGCGCAGCTCGCCGTCCAGCCGTCGCCGCAGGTAGTCCTCCGCTTCCGGGAGCAGGTCCGGCTCCTGCTCGCAGGCCGCGCCGACCCAGCCGCGCAGCCACCGCTCGGTCAGCTCCGCCTGCCCAGGCCCCAGCCGCCACGGGCTTGGCCGTGTGGACACCGCCATGCCGAGGTCCTGGAACGCCGCCACGGCCGCCGGGACCGCGTCCGGGCCGAGCAGGGCGCGGCCGTGCTCGGTGCGCCGCTGGTGGGCGTTGAACGCCTCGGTGAACGCGGCGTCGAGCGGGTCGGGCGGGTCGAGCTCGACCCGCCCGATGACCGACAGCGTCAGCAGCGCCGGGCACCCGGCGCCCGCGCACGCCGCCGCCAGCGCGCCGACCTCGTCCTCGGTGAGCAGGTCCAGCAGCGCCGAGGCGGTCACCAGGGAGGTGCCCGCCAGGTCGTCGGCGCGCAGCGCGGTGAGGTCGCCCTCCCGCGTCTCGACGGTCACGCCGGGGCCGGTCACCGTCGCACCGGCCAGGGCGAGCAGGCGGGGGTCGCGGTCGTGCAGCACCCAGTGCTGCGGGCCGGGCAGCCGCCCGGACAGCCATCGTCCCATCGATCCAGTGCCACACCCGAGATCACGGATGAGCACGGGGGTCCGGTTCACAACGATCTTGCGCAGCGGGTCCACCAGCTCCCCCGCACGGGCCTGGGCATCGGCCTCTTCGCGCAGCGCCAACCACTCCGGAGCGAAAGTCATCCGCGCAGAGTAGCCAGCACCTCCGCGAGAGCCCGCGCGGTTTCGTCCCAAGTGGACAGTTCGGCGCGTCGCCGCCGCGCCGAGGCGCGCAGTTCACCGCGCCACCCGGCGTCGTCGAACCAGCGCCGCAGCGCCCGCGCGAGCGCCCCCGCGTCCTCCGGCGGCAGCAGCGGACCGGCGTCGCCCAGCGCGTCGGGCACGGCGCTGGCCAGCACCGGGACGCCGCGCGCCAGGGCCTCGGCGACGACCATGCCGTAGGTCTCGGCGCGCGAGGGCAGCACGAACAGGTCGGCCGCGGCGTAGGCCCGGTCCAGCGGCTCGCCGCCCAGCGGACCGACCAGCGCCACCCGGTCGCCCAGGCGGTGCTCGGCGATCAGCCCGCGCACCCGCGCCACGTGCGCGCTCTGCGGCGCGGGACCGACGAACGCGCAGGTCCACGGCCGGTCGGCGACCTCGGCAAGCGCCTGCACCAGCAGGTCGTGGCCCTTGCGCGGGGTCACCGAGGCGACGCAGAGCAGCCGCGACGCGCCGTCGGTGCCGGGGGCGAGCGGGGCGGGGTCCACGCCCGGCGCGACGGTGCGCACCCGCTGCGCCACCAGGCCGTGCCGCCGGACCAGCCCGCGCGCCGCGCTGGGGCTGGTCGCCACGACCGCGCGCGCGGCGCGCAGCACCCGCCGCTCGGCGGCGTCCAGCTCGGCGGCGGTCGCGGGCGGCAGGCCGGTCTCGTCGGCCAGCGGCAGGTGCACCAGCACGGCCAGGCGCAGCCGGTCGGCGTGCGGCAGGAGCACGTCCGGCACCCCGCACGCGACCAGGCCGTCGAGCAGCACGACCGCGCCGTCCGGGACCTCGGCGAGCACCCGGCCCAGCTCGGCGCGGGCGCGCTGGTCCGGGCGCGGCCACGCGCCCGCCACGGCCGCTTCCCGCACCGCGACGCCCAGCGCGGCCAGCCCCCGGCAGACGCGCCGGTCGTAGACGTTGCCGCCGCTGGGGGTGTCCGGGTCGTCCACCCCGGCGGGCAGGACGACGTGGACGGTCACAGGGGACGTTCGTAGCTCGCCCACGCCACGTGCGACTCGTGCAGCGTGACCGCGATGCCCGCCAGGCCGCGCGCGCCCTCGCCCAGCGCGCCCTCGCCCACCAGGTCGGCGAGGCGGTCGGCGATGACCTTGGCCAGGTACTCCGTCGAGGTGTTGATGCCGGCGAACTCCGGTTCGTCGTCGAGGTTGCGGTAGTTCAGCGCGGACAGCACCTCGCGCAGCCGCTCGGTGGCCAGTCCGATGTCGACGACGATGTTGTCGGCGTCCAGCTCGGTCCGCTTGAACGTCGCGTCCACCACGAACGTCGCCCCGTGCAGGCGCTGCGCCGGTCCGAAGACGGCGCCGCGGAAGCTGTGAGCGATCATCACGTGATCGCGAACAGTGACGCTGAACAGGGTGACCTCCGACGGGTGATCGGGTTACGGTGCAATTACTGATCGAGCGTAGTGAACGCCCGGTCGGCGCCTGGTGACAAGGGGACCGGATGCACGAGCAAGCCATTGAGGACATCGCGGAGTCGGACCTGGTGACGCGGCGCGGCACGTTCCGCGCGGTGGCGTTCCGGGTGGACGGACACGAGCACATGGCACTCGTCCACGGCGGACCGGACCTGTCCGAGGACGTGCTGGTGCGCGTGCACTCCGAGTGCATGACCGGGGACATCTTCCGCGCGATGCGCTGCGAGTGCGGCGACCAGCTCGACGCCGCGCTGGACCGGATCATCAGCGAGGGCAGCGGCGTCCTGGTCTACCTCAGGGGCCATGAGGGGCGCGGCATCGGCCTGGTGGCCAAGGTGCGCACGCACGTGCTGCAGGACGAGCAGGGCCTGGACACCCTGGACTCGGCCACCAGCCTGGGGCTTCCGGTCGACGTCCGGGACTACCGGCCCGCCGCGCAGGTGCTGCGGCACCTGGGCGTCCGCTCGGTGCGCCTGATGTCCAACAACCCCGACAAGATCGAGGCGCTGGAGCGGCACGGCATCACCGTGGTGGCCAGGGTTCCGCTGCTGGTGCCCGCCAACGACCACAACGTGGGCTACCTGACCGCCAAGCGCGACCGGCTGGGCCACGACCTGCCCCAGGTGGACCTGTTCTCCAACGCGGCCGACCGCTGAGCCCGCCGCTTCAGCCGCCGCTCAGCCCTCCGCCGCGACCGCCTGCTCCACCAGGTGCTCGGGCAGCCCGGCGCGCTGCCCGAGCCACCGGACCCAGCGCGGCAGCATCCGCTGGACCTGCGGCGCGTCGGGGTTCAGGCGCAGGCTGTGCGGCATCTCGCGCCGGATCATCACCACCCGGCGCGGCGAGATCAGGTACCTGCTCTCCGGGAGGGTGGTCTCCATCCAGTGCTCGGCGATCGCGTCCACCAGCTCGGGGTCGGGGTCCTCGCCGTGGGTCTGCCGGTGCCAGGCGGTGAACGGCGCGGCCATCTCCGCGAGGTCGAACCGCTGGGACCAGTCGGGGGGCCGGGGCACGTCCAGGCCGCGATCGGCGAGCGCGGTGGCCAGGTCCTCGAACCTGCGGCGGGCGCGGAACCAGTTGTCGAAGACCTCCCTGCTCTCGTCGCCGACGACGAAGGACTCCTCCAGCGCGAGCTGCGCCAGCGGCGCCAGGTCGGACTCCTCGACCTCGGCCGGGACCGCGTGCTCGGCGGTGTCCCCCACCTCGGCCCGCCACGCCGCGACCGCCGCGTCCAGCTCGTCGAACACCCCCGGCGAGACCAGGTCGACGAACTCGCTCACGTCGTAGTCGAACAGGAACACCGACGGGTCGGTGTGGTCGGGGTAGGTGTACTCGGCGATCACCGCGCGGCGGGTGCCGTAGGCGTCGCGCAGCCGCCACCGCCGCCCGGTGGCCCTGACGCGCGGCATCAGGTCGAGCCAGCTGGGCACCTCCGCGAGCGGTCCCAGCCGCGCCGCGCACAGCTCCACCGCCTCCCGCGCCCGCGCCGTGGCCTCGTGCGGCAGGATCGACAGCAGCCCGTTGAGCAGCCGCCACGGCCCCTTCCACGCGCCTGCCTCCGGCCGCTCGGCTTCCTCCACCACCCGGTCCACGGCCAGCGTCACCAGCGTGTCGACCCACTCGCGGAACTGCAGTCCCTGCCTGTCCTCCACCACGGCCTGGTGCATCGACGCGCCGAGCGCCTCGCTGACCGCCTGTTCGAGCTGCCGGGGTCCGCGCGCCGCCACGACGGCCTCGCCCCGGTCGAGCACCGCCAGCGCGGCGGGCTCGAACCACTCCGGGAACTCCGGCTCGTCCTGGCCCGCCATCCGCTCCAGGTCCCGGAGCAGGGCCTGGTCGGCGGCGGAGGAGCCGAACGGGGCGGAGCCGCCCTTCTTCTTGCCCTTCCTGTCCTTCTTGCCCTTGCGACCGCGCGAGACCGGCGACATGCGGTGCAGGGTAGTGCCCCGGCGCGGGAGCGGCCGGTCAGCCGGGCGGTCGGCGGAAGTGGTCGGCGAGCAGCCGCAGCCCCTCGGTGACGCCCTCGGCGGTGACGGCGCCGTAGCCGAGGACCACACCGGGCCGCGGCGGCCCGTCGGCGCAGTAGGCCGCCAGGTTCTCCACCGCCACACCCGAAACCCGCGCCGCGCCCAGCACCGCCGCCACGTCCGCGTCCACGTCCGGCTTGAGCGTGGCGGCCAGGTGCAGCCCGGCGGCGGAGGGCACCGCGTCCAACCAGTCGGCGAGGTCGGCGCGCAGCGCGGCCACGACGCGCTCCCGCCGCTGGGCGTAGACGCGGGTGGCCCTGCGGACGTGCCGCGACAGCTCGCCGGAGTCGATGAAGCGCGCGAGGGCGGCCTGCCCGATGTGGTCGCCGTGCCAGTCGGTGAGCCGCTTGGCCGCGCGCAGGGCGGGCCGCAGCGCGGCCGGTGCGATCAGGAAACCCAGCCGCAGCAGGGGCAGCAGCGTCTTGGAGAACGTGCCGACGTAGACGACCCGGCCTGCGCGGTCGAGGCTCTGCAGCGGTTGCAGCGGCCGGTCGCCGAAGCGGAACTCGCTGTCGTAGTCGTCCTCGACGATCACCGCGTCGCGCCGCGCGGCCCACTCCAGCAGCGCCGCGCGCCGGGTCGGCGACATCGGCACCCCCAGCGGGAACTGGTGGGAGGGCGTGACGTGCACCAGGCGCGCGGTGTCCGGCAGCGCGTCGACGACCAGCCCCTCGCCGTCCACGGGCACCCCGACCACCCGCGCGCCCAGCGAGCGGAACAGCAGCCGCGCGGCGGGGTAGCCGGGTTCCTCGACCGCGACCAGGTCGCCGGGTTCCAGCAGCACCCGGCCCAGGAGGTCCAGCGCCTGCTGCGCGCCCTGGGTGACCAGCACGTCCTCGGCGTCGGCGCGGACGGAGCGGGAGACCCCGGTGTGCCGGGCGACGGCCTCGCGCAGGCGGGGGTGTCCGCCGGGGTCGGCGTAGCCCGCGACCGCCCGCACCGCCGAGGCCCGCAGCTCGTCCGCGACCAGGCGGCGCCAGGTGGCGAACGGGAACAGGCCCGCGTCCGGCACGCCGACCCGGAAGTCGTGGACCGGCGGGGTGCCGCCCGCCGGGGCGGCGACCGCCGGGGCGACCTCGTCCCACACCGGGCGGGGCCGCACCCCGCGTCCCCCCGGCGCTCTTCGGGCGGTCACCGGGACACCTGTCCGAGGGGCCGCCACGAAGGTGCCCGCCCCGACGCGGGCGACCACGAACTCCTCGGCCGCCAACCGCTCGTAGGCGACCGCGACGGTGTTGCGGGCGACCGCGAGCCTTCGCGCCAGCTCCCTGGTGGGCGGCAGCCGCTCGCCGGGCCGCAGCCTGCCGTCCAGGATGGCGTCGCGCACCTGGTGGTAGATGCGGGAGGCGAGGTCGCCGGGGCCGTCGAGGGAGACGTGCAGGTCCACCGCCGGAACCTACATTGGCCCGATCAGCCTGCCGGGAATTGGCACTTCTGCGGGCCAATCCGAGGTCGTTGACTGTCCCCGCCCGAGGACAGAGCGATCGAGGAGTTCCGGTGACCGTCGTCGACATGTGGTTCGACCCGAAGTGCCCCTGGGCGTGGAACGCCTCGCGGTGGCTGCTGGAGGTCGAGCGGGTCCGCGACGTGGAGGTGCGCTTCCACGTCATGAGCCTGTGGCTGCTCAACGAGGGCGGGGACGGGCTGCCGGAGTGGTACCGGCGCTGGCTGGCCGACACGCTCGGCCCCGTCCGGGTGCTCGCCGCCGCCGAGCGCGAGCACGGCACGCCGGTGCTGCGGGACCTCTACACGGCGATGGGCGAGCGCATCCACCACCGGAAGGAACCGATCGGCCGCGACCTGTGCGCGGGCGCGCTGGCGGAGGTCGGCCTGGCCGCCGACCTGGCCGACGCCGCCGAGGTCGCCGACCACGACGAGGCGCTGCGGACCAGCCACCGCGCGGGCCTGGACCCGGTCGGCGAGGACCTCGGCACCCCGGCCATCCACGTCACCGGCCCCGACGGAGCGGTCAACGCCTTCTTCGGCCCGGTGGTCAGCCCGGTGCCGCGCGCCGAGGCGGCGGGCGCGCTGTGGGACGGGGTGCTGGCCGTCTCCGGCACGCCGGGGTTCTTCGAGCTCAAGCGGGGCCGCACCGGCTCCCCCCGCGTCGACTGATGGCCGGGCTCGTCCCGCGCACCGGGCCGCTGCGGGTGCTGGTCGCGGCGCAGCTGGTCAACTCGGTGGGCGACGGGGCCTTCTACACGTGCTCGGCGCTGTTCTTCACCCGGCTGCTCGGGTTGTCCGCGACGCGGGTCGGGCTGGCGCTGACGGTGGGCTGGGCGACCGCCATGGTGGCGGGGGTGCCCCTGGGGCGGCTGGCCGACCGGTTCGGGCCGCGCCGCACCGCCGTGGCGCTGGCCGCGGCGACCGCCGCGACACTGGGCGCGCTGCTGGTCGTGCGGTCGTTCCCGCTGGTGGTGCTGGTGGTCTGCGGGTACGCCTGCGCCCAGGCGGGGCTGGCCTCGGCCCGGCAGGCGCTGCTGGCCGGGCTGGTGGCGCCCGCCGAGCGGACCGGGGCGCGGGCGCGCCTGCAGTCCGCGCTCAACGCGGGACTGGCGGTCGGCGCGGGGCTGGGCGCGCTGGCGCTGCACTTCGACACCGCGCAGGCGTACCTGGCGGTGTTCGCCGCGGACGCGGTGGGCTTCCTGGCCGCCGCGCTGCTGCTGCGCCGCCTGCCCGAAGCTCCCGCGCCCGCCGCCGGACCGCGCCCCACCGTGCTCCGCGACCGGCCGTACGTGCTGATCACGCTGCTCAACGCGGTGATGTGCCTGAACATGCCGCTGCTGAGCATCGGCCTGCCGCTGTGGGTCGTGTCGCGCACCGACGCTCCCGCGCCGGTCGCCGCGCTGCTGCTGGTGCTCAACACGCTGGCCGTGGTGGTGTTCCAGGTGCGCGTGGCCGGGCAGGTGACCGACCTGCGCACCGCCACCCGCGCGACCGGGCGGGCGGGGTGGCTGATGCTGCTCGCCTGCGCCGCTTACGCGCTGTCCGGTGGCGGCCTGGGCGCGGTCGCGGCGGTGGTCGTCCTGGTGACGGCCGCCGCGGTGCAGGTGTTCGGTGAGATGTTGCAGGCCGCGGGCGCGTGGGAGATCGGCTTCGGCCTGGCCCCACCCGACCGGCAGGGCCAGTACCAGGGCTTCTTCGGCACCGGGCCGCAACTGGCCCGGACCGTCGGGCCGGTGCTGCTGACCGCGCTGCTGGTGGGCTGGAGCACGCCGGGCTGGTTGGTGCTGGGCGGGCTGTTCCTGGTCGCCGGGGTCGCGTTCGGGCCCGTCGTGCGCGAGGCCGAGCGAGCACGCGGGATCGACTGTCCGGTGGAGTCTCAACGCGCGGGCTCCCCGCTACCGTCTGGTCCTGCCGCCGCCACCGAGCTCACGGACCAGAGAGGCTCCTCATGCTGACCACGACAGCGGCAACGCTCTTAGCCGTTTCCGCACTGATCCCGATCGGCTCGACGGCCGACGCCGAAGCGCCCACGCCGCGCGTCGACGTGGTGACCGTCAACGGGTCGGGCTGCCCGGCGGGCACCGCGGAGGTCTCCGCGACCGGCCGCACCTTCACCGTCTCCTACAGCTCCTTCTTCGCCCAGGCAGGCGACGGGGCGGACCCCGTCCACCTGCGCAGGAACTGCCAGCTGAGCATCCGCGTCAGCCTGCCCGCGAACTACACCTACGGCCTGGCCCGGCTGTCCTACAACGGCTTCGCCCACCTGGAGGCGGGTGCGACGGCCCTGCACCGGGTCAGCACCTACTTCCAGGGCACCTCGCCCACCACGAGGCTGGACACCCCGTTCACCGGCCCGATGAGCCGGGAGTGGACCGCGACCTACCGCCCGGCCCCGGCGGACATCGCCTACTCGCCGTGCGGTGCGGACCGCAACCTCAACATCAACGCCGAGCTGCGGGTCTCCCCCGGCAACTCGGACCCGTCCCGGCGCAGCTTCATCGCGGCGGAGTCCAGCAGCGGCACCTTCACCACCAAGTACGAGCTCACGACGCGCCCTTGCTGAGCGCCCACCGCCAGCGCTGAGCGCCACCACCGCGGCGAGCCCTGCCTCGCTCGCGGCCGTGGACCGGTGAGTGCCGGATCACCGGGTGAAGGCGACGGACGCCGCGAGGTCCCGCTGGGCTTCCAGCGCGGCGAGGCGCTCGGTGAGCGCCGCGCGGACGGCTTCGTAGGTGTCCGGGCCGAGGGCCAGGCGCAGCGGCGGGTTCGGGTCGCGCGTGGTGTCGTAGATGGCGGCGGCCAGCCTGGCCGGGTCGCCGATGAGCACGCTGTCGTCCGCGTTCTCCACTTGGCGCCGCATCCGGCCGACGGCGCTGTCCCGGTAGGCGGCCGACTCCTCGGTGCGGTGCAGTGCGGAGACGAAGCCGGTGCGGGTGCCGCCCGGCTCGACCAGGGTGAGGCGGACGTCGAAGTCGGCGACTTCGCCGCTGACGCTCTCGGTGAAGCCCTCCAGCCCCCACTTGCCCGCGTGGTAGGCGCTGCCTGCGGGCAGGGCGATCTGCCCGCCCATGCTGGTGACCTGGATGATCCGACCCCCGCCCTGCTCGCGCATCGGCCCCAGGAAGGCCCTGGTGATCAGCATCGGGGCGAGCAGGAGGACCTCGACCTGCTCGCGGATCTGCTCCGGGGTCATCTCCTCGGTGGCGCCCAGGACCCCGTACCCGGCGTTGTTGACCACGACGTCCACCGCCCCGGCGCGCAGGGTCCGGCCGACCACTTCCTCGACGTCGGCCTGCCTGGACAGGTCGAGGGCCTCGACCACCAGCCGGTCCTCGTGCTCCGCGCGCAGGTCCGCCAGCGCCTCGGGGCGGCGGGCGGTGGCGGTGACCCGGTCGCCCCGCTGCAGGACGTGCCGGGTGAGGTGGCGGCCCAGGCCGCTGGAGGCGCCGGTGATGAACCAGTGGCGCACGGCCTTGTCCGAGGTGGTGGGCACAGGAGTCTCCTGGGTTAGGGTGTTACCGGAATACGTTCCGCTTACTACCTAACCGGAATACGTTCCGGAAAGCAAGCTCCCGGAGGAAACCCATGCCCACGCCCGCCCGCCGCACCAGGAGCGATGCGCTGCAGAACCGGGAACGCCTGCTCGCGGTCGCCGCGCGGGTCTTCGCCGAACAGGGGCTGGACACCGCGCCCGCCGCCATCGCCAAGCAGGCGGGCGTCGGCGTCGGCACGCTCTACCGGCACTTCCCGACGCGGGAAGCCCTCATCGACGCCGCCTACCGGCGCCAGCTCACCCGCGTGTGCGAGCTGGCTGCCGACCTGGTCGCCGAGCACCCCGCGGCGACCGCCACCCGGCTGTGGACGCGGCACTTCCTCGACTACGTCACGGCCAAGAGCGGCATGTCCGCGGCGCTCGACGCGGTCATCGCCTCCGGGACCGACCCCTACGCCGACAGCCGCGCCCTGCTCACCGACGCCGTCGCCACCCTCCTCGAAGCGGGCGCCGGGGACGGCAGCCTGCGCACCGACGTCACCCCCGACGACGTGCTGCTGCTCATGGGCGGCCTCGCCCACAGCGCCCAGCACGCCACCGAGGAGCAGGCAGGTCGGCTCATCGACCTCCTCATGGACTCGCTGACCAGGAACACCGCCGCGAACTGACCCGCGCGCGGCAAGAGGCCGCCCACCCGGTCGGTGGACGGCCTCTCACCCGTGGTGCGGACGGCGGTGGTCGGACCAGGCCACCGCCACGATCCGGCGGTCGATCACAGCAGGAGGTTCAGCAGGACGGTGAGCAGCAGCGATGCCACCACCGAGAGCACCAGCGCGGTGAGGCACCCGGCACGGCCACCCGCGAGCTCAACGCGGGTGCTGCCGAAGCGCACGGCCGGACCCGCCGTCCGCCGAGGTCACCGACCGGCCACGCGGTGATCGGTTGCCTGGTGCTTCTTGCGCATCAAGCCAGCCAGGCCCAGCAGGCCGAGGAGACCCAGCAGACCCCAGTTGCCGCTCCCGCTGTCGTCGTTGTTGTCGTCCTGGGCGATCACCGCGGTCACAGCCCGCGACGCGGTCTCGTCAGCGGACGCCGTGGCCGCAGGCACACCAGCCAGAGCCGCACCGAGGACGAGTGCCGCCATGAGGCGCTTCGCGCTGTCCATGTCGTCTCCTCCGGTCGATCGGTAGTGGAGATGCCACGGGTACCGCTGATGTGGTCGTTCATGTGCCCAACCGAGGAGGAATACCCGTGTGAGTGACAGGCGGTCCGCCACTTCACGCTCGTCCGGTGCGCGACGCCCCACGGCCCCCGGCGTCAGCCGCTGCCGCACCCCGCGCGCGGGTAGACTCCGCGCACCATGAGCGAACCGCGGACGGGCCTTCGGGAGCGCACCCGACGGGCGGTGCGCAGGGAGATCGCCCGGGCCGCGAACGCGCTGTTCCAGGCCCGTGGTTTCGAGGCCACGACCATCGACGACATCGCGGCGGCGGTGGGCATGTCCCAGCGCAGCGTCTTCCGCTACTTCTCCTCCAAGGAGGAGATCGTCCTCGGCAAGTTCGACCTGGTCGTCGACGACATGCTGACCGCCCTGCGGGCCCGGCCGCTGGACGAGCCCGTCTGGACGTCGCTGCGCCGGGTGGTGGACGTGCTGGTCGCCGTCACGCGAGCGCCGGGGCACGAGGAGATGGTGGAGCCGATGCACCGGGTGGTCTTCGGCGCGCCCGCGCTGCTCGCTGGTTACCTCGAACGGCTGCAGCGGATGCAGGAGGCCATCGTCGCCGAGCTGGTGGCGCGCGCCGAAGCGGCGGGCGCCCCTTACGCCGCCGACGACCCGACCCCTCGCGCCCTGACCGCCGCCGCGTTCGGGTGCCTCGTGGCCGCCCAGCACTCCTGGCTCGACTCCGGCGCGAAGGGCTCCTTCGCCGACGCCGTGGACCGCGCGCTGGCCACGATCGCCCCCCGCGCCTGACCGCGGTCCGGGTTCCCCACCCCGGCACAATGGGATCATGCCGGAGCGGAAGAACCAGGAACTCGCGGACTTCCTGCGGCGGGCCCGCGGCCAGTGCGACCCGAACAGGTCAGGACTGCCCGCCGACACCCGCATCCGCCGCGTGCCCGGCCTGCGCCGCGAGGAGGTGGCGCTGCTCGCGGGCGTCTCCACCGACTACTACGCCCGCCTCGAACAGGGCCGCCGCATCACCCCCACCCCGGCGGTGCTCGACGCGATCGGCCGGGCCCTCGGCCTCGACGCGGCGGGCCAGGCCCACCTGAAGGACCTCGTCGGCCTGGGCGGCACCGCGAACCGCCCACGCCCCCGCGCCGCGCAGCGCCTCCGCCCCGGCCTGCACCAGCTGCTCGACGCCCTCGACGGGGAGCCCGCGCTCGTCCTCGGCCGCCGCGCCGACGTGCTGGCCGCCAACCGGATGGCCAAGGCGCTGTTCGCCGACTTCGACGCCCTGCGGCCCGACCAGCGCAACTACGCGCGGTGGATGTTCCTCGACGACGCGGCGCGCGATCTGTTCGTCGACTGGGAGCCGCAAGCCCGCGCCGCCGTCGAGAACCTGCGGCTGGAGTTCGGCACCGACCCCCACGACCAGGCGACCGCCGCGCTCGTCGCCGACCTGCGCGACCGGAGCCCGGAGTTCAGCCGGTGGTGGGACGAGCACCGCGTCCACCAGCGCACCTACGGGGCCAAGCGACTGCGCCACCCCGTCGTGGGGGAGCTGACCGTCAACTACGAGACGCTCACCCCGCCCGGCGACCCGGACACCACGCTGTACGTCTACACCGCGGAACCCGATTCGCCCTCCCAGCGCGCCTTGAGCCTGCTCGCGAGCCGGATCTTCTCGGAGAACGCGGCACGACCGCCGACGGCGTGATCCGGTCGGCGGTCACCCCTCGGCGGCCTGATCACCCCGTGGGTTCCTCGCCCACCCAGACGATCCGCACTCCGCAGTTCCGCCCACGCCCCACCAGGCTCGCCACCCGCTCCGTCGAGGACGAGCGCAGCCGCGCGCCGCCGCTCAGCACGACCTCCACGTGGTCCGGCCACGCCAGGCCCCACGCCGCGACCTCGGCGTCGTCGCGCTCGCCGTACTCCCGCAGGACTGCGAACAGGCCGGGGCGCTCCTGGGCCACCAGCTCCGCCACGAACTTCTCGTAGCTGTTGATCCAGACCACACTCGCCACGCCGTACCTCCGTGTCGTAACCACTCGATCACTGGCTGTTGCGCTAACCTGCCGGCGAGATTGAGCCAGGAGAAGCGGGATTCTGCTTTTACACCTGATTGGGGTACAGATGAGTACTGCATTCGCCAATGCGGCCAGCGCCACGGTGCGTCGGTGGCAACTCACCGAAGCCCTGCGTCAGCTTCGCGAGCAGCGCGAATACACCATCGACGACGTCATGGACCAGCTTCATGGCCAACCGGGCAAGTGGTCCCGCTCCAAGCTCAGCCGCATCGAGAACCGCGAACAGCGCGTGAAGCCCCACGAGGTCGAGCAACTGCTCAACGTGTACGAACTCACCGACGAGGCCGTGCGCGCCTGGCTGCTCGGCTTGGCCGCCACCGCGCACGAGCGCGGCTACTGGCTGGCGATCCGCAAGGACCTGCCCGAGGACTTCCACAACCTGCTCAACGTCGAACCGGCCCTGGTCGCGCGCCGCCAGTTCGAAACGACGGTCGTCCCCGGCCTGCTCCAGACCGCCGACTACACGCGGGCGCTGATCAACGGCGCGAACCCCGGTCTGGCCCACGAGACCGTGGAGCGGCGAGTGCTGGCGCGCATGGCCCGCCAGCAGGTCCTCACCCGTCCGCACCCCTTGCGGCTGCACGTGATCCTCGACGAGACGATCCTGGAGCGGCCGGTCGGATCGGCTCTGATCATGCGCAACCAGTTGCAGCGCTTGGCCGACACCCTCACCGAGGACCACATCACCGTGCAGGTGCTGCCGAAGTCCGCAGGCGCGACACCCGCGCTCGACGGAGCGTTCTCCATCCTGACGTTGCCCGAGCCGATCCCGGACTTCGGCTACGCGGAAGGACCGGGCGGAGCCGTCTACATCGAGGACCGCACCGACGTCCGCGTCTGCACCGAGCGCTGGGGAATCCTCACGGATCGAGCCCTGTCCGCCACCGACTCCCTGGACGTGATCAGGGAAGCGGTGAAGACTTACGCGGAACAGATCTGAGGGGACGGGCGATGACCAACTGGCGCAAGAGCAGCTACTCAGGCAGCGGCGGGACCGGCGGCGGCGACTGCGTCGAGATCACCGTGCACGGGGACCGGTTCCTGGTGCGCGACAGCAAAAAACCGGACGCGGGCACCATCACCGCAACCCGCGCCTGGCTCGACGCGCTCAAGTCCGACCTTTCGACTCAGAGGTCCGCTACCGGAGTCGAATGAGTCGACAGTCTGCGACACCGGCCGGCGATCCCTGCCAGGGCGCGTCGACCGGTGGCGGCGCCTGCGCGTCGAACCCCGCGACTTCTCAGCGTCCGGCCACGGGGACATAGTGAAGCGCATGTGGCTGGACGATCTGGGCGTGGTCGGAGCATCGACGTGGTGCTTGACGCTCGTACGCGACCTCTGGGCGGAAGAAGTCCTGGAGTTGGCCGGTGCACCAGTCGTGCGCGACGGTTCGCTGGCCGACGCCGAGCGGGTCAACATGATCGCGGTCCGCCCGGTCGGCGCGGCTTGGTCGCTGGCGGTCGAGTTCAACGGCTGGCTCGGCTTCGTCGGAAACCAGGATGATCTCCTCGTCGAGCTGTCCGCGAACGGGGCAACAGCCTGTTCCGCGTGGTCCACGCCGAACAACGAAGGCGTCGTCTACGTACCCGCCCCGGACAGCGTCGTGCGCTACCACCCCTCTCGTCGCCAGCTGGACGGCCCCATATCACCGGCTATGCTCGCTCGGATGACCGATACCGGCATCCTGGCGGACGCCGATGACGGGACGAGCCTCGGCGATCGAATGGTGACCGCGATTTCCGTGTTCACTGGAATATTCCTGGACCAGGAATTTCTTGTCGCGGACGACTGGGTGGTGGGTGTAGGACATCCGGACCGCGTCCGCGAGGCGATCCGCAGGAGCGGGCCGGGTTCTCGAACCGGTTCCCGCTGGCCCGACGCAGCAGACCTCCGAATGGGTGAACAATTCTGATCGTTCAGCCCAATCCAACTTAATCGATCGACCACCCCACCCTCCCCTCTGTACGTTCGCCGCAGATGTTTCCCGACCTGGGGAGGAGTTGGAAACATTGAAAAAGCGATCCTACTCGCGCGGGCTGACAGTCACCACGATCGCGGCCACGCTCTTGTGGGGATTCCCGGTGGTCGTGTCAGCCGAAGCGTCCGCACCGGACAACACCGGCACAGCGGTGCAGAACAGTCCGCGCACGGCGGACGTGTACATCGACGAAGCGGTCCTGGAGGAGTCGCGCAAGGCTGCGGCCGAAGGCCGTCCTCGCCCGTCGATAACCGTCCCACTGGCACCGCAGTCCGATCAGCGTCCGCCCAGGGCGACGACCGACACCCCCAAGCGGACACCGGAGCAGTCACAGAAACTTGCCAGGGAAAACGCGGTCGCGCGCAACTCGGTGTCCACGAGAGACTCCCGGGAGTTCACCCCTGACCGGGTCGAACCTCGGGCCATCGGCGAAGAGCCCGACGACAACGAGGTGAACGCCTGCCTGACCCGTGACGCGGAGAACGGTTTCGGGCGCGTCTACAACCGGTTCACCTTCTGCAGGCGCGACGACTGGACCCTCGAATTCTTCCAGGTCAGCCCGAACCGGCCGCCGGAGTACATGGGCAGCAACACGTTCAACCTGGATCTGTTCGCCAAGGGGGACGACACGTTGCGCCGGGCTCGGGTGTGGGCCAAGGTCCAGTACGACTCGGTGGAGTACGACAGGAGGTACCCCTGGGACGAGTGGTTCACCGGACCGGACATCAGGCTCTCGCTCATGGCGGAGTGCGGCGCCGGCCTCGACGTCTGCCATGCGTCGCCAGGGCCCGCCACGATGCCCTTCATCGTCTGGGACAACAATCACGACTGGTTCTCCTGGGACGTGTACGGCCACGAGGACGCGGGCGTCGGGCGCGACAAGATCAGTTTCTCCGACTTCTACATGCAAGCCTGGGGCGAGGGAGAGGGTTACACCACCATCGGCCCTCGCGCGGAGAGCGAGCGCCGCGAGATGCGGTGCGACTCGGGACTGGACTTCCGCGCCGGTCAGCAGAAGGCGTGCATTTTCAACGAAGTGATCCCACGGCTGGCGTACGGCCTCGACGACTGGGAAGTCCGCGAGGTCGCCCGACACATCAAGATCGCGCAGGACCAGCCCAACTCCACCTACCCGAAGCTGACCTCGACCGATCCCCAACCGAGGGACAAGCGAATTCCGGGCAGGTATGACCCCGGGAACGCCAACGCCCCTGGGCTCCACCGGATCACCCCGGCGGACCCCGAGTACAAGCAGAACCGCGACCACAAGGACGGGGCGTGCTTCGGCACCGGGCCGTACAAGGACCTCTACGTCGACCTCGGGCTCCCGGAACCGCCACAGCAGGGTGTCGAGGAGTGCGACGAATACCCCTTCGCCTCGACTCTGGAGGGCGCCGGGCACCCGGAGTGGGACTTCTCCGTCCGGGCCGTCCTGAACTTCCAGAACAGCACCGCGGGCGGCAGGCTCGGCATCTACTACTTCGACGATCGCATCCTGCGCTACGACTTCAGCCTGTCCCCTGAGCTGAACGACCGCTTCTACATCAACATCACCGGTTGATCGCGCCTGCTGGGGCGCGGGAACACCCGCGCCCCAGCAGCTCGGCGCGGAACCCGCTACCGGCGGACCTCATAAGGCGATGTGCTCCCGCCGCAGACTCCCGCTTTCCCGGAAGCCGCTACAAGCTGTCCCAGAACTCGACCAGCACGCCGGCCACCCGAGCGGGGTCCTGGAGCATCCACCAGTGGCCGAGCCCTTCCAGCTCCACGGCACGCGCGCCCGCGCGTGCGGCGGCTCGGTGGCGGGCGGCGGTGCTGCCCACCGTGGTGTCCTCGGTGGGGATGGGCACCAGACCCGGCCGGGCAGCGGCGGCGGGGAGGTCGCGGCCGCGTTCGCGCAGCGCGGCGGGCATGGCCGACCGGTACAGCGCGAGGATGGCCCTGCCCATCTCCGCGCCTTGCGCGAGCGCCACGTCTCCCGCGACCGGCTCGGGGATGCCCCACTGGACCATGCGTGCCGCCCGTTCGTCGGCGCTGCCCGCGAAGAGCTCTTCGACGGAGCTCTCGCCGTCGCCGGGCGTCTGCCAGGTGCGCGCCAGCGGGTGCCAGGCGAAGTCCGGTTCGAACCCGCCGATGGTGTCGCTGACCCAACTGCGCAGCAGGTCGGGCCGGGTCATCGCGACTTCCAGGACGTGCCCACCGCCCCAGTCGTGGCCGACGAGGTCCACCGGCTCCTCGAACCGCGAGAGCTCGCCGACGAGCCAGTCCCGGTAGTCGCTCGTGGTGGCGCCGAATCCCTCGGGCAGAGGAGCGCCGAACCCCGGCGGCGAAAGCCGCACCACGTCCTCACGGCTCATCCCGGCCAGCTCGTCGAGCAGTGGTGTCCACACCGCGGCGGTGACGGGGACGCCGTGGACGAGGACGATGGTCATACCTCAGCACCCTTCCGGGACGCGGAACGGGAGTTCGTCGTACTTGCCCATGTCGGACACCTCTCGGTTCTGGAATCGGTGTGCTGGTTCGCGTCCGGCCGGACAGCACCGAGTCAACAACCCGTCCGACCTGCGCGTCCAAGACCCGTTCCGCACCCCGTCATGCAGAATCCGCATGACGAGTACCGTGGTCGTGTGCCCGGTGAAGCCCCGTCCTCCCCCGCCGGTCCCGGTGTGGACCTCGACCTCCGGCTGGTGCGCTACTTCACGGTCGTCGCCGAGCACCTGAACTTCGCCAGGGCGGCAGCGGCGCTGCACGTCGCCCAGCCCTCGCTGAGCCGCCAGGTCCAGCGCTTGGAGGACGTGCTGGGCGTGCGCCTGCTGGAGCGCACCACCCAGGGCAGCAGGCTCACCGCGGCGGGCGCGGCGTTCCTGCCGCGAGCGCAGGCGCTCCTGCACACCGCGGACCAAGCGGCGCTGGCGGCCCGCGCCGCCGCGCCGTCGCGCACGATCACCGTCGGCTACCTCGACGACCTGGTCATCACCCCAGCCGTGCGCGACCTGCGCCGCCGCCACCCCGAGGCCCACGTGCGCACCCGGCACCTGGACACCGACGAAGCCCGCGCCCTGCCCGAGGGCCGGGTGGACGTGCTCGTCGCCCGCACACCGCTGCCGATCCCGAGCGACGACCTGCGCGTGACCGCCCTCTACGACGAACCGCGAGTGCTGCTCGTCTCCGCCTCCCACCGCCTCGCCGGGAAGGAGTCGGTCAGCCCCGAGGACTTCGCCGACGAGCCCCTCGTCGCCTGCGCGGGCATGGCCGCGGCGTGGACCGGGTTCTGGCGGCTCACCCCCCGCCCGGACGGCAGCCCGCCCCCGCTCGCGCCGATGCTCGTGGACACCTTCGAGGACAAGCTGGAGGTCGTCGCCGAGGGGCGGGCCGTGGCCGTCGTGCCCGCCGACGACCGGCGCAGCACGCTGCGCGACGACCTGGCCACCATCCCCGTCGACGGCATCGAGCCCTGCCAGGTCGCCGTCGTCACCCGCGCCGACGACCGCAACCCGCTCCTGGCCCACTTCCTGGAGTCGGCGAGGAACTGCCTCGCCCGCGACGCCTGACCGGGACTTGTGCCGAGGACCACCCCACCCTTCCGATCAAGCGATCACAGTTCGTCGTCATCGTCGTCGTCATCGAAGTCCAGCGGCTTGAACAGCAGTTTGGACGAGTCGGCGACGACTTCCGCGGTGAGCGGTTCCTCGGGGGCACCGGGACCCGGCGCACTGGGACTCGACGCGCTGGGCGGGAGCCCGGCCGCCACGGCGTCGAGGTCGAGCTTGAGCGGCGCGCCACCGCCCGCTCGCCGGGTGATCACCGAAGTCGCCTGGTCCATGATCCCAGCGATGTCGCTGCGGTTGACCAGACCGTGCTTGAGCATCGTCTCCAGCAGCTCCCGCGCGTCGTCGAGCTCCAGCTGGCGCTGCTTGACCAGCATGGCCAGCACGTCGGCCGCCCGGTCCGGCGAGTTGGACAGCATCAGTCCGATGGCGTTGTTCGGATCGCGCGCGATGGCGCCGCCGTAGAACTCCATCCGCTGGGACTCCAGCTGCAGCTGGTGCTCCTGCTTCAGCTTCTCCAGTTCCAGCTCGTGCTTGCTGCGCAGGGTCTCCAGCCGCTGCTGCGCGATCTGCTCGATGCCCGAGCGCACCAAGCCGTCCTTGTTGATCTCGTGCGTCCGCGCGTCCTCGGTGCGCTTGCGCACGTAGGCCGTGGTGGCGGCATCGAGGGTGAGCGCCGCGTCGCAGTCCACGACGCTGACCCCCTGCGCGAACGGCTGCCTGCCCCTGGTGCCCGCGAACGCCGCGGCCATGGCCCGCTCGGCACCCGCGCCGTCCTCGATCGGGAATCCGGCGCTGACGTCGCGCAGCGCCCGTTCCACGTGGTACCGCAGGATCGGCAGGGCGTCGACCAGGTTGGTCTTGGCCGCCTCGACCGGGTCGGTGATCCGCCAGCGCACGACCACCTTGGCGGTGAAGAAGTACGCCTGCTCCCGACTGGGCAGCTTGAACTGGAAGTCGCGGGTGAACACGGAGGTGTTGACCAGGAACAGCGCCCGGTGGCCCGCGATGCCGCCGATGGGCACCTGCTCGGTCATGTGGTGGTAGCGGCCGTGCCGGTCCAGGTAGACCGTCGCGCGGTCGTCGCTGGGCACCGGGCGGTTCCTGAACATCTCGCCGAACCGCAGGTCCACGCGGGTGATCAGGGGTTCGTTGGCCGTCTGCGCCTGCTGAGGTCGGATCATGGTCGATCCTCCTGGTGGTTGAGGGCGGCGAGCAGCGCGGTGGCCGCCTCGGCGGGGCCGCGCCGGGTCCTCGCCCAGTCGGTCAGGTAGAACCGCAGAGTGGTGGGGTCGCCCGTGGCCGCGGCGACCTCGACGAGCAGCGCGCCGAGCGGCTCGCGCTGCGTGGCGTCGCGCTGAGCGGTCCTGACCCAGCGGTGCACCACCTTGATGGCCTCGGGCACGAAGTGCTGGGCGTTCAGCGCCCGTGCGATCAGCGCGACGACCGCCTCCCGCCTGCTCATCCCGCGCCCTCCCGCGACCACCGGGTGCTCGGGCTCCTCCTCGCGCCGGTCGAGGTCGGCCACCCACAGCAGTCCCGGCCACGGGTCGGTGCTGCCCTCCTCGAACACCTGCAGGTAGGCGGTCAGCTGGAGCACGCAGTTCAGGGCGGTGTTGCGCAGCTCGACCCGGTGCGAGGCGCTCCACCGCAGCAGCGCGGCCAGCACCAGGTTCAGCCGGTCCAGTTCCAGCGACAGGGTGGTGATGGAGTCGGCGATCGCGATGACCATGCGCCACTGGTCGGTGTCGGCGGCCTTGCGCAGCCTCTTGAGCACCTGGTCGGTGGTCATGATCGGCAGGGTGCCCAGCGCGGCGACCGCGGCGACCCTGCGGCCGGTGGCGGCCTTGCCCGGCAACCAGCGGTCGATCATCCGGGCGATCAGCGGCTGCAGCTCCGGTTGCATGGCGGGCAACCGCAGCGCGCCGATCACCGCCTGGCGCTCCCAGTACTGGTTCTCGTCGGCCCACCGCTCGATCACGTGCCTGCGCGCGTGGTCGAACTCGGACAGGCTGAGCAGGCCGACCGCGACGCCCGCGCGGATGCGCACCTGGCGGTCGGGCGAGCTGCCCAGCTCGCACAACCAGTCGCGCACCACGCCGTGCGCCTCGGTGTACTCGCGCCAGACGTGCTGGAGCACCTTGCGGGGCCGGTGCGGATCGCGGTAGCGGACCACCTCGGTGGTCAGGCTGCCCAGGTCGCTGTCCTCGACCACCGAGGTCAGCTCCGCCTCGACCCGCTCGACCAGGCGCAACGTGCGCACGGCGAACACGTCGCGGGTGCGGTCGCGCTGGTCGGGCACCTCGGCGGCCTGGATGAACGTGGCCAGCGTCGTGCTGGCCTCGGCGACGGTGGCCAGCGGCATGCCGTCCAGCGTGGCCAGCGCTATCGCGAAAGCGCGGTGCTCGTTGTCGGGCAGGGAGTCGAACCACTCCCGGAACGCGGCCTCGGCGCTGCGCGCGTACTGCAGGCGGACGTCCTCCACCACGCGCTCGCCCAGCACGACCGCGCACAGGCCGCGCCCGAAGTCGGCCAGGTCCTGCGCCCGCATGGCCCGACCGACCACCTCTTCGACCAGATCCGCGAACTCCGGAAAGCCGGTGAGGTCGCCCGATGCCCGCCCGGCGGCCCGCAGCCCGGCTCGGAAGTGGCTGAGCACCAGCGCCCGGTCGTCCTCGCGCGGGGCACCGTCGACGAGGTAGTCCGCCAGTTCCCGCTCCCGCAGCGGAGTGCCGGTGCCGACGAGGACGATCATCCGCGCCTTGGCGTCGGCGAGTCTGCGCCGCCACAGGTTCAACGCGAACTCGGTCAGCGCCGCCGCCTGGTCGGGTTCGAGGGTTTCCAGCAGGTATCCGTGGTCGCCCGCCAGGTCGACCGGTGCGGAGGGCGAGCGCAGGTCGGTGTCGGGGCTGAGCTTGGCCACGCCCTCGGCGCACTCCGCGGACAGCAGGGCGAGCGCGGTGGCGGTGCGCCCCCACCCCGCCGGCGCGCGCAGCAGCACCAGGTGCTGGTCACGCAGCCGCTCGCGCAGCCCCCGGTAGCCGTCGGGCTCGACGAAGGTCTCGACGACCGCGCTGATGGCCCGCCGCGGAACCGGTCCGGTGGGCAGTGAACCGTGGTAGGCGCCGCCCGCACGCGGCGGGCCCGCGTCCACCAGGCCGATGGTGTTGGCCACGAAGACGTTGGAGATCCCGCCGCGCACGCCCATGAGCGCGGCGATCGCGTTCTCCATGGCGCGGGCGTCCTGGTCCAGCTTGCGCGCGTTGGCCGGGTCCGAGGCGTTGGTGGTGGGGTTGGGCGCCTCCGGTTCCGGGGCGGCCTGCGCCTCGTCCTCCGACGCGGGCGCGGGCTGTTCCCCCTCCGCCTCAGGCGCCGCCCGCTTCTTCTCCGCTTCCTGCTTCTTCTCCGCTTCCCGCTCAGCCGGGTCTTCCGGCTGCTCGTCGCTCACGGCGCTCCCCCCAACCCGGTGCGGGCGTCGACGTGGCCGATCGTGTCCGCGGCGAAGACGTTGCCGTTGGCGGTGCTGATCGAGATCGACTTCGCCGCCTGCTCGGCCGCGACCGGGGCGGGCGGCCGGGCGTCCTCGGCGGGCACCGGCGGCTCCGCGTAGCCGGGCACGCGCACCCACACCTGCCTGCCACCGTCGTGGATCTGCCGGTAGGAGGCCGCCCGGAGGCCGCGGTAGCCGGGCCGCACCACGGAGCGGTACACCGCGTCGGACACGACCACGACCGACTGGGCGCGGGCGGCGGCGCGCAGCACCGACTTCACCCCCTCGCCGTTGACGATCCGGAAGGCGGTGGTCACGTCGTCGCCGACCCACCCGTGGGCGTCGCGGGCGATCAGTCCGAAGTGGACGCCGAAGCGCAGGCGCAGCCACGACACCGGGTCCCGCCGCGCGTTGAACCGGGCGAGCCCGTCGACCGCGACTTCCAGCAGGGGGTCCAGCAGCGGCAGCACCTCGGAGTCGACCACCGCCAGCACACCGTCGCCCAGGTCGTCCAACCGGTACCGCTCGGCGGGCAGCCCGGCGGCCTCCAGCCCGCTGTGCAGCACCTGGTACAGCGCCTCGCGCAGCTCCACCTTCTCGCGGTCGTGGCGCTCGCTGGACTTCTCGACGTCCACCACGAGCACCGCTCGGCTGATCGGCTCCAGTCCCATGTCCCCTCCCCTTCCCCTGCTGTTCACGGCAGGCGACCCCGCCCGCACACCGAATCGAGCACCGCCGCGATGCCGTGGGCCGCGACGGAGTCGCGCACCGCGCGGTAGCCCGCGCCGTACACCGCGTCCGGGTTGTC
>NZ_BMRG01000002.1:669900-680438 GCF_014648515.1 Saccharothrix coeruleofusca
CAGCGCCGCTTGGCGCATCGCGCGCGCGAACTCGGTGCCCCGGCGCTTGAGCCAAGCTCCGGAGAACAGCTCGCACACCCCTTCTTCCAGCTGTCGGGCCAGGGCCCGCGCGCCCCTCTGGGCCAACCAGGCGTGGCCGATCTCGTGCGCGACGGTGGCGCCGAAGTGGGTCGAGGTCAGCCCCCTGGCGATCTCGATGCCCACCACGTCGGTCACCGCGCCCCCCTCCTCGACGCGCTGGAGGGTGCGGCCCAGGCACACGCCCCGACCACCGGTGTTGATCACGTCGGGGTCGACCAGGGTGACCCTGACCCGCTGGTCGAGCCGGATGCCCAGTGCGGCCATGTCCTCCCGCACGGCCGGGATGTGCGATCGCGCCTGCTCCACGGTGTCCACCGACTGCGCCGCGCACGTCGGGCAGCGGACGGTGGTGGCGGTGAACCGGGACCAGCCCTGCTCCTCCCGCTGCCGGGGCCTGCCGCACAGCGCGCACCGCCCGTCCGCCGGGTGGCGGGCGCACGTCACCTCGCCGTGCATGGACAGGACGTACCTGCCCGAGGGGGGCGCGCCGCACGCGGTGCAAGTGCTCGCGGACACGTCAGGTCACCGGAACCCATCTGCGGGTCTTCGGATCGCGCCGCCACCCGGACGTGCCGCCACCCGAGGTGGCAGGTGCCGCGGCGCGCCGGGCGGCCACCGCCTCGGTCAGCACCGAGTCGAAGTAGCGCCCCCACTCCTGCGCGGTGGGGCGCCGTTCGGGAGTCGGGCCGAGCGCGTCGCGCAGCAGCCGCGGTCCCTCGCCCGGCAGCACCGCGTCGAGCCTGCTGGGGTCGCGGGCGATCGAGGCGAACGGACCGGGGCTCAGGCACCGCAGCACGAACAGCCCGAACTTGTACCGGTCGCTGGCCTGGCTGAGCACGCGCTCGGGCGGCTCCCAATCGGGCGCGTTGAGCTGGCGCACCACCGCCGCGGCGCCCTTGATCCGGATCGAGTCGCAGTCGACCAGCATCACGCACGGGCGGTCGGTGAGCCGGAACACCGCGTTCTTCGGGTTCAGGTCGCCGATCACCAGGTCGTTGCGGTGCAGCAGGTGCACGGCGCTGGCCAGGTCGCGGCAGACCAGCACGCGTTCGGCGGCGGTCGGCGCGGGCATGCCCAGCCGCGCCGCCCGCGCCGGGTCGATGAACAGGTGCTGGACCTCGCGCAGGGTGCGAGCCCTGGCGCCGCTGGGCTTGACCCGGTCCTCGAAGTAGTCGTCGGGGATCAGCGGCACCAGCACCCCGCGCACCTGCCCCGCTTCCTCGACGGCGCGCACCGGCCACGCGGCGGTCCGGTCCAGCCGCCGCCGGGTCGGCTCGTCCATGCGCAACCTGCGCGCCACCACCGCGGCCAGTCCGTGCGGCGGTGCGTGTCCGGCCTTGTACTGCTTGTAGACCAGCGGTCCCGGCACGTCGGGCAGCGCGGCGGCGGGCGCGCGGTAGACCTTGGCCTGCCCGCCCTCGCCGAGCAGCTCGCCGAGCGGGCCGACCTCGCCCAAGCCGACGACGTGGCCGCTCATGTCCCGGCGACGGGCCAGAGCGCGACCGCGGTGCGGTCGTCGTCGTAGCTCCTGCGCGCGAACCCGACCTGAGCGGCGAACTCCAGTCCGGACGCGGGCGGCGCGGCCCAGACCTCCGCCAGGAAGCGCCCCACCGCGCCGGCGCCGTGCCCGAGCGGGTCGCCCACCCCGTCGGTCACCAGCACCAGGGCCTCGCCGGGAGCGACGGTCGTGCGCACCGGCGGCGGCAGCGCGGCGGGCAGCAGCGGCAGCGCCTGCACCGAGGAGGAGTGCACCTCCGCGCCGTCGTTCTTGACCGCCTGCTGCGGCTCCCAGCGTCCCCCCTCGCGCAGCACCCACGCCGAGGTGTCGCCGACCGAGACCAGGTGGACCTCGTGCGCCCCGGCCACCGGCACCAGGTCGACCACGGCGTAGAGCACCGTGGTCGCCAGCAGGTTGGCGACTTCCCGCAGGGGGACGGCGTGCGGGTCGGCGGTGCCGGTCGCGGCCAGCCGCTTGCGCCCGATCGCCTCGATCTCCGCCGCGACCGCGCGGAGGAAGTCCGGCCACGGCATGCGGTCGGGCGCGGTGGTCCGCAGCGCGTGCACGAGCATGTTCACCCCCCGGCGCGCGGCGGCTACCGCGGCCTTGTGCGAGAGCGCGCCCGCGGAGACCCCGTCGGCGACTCCGACGACCAGGTACCGGCCGTCCGGGGTGCGCCGGTAGCCGTACTCGTCCTGGCGCACCGTCCCGTAGGCGCGGTGCGCCAGGCCGCGCACGCTGGCCGCGCGCAGCTCGGCGACGACCCGGCGCCCGCCGTCCTTCAGCGCCACGCCGTCCAGCACGGTGTCCCTGCGGTCCCAAGCGCTCTCGTCGGGCACCGGCACGACCCGCGTCGCGGCCCTGCCGGGGTCACCGACCTCGAACTGCTCCACCCGACCGCGCCAGGCCGGCGCCGCCGCGGGCTCGGCGGACCCCGCCGACTCCTCGTGCTCCCTGGTGGATGCGCCCATCAGACGAAGTCGTCCGAGGAGTACGCGGAGATGCCCGACGGCAGGTCCTGCTGAGCGGGCAGGATGAGGCCCGAGTTGCCCTGGGCCATGCTCTGCCCGGACGCGAGCATGCTGGAGATCAGGATCTCGGCGATCATGGCGATGGCGTCGGCCGGGTTCTGGCCCTGCTCCATCAGGTACATCCGCATCGCCTTGGGACCGCTGGCCGGGTGGATGAGGGTGGCCAGGGTCCTGGGGTTGGCGTCGTCCACGCCGCACGGCACCAGGTTGGGGTAGATCGGGAAGTTCTCGGTCAGGTCCCGGAACGCCGCGCGCCACTCCTCGTCGCGGTCGGTGGGCTCGCCGTCGCTGATGAAGAACACCGCGGGGCGGTGCACCTGGAAGCCGTCGGCCTTCAGCTGCTTGACGTTGCTCTCCAGTTCGGCGCGCAGCAGCCGGAAGGCCGCCGCGTACGACGTCGCGCCGCGCACGTTGAGCGCGGGCAGGGTCACCTCGTCGTCGAGCAGGTCGCACAGCGGCAGTCGGACTTGTGCGTCGCTGCCGAAGTCGATGACGCCGAAGCGCACCTTGTCGGACAGGATCGGCGCGTCGGCCAGCGCGTCGACGACCTTGGGCATGATCTGGTTGGCCTGCTCCAGCTTGCTCCCGGACATCGACGCCGACACGTCGATCACCAGGTAGAACGGCAGGAGCTTGGCCTTGTCGCTCTCCACGGGGGGTTTCTCCAATCAGGAGGGGTTGGGCGTGGGCACGCCGTTCGGGGTGCTGCCGTTGACGTGCGCACCGTTGACGTGCGCGCCGTTGCCGGTGTGCGGCAGGTGCACCCTGGGGATGGGCATGGTGCGCTGGTCGCCGCCGGCGTGCTCCCGGTACCAGCGGTCGAGCTCCTCGTCGGTGCGCAGTCGCGCCAGGTCCGCCCAGACGTCGATGGCCTTCATGGCCATGCCGAGCTGCTTGTCGGCGACCAGCTGGGTGGTCTTGGCGTGCGCCTGGGTCTGCGCGTCCAGCTTCTGCCGCTCCATCGCCAGCTTCTGGTCGGCCCGGTCGGCTTCCAGGTCCCGGTCCCGATCGGCCCACAGCTTGTCGTCGGCGTCGGAGGCGTCGTCGGCGCGCTTGGCCATCCGGTCGTAGAGCGTCTCGGGGCCGAAGCTGGACAGCAGCTTGACCACGACGGGCAGCAGTTCGACGCACAGGAACAGCAGGAACAGCGCGTAGTGGGCCTGCGCACCGCTGCGCCTGCCCTCGGTGAGGCGGTCCAGCGCCTCCAGCCTGGCCAGCAGGCCGGTGTCCGCGGCGGTCGCGACGGTGCCCCGCCGCTCCAGGCCCTCGCGGTCCTGCCGCAGCCGCTGGAGGTCCGCCTGCACCTCGGGCAGCCGCTTCTGCGCGTTCCCGGTGTCGGTGGCGGCGCCCTCCCGCAAGCGCTTGGCGACCTTCTCGGTGACCTCGTCCAGTGCGGACTGCGCCTTGTCGCGGGCGTTCCTGGCGTCGTCGGCCGCCCGCTTCTTCTGCCGGTAGGACTCGCCGTCGCCGGGCACACCGGTGCCGCAGGTACCGTCGAACTCGCACTGCGCCAGCTGGTTCGCCGCCTGGTATGCCTCCTCCGCCTTGTCGAGGGCGCTCTTGGCCGCCTTGACGTCGGGGTCGTCGGCCACGGTCGCGGAGGACCGGCCGGACAGGATCGCCAGCAGCTCGGACTCCTCGGCCTCCAGCTCGGTGATCCGGGCGTAGGCCTTGTCGTAGTCCTCCTGGTTGCGCTGGGTGGTCTCGGCCTGCATGGCGACCAGCTCGCTGTTGATCTCCGGCTCGAAGATCTTCAGCACCAGCGGCATGGAGATGATCGACCCGATCACCACGGCCAGCCCCACCCTCGGGATCGCCGCGAGCAGGTTGAGCAACCAGCCGTTGCCGCGGGTCATGGTGATCACGAGCATGCGGTCGAGGTTGAAGATGACCACGCCCCAGGCCACGCCCGCCACCGCGGCCGCGACCACGGGCAGTCGCAGCACCGAGTGCAGCGCGAAGAACGCCGACACGGCGGCGACAGCGGCGGTGCTGAGCAGCACACCGCCCATCGCGGCGTGCTTGTTCACGTCCCCCGGCGCCTTCCGCAGGATCTCGCCCCTGGCGCCGGACAGCTTGGCCAGCCACACGGCGAAGCTCATCGGCTTCCTCCTTCGCTGTCGCGGAATCCGAAGTCGGTCCCGGTGAGTTCGGTCAACATGGCCTCCAGGTCGAGGGGGAACCCGACGGCCCGCAGGTCGGGCGGGGACGGCCATGGCGCGGTGCGCGCCGCGGCGGTCAGCAGGTCCGGCAGCTCGGGGCGCACCCCGATCGGCGGCAGCGGCAGCAGCGCCAACTCCGGCGGATCGGCGCTGCCCGGCGTGGACCAGCTCAGCTGGGGCACCGGCACGGTCAGCGGCTGCCGCGCGGGAGGCGGCAGCACGGTCACCGGTCCGACGTGGCGCTCGTCGGAGCCGAGGTCGTTGATCGCGCGGACGCGGACCGGGCCGGACTCGTCGAGCGGCACCGAGGTCCGCCCCCGCCCCCGCCGACCGTCCACTCGCACCACCCGCGTCCCCGAGGTGATCTCGACCTCCTTGGCCTCCAGCGCCTCCCACTCGACGACGACGGGCTGCCCGCGCATGACGAGTTCGCGGTCGACCGCGACCGCGCCGAGCTCCGGCGGCGCGACGGCCTCGCCGAGCAGCCGCCGCAGGTGCAGCTCCCAGTCGCGGGCGGAGGGCCTGCCCTCGGGGTCACCGCTCAACGCGCGCCCGAGCATGCTCAGCCCTTCGGCGTCGAGCAGCCGCGCCGCCGCGGCCGGATCCGTGTTCACCGAGGACCAGGCGCCGGGCGAGAGGCAGCGCAGGACGAACAGGCCGAGCTTGTAGCGGTCGGTGGCCAGGGTGAGGTTGCCGCCCTCCGGCGGGACCCAGTCGGGTGCGTCGAGCTGCTTGACCTTGGCGACCACCCCGGCGGGCCGCACGGCGTCGCAGTCGAGGAACATCACCATCGGCCTCGCGTCCAGCCGGAAGACCGCGTTCTTGGGGTTGATGTCGCCGAAGACGACCTTGAGCTCCTCGTGCAGGAAGGCCAGTCCTCCGGCGAAGTCGCGGCAGATCCTCAGCCGCTCCTCGTCGGTCGGCGCGGGCCGCCCCAGCCTGAGGGCGCGAGCGGGGTCGATGAACAGGTTCTGCACCTCGCGCAGCGACTGCTTGACCCCGCAGTTGCGCACCACGCTGTCGAAGAAGGGCGCCGGGATGCGCGGCATGACGATCCCGACCGCCAGTCCCCGCTCCTCGACGACCCGCACGGGCCACGCCGACAGACCGTCCAGTTCGGTCCGCTTGGCCTCGTCCAGCGCGTTGCGCGCGGCGACCACCCGGCGCAGGCTCTCCGGCGCGACGTGGCCGTCGCGGTACCGCTTGTAGACCAGCGCTCCCCGCACGTCGGGGCAGGTCAGCTCCGGCAGGTCGAACACCGTCGCCTCACCTCCGCTGCCCAGCTGGGCACCGAGCGCTCCCAGCTCGCCGGGCGCAACGGTCATGGCGGTGCCGGACGAGGAATTCCCCACGCTTGCCTCTCCTCAGCGGATGACATCAACAGGCATTGGCCGGTGCGACGAGAGAGGACGGACAATAGCAGTTCTCCGGGCCATTGCCCCCGCGCCACCGCATCCCTTATCCGGGCCTCGCGAGGTCAATCGAGCAACCGTCGCGATCCGTTACCGGCTGCTCGACGCCGTCTTCCCGGAAGGGTGAACCGGTTTTTAGTTGCATAGACAATCTATGCATTCATCGGTCAACCAGGCCCGCTAGCAGGCATTTCGCCGCGACGCCCCGCGTCGACAACCCCGGAGATAACAATCCGATGGCATTTGAAGCTCACCGGCTCGACACGCTTGATTATCGCCAGTGACGGCGATCACAAGGCTCTCCGCACTTTTTCGGAGAAACTCGGCACAGGCGCGCGGAAACACGCGCCGCTTTGCGCCGATGACGGAAGGCGCGCTGTCGCGCGGTCGGCACGGCGATAGCGGAACTCCGCCAGGCGGGTTCGACCTGCGGTTTCCCGTGGTCGAGAACCGGGCGGCGCGGTTCAGCCGAGGAGGATGGCGCGCAGCGTCCTGGCCAGGTGGTCGGTCAGGCGCTCGGGCGACATGGTCGCCAGCGGCTCGCTGCGCACGACGTAGCGGCTGAAGGTGACGCCGATCAGGTGGGCCGCGAGCAGGTCGACGCGCTCTTCCGCGTCCGGCCCCGTGACCGAGGCCAGGTAGGGGTCCAGGCTGGCGCGGCGCATCTCGTCGTAGAGCTTCGCGGCCTTCTCCCGCGACGGGGCGCTGCGCACGAGGGTGATGAAGGGGTCGGCGTGGTCGGCGTTCTCCATCCGCTCGACGAACGCCGCCGCCACGCGCTCGGGCAGCGTGGCGGGGTCGCCGGGCAGGACGTCGGCCAGGTCGCGCGGGCCGGGCACGGCGGCGATGAACAACTGCTCCTTGGAACCGAAGTGGCGCATGACCAACCCGTGGGTCACGCCCGCGCGCGCGGCTATGTCGCGGATGGTCGCCCGGTCGTACCCGTGCTCGGCGAAGGCGCGGCGCGCGGCGTCGAGGATGGCCGCGCGGTGCGCCTCGGGGTCGCGGACGCGCTTGCGGGGTGTCTCTTCGGTCACAACGCTTAGTGTACAGCCGGTCATTAGGGTGTACGGTCGCTAATGACCAAGCGTTCATTACGTGGAGGCACCCGATGTCCCTCGAACCCCTCACCCCGCAGAACACCACCGTCGTGCTGGTCGACCACGCCGTGGGCTTCGCCAACGTGCTGCGCTCGCACGACACCGCCGCCCACATCAACAACGTGGTCGGCCTGGCCAAAACCGCCAAGCTCTTCGACACCGGACTGGTGGTCACCAACGGCCTGCCGATCAAGCCCTCCGGCCCGCTCTACCCGCAGCTGCGGGAAGTCCTCGGCGACCACCCCGTCATCGAGCGCGGGGGCAACTTCAACGCCTTCCTCGACGAGGGCTTCGCCGACGCGGTCCGCGCCACCGGACGCCGCCGACTCGCGATCGCGGGCGTGTCCACCGAGGGGTGCGTGCTGCAGACGGTGCTGGGCGCACTGCGCGAGGGCTACGACGTCCACCTGGTCGTCGACGCCTCGGCCAGCCTCACCGCCGAGACCCACGAGACCGCCGTGCGGCGCATGGTGCAGGCAGGCGCGGTTCCGACCACCTGGTTCTCCCTGGCGGGCGAGTTCACCGTGGACCACCGCAGCCCGACCGCGCCGCACTTCCAGCGGCTGATGCGCGAGCACGTGCCGACCATGGCGATGGGCGTGCGGTCCTGGCTGTCCGCCAGGGAACCGGCCGCGATCTGAGGCACGGGGGCCATCCCGAGCAACCGGGTCGTCGCCCCTGGTCGGTCCGAACGGGGCGGGCAAGAGCACGCCGCTGCGCATGGTGGCGGGCCTCGTCCGCCCGACGACCGGTGAGATGGAGGTCTTCGGCACCCCTCGCGGGGCCGCGGCCACCCGGACGCCTCGTTCCTGGCGCACGATGGCGTAGCCGTTGCGGGAGCACTTCCGGCCCGCGCCCGCCTATTCGGTGAACATGGTGAACGAGCGCGTCCTCTCGAAGCGCTTGGCGGCCAGATCATCCGAGCTGATCAGGAAGCACCCGTAGTAGACGTCGCTCTCCGTGGGGAACTGGGCGAGCGGCACCCATTCCCGGATCAACCGGCGCTCCTCCTCCTGCCGCAGGCGGATTCGCTCCGCCCTCGGAAGGTCGGGTTCGGCTTCGAACCGCTTCTTGAGGTTGGCATGCGCCATCAGCGTCCAGGGAGGGTCCGCGCCGCCGATCTCCGCGCAGTACCCGCCGATGTGGAACCAGGAGCCCTTGCGCGGCGGCCAGAGCTCGTCGACCAGCGCGCACAGCTGATCGAGGTGCTTCAGCTCGTCGAGCAGTTGCTTCGCGGCATCCGACGCGAACTCGGCTTCCTCCTCGTCGTCGAGCCAATCCGGCAGCACCGCCTCGACCCACGCGGTGAGCCGGTGCTCGGGGAGCAGGAACGGGATGTCCTCGCAGAAGAAGTTCGCGCTGTCGTGGTCGGGCGGCGGCGACGCCACCACCGTCTCCGTGCCCGCCGGGACGTACAGGACCTGAGCGAACCCCGACTGGCCCGTGAAGGCAGCACCTTCGTGGTCCTCCTCGTGGTGCAGGAAGAACAGCAGCGAGCCGTCCACAGGCAGGGGAAGCCCCTCGGCGCGCGGAAGGGCCGCGCAGTCGACGGAGGCGATGAACGGCAACGGGGACCCGATCTCGCTGCCCGGCCATCCCATGCCCACCGGCAGCCGGGGAAGTCCTCCGTCCTGCCCGACAACCTCCTCGTCGGCGTCGCAGGTTCCCAGCCAGATCGCGAACCGGAGCTGATCGGCGAACTTGTCGACCTCGTCGTCCGGGATGCCCCGATCGATCGCCGCGCGACGGAATCGCTCGTAACGGTCCATGGCGCAGCATGATCGCAGACCGGTGGAACGGATCACGCTCCAGCGGGGTTCGCGGAGGAGTCACCCGCCGCACCCTGCGCCCGCGCCAGGACCTCCTCCTCCGTCAGCGCCGTGGGCGGGTGGTGACTCAGGCACATCGGCACCCGGACCTTCGTCAGCCCGGTGCCCTCGGTGGCCCCGTAGAACTGGCCCGCGGGCAGGCGGGAGACGTCGTCGATGCGACCGCCCTTGGCGCGCGCCAGGTCGCTGGCCGCCTGGATCTGGACGGGTGCGTTGAGCAGGCCGAAGAACTGGGTCGCGGCGTTGCCCGAGACCACGTTGTGCAGCGCCTTGGGCGCCTGCGTCGCGTAGACCATGCCCAGTCCGTACTTGCGCGCCTGCGACGCCAGGGTCAGCGTGCTCTGCGTGGAGGCGGTCGTGGTGCGCGACGACACGAACGTCTGGGCCTCGTCCAGCACGAACAGCCCGCCCAGCGGCCGGTCCCTGGCGGGGTTGCGCTTGATCCACGAGAACAGGGCGAGCTGCAGCTGGTTGACGAAGGTCTGGCGCTGGTCGTCGTTGGGCAGGCCGATGCAGCTGATCACCGACACCCTGGCCCGCTTGCCCCTCGCGGGGGTGAGCAGCACGCCGGGGTCCAGCCGCTCCCCCACCCCGCCGAACACCGGGTCGTTGATCATCTCGGCGTTGAGGCCGTCGGCCATGTCGGAGGCCAGGCGGGTGGCGTCGCGCACGGTGCTGACCCCCGACGGCAGGTCGGCCAGGAGCGCGAGGAAGTCCCGCAGCTCGCCGCCCCCGCCCCGGACGAAGTGCGTCAGCGCCTCGGTGAGGACGGCCCGGCCGGTGGTGGCCTTGCGGCCACCGAGGTTGGTGCGGGGCATCAGCCCGGCCACGGCGGCGTCGATGGCGGCGCGGAACTCGTCCGGGTCGTCGGGGTCGCGGTCGAAGCCGGGCAGCGGGTCGAGGGTGAGCGGTCTGCCCGCCTCGCGGCGGGGTGTCCAGACCACCACGTCGGTGTCGCGCAGGTAGCGGTCGGCGCGTTCGGCGTCGCCGGGTTCCCAGAGGGCGGGCGGGGAGGGCCAGGGGTCGCCCAGCCGGGCCAGGTCGTTGTTGGTGTCGATGAGGATCGAGGAAACCCCTTGCAGGGCGACCTCCTCCACCAACCGGCGCAGCAGCACCGTCTTGCCCGAGCCGCTGCCCGCGAACACGACCGTGTGCTTGCGCAGCTGGGCGAGCGGGACGGTGAACGGCACGCCGGTCACGATGCCGGTGCCCAGCCGCACGCTCGGCTCGCCGGCGACCGGTTCCGGCGCCGACGCGGTGGAATCCCCCGGCGCGTCAACCTCTTGCGCCGACGAGGTGGCGGGGTGGTCGGCGAGGGCGTCGGACAGCGTGCCGCTGATCCCCGGCCACTCCGGCTCCGGATCGGGCTCGTCGTGGGCAACTCCCGACGCGGGCGTGGCCGCGAAGTGGTCGAGGTCGGCCAGC
>NZ_BMRG01000002.1:680470-713191 GCF_014648515.1 Saccharothrix coeruleofusca
GCCGTGGTCAGCAGCTGCGAGGAGGACGCGGGGCGGCGGGCGAGCAACCACGGCAGGAATCCCGGCGGCGACTGGTCGCGCATCTTCTCCAGCGCGCTGAACAGGCGCAGGTCGCTCTCGGCGATCGGCAGGTCGAGGCCACCGGCGGAGCGGAACGCCGCCAGCGCCGCCGCCGTGGCGGGCCCGCCGGAGAAGGCCGTGTTGCGCAGCACGACCAGGTGCCGCTTGTCGTTGCCCTGCCGCAGTTCCGCCTCCAGCTGCGCGGACTTCAGCCGCGCCAGCACGGCGCGGGGGTGGGGGTGGGCGATGGCGCGGAAGCTCCAGTGGACCTCGCCCTCGCCCGCCTCGTCGATGGTCAGGCGCAGCCGGGCGTGCAGGGGCGGGTTGCCGCCGCGCGGCGCGTCGACGGTCAGCGCCGGGCCGTTGGCGCCGCGTTCGAGCACCAAGCAGTGCAGCGCGGCGCCGAGCAGGGCCTGCATGCGCTCGTCCTCCCGCTGGTGGTCCAGCGGGGCGGAGACGTCGGCGGTGTCCCGCAGGCGGGCGAACAGGGCGTCGAGCTCGTCCGCTTCCCGCGCGACCGCGGTCGGCTGGGCCTCGGGCTCGACCGCGGTGGCGGCGAAGTCCCGCAGCTCCTCGACGGTGTCGTGGGTGAGGCACCAGCGGATGTGCTCGTCCACGCGCTGCAGGAGCCGTCGGGGCGTCCAGTGGGCCACGTCCGGCCCGGCGAACGCCGACGGGTGGACGGGCCAGGTGGCGTGCGGCGGCGTGAAGCCGATCTCGCCGTAGAGGCCCGCCAGGTGCCGCTCCACGATGGCGGTGGCCACGGCCGCGCTGGGCATGGCGGTGCGCAGGTCGAGCACGCGGAACCGGTCGGCCGCGGAGTTGACCGCGTGGTCCTGGATGAGCTTCCAGGAGCGCGGCAGGCAGGCCACCACCACGATGGTGCGCCTGGTCTCCTCGCGCACCCGCATGAGCCCGTCGGCAAGGCGGTCGACCAGGGCCGCCTCCCCCGGCGAGTCGGCGGCCTGGGTGATCACGCTGTCGACCTGGTCGACGGCCATGACGACCGGGCCGACCAGGGCGAAGATCCTGGACAGGTCGCCGAGCAGCAGTTGCGGCGGCCGGGAGGAGGTGCGGAACCCCCACTCCGCCCGGTCGGCGGCCTCGACCCCCTCGGGCAGGACCAGGTAGGCGTTGCCCGCTTCCCACGCCTTGCCCTTCGCCCGGTACAGCACCAGCGCCCGCAGGGTGTCCTGGCACTCGACGGCGACCTGGGCGTCGACCGAGCGCAGCCCGTCCAGCAGCGCCTCGATGTCCTGCCCGCGCACCGGCAGGGTGCCGGTGAGGCGCATGCTCGTCTCCCGGTCCTGGCCGGTGAGCCGGGCGAGCTCGCCGAGCAGGCGGCCCAGCTGCCCGCCCTGGCGGTCGAGCAGGCCACCGACCACGCCGTGCACCGCGCCCGCCCAGAACGAGTGCCCGTCGAGGAGCTTGAGCAGGAAGAACGACCCGCCCTGCCGCTGCACGTGCTGCCTGAGCCAGCCGAGCATGTGCGTCTTGCCCACGCCGCGCTCGCCCCGCAGCACGATGCCCATGGGGCTGCCCTGCGGACGTCGCGCGGCGGAGGCGACGGCCTGGGTGATGCCGTCGACGGCACGCGGGTGCAGACCGTCGACGTGGTGGTGCATGGGACTCCAGATGTCGTCCGGTGTCACCGCCCAGCCGAACTGCACCGACGACAGCGCGTGGCGCTGCTCCTCGTTCATCCGGCCGCCTCGATCGCCAGTGTGTGGCGAGGACTGCCGCCCAGCACCAGCGCGGCCCGCCGGTCCGCCTCGGTGAGCGACTTCTGGTCGGCTTCGGCCCGCAGGTGCACGTCCGGGCGCTCCGCCAGCGCCGTCAGCGCCCGGTCGAGCCGATCGGTCGGCACGTCGTCCAGGTGTTCGCGCAGCACGCGCAGGGACACCGAGTCGCCGGCACGGGGAGCCAGCACGCGGTACGCGGCCTCGACCCGGTGGCGCAGGTCCGGGGTGAAGAGACCGCCGAGGGTGCCACCGGTGATCTCCAAGTGGCGTCGCAGGCCCGCCAGCAGCACGTAGAGGGCCCCACCCGCGTAACCGGCCCTGGGAGGCCGAGGAGCGGACAACTCGGCCTGGCACCGCACGGCGCCTTCGTCGGTGAGGTCGTGCACGTAGGCGCGGCCGACCTTGGTGCTGGTGACCAGTCCGAGGTCGTTGAGGCGGCGGCGGTGCGCGCCGTCGAGCGTGAAGCCCGCCAGGTCCCGCAGTTCGGCGTTGGTCAACTCGCGGGCCTCCGCCATCAGCACGAGCAGCGCGGCGCGCTCGAGCATGGTCAGCCGTTCCTCGGGCATCCCGTTTCCGTTCCCGCGGTCACCCGCGTCCTCGATCGACAACGGTGAGGCCCCCGGCTCCACCACGACGCCGTGCTCCGCGCCGGGGCTCTCGGCGCCGCCCCGCTCGGACGAGCAGTCCGGCGGCGTGCGCCTCGACGACGAGGTAGGCCCGCTGGTGGTCGACCCGGACGCGGACGGAGCGTTCCCGACCTGCCCGTCCAGCGCGAGGGCCCCACGGATGGTAACCACACGACGTGGCCCGTCCAGTGCCAGACGCGTCACCCGGTCCCGGCCCCTGGCCGCGCCCCGCCTCCGGTCGAGATGACCGCTTATTCGGTGAACATGGTGAACGAGCGCATCCTGTCGAAGCGCCTGGCGGCCAGGTCATCGAGACTGATCATGAAGCATCCGTAGTAGTAATCGCTGTTCGTGCGGAACTCGGCGAGCGGCACCCATTCACGGGTGAACCGGTACTCCTCCTCGTCGTACAGGCGGACTTGCTCCGGATTCGAGAAGTCGGGGCCTGCTCCGTGCCGGTTCCTGAAGTTGGCGTCCGCCATGATCGCCCGCGGCGGGTCCTGGCCGCCGATCTCCCCGCAGTACCCGCCCAAGTAGAACGTGGCCCCCTCGCGCGGCGGCCAGAGCTCGTCGACCAGCTCGCACAGCTCGTCGAGGTGCTTCAGGTCAGCCAGCAGCTCCTTCACGAGATCCGACGCGAGTTCGGCTTCCTCCTCGTCGCCGATCCAATCCGGCAGCACCGCCTCGACCCACGCGGTGAGCCGGTACTCGGGGAGCAGGAACGGGATGTTCTCGTTGAAGAACCTCGTGCTGTCGTGGTCGGGCGGCGGAGCCGCCACCACCGTCTCCGCGCCCGCCGGGACGTACAGGACCCGCGCGTACCCCGACTCGCCGAGCGGTTCCTCGTAGTCGCTCTCGTGGTGCAGGAAGAACAGCAGCGAGCCGTCCTCGGGCAGGGGAAGTCCCTCGGCCCTGGGAAGGGCCGCGCAGTCAACGGAGGCGATGAACGGCAACGGTGACCCGGCCTCGCTGCTCGGCCACTCCACACCCACCGGCAGCCGGGGCAGCCCTCCCTTTTGCCCGACGACCTCCTCACCGTCACCGCAAGCACCCGCCCAGACCGCGAAACGGAGCTGATCGGCGAACTTGTCGACTTCGTCGTCCGGGAAACCTCGATCGATCGCCGCGTGGCGGAATTGCTGGTAACGGTCCATGGCGCAGCATGATCGCAGACCGGTGGAACGGATCACCGGTCAATGCGCGCACGCGGGACAACGGTGGAGTCCGCCACGCCACGCGCACCCGGCGCGGAAGCCAGCCCGGAAAGACGTGCTGGCGCCGTCCGGTCTTCGCTGGTTGGGCAGTTCCACGACGCTGAACGGCATCACTGGCAGTGCGGTCGTCACCTGTTCAGCCCGCACGCCGCAGCCACGCGACTGCCTGCTCGTCGCTACCCTTTCACCCCGACTCGACCGCGCCCGAACGCGATTCGCCCCGAGGAGACGACCAGTGGCGAGGACCACGAAGCCCGTGACCGGCCGGTGGCGGATCGTGGAGATGGACAAGTGGGACCAGGACGCCATCGACCTCGTCGAGCCGGGGTTCATCGAATTCGACCGGAGCGGAACCGGCGAGTTCGGCTTCATCGCCGTCAACGGCGGGATGGACTGCCGCTGGAGCGAGCGCGACGGCAGGCCCTTCGTGGAGTTCAGCTGGGAGGGCAACGACGAGATGGACCAGGCCAGTGGTCGTGGCTGGGCCGTGCTCGCCGAGGACGGCACGCTCACCGGGCACGTGTTCTTCCACCTGGGAGAGGACTCGGGCTTCCGCGCGACGCCGTTCCCCGCAGTCGCGAAGCGAGGTGGGCGTTGAGCGAGTAGCAGTACTACGAACTCGCCGCGCTGGACCGGCCGCTCGACGCGAAGGCCCAAGCCGAGGCGCGCTGCCCACCCATGCGCGCATCACCGCCACCAACTTCGTCAACGAGTACCGGTGGGGCGACTTCCGCGGCGACCCGAACCGACTGGTCGAACGCCATTATGACGCACACCCGCACCTCATCCTCGACCTGCGCAACCACGACGAGACCGGCGACTGGGACTACGAGCCGGAACCGCCCGTGCCCTCCGGGCTGCGCACGCTCACCGCGGCGCAACGCGCGCTGGCCGACTTCCTCCGCCTCGAGGAACCGGCAAGAGGCGGAACACGCCCGGCAGGAAGTCCGCCGCGAGCGCGAGCAAGCCGTGGCCCGCGAGCGGAGGTCGACCGAACTGGCGCAGGACGAGCTACCGCATCCGCTCAGCGAAGTGGGCGCGGCTGAGCGCGAGGAGCTTCTCCTGCGTGTCGCGGTCGTGCGACACCGGCGGAGTGCTCGATTCGGTGTCACGGTTGAAGTAACGGCCGGTGACTCCAGCTAGGGCGGGGTCGGTGGCGAGGCGGATCGCGGTCCTCGCCCCGTCGGCGGGGGTCAGCATGGTGCGGCGGATCAACGTGCGCGCGGGCCGCAGCACCGGCGGCACGAGGTCGTCGACGATGCCGGTCGCGACGATGCCGGGGTGCAGGGCGTTGACCGTCACGCCGTCGGCGGCGAGGTCGCGGGCGAGGGCGTAGCCTGCGGTGACGGTCATGAGCTTGGCGCGCGCGTAGGCCTCGAAGGGCACGAAACCGTTGGCGGGGTTGAGTTCCGCGAGGTCATCGACATCGGTCAGGTCGAGCGTGGCCGGACGGGGCCTGCCCAGGAGCTTGATCTGCCGGGTGTCGTTGAGTGTGTCGCTGGCGACGTTCACCACGCGCGCACGGCCTCGGCGCAGCGGTCCGTCCAGCAGGGCGGTGAGGCCGTAGGCCGCGAGGTGGTCCAGGGCGATGTGCATCTCGACGCCGTCGACCGAGACGCGGTGCTCGGGGAAGTGCGCGCCCGCGTTGTTGACCAGGACGTGGATCTCGTCGTGCCGGTCCGCGATCGTCTTCGCCGAGGCCACGACGTCCGAGCGTCGGGACAGGTCTCCCGTGACGACCTCGAGCCGGTTCGCCGCCTGTGGCCCCAGGTGCGCGCGCAGGGCGTCGGCACGAGCGGGGTCGCGGGCGATGGTGACCACGTGGGCTCCCGCGCGCACGAGGTCGGCGGCGATGACCCGGCCCATGCCGCTGGTCGCGCCGGTGACGACGGCGACCTTGTTCATCAGGTCGGCGTTCATCGCGTGATCCGCGGGTGGGCGTGGACGTATCGCGGGGCCTCGGCCTCGTCGAGCAGGAACACGGCGAGATCGGCCCGTCCGATGGAGCTCCACAGCCGGATTCGCAGGTCGGTCCCGGTCCGGTACTTCCCGGTCGCCTCGCGGTCGGACAGCTTCGGCGGCCGGACGATCGTCCACTGGAGACCGGAAGCGGTGATCAGCGACTCCATCTTCTCCTTGTCGCGCATGCGGTCGGCCACGTTCCCCCACACCGCCAACGAGTAGAGCGACCTGTCCCGCGTCTCCAGCACGCCGTGCGCGCTGACGGCGATGAGACGGTTCACGCCGGTCGCCTCCATCGCCGTGATCGCGGAGCGGATGCCGTCGGCGCAGACCGTCGTGGGGCCCTTCCCGGCACCGCCCAGCGCGCTGATCACCACGCTCGTGCCCGGCAACGCACGGGTGAGCGCCGCGACGTCCCCGACATCGGGCCAGACAACCTCGGCCAAGCCCTCCCTCGGCGCGAACGCCCCGGCCCGGCGGACCAGCGCGACCACCCGGTGCCCGCGCCGCAGCGCCGTCGACACCACGTGACGCCCGGTGGCGCCCGTCGCGCCGAGAACGGCAACCGCCCCCTGTGATACAGAATGTCTCATAGTCGACAGCATGCGGTTCCGCCTCACTACGAGTCAAGTTGTCTCATAGAATCGAGACGTGACCGGTGAGACAGACCCCCGCTTCCTGCGCAGCCGGGAAGCGATCCTGAACGCCGCCCGCGAGCTGCTGCTGGAGAGTGGCCCCACCGCGGTGACGCACGCGCAGGTCGCCGAACGGGCGGGCGTGGGGCGGGCGACGGTCTACCGCCACTGGCCCCAGGCCGAACCGCTGCTCGTCGAGGCCATGGCCACGGTTCCGATGCCGTTCCTCGACAAACCCACCGCGCCCATCAAGGAATGGCTGCGACGCGAGCTGACCGCGATCGCCCGACAGCTCGACCTCGACGACGTGCGCGCCGTCTCCACGACCCTGGCGAACACCGCCCTGTGGGACAGGACCATGGACGCCCGCCGCGCGCAGTTCGCCCGCGTCCTCACGGACCGGCTCGCCGCCGCCCTCGACGACGCCCAGGCGCGTGGCGAAATCGCCCTCGGACTCACCAGCCGGAACGCGGCCGCCATGACCATCGGACCGATGTACTACCGCAGCACCATCGAGCGCGCTCCGACGGACCCCGACCTGATCGAAGCGGCCATCAACGCCCTGGGCACCTGGGCGACCGACCAGTGAACCACTCACGGCTCCCCCAACGCCCCGCACGGCGCCGCGACCGCCCAAGGACAGGCCGAACTTCGGGAGCCACTCAATGAACATGGGCATCCACTGAAGTGGGCCACCGCGACGATTTCCGGCACGACGTATCCGTCTCCGTGCCCAGGATCTATACCGCTCCAAATCTGCGACTCGACAACCCCACGTCAAGGAAACCCGGAGGGCCATTTCCGCACCCGCGCCGTCGGTGTCCGGGAGCCGACGATCGACAGGCGTGTCGCACCACCTCGACGACCCCGGACACCGATGCGCGACCCTTGGCTCACCTCACACGGTCGCAGCGATCCAACCGATCGTCTCCTCCACGTGCACCCCGTCGCTGAGAGGTTTTCCGAGGGCGACCAGCTCGTTCATGCGGATGAAGAAGCCCGCCTCCGTGACGTTCGCGATCCGCAGCCCCGGGGTGTGCGGACCGTTGAAGGTCTGCACGTTCGCCGTCACGATCACGTCCGACCCCCTGGGGAACGGGGTGGGGAAGGTGACTTCCGTGAACGTGGAGAGGTCACCCGGAGTGGTCTCCGAAGCATTTCTCGAATTCAGTTTCAGGGCACCGGTCTGGATCAAGCTCATACTCAGCTCCTCAGCGCGAATGCGCCGTTTCGGCGGTTTTCCCCACTGTTCACCACTCACTGTCGAGCAGCGATGCCGAGCGTACTGCGACGGCGACAGAATTCCTAGCGCGCAGTTCGACGCCAAGTCAGTCCACCCGACCGGACGCAAATAATCGCAGCCCGTCACCGAGCTATTGACCTGTTCCGGTGAAGTCACTTCGCACGAATGGGCAGAGAATTACATTATTTGCGGTTCCACGCCCGCCCCGGATTGCGTCCATGATCATGATCGGGTGTGATCGGGTGTGCGGATCTGGGTGCACACGAGCGCGGAGACCGCGTCCTGCCCGTCCTGCGGTGCGCACTACGGCCGGGTGCGCAGCCGCTGTGACCGGAAGCCGGACAACTCTCCGGACGCGGCGACGTCACGAGCGTGGTGCACACCGATCGACTGAAGCCCTTGGTCGACCAGGGCCTCACCCAGCCGCTCAGAGGTCGGAACTCAAGCTGGTCGATCAGCCACTCGCCGCTCATGCGGGCTTCAGCCCTGGCAGGTACCCGCCTGCGACGCCGCGCACGGCGGTGTCGGCGAGTTTCCTGACCTGGTCGGCGGGAACCGGGACGCCAGGGTTGGCCTGGTGCCAACGCAAGGCGTCCTCCCGCTCAAGGCCCTTGGGCATCTCTCCGGCCAAGTAAGGCTGGACGTAGACCGGGGTGTTGGGTTCGCTGCGCCAGCTGTCAGCGAGGGTGCCGACGTCCACGGCGTCGTAGCCCGGGGTGTCCAGCAGCGCGGCCACCCGCGCCTTGGCAGCGGTGTCGTCGCCGGCGACGGGAAGGGCACTGCAGTCGGGATCACCCGCGGGTCGCGCCCGGCTGCCGAGGCTGATGCAGGCGATGTTGTTGAACGCCTTGACCACGAGGGAGTCAGCCAGGTGCTGCTGCACCAGTTGGCTCGAGGTCAGCTCGTTCGAGTCCAGTTCCGGAATGCGGCCGTCGCGTTGCGGGTAGCAGTTCAACGCGTCGATCACGATCTTGCCCGCCAGAGCCTCCGCCGGGAGCAGGCGGTAACCGCTGAGCGGGATGGCCGCCACCACGAGGTCACCATCCCGCGCGGCGTCGGCGGGGTACCGGCACGGGCGTGCTCGCCCAGGTCGGCAACGAGATCGGCGAGGGTGTCGGGGCCGCGGGAGTTGCTCAGGACGACGTCCAGGCCGGCGGCAACAGCCAGGCAGCCCTCCCTCAGGCGATCGGCGGGTGCGGCGAACCCATGCCGCCCTGCAGGGCGCGCCGATCCGTCTGGCCGAGACCGCCCGCACGAGGATCGACGAGCTGATCAACTTGGTGACCGTCCTCGGCGACGACCCCGAGAGCGGGACCCGACAGGGTCGTTGCAGACTTTCCTCACCGTTCTCGCCAAGCACGCCAGCCTGTACCGCGGCTTGCTCGGACCGCAGGGAAGCGCCCGCGTCATCAACCGCGTCCAGCGCCGCATCGCGGGCGCGCTCGTCGGGGTGGCCACCGACTGGCTGCAGCGCGACTGCCCGCACACACCGTCGGAGATGGCCATGCTCACGTGGCCCCTTCTCTCCGTCTGCGGCTCCGGCGCGTACGCACCCGACACGTCCGCCTCGGCCGGGACAAGCATGAACCGCTGAACCTGCGACCTGACGAACGTGCCCGGTGGTCCGGACCGGGAACGCGTGACAGACCGTGGTCAAGGTTCGAGAGCCGCGATGGCGTCGGACCGAGGAAACACCAGCTGGAGCGAGGCGCCGCCAGGTGGTGGCCGGTCGCGCCGTCAACGCGGTCGCCGCCGATTCCCGACCCGTTTCGCACGGTGGATGGCGGTCACACCTGGTTGCGGCCACCGTCGATGAACAGTTCGCTTCCTGTGACGTAACTGCTGTCGCCGGAAGCAAGGAAGAGGACAGCGGTGGCGACCTCATCGGGTTGTCCGACCCGGCGCAGGGGGATGCCGGCGGCACCTGCTTCCTGGTAGGCGACGGCGTCAGCGTTTTCCGGGTGGGTGTTGATGTAGCCGGGGCTCACGACGTTGACGCGGATCTCCCGCTCGCCCAGTTCGACCGCCAGGGTTCGGGCAAGCGACCGGACACCGGCTTTGGCAGCACCGTAGACCGACAGACCGGGTGCGCCCGCAGAGCCGGCCGCGGAGGACATCAGGACGACCGAGGCGCCCGGTTTCAGCAGTGGCAGCAGGACCTGCACGGTGAAGTAGGTGGCGCGGAGGGTGCCTGCGACGTCCTCGTCGAAGGCCTGCGGTGTGGTGGTCCCGAACGGGGCGAACCGCCCGGTGCCGGCATTGGCGAACAGCACATCCAGACCTTGACCGTGGGCGTCGACAGCGGCGTGCAGGCGGTTCAGGTCGTCGGCGTCGGTGACATCGCCCAGCACACCGGTGGCGGCTGAGCCCAACTCGCCGACGGCCGCGTCCAATGGCGCGGCCCGCCGGGCAGTGAGGAACACCCGTGCCCCCTCGCTGACGAATCGCCGAGCGGTGGCGAGTCCGAGTCCCGCAGATCCACCGGTGATGACCGCCACTTTGCCAGCCAATTTGCCCATAGCTCTGATCGTAGGCAGCCGAAGTCGAGATTTCAAGGTTGATTTCATTCTTGAACTCAGTTAGCGTCGGCATGACAGAAGTTGCGGATATTCACGGAAGACGGCTTGCCGAAGCACGGATCACGCTGCCGGTGTCAGGTTTCCCCGCCTCACCGGGCAGCATCACTCTGACGACTGAATCGCATCGACCGCGACTCGTCATGGCCCCATAACGCCCGTTAAGCCATTAGCGCTGATGATCACAGCCAAGCGCTTCGATGATCGGCACGCCCACACCAGCGCGACCGATGCGCTGGGACAGCCTCGTTGGTCAAGTTGTACCCAGCCACCGAACACCAACGTGGCCACGGGGCGGCAGGAGGTCAGGACCGTCGCATAGCTCTTCTCAGCAACGAGCCCGTACGCCCGTCGTCCACCTGGTCGGCGATCTGCCTGCCGATGTCGCGCAGCGCGGTCACCTGGTCGGGACTGAGCGCGTCGAACACGTACCGCCGGACCGTCTCAACATGGCCCGGCGCTGCGCGTTCGACCAGGGCCATGCCCACGTCGGTCAGCGTCGCCTCGACGTAGCGGCCGTTCTCGGCGGAGGGCGCCCGCGTGATCCAGCCGCGTTGCTCAAGGCGTTTGGCGACGTTGGACAGCCGGGAGCCGGAGCCGTTCACGTGCTGCGCCAGCTCACTCATCCGCAGGCGGCGGCCGGGTGACATGGACAGCGCGGCGAGCACCAGGTACTCGAAGAACGAGATGCCGCTGTCGCGCTGCAACTGGGTGTCGATCTCACTCGGCAACCTGACCATCAGCCAGGACAGCGAGATCCAGGCATCATGCTCGTCCGGCGACAGCCAACGCGGTTCGTTCCGGCCTTCCACGCCACTCACCCTAACCCGGGCGAATGGCACCACCAGCCGCACCGCGACAGCGTCCAGCCCCCACGACACCACCATCACAATGCGCCCGTCGCCGCAGGTACGAGGGCGCGAAGCTCCTCCAGCATCTCGATCTGCGTGTCCATGTCGTCAGACGGCGGGAACGCGAACAGGACCCCGTCGATCTCCTGTTCCCGCAGTCGCTCGATGTCCTCGGCGAGCTGCTGCGGCGAGCCCGCGAGGAACGGCCGATCCCCACTTATCGGCTTGGGCCGCATGGAGTGGTTGGTCTGCGCTGTCACCGTGAGCGCAGCCGGGTTCCGGCCCACCTTCTCGGCCGTCGTCCGGAAGCGAATCGCATGGGCGACCACCCCGTCCAGGGTCCAGGCTATCGGCGAGATGCCCTCGGCGATCCGGGCCGCGCGGTCGATGCCGCCATCGGTGTTCGCACCGATGACGATCGGGATGTCACCCCGCACCGGCTTCGGGTTGATCTCGGAGGCTTCGATGGCGTAGAAGCGGCCCGCGTACTCGACGGGATCAGGTCCCCAGCAGGCGCGTATCGCCGCGATGACCTCGTCGAAGCCGGCACCGCGGCGCTTCATCGGCACGGCGGCGGCGGCGAACTCCTGCGCCATCCACCCCTGGCCGAACCCGGCGATGACCCGGCCGTCGCTGAACTGGTCGAGCGTGGCGTACCTGCGTGCCAGCACGACCGGCGGGTGAAACAGCGGGTTGACGATGTTGGTGCCCAGAGCGATGCGGCTGGTGAGTGCCGCCACGTGACTCAAGGTCTGCAAGGGCTCGAAGGTGACGCGGTAGATGTCGGGAATGCGCTCCAGCTCACCGTCGGGACCGGGGAGCAACGGCGCCATCGGACGCAGCAGACGTTCGTACGTCCATAACGAGTCGTAGCCGAGCCGTTCGGCGGCCAGTGCGATGGTCGTGATGTTCGCCGGCGAAGCGTGAACGCCGGACACGGGCAGCATGATACCGAGCTTCACCAGATACTCCTGCGACCGAGGATGTCGAAATCGACCCTAGACACTTTTCAGCCTTGAAGTCAACCTTGAAGCCAGACGAATGGCCGCGAGGGGGTCTCCTGCGAGGGCCGCCCCGGTGGATGTCAGCTTGGCGGCAAGGTAGGTGGCCGAGCCGTCCCGGCAGACCATCCTCACGCCGGGATGCTCGCTCGGCCATCGGTCGCGGCCCTGCGGTCGGGCAGCACGTCGACCCGTCGGTGGGCGATCGCGTCGATCAACACGGTCGCGTAGCGACGACCACGCCGCGGAGCGGGAGTCGTTGACCTCGAGCACCCCTCATAGCGGCTGTGCACTCGACCTGACCGGACACCACAGGAAGAGCAGCGTGCGGTCCTCACCGTTGTGCACGCCCAGATCCGCACGCTCGCCGAAGTCGGCTCGACCCGCTCCACCACCACGTCAGCAAGGTGCGGAAGCAGGGCTTCCAACCAGTCACGATCACATACCCGCTATACCTGCCAGCAGCCACCTGAACTCGTTGATCACATGATCAGCGACAGAACCGGCCTCGGGGGACCAGCGTTCACAGGACTTCAGATCAGAACGACCCGGCCTTGGACGTCCGGCTCCCCACCCGCACGGCGGGGGCGGAGGTGAACCGGACGTCGGTGTCCTCCCCCGTCACCGCGACCGAAACCCGGTCCCCCACCGGCACCTGTTCCACCCTGGTGGGCAACTGGTAGCTCCAGCCGCGCACCTGCACGTCCTCGACCGCGGCGAACCGGAGGTGGAACCGGACCCAGTCGTGCTCGGGCGGCGCCTCCCACGTCCGACGGGCGGCTTCGTCCAGTGGTCCTTCGAAGGACGCCGTGATCGCCTGGCCGCGTTCGTCCCAGTGCAGGGCGTAGAGCTCGAACGCCGACAGGTCAGATGCGCTCATGGTAGGTGTCGACCTCCGGTCCGGGGACCGCCGTGTACAGCCGCTGATCCAGCCTGCTCGTGAACTCGTGCGGCCCGTCGTCCACCGCCTCCGCCGGCGAGTTGTGGACGCTGACCTTGCCGAAGCGGAACCGCTCGGCGCACGTCAGCGCCAGGCGCAGCGACTCACCGGTCACCGACACCGCCAGCCTCGCCCTCGGCCGCTGCTCGAACTCGACCGACACAGTGGTCGGGAGCACCGTGCCACCGGACAGCCGGACGTCCTCGACCGCCAGAAACCCCAGGTGCGCCTGCACGCGACTGTAGCCGGGCACGTCCGAAGCGACCGGCAGGTCAACGCGCAACGTGCAACCAGGACCGCGACGCTCGAACCGGACCGACCGCAGCACCAGTCCGGTGAGGTCCGGTCCCTGCGGGTAGAACCGGGCCAGCGACTTCTGGTCACCCGGCAGGAGCCGGTCTGCCCAGACCGGGGTTGTCATAGCAGTGCTCCTGCGCTTCGGGGACCTGACCGTTGCGGGTGTCGTCGCAGGGTCGCACATGGATCCTCAGGCACGTCGAAGTCGGCCACCGGCCCGCTCAGCCGAGCAGTTCGTCAAGCTCGGATCGCTGAGCCCTCGTCCCTGTCCCGCGCCCTCCCGACCCAGCACCGCGCCCCGTCCTCAGCGCCGGCCCCACGATTTGCGAACGATTGAGCCGTAGACTTCGGCGATCAGCGCCGACGAGGTCCGGCCGTTGCGCGCGGCTGCGGGAGGAGATCGCATGCAGGACCCTTCGGACTCGATGGAGATCGCCGAGCCTGAGGAGAACGGCCGGAGCGACACCGACTCACCTGCTGCGGACGATCCGACGTCCGCCTCGGACATCGACTCCACGACGTCGACGGTCCTGGTGGAGGTGCTCCCAGGGGTGGGTGTCGTCGCCGGTGAGGTCCCGCCGGAGCTGAAGCCCGACCTGATCGACTTCGGCATCGTGCCCGCTGCCGACCGCAAGCAGATCTCAGCGATCCTCGCCTCGATCGGGAACGTGTCGACCGTGGCGGGCAACCTCGGAAACGCGTTCGCCGGCGTGCAGGGGCTCTACAGGATCGGCGACACGGCACAGGCCCTGCTGAACAGCGGCGCTGCGCTGGCCGCGAAGGACGGCGGGAACCTCGGAGCGGTGATGGCTTCGGGCCGCGTCGTGCACCAGGCCCGCTTCTACCCCGTGACCGCGGTGAGCAAGGCGCCTGTCGCGGCCTCGATCGGGCCGGCACTGGCCATGGTCGCCCTTCAGATGATGCTGAGCGAGGTCTCGGGCCTCGTCAGGAACAACCTCGCGGTGACAAGTCAGGTCCTCACCACCATCCGCAAGGAACAGTGGGCCGAACTGACTGGGCTCGTCACCGCCGTCGATCGCGCGGTCGACCAGGCGCGAGAGATCGAGTCGGTCCCGACGTCCCTGTGGGAGGACGTCGCGGGCAGTGGAGCGCTGCTGCAGAAGCAGCTCGACCTCTACCAGGGGAACGTCCGCGACCACGTCGGGCGGATCAGCCAGCCCGACGCACGCCGCCACCGCGAATACCTGCAGACGAACGCCGAGGTCATCGCCTTCGACGTCTACGCCCTCCTGTCCTCCCTCAAGGCATGGACCGGATATCAGGCGCTGCGCGCCGCCAGGGCGAGAGCCGCTGGACGCGGAGACGCCGCCGAGGCGCAGTACGCCGAGGTCATCGCGCGCGACACCCGCACGAAGTTCGACTCCACCCTCGCCCAGGCGACGAGCCTGGTCGACGCGCTGACGCGGGAACTGCGGATCACCGCCGAGCTCCCCGACCCCGACACATGGCCGCTGCTGGGCAAGCGGAAGGACGTGAAGGCAGCCCGCGAGATCTCCGCCCGGCTCCTGAAGGAGATCGAGCCTCTCGCCGACACCCTCCACCCGCCGATCCCTCCGCTCGAGGCTCCGGACGTCATCTGCGCACCCGAATCGCTGGCCCTCGAGCCGTACCTCCGCATTCTGCGATGGCTCTTCGAGGACGGCGAGACCCTGCGTGCCCTCGGCTCCTCAGACCAGCTCGAAATCCTCGGCACCGTTTCCACGATCGTCGATGGAGCGATGGAGAAGTTGGCGGCAGCGTGGGACAAGACCACAGCGAAGACACTGGTCGCCATCACGGACCGCCGCATCATCATGGCCAGGACGAACGCATTCCTCGAGCAAGCCGAGATCCGTCAGGACATCCCGATCGACCAGGTGCGATACGTCCGGGCAACGACCGCACGGGACAGTAATTCACGCCTGGCGATCGACCTCATCACGCGCGACGAGAACATCCGGTGGCTCTTCCACGCCGACATCGACAACACCCAAGTGGACGCGCTCGCCGCCGTGCTCGCCGAGTCGATGACGATCCCGGACGCTGAACGCGACGCGCTCCAACGGCGACGCCACGCCTCCGTCGAGACGGGCGAGAAGAGCGATACTGCCAGCACGACGTCCACCGAATCGACCGAATCTGAGGTCACAACCTGAGCAGCGCCCCGCGAATCAGGGTGCGGTCCAGGCCCCTCACCAGGGCCTGGTCCCGCCAGACGATCCGCGCGTCGCAGTCGTATCTGGCACGTACCAACCGCACTACATCAACGAACCGCGCCCAACAACCGCCAGTCCATACCAACTGCGGCGAAGTGCCGCCAACAAGCTGAGCCTCACCCTGCCAGCGTGGTCCGGCTGTCACCCTGACCAGCACAAACAGAGAACCAGCACGTCAGGCGGTGCCGTTTACCGCCGTTCGGCACCCTTGCACGTCGTTCGACTCCGCCGCCTGCTCCAGATCTGCTCCACATACCGCAGTGTGAAGGATCCGCAGGATGCATAGGGTAGCCGCCGACTCATGGTGGATGGTGCAGATGCGGGCGGCCAAGCGCGCGTCAACTGCGGCCTAGGTCGCCTGGTCGGACGCCGTATTCCCCAGTGGTGATAGCCGCACCGGACGATGCCGATGACCTGACACAACCGCTTGACGTCATGACACCGCCTGTAGTTGTCAACGAACTGGGAACGGTTCACTAGCGCGTCTCGCCCGCGAAATAGCGGGCCACCTTGCGCAGGGCAGTTCACGGATCCACTTGCACAGCGCGGCGTTCTCGTCCTCCGGAGAGTGTGACACGGTCGCAGGGGCAATTGGGTTGAGTTCCGGTACGTCGCCCGTCGTCGAGGCGGATCCAGTTGCACAGCGTCTCGTGGTTGATGCCGAGGTTATCGGCCACCGAAGCCGCCCGTTTAACCACCTCTGGAAATCCCGAGTCGACGGCCGATCACGCTGCGAAGCAGGTTCATGCCACCAGAGTGACGACTTCACCTGACGGCGAGCCTCCGTTCTGCCATCATCGTCTGCCGGGCATGAGCGAGGGGAGCGCAAGAGGCATAGCCGAAGACGTCGGCATGTTGGCCGAGACGGGCAAGCGGATCAGCTTCGCGGCCGAGACAGCCGACAAAGTGGCGACAGGAATTGCCGGCGATGTCCGGTACACAATCGAATAGTCAATCTCCACTTACGAGGACTCGATGGAACTACGCAATGCACAATCACTCGAAAAGGTCCACACAGCGGTTTTACCATATTGACGGAACACGGATCCGCTGGGGATCAAGAGGGCGGCTGCGACCGAGTCGATAAGAAAGCACAGAAAGCCCCAGCGAATACCGCCGAAACACCCAAAGGGCGGTCGACGAGTACAACTATACCCAACAAACCGCTCACGACGGACTCAAGTCGTAAAGGATTGAACCATTGAAGTCCACAACACTTATCTTGCTAGCGACGGTGGCCGTGGCCGGTCTTGCCGCGGGATGTTCCGCCAAAGACCACGGCCAGGCCGCAGCAGAATCCACGACGAGCACCACGATCACGACCACTTCGTGGAGCAAGTCGACACCTGGCTCAGCCGTTCCTGAACTCGATCTCAGCAACTTCGCCTACAGCCCTTGCGATCTGCTCAAGGCTGATCAGCTCTCACAGTTGGGCACCTTCAAGGCTCCCGAGGTGGATGACAGTCCGCTTGGGCCGGGCTGTCGTTGGAAGTCCCAGAAAGTCACCGAAGGGCCTACTTATGCCGTTACGCTCTCGCCCCAGGGAAATACCTTGGAGTCGATGATGGAAAATGCCAGGAGTGAGCCGGTGTTCAAGGAGACGACAGTTCTGGGTTATCGAGCCTTCAGTTCGGACCAGACCAACGGGAAAGGAACGTGCAGCACGACGGTCGGCACGTCGAGCGAAGATGCCGTGGTCGTGCACGCAACTACGTTGAACGAAAGCTCCCCTGAGTACGGCGACACGTGCGCGGCTAGCGAAAAGTTTGCGACCTTGGTGGTTACGACCCTGAAGGGGTAGGTGAGGGCGAGTTCAGGCGATGGAAGAATTCGCGTCGAGGAGTTCGGTGAATACCTCGCCGGGTTTTCTCCAGTCGTGGATCTTATAGGGTCGGTCGTTGATATCGGCGGCGAGGTAGCGGAGGTCAGAAGGGACGTCGACGCATTTGGGCAGGAACTTGCGCACGATGCGGTTGAGCTTGTCGTTGCCGCCGCATTCCCAGGAGAAGTGCGGGTGGGCGAAGAACACCGGCAGCCCGGTGGCGGCGACCTCAGCGGGCAGGGCCATCTCGGAGCCGCAGTCCCAGGTCGGGGAGCGTGTGCTCCAGGCAGGGGGTCGCCGACGGCGACGATGATCGTGTCGGTGACGGTCAGCGAGTCGCGTCCGCGCGGCGGGACCAAGACCCGAAACCGACTGGTGCGCTCGACCAGGGTAGCCACTGCGCTGCGGCTGCCTTTGCCGATCACCAGGTTGCCTTCTCAGTGGCCGGGCGCGGCGCGATCGTCGGCCTCGGCGGGGCGCTGGTCGAGGTAGCGGGGTCAACATCCGACGCACGGCGGGCGATCCCTCCCCACCGAACATCGAGATCACATGCTGCAACCGTCTGAACCTGCCGCTTCCACCGCCTGAACTCGCCAGGTGTTCCACATCGACGCCACCGGATAGCCCCCCGAGCAGCACAAACGTGGATGCGCGCTGTCCACGGCCACGGCCGCGGCCACGGCCACGGCCACGGCCACGGACGAAGTCCTCCATCCGTCACACCGGGCTGACCAGGCTCCTGGAGAAGTCAGTGTCGCCAGCTTGTCACGCTGCGGAGCGCACCATGCCACCTGAGTGACGACTTTGCCTGACAGTGGACCCCGTGCTCTGCCATCATCGTCTGCCAGTCGAGCGAGGGGAGCGCGGACGGACATGGCTGGAGAGGGCGGCGGGATGTGGGCCCAAGCGGGTGAACGCATCAACTTCGCGGCCGAAACGGTCGGCGAAGTGGCGGCAGGAGTCGCCGGCGCGGTCTGGACGAACACCACTCAGACGCAGTTCAGCATTGACATCAATCAAGCGCCCAAGCTGATCGAGACCCTTAGTCAAGCCATTAAGGAGCTTGACAAGGCTTATCAGAAGTCGACCGCGCTGCGCAGCATCCAATCTCCAGGCAAAGACCCGTATAGCGGTTTCACCGCCTTGGCCATTCGTCAATCGGCGGGCGACGAGGGGGGCGGCTACGGTTGGGCGAACAGGGAAGCACGCAAGGCCTTCGAGCATACGATTGAGAACATCCAGAAGGCGATCGACGAGTACCGCAAGACCGACGATACCGCTCGCGAAGCACTGAAGCAGTGAAGGATGAGCAATTGAAGTCCAAGACTCTGGTCCTGTTTACTGCGGCGATTCTGGCGAGTATCGCATCCGGCTGTTCCGAGAAGAGTCCCGGCACTCCGACCTCTCCGACAACCACTGGCGCGCCAACTCAAACGACGGCCGCTGGCAAGTCTGCCTTCCCTGAACCCGAGCTTGACCCCAAGAGGTTTGCTGACCGGCCATGCGATCTGCTCAAGCCCGCCCAGTTGGCCGAGTTGGGGGAATTCGACGCTCCGGAGCCTGACAACGGGGCCATCGGCCCCAGTTGTGGCTGGGGAGCGAAGGATGTGCTCAAGGGCACTCGTTACGACATCACCATCTACGATGACGGCAGCACCATCGACACGATCATCGAAAGCGTCGAGGGTTCGCCGGTAGTCAAAGAGACTGAGATATCCGGTTATCCGGCCGTCAGCTATGACATTACTGACGGCAAAGGTACATGTTCAACAGCGGTGGGAACGTCGAGCGTCAGCGCGATTCTCGTTCAAGTACTCAACGAGAATGAGGAGTCCAGCGAGTGGAAAGACTCATGCGGCGCCAGTGAAAAGGTCGCCGCAACCGTCATCGGGAACCTGAAGGGGTAAGGTCCGTGCCTGACCCGAATGGCAATGACATCGATATGGACCTAACTCTTTTTCTGCACGGGCCGCTAGGTGCTGCGATGTGCGCAAAAAAGGTCTACGGCTGGTTTCATGAAGGCAGAGGGCCTGCGCAGACGACGGACACTGCGCACGAGACGTGGACCGAGGTCTCCGCGATCCAGTCCGAGATCAGCGATCTGGTCAGCAAGGCTGTGCGGGATTCAGGTGCCACCTGGGGTGGTTCTGCTGGTGACGCGATGCGTGGGTCGACTTCTCCGCTCGCCTCGTGGGCTGATGCCGCTGGTGCGAGTGCTGCCGGTGGTTCGGCCACCGTGGCGGAGGTGAGTGAGGCTTTCCGCATTACGCAGAATTCGGTTCAGCGGCCGGTGGATGTGCCGGATAAGCCTTGGTACAACGGCGTGGTTCCGTGGGACACGGACTACGACGAGGCGGTGGAGCGCAGCAGCGCCGTGGACGAGGCGAACATGCGGGCGCTCAACGCCTATGCGGAGCGCGTCAACAGCAGCATGTCGTCGATGCCGAAGTTCGAGTCGCCCAACTCCTCGACGGCCACCGTCGCGGAAACCCCGCCGCCGCAGGTCGAACAGGTGGACCGGTACGAGGGGCACACGGACCGGACCGGCACCAGCGGTGTGGGCACCACGTCCTATCCCCTGGGCTCGACCTCGGGCACCACGTCGCCGTCGTGGAATGCTCCGACCCCTGCGGGGCAGAATCCGACGCTGCCCGGTGGCAATCCGCCGCCGGCCGGTGGCAACCCGCCTGGTGCGCCGCTTCCCGCTGTGCCGCTTGCCGGTGTGCCGTTGCCGGGTGGTAGGCCCTGGTCGGGTGGTGGCCCGAACGCCAGGCCCGGTGTCCCCGGACCTGGTGGTAGGTCCGGTGTGCCCGTTCCTCGCCCCGGTGGCGCGCCGGGTGTCCGTCCTCCTGGTGCTGCCGGTGGTCCGGCAGCACCAGGGTTGGGTCGTGGTGGTGTGGGTGGGCTGGGTGGCGGCGGGCCGCACGGAGTCGGCGGCCTGGGTGGTGCGCCGCGGTTGCCGGGTGGGTTCGGGCCGATGGCTCCGGGTGCCGGTAGTGGTGTGCTGGGCGAGCAGGGGCGCGGTTTCGGCCCGACCGGCGGTGCGACTGCCGGTGGTGTGGGCGGTCGTGGTCCCGGTGGTGCCGGCGCGATGGGTGGTATGGCCGGCGGCGCGGGCACGGGTCGTGGTGAGGGAGCCGACGATCTGGAGCACAAGACGAAGTACGTCGAGCCCAACGACGAGGCGTTCGGGGACGGCCGGATGGTCGCGCCACCGGTGATCGGTGAGTAGCGGCGAAGGGTCGGAGCGGTGCTGAGCGGCAGGGTTGTGTTGCCTGTGGCGTCGGTGTACGTGGCCTGGCAGGCGGAGGGTCTGCCGGGTCTGCACCGCGCGCTGATGGTGGAGTTGGACGTCGACGGCGAGGCGATCGCCGAGGGCGACCTCGACAGCGGATTGGCGGTGTTCCGCGGCGGTTGGGCGGCGTTGGAGCAGCACGGCCTGGCCCGTGGACGCCGAGTCCGTGACGACTTCGCGCGTGCGCTGCGGCTGATCGCCGAGGCGAGCACCGAGTTCTACGCGTTCTTCAACCACGGTGACGAACCGACCCGCTCGGCGTTGGTCGTCGTGTCGGGTGAGGACGCGCTGCGGGTGGTGGTCACGCCCGACCGGCGATTCGCCATCGAGCCCGTCCGGGCGGACGAGGCCGCCCAGGCGCTGATCGCCGCACTGCCCGAAGCGCCGCCCGGCAGAGGACGGATGATCTCGCTGCCGGCCGACGCGCTGAGCGAGAAGCCGACGAGCCAGGACGAGGACGGCGGGTCGTTCCTCCAGGCCAACCGGCCGGTCACCACACCGCACCAGCAGCAGGTGCAGGAGCTGCGCCGGTTGTTGGCCGCGCCGCGGCTGGGCGGTGGCCAGTTGTACGCCTGCCGTCGGGACCGGCACGGTAACCGGGTGCGGTCCGCCGCGCCGGTGACGTACTTCGACACACCTACCGGCCGATACCTGCACCACCGCGTCGAGGGCAACGGCGGGACGTGGATGACGGTGCAGCCGGCGGACTTCACCACGATGGCGGGCAGGCTCGGTGCACTGACGACGGCGTGAGGACGGGTGGTGACCGGGTGGTCGCGTTGATCGCCGACCACAGATTCAGCGCCGATGGCGACCACAGCTGGGCCGCCTGCTGGCCGCGCCGCATCGCCGACATGACGATTTCCTCGTGAGGAGGGCTCGATGACCAATCCCCACCGGATGATCGAAGATTACGAGAGCCGCACGTCGGCCCTTCTGGAGCGGGCTGAGGAAGCCAAAGCCAAGATCGCCGAGCTGACCGGCTCCGCCACCAGCTCCGATGGTGCGGTGAGTGTGAGCGTCAGTGCGGGCGGCGCCTTGGTGAGCCTGTCGTTCGGTTCGAAGGCCGACGACATGCCGAAGGAACGCCTGGCCGCACTGGTGATGTCCACGGCGAAGCGCGCCCAGGCGCAGGCCGTCGACCGGATCGCCACGATCATGGCGCCGGTGATCGGCGACAACAGCGACGCGATGCGTTTCGTCCAGGAGCAGATCCCACCGATCGAGGTCCCCGACGAGCACAACCGTGAGCCGCAGTCACAGCGGCAGTTCGTGGTGAACGAGGAACAGCAGGACGCGGCGGCGACCCGGCAGACACCACCTGCCAGGCCGGTGCGTCGTCCGGTCGAGGACGACACCGATTACGAGCAGCGCGGCCCGTTCAAGAAGGACGGTGGTTGGTGATGTCCGGTGGGTACCAGGTCGACCTCGCGGTGCTCGAAGCACACGAACGCGAGCTCAAGGCACTCGTCGCGGGACTCCCGAACGCGGCGGAGGCGGCATCCGGCTACCTCGGCAACATGCAGGCATGGGGCGTGGTCGGCCAGTTCTTCGCGTTGGTGATGAAGAACTGGACGGACGACGCGAGCGAGTACGTCGGCACGGTCAAGCAAGCAGGCGACGCGGTGGTGGAGCGTTTCGCCCGCATGCGCCAGACCTACGCCGACCAGGAAGAGGCAATGGCGCAGGCGTTCGAGAAGTTGCGTGCAGGCCTGGACGGAGCCAAACCGTGACCGACGAGGAACAGAAGAACACCACGGAGCTCAACCCGCTCAACGCGATCGAGGGGTTCAAGGCCGACGACCTCACCGGGTTCTCCAACTTCGACAGCCCGACCCAGGCATGGGACGCCTCCGGCATCTTCGGCAGCGCCGCCAACACGATCTACGACGGCGTCAAGGGTGACTGGGGCGCCGTCGCCGGTGACCTCGCCGCAGTCGGCATGGACCTCCTCGGGTTCGTGACCAACCCGCTGGGCAGCCTGCTGTCCGCGGGCATCGGCTGGCTCATCGAGCACATCGGGTTCCTCAAGGAAGGTCTCGACCTGCTCGCGGGCGACCCGGACGCCGTGACCGCGATGGCGACGACGTGGAGCAACATCGCCAAGCGCATGCGGGAAACCTCCGAGAAGTACTCCGACACGCTCGACACGCTGAGCGGTTCACAGGGCGCGGCGATCGACGGCTACCGCAAGGCCGTGCAGGACTTCTCGAACGTGGTCGCGGGTGGCGCCGACCACGCCACCTCCGCCGCCAGGGCCATGACGGTGGCCGCCTCGGCCGTCGGTGTCGTGCGCGGCGCGGTTCGGGACGCTATCGCGACGTTCGTGTCCAACGCGATCATCAAGTTCGCAGCGGCGACCGCGCTGGCACCGGTCACGTTCGGCGCGTCACAGGCAGCCTTCATCGCCGACACCGTCGCGCAAGGGGCGATCACGGCAGGCAAGAACGCCAAGAAGATCAGCAAGGTGATCAAGCAGCTCGAGAAGGTCGCCGACGACGCCAAGAACTCACGAAACATTCTCAAGGGCACGACCAGAAACCTCGAGAAGACCGTCACGAACTACAACCGCGACGCCGCGAAACACGCCAGCCAGGCGCTGAACATGGCGAAGAAGGCGCAGGCTGGCAAGCTCGACGCGAGCGACGTCAAGCGGTTGGAAGCGCTCGGCGAGCAGGGCGAAAAGCTGAAAGGTGACAAGAAGGACGCGATCGACTCGCTGGCAGGTGCGCGCAATGACAACCTCCGCGAACGCATGGGCACCGGCGCCCCCCGCCTGGACAACGCTGGCGACATGCTCGAACGAGAGATCTCCCTCGGACCCGGCCGGCCGGAGGTCAGCCTCCCGAACTACCCCAAAATCCTCGGCAACGCGGCGGTCCAGGAGTGGAGCGACCAGACTCACCGCGAGGCCGATGCCCAGGACAAGCAGGACGTGAAGGACGTGAAGGACGAAGCCTGGCTGAAGTACTGGGAGGAGCAGCGAGGGAACGCGGGCAGGACGGACCGGTTCCAGCGCATGGAAGGCGAGTTGTGATCGAGGCGTTCGCGCGCAGGACGGCCGGGCTGGTCCTGGTCGCCCTCGCCGCGGTCGTACCGGTCGTCGCCTACACGCGCCTCGACGCGTGGGACGCCGAACTCGCAGGCCGAGCCGATCCTTCCTCGATCGACCTGGTCGAGATGCTGCTGGGCGGCATCGGTGTCTGGGTGATCATCGGCACCGGACTCTGGTGGCATCGGCACCGCACGACGATGTGGCCGATCTGGGCCCGCTGGGCGACAACTCCGGGTCTGTTCCTCGCGGTCTTCATCTGCCTTTCCATCGCGTCGAAGAAAAGCGCGCCGATCGCGCTCGCGATCGGCGCGGGGTTGATCGCGGCCTGCTGGGCGTTGAGCGAGGCGGTGCGGTTGGTCATGACCTGCCCCATCACGGACGGGCTGATCGCGTCGCGGCTCGAGATCCCGTTCCGCGTCAGGGGTCTCAAGGCACGGCTGTGCGTTCGACACGACAGACTCGTGCTGGACAGCCTGACCTCACGGCGGAAGCGGTCACGTGACGCGGTGGCGGTGCCGTGGCAGGCACTCCGGTTCATCGAGCTGATCAACGTCGAACAGAAGACGGTCTGCCAGGTGCTGGTGTTCTCCGGTCTGCCGCAGGCGCACGCACGCGAATTCGATGTACCCCCTGGTCCCGCGCTGCACATCGTCGGCACCGCGCGCGAACTACTCGTCCCGGTCACGAACGAGGTCGGACGCGCGGTTCTGCGTGCGGTCGAGGCCCGATCAGCCAATGTGGAAGTCGACGAAGGCCAACTCTCCGAGGACGAGTGGCGGCGGAGAAGCGGTGTCCGGAGGACCAACGCACTCACCCACGTCCAGCGCCGCGCCGGTGTCCACTACCGCACCGACTACCGGCCCTACCGCCTGATTCCCGTGGCGGGCTTCCTGGTGATGCCACTCTTCGCCTTGTCGGGCATGACGCTGTCGCTGATCACGGGATCGAAGGAGTGGCAGGAACAGTTCTACGTCGTGGACGGGGTCGTGACCCCGTGGAACGTCGCGATCCTCGCTGTTGCTTCCATCGGGTTCCTGTACGTCCTGCACCGCTTGGTGGTGAAGAGCTTCCTGAGCTTCATGGAGGGGCAGAACTACATCGAGGCCTACCCCGAACCTCCTGCCCGAGCGAAGGCCGGGACCGTGCCGGGCTCCGGCAAGCGCAAGAAGAAGCGATCACCTGGATCGACATCCACGTGAAACGTCCGGAACGGCCGGCGCGGTAGGTGGTTTCACCTGCCGACAGCCAGGAGGGGCGGTCGGTCATCACCAAGAACACGATCACAGTGGGGCTCATTGGGGTGAGTTGAGAGTTACCCATGATGCCGATGCCACCTCCCCGGCACACCAACCGCGCCGGCGTGGCGAAGTTGATGCGCCGGAACGGGAACCGGCGACAACCGCGCCGACGAGCCGGTCACCGTCGACTCCGAAACCGCCCTCGACGACGCCTTGGCCGACATCCTGGCCAACCCGCAGCCGCACCCGACCGTGGTGTACGCCCAGAACCGGCCAACGGTCGGGCCGGCCGAGTTGCCCGACCACCAACTCAAGTTCGACCTCGACGCCGAGCACCACGTCGCCGCAGTGCACCTATTCGGGCCGAAAGACTTCCTGCCGACCGAGACGACGAGTGACACGGACGACACCGCGGCATGGATCGCCGTGCCCCGACAAGCAGAGAACCGGATGCCCAGCGGCGTGACGCTCTACATCGACAGGGACACCCGCACCGAGTTCCCCCAGGAAGCCACCCTGCCGCTGAACCTGCTCCGCGAACTCCTGCACGAATTCATGCGAACCGGCCAACGCCCCACATGCGTCGACTGGCAGCGGACCGACATCTTCTAGCGGCAACGCGACCCCACGCGCCCGTCAACGGCCGTCTGGGCATGTTTGGGCTTGGTACGCCGGAGCCGGGCATCCGCAGCCGCTGCGTCCGCCGAAAAGTCACCAGTAGAACCACCCGGCCGGGTTACTGAGACCTGGAGCACATAGCTGACAACATTTCGTCCGGAGCGACCGCCTGCTCCAGATTCGCTCCAGACCAGCCACCGCAGTCCACAGTAAACGGAAAGCAAGATCGCCCGCCACCTGCATTACCGCAGGTCAGCGGGCGATTCTCATACTATGTTCACTTGTGGAGCTGAGGGGACTCGAACCCCTGACCCTCACACTGCCAGTGTGATGCGCTACCAGCTGCGCCACAGCCCCGTACTGCTTCACGTTCCCCGGCGGGAACCCCCGCCGTTCTCGTGTGGCAATACCGTACATCACCGCCCCGCCGGAACAAAAATCGGGGGTACCCCTGACGCATCTGGCCTGCTAGACCCGTGTGCGTGAGCACCGACGCGCACCCGCTGACCGACCCCGACGCCGAGGGCGTCGACCCGGAGCGCCGGAGGGAGGTGCAGGAGCGCGGGCTCCGGCGGCTCGTCCGACGCCTCCTCGACGCTGACGGCGTGCAGGCGCGGCGGCTGCGGGAGCGGGGCATCACCGATCACCGGGACGTGTCGCTGGCCGATCTGCCTCGGCTACCGATGGTGACCAAACAGGACTTGTGGGACCACTACCCGCTGGGCTTCCAGGCGGATGATCGGATCGTGTGCGTCCACGGGTCCTCGGGCACGGGTGGCCGCCCCACGCTGGTGCCCTACACGGCCCACGACGTGGACGTCTGGGCGCAGGTGATGGCGCGTGCCCTGGCCGGGGCGGGCGTCACGCGGAGGAGCCTGATCCACAACGCCTACGGGTACGGCTTGTTCACGGGTGGGCTCGGGGTGCACCACGGCGGGATGCGGTTGGGGGCCGCTGTGCTGCCCATCTCGGGCGGGATGACCGAGCGGCAGGTGCGGTTGGTCGCGGACCTCCGGCCTGACGTGCTGTGCTGCACGCCCTCCTACGCGATCCACCTCGGTGAGGCGTTGGCGAAGGCGGGTGTGGAGCCCACGTTCAAGGTCGGGATTTTCGGCGCCGAGCCGTGGACGGAGGAGATGCGCGGTCAGGTGGAGGGGGTCCTGGGGCTCAGGGCGTTCGACATCTACGGGCTGTCGGAGGTGATCGGGCCGGGGGTGGCCTGCGAGTCGTGGGATTCGGTGGGGATGCTCAACGTCGCCGAGGACCACTTCTACGTCGAGGCGGTGGACGTGGAGGGGAATCCGGTGCCGGACGGGACGCCGGGCGAGCTGGTCTTCACCACGTTGACCAAGACGGGGATGCCGTTGCTGCGCTACCGCTCCGGGGACGTGGCCTCGCTCGCCGGGCCCGCGCCGGGCAGTGCCCGGACGTTGCGGCGGATGAGCAAGGTGCTGGGGCGGCGGGACGACATGCTGGTGGTGCGCGGGGTCAACGTGTTCCCCAGCGAGATCGAGGCGGTGTTGCTGGCCGATCCTCGGGTCAGCCCGCACTACCTCGTGGTGGAGGACCGGCGGGACCCCGCGCGACCGGAGCTGCGGGTGGTCGTGGAGAGCACGCCCGAGGCGGGCCGGGAGCTGGCGGGGGCGCTGCGCGAGCGGTTGGGGATCAGCTGCGCCGTGGAGGTGGTCGCCGAGGGGGTGGTGCCGCGCAGCGAGACGGGCAAGGCGAAGCGGCTGGCCCGGTGGAGCGCGGGTCAGCCGCCGGTGCCGGGGCTCACTTGAGCAGGTCGTCCAGCCAGCCGCGGTTGCTGACGTCGACCGGCTGGTCGCCGACCGTCACGGTGGGGGTGCCTTCGAAGAACGACGTCTGCTTGGCCTTGTCCAGCTCCGCCGTGGCCAGCGCGTCGTGCTTGCCGGTGTCCACGCAGGTCTTGAACTCCTCCGAGGTGATGCCCAGGTCGGTGCCGAGCTTGACCAGTTCTTCCTTGGTGTAGCCGGGGCCGCCCTCCTCGGGCTGCGCGGCGAACAGGCTGCTGTGGTACTCCCAGAACTTGCCCTGGTCGGCCGCGCAGAGGGCGGCGTTGGCGGACAGGCCGGAGTAGCCCTGGGGCTCGGACATGCGGTTGAGCATGGGCAGCATGTGGTAGCGGGCCTTGAGGGTGCCCGCCTCGATGCGCTCCTTGATCTGCCCGTGGTAGGCCTCTTCGAAGCTGCCGCAGCCGGGGCAGATGAAGTCCTCGTAGATGTCGATGGTGACCTTGGCGTCGTCCTTGCCGACGACGACCACGCCCTCCTCGCGCTGCACGGGCGCGGAGATGCTCTGCGCCTGCTGGGGCGTGAGCTTGGGCTCGTCCTTGGAGGCGCCGGTCCAGATCACGCCGCCGACGACGGCCAGTGCCAGCACGGCGACGACCACCACGCCTGCGATGATCTTGGTGCGGTCGCCGCCCGCCGCGCGTGCCCCCGTGACGGCCTTGGCGGCCCGTTGCTGCTGCTTCTTCTTCCGAGCGTTGCGCTCAGCGCCACCCACGTCCCGATGTCCTTCCCGGCCGACCTGCGTCCCGCAGGCTACCGAGTGATGCTGAGCGGAACCTGAGCGCTCACGCGTCCGGCTGACGCGGGCGGCCCGCCAGGCGCTCGCCGACCGGGAGCTCCGGGCCCTCGTCGAGGGTGCCGCACTCGCCCGCCACGGTCTCGGCGACGTGCGTCTTCTCCTGGCGGGGCAGGGTTTCGGGAGCGAACAGCCAGGCCACCAGCGCGATGACCATGATGCCGCCCGTCACGGTGAACGCGGCGGTGTAGGACAGGTTGTCGGCCAGCACGCCCGCCAGCAGCGGGCCGACGATGGCGCCGCTGTCGGCGGCCATCTGGAAGCCTGCCAGCACCGGGCCGCCCTTGCCCTTGGGGCCGATGACGTCGGCGACCACGGCGTTCTGCGGCGGGTTGAGCAGTCCCGCGCCCAGGCCCGCGACCAGCGAGGCGATCATGAATTCCAGCACGCCGGTGCTGAAGCCGAACCAGGTCGTGCCGACGGCGGAGAACACCAGGCCCGCGATGCCCAGCGGTTTGCGGCCGATGGTGTCGGACAGCCAGCCGGACAGGGTCAGCACCACGGCGTTGCCCAGGGCGAACACCGACATGGAGATGCCCGCGACGCTTTCGGTGCTGTGCAGGACCTCGACCACGAACAGCGGCACCAGCGAGACCCGCAGGCCGAACACCGCCCAGCCGTTGGCGAAGCTGGACAGCAGGGACGCCCGGTAGGCCGCGGACTTGAGCGCCGTGCGCACGGTCATGGTCGACTGCGCCTTGGTGGTGTCCTGCGCGGCCACGGCGGAGTTGCGCAGGAACCACCAGACCACGAAGGCGGCGATGAACAGGGCGACGGCGTAGGTGACGAACGGCACCTGGATGGAGATGCCCACCAGGAGTCCGCCGACCAGCGGGCCCGCGATGTTGCCGAGCAGGAAGCCGGTGGCCCACAGGCCGGAGGCGCGGCCGCGCAGCGGGGCCGGGGTGATCCGGATGAGCAGGCCGACCGCGGCGACGGTGAACATGGTGGAGCCGACGCCGGAGAGCGAGCGCAGCACGACCAGCTGCCAGTAGGCGGTGGCGAACCCGCACGCGCCGGTGCCGACCGCGACGATGAGGATGCCGGTGATGTAGACCCGCGTCTCGCCGAGCTTGCTCACCAGTCGGCCGCTGACCGGCGCGAAGACCAGCCGGACGAAGGCGAAGGCGCTGATCACCACCGAGACGGCGGTGCTGCCGACGTTGAAGCTGTTGGCGTAGGCGGGCAGCACGGGGGCGACGATGCCGAACCCGATGGCGATGATGAAGCTGGCCGCGACCAGCACCCACACCTCGCTGGGCAACCGGGGCTTGGTCTTCGTCGCGCCGGCGTCTTCCAGCACAGCTGTCCCCCTCGATCGGTTCTGTTAGCTGTGCTAAGGATATGTCACGGGGCAAATGGGATTCAGTCGAGCAGCTCGTCCACCCTGCGTGCGTACGCCGTCACGGGGTAGCCCTCCGCGAACCCGCACGCCTCGGCGAACCGCTCCCCCGCGCCGCCCTCGGCCACGTGCGCGGCGACCAGCAGCGCGCCCGCCGAGCGCAGCGCCGTGACCACCTCGCCGACCAGCGCGCCGCCCAGTCCGCGACGCCGCCGCGCGGGCCGCACCACCACGTGCTCCACCAGCCCCACGCCGCGCTCGCCGAAGCCCGCGGCGAACCCGCCCAGCCGCTCGCCGTCGTCGACCACCCGGAACACGCAGCGCGGGTCGTCCAGCCGCTGCCCGAGGTGGCGCACCAGCCGGTCCTGCCCGGCCATGCCCAGGTCGTCGGCCAGCAGCGCGCCGATGCCCGCCAGGTCGGTGTCCTCGGCGGGCCGCACCAGCGGCGAGGTGACCGGCGTGCCGCGGTGCACCACGGCCAGCAGCTCCTCCACCGCGTACCAGCCCGCGTCGTCGGCGATGCCCTCGATCTCGGCGACCGTGGTCGGCGAGGCGTAGACGACCGCCTCGGCGCGGCCCACGTCGGCGAAGGTCCGCTCCAGCCGCATCAGGGTGCCCGCGACCTCGGCGGAGGAGCCGTAGAGGGCGCACGCGTGGTTGCCGCCGGGCAGCGGGTTGTCCCGGTTGACCACCACCTGCGCGCAGCCGACTTTGCCGACCTTGCCGTAGCGGACCGCGCCGGAGGCCAGCCGGGCGGCCTCCACCAGCACGGCCAGCTCGCGGGCCCGGTAGGGGTCGAGCAGGTCGGGGTCGTCGGGGTCGCGCAGCGGGTCAACCACCCGTCCAGCCTCGCACGTGCCGCCCCTGCGCCGCCGCGCGGCGAGGCCGCGTTGGCACACTGGTCCACCGTGGAGCTGCCGAACCTGCCCGTGCGCGCGGTGCTGGACGACCTCGTGGCCACGCTGGCCGCGCGCGGCTCGGCGGTGCTGGTCGCGCCGCCGGGCACCGGCAAGACCACGCTGGTGCCGCTGGCGCTGCGGGAGCTCGGCGGGGGCAGGGTGGTGGTCGCCGAGCCGCGCAGGCTGGCCGCCCGGGCCGCCGCCGCGCGGATGGCGGCCCTGCTCGGCGAACCGGTCGGGCGGACCGTGGGCTACGCCGTGCGCGGCGACCGCAGGACGTCCTCCGCCACGCGCGTGGAGGTGGTCACGTCCGGGTTGCTGGTGCGGCGGTTGCAGCGCGACCCGGAGCTGTCCGGGGTCGGGACGGTGCTGCTGGACGAGTGCCACGAGCGGCACCTGGACGCGGACCTGCTGCTGGCGCTGCTGCTGGACGCGCGCGCCGGGCTGCGGCCGGACCTGCGGCTGCTCGCGACCTCGGCGACGGTGGCGGCGGACCGGCTGGCCGAGCTGCTGGGCGGCGCGCCGGTGCTGGAGGTCCGGGCCAGGACGTTCCCGGTCGAGGTCGTGCACACCCCGCCCGCGCGGGGCGAGCGGGTCGAGGTCTGCGCGGCGCGGGCCGCCCGCCGCGCGTTGTCCGAAGTGGACGGTGATGTGCTGGTGTTCCTGCCCGGTGTGGCGGAGATCCGGCGCACGGCGGCGCTGCTGGACGGCGTGGACGTGGTGCCGCTGCACGGCAGGTTGAGCAGCGGCGAGCAGGACGCGGCGCTGCGGCCGGGTCCGCGCGAGCGGGTGGTGCTGGCCACGGCGGTCGCCGAGTCGAGCCTGACTGTGCCGGGGGTGCGGGCGGTGGTCGACGCGGGGTTGTCGCGGGTGCCCAGGGTGGACCACCGGCGCGGGCTGTCCGGCCTGGCCACGGTGCGGGTCAGCGCGGCGGTGGCCGACCAGCGGGCGGGCCGGGCGGGCCGCGAGGCGCCCGGCCGCGTCTACCGCTGCTGGCCCGAGCACGAGCACAGCACTCTGCCCCGCTACCCGGAGCCGGAGATCCGCACCGCCGACCTGACCCGGCTGGCGCTGGAGCTGGCCTGCTGGGGCGTGCCGGACGGGACCGGCCTGAGCTGGTGGGACGCGCCGCCGGGGGGCGCGCTGGACGCGGGCCGCTCGGTGCTGAGCGCGCTGGGGGCGCTCGACGGCGGCGGCGTGACCGAGCGCGGCAGGCGGATGGCCGAGCTGGGGCTGCACCCCCGCCTGGCGCGGGCGCTGCTGGACGGCGCGGCGGCGGTGGGCGCGCGGCGGGCCGCCGAGGTCGTCGCGGTGCTGGACGAGGACAGCGGCCACGGCGTGGAGCTGGCGGGTCGCCGGGCCGACCCGCGCGAGGTGCGCAGGCTGGCCGCCCTGGTGCGGGACGGCGGGCACGGCGGGGGCGACCCGGCGCTGGTGGTCGCGCTGGCCCACCCGGAGCGGCTGGCGCGGCGGCGCTCCCCCGGTTCGCCGGTGTACCTGATGGCGGGCGGCACGGCCGTGGAGCTGCCGCCGGGCAGCGGGCTGGCCGACGCGGAGTGGCTGGCCGTGGCGGTGGCCGACCGCGAGCCGGGCCGCAGCCACGGGCGCGTGCGGCTGGCCGCGCGCGCCGACGAGGAGTTGGCGCTGCGCGCCGCGCCGACCCTGCTGCACGAGGTCGACGACGTGCGGTGGGACGGCGACGTGGTGGCCCGGCGGGTGCGCAAGCTGGGCGCGATCACGTTGTCCAGCAAGCCTTTGCACGACTTGGCGCACCTTCAGGAGGCGCTGCGGCAGGGGTTGCGCGCCGAAGGGCTGGGCCTGCTGCGCTGGGACGCCGACGGGCTGCGCACGCGCGAGCGGATGGCGTTCCTGCACCGCGTGCTCGGTGACCCGTGGCCGCCGGTGGACGACGAGGCGCTGCTGGACGTGGTCGACCTGGGCGAGGCGCGCAAGCGGGCGGACCTGGCCCGGATCAGCGGTGAGCAGGTGGTGCGCTCGGTGCTGCCGTGGCCCGCGGCGGCGCGGTTCGACGAACTGGCACCCGACCGCATGGAGGTCCCCTCGGGTTCCCGGGTCCGGCTGGACTACTCGGGCGCGGAGCCGGTGCTGCCGGTGAAGGTGCAGGAGGTGTTCGGCTGGACGGAGACCCCGCGCATCGCCGACGGCCGCGTGCCGGTGGTGCTGCACCTGCTGTCGCCTGCCGGGCGGCCGACGGCGGTGACCGGTGACCTGGCCTCGTTCTGGCGCACGGGTTATCCGCGGGTGCGGGCGGAGCTGCGGGGCCGCTATCCCAAGCACCGCTGGCCCGAGGACCCGTTGACCGCGCCACCGGCTCGCCGCTGATCCCGCCCACCGCCGCCCGCTCGAAGTGCGGAAACGGGGGGTGCGCCATAACCTGCTAAAACATGAAACATTTATCACGTAGGAGATTCATCGGCCTCACCGCCCTCGCCGCGGGCACCGCACTGACCACCGGCCG
>NZ_BMRG01000002.1:713237-780012 GCF_014648515.1 Saccharothrix coeruleofusca
GGCGCACGCCACCACCACCCACTACCCCGCCATCGTCGTCGGCAGCGGCTACGGCGGCGCGGTCTCCGCCCTGCGCCTGGGCGAAGCGGGCGTGCGGACCCTGGTCCTGGAGATGGGGCAGCTGTGGAACCAGCCGGGCTGGGACGGCGAGGTCCACTGCGACATGATCAACCCCGACAAGCGGTCCATGTGGTTCAAGAACCGCACCGAGGCCCCGGTGGACGGGGTGCTGTTCCTGGACCTGGCCAACCGCCCGATCCAGCGCTACGCGGGCGTGCTGGACCGGGTCAACTACGGCGACATGGGCGTCTACCTCGGCCGCGGCGTCGGCGGCGGCTCGCTGGTCAACGGCGGCATGGCGGTGGTGCCCGACCGCGCCTACTTCGAGCAGGTCCTGCCGCAGGTCGACGCCGCGGAAATGTACTCCCGCTTCTTCCCGCTGGCCAATCGGGTGCTCCGGGTCAACCACATCCCCCAGCCCTACTTCGAGGGCAGCGAGTACTACCGGTTCTCCCGGCTGTCCCGCACGGTCGCGGGCCGCGCGGGCTACGGCACCACGTTCGTGCCCAACGTGTACTCCTTCGACTACATGGCGCGCGAGGAGCGCGGCGAGGTGCCGAAGTCGGCGCTGGCCACCGAGGTCATGTACGGCAACAACCACGGCAAGGTCAGCCTGGACAAGAGCTACCTCGCCGACGCGGTGGGCACCGGCAACGTCACCATCGCGCCGCTGCACCAAGTCGTGCGGATCGAGCCCGAGGGCACCGGCTACGCACTCACCGTCCGCGAGATCACCCCCGACGGCGAACTGGTCGCCGAGAAGCGCCTCACCTGCGGGCACCTGTTCCTCGGCGCGGGCAGCCTCGGCACCACCGAGCTGCTGCTGCGCGCCCGCGATACCGGCGCCCTGCCCGCGTTGAGCGCCGAGATCGGCGAGAGCTGGGGCCCCAACGGCAACGTGATGATCGCCCGCGGCAACCACCTGACCGAACCCACCGGGTTCCAGCAGTCGTCGATCCCGGTGCTGGCCATCACCGCGGACGACGTGCTGGCGGAGATCGCGCCCGTGCCCGCGGGCATCGAGACCTACGTCAGCCTCTACCTGGCGATCACCAAGAACCCCGAGCGCGGCCGGTTCGTCTACGACGCCGCGGCGGACAAGGCGGTGCTCCAGTGGACCCGCGCGCAGGCCGCGCCGGGGCTGGAAGCCGCCAAGGCGGTGTTCGACCGGATCAACGACGCCAACGGCACGACCTACCGGTACGACGTGTTCGGCAGCAGGCGGGCCTTCGCCGACGACTTCTGCTACCACCCGCTGGGCGGGTGCGTGCTGGGGCGGGCCACCGACGTCTACGGGCGGGTGAAGGGGTACCGGAACCTGTACGTCACCGACGGGTCGCTGATCCCCGGCTCGCTGGGCGTGAACCCCTTCGTCACCATCACGGCGCTGGCCGAGCGCAACGCCGCCCGCGTGCTGGCCGAGGACTTCACCTCGTAGCGCAGCCGCCTACGCCCGATCACCGCTCAACAACCGCAGCAGGGCCGCATCACGCAACGCGGCGGTGGTGGTGCTGATCTGCTCGTGGACCACGACCTTGTCGTCCAGGGCCATGAGCAGATCGCCCACCTCCGCCTGCAAGTCGGCGTCGGGGACCACCACGGGCAGCGAACCGAGCATCTTCGTGCTCAGGGTGGGAATCACCGCACCGCGCGCGTTCCCCAGGACCCAATTCCGCACAGCGGGGTGGCCCAGGTAGTACACGAGGTAGGCCGCGCTCACCTCCGACCGCACCCGCACCCGCAGGCATCCCGGACCGAACAGCCACCCCCTCTGGTCCGCCGCCACCAACCCCTGACGTCCGAGGCGTCCCGTCCGCAGGCAGACGATGTCGTCGCGACGCAGTGTGTAGCGCACCAGCTCCTCAGCGATGCGGGAGGGCACTCCTGACGCCGGTCGGCAGGCAATCCTGTTGTGCCGCAGATCTTTCGGCATCACAACCGGGACTTCGGCGGACTCGTCGTCGACCAAGGCGGTTTGCACCCCCGACGGTCCGGCGGTGATGTCGGCGAGCAGGCCCAGCGGATGCTGCTCCCAGCTGTTGGGAACAGGACCGATCAGCGAATCCACGTCCTCACCCTGTCCAATCGCTCCTCGACCACGGCGTCCACCTCGGCGGCCCGCGCTTCCAGCCTGCGCAGGTCGTCGCGGAGTTCGCGCACCGACCTGCTCGGTTCCACCCGCGCCGCGGCAGCGGCACCGACATACCTCGCCGGGACCAGCACGTAGTCCTGCTCCAGGACGTTCCCGTGCGAGATCGACGCGCAGAAGCCCGCCACGTCCTCGTACCCATCCTCGACGCGCCACCGGCGGACCGCGTCCCCGATGCGCGCCCACTCCTCGGCGGACAGCGATCGCTGAGTGCGACTCGTCATGCGTCCGAGCCCGCCCGCGTCGACGAGGAGGACCTCACCGGCTCGCCGCCGGGGCCGTTTCCCCAGGAACCACACGGTGACCGGAATGGCGGTGGACGCGAAGAGGTGCGAGGGGAGGGAGACGATCGCCTCCACCACCCCGTCATCGATCATCTTCCCCCTGATGCGCTGCTCCACTCCCGAGCTGAACAGCGTGCTGCCGGGCATGACGACCGCTGCCCTGCCCCCGTCTCGGAGAAACGACACGGCGTGCTGCAACCAGGCGAAGTTGGTCTTGTTCGGGGGGAGGGAGCCGTAGTCGCCGCGCAAGCCCTCGGATTCAGGGGGAAATCTCATGTCGAAGGGCGGATTCGTCAGCACCACGTCGTACCGCCGACCGGGGGCGGGTGCACTCGACCGGATGATTTCGGTTGACTTCGCGCTCACTTGCGCTTGGGCGCCGTGCATCCGGAGGTTCATGGAGGCCAGTTTCGCGGTGCGTGGGGACAGGGCCGCACCGGTGAACGAGCGGCTGTACGGACCACCGTCGGGTGATCCGCGGTGTCGGGCCACGCCTGCCAGGAGTTCGCCGACGCCGCAGCAGGGATCGAGCACAGCCGCACCCTCGTCGGGATCGAGGACTTCGACCAGCAGTCGTACCAGCTCCGGCGGTGTGTGGACCGTTCCGTCCCCTCGGCCCATGGTGGAGGTCAGGTGTTCGAGCAGGAACTCGGTCACCCCGGTGCCCCCGCGTTCCTGGACCCGCTGGACGAGTCGGATGAGGCTCGTCAATCGGTCGGTTCCGCGCGGGTCACGGCTGATCGCGTACGCGGATCTGCGGAAGTCCCCCAGTGGTTCGAACTGCGGCGTCAGGAGAGGGAGCACTTCGAGGAGCTTCTGGCCGCCAGCTGCGCGGAGGTCAGGCCACGCGTCATCGCGCGCCAGCGCCACGTGCAGCAGCACGAAGACGAGTTCGGCGAACGACCGCACGTCGTGCGTCCCGCGAAGGCGGTCGAGTTCGTCGAGCACGTCGGCTTCGCGGAGACCGCCAGTGGGCTCGCCCATATCCAGAGCACCGCGGAACCGCTCGCCGTAGGTCGTCCCTGGCAATTCCGACGGCTGGAGGTCCTTCGTCGGGATCTTGCGGTCGTCGAGCCACTTCGCCACCTCGTCCACCGCGAACGATTCACCACCGCCGACCTTCGTCGCTCTCGGGAAGGAAGGATGGCGGCGACGCCAGTTGCTTACCGCTTGTGGTGAAACGGAAAGGTGTCGGGCGATCTCGGTCATCGTGGCGCGTTGATCGGGCACCGCGTCCCCTCACATCCAGTGCTTCGGCCGTCGCAGGACCAGGCCTGCCGCCGTGACGACCTCGTCCGGCAGCTGGGCCCGACGGACCTTGTCGTCGCCGATGCGCAGGTAGCCGTCAACCGCGCGCTCCAGGTCGGCCGAGTTCCTGCGCGGGGGGAAGGCCGCGATGACGCGCTTGGTCGGAGCCAGTTTCTTCGTCGCCCGCACAGCCGGGCACAGGTCGCTGTCGGCCGAGATGACCAGCGCGGTGTCGAACCGGTCCTCGACGGCGTCGGACAGCAACGCGATCGCGATGTTGACGTCCGTCTCCTTCTCCTCGTAGACCGTCCACCGGCTTCCGCAGTCATGACACCGGCGCTTCTTCTCCTGGAAGCGACCGTCGTGGATCTCCACCAGCGGACTGGTCGCCCCCAGCGCGTCCAGGTAGTCGGATTGCCGCTGCCCCGCATCCGCGTCCCCGCGCACGCGTGCGGTGAAGTAGTTGACGCGCTCCAGGGTCTGCCCCTCCCGCAGCAGGCCGGTGGCCAGCGCTTGGAGATCGAGCCAGTGGTACTTCCGGCCGTACTTGGCGCGCAGGCCGAAGTAGAGGTTGAAGCCGTCGACGTAGACAGCGACGCGGGTCACGACGCACCTTCCTGTTGTGGTTGCGACAGTCTGGGGTATGCTGGCAGCACACCACGCCAGGGTGAGCAGCCCTGGCCCGACGGCCCCGGCAACGGGGCCGTCTCTATTTCCGCACCAAGTGCGTCCAGTACTACGACTTCCCTTGCGATGCCACCACGGTAGAGCGGACGAGCTTGCCGAGCAACTGCATTGCAGTGCGCGTCGACTTTGTTTAGCCGTCTTGTCCTGTCCACCGGAGCGCTGCCCCAGCGGCAGGCCGCTGCCCTGGCGGGGGAGCAAGAGGTGTTCGTCGCGCTCATGAGGGTCCGCGACCTCGACTGGCAGTCCCGCGAGCACTCACGGGAACGCAGCGGTTCCCGCTGCCCGCGCCGATGAGGTCGTGGGACAGCAGCGGCGGGCGTGGCAGTGACCGTCCGCGGATGACGTGGAGCGTGTCGTACGTCGTGAATGACGAACTGGCGCTACCCGGACGTTCGGCTCTCGCGGCGTTCACGGCAGTGGAACGCAGCGGCCCGGCACTCGGATGAGTGCGGGGCCGCTGCGATGAGTGGCCTAACGCTTCAGCATACGAACCAAACGATCTTGGTCGAAGGCCCTGAAATCACGATCCGCCCGGTGGGCACCCGTCGTCTGGCGGCGGGTGGTTCTCGATGAGCGGCGACACGATCAGCGCCGGGCTGACCGCGCCGCAGGCCGACGGGCTGGCCTGCGTGGCGTGCGGCGCTGGCTATCTCCGTGTCCGGGTTTCGCATGTACCGTGGGCAGGTCGGTGACCGGCTCGCAGGTGTTCGCCTGCGTCGGCCGCCGCCCGGACGACACACAGCGCGCGGCGGGAGGTGTGCTGCGGTGAGCGCCACGGCTTCCCCGGTTCGGCGGGATCGTGCGCTGTGGGTCCAGTGCACGTGCACGGCGCTGGTGGCGCTGGGCGCGGCGTATGCCTCCTACTGGCATGGGCGCGAGTTCGCGTTGCGGTTCGGTGCCGACGAGGTGACGGCGGTGATCTGGCCGTTGATCGTGAACGGCATTCTGACCACGGCCACGGTCGAGTTGCGGAAGACAACCGGCCGTCGTGCCGGTGGCCGGTGGGCAGCGTGGTTGTACTTCGTGTTCGGCATCGTGCTGTCGCTGTATGCGAACGTGGCGGTGGCCCCGGAGCTGAGTGTGTTAGCCGTGGCGGCGTGCCCGCCGTTGGCGTTGCTGCTGGCAGTCGAGTTGCTCAACCGCGCGCTCAAGCGGCACCGGGCTGAGACCGCGAGCGAGACCAGTGCCGAGAGCACCCAGACGGGCGAGACCGGCAACGAGACCGGGTCAGTGGTGCGTCTCGCGCTGGTCTCGAACGAGTCCCGCCCACCGTCCGAGCCGACCGCTGAGCAGCAGATGTGGGCCTACTACTGGGCCGAGCAAGCCAAGGGCCGTGCGCCGACCGGCGCGGAGCTGGACCGGATCGTGGGCACGAACAACTATGGCCGGAAGGTACTGCGGCGGTGGCGGCAGGCCAGACGCCTGCCCACCCTTACAAGCCCCGCGGGTATGAACCAGCCATCAACTACGTCAGCTCGCGTAGCTGGTGATCTACAGGGACGGTCGACGGTGGAAGAGTTGTGATGAGAAGTTCGTTGGCGTCGCGTTTGCCGGTCTTGCCGCTGGCGGTGTATCGCATCGTTACTAGGCGTTTTGTCAGAGTCCAGGAGCGCACGCCGAGCGTCTCGCGGTCTTCAGGGCTTGGCCTCATGCGAGCGTGCGCGTAGAGCCAAGGGCTGTCGATCAGCAGCGGGTTGTTGTCGTAGCTGAGTAGCCAGCGGAACTGAGCCTTGGTGCGCAGGTACGCGGCGAGCTGCATGTGGAGCATATGGTCGTTCGGTCGCGACTTGCCGAGCCCGTCGCCTCCGTATCCACCGGTCGGATCGAAAGAAGCGCGATATAGGTGTGAGGCCTTTTCCAGATATGGTGGGTCGAGGTACGCGACGACACGGGATGGGATCAGCTGCGGGTAGTACTCCGGTACGTCAGCGAGCGTCTGTTTCCAGTCCTTGTGCCAGACATCGACGAGCCGCCCAGCTTGATACAGCTGACCGATGTATCGAAGCCGCTCCTCTATCGCGTCCGGGTTCCATCGACATCCGATGCCGTAAGGGCTCTCCTGCTTGCGCCCGCCAATCGGGCCCGCTTTGCCGTGTAGGATTCCCGAGAACGTCGTGCGGTTCAGGAATAGGCACTGCGTCGCCAAGCCGAGCCGGACAGTGGCTGGCTTGGCGTTCCGAGCAGGAACCCAGGAGCGCCAGTAGTCCCACCGTGCGACACCGGTCGCTCCGCCGGGCTTGACGTATCTGGTCCACTCGTCACGCGCACGGTCGATGAGCGCCTCCGTGTCGGCGGCGGCAGCCTGCCAGAACGCTGTCACAAGCTGATCAACGTCGGCGAGCAACACTCGGTCGACGATCCCTTGGCCGACGAGTCGCAAGGATGCCGACGCTCCGCCAGCGAACGGCTCGACCAGCAGGTTGATCGCCGGAACCGCGCGCGAGCCCTTGGCAGCATCCAAGATCCTAGAGATTACTGGGGCAAGGGAAGACTTTGCTCCCGGATAGCGCAACGGCGACTGATACCTGCTGGTCGTGAGGGCATGGTCGACTACACCGGGCGGCGAAACGAGCTGGCGGGCGTTGCCGAGGATGTGCGTCGAAATCCTGGGCGTGGCAGCGGAGGCGGCGCGCATGGGCGCGACGGCCAGCATATCCACCTTCTGGATCATGACGCCGACCGTACCGGACTCGTCTGCCCGCCAGACGAGTCGAGCCCGAGACGTTTGGTGGCCACGAGGCGGAGCACATCGGTTCCGACGCCGATCGGGAACGCGGCTCTCCCGTGCGCTGCCGCTACTGGGATAATGCCATCAACATACATTGAAGAGCCGGTGCGGTCGATCACGTCGAGAATTGCTGGGAGTGTCGGATAGTCTTCGGGGTCGGCCTTGCCGCCGCTGGCATCGTACGGTGCGCCGGTTGATGGCGGGACGGTCGGAACTACGACGCGGCCATCGAGTGCCCGGTACACGAACTTTCGACCCCAGTACGTCTCCTTGCCATAGGCGCGGGCATTGTTGGCGTTGACGACGCGGGCAATGATCTGCTCGTCACAAATCAACAGGCTGCCCGGCTCGAGAATATCGTGACGGGCCAGTTGGCGCGCATAGTCGACCAGAGCTCCGGATTTCTCGATCCCGCAGACATAAGGGGCCAGGCCAGGGGTAGATCTACCCATCGCCTGGAAGTACTCCAGCGCTCGTGCGCGCAGCTTCGCCGGCGTTCCGAACACAGCGAGCGGACCATCGACGATGAACAGCGTCGCGGGAAGGGCCTTCTGACGTGACTGCTCCCACAGCAGTGTCGCCAGCCCTACGAGCACCAGCAACTCGATGACGGACATCAACCGCCCGAGAGCGGACTGGTTCGAGCCTTCGTCACCGACCTCCTCGTGGATACGAAGCACGTCGGTAGGAAAGAGGCGCACGCCACAAGCATCGCAGTCGGTGCCAGCCAGCGGCACCGGCACGTCCTTGTGGTTGCAGTCAGGGTTCGGGCAATTTACTGGCACAGTGACCGCTGGTGCACCTGGAACACCGTGAAGAAGGAACAGGAGATCGAGCAATGGCTGGTCGAGTCGGTTGACGTCGATCTTCTTCTGCCGAAACAACTCATCGATTGCCTCGCGCCACGAGGTCACAATGTCGACACCGGAACGCGTGTACGCGCCTGCAACGGGTAGGTCCAGCGTCACAAGGGCAGTATTGACCGCGCGCTCGATTTGGTAAGGGTCGACGAATCGCTCGGCTCGCTGCGACTCAAGGATACCGAGGTCCACGTACGCAGCAGCAGCCTGCGCGAATCCGTACATGACCGATGGTAGGCCATCGCGGATCTGCTCAACGACGTGCGAACCATCGATCGCCAGGGCGGCGTTCAGGCGCTCCGACGCCGACGGAGTGGCGAAGTCGCCCCGCGGACGGATTCGCTTCCGGATCGTCTCTATATCCTGGATCGACTCGGCCGGAACGTGGAAAGTACGTTGGTCCGCGATCGCCTTGACGGCGGCAGCGGAGTGGCCCAGTCGCGACGCGAGCTCGTGTGCCCCACCGACGGTCTCGTATGGCATCAGGGTGCCATCCCGTTCAACACCAGCGGCGGCTCACCGGCTGCTTGTCGCGCTTCGTTGACGAGCGCGATACCATACCGGTCGATCTGAACGGGGACGATGTATGGCGACGACAGAGTCTTGAGTCGTACATACCCGCGGTCCTCGGACGCAATGATCGCATCGGAGAACGACCCGAAGTCGTAGAATTTGGCCAGCTCGCGCACCTCTGTCGTATTGTTCAAGTGGGCGACGACCCAGTTGGCGGTGTTCGCCTTGACTTGATGAGCGACGCCCGAGACCTCTTGTGTAGCGTACGTCATGCCGAGGTTGAGTTTGCTGGCCTCTTTGGCAAGCTTGACCCACACATCGAGATCGTCCTTGTACCGGTCGGACGAAAACAGGTTATGCGCTTCCTCGAGCATCACCTGGATGTGTGGTGGCTCCTGCCCCGATGTGAAGACCTCAGTCTGCTTGGAGAGAAGTCGACGCGTGATCGACTCGCTCAGCGCCTTCGTTACGGCCTCGGCGCCGACGTGCAGGTCGACGATCACGATGCGGCCCCGGACAAGTTCCTCGTAAATCTCGATCGCCGGGTCGTTCCGCGTCGCGGGGCTGTGAAACGGCCGCAGCGGGTTCAGGTTTCGCCAGCCTCGTACACTTCGGTTCCCGCTGCGAGTCGTGAAGATCGGCTCGACGCTCTTCCAACGAATATCCTTCGCGAAGTTGTTCGCGTCAGCGTCTCCGGCGTCGCGCAGCTCTACGATCTTTTCGACGACGTCCTCGACGTCTGCGGCAGCGACGGTGACGAGGTTCGGTTTGTTTCCGGCCGTGAACGGGTTGCGGCGAAGTCCTGCGACTGCGGTTGCCCCCGGGACGCCATTAATGATCTTCTGCTGGAACCCTGTGCTGATATTGATCCGCACGCGGAAGTTGGCCGGTATTGCAAACCCCGCTCGCATGAGTGCGCCATAGAGCACGAGCCGAGCGCGTTGCGCGTGCGTGGTCGCGGAATGGTCGCCTTGGACGTCGGCGTAGGACGTGCCCGCGAAGTCCTTGACGTAGCCAGCCTCGTCACTGCTAAGGGTGTCGGAGATCAATCCCTGAACGGCGTCGATCTGGTTTTCTGAGAAGAAGTTGATGTTGAGTGGCTTCACATGTGACTGTGTGCCGTCTGCGCCGAACTTGAAGATGCGGACGTGGTTCGCGCCGATCGCCGCGATCTCGGTGCCGTCCTGCGTGTTCGGGTTTGCGTATTCACCCTGAGGGTCGAAGATCAACTGTCCGATCGGGCGTCCGCCCGCCGCACGCTGCCTCTCGGAGATCGCGAACGTACGAGCAATGATGATCTTCGCTGTGTTCGACTTGCCCATCCGGGTCATACCGAGCAGAGCGGTCTTGTTGCCGATGAAGTCGCGAATGTTGACCTCGACTGCGGCGTCGGCTTGTTTAGAGGTCTTGGCTCGCCGCCGCGTTGCGGAGTACCGCACCGCGCCGATGCGCACACGTTCGACGGGGCGCCCAGTCGGCTTGAGGTAGGAGGCGATCGTTGCAAGGCCGTCGCCAATCGGCTTCAGGACCCGATACGTGGACGTGGCGTAGAAGTTGTCCACGTCGGCACCGAACTCGAGAACCTTCTGCCCGTCCACGTCGTCCTCGTAGAAGGTGCCGAGGATTTTGCATCGCACGCCCGTGAACGATACTCGGTTCCTGGTGAACGGGTCCAGGTCGGCATCGAGCACCACAGACGGCGATGGGTCCTGGTTGTTCGAAAGAGCCGTACGCAGCGACTCCTCGCGAACGGCATGCAAGTCATGCTCAAGCGAAAGCGGGGCGGTCCCCTCGACACGGAGAAGCAGCACCTCGTCATCGTCGACCTGAGGGTCGTAGACGTCCTGCGCAGTCGCTAACAGGAATGAGAACTGCGGGATGCCCCCAGCATCGAACTTCCAGCGGTCGTGAGTCAGTACGACTGCCTGGCCGTAGTCAATCTGGTGGATCGCACCGATGCGGGTGGACCGACCGTCCGCAAGCAGTTCGGACCGCAGCAACGACCCGGCACCGACGCCGGGGATGAACTCCGTCATTCTCGCCCTCTCGAAGGACACTAGTGGACGCAGCCGACACAGGCTACGACGTGATCGACGACCTCGTGTGGACTTTGGGTGCGTTGATAGCCTCTCGGCACGACCGTTAGATCCTCCAACCCGGCGGACGCACCGACGCCGCCTTTATGCGGAATAGGCTCTCAGGCTCGTCAACGCCTTGGCCAGCTGCTTATCCCAGCCGCAGCGGTTGGTGTTGCCGTCGGTGAGTCGTTGTCGCACCATCCGGACCGCACGACCTGTGAGGTATCCATCGGCAGAACGTGGAGGTCGCCCCCCAGCAGCGCGGCGGTGGAGTCGAGCGTCCCCCCTTACTGCTCGCACCGTGAGTTCGGCCGCCTGGGCGGTGGAGTGGGCCGTCCTGTCTCCGACGTCCTTCAGCAGCCGTTCGAGCGCTTGGGCCTCTTGGGCCTGTCCGGTCACGTTCAGTGCGGGGCGTCGATGCGTACGGCCTCGGTGGCGTAGTTCGTCGAGTCGGCGCCAGCGAGGGTGTCGAGGTTCTTCACGAGCGGGCCGCGTTCGCCGGAGACCCACCGCTGGGCCTCCCATGCGACCTCACAGTCGTGGATCGTCAGTCGCTCGTTGACGGCCGCTGTGGCGTCGTTGTCGAAATGGGCTGGGTGCTTGACGTGCTGGGTCATCGGGTTCTCCCGTGGGAAGCGCTGCCGATGATCGACAGCGGGCCCACACAGGTTGAGCCAAAGCTGGTGACCTCGTCACACAGCAACGCGGATAAGCCGGGTTATCACTTTTCCTACCCACGATGTGGGCGGTCGTCGATACTCTCTGCGTCGTGAGTCGGCGGGATAGACCAAGGAGGTGTGTCGTGGCAGGTGGGGGGCCTACGTTGACGTTGCAGGACGTTGCGGATCTTGCTCGTGTCCGTCGTCCGGTCGTGAGCATGTGGCGCAACCGGCCGCGCGTCCGCGGTCTGCATGTGCCCTTCCCTGACCCTGTCGAGGTCTCGAGCGGGATGGAACGCTTCCGTCGCGAAGACATCGTCGAATGGCTGGAGCGCACTGGCCGGGGTAACAACCGCGAGGCGAATCTCGACGCACCAGCGTTGAGCGTGCCCGATGACGTGCCCCTGGATGAACTCGTCACGTGGCTCTGCCTCGCGGTGTTGACGGGCGAGGAACTGGCGGAGACGACAGCGGAGAACCGCATCACCCTGGCGCACGGTGTCGATCCCGACGACCGGGTGCTGTTCCGCGAAGTGGAGGCTTCCGTGCCAGCCGACTGCACGCTGCGGTTCATCGACGACCTGGTTGAGGCGTCGTACGGCCCGCGCGAGGCACTCGACCGGCTGGAACAAGGAAGGGCGGCGCGGACACTGGGCACTCGTGATCTCACCTCCGATGCAGTCGACCTCATCCACTCCGTCGCCGAAGCCTGCGCCCTCCACCTCGACCCCGAGGGCGTGCCGCTCGTGCACGTCGGCCCGGCGTCGAGCGTGACGCTCGCGCTTGCCGACACCTTCACCCATCTCGTGGTGCCCGGCGGCACTCCCGAATTGCGGGACATCAGACGCAGGGCGGCGATCCGCGAGATCGTGACCGTCGACGAGGCGGCAGGCCCTAGCGTCCGAGTGCTCTCGGCCATCGGCAGGTCCGCCGACGAGGTGCTCGACCTGGTCGACAACCTCGTGCTCGACCTCGGCGAGGGTGAACTCGCGGTCGTCATCGGCCCGGCCGGCGTCCTGTGTGACGAGCTACAGGGAGAGCAGGAGCGGAACCGAGCGCAGACTCTCCGCTCGGAGAGCCTCGCCGTCGCGCTGCGCCTTCCTCGGGGCATGTGGCGCGAGGCGCACCGGCAGGCGCTGGGCCTGTGGGTCTGCGCGACCGGAGGGTCCATGCAACGGCCGCTGGTCGCCGACCTCGCCGCGTTCACCCGAGACGAGCTGGACCTCGACGACCTCGCCTCCGACGTGACCGGCGCATTGGCCGCCGCGCGAGGTCGTGCCTTCCGCTACCTCCGCCCGCACGACCTCCCACCGATCCTGAGTGCCCGCACTGTCGTCGTGCCCCGTGGCGTGCGAGCACTGCGGCTCGCGACGACGGAGATCGAGCGCCACCTGGCCGTCATCAACGCGGCCACGCTGGTGACGAGCGAGCCGATCCAGCCCTTCGACGTGCTGGCCGAACGTGCGCCCGGCGCGATGTTGCTGCGCAGGCGGTCACTGGGCGAACTGAAAGATCTGGGACACGTGCGGGTGCTCCGGGGCAGCCGGATCGACCACAGTCAGGACAATCCTGCTGGCTCCGTCGCGGTCCTTTCTGCGGCCGACTCACACGGCGCTGCACGCCTCGACCCGTTCGACGCTGCGCGGCTGTACCCGCGCGCGGTCCGAACAGATCCGGGGGATGTGGTGTTCGCGGAACGGCCACGTCCGATCGCGAGGGTCGACGACCACGGCGGATCGCTGGTGGCCTCCCCGTCGAAGATCCTTCGGATCAGCTCGCAAGCAGGGATCGGCCCCCACGCGGTGGCGGCGATCATCAACCGGCTGCCGAACGAGCCCACCGAGTGGCAGACCTGGAGCGTGCCGATCCTCGATACCTCCGAGGTGGAGCGGCTGGAAGAGGCGCTTCTCGCTGCGGTGAACCACGAGAGCACCCTGCGGCGGCACCTGGACGCAACACGGGATCTCGTCACCGCCATGATCGACGGAGTCGCCGCCGGCGCGGTGACTCTCACCACGCGGACAAAGCAGTAGGAAGGACAGGCAGCATGCCTCCCCGCACGAAGAAGGAACCGTCGGCACCATCGACGATGAAGGAGCTGAAGGACACCCTCTGGAAGGCCGCCGACCGGCTCCGCGGCTCGCTGTCCGCGAACCAGTACAAGGACGTCATCCTCGGCCTGGTGTTCCTCAAGTACGTCTCCGACGCCTACGACGAACGCCGCGAAGCCATCCGCGCCGACCTGACGGCACAGGACTACGACGAAGAGCAGATCGCCGACCTGATCGACGACCCCGAGGAGTACCAGGGGTACGGGGTCTTCGTCGTACCGCCCACCGCCCGGTGGTCCTACCTCGCCCAGTACGCAAAGGGCAAGCCCGCCGAAGGCTCCGAGCCCGCCAAGAACATCGGCCAGCTCATCGACGAGGCGATGGATCTCGTCATGAAGGCCAACCCGTCGTTGCAGGGCACGCTGCCGCGCCTCTACAACAAGGACAACATCGACCAGCGACGCCTCGGCGAGTTGATCGACCTGTTCAACAGCACCAAGTTCAGCCGCCAGGGCGAGCACCGCGCCCGCGACCTCATGGGCGAAGTCTATGAGTACTTCCTCGGCAACTTCGCGCGATCGGAAGGCAAGCGGGGCGGCGAGTTCTTTACCCCGCCCAGCGTTGTGCGAGTGATCGTCGAGGTGTTGGAGCCCTCGCGCGGCCGTGTGTACGACCCGTGCTGTGGCTCGGGCGGCATGTTCGTGCAGACCGAGAAGTTCATCTACGAACACAACGGCGACCCCAAGGACATCGCCATCTACGGCCAGGAGAGCTTGGAGGAGACGTGGCGGATGGCGAAGATGAACCTCGCCATCCACGGCATCGATAACAAGGGCCTCGGGGCGCGGTGGGGCGACACCTTTGCCCGCGACCAGCACGCGGACGTCCAGATGGACTACGTGATGGCCAACCCGCCGTTCAACATCAAGCACTGGTCCCGCAATACCGAAGACCCGCGCTGGAAGTTCGGCGTCCCACCCGCCAACAACGCCAACTACGCCTGGATTCAGCACATCCTCTACAAGCTCGCTCCTGGGGGGAGCGCCGGCGTAGTCATGGCGAACGGCTCGATGTCGTCCAACTCCAACGGCGAGGACGCCATTCGCGCCCAGATCGTCGAAGCCGACCTCGTCTCCTGCATGGTCGCATTGCCGACACAGCTCTTCCGCAGCACTAGCATCCCGGTATGCGTCTGGTTCTTCGCTAAGGACAAGCGCGCTGGCGAGCACGGTGCGGTCGACCGATCCGGTCAGGTGCTATTTATCGACGCCAGGGAATTCGGCTACATGGTCGACCGCGCCGAGCGCGCCCTGTCGAACGAGGATATCGCCAAGATCGCCGATACCTTCCACGCCTGGCGTGGCACCCGCTCCGCCGCGCAGAAGCACCTGATCTACGAGGACATCCCCGGCTTTTGCAAGTCAGTGGGACTGCCTGACATCAAGGCTGCTGATTACGCCCTCACCCCTGGCCGCTACGTCGGCGTCGTCGAAGTTGCGGGCGACGGTGAACAAATCAGCGATAAGATCGGGCGACTCGCCAAGGACTTGCTGGTCGCATTCGACGAGTCGGCACGCGCAGAAAAGGTCGTCCGCGAGAATTTGGAGCGCCTCTCATGACATCACAATCAGTTCGCTCCCTTCCCGAGCTCCTGAGTTTTATTGTCGACAATCGGGGTCGCAGCTGTCCGACATCCGACGCTGGAATTCCGCTAATCGCCACTAACTGCTTGAAGGAAGGCAAGCGCGAAGTAGTCTTCGAGAATATCCGATACGTAGATGAACACACCCATGCCACCTGGTTTAGGGCGCATCCGAAGCCTGGCGATATCCTCTTTGTGTGCAAAGGTTCGCCTGGGCGGGTAGCTATGGTTCCAGATCCTGTACCTTATTGCATAGCCCAAGACATGGTTGCTTTGAGAGCCAATCCGGTGGCCGCGGACGCCGAATATCTATACTACAGGCTACGTTCTCCAGATGTGCGCGCATCAATCGCGAACATGCACGTTGGCACGATGATTCCCCATTTCAAAAAGGGCGATTTCAACAAGCTTAGATTCACCGTGCACGACAGCATCTCAGAACAGCGGGCGATCGCAGAAGTGCTCCGATCTCTCGATGAGAAGATCGCGATCAATGAGCGAATAGTTCTACTGCTGGATGAGTGGGTTCGAAGTAGCTTTACGGCTATGGCGGGACAGTCTCGCTTGTTGGGCGAATTTGCGTCGAACATTCGGAAACAAGTAAATCCTTTGGACGTGGAGCCCGGCACGCCTTATTACGGCCTTGAGCACCTCCCCAGGCGGCAAATGTGGGCTTCCACTGTGGGGGTAGCTTCGGATGTGACAAGCGCAAAGTCGGCGTTTCATGAAGGCGATATTCTATTTGGAAAGTTGCGACCCTATTTTCACAAGGTTGTGGCGGCGGAAGGTAATGGTGTCTGTTCGACGGACATATTGGTAGTGCGATCCAACGATCCTGGTCTTGCTGGGTTTGTTCTCGCGGCGTGTGCGTCCGATGATACTGTCCGGGCTTGTGTTGCGGCGTCAGAGGGAACACGAATGCCACGCACTAGCTGGAAGGATCTCCGATCTGTCCCGGTTATCTGGCCGGGCGAGTCAACGGCTCGATCATTTAGCGTTGAGGTTTCGATGAAGTCGAGGTTCGCCGGTGGATTGATCCGCGAATCTCGTCGGCTGATGAATACTCGCGACGAGCTGCTGCCCTTGCTGATGTCTGGAAAGGTTCGTGTGCGAGAGGCGGAGAAGATTGTGGAGGGGATTGTATGATGGTGGGGCAGCCGGGGTTCAGTGAGGCGGAGTGGGAGAGCGTCGCGCTGGAGACGCTCTCCGAGCAGGAGTGGCGATCGCTCCCGGGGATCGCTGTCGCGCCAGGCGCTGAAAACGGTCGGGCGTCATGGGATGACATGGTGCTTCCAGGACGGATACTGTCCAAGATGCGGAAGTTGAACCCGCAGGTGCCAGCTGAGTACCTTGAGCAGGCGCTCGCGGAGATCATCCAACCGACCTCACAGGACGCGATCGCCGAGAACTACCGGCTGCACCAGATTTGCGTACAGGGCTACCGCGGGATCAGCTACATCGACGCCGACGGCGTGGAACAGAACCCAACGATCCGGCTGGTCAGTCACCAAGTCGGCGACAACGAGCTGCTCGCGGTTAACCAGGTCACCGTCCGCACAGCGGAGGTCGAGCGCCGCTTCGATGTGGTGCTCTATCTCAACGGCATGCCGGTCGCCATCTTCGAGCTCAAGCAGGCGGGTGCGGCCAAAGCGGATCTGGACGCGGCGCATGCCCAGTTGGCTACCTACCTGCGTGAGTTCCCAATGGCGTTCCGGTTCACGGTGGTGACCGTGATCAGCGACGGGATCACCGCCCGATACGGCACGCCCTTCACTCCGCTGAACCACTACTCGCCCTGGAACGTCGATGACGACGGCAAGCCGGTGAAGCTCGGTGAACCGCTCGATGATGTGCACCTCGGCACCGAGTTGGAGTTCCTTATTGAAGGCGTGTTCAACCCGGAGCGGTTCCTCCAGCTGCAGCGGAACTTCACCGCGTTCGACGGCGGGGCCGAGGGGTACGCGAAGCGGATCGCCAAGCCGCACCAGTACTTCGCGGTCACCAAAGCAGTTGGGTCGACGGTCGCCGCTGTGGAGAGCAACGGCAAGGCCGGGGTCGTGTGGCACACCCAGGGATCGGGCAAGTCGATGGAGATGGAGCTGTACGCCCACTTGGTGGCCGCGCAGCCCAAGCTCAAGAACCCGACCATTATTGTCGTGACCGACCGCAAGGAGTTGGACGGTCAGCTGTACGAAGCGTTCAACCGGTCCCGTCTGCTGAGCGAGTCTCCGACCAAGGTGACTACTCGCGCGCAACTGCGTGAGGAACTGGCCAACCGAGCGACGGGCGGCATCTACTTCACCACGCTCCAGAAGTTTGGTCTCAGCAAGGCCGAGAAGGACGCCGGACTAGATCATCCGCTGCTGTCGGATCGCCGCAACGTCATTGTGATCGCCGATGAGGCCCACCGCAGCCACTACGACGATCTCGACGGCTACGCACGCCACCTCAAGGACGCCCTGCCCAACGCCGCACTGATTGCGTTTACCGGGACACCGATCTCCTTCGACGACCGCAACACCCGAGAGGTGTTCGGTGACTACATCGATATCTACGACCTCACCCGCGCGGTCGAGGACGGCGCCACTGTCCCGGTCTACTTCGAGCCACGCCTGATCAAGATCGGGTTGACCAAGGACGTCAGCGAAGAGGATCTCGACCGGGCTGCGGATGAGGCCACTCTCGGGCTTGATGAGGTGGAACGCGCCAAGATCGAGAAGTCCGTCGCCGTGATTAATGCCGTGTACGGGGCTCCCGCACGTCTGGAGGCATTGGCTGCCGACATCGTCCAGCACTGGGAGACCCGCTCGGAGCAGATGCGCAAGTTCATCGGTTCCCCCGGCAAGGCGTTCATCGTCGGCGCGACCCGAGAGATCTGCGCCCATCTCTACGACGAGATCATCAAGCTCAAGCCGGACTGGCACAACGATGCCGTCGACAAGGGTGTGATCAAGGTCGTCTACTCCGGCTCGGCTCAGGACGTCATGCCGGTGGCCAAGCACGTCCGGCGCGACGGGCAGAACAAGGTCATCCAGAAGCGGCTCCGCGACGCGGATGATGAGCTTCAGATCGTCCTGGTCAAGGACATGATGCTCACCGGTTTCGACGCGCCACCGCTGCACACGCTGTACCTCGACCGCCCTCTCAAGGGCGCGTTGCTGATGCAGACCCTGGCGCGGGTGAACCGCACCTTCCGCGGCAAGCCGGACGGCCTGCTCGTCGCCTACGCGCCGCTGGCGGACAACTTGAGCAGGGCGCTCGCCGAGTACACCGACACAGACCGGGCCAAGAAGCCGGTCGGCAAGCACGTCGACGAGGCTGTCGACCTCACCACCACGCTCATCGCCTCCCTCGACGAGCTGTGCGCCGGCTACGCGTGGCGGGCGAAGCTCGACGGAGGTCCGAAGAGCTGGGTCAAGGCCGCATACGGGCTCACCAACTACCTGCGCTCACCCACCACCCCTGGTAACCAGGTGCCGGAAGGCGAGGAGACGCTCGGCGACCGCTTCCGGAAGCTGGCCAACCAACTGGCCCGTGCGTGGGCGCTGTGTTCGGGCAACCAGACTCTCGAACACCTCCGCGTCACGGCGAGGTTCTATGAAGAAGTCCGCGTGTGGATGGGCAAGTTCGACGCCCAACAGCGGCAGGCCGAGGGTAAGCCCGTGCCGGAGGAGATCCAGCGGATGCTCTCCGCACTGGTGGCCACCTCAACCGCGTCCGGTGAGATCATCGACATCTACGACGCCGCTGGCTTGCCGAAGCCGTCGCTGTCCGACCTGGGTCCGGAGTTCCAGCTCAAGGCCCAATCGGCGTCGAACCCGCACCTCGCCATCGAGGCGTTGCGCGCGCTGCTGGTTGAGGAGTCGGATCAAGTCACGCGGCACAACCTCGTGCGCCAGCGGGCGTTCTCCGAGCGAATCGCCGAGCTGATGCGCAAGTACACCAACCAGCAGCTCACCTCGGCCGAGGTAATCGCTGAGCTCATCGAACTGGCCAAGGAAGTCGCCGCAGAGGGCAACCGCGGCCAGCGCTTCGATCCGCCCCTGTCCCACGACGAGTTGGCGTTCTACGACGCGGTCAGCACCAACGAGTCCGCCGTTGAACTCCAGGGCGACGACGTGCTTGCCCAGATCGCACGTGAGCTGGTGGCGGTCATGCGACGCGACGTCAAGACCGACTGGACGGTGCGAGACGACGTGCGGGCCAAGCTCCGATCGTCAATCAAACGGCTGCTCGTGAAGTACAAGTACCCGCCGGACAAGCAGCCTGAAGCCATCAAGCTCGTGATCGAGCAGATGGAGGCAATGGCACCCCGCTATGTCTCTAACGGCAACGGAACCCGAGCCAACGCGTCCTCAGGCTGAGACGCGCGCTGTGGCAGGCAGTGGCAATAGCGCAGCCCTGAGTAACTGGGCCGCGCTGCCAGCCGTAGGCCTACCAACGTGACAGAACGGTCCAAGATGACGGTGGCAGTGAGACGGCGTGCAGCACGGGCGATTTTGATCGACGATCTCGGTCGGCTGGTATTGATCAAGCGGACCAAGCCGGGACAGGCGCCGTACTGGACCACGCCCGGCGGCGGTGTCGAGGACACCGACGCCTCGGTGGAGGCGGCTTTGTACCGGGAGCTGGCGGAGGAACTGGGCGCGAAGGCCACGGATGCCTCGCAGGTGTTCCTGTTCAGCTCGCCGTCGGACGGTGGGGTCGCTGTGCAGCACTTCTTTGTGGCGCGGCTGGCCAGCCTGAACGAGTCGACCCGGAGCGGCCCGGAGTTCAGCGACCCGTTACGCGGCGGGTACGACCTGGACCGGATTGAGCTTCGGGGAGACGATCTCGCGTCGATCGACTTGAAGCCGACCGCGTTGAAGGAGTTCATCCTGGCCAACCGAGAGGCTCTGCTGGTCGAGGCTGGCGCAACCGCCTGAACTGCGGCTGCGTGCGCCACCGCAGATACGTCGGAGTGGCACAGCCGTGCCGCGTGGACCGAATCTTTGCGACAAACCAACTGCGGCATGGAGGTGGCGACTACCAACGGGTCGCCCGAGTGTTGACCTTTACTTGCCTACGCGGGCGGCTGGTCCGCAGACCACACAGCGTTTGCTTCTCCGTCAAGCGGTTCAGCGCGGTCTCCTACGAATTCCCGCAGCCGACGGCCTGCCCACTCAAGTGCGTTGGCAAGCACCACCATCTCGGCATCACCGCGTACGCGGAGGGTGACCTGATCAACGTCGGCCGAGTACCCGGTGCCTGTGGCGACTTCGATCGCACAGTTGCCCTCGGCGTTCGTCAGCGTGACCTCCGTCCATCCCCCGTGTCCCGCGTCTCCGCCCATCTCTCCGGTGGTGGCGACTGCGGCTTTGAGATGGCATGCATCCTCGAAGACTGCTTCATCTCGATGGACTGTCATGTGACGAGAGTAGCGGCAAGGTCCTCTTGACAGAGGGATGGTTCGCTGGGCGTGCCGATGCGACGACCGACCCAGACGGACCTATCTCTAGCATGCCTCGGCGCCCCGAGTCGTCTGCCCACGAGGGACCGGGTTCGCTCGGGGACGTCCAACCTATCCGCCGCTACGGGCTCTAATACTGGGATTGATCACGGCGTGACGACCATGCGGACGTGGTGCTTGTCGATGACTACGCCGGCGGGCAGGTCCTCGCCTGCCGTTCCGGCGGGGTAGGCCGTGATCACGGGCTGGGCGGCGCGGTCGCGGTCGAAGCGGCGGATCTGCTCGACCAGCCGCTCGGCGAGCTGGGCGGCGGCGGGACCGTGGCCGGTGGCCCCCAGCTCGTAGCGGCGCTCGCCGTCCGGGCCGTCCACCGGGCGAGGCTTGGTGAGGTAGGCCAGAGAGTCGCTTTCGACGATCGCAGGCGTGCGGTAGGAGAACGCGGGACGGCACAGGCCGGCCTCGATGGCTTCGTCTTCGACGTCGAGGCGGCAGGTGCCGGGTTCGGTGGCGGTCAGCCACAGCCAGACGTGGTCGAATGGTTCGTTGGCGACCACGGAGGCACCCGACCACACGGTGGCCCTGGGGCCGGCGAACACCTCGGCCAGGGCGACTGGATCGATGCTCTGGTCGGTGTCCCAGTGCAGCGCGACGTGCTCGGTGATGCTGCCGGTCTGCTCCCCGGTCGGCACGATGCCGATCATGGGGATGAACCCGCAGAGCTGACTGTTGGTCGCGCGCAGATGCGTGTCGTGGCGAACGAAGGCGACGCTGCGGGCCTGACCTCGCCAGTGCAGCGGGACCACCAGAGTGCCGCCGGGGGCGAGCTGGTCGAACCAGGCAGGGGGCAGGTCCCACGGCCCGACCGTGATGATGATCTTGTCGTAGGGAGCGTGGTCCGGCTCACCGAGGGCACCGTCGCCGGTGACCACCCGGACCCGGTCGTAGCCGGTGTCAGCCAGGGCGGCGCGGGCGTGGTCGGTGACATCGGGATGGATGTCGACAGTGGTGACGTTGCCGGTGTCGCCGACGAGTTCGGCCAGCAGGGCGGCGTTGTAGCCGGTTCCGGCGCCGATCTCCAGCACGCGGTCGCCGGGCTGCGGGTCGAGCTGGCCGAGCATCATCGCCACCACAGTCGGCACGGAGATGCAGCTGGCCGGCCGGTCCTTGCCGGGCTTGATGGTGATCGCCTTGTTGGCGTACGCCTCCTCGACCGAGGCCGCGGGCACGAACCGGTGCCGGGGCACGGCTCGGAACGCCTGCTCGATGCGCTCGGAGCGCAGGTGACCGGCGGTGCGGATGTGGCTGATCATCTGCTCGCGCAGGTCTTCGGGGCGGGTGCTGGTGGCGTTGGTCATCCGGTTCCTTCCGTGTGGTGTTCCGAGTCGGGCGCGCTGATGAGCGCACCCGGACGTGGTGCGGTGAGCAGACAGGCGTCCCAACTGGCGCCCGTGAGGAGGTCGGTGAGCGCGACTCCGGCGTTGCCTTCCAGCATCCCGCTGAGGTCCGGCGGTTTCCGCGCCGCGTGCGCGCGACGGTCTCGCCAGCGGAGTTCCAGCTGGGCCAGGGCCTCGGCGTCCTCGCTGCCGGGTTCGGTGCCGGTGAGCATCCGGCGGGCGGCGTGCACCAGCCCGGCCCAGCCATGGCAGAGCGTGTCGTCGCCAAGCTGGGCGAGCTGGGCGGCGTCGGTGACGCACGCGACGAGCGCGGCCCTGACCTCAGCCGCCCTGGCAGGGGCGTCGAGAGCCCGTGCGGCTAAGTGGAGGGCGCGAACCAGGCCGGGGGTGCCATAGCACCAGGACGGCCGTTGCGGACCCCGCGCCTCGACGACGCCCTTGGCCCATTCACGGGCGGAGATCATGCCGGGCCACCAGGGACTGGTTTCCGGGCCGTGGCGCCAGCAGCCGAGCCACCGGTCGGTGAGCTCGATTGCCTCAGCCAGGCCAGGCACGGTGATGCCGTCGATCATCGCGGCGGACAACAGCGCCAGTGGCCCAGCGATGCCGTGCGCCATACCCAGGTTGGCGTGGCCGCCGGGCCAGCGCGGATCGGACAGGCCAGACGGCCCGGCCGCGGTCCACCAGCCGGGCAGCCGGGCGCCGTCCACGGTGATCTCGCCGGTCAGCCGGACCAAGTAGGCCAGCACGTCGTGCAGCAATGCGCCGCCGGAGTGGTGCGGGTCGGCCTGCGCGGCGTGCAGCAGGTACACCCCGAGCCCGGTCAACCCGTTGATCAGATCGAACTCACACAGCGTGGGCAGTTCGCCGCGGTCGATCCGCTCGTGCGCCCGGTCCAGGCGGGTGCGGGTGATTGCCGTGATGTGCTCGTCGAGTTCGCGCAGCACGGCGTGGTAGGCAGGCAGGCCAGCGGTGCGCAGCACGTACGCGACCGCCGGGGCGCCCTGGTACAGGCCGGCGTCCGGGTCTGCGGCCACGCCACCGCGGGTCATGGCCCTGACCCACTGGTGGGCGTTGCCCCAGTCGCCGATCCCGATGTGGGCGTAGGCGACGTGCAGCAGCGCCAGCCCTGCGGCACCGTTCGCCAGGGAGTGGCCCCAGCCGGGCGCGGGATCGTGCTCGGGCGGTGGTGTGTGGGGATCGGTGCAGTTCGTCACCTGGCGGCACCGCCAGGACGGTGTCGCCAGGCGAGCGCGGCGTGGCGGGCCAAGCGGCGGCAGACACGTTCGATGTTCCGGTCGATCCCGATCAGCCGGTTGTGGTGCAGGTGCAGCAGCGACTCCAGCACCACGTCGGTGTTCGCCTCCGGCGGCAGTGCCTTGCGGTAGCCAGCCAGCGCGTCGGCGCGGTGGTTCCACGCCCGCTCGATGTCGGTGTTCCAGCCGGGCAACGAGCACAGCCCGGCAGGGTCGATGGCGAGCCGAATCGCTCGTTCGGCCACCATCCGATCGACGGTGGTGACCGGGGCCGGTCGGGCGACCAGCCAGTCCATCGCCTCGCCGATGTCGCCGACGAAGCCGCCGATGATGCCCACCATGTTCGCCACGACCAACGCGAGATCCGCCTCCGCCGCAGACAGGTGCCGCAACAGCACGGCCACGATGGCGGCGTCGGCGACGAAGACGTTTTCTGCGGCTTCCAGCGCCTCACCCCGCCCGTAGCGGCCGACTTCCGGGGAGTAGGTGTCGAACACCAGCCGTCCGACCAGTCCTGCCTGCCGCATCCGCGCTGTCCACTCCCCGACCGCTATCGAGCACTCAGCGTAGCGTCCAGGGGTGGTGCGCAGCCGGAGGCGCAGATGGTCCGTCTCCTGCGGGTCGCGGTAGCGCAGCCACCAGCACGCGGGCGCATCGAGCGAGGTCAGCAGGTCGGGAAGGTGGGCGGTGACGATCTCACCGATCCGTTCGGGGTGGGTGAACACCTTCGCCGAGATCCAAGCGGTCTCCGGCGCGCCGGGTAGGTGTCCGTGGGTGTTGGTCACCGCGGGTAGGGCGCCGTGGAGCGGGTTGGGGGCCGCCGGTCGGGTGGTGATCAGGGGCAGCGCGATCTCGTGGGCGTGGCCGCCGATCCAGCCGTAGTCGGCGGCCGGGGTGGCCGCGTGCAGGATCGCCTGTCCGTGCCGCTTGAGGTGGGCGTGCAGCAGGGTGGCGTGGATCGGCTCGTCGAGGGTCAGGCGCAGCGTGCGGTCGGCGTCGCGGAGTTCGACCACATCGGGGCAATCCCAGCGGCACCGCCACCGGCCGAGCACCTGCCACCAGTGGTCGGAACCGGTCCAACCGGGTGGGAGGTCGTCGGCGGCCAGCCGCCACTGGGCCGGGGAAAGCACCGTACGTCGGTAGCGCACCCTCGGCAGGAATGGCAGCCGGAGGTGGGGTCCCCAGTCGAACTGGTACCAGGCGGCGGAGAACGCCCTGGGCAGGTGCGCCAGGAACCGGGCCAGCGGCGGGGGCTGTTTGTCCAACGCGAGCGCGTGGAACACCTGCGGCTCAACGACCTGGCGCCGCGAGATGCTGACCAGGTGCAGCCGGTCACCGGTCGCGGTGATGGCGAGGTCGTCGGTCGTGAGCACGTTCGCCCCGCCGGGCTGGCGGTGTTCGCCCAGCGGGAGGATGTGGTCGAGGTAGGCCGGGACGCGGCAGACGTTCTCCGCGTGCGGGTACAGCGGCCCGAACGACATCTGCGTCCGCAGTGCCCCGTCGGTGGCGGCAGGCAGTGCCCGGTACGCCTGCGCCAAGCCGGTGCCGGTGGCTGTCGGGGTGAACCGACTGGTGAGGGTGCCTGCCGAGCGGGCTGGCGCGACGGTGAGCAGGAACTCGCCGCGCTCCAACGCCTGCGTGGAGACGGCGTGGACGCGGGCGGACAACTCCACGTGCGGCGGGATGTACCGCTCGTCGAACGTCTCTCCGGTCAGCTCGCCGATCATCTCGTCGGTGAGGACGATCTCGCGGGTGCCGTCGGCCAGCGCCTGCCAGGCCAGCGCCAGCAGCCGCTCGTCACGCTCGCTGATCTCCGGTGTCGGCGTGGGTAGCACGCTGCCGCGGTACCCCGCCGGATACCCCAGCCCGGCGTCCGGGTCGAGGACAGTGGCCAGCCGCACCAGCGTGCCGGTGCCGTACTTGTCGACGAAGGCGGCGTGGTAGCCGCGCCAGACGGTTTCGCCAGTCGGCTGCCGGGTCAGGCGCAGCAGGGCGCTGGCGGCCCACCCCATCTCCTTGGCGACCCGGTGGGGTAGCGCTACCGCGCAATCGAGTAGCAGGTCCACCGCCAGCGGGGTGCGGCCCTCCGGGGACAGGTTCCGCATCCAACGGGTGACCGCGGCACGGATACGGCTCTGCTCAACCTGCGAGGTCACCCTCTGGTTGTGGCGGCGCAGCTCGGCCAGCACAGCATTGAGGTCCCGCACCAGGGACGCGATGTCGGCGATGGAGGCGGCGTTGACCTCACGCAGCCGGTCCATCAGGTGCGCGAACGGGTCGGTGACGGTGAACGGGGCGCGCAGGCTGGTCAGCAGATAGCCCTGCCTCACGAGTTCGGTGAGCGTGTTCCGCACCCGCGACCGCTCGGTGGTGAAGTCCTCGGCCAGCGTGTCGATCAACGCACCGAACCGGACCGGGGTCGCGGCCCGCTCGTCCACGGCCGCGACCGCGCCGGTGTAGCGGATGGTCACCCTGTTCGGCCCTTGCGGCACTTCGAGCCGCCCGCCGCGCCGCACGGCGAGGTCTGTGACCACCACGTCCAGCCGTTCCAGCAGTTCAGGGCACCGTTCCAAGTGCGTGATGATGTCGGCCAGCCACCCGGTGTTGGCGCGGGCCACGCCCCGATGGTCCTCGCCCCAGGTCGCGTTCACCGTCCTGGCCAGGACGGCGGGGGCCACACCGGCGAACAAGCCGAACGGGGTGGGGCGGCCGATGCTGCGCAACAGGTATCGCGCGGTGGACAGGGTGGCGCTGCGGATCTGTCTGTCGCTCACGATGTGTCCGGCGCGGATGGCATCCACGCCTTCGCCCAGGGACGGGCTGGCCTGGCGCACGGCGTCGGCAAGATCAGGTCGGGACCACATCTGCTCCAGCCACTGTCGGCACCCGTCGTGGTCGGTCAGGTCGGGCCAGTGGAGCTGGGTGTCGGCCAGCGGCAGGGCGGCGGCCCGCAGCAACGCGACGTCGACGTGGCGGTAGAGCGGTCTCCTGTCACGGGCACGCATCCAGCAGTCCTCCAGGCCCTCGGGAGCGAGCGGATAGGGAGGGCGTCGGGGCCGAAAACGTCGTCTCCGGCCCCGGCGCCTCACAGCAGGGCAGCGGATGTCACACACCGCCGGTGACGCACGCGGACGCGCAGGTGGGGTCGCAGCCGTCGTCGGTGTTGCCCTTGCAGCCGGCGAACGGATGGCCGGGCGGAACATCGGTGATGATCTGCACGTCGAGCGCGAACGGGTCGTCAACGGCGGGCGTCTCGACCGGGGCCTCGACGATGGTCGGTGCGGACATGTGCCTCTTTCCTCGGTGGACGGGTGTTCCCTCTCGACCTGGTCACCGAAGCCCATGTGGAGCAAGGCTTTCGGCGGCCAGCACTGGTTGTGTGAACTGAAGTCCACCGTCCCGGCAGGCCCTGGGCTTTCCGATCCCCAACGGTGCTAGTCCCACTGGGGCTTGACTTCACGGGCTCGACGCGACTGGCTGCTACCCGTGGGGGTTTACGCTGTGAATCCGCGCGACCACCGTTCGGCACCGTGGAAGGCGGGTCATGACTGGTCCGGGACGACAACGCTGTCGGTTCTGCGGCACCGCGCCGACCACCGCCACCGACCCGATGTGCGGCTCCTGCGCCCGCGTGGCGGGGTTTCGCAAGCCAATCCCGGACGGGTTCTACGAGAGCGCGGACCTGCGCGCCGCACTGGCCCGCTACGACTTCGGCGCGGTGTTCGCCGCAGTCCGGGCACACACCGGGCTGTCCCAGCTCCAGCTCGCCGACCTGCTGGACCTGTCCCAATCGCGGGTATCGGCCGTCGAGCGCGGCGAGCGCCGACTGACCCACGTCAAACTGGCCGCCCGCCTGGCCACCCTCCTCCGCATCCCACCGCGATTGCTCGGCTTCCCCGTCGAGACCGGCGGTAGCGTGGCGACACAGGAGGAGGTGAGCTGGTTGGAGCGCAGGGACTTTCTCGTCCTGGTCACGGCCGCCACGTTGGGGTCGAACCTGCATCCGGAGCTGGCCCGGCTGGGCTCGCTGCTGCCGGATCAGGTCGAGCCGGTGACTCGGCCGCGCATCGGCGCGGCCGACATCGACGCGATCGAAGCGATCACCGACGGGTTCCGGCGCTCGGACTTCGCCCACGGCGGCGGCCTGTGCCGCGCGGCGGCGATCACCCAACTGCACCAGGTGCGCCGGCTGGAGGACGCCGTGTGCACGCCGGAAGTCCGCGCCCGGCTGCTGGTCGCGGTGGCCGAGCTGGCGGGCATGGCCGGGTGGATGGCCTACGACGTCGACGACCACGACGCTGCCCGCCGTCTGTGGACCTACGCCCTGGACACCGCCCGCCGCGCCGAGGACCACCCCCGCGTCCCCGACCTGGTCGTGGATGTGCTGCTGGACATGGCGCACCAGGCCCTGCACCTGTACGGCCTGGACCCGGTCACGCACGCCGACCGGGCAGGTGAGGCGCTGCACCTGGTCCAGCTCGCCTCGGCCACGGCCGCCAATCGCCGCCACCCGGTCTCCACGATCACCCAGGGCTATATCTCCGCGGTGCTCGGGTGGTGCCGCGCCGCGCTCGGCGAACCAGACCCCACTCGCCGCGCGATCGGCAACGCCCAGGACACCTACGCCGCCGCCGACCCGGCGACCACGCCGCCGTGGGCGTGGTTCGTCACCGACGCGGAGATCACCGCCCAACAGGGCCACTCGCTGTACCTGCTGTCGCTGTCCCGCCCGGAGTTCGCCCCGGAGGCGATTGAGAAGCTGACCACGGCGGCAGGCGGGTACGGCGCGGAGTACGAGCGCAGCCGCGCGATGATCCTGCCCCCGCTGGCCTCGGTGCAGTTCCAGGCCGGAGAGGTCGCCGCCGCGGTGGCCACCGGCTACGAGGCGGTGGACGCGATCACCGGACTGTCCTCGACCCGCGGCTACGCCCGGCTGCGGGTGCTGGACACAGTGGCCACCCCGCACGCCTCCCGTCCCGAGGTCGCCGACCTGCGCGAGCACATCCGCAGGGCGCTGGCCGGCATTGCGGCGTGACCGCCGATGGCGCTGTCCAACCGCCAGGACTCCGGCTTGCCCGGTCTGCCCGCGCTGTGGGAGGTGTGCCGGATCGTCGGCGCCGATCCCACCGATGCCCGACTGCTGCACCAGCGGTCCAACGCGGTGTTCCTGCTCCCCCGCGAAGATGTCGTCGTCCGGCTGGCCCCGGACACCCCGGTGCGCCGCCGCCGCGCCCGGACCTGCGTCGACATCACCCGGTGGCTGGCCGGTCAGCCCGAGCCGATCGCGCTACCACCGGTGCCCGGCGAGCAGCCGGTCGTCGCCGTCGGGGCGGTCGCCACCTTCTGGCCGTATCTGCCCACCACCCCGGCGCCGTCGCCTGCCGATCTGGCGGTGCCGCTGCGGCGCCTGCACGCGTTGTCCGCCCCGCCGTTCCCGGTGCCCCGCTACCAGCCGTTGCAGCGGCTGTTCGAGGCCGTGGACCTCGACCAGCAACGCCCGCACCCGACCGTCGCCGACGACGACCGCGCCTGGCTGCTCGACCGCGCCCACACGCTGGTTGGCACCTTCACCACTACTGCGTTCCCACTCGGGGAAGGGCTGGTCCACGCCGACGCGCACAGCGAGAACCTGGTCCGTGACGCCGACGGCCGTTGGCTGCTCGTCGACTGGGACGGCACCTGCCTCGGCCCGCGTGAACTCGACCTGCTCACCGGCATCCCAGACCACTTCCACACACCCGAAACCGACCGTAAGCGGTTCCTGACCGCCTACGGCTACAACATCCTCGACTGGCCCGACTGGCCTCTGCTGCGCGACATCACCGAACTACACGCCATCGGCGCCTACATCCGCCTGGCACCTAGCAAGCCCACCGCCGCCGTCGAACTGCACCACCGCATCCGATCCCTGCGCACCGGCGACCGGTCCGCCCGCTGGCACGCCATCTCCTGAACGGCACGCCGAACTGGCCGCCGTCGACAAGGAGCTGACCAGGACTGGAGCAGGCCATCGGCCGCTGCTTGCTCACGTTCGAGCGCCCACGACGAACTCACGCTCGGCGACGAATCCACCGCACCCGAGCCTGCTACCCCACGTAGTGGCCGACCACATCACCGAAATCATCGCCAACGGCACCCACAACCAGACAAGGCCCTCGACGAAACCCTGGTCGCCAAAGTCACCGTCACCGAATCAGACCGGCTCGTCCCGGTCTTCCTGACAACGACGCAGCGGCCCCGTCCCAACCGGGACGGGGCCGCTGCGATGAGTGGAGGTGCCGGGAATCGAACCCGGGTCCTCTGCCGGCTCATCAAGGCTTCTCCGTGCGCAGTCCGCTACGCCTCTACTCGACCCCGGTGATCACGCGGACAAGTCACCGTGACGGGCCCAGTCACTGTGGGTGTCCCAACCGGTCCCCGTGACCGGGACCGGCGGTGAGCCTCCTAGCTGATGCCGGCGACCGGAGCGGAGGCACCTCCGGGCCGACAGCGTTGCCTCTAGCCTCAGGCGGCGAGGGCGAACGCGCGCTTGTCGTTAGACTCGGCGCTTATTGGTTTGCGATGACGCTTGCGGTGGTCTCTCGCCTGCACCGGCACGCTTCCCTTGAATCGACGCACAAAGTCGAAACCGTTCACCCCCTGGTCGGGTCCTGCTGATCTCCGCACCCATCATAACGCCTCCACCCCCCTGGTTCATTCCAGATAGCGCCGGTAGGGCTGTCCCCACCCCCCGCACGCGGGCTGACCTGATGGTTCGGCGGCGGGCGCGGCGTCATGCTGGTCTGGCACACCGGACCTGAGGCGGGGACATGACACGAGCACGAGCCGACATCGCACGCACCAGCGGCTACTTCCTGGTGAGCCTGTTCACCGGCGTGTTCTGGTTCTCACTGCTCGTCCCGCTGCTCGCGGCGAGCGTGGGGACCATGGTGGTGTGGGTGGGGCTGCCCCTGCTCGCGCTCACCGGGCTGCTGGCGCGCGGCGCCGCCGACATCGAGCGCTCCTGGCTGCGCGTGACGCTGGGGGTGGACCTGCCCAGACCGTACCGGCCGCTGCCGGAGGGCAACCTGTTCAGCCAGGCCCGCGGTCTGCTCACCGACCCGGCGACCTGGCGGGACCTGCTGTACTGGGTGATCATGCTGCCGCTCGGCATCATCGAGTTCACCATGGTCATGGCGCTGTGGCCTGCCGTGCTGGCGCTGGCCCTGCTGCCGTTCTACCAGCAGTGGCTGCCCTACCACTTCGAGGTGGACCTGGGCTGGCTGGGCACCTGGGTGGTCGACGACTTCCTCTCCAGCCTGCCGGTGACGGCGCTGGGGGTCGCGCTCGGCCTGGTGCTGCTGCCCCTGTTCAAGGTCGTCGCGCGGGGCCACGCCGCCCTGGCGCGCGTGCTGCTGGGGCCCTCGCGGACCAGCGTGCTCTCCGCTGAGGCGCAGCGGCTGCACGCCAGCCGCGCCCGTGGTGTGGAGGCGGCCGAGGCTGAGCGCCGCCGCATCGAGCGCGACCTGCACGACGGGGCGCAGCAGCGGCTGGTGTCGGTGGCCATGGGGCTGGGCCGGGCGCGCGGCAAGCTCGACAGCGACCCGGACGCCGCGCGGGAGCTGATCGCCGAGGCGCACGCGGACGCCAAGCTGGCCATCTCCGAGCTGCGGGACCTGGCGCGCGGCATCTACCCGTCCGTGCTGGGCGACCGCGGGCTGGACGCCGCGCTGTCCTCGCTGGCGGCGAGGTGCCCGATCCCGGTCTCGGTGTCGGTCGAGGTCGACCCGCGCCCGCCGACGGCGGTGGAGAGCACGGCCTACTTCACCGTGGCCGAGGCGCTGACCAACATCGCCAAGCACTCCGGCGCCACCGAGGCGCAGGTGAAGGTCACCCGCACGGACAGCTCCGTGGTCGTGGAGATCACCGACAACGGCCACGGCGGGGCCGTCGTCCGTCCGGGGGGCGGGCTGGCCGGGCTGGCCGACCGTGCTGCCACCATTGACGGTGTCGTCGTCGTGGTGAGCCCGGTGGGGGGACCGACTGTGATCCGGACGGAGTTGCCGTGCGCGTGGTGATCGCCGAGGACTCGGTGCTGCTCAGGATGGGTGTGCAGCGCCTGCTGGCGGACGAGGGCATCGAGACGGTGGCGGCGGTGGAGGACGGCGAGGCCCTGCTGGTCGCCATCGAGGAGCACCGGCCGGACCTGGCCCTGGTGGACGTGCGGATGCCGCCGACGTTCACCGACGAGGGGCTGCGGGCGGCCATCGAGGCCCGCAAGCGCATCCCGAACCTGCCGGTGCTGGTGCTCTCGCAGTACGTGGAGGAGCGCTACGCGGTGGACCTGCTGGCGGGCGGCGCCAACGGCGTCGGCTACCTGCTCAAGGAGCGGGTGGCCGACGTGGCCGAGTTCGTCGCCGCGCTGCGCCGGGTCGCCGAGGGCGGCACCAGCATCGACCACGAGGTGATCACGCAGTTGATGGTGCGCAACCGGCGCAACCCGGTCGACTCGCTGACCCAGCGGGAGCGCGAGGTGCTGGGCCTGATGGCGCAGGGGCTGTCCAACGCGGCCATCGCGGCGTCGCTGGTGGTCTCCGACGGCGCGGTGGAGAAGCACGTGGGCAACATCTTCGCCAAGCTCGGGCTGGAGCCCAGCAACTCCGAGCACCGGCGGGTGCGCGCCGTGCTGGCCTACCTGAACCTGGGGTGACCGGCGGGCCGCCCCGGTCGTTTCAGTAGCGGCCCTTCAGCGCCCGGCCGTGGGCCTTGGCGATCTCCCGCTGCGCGTCCCGCTTGGCCAGGTCCTGGCGCTTGTCGTAGGCCTTCTTGCCCTTCGCCAGCGCCAGTTCGACCTTGACGTAGCCGTCCTTGAAGTACATCTGCAGCGGGATCAGCGACAGGCCGCTCTCCTTGGTCTTGCCGATCAGCCGCTCGATTTCCTTGCGGTGCAGCAGGAGCTTGCGCTTGCGCCGGACCTCGTGGTTGGTCCAGGTCCCCGCCACGTACTCGGGGATGTGCAGCGCGTGCAGCCAGACCTCGCCGTCGTCGACCTGGGCGAAGGCGTCCACCAGGGACGCCCGGCCCATCCGCAGGCTCTTGACCTCGGTGCCCACCAGCACCACACCGGCTTCGTAGGTGTCGAGGATGGTGTAGTCGTGCCGAGCCTTGCGGTTCGACGCGATCACCTTCTGACCGCGCTCCTTGACCATGGTGGAAATGCTACGCGAGCGGGCCAGCGCTTAAAGCCGCACGTACAGGCGCAGCGTCACGTAGCCGGTCAGCGCGGAGATCAGCACCGACACGCCGAGCAGCACCGGGGACAGCAGCAGCACGTCCAGCAGGTTCAGCGGGGAGAAGATATTCGCCCGGAACAGGTCGCCCAGCACCCGGTCCAGCAGGAACAGCTTGAACACCGCCAGCAGGCCGACCGCGCCCACCGCGCCGATGATGCCCGCGACCACCGCCTCGATGAGGAACGGCAGCTGCGTGTACCACCGCGTCGCGCCCACCAGGCGCATGATGTTGACCTCGGTGCGCCTGGTGTAGGCCGACAGCTGGATGGTGTTGGAGATCAGCAGCAGCGCTGCGAACGCCTGGAGCACCGCCAGCGCCAGCACGCCGTCGCGCACGCCGGTGAGGAAGTCGGACAGCCTGCTGAGGACCTGCCCCTGGTCGTTGACCGACTTCACGCCCGCCTTGCCGGTGAACGCCTGCACGATCACGTCGGCGCGCTCGGGGTCCTCCAGCTTGACCCGGAAGGTGGACGGGATGGCCTCCGGGCGGGCCAGCTTCACCAGTTCCGGCTGGGCCTCGAAGATCTTCTTGAACCGCTCGTAGCCCTTCTCGCGGTTCTCGTAGACCACCGACTCCACCCCGGAGGTGGTCTCCAGCGCGCTGCGCAGGCCCGCGCAGGGCTGCTGGGTGCAGTCCTTGTCGTTGGCGCTGACTTCGCTGGTCAGCAGGACCGAGACTTCCAGCTGGCTCAGGTAGTCGTCCTGCATCCGGCCGACCATCAGCACGATGAGCAGACCGACGCCGAACAGGAAGAGCGAGATCGCGGTCGTGAGGATCATCGCGATGGTCATCGTGACGTTCCGGCGCAGGCCGGTGACGACCTCGCTGAACACGAAGCTGGTACGCATCGGGGGGAGCGTTCCTCGGGGGTCGGGGGGAGGGTGTCGCGGGTCAGCGGCCGACGCCGTAGACGCCGCGCGCGTCGTCTCGGATGATCCGCCCCTGGTCCAGTTCGACCACGCGGCGGCGCATCGAGTCGACGATCGAGTGGTCGTGGGTGGCCATCAGCACCGTGGTGCCGGTGCGGTTGATCCGCTCCAGCAGCAGCATGATGTCCTGGCTGGTGTCGGGGTCGAGGTTGCCGGTGGGCTCGTCGGCCAGCAGCACCAGCGGCCGGTTGACGAACGCGCGGGCGATGGCCACCCGCTGCTGCTCGCCGCCGGAGAGCTCGTGCGGCATCCGGTCGGCCTTGCCGTCCAGGCCGACCAGCTGCAGCACCTCGGGCACCACCTTGACGATGGTGTTGCGCGGCTTGCCGATGACCTCCAGGGCGAACGCCACGTTCTCCGCGACGGTCTTGTTGGTCAGCAGCCGGAAGTCCTGGAACACGCAGCCGATGGACTGGCGCAGGCGGGGGACCCGGCGCCGGGACATCTTGGCCACGTCGAAGTTGGAGACGTACACCCGGCCCTTGCTGGGCACCTCTTCGCGCAGCAGCAGGCGCAGGAAGGTGGACTTGCCCGAGCCGGAGGGACCGATGAGGAACACGAACTCACCCTTGCCCATCTCGACGGACACGTTGTCGAGGGCGGGGCGCGGGGAGGTCTTGTAGACCTTGGACACGTGTTCGAGGCGAATCACGAGGCGCGAGTCTACTCATCGACCGGGTGAAGTCTTCGTCTCACCCGGTCGGCGGTGGGTGGGACGAAGACTTGACCGATCACGCCGACTGCCGCTGCTTGCGCCAGCGGATGCCCGCCTCCAGGAAGTCGTCGATCTCGCCGTCGAGCACCGCCGACGGGTTGCCGACCTCGTGCTCGGTGCGCAGGTCCTTGACCATCTGGTAGGGGTGCAGCACGTAGGAGCGCATCTGGTTGCCCCAGCTGGAGCCGCTGTCCTTGAGCGCGTCCATCTTCGCCTGCTCCTCCTGCCGCTGCCGCTCCAGCAGCTTGGCCTGCAGGACCGCCATCGCGGTGGCCTTGTTCTGCAGCTGCGAGCGCTCGTTCTGGCAGGACACCACGATGCCGGTGGGCAGGTGCGTGATGCGCACCGCCGAGTCGGTGGTGTTGACGCCCTGGCCGCCGGGGCCCGAGGAGCGGTACACGTCGACCCGCAGGTCCTTCTCGTCGATGTCGACGTGGTCGGACTGCTCGACCACGGGCACCACCTCGACGCCCGCGAACGAGGTCTGGCGGCGGCCCTGGTTGTCGAACGGGGAGATGCGCACCAGGCGGTGGGTGCCCTGCTCGACGCTGAGCGTGCCGTAGGCGTAGGGGGCGGTGACGCGGAAGGTGGCGGACTTGATGCCCGCCTCCTCGGCGTAGGAGGTGTCGAACACGTCCACCGCGTAGCCGTGCCGCTCGGCCCAGCGCGAGTACATGCGCAGCAGCATCTCGGCGAAGTCCGCGGCGTCCACGCCGCCCGCCTCGGCGCGCACCGTCACCAGCGCGTCGCGCTCGTCGTACTCGCCGGAGAGCAGGGTGCGCACCTCCAGGGAGGAGATCTCCTCGCGCAGCTTGGCCCGCTCGGCGTCGGCCTCGGCCAGGCTGCCCGCGTCGCCCTCGTCCTCGGCCAGCTCGTGGAGCACGCTCAGGTCGTCCAGCCTGCTGCGCAGCGCGGTGATGCGCCGCAGCTCGCCCTGCTTGTGGGAGAGCTGGCTGGTGACGCGCTGCGCCTTCTCCTGGTCGTCCCAGAGGTCCGGGCGGGCCGCCTGCTCCTCCAGCTCCGCGACCTGGGCGCGCAGGGCATCGAGGTCCATCACCGCCTCGATGCTGGCCAGCGTCGCGGAGAGGTCCTTGATGTCTGCTTCGACGTCCGGGTTCACGGCAGAAGATTACGCCAGGACCGGCCGCTCAGCGCGACCGGTCGGCGAGCCTCAGGCCGTGGGGACGGCGTCGAGCAGCTTGAGCACGGCCTTGGCGTGGGCCAGGGCGAACTCGGCCACCGCCTTGGAGTAGGCGTCCTCGGCGCCCTTCACCGCCGCCCGCGCGGCCTCCTGGTCCGCGCTGTAGCGGGCGCGGGCGGCGTCCACCAGGCCCTGCCGCTGCTTGGGGGTCAGCGAGCCCGCGTGCACCATCCGCAGGATCAGCGGGCTGCGCAGGTGGTCCGGCCCCGGCTCGGACAGCAGCCAGTTCTTGAACGCCTTCTTGCCCGCCGCGGTCAGCACGTACTGCTGGCTGGAGCGGGGGCCCTGCTTGCCGAGGCGCAGCAGGCCCGCGTCAGCCAGCGCGGGCAGCTCGCGGTAGACCTGGCTGCGGGTGACGCTGAAGAACGCCCCGAAGCGCTCCCCCGCCTCCGCCACCAACTGCCCACCGGTCTTGGGTCCGTCGTGCAGCAGCCCCAGCAGGGCCGCCGCCGTCGCATTGAGGTCCGACACACCTCCAAGGTGCCACGCCGGAGCACAGCTGTCCACAATGGTCAGCCGTTCCGTCCACTGTGGCTGATCACGGCCTAGCGCCGTTGGGCCAAGCGGAGCAATGAGAAGCTCCGCTCAGTCACCGGCCGCGCGGCGAGGCCACACTTTCAGCCGCTTGACCCGATGTGTCCACCTGACGTGGAAATGCTTGCGGCACAACCGAACCACGCGACGCCGAGCCGATCGGCGGGAAATCCGCGCAAGCCCGCCACCCGAATCCCCGGCACGGCTCACCCGAACGGCAGCCCGCGCCCTCACCACCCGCGCTCGCCGGCGGCACTGCCCCTACCCGGCGGTAGCGCAACCCGGTGATCCCTGTCCCGCAGGCTGGCGCACACGCCAAGTGGTGAGACCATTACAGCAGGTGGCAGGGGGGATGTTCGGCTGTCTTCACCGGAGATCGACACCAGCGGCAGAGGGAGTGGAGAGCTGTGGGCATCAAGTGGGCGGGGACGGGCACCAAGGTCGTCCGAAGCGCGCGGGCGTGGGCCAGCGGCAGCATCCCGGACCAGGCGGGCAAGGACGAGTGCATGGTCTGCGGCAAGCCCATCCGCCGCCACCGCACGGTCAGCGGCGAGGGCAGGGTCTGCTCCCTGACCTGCGCCCAGTACTGGGCCGAGAACATGACCTGAGCCACACCGAGCAGGCAAAAGCGAAGGCCCCCTCCACCAGGAGGGGGCCTTCGCGTTAGTAGCGGGGACAGGATTTGAACCTGCGACCTCTGGGTTATGAGCCCAGCGAGCTACCGAGCTGCTCCACCCCGCGCCGCCAACAAAACAAACTCTACACCACCCCGAAAACCCACTTTTCAGCACCCCCCACAACCCCCATAACCCCAGGTCAGCGCACTCGCCGCTGACCCGACCCGCCCGATGGGGGTCCAGGGGGCTCCGCCCCCTCGGCGGGAGTGCAGGGGGCGGAGCCCTCTGCATGGGGTTCGGGTGCTGTGCCCCGATGAAATGCGAAAAAGTCCTGTGCAAGTACCACTTGCACAGGACTTTCCCAACTTTGTAGCGGGGACAGGATTTGAACCTGCGACCTCTGGGTTATGAGCCCAGCGAGCTACCGAGCTGCTCCACCCCGCGTCGGTAATACGAACTCTACGCGGAGGTTGCCGTGATGTGCAAATCGGGTGGCCTCGACGTGTCCGAGGCCACCCGATCGTGGCTCAGCCGGTGGCAGCTCAGCCGGTGGGCGTCGGCGAGGGCTGCACCGACGAGGAGGTCTGCTGCGAGCCGCGGGCCCGCTCGAACCTCTCCGTGGCGTCGGCCAGCGCCTGGTGGGCGTTGCCGAGCTCGGCGAAGTTGCCGCTGGACTGGGCGGTCCTGATGCGCTCCAGGGCCCGCTGGATGTCCTGCACCGCCTGCTCCAGCTCCGTGCCCCGCTGCCCGTCGCCCGCGGGCGGCGTCGTGGTGGTGGTGCTCGGCGGCGTCGACGGGGAGGTCGTCTGGTCGGGCTGGTCGCCGTTCTCGTCGGGCACCTGCTGGGCCGCGCCGCTGAGCACCTGGTCCAGCGCCTGGCTCAGCGTCGAGGCGTAGCCCACCTTGTCGCCGAAGCTGACCAGCACCTTCGACAGCTGCGGGAACTGGGTGTTCTGGCTGGCCCGCTCGATGTAGACCGGTTCGACGTAGAGCAGGCCGCCACCGACCGGCAGGGTCAGCAGGTTGCCGTAGACGACCTTGGTCTTCTGCAGCGTCAGCACGTTGAGCTCCGAGCTGACCGTGGCCGAGGTCAGGAACTGCGTCTGGATCTGCTGCGGACCCTTGGCCTCGTTGTTCAGCGTCAGCACGCTGATCTTGCCGTAGTTGTCCGGGTCGGACCGCACCGACACGTACGACGCCATGAACTCCCGGTTCTGTCTCACCAGCGCGCTGGTGAGCTGGAAGCTGACCTTGTTCGCGTCGCCGGTCGGGTCACCGGCCAGCACGTAGAACGGCGGCTGCTGGTCGCGCGGCTGCTGGTTGCTCTGCTGCTGCTGCTCGACCGTCGTGGCGTTGTCCACCGTCGGGTCGGACGGCACGCTCCAGAACGACACGCCCGAGTAGAAGTCGCCGGGGTCGGAGACGTGGTAGCGCGCCAGGGTGTCCCGCTGGACCTTGAACAGGTCCTCCGGGTAGCGCAGGTGCTCGCGCAGCGACGGCGAGATGTCGCTGTTCGGCTTCACCGTGCCGGGGAACACCCCCATCCACGCCTTGAGCACCGGGTCCTGCTCGTCCATCGCGTACAGCGTCACCGTGCCGTCGTAGGCGTCCACAGTGGCCTTGACCGAGTTGCGGATGTAGCTGATCTGCCGGTCCGGCTGCTGCGCCACGCCGGGCAGCGAGTCGTTGGTGGCGTCGCCCAGCGAGGTCTTGCGGGCGTAGGGGTAGTTGTCCAGCGTGGTGTAGCCGTCGACGATCCAGGTGATCCGGCCGTCCACGACCGCCGGGTACGGGTCGCCGTCCACGGTCAGCCACGGCGCCACGTCGGAGACCCGGTCGCGCGGGTTGCGGTTGAAGATGATCCGCGACTCGTCACCGATCGCCGAGTTGAACAGGATGTTCCGCTCGCCGTAGTACGCGGCGAAGACCAGCTTGTTGAACAGTCCGCCGATGCGGACGCCGCCCTTGCCGTCGTAGGTGTACTGCGACCGGTCGGTGTCGTACTCGCCGGGCGAGCCCTGCCCGCGCCCGCCCACGATGGCGTAGTCGGCGGGCGAGCCCAGCTCGCCGAAGTAGGTGCGCGGCTGCTCGACCCCGAACGGGCCGGGCGTGACCTTGCCCTCCTGGTTGACCTCGGCCACCTCGAACACCGGGTAGCCGCTGTCACCGCCCTCGCCCGAGGAGTTCACCTTGCTGGCCTCGGCGAAGACCATGCCGTTGCCGTGGGTGTAGATCAGGTGCTCGTTGATCCAGTTGCGCTGGCCCTCGGGGATGCCCGCGGTCCGCAGCTCGCGCACCGCGACGATGTAGTCCTGCAGCTGGTCGTCCACTTTGTACCGGTCGACGTCGAGCTTGTCCGGGAAGGCGTAGAACGGCCGCAGCTGCTGGAACTGGGTGAAGGTCTTGGAGATGACCGCCGGGTCGAGCAGGCGGATGTTGCCCAGCGTCGCCTGGTCGCTCTTCAGCTCGTCCAGCGAGACGTTCTGCTTGCCCTCGTAGGGCTTGGTCTCCACCTTGTCGTCGGTGAGGCCGAAGGCGTTCTTGGTGGCGTCGATGTTGCGCCGGATCGACTCGGCTTCCTTCTCGTTGGCGTTCGGGCGCACCGAGAACTGCTCCAGCACCGCGGGCCACGCCGCGCCCACCAGGATGCTGGACAGCACCAGCAGGACGGTGGCGATGGCGGGCAGCTGGAGGTTGCGCATCACCGCGCCCGCGAAGAACGCCACGGCGCAGAACACCGCGATGAACAGCAGGATCAACTTGGCGGGCAGCACCGCGTTGAGGTCGGTGTAGGTGGCGCCGGTGAAGTTCTCGTTGCGGTCGCTGAACAGCAGCTGGTACCGGTCGAAGAAGTAGGCCACCGCCTTGAGCAGCACGAACACGCCCGCCACGATCGCCAGGTGGGCGCGCGCGGGCCCGGAGAGCTGGCCGCCGCGGCCCGCCAGCCGGATGCCGCCGAACAGGTAGTGCGAGACCACCGCGCCCATGAACGACACCGCCGTGGCGATGAACAGCCACGACAGCAACCAGGTGTAGAACGGCAGCTGGAAGGCGTAGAAGCCGATGTCGTGCTGGAACTCCGCGTCCTGGATGCCGAACTGGGTGGCGTTGAGGAACAGCTGCAGGTGCTGCCAGTCGTTCTGCGCCGAGGTGCCCGCGATCAGGCCGATCAGCACCGGCAGGCCGACGCCGAACAGCCGCAGCCTGCGGGTCACCACCGCGCGGTAGCGCGCCACCGGGTCGTCCGGCCCGGACACCGGCACGAACACCGGCCGCGCCCGGTAGGCGATGGCCAGGTTCAGCGCGACCAGGCCGCCGACCAGCAGACCCACCGTCAGGAACAGGCCGAGGCGGGTCAGCAGCATCGTGCTGTAGACGCTGCGGAACCCGACCTCCCCGAACCACAGCCAGTTGACATAGGTGCCCAGCAGCCTGGAACCGGCGATGAGACCGACCAGGACCACCGCACCGACGATGAGCAGAATCCGGCTGCGCCGGGACAGCCTGGGCAGTCCGACCGGGGGCCGTGTGGCCACGGGGCACGCTCCTGGATCGAGGTGGTGGCGTTCGTACGTTCTGTCCAACTCTACGGAGGCCGCCGCGGGTTCCCCGTTCGGTCATCCGATTCCGCCGGATGCGACCATGACGGGCGTGCCAGCCAGTGATACCCCGCCCGTGATGCTGCCCGCCGTCGCCCGCGAGGTGGAGGACTTCGTCTCCACCGCCGGGTGGAACCAGGCCCCGCAGCTGTTCGCCCTGGTCCCGACCGCGGAGCTGCTCGCCCAGCAGCCCGAGCTGGCCGACCAGCTGGACCCGACCGCCTCGCCGCTGACCCCCATCGCGCAGGACTCGCTGCCCGACGCCGAGCTGGACCGGGCGCTGGCGGGCATCCAGTGGCCGGAGGTCGTCGCCGGGTGCGCGCTGGCCCAGGAGATCGTCGTGCTGCCACCGGAGGCGGAGGCGCAGCTGTCCGAGGAGGACCTAGACGACGAGCAGGCCCGCCGGTTCGCCGCGGAGCACCCGCAGCGCCGGGAGGCCCGGCTGGTGGCGGCGGTGCTGCGGGACGGCTCGGCCGCGTGCGTGCTGCGGCTGCGCGGCGACGCCGAACGACCGGAAGAGGTCGTCGAGCACCCCGAACTGGCCCCCAACCTCACCCACGCCCTATTGGAAACGCTCAGTTAGATTGCCGCGCCTCCGGCGCGGCGGGCTCGGCCGCCTGGAAGTCGGCTGTGTTGATGGCCGCTGCTCCGCAGACGGCGGCTCGGCCGCCTGGAAGTCGGCCCATCGGCACGCGTTTCGGAAAAATCGAAGGGCGTGATTTTTCCGAAAGGCATCCCGACAGGCCGACGCGGCCTCGCGTGGTGCCCACCCGACCGCGCGAACTGAGCGTTGAGGGCTCGGGGTCAGCAGGTGGGGGCGGTGCCGCCCTTGGCGAGGGACTCCAGCGAGCGGACGGCGTCGTCCAGCTTCTCGACCCTGACCAGGCGCAGGCCCTCGGGGGCGTTCTGCCTGGCCTCGTCGCAGTTGCCCGCGGGCACCAGGAAGGTCGTCGCGCCGCCCTCGCGCGCGGCGACCATCTTGAAGGCGATGCCGCCGATCCGGCCGACCTCGCCCTTCTCGTTGATCTCGCCGGTGCCCGCGACGGACTGCCCGCCGTTGAGCTCGCCGGGGGTCAGCTTGTCCACGATCGACAGCGCGAACATCAACCCCGCCGAGGGGCCGCCCACGTCGTTGAGGCTGATCTTGATCTCGAACGGCACGTCGGCGCGGTCCACCGGCAGCAGGCCGAGGAAGCCGCTGTCCCTGCCCTCGGCGCGGCCCAGCGTGACGCGGGCGGTCCGGCGGTCCTGCTCGTGCTGGAAGGTGATCTCGACCTGGTCGCCCGGCTTGGTCGTCTCCAGGGCGGGCCGCACCTCGTCGGCGGTGGTCACGGGCTTGCCGTTGATCTCGAGCAGGCGGTCGTTGGGCTGGATCACGTTGTCCGCCGCGCTGCCCTTGGTGATCTCGGCGGCGACCACCTTCACCGGGTAGCCCAAGTGGCGCAGCGCGGCGACCTCGGCGCTGGTCTGCGAGTCCTCGAACGCCTTGGTGTTCTGGTCGCGCACCTGCTCCTCGGACTCGCCGGGGCGGAAGAACTCCTCGCGCGGGGCCAGCGCGTAGCGGCCGCTGAGCCACAGCCCGAGCGCGCCGAACAGCGACACGTCGTCGGTCAGCGACACCGTGGTCATGGTCAGCCTGCCCCCGGTGGGGAAGGTCTCCTGCCCCTCCACCTCCACCACGTCGGTGCCGTCGGCCTGGCCGAGGGTGTCGTAGGTGGGGCCGGGGCCCAGCGCCACGTAGGGCACCCTGGCGAACCCGCCGAGCACGCCGAGCACGAGCACCAGGGTCAGGCTGACCACCAGCGTCCACGTGCGCCGGGTCAGGCCGCGGCGCGGCGGGGTCGGCGGGGTGCCCTGCTGCACGGCGGTGTCGCTCACGCCGGACAGGGTACGGCCCGCACGCCCACGGCGAACCAGCACCGCGCGGCAGGCCCACCCCGCGTACCGTGGTGGCATGAGTGACCTGCCCTTCGGGTTCAGCCCGCAGGACCCCGACGACCGCAACCGCAAGCCAGGGGACCAGGGGGCCAACCCCTTCGACTTCTCCCAGCTGGGCGCGATGCTCAGCCAGCTCGGCGCCATGTTCAGCGGCGCCGGGTCGTCGTCCGGGCCGGTGAACTACGACTTGGCCAAGCAGATCGCGCTGCAGCAGCTGGCGGGCAAGGGCGGCTCGACCACCGGCTTCGGGCCGGACCAGAACACCGCGGTGGCCGACGCCGTGCACCTGGCCGAGATGTGGCTGGACCCGGTGACCGCGCTGCCCGCGGGCAGCCGCACCGCGCAGGGCTGGACCGCGCGCGAGTGGGTGGAGCGCACCCTGCCGACCTGGCAGCGGCTGTGCGACCCGGTGGCGCAGCGGGTCTCCGGCGCGTGGGTGGAGGCGATGCCCGCCGAGGCCAAGGAGGCCGCGGGCCCGCTGCTGTCGATGCTGGGGCAGATGGGCGGCATGGCGTTCGGCTCGCAGCTGGGCGGCGCGCTGGCGCAGCTCGGCTCGGAGGTGCTGACCTCCTCCGAGGTGGGGCTGCCGCTGGGGCCGGAGGGCACCGCGGCGCTGCTGCCCGCCAACATCGAGAAGTTCACCGAGGGCCTGGAGCGCCCGGCCAGCGAGGTGCTGGTGTTCCTGGCCGCCCGCGAGGCCGCGCACCAGCGGCTGTTCAGCCACGTGCCGTGGCTGCGCCAGCGGCTACTGGACACGGTGGAGGAGTTCGCGCGCGGCATCAAGGTCGACACCTCGGCGCTGGAGCAGTTGGCGGGTCAGGTCGACCCGACCAACCCGGCCAGCATCGAGGAGGCGATGAAGTCCGGGATGCTGGAGCCGCAGACCACGCCCGAGCAGAAGGCCGCGCTGACCCGGCTGGAGACGCTGCTGGCGCTGGTCGAGGGCTGGGTGGACGTGGTGGTGGCCGAGGCCGTGGGCGACCGGCTGCCCGGCGCGGCCGCGCTGCGCGAGACGCTGCGGCGGCGGCGCGCGTCCGGTGGCCCCGCGGAGCAGACCTTCGCCACGCTGGTCGGCCTGGAGCTGCGGCCGCGCAGGCTGCGCTCGGCGGCGGCGCTGTGGAAGCTGCTGGGCGACCAGCACGGCGCCGAGGTGCGCGACACCGTGTGGGAGCACCCGGACCTGATCCCCACGGCCGAGGACCTGGACGACCCGATGGAGTTCGCCGAGCGCTTCGGCAGCACGCGGGCCGCCCTGGAGGACCCGATCGCCGAGCTGGAGCGCACGCTCCAGGACAAGGACGACGACAAGAAGAAGGACGACGACGCCTGACCCCAAGCGCGTCTGCAAGTACTACCCGTCCCGCCCACCGGGGCCGCTGACTACCACCCGCCGTCGCGGGCGGTCAGTCAGCGGCACCCGGACGTGTGACGCGCGGGCGGTCGTTCAATCCTCCTCCGTGATGCCCAGGCCCGCGGCGGCCGAGAGGCCCTCCAGGTAGCCGATGGCGCGCTCGGACCGGGGGTAGCGGTGCACCAGCTCCCAGAAGTCCTTGCCGTGCCCCGGCACGGTGAGGTGGGCCAGCTCGTGCACCAGCACGTAGTCCAGCACCCAGGCGGGCACGTCGCGCAGCCGCTCGCTGATGCGGATGGTGCCCTCGCTGGGCGTGCACGAGGCCCAGCGGGTGCGCATCGGCGGCACCCAGCGCACGCTGCTGGGGCGCACGCCGTCGAGGTGCCGGTCGGCCAGTTCCTCGCACCGGGCCAGCAGGGCCGCGTCGGAGGTGCGGGAGGGGGAGCGCCTGCGGGTCTCGCTGCGCTGCAGGCGGCTGAGCATCTCCGCCACCCAGTGCTTCTCCTCGGTCTTGCTCATCCGCGCCGGGAGCAGGACGACGACGGTGTCCCCCTCCCGGTACGCGCTCACCATGCGACGGCGCCGGGCGCTGCGCCGCACCTCCACCTGCGGTTCGGGCATGGCGTTCACGGTAAGGCCAGACACCGACAACGCGCGGCGTCCAGGTGGCCGCACGTCCGGGGTGGCGCACCGGATTCCTCCGAAAGGCGGCTGGACACGCGCGGTGCGGTGTGCAGCGGCATCGGCTCACCGGAGGTAGCGTGCTGCGCAGCCCCGGAGCGCGGCGTGGATGCGCCGCGTTCCCGAATCGCAGGAGGACGGCGTGGCCGAGACCTACAACGGCTACTGCGTGAAGTGCCGCGAGAAGCGGGACTTCACCGGTGAGGTGACCGAGAGCAACAACCGCCGGATGGCCAAGGGCAAGTGCCCCGTCTGCGGGACCACGGTGACCCGCATCCTCGGCAAGGCCGGGGTCTGACGCGGGCGGTGGCCGGGGTAGCGCGCACCCGGCCACCCCGTCAACCCCGGTCGCGCTGCCTGTGGATGCCGCCCGCGCCTGTGGACAGCCGTTTCGCGCTGGTCGGCGGGACCGCCAAGGTGGAGGGCATGGACGTTCCCAACCGCCCCAGGGTGCTGCCGGGCATCCCGGTGCTGCGCCGGGCGGCCGGGGTGCTGCAGATCGGCGTCGACCCCAGGCACGCGCTCGTGGTGGAGGAGGTGCGCGCGCCGCTGGCCGCCGCCCTGCTCGCCCTCTCCGGCCAGCACACCACCGCTGAGCTGGGCGAAAGCCTCGCCGAGCACGCCGATCAGGCCGATGAGCTGCTGGAGGTGCTGCGCTGGCTGGCAGGCCGGGGGCTGCTGGAGGAGGCGGCGCCCCCGCCGCACCCCCGGCTGACCGCCGAGGCGACCGGCTGGGCGCTGCGCACCGGCCGCCCCGCGCCGCAGCTGGCCGCGACGCGGGCGCAGCGCTGCGTGGTGGTGCACGGCGACGGCGGGCTCGCCGTGGCCGTCGCGGGGCTGCTGGCGTCCGCGGGCGTGGGCCGGGTGCACGTGGCCACCCACGGCCAGGTCGGCGCCGAGGACACCGGACCCGGTTATCCCGACGCGGACGTGGGCAGGCCCCGGCGGGAGGTGGCGCGCGAGGCGGTGCGGCGGGCGTCCGCCTCGGTCCGCACCGGCGTCGCGACCAGGGCGCCCGACCTGGTGGTGCTGGCCGACGCCCTGGTTCCCCGACCGGACCTGGTGCACGCGCTGGTGCTGGAGGGCACGACCCACCTGGCCGTGCGGGTCCGCGAGGGCCTCGGGGTGGTGGGACCGCTGGTGGTGCCGGGCCGGTCGAGCTGCCTGCGCTGCGCCGACCTGCGCAGAGCCGACGAGGACGGGGCGTGGCCGCTGATCGCCGCGCAGCTGGCCGACCGGGTCCAGCACGCCGACCAGGCGACCACCAGCGTCACCGCGGGCCTGGCCGCGGCGCAGGCGCTGCTCGCGCTCGACCACGAGGAGCTGACCCGCGCCCAGCCCGCCACCTGGGACGGCACGCTGGAGGTCGACGCCTGGAACGGCGCGGTCGAGCGGGTGCCCGCCCCCGCGCACCCCCGCTGCGAGTGCCGCGCGCGCCGGTGAGCGGGATCGCCGCGCGGGCGCGTGTGTAGGTTTTGGGGAGGGAGCACTGCGGCCGCTTCCCGGTCGAGGGGAGAATCATCGGGTGGACGAGATCCCGCGCAAGGCCGTGCAGCGCACCGCCAAGCTGGCCAGCCTCCCGCTCGGGGTGGCGGGCCGGGTCGTGGGCGGCTGGGGCAAGCGGCTGGCAGGCCGCAGTTCCGAGGAGGTCAGCGCCGAGGTCTCGGCCAAGACCGCGGAGCAGGTCTTCGCGGTGCTCGGGCAGCTCAAGGGCGGCGCGATGAAGTTCGGCCAGACGTTGAGCGTGTTCGAGGCGGCGGTGCCCGACGAGCTGGCCGCGCCCTACCGCGAGGCGCTGACCAAGCTCCAGTCCGCGGCGCCGCCGATGCCCGCGCGCACCGTGCACCGGGTGCTGGCCGAGCAGCTGGGCGCGGGCTGGCGCAAGCGGTTCGCCGAGTTCGACGACCACCCGGCGGCCTCGGCGAGCATCGGCCAGGTGCACCGCGCGGTCTGGCACGACGGCCGGGACGTGGCGGTGAAGGTGCAGTACCCCGGCGCGGACGAGGCGTTGCAGGCGGACCTGCGGCAGCTGCTGCGGTTCAGCCGGGTGCTGCAGGCGGTGGTGCCGGGCGCGGAGGTCAAGCCGCTGCTGGAGGAGCTGCGCGACCGCATGGTCGAGGAGCTGGACTACCGCACCGAGGCGGACAACCAGCGGGCCTTCGCCAAGGCGTTCGCGGGCGACGCGGAGGTGCTGGTGCCCAAGGTGGTGGCCAGCTCGCCCAAGGTCGTGGTCAGCGAGTGGATCGACGGCAAGCCGCTGGCCTCGATCATCCGCGACGGCGAGCGGGCCGAGCGCGACCTGGCGGGCAGGTTGCTGTCGCAGTTCCACTTCTCCTCGCCCAGCCGCGCGGGGCTGCTGCACGCCGACCCGCACCCCGGCAACTTCCTGCTCGGCGCGGACGGCAGGCTGCGCGTGATCGACTTCGGCGCGGTGGCCAGGCTGCCCGACGGCCTGCCCAAGACGCTGGGCCTGATGACCCGGCTGGCGCTGGAGGGCCGTCCCGACGACCTGGTGGAGCTGCTGCGCTCGGAGCACTTCATCCGGCCGGGCACCGAGCTGCACGGCGAGGACGTGCTGGCCTACCTGGGACCGTTCGTCGAGCCGCTGCGCACCGAGCGGTTCCACTTCACCCGCCGGTGGTTGCAGTCGCAGGCGGAGCGGGTGGGCGACCTGCGCAGCCCGGACTCGCAGACGGGCCGGTCGCTGAACCTGCCGCCGCAGTACCTGCTGATCCACCGGGTGACGCTGGGCGCGACGGGCATCCTGTGCCAGCTCGACGCCGAGGTGCCCGCGCGGGCCATCGTGGCGAAGTGGCAGCCGGGCTTCGACGACTGACATCGTCCGACGGCTGGAGTTGTCCACAGGCAGTTGTCCACAGGGGTGCCGGTTGTCCACAGGTTGACCGACGGCGCTGGTCACGGGGTCCGCTCCGCCGCAGGATCGGGGCATGACCGATGACGTGATCCGGACGGCGGACCTGCGAGCGGCGGGCGTGACCGGCCACCAGATCGACCTCAGGTGCCGCCCCGGCGGGCCGTGGCAGCGCATCCTGCCGGGGGTGCTGCTGCTCAGCGCCGGTCCGCCGACCCGCGCGCAGCGGCTGCGCGCGGCCCTGGTCTACGCCGGTCCGGGTGCGGTCATCACCGGTGTTCACGCCCTGCGCGAACAGGGCCTTTCACACCTGCCCGAGCCGGACCGGGTGCACGTGCTGCAACCGGAGGGCAGGCGGTTGACGGGGCACGACTACGTGTTCCTGGAGCGCACCACGCGGTTGCCGACGGCGGTGGTCCGCGACGGCTTGGCGCTGGCGGGCGCGGCCAGGGCGGTCCTGGACGCGGTCCGCCGCGAACCCCAGCCGCTGCGCGTGCACCAGTTGCTGGGCGCGGTGGTGCGCGCAGGCTTGTGCGGCCTGCCCGCCCTGCTCGCCGAGCTGAACGCGGGCAGCAAGCGCGGTGCCGCCGCTCCCCGCTCCGCCCTGCGCGCCCTCACCTCCCGCGAGTCGAACGCCCGTGCCCCCTGAAGTCCCCACCGGGGCTCACCAGTACTCGGCCGGCAGCTTGCCCTCGATGTCGCGGACGTGGGCGCGGGCGCAGGGCGGGCACAGCCACCGGTCGGCGCCCCGGTCCCGCTCGCGCACCCAGGCGAGCAGTTCGGCGGGCTCCCCGGTGCGCGGGCGCCCGCAGCGGGAGCAGGTGGCGGTCACGGCTTGCGTCCCACGTGGACCGTCTGCGCGAGCAGCAGGAACACGTCGTCGCGCAGCCCGACGTACGCCGGGTCCTGCGGGTCGAGCAGGCGCCGCACCGACTGCCGGTCGGCGGGGTGCAGCAGGTCGCCTGCGGCGTCGGCCAGCCACCGCAGGCGCTCCACCGCCCAGTCCCGGACCGCCTGCTTGGCGGGCGCGGGGTGGTCGACCAGGTAGCTGAACGCGGTGACGTCGAGCAGGCCCGCCTCGGCCAGCACGGTGTTCCAGCCGACCGTCAGCCGCACGCTGCCGGGCATGTTCTCGCGCATCCGCAGGAACCACTGGGCGCGGGCGGCGGCGAGGCGGTCCTCCAGGCCGGGTTCGCCGACGCCGAGGTCCCACGGCAGGAACCGGCCCTCCAGGCCGCCCTCGGCCAGGGCGAGCCTGCCACCGGGGGCGAGGGCGTCGATCAGACCCAGCACGCAGGCACGTTGATCAGGGAGGTGGTGCACGACCCGAGAGGCCCACACGAGGTCGGCCGGGCTCGCGAACTCGGCCGGGCGCTCGGTGGCGATGTCGGCCAGGACCGGGCGCACGCGGACGGCGGCGTCGGTGGAGTAGGTCGCGGCCGCGCGGGCCGCGGTGACCGCCGCGTCGAGCAGTTCCGGCACGGCGTCCACCAGCACGACGGTGCCGCCGCCGCGCGCGGCCAGCGCTTCGACCAGCGGCACGCTCATGCCGCCCGCGCCGCAGCCGACGTCGACCACGGTCGGGTTGTCCGGCAGAGGGCGCACGAGCCTGCGCGCGACCACGTGCAGGGCCTCGGCGTCCAGTTCGTCGTTGCGTCGCATCGCGACCAGCCGCGATGACCAGTCGATGCCGTCATGGGTGTGAGCTGCCACACCGAGCACGGTACCGACGCGCGGTGCCCGCCCTCCCACTGGAACGGGGAGGGCGGGCACCCGGCATCACGGCATCACGGCATCACCGTCACGGCATCACAGCGCGCGAGCCTTCAGAGCGGCCCTGCGCTCGGCCCACCCGGCCAGTCGCCGCCACCTGCGGGCGACGACGAGCCGGTGGGCCAGCCGTTGCCGCTCGGCGGATATCTCCGCCTCGCGCATTCGGGATCTGGCCAGGTTTTCTTCGAGCAACATGGGGTTCCCCCTGGGGTTCAGGTCGGCGGTCACGACATCGGCGGTGGCGGTGGTGGAGCTGAACGTGGTCACGCGGCGGCCTCCTGGTCGGTAGCCCCCCGGACAACGGTCGCGGCGGGCGCCGCGGGAACAACGGGTGCGGCGTCCTTGCGCGGGCGCCCACGGGGACGCTTGCGCGCGATCACCGCGCCGCGCTCGAAGATCTCGCCGCCCCAGACCCCCCAGGGCTCGTGCCGGGCCAGCGCCCCGGCCAGGCACTCGGCGATCACCGGGCAGGTCGCGCAGAACTTCTTGGCCTGCTCCAGGTCGGCGGGTGCGTCGGCGAACCACAGGTCGGGGTCGTTGGTGCGGCAGGGCAGCGCCAAGCCCGCCCCCGGCGCGGTGTCGATCAGGGCGGCCACGCCCTGCCCCGCCAGGTCCGGCTCGGTGGACAGCGTTCCGGTTATGGGAACGGTCGCGGACAACATCAGGTGCACTCCTGTCACGGTCTTGCGATGGGGTTTGGTCGTGCGACAGTTGTCGGACAAAACACGAAGGCCGCGGATCCGGTTACGGGTCCGCGGCCTTCGTGAGCTGGTGGCCTGACTACAGGTGTGTCAGGTACTTCGCTCTCGCGCGGACGGCGCAACGATCTGAGTAGGGACAGCGTGCGGCTCGGTGGCCTGCACCAGGATCGGCAGAGCTCGCTCAACGCTCTTCACAGCGCGGCGATCGCGGGCAGACTTGTCCCCCGCGACGTGAACCGCGGCCGGCATGACGATGACGCCCTCGGTCAGCCGGTAACCGGGCGTCCAGAAGCACTGGAGTGCGTTCACGACCGGTCACCTCCCTCGCGCGCTCGTCCCGAGCGGTTCTTGATTCCCCAGCGGGCGCTCCGCGCCCGGCCTCAGCAGGTTATGACCCCCGCCGTACACGGTGCAACCGGTTTTTCCAAATACCTGTCGATCGGGTGAGATTTCAGCGTTTGCCCTGGACAATGGCCAGGACGTCGTCGCCGTAGCGGTCCAGCTTCGCCGCGCCGATGCCCGCGATCGCCACCAGGCCCGCGACGTCGGTCGGCCGCTGCTCGGCGATCGCCACCAGGGTCGCGTCGGTGAACACCACGTAGGCAGGCACCTTCAGCTCGCGCGCCCGGCCCGCCCGCCACGAGCGCAGCTTCTCCAGCAGCTCCTCGTCCAGGTCCGACGGGCAGCTCGCGCACCGGCCGAGCTTGACCGCCCTGGACTCCAGCAGCTGCGAGCCGCACACCCGGCACTGCGGCTTCGGCTTGCGCTGCGACGGCTCGCGCCGGACCGCCCGCGCGGCCGGGTGGTCCTCGGGGACCAGCCCGTGCAGGAACCTGCTGCGCCGCCGGTAGCGGCGCCCGCCCGCGGCCCGCGCCAGCGCCCACGACAGCCACAGGTGCTCGCGTGCGCGCGTGACGCCCACGTAGAGCAGCCTGCGCTCCTCCTCGACCGCGGCCTCGTCGCCGTCGGCGTGCTGGATCGGCACCGTGCCCTCGACCAGGCCCACCAGGAACACCGCGTCCCACTCCAGGCCCTTGGCGGCGTGCAGGGACGCCAGCGTCACGCCCTCCACCGTCGGCGGGTGCTGGGCCTCGGCCCGCATGTCCAGCTCGGCGATGAACTTGGGCAGGTCCGCGCCCTCGACCGCGGTGGTCAGCTCCTCGGCCAGCTCGACCAGGGCCAGCAGCGACTCCCACCGCTCCCGCGCCGCGCCGCCCGCGGGCGGCTCGTCGGTCAGGCCGACGCCCGCCAGCACCTCGCGCACCACCTTGGGCAGCTCGCCGGAGGGCTGGTGCGCCGCCGCGGTGCGCAGCGCGATCATCGCCTGGCGGACCTCGGCGCGCTGGAAGAACCGCTCGCCGCCGCGCACCTGGTAGGGGATGCCCAGCTCGGCCAGCGCCTGCTCGTAGACCTCGGACTGGGCGTTGACCCGGTACAGGACCGCGATCTCGCTGGCGGGCACGCCCTCGTCCAGCAGCGCCCGCGCCCGCTGCGCGATGGCCGCGGCCTCGGCGGGCTCGTCGTCGAACTCGGCGAACCGGGGCTGCGGGCCGTCCGGGCGCTGCCCGATCAGCCGCAGCCGGGAGCCCGCCGGACGGCCGCGCGCCCACTTGATGACCTCGTTGGCCAGCGCGACGACCTGCGGCGTGGAGCGGTAGTCGCGCTCCAGCCGCACCACCGTCGCCTCGGGGAAGCGGCGCGGGAAGTCCAGCAGCGGGCGCGGGGAGGCGCCCGCGAAGGAGTAGATGGTCTGGTTGGCGTCGCCGACCACGGTCAGGTCGTCGCGCGCGCCGAGCCAGGCGTCCAGCACGCGCTGCTGCAGCGGCGTGACGTCCTGGTACTCGTCGACCACGAAGCAGCGGTAGCGGTCGCGGAACTCCTCGGCGACGTCGCCGTGCTCCTCCAGCGCCGCCGCGGTGTGCAGCAGGAGGTCGTCGAAGTCCAGCAGCTGTGCGGTGTTCTTCAGCTGCTCGTAGCCCTGGTAGACCTGCACGACGCGCTCGGCGGGCGCCGGGGTGTCGCGGTGGGTCCGCGCCGCGGCGGCCGGGTAGTCCTCCGGGGTGATCAGCGACGCCTTGGCCCACTCGATCTCACCGGCCAGGTCGCGCAGCGAGTCCGACTCGGTGGACAGGCCCGCGCGGTTGGCAGCCTGGGCGATCAGCCGCAGCTTGTTGCGGTCGATCAACTGCCACTGCTCGCCGCCGACCACCCTCGGCCAGAAGTAGCGCAGCTGGCGCAGGGCGGCGGCGTGGAAGGTGCGGGCCTGCGCGCCGGACACGCCCAGCGCGCGCAGCCGGGTGCGCATCTCCCCCGCCGCCCGCGCGGTGAAGGTGACCGCCAGCACCTGGCCCGCCGCGACGTGACCGCGCTGCACCAGGTACGCGATGCGGTGGGTGATCGTGCGCGTCTTGCCCGTGCCCGCGCCCGCCAGCACGCAGACCGGACCGCGCGGCGCTTCGACCGCGGCGCGCTGTTCCGGGTCGAGTCCCTCCAGCAGCCGGTCCATGGGCAGCATCCTCGCATTCCCGCCGCCTCCTCCCGTGTTGGGGCGAGAGGGCTCGCCGTATCCTGGGCGGTATGGCTGGAAAGCAGGACAAGGCGGCCCGCAAGGAAGCGGCGAAGGCGCGGCGCGAGGCATCGCGCGCCAGGCGCGGGCAGATCCTCGAGGCGTTCAAGGTGCAGCGTCGCGAGGACAAGGCGCTGGTGCCGTGGATGCTGGCGGCGTTCCTCGGCGCGATCGCGCTGGCGTTCCTGCTGGGCCTGATCTGGGACCTGCAGTGGGTGTTCCTGCCGCTGGGCATCGCGGTGGGCGCGCTGCTCGCGGTGATCGTGTTCAGCCGCCGGGTGCAGCGCAACGTCTACGCCAAGGCCGACGGCCAGCCCGGCGCGGCGGCGTGGGCGCTGGACAACATGCGCGGCCGGTGGCGGGTCACCCAGGCGGTGGCGGGCACCACCAGCGGCGACATGGTGCACCGCGTGATCGGCAGGCCCGGTGTCGTGCTGGTCGCCGAGGGCGCTCCGCACCGGGTCAAGGGCCTGCTCGCGCAGGAGAAGAAGCGGGTCGCCAGGGTGGTCGGCGACACCCCGATCTACGACGTGGTCGTGGGCGCCGAGGAGGGCCAGGTGCCGCTGCGCAAGCTGCAGGCCCACCTCATGAAGCTGCCGCGCAACATCTCCGCCGCCCAGGTCGACACCATGGAGAACCGGCTCACCGCGCTGGCCAGCCGCGGTGCGGCGATGCCCAAGGGCCCGCTCCCGCAGGGCGCCAAGATGCGCAACGTCCAGCGCGCCATGCGCCGCCGCTGACGCGACCGGTCACATCCGCACGACCACGGTCCTGGACGCCTTGTCGTGCAGGCACCGGCCGTCGGCGTCCCACACCACGGCGGGGATGACCAGGAAGATCAGGGCGGTCCGCAGGGCCGCCCTGGGCAGGCCGACCAGCGCGACACCGTCGACGCGCGCGACGCGCAGGCGGAACAGCGCGTGGCCGGGGGTGAAGCCGAAGAAGGCGACCGCGATGGTGGTGATGGCGAACCAGGCCAGCAGGCTCCAGTTGCGCGGCAGTTCGGGGTAGGTGAACAGGCCCGCGACGCCCGCGGAGAGCAGGAAGTCGACCAGGATCGCCAGCGCGCGGCGGCCGGTGGGGGCGATGGAGCCCGGACCGGACTCGGGCAGGCCGAGCCGCTCGCCCTTCCACCGCTGCCCGGTGCCGTCACCGGAGTCGGCGCCCGGCTCCAGCGCCGCGCGAGGTCCTGAAAGCCACGAACCGGTCCACCTGCTCACCCCTCCAGAGTAAGCCGCTCTCAGCGGGTGAGGACCGGGCGGCCGGGTTGCCCGGTAGGAGCGCTCCGTTAACACTGGCGAAACACCAGGGTGATTGCCGGGCAACACCGCGGTCATACGGTCGCCGCGATGGCAGGCCGCGCCAGGCAGCGGCGCACCACCACGCCCCCACCGCAGCAGAGGAGTCGACGAGGGTGTTCAAGAATCCCGACGAGGTCCTGAAGTTCATCTCCGACGAGGGCGTGAAGTTCGTCGACGTCCGGTTCAGCGACCTGCCCGGCGTCATGCAGCACTTCACGCTGCCCGCGGCGGCCTTCGACGCCGACGCCATCACCGAGGGCCTGGCCTTCGACGGCTCGTCGGTGCGCGGCTTCCAGTCCATCCACGAGTCGGACATGCTGCTGCTGCCCGACCTCTACACCGCGCGCCTCGACCCCTTCCGGATCGAGAAGACGCTGATCGTCAACTTCTTCGTGCACGACCCCTTCACGCGCGAGGCCTACAGCCGCGACCCGCGCAACATCGCGCGCAAGGCCGAGCAGTACATCACCGAGTCCGGCATCGCCGACACCGCGTACTTCGGCGCCGAGGCGGAGTTCTACATCTTCGACTCCATCCGCTTCGACACCACCGCCAACGCCTCGTTCCACGAGATCGACTCGATCTCCGGCTGGTGGAACACCGGCCGCGAGGAAGAGGGCGGCAACCGCGGCTACAAGGTCAAGTACAAGGGCGGCTACTTCCCGGTCACGCCGACCGACCACTACGCCGACCTGCGCGACAAGATGGTGCTGAACCTGGAGAGCAACGGCTTCTCCGTGGAGCGCGCCCACCACGAGGTCGGCACCGCGGGCCAGGCGGAGATCAACTACAAGTTCAACACCCTGCTGCACGCCGCCGACGACCTGATGCTGTTCAAGTACATCATCAAGAACACCGCGTGGCAGGCGGGCAAGACCGTCACCTTCATGCCGAAGCCGCTGTTCGGCGACAACGGCTCGGGCATGCACACCCACCAGTCGCTGTGGAAGGACGGCCAGCCGCTGTTCCACGACGAGTCCGGCTACGCGGGCCTGTCCGACACCGCGCGCCACTACATCGGCGGCATCCTGCACCACGCGCCGTCGCTGCTGGCGTTCACCAACCCGACGGTGAACTCCTACCACCGCCTGGTGCCCGGCTACGAGGCCCCGGTCAGCCTGGTGTACTCGCAGCGCAACCGCTCCGCGTGCGTGCGCATCCCGATCACCGGCAACAACCCCAAGGCCAAGCGCATCGAGTTCCGCTGCCCCGACTCGTCGGGCAACCCGTACCTGGCCTTCTCCGCCATGGTGATGGCGGGCCTGGACGGCGTGAAGAACAAGATCGAGCCGCCCGCCCCGATCGACAAGGACCTCTACGAGCTGCCGCCGGAGGAGGCCCGCGACGTCAAGCAGGTCCCGGCCACGCTGGACGCGGTGCTGGACAACCTGGAGGCCGACCACGAGTTCCTGCTCGAAGGCGGCGTGTTCACCCCGGACGTGATCGACACCTGGATCTCGTTCAAGCGCGAGCAGGAGATCGACCCGCTGCGCCTGCGCCCGAACCCCTACGAGTTCGCGCTGTACTACGACGTGTGATCGGCGCACTGAGCTGAGTGTGCGGGCTGAGGGCCGGGTGACTGAACCAGTCACCCGGCCCTCAGTCGTTCCAGCGGTCACGCCGTCTTCTCCCCGAACACCTTGTCGAGCGCGGCCCAGGTACTCGGCGAGTGCTCGATGCTGACGCCTTCCTCCGTGATCAGGCCGTCTCCAGGCCGTCAGACGTGGATCAGCGTCGACCCACGACGACGCTGTGACGGGTGATCGGTGCGCCGAGCCAGGCGCGCGGGTCCGGTTGCTCCGAGAGGCCCAACACGGTGATCCGAATGCCTCTAATTTTTAGTGTTGCAGCAACCTCAGGAAAAACCGAGACGTCAGTTGGAGTGCAAGGGAAATAATTCACCAGATTCAGGAGACACGTGAACGTGTTCCGCAAGACCTTGACCGCCGCCGCGCTGACCAGCGCCGCCCTCCTGGCCGTCGCGGGTACCTCTGCGGCCTCTGCCGGCAACGCGCAGTCCGCGAACTCCGACGTCCCGTGGTGCACCGACGCGGATCTGAACGTCAGGGCTCACGACGGGCACTCGCCGAACAGCGGCAGCAAGCTGTTCATCATCGAGTTGGCCGCCAAGGAGGGCGTGAGCTGCAAGATCGGCGGCCCTCTGAGCAACGTGCGGTTCTTCGACGCCAAGGGTGAACTCGACGTCGCCCTCACCGTCGGCCGCAAGCCCGAGTACGTCGAAGTGCCGGTCAACAGCCAGCACTCGGCGGTGGTCTACGCCGCGACGCCGAGTTCCGGCCCGAGCGTGACCCCCACCGGGATTTCCTTCGACCTGCCGGGCAAGGGCCAGCTGGCGGGCAAGGTGAAGATCGCGTGGCCGTCCGACCTCAGGGGTCCCGTGACGTTCGGCCACATCTCGTACTGGGCGAGCTGACACCGCACCGAGCCGGACGTGAAGGCCGGGGGCCGGGTGACCGCTGCGGTCACCCGGCCCCCGGCCTTCGCACGTCGTCCGCTCAGTCCAGGACGGCGGTGGCCTCGATCTCGACCAGGTGCTCGGGCACGTCCAGCGCCGCGACGCCGATCAGGGTGCCCGGCGGGACCGGGGTGACGCCGAGCTTGGCGGCGGCGCGGGAGGCCCCCTCCAGGAACAGGGGCATCTTGTCGGGGGTCCAGTCGACGACGTAGACGGTCAGCTTCACCACGTTGTCGAAGGTCGCGCCGACGCCCGCCAGGGCGGTGGCGACGTTGAGGTAGCACTGCTCGACCTGGGCGGCCAGGTCGCCCTCGCCGATCGTGCGGCCCTCGGCGTCCCAGGAGACCTGACCGGCCATGAAGACCAGTTTCGACCCGGTGGCGACCGCGACCTGCCGGTAGACGTCGACCTTCGGCAGTCCTTCGGGGTTCACCAGCGTGATGGCCATGCCAACTCCTCGTAGGTTCGGTTGCCCGAACTATAGCATTGCAATGCTATGGATCAAATCACCCCGGTAGCCTGACGCCATGGGCAGGACGAAGGACCCGGCGGTGCGCACCTTGCTGATCGAGCGGGCCGCACAGATGCTGCGCACGCGCGAGCCCATCACGCTGCGCTCGCTGGTGGCGGGGACCTGCGTGTCGACGATGGCCGTCTACACCCACTTCGGCAGCATGGACGGCATGTGGAAGGCCCTGCGCCAGGAGGGCTTCACCCGCCTGGCGGTCGGGTTCGCGGCGGTGGAGACCTCCGAGGACCCGGTGCAGGACCTGGCCACCCTGGTCATCGCCTACCTGCGCAACGCGCTGGAGAACCCCGACCTGTACCGGGTCATGTTCGACGCGAACTTCGAGCTCGAAGACGCCCAGGCCGCCGACGACACGCTGGACTACCTGGTCCGGGCCGTCGTGCGGGGCCAGGAGGCGGGCCGCTTCCGCGCCGATGTGGTCGCGCGCGACCTGGCCACGCAGAGCTGGGCCATCGCCCACGGCCTGGCTTCCCTGGTCGCCACCGGTCCGCTGTCCTCGGAGGCGTTCGACCACTGCCCGGCCATGCTGATCGCGCTGCTGGTCAGCGCGGGGGACGAGCCCGACCGGTGCCGCGCCTCGGTGGACGCGGCCTGCGCCCGGTCGGCTCCGCTGGCCTAGCGGCCCCGACCCGGCGGCGAAGGGTCACTTGGGCAGCGGGATGCCCGACACGCTCACCGAGCCGCCGGTCGGCGCGAGCTGGCCGACGATGCCCGCGAAGGTCAGGGTGAGCACCCCGCTGTCCGGGCCGGGCCGCTGGTTGAGCTCCAGGTAGCCGGAGGTGCTGTTGCCCTTGGGCACCGACGCCGACCACTTGCTGGTCGACAGCGACGCGGTGTAGTCCAGCCCGGCGTCGTCGGTGGCCGAGACGGAGGCCAGCGGCATGTCCATCTTCGAGGTGCTGGCGTTTATGGCCGTCACGTGCACCCGCAGCCGCCCGCTCACGCTCTCCACCTTGGTGACCTCGACGGTGAGCAGCCCGCGCGCCTGCTTCCAGGAGCCGGTGACCACCTTCTCCGGGGCGCTGGTCGGAGCGTCGCCGTCGGTGGTGGCCCCACCGAGGGCGGCTTCCAGCCCCGCGCCGGGCAGCGCGGTGCGCTGGGTCGTCGTCGGGGCGGGCTCGTCGCGCAGCTGGATGCTGAGCGCGCCGATGCCGACGGTGCCCGCGGTGGCGGCTTGGACCACTCCGAGCAGCACCAGGACACCCAGCGCGACCAGGGCGATCTTCAACGCGGCACTGCTGTTCTTGCGATGGCTCTCGTCGTCCATGACGTCCTTCGTCCGGGCGCACGCGTGCGTGGGCACTCCCCCAGGAGTGGACACAGTTTCGACGTGAAGACCACTCTCAGTCAATGCGTCGCGTGGGAAAACACCCCCTGACCAGCAGGCGGCGGGCAGGCGAACCCGCGGCGGGCGCCGGGGCTGCGCGGCGCCCGCCGGGGCGGGCGGTTAGGGTCGCGCCGTGTCTGATGACGTCGCAACCACCGCTCAGGTGCTGTCCACCAACATCTTCGACTCCGCCGCCGAGGCCATCGAGGCGATCAGCGCCGCCGACGTGCTCGGCCTGGGCGTCAGGGTGTCCAACCGGCTCGTGCCGGACGAGGAGTCCGACGACACCTTCGTCGAGGAGTGGGTCGTCGAGATCCTCACCTCGGTGCCCGCAGTCGACGAGGAGTGAGCCCGGTGAGGGGGCGGGCCCGCGCCCGTCCCCTCACACCACCAGCACGACCTTGCCGCGCACGTGGCCGCCCTCCAGCAGCCGGTGCGCCTCGGCGGCGCGCTCCAGCGGGAACGTCCGCTGCACCTCCACCCGCAGCGCGCCCTCCTCGGCGCGGTCGGCCAGCCAGCGCAGGTCCGCCTGGACCGGTTTGGCGTAGGCGTAGGTGCCGCCCAGCTCCAGCACGTTCAGGTCCACGATGGACACCACCCTGGCCGGGTCGCTCACCAGGGTGAACGAGTCGCTCAGCGCGTGTCCGCCGACGCAGTCGAACGCCACGTCCACCACGTCGTCGCCGAGCACGTCGGCCACGTTGTCCAGCAGGGCGTCCCCGTAGGACACCGGCTCCGCGCCCAGCGAGCGCAGGAAGTCGTGGTTGCGCGGCGACGCCGTGCCGATCACCCGGCGCGCGCCCAGCAGGCGGGCCACCTGCACCGCAAGGTGCCCCACGCCGCCCGCCGCGGCGTGCACCAGGACCGTGTCGCCCTCCCCCACGCCGACCTTGCGCAGCGACTGCACCGCGGTCAGGCCGGTCAGCGCCAGGCCGCCCGCCTGCTCGAACGACAGCGCGGCGGGCTTGTGCGCCAGCCCCCGCTCGGTGGCCGCGACCAGCTCGGCGTACGTGCCGTGCTGGACGTGGTCCTTGCGCTGGTAGCCGAAGACCTCGTCACCGGGTGCGAAGCCCTCGACGGCCGGGCCGACCGCCTCCACCACGCCCGCCACGTCCCAACCGGGGACCAGCGGGAAGTGGTGCGGCATCGCGGTTCTCAAGTACCCCTTGCGCACCAGCGCGTCCACCGGGTTGACCCCGGCGGCCCGCACCCGCACCAGCACCTGGTCCGGGCCGATCGCCGGGTCGGGCAGGTCCTGGAGCTGGAGCACCTCGGGGTCGCCGAACTGGTTCTGCGCGATCGCTTTCACGGCTCCAGTGTCTAGGAGCCGTAGAAGACGCGCTCGACCACCGCCCGCGCGCGCCGCGCGGTGCGGCGGTAGTGCTCGACGAACTCGCCGGGGTCGGTGCCCGGCGGGTGGCCCATCACCGCCGCCACACCGGCCAGGTCGCGGCCCGCGGTGGGCAGCTGGTCGCCGGGCTTGCCGCGGACCAGCACCACGGCGTTGCGCGCCCTGGTGGCCAGGGTCCACGCCTCCAGCAGCTCCGCCGCGTCGGACTCGGGCAGCAGCCCGGCCTCGGCGGCGGCGCGCAGGCCGCGCACGGTGGAGGGGGTGCGCAGCGACGGCACCTCGGCGGCGTGCTGCAGCTGCAGCAGCTGCACGGTCCACTCCACGTCGGCCAGGCCGCCGCGCCCCAGCTTGGTGTGGGTGGACGGGTCCGCGCCGCGCGGCAGCCGCTCGGCCTCCACCCGCGCCTTGATCCGCCGGATCTCCCGCACCGAGGTCGCGTCCAGCCCGCACGCCGGGTACCGGATGGGGTCGACCAGCTCGATGAACCGCCGCCCGAGGTCGGCGTCGCCCGCGATGAACCGGGCCCGCAGCAGCGCCTGCGCCTCCCACAGCTCGGACCACTGGGCGTAGTAGGCCCGGTAGGAGTCCAGGGTGCGCACCAGCGGCCCTTGCCGCCCCTCGGGCCGCAGGTCGGCGTCGACCTGCAGCGCCGGGTCCTGGCTGGGCGCGCTGAGCAGCCGCCGCACCCGCTCCACCACCGAGGACGCGTAGCGGGCCGCCTCCGCGTCGCTGACCCCCGGCTCCGGCTCGCACACGAACATCACGTCCGCGTCCGACCCGTAGCCCAGTTCCCGCCCGCCGAGCCTGCCCATGCCGATCACCGCGATCCGCGCCGGGCGCGCGCCGCCCGCCCGCACCACGGCGTCCAGCGAAGCCCCCAGCACCGCCACCCAGACCTCGGACAGCGACACGCACACCGTGCGCAGCGGCACCAGCCCGAGCAGGTCCGCCGCCGCCACCCGCAGCAGCTCGTGCCTGCGCAGCGACCGGGCCGCGGTGACCGCGCGCTCGGGGTCGTTGTGCCGGGACACGGCGCTGCGCAGCGGGTTGCCGATGGTGATCGGGTCTCGCCCGGTCAGCTCCCCGGTGTCGGCCAGCAGCCGCAGCACCTCCGGCGCGCGCACCAGCAGGTCCGGCACCAGCTTCGAGGTGCCCAGCAGCGTGGCCAGGCGCTCCACCACCTCGCCCTCGTCCCGCAGCAGCCGCAGGTACCAGGGGGTTTCGGCGAGCGCTTCGGAGACCCGCCGGTAGGCCAGCAGGCCGCCGTCGGGGTCGGGGGTGGTCGCCAGCAGGTCCAGCAGCACCGGCAGCAGCGCGCCCTGGATGCGCGCCCGCCGGGACACCCCCCTGGTCAGCGCCTCGATGTGCTTGAGCGCGCCGTCCGGGGCGGCGTAGCCCAGCGCGGCCAGCCGGGCGGCGGCCTGCTTGGTGGTCAGCCGCAGCGCCTCACTGGGCACGTTGGCCACGGCCTGCAGCAGCGGCCGGTAGAACAGCTTCTCGTGCAGCCTGCGCACCTGGTTGGCGCGCCTGCGGAACTCGGCGAGCAGCACCTGCGCCTCGGACAGGCCGCCTTCGGCCTGGATGCCGGTGGCGCGGGCCAGCCAGCGCAGGCCCGCCTCGTCGTCGTCGGCGGGGAACAGGTGGGTGCGCAGCAGGCGCTGCAGCTGCAACCGGTGCTCCAGCGTGCGCAGGAACCGGTAGGCGCGGCCGAAGTCGGCGGCGTCCGAACGGCCCACGTAGCCGCCGCGCCCCAGCGCCGCGAGCGCTTGCGTGGTGGTGCTGATGCGCAGCTCCTCGTCGCCGCGCCCGTGCACCAGTTGCAGCAGCTGCACGGCGAACTCCACGTCGCGCAGGCCGCCCCGGCCCAGCTTGAGCTCCCGGTCGGTCCGGTCGGCGGGCACGTGGTCCTCGACGCGGCGGCGCATCGCCCGCACGTCGGGCACGAAGTCCTCGCGCTCGGCCGCGGTCCACACCAGCGGCCGGACCACCTCCAGGTAGCGCCGCCCCAGCTCCCGGTCGCCCGCCACCGGGCGGGCCTTGAGCAGCGCCTGGAACTCCCAGGTCCGCGCCCACCGGCGGTAGTAGGAGGCGTGCCCGTCCAGGGTGCGCACCAGCGCGCCCGCCTTGCCCTCCGGCCGCAGCGCCGCGTCCACCTCGAAGCACGCCTGGCCCGCGACCTGCATCAGCGTGCTGGCCACCCTGGTGGCCACGCCCAGGTCGCCCTCGCCGACGAACACCACGTCCACGTCGCTGACGTAGTTCAGCTCGCGCGCGCCGCACTTGCCCATCGCGATCACCGCGAGCGAGCACTCCTCCGAGCGCGGCACCCGCGCCTGGGCGACCTCCAGCGCGGCCCGCAGCGCCGCGTCGGCCAGGTCGGACAGCAGCGCCGCCACGTCGTCGTAGTGCACGTACGGCAGCTCCGGCTCGACGACGTGCGCCAGGTCCTCCGCGGCGATCCGGCACAGCAGCCCCCGGTACTCCAGCCGCAGCGACTTGACCGCGTCGTCCCCGTTCACGGCGGCGTCGACCAGCAGCGGCGCGAAGGTCGCGGGATCGACCCGGTCGGCGTCGGTCAGCGACCGCCACCGGGTGGGGTTGGTGACCAGGAAGTCCGACAGCGCGGTGGAGGAGCCGAGCACCGCGAGCAGCCTGCCGCGCAGCACCGCGTCCTCGCGCAGCGCCTCGGCCAGCTCGGACCAGTACTCACCCAGCGCCTCGCGCAGCCGGTCGACGCCGCGCAGCGCCAGGTCCGGGTCGGGGCTGCGGGACAGCGCCGCCAGGACGGGCTCGCTGCCCTCGGTGGGGCCGCGCTCGGTCCACCACCCGGCCGCGCGCAGGTGCTCCCCGCCGCGCGCCTCGGTCAGCCCGAACCGGGCGGGTGACAGGGGGATGCGCACTGGATCGGTCATCGACGAACACCGTAGTCCGCCGGGCCGGGAGGGGGACGGCTCAGCCGGCCACGATCAAGTAGATCCCGAACAACACCACGATCACGCACGCGGTCAGGCAGGCGGTGGCCGTCGCGGTGCCCGCCGTGCCGGAGCCGCCGCGCGAGCGCGCCGCCTCCCGCGCCGTCAGCGCGCGCAATCCGCCCGCGAACAGGGTCACCAGCGCCAGCACCGCCACGAGGCTCACGCCGAACACGGAGCCCAGTGCCGCCCAGTCGATCGTCACGCCGCCACCTTGTGGGTCTCGGCCTGCGCCGCGATCTCGTCCACCACGTGCTCGGGCCGCACGGGCTCGCGTCGCGACAGCAGGTAGATCAGGGTCGCGATGGCCACGCCCAGCACGGCCACCGCGATCACGCCGAGGGTGCCGGTGGAGGCCACCTTGCCCGCCATCGCGCCGACCACGCCCGCGGCGGGCAGGGTGAGCAGCCACGCCATCGCCATCCGGCCCGCCACGCTCCACCGCACGCCGCCGGGCTGCCGCCCCAGGCCGGAGCCCATGATGCCGCCGGAGGCGACGTGCGTGGTCGACAGCGCGAAGCCCAGGTGCGAGGAGGCCAGGATGACCGTGGCCGCGCTGGTCTGCGCGGCGAAGCCCTGCGGCGCCTCGATGGTGGTCAGCCCCTTGCCCAGGGTCTGGGTGATGCGCCAGCCACCCAGGTAGGTGCCCAGCGCGATGGCGATGGCCGCGCTCAGCACCACCCACAGCGGCGGGGCCGCGCCGGGCGCCAGCATCCCGGAGGTGATCAGCGTCAGCGTGATGATGCCCATGGTCTTCTGCGCGTCGTTGGTGCCGTGGGCCAGCGACATCAGCGCGGCCGAGGCGATCTGCCCGGCCTTGAAGCCCCGGTCGGACACCGACCGGCTGACCCCCTTGGTCAGCCGGTAGGTCAACCGGGTGGCCAGCAGCGCGACGATGCCCGCCACCAGCGGCGCGGCCACCGCGGGCGCGACGACCTTGTCCACCACCTTGGCGAAGTGCACCGCGTCCGTGCCGGAGGCGATCCAGGTGGCGCCGATCAGACCGCCGAACAGGGCGTGCGACGAACTGGAGGGCAGGCCCACGTACCAGGTGACCAGGTTCCACAGGATCGCCCCGACCAGGCCGCCGAACACCACCGCCGGGGTGATCAGGGCGTCGTCGACGATGCCGCCCGAGATCGTCTTGGCCACCTCGACCGACAGCACCGCGCCGACCAGGTTCAGCACCGCCGAGAACGCCACCGCGGTGCGCGGGCGCAGCGCGCCCGTCGCGATCGAGGTGGCCATCGAATTGGCCGTGTCGTGGAAGCCATTGGTGAAGTCGAACGCCAACGCCGTGACGACCACGATGATGACGAGGAGCGAGGCATCCACGCTGATTCCTCCGTCTGAAACGACACAGTCGTGGGTGAACGCTACCGGGCGTACCGGTGAACAGACGACCCGTCGGAGGTTCCGATCAGCGGACGTTCGTCACACCAGCGGCAGGCCCACGCCACGGCCAGCCGGAGCAAGCTCGCCCGCCGCCAACCGGACGAACCGCTCGGCGAAGGGTCGCCACACCTCGGCGATGTCGGCATGCCCCTGGTCCAACTGGTCGGGGTCGAGCTGACCCGGTCGCGCGCACGCGGCCGCGTCGGGTGAGTTCGCGGCCCAGCCGAGCACCATCTCCGAAGTAGTTTCGATGTGAAACTGCAATCCGTAGGCGCTCTCCCCGACCCGGAATGCCTGGTTGGCGTACTTGGGCGAGGAGGCGAGCAGCTCCGCGGCGGGCGGCAGCAAGCTGATCTCGTCCTCGTGGAACTGGAGCACGTCCGGCGTCCACGGCAGGTCGGCGAACAGCGGATCGCGACCCGCCACGTCGCGCTTGGCCACCAGCAGCACGCCCACCTCTGGGCCGTGCCTGCCACGCCGGACCTGACCACCGGTGGCCGCGGCCAGCAGTTGCGCGCCCAAGCAGATCGCCAGCAGCGGCACCTTCTTCGCCACCGCGCGGGACAGCAGCGCCCGCACGTCGGCCAGCCAGGGGTGCTCGGCGTCGTCCAGCGCGCCCATCGCCCCGCCCAGGCACACCACACCCCGGTAGCCGTCGAGGTCGGGCAGCGGGGCCTCGTAGGGCCGGACCACGTCCAGCTCCGCCCCGGCGCTGGACAGCCAGTCACCGAGGCGGGCGGGCGGGTCGTCGTCACCGGGCTGGATCACGAGCAGTCGCGTCACCCGACCGAGGGTAAATCAGCAGTGGCAAGCGATTCCGCGCGGTGCACCCGCTTCTTCCGCTTCACCCCCCACCGCGTCACCCTCCACCGGGTGACCGGCCGCCTGCCAGGCGGTGATGCCGCCCGAGAGCCGCTTGACCCGGAACCCCAGCCGGGACAGCGCGAGCGCGCCCTTGGTGGCGGCGTTGCACTGCGAGCTCTCGCAGTAGCAGACGTAGACCAGGTCGCGGTCCCAGTCGGCGGTGGCGGCCTCGTCAACCTCCCAGTGCGGCAGGTTGACCGCGCCGGGGATGCGGACGCGGGCGAACGCCTCCCGGCTGCGGGTCTCGACCAGCCGGAAACCGGCGTCGTCACCGGCGCGGAGGTCGTGCACCACGTCGTCGGGGTCGGCTTCGAAGGCCAGTTCCGCGGCGAAGAACGCGGCCGCGGCGGCGGGGTCGGCGGGCGGGAAGCGCAGTGTGTTGGTCATGGGTAGATCGTGCTGCGACAAGCCCCGCCAGCACAGTGGAAACCCCAGGCGATAGCGGCCTTCCGCTTACGATTCCACGGTGGAACTGGATGATCTGGATTGGAAGATCCTGGAACTGCTCCAGGAAGACGGTCGGATGACGTTCACCGAGCTGGCCAAGCGGGTGTCGCTGTCCGCGCCCGCCACCACCGAGCGGGTGCGACGGCTGGAGCAGGCGGGCGTGATCACCGGGTACGCCGCCGCCGTGGACCCGCAGCGGCTCGGGTTGCCGATCGAGGCGATCGTGCGGGTGCGGGTGCGCAGCCTCGACACGCCCCGGTTCCGCGAGCGCGTGGTGACCATGCCGCACGTCCGCGACGCCGACCACGTGACCGGGGACGACTGCTGGCTGCTGCGCGTGGTGTGCCGGTCGATGGCGGAGCTGGAGGTGTTCGTCGAGGAGGCCATGCGGTACGGCGACACGACCACGTCCCTGGTGTTCTCCTCGCACGCCCGCAACCGCCCGGTGACGCGCCAGGTCATCGAAGCTATCGTTCCTCGATAACATCGAAGAACGATATGGGGGCGTTGTGACCACGAAGAGCGAGCGCGATCCCTTACAACCGCTGTTCGGCACGTTGTCGCTGCTGTTCCCGCTGGCCGCCCTGGTGCTCGTCGCGGGCGCGGCGCTCGGCGTGTTCCGCTCCCTCCGCGGCTCCGTCTGCTTTCCCGCGCCGGGCTGGACCATCCCGTCCGAGGTGGAGCCCGCCTCCCCGCTCCGGCAGGGGGCGCGGGTGAGCCGACTGGACTTCGGCGTCTGCCTCGACCAGCCGACCCTCTGGGAGCGGGTGCTCGGCTGCCTGGTGGCAGCACCGGTGCTGTTGTGCACGGCGGGCGCGCTGTACCTCCTGCTGGCCCTCCTGCGCCGGGCCGCTGCCGACGGCGTCCACACCGTCGGCACGGCGGCACGAGTGCGGCGGTTCGGCCTCTACGTCCTGGTGGCGCCACCGGTCGCGAGCCTCGTCGAGGCGGCGGCGCTGCGCTCCCTGCCCCAGCACGCGGTGACCCGCGACCTGGGCGGCCCCGACCTGTTCGCGGTGTGGGACTTCCCGTGGTGGGCGCCGTTCGTGGGCTTGGGCATGATGTCCCTGGCGCGGATCATGAGCGCGAGCGCGGAGATGCGCGAAGACCTCGAAGGGACCGTGTGACCATCCGGGTGCACCTCGACCGGCTGCTCGCCGAGCGAGGCATGACGTTGACCGAGCTGTCCGAGCGCGTCGGCGTGACCGTGGTCAACCTGTCGGTCCTGAAGAACGGGCGGGCCAGGGCGATCCGGTTCAGCACGCTGACCGCGCTGTGCCAGGCACTGGACTGCCAACCGGGTGACCTGCTCAGCCACCAGCGGGACTGAAGGCGAACTCGATGGCGTCCCCCACCACGCGGAAGCCGATCCGCTGGTAGACCGAGTTCGACACCGGGTTCGCCAAGTCGGCGAACAGCACCACGTGCTCAGCACCCCGCTCCACGGCCCACGTCGAACAGGCCGCCGTGATGGCCGCGCCGTAGCCGTGCCTGCGGTGCTCGGGCGGCGTGTAGACCGGACCGATGCGCGACATCCCGGAGGCCAGCGCGCTGGCGGCGGCCCACGAGACCGGGGTGCCGTCTTCGGCTGACCAGATGAAGTAGCCGCCGCCCGAGAGCATTCCCGCGCCGACCAGCTGCCGCGCGGAGGCGTGGGTGACGTGGGTGGTCGCCTCGGCGTTGAACTCCTCGTACCAGCGGGTCAGCAGGTCGACGTCGTCCAGCGTGGCTCGGCGGGCGGTCCCCGGCACGTCCGGGGCCCGCAGTTCTTCCAGGCGGTAGAGCCGCAGCGACATGACTTCGCGCGCGCTGCGCCCGGTGCGGGCCACCCAGGCGATGACGAACGCCTCAACCGAGTCACGCGGTCCACTCGCTCCGGGCAGCTCACCATCCTGGACGAGTGCTTCGGCGACGTCGGCAGCCCACTGCGGCGGGACACCGCTCAACGTGACCGGCCACGGCGGGGTGCGCAGCGCGGCGGCGACCAAGTCCCCGTCCTCGGTGACCGTGACGCAGGTCGACGGCTCGTCCACGGGTTGAGCGTTGTTCAGCCTGCGCTTCACCGCGGCGATCGCGACTGTGTGCAAAACCGGGTCCGCCGTGAAGAAGCCCTCGGTCAGGGACCAGAAGGTGGTCAAGTCGTGCTTCGCGACGTCCGCCATCTCTGGACGGTAACGCAAAAAAGCCCTGTGGGGCACCCGGAAAAACCGGGTGCCCCACAGGGAAAAAATGTTCGGCGGCGTCCTACTCTCCCACACCCTCACGAGTGCAGTACCATCGGCGCTGGAAGGCTTAACTACCGGGT
>NZ_BMRG01000002.1:780022-780904 GCF_014648515.1 Saccharothrix coeruleofusca
ACGGAATTCACGGCGCTCGCCGCCACGGTCATCACGCTTCTGGTAACCGGGCCGGTCATCACGCCGGTCAAAGCGAGGCTTGTCGTCACGGGGACGGAATTCGCGGCGCTCGCCACCGCGGTCATCGCGCTTCTGGTACCCACCCCGGTCATCACGGGGACGGAACTCGCGACGCTCGCCACCGCGGTCGTCCCGACGCTGGTAACCGCCGCGATCATCGCGCGGGCGGAACTCGCGACGCTCGCCACCGCGATCATCGCGACTCTGGTAGTCGCGGCGCGGGGCGCCTGTGCGATCGTCACGGCGGTCCGAGCGGGGACGGTCGTCCCGACGCTGGTAGCCACCCCGGCTCTCGTCCCTGCGGTCACCGCCGCGCGGCTTGTCGTAGCGCGGTCGGTCGTCGCGGCGCGGGTACCCGCCCGAACGCTCGCCTCCGCCGCTCTGCCTGCGGTCTGCGTCAGCGCGGCCACCGTCGGATCGGCGCGGTCGGTCTCCCTGGCCACGATCACGGTCGCCGGGACGATCCCCGAACCTAGACACCTAACTCCTCCTATGGACACGCCGAAAGGGCTTGTGATTTGAGCACATTTCACTGTGCCCCCACCACAAGCCCTTTCAGGGAAAGAATGTTCGGCGGCGTCCTACTCTCCCACACCCTCACGAGTGCAGTACCATCGGCGCTGGAAGGCTTAACTACCGGGTTCGGAATGGGACCGGGTGTTCCCCCTCCGCCATGACCACCGAAACACTATGAAGATAACCAACCCACAGCACCCCATCGCCCCGGCCCATGCCGGTCGACCAGGTGGTCGGTTCGGTTCCTTCAGAACCGCACAGTGGATGCGTAGCGTCTTCGTGACAAGTCCTCGGCCTATTAGTACC
>NZ_BMRG01000003.1:0-35416 GCF_014648515.1 Saccharothrix coeruleofusca
GGTGACCAGCGCGAGTGCCGCGCAGGCGGCGGTCAGGTAGAGGCCGAGCAGAGCGCTGAAGGCCGTCCAGGTGTCCACGTGTGACCTCCTGCTGGGCTGGAGATGTGCCCCTACCTCGCACCTGGTGACCGTGACGTGATGCGAGGTAGGGGCTCCCCGCAGCGGTCGGTGGAGCAACACGACCGTAAACCGGACCGGTCAACTTGACCATTCCACTTTGGAGTGAGATGCGGACTCGCCCGGCTCGGGCACACTGTCCGCGATCACGTGCGAAGGGGAGACGATGAGCGGCGACCGCAGTCCCGCCGAGTACCGGGCGGCGCTGGCCGAGCAGATCCGCAAGCTGATGCGGCAGAAGGGCGTCACGCGCGTCGACATCCGACGCGCGTTGAGCTGCTCGGAGTCCAAGGCGGGCAAGCTGGTGCGCGGCGACACCTCGATTTCTCCGGTGGAGCTGACCGCGATCCTCGACCTGCTCGGTGTCAGTGGTGAGGCACGCGCCGACCTCCAGCACCTCAACGAGGAGGGCAGGCGGAAGCGACCGCCCACGGACTGGGGCAAGGCGATACCCGACCGGCTGCGGAAGTTCTTCAACACCGAGGAGACGGCGCGGAAGATCGAGTCATACCGGCCGGATCTGCTGCACGGCCTGGTCCAGACAGAGCGCTACGCGCGAGCGGTGATCCAGACCAACCGCACGTTGCTGTCCGACGATGTCGAACGCCTGGTTCGTGCTCGGCTGGTACGGCAAGAACGCCTACATGGTCCGAATCCGCCGGAGATCACGCTGGTGGTCCAGGAGTCCGTGTTGCGTGCTCCGGTGGGCGATGAGGAGATCCGCGCCGAGCAGATCCGACATCTCCGGGAGCTGTGCGACCGCCCGAACATCACCTTCCGCGTCGTTCCGGATGGGCGCGGGCTGACGGGTGCGCTGTACTTCCCGTTCACCATCCTCACGCCCTCGGGCGACCGACCGACGACGGTCTACCTGGAGACCTTGACGGACGGCCTGCTGGTCGATGAAGCCGGCCGAGTCGAGCACTACGCGCGCGTGTTCAGCGAGCTGATCGATGCCTCCGCAACCCCTGCCGACACCCTGGCCCTTCTGGATAGCCTCTCGTCGCAACCATGACTCCAGCAGAGGAGGGGCTGATGATCCCGCAGCGGAAGGAGGAGGCGTTGCGCTGGCGCAAGAGCACCCGCAGTGGGAACTCCGGCGGGGAGTGCGTCGAGTTGGCGCACACGCGGGACATGCTGCGTGACTCGAAGAACCCGAGCGGGCCTGTGCTGCGGTTCGAGCGGGCTCGGCTGGCGGCGTTCCTGGACGGAGTGCGCACCGGTCGGTTCGACGGCTGATCGGCCAGGCTGACGTTCATCGGGAAACGACTCGGTATGGGGGTGGCCGATCCGTGTAGGTGGCGCCGGCGAGCATCCGCCTGGCATCGCCCTGCTCACCGATCGCGAACCCGACGACCAGCGTCCGGCCATCCGGTGTGCACGCCACCGCGTGCGGGCGGAGGGACGGGGCCTCCCGGTCCCGGATCGATCGCGCACAGGCTCCGCTGGTAAGCGAGGTGGGCCGGGTCGACGTAGTGCTCGGGGTGGCGGCGCAACCGGCCCGCCTCGCTGCCGTCGTGAACCCAGCGGACCACGTCGTGCTCGTCCACGTATAGCGCGAACGTGTCGAACTGGACGTGGCAGTTTCGGCACAGGCACAACACGTTCTCGGGCACGTCCTCGCCGCCGTGCACGGCGGCGAGGCCCACGATGTGGGCGGCCTCGCTGTGGAAGCCGAAGCCGGTGCGCAGACGCGTGCCGCAGAACTGGCACTGGTTGTCGTGCAACGCCTTCACGTGCCTCGCCACGTCGCGCACGCGCGCCGTGGCGGTGCCGGAGCGCGGACGTTTGCCGGGTGTCGACGTGCCTAAGGCGTCCACCCGTGCGTAGTCGGCGAGGCCGACGAATGCCAGCAGCGCCTCGTGATCGTCGATGCTGTGGAGGAAGCGCGCGCGGATCGCGTTGATCGCCCTGGTCCGGAAGGCGACGTCAGCCCGCAGGCGCTCGTGCGACCACGCCGTGAAGCCCGCGCGCGGCTCCGCGTCCCCGGACTGGACGACCTCCCACGCGCCTGTCCGGCTCAGCTCGTGGAACGCGCGTTCCGGGTGGGGGGCGTTATCGCCGCCGAACTCGGCAAGCACATCGCCGACCTCGGAGCGGAAGCGCCCCAAGGTGTGCAGACGATCGCTGTTCTCGACCCGGCTGATCGCCCACAGCAGGGCGAGTGGCTCGTGGAGCGTGGCGGAGTCGAGCGCGAGCAGGCCGGACAGGAGGTCTTCCGCAGGTGGATCGGGCTCGCCTGTTTCGCGCAGATCCCGCACGGTGAAGCCGAGGCCCTCCAGGACCCGGACCACCGAGGCGATGCCGCCGGTGAAGTCCTTAGGCCGAAGCGTTGTCCGGCCGGGGAGGAAGCCGTGGGCGACGCCGACGATCGCCTTGGACGGGTAGTGCCGCCCCTCGTGGACCAGCAGGAGCGCCCGTGCCTCGCCGTAGCCGTAGCGCTTCAGGAACTCCTCGGCACCCAATTTGTCGTGCTCCGCGATCGCGCGCAGCACTTCCTGTCGGCCGATCTCGGACAGGGCTGTCTTCAGCACACGTGCATCATGCACAGTGCACGATGCACGTGCTCGACGTTCGCCAAAGCTCTCTGGCACGGTGTCGGAGTGCCGTTCGTCACCGATTCCGGGTTCCTGCTGGACGCCGCCTTCTCGGTCGAGGTCGAGGAGGGCGGGCTGTCGTTGGTGCTGGAGAGTTCAGGAGGGAGAGCCTCTGGTCGCGGCGAGCGCAACCGCGATTACCTGGAGGCGTTGGAATTGCTGCTGCGTCGGCTCGGGGACCGACGCGCTGTAGTGCGCCGAGCGCTGGTCGACACACGCCAGACGCAGAAGCAGAACCTGCCCGAGGTGGACCGGCTGCTTGTGCACGAGCCCCTGCGGTTGACGTCGGAATCGGACTTCCTCACCCTGCGCAGGCAACTCACCAATGCGCAACGGCGGGTTGGCCAGTCGAAGGCCGCTTCGAAATCGGGGAACGGCACCAGGCGCATCCGGTTGCGGCTGGAGGTGCCGGGATACGGGCCGGAGGACGCTGCGCGGCTGCAACGCGAGCTGCAGGGGGTGCGGCACGACATCGTGTGGCCCTCGGTGCAGGTGGAGGTGGCCGACGAGCTGCGCCTGCGGATCGGTGAGGAGCTGCCTGGTGTCGGACGGATCGTGGCGGTCCCAAGGGACGCGGTGGTGGTGGAAACCACCGACGGACCGGTACAGGTCGCGCTGGACGACGTCCAGGCAGGGCTCCACCGGCTCACCAAAGACGGGCGGGCACCGGTCGAAGACGTGACAGGTGCGCTGGTTGCGACAGTGGCCGATGCGGGCGTGGAGGACGGCAGCGCTGTGCGCAGGCCGCTGAAGCGAGGTGCCCAGGGGTTCGCCGAGTTGGACGGGCGAGCGATGGCCACGTATCGGAAGGAACAGGGTGCGCTCCGCGAACTGCTCGTCGGCGATGCCGAGGTCGCGTCGTGCGCGCTGTGCGGGAGGCCGTTTCCGGTGGCGTTCCTGATCGCCGCACACATCAAGAGGCGTCGAGTGGCAACGGACGACGAGCGGCAGGACCTGGAGAACATCGCCATGCTCGCCTGTGCGTTCGGCTGCGACAAGCTGTTCGAACTGGGCTATGTCACCGTGGACGAGAGCGGCGTGGTGCTCACCGCCTCTGCTGGTGGTCCGTTGGAGCCGCACCTGGAACTGCTGCGGGGACGGGTGACCGAAGCATTCCACGACGGCTCGGCACCTTATTTCCGCTGGCACCGGGAGAACGTCTTTCGAGGGTGAGCACGGCAGTGCTGGCAGTGTCGCTCAGCCAGCAGTGTGAACTGCCGATGCTTATCTGCCGTGCTCATGATCTTGTGGCTCGCCAACCCGCCCTGAGGGGACGAGTTCGGTGAGCGCCCTTGCTTATAGTGGGTGTGACGCACCCTCCCTGTGAGGCTCGGATCACCCTAACTTCGTTGACAGTGCCGGCCGGTAAGTCACGAAACGGGAGGCAGTGGGATGAAGTACAAGAGGTTGGGGAACACCGGGCTGATAGTCTCGCAGCTCTGCATGGGCACGATGACTTTCGGCGGGGCCAGCGGTGTGTACGAGCACATCGGCAACGTCGACCAAGCGGGCGCCAACGAACTCGTCAAGGCCGCTGTGGACGGCGGGATCAACTTCTTCGACACCGCCGACGTCTACTCCGCGGGGGAAAGCGAGGAGACTCTCGGGCGGGCGTTCCGCGAGCTGGGGATTCCGAGGAACGAATACGTCCTCGCGACGAAGGTGTACAGCCGGATGGGGCCGGGCCGCAATGACGTCGGTGCCTCGCGGGGGCACATCATGGACGCCGTCGAAGCGAGCCTGCGCCGGTTGCGGACGGATCACATCGATCTCTACCAGGTTCACGCGACCGATCTGGTGACGCCGTTGGAGGAGACGCTCCGCGCTCTGGACGATCTCGTCAGGCAGGGCAAGGTCCGCTACGTGGGTGTGTCGAACTGGCAGGCTTGGCGGATCGCGAAAGCGCTGGGGATCGGCGAACGCCTCGGCCTCGCGCCGCTGAACACCGTGCAGGCTTACTACTCCGTCGCCGGGCGGGACGTTGAGCGCGAAATCGTCCCGCTGCTGGAGGAGGAGGGTTTGGGCCTGCTGGTGTGGAGTCCTCTGGCGGGCGGTCTGCTGTCGGGGAAGTTCAGCCGGGACAACCAGTCGCCGGACGGGGCCCGGCGTTCGGGGTTCGACTTCCCCGTGGTCGACAGGGACCGGGTGTGGAACGTGCTGGACGTGTTGAGGCCGATCGCCGAGGCTCACGGCTGCAGTCCGGCGCGGATCGCGCTCGCCTGGCTCCTCACTCGTCCCTCGGTGACCTCGGTGCTCGTGGGGGCCAAGCGGCTCTCCCAGCTCCAGGACAACCTCGCCGCGGTCGACGTCGTGTTGAACGAGGATGAGATCCGGCGGTTGGACGAGGTCAGTGAGCTGCCGCCCGAGTACCCCGGCTGGATGCTCGACACCCAGGGGGCGGACCGCTGGGGAGTGACGGACCTCTGGGAGAACCGGGTTTCGCCGGTGTCCTGATCGACCCGGAGGTGGACAGGCGGAGGAGGAGGCGTCCGTCGGGGATGCCTCCTCCGCTGGTGTCCCAACGCGATTCGAACCTGCTTCCGCCTTCGTGGGCAGGCTGCGTCAGGGGTGCCTGGCCAGTGCCAGCGTGAGTTCGAGGACCCGCTCCGGCGAGGTGAGATCCCCGAACAGGTCCCGCAACTGGCCCATCCGGTACCGCACGGTCTGCGGGTGCACGAACAGCGACGCCGCCACCTCGTCGCGCCGCCCGTGGTGCAGCAGCCACGCCCGCAGCGTCTCCTCCAGTCGCCGCGCGGTCGCCGGTCGCTGATCGCGCAGCGGCGCCAGAACGCGTGCCCGAAGATCGGCGTAGGCCTCGGGATCGGCGCTGAGCACCAGGTCGACCAGGCACCGCTCGGTGTCGAGGGTGCCCTCGGACAGTGCGCGGGCCCGCGTGGCCCGCGCGAACGACGACGCCGCCCGCGTCCACGGCCGGGCCGGGCCGACCACGGCGGAGCGGTCCGCCATGAGCCGCAGCACGTGCTCGCGGTCCGCGTCGGGCACCAGGAGCACGGCCGTGGAATCCGGCAGGTCCTCCAGCAGCAGCGTGCGGGGGTCGAGCAGCCGATGCGCCGAGCGGGCATGCGAGGACGGCAGCAACACCGCCGTCAGGGAACCCGGAGGCGTCCAGCCCGCCCGTTCGGCGCTCGCGATCAACACCTCCTCGCTCTCGCCCGCGATCAGGTCACGGCAGAGCTGCTCCAGGTAGCGCTCCCGCACCCGGCCCCGGACGACCAGTTCGTCGGCGTGTCCGGCGGCGCTGGCTGCGGACAGCTCGTCGATGTAGACGAAGAGCAGCTCGGCGAACTTGGCGATCCGGTCGGCGGGCAGACCGGAGGACACGGCTGCGGCGGCGAGACTGCGCCACGCCACCCGCGCGCCGACCCGGTAGGCGCTGAGCAGGGCGTCCATCGAGCGGCCGTCGCGCACCTCGCCGCGGCCCAGCTCGTAGGCGGCCTCGGTGGCGACGTCCTGGGTGTCCGCGCCGTCCGCCACGTCCAGGAAGTGGCTCAGCGCGGTGCGCACGGCGCGGCGGATCGTGACGCCCATCCGGCCCGACAGCGCGCCCTCGTAACTGGGCACCTCGTCGATCACCGCCTGGACCACCTCGTCGGCCGTGACCGGCAGCAACGCCCGCAGCGCCGCGATCGCGGCGTGGTCGAGGCCGAGCTCGGCAGCACCCTCGACGGCGCGACTCATTTGTTCTCCCAGTACAAAACCAAGAACACAGTTCACGTCCTGCGGTCAGGACTTTACGCCCGAAGCCACATCATGCTGGATGCATGACAAGCGTCGCCCTCCGCGCCAGGGCGTTGAGGCTGCTGGAGATGGTCACGACGCCGCTGCTCCCCTCGGACTACCTGGACCTGGTCGCCCCGCTGCGCTCGGGCGCCGACCTGCGCGGGCGCATCGAGGCGATCCACCCCGAGACCCGCGACGCGGCCACCATCGTGATCAGGCCCGGTCGCGGCTGGAAGGGCCACGTCGCCGGGCAGTACATCCGGGTCGGCGTGGACGTCGACGGCGTGCGGCTGTGGCGGGCCTACTCCGTCACCTCGCCCACGAGCCGGGCCGACGGCCGCATCACGATCACCGTGAAGGCGATGCCGGACGGCAAGGTCAGCAACCACCTGGTCCGCCGGGCCAAGCCGGGCACGGTCATCCACCTCGACCAGGCCAGCGGCGACTTCGTGCTGCCCGCCGTCAAGCCCGCGAAGGTGCTCTACCTGACAGCGGGCAGCGGCATCACGCCCGTGATGGGCATGTTGCGCGACACCGCGCTCGCCGACGTGGTCGTGCTGCACTCCGCGCCGACCGAGGCGGACGTCATCTTCCGCGACGACCTGCGCGACCTGGCCGCCGACAAGGCGCTCCGGCTGATCGAGCGGCACACCGACACCGCGGGCACCCTCGACATCACCCGCCTCGACGAGCACGTGCCCGACTGGACCGAGCGCGAGACCTGGGCATGCGGTCCCACGGGCCTGCTCGACGCCGCCGAGGAGCACTGGGCGCGGCACGGCATCGCCGACCGCCTGCACACCGAGCGGTTCCGCCCCGCCGCGCTGGTGACCGGCGAGGGCGGCGCGGTCACGTTCACCACCACCGACAAAACCGTCGAGGCCGACGGGGCCACGCCGCTGCTCGACGTCGGGGAGCAGGCGGGCGTGCTGATGCCGTCCGGCTGCCGCATGGGCATCTGCTTCGGCTGCGTCACGCCGCTGCGCGCGGGCGCCGTCCGCGACCTGCGCACCGGCGAGGTCACCACGGCCGAGCCCGGAGTACTCATCCAGACCTGCGTGTCCGCCGCGGCGGGCGCCTGCGAGATCGAACGCTAGGAGCGACCAGCATGACCGCCATCGATCCCACCGCCCACCTGTCCGATGAGCAGATCGAGCAGCTCGGCCGCGAGCTGGACGCGCTGCGCGACGAGGTGATCGCCAGCAGGGGCGAGCGCGACGCCGCCTACATCCGCAAGGTCATCTCGGTGCAGCGCAAGCTGGAGATGGGCAGCCGGGGCGTGCTGCTGTTCTCCCTGTTCCCGCCCGCCTGGCTGATCGGCACCGCGGGCCTGTCCGTGGCCAAGATCCTGGAGAACATGGAGATCGGCCACAACATCCTGCACGGGCAGTGGGACTGGATGCGCGACCCGAAGATCCACTCCACGACCTGGGAGTGGGACCACGTCTCGCCCGCCGCGCAGTGGAAGCACTCCCACAACGAGCTGCACCACACCTACACCAACGTGATCGGCAAGGACAACGACCTCGGCTACGGCATCATGCGCGTCGACGAGGACCAGAAGTGGCACCCGTTCCACCTGGGCCAGCCGCTGTGGAACTTCATCAACGCCTGCTTCTTCGAGTACGGCATCGCCGCGTACGACCTGGAGCTCGGCAAGAACCTGCACAAGAGCCGCCGCAAGAACCCCGAGTTCCGGGCGCGGGCCCGCGAGGTCGGCAAGAAGATCCGCAAGCAGGTCCTGAAGGACTACATCATCCACCCGCTGCTGTCCGGCCCCTCGTTCCTCACCACGCTCGGCGCGACGTTCACCGCGAACCTGGTCCGCAACCTGTGGAGCCACTCGGTGATCATGTGCGGCCACTTCCCCGAGGGCGTGCAGACCTTCGAGCGCCGCTCGATCGACGGCGAGACGCGCGGCCAGTGGTACCTGCGGCAGATGCTCGGCTCGGCCAACATCAGCGGCAGCAAGGCGATGCACATCATGACCGGCAACCTGTCGCACCAGATCGAGCACCACCTGTTCCCGGACCTGCCGAGCAACCGCTACGGCGAGATCGCGCCGAAGGTGCGGGAGCTGTTCGACCGCTACGGCCTGGAGTACGTCTCGGGATCGCTGCCCAAGCAGGTCTTCTCGGCGTGGCGCAAGGTCTTCCGGCTCTCGCTGCCGAACAAGTCGGTCAAGCCGAACAAGACGGTGAAGGTGCCCGGCCGTGCGAAGGAGCGCGTCGCGGCCTGACCGGGTGTTGTGCACGCCGGTCTCCCACAGCGACGCGGATGCGAGAACGGGCACCCGTCCCCCGCACGGGAGGATGGGTGCCCGTCGTGCCCGCCGATGCGATCAGGCGATCGTCTCGACGTGCAGTTCACCATTGGGCATACCGGTGCTCGCGACCTGGATGATGCGGCCGCCGCCGTCGGCGACGTTCGGGCCCTGCCAGTCGCCTGCGGCGAAGCGGACGTTGTGGAAGACCTTGCCTCCGGTCAGCGTGATCAGGTGCACGTCGCCGTTGGGCGTCGCACCCGTCGTGATCTGCGCGACGGTGCCACCGCCGTCGGCGACGCGAGCGCCCTGCCACTCACCGCTGCCGTGGCGGACGTTGTGGAAGACGTTGCCGCCGGCCAGCGTGAACAGGTGCACCTCGCCGGCGGGCGTGCCCGATGCCGCGATGTCGCCCACGCTCCCGCCGCCGTCGGCGACGTTCGGGCCCTGCCAGTCGCCTGCGGCGAAGCGGACGTTGTGGAAGACCCTGCCTCCGGAAAGGGTGAACAGGTGCACGTCGCCGTTGGGCGTCGCGGTGGCCGCGATGTCGGAGACGGTGCCGCCGTTGTCGGCGATGTTCGCGCCCTGCCACGAGCCGTCCGCGCGGCGGAGGTTGTGGAAGACGTTGCCGCCGGCCAGCGTGAACAGGTGCACCTCGCGCCCGGTCGCCGTCGTCGCCAAGCGGGAGACGGTGCCGCCGTTGTCGGCGATGTTCGCGCCCTGCCACGAACCGTCCGCGCGGCGGAGGTTGTGGAAGACGTTGCCGCCCGCGAGCGTGAACATGTGCATGTCGCCTGCCGCCTCGCCGGTGACGGCGACTTCGCTGACCCTGCCGCCGTCGGCGACGCGAGGGCCCTGCCACGTGCCGTTGGCGTGACGGATGTTGTCGAACACGTTTCCGGTCGCGGCTGTGAGACCGCGCGGGCTGACGTACCCGTCCAGCCGCTGGCCGGTCGCGGTGGAACCGACGGCGGACGAGATGTCGTGGTAGTACGAAACCTTGTTGGTGGCGGCGCTGCCGCTGCCCTGGTTGCCGCCGATCGTGGTGATCCTGCCGGGCCTGACGGCGACGACGAGGGCGACGTGGTCCGCGTAACCGTTGCCGTTGTAGTTGAACAGCACGGCGTCGCCGACCTCCGGAGTGGTCTCGATCGGGCCGTACTTGCCGAAGGAACCGGCGGCGGCGGTCAGGCCGCGCACGTCCGCGCCCGCCTCGTTCCACACCCACTTGGCGAAGTCGGCGCACCACGCTTCGGGAGCGCCGCTCGCTCCGGTGCAACTGGTGTAGTAGCCCATCCCGCCCCTGGAGTTGGTGGTACAGGGGCCCTTGCCCACGTTCTCGGCGGCGATGGTCGCGATGTCGGTCGCGGTGCCCGCCAGCGCGGCCGGGGCGCCGCCGACGAACAGGCCGGTCAGTGCGATGGCCGTGGCCGCGAGTGACGTCGCGATCCGGCGCAGGGTCGTGCGCTGTGACATGTCGGTGTCTTCTCTGCTCGAGTTCCAGCTGGGGACGCGGGTCACGCGATCGTTTCCACGTGCAGTTCGCCGTTGGGCATCCCGGTCGCGGCGAGCTGGAAGGCGCTGGTGCCGTTGTCGGTGAGGTTGGCGCCCTGCCAGGTGCCGTCGGCGCGGCGGAGGTTGTGGAACGTGCGCCCGGCGGAGAGCGTGAGCAGGTGCACTTCGCCGTTCGGGGTCGCGCCCGCGGCGATCTGCGTCACGCTGCCGCCGCCGTCGGCGACGTTCGGGCCCTGCCAGTCGCCCGTGGCGAAGCGGATGTTGTGGAAGACCCGGCCGCCGGTGAGGGTGAACAGGTGCACGTCACCGGTGGCGATGTTCGTGGTGGCGGAGATGCCGCTGACCGTGCCGCCGCCGTCGGCGACGCGTGCGCCCTGCCAGTCGCCCGTGGCGAAGCGGACGTTGTGGAAGACGTTGCCGCCAGCGAGCGTGAGCAGGTGCACGTCGCCGTTGGGGGTGGTGGTCGCCGAGAGCTTCGAGACGGTGCCGCCGCTGTCGGCGAGGTTCGCGCCCTGCCAACCGCCGTCCGCGCGGCGGACGTTGTGGAAGACGTTGCCGCCGGCGAGGGTGAACAGGTGCAGCTCACCGCTGGGCGTGACGGTGGCGGCGGTCTCGCGGACGGTGCCGCCGTTGTCGGCGACGCGGGCGCCCTGCCAGGTGCCGTCGGCGCGCCGGATGTTGTGGTAGACCGAGCCCCTCGACACCGTCAGCAGGTGCATGTCGCCGTTGGGCGCGCCCGCCACCGACTGCTGCGAGATCGACCCGCCGTCGGCGATGCCCCGGCCCTGCCAGGACCCGTCGGGGCGGCGGATGTTGTCGTAGACCTTGCCGGTGGAGACGTGGTCACGCGCCTCGGCCAGCAGTTGCCGCGCGTAGGCCTCGGCCTCCCGGTACCTGTCCGGGAACGCGGAGCGCTGCGTCGCCTGGGCGATCTGGTCCGCCGTGTACCCCGGATTTCTCGCTTCGTTGTCCCTGGCGACGGTGAAGAACATGGTCGCCGCATAACTCACGTCCCGGATCTGCTCGGCCGTGCCCCAGCCCATCGACGGCCGCTGCTGGAAGACACCGAGTGAGTCGCGGTCACCGCAGTCCAGGTTGTTCATGTGCGATTCGACCCAGCCGGTCTCGAACCCGGCGAGCATGACCTTGTCCGACACCCCGAGGCTGACGCCCACCTGGTGCACCCGCGTCGTGACCGCGAGGTCACGCGGGGGTAGCGGGAAGGAGCACTCGGTCGCCGACGCCGAGGGGTGCACGACGGCGAGCGAGGCGCAGGCGGCGAGCACCGCGAGGCCTATTGTGGGCATGCGAAAACAGGACATTCATTCCCCCTGCATTTTCTGCGCATTCTTCCGAGCCCGAAAACCGCCGAGTCGAAAAAGGCAGCACGGGTCGATCGGTCAACTGCGGAACGTGGCGGGCGTCAGCCGGTCGAGATCTCCACGAGAACGCCCCCCTGGTGATGGTCCGACCCAACCCCCGGTTGAGTACGCTGAGCAATCTAGCCGACCTGCGGGGGAGGCTGTCAAGTAAAGTTTACTGAACATGGCACCCAGGGCGCCACGACCCCGAGGTGCCGTGGCGGGGAGGGAGTCGTGCCGGCTGCACAGGAGCGGCGCACCTTGGCGCGGGCGTTGTCCACGCTGATCGAGAAGAAGGCCCAGCGGGACGGGCCCGACAGCGTCGCGGACCAGGTCATCGGTGAGCACATCGGCAAGTCCCGCACCACGGTGTGGAAGCTGCGCACCGGCCAGGAGACCAACCCGAAGATCGAGACGCTGGAGGCGCTCGCGCGGTTCTTCGGCGTGCGCGTGAGCTACTTCCTCGACGAGGAGAGCGCGGCCGCCGCCGACGAGCAACTCGACTCGCTGCTGGCGGCGCGACGGTTGCAGCAGGTGGCCGAGCAGCACGGTGTGCGGGGTGTGAACGCCCGGCTCGGCAGCCTGTCCGCGAACAGCCTCGCGGCCGTCGCCCAGCTGATCGAGAAACTTGGCGAATCCGAGGAGCAGGGGCAAGAACCGCATGACCGAGCAACGCCGTTCCAGCCTGCGCAGCCTCCGCAAGCGGATCGACCGTGAGCTCGACGAGCTGGAGTGGCCGACCCCGTTCGACATCGGCGCCCTGCTCGACCGGATCGCGGCCCGACGCGGCAAGCCGATCTCGCTGTTCCCGGCGGAGCTGCCCGCCGACGGCCCCGGCGGGCTCGTCATCGAACGGCGCGACGACCTGGTGATCGTGTTCGACGACCGGCTGCCGATGCTGCAGCAGGAGCACATCATCATGCACGAGGTCGCCCACGTGCTCTTCGGGCACCGCGGCACCACGCTGGACGATCTCGGCTCAGCGGATGAGCTGTCCGAACTGGACCCGGACGTGGTCGAATCAGCGCAGCGGTTCGCGCGCAGGCACGGCTACTCGCAATTAGAGGAGACCGAAGCCGAGGTCGCGGCGGCGTTGATGTGGCTGCGGATCGGTGCGTCGCGCAGCATGATCGCCCCCCGCGTGCGCCCGCCCGAGATCGCGGAGGCCGACGAACGCTTCCGCGCCGCTCTCACCACCGCGAGAACCCGATGATCTCGCCGATCATGGTCGTGATGGCACTCGCCACGGCGCTGTCCCTGGGGTACCTGGTGCGGTCACTGGGCACCAGGCGAGCGAACCGCGCTCTGCGCGCGCTCTGCGGGGCGTCGCTGGCGATGTCGGCGTCCGTCGGGCTGGGCATGGTCACCGCGGGGGCCCACCTGGTCCACCCGATCGACCCGGTGAAGTGGTGGATCTCCGTGGTGCAGCACGGACTCACGATGAGCAGCCTCTACCTGGTGATGGCGTTCTTCCTGTTCTCGGTGCACCCGCTAGCGGAGGCGAAGCGGCTGGCCAAGCGGCACGGCGCGGTGCTGCTGGCCGCGATCGCGATCGCGGTGGCGTTCGCGTTCATGGCCGCGCCCGCCGACTACTCCGCGGGCTTCCTCGCGCTCTACGTCGACGCGCCGTTCTCGTCGCTCTACCTCGCCGTCTACGCGGCCTACCTCGGCACGATGGTCCTGACCGTCGGGCTGCTGTCCGCGCGGTGGGCCCGGCTGGCGAGCGATCCGTGGATCAGGCGGGGCATGGCTGTCGGTACCGCCGGGTGTGCGATCGGTGTCGTCTACAGCGTCATCAAAGTGACCTACCTGCTGCTGGCCCGCTTCGGCGTCAGGCCCCCGGTCGGGGAGATGACCCTGACCGGACCGGTGATCCTGGTGGCTGTGCCCCTCGGGTTCCTGGGCCTGACCGTGCCCGGCTGGGGGCCGAGGCTCACCGCGCTGATCCGGTGGGCGCGGCTGTACCGGGCGCACCACCAGCTGCACTCGTTGTGGGCGGCGCTCACCGCGCGGTTCCCGCACGTGACGATGGACCTGGGCAGCACGGGGATCGGGTCGTGGTGGGACGACAAGTGGGCACCGCGCCCGCGCGAGATGGACCTCCGGCTGCACCTGCGGGTGGTCCAGATCTGGGACGCGCGCCGCGCGTTGACCGACTACTGCGACCCGGCCGAGTACGACCACGCGCTCGCGACTGCGGATCGCACGGGGCTGAGCGGGGACCAGCGGGCGGCGTTCGCCGAGGCGGCGATGCTGACGTCCGCGCTGGAGCGGCACGAACGGGTCGAAGGCGCCGAGTCGTTCCACCCGCGACTGGAGGTGGAGGCCGACCTGGCCCGCAACGTCGCCTGGTTGCGCGAGGTCTCGCGGTTCGTCGGAAAAGTCCGGCCAGCCGCGCTCAGCGCACCTGTGGAGTCCCACAGCCGCCCGCCTGACCGCTGACTTGGCGGGTCGACGTCGTCCCCGAGCCGGTTGGCGGATTCCGCAGCGCCGGTGGTGCCCGTGACCCGGCGCTACGCCGCTGAGACCTCCCTGCCGTCCGTGCGAAGTCGTCGCACAGTGGTCACTCCACCCGGACATCGGTACGAGAACCTCCGTGACGTGCGAAAAGGCTTACCGGTGATGAGCTTCGCGGCCATCGCGGTGACCCCCACCCCCCACCCCCGCGATCAGAGGCGGTGTTCGAGGTTGAACGCGGGTGGGGGAACACGATGTCCTCGATCGTCTACCGGTGATCACGAGATGGGCGGCCGTTGCCGCACTGCGTCGGCGACAACGGCGTGATCCGCTCTCACGCCTGGGCCGACAACACCCGATCACGGGTCACGCGCCCAGCTCAGCGCCTCACCGGGGAGCACGCCCCAGTTGACGGCGCAGCCACGCCGCTCGGGCAGCGATGGCGTCCTGCGAGAGCACGGCGTGAGGAACCACGACGTCGAACCCGTGGAACCCGCCGGGCCAAACGTGCAGTTCGACGTGGCAGCCCGCCTGCCACATGCGGCTCGCATGGGCAACGTCCTCGTCCCGGAACGTTTCGGCCGACCCGACGTCGACGAACGTGGACGGCAGGCCGGAGAGGTCCGCGGCACGGGAAGGCGCGGCGTACGCGGACACGTCCGGTCCTCCGCGCACGCTGTCGCCGAGGAGCGCGTTCCACCCGGTCTCGTTCGAGGAGCTGTCCCAGATGCCGAGGCCGCGCATCTGCTGGGCGGAGGGCGAGTCGTTGCGGTCGTCGAGCATCGGCGACAGGAGCAGTTGGGCCAGGACGGCCGGGCCGCTGCGGTCGCGCGCCATCAAAGTGACACCTGCCGCGAGGCCGCCGCCGGCGCTCATACCGCCGACAACGATGCGCTCGGGGTCGATGTTGAGGTCGTGGGCGTGCTCCGACACCCACACCAGGCCCGCGTAGCAGTCCTCGACCGGGCCAGGGTGGGGTGTCTCGGGTGCGAGCCGGTACTCGACCGAGACCACGGCCATGCCCATCGGTTCGGCCAAGTCCAGCATCTCGGCCAGGCCGAACCGGTTGTCTCCGGCGATCATGCCGCCGCCGTGGATGTAGTAGATCGCCGGAGTCGGGGTCGCCGCCTGCTTCGGGAGGCAGATCAGCAGCGAGATGTCCGGTTCCCCACCCGGCCCTGGCACCGCCCGCTCCTGCACGCTGTAGGCGCCACCGCGCGAGAGGATCTCGTCGGTCGGGGATTCCACCCCAGGGACGGGCTCGCGCATCTCATCGATGTTGTCCGAACGGTACGCATCGGGAGGGCGCAGGCTGGCCAGCATCTCGACGACGGGAGCGAGCTCTGGATCGAAGGGGGGCGGCGGTCCGACCGGCTGGGGGGAGGACCGATCCGTGACGTGCGTAGTCATATGCTCTCCTTGCGGCGCGAGACTGGATGAGAGTTCTGCTCGTGCGGGAGGGGTTCGGCGGCCGGGCCGAACTGTTCGCGAGTGGCTGCTCGGAACCGGCTCCCGGCTCAGACGGTCGGAACGGTCCCGCCGTCGATCACGTACTCGGCGCCCACGATTGCCGAGGCGCGGTCCGAGACCAGGAACCCGACCAGGTCCGCGATTTCCTCGGTCCTCGCGAATCGCCCCAGGGGCACGCCTCCGAGGGAGTCGTAGATGGTCTGCTTGGCTGCTTCACGTGTGAGCCCGTTGCCCTCGGCGATCCGGTCCACGAATCGTTCATAGGCTTCGGTCTCGATCCCGCCGGGGCTGATCGCGTTGACCCGTACGCCGCGCGGCGCGAGCTCGTTGGCGAGTCCCTTGCTGTACGTGCGCAGAGCGGCCTTCGCTGCCGCGTACGCCAGGGACGCGTCGTACTGGGGCAGTTCACGCTGGATCGAGGTGAAGTGCAGCACCACGCCCGCCCCGGACTTGATCATTGCCGGGAGAAGCGCTCGATCGAGCCGCACCGCTCCCAGGAAGTTGAGGTTCAGCTCCGTGAGCCACTGGTCGTCGGTGATGACCGCGAATCCGCCGGCGGGCGTCGACGCACCTCCGACGACGTGCACCAGGATGTCCAGTGCGCCGCCGACCTCAGCGATTCGAGCGGCCACCGCGTTGGTGCCTTCGACCGTCATCAGGTCCGCTTCGATGAATCGGTCTGGGTGCTCGTACCCGTCGGGCATCGTTCGCGCCGTCACGTAGACGTCGGCACCCATCTCTCGCAGTCTCCCTGCGACGGCCTTGCCCGAGCCCTTCGAACCGCCGGTGACCAGCGCCCGGCGACCGTCGAGACGATCGCGATCTGAACCAGACATTTCTCTCTCCACTGAAGATCGATGCGGCACGGGTTCGGTCAGGCCGTGTGGTTGGCGATGACGAGTTCGGCGACGAGGTCGCCCCGCAGTGCGAACCGGTAGTCGAGCTCGGCGACTCCACCAGGGAAGGTGCCTTCGATCCGCACGGTCACCACCCAGTGGGCGTCATCGACGCGGCGAGCGCCGATGTGCTCGGTCGTGTACTCGAACTCGGACCCGGCGTCTCGCAGGAACGCGTGGACCGCTTCTCGGCCGCGGAAGGTCTCGTCCTGGTCCACGACCACGACGTCCTCGGTGAGGAACGACGAGGCGGTGTCGGCGTCGCGGGCGACGTGGGCGGCGAAGAACTCGCGCACGGTGGCCGGGAGCAGGTCGGACGGAAGATCGGTGTGCTGTGTCATGAGCCCACTGTGTGACCTCACGGGGCGGGAGGGTCAAGCCGTGGACTCTCCCCCAGGGGGAGAGTCCACAATGAACGGGTGCTGACCATCGGGGAGTTCTCGCGGTTGACCCACCTGAGCGTGCGGACCCTGCGCCGCTACCACGAGGCGGCCCTGCTGGAACCCGCCGTGGTGGACGAGAGCACCGGCTACCGCTACTACGCCGTCGACCAGATCCCGACCGCGCAGGTCATCCACCGGCTCCGCGAACTCGACGTCCCCCTGAGCGACGTGCGGCGAATCCTGCGGACCCCCGACCCCGGTGTCCGGGCGGCCCTGGTCGCGGACCACCTGCAACGCCTCGAGGACGCGCTCGACCGCACCAGGGCCGCGGTCGTGTCGCTGCGGCGCCTGCTCCGGCCCAACCCCGCGCCGATCGACGTCGAACTGCGTGCGGAGCCCGCCCGGACGGTCGCGGCGGTGGAGGCCGTGATCGAGCATCACGAGGTCGCTGCCTGGTTCGCAGGCGCGATGGCCGAATTGGAGGCGGCCGTCGGCTCCGCCGTGACCGGACCGCCGGGCGGTTGCTACGACAACGCCCTTTTCGAACAGGAGCGCGGTCACGCGCTGGTCTACCTGCCGACCGCTGCGCCACCTCGCACCGGACGCGTGCACCCCGTAGTTCTTCCGGCCGCGGAACTGGCCGTCACCACTCACGTCGGCGAGCACAACGGCGCCGATGTCACGTACGGCGAACTCGGGACCTGGGTGGTGGAGAACGCGATGTCGGTGGCCGGACCGGTGCGGGAGGTCTACGCCGTCGGTCCTCGTGACTCGAGCGATCCCGCCGCGTGGCGCACCGAGATCGGCTGGCCGGTCTTCCGCGTCACCTGAAGCGGTCAGTGCGGAGCGGGGTCCCAGGACAACGGGACAACCGCCTTGGTCGGGGAACCACCGCGATCGGCCGGGCGGTGCGGTGTCGGAACGCAGCCCGCGCTGGTCGCCCCACGCGATCACGCGCCCTCGGCCTTCGCCCTGACCTCGATCGCCAGGTACTCCTCGTCCAGCCACGCGCGCACCGCGGCGGGCTGTTGTTCGTAGGCACGGCGGGCCGGGCGTGGCGGGGTGGACCGTGGCGGCGCGGCCACAATGCGAACAGCGTGCCCCGATCCTCCGCGCTGATCAGTTCGGCGGGGCCGGGACGTCCTTCGCTGGTCGCCAGGTCGTCGCGACCGTCCCGCCGGTAGGCCCGCCACCACGTGCCCACCGAGCGTTCGGAGACCCCGAACACCCCGCCGCCTGCCTGTAGCCCTCGACCTGCCCGGACTCCAGCGCCGCGACCACCCGCAGGCGACAACCGATGCGCACCCTCGACCTCGACCAGCCACCCAGCGGGCAACCGATCACTTCCGATTCACCATCTCGCTCGATGACGCTCGGCGGCGTTGTGAACAGCGCAACAAGAAAAAAAGGAGAACAAGATCACCGGCTACGGCCGGTGATCTTGTTCTCATCCTTGTGGTGCCCCCGGCAGGATTCGAACCTGCGCTCCCGCCTCCGGAGGGCGGTGCTCTATCCCCTGAGCTACGGGGGCCGTAGCTACGGGGAGAAGCTTAGCGCACTGCGCGAAGCGCCTTTCACCCCCTACCCTCCAAAGTCATGCACACCCTCCGCGAGCGCTACGTGCAAGGCGATGACCTGCGGCTTCGTGTCGTGGAGCAGGGGCACCCGGACGCGCCGACGGTGGTGCTGGTGCACGGCTACCCGGACACTTCGGCGCTTTGGGACGAGGTGGCGGCCCGCCTGGAGGGCAACTTCCACGTTGTGCGTTACGACACACGTGGTTCGGGCGGCTCCGAAGCGCCTGCCGCCAGGAGGGGCTACCGCCTTGACCACCTCACGAGCGACCTCAGGCGGGTGGTCGAGGCGACGGCCCAGCCGCCGGTGCACCTCGTGGGCCACGACTGGGGCTCCTGCCAGGGCTGGCACGCGGTGGAGCGCCACCCGGAGCTGTTCGCGAGCTTCACGAGCATCTCCGGCCCGTCCTTGGGGCACATCGCGGACTGGCTCCACCGCAACAGGCGTCACCCGCTCAGGGTGCTCAACGAGGTCCGCCACTCCTGGTACATCGCGGGCTTCCTGCTCCCGGTCCTCCCGGAGCTGCTGTGGCGGCTCACCCAGCGCCGGCGGACCCGCGAGCTGGTCAACGGCCTGGAGTTGTACCGGGCGAACGTGGGCAGGGCTCCCGCGCCCATCAGGACCGCCACCAGGGTTCACCAGATCGAGCTAACTGGAGACCCGTTCGTGAAGATCGGGTACCTGGAAGCCGCGGAGCCGTGGGCGCCGAACCTGACGCGGAGCAGGCTGGACGCGAAGCACTGGGCGCCGGTGACCCACCCCGACGAGGTCGCGGACCGAATCTCGCGGGTTGCTCTCATGCGCATATGACTATATGTTCCCGCTCATGGGGCACGGACACGGGCACGGCGCCTCCGGCGGCGCCAAGCACGTCGGCAGGCTGTGGATCGCGTTCGCGGTCGGCGCGGCCTTCATGGTCGTGGAGTTCGCCGTCGGCATCGCGACCTCCTCGCTCGCCCTGGTCTCCGACGCCGCGCACATGCTCACCGACGTCGTCGGGGTGGGGATGGCGCTGGCGGCGATCATGGCCGCGCGCCGCGCGTCCACCGGGCGGGGGCGCACGTTCGGGCTGTACCGGGCGGAAGTGCTGGCCGCGCTGGCCAACGCCGTGCTGCTGTTCGGGGTGGCCGCTTACGTGGTCTACGAGGCCGTGGGGCGCTTCGACGACCCGCCCGCGGTGCCGGGCCTGCCGGTGGTGCTGGCCGCCGCAGCGGGCCTGGTGGCCAACGTCGTCGCCTTCCTCGTGCTCAAGGACGGCGCGAAGGAGAGCATCAACGTCCGGGGCGCGTACCTGGAGGTGCTGGCCGACCTGGTGGGCTCGGTCGGCGTGCTGGTCAGCGGGGCGGTCACGCTGGTCTTCGGCTGGCGCTACGCCGACCCGCTGATGGGTGTCGCGATCGGCCTGTGGGTGCTGCCGCGCACCTGGAAGCTCGCGGCGGGCGCGCTGCGCATCCTGTTCCAGCACGCGCCGGAGCGGCTGGACGTGGCGGAGATGCAGTCCGACCTCGCCACGCTGCCGGGCGTGGAGGAGGCGCACGACCTGCACGTGTGGACGCTCACCTCGGGCATGGAGGTCGCCTCCGCCCACTTGACGACCTGCCAGGACGCCGACCCCGCCGAGGTGCTGGAGTCGGCGCGGGAGCTGCTGGCGCGGCGCTACCACATCGAGCACGCCACGCTGCAGGTCGAACCAGGGGATTCCGCGCGCAAGTGCCGCGAAATCCCCTGGTGACCTCACCTCACAGCTTGGCGCACTGCCCCAGCTTGGGACCGCGCACCTCGTTGGCCCACCCGTTGTCGACGGGCGCGGGTTCGCCGCCCACGCAGGACAGCGGGCCCGCCACGGTGTTGGCCGCCAGCGCCGTGCCACCCCGGTTGCCGATCAGGGTGACCGGGCCGCCCACCGACGTGGCCTCCAGGGAGACCTCGCCGCGCGTGCCGGTGATGCTCACCGGGCCGCCGACCTCGGTGTCGACCAGCACGACCGCCGCCGCGCCCGCCGCGGAGACCGGGCCGCGCAGCTGCCCGCCGAACACGTAGAGCGACGCGCCCTGGGTGACGGCGACGGGGCCGGTCACCGTGCCGCCGTCCACGCAGGTCACGCCCTCGCGGACGGTCAGCGAGCCGGTGTGCTGGTCGGTGATGGTGTTCGCGCAGGTGACGAACGGCTTGGCCAGCAGCTCGACCTCGGCGAGGGTCGCCGAGGACGGGAACTCCAGGCGGTAGTGCTGGTAGTGGCCGGGCTTGGCGATCTTGAACGGCCTGGTCTGCTGCCGCCAGGTGAACGACTCGCCGGAGCGCTCGTCCACGGTGACCCAGGTCTTGCCGTCGTAGGAGCCCTTGAGCACCCACCCGGTCGGGTCGCCCGCCGCCTTGCCCGAGGTCAGCGTGTAGAACTCGGCCTTCTCCTTCTTGTCCTCCAGGTCGACCTGGAGCCAGGACAGCGAGCCCTCGGTGGTGGAGGTGTTGTCCAGCACCCGCGCCGGGTCGGCGGAGGCGGTCACCGTCGCCAGGCCGGTCACGTCGCGCAGCGGCTTGGCGGGCTCGCCCGCCGGGGTCAGCGACGGCGGGGCGGCGTCCGCCCCGGTGGCCCACTTCGACGGCCTGGGGCCCATGTCGAAGTCCAGGGTGCCGCCGTTGGCGATCTCCGAGTGCGGCAGGTACGCCTTGTCCCACTTCTTGCCGTTGACCTTCAGCGACTGCACGTAGATGTTGCGGTCGCTGTTCTTCGGCGCGTTCACCACGAGCTTGCGGCCGTTGTCCATCTTCACGGTCGCCTTGGTGAACAGCGGGGAGCCGATGGCGTAGGTGTCGTTGCCCATCTGCAGCGGGTAGAAGCCCAGCGCGCTGAACAGGTACCACGCCGACTGCTCGCCGTTGTCCTCGTCACCGGGGTAGCCCTGGCCGATGTCGCTGCCGGTGTAGAGGCGGCCCAGCATCTCCCGGACCTTCTCCTGGGTCTTCCACGGCTGGCCCGCGTAGTCGTACATGTAGGTGATGTGGTGGGACACCTGGTTGCTGTGCCCCAGCTGCCCCATGCGGACGTCGCGCGCCTCGGTCATCTCGTGGATGACGCCGTTGTAGGAGCCGGTGAACTTGCCCGTCTCGGGGGTGGCGAAGAAGTCGTCGAGCTTCTTGGCCAGCCCGTCGCGCCCGCCGTAGAGGTTGGCCAGGCCCTGGCCGTCGTGCGGCACCGAGAACGCCATGTTCCAGCCGTCGGTCTCGGTGTAGTCGTAGCCCCACACGCGCGGGTCGTACTCGTCGGCGGGCACGCGCCACGTCCCGTCGGGGTTGCGGCCCTGGAAGAACTTGGCTCCGGGGTCGAACATGTGGACGTAGTTCTGCGCACGGTTGGTGAAGTACTCGTAGGACTCCAGGTACTTGGCCTCGCCGGTCCGCTCGTGCAGCTTCTTGGCCATGTTGGCGATGCCGTAGTCGTTGACGTAGCCCTCGATCGCCCACGACATGCCCTCGTGGGAGGCCGTCGAGGTGTAGCCGGTGAAGATCGAGGTCTCCAGGCCCTTGCGGCCCACGCCCGCGCTCGGCGGCGCCACGGTGGCGTTCTTCACCGCCGCGTCGTAGGCGGACTTGGCGTCGAAGTCCTCCACGCCCTTGACGAAGGCGTCCGCGAACGCCACGTCGGAGCTGGTGCCGGTCATCAGGTCGGCGTAGCCGGGGGAGGACCAGCGGGAGATCCAGCCGCCGTCGCGGTACTGCTGCACGAACCCGTCGGCCAGCTCACCGGCCTTGTGCGGGGTGAGCAGGCTGTAGGCGGGCCAGGCGGTCCGGTAGGTGTCCCAGAACCCGTTGTTGACGTAGATCTTGCCGTCGACGACCTTCGCGCCGGTCCGCGTCGGCGTGCTCGGGGCGGCTGGCTGCACCGGGCTGGCGTACTGGTACTTGGGGTCGGCCGCGGTGCCGGTGTTCTCGAAGCCCGAGTTCGGGTACAGGTAGAGCCGGTAGAGGTTGGAGTACAGGGTGGTGAGCTGGTCCTCGGTCGCACCCTCGACCTCGACCATGCTCAAAACCTTGTCCCACGCCCGCTGCGCGCGGTCGCGCACCGAGTCGAAGGTGTCCGAAGTGGACACTTCCAGGTCGAGGTTCTTCTTGGCCTGCTCCACGCCCAGCAGCGAGGTGGCCAGCTTCAGCGTCACGGTCTTGTCGGCCGAGGTGTCGAACTGGAAGTAGCCCGCCACGTCGTCGCGGCCCACGCCGGTGAGCCTGCCGCTGCCCTTGACCGGCTTGTCCACCACGCCGTAGACGAACAGCCGGGTCGCGCCGACGGACAGGTCGCTCTTGACGTCGGAGTAGCCGGTCAGCACACCGGAGGCCGGGTCGAGGGTCAGCCCGCCCGCGTTGCTGATGTTGTCGAACACCAGGTTCGAGGTGTCCTCGGTGAAGGTGAAGCGGAACAGCGCGGCGTGGTCGGTCGGCGCGATCTCGGTGCGCATCCCGTTCTCGAACGTCACGCCGTAGTAGTGCGCCCGAGCGGTCTCGTTCTCGTGCTTGAACGGCAGGGCGCGCACCGCGCGGTCGGCGGTGGGGGTGCCGGTGGACGGCATCACCTGGAAGGTCTGCCGGTCGCCCATCCACGGGCTGGGCTCGTGGCTGGCGGTGAACGCCTGGATGGTCGGCAGGTTGTCGTCGTTGTTGGTCTTGGCGTACTCGTAGAGCCAGCGGGTCGAGCCCGCGTTGGTCATCGGCACCCAGAAGTTGAATCCGTGCGGCACCGCGGTGGCGGGGATGTTGTTGCCGCGCGAGAAGGAGCCGCTGGAGTTGGTGCCGCGGGTGGTGAGCACGTAGTCGGTGGGCCGCGCGCGGTCGACGGTGGCGGGGGCGGACTTCACCGCGATGTCGTCGATCCAGCCGTTGAACGCGGCCGGGCCCTTGGGGTTGTCGTAGGCGACCAGGACGCGCTTGATCGTCTTGCCCTTGGCCACCGAGCCGATCACCGAGGCGACCCGGTTCCACTGGTTGGTGTAGAGCACCTTGGACTCGCCCTGGCCGCGCGGGGACAGCCCGAAGCCGTGCTGGTCGCGGGCGCCCAGGTCGCTGAGGTAGGTGCCGTCGGAGAACGCCAGGTCCACCGAGGCGTAGGTGGAGGGGTAGTTCAGGTCGTCGGTGATGAACGACGGGAAGATCAGGTAGGACAGCTCGGTGCGCGCGGTGACCGGGATGTCCACCTCGAACACCTTGTTGTAGGAGTAGCCGCGGCCCTCGGCGCGGTGCGTGCCCTGGTAGCGCAGCGCCTTCACGCCGGTGAAGCCCGCCCGCGCCTTGGCGTTGTAGCCGCCGGTGGCGCCCCTGCCCACGGTGGTGCGCATGTTCTGCGGGGGCGGCGCGTCCGAGCCGTCGGAGAACTGCACCTCGGCCAGCTGGGTGGCGTCCGGCGCGCCGGTGTTGGCGGTGATGTCGAGCCGGTAGTGCCGGTAGGCGGTGGTGTTGCCGGGGACCTCGTAGACGTTGGTCTGGTGCCGCTCGGCGAACGCCTCGCCCGCCCGCGTGTCGAGCGCGGTCCAGTTCTGGCCGTCGTTGGACCCGCTCAGGGTCCAGTCCTTCGGGTCACGCGGGCGCTCGTCGTTGGCCGACGACAGCGCGTAGCGCTTGACCGTGGCCGGCTCGGAGAAGGTGAACCTGACCCATCCCGTCCGGGTGAAAGCCAGCCACTTGGAGGTGATGTTGCCGTCGACGAGGTTCTCCTTGACCTCGCCCGCCTCGACGAACTCCGAGTTCGCCGCCACGTCCACGACCCCGTCGGTGATGTTGCCGGGGATGGTGGTGGAGTCGGCGCCGTCGACCCCCGAGGTCCTGGGCGCGCCGTCCGGGCCCGTCTCGACGGTGCTGCTCCACTTCGGCTGCGGCTGCCCGTCCTCGAAGGAGGTCGCGAAGATCGTCTCGCTCATGGCGGGCTCCCCCGGTGCGGCGGTCGCGGGGGTCCAGCCTGCCACCCCCGCCAGCACCACCGCAGCGGTCGTCGTCACGACCAGCGATCTCCTGCTTCGCATGTGCCCCATCGCGCACGCCTTTCGCCCCGATCCGGCCCGACTACCGGGCCGATTCGCGGGCCAGCGAAACTTTTGGCTGACATCGTTGTCAAGATCGGTCGCCCATTCTGTCCGCAGACCTGTCCGCCCGCTGCTCCAAGAGATCTACCCGCGCGGGCGGTGCAGGCTCGGGGGCGGACTTCAGCGGATCAGGTGAGAGTTATTCCGATGGGATGGTTGACCGCGAGTAGCGCTTACTCTCTGAGCGTAGTCGAGGTGGCCTCACCAGCGGATTCACTCAATCGTCGTAAATGTGAACCGGCCGGTAGTGGCATAGCGTTACGGGAACCTCCTCCTGGAGGCGGTGTCCTTCCGAAGAAGTGGAAGTAGGGGAGTCGGACGGGGAGTACGGGGGACGTGGTCCCCTTCCGACCGTGGCACGGGGCAGGTGCCGCGCCCGCATACACCTGCCCCGTGTAACTAACCAGTGCGCCTGCAAGTACCACCCGACGCCCCCGAACGGGCCGTTGTCCACTACCCGGCTCGGCGCGGGTGGTCAGGGGAGGGGTGCGGCGCCGCGCTGGCCGAGCAGCTGCTTCATGTAGTCGCCCTCGGCGGTCTGCGACTTGAGGATGTTCTCCGCCAGCGTGCGCACCACGTGCTGGCCCGCGTGCTTGGCCGCGTGCTCGGCCATCGGCGCGCCGCCTTCGTGGTGCCGCAGCATCAGCTGGAGGAAGTACACGTCGAACTCCTGGCCCGCCAGCGAGCGCAGCTTGGCCAGCTCCTCGGACGTGGCCATGCCGGGCATCAGCCCCGTGGCACCCGTCGTGCCGCCGTGGTGCGACTCACCCGAGCCCGCCATCCACGCCATGTGCGTGCCGTCGGGCGACTGCTCGGCGTAGCCCCACAGCGACAGCCAGCCCTTCATCCGCCCGACCTGCTCCTGCTGGGTGGCCTCGATGTCGAAGGCCAGCTGCCGGATCGCGTCGTCGGCGGTGCGGCCGGCGACGGCGCGGGCCATGGTCACGCCCTGCAGGTGGTGCTCGGCCATGTCCTGGGAGAACCCCACGTCGACCGAGTCGCGGGCGGGGGTGGACGAGGTCTCCGCGCCGGGCAGCTGGATCAGCAGGCCCACCGCCGCGCCCAGCAGGAGCACGGCCACCACGGCGACGCTGACGACGACCGCCCGCGTCGCCGTGGTGGTGCCACGGGATTCCACGATCAGCTGCTGGGCTGGGTGGACGGGGCCGTCCCGGTGTTGCCGGTCTCCGAGGTGTCCTCGGTGCCGCCCTCCATCGGGACCGCGCCCTCGCCCGGCGCCTCGGCCACGAACGGCGGCGGGTTGTCCACGTCGAAGGTGGACGAGTCGCAGGTCGCGCCGAGCTCGGGGTAGGTGTACTTGTTGGTCCGCAGCGACCGGATGAACTGGTCGATCCGCTCGTCGTCGGCGCTGTCCAGCTTCAGCTGGCGGCCCCACGCCTGCAGCGAGATCGGCTTGTCCAGGCCGGGGTAGGGCGAGAGCATGGTGAACGGCTGGCCGTCGGCCTTGGCCTTGAGCTTGTCCAGCGCGTCGCCGCTGACCTGGTCGGGGTTGTAGGCGATCCAGACCGCGCCGTGCTCCAGCGCGTGGACCATGTTCTCGTTGCGCACGGCCTTGTCGTAGACCACGCCGGTGCACACCGCCCAGGACTGGTCGTGCGGACCCCCGAAGGGCGGCGACTGGTCGTAGGCCACCCGCTGGTCCGGGGTGACGTGCTTGCCCGCCGGGTACTCCTTCTTCACCACGCCCGCGATCTGCTCGGACGGGTCCTTGTTCTCCTCGGAGGGCACCCACTTGGCCAGCGCGGCCTCCGCGGCGTTCTTCTCCGCGATGCGCGAGTAGGCGTAGGTGAACACGGTGCCTGCCAGCGCCAGGACGGCGATCACCGCGATGATGGTGCCCCACGGCTTCGGCTTGCTGGCCACCACCGAGGAACGCGCGGCCTGCACGCTGGAGCGCGCGGCCTTGGTCTTCTTGCCGCTGGTCATGTCCGCCTCAGGTATCGAAGTCGTACGCCGGTGCCGGAGCCAGTCTAGGGACTGGGTGTCTGGTCGCCGTCAACTGCCGTTCACCCGGTGTGCTGGTTAACAGTTGCCGTCCCAGCCTCCGGGATCGGTAAACCCGGTCGAGACCAGCGGGAACGCTTCCCTAGACTTGGGCGGGTGACTCCCGCTGCGCTCGCTGAACTGGTCCGTGCGACGGCCGTGGACGTGCTGTCCACCCGCGGCCTCGACCCCGCCGCCCTGCCCGCGGCGGTCACCATCGAGCGACCGCGCAACCCCGAGCACGGCGACTACGCGACCAACCTGGCCCTGCAGACCGCCAAGAAGCTGGGCGTGGTGCCGCGCGAGCTGGCCGGGTGGCTGGCCGAGGCGCTGACCGGCACCGGGGCCGTCGCCTCGGCCGAGGTGGCCGGGCCGGGCTTCCTCAACCTGCGGCTGGCCGCCGACGCCCAGGGCGCGATCGTGCGCGAGGTGCTGCGGCAGGGCCGGGCCTACGGCCACGGCGACCAGTTCGCCAAGATGAAGATCAACCTGGAGTTCGTCTCCGCCAACCCGACCGGCCCCATCCACCTGGGCGGCACCCGCTGGGCGGCGGTCGGCGACGCGCTGGGCCGCATCCTGGCGGCCAACGGCGGCGACGTGACCCGCGAGTACTACTTCAACGACGCGGGCGCGCAGATCGACCGGTTCGTCCGGTCGCTGATCGCCGCGGCCAAGGGCGAGCCCGCCCCCGAGGACGGCTACGCGGGCGCCTACATCGGCGAGATCGCCGCGGAGGTGCTGCGCCGCGAGCCCAGCGCGCTGAGCTCGCCGGACAGCCACGAGATCTTCCGCCGGATCGGCGTCGGGCTGATGTTCGACGAGATCAAGAAGGACCTGCACGAGTTCGGCACCGACTTCGACGTGTACTTCCACGAGAACTCGCTGCACGAGTCCGGCGCGGTCGCCGCCGCCGTGGACAAGCTCAAGGACTCCGGCGCGCTGTACTTCGACAAGGGCGCGTGGTGGCTGCGCTCCACCGAGTTCGGCGACGACAAGGACCGGGTGGTCATCAAGAGCGACGGCGACCCGGCCTACATCGCGGGCGACATCGCCTACCTGGTGGACAAGCGCTCGCGCGGCTTCGACCTGTGCATCTACATGCTGGGCGCGGACCACCACGGCTACATCGGCAGGCTCAAGGCCGCCGCCGCGGCGCTGGGCGACGACCCCGCCGCGGTCGAGGTGCTGATCGGGCAGATGGTGAACCTGGTCAGCGACGGCCAGCCGGTGCGGATGAGCAAGCGCGCGGGCAACGTCATCACCATGCAGGACCTGGTCGAGGCGGTCGGCGTGGACGCCGCCCGGTACGCCATGACCCGGTCGTCGGTGGACTCGTCCCTGGACATCGACCTGGACCTGCTGCGCAAGCGCAGCAACGACAACCCGGTGTTCTACGTGCAGTACGCGCACTCGCGGCTGGCCTCGCTGCTGCGCAACGCCGCCGACCTGGGCGTCGAGCCCGGCGACGCGCTGGAGCTGCTCGACCACGACCGCGAGGGCGACCTGATCCGCACCATCGGCGAGTTCCCCCGCGTCGTGGCCACCGCCGGTGAGCTGCGCGAACCGCACCGGGTCGCGCGCTACCTGGAGGAGCTGGCGGGCACCTACCACCGCTTCTACGAGGCGTGCCGGGTGCTGCCACGCGGCGACGAGGAGACCACCGACCTGCACCGCGCCCGGCTGCAGCTGTGCGCGGCGACCCGCCAGGTGCTGGCCAACGGCCTGGCCCTGCTGGGCGTCTCGGCCCCGGAGCGGATGTGATGCGCGCCCACCCCGCCGGCCCCCGGCACGCCGACGTCCTGATCCCCGGCAGCACCGCCGGGGTCCGCCCGCAGACCCCCGAGGAGCTCGACGAGCTGCACCCCCGCGTGTGGCCGCGCAACGCCGCGCGCGGCGACGACGGCGCGCTGCGGGTGGCGGGCGTGGACGTCCGCGCGCTGGTCGAGGAGCACGGCACGCCGCTGTTCGTGCTGGACGAGGCGGACTTCCGGTCCCGCTGCGCCGAGCACGCCCGCGCCTTCGGCGACCCGTCGCTGGTGCACTACGCGTCCAAGGCGTTCCTGTCCGTGTCGGTGGCCCGCTGGGTCGCCGAGGAGGGCCTGAGCATCGACGTGTGCAGCGGCGGCGAGCTGGCCATCGCGCTGCGCGCGGACTTCCCGCCGGAGCGGATCGCCTTCCACGGCAACAACAAGTCCCACGGCGAGCTGGTGGCCGCGGTCGAGGCGGGTATCGGCGTGGTGGTCGTCGACTCGTTCTTCGAGATCGCCAGGCTGGACCAGATCGCCCGCGAGCGCGGCCGGGTGCAGCCGGTGATGATCCGGGTCACCGTGGGCGTCGAGGCGCACACCCACGAGTTCATCGCCACCGCCCACGAGGACCAGAAGTTCGGCTTCTCGCTGACCTCGGGCGACGCCGCCGAGGCGGCCCGCCGGGCGCTCAAGGCCGAGGGCCTGCGGCTGGTCGGCCTGCACAGCCACATCGGCTCGCAGATCTTCGACGCCAGCGGCTTCGAGATCGCCGCCCGCCGGGTGGTCGGGCTGCTGGCGCAGCTGCGCGACGAGCACGGCGACGAGCTGCTGGAGCAGGTCACCACGCTGGACCTGGGCGGCGGCCTGGGCATCGCCTACACCCGCGACGACGACCCGCCGCCGCCCGCCGAGCTGGCCAGGCAGCTGCACAACATCGTGTCCAAGGAGTGCGAGCACGCCGGGCTGCCGGTGCCCAAGGTCGCGGTGGAGCCGGGGCGCGCCATCGTCGGACCGGGCATGGTGACCGTCTACACCGTGGGCACCATCAAGGACGTCCAGCTCGACGCGGGCGCCGTGCGGCGCTACGTCAGCGTCGACGGCGGCATGAGCGACAACATCCGCACCGCCCTGTACGACGCGGTCTACGACTGCAGGCTGGTCTCGCGGCCCGCCGAGCCGGACGCCGAGGCGGTGCTGTGCCGGGTGGTCGGCAAGCACTGCGAGTCCGGCGACGTGGTCGTGCGGGACTGCTGGCTGCCCGCCGACCTGGCCCCCGGCGACCTGCTGGCGGTGGCCGCGACCGGCGCGTACTGCTACTCGATGGCCAGCAACTACAACCGGCTCTCCCGGCCGGCGCTGGCCGCGGTGCTCGACGGCGAGGCCCGGTTGCTGCTGCGCCGGGAGACCGAGGAAGACCTGTTCCGCCTGGAGGTATGACGTGCCTGGCCAGAAACTGCCCGACGGCAAACCGATCCGGGTCGCCCTGCTGGGCTGCGGCACGGTCGGCGCCGAGGTGGTCCGGCTGCTCACCGACCAGGCCGCCGACCTCACCGCGCGCGTGGGCGCCCCGGTGGAGCTGGCGGGCATCGCCGTGCGCAAGCCGAACAAGCACCGCGAGGTGCCCGCCGAGCTGCTGACCACCGACGCGGCGGGCCTGGTCGCCTCGGACGTGGACGTGGTGGTGGAGGTCATCGGCGGCATCGAGCCCGCCAGGACGCTGCTGCTGGACGCGCTGCGCGCGGGCAAGTCGGTGGTGACGGCGAACAAGGCGCTGCTGGCCGAGCACTCCGGCGCGCTGTTCGAGGCCGCCGACGCCTCCGGTGCGGACCTGTACTTCGAAGCGGCCGTGGCGGGGGCGATCCCGCTGCTGCGGCCGCTGCGCGAGTCGCTGGCCGGGGACCGGATCACCCGCGTGATGGGCATCGTCAACGGCACCACCAACTACATCCTCTCCGGCATGGACGCCACCGGCGCGGGCTACGGCGAGGCGCTGGAGGAGGCCAGCAGGCTCGGCTACGCCGAGGCGGACCCGACCGCGGACGTGGATGGCTTCGACGCCGCCTCCAAGGCCGCGATCCTGGCCTCGCTGGCCTTCCACACCAGGGTCACCGCCGCCGACGTGCACCGCGAGGGCATCGCCGCGGTCACCGCCGCCGACGTGGCCGCCGCCAAGGGCCTGGGCCGCACGGTCAAGCTGCTGGCCATCTGCGAGCGGGTGACCTCGGCCAGTGGCGAGGAGTCGGTCTCGGCGCGGGTGCACCCGGCGATGATCCCGCGCTCGCACCCGCTGGCCGGGGTCGGCGGCGCGTTCAACGCGGTGTTCGTCGAGGCCGACGCGGCGGGCGAGATGATGTTCTACGGCAAGGGCGCGGGCGGCGCGCCCACCGCCAGCGCGGTGCTGGGCGACCTGGTGGCGGTGGCCCGCAACCGGGTCGTGGCCGGTCGCGGGCCGCGCGAGTCGGCCTACGCGGCGCTGCCGGTGCGGCCGATGGGGCAGACCCCGACCCGCTACCACATCAGCCTGGACGTGGCCGACAAACCGGGCGTGCTGGCGCAGGTGGCGGCGGTGTTCGCGGACCACGGCGTGAGCATCGCCGCGGTCCGGCAGGAGGTGCGCGTCGCGGACGCGAGCCTGGTGGTCGTCACGCACGCCGCGACCGACGCGGCGCTGCGCTCCACCGTGGACAAGATCGCCGGGCTGCCCGTGGTCCGGGAAGTGGTCAGCGTGATGCGCGTGGAAGGCGAGGAGTCATGACGATCCAGGCGGGCGTGCGACCGGGGTGGCCCGGCATCATCCACGCCTACGCGGACCGGATCGCGCTGCCCGAGGGCGCGCGGGTGGTCACCCTGCACGAGGGCGGCACCCCGCTGGTCCACTCGGCGCACCTGTCCGAGCTGACCGGCTGCGACGTGCACATCAAGGTCGAGGGCGCGAACCCGACCGGCTCGTTCAAGGACCGCGGCATGACCGTGGCCATGACGCACGCGCTGGCCAGCGGCATCTCGGCGGTGATCTGCGCCTCCACCGGCAACACCTCGGCCAGCGCCGCCGCCTACGCGGCCAAGGCCGGGCTGACCGCCGCGGTGCTGGTGCCGCGCGGCAAGATCGCGCTGGGCAAGCTGGCCCAGGCGGTCGCCCACGGCGCGCGCATCCTGCAGATCGACGGCAACTTCGACGACTGCCTCGAGCTGGCCAGCAAGACCGCCGCGGAGTACCCGGTGACCCTGGTCAACTCGGTCAACCCGGTGCGGCTGGTCGGCCAGAAGACCGCCGCCTGGGAGATCTGCGACGTGCTGGGCCGCGCCCCGGACGTGCACTGCCTGCCGGTGGGCAACGCGGGCAACATCACCGCCTACTGGCGCGGCTACTCCGACTACGCCGCCGACGGTGTGACCAACTCCACGCCGCGGATGTTCGGCTTCCAGGCGGCGGGCGCGGCGCCGCTGGTGCTGGGCGAGCCGGTGGCCAACCCGGAGACCATCGCCACCGCCATCCGGGTCGGCAGCCCGGCGTCGTGGGCGGGCGCGGTGGACGCCAAGGACTCCTCCGGCGGCCTGTTCGAGGCGGTCACCGACGAGCGGATCCTGGCCGCCTACCGGCTGCTGGCCAGGCACGACGGCATCTTCGTCGAGCCGGCGTCGGCCACCAGCGTGGCGGGCCTGCTGGCCACCGCCGCCGACGGCAGGCTGCCCAAGGGCTCCACGGTGGTGTGCACGGTCACCGGGCACGGCCTGAAGGACCCGGACACCGCGCTGCTGGGGATGGGCGAGGTCGAGCCGGTCCCGGTCGACCCCGGTGCCGTGGCCCACGCGCTGGAGCTGGCGTGACGGGTGTCCGCGTCACCGTCCCCGCCTCCACCGCCAACCTCGGCTCCGGCTTCGACGCGCTGGGCATGGCGCTGGGCCTGCACGACGTGGTCGAGTTCGAGGTCGTCGAGGAAGGGCTGGTCGTCGAGGTTTCCGGGGACTACACCGACGTCCCCACCGGCGAGGACCACCTGGTCGTGCGGGCCTTCCGGGCGGGCTGCGAGCTGCTCGACGTGAAGGTCCCCGGCCTGGTGCTGCGCTGCCGCAACACCATCCCGCACGCGCGCGGCCTGGGCTCGTCGTCGGCGGCCGTGGTGGCGGGCGTGGCGGCGGCGTTCGCGCTGGGCGGTCGCGAACCGGACACGAGTGCGTTGCAACTGGCCGCCGAGTTCGAGGGTCACGCCGACAACGCCGCCGCCTGCATGTTCGGCGGCGTGGCCATCGCCTGGTCGAAGGAGCGGCGGTTCCGGTCCGTCCGGGTCGACCCGCACCCCGACGTGTCGCCGGTGGTGCTGGTGCCCGAGCAGGAGTCGTCCACCAGGACCACGCGCGGGCTGCTGCCCGCGCGGGTGCCGCACGAGGACGCGGCGTTCGCCGCGGGCCGGTCCGCGCTGGCCGTGCACGCGCTGACCCGCGACCCGTCGCTGCTGCTCGACGCCCTGGACGACCGGCTGCACGAGCCGTACCGGGAACCGGCCTGGCCTGCGACGACGCGCCTGGTGGCGGCGCTGCGGGCGGCGGGGGTGCCCGCCGCGGTGTCGGGTGCGGGGCCGACCGCGCTGGCGCTGCCCCCCGGCGGGGTGCTGCCCGAAGAGGTGGACACCTCGGGGTTCGCGGTGCGACCGGTGCCGGTGGACCTCGACGGCGCGCGGGTTGCGCCACTCGGCTGAGGGCGCGACGCGCCGGGCACCGGTTGTTGCACCTGAACGGAGCGGCGTCTACCCTCGGGGCCATCAGTCACCGCGCGCACGGGCGCCGGTGTGGTGCCCGGACAGTCGCTCCGGAACGCATTCCTCCAGTGGCTCAGCCCTGTGCCGTACGGACGGGGTTGGCGCTGGAAGGCACCCGATCGCCGTGTGACCGAGAATCCGTCCTCTGTCGGTGGGCTCCGCATTCGTGCGCACGAGATCCGCCTGCACCGGATGGGACTGCCGTTCCGCGATTCGTCGGACGGCAGGTCCGCTGGACCGCGTAGGAGGCGCGGTCCGGTCAGGAAGGACATGTGTGAGCAACACTGATGTGCTGAGCAGCGAAGCTCCTGCTGCTCCCAACGCCGCTGCCAGTTCCGGAGCCGAGGAGACCGCTCTGACCACCCCTACCAACGGCAGCGCCCCCACGCGCAAGCGCGCGGGCCTCTCCGGCATGGTGCTGGCCGAACTCCGCGAACTCGCAGGTCAGCTCGGCATCACCGGTACCGCGGGGCTCCGCAAGGGTGACCTCATCGCGGCCATCAAGGAGCGGCAGGGCGGCACCTCCGGTCGGGGCAACGCCGCGACGCCGCCCAAGGCCGAGAAGGCCAAGGCGACCACCGCCGAGAAGCCCGCCGAGGCCCCCGCCGCCGAGAAGCCCGCCGACAAGCCCGTCGCGGACAAGGCCGTCGTCGAGAAGCCCGCCGCTGACAAGCCGGTCGACAAGCCGACCCAGCAGCAGCTCGACGTCACCGAGCGCCCCGCCGAGGAGGAGGGCGGCCGTCGCGGCAACCGCCGCCGCCGCTCCGCCAACCGGCCCGCGGGCAGCCCGGAGGCGCCCACGGGCGGCGAGGCCCCGCAGGCCGAGCGCCCGCAGCAGCCGGAGCGCGCCGAGCAGCGGTCCGACCAGCGCGGCGAGCGCCAGGAGCGGTCCGAGCAGCGCGGCGACCAGCGCGGTGAGCGCCAGGAGCGGTCCGAGCGCGGTGAGCGCGGCGGCCGTGCCGAGCGCGGCGACCGGCAGGACCGGGGCAACCGGGGCGACCGGCAGGACCGGGGCGACCGGGGCGACCGGGGCCAGAACCGCGACCGCGCGAACGGCCCGGACGACGGCGACGACGAGGACGGCGGCCGTCGCGGCCGCAGGTTCCGCGACCGGCGTCGCCGCGGCGGCCGGGGCGAGGGCACCGGCGGCGGGACGGACACGGAGGTCCGCGAGGACGACGTCCTGCTGCCCGTCGCGGGCATCCTCGACGTGCTGGAGAACTACGCGTTCGTCCGCACCTCGGGCTACCTGGCGGGGCCGAACGACGTCTACGTGTCGCTGTCGCTGGTGCGCAAGTACGGCCTGCGCCGCGGTGACGCCATCATCGGCGCGGTCCGCCAGCCCCGCGACGGCGAGCAGCAGCGGCAGAAGTTCAACCCGCTGGTGCGCGTGGACAAGATCAACGGCCTCGACCCGGAGGAGTCCCGCAACCGGCAGGACTTCACCAAGCTGACGCCGCTGTACCCCAACGAGCGCCTGCGGCTGGAGACCGAGCCGCACATCCTCACCACGCGCGTCATCGACCTGGTGATGCCGATCGGCAAGGGCCAGCGCGCCCTGATCGTGTCGCCGCCGAAGGCGGGCAAGACCTCGGTGCTCCAGTCGATCGCCAACGCGATCACCAAGAACAACCCCGAGTGCCACCTGATGGTCGTGCTCGTGGACGAGCGCCCCGAAGAGGTCACCGACATGCAGCGGTCGGTGAAGGGCGAGGTCATCGCCTCCACCTTCGACCGCCCGCCGTCGGACCACACCACGATCTCGGAGCTGGCCATCGAGCGGGCCAAGCGCCTGGTCGAGATGGGTCACGACGTGGTCGTGCTGCTGGACTCGATCACCCGGCTGGGCCGCGCCTACAACCTGGCCGCCCCGGCGTCCGGGCGCATCCTGTCCGGTGGTGTCGACTCGACCGCGCTCTACCCGCCGAAGCGGTTCCTCGGCGCGGCGCGCAACATCGAGAACGGCGGCTCGCTGACCGTGATCGCCACCGCGCTGGTGGAGACCGGGTCCGCGGGTGACAGCGTGATCTTCGAGGAGTTCAAGGGCACCGGCAACGCCGAGCTCAAGCTCGACCGCAAGATCGCCGACAAGCGCACCTTCCCCGCGGTGGACGTGGACTCGTCCGGCACCCGCAAGGAAGACCTGCTGCTGTCGCCGGACGAGCTGGCGGTCATGCACAAGCTGCGCCGCGTGCTGCACGCGCTGGACAGCCAGCAGGCCATCGACCTGCTGCTGGACCGGCTGCGCAAGTCCCGCACCAACATCGAGTTCCTGATGCAGGTGGCGAAGACGACGCCGGGCTCCGACAACGACTGATCGGCGCCCCGCGCACGGCCCGCCAGGCTCCCCGCCTGGCGGGCCGTCGTGCTCCCAGGGGCTCTTCAGCGACAGCCGCCGAGGGGCAGCCGCCCCGCCGCGACCAGCGCGGCGGTGCGCCTGCGCTCCACGAAGTACCGCGCGACCAGC
>NZ_BMRG01000003.1:35458-67892 GCF_014648515.1 Saccharothrix coeruleofusca
AGGGCGACCGAGGGCAGGCCCACCGCGACGACCACCGCGACCGGCAACCGCACGCCGTCCACCGCCACGCCCGCCACCAGCAGCGCGGCCGGGTAGGCCAGGCGCAGCCACCTGCGCTGCCAGGCCGAGGTCCAGGTCACCGCGCCGCCCGTCACGCCGGTCACCGCGGTCGCGGCGCCGAACAGGGTGGTGGACAGCCCCACCCCCTCGCCGGGCAGGTCCAGCAGCAGGCAGGCCAACCCGACCAGGCCGAGCACGGCGCTGATGAACAGCACCGGCACCGCCAACCACGTGATCAGCCGCAACGGGCTCCCGGTCACGCACAGCACCGGCACAGTGTGGGGTCGAAACGCCGCCGGTGCAGCAGGCGTGCCCCCACGGGGCCGTGCCCGTGCGCCCAGTGGTCGCAGCCGATCGGCGAGTGGTAGTGAGCTCGGCCACGGAACAGGGCGGGCGCCGGGTGCGTTGCAGCAGGTGTCAGCAGATCTGGCAGACTGTCAGGTCGAGTCCGGCTCCGGTTCACCCCCGCGTTCACCTCCGCGGAGGACCCGGCGGCCACCCCAGCAGAACAGGACAAGACGTTGAAGACTGGCATTCACCCCGAGTACGTGACGACCGAGGTCACCTGCGGCTGCGGCAACACCTTCACCACCCGCAGCACCAAGTCCTCCGGCACGATCCACGTCGAGGTCTGCTCCAACTGCCACCCGTTCTACACCGGCAAGCAGAAGATCCTCGACACCGGTGGTCGGGTCGCGCGCTTCGAGGCCCGCTACGGCAAGCGCGCCAAGTAGCTGCTCCGACGGCGTCCACCCAGCGCGGCTGGGTGGGCGCCGTTTGTCGTCTCCAGACCCCTCCTAGCCCCGGAGCACCACCGTGACCGCGCCACTGGACACCCTGCTCGCCGAGCACGCCGAGCTGGAGGCCAAGCTCGCCGACCCGTCGGTCCACGCCGACCAGGCGGGGGCGCGCAAGCTGGGCAAGCGCTACGCCGAGCTGACCCCGATCGTGCGCACCGCCCGCGAGCTGGAGCAGGTGCGCGACGACCTGGAGGCGGCCCGCGAGCTGGCCGCCGAGGACCCGGCGTTCGCGGCCGAGGCCGAGGAGCTGGCCGCGCGCGTGCCCGCGCTGGAGGAGAAGCTCACCGAGCTGCTGCTGCCCCGCGACCCGCACGACTCCGCCGACGTGGTGCTGGAGATCAAGTCCGGCGAGGGCGGCGAGGAGTCCGCGCTGTTCGCGGGCGACCTGCTGCGGATGTACCTGCGCTACGCCGAGCGGCAGGGCTGGAAGGCCGAGGTGCTCGACGGCACCGACTCCGACCTGGGCGGGTTCAAGGACGTCACGGTGGCCATCAAGGGCCGAGGCGACTCACCCGACGGGGTGTGGTCGCGGCTGAAGTACGAGGGCGGCGTGCACCGCGTGCAGCGGGTGCCGGTGACCGAGTCCCAGGGCCGCATCCACACCTCGGCGGCGGGCGTGCTGGTGTTCCCGGAGACCGAGGACGTCGAGGTCGAGATCGACGAGAACGACCTGCGGGTGGACGTGTTCCGGTCCTCCGGCAAGGGCGGGCAGAGCGTGAACACCACCGACTCGGCGGTGCGGATCACCCACCTGCCGACCGGCATCGTGGTCTCCTGCCAGAACGAGCGCTCGCAGCTGCAGAACAAGGCCCGCGCGATGCAGGTGCTCCAGGCCAGGCTGACCGCGCTGGCCGAGGAGAAGGCCCAGCAGGAGGCCTCCGACGCGCGGCGCACGCAGATCCGGACGGTGGACCGGTCCGAGCGGGTGCGCACCTACAACTTCCCCGAGTCGCGCATCTCCGACCACCGGGTCGGCTACAAGGCGCACAACCTGGACCAGGTCCTCGACGGCGACCTCGACGCCGTCCTCGACGCCCTCGCCGCCGCCGACCGCGCCGCCCGCCTCTCCGCCTCCTGACCCCGCACGCCCACCCCGCGGTACCTGAGCGTTCGACTCGCGGGGTGGTGGGGTAGATCGTCCGCTTGTGGACGCAGGGTGGACCTCGCACCATGGAGGGGTAGGACTCCCGCTCGCTCGGGCGGGTGACACACGCCGAGGGGGCGCGATGGCGGACATCCTGGTCAACCCGCAGAGCGCGCCGCTGGACGCCGAGCTGTCCATCGTGGTCACCGGGCTGACCCCCGACCAGGCCGTCACGATCCGCCTGACCACCGGCGACTGGGCCGCTGAGGCGGTGTTCGCCGCCGACGAGCGCGGCGTGGTCGACGTGACCCGGCACGCGCCCCTGGAGGGCAGCTACCAGGGCGTCGACCCGATGGGCCTGTTCTGGTCGGCGGAGCGGACCGGCGACGAACCGGGACCGACCCTGCTGGAGGTCGCGGGCGTGGGCAAGGTCGAGCTGGACCGGCGAACCGTGCCCAGGGGCGTGCGGAGGACCGAAGTCCGCGACAACGGCCTGGTCGGCGTGCTGTTCGAACCGGACGACGACGACACCCACCCCGGCGTGGTGGTGCTGAGCGGCTCCGAGGGCGGGTTGCACGAGCTCGACGCCGCGCTGCTGGCCGGGCACGGGTTCGCGGCGCTGGCGCTGGCCTACTTCGGTGCTCCGGGCGTGCCCGACGACCTGGTCGACATCCCGCTGGAGTACTTCGGCGCGGGCATCGAGCACCTCAAGGGGCGCGCGGGCGAGGTCGGGGTCATCGGCAGGTCGCGCGGCGGTGAGCTGGCGCTGCTGGTCGGGGCGACGTTCCCGCAGGTCCGGGCCGTGGTCAGCGTGGTCGGCAGCGGCGTGGTCACCCAGGGCATCGCGCCGGGCCGCAGGCTGCTGCAGAAGCTGGACGGCGAGGCCGCGTCGTGGACGTGGCAGGGCCGCCCGCTGCCGTACCTGCCCTACTCGCTCCCGGACGAGCTGCGGGCGCGGGTGGTCAACGGCGACCCGGTGCCGCTGGGGCTGGCGTTCGACCTCACCGACGGCATCCCGGAGGAGACCGAGATCCCGGTGGAGCGGATCAACGGGGGTGTGTTGCTGCTCTCATCCGGGCGGGACGCGAGCTGGCCCTGCGTGGAGCTGAGCGAGGTCGCCGAGCGCCGGTTGGCCGCGCACGATCACCCGTTCCGGTACGAGCACGTGGTGTACCCGGAAGCGGGACACCTGATCGCGGGCCCGCCGCACCGGCCGACCACCGACCTGGTGATCCCCGGCCCCGACGTGCCCTTCCTCGTGGGCGGTGCGCCCGCCGCGACGGCGGCGGCGCGGGCGGACGCGTGGCGACGGGCCATCGAGTTCTTCTCCGAACAGCTGGGGACCTAGTGTTGTGCGCATGAGCGCACACTTTGACGTCGTGGTCCTCGGTGCGGGGCCAGGCGGGTACGTCGCCGCGATCCGCGCGGCCCAGCTCGGGCTGAAGACGGCGGTCGTCGAGGAGCGTTACTGGGGCGGGGTCTGCCTGAACGTGGGCTGCATCCCGTCCAAGGCGCTCCTGCGCAACGCCGAGCTGGCGCACCTGTTCACCCACGAGCAGAAGACCTTCGGCATCCAGGTCGACGGCACGGTCCGGTTCGACTACAGCGCGGCCTTCCAGCGCAGCCGCAAGGTCGCCGACGGGCGCGTCAAGGGCGTGCACTTCCTGATGAAGAAGAACGGCATCACGGAGTACAACGGCTTCGGCACGTTCACCGACGCCAACACCATCCAGGTCGGCGACGAGACCATCACCTTCGACCACGCCATCATCGCCGCGGGCGCCAAGACCCGCCTGCTGCCCGGCACGAAGCTGTCCGACCGCGTGGTGACCTACGAGGAGCAGATCCTCTCGGAGGAGCTGCCGGAGAGCATCGTCATCGCGGGCGCGGGCGCGATCGGCGTCGAGTTCGGCTACGTGCTGCACAACTACGGCGTCAAGGTGACCATCGTCGAGTTCCTCGACCGGATGGTGCCGCTGGAGGACGTCGAGGTCTCCACCGAGCTGGCCAAGCGCTACAAGCGGCTGGGCATCGAGGTGCGCACCTCCACGCGCGTGGAGTCCATCGACGACAGCGGCGAGAAGGTCCGCGTCACCGTCTCCAAGGACGGCGAGCAGGAGGTCCTGGAGGCCGACAAGGTCATGCAGGCCATCGGTTTCCAGCCGCGGGTGGAGGGCTACGGCCTGGAGAACACCGGCGTGGAGCTGACCGAGCGCGGCGCCATCGCGGTGGACAACCGCGGCCGGACCACCGTGCCGCACATCTTCGCCATCGGCGACGTGACCGCGAAGCTGATGCTGGCCCACGCGGCGGAGTCGATGGGCATCGTGGCGGCGGAGACCATCGCGGGCGCGGAGACCATGGAGCTGGACTTCGCGATGATCCCGAGGGCGACCTTCTGCCAGCCGCAGATCGCCAGCTTCGGCTGGACCGAGGAGCAGGCGCGGGAGAAGGGCTACGACGTCCAGGTGGCGAAGTTCCCGTTCACCGCCAACGGCAAGGCGCACGGCCTGGCCGACCCGAGCGGTTTCGTGAAGCTGATCAGCGACGCCAAGTACGGCGAGCTGCTGGGCGCGCACATGATCGGCCCGGACGTCACCGAGCTGCTGCCGGAGCTGACCCTGGCGCAGCAGTGGGACCTCACGGTGCACGAGGTGGCGCGCAACGTGCACGCCCACCCCACGCTGAGCGAGGCGGTCAAGGAGGCCGTGCACGGCCTGGCCGGTCACATGATCAACTTCTGACGCACCGGCAAGTACTACCCGTGTGCCCTCGTCGAGCGCGTAACTACTACCCGGCCCGGTGTGCCGCGAGCCGGGTAGTAGTCAGCGGCCCGTTCCGGTGGGCCGGGTAGTACTTGCAGGCGGTTAGAGTTCGGGGCATGAGCAGACATCCGCTGCGCCCGGCCGTGCTGGAAGCCGAGCGCGTGCTGGCCGCGGCGGGTGTGGACAGCCCGAGGGTGGACGCCGAGCTGCTGGCCGCCCACGTGCTCGGCGTGCCGAGGTCGCGGCTGCCGCTGGTGGGCCAGGTCGACCCGCCGGTGGTGGAGGCGCTGCGCGAGCTGGTGCGCAGGCGGGCCGAGCGGGTCCCGCTGCAGCACCTCACCGGCTCGGTGCACCTGGGCGGGGTCGACCTGCTGGTCGGCCCCGGCGTGTTCGTGCCGCGCCCGGAGACCGAGCTGCTGCTGGAGTGGGCGCTGTCCGCCGTGGACGGCGTGCCGGAGCCGGTGGTGGTCGACCTGTGCACCGGGTCGGGGGCGCTGGCGCTGGCCCTGGCGCACCGCCGCCGCGACGCCGTGGTGCACGCGGTCGAGCGCGACCCGGTGGCGCTGGGGTGGACGCGCCGCAACGCCGAGGCCCGCGCGGCGGCGGGCGACCCCCCGATCACCCTGCACGAGGGCGACGTCACCTCATCGGGTGTGCTGTCCGACTTGGACGGGCGAGTGCACCTGGTGGTGTGCAACCCGCCGTACGTGCCGGACGACACGCCGGTGCAGCCCGAGGTGGCCGAGCACGACCCCCGCCAGGCGGTGTTCGGCGGGCCGGACGGGCTGGACGTGATCCGCCACGTGGTCGGCCTGGCGGCGCGCCTGCTGCGGCCAGGCGGCCACGTCGGGATCGAGCACGACGACACCCAGGGCGAGTCCGTCCCGGCCCTGCTGGCAGCCCACCCGGACCTGGACGACGCCGCCGACCACCGCGACCTCGCGGGCCGCCCCCGCTTCGCCACCGCCCGCAGGCGCTAGCTCCGCCCACGGGTAGTGGTCAGCGGCCCTCGTGGGCGTGCCGGGTGGTACTTGCAGACGCTGGGGGCTAGGCGAACAGGGCCTGCACCTTCTCGGCCAGCTCGACCGCGCTGGTGGCCGTGGCGAGACCACCGGTGAGCCGCTGGGAGAGCCGGTCCAGCAGGCGCTGGGCGCGCGGCGGGCTGGGCCGCGGCTCGGCCAGTTCGGCGTCGAGGTCGTCGAGGGTGTCCAGGGCCGACTCGCGGCCGGGCGTGCCCTCCGGGTTCGCCGCCACCTCGGCGCGCAGCGCGGCCAGCAGGGCCCGCGCCTCGGCGAGGGCGTCGGCGCGCGGACCGGTGACGACGTCGCCGGTGGTGTTGTGGTCGCCGATGACGAAGTTGCCGGTCGCGTCGCCGCCGACCTGGATGCCGTGGTCGTTCACCGCACCGCCCCTCACCCGTTCGGGCGGGCCGTCGCCGAGACGTTCCCGCTCCTGTTGTGGTCGCCGACGAACACGTTGCCGGTGACCGAGCCCTCGATGTGCACGTTCTTGCTGAACACCTGGTTGGCCTGGGCCATGAACTCGGTGACCGCGATGCCCCGCTCCTCCAGGAACCGGCCGATCGACCGGAGCAGGCGGGCCTCCATGAGCTTGATGTAGCGCTCCAGGTCGGTGCGCTGGAAGTAGTCCTGCACGTCGTCGGCCGCGCCCATCTCCCGCAGGCTGCGCAGCGCGCCGTACCGCTCGGCCCGGACCTGGCCGCGCTGCTCGCGGATGGGCAGGATCGGCATCGTCGCGTGCCACAGCCGCCCGAAGAACGTCACCGGCAGGCGCGCCAGCACCCCCAGCGTCCGCACCACCGGCCACCACGGCGTGCGCGACATGCGGTCGATGGCCCGGTACCCGTCCTTGACCGGCAGCAGCACGCAGGGCGTCCACTCGACGTAGAGCATCCGCTCGTCCGAGCCCAGGTGCAGGTAGGACGACACCACCAGGTCCAGGTCCCAGGTCTGGACCTGGAAGCACCGGAAGTACCGCATCCACTCCAGCGGACCCGCCAGCACCCGGTCGGCGACCTCCCTGGGCAGGGTGCGGTTCGGCCTGCCGCGCGGGTCCGGCAGCACGGCCGCGGCCTCCGGTTCGCCGACGCGCGCCACCAGGTCGTCCGCGGGCACCACCACCCGCTCCACGGCGGTCAGCCCGCTGAGCCGGTTGCTCGGCGAGAGCGCGGCGGAGCGCCCCAGCGACAGCAGGTCGTGCTGCACCGCGTCGTACAGCTCGGCCAGGGTGAACGGGGTGACGGCCCGCTCCGGGTCCTTCGGGTCCAGGGGGAAGGCCAGCGACCACGGCTGGTAGCTCAGCCCGGCGCCCACGAACGGGTCGTAGCCGCGGTAGACGGTGGTCACCGGCCCGGCGCCCGCCGAGGCGTCCCCGCCGTCCCAGGCGGCCAGCTCGGCCTCGTGGGCGCGGTGGCCCAGGCTGCGCACCCGCCGCTCGCCCAGCCACCGGTCGGTGGTGGTGGGGGCCCGGAACCGGTCGCGGCGGAAGCTCGTGGTCAGCATCGACCACACCGCCAGCCGGTCCAGCAGGACCACCAGGACGATCAGCGGCGCGATCAGGAACGGAACCACCGGGACGGGCTCGGGGTCCTCCTCGTACCGGGAGTCGTACCGGGAACCGCTGTCGAACAGCGATTCACCGGTCGTGTACATGACGATTTGGACGAGCAGGTATAAGGCGGCCACCACCAAACCCACGAAGAGCGCGGGCGGAGCGCTTTTCGCCTGCGGATTTCGAGGGTCGCTCGGCTTGGCCAGCCGGGCGCCCCACCGGGGCAACGCCGCGATCACCGCGATCACCGCCCACCACAGGGTCGTCAGCGGCGCGGCGAAGGCGAACAGCAGCACCAGCACGCACAGCACGGCGTCGCGCGTCCTGCGCCTGGTCCGGGCCGCCACCGCCTCGCGCAGCACCGCGCCGCCGTCCACCCCCGGCGACGGGGCGAATGCCCTGGTCGGCTCGGTCAGGAATTCGCGGATGGCGTCGTCGGCGAATTTGCGGTCCAGGTGCGCCGCCGCGCACAGGTACCGGGTCACCCCGTCTTTTTCGGGCATTCGGTCATCCACTCCCCGCGGCCGGGAACGCGATACCCCGCATTCTGGACGGCACGGGCGGGGAGCGGTCCCGAATGTCCTGGGCCGATCGAGTGGACTTCGGGTGAGGCGGAGGCCGTCGGAGGCCGCCGGACGGGCTGTGCCAGGATTCGCCGGGTGAGTACGGTCTACGACTGCGGGGTCCAGGAAGATCGGACGGCCGGCCTCGCCGCCGCTGCGGCTGCGGTCCGCTCCGGACGGCTCGTGGTGCTGCCCACCGACACGGTCTACGGCATCGGCTGCGACGCCTTCGACGCCGCCGCGGTGCGCTCGCTGCTGGCCGCCAAGGGGCGCGGCCCGGACATGCCGGTGCCGGTGCTGGTCGGCTCCTGGACGACCATCGACGGCCTGGTCCTCTCGGTGCCCAGGCAGGCCCGCGCGCTGATCGAGGCGTTCTGGCCGGGCGGGCTGTCCCTGGTGCTGCCGCACGCGCCGTCGCTGGCCTGGGACCTCGGGCAGACCCGCGGCACGGTGATGCTGCGGATGCCGCTGCACCCGGTGGCCCTGGAGCTGCTGCGCGACGTCGGCCCGATGGCCGTCTCCAGCGCCAACAAGTCCGGCTTCCCGCCCGCGGGCACCGCGGCCGAGGCCGTGGAGCAGCTCGGCGAGGACGTCGCGGTCTACCTCGACGGCGGTCCCGCGACGGAGAACGTCGCCTCCACCATCGTCGACCTGACCGGCCCGGACGCGGTGGTGCTGCGCGAGGGCGCGGTGCCGGTCGCGGAGGTCTCCAAGGCGCTGGGCGTCGAAGTCGAGGTCGCCCGCTAGTGGATCTTCGACGACGGGGTAGCGTGGTGCTCCTCCCAGTGTTCCCACCCCCACCTCCGAGGGGCTAGCTCCAGTGGGCCAGTTGCCTGCCTCCTCCGCCGTGCTCCCCGTCCGGGAGTACCTCCTCGTCGCGCTGACCGCCGCGGTGGTGACGTTCCTGCTCGTCGGGCTCGTCCGCCTGCTGGCCTTCCGCATCGGCGCGGTCGCCTACCCCCGGCAACGCGACGTGCACGTCAAGCCCATGCCCCGGATGGGTGGTCTGGCGATGTACGGCGGCGTGCTGGGCGGGATGCTGCTGGCGCACCAGCTGCCGGTGCTGCGCTCGGCCTTCGACTTCTCCAACGACCCGTACGCGGTGATGGTCGGCGGCGGGGTCATCGTGCTGGTCGGCGTCCTGGACGACCGGTTCGAGCTGGACTCGCTGACCAAGCTGGCGGGCCAGGTGACCGCCGCGGGCATCCTGGTGCTGTTCGGCCTGCAGTGGCTGTTCTTCTGGGTGCCGTGGGGCGCGGACAAGGGCGCGCTGCTGGCGCTGGACCAGAACCAGGGCGCGGTGCTGAGCGTGCTGCTCGCGGTCACCATGATCAACGCGATGAACTTCGTGGACGGCCTGGACGGCCTGGCGGCGGGCATCGGGCTCATCGCCGCGGCGGCCACCTGCGCGTTCTGCATCGGCGTGCTGGCCAAGAACCAGGGCGACGTGGGCTCGTACCCGCCCGCGCTGATCGCCGCCACGCTGGCGGGCGCGTGCCTGGGCTTCCTGCCGCACAACTTCAACCCGGCCCGGATCTTCATGGGCGACTCCGGGTCGATGCTGATCGGCCTGATGCTGGCCGCGGCCACCACCTCGGCCTCGGGCAAGCTCAACTACGACAGCCTCGGCGCCACCGACGTGCTGGGCCTGCTGTCCCCGCTGCTGGTGGTGGCGGCGGTGCTGTTCGTGCCGCTGCTGGACCTGCTGATGGCGGTGGTCCGGCGCACCAGGCGCGGGGAGAGCCCGTTCTCGGCGGACAAGATGCACCTGCACCACCGCCTGCTGGAGATCGGCCACTCGCAGCGGCGGGCCGTGCTGCTGATCTACCTGTGGGCGGGTGTGCTGGCCTTCAGCGCGGTCGCGCTGACCGTGTTCGACGTGGTCGTGGTGGTGTGGTGCCTGGGCATCGGGCTGCTGCTGGCGTTCTTCGTCTCGGCCGTGCCCCGGCTGCGCGAGGCGCGGCGGTAGCGGCGACCCCCGCCTCCGCTGCCAAGCGCTGCCACCCGCTGCCACCCGGTGGCTGGTTGGTCGGGGCGACCAGCGACAATGGACCCGTGACTCGAACCCTCGACGCCGCCGACGTGACGCGCAAGGCGTTGCGCCAGTCCCTCCTCGTGCTGGTGCCGGTGGTGGTGATCGCGGCCGTCGTCGGCTGGTTCACCTCCGGCGCGGCCGGGGTGTGGGGCGCGCTGCTCGGGGGCGCCATCGCGGGCAGCTTCCTGCTCGTCACGCTGCTGTCGGTGCTGCTCACGGTCAAGGCGACGCCGGTGGTGACGGGCGGGGCCATCATGGGCAGCTGGTTGCTCAAAGTGATCATCGTGATCGCCGCTCTAGCCCTGTTGAGGGACTTGACGTTCTACTCCAAGACCGTTTTCGGAGTCGTCGTCCTGGTCTCGATCGTGGTGGTCCTGGCCGCCGAGACGCGGGTGGTGCTCAAGGCGAGGATGCTGTACGTGGACCCCTCCGGCACTGGTCAGAGCGATGCCCGTTAACCCCCGTGTACGGACGTGGGACGACTGGTTGGTAGGGTGCGGGGTAGATGAGTGACAAGTCAGACAAAACACCCCGAAGGGGTGACGGCGCTGTCTGGTCGATCATCGGCACGCTGGTGTCCGGCCCCGCGGTCTGGGGTGGCATCGGCTTTCTCATCGACAGGGCCACCGACAGCCGGGTCTGGACACCGATCGGGCTTGCGGTGGGCTTTGTCACGGGGTTCTACATCGTCTATGTACGCCACGGCCGGGGCTGACGCAGCGCCGACCGCGACTGCAGGGAGAGCACGCTGAACACCTTGGTGCTTGCCGAGGGCGCCGAGTTCCACAAGCCCTCTATCGAAGAGTTCTTCCCTCCTGCCCTGCTGTTCGAAGGTACCCCGTTCGAGGTCGACCGGATCATGCTGATCCGCATCCTCATGACGGTGCTCCTGGCGGCGTTCTTCCTGATCGCGCTGCGCCGTCCGAAGCTGGTGCCGCGGGGTGTGCAGAACCTGGGTGAGCTGGCGCTGGACTTCGTCCGGGTCAACATCGCCGAAGACGTGCTGGGCAAGCAGAACGGCAGGCGGTTCCTGCCGCTGCTGACCACGTTCTTCTTCCTGATCTGGGCGGCCAACCTCTCGGGCGTCATCCCGCTGCTGAACATGCCCGCCACCGCCCGCATCGGCCTGCCCCTGGTCCTGGCGGTCGTCGCGTACCTGGCGTTCAACTACGCGGGCATCAAGGCCCAGGGCGCGGGCCAGTACTTCAAGTCGAACCTGTTCCCGCCCGGCGTGCCCAAGCCGCTGTACATCCTCGTGACGCCGATCGAGTTCGCCTCGACGTTCATCATCCGCCCCGGCACGCTGATGATCCGTCTGATGGCGAACATGCTGGCCGGCCACATGACCCTGGTGCTGTTCTTCAGCGCCGCGTGGTTCCTGATGTTCCAGGCCGGGAACTTCCTGCTGGCGCCCGTGGGGGCGGTGTCCCTGCTGATGGGGCTCGTCTTCACGATCTTCGAGCTGCTGGTGCAGTTCCTCCAGGCCTACATCTTCACCCTGCTCACCGCCGTCTACATCGACGGTGCGCTCCACGCGGAGCACTGAGACCCAGAGTTTTGGGACGACCCGCGCCGGGAGCACCCGGCGCGGGCCAACCGGAAAGGGAACGAACAGAAATGAACCTTGCTGAGGTCGCAGGCAACGTCAACGCCATCGGCTACGGCCTTGCCGCGATTGGCCCCGGCATCGGTGTGGGCATCGTGTCCGGCAAGACCGTCGAGGCGATGGCCCGCCAGCCCGAGCTGTCCGGTCAGCTCCGCACCACCATGATCCTGGGTATCGCGTTCACCGAGGCCCTGGCCCTGATCGGTCTCGTCGCCGGCTTCCTCTTCACCTGATCGACCGAACCCATAAGAGAAGGCGGTGACCACCATGACCGGCCTGATCCTGGCGGCCGAGGGGACTCCGAGTCCCCTCGTCCCGGCCGTCTACGACATCGTTTGGTCCGCGGTCTGCCTGGCGATCATCGGCTTCGTCTTCTGGAAGAAGGTGCTGCCGCTCTTCCAGAAGGTGCTCGCCGAGCGCACCGAGAAGATCGAGGGCGGTATCGCCAGGGCCGAGGCCGCGCAGGCCGAGGCGCAACGGACGCTCGAGCAGTACCGGGAGCAGCTGGCCGAGGCGCGCGCCGAGGCCGCCCGCATCCGCGACGACGCGCGGGCCGAGGGCCAGCAGATCATCGACGAGATGCGGGAGCAGGCCCAGGCCGAGTCCGCGCGGATCGTCGCGCAGGGCCAGCACCAGCTCGACGCGCAGCGCGCCCAGATCGTCGCGGAGCTGCGCGCCGACCTGGGCCGCGTGGCGGTCGAGCTCGCGGGCAAGGTGGTGGGCGAGTCCCTGGAGGACGAGGCCCGGCGCCGCGGCACCGTGGACCGCTTCCTCGACGAGCTGGACGCCACCGCGGCGCCGGCGACCAAGTAGGGACGGTCCATGACGCTGCACGCCGCGAGTCGCGACGCTCTGGCAGCCGCCGAACTGCGGCTGCTGGAGCTGGTCGAGGCCACCGCCAGCGCCGACGCGCTCACCGCGCTCGGTGAAGAGCTGTTCTCCGTGGTCGACCTGCTGAGCGCGCAGCCGCAGCTGCGGCGCGCGTTCGGCGACTCCTCGTCCGACCCGGCCGGGCGCGAGCGGCTGGCTCGCACCCTGCTGGGCGGCAAGGTGTCCGACCCGACGCTGACCGTGCTGGTCAGCGTGGTCACCGCCAAGTGGTCCAGCCCGCGCGAGCTGGTCGACGGCCTGGAGTCGCTGGCCCGCACCGCGCTGCTGGTCCGGGCCGAGCGCGACGGCCGCCTCGACGCGGTCGAGGACGAGCTGTTCCGGCTCGGCCGCATCATCGCGGGCGACACCGACCTGGAGCGGGTGCTGACCGACCCGGCGGGTGACACCGCGGGCAAGCTGGCCCTGCTCGACAGCCTCATCTCGGGCAAGGTCGAGCAGGTCACCCGCGTGCTGGCCACCCAGCTGGTGCGCACCCCGCGCGGGCTGGGCGTGGTGCCGGGCCTGGGCAGGCTGGCCGAGCTGGCCGCCAAGCGCCGGGAACGTTCGGTGGCCCACGTGCGTTCTGCTGTTGAGCTGTCCGTCGAGCAGCAGGACCGCCTGGTCGCCACGTTGACCAGGATCTACTCACGACCGATCGCACTGCACGTCGAGGTGGACCCCTCGTTGGCAGGCGGCCTGCTGATCAAGATCGGCGACGAGGTCATCGACGGCAGCGTGGCGGGTCGGCTGGCGGCCCTCCGCCGCGACCTCGCAGGCTGACCGCAGTTAGCCCCTTTCCCATGAACGAAGTGAGAGCAGGAACGACATGGCGGAGCTGACGATCTCGTCGGACGAGATCCGCAGTGCGATCGAGAAGTACGTCTCGAGCTACTCCCCGGAGGTCAACCGGGAAGAGGTCGGTGTCGTCGCCGAGACCTACGACGGCATCGCCATCGTCGAGGGTCTGCCCGGCACGATGACCAACGAGCTGCTGGAGTTCCCCGGCGGCGTGCTCGGCGTGGCCCTGAACCTGGAGGTCCGCGAGATCGGCGCGGTCATCCTGGGCGACTTCGACCAGATCGAGGAGGGCCAGGAGGTCCGCCGGACCGGCCAGGTGCTCTCCGTGCCGGTCGGCGACGCCTTCCTGGGTCGCGTGGTCAACCCGCTCGGCCAGCCGATCGACGGCCTCGGCGAGATCGCGGCCGAGGGCCAGCGCGCCCTGGAGCTGCAGGCGGCCACCGTGCTGGAGCGCCAGCCGGTGAGCGAGCCGATGCAGACCGGCATCAAGGCCATCGACGCGATGACCCCGATCGGCCGCGGCCAGCGCCAGCTGATCATCGGCGACCGCAAGACCGGCAAGACCGCGGTCTGCGTGGACACGATCATCAACCAGAAGAAGGCCTGGGAGAGCGGCGACCCGAAGCAGCAGGTCCGCTGCGTCTACGTCGCCATCGGCCAGAAGGGCTCCACCATCGCGGGCGTCAAGGCCGCGCTGGAGGAGGCGGGCGCGATGGAGTACACCACCATCGTGGCCGCCCCGGCGTCCGACCCCGCGGGCTTCAAGTGGCTGGCGCCCTACACCGGCTCCGCCATCGGCCAGCACTGGATGTACCAGGGCAAGCACGTCCTGATCATCTTCGACGACCTGACCAAGCAGGCGGAGGCCTACCGCGCCATCTCGCTGCTGCTGCGCCGCCCGCCGGGCCGCGAGGCCTACCCCGGCGACGTCTTCTACTTGCACTCGCGCCTGCTGGAGCGCTGCGCGAAGCTGTCCGACGACATGGGCGGCGGCTCGATGACCGGTCTGCCGATCATCGAGACCAAGGCCAACGACGTGTCGGCCTACATCCCGACCAACGTCATCTCCATCACCGACGGCCAGGTCTTCCTGGAGTCCGACCTGTTCAACGCCGGTGTGCGCCCGGCCATCAACGTGGGCATCTCGGTGTCCCGCGTGGGTGGCGCCGCGCAGATCAAGGCGATGAAGACGGTCGCGGGCTCGCTGCGCCTGGACCTGTCGCAGTTCCGCGAGCTGGAGGCGTTCTCCGCGTTCGCCTCCGACCTCGACGCCGCCTCGCGCGCCCAGCTCGACCGCGGCGCCCGGCTGGTGGAGCTGCTCAAGCAGGCCCAGTACTCGCCGGTGCCGGTCGAGGAGCAGGTCGTCGAGATCTACCTGGGCACCAAGGGCCACCTGGACGACGTGCCGGTCGGCGACGTGCGCCGGTTCCTGGCCGAGTTCAAGGACAGCCTGCGCCGCAACCACGGCGACGTGCTCCAGGGCATCGTGGAGTCCAAGGTCCTGTCCGACGACGCCGAGCGGCGCATCCTGGACGCGGTCGCGGAGTTCAAGAAGCAGTTCACCGCCTCCGGCGCGGCCGCCCCCATCAGCGAGGCACCCGCCGAGCCGATGAGCGCGGACGAGGTCGGGCAGGAGTCGGTGAAGGTCAACCGTCCCGCCCCGAACGAGAAGTGACGTAGGCGATGGCCGCACAGATTCGCGAGCTGCGCCAACGGATCAGGTCGGTCACCTCGACCGGCAAGATCACCAAGGCGTACGAGCTCATCGCCACGTCACGCCTGTCCAGGGCGCAGGGCAGGGTCGCGGCCTCGCGCCCCTACGCCGAGGAGATCACCAGCGTGCTCTCCGCGCTGGCCAGCGCCTCGGCGAACCTGGACCACCCGCTGCTGGAGGCGCGCAAGCAGCCCAAGCGCGCCGCCGTCCTGGTCGTCACCAGCGACAAGGGCATGTGCGGCGCGTACAACGCCAACGTGCTCAAGGCCGCGGAGGAGCTGATCTCGCTGCTCCGCTCCGAGGGCAAGGAGCCGGTGCTGTACGTGACCGGCCGCAAGGGCGTGGGGTACTTCCGCTTCCGCAGGCGCGAGCTGGCGGGCGAGTGGACCGGGTTCTCCCAGACGCCGAACTACCGGGACGCCGTGGCCGCGGGTGACGCCGTGGTCAAGGCGTTCCTGGCCGGTAGCGACGACGAGGGCGACGCCCCCGGCCCCGACGGGGTGCTGGGCGTCGACGAGATCCACGTCGTCTACACCGAGTTCAAGTCCATGCTGAGCCAGCAGCCGGTCGCCAAGCGCATCGCGCCGCTCGGGGTCGAGTACGGCCAGGAGCCCGACGGGGTGGTGCCCGGCTACGAGTTCGAGCCGGACCCGGAGACCCTGCTGGGCGCGCTGCTGCCCAAGTACGTCAACACGCGGCTGTTCTCCGCGCTGCTGGAGTCCGCCGCGTCGGAGTCCGCCGCCCGGCGGACCGCGATGCAGGCCGCGACGGACAACGCCAACGAGCTGGTCCGCACGCTCAGCAGGCAGATGAACGCGGCCCGCCAGGCCCAGATCACCCAGGAGATCAGCGAGATCGTCGGTGGCGCTTCCGCGCTTACCGGTGGCGCAGGAAGTGATGAATGACATGACTGCTACCGCTACTGCCACCACCACCCGCACCGGCCGTGTGGCCAGGGTGATCGGCGCCGTCGTCGACGTGGAGTTCCCGCGCGACGCCGTGCCCGAGCTGTTCAACGCCCTGCACGTCGAGATCACCTACGAAGCGGTGGCCAAGACGCTGACCCTGGAGGTCGCCCAGCACCTGGGCGACAACCTGGTCCGCTGCATCTCGATGCAGCCGACCGACGGCCTGGTCCGCGGCGCCGCCGTCACCGACACCGGCGCGGCGATCTCCGTGCCGGTCGGCGACGTGGTCAAGGGCCACGTGTTCAACGCGCTGGGCGACTGCCTGGACAAGCCGGGTCTCGGCCGCGACGGCGAGCAGTGGGAGATCCACCGCAACCCGCCCGCCTTCGACCAGCTCGAGGGCAAGACCGAGATCCTGGAGACGGGCATCAAGGTCATCGACCTGCTGACCCCGTACGTCAAGGGCGGCAAGATCGGCCTGTTCGGCGGCGCGGGCGTGGGCAAGACGGTGCTCATCCAGGAGATGATCACCCGCATCGCCCGCGAGTTCTCCGGCACCTCGGTGTTCGCCGGCGTCGGCGAGCGCACCCGTGAGGGCACCGACCTCCTGCTGGAGATGGAGGAGATGGGCGTCCTCGGCGACACCGCCCTGGTGTTCGGCCAGATGGACGAGCCGCCGGGCACCCGCATGCGCGTCGCGCTGTCCGCGCTGACGATGGCGGAGTACTTCCGCGACGTGCAGAACCAGGACGTGCTGCTGTTCATCGACAACATCTTCCGGTTCACCCAGGCGGGCTCGGAGGTGTCGACCCTGCTGGGCCGCATGCCCTCCGCCGTGGGCTACCAGCCGACGCTGGCCGACGAGATGGGCGAGCTGCAGGAGCGGATCACCTCGACCCGAGGCAAGTCGATCACCTCGCTGCAGGCGATCTACGTGCCCGCGGACGACTACACCGACCCGGCGCCCGCCACCACCTTCGCCCACCTGGACGCGACGACGGAGCTGTCCCGGCCGATCTCGCAGAAGGGCATCTACCCGGCGGTGGACCCGCTGGCGTCCTCCTCCCGCATCCTGGAGCCGTCGATCGTCGGCGAGGAGCACTACCGGGTGGCGCAGGAGGTCAAGCGGATCCTGCAGAAGTACAAGGAGCTGCAGGACATCATCGCCATCCTGGGCATGGACGAGCTGTCCGAGGAGGACAAGGTCCTCGTCGGCCGCGCCCGTCGCCTGGAGCGCTTCCTGGGCCAGAACTTCATCGTGGCCGAGAAGTTCACCGGCCAGCCCGGTTCGTTCGTGCCGATCAAGGACACGATCGAGGCGTTCGACCGCGTCTGCAAGGGCGAGTTCGACCACTACCCGGAGCAGGCGTTCTTCTCCTGCGGCGGGCTCGACGACGTCGAGGCCAACGCGAAGAAGCTCGCGGGCAAGTGAGCTGATTTCGAAGAGCCGATCCGGAGGGCCGGAAACCCGCGCGCGGGTTTCCGGCCCTCCGGCGTTCACGGGGCCGGTGTCAACGGGGTCAGGGCGCGCCCAGGGCCCGCGAGATGGCCCGGCCGCAGGTGCGCACGGCGGACACGGCGGCGTCGGTGCGCGCCCCGGTCGGCAGGACCACCGACACCGCCGCCACCACCTCGCCGCCCGCGTCGCGCACCGGGGCGGCCACCGAGTAGGTGATCATCTCGATCTGCCGGTCGCTGATGGCGTAGCCGTCCCGCCGGACCTGGGCCAGCGCCTCCCGTAATCGGGCGGGCGCGCAGATCGTGCGGGAGGTGAACCGCCGCAGCGGGCTCGCCAGCGCCAGCTCCTGGACCTGCGCGGGGGCGTGCGCCAGCAGCACCAGGCCGACGCCGGTGGCGTGCAGCGGCAGCCTGCTGCCCGCCCGGCTGACCACGCTGACCGCGTCCCTGGCCGACAGCCGCTCCACGAACACCGCGTCCAGGCCGTCGCGGATGGCCAGCTGCGCGTTGTGCCGCGTCACCTCGACCAGGTCCTCCAGGAACGGCAGGGCGCGCTCGCGCAGGTCCAGGCTGCCCGGCGAGAGCGCCCCCAGCTCCCACAGCCGCAGGCCGATCGAGTACCGGCCGCGCGCGTCGCGGTCGAGGGCGCGCCACTGGAGCAGTTCCCGGACCAGCCGGTGGGTGGTGCTCAGCGGCAGCCCGGACAGCCTGCTCAGCTCGGACAGCGTGGCCGACGGCCGCTGCTCGCTGAACACGCCCAGGAGGGTGAACGCCCGGCCCAGCAGGGACTTCGGCACCGGCATCGGCCCATCTCCCGGTCAGTGGAAACGACTCTGCCGCGCGCAGTGTGACGCACTCCACGCTGGGCGCGGTGCGCGGGCCGAGGGAGGCGCGATGTCGGCTGGTCGGTGGGTGCTGCCGCTGTGCTGGACGGCGGTGCTGCTGGACGGGTTCGACCTGGTGGTGCTGGGCACGGTGCTGCCGGTGCTGCTCCAGGACCGGGTGTGGGGGCTGACCCCGGCGAGCGCGTCGGCGGTGTCCACGGTGGGCCTGGTCGGGATGATGCTGGGCGCGCTGGCCATCGGCACCGTCACCGACGTCATCGGCAGGCGCAGGGCGCTGGTCCTGGCGGTCACCGGTTTCTCCGCGTGCACCCTGCTGTGCGCGTTCGCGCCGTCGGCGCTGGTCTTCGCGGTGCTGCGGTTCCTGGCCGGGCTGGGCCTGGGCGGCTGCCTGCCCACCGCGATCGCGCTGGTCAACGAGTTCACCGGGCCGGGGCGCGGCGGTCGCGCCACCACGTTGATCATGACCGGTTACCACGTGGGCGCGGTGCTCACCGCGCTGCTGGGCATCGTGGTCATCCCGGTGTGGGGCTGGCGGGCGCTGTTCGTCATCGGCGCGGCCCCCGCGCTGGTGCTGGTGCCGCTGATGGCGCGCCGCCTGCCAGAGTCGCGCGGGTTCTCCGGCACGTCCGCGCGGCGGGTGGTCGGCTCGCTGTTCACCCCCGGCCTGCTGCGCGCCACGCTGGCGTTCTGGGTGGCCTCGTTCATGGGCCTGCTGCTGGTCTACGGGCTGAACACGTGGCTGCCGCAGATCATGCGGCAGGCGGGCTACCCGCTGGGCGCGGCGCTGGGCCTGCTGCTGACCCTCAACGTGGGCGCGGTGGTCGGCCTGCTGGTGGCGGGCGCGGTGGCCGACCGGGTGGGCGTGCGGCCCGCGACGCTGGCCTGGTTCACCGGCTCCGCGCTGTTCCTGGCGCTGCTGAGCGTCCGGCTGCCCGGCGCGGGCGTGTACCTGGCGGTGCTGCTGGCGGGCTGCTTCGTGTTCAGCGCCCAGGTGCTGGTCTACGCCTACGTCGGCCGCACCTACGGCGACGGCAACCGGGCCACCGGTCTGGGCTGGACCGCGGGCGTCGGTCGGGTCGGCGCGATCTGCGGTCCCCTGCTGGGTGGCGCGCTGCTGACCGCCGGTCTGGCCCACCCCTGGGGCTTCTACGCCTTCGCGCTGGTAGCGGCGTTGGGCGCGCTGGCGGTCGCGGCGGTGGGCACGCGCACGGGCATCACCCGAGCGGCGCAACGCCGGGTCGAACCCGCTTGAGCCGGGCTGGGGCGGCGCGGTCGCGCGGCGACCGTTTAGACTGCAGTCGACCCCAGCCTGATCGAGGGAGATGCGCGTGGCCGAGATGACCGTCCAGCTGGTCGCCGTGGAACGCCGCCTGTGGTCCGGCACGGCCACCTCGGTGGTCGCGCAGACGACCGAGGGCGAGATCGGCATCCTGCCCGGCCACGAGCCGCTGCTCGGCGAGCTGGTCGAGGGGGGCGTGGTGCGCATCCGCACCACCGACGGCGACCTGGTGGCCGCCGCGGTGCACGGCGGCTTCCTGTCGGTCACCACCGACGGGGTGAGCATCCTCGCCGAGGACGCCGAACTGGCCCACGAGATCGACGTGGAGCAGGCGCGCTCGGCGCTCCAGGACGCCGACGAGGTGGAGCGGGCCAGGGCCAACGCGCGCCTGCGGGCCGCGGGGCAGACGGTCTGACGGCGGACGCGGACGAGCGGGCAGCGCCGTGGGGATCGCCGAAGTAGTCGGGGTGGTCCTGTTCATCGCGGTGGTGGTCCTCGCGTACTTCGCGTGGCGCCGCATCCGCCTGCTGCGCGCCGGGGGCGTGCACGTGGCGCTGCGCTCCCGGTTGGACGAGAGCGGGCGCGGCTGGCACCTGGGCGTGGGCCACTACCGGGGCGACGAGTTCGCCTGGTTCCGGGTGCTGAGCCTGAAGATCGGCCCGGACCGCATGATCCACCGCGACGGGTTCGAGATCGACACCCGCCGCGAGCCCACCGCTCCTGAGGCGTACGCGATGCCCGTGGGCGCCCAGGTGCTGCGTTGCCGCACCGTTGACGGCGAGGTGGAGCTGGCGATGGGCCCGGACGCCCTCACCGGCTTCCTATCCTGGCTCGAATCCGCCCCACCCGGCCGCTCCATCCCCTGGGCCAGCTAAGAACCACCGCGTCGGCAAGTACTACCCGACCCGCCGCAGCGGGCCGTTGACTACTACCCGCCGTGCGTCCCGCAGAGGGCGGGTAGTAGTTACGCGCTCGACGGCGGGGGACGGGTAGTACTTGCCGACGTTGTTAGGGGAGGTGGAGGACGGCGTCGGAGCCTGCGAGGACGTCCCGCTCCAGGGGGAAGTAGTGCCTCGTGGTGTTGTCGGCGCGGGGGCGGGCGTCGGGGATCGCGCTGGTCGGGGTCAGGCTCCAGGTGCTTGCGCGGCGCTGGAGGTAACCCTCGTAGGTGTCCGGCTCGGGTTCGCCCAGCTCGAACGCCTTGCCCCGGCCCAGGCTGCCGACGACGACGCGGTACCGCTCGCCCAGCAGGGACGCCATGACGGCCCCGACGCCGAACCAGGTGACGTCCACGTCCCCCACGCGCATGGCGCCGGGGGTGCGCCGCAGGTGCAGGTTGTGGGCGAAGACCAGGGTCGGGCCCCGCTCGGCCTCGGCCTCCCTGATGTCGAGCAGGTTCCTGGCCATGAGGGCGTCCCTGGTGGCGGTCAGGTCGCGCAGCCGCACCCGCCGGTCCACGCGCTGCGCGCACCGGTGGTGGTAGCGCAGCAGGTCGATCCCGGCGGCGAGGTGCGTCCTGGTCCGGGACCACTCGGCGGGTGAGGTCGCGGCGATCAGCTCCGGGGCCCGCGCGTAGAGCTCGGTGAGCATGTCGTCGGCGATGGCGCGCAGCCGCACGGCCTCGGGCGTGGCGCCGATCGACTCGGCGGGGTCCAGGACCGCCTCGGTGCGGCTCCACCGCTCGTCGTCGCCGAGCAGGCCGGTGAGGTCCAGGTCGAGGCCGAGGTAGTCGCGGGCGCGTTCCAGGTGACGCCGGGGGCTGGGGGCGCTCATGGTCTCGGTGGGGATGTCGAAGCCGTGGAAGGCCAGGCGCTCCCGCGGCGGGAGGTCCGCGTTGTGCTCGCGCATCCAGGCGACCAGTTGCCGGTTGGCCGCGATGCTCCCGAAGTCGTGGGTGAAGCCCTCGGCCATCACCTGGTCGAGGGTTCCCGCGCCCCCTCGGACGTAGTCGTCCACGACCAGCGCGGCGGCGCGGTCGGTCTCCAGGGCGATCGAGCGGAAGCCCTCGGCGGCCAGCTGGGCGAACAGCTCGTTGCGGACCAGGGCGAAGGCCGGTTCCGCGTGGGTCGGCTCGCCCAGTGCCAGCAGGGTGCACGGCGCGGTGGTGAAGTCCCGGATGTCCTGACTCATGGGATTCAACCGTATCGTTGAAACGTCGGTTGAGGCTTTTGCCGCGAAGCGGGACGACATCGCGGTAAAAGCCTCAACCGGGGGTCAGGCGTTGTCGGCGGGCTGCCAGAGCACGTCGCCCTCGGGGTTGGCGATCCGCGCCAGGATGAACAGCAGGTCCGACACGCGGTTGAGGTACTTGGCGGGCAGCGCGCTGGTCGTCTCCGGCTCGGCCTCCAGCAGCGCCCACGTGCTGCGCTCCGCCCGCCGGGCCACGGTGCGGGCCTGGTGCAGCAGCGCCGCGCCGGGGGTGCCGCCGCTGAGGATGAACGAGTCCAGCTTGCCCAGCCGGGCGTTGAACTCGTCGCACCACCGCTCCAGCCGGTCCACGTACGCCTGGGTCACCCGCAGCGGCGGGTGCTGCGGGTCCGGCACGACCGGGGTGGACAGGTCCGCGCCCACGTCGAACAGGTCGTTCTGCACCTTGCGCACCACCGCGACGACCTCGGGCTCCAGCGAGCCCAGCGCCAGCGCCACGCCGAGCACCGCCCCGGTCTCGTCCACGTCGGCGTAGGCCGCGATGCGCGGGGAGGTCTTGGGCACGCGGGAGAAGTCGCCCAACCCCGTCGTGCCGTCGTCCCCCACGCGGGTGTAGATCTTCGTCAGGTGAACCGCCATGACGGCACCCTACGGGCCGCCCGGCACTGTCCCGATTCAGTCGCTCCGTAGGATGACGCCATTCCAGATTGGAGTTCCTTGGTGAGTGAGCACTTCCGGGTCCAGGGCGGTGCGCGGCTGGTCGGCGAGGTCGACGTGGTGGGCGCCAAGAACAGCGTCCTCAAGCTGATGGCCGCGGCGCTGCTGGCCGAGGGCACCACCACGATCACCAACTGCCCGGAGATCCTGGACGTCCCGCTGATGGCGGACGTGCTGCGCAGCCTCGGCTGCGAGGTGGACATCGACGGCGACGTGGCCACCATCACCACGCCCGCCGAGCTCAACCACCGCGCCGACTCCGAGGCGATGGGCAAGCTGCGCGCGTCGGTGTGCGTGCTGGGGCCGCTGGTGGGCCGCTGCAAGCGCGCGGTCGTGGCGCTGCCCGGTGGCGACGCGATCGGCTCGCGCCCGCTGGACATGCACCAGAGCGGCCTGCGCAAGCTGGGGGCGCGCAGCGAGATCGAGCACGGCTGCGTGGTCGCGGAGGCCGAGGGCCTGCACGGCGCGCAGATCTGGCTGGACTTCCCCAGCGTGGGGGCCACCGAGAACATCCTGATGGCCGCCGTGCTGGCCAACGGCACCACGGTCATCGACAACGCCGCGCGCGAGCCGGAGATCGTCGACATCTGCGTGATGCTGCAGCAGATGGGCGCCCGGATCGAGGGCGCGGGCACCTCGACGCTGACCGTGCACGGCGTGGAGTCGCTGCGGCCCACCGAGCACCGGGTGATCGGCGACCGGATCGTGGGCGCGACGTGGGCCTTCGCCGCCGCCATGACCCGCGGCGACATCACCGTGCGCGGGGTCGACCCGCACCACCTGGACCTGGTGCTGGAGAAGCTGCGGATGGCGGGCGCGGAGGTCACCACCTCCGGCCACGACACCTTCCGCGTGGTGCAGCACGACCGGCCGCAGTCGGTGGACTTCGTGACGCTGCCCTACCCCGGTTTCGCCACCGACCTGCAGCCGTTCGCCATCGCGCTGTCCAGCGTCTCCGACGGCACCTCGATGATCACCGAGAACCTGTTCGAGGCGCGGTTCCGGTTCATCGAGGAGATGGTCCGGCTGGGCGCGGACGCCCGCACCGACGGCCACCACGCGGTGGTCCGGGGCGTGGAGAAGCTGTCCAGCGCGCCGGTGTGGGCCTCCGACATCCGCGCGGGCGCGGGGCTGGTGCTGGCCGGGCTGTGCGCGGACGGCACCACCGAGGTCTACGAGATCTTCCACATCGAGCGCGGCTACCCCGGTTTCGTGGAGAACCTGCGCAAGCTGGGCGCGACGGTGGACCGGGTCACCGCCTGAGCAGCAGCCTGGCCTCGGCCAGGTCCGCCGGGAACACCATCAGCCGGTGCGCGCCGCCCCGGCTGACCACGGTGGCCCGGATGCCCGCGGCCCGCAGGCGCCCCGCCAGCGCCTGCGCGGCCTCGGCGGTCGGCTCCTCGGCGACCTCGCGGAGCAGGCCGAAGTCGTCCCCGGTGTAGTCCGGCACGGCCCGCCGGTCGTTGCCGAACGCCCAGCGCAGCACCAGGGCGAGCAGGCCCAGCAGCACCGCGAGCAGCAGGAACGTGGTCACGCGGTAGATGGTCCTCCAGGACCGATCCAGTGAGCAACGGCACGGTGCGCGTTAGTTACCGTTCAGTACGCTCTGGGCGACGACGACGACGTTCCCGGCCATCGGAGGTTGCCGTGCCCTACCCGGCCGACCGCGAGCGCGACCGCCCCTGGGTGATGCGGACCTACGCGGGCCACTCCTCCGCCGCCGCGTCCAACGCCCTGTACCGGCGCAACCTGGCCAAGGGGCAGACCGGCCTGTCGGTGGCCTTCGACCTGCCCACGCAGACCGGCTACGACCCCGACGACGAGCTGGCCAGGGGCGAGGTCGGCAAGGTCGGCGTGCCGATCAGCCACCTCGGCGACATGCGGCAGCTGTTCGACGGCATCCCGCTGGCCGAGGCGAACACCTCCATGACCATCAACGCGACGGCCATGTGGCTGCTCGCGCTGTACGTCAGCGTCGCCGAGGAGCAGGGCGCGGACCGGGCCGCGCTCGCGGGCACCACGCAGAACGACATCATCAAGGAGTACCTGTCGCGGGGCACCTACGTGTTCCCGCCGGGACCGAGCCTGCGGTTGATCACCGACGTGGTGGCCTGGACGGTGGCCAACGCGCCCAGGTGGAACCCGATCAACATCTGCTCGTACCACCTGCAGGAGGCCGGGGCGACCCCGGTGCAGGAGCTGGCCTACGCGCTGTCCACCGCCATCGCGGTGCTGGACTCGGTGTTCGACTCCGGGCAGGTGCCCGCGGAGCGCCGCGGCGACGTGGTCGCCCGCATCTCCTTCTTCGTCAACGCGGGCGTGCGGTTCGTCGAGGAGATGTGCAAGATGCGGGCGTTCGTCCAGCTGTGGGACGAGATCACCCGCGACCGCTACGGCATCGCCGACCCCAAGCACCGCCGCTTCCGCTACGGCGTGCAGGTCAACTCGCTGGGGCTGACCGAGGCGCAGCCGGAGAACAACGTGCAGCGCATCGTGCTGGAGATGCTGGGCGTGGCGCTGTCCCGCGACGCCCGCGCCCGCGCGATCCAGCTGCCCGCGTGGAACGAGGCGCTGGGCCTGCCGCGCCCGTGGGACCAGCAGTGGGCGCTGCGGATGCAGCAGGTGCTGGCCTACGAGACGGACCTGCTGGAGTACGAGGACATCTTCACCGGCTCGCGGGTGGTCGAGGCCAAGGTCGCCGAGCTGGTCGCCGGGGCGCGCGAGGAGATCGACCGCGTGCAGGCGATGGGCGGCGCGGTGGCCGCGGTGGAGTCCGGCTACCTGAAGTCGCGGCTGGTGTCCTCGCTGGCCGAGCGCCGCCGCCGGGTGGAGACCGGCGAGGACGTCGTGGTGGGGGTCAACCGATTCGACACCACCGAGCCCTCGCCACTGCAGGCCGAGGGCGCGAACGCGATCGAGACCGTCGACCCGGCCGTGGAGCACCGGGCGGTGGAGGCGATCCGCAAGTGGCGGGCCGAGCGCGACGACGCGGCCGTGCAGTCCACTCTGGACGAACTGCGCGCGGCGGCCCGCAGCGACCACAACCTGATGGAGGCCACCATCGCGTGCGCGCGTGCCGGGGTCACCACGGGGGAGTGGGCGGGGGCGCTGCGCGAGGCGTTCGGCGAGTACCGCGCCCCCACCGGGGTGTCCGCCGCGTCGGCCTCCGGTGAGGTGGGCGCGGAGATCGCGCGGGTGCGCGAGCGGGTCCGCGAGACCGGCGAGGAGCTGGGGGAGCGGCTGCGCGTGCTGGTCGGCAAGCCGGGCCTGGACGGGCACTCCAACGGCGCCGAGCAGGTCGCCGTGCGGGCCCGCGACGTCGGCTTCGAGGTGGTCTACCAGGGCATCCGGCTCACCCCGGCGCAGATCGTGGCCGCCGCGGTGCAGGAGGACGTGCACGTGGTGGGCCTGTCGATCCTGTCCGGCTCGCACCTGGAGGTCGTGCCCGCCGTGGTCGACGGGCTGCGCGAGGCAGGCGCCGGGGACATCCCGGTCATCGTCGGCGGGATCGTCCCGCCCGGCGACGCCGAGAAGCTCCGCGAGCGCGGCGTGGCCAGGGTCTTCACCCCCAAGGACTACGAGCTCACCCAGATCATGGACGAGATCGTCACCGTCATCCGCCAGGCGCACGCCCGCTGACCCCGCGAACCGAGCGTCCGGGCACCACCGACCGAGCGTCCGGACAACGCGAACCGAGCGTTCAGGCGCGGCCGAGGACCTCGGCCGTGGTGGTGATCTCGGCGAAGCCGCCGCCGCGCAGGTTCACCGCCGTGGCGTGGGCCAACTGGTCGGCGGTCAGGTCCTCCAGGTCGAACGTGAACGTCGCGTCGAGCACCACCCGCACCCGGTAGCCGAGGTTGCCGCCCACCCGCGCGGTCGTCTCGACGCACATGTTGGTCTGGATGCCCGCCAGCACGATCCCGGTGATGCCGCGCTCGCGCAGCCACCCGTCGAGGTCGACCTCGCCGTGGAAGGCGGAGTTGACCTCTTTGCCGAACACCAGGTCCGCCGCGAGTCCGTCCACTTCGGACTTGAAGGCGTTGCCGGGCCGCCCCGGCCGCAGCGGCGAGCCGGGGGTGGTGGAGTCGTGCCGCACCAGCACCAGCGGCCCGTCCCACCCGGCCGCCAGCGCGGCGATGTTCGCCTCGGCGTCGGGGTTGTCGCGCTTGCCCCAGTAGGGGTCGTCGAAGCCGCGCTGCACGTCGATCAGGATCAGAGCGGAAGTCATGCGGTCGAGTCTGGGCCGCCGGGGGCGGCGCGGGGGAGTGGCACGACTGGCGCGCGGGGATACTTTTCCGCCACTACTCCAGCCGTGCCGCGCGCACGGGCGAGCAGGTGATCGACACGGCCTGGCCCGCCAGCCCGGCCACGGCCACCCACACCGCGACCTGGCTGCCGAAGACGTCGATCAGCACGCCGCCCAGCGGGGCCCCGAGCACGATCGCGCCCCGGTTCAGCGACCGCATCGTCGCGCTCGTCCTGCCCAGCAGCCGGTCCGGCGTGACGAACTGGCGGTAGGCCAGCTCGACCGGCCCGGACAGGCCGATCGCCAGGCCGAACAGGAACTGCGCCCCGCACAGCAGGACCAGCCCCCGCGCGTCGCCCCCGGCCCACGGCAGCGGCAGGTAGGCCAGCGGCGTCAGCCACCGCTCCACGACCACCACCCGGCCCGCGCCGAAGCGCCGCGCCGCCGGTCCGGACAGCGAGGCGCCGAGCACCGCGCCGACGCCGCTGAGCGCGTAGGCCGTGCCGAGGGCGAAGGTGTCGAAACCGAGGTCGGCCAGCACCAGGTACGGGAAGACGGTGACCGCCACGCTGTTGAACAGGAACCACACGTGCGAGTTGATCGCCAACGGGGCCAGCGTCCGGTGCCGGTACAACCACGCCAGCCCCTCCCGCAGCTCGCGGCCGAGGTGCCGGGATGGCGCGGGGGCCACCCGCTCCGTCACCCGCAGCGTGGCCAGCACGAGCCCGGACACCAGGTAGGACACCGCGTCCAGCAGGATCGCGACGGGCGCGCCGACCGCCTTGACCAGCCAGCCGCCGACCACCGGCCCCACCGCCTGGGCGACCGCGCCCACCTGCCCCAACCGCGCGTTGGCCTCGGTGAGCAGCGACCTGGGCACCAGGCGGGGCAGGAACGACTGGTGCGCCGCGTCGTACACCAGCGACAGCGCGCCGAACACCGCCACCAGCGCGACCAGCAGCGGGACGGTCAGCAGCCCCAGCACCGCCAGCAGCGGGATCAGCCCGAGCACCGCGGCGCGGGCGAAGTCCGCGCCCACCAGCACCGGGCGGCGCCGGTAGCGGTCCACCAGCACCCCCGCGACCAGCCCGAACAGCAGGTACGGCAGCCAGCGGGCGGCACCGAGCACGCCCACCTCGGTGCCGGAGGCGCCCAAGTCCTCGATGGCCAGCGCCTGCAACGCCAGCGCGGTCACGTACGTGCCGAGCAGCGACACCGCGTCGGCCGCCCAGAAGCGGACGAACCCCCGGTGGTCGCGCAGCCGAACCTCCGCCATGTTCCCCCCGAGTCCCATCATCGCCCGAGCGGTTACCGTCCCGCCATGCGCGTCGTGGGTGTCCTCGTGCTGCCCGGCAGCCGGATGTTCGACCTGTCCGTGGTCGCCGAGGTGTGGGGCGTGGACCGGACCGACTCCGGTGTCGGCCCGTTCGAGCTGCGGGTGTGCGCGCCGGGGCGGGCGGCCACACCGGTCGCGCCGCTGGGCGTCGTCCCGGCCACGCACGGCCTGGCCGGGCTGCGGGACTGCGACCTGGTGGTGGTGCCGGGACGGGAGGACCCCTTCGCGCCGGTGCCCGCGAGCGCCGTGCGGGCGCTGCGCTCGACGACGGGCGCGGTGGCGGCGCTGTGCTCGGGGGCGTTCACCCTGGCCGCCGCCGGGCTGCTGGACGGCCGCGAGGCCACCACGCACTGGCGGCTGCTGGACGACCTGACGCGCGCCGCGCCGCGAGCGGAGGTGCTGCGCGACGTGCTCTACACCGACGGCGGCGAGGTGTTCACCTCGGCGGGGGTGGTGGGCGGGCTGGACCTGTGCCTGCACCTGGTGCGCCGGGCGCACGGCGCGGACGTGGCCGCGGCGCTGGCCCGGCGGCTGGTCATGCCGCCCGCCCGTGAAGGCGGCCAGCGGCAGTACGTCGAACCCCCGTTGCGCGGCAATGCTCCCCGCGCGGGCTTGTCGTCCACTGTGGACTGGGCGGTGGCCAGGCTGGCGTCTCCGATCGGGGTGGCGGAACTGGCCGCGCACGCCGGGATGAGCGAGCGCACGTTCCACCGCGCTTTCCTGGCCGCCACCGGCAGCACGCCGGGCCGGTGGCTGCGGGCGCAGCGCGTGCTGCTGGCGCGGCGGCTGCTGGAGACCACGGACCTGCCGGTGCACCGGGTGGCGGAGCGGTCCGGTCTTGGCACGCCCGCCAACCTGCGCAGGCGGCTGCGCGACGAGCTGGGCGTGGCCCCGGACGCCTACCGGCGGACCTTCCGGGTGCCTACCGCTTCGTGACCTCGACGACGCCGCCCTGCCCGTCCACCAGCAGCCGCGCGCCCAGCGGCGCGGACAGCGCCACGCGGTAGGGCTGCGTCCGCAGGTCCGCCGTGCGGGGGCACCCGCCGAGCTCGCCCGCCGTCCGCAGGCCGACCGCCACGCTGGTGGCGGACTCCGCCACCACCGCCTCGGCGGTCACCGGACCGTGGCCGGGACACGCCTGAGGCGCGGCGAGCATCGTCACCTCCAGCTCCAGGCCGTCCTCGGTGGCGGTGTACATCGAGGGGCGCGCGGGCCACACGGCGCTGGGCGCAAGCGCTTGCCGGGCCAGTGAGCTGCCCGATTCGGTGGTGAACCGCCACGCGGGCAGCTCCAGCGCGCCCCGGTCGGTGCGGAACCGCGCCGTGCCGAACTCGGCGCGCACCAGCTTCACCGGCGGCCGGTCCGAGGGCCTCGACATCGCGGCCACCGCTTCCGCCGCGCCGATCAGCGGCAGCGCGCCGGGCTCCGGTGTCGCGGGAGGCGGACCGACCAGCTCGTAGCGCCCCGACAGCTTCTCCTCGTTGGATGCGAAGCCGCGTTCCACGGCCAGCGGCTCGCCGAGCAGCACGATCGGGCGAGGGTGGCGGTCGACTGGGAAATCCACCGGTCGCAGTGGCGCGGGGGTTGTCGTCCGCCCCGTCTCGGAGGCGTTCACCCCGCACCCGGCCAGCAGCAACACGGCCAGCAGCAGATGCGCTCTCACGTCCCCAGGACGGATCGCGCGCCCCGGTGGGTTGCGCCTACGGTTCGGACATGCCTGAGCACATCACCGCCGAGCGCACGGGTGACGTCGTGCGCATCACCATGAACCGCCCCGAGCGGCGCAACGCGCTGTCCACCGCGCACCTGGCGGAACTGCTGTCGGCGTTCCGCGCGGTCGCCGCGACCGACGCCAGAGGCGTCGTCCTGGCGGGTGAGGGACCGGTGTTCTCCGCGGGCCACGACTTCGCCGACGTCGCCGCGCGCGACCTGGAGGGCGTGCGGGAGATGCTGACGCTGTGCACGGAGCTGATGCGCACCATCCAGTCCGTGCCGCAGGTGGTCGTCGCACGGGTGCACGGCCTGGCCACGGCGGCGGGCTGCCAGTTGGTGGCCTCCTGCGACCTCGCGGTGGCCGCGGAGGAGGCGGGGTTCGCCCTGCCGGGCGGCAAGGGCGGCTGGTTCTGCCACACCCCGGCGGTGCCGGTGGCGCGCAGCGTGGGGCGCAAGCGGCTGATGGAGATGGCGCTGACCGGCGACGTCGTGGACGCCCGCACCGCCGAGCGGTGGGGGCTGGTCAACCGCGTCGTGCCGCTGGCGGAGCTGGACGAGGCGGTGGACGAGCTGCTGGCGCGCGCCACGCGGGGCAGTCGGGCCAGCAAGGCGCTGGGCAAGCAGACCCTCTACGCGCAGCTCGACCGCCCGGAGGCGGACGCCTACTCGATCGCCGTGGAGGTCATGGCCGCCGCGTCCCAGACCGCGGCGGCCGAGGAAGGCATGTCCTCGTTCCTGGAGAAGCGCCCACCCACCTGGACCGACTGACCCCCAACCGCGTCGGCAAGTACCACCCGACGCGCCCAGCGGGGCCGCTGGCTACTACCCGGCAGCGCACGCGCCGCACGAACGTGGAACTCAGGGGTTCCGGGGGTTCGACTCGCGGGAGAGCAGCTTGTAGAACACGGTCGTCGGCTGGAGCACGCCACCGGGGTCGGTCGCGAAGTCGGGGATCACGCCGACCTCGGTCCAGCCCGACGACCGGTACAGCCGCTCGGCGGGCGAGCCGGTCTGGGTGTCCAGCACCAGCAGCGTGACCCCGCGCCCGACGGCCCCCCGCTCGGCCGCCCCCAGCAGCGCACCGGCCACCCCGCGGCCGCGCGCGTCGCGCCGCACCATCAGCTTGGCGATCTCCGCGCGGTGCCTGCCGTTGGGCATGGCGGCCAGGTGCAGCTGCACGGTGCCCACCACCCGGCCGTCCACGCACGCCACCCACAGCACGGCCGCGCCGTCGGCGACCGGGGCCGCCCGGCCGCGCCAGTACGCCAGCGCGTCCTCGCGCCGCAGCGGCGACAGGAAACCCAGCGACGCGCCGCCCGCGACCACGTCGTCCAGCACGTCGGCCAGTTCCCCGGCGCGGGCGGACACCTCGGCGGGGGTCAGTTCCGCGATCTCGATCACGGCTGGGCGTGCTCGTGCAGCAGCAGCAACGTGTACGCGGCGATGGACTGCGCGTCGGTGATCTCGCCGCGCGTGATCATCGCCTCGAACTCCGCGCGGGGGAACCACGCCGAGCGCATGTCCTGCTCCTCGTGCTCCCGCTCGTGGAAGCCCTCGACCAGCTGGGTGGCCAGGAAAACCCGGCCGCGCTGGCTGGACATGCCCGGCGCCACGTCCAGCAGGCCCAGCTCCACCAGCTTCCCTGCGCGCAGCCCGGTCTCCTCCCGCAGCTCGCGCTCGGCCAGCACCAGCGGGCTCTCCTCGGCCAGCTCCGGCGCGGTGCCCTGGGGGAACTCCCACCGCCTCATGCCCAGCGGGTAGCGGTACTGCTCGACCAGCCGCAGCCGCTCCCCGTCCAGCGGGATGATCAGCGCGTAATCCGGCTTGTCCACCACGCCGTAGATCCCGGTGCTGCCGTCCGCCCGGCGGATGGGGTCCTCCCGGACCGTCATCCACGGATTGGCGTACACCTGACGCGATCCGAGCGTTTCCACGATCACTCTCCCTGTGCCAACTCCGAGCGCCGCCGCCCGTAGCCGAAGTACACCACCAAGCCCGCGACCGTCCACACGCCGAAGGCGATCCACGTCGCGGGAGCCAGACCCGCCACCAGCAGCACGCACATCCCCAGCCCCAGCAGCGGCACCAGCGGCACCAGCGGCGTGCGGAACCCGCGCGGCAGGTCCGGGCGGGTCCGCCTGAGCACCACCACGCCGACGTTGACCAGCCCGAAGGCCACCAGGGTGCCGATGCTGGTGGCCTCGGCCAGCTGCCCCAGCGGCACCAGCGCGGCCAGCACCGCGACCGCCCCGCCGACCAGCAGCGTGTTCGCCGTCGGCACCCGGCGGGAACCCAGCCGGGCGAACAGCTTGGGCACCAGGCCGTCGCGGGCCATCGCCACCAGCACCCGCGTCTGTCCATACAGGACCGTCAGCACCACGGAGGCGATGGCCACCACCGCGCCCGCCGCCAGCACCGTCGACGGCCAGCCGCGACCGGTGACCTGCGCGAGCACGGCGGCCAGCGAGGCGTCCGAGCCCTCCAGCGGCCCCACGCCCACCGCCGCGACCGCGGTCAGCGCCACCAGCACGTACACCGCGGTGACCACGGCCAGCGAGATCACGATGGCGCGCGGCAGGTCGCGCTGCGGGTTGCGGGCCTCCTCACCTGCGGTCGACGCCGCGTCGAAACCGATGAAGGAGAAGAACACCAGCGAGGCCGCGCCGGTGATCCCGGCGACCCCGGCGGGCGCGAACGGGGCCAGGTTCTCGGCGCGGAACCCGAACACCGCCACCACCACGAAGAACACCAGCACCCCGACCTTCAGCAGGGTCGCGGCGGTGGTCACCGCGGCGCTCTCGCGCACCCCGCCCAGCAGCACGGCGGTGGCCAGCAGCACCACCACCGCGGCGGGCAGGTTCACCACCTCCCCGGACAGCGCGGCGGGCAGTTGGACGCCCAGCGTGGCGTCCAGGAAG
>NZ_BMRG01000003.1:67933-91661 GCF_014648515.1 Saccharothrix coeruleofusca
GCGTTGAGGTAGCCGCTCCACCCCACCGCCACGGCGGCCACCGACACGCCGTACTCCAGCAGCAGGCACCACCCGCACACCCACGCCACCAGCTCGCCCAGCGTGGCGTAGGTGTAGGAGTAGGCCGAACCGGAGACCGGCACCGCGCCCGCCAGCTCGGCGTAGGACAGCGCGGAGAACAGCGCCGCCAGCGCGGCCACCGCGAAGGAGACCGACACCGCCGGACCCGCCACCGGCGCGGCCTGCCCCAGCACCACGAAGATGCCCGTGCCCAGGGTCGCGCCGATCGACAGGGAGGTCAGCGACAGCAGTCCCATGCGCCGGTCGAGCGAATCGGGTGGCTGTCCGACGGGCTTGGTGCGCAGCAGGGGTTTCAGCAGGGACACGACCCCCGACGGTACCTGTCCGCCACGGAGCGCCCGCACCCCGTAGCCTGTCCGCCGTGCGCCTCGTCATCGCTCGCTGCCAGGTCGACTACGTCGGACGCCTCACCGCTCACCTGCCCATGGCGCAGCGGCTGCTGCTGATCAAGGCCGACGGGTCGGTCTCCATCCACTCCGACGACCGCGCGTACAAGCCGTTGAACTGGATGAGCCCGCCCTGCTGGCTCATCGAGGACCCCGGCATGTGGGTGGTGCAGAACAAGGCGGGCGAGAAGCTCATCATCACGCTGGCCGAGGTGCTGCACGACTCCAAGCACGAACTCGGCCCCGAGCCCGGCCTGGTCAAGGACGGCGTCGAAGCCGACCTGCAGAAGCTGCTGGCCGAGCACGTGACCACGCTGGGCGAGGGCTGGACCCTGGTCCGCCGCGAGTTCCCCACCGCGATCGGCCCGGTGGACCTGATGTGCCGGGACGCCTCCGGCGGGGCGGTGGCCGTGGAGATCAAGCGGCGCGGGGAGATCGACGGGGTGGAGCAGCTCACCCGGTACCTGGAGCTGCTCAACCGCGACCCGCTGCTGGCCCCGGTGAAGGGCGTGTTCGCGGCCCAGCAGATCAAGCCCCAGGCGCGGACGCTGGCGGAGGACCGGGGCATCCGCTGCGTGGTGCTGGACTACGACGCGCTGCGCGGGATCGAACCGGACGAGTTCCGCCTGTTCTGAGCCACACCAGGTGCGTCCGCGCACCCCTTGCCCCGGCGGAGATCTCGAACAGTTGGCAAGCGCGCTCCGCGCTGCGGGAGATCAGGTGGAAGCCGCCTTCCACCGAGTTGACCTCCACGCGGTCGCCGTAGGCCAAGCCGTAGCCCGCGACCCTGCCACCGGCTCGTTCACCGTGCTCTTCCACGATGGCGAACAGTCGGGGGGCTTGGTCCTCGGCCATCACGCGCATGATGTGGGCGAACTCTTCCTCGGTGCACAGCGGCTGTGCCGCTACTTCGGCAGGGTCCTCTCCCGGCTTTTTCACGTGCGGACCTCCACACGGCGTAGGAGCGCATCCAGCCGCTCCAGGGACGACCGGCCGCTTCCGAGCGGGATTCGTATTCGGCACCGGCTTGCCCTTCTGTTGTCGATGCGCGTTGCGCTGAATGGCGTCTACCTGCCCGCGGATGTCGGTTCGAAGCTTCGCGGTGTACCGCAACCTGATCGGTGCGCTATTCCGTGTTGATCGTCCGACACTGCTACCGGACTCAGCGTGGGCGTTAGACCGTTCGGGCGGAGTCGCCCGGAAAGGGGGCCATATGGCGAGGAGTGGCCAGAAACAGGGGCCACAATGGTGACGTCCCGCCTACTCACCCGTCAGGATGATCCTATGCGCGAGCCGACGAGCATCGGGGAGTTGCTGCGCCGGCTTCGCGCTGGCGCTGGGCGCTCGCAGAGCGAGCAAGCCGATGTGCTGTCCGAACGTGCCGGTCGTGCGGTCACTCGCAATGAAGTGTCTCGCTGGGAGACTGAAAAGCGGATGCTGACGCCGTACTGGCAGCAGCATTACGCCGACAGCTTCGGTATTCCCGTGGGCATTGTGAAGCGAGCGGTTGCGGCCGCCAAGGCCAGGCGTCGGCTTGAACAGCGAGAGCACCACGGAGGAGATGACGTGCAGCGGCGAGAATTTCTTGGAGCGATGGCAGGGTTGGCAGTGACCCTGCCAGGTGTTGCGCGGTCAGAGGTGGGCTCTCGACTGGGCGTGGGCGACGTGCGGATGATGCTCATGCGCACTGCCAGGCTCCGCCGCCTGGACGACTACCTCGGTGGTGCCGACACCGTTCACCTCTACGCCACCGAGCTGGCGGCAACCACGAAGCTGGTGCGCGAAGCCAGTTGTACGACTGCGGTCCGCAAGGCGTGCACGGCAGTCATCGCCGAGCAAGCGCAGCTCGCTGGGTGGGCGGCCTTCGATGCCGGGATGCACGACGTAGCGAAGCAGCACTACACCACCAGTTTCGCGGCGGCCAAGGAAGCCGAGGACGCAGCTCTAGCCGGCAACGCCCTCGCGTTCCTCGCCTACCAACAGGTGACCGTGGACAAGCCGAACGTCGAGACGGCTACCGCCTCGTACGCCATCGCGGAGCGGCAGGCCACGCCGAAGGTTCGAGCCCTCCTGCTGGAGCGGATGGCGTGGACGCACGCTGTCGCCGGTCAAGCCGACGCTGCTGATCGTGCCTTGGCTGAAGCTGCCGAAGTGGTTCACCAGCGGGATGAACGCCCTGAACCTGACTGGGTCTTCTGGGTGGATGAAGACGAGATCAAGATCATGGCCGGTCGGTGTTGGACGCAGCTCCGGCGTCCGCTTCGCGCCGTGCCCGTCTTGGAGGATGTGCTCAGCCGCTACGGCGACACTCATGCTCGCGACAAGGCGATGTACCTGACGTCGCTGGCTCACGCCTACCTCGATGCGGGGGAGGTGGAGCAGGCCGCGACCATCACGGAGCGCGCCGCGCGACTGGCAAGCGGAGTGGGGTCGGTGCGGCCTGCTGAGAAGATCCGGAAGGTAGTCCGGCGGTTGAAGCCGCACCGCTCGTTGCCGATGGTGTCCAGCGCGATCGAGACCGCAGGTCTACTGGCTACTGCTCAGGTGTGACCGTTCGACGCAGCCAGGCGAGGTAGTCCTCGGAGGCCGCGACGAGCGGCAGGGCAGTCACCTCGGGGTTGTCCCAGGGATGTTCACGGCGAAGGTGCGCCTCCAGCGCTGGGTAGCGCTCGGTCGTGGTTTTGAACGTCACCTGCCACTCCTCGCCTTCACCTTGTTCGTCCAGGTGCCAGAAGAACGACGTCACCGGACCGGACACCTGGGCGCTTGCCGCCAAGTGGGCGGCCACGGCAGAGCGAGCCAGGTCTGCTGCGGAGTCACGGTCGGCGGTTGTCGTGGTTACCTGCAGGCCGTCAGTCATGCGAACAGTGTATGCGCGAGAATTACCGCGATGAAATATGCGGCAAACCCGATCGGGTAAATGTAGTTGGCAAAGTGCGGGTCTGAGTGGACAGTCAGGATAAAAGGGCTTTCGCTCGGGCTGTGATCCGAATTGCCTGCTCCGGTGCGGGTTCTGGTGAAGTGCCGCTTGGTTAGAATCTTGGGTGGCAGTTGGACGCTGGCGGAGGACCGGGGGATTCGCTGCGTGGTGCTGGACTACGACGCGCTGCGCGGGATCGAACCGGACGAGTTCCGCCTGTTCTGAGCGGCACGCGCCTTCTTCGCGGCTACTGTGGCCCGAACGCGCCGTTTTCGAGCGCGTGGAGGAACGACACCCACCGGCGGGACTTGAAGCGCAGCACCGGTCCCGTGGGGTTCTTCGAGTCGCGCGCGACGACCGCGCCGTGGACGGGAGCTACCTCGACACAACTCGCGCCGTTGCCGCTGTAGCTGCTCTTCCGCCACGGCGCGCCCGACAGACCTGCCTCACCCATGGTCTTCCTCCTCGCTGCTGTCGCTCTCGGCCACGAACGCTCGTTGTGGTGTCCATGGTCGGGGTAGTGGGTGGAAAATTGGCGGACGCGAAGGACCCGGCACTGCCCTTATGCTCCGGTGGCGGGCGCTCCCGAGCGTCGACGAGTTCATCCGCGCGGTTGGTGGCGAAGGGGACTTGGGTGGGGACGCTCAGCGTTGACGAGCTGGTCGGCCGGGACGAATGGGAGTCGGTCATCGAGACCCGGCGACGCCCCTTCGTGGTCTACAAGTTCGCCGCCACCCTCGACGGTCGGATCGCCGCCGAGGACGGCACCAGCCAGTGGATCACCAGCGCCGAGAGCCGCGCCGAGGTGCACCTGCTGCGCGCGGGCTGCGACGCGACGGTGGTCGGCTCCGGCACCCAGCGGGCGGACAACCCCAACCTCGCCGTGCGCGGTAGCGACGATCCGCGACTCGACCTGTCGATCGTGGACAACCCGGAGCGGCAGCCGCTGCGGGTGGTGATCGACAGCAATGCCAGGACGCCGCGTGACGCCAACGTCTGCAACGACGCCGCGCCCACGCTGATCGTGGTGGCCGAGGACGCCGACGCCTCGCACCTGGACGGGGTGGCCGAGGTGCTGCGGGTCAGGCGCGCCGACCGGGGGCTCGACCTCCACGACGTCCTGGCGGAACTGCTCGCCCGAGGGGTGCGCGGGGTCTTCCTCGAAGGCGGGCCGACGCTGGCGGGCAGCTTCATCGCGCGGGGGCTGGTGGACCGGGTGGTGAACTACGTGGCTCCCGCGCTTTTGGGCTCGGGCAAGAGCGGCCTGCAGGACGCGGGCATCCGCAGCATGTCCGACATCCTCCGGCTGGAGCTGGTCGACGTGGCCAGGTCCGGGAGCGACGTGCGGCTGGTGGCGCGGCCGGTGCGGCGCTAGGTCGCGTCGGCAAGTACCACCGGAGGTCGCGAACGCTCGGTTCGCGGTGTCGGAACGCGCGACTCGCGGTGCGTGAGCGCGCGACTCGCGGGTGGGGGAAGCGGGCGCGGTGGAGGGTCACTCGGTGGGGGGAACGTGCCGTGAGCAGGGGTTTAGGCGCGGGTAGCCATCTCCGGCGGAGATCGTCCAACTGGTCTACGGTCCGGTGCGCCGGGTCAACATCGGTGTGGCGTAATGTCCGCTGTTGGGGCTTGTTGTTCGATCCTGCGAACAGGGAGGTGGGCGAAGGTGCCCGTGCTGGCCGAGGCGGATCTCCGGTTGGACGCCGGACCGCTGGACTACGCGTTGCTCGCGGTCTACTTCGTCGTCGTGCTCGGCATCGGGTTCCTGGCCCGCCGGTCGGTGTCCACGAGCCTGGACTTCCTGCTGTCCGGGCGCTCGCTGCCCGCGTGGGTGACCGGCCTGGCGTTCATCTCCGCCAACCTGGGCGCGATCGAGCTGCTGGGCATGGCCGCCAACGGCGCGCAGTACGGCATGCCGACGGTGCACTACTACTGGATCGGCGCGATCCCGGCCATGGTGTTCCTCGGCCTGGTGATGATGCCGTTCTACTACGGCTCCAAGGTGCGCAGCGTCCCCGAGTTCCTGCGCCGCCGCTTCGGCACCGGCGCCCACCTGGTCAACGCGGTCAGCTTCGCCGCCGCCCAGGTGCTCATCGCGGGCGTCAACCTCTACGCGCTGGCCTCGCTGCTGAACCTGCTGCTGGGCTGGCCGATCCCGCTGTCGGTGGTCATCGCCGCGGCGATCGTGCTGGCCTACACCACGCTGGGCGGCCTGTCCGCCGCCATCTACAACGAGGTGCTGCAGTTCTTCGTCATCGTCGCCGCGCTGCTCCCGCTGACCCTGGCGGCCCTGCACAAGGTCGGCGGCTGGCAGGGCCTGGTGGACAAGGTCACCGCGGGCCCCGGCGGCGCCGAGCAGCTGTCGGCCTACCCGGCGACCGAGCTGACCGGCTTCCAGAACCCGGTGCTCAGCGTCATCGGCATCGTCTTCGGCCTGGGCTTCGTGCTGTCGTTCGGCTACTGGACCACGAACTTCGCCGAGGTGCAGCGGGCGCTGTCGGCCAAGAGCATGTCGGCGGCCAAGCGCACGCCGATCATCGGCGCCTACCCGAAGGCGCTGATCCCGGCGATCATCATCATCCCCGGCATCATCGCCGCGGTGGTGGTGCCGGAGGTGCAGGCGCTCAAGGCGGGCGACGCCAGTTCCGGGGTGGTCTACAACAACGCCCTGCCGCTGCTGATCCGCGACCTGCTGCCCAACGGCATGCTGGGCATCGCCATCACGGGTCTGCTGGCCTCGTTCATGGCCGGTGTCGCGGCGAACGTGTCCTCGTTCAACACGGTGTTCACCTACGACCTGTGGCAGGACTACGTCCGCAAGGACCGCCCGGACGAGTACTACCTGCGGGTCGGCCGCCTGGCCACCATCGGCGGCACCATCGTGGCCATCTTCACCGCGTTCCTGGCGGCGGGCTACGGCAACATCATGGACTACATCCAGGCGCTGTTCTCGTTCTTCAACGCGCCGCTGTTCGCCACGTTCATCCTGGGCATGTTCTGGAAGCGGATGTCCGCGGCGGCGGGCTGGGCGGGCCTGGTGGCGGGCACGCTGGGCGCGGTGCTGGTGTTCGTGCTGGCCGAGACCGGCGTGCTCGACCTGCCCGGCCAGGGCGCCAGCTTCCTGGGCGCGGGCGTGGCGTTCGTGGTGGACATCGTGGTCAGCGTGGCGGTGACCATGGTGACCAGGCCGGTGCCGCAGGAGCGGCTGGTGGGCCTGGTCTACAGCCTCACGCCCAAGGAGGACCGCAAGCACTCCACCACCGGTGAGGACGCCGGGTGGTACCGCTCGCCCGCGCTGCTCGGCGGCGGTGTGCTGGTCCTGACCGCCGTGCTCAACATCATCTTCGGCTGAGGGAGGTCATCGTGGCGCGCAAAGCCGGGTTGTTCGACCTGCGACTGGTCATCGCGATGCTGTTCGCCGTGTACGGCGTGGTCCTGGTGGTGGTCGGACTCGGCTTCACCGACGAGGCCGACCTGGCCAAGGCGGACGGGTGGAACGTCAACCTCTGGTCGGGGGTGGGGATGCTGGCGCTGGCGGCGGTGTTCGCCGCCTGGACCGCCCTGCGCCCGATCGTGGTCCCCGACGACGCGGAGGCCGAGTCCCGGCGGACGTCCTAGCGGACGCGGCGGGGGTGGTGCGGGTACACCGGGTTGAAGGCCTCGACGGTCCAGGTGTCGAGCCTGCGGATGGCGCGCCGGATTCGGGTGCGCATGGAACTCCTCTCCTCGCGGGGTCTTCACCCGGTACAGCGAAGTGACCTTCTGAATCGTTCCCGAAGGCCACCGTGAGGAGGAACACGGGGTTGTGACCACGAATGGCGCAACCGGTCGCTACCGTGCACGTCGTGCCCCGTCTCGTCGCCGCCCTGCTGGGCGCCCTGCTCGTCCTGGCCGGTTGCGCAGGCGCTGACCTGAGCAAGCAGCGGTTCCCGCGCACCACCATCCCGGCGGGCGCGGAGAACGCGGGCGACCCGTCCGGCGTTCCGGCCACCACCGCCGCCTCGGGCCAGCCCGCGGACCCCGCCTTCGCGCCGGACAGGCTGCGGCTGACCGACCCGTGCGGGCTGCTCGACCACGAGGTGCTCCAGCGCCTGGGCAAGCCGGCCCAGGAGGAGACCCCCAGCGGGTTCAGCCGCTGCTCCAACTTCATGGAGGACAAGGCGGGCAAGGACCTCGCGGTCACCGTCGAGGTCGGCCAGACCATGACCGTGGAGCTGCGCAACGCCGACAAGCAGATCGCCGGCCTGCGCGCCGCGGAGCAGGAGCTGGACGGCAGCGCCTGCTTCGTCTCGGTGATCACCCAGGACAACCCCGGCCTGGGCATCACCGTCCAGATCGGCTACAAGGACGGCGACGCCTGCGCGCCGGGCAGGCTGGTCGCCGAGTCGGTGGTGCAGCGGATCAAGGCCCGCGCGGCCACCCGGACCGCGCCCAAGGGCTCGCTGCTCACCCTGGACCCGTGCGCCCTGCCGGAGCGCGCGACGGCCGAGGCCGCGGTGGGCGCGGGCTTCCGCTACTACCCGTACGGGCTGCACAACTGCTCGTGGGTCGCCCAGGACCGCGACCGGGAGCTCGGCGTGGACTTCCGGCAGGGCTTCGTCCCCGAGGACAACAAGTTCGACGACGCGCAGACCGAGGTCGACCTCGGCGGCGGGCTCAAGGGCTACCAGGTGCAGGAGACCGGGGCGTTCCCGTCCTGCTCGGTGAAGTGGGTGCAGCGCACGTCGGGCAGGAACCAGGGCGAGCTGGTCGAGGTCAAGTCGGCGGGGCCGAAGAAGACCGAGTTCGACCGCTGCGCGACGGCGGTCGGGTTCGCCCAGGCCCTCGCGGCGAAGATCCCCAGGGCGTGATCGAGGGCTGACAGCCCGCCGAAACACCCGTTACCGTTGGGTAACACCCCTGTGCTCCCCAGGAGGGCCCCATGACGCGAACCGCTGCCGCCAGCACCGCGCGACCGGATGACGAGCAGCAGCGGTTCGCCTCGCTGGACCCGCGCACCGGCGAGGTCGTCGGCCACCACCCCGTGCGCACCGAGGCCGAGGTCGTCGAGGCGGTGCGCCGCGCCCGGTCCGCCGCCGCGTTCTGGGCGGAGCTGGGCTTCGACGGCCGCCGCGCGCGGCTGGACGCCTGGCGCAGGCTGCTGGTGCGCAGGCTGGCCGAGTTCCAGTCGCTGGTCTGCGCCGAGACCGGCAAGTCCGCCGACGACGCGCGGATCGAGCTGGGCCTGGTCGTGGACCACCTGCGCTGGGCCGCCAAGCAGGCGGCCAAGGTGCTGGGCAGGCGCAAGGTCGCCTCCGGCCTGCTGATGCACAACCACGCGGCGACGCTGGAGTACCGGCCGCTGGGCGTGGTCGGCGTGATCGGGCCGTGGAACTACCCCGCGTTCACCCCGATGGGGTCGATCGCCTACGCGCTGGCCGCGGGCAACGCGGTGGTGTTCAAGCCCAGCGAGCACACCCCCGGCGTGGGCGAGTTCCTGGCCGGGACCTTCGCCGAGGTAGTGCCGGAGTTCCCGGTGCTGCAGGTGGTCACCGGCTTCGGCGAGACCGGCGCGGCGCTGTGCCGGGCGGGCGTGGACAAGCTGGCGTTCACCGGCTCGACGCCGACCGGCAAGCGGGTCATGGCCGCCTGCGCCGAGTCGCTGACCCCGGTGCTGGTCGAGTGCGGCGGCAAGGACCCGCTGATCGTGGCCGAGGACGCCGACGTCCGGGCCGCCGCCGAGGCCGCGGTGTGGGGCGGGATGTTCAACTCCGGCCAGACCTGCGCGGGCGTGGAGCGGGTGTACGTGGCCGAGGCGGTGGCCGACGAGTTCATCGCGCTGGTCACCGAGAAGGCCCGCGCGCTGCGGCCCGGCGGGGAGCCGGACGCCGACTTCGGCCCGATCACCATGCCGCGCCAGGTCGAGGTGATCGGCGCGCACGTGGCCGACGCGCTGGAGCGCGGCGGCCGGGCCGTGGTGGGCGGGCTGGAGTCGGTCCGCCCGCCGTACGTGGAGCCGGTCGTGCTGGTGGACGTGCCCGAGGACGCCGCCGCGGTCACCGAGGAGACCTTCGGGCCGACCCTGGTGGTCAACCGGGTCGCCGACGCCGACGAGGCGGTCCGGCGGGCCAACGCGCTGCGCTACGGCCTGGGCGCGGCGGTGTTCTCCCGCCACCGCGGCGAGGAGCTGGCGGGCAGGCTGCGCTGCGGCATGGTGGCGGTGAACTCGGTGCTGGCCTTCGCCTCGGTGCCCGCGCTGCCGTTCGGCGGCGTGGGCGACTCGGGCTTCGGGCGCATCCACGGCGAGGACGGCCTGCGCGAGTTCACCTACGCGCACGCGGTGACCCGCAAGCGCTTCGGCACGCTGCTCGACCCGATGACCTACGACCGGGGGCCGCGCACCGTCCGCCACGTGCTGCGGCTGATCCGCGTCCTCTACGGCCGCTGACCCGCGCCGGGGTCGGCTTTCGCGACACTCCGGTGTCCCTCCACTACTCCAGGTCACTGACCTGCTGTTTTGCCGTGCTCGTGACGGCGACTCCGGCTTTCGGGGGTGTCCGGTGTGGAGTAGGAATGGAGGTGATCAGAGTCGATCGGAGGCCGCCTTGAAGAAGATCATCAACGATCCGTCGACCGTCGTGGCGGACGCCCTGCGCGGCCTGGCCGCGGCGCACGGCGACCTGCTGGACGTGCGGCACGACCCGGCGGTGGTGCTCCGCGCGGACGCCCCGGTGCCCCGCAAGGTCGCGGTGATCTCCGGCGGCGGGTCCGGCCACGAGCCGCTGCACGGCGGGTTCGTCGGTCGCGGGATGCTCGACGCGGCGTGCCCCGGCGCGGTGTTCACCTCGCCCACCCCCGACCAGGTGCAGGACGCCGTGGCGCGCACCGACGGCGGCGCGGGCGCGCTGCTGATCGTGAAGAACTACACCGGCGACGTGCTGAACTTCGAGACCGCCGCCGAGCTGGCCGCCGCGGACGGCGTCGAGGTCAGGACCGTGGTGATCGACGACGACGTGGCGGTCCAGGACTCCACCTACACCGCGGGCAGGCGCGGCGTCGGCGGCACCGTGCTGCTGGAGAAGCTGGTCGGCGCGGCGGCCGAGCGCGGGGTCGACCTGGACGGCTGCGAGGCGCTGGCCCGCCGGGTGGTCGGGCAGGTGCGCTCCATGGGGCTGGCGCTGACCCCGTGCACCGTGCCGCACGCGGGCGAGCCGAGCTTCACCCTGGGCGAGGACGAGATGGAGCTGGGCATCGGCATCCACGGCGAGCCTGGCCGCCGCCGGGTGCCCGCGGGCACCGCCGACGAGATGGTGCGGGCGCTGCTGGAGCCGATCCTGGAGGACCTGCCGCTGGCCGAGGGCGACCGGGTGCTGCTGTTCACCAACTCCATGGGCGGCACGCCGCTGATCGAGCTGTATGTGGCGCACGGCATCGCCGAGCGGCTGCTGGCCGAGCGCGGCATCCGGGTGGAGCGGCGCCTGGTCGGCCCGTACGTCACGAGCCTGGAGATGCAGGGGATGAGCCTGACGCTGCTGAAGCTGGACGACGAGCTGGTGGAGCTGTGGGACGCGCCGGTGCACACCCCCGCGCTGCGGTGGGGTGTCTGATGGGGTGCACGGCGGCGGACGTGGCCGACGCGCTGCGCGCGGCGGCGCGGGTGGTGGCCGAGCACCGCGACGAGCTGGTGCGGCTGGACCGGGAGATCGGCGACGGCGACCACGGCGAGAACCTCAACCGGGGTTTCGCCGCGCTGGTGTCCAAACTGGACGAGAACGTGCCCGCCTCGCCCGGCGGCGTGCTGCGGTTGGCCGCCACGACGCTGATCTCGACCGTGGGCGGCGCGGCGGGACCGCTGTACGGCACGGCGTTCCTGCGCGCCGCCACGTCCGTGGGCGACGCGGCCGAACTGGACGCCGAGGCCGTCGCCGGGGCGCTGAGCGCGGCGCTGGAGGGCGTGGTGGCGCGCGGCAAGGCGGAGGTGGGCGACAAGACCATGGTGGACGCGCTCACCCCGGCCGTGGTCGCGGCGCGGGCGGCGGCGTCCGGCGGGGTGCGGGACGTGCTCACCGCGGCGGCGGAGGCCGCCGAGATGGGCGCGGAGTCGACCGTGCCCCTGGTGGCGCGCAAGGGACGCGCGTCCTACCTGGGGGAGCGCAGCGCGGGGCACCTGGACCCCGGCGCGCGCTCGACGTCACTGCTGCTGCGCACCTTCGCCGGGGGTGCCGGGTGATCGGGCTGGTGGTGGTCTCGCACAGCGCCCTGCTCGCGCGGGGCGTGGCCGAGTTGGCCGGGCAGATGGCCCCGGACGTGCGGATCGAGCCGTCCGGCGGGGACGGCTCGGGCGGGCTGGGCACGGACTTCCTCGACGTCGGCCGGGCGATCGGCGCGGCCGACTCGGGCGACGGCGTGGTGGTGCTGTTCGACCTGGGCAGCGCCCGGATGGTGGCGGAGATGGCCGCCGAGGAGCACGCGGGCGAGGTGGCCGTGGTGGACGCGCCGCTGGTCGAGGGCGCGGTGGCGGCGGCGGTCGCGGCGCAGGGCGGCGCCGCGCTGGCCGCCGTGGCCGAAGCCGCCACCACCGGTGCGGCTCCGGCTGGTGCGGCTCCCGGTGGCGACGGGCCGTCGGGGGTGCCCGCCGCGACGGCCGTGACGGCCGAGGTGCTGCTGACCAACGACGTGGGCCTGCACGCGCGGCCCGCCGCGCTGCTGGTGCGGGCGCTGACCGGGCTGGACGCCGAGGTGGTCGTGCGGTTGGGGGAGCGGTCGGCGGACGCGCGCAGCGTGATGGCGCTGATGGCGCTGGGCGCGGTGGGCGGCCGGCGGGTCGCGGTGGAGGCGACCGGCGCGGACGCGGCCGAGGCGGTGCGGCGGGTCGAGGAACTGGCCGCGCGCGGCTTCGACGACTGACCCCGCAGCGGGTCAGGGCAGTTCCAGCGCCCTGATGACCGGGTCGACGTCCAGCTCGGGATCGGCGGTGCGCGCGGCGCGCAGCGCGCCGATCAGCACCGCCACGAGCATCTCCACGACCGTGTCGGTGTCCAGCGGGTCCGCGCTGGTCAGGTGGTCCCTGGCGAGCTGGTCGGCGGCGGTGGCGTAGAGCCGGGCGGCCAGGCGGACCGCCGGGCGCTCGAAGTCCAGGCCCAGGTTCCGGCACAGCTCGCGGTGCCCCTGGTCGCGGACGTCGTCGAACTCCTCGGACTCCGGGGCGGGCGGGCGCAGCACCAGGTGCAGCGCCACGTCCCGGTGGTCGGCCAGGTAGGCCAGGTGCGCGGCGTGGGAGCGCCTGATCCGCCTGCCCAGCGGGATCTCGGGGTCGTCGCAGTGCAGCGCGAGCACCTCGCGGCCGATCTGGCACAGCACCTCCTGGTAGAGGCCCTGCTTGCTGCCGAAGTGGTGGAAGACCAGGCCGTGCGCGACGCCCGCCGCCCTGGCGATGTCGGCCGCCTTGACGTCCTCGTAGGCCGAGGCCATGAACAGCTCCCTGGCCGCCGCGAGCACCTTCTCCCTGGTCTGCGCCGCGGCTGCCTGGCGGCGGGTCGGCGTGGTGGACGGCACTGACTGCTCCTCTGCGTGCTCGGGCCGTCATCCTAACAGTCATTGACTCCCAGTCAGTGAGTACTGGTGCCGCGGTGGCCGGACTGCTACGTTGACCGCAAGTCACTGATTGGAAGTCAACAAAGGAGACGGCGATGTCCGAAGTCCTGATCACCGGCGCCACCGGCACGGTCGGCGGCCTGGTGCTGGAGGAGGCGCTGCGCAGAGGTGTCCGGGTGCGCGTGCTGGTGCGCGACAAGCAGCGGGCGAAAGGGCTGTCCGACGCCGTGGAGGTGGTCCAAGGCGACCTGAGCGACCGCGAGGCGGTGCGCGAGGCGCTGCGGGGCACGCGGGCGGCGTTCTACGTCTCCCCGCACGAGGCCGACGAGGTCGAGCTGGGGACGATCTTCAAGGAGGAGGTCGAGCGCGCGGGCGCGCGCCTGGTCTTCGCGGGCTTCCACGTCCAGGACCCCGACCAGCGCCAGGCGGCGGCGCGCGCCATGCCCGCGTACGAGCCCAAGTTGCGGATCGCCGCCGCGTTCGCCGATTCGGACACCCGGCCCGTGCTGGTGAACCTGACCAACTTCGCCCAGAACGACGAGATCTTCCGCGAGGACATCCTCAACGGCGTCTTCCCGACGCCGCTGCACCCCGGCGGCGTCAACCGGGTCGACCTGCGCGACGCGGCGGAGGTGGTCGTCACCGCGCTGGCCGACCCGGACTTCCCCGCGGGCTCCTACGACGTCGTCGGGCCGGAGTCGCTCAACGGCGAGCAGAGCGCGCGGATCTGGGCGGAGGAGCTGGGCAGGCCGGTGCGCTACACCGGTGACGACCCGAACTGGCGCGAGGCGCTCGTGGCGCGGTTGTCCGGGCGCAAGCTCACCGACTGGATCAGCAGCTTCGAAGTGCTCGGCTCGGCGCCGATCCCGACCGACCCGGCCCAGGTGCGGGCCGTTACCGAACTGCTGGGCCACCCGCCGCGCTCGTTCCGCGACTACGTCCGGGACACCGTCGCCCACTGGCGCTGACCGCGTCTGCAAGTACTACCCGACGCCTCCAGGCGGGCCGGTAACTACTACCCGGCCTCCTGGACGCGCGGTTCGCGCTCCCTGCATCGTTCACTTGTTCGATACCGATGGTGAAGCTCACGGCTGCGCAACGTGACGACCGTGCGATAGTCGCCTGAAGTTACCGCCTGGTAGCCACTCCGTCCGAGTGGGAGGTATCGCCATGACGCGTCAGTTCGGCACCGTCGGTGTCGTCGGCCTCGGCACCATGGGCGCGGGCATCGCCGAGGTGTTCGCCCGCACCGGGCTGGCGGTCGTCGCGGTGGACGTGGACGACGAGGGCGTGACGCGCGGCCGGTGCCACCTGGAGCAGTCCACCGGACGCGCGGTCGCCAGGGGCAAGCTGGACGAGGCGGGACGCGCCGAACTGCTGGGGCGCATCACCTGGGGCACCTCCCTGGACGCGCTGGCGGGCTGCGACCTGGTCGTCGAGGCGGTGCCGGAGCGGATGGAGCTCAAGGCGCGCGTCTTCGCCGAGCTGGACCGGGTCTGCGGCCCGGACACCGTGCTGGCGTCCAACACCTCCTCGCTGTCGATCACCGAGCTCGGCGTCCACACCGGACGCCCCGACAAGGTCGTCGGGATGCACTTCTTCAACCCGGCCCCGGTGCTCAAGCTGGTCGAGGTGGTCAAGACCGTGGTCACCGAGCCGGACGTGGTCGCCGACGTGGTGGCGCTGGTCGAGCGGCTGGGCAAGAGCCCGGTGGTCATCGGTGACCGCGCCGGGTTCATCGCCAACGCGCTGCTGTTCGGCTACCTCAACCACGCGGTGCGCATGTACGAGGCGCGCTACGCCACGCGCGAAGACCTCGACGCGGCCATGCGGCACGGCTGCGGCTACCCCATGGGGCCGCTGGCGCTGCTGGACCTCATCGGCCTCGACACCGCCTACGAGATCCTCGACACGATGTACCACCAGTCCCGCGACCGGCTGCACGCCCCCGCGCCGCTGCTCAAGCAGATGATCACCGCGGGCCTGCTGGGCCGCAAGAGCGGGCGCGGCTTCTACACCTACGACGGCGTCGACTCGCCCACCGCCGTGCCGGACGCGCTGACCCCCGTCGCCGCCGAGGAGGACGTCCCGGCGCGCGAGGTGCGGCGGGTAGGCGTGGTCGGCACCGGCACGATGGCCACCGGCATCGCCGAGGTGTTCGCCAAGCGCGGCTACGACGTGGTGCTGCGCGCCCGCACCGAGGCCAAGGCGCAGGCCGCCGTGGCCAAGGTCGGCAAGTCCCTGCACAAGGCGGTGACCAGGGGCAAGCTGACGGCGGCCGACCGGGACGCCGCGCTGGCCAGGATCACCCCCGCCGCGGACTTCGAGCGGCTGGCCGACTGCGACCTGCTGGTCGAGGCGGTCGCCGAGGACCTGGCGGTGAAGAGGGCGGTGTTCCAGGCGCTGGACGAGGTGTGCAAGCCCGGCGCGGTGCTGGCCACCACCACGTCCTCGCTGCCGGTCATCGAGTGCGCCGCGGCCACCTCGCGCCCCGAGGACGTGGTGGGCCTGCACTTCTTCAACCCCGCCCAGGTGATGAAGCTGGTCGAGGTGGTGGAGACCATCTCCACCGCCCCCGAGGTGGTGGCCACCGCCCGGCGGGTGTGCCTCGACCTGGGCAAGCACCCGGTGCACTGCGGCGACCGCGCGGGCTTCATCGTCAACGCGCTGTTGTTCCCCTACCTCAACGACGCGGTGCGGATGCTGGAGGCCCACTACGCCGGGGCCGACGACATCGACAACGCCATGAAGGTCGGCTGCGGCCTGCCGATGGGGCCGTTCGAGCTGCTGGACGTGGTGGGCCTGGACGTCTCGCTGGCCATCCAGCGCACCCTGTACCTGGAGTTCCGCGAGCCGGGGTTCGCGCCAGCGCCGCTGCTGGAGCACCTGGTGACCGCCGGGCGGCTGGGCCGCAAGACCGGCAAGGGCTTCCGGGACCACACCTGATGCGCGGGCCCGCCGGGGCGTTTGACATCGTGGACCCATGCGGCGTGTGGTGATCTCGCTCCTGGTGGCGGCGCTCGGCGTGACGAGCGCCTGCTCCTACACCGTCAACGGCACTCCGGTCTCGGCGAAGGCGCTCGACGTGGACCCCCCGTTCTCGTCGCAGCCGTCCGCGCCCAGCACGACGAAGCGCCCGGCGGGGGACGGGTCGGTCGGCGACATCTGCTCGCTGGTCGGGTGGGGCGACCTGCCCTACGACGTGCGGGACAAGAACGCCAAGCCCACCGAGACCGACTACGACGCGACGTTCGACCAGTCGTGCAAGTGGCAGACCAGCGTGGGCGACCTGGACGTGGGCGTGACCCTGCGGTTCCGCGAGGGACGGCCGATCTCGCTGGACCAGAGCAACGGCGAGTTCCAGGTGGGCGACCGCAAGGTCACCTACTTCGACCGCACCACCGACCCCAGCGTGCAGCCCTCCTGCGTGCTGGTCATGGACTACGCGGGCGGCGGCGTCGGGATCATCGTGATCGACGGCTCGGCCCGGTTCGGCCCGATCTGCGACCAGGGCAAGAAGGTCGCCGAGGTGCTGCTGGCCAAGGAGCCCAACGGCTGACCGGGACCGGTCAGCCGCCGCAGCACCCACCGCCGCAGCAGCCCCCGCCACCCCCGCCGCTGGGCGCGGTGGCCTTGCCGCCGAGCCCGACCATGGACAGCAGCTTGACCGTGTCGTCGTGGCCGTGGGGGCAGGTGGCGGGCGCGGTGGACTCGCTCATGGGGCGCTGCACGTCGAAGGTGGACCCGCAGGCCCGGCAGCGGAACTCGTAGGTCGGCACGGAGGTATTTTCCCCGCTGACCGACCGCCGACGCCAGTGCGGGCGCTCACGCCGCGGGACGGTGGCGATCACCGCCGGTGCGCGGGCTACCGTGGTGTCCCGTGCCCCGCCGCAACCGCCCGAAGCGCACCGCCGAACCGACCCCGCCCGGCGGGCACGGCTGGGCGCGGGCCGAGTCCGCCGCCGACGGCGAGTGGCTGGTGCGGACCGTCTCCGGCGCGGCGACCACCAAGACCTACCGGTGCCCCGGCTGCGACCACGAGATCCGGCCCGGCACCCCGCACGTCGTGGCCTGGCCCGCGGCGGAGTACGGGTCGGTCGAGGACCGCAGGCACTGGCACCAGGGCTGCTGGTCCGCGCGCGGCCGTCGCGGCCCCACCAGCCGCCGCTGGTAGGCGGGCCGTGAGCGAACCGGTCCCGATCACCGCGAACACCGTCCTGCCCGCCCGGCGGGAGGCCGTCACCCTGCTCACCGAGGACGGGTTGCGGCTGGTCGGCGAGCTGTCCCTGCCGCTGGGGCGCGAGCCGCTGGCCACGCTGGTCCTGCTGCACCCGCTGCCCACGCGCGGCGGCATGATGGACTCCCACCTGCACCGCAAGATCGCCTGGCGGCTGCCCGCGCTCGCCGGGGTGGCGGTGCTGCGGTTCAACACGCGCGGCACCGCGAGCGAGGCGGGGCGCAGCGAGGGCCGCTTCGACGACGCCGTGGGCGAGCGGTGGGACGTCGCCGCGGCGCTGGCGCACGTGACGCGCCTGGGTCTGCCGGACGTGTGGCTGGTCGGCTGGTCCTTCGGCACCGACCTGGCGCTGATGCACGGGTGCGACCCGGCGGTGCGCGGCGCGGTGCTGATCTCGCCCCCGTTGCGGTGGAGCGGTCCCGAGCACCTGCGCGCGTGGGCGCGCTCGGGCAAGCCCGTGGTGTGCCTGGTGCCCGAGCACGACTCCCACCTGCCCCCGGAGCCCGCCCGCCGCCGCTTCGGCGCGGACCTCCCGACCGCGCGGGTGGTCGACTTCCCCGGCGCGAAGCACCTCATGGTGGGGCGGGCCGAGGAGGTGCTCGACGCGATCGTGTCCGCCGTCCTGCCCCAGGTGCCGACCCCGCTGCCCCGCACCTGGTCCGGCCCGTGCGAGCGGCGCCAGGTCACCATCCACACCCCCTGAACCGAGCGTCCGGACACCGCGAACCGAGCGTTCGGGATGCCGGGTAGTGGTTACCGGCCCCGGCGGAGGTGTCGGGTAGTACTTGCAGGCGCAGCTCGGGGGGTGGGGTGCGGTCTAATTCCAGCTGGGTTGCCACTCGACGCCGGTCGGCCGTCCACCCCCGGAATTCATGTACTCGTGCGCGGCCCGGCGTGCTTCGGCGAGCGGGATCTCCGCGTCCACCGGGAATTCGGTGTCCGAACCGGTGAAGTAGTAGAGGGGAGGGCGCTCGGCGGTGTCCGGTCCCCTGCTGATGCAGGCGTCAGGGGCATCGGGGCCTGAGTAGTACAGGACTCCGCGACTGGTGCGGGCGTCCAGCCCCACGTCGAGGATGGCGTGGCCCGGATCGCCGTGGACGAGCAGTTGGACGGTGATGGGCGCGTTCCACCCGACGACGGTGTCCAGCACGGCATCGAGTTCGGCCGGGGTGCGGACGACCGTAGGCCCGGTGGCTTTCCGGTCGTACCAGGCGTCTAGCGCCACCACGGGCGAGCACCTCCTGCGTATCGCTTGCGGATGGGTTCCCCTTGTTCGGTCGTGCCGTGCACGGTGATCGTCGCTCCTTCCGGGAGCAGGATCGGCACGAGGGTGTCACAGCCGAAAGGACCGGCGCACGGCTCGTTGTTGATCAGGACCGTCGCGTGCCGGATTCCATCGCGGACCATGCGTGCGGCGAGTTTGATCTCCACGTCTCCGGTCCTGGCTGACTTCCGCGGCATCCCCATGTCGCGTAGCCGTCTGTCCGCCTCAGCGGCATCATCGTCACGGCCGCTGACAACCGGTTGCGCAGTGCCGTCCGCGCCCAGCAGGTAACCGCGCGTCTTCTGGCCCGTTCCGGGCATGACGGGTGGCGGGAGTTCACGCCGCAGTCGCTCGACCTGTTCCACAGGAACTGCGGGTGGGTTGCCGCTATCCGGCTGTCGAACCGAGGGCGGTTGCGGTTGTCGAGGCGCGCTGTTGTCGGCAGACAAACGGTCCGCGATGTTCTCGGCGTCTTTCACAGCCGCGTTGAGCAGTGGCCACAGATGGCCCTTGCACCCGTCCACTACCCGTTGGAACGCGGCGAGGACCTGCGCCATGTCGGGTTCGAGGCAACGCGCGCCCGCCAACGCGCGGGCCACCATGTCGTGTGCTTCTCGGGTCAGGTCTTCCACCTGTTCCAACGCCACCCGCGCTTGGATGCCCTTCGAACACGCGGCCCGAATGCGTGCGGTGACCTCCTTGAGCGACGCCACTCTCGCTACACGCCCACGAAGTCCGCGAGCCTGCGCAGGTCGCCCTTCACCGAGCGTCGTTCGCGCCGGAGCATTCCGCGCAGCATCGAGTGGACCCGCCCGGTGAAGAGGAGTTGTTCGGGAGCGGACGCCCTGGCCAGGTTCAGCGCGTCCAGCGCTTCGCGGTCGCGCCGTCGCAGGTAGTGCGCCCAGGCGACGGTGATCAGGTGCGAGGTCCGCCGTTCGGACAACTCCTCGGGCAGGTCGTCGTGCGGCACGCGCTCGGCTTCCGAGACGGCCGCTTTCGGGTCGCCCAGTTCGAGGGCCAACCACACGCGGTGAATGGCGATGTTCGTGGGGCCGAAGGCGAGCCAGAAGTCATTCCGGTCCCCGGTCTTCTCCGCGGCGCGGGCCGCTTCGGCCAGGTAGTCCCGCGCCGCCCGGTGGTCGCCGAGCGTGGCCGCCCCGACGGCGCCTTTCAGCATGAGCGATCCGTACATGCTGTAGGACTGCGGGGAATCGAGGTGAGGGCGCAGGGCGTCCGCCGCCGCTACCGGGGCGTCGGTCGATTCCGTCAGGCGGCCCGTGTGGCGCAGCACGACGGCCAGTCGCCACGCCCCACCCGCGACCAGGAGGCGATCACCGGATTCCTCGGCGGCGTGCATCGAGCGCTCGGCGGCGATCCACGGCAGGTGCGGCTCGCCCAACCGGTCCAGCATTCCGGAGCTCACCCGGTACACCAGCGCTTGGAGCTTGGTGGCCGTGCGCTTCTGCTCCTCGTTCTCGGCGGAGTGCACCAGGTGCCAGGCGTCCGCGATCATGTCCGGAACGAGCGGGGCCATCTCGGACCACCGCTCGGTCTGCGAGTGCGCGAACGCTTTCTCCACGCGAATGCGGAGGTGCTCCGGCGAAACGGGCGTTCGGTCGGGTTCACCGATCAGCGTGGCTATTCCGTTGTAGCGGAGCATCGCGGCTTCGATGGCCGGAACGACGCTCGGGGCGGTGCCGAGGGAGTCCTCCCGCTTCGCCGTTGCCCGGAATGGCCCTGGCAGCAGCGTCGACGGGGGAATTCGCAGCGCATCGGCCACGGTCACGATGGTGGACAGCTTGTCCACCTCGCGCTTGCCGTTCTCGATTTGCCTGAGCCACTCGGTCGTGCGCCCCCCGACCAGGGCGCACAGCACTTCCTGGGTCATCCCCTGCCGCTTGCGGTAGTAGGCGATGCGTTCGCCCACGGTCGCCTCGGTGTCCGGCCGCATGAGTCGAGGATACCCATTCTCGACTAGCCGAAAGGAAGCCCAAAAGATATTTGGGGGCGTCGCGGAAAGCGGTCCTAGTGTCCCCGTCGAGTGGAATCGGAAACGGCCGGCGTCAATCTGAAAGAAATTCGTGGTGGCGGGTGAAGAGGAGTGCCGGAGGAGCCGCCGCGAATCGGATGGCGCTCAGCGCTCCAGTGGGAGGAAGTCATGAGGACAACCGCGTCAACACCGCCGTTGTCGATCGGCCGCGCCGACAACCGGGGGCGGTACGTCAGCCGCCTGCCCGTGCCCTACGTGACAGCGTGGTCGGCTGAGGAGGTGGACAGTTCCGCCGTGGTCCTCCTCCCCGACGGCCAGGGGATCGGTTACCGCGATGAGACGCCCTTGGACCGCGACGAGCGGGGTGTCCTGCTCAAACGCACCCCTGACGCGCCGAACCGGGGCAAACCGGAGTTCGGCGTCGTCCACGCCGCTCGTCAGCGCCACGCCATGTCGCACCTCCTCTGCCAGGTGTGCGGCAACCCGGCGGACACCGACGAAGGGGGCACGCTCTGGCTGCTCCAGGACCACCGGGCGGACTGGTCCGGCTGGCCCGTTGGCATGGCCTGCACGGAACCACCCGTGTGCGAGGAGTGCACCGCCCTGGCCGCCCGCTCGTGCCCGGCCCTGCGCAGAGGTCACGTCCTGCTTCGCGTGCGCAGCGCACCTCTCGTGGGAGTGCGCGGAACCCTGTGGGGCCGATCCCCTCTCGGCGTCCCCCGAGCGGTCGACACGATCACCACCACCTTCGAAGACCCCCTGATCCCGTGGGTCCTCGCGTTCTACCTGGTCCGCCAACTGCGGCAGGCCACTTTGATCACCTGAACCCCCGGTCGGGCAGCCGTGCGGTGGTCACCGGCCTCACGGGGACGTCACGGTGAGCAGCAGCGGCACGCCCGCGCCTTCCCGGGCGGCCAAGTCGGCGAGGAAACCACCGAGCCAGCCGATCGCGTCCAGCGACCACTCGCTCAGCGTGCCCCGGAAGGTCACGCGGTGATGCGGAGGACCGGACCAGAACGTGTCCGGCAGGGGCGGAGGCGCCGGAACCCGTTCGGCCAGGGACTCGCACCGGAAGACGTTCTGGTCCAGTTCGCCCAGCAGGCGGTGAACGCGTCGCGCCACGGCGGGGACGACCGGGTCCTGGCCGCTGTCCAGCGTGACGTGCACCGGCGTCGCGGATCGCACGTCGTCGAACCAGGCCGCGGTGGACAGCGACGGCATCCGGGCGTGCTGGGGGCGGGCCGAGACGTCCAGGCTCTGCGCGGGCAGCAGCACCTGCGCCGACTGGAGCCTCAGCGCGCCGAGCCGCGCGGTGACGTCACCGGCGCAGCGCAGAAACGGCTGCACCGGCAACGGCCTGTCGCCGGGCACCGAGTCGACCCCCACCTGGAACCACGTGACGAGCGAGGACCCCGGCGCGGCGAGGGGGTGCTCCCGCCCGGCGTCGTTCATGCCCCACAGGCTGTCGAGCCAGCCCATCGCCAGCGCCCGGTCGTGGAACTGGCCGTAGGGGTCGCGATCGGTGTCCGGAGCCCGGTCGGGACGCGGCGTCAGCTCGCCGTAGAGCGCGGCGAACAGGGTTCCCGCGACCCCGTGAGAACCCGGTGCCAGCCCTGGGCGGGCCTCGTCACTTCCCAACGGACTTCCTCCACGAGTCGAGCGTTTCAGGATGCCGGGTAGTAGTTACCAGCCCCGGCGGAGGCGTCGGGTGGTACTTGCAGGCGAGAATTCGGGGCATGGACTTGCCGCTGGTGCTGCTGCACGCGTTCCCGCTGGACTCGCGCATGTGGGACGGGGTGCGCGAGCGACTCGACCCGATCACGCCCGACCAGCGCGCGCAGGGCGAGCCGGACCTGGCCGCCGCCGCCCGGCGGGTGCTCGACCACCTGGACGAGCGCGGGATCGAGCGGGCCGTGGTGGGCGGCTGCTCGATGGGCGGCTACGTGGCGATGGCGCTGCTCAGGCAGGCGCCGGAGCGGCTCGCGGGCCTGGTGCTGGCGGACACCCGCGCGGGCGCGGACACCGAGGAGGCGAGGGCGAACCGGCTCGCGGTGGCCGAGCGCGCCGAGGCGGAGGGCGTCGGCGAGTGGCTGGCCGGGACGGTGCCCGCGCTGCTCGCCCCGACTTCACCCGAAGAGGTGAGCTCACGGGTGCGGGGCTGGGTGCTCGACCAGGACCCGGCGGACGTGGCGTGGGCGCAGCGCGCGATGGCCGCGCGACCGGACTCCACCGAGCTGCTGCGGGCCGCGCGGGTGCCCGCGCTGGTGGTGGTCGGCGAGCACGACGGCCTCACGCCGCCGCGGCAGGCCCGCGAGTTGGCGGACCTGCTGCGGGGTGAGCTCGTCCAGCTGCCGGGAGTCGGGCACCTGGCACCCGTCGAAGCGCCGGACGCCTTCGCGGACGCGGTGCTGGACTGGCGTCAGCGCTTGGCGCTCTGAGCCTTCGGCGGGGTCGGGCGGGGCATCTTCTGGGTCGGCCCGTCCGGTCCCGGCCTGACCTCGGTCTTGGCGTCGGCCTTGACCTCGGCCTTGGCGTCGGGCTTGGGGTCGGCCTTGGCGCGGGGGGTCTCCAGCTCCACGGTGGCCCCCACCTCCGACGGCTGCGCGGCAGGAGCCTGGGCCGCACTCTGGGCCGGAGCCTGCTTGGGCTGCGGCTTGGCGGCGGGCGCGGGCCGGGCGGCCTGGGGCTGGCCGGCCTGGGCCTGGCCAGTCGGTGCCTGGCCGGCCGGGGCCTGGCCCCTGGTGGGCTGGGGGCGCTCCTCCTCCAGCGGGTCCAGCAGCGGCGTCACGTCGTGCAGCGCCGCGCGGACCGAGTGCAGCTGCTGCGACAGCCGGTTGCGCAGCTGCTTGAGCGCGTCCACCTTCTGGGTGGCCTGGGTGACCCGGCGGTTGGCCTCCTCGGTGGCCTCGCGGACCCGCCGGTTGGCCTCGTCGGTCGCCTCCTGCACGCGCGCGGTGGCCTCGCTGATGGAGTCGTGCCGCCTGCGGTTGGCCTCCTCGGTGGCCTCGCGCACCAGCCGCTGGGCCTCGGCGTTGGCGGCGGCCTGCTCCTGCGCGACCTGGGCGCGGATGCGGGCGGCCTCGTCGGTGGCTTCGCGCACCAGCCGCTGGGCCTCGGCGTTGGCGGCGGCCTGCTCCTGCGCGACCTGGGCGCGGATGCGGGCGGCCTCGTCGGTGGCTTCGCGCACCAGCCGCTGGGCTTCCGCGTTGGCGGCGGCCTGCTCCTGCGCGACCTGGGCGCGGATGCGGGCGGCCTCGTCGGTGGCCTCGCGCAGCCTGCG
>NZ_BMRG01000003.1:91695-149071 GCF_014648515.1 Saccharothrix coeruleofusca
CTCCGCCTCGGCCTTGCTCGACGCCTCCTGCTCCGCCAGCGACTTCATCGCCTCGACGCGGCGGGCCGCCATCGCGATCTCGAAGTCCTCCTCGACGGTGGCCCGCCGCTGCTGGGACTCCTCGTCCAGCTTCGCCGCCGCGTCGCGCGCCTCGCCGACGATGCGCTCGGCCTCGGCGCGGGCCTTCTCCAGCACGCCCCGGTGCTCGGCCTCCATCTCGGTGCGGCGCTGGTCCTGCTCGGCGATGAGCTGCTCGTACCGCGCGCGCAGCGCGCTCGCGTCGGTCTCGGCCTTGGTCCTGATGTGCCCGGCCTCGGCCTCGGCGCGCGCCTTGATCTCGGTGGCCTCGTCCTGGGCCAGGCGCAGCATCCGCTGCAGCCGCTCGCTCAGGCCCTCCAGCGTGGTGGGCGGCAGGGACAGCCGCTCGACCTGGCCGCGCAGCTCCGCGACCTCCGAGCGGGCCGCTTCGAGCTGGCGCGCGAGGTCGTTGGTCTGCGAGACCGCCGCGTCGCGGTCGGCGGCCAGCAGCCGCAGGTCCGAGTCGAGGCGCTCCAGGTGGTCCTCGACCTGCCCGCGGTCGTAGCCGCGTTTGACGATGTCGAAGCCGGAGCCCAGGGGGACAAGGTCACGGTCGTCGGCGAGGCCCATGGCGCTCACGCTACCCGCTCCCGACGCGCGACCGGCACTGGCAGGTCGCGCATCGGTGCGATTTCCTTTACACGCCGCGGAAGCGGTTGATCTCCGCGAGGTGCGCGGCGCGCAGTTCCGGGTCGCGCACGCCCAGTCCCTCCTCGGGGGCGAGGCACAGCACGCCGACCTTGCCCTGGTGGGCGTTGCGGTGCACGTCGTGGGCGGCCTGCCCGGTCTGCTCCATCGAGTACACCTTGGACAGTGTGGGGTGAACGCGACCCTTGGCGATCAACCGGTTCGCCTCCCACGCCTCCCGGTAGTTGGCGAAGTGCGAGCCGATGATCCTCTTCAGGTTCATCCACAGGTAGCGGTTGTCGTACTGGTGCAGGTACCCGCTGGTCGAAGCGCACGTCACGATCGTGCCCCCCTTGCGGGCCACGTAAACACTGGCGCCGAAGGTCTCCCGGCCAGGGTGCTCGAAGACGATGTCGGGGTCCTCGCCCCCGGTCAGCTCCCGGATGCGCGCGCCGAAGCGCTTCCACTCCGCCGGGTCTTGGGTGTGCTCGTCCTTCCAGAACCGGTAGCCCTCCGCCGACCGGTCGATGACCAGCTCCGCGCCCATCCGGCGGCACAGCTCCGCCTTCTCCGGCGAGGAGACCACGCACACCGGCGTGGCGCCGCCGTTGAGCGCGAACTGCGTGGCGTAGGAGCCCAGCCCGCCCGAGGCGCCCCAGATGAGCACCGTGTCGCCCTGCTTCATGTTCGCCCCGTTGACCGAGACCAGCTGCCGGTAGGCGGTGGAGTTGACCAGGCCGGGGGAGGCGGCTTCCTCCCAGGTCAGGTGGCGCGGCATCGGCATCAGCTGGTTGGCCTTGACCAGCGCCAGCTCGGCCAGTCCGCCGAAGTTGGTCTCGAAGCCCCAGATGCGCTGCTCCGGGTCGAGCATGGTGTCGCCGTGCCCGTCCGGGTGCTCCAGCCGCACGTCCAGGCAGTGCGCCACGACCCGGTCACCGGGCTGCCACGCGCCCACCCCCGGCCCGGTGCGCAGCACCACGCCCGCCAGGTCCGAGCCGACCACGTGGTAGGGCAGGTCGTGCTTGCCGCCGTAGCGCTTGAGGAAGGCGAACGTGGGCAGCGGCTCGAAGATCGAGGTCCACACCGTGTTGTAGTTGATGGCGCTGGCCATCACCGCCACCAGCGCCTCGCCCGGCCCCACTTCCGGTGTGGGGACCTCGTCGACGTGCAGGGACTGGCGCGGGTCCTTGTCGCTGATGGCCAGGTCGCGGAACATGTCGGCTTCGTCGGCGTGCACGGTCACGCCCCGGTAGCTCTCGGGGACGGGCAGCGAGGCGAGGGCTTCGGGTTCGTCACCGAGAATCGCGTCGAGGATCTTCTGCACGGCGTTCCCTCCACTGGGGGGTGCGTTGAGTTGCCGGAGGTTACCCACGGGTAACCGATTCAGAGATCCTCGCTGTGAGCCAACGCACTGGCCGGTCAGTGCCCGGCGGCGGGCTCCACCAGCTCGACCAGCACGCCGCCCGCGTCCTTGGGGTGCACGAAGTTCACCCGGCTGCCCGCGGTGCCCCGCCGAGGGGACTGGTACAGCAGGCGCAACCCCTTGGCGCGCAACGCCTCCGCGGCAGCCTCCACATCGGACACCCGGTAGGCGAGCTGCTGCAGACCGGGACCGGACCGGCCGATGAACTTGGCGATCGTCGATTCCGGGGTCAGCGGCGCCAGCAGCTGGATCGCCGTCCCTTCGGGGTCGCCCGGCGCGCGCAGCATGGCCTCGCGCACGCCCTGCTCCTCGTTGACCTCCTCGTGCGCCACTTCGAGGCCGAAGTGCTCGACGTGGAAGGCGATGGCGGCGTCCAGGTCGGGCACGGCGATCCCGACGTGGTCGACAGCGGTGACGAACTCGCGCAGCTGCTCCATGTCCCGGCACCCTAGCCACCGAATCGGTGCAGGCCACGCTGTGCGGCGCCTCACAGGCTACCGGGCGGTAACGCTCGGTATCGTGACAGGTTAACAACCGCTCACACTCGCGTGGAGGCCGCTGTGTCCGGTTCCGTCATCGTCGCCGGGGCCCGCACCCCGATGGGTCGACTGCTCGGTTCGCTGAAGGACTTCTCCGGCGCCCAGCTCGGCGGCGTCGCGATCAAGGCGGCGCTGGAGCGGGCGGGCGTCGCCCCCGAGCAGGTCCAGTACGTGATCATGGGCCAGGTGCTCACCGCGGGCGCGGGCCAGATCCCGGCCCGCCAGGCCGCGGCGCAGGCGGGCATCCCGATGACGGTGCCCGCGCTGACCATCAACAAGGTGTGCCTGTCCGGCCTCGACGCCATCGCGCTGGCCGACCAGCTCATCCGCGCGGGCGAGTTCGACGTGGTGGTCGCGGGCGGCCAGGAGTCCATGACCCAGGCCCCGCACCTGCTGCCCAAGTCGCGCGGCGGCTTCAAGTTCGGCGACGTCACCATGCTCGACCACATGTCCCACGACGGCCTGTTCTGCGCGTTCGACCAGGTCGCCATGGGCGCGTCCACGGAGAAGCACAACGCCCGCTACGGCGTCACCCGCGAGGAGCAGGACGCCTTCGCCGCGCGCTCGCACCAGCTGGCCGCCAAGGCCGCCCGGAACGGCGTGTTCGACGAGGAGATCACCCCGGTCGCCATCCCGCAGCGCAAGGGCGAGCCGGTGCTGTTCAGCACCGACGAGGGCGTGCGCCCCGACACCACCGCGGAGACCCTGGCCAAGCTGCGCCCGGCCTTCGCCGCCGACGGCACCATCACCGCGGGCTCGGCCTCGCAGATCTCCGACGGCGCGGCGGCGGTGGTCGTGATGAGCAAGGCCAAGGCCGAGGAGCTGGGGCTGAGCTGGCTGGCCGAGATCGGCGCGCACGGCGTCGTGGCGGGCCCGGACGCCAGCCTGCACGAGCAGCCGTCCAACGCGATCAAGGCCGCCTGCGCCAAGGAGGGCATCGACCCGGCGCGGCTGGACCTGGTCGAGATCAACGAGGCGTTCGCCGCGGTCGGCGTCGTCTCCACCAAGCAGCTCGGCATCGCCGAGGACAAGGTCAACGTCAACGGCGGCGCGATCGCCCTGGGTCACCCGATCGGCATGTCCGGGGCCCGCATCGCGCTGCACCTGGCCCTGGAGCTCAAGCGCCGCGGCGGCGGCGTGGGCGCGGCGGCCCTGTGCGGCGGCGGCGGCCAGGGCGACGCGCTGATCGTGCGCGTGCCCAAGGGCTGAGGTGGCCCGCACCGCTGACGTGGCGGAACTGGTCGACCGCGCGCGTGCCGGACAACCGCGCGCGGTCGCCAGGCTGATCTCCCTGGTCGAGCAGGCGGGGCCGAGGCTGCGCGAGGTCGCGCGGGCGCTCGCGCCGTTCACCGGGCGCGCCAGGGTGGTCGGCCTGACCGGCGCCCCCGGCGTCGGCAAGTCCACCTCCACCTCCGCGCTGGTCCGGGCGCTGCGCGCGCGAGGCGAGCGGGTCGGGGTGCTGGCGGTGGACCCGTCCTCGCCGTTCTCCGGCGGCGCGCTGCTGGGCGACCGGGTGCGGATGGGCGAGCACGCGGGCGACCCCGGCGTGTTCATCCGCTCCATGGCCACCAGGGGCCACCTGGGCGGGCTGTCCTGGGCCACGCCGCAGGCGCTGCGGGTGCTCGACGCCGCGGGCTTCGACGTGGTGCTGGTGGAGACCGTCGGGGTGGGCCAGTCCGAGGTCGAGGTGGTCGCGCTGGCCGACACCGCGGTGGTGCTGCTCGCGCCGGGCATGGGCGACGGGGTGCAGGCGGCCAAGGCGGGCATCCTGGAGATCGCCGACGTGCTCGTGGTCAACAAGGCCGACCGCGACGGCGCCGACGCCACCGTCCGCGACCTCAAGCACGCGCTGTCCCTCGGCCGCCGCGAGCGCGAGGCCGGGCTGTGGCGGCCCCCGGTGGTGCGCACCGTCGCGGCCACCGGCCAGGGCGTGGCCGACGTGGTGGCGGCGATCGACGCGCACCGGGACTGGCTGGTCGGCCGGGGCGAGCTGGAGCGCCGCCGCACGCGCCGGGCGGCGGGCGAGGTGGAGGCCATCGCGGTGGCGCGGCTGCGGGCGGGTTTCGCGGGCCGGGTCGGCGGGGCCGCGCTGGAGGCGCTGGCCAGGCGGGTGGCGGCGGGCGAGCTGGACCCGTACGCGGCGGCCGACCGGCTGCTGGCGGGTCCGCCGGACCGCTGACCCCCGGAAGTGGTTGACTGCCGGGCGGACCGGCGGCGAAGGGGGAGACGTGGACCAGGTCGTGGTGGACATCGGCACCCGCGACAGCAGGCGGGTGGTGGTGGGCGGTGTGGTGGCCCTGTTCTTCGGGCTGTCCGGCCTGGCGGGCGCGGTCATCGCGTTCCGGGACGGCGAACCCGTCGGCGGGAGCGTCGCGCTGGTCATCGGGCTGGTGCTGACCGCCATCCCGGTGCTGGTGCTGGTGTCCTGGAAGAAGGTCTCCCGGCCGCGCCTGCTGGTGCTGGAGGTGCCCGGCGTGCGGTGGGACGACCCGCAGGGCACGCCGTGGGCGGTGCCGTGGCACGAGCTCTCGGCGGTGTCGGTCTCGCGCACCCGCGAGCGCGTCACCAGCCTGGCCACCCTGCTGCTGCGCAAGACCATGGTGCGGCTGGACCTGTTCCCCGCCGACCCGAACGCCTTCCGCGCCCGGCACCCCGGCATGGCGCACCTGGCCCGCCCGGACGGCCGGTACCGGGTGCCGCTGGGCGACGCGGCCCGGCTGGTGCCGGTGCTGGACCGGGCGGCCACCCGCTACGCGCCGCGCCTGTACCGGGGTGTTCAGGACGAGGGGTTCACCGTCGGGCTCACGTGAGCCTCGTGCTGGGCGACCGCCTTGGCCCACAGGATTTTCCGCTCGTGCGCGGGGAAGGTGAGGCCGAAGACGTCGGCCAGCGCGGCGGACCAGTCCGCCTCGCGCTCCAGCACCGTGCTCGTCGTCGTCCCGGAGATCCGCGACAGCGTCAGCGCGCGCAGCACGTCCCGCCCGCCGCCGTCGACCCGCAGCACGCCGAAGGTCCGCACGAAGCCGGACTCCGGTGACGTCGACAGCTCCAGGTGCTTGTCGGCGAAGTCGGCCATCCGCGCGGTCGCCGTCGAGAAGTCCATGCCGTGGAAGCCGCCGCGCGGGTCGTGGTCGAACCGCCACCCGTCGGTGACCTCCGAGCGCCGCAGCCGGAAGGTGAACGGTCCCTGCCGGTGGACGCCCTCGCGCAGCGGCAGCGGCGAGTGCGGCCCGTCGCCCATGCCCGCGTCGACCAGCCACACCTCGTCGGAGTCGGGCAAGTCCCGCACGGTCAGCGCGAGGTGGCCGTGGCCGACCCCGGCGGGCGAGTCCGGGTGGCCCTGCACGCCGCCGGGGTGCAGGGCCACCCGGTAGCCCAGGGCGCGCAGCAGTTCGGCGAGCGCGCCGTTGAGGTGGAAGCAGTAGCCGCCGCGGCGCAGCCGGACGATCCGGTCTGCGGAGACCAGCGGATCGAGCGGGGTCAACCGGCCCAGCTGGATCTCCACCGCCTCGTAGGGCACGCGCTCGACGAAGGCCCGGTGCAGCCGCCCCAGCGCCGCCACGCCGGGAGGTTCTGCCTCCGTCACGCCGAGTCTCCGCAGGAAAGCCGGCACGTCGAGGATTCGCACGGAAATTCCCCCAAGCGGGTGGTAAAAGGAAGCCGGGACTTCCGACTCTAGGCAGCGACGACCACACAGCCGACGGTATGGGTACGGCAATTGGGGGATAAGAGGCGCCAATGTACGACGCGGCTGGTCTGGAGGTGCTGTCCCGTGAGGAGTGCCTGCGGCTGCTCGCCCGCACCCCCGTGGGCAGGCTGGTCTTCACCGACCGCGCGCTGCCCGCGGCGCACCCCGTGGTGTACGCGCTGGACGGCGAGTCCGTGGTGATGCGGCTGCCCGAGGGCAGCGCCGCGCTCACCGCCCGCGACACCGTCGTGGCGTTCGAGATCGACGACCTGGCGCACGACCTGTCCAAGGGCTGGAGCGTGCTGGCGGTGGGGCACGTGTCCGAGGTGTCCGACCGCTGCGAGCTGGCCCGGCTGGACGGGCTGGGGCTGCCCTCGCGCGGCTGGGGCGGCGGCGACCACTACCTGGTGGTCGAGCTGGAGCTGCTCACCGGCCGCCGCATTCCCTAGCCGCACTGGGTGCGTTCCCCAGACGTATCCCCTGATCGTGTCCCACTCACGCCCCCTAGGGCGGTACCCCCGCCAGGCGCTAACCTCGAAGCTCGCCTGCTGGGAGGGTGGGTCGGGTGACGGGTTCGGCGGACGGCGGCGCGACGCGGCTGGACGGCCTGCTGCGCGAGCTGACCGACCGCACCGCCGAGGTCGTGCTGTCCCAGGAGCGGATGCGCAGGCTGCTGAGCGCGGTGGTGTCGCTGGCCAGCGACCTGTCCCTGCCCGACGTGCTGCGCCGCATCGTGGAGTCCTCGTGCAGCCTGGTCGGCGCCCGCTACGGCGCGCTGGCCGTGGTCGGGCCCAACCGGCAGCTGCTGGAGTTCGCCTACGGCGACGGCGAGCACCGCGCCGACTTCGACGGCACCGCCTTCGACCCGACCGGGCCCGGCTTCCTGGGCGTGCCGGTGCGCGTGCGCGGCAAGGTCTTCGGCAACCTCTACCTGACCGACAAGGACAACGGCGCCGACTTCACCAAGGCCGACCACGAGGTGGTGGTGGCGGTGGCCGCCGCGGCGGGCATCGCGATCGAGAACGCCCGCCTGTACGAGGAGTCCCGGCAGCGCGAGGTGTGGCTGCGCGCGTCCAACGAGGTCACCCGCGCGCTGCTGACCGGCACCCCGGACCCCGACGCGCTGCACCAGGTCGCGGTGCGCGCCAGGCTGGCCGCCGACGGCGTCAGCGCCGTGCTGGCGCTGCCCGACGCGCGCGGCGAGCTGGAGGTGCGGGTGATGGACGGGCCGCTGCCGGGGTTCACCGTGTCGCGGGAGGGCAGCGCCAGCCGCGAGGTGTTCTCCAGCGGCACGCCGCGGGTGCTCGACGGGCTGCCCGGCCACTTCGAGCGGATCGGCCCGGTGGTGATCGTGCCGATGGCGGCGGGGGAGCGGGTGCTGGGCGTGCTGCTGGTGGCCCGCGCGCGGAACCGGCCCCAGTTCACCCCCTCGGACGTGTCGCTGGTCGAGGCGTTCGCCCGGCAGGCGGCGCTGATCCTGGAGTTCACCAGGGTGCAGGGCGCGAGCAGGCGCATCGCGGTGCTGGAGGACCGCGACCGCATCGCCCGCGACCTGCACGACCTGGTGGTGCAGCGGCTGTTCGGCCTCGGGCTGGCGCTGCAGGGGCTCAACGGGCTGGTGGAGCAGCCGGTGGTGGCCACCCGGCTGGCCGACTTCGTCGACGAGGTCGACCAGACCATCCGGGAGATCCGGCGCACCATCTTCTCCCTGCGGGAGCCCGCGACCGGCAACCTCAGCCTGCCCGCGCAGCTGCTGCGCGTGGTGCAGGAGTCGACCCGGCTGCTGGGCTTCGAGCCGACGCTGGCGGTCGACGGGCCGCTGGACTCGGTGGTGCCCGACGAGGTGCGGCCGGACCTGCTGGCCACGCTGCGCGAGGCGCTGGCCAACGTGGGCAGGCACGCCGGGGCGAGCAAGGTGCACGTGGACGTGACCGTCGACCGGGCTGGCACGCTGCTGGAGCTGGTCGTGCGCGACGACGGCAACGGCCTGCCCGAGGGCGGGGCGCGGCACACCGGGGGCCTGGCGAACATGGCGACCCGCGCCACGCGGTGGGGCGGGTCGTGCGAGGTCTCCTCACGAGCGGGCCACGGCGTGACGGTCCGGTGGTCCGCACCGTTGGTAGCGGGGTAGGAGGAGCTGGATGGCCATCTCGGTGCTGCTCGTCGACGACCACGAGATCGTGCGGCGCGGTCTTCACCAACTGCTGGACGTGGAACCGGACATCACGGTGGTCGGCGAGGCGGGCACCGCCACCGACGCGGTGACCGCCGCCGCCGAGCACCGGCCGGACGTGGCGATCATCGACGTGCGGCTGCCCGACGGCGACGGCGTGACGGTGTGCCGGGAGATCCGCTCCACCGTCCAGCCGCCGCCCGCGTGCCTGATGCTGACCTCGTACTCCGACGACGAGGCGCTGTTCGGCGCGATCATGGCGGGGGCCGCCGGGTACATGCTCAAGCAGGTCTCGGGCAACGACCTGGTCTCGGCCATCCGCACGCTGGCCGACGGCGGGTCGCTGCTGCACTCCGGGGTCACCGCCACGGTGCTGCAGCGCCTGCGCGGCGGCCCGGTCGAGGACCCGCGCTACGCGGCGCTGAGCCCGCAGGAGCGGCGGATCCTCGACCTGATCGCGGAGGGCCTGACCAACCGGCAGATCGCCGGTCGGCTGTACCTGGCGGAGAAGACGGTCAAGAACTACGTCTCCTCGCTGCTGCACAAGCTCGGCTTCGACCGCCGCACCGAGGCGGGCGTCTACGCCGCGCGCAGGCGCCAGGCGGGCGGCCTATAGCGGCCACCCCAGCGGCAGCGGCGCGGACCGGGCCGCGGTGGGCTCGGGCAGCGGCGTGCCGGGGCAGGTGAGGTCGGCGGCGGGCACCACGCCGTCCACGAGGAACGACTCCACCAGGTCGTCCACGCACGCGTTGCCGACGGCGTAGATGCCGTGGTCGCCCTCGTCCTCGACGGTGATCAGCCGGGAGCCCGCGAACCCGCGGTGCGCCCGCCGCGCGCCTTCCAGCGACGTGGCGGGGTCGCGCACGGACTGCACCATCAGCACCGGCGGGACGCCCTCGCCGTCGGGGGTCTTCAGCCGCAGCGGCGGGCGGTCCCAGGACGCGCACGGCGCGAGGACCTGGTGGTGGCCGAAGAACGGGTACCGCTTGCCCTGCCGGTCGCCCTGCCGCGCCAGGTCGGACCGGTCGCCGCGGAACGGCGTGTCGTTGCACGTGACGGTGTAGAGCGTGGCGGACTCGGCGTCCGCGAACCGCGCCGCGGTGCCGATGTCCGCGAGGGCCGCCGCGGCGGCCGCCCCGGAAGCCAGCGCCGCCAGTGACTCCGCGATGTCCGGGAAGGTCAGCTTGCTGTAGAGGCCCCGCCGGACGACGAGGTCGAGGATGGCGCCGTTGAGCCAGGAGCCGTCCGGCAGCGCGATCGGCTCGGCCGCCAGCGCCGCCCGCGTGCGCTCGTAGGACCGCCACACCGCGTCGGCGGTGTCGCCCAGGTGGTAGACCGCGTCGTGGCGGGCCACCCAGGGCAGGAAGTCCACCCGCAGGCGGCGTTCGGTGGCCATGCCGAAGTCGTCGAAGACGTCCTGGAAGGTGCCGGTGAAGTCGGCGACGGAGTCGAGCACGAACTTGTCCACGCGCTGCGGGAAGTGGGTGGCGTAGTGCGCGCCCAGCCAGGTGCCGCCGGAGTAGCCGATCCAGCTGACCTCCTCCCGGCCCAGCAGGTGCCGCAGCAGGTCCAGGTCGCGCACGGTCTGCTCGGTGTCGACCACGCGGCCCAGCTCGCCGGAGCGGACCTGGCAGGCGGTGGCCTGCAGCTCGGCGGCGTCGTAGTGCAGGTCCAGGTTGGCGCGGGAGCGGTCGCGCGGGTCGGCGAGGCCGAACCAGCTGTAGCCGCCGCAGGTGACGTTGTCGCTCGCGCCGGTGCCGCGCACGTCGACGCCGACGACCTCGAAGTTGTCGGCGACCCTCGGCCGGGTCTGGAACAGCCGGGGCAGGATCCGCCCGGCCCCGCCGGGGCCGCCGGGGTTGGTGAGCACGCTGCCCCTGGCGGCCTGGCCGCCCGCCGGGAGCGACCTGCTCACCGCGATGGTGATGGCGCGCTCGTCGCCGGGCCGCCGCCAGTCGAACGGCGTGGCGAAGGTGCCGCACTCCAGCCCTTCGAGCTCGGGCTCGGCGCACGGCGACCAGGTGATGCGCTGGTCGAGGAACTGGCCGTGGAGCCGCTGGGCGTCCTGCGCGAACGCGGGAGCGCCGGATAAGAGCAGGGCTGCGGTCACGGCCATGGCCGCGGTGGTCCTCATGGTTTCCCCCTTCGGCGTGAAGTCGTACTCCACCGCAGGTGTGCCCGGCGCCACAAGAGCAATCGGGAACCGGGCCACCGACGCCCGGCGGTAAGTAAGGTCGGTGGGGTGGGGATATTCCGGAGGAGGCGGCCCGCCACGGTCGCCCGCGCGGTGGTGCGCGACCACACCTACGACGACGCGATCCTGGACATCGCCGCGGAGGAGATGGACGCGGGCCACCTGAGAGCGGCCACCACCGTGCTGGCCGAGTGCCGGGACGAGCCCGAGGTCCGCGCGCTGCGGGTCGAGGTGCTCGGCGAGCACGCCATCGGCCACGCCGACGAGCTGCTGGAGCTGGCCAAGTCCAACGGCGACCCGGACCTGTGGCTGCTGGCGGGCACCGCGTTCATCCGGGAGGCGTGGGCCGTTCGCGGCTCCGGCCGGGCCGACGCGGTGGGCAAGGACCGCTTCAAGGTCTTCTTCGCCACCCTGCGCAAGGCCGTCGCGCCGCTGCACGAGGCGGCCAAGCTGCTGCCGCGCGACGCCGTGCCGTGGGCGCAGCTGCAGACCGCCGGGATGGGGCTGCAGGTCAGCCGGGAGCAGAAGGACGAGGTGTGGCGCGAGATCGTGGCGCGCTGCCCGACGCTGTACCCGGCGCACTGGACCCGGTTGCAGATACTGGCCGCCAAGTGGGGCGGCTCGGCCGAGGAGATGATGGCGTTCGCGCAGGGCAGCGCGGACCACGCCCCCGAGGGTGACCCGGTGGTGGCGATGCTGCCGCTGGCCCACTTCGAGATCTTCCTGGAGGAGTTCGAGGAGGCCGTGCGGGCGCGCAGCGCGCTGAAGATCGCCACGCTCAAGCTGCGCTACTTCAGCCGGGTGCACGACGAGATCGCCGCCGCCGCGGACAAGTGGGAGGCGGTCCCGCAGCGCCCGCACCCGCGCGCGTTGCAGGCGCACAACCTGTTCGCGGCGGCGTTCGCGCTCGCCGACGACGCGCCGCGCGCCAAGCGGCACCTGATCGGGATGCGCGACCACGTGCACGACGTGCCGTGGTCCTACGTCGCCTACCTGGCCGACGACCTGGAGCGGGAGTACTCCGAACTGGCCAACAAGTACCTCTGACCGCCTGCAAGTACCACCCGAGCCGCTCGCGCGGGCCGCTGGCTACTACCCGACGTCCCTTCGGATCAGCACCGCTGCTTGTAGAAGTACTTCGAGTTGGCCTCCATGTCTGCCTTGGTCAGCGCGACCAGGTCGGTCTCCACGTCCCGGTTGACCGGCTTGCCCTCGATGGCCGCCACCGCCTGCTCCACCCCGGTCCGGCCGATGGTGGCCGGGTCCTGCGCGATCAGCGCCTGCACCACGCCCGAGCGCAGGTCCTCCACCTGCTTGGGGCTGGCGTCGAAGCCGACCAGGTTCACCGCGCCGGTGCGGCCCGCGTTGCGCAGCCCGGTCGCCGCGCCTTCGCCGGTGTTGAGGTTGGTGGCGAAGACCCCGATCAGGTCCGGGTTGGCGGCCAGCGTGGCGGTCACCTTGGACGCGGCCTGGTCGGGCTCGTTGTCGGTGTACTGCTGCCCCACGTACTTCAGGTTCGGGTACTTGCCGACCTCCTCCTCGAACCCCTTGGCGCGGGCGTCGGTGGTGGAGGTGCCCGCCTTGGTGTTGAGCACCAGCACCGACCCGGTGCCGCCGCCGACCAGCTCGGCCAGCGTCCGCGCGGCCAACCGCCCGCCCTGCTCGTTGTCCGACGACACCGACGACACCGCCACCGAGGTGTCCTGCAGCTTGGTGTCCACCTCGACGACCTTGATCCCGGCGTCCTTGAGCTGCTTCATCGGCCCGGCCATGGCCTTGTCGTCGGTGGGCGCGATGAGCACCGCGCCCGGCTTGTCGGCCAGCACGCCGGTCACGATCGGCGTCTGCAGCGTGGACTCGAACCGCGCGGGCGCCTGCACGTCGACCTCGTAGCCCGCCGCGGCGGCGGCCTCCCGGAAGCCGCACTCCATCGAGGTGTAGAAGGGCTCCGCCGCCACGCCGGGGATCAGCACCATCTTCTTGGCGTCGGCCGAGCCGCCGGAGTCGCCGATCTGCCCACCGCCGCCGCACCCGGCCAGCAGCGACGGGCTCAGCAGCAACGCCGCCAGCACCGCGGATGTCCTCGTCGACATGGTCCCTCCCGTTCTCAGCGTTGGTTGCGCGCCTTCCTGCGCGACTGGTCGAACCACACGGCGGCCACCAGGACCAGCGCCACCGCGATGGGCTGCCAGTACACGTTCACGCCCACGATCACGAACCCCTTGCGCAGCACGGCGGGGATGAACACCCCGAGCACCGTGCCGACCACCGAGCCCACCCCGCCGAACAGGCTGGTGCCGCCCAGCACCACCCCGGCGATGGCGTTGAGGTTGTCCGTGTCGTGCCCGGTGACGGACGCGACGCGGAAGTAGGCCAGCGCCATGAACCCGGCCAGCCCGGCCAGCACCCCGGCCAGCAGGTAGACCCGCACCAGGTGCCCGGTCACCCCGATGCCCGCCCGCCGCGCCGCCTCCTCGTTGGAGCCGATGGCGTAGGTGTGGCGGCCGAACCGGGTGGTGCCCAGCACCAGCGCGCCCACCGCGGTGACCGCGGCGGCCAGCAGCACCAGGTTGGGCACGCCGAACCAGGTGCCGGTGCCCAGCCCCTCGCCGAGCACGTCCGGGACGCCGCTGACGTTGGAGCCGTCGGACAGCAGCTGCCCCGCGCCCAGCGCCGCGCCGAACGAGCCGAGGGTGACGATCAGCGGCGGGATGCCCGCCCTGGCCACCAGCAGGCCGTTGAGCAGCCCCCACGCCGCGCCGCTGAGCAGCGCCACGGCCAGCCCGACCAGGACGGTGCCCCACCCCGCGCCGGTGGCGTCGCCGCCGTTGAGCGCGTTCATGGTCATCGCCGAGGTGACGCCGGAGAACACCAGCACCGAGCCCACCGAGAGGTCGATGCCGGAGGTGATGATCACGTAGGTCATGCCGACCGACAGCACCAGCAGCACCGAGGTCTCCACCAGGGTGGTCTGCAGGGTGAACACGGTCAGCACCGCGTCCGGCCGCAGCGCGCCGAACACCGCGATCAGCCCCAGCAGCACCAGGCCGATCCACAGCGTGTTGGCACTCGCGAGCCTGCGCGCCAGGGAGGTCATGCGCCCTCCTGGGACAGCGCGCCGGTCATCGCCCCGACCAGCTCCTCGACGGTGGTCCGCGCGGTGGTGAAGCGGGCCACCCGCCTGCCCAGCCGCAGCACCTCCACCCGGTCCGACACGGCCAGCACCTCGGGCATGTTGTGGCTGATCAGCACGACCGCCATGCCCTGGTCGCGGACCCGCCGGACCACGTCGAGCACCCGCTCGCGCTGCACCACGCCCAGCGCGGCGGTCGGCTCGTCCATGAACACCAGCCTGCTGGCCCACACCACCGACCGGGCCACCGCGACGCTCTGCCGCTGGCCGCCCGACAGCGCCCCGATCGGCACGTCCACGCTCTGCAGCGACACGCCCAGGTCGCGGAACGACTCGGCGGCGCGCCGCCGCATCTCCTTGTCGTCCAGCACGCCGAACCAGCCCAGCGGGCCGGGTTTGCGCAGCTCCCGGCCCAGGAACAGGTTCGCCGCCGGGTCCAGGTCCGGCGCCACCGCCAGGTCCTGGTACACCGTCTCCACGCCCAGCGCCCGCGCGGCGGTGGGCGAGTCCAGCCGCACCGGCTCGCCGTCGAGCAGGACGCTGCCCGAGTCCGGCTGCTCCACCCCGGACAGGCACTTCACCAGCGTCGACTTGCCCGCGCCGTTGTCCCCGATCAGCGCGACGACCTCACCCGCGTAGGCGGTGAAGGACGCCCCGCGCAGCGCTTCCACGCTGCCGTAGGTCTTCACCAGGTCGCGCGCCTCCAGTAACGGCTCGCCCATGTCAGCCTCCAGTCTCAGCCCTCCACCAGCGGCGGCCTGCACCGCACCGCCACGAGGTCACCGGTGAGCACCTGCTCCCCGGCCGCGTGCGGGACCACGACGGTGCTGCCCCGGCGCAGCGGCAGCCCACCCAGCTCGCCGGCGCCCTCCAGCACCACCAGCACCGCGAACGACGGCTCCAGCTCGGCCCGCCCGGCCACGTGCAGCCGGTCGGCCCGGAAGAACGGCGCGGCCTGGGGGCCGAGCAGGTCGACCGAGGCGTCGGCGCGGTCGCCGGTGCGCCGGATCAGCTCGTCCAGCGACCCGGCCCGGCCGTGCCGGTCCACGCAGCCCAGCGCGGTGTCGAAGCCCAGCCCGAGGTGGCCCGCGTCGGCGTCGTTGAGGAAGCCCTTCCACTCCAGCGTGATCGAGAAGTCGGTGGGCTGCTGCAGCTCGACGATGAACACCCCCTCGCCGATCGCGTGCGGCAGGCCCGCGGGCACGAACACCGCGTCGCCGGGGGAGACCCGCACCGGGTTCAGCGCGGCCAGCATCGCCTCGCTGTCCTGAGTGGACACCCAGTCGGCGACCAGCTCGGGGGAGACGTCCTCGCGGAATCCGATGTAGACGGTCGGGTCGTCCCCGGTGGTGCCCACCACGATCCACGCCTCGGTCTTGCCGTGCCTGCACCCCAGGTGCCGCGCGGCGAACTCGTTGGACGGGTGGCAGTGCACCGGCAGCCGCTGCCCGGCGTCGAGCAGCTTGACCAGCAGCGCGGTGTCCGCGCCGAACTCGGCCACGTGCCGCTCGCCCAACCAGGCCACCGGGTCGGCGCGCACCGCGTCGCGCAGCAGCCGCCCGTCGGGCAGGCGGGACAGGCCCGCCTCGTCCCTGCCGAACAGCGTCGTGGTCGACGCGACCCAGTCCTCCGGGCCGTACTCCGCCGCGGGCTCGCCCCGCAGCGCCGCGATCGACGCGCCACCCCGGTAGAACTGCTTGGGCTGGTTTGCCGGAAGCGCGACCGGCCGGTTGTCCCCGGAACTCACGCGCGAACCTCCCCTGATCCCCTTGCCACCAACCGCACCGGCAGCACGACGCGGCGCGGCGGTGCGCCGTCCCCGTCCAGCCGGGCGAAGAGCAGATCGGCCGCCGCCTTGCCCAGCGCCCTCGCGTCGTGCGCGATCACCGTCACCGGTGGCGTGAGCAGGTCGGCCAGCTCGAAGTCGTCGAAGCCCACCAGGGCGGGCCGCCGCACCGCACCGGCCAGCGCGCGCAGCGCGTGCACGGTGATGCGGTTGTTGCCGGTGACCACCGCCGTGGCGGGCTCGGCGGCCCGCCGCAGGTGGTGCAGCGCCCGGCGCACCGAGTCCTCGTCGTGCGGGCCCATCACCACCAGCGACTCGTGCAGGCCGATGCCCGCCCGCGCGCAGCCCTCGCGGTAGCCGCGCAGCCGCTCGTTGGCGGTGAAGATGTCCGGCGAGTCGCCGAGGAAGGCGATGCGCCGGTGACCGTGCGCGGCCAGGTGCAGCACCGCCTCGGCGGTGCCGCCGATGTTGTCCACCAGCACGGTGTCGGCGACCACGTCGCCCGCGGGCCGGTCCAGGAACACCACCGGGGTGCCCGCGCGCATCTCCGGCACCAGGTAGCCGTGCTGGAGCCCGGCGGGCACGATGAGCAGCCCGTCCACCCGGCGCGAGCAGAACTCCAGCGCCAGCTCCCGCTCGCGGGAGGGGTCCTCGTCGGAGGACCCGGTGATCACCTGCCTGCCGCGCAGCCGGGCGACCTCCTCCACCGCGCGCGTCACCCCGGAGTAGAAGGGGTTGCCCACGTCCTCCAGGACCACCCCGATGGTGCCGGTGGAGGAGCCGCGCCGCAGGTTGCGGGCGCTGAGGTTGCGCCGGAAGCCGAGCTGGTCGATGGCCGCGAGCACCCGCTCCGCGGTGGCCGGGTGCACCCCCGCCTCGTCGTTCACCACGCGGGAGACGGTCTTGATGCTGACGCCCGCCAGCCGCGCCACGTCGTTCATCGTGGCGCGCCGCACTTTGCGGCCTCCTGCCGCACCGTTCGGGGACAACGTTGTCATAATGGCCGAATCACACACCGCCGGTCCGGTGATGTCAACGGTCGACCCTGTCCGGAACAGGACAAACCCCCGGTGGCGGCCTCGCGGAACCTGCGTGGCCCCGCGCGGGTGGCGGCTCCTCCGGGCGGTCCCGCCGCCCCGCGCACGTCTGTCCACTCCGGACGGACGCGGGCACCTGCGCGCGGTGCGCCGGGATCGTTGGCGCCTCACCAAGTGATCGGCTCTCCGGGTGGATACTGGCGGATCGGCGACGCTGCGCGGAGGACCGACCGCGCAGCGTCGCCATCCGGTGCACCAAGGTCTCGACTCGGTTCGCGATCTGGTGAAAACCGCTCGAATGCGGGGTCCGCCATCTACGTTCCAGCCCATGACTGGGGTGAGAATGCCTGCCGTCGTGGCCGCGGACATCCGCAAGAGCTACGGCGAGCTGAACGCGGTGGACGGGGTGTCGTTCACCGTCGCGGAGGGGGAGTTCTTCGGCATCCTGGGGCCGAACGGCGCGGGCAAGACGACCACGCTGGAGATCGTCGAGGGGTTGCGCCAGGCCGACTCCGGGCACGTGACGCTGCTGGGCGAGAACCCGTGGCCGCGCAACCCCGCGCTGCTGCCCAGGATCGGCGTCCAGCTCCAGGCGTCCAGCTTCTTTGAGAAGCTGACCGCCAAGGAGCAGCTGCTGACCTTCGGCTCCCTGTACGGCGTCGGCGACACCACCGCGATGGAGATGCTGGAACTGGTCGGCCTCGGCGACAAGGCCGACGTGCGGGAGGACAGGCTCTCCGGCGGCCAGCGGCAGCGGCTGTCCATCGCCTGCGCCCTCGTGCACGACCCGGACGTGGTCTTCCTGGACGAGCCGACCGCGGCGCTGGACCCGCAGGCGCGGCGCAACCTGTGGGACGTGCTGCGGGAGATCCAGGCCCGCGGCAAGACCATCGTCTACACCACGCACTACCTGGACGAGGCCGAGATCCTGTGCGACCGGGTCGCGATCATGGACAGGGGCCGCATCCTCGCCATGGACTCCCCGGCGACGCTGGTGCGCGGGCTGGACGCGCCGACGCAGGTCGTGCTCCAGCGCGGCGCGATCAGCACCGAGCAGGCCCGCGCCATCAACGGCGTCGAGCACGCCTACGAGGACGACGTGTCGCTGACCATCTCCACGCGCAAGCCCGCGCCCGTGCTGTCCGCGCTCGCCGAGCGGGGCACGCTCGACGGCCTCCAGGTGCGCACGGCCACCCTGGAGGACGTCTTCCTCCACCTCACCGGACGGGAGTACCGGGCGTGACCGCCTTCACCAGCCTGGCCACGGCCATGGTCAAGGGCTTCCTCCGCGACCGCATGGCGGTGTTCTTCACCTTCCTCTTCCCGCTGATGTTCCTGGTCGTCTTCGGGCTGATCTTCAACGGCGGGGGCGGCGACCGGACCGGGGTCGCGGTGGTCGGCGACGGCCCCGTGGTGACCGCCCTGGAGCAGGCCGGGGTGCTGGAGCTGCGGCGGTTCGACGACCCCGACGCGGCCGAGCGGCAGGTCCGCGACGGCGACCTGCCCGCCGCGGTCGTCGTGCGCGGGCACGACGTGGGCGTCGTCTACGCCGCCAGCGACCAGGTGGCGTCGGGCACCGTCGTGGGCATCGTGTCCGGCGTGGTGGACAAGGCCAACCTCGCCGCGACCGGCGCCCCGCCCACGTTCTCGCTGCGGGCCCGGTCGGTCGAGGACGCCTCGCTCAAGCCGATCCAGTTCCTGGCCCCCGGCATCCTGTCCTGGGCGGTGTCCATCTCCGGCGTGTCCGGGGCGGCGCTGACGCTGGCCGCGTGGCGCAAGAAGCAGGTGCTGCGGCGCATCCGGCTCGCGCCCGTGGGGCCGACCACCGTGCTCAGCTCGCGGGTGCTGGTCAGCGTCGGCACGGCGCTGGTGCAGGGCGCGCTGTTCGTGGGCGTCGCGCTGACCCCGCCGTTCGGGCTGCGGCTCAACGGCCAGTGGTGGCTCGCGGTGCCGCTGCTGGTGCTGGGCACCACCGCGTTCTTCGCCATCGGGATGCTGGTCGGGGCGTTCGCCAGGACCGAGGAGTCGGCCAACGGCGCGGCCAACCTGCTGGTGATGCCGATGGCGTTCCTGTCCGGCTCGTTCTTCCCGCTGGAGGACGCGCCCGCGTGGCTGCGGACGGTGTCCAACGCGCTGCCGCTGCGGCACATGAACGACGGGATGCTGGACGTGCTGGTGCGCGGCAAGGGCGTCGAGGCGTTGCTGCTGCCCTCGGCGGTACTGCTCGGGTTCACCCTCGTGGTCGGGTTCGTCGCGGCGAAGGTGTTCCGCTGGGAGGACTGACCCCGACGCCCGGTGAAGCCGGTCACAACGGGACAATGGGGACATGTTCACCAGCCCCGTGGGTCGCTTCCGCCTCCTCGCCCTGGCCGAGGCGGTGTCCTGGGCCGGTCTGCTGATCGGCATGTTCTTCAAGTACGTGGTGGTCGGCAACGAGATCGGCGTGAAGGTCTTCGGGCCGATCCACGGCGCGATCTTCGTCGGCTACGTGCTCGTGACGCTGATGCTGGCGCACCGGTGGGACCGGCGCACCACCTTCCTCGCGCTGGTCGCCAGCGTCCCGCCGTTCGGGACCGTGGTCTTCGAGCGCTGGGCGCTCAAGACCGGCAGGCTCGACGAGCAGGCCCCGCAGGCCGCCCCTCAGACCACCACGGACTGAGCCCGCGCGAGCTCGGCCTCCGGGTCGCCCTCGTGGTAGACCCGCTCGCTGTCCTCGATGTTGTCCAGGAACTCCTGGTAGATCCTGGCCCCCACGAGGTGCACGGCGCGGCGGGCGTGGCGCAGCGCACCGGCCGGATCGCTGTCCGGTCGGTGCTCCAGCCACGCCTGGGTCCACACGCGCTCGATCAGGGCGTGCGCCTCGGGGGCGGTGAAGCCCAGCAGCCGGGCGGCGTCCAGCGCGGGGTGGCCCCAGTGCGCGTCGGCCCAGTCCAGGACCACGCCGCCGGAGCGCCAGTTGCCGGGGTGGAAGTCGCCGTGCAGCAGGGTGTCCGGCAGGCCGTGCGCGGGCACCTCGACGCCGTGCGCGCGCAGTCGTGGCGGCCCGGCCAGCGCGGCCTGCGCGGCCACCCAGCGGGGCACGACGCGGGTGATCTCGTCCTCGGTGGGGTGCCAGCAGTCGCGGCCGGGCGCGTCCGCCATCAGCAGCCTGCCCGGCTCGGCGGCCAGCACCTCCGGCACCAGGGTGGGGTCCACCTCCGCCACCATGCCCACGACGCGGCCCTCGTCGGCCATGAACGGCGGCGTGGCCTTGGCCCAGACCACCGCCCGGCCGACCGGCAGGCGGTAGAGGCAGGACAGGTTCCACGTCTTGACCTGCACCGCCTTGCCGGTGCGCGAGACGTGCCGGTCCGCCCAGGCCACCAGTTCCGCGGGCCCGCCGGGACGGGCCCACGGCAGCCGCTTGGGGGCGTCGGGGAACTCGTGGTGCTCGCCGGTGGACAGGCCTGCCGGGACGCGGTCGGCCTCCACCTGGTAGACCACCTCGCCGTCACGCCCGCCCTCGCCGGTGGTGGAGACCAGGCGCAGCACCGCCGTGGTCACCCCCAGGGCCCGGTCCAGGTGCTCGGTCACCGGCTCCACGTCGTTCCACCACGGGCTGTCCACGGTGAACGCGGTCGACCCCACGTACCGGCCGCCCACGGTCACCAACGCCTTCACCTCGCGCACCCCACCACCCTTCCCGCCCCACCCCCACTCGCCAACCGAATTACCCGCCCCCGCGAGAGCGCTCCCACCCGCGAGTCGCGCGTTCGCGCACCACGAACCGAGCGTCCGGACACCGCGAACCGAGCGTCCAGACCGCGCATGGCCCGCGCGTGGCCCGCTTTCGGCCGGGCGCGCGCCGTGCCGGGTAGTAGTAACCGGCCCTGATGGCCGGGTCGGGTAGTACTTGCCGACGCAGTGGGGCGGGGTGGGATGGCAGTGGTGGGGGGCCGGGGTCAGTCGGTGAAGTCGCCCACGGCGCGGCGGACCTTGGCCAGCAGGTCGGTGAGCTGCTCGGTCTGCCGCTCGGTCAGGCCGCGCAGGCCGAACTCCACGGCGGTGACCGCCTCGGTGGCCGCCTCGCGCCGCTCCCGCCCGGCCTCGGTGATCTCCACCAGGGTGGTGCGCCGGTCGGTCGGGTGCGGGGTGCGGCGGACCAGGCCGTCGCCCTCCAGCCGGTCGACGATGTTGGTCACGCTGGTCGGGTGCAGCTGCAGCCGCTCGCCCATGACCCGCATCGGCAGGCTGCCCGTGCGGGAGAAGGTGAGCAGCACCAGCGCCTCGAACCGGGCGAAGGTCAGCCCGTGCGGCTTGAGCGCGGCGTCCACGGCGGACTGGATGATTTGCTGTACCCGCATGACACTCGTGACCGCCGCCATCGCCGTTGACGATCCGATCCGCTTCTCCCACAGCTCGGCGGCGCGCGCGATCGGGTCGAACGGCAGCGGTTGGGGCGTCATGCGGCGAAGCTACCAGTGGGTACCAACCGATGTGTCCAGGAGGCGACAGTGCTCGTCGCGTTCAGCGTCAGCCCGCTCGGCGGGGAATCCGACAGCGTGGCCGCGGCCGTCGCGGAGGCCGTGCGGGTGGTCCGGGAGTCCGGGCTGCCCAACGAGACCAACGCCATGTTCACGCTGGTCGAGGGGGAGTGGGACGAGGTGATGGCGGTGGTCAGGAAGGCCACCGAGGCGGTCCAGGCCACCGCGCCGAGGGTGAGCCTGGTGCTCAAGGCCGACATCCGGCCCGGCCACACCGGGCAGCTGACCGCCAAGGTCGAGCGGGTCGAGCAGCACCTGGCGCGGGGGTGATCCCGCCCCGGTGGCGATGGGGCCGGTCCGCGAGCTAGCGGGCTGGCACTCGTGCCAGGATGGGGGAGTGACAAGGCCAGACCCTCGAAAGACCGCAGCACTGTCCGCCGCGCTGTCCGGGGCGGTCGACCTCGGCGCGCTGAAGGCTCGGGCCGAAGCGTCCCGGCAACGCGCCGCCGCCCCGCCGCCGAGCTCGGCGCCGGGTGACTCCGGCGCGAGCCCCTGGGTCCTCGACGTCACCGAGGCCACCTTCCAGTCGGTCGTGGAGCGCTCGCTGGAGATCCCCGTCGTGGTCGAGCTGACCGCGTCGTGGAGCCCCGAGGCGGGCCAGCTGTCCCCGGTGCTGGAACGCGCGGCCCGCGCGGGCGGCGGCGCCTGGCTGCTGGCCAGGGTCGACCTGGACGCCAGCCCGCGCATCGGCCAGGCCTTCGGCGTGCAGTCCGTGCCGACCGTGGTGGCGGTCGCCGCGGGCCAGCCGGTGGACGCCTTCGCCGGGCCGCTGCCCGAGGCGGAGTTCACCCAGTGGATCAACCGGCTGCTGGACGCCCTGCGCGACCGCCTGCCCGGCATCCGGGCCGCCGAGGCCAACCGGGGCGAGCCGCAGCCCGAGCCGGAGGACCCGCGCTTCCAGGCCGCGGAGGAGGCGTTCGAGCTGGGCGACTACGCCGCCGCCGAGGCCGCCTACGAGGCGATCCTGGCCGCCGAGCCGGGCAACACCGAGGCCAAGGCCGCGCTGGCCCAGGTCCGGTTCACCGCCCGCGCCGAGCAGCTGGGCCAGGACGTGCTGGCCAAGGCCGACGCCAACCCCGACGACGTGGACGCCCAGCTGGCCGCGGCCGACGCGGAGGTGGCCGACCAGCGGGTCGAGCAGGCGTTCAAGCGCCTGGTGGACACCGTGCGCCGGGTCTTCGGCGAGGACCGGGACAAGGTCCGCGAGCACCTCGTCGGCCTGTTCGAGCTGTTCCCGGTCGACGACCCGAGGGTGGCCGCCGCCCGCCGCAACCTGGCCAGCGCCCTGTTCTGACCCCGGCGCGGGGGCTGCCCCTGGGGCAGCCCCCGGCTCAGCCGGAGTACTTGCGGGTGCAGAGGCCGGAACCCTCGAAGAAGCCGTCCCGGAACGCCTCGACGCGGGCGAAGCCGGAGGGCACCACGGTGCCGTTCACGTCCGCGGCGATGAGGCTCTTGTCGGCCAGCAGCTCGGCCACCGCCTCGTCCAGGTCGCCCGAGGACAGCTTCAGCCGGGCGGTCTGCTTGGTCGTGGTCCCGGCCCACGCGCCGGTCAGGCACGCGGTCCGCAGCCCGGCGGCGGGCCCCTCCAGCGGGTAGCCGGTGGCCTTCTGGATCGACAGCGCGAACCGCGAGGCGATCTCGGCGAACGCGGCGAAGTCGCCGATGCCGCCCTTCTGCCCGCGCTTGGGCGGCGTGCCGATCCGGACCAGCTCCGGCAGGTCCACCGCGATCACGTTCGTGGCCGGGCAGTAGGACACCGGCGAGGTCTCCTGCGCGTCGGCGCACTCCGCCGCGCCCTCCTTGAGCGCGGGCGGGGTGGCGCCGCTCTGCTTGTAGGCGTCGCGCAGGCTGTCCTCCAGCAGGTCCAGCGACCTGCGGTCGTCCACCGCCAGGTTGCCCTTGCCCTGCCCGGTGTCCTTGTCGTCCGCGTCGAACGCCTGCTGCGTGATCCGCGCCTTGATCTCCGCGTCGTCGATCTGCGCGCACCGCTTGGGGTCGCCCGCGAAGCCGAACTGGAAGGCCGCCACGCGGTCGAACGCGCTGCCGTGCGCGCCCTGCTTCTCCGCGCTGGTGCCCGCCGCGTCGCGGATGAAGAACATCGTCGCCAGCACCTGGTTCAGGCCCGGCCCGGTGGAGATGCGGAAGTGCCGGGACTTGCCCTCGGCCACCCAGCGGAAGAAGTTGCCCGCGTAGCAGTCGGCCTGCTGCTCCTTGATGATGCTGGGCGTGGCCTGGGTGACCCCGCCCTCGGAGCCGAGCTTGTACTGCACCGCGTGGCCCATCTCGTGCGCCAGCACGGTGACCACCGACATCGGGCCGAACGCGTCGTTGAGCATGGGCAGCAGGTCGCCGCGGTCCCAGGCGATGCTGTCGTCCAGCGAGCAGTAGAACGCGTTGGCCACGCCCGCGGTGTTGGTGCGGCAGATGTCGACGCCCCGGCCGGTCGAGTCGTAGGACACCAGCCGCTTGACCGGTTCGAACTTCTTGCCGCCGAAGTTGGCGGGCAGCTGCTCGGTCCAGTACTCCTCGACGTCGGCCAGCGCGTTGATCGCCAGCCGGTCCATCTCGCCGCCGTCGCCGTTCTCCACCGCCAGGTCGGCGTCCGGGACGCCCGGCTTGGGCCCGCTCTCCCCGGTGGTGATCTCCAGCCCCGCCACCTTGCTCACGTCGGGGCGCTCGAACCGCGCGACCCCGGGGACGCTCTGCGTGCACGCGCTGAGCAGCACCGCCACCGCCGCGACGAGCGCCGCGCCACCCCAAGCCCGTCGAGCCATCACCAAGCCCCGTCCAGATCCGTGCCGCTCCTGCGGGGTGAACACTACTGCGTTGACCTGCCGCCCCATCCCCACCTCGCGAGTCGGACCCCGGCACCCCCGAGGTCAACGCTCAGGACCGCCACGCCCGCCCCTCAGTGTCACCCATTCATGGGCGTGTCAGGCGTGTCGCCCCCGCGAGTCGCGCGTTCCGACACCTGAACCGAGCGTTCGGACACCCTGACCCGCACTTTCGCGCACTCCCACCCCGCGCTGCCGCACCTCGGGTAGTAGTTACCGGCCCTCCCGACCCCGTCGGGTAGTACTTGCCGACGGGGTCAGGTGAGGCCGCAGGGCTTGGAGCCTTCGAGGACGCCGCCGCGGAAGACCTCCACCCGCTTGAAGCCCGGCTCGATCGCCGAGCCGCCCTGCGCGTCGCGCGCCGCGTAGTCGTAGGCCAGCAGCACCTGCACGGCCTCGTCGAGGTCGCCGGGGGACAGGCCGAAGCCCTGCTGCCGGGTGAACACCTCGTTGGTGTAGGCCCCGGCCAGGCACAGCGCCGTGGCGGCGGCGTCCTCGCCGCGCAGGTCCTTGTTCAGCGCGGCCATCGCGGCCAGGCCGTACCGGCTGGCCAGCAGCACGCCCGTGGCGTAGTCGCCGATCCTGGCGTGCAATTCCGGCAGGTCCTCCTCCACCTCGATCTCCACCGCCTTGTCCGCCGGGCAGAACGCCACCGGCCCCTGGTCGCCGGAGCAGTCCGGCTCCTGCTCGGTGGTGGTCGCCCTCGGCTGGGCCCACGTCCCGCCCGAGGTGGTCACCAGCGCCTGGAAGTAGGTGTTCAGATCGGGCGTGATCGAGGTCAGCATCTCGTCGAACGGCAGGTTGCCGCCGCGGTCGCGGTCGTCGGCGGTGGTGAACGACTGCTGGGTGAACGCCCGGTTCTGCACCGTCATGCCCGCGCAGAACTTGGCGCCCTGCTGGTAGCCGTCCTGGAACGCGGACACCCGGTCGAAGGCGTTGCCGTGCGCGGACCGGTCGTTGGGGGAGGTGCCCACCGGGTCGCGGAAGTCGACCAGCGCGCCCAGCGCCGAGTCCAGCGTGTCCGCGCCGATGTCCAGGTGCTCGGCCTTGCCGTCGTTGACCCACTTGAGGAACGAGCCCGCGAAGCAGTCCGCCATCGCCTCGGTCAGGATGGTCGGGTAGCGCTGCGGGTCGCGGCGCTCCGCCTCGGGCGTGATGCCCATGCGGCGCTGCACCGCGTGCCCCATCTCGTGGGCCAGCACGATCACCACGGCCGTGTCGCCGAACCGGTCCTGCAGCACCGGCAGCAGCGCCGCGCGGTCCCAGGCGATGGCGTCGGCGCTGGGGCAGTAGAACGCGTTGCCCTCCACGTCGCTGGCCTTCTCCGTGCACGGCGGCGGCTTCGCGGCCGGGTCGGCGGTGTCGACCGAGTAGATGCCGCCGGACACCGGGCGCCACGGCTGGTTGAACGTGGCCGGGAACGCCTGCTCCCAGAAGTCCTCCACGTCGGTGATGGCGGTCGCGGCGAGCTGGTCGATCGGGCCGCCGTCGGTGCCCCTGATGAACCCGGTGTCCACCTCGCCCCTGGTGATCACCGAACCCGCCACCGGGAAGCCCCGGACCGCCTGGGTGCACCCCGAGACCACCAGGGCGACCAGCACCACCGCGTTGACCAGCCGAGCCGAAGCGCGCCGCATCGGTCCATTGTGCCCCGCGGCACCCCCTGCGTGCGGGCTGTCGGCGGAGGTGATCACGGCGACGGGGGTTGTGCCCGCACCTCTGCGGCGATCCTCCGCGCCAGTTGTTCGAAATGGCCGTACGCGTCAAGAGCCGCTTGGAAGTGCCCGCCGAACGCGCCGTCCGCACTGGTGAGGTGGAAGATGGGTTTTCTCGCCTCCTGAGCCAGCGGCATGAGGCCGTGGTAGTGCTTCAGCTGTCCCAGGCACTGCGGGTCGACGTCGATGGCGGGCGCTTCGCCGGTGCTGCCCAGAACCGCCGAGCGGAACTCGCGCGGGATTTCGTCCATCCACCTCTGGTACGCCTTGATCGGCCGGTCGAGGCGTATGCCGTGCTGCAGCACCACGTAACCGAGTGCGTTCATCCGCCCCGCCGGTGATGCGGCGGCCGAGGAAGGGCGGGCGGTCAGTCGCTGTTGCCACCCGGACCGCCAGGAGCGCAGGGCCGGACCGAGGTTCCGCAACCCCTGCAAGCTGAACAGGTCGGGGGCCACCGGGACGACCACGTGGTCCGACGCCACCAGAGCGGCCCGGTTGATGGCTCCCAGGCTCGGCCCGACGTCCACCAGGACCAGATCCGCCCGGTGCGCGCGCGCCGCTTCCTGCACGATCGTCCAGAAAGCGGAGATGACCTGGAAGGAGCGCGCGTCCCCGTCCAGGCACTTCGGCCAAGCGCTGCTGAGGTCGTCCTCGAACGAGGAGAGGTCGAGATCACCCGGTAGGAGCTTCAGCCGTTCCTCCGCGGTGGGGGTGGGCTCGACGGGTGCGATGCCGCCCTCGCCTGCGTGGAACGGCTGGATGCTCCCCCAGACGGTCTGCCGCGGTCCCGGCCTCGTCCAGAGTTCCTCCAACTGCTCCTCGTCGAGGAAAGCCGAGGTGAGATTCGCCTGGGGATCGAGGTCCGCCGCCACGACGCGGTTGCCGAGGTCGGCCAGCATCCAGGCCAAGTGGTACACCAGTGACGTCTTCCCGACCCCGCCCTTGTTGTTGAAGAAGGCGATCACCGGAGCACTCACTACCGCCTCCTCAGCGCGACTGCCACGTAGGACTCGGTCGGTCTGAAAGTCGGTTCGGGGTTGCCGTTCCTGGCCAGGCTCGAAAAGACCGTGGGGATTCCCGCGCCGAAGCGCTGGACGTAGCCGAGTCCGCGCATCACCTCGGCCAACGTCGGGTTCCGGTAGTCGGTCATGCCGCTGCCGAAGGTGTCGACCGTGACCGCGCCGAACGGTCCCCCCGGACTCACGACCTCCACCCTGTCCTCGTACCAGGTGATGCGCACCGGGGAATTGGTGTGCTCGTAGCTGCGGTGCATGACCGCGTTCCGCGCAACCTGCTGGAGCGCCGCTATCGGGTAGTCGGGAACCCGCCGTTCAGTTGCTTCGGAGGTGAAGTCGACCACCGAGCTGATGTTGAGGCCGAGGATTTCGTCCAATTGGCGGAGGACGGTGGGCAGCGGGCCGTCGAGTCGTTTCTCGTCCTTCACCGGATCGGCCAGCGTGGTGCCCGCGATCCGCAGGAACTGGACCCAGGCGCCGGGCACCCACTGCAGGGGGTCCTTGCCGATCGTGATGATCCCCGCCGCTGTCGGAGTGCCGTCCGGTGAGGTCAACCGCAGCGCGGCGAGGCGCTGGTGGACCGTTCGACCGTTGGCGGACAGCACGTTCGGCGGCACCAACTGCGGTATGAGCACCTCCTGGAAGAGCTGGAGGTCGAGATCGTCGAGGGTCGCGCCGTTGATCGGCCTGCTGTCGAACGGCAGGTCCAGCGACCGGCGGCGCTCGTTGAGCATCCGCTCGTCCTCGGAATTGGCGACGCCGCGCCGAGGACCGACGCGGACCCAGATCTGCCCCTTGTACCGAACCGGGGGGGAGTTGCTGGGCTGGACCTCGACGGCGGCCACCTCGCCGCCGGGCAGCTCCACCTTCCGCACCGCCATCGAAGGGGGTGGGAGGATGTTGCCCTGATCGCGGTACGAGGCCAGGTTCTGCAGCAGTTGATCGGTGATCGGTGTGCCCGCGGGCGATCCGTCGTCCTTGACGCCGACGAAGAGCACACCGGGCTCGCGGTGGCCGGGCAAGTCGTTGGCGAACGCGCAGATCGCCTGGGCGATCTTGTCGGTGTTCCCCGCGGACTCCTTGCGCTCCACCCGATCCGATTCGAGGTCGGCGAGCAGGGCGTTGAGTTCGTCGTCGGCCAGCGCCATGAGCCGATCTTACGGTGGGTGAAGCCGATCGCAGCGCTCAGCGACCTGCTCCGGCGGCTGAGGACCGCGGCGGGGCGGTGCCAGGCGGACACCGCCCCGCGACCGGCTCACAGCAGGGTCGACGGTTCTTCGGGGATCGCCGCCACCGGCTTGGCCTCGGGCACCAGCCACAGCACGCCCGCGGGCGGCAGTTGCAGCACCGCGGAGGCCGGGCGGCCGTGCCACGGCCGCTCCTCGGCCTCGACCGCGCCCATGTTGCCGACGCCGGACCCGCCGTAGTCGCCCGAGTCGGTGTTGACCACCTCGCGCCACCGCCCCGCCAGCGGCAGACCCACCCGGTAGTCGTGGTGCGGCTGCCCGGCGAAGTTGGCCACGCACGCCAGCAGCGAGCCGTCCTGGCCCCGGCGCAGGAAGCTCAGCACGTTGCCGCCCGAGTCGTTGGCGTCGATCCACTCGAAGCCCTCGGGCCGGTCGTCGACGCTGTAGAGCGCCGGGGTGGCGCGGTAGACGGCGTTGAGGTCGGACACCAGCCTGCGCACGCCCGCGTGCAGCGGCGCGTCCAGCAGGTGCCAGTCCAGCGACCGCGACTCCGACCACTCCTGCGGCTGGCCGAACTCGCCGCCCATGAACAGCAGCTGCTTGCCGGGGTGCGCCCACATGAACGCCAGCAGCGAGCGCAGGCCCGCGGCCTTGTTCCAGTCGTCGCCGGGCATCCGCTGCCACAGCGAGCCCTTGCCGTGCACCACCTCGTCGTGCGACAGCGGCAGCACGAAGTTCTCGCTCCAGGCGTACACCAGCGAGAAGGTGATCTCGTTGTGGTGGTAGGAGCGGTGCACCGGCTCGCGCGACAGGTAGTGCAGCGTGTCGTGCATCCAGCCCATGTTCCACTTGAAGCCGAACCCGAGCCCGCCCAGGTGGGTCGGCCGCGTCACGCCCGGCCACGCGGTGGACTCCTCGGCGATCATGACCACGCCGGGGTGCCGCTTGTAGACCGTGGCGTTGAGCTCCTGCAGGAACCGCACCGCGTCCAGGTTCTCCCGGCCGCCGTACTGGTTGGGCAGCCACTGCCCTTCCTCGCGGGAGTAGTCCAGGTACAGCATGGAGGCCACCGCGTCGACCCGCAGGCCGTCGACGTGGAACTCCTCGATCCAGTACAGCGCGTTGGCCACCAGGAAGTTGCGCACCTCGTTGCGGCCGAAGTCGAACACCAGCGTGCCCCAGTCGGGGTGCTCGCCGCGCCGGGGGTCGCCGTGCTCGTACAGCGGCGTGCCGTCGAAGCGGGCCAGCGCCCAGGCGTCCTTGGGGAAGTGCGCGGGCACCCAGTCCACGATCACGCCGATGCCCCGCTGGTGCAGCACGTCCACGAAGTGCCGGAAGTCGTCCGGCGAGCCGAACCGGGAGGTCGGCGCGTAGTAGGAGGTCACCTGGTAGCCCCAGGACCCGCCGAACGGGTGCTCCGCGACGGGCAGCAGCTCGACGTGGGTGAACCCGGTCTCCTCCAGGTAGTCGGCCAGCTCGGTGGCCAGCTCCCGGTAGCCAAGGCTGCGCCCGTCTTTCTGGGGCAGCCACGACCCCAGGTGCACCTCGTAGACGCTCATCGGCGCGTTGACCCACTGGGTGGCGTCGCGCCGCGCCTGCCAGGTGTCGTCGCCCCACTGGTAGGACGACTCGGTCACCACCGACGCGGTGGCGGGCGGCGTCTCGGTGGCGAACGCCATCGGGTCGGCCTTCTCGTGCCACACCCCGTCCTGGCCCAGGATGCGGAACTTGTACCGCGACCCCACCGGCAGGTTCGGGATGAACAGCTCCCACACGCCCGAGGACCCCAGCGACCGCAGCGGGTTGGCCCGCCCGTCCCAGCCGTCGAAGTCGCCGCACACCCGCACGCCGCGCGCGGTCGGCGCCCACACCGCGAACGACACGCCGCGCACCTCCCCGTTCGGGGTGTCGTAGCTGCGCACGTGCGCGCCGAGCACGTCCCACAGCCGCTCGTGGCGGCCCTCGCCGATCAGGTGCAGGTCCAGCTCGCCCACCGTGGGCAGCCACCGGTACGGGTCGTCGACCTCGACCAGGTGGCCGTCGTAGTCGACCTCCAGCCGGTAGTCGCCGGGGTGGTCGGGCAGCTCGCCCGCGAACAGCCCGTCGGCCACCCGGTCGAGCTCGAACCGCTTGTCGCCCGCCATCACCGACACCGCGCGGGCCCCCGGCCGCAGCGCGCGCGCCACGACGCCCTCGCGCACGTGGTGCACGCCGAGCACGGAGTGCGGGTCGTGGTGCGAGCCGGCCAGCAGCCGGTCGACGTCGTGGGGCTGGATGGCACTCACTTGCCGCTCACGCTCCCTCTCCTGTGATCCGGGCGATCGACGACAGCGGGACCGTCAACCACTCCGGCCGGTTCGCGTACTCGTAGGCCACCTCGTAGACCGCCTTGTCCAGCTCGAACGCCCGCAGCAGGTAGCCGCGCTGCCGCGGGTCGCCCACCGACTCCGCCGCGGCCTCGGCGTAGCCCTCGGTGAACGCCGCGCGGTTGCGCCGCGACCACTCCAGCGCGCGCACCGCCAGCTGGTGGTCCTCCGGCTGCCCGACCAGCAGCTGGTGCGCCGCGTAGTCGAAGGATCGCAGCATCCCGGCCACGTCGCGCAGCGGCGAGCGCAGCGCGGTGCGCTCCGAGATCGGCGCTCCGGGCTCGCCCTCGAAGTCGATCAGCAGCCAGCCGTGCACGGTGCGCAGCACCTGGCCCAGGTGCAGGTCGCCGTGGATGTGCTGGATGACCACCCCACCGGGGGTGTCGCGGGCCTGCTCGAACGCCTCGCGCAGGGCGGGCACGTACGGCTCCAGCTCGGGCACCGAGGCCACCACGCGGTCCAGCCGCTCGCCCATCGCGCGCACCGAGCGCTCGATGTCGTCGGCGTCCGCGCGCTGGCTGCCCAGCGCGTCGGCCAGGTTGGCGTGCACCGTCGCCACGGCCTGCCCGAGCCGCCTGGCCTCGCCCGCGAAGTCGCCGCCCACCTCGTAGGCGTGCAGGTCGCCCTCGGCCATCAGGTCGCGCACGCTGGTGGTGGCCATGGCCCAGCCGTCGACCGCGTCGGGCACGAACTGCTGGAGCATCGCGACGGTGGTCTCCCGGCCGTCGAGCACCCCGGTGATCGACCCCAGCGGGCGGGCGATGTGCTCGCAGCCGACCTCCTGCAACGCGCGCTGCAGCACCAGGTCCGGGTTGGGGCCGGGGGTGAGCTTGCGGAACAGCTTGAGGATGTACTGGCTGCCGTAGACCAGCGAGGTGTTGCTCTGCTCGGAGGTGACCGGCCTGCCCCGCAGACCGGTGGGGATCTCCACGCCCGGCTCGCGCTCGAAGCGCAGGTCGCCGATCCGCGCGTCGCGGGCCACCAGGTCCAGCAGGCGCCCGTTGAGCTCCAGGTCCGCGGTCGCGTCGCAGTGCTCCACCTGGTCGGTGGCCAGCAGCTGGTAGGGGGCGCGGCGGTCCTGCTGCTCCACCTCCACCACCAGGTGCACCAGCACCGGGTCCTCGGCGTTGAGCACGGTGGAGGTCAGCTCCCGGACCCCCGTGACGGGACGGTCCTTGCCGCCGAACCACCGCTGGGCGGGCAGCCAGGCGGGCAGCTCCGCCAGCACCTTCTTCACCAGGTCGTGAGCGTCGGTCACGTCGTTCACCTGCCCTCGCCGTCGTCGCCGGAGTCCACGAGCTGGAACCAGTAGAAGCCGTGCCCCGGCAGGGTCAGCAGGTACGGCAGCTCGCCGATGGTGGGGAAGCGCACCCCGCCGGTCAGCTCGACCGGTCGCGCGCCGCGGTGCTCGGCCAGGTCCAGCTCCACCGGCTGGGGGAAGCGCGACAGGTTGTTGACGCACAGCACGACGTCCTCCTGCCCGTCGGGCCTGCGCCAGCGCCGCCGGTAGGCCAGCACGCTCGGGTTGGAGCCGCCCAGGTCGTCGAAGTCGCCCTCGGCGAAGGCGTGGTGCTGCTTGCGCACCTCGATCATCCGGCGGGTCCAGTTCAGCAGCGAGGACTGGTTGTTCAGCTGCGCCTCGACGTTGAGCGCCTGGTAGCCGTAGACCGGGTCCATGATCACCGGCAGGTAGATGCGGCCGGGATCGCAGCCGGAGAACCCGGCGTTGCGGTCGGGGGTCCACTGCATCGGCGTGCGCACCGCGTCCCGGTCGCCCAGCCAGATGTTGTCGCCCATGCCGATCTCGTCGCCGTAGTACAGCACCGGCGAGCCGGGCAGCGACAGCAGCATCGCGGTGAACAGCTCCTGCTGGTTGCGGTCGTTCTCCAGCAGCGGGGCCAGCCGCCTGCGGATGCCGATGTTGGCCTTCATCCGCGGGTCCTTGGCGTACTCCGCGTACATGTAGTCGCGCTCCTCGTCGGTGACCATCTCCAACGTGAGCTCGTCGTGGTTGCGCAGGAAGATGCCCCACTGGCAGCCGTCGGGGATGCGCGGGGTCTGCGCCAGGATCTCCGAGATCGGGAAGCGCGACTCCCGGCGCACCGCCATGAAGATGCGCGGCATCAGCGGGAAGTGGAAGGCCATGTGGCACTCGTCGCCACCGACCTCGGGGTTGCCGAAGTACTCCACCACGTCGGAGGGCCACTGGTTGGCCTCGGCCAGCAGCACCCGGCCGGGGTACTCGTCGTCGACGACCTTGCGGCAGCGCTTGAGGAAGTCGTGGGTGCGCGGCAGGTTCTCGCAGTTGGTGCCCTCCTGCTCGAACAGGTAGGGCACCGCGTCCAGCCGGAACCCGTCGATGCCCAGGTCCAGCCAGAACCGCAGCACGTCCAGCATGGCCTCCTGGACGTCGGGGTTCTCGTAGTTCAGGTCCGGCTGGTGGGAGAAGAAGCGGTGCCAGTAGAACTGGCCGCGCACCGGGTCGTAGGTCCAGTTGGAGGTCTCGGTGTCGACGAAGATGATCCGCGCGTCGGAGTAGCGGGAGTCGTCGTCGCTCCAGACGTAGAAGTTGCCGTACGGGCCGTCGGGCTCGGCGCGGGACTGCTGGAACCAGGGATGGGCGTCGGAGGTGTGGTTGAGCACCAGGTCGGTGATCACCCGGATGCCCCGGCGGTGCGCCTCGTCGAGCAGGTAGACGAAGTCCTCCACGGTGCCGAACTCCGGCAGCACGGCCCGGAAGTCGGAGATGTCGTAGCCGCCGTCGCGCAGCGGCGAGGCGTAGAACGGGGGCAGCCACAGGCAGTCCACGCCCAGCCACTCCAGGTAGTCCAGCCGGGAGGCCAGGCCCCTGAGGTCGCCGGTGCCGTCGCCGTTGGAGTCGCTGAAGGCCCGCACGAGGACCTCGTAGAACACCGCCCCCTTGAACCAGGCGGGGTCGCGCGGGACGAGGCTCGCGGAGCGGAAGTCCTCCGCTTGGGGTTCGACCAGCAGGCCGTCGGCGCCGACGGCCTCACCCGTGTGCGGCACGCCGGTGAGGCCGAGCGCCGCGTCGGGTCGGGGTTCTTCCTGCATGTGCTCCACCTTCGCCCCACCTCGTCGGGGGTACGTTCGACCGGCCCCCGCGCACCTGGTGGACGCGGGGACCGGTCAGATCCGGAATGGGACTAGCTGCTGAACCTGCGCTGCAACCCCACGACGTGCGCCGCCGCGCGCCAGGGTTCCAGCCGGACGTAGTTGGCCTGGCCCCAGTCCCACGTCTCGCCGGTGACCTCGTCGTGCGCGATGAAGCGCTCGTGCCAGTCGTGGCCGAGGGAGGGCAGGTCGAGCCAGAGGGTGCCGTCCTGGGCGTTGTGCGGGTCCAGGTTCACCACCGCGACGACCGTGTCCCCGGTTTCCGGGTCCTGCTTGGAGTAGGCGATCAGCGCGGGGTTGTCGACGTGGTGGAACTTCAGGGTGCGCATCTGCTGCAGCGCGGGGTGCGCCCGGCGGATGGCGTTGAGCTTGCGCAGCCAGGGCTCCAGGGATCTGCCCTCGGCCACCGCGCGCGCGTAGTCGCGCGGGCGCAGCTGGTACTTCTCCGAGTTCAGGTACTCCTCGCTGCCCGGTTTCACGGCCTCGTGCTCGAACAGCTCGTAGCCGGAGTACACCCCCCAGGTGGGGGACATGGTCGCGGCCAGCGCGGCGCGCAGCGCGAACATGCCGGGGCCGCCGTGCTGCAGCGACTCGTGCAGGATGTCCGGGGTGTTGACGAAGAGGTTGGGCCGGGCCTCGTCCCAGTGCCGGACCAGCTCCTCGCCGAACTCGGTCAGCTCCTCCTTGGTGGTGCGCCAGGTGAAGTACGTGTAGGACTGGGTGAAGCCCAGCTTGGCCAGGCCGTACAGCCGGGCCGGGCGGGTGAACGCCTCGGACAGGAACAGCACGTCCGGGTGAGCGTCCTTCACCGTCCAGATCAGCCAGGCCCAGAAGTCCGGCGGCTTGGTGTGCGGGTTGTCGACCCGGAAGATCCGCACCCCGTGCTCGACCCAGTGCAGGACCACCCGCAGCACCTCGTTGTAGATGCCCTGGGGGTCGTTGTCGAAGTTGACCGGGTAGATGTCCTGGTACTTCTTGGGCGGGTTCTCGGCGTAGGCGATGGTGCCGTCGGGCCGGGTGGTGAACCACTCCGGGTGCTTGAGCACCCACGGGTGGTCCGGCGCGCACTGCAGGGCCAGGTCCAGCGCGATCTCCAGGTCCAGCTCGCGGGCGCGGGCCACGAAGGCGTCGAAGTCGTCGATGGTGCCCAGCTGCGGGTGGATCGCGTCGTGGCCGCCCTCGTCGGCGCCGATCGCCCACGGCGAGCCGGTGTCGTCCTCGGTGGCGGTCAGCGTGTTGTTGGGGCCCTTGCGGTTGACCCGGCCGATGGGGTGGATCGGCGGCAGGTAGGCCACGTCGAAGCCCATCGCGGCGATCCGGTCCAGCTCCTTGGTGGCGGTGGCGAAGGTGCCGTGCACCGGCACGCCCGACTCGTCCACGCCCCCGGTCGAGCGGGGGAAGAACTCGTACCAGGAGCCGAAGGCGGCGCGCTTGCGGTCCACCCAGACCCGCTGCGGCCTGCCCTTGGTGACCAGCTCGCGGACCGGGTGCTCGTGCATGACCCGGCGCACGTCGGCGGCCAGCGCGGGGGCGACCCGCTCGGCCAGCGGCCGGTCCTCGTCGCGCAGCGCGGCGGCGGCGTTGGCCAGCAGCGGCTTGTCCTTGCGCCGGTCGGGCCTGCGGGAGACGCGGTCGAGCAGCCGCGCGCCGGTCTCCAGGTCGTTGGCCAGCTCGCCGGGGCCCTGCCCGGCGGCGATCTTGACCTCGACGGCGTGCAGCCAGGTGGCCCACGGGTCGCTCCAGGCGTCCACCCGGAAGGTCCACTCGCCCTCCGCGTCGGGCACGATCACCGCGGCCCAGCGGTCCAGGCCGGCCCCGTCCGGGGTCATCCTGGTCTGCCTGGCGACGCGGTCGCCGGGACCGCGCCAGGTGACCGTGGCGGCCACGGCGTCGTGGCCCTCGCGCCACACCGTCGCGCGGACCGGGATGTGCTCGCCCACCACGGCTTTGGCCGGGTAGCGGCCGCAGCTGACCGCGGGGGAGACATCGTCGATGCCGAGTCGGCCGCTCATCGGCAGCGCCCCTTCCACCTGGTGTGACGCTTGCTGGTCAAATCTTGCCCTCTTCGATCAAGGCGTGCGCCACCGGGGACTGTTATCACTGCTCTTCCTACCCCGTCCGGATGAATCTCACACCCGCTGATCATGAAGGTTCCTCGATCGGACCGCGAACTCCCGCGCGCGGGCGACCGCGTCACGCGGGTGGAGCAGCGTCGGCGGCGGGCCCCGGCGGTGCTTCACAGTTGTCGCGCCGGTCGGGTGATCACGGTGTTTCCGCAGGTCGGACTGGATCGGTCCCTGCATCGGTTCGGGTGACTGTTGCTTCGCACCGCTGGATGGGGGATAAGGTCCGACGCCATGCGAGCACTTCGCCGGTTCACCGTCCGAGCCAGCCTGCCCGAGCCGCTGTCCGCACTGGGCGCGCTCGCCACGAACCTGCGCTGGACCTGGCACCAGCCGACGCAGGACCTGTTCGCGTCGGTGGACGCCGCGGCGTGGGCCGACAGCGGCGACCCGCTGCGGCTGCTGTCCGTGGTCGACCGGGGACGGCTGGAGGAGCTGGCCCGCGACGAGGAGTTCCTCGGGCGGGTCCGCGGGCTGGCCGAGGACCTGCACCGCTACACCACCGAGCCGCGCTGGTACCAGCAGCGCCAGGACGAGCTGCGGCAGCGCCGCGAGCACGGCGAGCCGGACGCGGCCCCGCTGCCCGGCGCGGTCGCCTACTTCTCGATGGAGTTCGGCGTCACCGAGGCGCTGCCCAACTACTCCGGCGGCCTCGGCGTGCTGGCGGGCGACCACCTCAAGGCCGCCTCCGACCTGGGCGTGCCGCTGATCGCGGTCGGCCTGCTCTACCACTCCGGCTACTTCCGCCAGGCGCTGTCGCTGGACGGCTGGCAGATCGAGCACTACCCGGTGCTGGACCCGCAGGGCCTGCCGCTGGAGCTGCTCACCGAGTCCTCCGGCGCCCCGGTGCTGGTGCACGTGGCCATGCCCGGCGACCGGGTGCTGCGGGCCAAGGTGTGGAAGGCCCAGGTGGGGCGCGTCCCGCTGCTGCTGCTCGACTCCGACGTCGAGGGCAACGACGAGGACCTGCGCGGGGTCACCGACCGGCTCTACGGCGGCGACCAGGACCACCGCATCCGCCAGGAGATCCTGGCGGGCATCGGCGGCGTGCGCGCGGTGCGCACGTTCTGCGACCTGACCGGCCACCCCTCCCCCGAGGTGTTCCACACCAACGAGGGACACGCGGGCTTCCTGGGCCTGGAGCGCATCCGCGAGCTGATCACCGGCGAGGGCCTGGACTTCGACCAGGCGCTCGCGGCGGTGCGCGCGGGCACCGTGTTCACCACCCACACCCCGGTGCCCGCGGGCATCGACCGGTTCCCGGTGGACCTGGTGCAGCACTACTTCGGCGCGGAGACCCTGGTGCCGGGGGTGAACACGCAGCGGCTGCTGGCGCTGGGCGCGGAGGAGAACCCCGGCCTGTTCAACATGGCCCACATGGGCCTGCGGCTGGCCCAGCGCGCCAACGGCGTGTCCAAGCTGCACGGCGCGGTCAGCCGGGACATGTTCCGCGGCCTGTGGCCGGGCTTCGACGCCGCCGAGGTGCCGATCCGGTCGGTCACCAACGGTGTGCACGGCCCCACCTGGGCGGCCACCGAGATGGGTGAGCTGTTCGGGGAGGGCCGCGGCGACGAGGTCAGCGACCAGCGGCTGTGGGAGCTGCGCAACGGGCTGCGCGCCAAGCTGGTGCACGAGGTCCGCAGGCGCACCCGCGCCTCGTGGCTGCAGCGCGGCGCCTCCGCCCTGGAGCTGGGCTGGACCGACTCGGTGTTCGACCCGGACGTGCTCACCGTCGGCTTCGCCCGCCGGGTGCCCACCTACAAGCGGCTCACCCTGATGCTGCGCGACCCGGAGCGGCTGCGCGCCCTGCTGCTGCACCCGGAGCGGCCGGTGCAGCTGGTGGTGGCGGGCAAGTCGCACCCGGCCGACGACGGCGGCAAGGCGCTGATCCAGCAGATCGTGCGGTTCGCCGACGACGCGGGCGTGCGGCACCGCATCGTGTTCCTGCCCGACTACGACATGTCGATGGCCCGCTACCTGTACTGGGGCTGCGACGTGTGGCTGAACAACCCGATGCGCCCGCTGGAGGCGTGCGGCACCTCGGGCATGAAGTCCGCGCTCAACGGGGGCCTCAACCTGTCCATCCGGGACGGCTGGTGGGACGAGCTGTACGACGGCGGCAACGGCTGGGCGATCCCGACCGCGGACGGCGTCGGCGACCCGAACCGGCGCGACGACCTGGAGGCCGCGGCGCTGTACGACCTGCTGGGCAGCCAGGTCGCGCCGCTGTTCTACGACCGGGGCGAGGACGGCGTGCCGACCCGCTGGCTGGCCATGGTCCGGCACACCCTGACCACCCTGGGCCCGGCCGTGCAGGCCACCCGGATGGTGCGGGAGTACGTGCAGGACCTGTACGCGCCCGCCGCCGCCTCGGCGGCCTCGGTGGTCGGCGACGGCTACCGGGGCGCCAAGGAGGTGGCCGCGTACCGGCAGCGGCTGCGCGCGTCCTGGACGCGGGTGCGGGTGCTGGACTCCGAGCTGGAGCCGGAGGGCTCGGCCACGCCGCTGCTGGGCGCGCCGGTGCGGGTGCGGGCGCGGGTCGAGCTGGCCGGGCTGGAGCCGTCCGAGGTGGACGTGCAGGCCGTGCTGGGCAGGGTCGGCGACTCCGACGAGCTGCACGACGCGGTGGCGGAGACCATGCGCTACGTCGGCAACGGCAACTACGAGGTCGAGGTGCCGCTGCCGCACGCGGGCTCGGTCGGCTACACCGTGCGCGTGCTGCCCCGGCACGACCTGCTCGCCTCCCGCGCCGAACTCGGCCGAGTGGTCCTGGCCAACTAACCCCGTCTGCAAGTACTACCCGACACCCTCCGCCGGGCCGGTAACCACTACCGGCCCGGCTGGGTGCGTCGGCAAGTACCACCCGGCACGCCGTCGCGGGCCGGTAAGCACCACCCGACGGCCCGAACGCCCGGTTCGCGGTGCCCGGACGCTCGGTTCGGGGTGGGGTCAGTCGATGGTGAGGCGGGCGTTGGTCTCGGCCACGCGCGGCGACCACCCGGCCAGCTCCACCGCCTCGACCAGGGTCCGCCGGGCGGCGGCGTTGTCGCCCGAGGCCATCTGCGCCCGCGCGACGGTGGCCAGCGCGTCGGCCCGGCTCAGCCCGCTCTCGCTGGCCGACGCGGCCTGCCTGGCCAGCTCCTCGGCGCGGGCCGGGTCGCCGCCGAGCAGGGCCAGCTGCGCCAGCGTCCCGGCGAAGCGGTGCGTCGGGTAGCCCAGCTGCAGCGCGCCCTCGGCGGCCCGCTGGGCGGCGGGCAGGCCGACCTCGGCGGGCACCTGGCCCGCCTCCACCGCGTTGGCCGCCGAGCTGGCCATCTCCGCCATCACGAACGCCATGTCCCGCTGGTCCAGTTCGGTGCGCCCGGCCAGCGCGCTGACCGCCCGCAGCGCCTCGGCGTACCGGCCGCGCAGGGTCAGCACGCCGATCCGCGAGCCGATCGCCACCAGCAGGTCCGGGTGCTCGCGCAGCAGCTGCTCGGCGACCCGCTCGGCGGTGTCCAGCTCGCCCGCGTTCAGCGCGTCGGAGACCTCGTTGACCATCGGCGTGGCCTCCAGCTCGGCCACCGGCCGCCCGGTCAGCCGGGGCAGCGCGAACAGGAACCAGCCGGGGGAGGTGGTGCCCGCGCCCCGGCGCGGCACCAGCGCGTTGACCAGCACCGCGGTCCCGGCCACGGCGAACCCGCGCCAGAACGGGCCGCCCGGCAGCCAGCTCGCCGCCACCAGCAGCGCGGTCAGCAGCACCGACACCAGCGCGGTCAGCCACAGCCTGGGCCGCACCGGCGCGCGCACCGACGTCAGGCCCACGGTCATCAGCAGCGGCACCGACCGCAGCACCACCCGCCTGCGCGGGCCGTTCCACGTGCGCAGCTCGCCGCCGACGCCGATCACCAGCAGCGACACCCGCACGCGGAACAGCAGCGCGCCGAGCACCTGGCCCACCTGCAACGCCGTCAGCGCGGCCAGCAGGCCGCACGCGGCCCCGCCGAGCCCGACCGGGAACGAACGCGGCTCCCACACCAGCAGCGCCACCAGGACCGCCGCCGTCAGCACCTTCCACACGGAGCTGGAGACGCTACCGGCTCAGGTCACCGGCGTGGTGCCGCCCGCGCGGATCGGCAGGCCCTCGGCGGCGTACGCGCGGAACCCGCCGTCGAGGTCCGTGGCGTTGCGCAGGCCGATGCGCTGCAGGTCGCGGGCGGCCAGGCTGGAGGCGTAGCCCTCGTTGCACAGCACCACCACCGTGGTGTCGGCGGTGAAACCGGGCAGCCGGTGCTCGCCGTGCGGGTCCAGCCGCCACTCCAGCACGATCCGCTCCACCGGGATGGAGCCGGGGATCTCGCCCTCGGTCACCCGGTTGTGGTGCGGCCGGATGTCCACCAGCAGCGCGTCGCGCAGCTGGGGCACCTCGCGCGGCGCCACCCGCCGCAGTCCGGCGCGGGCCCGCGCCAGCACCTCGTCCAGAACCGTCACGGCCCCTCCTGGTCGGCCAGCTCGCGCAGCCGCTCCAGCGGGAGCCGCAGCGCGGGCAGGGGTGGGATCTCGGCCGGGATGTCGGCCAAGCTCGGGTACTCGCGGGTGGGGACCAGCGGGGGTGAGTAGGCGTGCACGCTGGCCGCGCCGACCCGGCCGGTGTTGCGCACCCGGTGGGCGTGGCCCGCGCCGAACCCGATGGCCGCGCCGGTCCGCCGCCGGGCGCTGCGGATCGGGCCGCCGGGGTAGCGGTAGTCCTCGTCGAGGGCGCCGGTGAGCACGGCGAACGAGCCGGACGAGCCGCCGTGGTCGTGCGGCTCGGTGCCCTGGTCGGGCAGCCAGGACAGCAGCCACAGCTCGACGCCCTCGGTCAGGCCGAGGCGGGCCCACCAGCGCCGGTCGGGGTCGTAGCGCAGGATCTCGTGCAGCGGGGCGGCCAGCTCGCGGGCCACGGTGGAGGTCAGCTCGCGCAGCTGGCGGGGCGTCCACAGGTCGCGCTCGGGGTGGACCAGGCCGCGCAGCGGCGCGCCGTCCAGCGCGGGGTGCAGGTCGGCGCGGATGAGGGTGGAGGTCATGGTGAGATCGCTCCGGATGGCTACTCGGGTTCGGGGTAGCGATCAAGACGCGACACGGCACTGGGAGGGCGGTGCGCTTCGGTGCGCTTTCAACGGCCGCGTCGCGTCCGGCTACACCCGCACGACGCCACCAGCAGGAGGTCGATCGTCCGGTCGCACCAGGTCAGCAACGGGCGGTTCACCCCTCGGATCGTGGCACGGCCACCGGCCGCCCGCACTTCCTCCCACCAGCCAGGATTGCCTCCGACCCCGATCCATCCCGGACGGTCTCAGCCGGGGATGCGCAGCAGGAGCAGGCAGTGGGCGGGCAGGGTCAGGGTGGAGCCGGGCGTGAACGCCCCCGGTGTGGCGGGCGCGCCGTCGGCCGTGGTGGAGTCGATCACCGGCTCGTACCGGTGGCCGTACTCCGGCCCCGGCAGCACCACCGGCACCGGGTCCGCACCGGCGTGCAGCAGCAGCAGCCACGAGTCGTCCGAGACCAGCTCGCCCTCGCGGGTGCGCGACAGGCTGGTCGACCCGTCGACCCACATGCCCAGGAACCGCCTGCCCTCGTCGAACCAGTCGGTCTCGGCCATCTCCTCGCCGTCGGCCCGGAACCACACCAGGTCCGGCGCGCCGTCCGGGGTGGAGCGCCCCTCGAAGAACTCCGGCTGCCGCAGCGCCGGGCTGGTCGCCCGCAGCGAGATCACCCGCCGGGCGAACGCCAGCATCGACTCGGCCTCGTCGGACAGCTTCCAGTCCACCCACGACGTCTCGTCGTCCAGGCAGTAGGCGTTGTTGTTGCCGCCCTGGGTGCGCCACATCTCGTCACCCGCGGTCAGCATCGGGGTTCCGGTGGACAGCAGCAGCGTGGCCAGCAGGTTGCGCGCCTGCCGCGCCCGCAGCGACAGCACCGCCGGGTCGTCGGTCTCGCCCTCCGCGCCGCAGTTCCACGAGCGGTTGTCGTTGGTGCCGTCGCGGTTGTCCTCGCCGTTGGCCTCGTTGTGCTTGTCGTTGTAGGACACCAGGTCCCGCAGCGTGAACCCGTCGTGCGCGGTGACGAAGTTGATCGACTGCCACGGCCTGCGCAGGTCGCCCGCGTACAGGTCGGAGGACCCGGACAGCCGGTAGGCCAGGTCGCGCACGCCGGTGAAGCCGCGCCAGAAGTCCCGCACGGTGTCGCGGTAGCGGCCGTTCCACTCCGCCCACTGCACGCCGAAGTCGCCCACCCGGTAGCCGTCGCCGGTGGCGTCCCACGGCTCGGCGATCAGCTTGCACCGGGACAGCACCGGGTCGGAGGTGATCGCGGTCAGCAGCGCCGAGGAGCGGTCGAACCAGCCGCCGCCGGGCCTGCCCATGGTGGAGGCCAGGTCGAACCGGAACCCGTCCACGCCCATCTCGGTGGTCCAGTACCGCAGCGAGTCGGTCACCAGCCGCACCACCTGCGGCGAGCCCGCCTCGGTGGTGTTGCCGCAGCCGGTGATGTCCAGCGTGCCGCCGCCCGCGATGTGCAGGTAGTAGCCCGGCGCGTCGAAGCCCCGGTAGCACAGCGTGGGGCCGTCCGGGCCGCCCTCGCAGGTGTGGTTGTAGACCACGTCCAGCACCACCTCGATGCCCGCCGCGTGCAGCGCGGCCACCATGGTGCGGAACTCCTCGACCTCCTTGCCCGGCTCGGCGGCGTAGTCCGGGTGCGGGGCGAAGTAGCTCAGCGTCGAGTAGCCCCAGTAGTTGTGCCTGCCGCCGCGGACCAGGGCGGGTTCGTCGATGAAGGCGTGCACCGGCAGCAGCTCCACCGTGGTCACGCCCAGCCGCACCAGGTGCTCCACCGCCGCCGGGTGCGCCAGCCCCAGGTAGGTGCCGCGCAGGTGCTCGGGCACGCCGGGGTGCCGCTTGGTGAACCCGCGCACGTGCAGCTCGTAGATCACCGCCTCCTCGAACGGCACCTCCGGCTTCGCGCCGGTGTCCGGCCCGCCCGGCGAGGTCACCACCGACAGCGGCACCTTGCCCAGGGTGTCCACCGGCGAGGGCGGGCCCAGCATCGGGTCGTCCAGGTAGCCCAGCGCCGCGTCCAGGTCGGTGACCTTGCCCTCCACCCGCCGCGCGTACGGGTCGACCAGTAGCTTGGCCGGGTTGCAGCGCAGGCCGCGCGAGGGGTCGTAGGGGCCGTGCACGCGGTAGCCGTAGCGCTGACCGGGGGTCACGCCGGGGACCAGGCCGTGCCACACGCCGAACGTGCGCTCGGGCAGCTCCACCCGCTCCTCGGAGCCGTCCTCGCCGATCAGGCACACCTCGACCGCCTCGGCCGGGGGCGCGGACACGGCGAAGCGCACGCCACCGGCTTCCGGGTGCGCGCCCAGCGGGAACGGTCGACCTGCCAGCACCGTGGAGTCGTGAGCCATGCCCTTGATCCTGGCAGGGGTGACCGACGCGCACAGCGCCGCGCGGCCCGCGCGGCGGACGTGTTCCCCGACACCTGCCCCGCCGTCCCCGGTCTCCGGGCGGGTCGGAAACAATGGCCCTCGTCGTGGCGTCGACGGGGCGAGGCAGGGCAGGCGTGGAAAACGAGGATCTGGTCATCCACATGCAGGGTGTGTCCGTTCGACGTGGCCGGACCACCCTGGTCGGGGACGTCGACTGGGACGTGGAGCTGGACGAGCGCTGGGTGGTGCTGGGCCCCAACGGCGCGGGCAAGACGACCCTGCTGCGCCTGGCGGGCGCCGAGCTGCACCCGACCAAGGGCAGGGTGTCGCTGCTGGGCGAGCGCATCGGCCGCACCGACGTGTTCGAGCTGCGCCCGCGCATCGGGCTGTCCTCGGCGGCGCTGGCGGGCCGCATCCCGGCCGACGAGAAGGTCGTGGACGTGGTGGTCAGCGCCGGGTACGCGGTGCTGGGCCGCTGGCGCGAGGAGTACGACAAGCTCGACACCGGCCGGGCCAGGGAGCTGCTGGGCGCGCTGGGCGTCGAGCACCTGGCCGACCGCGCCTACGGCACGCTGTCCGAGGGCGAGCGCAAGCGCACCCTGATCGCCAGGGCGCTGATGACCGACCCGGAGCTGCTGCTGCTCGACGAGCCCGCGGCCGGGCTGGACCTGGGCGGCCGGGAGGACCTGGTGGCGCGGCTGTCGCAGCTGGCGCTGGACCCGGACGCGCCCGCGATGGTGCTGGTCACCCACCACGTGGAGGAGATCCCGCCGGGCTTCACCCACGCGCTGCTGCTGCGCGAGGGCGGTGTGGTCGCGCAGGGCCTGCTCGACGACGTGCTCACCGAGGACAACCTGTCCAAGACGTTCAACCAGCCGCTGGAGCTGACCCGGTCGGGTGAGCGCTACTTCGCCCGCCGCAAGGACGGCGCCGCCCCTACCCAGTAGTAACCTGCGGGGCGCACCGCCCGAGAGGTCGAGGAGGACCCGTGGCCGAGTTCGTGGGGCTGGAAGTCGAGGACGGCATCGGCACCATCCGGCTGGACCGCCCGCCGATGAACGCGCTCAACCGGCAGGTCCAGGAGGAGATCCGGGCCGCCGCCCAGGAGGCGGCCCAGCGCGACGACGTGCGCGCCGTGATCGTCTACGGCGGGCCGAAGGTGTTCGCCGCGGGCGCGGACATCAAGGAGATGGCCGAGCTGTCCTACGCCGAGATGGCCGCCCGCGCGGGCGCGTTCAGCTCGGCGCTGCGCGCGGTCGAGGAGATCCCGAAGCCGACCGTCGCCGCGATCACCGGCTACGCCCTGGGCGGCGGGTTCGAGCTGGCGCTGTGCGCGGACCGGCGCATCGCGGGCGACAACGCCAAGGTCGGCCAGCCGGAGGTGCTGCTCGGCGTCATCCCCGGCATGGGCGGCACGCAGCGGCTGCCCCGGCTGATCGGCCCGAGCCGGGCCAAGGACCTGATCTACACCGGCCGGTTCGTCGGCGCCGAGGAGGCGCTGCGCATCGGCATGGTGGACGAGGTCGTCGCCCCCGACGACGTGTACGCGGCCGCCAAGCGCTGGGCGGGCCAGTTCGTCAACGGCCCGGCGCGCGCCTACGCCGCCGCCAAGGCCGCCATCGACGGCGGGCTGGACACCGACCTGGGCAGCGGGCTGAAGCTGGAGAGCCACCTGTTCGCGGCGATGTTCGCCACCGAGGACCAGAAGGCGGGCATGAAGTCGTTCATCGAGAACGGTCCGGGGAAGGCGCAGTTCAGTGGAAAGTGACCCCAAGCCGCATCCGCACGCCACCGCCGAGGAGGTCCAGGCGGCCTACGCCGACCCCAAGCTCGCCAACGTGCTCTACCACGACTGGGAAGCGGGCACGTACGACGAGAAGTGGTCGATCTCCTACGACGAGCGCTGCATCACCTACGCCACGGACCGCTTCCGCGCCGTCTCCGGCGGCGTCGGCCCCTACCGGCACGCCCTGGAACTCGGCTGCGGCACCGGGTTCTTCCTGCTCAACCTGATGCAGGGCGGCGTCATCGAGAAGGGCTCGGTCACCGACCTCTCGCCGGGCATGGTCGAGGTGGCCCTGCGCAACGCGGAGAACCTGGGCCTGCCGGTGGACGGCCGGGTCGCCGACGCCGAGCGCATCCCCTACGACGACGACACCTTCGACCTGGTCGTCGGGCACGCGGTGCTGCACCACATCCCGGACGTGCCCGCCGCGATGCGCGAGGTGCTGCGGGTGCTCAAGCCGGGCGGCCGGTTCGTCTTCGCGGGCGACCCGACCAACATCGGCAACTTCTACGCCCGCAAGCTCGGCCAGCTCACCTGGTGGCTGACCACCAACGTGACCAAGCAGGTGCCCGCGCTGAACTCGTGGCGGCGTCCGCAGGCCGAGCTGGACGAGTCCTCCCGCGCCGCGGCCCTGGAGGCCGTGGTGGACCTGCACACCTTCGACCCGTCGGAGCTGGAGCGCACCGCGCGCGGCGCGGGCGCGGTCGAGGTGCGCGCGGTGACCGAGGAGCTGTCGGCGGCGCTGTTCGGCTGGCCGGTGCGCACCTTCGAGGCCGCGGTGCCCAGGGAGAAGCTGGGCTTCGGCTGGGCGATGTTCGCCTACCGGACCTGGCAGCGGCTGTCCTGGCTGGACGAGAACGTGCTGGCCAAGGTGCTGCCCAGAGAGGTCTTCTACAACGTGTCGGTGACCGGCCGCAAGCCGCTGTAGTGGGCTACGGCTTCAGCCTCGACGACGTGGCGTACCTGCGTTCCGACGCCGGGTGCGCCGCGCTGTCGGCGCTGGCGGACCTGCCGCTGACGCCCGAGTCCCGGCTGGCGGACGTGGCCGCCGCCCGCCGGGTCGCCCCGGACCACTTCGCGGCGGTGCTGGAAACCCTGCTGCTGCGCCGAAAAGCCATGTCCAAAGTGGATTTCGCGGACGGGCTGTTCACCGACGAGGCGCTCCAGCAGGCGACCGCCGCCGAGGTGGCGCGGCACCGGGCGGCCCGGTTCGCGGGCCGCGTCGTGCACGACGTGACGTGCTCGATCGGCGCGGACCTGGCCGCGCTGCCCGAGGGTTCCCTCGGCTCGGACCTCGACCCGGTGCGGCTGGCCATGGCCCGGCACAACCTCGGCCCGGACAAGGTGCTGCTGCGCGCCGACGCGCTGCGCCCCGTCTCGCGCGGCACAGCCGTGCTGGCCGACCCGGCCCGCCGCGACTCGGCGGGCCGCCGCACGTGGCGGCCGGAGGACTTCGCGCCCCCGCTGGACGAGCTGGCCGCCGCCTACCGGGGCCGCGACCTGGCGGTGAAGTGCGCGCCGGGCGTGGACTTCGCCGTCGCGCCGTGGGCGGACGAGGTGGAGCTGGTGTCGCTGGACGGGCAGGTGCGCGAGGCGTGCCTGTGGACCGGCGGCCTGGCCACGCCGGGGGTGTCCCGCCGCGCCACGGTGCTGCGCTCGGGGGCCCCGGCGTGGACCATCACCGACGCCGAGCCCGACGACTGCCCGGTGACGCCGCCTGGGGAGTGGCTGGTGGACCCGGACGGCGCGGTGGTGCGGGCCGGTCTGGTGCGCCACTACGCGGCCCGGTTCGGCCTGGCCCAGCTCGACGAGCGGATCGCCTACCTGACCGGCCCCGAGCCCCCGCCGGGCGTGCGCGCGTTCCGGGTGGTGGAGCACGGGCACTACACCGAGAAGGCGCTGCGGTCCGTGCTGCGCGCGCACGACGTGGGCAGGCTGGAGATCCTGGTGCGCGGCCTGGACGTCGACCCGAACGCGCTGCGCCGCAGGCTCAAGCCGTCCGGCTCCGCCGAGGCGACCGTGGCCCTGACCCGCGTCGGCAGGCGCCCCGTCTACCTGCTCACCCACGCCGAGCGCACCTAGGACGCGCCATGCCCACCCTCGGTGTCATCCACTTATGGGCGTGTTGGGCGTGTCGCCCTCGCGAGTCGAACGCTCAGAACCCCCGAATTCAACATTCGCGCACCCCGACCCGCACTTTCGCGCCCTCCGACCCCGCGCTTTCCGTGCCTCGGGTAGTAGCTACCGACCTCTCCGCCCCCGTCGGGTGGTACTTGCCGACGCCTCAGGGCAGCGGGGACGGCGCGACCCGCCATCCTTGGCGACCTGCCGCGCGGCGAGCGCACCCCCACCACACCCCAACGACGAACTCGCGGTACCTGAGCGTTCGACTCGCCGGGAGGGGTTAGGAAAGGGTGGTCAGGCGGTCGAGGATGAACGCGCGGACCTCGTCCAGGTCGGCGTCCGTGGCCACGTCCACCTTCTTCGCCTGGTCGGTGGTCAGCCGCTGGTCCACGACCAGGCCGCCGCGGCTGGGGCCGAACGCGCAGTCCACCTCGACCGGGTAGCGGGTGGTCCGCAGCAGGCCGGGCCGCACCGCTTCGGCGACCGCGACGGCGTCGTGCAGCGCCATGCCGTCCCAGCCCAGGGACCGCCGGTAGGACTCCCGGTAGTCCGGGGTCAGGCCCACCAGCGCCCGGCCCGCGCCCGCGCGCCCCACCCGCTCCAGCCACGCGCCGTCCACCGCGCAGCGCCACGTCAGGTCCACGGTGACCAGGGTGGTGGGCACGTCCTCCTCGACCAGCACCCGCCGCGCCGCCTCCGGGTCGCTCCACAGGTTGAACTCCGCGCGGGCGGTGACGTTGCCGCCGCCGATCCCGCCGCCCATGATCACCAGCCTGCCGATCTTCGGCTTCAGCCGGGGGTGCGCGGCCAGCAGGGCGGCGATGTTGGTCAGCGGGCCGATGGGCACCACGGTGACCGGCCGGTCGGCGGCCTCCAGCAGCTCTCGCAGCAGCGAGACCGCGTCGCGCTCGTCGACGCCGGTGGTCGGCTCCGGCAGGGTGTGGGCGAAGCCGGACAGCCCGTCGGAGCCGTGCGCGGTGGACAGGTGCGGCTGCGGGTGCACCAGCGGCCGGTCCGCGCCCGCCGCCACCGGCACGTCCTCGCGCCCGAGCAGGGCCCGCAGCCGCAGCGCGTTCTGCGTGGTGCGTTCCAGGCCGACGTTGCCGAACACGGTGGTCACGCCGAGCAGCTCGACCTCCGGGCTGGCCACCGCCAGCGCGAGCGCGAACGCGTCGTCCACGCCGGGGTCGGTGTCGATGATGAGCGGGGTCGTCATGTGCACCATCCTGGACGGGTGATCGAGGTGCGCGCGCTGGAGGTGGCCGATTGGCGGCTATGGCGCGATCTGCGGCTGGCGGCGCTGCGGGACGCCCCGGAGGCGTTCGGCTCGTCCCTGGCGGACTGGCAGGACGCGGGTGAACGGCGCTGGCGGGAGCGGCTGACCGGCTCGTACAACGCGGTCGCGCGGCTGGGCGGCGAGCCGGTGGGCATGGTCAGCGGGATGCCCGACAACGGGCACGTGGAGCTGATCTCCCTGTGGGTCGCGCCGTCCGCGCGCGGACGCGGCGTGGGCGACGCGCTGGTGGATTCGGTGGTGCGCTGGGCCGCGCCGAGGCGGGTCGTGCTGCGGGTGGCCGAAGGCAACCGGCACGCACTGGCGCTGTACCTGCGGCACGGGTTCGTCGAGTCCGGCGGTGGCGCGCTGGTTAGGGTGCCGGCATGACCAGCATGTGGGGTGCTCCCGTGTGGACCAGGTGGCGCGGCAGCCGCCGCGACCCGGCGCAGGCCCGCTTCCTCACCCTCGCGTCGCTGCGCTGGGTGCTGCGCCACCGTGCGTACACTCCGTGGTACCTCGTCCGCTACTGGCGGCTGTTGAAGTTCCGGTTGGCCAACCCGCACGTGGTGCTGCGCGGCATGGTGTTCCTGGGCCGCAAGGTGGAGCTGCACTGCCGCCCCGGTTACGGGCGGCTGGAGATCGGCCGGTGGGTGCACATCGGCGACGGCAACGCCATCCGCTGCCACGAGGGCTCGCTGCGCATCGGCGACAAGGCGGTGTTCGGCAAGGACAACACCGTCAACTGCTACCTCGACGTCGAGATCGGCGCGGCGACGCTGGTCGCGGACTGGGTCTACATCTGCGACTTCGACCACGTGACCGCCGACATCACCCGGCCGATCAAGGACCAGGGCATCGTGAAGTCGCCGGTGCGCATCGGCCCGGACTGCTGGCTGGGCACCAAGGTCACGGTCACCAGGGGCACCAGGATCGGCCGGGGCTGCGTGCTCGGCGCGCACGCGGTGGCGCGGGGGGACATCCCGGACTACAAGGTCGCGGTGGGGATTCCCGCGCGCGTGGTGCGCGACCGGCGCGAGGACTACGAGGCGGACGCGGTGCGCCGCGCCGCCGTCGAGGACATGGCCCGCAAGGCCCGTGAAGCCCTGGAACGAGCACGGAACGGGAGCAACCTGTGAAAACCCTGCCAGGCGCGATAGAACTGCCCGACGGCACCCGCGTGCGCGGTCGCGGGTTGAAGCGCTCGACCGCCGACGGCGTCCCCGACTACGGCCTTTACCTGGGCGGGAAGACGCTGCGCCGCAAGTTCGACGACCGGCTGACCTGGCCGCACGAGTGGGTCCACTGGCCGGACTTCCTGCTGCCCACCGACCGCGCCGCCGCCGTGGCGCTGATCAAGGACCTGCACGAGCGGGCCAAGAGCGGGCAGCGGGTCGAGGTGGCCTGCGGGGGCGGCGTGGGGCGGACCGGGACGGTGGTGGCGTGCCTGGCGATCCTGTCCGGCGTGCCCGCGGACGAGGCCGTGGCGTGGACGCGGGAGCACCTGAACCACCGCGCGGTGGAGACGCCGTGGCAGCGGGCCTGGGTCCGGAGCTTCGCCTGACGCACGCAACCCGCGAGCGTTGAACTCGGGGGTCCTCAGCGTTGAACTCGGGGGTCCTGAGCGTTCGACTCGCGGGTCAGAGGAAGGCGTTGCCGGTGGCGATCTTGGGGCGGCCCAGCGCGCGGGGCGGGCCGGGGGTGGCGGCGCGGTAGACCTCGGCGGTGCCTGCGGCGATGCGGGACCAGTCGAAGTCGGTGGCCAGGCGGGTCTTGGCGGCGCGGGCGCGGCGCTGGGCGGCGGGGCGGTCGGCCAGCACCGAGCGCACCGCCCGCGCCAGGGCGTCCACGTCGCCGGGCGCGAAGGACAGGCCGGTCTGGCCGTCCAGCACGACCTCGCCCAACCCGCCCGCGGTGGACGCCACCAGCGGCGCGCCCGCCGCGGCGGCCTCCAGGGCCACGATGCCGAACGGCTCGTACTTGCTGGGCAGCACCACCGCGTCCGCCGCGGCCAGCACCCCGGCCAGCTCCCGGTCGGACAGGTGGCCGACGAAGTCCACCGCGCGCCGCACCTTGTGCTTGCGCGCCTGCTCCACCAGCCAGTCGCGGTGCGTGCCCTCGCCCGCCACGACCAGCCGCGCGCCCCGGTGCCACCGGCGCACGCGGGGCAGCGCGGCGATCAGGTCCTGCACGCCCTTCTCCCACTCCAGCCGCCCGAAGAACAGCAGCAGCGGGGCGCCGTCGGGGCTGTGCCGCTCGCGCGCGGCGGCCACGTCGGCGGGCCGCACCCGCCAGCGCCCTGGCTCGATCCCGTTGTGCAGCACGGTGATCGCCGCCGGGTCCACGTCGAACAGGTGCGCCACCTCGGTCCGCATCGCGGCCGAGCAGGTGATCAGGGCGTCGGCGCGGTTGGCCAGCCACCACTCCACCGAGTGAACCTGCTGGTTGAGCACGTGCGACAGCCACCCGCTGTGCCGCCCGGCCTCGGTGGCGTGCACGGTGGCCACCAGCGGCGCGCCGCTCGCCTCGGCCAGCGCCACCGCCGCGTGCGTCACCAGCCAGTCGTGGGCGTGCACCACGTCCGGCCGCCAGTCGCGCAGCAGCGCGTGGCCCGCGCGGATCATCGCGTGGCCCATGCCCAGCGTCCACGCCACCAGGTCGCGCTCGAACACCAGGTGCGCGGGGTCCTCGGCGACGCGGATCAGCCGCACGCCCCCGGACACCTCGTCGGTCGTCGGGTGGGTGATGGCGTCGGTGCCCGCGGGCTGGCGGCACAGCACCACCACCTCGTGCCCCTGCCGCGCCAGGTGCGCCGCCAGGGCGTGCACGTGCCTGCCCAGACCGCCCACGACCACCGGCGGGTACTCCCACGACAACATCAGCACGCGCATGGCGCATCCTCCCATTCCCGGTGGGCGGGCATCAGAGGGACCGCGCGTCGAGGTGGCCGAACGGGCCGTCCACCCGCCTCAGCTCGGCGGCCCGCTCGTGGCCCCGTCCGGTGCTGCCCCGTCCGGTGCGGCACAGCGCGGCCAGCTCGGCGAACCGGTCGGCGTGCACCTTGGCGCGGTAGCGGGCGTAGTCGGCGGCCGAGTCCTTGGTGACCATGAACGCCCAGTCGCTGGACAGCGACAGCAGCGCCTCGCGCACCGCCTGGTCGGCCACCGGGTCGCGGACCGGGCCGGACAGGTCCAGCTCCAGCAGCTCCCGCTGCACCTCGGCGTTGCCGTGCACGATGTCGCTGACCTGCGGGCCGTGCCAGGTGTGCCAGTCCTTGCCCGCGCCCCACGACGACGGCGGGATCTCCACCGGCCCGGCCACGTGGCCCGCCTCGACCGCGCCGCGCAGCGTGGTGACGCGCACGCCCGCCTCGGGCAGCGCGCGCAGCACGGCTTCCAGCCAGGCCGGGCCCTCGTGCCACCAGTGCCCGTACAGCTCGGTGTCGTAGGCGGCCACGACCAGCGCGCGGCCGTGCCGCTCGCGCAGCGACCTCAGCCGCGCGACCACGACGTCGACGAAGTCCTCGGCGTGCCGCCGCACCGCCGCCGCGGCCAGGTCGGGGTCGTAGGGCTTCTTGTCGCGCGGGTCCACGTGCACCCCGGTCACCCGCGACGGCTTGAGGCCGCTGGGGTGGTCGTAGGTGTGGAAGTCGCGGTAGGCCGGGTCGCCGGGGTAGCCGACCTTGGGCGACCACACCCGGTAGGACACCTCCAGGTCGCGGCCGAAGCAGACCACGTCCGAGTCGCCGACGGTGCGGCCCGCCCAGGTCTGCCCGCGCAGCGACGGACCGTCCACCACGAACCGCCGCACGCCCGCCGCCGCGTACCCGGCCTCCATGCCCGGCGCGTACGCGCACTCCGGGGCCCAGATGCCCTCGGGGCGGGTGCCGATCCGCCGCTGGGTGTCGTCCAGGCCGGTGCGCAGCGCGAACGCGCGCAGCCGCTCGTCCAGCAGCGGCTGGAACGGGTGCGCGGCGGGGCCGCCGAGCAGTTCGACCACGCGGGAGTCCACCAGGGACCGCAGCAGCGGCGAGAAGCCGTGCCGCCAGCGGGTCTCGAACTCCTCCAGCGCCCACCGCGAGGCGCGGTGCTCGCGGGCGGCCAGGTCGGGCAGCCCGCGAGCCGCGCCGTGCGCCCGCAGCTGCCAGTTGCCCAGCCAGTCGTGCAGGCCGCGCAGGCAGTACGGGTCGTCCAGCTGGGCGGCCAGCACCGGTGTCACGCCGAGGGTGAGCACGTCTTCACGGCCTTCGTCGGCGAACCGCCGCAGCAGGTCCACCACCGGCAGGTAGGAGTGCGCCCACGCCTGGTAGAGCCACTCCTCGCCGACCGGCCAGGCGCCGTGGTGCGCCAGCCAGGGCAGGTGGCTGTGCAGCACCAGGCAGAACGTCCCCTCGGACCCCTGCCCGGTCACCGGCGCACCGCCACGGCCACCAGGTCGAGGCTGGTGTCGAGGTCGTCGTCGGTGATCTCGAAGTCGTCGCCGCGCACCGCGCTCACGGCGGCCAGCAGGTCGGCGGGCCACCGGCCGCCGCCGTCGACGACCACGCGGACCTGGGCGTCGATGAGCGAGCCGCCGAAGGCCGCGTCCAGCTCGCGCAGCCGGGGGCCGTGCCGCAGCCCGGCCAGCCGCTCCACCCGCAGCCCCGCGCCGACCAGCAGCCCGGCCAGCTCGTCGGGGGCCAGCTCCCTGGTGTGGAACGGGTTGAGCGGGGTGTCGCGGCCGGGGGAGAAGGTGAGCCGGTTGGGGGTGGTGACCAGCAGCCTGCCGCCGGGGCGCAGCACCCGCGCGCACTCGGCCAGGAAGCCCTCCTGGTCCCACAGGTGCTCGATGACCTGGAGGTTGGCCACCACGTCCACGGAGGCGTCGCGCAGCGGCAGCGCGGCCAGGTTGCCGCGCAGCACCGCCAACTCGGGGTAGGCGCGGTGGGCGTGCGCGGCGGTGAGCTCGTCGTAGTCCAGCGCGACCACCCGCGCGGCCCCCTGGGCGAGCAGGGCGGCGCCGTAGCCCTCGCCGCAGCCCGCCTCCAGCACCTCGGCGCCCGCGCACAGGGGGGCCAGGTCGAGGTAGGCGGCTTCGTGGCGGCGGAACCAGTAGTTCTCCTGCGGGACGCCCGGCACGGTCCGCTCACCGGTGAGGGGCAGTGGCTCGACGGTCACCCGGCCCAGGGTAGTTGCCCGTTACTGGCGGGTAGGCACCGGCCGTCCGGTCCGCATGTCACCGGTTCGGGTGAATCCCGACTGCCGGTCAACTGATTGTTTGCTGCAACACACATTTTTTCGTACCCCACACTTTTTACCATAATTAGCCTCATCGGGTGACGAGAAGTAACGTTCTGTTGGGGTAGTTTCGGAAAGTTGTCGGAAAAAATCCACTCTAACGGGTGACTTTACCCATGAGCGGGTTCATACGGCGTTCAGGACGACTGATCAGTGCGTCGCTATCCTCGGCGAATCTTGATAACCGGAGCCGATGGGGCGGGCATGGGTGCGAAAGAGTCGGGGACCATTCCGCGTCGCGCGGATTTCGGCATCGCCTTCCGGGGTTTCCGCCGACGACAGCTGCTCGACCGGGTCGACCGGCTGGAGGAGGAGCTGCGCCGCGCCGACCCCGACCGGGCCTCGGCGCTGGCGCGGGTGGCGGACCTGCGCGAGCTGCTGGAGGCCACCCGCCCGGACCGGGCGGATGCCGGGACGCCCGCGCCGGAGGTCGCCGCCCAGGTCGCCGAGCTGCGCCGCGAGCTGGTGCGGGAGGCCGTCGAGCTGCGCGAGGCCGCCGCCCGCCGGACCGCGGAGCTGGACCGGCGCGAGGCCGAGCTGGCGCGCAGGCAGCGGGAGCAGGAGCGGCGGCTGCGGGCGCACGCGGACCGGGTGCGCGGGCAGGTGGACCGGGTGCTGCGGGAGACCGCCGAGCGGTGCAGGCACCTGGAGGAGGAGTCCCGCTCGCGGCGCGAGCACGAGCGCGAGGCGTTCGAGCGCACCATGATCCGCAGACGCGCGGAAACCGTCCGGCGCTTGGCCGAGCAGGAGGAGCTGACCAGGGTGCGGGCCGCCTTCGTGGTCGAGGTCGCCGCGCGCCGGGCGCGGCGGCACATCGCCGAGGCGCGGCTGGCCGCCGCGCAGCTGCGACGGCTGCGCGCGGGCGGCGTCGCGCCGGAGGCGCCCGCGCCGATCACCGGGCTGGTCGACCAGCGGGTGGGTGCTTGATGCGGCGCCGGGGCAAGGTGGGCGGCGGGCGATGAGCGTGACGGCGGCCGTCGTGCTGGGGCTGTGCGCGCTGTCGTTCGCGGTCGGCTGCGTGCTCACCGCGGTGATGCTCAGGCGCACCGAGGCCGAGGAGGTCGAGCGAGCCGAGGAGGGCGAGGACGGCATGGTGACGGAGCCCGCGCCCGCGGAGCCCGCGCCGCCGCAGCCCGCGCCCGCCCCGGAACCGGACGGGGAACGGCTGGAGCTGCGCTGGCCGGAGGACGACTTCGCCACCCGGCCGATCTTCCGCAACCCGGTGGTCGGCCTGCCGGTGCGCCCGGCGGGCGAGGAGCTCGCGGAGGCGCCTTGGGAAGCGACTTCGGAGGCGACCGTGCGGAAGGCGCCGGAAGAGGCTCCGGAACCGCCGCCGGAGAGCGCGGCGGAGCCGGAGCCGGGGACCGGGGTGGCGCGGAGACCGTCGACCTAGATCGGGTCCCTCAGCGCTTCTTGAACTTGCGCAGCAGCTGCTGCGCCTTGGCCCGGTTTCGCGGGTCCTGGGCGGCGTACTTGACCTTTTCGGTAACCCGGCGTCCCTGAGGGCTGCGTGCGAACGCCGCGAGTTTGCTGAACAGCGATGCCATGACTACCTCCTTCCCCGTCCGCTCAACGCGCAAACCTGGCGAGGAGTTCCTAAACCGGCGAAACGGTCACCCCGAGCGCCCCAGGGCCGACGTGCGCGCCGATCGCGGTGCTCACCGGGGTCAGCAGCACCCGGCGCGCGCGGGGCAGCCGCTCGGTGAGCTGCTCCAGCACGGCCTGGGCCCGCTCGGCGGCGTCGAAGTGCTCCACGGCGATGTCCACCTGCTGCTCGCCCGCCCGCTTCACCGCGACGTCGACCAGCCTGCGCATCGCGCGCTCCGCGCCCACCACCCGCTCCAGCGGCGAGATCAGGCCCTTGGACACGGTCAGCAGCGGCTTCATCGACAGCGCCGAGCCCAGGAACGCCGCCGAGGCGCTGATCCGCCCGCCGCGCCGCAGGTACTCCAGGGTGTCGACGTAGATCAGCTCGGTGCTGCGGGCGGCGCTGTGCCGCGCCGCTGCCGCCACCTGCTCGGCGTCGCCGCCGATCTGCCCCACGGTCGCCGCGGCCACCACCGCGTAGCCCAGGCTCATCCCGCACGTGCCCGTGTCGACCACGTGCACGGGGATGCGCACCTGCGCCGCGCCCGCGCGGGCGGCTTCCGCGGTCCGCGAGAGCCCGGAGGACACGTGCAGCGACACGATCGCCTCCGCGCCCGCCGAGGCGGCCTCCTGGTAGGCCCAGAAGAACGCGCCGGGGTCGGGCGGGGTGGTGGCCACGTCCAGGCGCTGCCGCATGGCGTCGACCAGCTCGGGCACCGGGACGCGCGCTTCGTCGTCCACCCGGTCGCCGACGCGGACCTGGATCTGCACCACGACGATGCCCAGCTTCTCGACCAGCTGGTCGGGCAGGCACGCGGTGGAGTCGGTGATGATCGCAACTCGCCGGATCATGAGATCGAACCTAGCCGGATAGGGGGTGGGGGATGTTGGCCCCTAACGGCGTTCGGTGCAGCTCGGGCAGAGTTTCCCGTGAGCATCGTCACGCGCGGGCGGTGCTTGCTGCGGCTTGCACCTGGGCTACTGGCGGGTAACATCGGGGTGGTCGACACCACCGTGCCACCGCGGCGATGACGTGGCAGGGTCACGAACGACCCCGGCGGAACCCGTCCCACTCCCGCCGCCCCGTCACGCCGCAGCCCCGTCCGCAGGAGGTCGAAGAGGACCTATGAACATTGTCGTCCTGGTCAAGCAGGTGCCTGACACCTGGTCCGAGCGCAAGCTCCGCGACACCGACCACACCCTCGACCGCGACGCCGCGGACGCCGTCCTCGACGAGATCAACGAGCGCGCGGTCGAAGAGGCGCTGCTGCTCCAGGAGGCGCACGGCGGCGAGGTCACCGTCGTCGCGATGGGCCCCGACCGCGCGACCGACGCCATCCGCAAGGCGCTGTCCATGGGCGCGGACAAGGCCGTCCACGTCTCCGACGAGTCGCTGCACGGCTCCGACGCGCTGACCACCGCCAAGGTGCTGGCCAAGGCCATCGGCACGGTGGAGGGCTACGACCTGGTCATCGCGGGCAACGAGGCCACCGACGGCCGCGCGGGCGCGGTGCCCGCCATGCTGGCCGAGCTGCTGGGCCTGCCGCAGGTCACCCAGGTCCGCAAGGTCACCGTCGAGGGCACCACGGTCAAGGCCGAGCGCGAGACCGAGGAGGGCGTGGCGCACCTGGAGGCGAGCCTGCCCGCCGTCGTCAGCGTCACCGAGAAGATCAACGAGCCGCGCTACCCGTCCTTCAAGGGCATCATGGCGGCCAAGAAGAAGCCCGTGACCACGCTGACCATCTCCGACCTGGGCCTGGACGCGGCCGAGGTCGGCCTGGGCGCCGCGCGCAGCCAGGTGCTGGAGGCGGCCCCCAAGCCGCCGCGCAGCGCCGGTCAGCGCGTCGAGGACTCGGGTGACGGCGGCGTGAAGATCGCCGAGTACCTGGTCGGCCAGAAGCTCATTTGAGGGCGGGGAGGGAACACATGTCCGAGGTCCTGGTCCTCGTCGACCACGTCGACGGCGAGGTCAAGAAGGTCACCTATGAGCTGCTATCCGCCGCGCGCCGTCTCGGCGACCCGGCCGCGGTGGTGGTCGGATCGCCCGGCACCGCGGCGAAGGTGAGGGAGGCGCTGGGCCGCTACGGCGCGACCAAGGTCTACGCCGCCGAGTCCGACGACGCGGCCAACCTCCTGGTCACGCCGAAGGTGGACGCACTGGCCGCGCTCGCGGGCACCGCGTCCCCGGCGGCCGTGCTGGTCCCGGCCACCCTGGAGGGCAAGGAGGTCGCCGGTCGGCTGGCCGTGCGCCTGGGCTCCGGCCTGGTCTACGACGCCGTCGACCTCGACGGCGAGGGCGTGGCCACCCAGTC
>NZ_BMRG01000003.1:149107-159635 GCF_014648515.1 Saccharothrix coeruleofusca
GGTCTTCGGCGGCGCCTACGTGGTCAAGTCCAAGGTCAGCGCGGGCACCCCGGTCATCGCGGTGCGCCCCGGCGGCGTCGAGGCCGAGGAAGCCCCGGCCGAGGCCGTCGAGCAGGCCGTGGAGCTGCCCGCCACCGACCCGGCCAAGGCCACCCGGATCACCGGCCGCGAGCCGGTGGCGGGCGGCGACCGCCCCGAGCTGACCGAGGCGTCGGTCGTCGTCTCCGGCGGCCGCGGCGTGGGCAGCGCGGAGAAGTTCGAGGTCGTCGAGAAGCTGGCGGACAGCCTCGGCGCGGCCGTGGGCGCGTCCCGCGCGGCGGTCGACTCCGGCTACTACCCGCACCAGTTCCAGGTCGGCCAGACCGGCAAGACCGTCTCGCCGCAGCTCTACATCGCGCTGGGCATCTCCGGGGCGATCCAGCACCGCGCGGGCATGCAGACGTCGAAGACGATCGTCGCGGTGAACAAGGACCCGGAGGCGCCGATCTTCGAGATCGCCGACTTCGGCGTGGTGGGCGACCTGTTCAACGTCGCCCCCCAGCTCACCGACGAGGTCGGCAAGCGCAAGGGCTGATCCTCGCAGCTCACCGCCCGGAGGGCCGTCCCGTTCGCGGGGCGGCCCTCCGGCGTTCGCGGGCGCACCGCCGCTTCACCGACCTGCCACTGACGTGTCACCGGAACGACCTGCTGTCGGTCGCCGACGGGTCGGTAGACCAGTGGGTATGACGCAGCCGCAACTGCTTGTCAGCACCGGGGAGACCGCCGCGGGAGCGCCGCGCTACTCCCTCCTGGTGGCCCGCGACAGCCCGGAGGTCGTGGCCGCGCAGCACCTGCGGCACCGGGTGTTCGCCGAAGAGATGGGCGCGGTGCTGCACACGCCCGTGCCGGGCCACGACGTCGACCCCTTCGACGAGTTCTGCGACCACCTCGTGGTGCGCGACGACCGCACCGGCGAGATCGTCGGCACCTACCGGATGCTGCCGCCGGAGCGGGCGGCCGAGGCCGGGAAGCTCTACTCCGACACCGAGTTCGACCTGGGCGCGCTGGCGCCGCTGCGGCCGAGCGTGGTGGAGACCGGCCGCTCCTGCGTGCACCCCGACCACCGCAACGGGGCCGTGGTGTCGCTGGTGTGGGCGGGCATCGCCCGCTACATGCTGCTGTCGGGCCACTCCTGGCTGGTCGGCTGCGCCTCGGTGCCGCTGCACGACGGCGGCTCGTTCGCCGCGGGCGTGTGGGACCAGGTGCGCGCCAAGCACTACGCGCCCGAGCGGTACCGGGTGCACCCCCGCACGCCGTGGCGGGTCGACGAGGTCGCCCGGCCCGCGCGGGCGGTGCTGCCGCCGCTGCTCAAGGGCTACCTGCGGCTGGGCGCCTGGGTGTGCGGCAGGCCCGCGCTGGACGCCGACTTCGGCGTGGCGGACCTGTTCATCCTGCTCGGCATGGACCGCATCGACCGGCGCTACCTGAGGTTCTTCCTGGGGGAGACGGCATGAGCGCGCACCCGTGGATGCCGACCTCCCCGTGCGGGGACGGCTGCGTCGACCACACCTCCGCCACCGTGGGCGCGGTCCGGGCGCTGCTGCGCGCGGTGGCCGCGCTGACCGTCCTGCTGTGCGGCGGGTTCGTGGTGCTGGGCGCGCTGGCCACCCGAGGCCGGGTGCGGGAGGCGCTGCTGCGCCGGTGGTTCCGGGCGCTGGTGCGGGCGTTCGGGGCGCGGCTGCGGGTGGTCGGCCCCGACCGGTTCCAGGCCACCCCCGGCCGCGGCGTGCTGGTGGTGGCCAACCACGTGTCCTGGCTGGACGAGCTGGCCATCGACGCGGTGCAGCCGATCCGCATGGTGGCCAAGCGCGACATCAAGGACTGGCCGGTGCTGGGCAGGCTGGTCACCGCCGCGCGCACGGTGTACCTGGACCGGGAGCGGCTGTCCCTGCTGCCCGGCACGGTCGCCGAGCTGGCCCGCGCGCTGCGCGAGGGCGCCGCGGTGGGCATCCACGCCGAGGGCACCACGTGGTGCGGCCTGGCGTCGGGGCGCTACCGGCCCGCGCTGTTCCAGGCGGCGCTGGACGCGGGTGTGCCGGTCCGCCCGGTGGTGCTGCGGTACCGGGCGGGCGACGGCGCGGCGACCACGCGGACGGCGTTCGTGGGGGCGGACACGCTGGTGGACTCGCTGCGGCGGGTGCTGCGGCTGCGCGGCCTGGTGGTGGAGGTGCACGTGCTGGACGAGATCGCCCCCGGCCGCGCGGCCGACCGCCGGGAGCTGGCGGCGCTGGCCCAGGGGGCGGCGGAGCGGGCGGCGGAGCGCGCTGCCCGCGACGGGGTCCCGGCGTGGGGAACGCACGCCGCCCTCGTCTGACCGCCCCCAATCCGAGGAGTGCTCGCGTATCGGTTTGACCTCGACCAGGGTGGAGGTTGGACGATGGGGGCGTGAGCGCAGCCCGAGCAGCAGCGGAAGCCAGGTCCCGACTGTGGTCGCCGGAGCACCGGGGGCCCACGGTCGGGATCGTGCTGCTGGTGACCCTGCTGGCCTTCGAGGCCATGGGCGTCAGCACGGCCATGCCCCGCATGGTCGCCGAGCTGGACGGCGCGGACCTCTACGCCTGGCCCTTCCTGGCGTTCCTGGCCGCCAGCGTGGTGGCCACCGTCCTGTCCGGACGGTTCAGCGACCGGCGCGGGCCCCGGCCGTCGCTGCTGGTCGGCCCGGCGCTGTTCGTGGCGGGCCTGCTGGTCGCGGGCGTCGCCGGGGACATGCCGGTGCTGCTGCTGGGCCGGTTCCTGCAGGGGCTGGGCGCGGGCACCCAGATCGTGGCCGTGTACGTGCTGATCGGCCTGGTCTACCCGGAACGCGACCGCCCGGCGGTGTTCGGGCTGCTCTCCGCGGCCTGGGTGGTGCCGTCCCTGGTCGGCCCGGCGCTGGCCGGGTGGCTGACCGAGCAGCTGAGCTGGCGCTGGGTGTTCCTCGGCCTGGCCCCGTTCGTGCTGGCGGGCTTCCTGCTGCTGGTGCCGGTGCTGCGCGCGTTGCCGCCGCAGCGCGGCGAGGCCCCCGCCCGACCTGGTCTGCCGCTGGCCGCGCTGGGCGCGAGCGCGGGCGTGGTGGGGTTGAGCTGGGCCGCCCAGCACCCGACCGGCGCGCTGGACCTGGCGCTGGGTCTGGCGGGCCTGGTCGTCCTGGTGCCGTCGCTGCGCGTGCTGCTGCCCAAGGGCACGCTCACCGCGCGGCGCGGCCTGCCGGTGACCATCCTCGCCCGCGGCCTGCTCGCCGGGTCGTTCTTCGCCGCCGAGGCGTTCATCCCGCTCACCCTGACCTCCGTGCACGGCTACTCGGCGCTGGCCGCGGGCATCCCGCTCACGCTCAGCGCGCTGGGCTGGTCCGGCGCGGCCATGTGGCAGTCCCGCAAGCCCGACATCCCCCGCGAGAAGCTGGTCCGCTGGGGCTTCCTGCTCAACGCGGCGGGCATCGCGGGCGTGACGCTCATCGCACCGGCCTGGGGACCGGCCTGGGCCACCCCCGCGCTGTGGGCGCTCGCGGGCGCGGGCATGGGACTGGCCATGTCCAGCCTCAGCGTGCTCACCCTGGCCGCCTCCACCGACGCCGACCGGGGCTTCAACTCCTCCGCGCTGCAGATCAGCGACATGCTCGGCTCGGCCCTGCTGGTCGGCCTGGGCGGGGTGCTCGTCTCCGCGCTGGCCTCCGCGCAGGCGCCCACCGCCGCGGTGATCCCGTTCGACCTGCTGATGGCGGCGGTCTCGGTGGTCGGTGCCGCGCTCACCGGACCGCGCTGCCGGGCTACCCTGGAGCACTGATGGCCTACTTCGACCACGCCGCCACGACGCCCATGCTCCCCGAGGCGATCGCGGCCATGACGCGGGCGCTGTCCAGCACGGGCAACGCCTCGTCGCTGCACACCTCCGGCAGGCGCGCGCGGCGGGCGGTCGAGGAGGCCAGGGAGGACATCGCCGACGCGCTGGGCGCCCGGCCGTCCGAGGTGATCTTCACCAGCGGCGGCACCGAGAGCGACAACCTGGCCGTGAAGGGCGTCTACTGGGCGCGCGGGCGCAAGCGCGTGGTCGCCTCCTCGGTCGAGCACCACGCCGTGCTCGACGCGGTGCAGTGGCTGGCCGACCACGAGGGCGCCGAGATCACCTGGCTGGAGCCCGACGGCCTGGGCCGCGTCCGCCCCGAGGCGCTGCGCGAGGCCATGGGCGAGGACGTCGCGCTGGTCACCGCCATGTGGGCGAACAACGAGGTCGGCACGCTCAACCCGGTGCCCGAGCTGGCCGCCGTCGCCGCCGAGCACGGCGTGCCGTTCCACACCGACGCGGTGCAGGCGCTGGGCGCGGTGCCGGTCGACTTCGCCGCCTCCGGCGCGAGCGCGATGACGCTGTCCGGCCACAAGATCGGCGGCCCCTACGGCGTGGGCGTGCTGCTGCTGGGCCGCGACGTGCCCACCACCCCCGTGCTGCACGGCGGCGGGCAGGAGCGCGACGTGCGCTCCGGCACCCTGGACGTGCCCGCCATCGTCGGGCTGGCCGCGGCGGTCCGGCACGCGGTCACCCACCAGGAGGCCACCGCCGCCCGGCTGTCCGCGCTGCGCGACGAGCTGGTCGCGGCCGTGCGCGCGGCCGTGCCGGACGTGGTGGTCAACGGCGACCCGGTGCACCGGCTGCCCGGCAACGCCCACCTGACCTTCCCCGGCTGCGAGGGCGACAGCCTGCTGATGCTGCTCGACGCCAAGGGCATCGAGTGCTCCACCGGCTCGGCGTGCACCGCGGGCGTGGCCCAGCCCAGCCACGTGCTGCTGGCCATGGGCGTGGACCGGGCGCTGGCGCGCGGCTCGCTGCGCTTCTCGCTGGGCCACACGTCCACCGAGGACGAGGTGCGGGAGCTGGCCGAGGCGATCGGGCCGGTGGTGGAGCGCGCCCGCACGGCGGGCATCGCGGGGATGCGGCGGAAGGCGGAGGTGTGACCGGGATGCGGGTGCTGGCGGCGATGAGCGGCGGCGTGGACTCCGCGGTGGCGGCGGCGCGCGCGGTCGAGGCGGGGCACGACGTGACCGGCGTGCACCTGGCCCTGTCGGCCAAGCCGGGCACGCTGCGCACCGGCGCGCGCGGCTGCTGCACCATCGAGGACGCGCACGACGCCCGCCGCGCCGCGGACGTGCTGGGCATCCCGTTCTACGTGTGGGACTTCGCCGAGCGGTTCACCGAGGACGTGGTCGAGGACTTCGTGGCCGAGTACGCCGCGGGCCGCACGCCCAACCCGTGCCTGCGCTGCAACGAGCGGATCAAGTTCGAGGCGCTGCTGGACAAGGCGGTGGCGCTGGGCTTCGACGCGGTGTGCACCGGGCACTACGCGCGGCTGTCCACTGTGGACGGACGAGTGGAGCTGCGGCGCAGCGCCGACGACGGCAAGGACCAGTCCTACGTGCTGGCGTCGCTGACCACCGAGCAGCTGGCGCACGCGATGTTCCCGCTGGGCGGGTCGACCAAGGCGGCGGTGCGCGAGGAGGCCGCGGCGCGCGGGCTGTCGGTGGCGGAGAAGCCGGACAGCCACGACATCTGCTTCATCCCCGACGGCGACACGCGCGGGTTCCTGACCCGGCGGCTGGGCGAGCAGCCGGGCCTGCTGGTGGACGACGAGACCGGCGCGGTGCTGGGCAGGCACGCGGGCGTGCACGAGTTCACCGTGGGGCAGCGCAAGGGCCTGGGCATCGACGCGCCCGCCCCGGACGGCAGGCCGCGCTACGTGCTGTCGCTGGAGCCGGTCAGCGGCACCGTGCGGGTGGGTTCGGCCGAGAAGCTGGCGGTGACCGAGATCGTCGCCGAGCGGCCGGTGTCCCGGATCGAGTGGGACGGCCCGGTGGAGTGCGTGGCCCAGGTGCGGGCGCACGGCGGCACCGCGCCCGCCGTGGCCGAGCTGGTGGACGGCTCGGTGGTGGTCCACCTGCGCGAGCCGCTGCGCGGCGTCGCCCCCGGTCAGGCCGTTGCCCTCTACCGCCCCGACCCCACCGCGGGCGACCTCGTCCTGGCCAGCGCCACCATCACCACCACCCGCTGACCCGCGAGTCGAACGCTCAGGACCCCTGAGTTCAACGCTCAGGTTGGGTTATCCAGCAAAGCGGCGCTCGCGGGCACCCCGCAGCGCGCGCTGCCCTGGTGCGTGGGCAAGTACTACCCGGCGGGTGTGTGTGGGCCGGTAAGTACCGCCCGAGGTGCGTGAACGCTCGGTTCGTGGTGTCCAGGCGCGCGACTCGCGGGGGCGACACTCCCGACACGCCCGCGACCGGGTGGCGCCGGGGGCGGGCGTGGTTGTTCTGAGCGTTGAACTCGGGGGTTCTGGAGGTTCGACTCGCGGGTCAGGCGGGGGTCCAGTCGGTGTTGGCGCCGCAGAGGACCACGCAGGGCAGGTCGCCGGGGACGCGGCCGTGCAGCCACGCCGCGAAGGGCACCGCCGCGGCGGGTTCCACGGCCAGGCGGAACTCCTCCCACAGGCGGTCCCGCGCCGCCAGCAGCTCGGCGTCGCTGACCAGGACCGAACGCACGCCCGCCTCGGCGACCACGGCGAAGGGGAGCTCGCCGACCCTGGTCGCCCCGAGCGCCGACGCGGCCACCGAGTCGATCTCCACGTCCACCGGCTCACCGGCCTCCAGCGCCCGGTGCAGCGCCCGGCAGCGCTCCGGCTCGACGCCCACGACGGTCCTGCCGCCCGCCCCGAGCACGGTTCCGGCGATCAGCCCGCCGCCGCCGACCGCCACCGCGATGGCGTCCACGTCCGGCGCGTCGGCCACCACCTCGGCGGCCACGGTGCCCTGCCCGGCGATGACCTCGGGGGAGTTGTACGCCTCGACGTACACCCCCGGCACCTGCCGCGCCGCCGCGGCGGCTTCGGCGTAGGTGGCGCCGTGCCGGATCAGCTTCGCGCCCACCGCCTCGATCCGCCGCACCTTGCCCTCCGGCGCGCCCAGCGGAACGTAGACCGTCGCGGGCACGCCGAGCAGCTGCGCCGCCCGCGCCACGCCCAGCCCGTGGTTGCCGCCGGACGCGGTCACCACCCGGTCGGGCAGTTCCCCGGACAGCAGGGTGTTCAGCGCCCCGCGCAGCTTGAACGAGCCGGTGAGCTGGAGGTGCTCCAGCTTGAGCACCAGCGGCCGTCCGTCGACCTCGGTGCGCAGCAGCGGGGTGCGGCGGATGTGGGGGCGGATGCGGTCAGCGGCCGCGGCGACGTCCATGCCGCCAGCATCCCCTCAACCCGGCGGCCACTTGTAGGGCTGCATGACAATCCTCACCACCCCCGTTCGGGTCGACTCTAGGATCGGTGGGTGATCGGGGTATCGGTGGTGGTGTTCGGCCTGGCCTGGTGGCTGGGGTTGTACCTGCTGGCGCGCGACCCGCGAAAGCCGTTGCTGCACCGCACGGCGGCGGGGTTGCTCGCGTACGCGGTGGCGCTGGCGCTGCCGCACCCACCGGCGGTGCTGCTGGCCGCGCCCGCCGTGGCGTGGACGGGCGTGATCGCGTGCTGGCTGCCCGAGCGCTACGAGCGCTGGTGGCGGCTGGGCGCGGTGCCGCTGCTGGTGGTGGCGCACTTCGCGCCCGCCGTGGTGCTGGTGCCGCTGGCCGCAGCGTTCGCCCTGCTCCTGCGCGCTCGGCGGGACCGGGCGCTGGCGGGCGTGGTGACGCTGATGTTCACCTTGGGGTCGGCGGCGGTGCTGCTGCGGGTCGACTGGTTGCCGCCCTGGCTGATGGTCACCTCGATCGGGGTGGACCTGCTGCTGTTCGGCGTGCTGGTGGCCGCGGCGGACGCGTTCGACGAGGGCGAGGCGGTCCGCGCGGACATGGTGCGCTCGCTGGCCGTGTCGGCGGGCACGGCGCTGGTGTTCGGGGCGCAGGTGGCGCTGTTCCTGGACGAGCGGCTGGTGCCGCTGCTGTTCGGCACGGTCGCCGCCGCCGTCGCGGTGCAGGTGCTGGCCAACCCGCTGGCCGCGGCGGTGGACCGGGTGGCGCTGCCCGCGGTGGCCGCCGAGCGGGCCGAGTTGCGCGAGGCCGCGGAGGCGCTGCCCAAGCGCCCGCCGCTGGCCGACGTGGACGAGGCCGAGTTCGCCAAGCTGACCCGGCGGGCCCTGAGCCACTACGGCGACCTGGCCAAGCTGGTCGCCAGCCCGCTGACGCGGCTGCCGGTGATCGACGCCCGGCTGGCCGCCCGAGGCGCGGCCGACCAGCCGCTGGAACGGGCGGCGGAGTTGAAGTCGCTGCTGCTGGAGGGCATTTCCCGGCTCAAGCCCAAGGACGGCGACTTCGGCACCAGCGATGAATGGCGGCACTACAACGCGCTGTACTTCTACTACGTGGTGGGAATTCGTCCTTACAGCAGTCGGACGAAACGCGAGGACCTGGACCCGGAATCGCGCAAGGCGCTCGCCTGGTTCGTCAACCAGGTGCCCGAGCGGACCCTGCACAACTGGCAGAACGCGGGGGCCAAGTTGGTGGCAGCCGACCTGTTCTCCCAGGTCGCGGACCGCTGACTGGCAGGCGTTGGCAGCGTTCGGCGTGGCGTTGGCAGTTCCGGCGGACCTAGCTTCATGGCCATGACGACGAATCAAGTTCGCAATGACGGCCTGCTCCGCTTCGCTCTCAAGCTCGACGGTGTCGCCTCGGGTGGGTTGGGGGTCCTGGCCCTGCTGATCGACGCTCCGCTGGGTTTGCCGAGGGGGCTGGTGATCGGTCTGGGCGCATTCCTCGTGGTTTACGGGATCGGGGTTTTCCTGCTCGGGACCAAGCCGATCCGACCGCTGGTCGGGGTGGTGGTGCTGGGCAACTTCCTGTGGGTGGTGGACAGCTTCCTGACCGCGTTCGCGGGCTGGTTCGAGGTGACGCCGCTGGGGGTCGCGGTGGTCGTGGCCCAGGCGGTCGCGGTGGCCGGGTTCATCGCGCTGCAGGTGCTGGGGCTGCGCCGGTCGGCGTGAGGACGGCCCGGAGCGGGCTGAGACGGGCCCGAGATGAGCCCGGATGGCTCTGTCCCCGATGTGGTTCTTGCTGGACCGTGGAGGCAGCGCCGCCCGGCCCGCGCAGCGCCGGGCACCCACTGGAACAAGTGAGGGAATTGCGATGACGCACGCGCTCGGTGCCTCCGGCGACGTCGACGACGGCGCTGATCGTCCCGCTCCGACCCGCGCCTCGCTGATCCTGGGGCTGCGGCGCGCGGCACCGTCCGCCTTCGTGGTCGGCGTGGAACCCGCCTGCGCCCCGGAGGAGGAGGGTTCCGCCAAGCGCGGCTTGGCGGACTACCTGGCGGACCTGGGCTACTCGGGCGATCAGCCGCCGCGGCCATGAGCGCTCGCCGTCCGTGGCGGACAGGGGGAGTCACGGACGGCTCGCGCGGCGCTCGGGGGAGTGGAAGTGGCGCGAGGGCATGGGGCGCGTCACACCCCCGCACCACGTTCTGGGCGGTGCGATAACCGTCCGCACCGACGAGGTAACCGTATGTGGCCCGCGCCGGACCGTCAATGGGTCTAGACCTTTCTGTCTTCGACCGGTCAACGGGGCGTGCGCGGGGGGCGGTGGGAAACTGGTGACGTGGACCCTGCCCCCTGGCCCGAAGGCACCGCGACCGGCATCGGCTCGCTGCCCGGAACCGACCCGCACGAGGCGGCCCGCCTCGTCCTCGGCGAGCTGCCCGACCTGCCCCACCTGCCCGAGCTGCCCGCGCGCGGGGTCGGCGCGGACCTGACCGGCCGCACCGCCGCCCTGCTGGTCGACCTGCCCGTGGAGGTGGTCCCCTCCGGCTACCGGGTCGCCGCGCGCCCCGGCCGGGACCACCGGCGGGCGGTGGACCTGCTGCGCTGGGACCTCGACGCGCTGGAGGAGGCCGCCGCCGCGACCAGGCCCGCGGTGGTCAAGGTGCAGGCGGCCGGGCCGTGGACGCTGGCCGCCACCGTGGAGCTGCCGCGCGGCCACCGGGTGATGACCGACCCCGGCGCGCTGCGGGAGTTCACCGAGTCGCTGTGCGAGGGCCTGCGCGGGCACGTGGCCGAGGTGGCCAAGCGGACCGGCGCCCGCGTGGTGGTGCAGCTGGACGAACCCGCGCTGCCCGCCGTGCTGCGCGGCCTGCTGCCCACGCCGTCGAAGCTGGGCACGGTGCCCGCGGTGCCCGAACCCGAGGCGCAGGCGGTGCTGCGGACCGTCGTGGAGGCGGTGGACGCGGACGTGGTCGTGCACTGCTGCGCGCCCAACCCGCCGGTGTCGCTGATCCGCAAGGCGGGCGCGCGGGCGGTGTCGCTGGACGCCACGATCATCGAGCAGCGGATGCTGGACGAGATCGGCGAGGCGTGGCAGGAGGGCCTGGTGTTCTTGCTGGGGCTGGTGCCCAGCACGGCCCCCGGCGCCCCGGTGGACCTGAAGTCGTTGGCGCGTCCGGCGTTGGAGCTGGTCGACCGGCTGGGCTTCGCCCGCTCCACGCTGGCCGCCCAGGCGGTGCCGACGCCGACCTGCGGGCTGGCGGGCGCGAGCGCGGGGTGGGTCCGCCGGGCGCTGTCGC
>NZ_BMRG01000003.1:159670-174064 GCF_014648515.1 Saccharothrix coeruleofusca
TGACCCGCGACCTGGGCAAGGCGTTCGTGGAGCCGCCCGAGGGCTGGTGACCGGGCTGTCCCCTGTGGACGGATCTGTCCACAGGGGACGCCCAGGTGCTCGAACGCTCGGTTCGGGGTGCCGGAACGCTCGGTTCTCGGTGTCCGAACGCGCGATTCGCGAGAGGATGGGGGCATGAGCTGGTTCCGCCGCAACCGACCCGAGCCGCCGCGACCCGCCGCGCACCCCAGCGGGCACCTGCCCAACCCGGAGGAGGCCGCGCAGCGGTTCTGGGAGCGCTGGTTCGAGCTGTTGCCGCAGGTCAGCGCCGCGCTGGGGGACCGCGAGCCGCACCGGGTGGAGAACGAGCTGTGCGAGCTGGTCGCGGGCATCCACCCGGACCTGCACTTCACCGTCGACCGCGGGCACCGGGCCATCTACGCGCTGGTGATCAGCGGCCAGGAGGACCCGAGGCTGCGCCCCTACACCGACGCCTGGAAGGCCGCCGCGCCGCCGGAGGACATGATCTGGGAGTACCACGACTCGGTGCCCCCGGTGCCCGACCCGACCGAGGTCACCGTCAACCTCGGCGCGCGCAGGCTGCCGCTGGCCGACGTGCGGGTGGTCGCCCAGGTCAGCGACGGCCTGGTGGACGTGGCGGTGTACCACCCCGAGTTCGCGGCACTGGACGAGGAGCAGCGGCGGACCATGACGTTCCTCCCGCTGGACGTCACCCTCGGTGAGCGGTTGGCGGGTGAGCGCCTCGGTCGGGTGGAAACCGCCACGACCGAGCCAGCGGCCACCATCGGCCTGCTGGAGTTCCGCGAACTGGTGCGCGGACTCGACCAGTCCCAAGCCGAGCCGTCCTCCTGAAACTGTCGGACCCGCCGGCTAGGCTCACCCCGTGACCAGCAGCGATGAACCCACCCCGGTCGAAGGTGTCGAAGACGTCCCCGCCGACGTGCGGGAGCGGCACCAGGCGCTCGCGGAGGAGGTGCGCGGGCACCAGTTCCGCTACTACGTGCTGGACTCGCCCACCATCAGCGACGGGGAGTTCGACGCGCTGCTGCGCTCGCTGCAGGAGCTGGAGGACGCCCACCCCGGCCTGGCCACGCCCGACTCGCCGACCCAGCGGGTCGGCGGCACGTTCTCGACCGAGTTCACCGCGGTCGACCACCTGGAGCGGATGCTCAGCCTGGACAACGTCTTCGACCTCGACGAGCTCCAGGAGTGGTTCAAGCGGGTGGAGAAGGAGGTCGGCGCGGGCACGCACTACCTGTGCGAGCTGAAGATCGACGGCCTGGCCATCAACCTGCTCTACCGCGACGGCCGCCTGGTCCGCGCCCTGACCAGGGGCGACGGCCGCACCGGCGAGGACGTGACGCTCAACGTCCGGACCATCGACGACATCCCCGAGGTGCTCACCGGCACCGACGAGCACCCGGTGCCCGAGCTGGTCGAGGTGCGCGGCGAGGTGTTCTTCGCGGTCGAGGACTTCCTGGAGCTCAACGCGAAGCTGGTCGAGGCGGGCAAGCCGCCGTTCGCCAACCCGCGCAACACCGCGGCCGGGTCGCTGCGGCAGAAGGACCCCAAGGTCACCGCCTCGCGCAGGCTGCGGATGATCTGCCACGGCCTGGGCAAGCGGGAGGGCTTCGAGCTGACCCGCCAGTCCGAGGCGTACGAGGCGCTGCGCGCGTGGGGGCTGCCGGTGTCGCCGCACACCAAGGTGGTCGGCTCGTTCGAGGAGGCCCGCGAGCACGTCGAGCACTGGGGCGCGCACCGGCACGACGCGCTGCACGAGATCGACGGCGTGGTGGTGAAGGTCGACGAGGTGCCGCTGCAGCGCCGCCTCGGCACGACCTCGCGCGCGCCCCGGTGGGCCATCGCGTTCAAGTACCCGCCGGAGGAGGCGACCACCACGCTGCTGGACATCAAGGTCCAGGTGGGTCGCACCGGTCGGGTGACGCCGTTCGCGGTGATGGAGCCGGTGAAGGTGGCCGGGTCCACGGTGGCGCGGGCGACGCTGCACAACGCCTCGGAGGTCAAGCGCAAGGGCGTGCTGATCGGCGACCGCATCGTCATCCGCAAGGCGGGCGACGTGATCCCGGAGGTCCTCGGCCCGGTGATCGACGCCCGCCCGGACGACGCGCGCGAATTCGTCATGCCGCTGACCTGCCCCGAGTGCGGGCACGCGCTGCGGCCGATGAAGGAGGGCGACGTCGACATCCGCTGCCCCAACGCGGCGCGCTGCCCCGGCCAGCTGCGGGAGCGGCTGGCGTACCTGGCCTCCCGGTCGGCGCTGGACATCGAGGTGCTCGGCTACGAGGCCGCCGCCGCCCTGGTCGACTCGCCGGTCTACGACGACGAGGGCGACCTGTTCTCCCTCGACGCGGACAAGCTGGGGCAGGTCGAGCTGTTCCGCACCATCCACGGCGAGCTGACCGCCAACGCGGTGAAGCTGCTGGACAACCTGGAGACCGCGAAGCAGCGTCCGCTGTGGAGGGTGCTGGTCGCGCTGTCGATCCGGCACGTGGGGCCGACCGCGGCCCGCGCGCTGGCGCGGGAGTTCGGCTCGCTGGAGGCGATCACCTCGGCGTCGGAGGAGGCGCTGGCCGCCGCCGAGGGGGTGGGGCCGACGATCGCGCTGGCGGTGCGGGAGTGGGCCGGGACCGCGTGGCGGCAGGAGGTCGTGCGCAAGTGGCGGGCGGCCGGGGTGCGGATGGTCGACGAGCGCGACACCTCGGTCCCGCGCAACCTGGAGGGCCTGTCGATCGTGGTGACCGGCTCGCTGGAGGGCTTCTCCCGCGACGAGGCCAAGGAGGCGATCCTGGCCCGCGGCGGCAAGGCGGTCGGCTCGGTGTCGAAGAAGACCGCCTTCGTGGTGGTGGGCGACAACCCCGGCTCCAAGGCGGACAAGGCGCTGCAGCTGAAGGTGCCGGTGCTGGACGAGGCGGGTTTCCGAACCCTCCTCGCCGACGGCCCGGAGGCCGCCACCCCGCTGGCCACCGTCGGCGAGCCGAACGCCGAGGACGCCTGAGCCGGTCACCCGGAACGCATGATCGCGGCCCCCTTCCTGGTCGATAATCGGGCAACCGCGACGAGGAAGGGGAAGCGATGACCGACGTCGTCGTCAGGCCCGCGCACGAGCACGAGTGGGACGAGGTCGGGGCGCTGACCGTCGCCGCCTACCGGGCGGAGGGCTACCTCACCGGTCCCGTCAACGACTACGCCGCCGAGCTCGCCGACGCCCGCGACCGGGCCCGGCACACCGACCTGCTGGTCGCGGTCGACGACCGGGGCGCGGTGCTGGGCACCATCTCGGTGGTCCACCCCGGCTCGCCCTACGCCGAGACCTGCCGCGAGGGCGAGCTGGAGTTCCGGATGCTCGCCGTGCGCCCCGACGCGCGCGGCCGCGGCATCGGGGAGGCGCTGGTCCGAGCCGCGATCGGGCGCGCCCGCGAGGTGGGCGCCGCGCGGCTGGTCATGAGCACCTCCGAGCGGATGCCCAGCGCGCTGCGCCTGTACCGGCGGCTGGGCTTCGCGCGCAGCCCGGAGCGGGACTGGCGGCCCAAGCCGGGCGTGGACCTCATCGCCTTCCGACTGGAGCTCTCATGACCCTGGCCCGCAGCGCGGGGTCGCGCGCGGCCTGCTCGTAGAGGAAGTCCGCCAGCACCTCCGGCGGCAGCTCGGCCAGCCGGGCGCGCAGCGCCGAGTCCTCCGCGTCCGGCGGCGGCACGGTCAGCCCGCGCGCCAGCAGCACCAGGCCGACCGCCACGCAGTGCTTGCAGAAGAACCCCTCCGCGCCGTACGGGCACGAGCACGAGCCCACCAGCACCTCGGCGTCCCACGCCAACGACACCTCGTACTCCGCTGTGCCCACCACGACGCCCGTCACGTGGCGTGGATGCACTTCCAGGGACACCACGGCATCGCGGTACGCCAGACCGCGCCAGTACGACTTGTGGCCCGCGCGGTGCCGCAACAGGGCAGAGGTGAGCGTCGACATGGCGGTATCCAACACCGTGTGGTTCGGTGGGTCGCGTGCTCCAGGTCTGTTCCAACGGCGCGCGCCCGGCGGGCAGCCACCCGGCCCTGCCGATCACCCCCCAGCAGCTGGCCGCCGACGCGGTCGCCGTGGCCCGGCTCGGGGTCACCTCGTTCCACCTGCACCCGCGCGACATCACCGGCGCGGAGGTGCTCGCGGGCCCGGAGGTGGCCACCGCGGTCTCGGTGGTGCGCGCCGCCGTGCCGCGCGCCGCGATCGGCGTCACCACCGGGGCGTGGATCGAGCCGGACCCGCGCAGGCGGGCCGAGCTGGTGCGCGGCTGGGCGGGCCTGGCGGCGGGCAAGCCGGACTTCGCCTCGGTCAACGCCCACGAGGAGGGCTGGCTGGAGGTGTGCCGGGCGCTGCGCGAGGCCGGGATCGGCGTCGAGGTGGGCGTGTTCCACGAGGAGGCGGCCCGGCGGCTGCTCGCCGCCGGGGTGCCGGAGGGGACCGTGCGGCTGCTGGCCGAGGTCCAGCCCGGCGAGGGCGTCGCCGAGGCCGAGCGGCTGCTCGCGCTGCTGGAGCCGCTGGGCGTGCCGGTCCTGCTGCACGGCGAGGACGACAGCGCCTGGCCGGTGCTGGGCCACGCCGCCCGCCTGGAGCTGGACACCCGCGTCGGCCTGGAGGACGTGCTCACCCTCCCGGACGGCCGCCCGGCCGCGAACAACGCCCAGCTCGTCGAGCAGGCCCGCCGGATCGTGCGCGGCCGGTCGGTCCGCTAGCGGCAGGGCGGTCCGTTAACAGCCGGTCGGTCCGGCGGCGGTCGGTCCGGCAGCGGTCAGTCCGGCGGCGGTCAGTCCGGCAGCACCACGGACACGATCCCGGCCAGGTGGGCCAGCCGCGCCACCTCGGCCGCGCGGAACATCGGCCCGCCGGGACGACCCACCAGCAGCACCCGGTCGGGCCTGCCCAGCGGGGTCGCGGCCAGCTCGGTGCCCAGCTCGCGCCACGTCTCGGGCACCCAGCCGTCCTCGCCGTCGAGCACGGTGGCCCGCGCCAGCGGGAACCACGGCGGGTCCACCAGGCGGGTCTCCGGGGCGGCCGTGGACGCGGTCACCCGGTGCACCCCGGCCTTGCCCCGCTCCACGACCACGGCCCAGCCCGCGCGGATGATCTTGGGCACGCCCTCGGTGAACACCGCCAGGCCCTTGGCGGGCTCCTCGGCGACCTCCTCCACCAGCTCCAGCTCGCGGTGGGTGTCCAGCACGCCCGCGTACGGCCGCACCGCGTCGACCTCCACGCCGTCGATGGACTCCGCGGCGGTGATCAGCACGTCCGGCAGCCGCCCGGAGGGCAGCTCCACCACCAGGTCGTCGATGGCCAGGCCCGAGCCGCGCTCCACCACGTCCACGCTGAGGATGTCGGCTCCGATCGCGCCGAGCGCGGAGGCGACCGCACCCAGGGTGCCGGGACGGTCCGGGAGCTGGACCCGGATCAGGAAGGACACGTGCACGCCTCCATGCTGAGGTACTGCCGAACGGTCGACTCGCCGGCCGATGATTGTCGCAGACGCGGCTTCGCTTTCCGACCGACGCGCGCGGTTGCGCGCCGGTAAAATCCCGCACTCCCGGTCGGCCCGCTCGGGCCCCACCCTGACCAGCCAATAGACTCGTCGGGTCCCGATCCGAAAAACCGACCCACGGGGGTTGACGAGGTGCCCAGCATCTCCCGCGACGAGGTCGCGCACCTGGCTCGCCTGGCCAGGCTCGCCGTCACCGACGACGAGCTGGACCTGTTCGCAGGCCAGTTGGACGTGATCCTGCAGTCGGTGGCCACGGTGGGCGACATCGCCACCGCGGACATCCCGCCCACTTCGCACGCCGTTCCGCTGACCAACGTGTTCCGCGAGGACGCGGTGCGTCCCAGCCTCGGTCAGCAGCAGGCGCTCGCGGGCGCCCCCGCCGCCGAGGACGGTCGCTTCCGCGTCCCCCGCATCCTGGGGGAGGAAGCATGAGCGACCTGATCCGCAGCACCGCCGCCGAGCTGGCGGCCAAGATCGCCAGTCGCGAGGTCTCCGCGGTCGAGGTCGCGCAGGCGCACCTGGACCGCATCGCCGAGGTCGACGGCTCGGTGAAGGCGTTCCTGCACGTCGACGCCGAGGGCGCGCTGGCCGCGGCCCGCAGGGTCGACGAGGACGTCGCCGCGGGCAACGCGCCCGCGAGCCCGCTGGCGGGCGTCCCGCTGGCCCTCAAGGACGTCTTCACCACCGAGGGCGTGCCGACCACGTGCGGCTCGAAGATGCTGGAGGGCTGGCGCCCGCCCTACGACGCCACGGTGACCCGCAGGCTCAAGGAAGCGGGCGTGGTCATCCTGGGCAAGACGAACATGGACGAGTTCGCGATGGGCTCCTCCACCGAGAACTCCGCCTACGGCCCGACCCGCAACCCGTGGGACCTGGACCGGATTCCGGGTGGTTCCGGCGGCGGTTCCAGCGCCAGCCTGGCCGCGTTCGAGGCGCCGCTGGCGATCGGCACCGACACCGGCGGCTCGATCCGCCAGCCCGGCTCGGTCACCGGCACCGTCGGCGTGAAGCCGACCTACGGCGGCGTGTCCCGCTACGGCCTGGTGGCGTTCTCGTCCTCGCTGGACCAGGCGGGCCCGTGCGCGCGCACGGTGCTGGACGCCGCGCTGCTGCACGAGATCATCGCGGGCCACGACCCGCTGGACTCCACCTCCGTCGACGCGCCCGTGCCGCCCGTGGTCGCCGCGGCCCGCGAGGGCGCCAACGGCGACCTGACCGGCGTGCGCGTCGGCGTGGTGACGCAGTTCAGCGGCGAGGGCTACCAGCCGGGCGTGCTGCGCTCGTTCGAGGCGGCCGTGGCGCAGCTCAAGCAGCTGGGCGCGGAGATCGTCGAGGTGTCCTGCCCCAGCTTCGACTACGCGCTGCCCGCGTACTACCTGATCGCGCCGAGCGAGGCGTCGTCGAACCTGGCCCGCTTCGACGCGATGCGCTACGGCCTGCGCGTCGGCGACGACGGCACCCGCAGCGCCGAGGAGGTCATGTCGCTGACCCGCGAGGCGGGCTTCGGCGCGGAGGTCAAGCGCCGCATCATGATCGGCACGTACGCGCTGTCCTCGGGCTACTACGACGCCTACTACGGCTCGGCGCAGAAGGTGCGCACGCTCATCTCGCGCGACTTCGAGTCCGCGTTCGCCACGGTGGACGTGCTGGTCTCGCCGACCACGCCGACCACCGCGTTCCGCATCGGCGAGCGCACCGGCGACCCGATGGCCATGTACAAGGCCGACCTGTGCACCATCCCGGCCAACCTGGCGGGCAACGCCGCGATGAGCGTGCCCAGCGGGCTGTCCGACGAGGACGGTCTGCCGGTGGGCCTGCAGATCATGGCCCCGGCCCTGCAGGACCACCGCATGTACCGGGTGGCCGCGGCCTACGAGGCGGCCCGCGACGCCGCCCTCGGCCACACCGTCATCAGCCAGGTCCCGCAGCTGGAAGGAGCCGCGCGATGAAGAAGACCCGTGGTGTGTTCGGCCTGCTCAGCGCGGGCGCGTCGGCGGCGAGCGCGTTCTCCTCGCTCAAGGCCGCCCGCGGCGACAAGGACAAGCTGGCCCTGGCCAACGCGCTGGGCAGTGCCATCGTCGCGATCACCGGCCTGGCGCTGGCGATCCGGGCGATGCGGAAGGACGGGAAGGCATGACCTCGGTCGACGAGCTGATGGACTACGCCGAGGTCGTCGAGCGCTACGACCCGGTGCTGGGCCTGGAGGTCCACGTCGAGCTGCACACGAACACGAAGATGTTCTGCGGCTGCGCCAACCTGTTCGGCGGCGAGCCCAACACCCACGTGTGCCCCACCTGCCTCGGCCTGCCCGGCGCGCTGCCGGTGGTCAACGGCAAGGCCGTGGAGTCGGCGATCCGCATCGGCCTGGCGCTGAACTGCGAGATCGCCGAGTGGTGCCGGTTCGCCCGGAAGAACTACTTCTACCCGGACATGCCGAAGAACTTCCAGACCTCGCAGTACGACGAGCCGATCGCGTTCAACGGCTGGCTCGACGTCGCGCTGGACGACGGCACGGTGGTGCGGGTGGAGATCGAGCGCGCCCACATGGAGGAGGACACCGGCAAGTCGCTGCACGTCGGCGGCGCGACCGGGCGCATCCACGGCGCGGAGCACTCGCTGCTGGACTACAACCGCGCGGGCGTGCCGCTGATCGAGATCGTCACCAAGCCGATCACCGGCACCGGCGAGCGGGCCCCCGAGGTGGCCCGCGCGTACGTGACGGCGCTGCGGGACCTGCTCAAGGCGCTGGACGTCTCCGACGTCCGGATGGACCAGGGCTCGCTGCGCTGCGACGCCAACGTGTCGCTGATGCCCAAGGGCACCACCGAGTTCGGCACCCGCACCGAGACCAAGAACGTCAACTCGCTGCGCAGCGTCGAGCGGGCGGTGCGGTTCGAGATGACCCGCCAGGCCGCGGTGCTCGCGGGCGGCGGCAAGATCACCCAGGAGACCCGCCACTTCGACGAGTCCACCGGCAGCACCTCCTCCGGGCGCACCAAGGAGACCGCGGAGGACTACCGGTACTTCCCCGAGCCGGACCTGGTGCCCGTCGCGCCGTCGCGCGAGTGGGTGGAACAGCTGCGCGGCACGCTGCCGGAGCTGCCCTGGGAGCGCCGCAAGCGCATCCAGCAGGAGTGGAACCTCACCGACGCCGAGCTGCGCGACCTGGTCAACGCGGGCGCGGTGGACCTGGTGGCGGCCACGGTCGAGGCGGGCGCGACGCCCGCCGAGGCGCGCTCGTGGTGGGTGGCCTACCTGACCAAGGAGGCCAACAACCGGGGCGTCGAGCTGGCCGAGCTGGCGATCACGCCCGCGCAGATCGCGCGGGTCGTGGCGCTGGTGAACTCCGGCGAGCTGACCAACAAGCTCGCCCGCGAGGTCGTCGCGGGCGTGCTGGCGGGCGAGGGCGAGCCGGAGGCCGTCATCGAGGCCAGGGGCCTGAAGGTCGTCTCGGACGACTCGGCCCTGGAGGCGGCGGTGGACGAGGCGCTGGCGGCGCAGCCGGACGTGGCGGCGAAGATCCGCGACGGCAAGGTGGCGGCGGCGGGCGCGATCGTCGGAGCGGTCATGAAGGCGACCAAGGGGCAGGCGGACGCCAAGCGCGTGCGCGAGCTGGTGATCGCCCGCTGCTCCTGAGCGGGGACCTGCTGAGCGGGGACCTGCGGGGCGGGGACCGGTGGACCGGGGAGTGGGTTCGGGCTCACTCCCCGGTGTGCACCGCGAGTTCCCCGAGGGCCTGCCCGGAAACCTCGGCGACCTTGGTGAGGGTTCGGTGGTCCATGACCATCACGTACTCGCGGTTGTGGCCGAAGGTCAGCGTGACGCGGTCGTCGTCGGCGTTGACGTCGGCGGTGACGGACACGTCCCCGGACATCTCGATCCAGGCTTCGACCGACACGTCGGAGTACTGGTGCAGCGGCATGACATCTCCTTCTTAAGGGCAACCTGTCTCGCTTAGGCTAGCGAGACAGGTGTGGCTTGACCCAGAACCTGATCGGGTGAGAAACGGGGAGCGCCTGTGGCTAGGGCTCGGCAGACCTTCGAGCGGCGGCAACTGGGCCTGGCGCTGCGGCGGCTCCGGCTCGACAAGGGCGTGCCCCAGAAGGCGGCGGCCGAGGCCATCGGCCGGTCGCGGACCAAGGTCGTCGAACTGGAGGAGGGCAACGGCACCCTCAGCGGTGACGACCTGGCGCGGCTGCTGGACTACTACGCGGTGTCCGGTGCGGAGCGGGAGGCGATGCTCGCCCTCGGCGCGCAGGCCCGCCGTCGCAAGCGCGGGCGGACCTACGTGGACCTGCTGCCCAACTCCTACCAGCGGTTCGCCGACCTGGAGGCCAACGCCGCGCGGATCAGCACCTACGAGCCGGGCATCGTGCCGGGGTTGCTCCAGTCACCGGACTACATCCGCGCGGTCATCGAAGAGGGCGACGGCATCTGGTGGGACGGCGCGGACCCCGGTCGCGAGGACCGGATCTCCTTCCGGCTCGACCGCCAGGCGGTCGTCTTCGGCGCGGGAGAGCCGAAAGACCTCCGGTTCGTCCTGACCGAGGACAGCTTGCGCGCCGACTTCGGCGCGCCCGAAGTGATGCGGGGGCAGTTGCGGCACCTGCTGTCCCTGTGCGACGGGCGGCCGGGGCCGGCGATTCGCTTGCTGCGCAACGACACCCACCCCAACCCGCTGCGCGGTCGAGCCCTGATCCTGTTCGACTTCAAGGGAAAGGCCCCTGCGGTCGGCTATTCGGAGGCCATCGCGGGGCACTCCGCCTACTACGATGACCCGGCCGACACCGCAGCCCTGGCGCTGGCGTTCGAGCGCGTCTGGGAACTCGCCGCGACCGAGCCGGGAACCGAGCGGTTCATCCGCGAGCTGTTGGAGGAACTGTGAGCCCTCGCGACACCGGCTGGTTCAAGAGCGTTCGCAGCAGTGCCAACGGTCCCGCTTGCGTCGAGGTGCGGATCACCGGGGTGGTCGCCGTCCGCGATTCCAAGAACGCGACCGGTTCGATCTCCGAGTACGCCCCTGCCGCCTGGCGTGCTTTTCTGGAAGCTGTCAAATCAGGCCGGTTTGACAATTGATCATGGAATGCTCGCGCGTGGTGAAGTGAGCGCTACTCCTTGTTCACTCTTCTCGGTGAGAGCGCCACTGCCAGGGCGAACACCCGCAGAAAACGGGTATTCACAGTGACGGAATACTGTTAATGCGTTAGCCCATTCGTGTGGTATCCACTGTCGGGTGGCATTGTTGCCCCTGGTCAGAGCCCGTTTGCCGTAGTCGATCGTTGCGCACAGTAAAAAACCCCCTCAATCTTGCCGCCATCTGTGTCAGGCTTGAGCCGTTCGGAGGGCCGGGGGGCCTACCGGATTGACTCCAACAGAGGCACCACGCACCCCGCGCGGGTGCCGTTGCAGGGGAGGGCAACAACGATGTCTGCTGGCATGAACCCTTCGAAGACCAGGACCGACCCCGAGCTGGTCGAGGAGATCGAAGAGATCGCCGCCAAGGTCGAGGAGAGCCCGCTGGCGCTGTTCGCCGGGGACGGCGGCGTGGAGACCAACGGCGGTCCTTACCAGACGCACGGCGAGCCCACGGACCCGACCGGTGGCCCTTACCAGCCGCATGAGCCGGACCCGAAGGCGCCCGCCGCGCCGATGCAGCCCATGGGTGGTCCGTACCAGACCCATTCGGACGACCCCGCGGTGGCGAGGAACTGAGCGTGACGACCGCACTGCCAGCCGGACGGCTGGCAGTGCGGTCACTTCGTTTGTGCTCTGATATGCCTGTGCCCCCGCAGAACGCCGATCCTGTCCGGGACGCCCGCGAACTGCACCGGAAGGGCAAGCTCGCCGCGTCGGCGAACCACTACCCGGCCGCGTCGCGACTGCTGCGCAAGGGGATCGCCCGCCTCGACGCGTCGGGTGTGAACTCGGTGGAGAGCCTGGAAGTCCGCGTCCGGCTGCTGATCACCCTCTCGTTCTGCGTCGCCGAGACGCGCGGTCTGGAGGAGGGGCTCAACCAGATCGCCGTGACCCGCGAGAGCCTGTCGGCCATGCCGCCGGGCGCGTTGCGCGACGAACTGGAGAGCCTGGCCAACGGCGTCCACGGGGTGCTGCTGTTCCGGGTGGGCCGCATCTGGGAGGGCATCCGCTACGTCGATCTCGACGTGGCCTACCACGAGGCGAAGCTCGCCCAGACCACCGACGACCCCACGCCCGTGGTCAACTCGCTGGTCACCACCCTGTCCAACCGGGGCAACGCCTTCGGCGAGATCTACCAGTTCGACAAGGCCGTGCGCGATCTCAACCGCGCGGCGGAGCTGGCCGTCCAGTACGACATGCCCATGCGGGCGGCGATCGCCACGCACGCCCTGGGCAACGTGCTGCTGCGCGCGGGGGACGTCACCGCGGCGCTGCGCCGCTACGGTGAAGCGGCCAAGACCTTCCAGGAGGTCGAACCGGGCCTGCTGCTGCGGCTGCGCATCGACCAGGCCGAGGCGATGATCGCCGTCGGGCTGGCCGACGAGGCGGGCCGACAGCTGGACGCGGTGCTGCCCGACCTGCGCGCCCAGCGGGTCGGCCAGGACATCGCCGAGGCGGAGATGTTCCGCGCCATCGCCGCGCTGCACGAAGGTGACCTGATCACCGCCCAGCGGATGGCCAAGGCGGCGCAGCGCAAGCTCGCCCAGCGCGGCAGCCCCGCGTGGGCGGCCATCGCCAGCCTGATCATCCTGCGCGCCAGGGCGCTGTGCGCCATCGGCACCCACCGCCCGACCCACCGCCCGCCCGCGCGCCTGGTCGAGCGGGCGCTGTCGCTGGCGGCCGAGCTGGCCGCGTTGAAGCTGCACGAGCACGCCGCGCTGGCGCACGTGCTGGCCGCCCGGCTGGAGGTCCGGCGCGGCAACACCGACCGCGCCGCCGAGCTGCTGCGCAGCGTGCCCAAGTCGCGCCGGTTCAGCCCCATCGACCACCGGATGCTGCTGCGGCTGTGCCGGGCGGAACTCGCCCTGGCCCAGGGCAACCAGCGCGCGGCGCTGGCCCAGGCGCAGGCGGGCCTGGCCGAGCTGGGCCGGATGCGCGACCAGCTCGGCGGGCTGGAACTGCTGTCCGGCACCTCGCTGCACGGCCGCGAGCTGGGCGAGCTGGCGGTCCGGCTGGTGCTGGCGGCGGGCGACTCCCCGGCCAACGCCAAGCGGCTGTTCACCTGGCTGGAGCGCACCAGGGCGCAGATGTACCGCTACGACCCGGTCGAGTCCACCGTGGACGCGGCGCTGGGCGAGCGCATCGCCGAGGTCCGGCAGCTGAGCAGGCTGCTGCTGCGCGCCCGGCTGGACGGGGCGCCCACCGCCGAGCTGGAGCAGCGCTACGCCGCGGGCCAGCGCGCCGCGATGCAGCTGGGCTGGAGCGCGAGCCCGTGGGGCAAGCCCCGGCCCGTGGCCACCGCCGACGAGGTGGCGGCCCGGCTGGGCGACCGCGCGCTGATCAGCTTCGCCTCGTGCGACGAGGAGCTGGTGGCGGTCGTGGTGGTGGACGGCCGGGTGCGCATGGTGCGCCTGGGGGCGGTGGAGGTGGCCACCGAGGCCGCGCGCAAGTTGCACGCCGACCTGAACGCGCTGGCCCCCGACCACCTGCCGCCCCCGCTGGTCGAGGTCATCTCCGCGTCCGCCTGCCGCGAGGCGCGGAAGCTGGACGCCGCCCTGCTGCGCCCGCTGGCCGACATGATCGGCGACCGGGAGCTGGTGGTCGTGCCGACCGGCGCGCTGTACGTGGTGCCCTGGGGCGTGCTGCCCACCTGCGCCTCCCGCCCGACGACCGTGGTGCCCTCCGCCACCGCCTGGCTGTCGAGCAGCCGCGTCGACCGCGATCACGGCAGCGGCGTGGTGCTGGTCCGAGGCCCTGGGCTGGCCGCCGCGCAGGGGGAGATCGAGCGGCTGGCCGTGCTGCACCGGGACGCCAAGCTGCTGGGCGTGGAGGAGGCCAGGGTGGTGTCGGTGCTGGAGGCGCTGGACGGCGTCGAGCTGGCGCACATCGCCGCGCACGGCGAGCACGAGCCGGAGAACGCCCTGTTCTCCCGGCTGGAGCTGGTCGACGGGGCGCTGTTCGCGCACGAGGTCGGCCGGGTGCGGCGGCCCCCGGAGCGGGTCGTGCTGGCCGCCTGCGAGCTGGCGCTCAACCGCGTGCGGCCCGGCGACGAGCCGCTGGGGTTCGCGGGCGCGCTGCTGGCCGGTGGGGCGCGCACGGTGATCGCCGCGTCGAGCAAGGTGGGCGACCAGCCGTCGGCCGCGGCGATGGCCGACTTCCACCGCGCCCTGGCGACGGGCGCGCCACCCGCCGTGGCGCTGGCCGAGGCGGTGGCGGTGGACCCGCTGCGTCGCCCGTTCGTGTGCCTCGGCTCGGGCTGACGGGAGGTCGGGAAAAGTTCCGGGAAAAAGTTCGGCGGGCGATGTCGAGAACCCGTGTCCGGCTCCGTCCCCGTGGTGAACGCGACGACAATGGGGTCGCGTCGGTACCGAGGAGGACCACGATGGCCAAGTACCTGCTGCTCAAGCACTACCGGGGCGCTCCGGCGGCGGTCAACGACGTGCCCATGGACCAGTGGACGCCCGAGGAGATCTCGGCCCACATGCAGTACATGCGCGACTTCGCGGCCCGCCTGGAGGCGACCGGCGAGTTCGTCGACGGCCAGGCGCTGGCCCCCGAGGGCACGTTCGTCCGGTACGACGGCGAGGGCCGCCCGCCGGTCACCGACGGCCCGTTCGCCGAGACCAAGGACCTCATCGCGGGCTGGATGGTGATCGACGTCGACAGCTACGAGCGCGCCGTCGAACTGGCCGGGGAGCTGTCGGCCGCCCCC
>NZ_BMRG01000003.1:174098-175631 GCF_014648515.1 Saccharothrix coeruleofusca
GGCGCGGGTGGCAAGCCGATCCACGAGTGGCTGGAGCTGCGGCCGTTCCTGAGCGGTCCGCCCACCATCACGGAGTGACGTCCCAGTTGGACGAGAACCTGCTCCGGAGCACCACGCCGGGCGTGCTCGCCGTCCTCGTCCGCCGCGGAGCCGACTTCGCGGCGGCCGAGGACGCCGTGCAGGACGCGCTGGTCGAGGCGGTCCGCGTGTGGCCGACCGACCCGCCGCGCGACCCGAAGGGCTGGCTGGTCACCGTGGCCTGGCGGCGGTTCCTCGACGCGACCCGCGCCGACGCCGCCCGCCGCAGGCGCGAGGACGTCGTGGACGAGGAACCCGCGCCGGAGCCCGCGCCCGCCGTGGACGACACGCTCCAGCTCTACTTCCTGTGCGCCCACCCGTCGCTGACGCCATCGTCGGCGGTCGCGCTCACGCTGCGCGCCGTCGGCGGGCTCACCACGCGCCAGATCGCCGCGGCCTACCTGGTGCCCGAGGCGACCATGGCGCAGCGCATCAGCCGCGCCAAGCGCACCGTGTCCGGGGTGCGGTTCGACCAGGCCGGGGATGTCTCGACCGTGCTGCGGGTGCTGTACCTGGTGTTCAACGAGGGGTACACCGGGGACGTCGACCTCGCGGTGGAGGCCATCCGGCTCACCCGGCAGCTCGCCGCCGCCACCGACCACCCGGAGGTGGCGGGGCTGCTCGCGCTCATGCTGCTGCACCACGCCCGGCGCGCGGCCCGGACCGCGCCCGACGGGAGCCTGGTGCCGCTGGCCGAGCAGGATCGCGGCCGGTGGGACACCCGGATGATCGCCGAGGGCGTGGAGATCCTGCAGGCGGCGCTGGCCCGTGATCGGTTGGGGGAGTTCCAGGCGCAGGCCGCCATCGCGGCGTTGCACGCCGACGCGCTCACGGCAGAGGAGACCGACTGGGTGCAGATCGTCGAGTGGTACGACGAGCTCGTGCGGCTGACCGGGAGTCCGGTCGTGCGGCTCAACCGCGCGGTGGCCGTCGGCGAGGCCGACGGCCCCCGCGCGGGACTGGCGGCGCTCGCGGAGCTGGACGACTCGCTGCCCCGCTACGCGGCGGTGGCGGCGTACCTGCACGAGCGCGACGGGGACCTGGCGGTGGCGGCGCGGCTGTACGCCGAAGCGGCCCGCAAGGCGTCCAACCTGGCCGAGCGCGACCACCTGACGCGCCAAGCCGCCCGGCTCAACGCGCATCGGCAGTAGCCGCCCCCGCGAGTCGAACGCTCAGGTACCGCGAGTCGAACGCTCAGGACCCCTGAGTTCGTCGTTCGGGTTGGGTTACCCAGCAAAGAGAGCGCTCGCCGCGCGGCAGGTCGCCAAGGATGGCGGGTCGCGCCGTCCCCGTATGACCTGCCGAAGGCGAACCACACGCGTCAAGGGGCCCAGGCTTTTGTGCGGGGTTGGTGGTGCGTTCAGGGCCCCTTGACCCGTGCGGTCGGGACGAGCCCAGGTCATACGGGGACGGCGCTCGCGGGCACCCCGCTGCGCGCGCTCCGCGCGCGCCCCC
>NZ_BMRG01000003.1:175663-235871 GCF_014648515.1 Saccharothrix coeruleofusca
TCGGCAAGTACTACCCGAGGGGCGCGCGGGGGGCGGTAACTACTACCCGAGGTGCGCGGAAGCGCGGGGCGGGGGGGCGAAAGTGTGGGTCGGGGTGCGCGAATGTTGAATTCGGGGTGTCTGAGCGTTCGACTCGCGGGGGCGACACGCCCAACACGCCCGTGATCGGGTGACGCTGAGGGTGGGCGTGTGCGGGTTGAGTGGTGAACTCAGGGGGTCGACTCGCGGGTGGGTGGGAGGTCGGGCCAGATCTCCTGGGCCTGGGCGGCGGCGGCGCGGATGGCGGTCGCGTCCAGTTCCACGGCGGTCTCGGGGATGTCCTGGTCCGGCCACGCCACGAACAGGGTCACCGCCCCTTCAGGGGGCAACGGCGTCAGGTACACCTCGTGCCGGAAGTGGAACTGCCCGCCGTGGCCGCCGCGCGAGACCAGCGCGGGCTGCCCGTCGGACCGAGCGCCGTCGAGGTTGGTCACCCGGCGTCCGTCGGCGTAGAGGACCCCGAAGCGCAGTCCGCCCGCTGGGGGACGCCTGTCCGGGTGGTGGTGGAAGATCGAGGCGTGGCCGCGCCGGTCGCGCGGGGACCTCCGCAGGAACACCAGCAGGTCCAGGCCCACCCCGTCCGGCCAGCACTGGAGCCGTTCCAGCACGACGCGGGCGTGCGGTCCCTCGCCGAGCACCCGCTGCCATGGCAGCGTCACCGGCAGCACCCACTCGGTGGGCGGTGCCGCCAGGTCCGCCGGACGGGCGCGCAGCTCCTCGAACTCCGGTTCGTCCGCTTCGTGCGACTCCTCGGTGAAGAAGGTCATCACGCCCCCTCGCGCTAGTCCTTGCTGCCCGCCGACTCGGGCCGGATGAGGATCGCCACCCGGTCGTCGCTGGACACCGGCGCCCCGCCGGGGGCCTTGTTCACGGTGCCGATCAGCGCCGTCCGGTCGTCCAGCGCGACCAGCGCGCCGATCCGGCCGAAGCCGTCCTCGCCCTGGTGGGAGGGCTCGGGCTTGCCGGTGAAGCTGCCGTCCTGGTTCATCGGCAGGAACTGGGTGCCCGGCGCGTTCGCCGTCGCCACCCACATCACGTCCGACAGCGACGCGCAGCCGGTGATGCCGGGCTTGTCCGGCCACGACCACGCCGCGCTGGTCAGCGCCTTGCCCGCCTCGACCCGGTAGAGCAGGTCGGCGGTCTCGCCCGCGTCGGTCACCCAGGTCTTGGAGCCGTCGCCGGACACGCACAGGCCCGCTGGCGAGCGCAGGCCGCTGGCGTAGACCCGCGAGCCGGGAGTGGGGTTGCCGGGCGCGGGCTGGCCCGCGCCGTCGATGCGCAGCACCTTGCCCGCCAGCGACTCGGGGTTGGCGGCCAGCGCCGGGTTGCCCGCGTCGCCGGTGGCCACCAGCAGGGCGCCGGTGCGGTCGTAGGCCAGCACGCCGCGGTTGCCCGACGGCCCCTTGGGGATGCCGGTCAGGATCGGCTTGGGCGCGTCGCCGGGGGCGATGCGCAGCACGCGGTTGTCCGTGGCCGTGGTCGCGTACACGTAGACCAGCTGGTCCTCGGGGTAGGTCGGCGACAGGGTCAGGCCCGTCAGCCCGCCGTCGGAGGCGGCGTCGACCGCGATGGTGTGCAGGACGACCGGGTCCACGTCCTTGGTCACCCGCAGCAGCCTGCCGGTGGTGCGCTCGGTGGCCAGCGCGGTCACCACGCCCGCCTGCGTGACGTCGGTCATCGCCACCCCGGAGACCGGGTTCAGGCACGTCGCGATCACCAGGGGGTTGAAGTCCTTGCACCCCTGCGGGGGCGGCACCGAGGGCGGCGACTGGCCCTGCTGGGCCTGGCCGGGGGACTGGGGCAGCTCGCCGGGCAGTTCGGGTCGCGGGCCCGCCTGCGGCGTGAGCTGCACCTGCTCGCTCCACCCCGCCGGGGGTGGCTGCTCGGGGAAGCTGGCGCAGCCGACGGCCAGCAGGCCGACGACCGAGCCGATCAGCGCCGCACGGAGTCGTGACACGAGGACCAAGGTTAGGCGCGCGGCCGTGAACGCGCGGTGAGCGCCAGGTCCTCGACCGCGCTGTCCACGCCCTTGACCCGCTCCAGCAGCAGGACCAGCTCCTCCACCAGCACCGAGGGCGACTCCAGCGGCAGGAAGTGGGTGTTGGGCAGCATCCGCACGCGGGCCTGCGGCAGCCCGGACACCGGGCCGACCATGCTGGACGGCGCGGTCAGCGGGTCGTACCGGCCCGCCAGCACGGTCGTGGGGCAGGTCACCCCGGTCAGGTCCAGGCGCGGGCTGCGGCCGAAGGCCAGCGCCAGGGTGAAGTACCAGCGCCAGTCGTGCCGCAGGAACGGGCGCAGCGTCTCCAGGAAGGCGATGTTCGTCGCGGGCAGCGGCACCCGGTGCAGCACCGCGTCCAGCAGCGGCCCCGCCGCGCGCAGCGCCGCCGCGCCGGAGCGGCCCAGCAGCCTGCCCAGCTCGGCGGGCACGCCGGGCAGCGCCGCGAACGAGTCGCCCGCCGGGCCCGCGACCAGCATCAACCCGCTGACCCGCTCGGGGTGGCGCAGCGCCAGCTCGGCGGCCAGGGTGACGCCGGTGGACCAGCCCGCGACCACGCACCGCCGCACGCCCGCCGCGTCGAGCACCGCGATGGCGTCGGCCACGTGGTCGGCGACCTCCACGCGCGACTCGTCGGCGGGCCGCGCCGAGCCGAGGGTGCCGCGGTGGTGCCAGCTGTGCACCCGCGCCGGGAACGCGGGCCACGCCCGCGCGGCGAACCCCAGGCCGGGGCACAGCAGCACGTCCGGGCCGTCCGCGTCCACCCGCCAAGCCCTGATGCGCGTCCCGTCCGGGGAGAGGACGTCGTGTTCCCGCATGGTCGCAAGTGTGCCGTAACGTGCAGGCGTGACGCTCACCGTGCTGGTCCCCGACGATCTCGGCCTCCGCGTCCTGTCCGAGGTGGACGGTCTGCTCCCCGTGCGCTACGAGCCCGGCGAGCCGATCCCGCCCGAGGGGCGCGACGCCGAGGTGCTGGTGCCCAAGTTCCTCCAGGGCACCGATCCCGCCGAGGTGTTCGCCCAGCTGCCGAAGCTGCGGCTGGTGCAGCTGCTCAGCGCGGGCGCGGAGCGGTTCGTCGGCCGGGTGCCCGAGGGCGTGCTGCTGTCGACCTGCCGGGGCGCGCACGGCGGCAGCACCGCGGAGTGGGCGGTGGGCGCGCTGCTGTCGGTCTACCGGGACTTCCCCGCCTTCGAGCGGGCCCGGCAGGAGCGGCGCTGGGACTTCCACCCCACGGAGACGTTGCAGGACAAGGAGATCCTCGTGGTGGGGGCGGGTGACCTCGGCGAGCAGTTCCGCCGCCGGGTGGAGCCGTTCGGGGCCTCGGTGACCATGGTGGGGCGCAGCGCGCGGGACGGCGTGCACGCGGTGTCCGAGCTGCCCTGGCTGCTGGGCGGTTTCGACGCGGTGCTGATGGTGGTGCCGCTGACCACCGAGACCACCCGGATGGTGGACGCGGAGTTCCTGTCCCGCATGAGGGACGGCGCGGTGCTGGTCAACGCCGCGCGCGGCGCGGTGGTGGACACCCCGGCGTTGCTGGCCGAGCTGGAATCCGGGCGGCTGCGCGCGGCGCTGGACGTGACCGACCCGGAGCCGCTGCCGTCGGACCATCCACTGTGGACTGTCCCGGGGCTGTTCATCACCCCGCACGTGGCGGGCAGCTGCACGGGCAGCGGCGGGCGCGCCTACCGCGTGGTGGCCGAGGAGCTGGCCCGGTTCGCGCGCGGCGAGCAGCCGCGCAACCTGGTGCGCGGCGAGTACTGACCCGATGCCTGCTACTCCGTTCGGGTGAAGCCACGCGGCGGAACGGACGCTCGCGGTGGTCGACCGAACCTCCTAGCGTGCGGGTTCGTGGCAACTCACGACGATCGCTCGAAGGCTGCGGGCGACTTCCCCGACGACGGTCCCTACTCCCCGAGTGGCACCGCCGTGGGGGCGCACCACTTCGACGACGCCATCCCGGCGTTCGACAAGGGGACCAGCAGCTTCGACACCTCGGGCTACACCCCGATCGCCTCGCTCGACCAGTCCTCGTCGCCCCTGGACGAGGTGGACGAGCGCAAGCCGTTCGGCTGGACCGGCAGCGCCGACCTCGGCCTGCTGGCGCTGCGGCTGGCCCTGGGCGGGGTGTTCGTCCTGCACGGGGCGCAGAAGGTGTTCGGCCTGTTCGGCGGGCCGGGCATCGACGGGTTCGCGAACTACCTGCAAGGCCTGGGGTTCCGCGAGGCGCGCGTGCTGGCCTGGGTCACCGGCGTCACCGAGCTGGGCGGCGGCGCGCTGCTGGTGCTCGGCCTGCTCACGCCGCTGGCCGCCGCGGGCATCCTCGGCGTGATGGCCAACGTGCTGGTGCTCAACCACCGCAACGGGTTCTTCCTGCCCGACGGGGTGGAGTTCGAGGCGGTGCTCGCGGCGATGGCGTTCGCGGTGCTGTTCGCCGGTCCCGGCCGGGCCGCGCTGGACTACAACCGGGCCTGGTTCCGGCACCCGCTGCTGTCCGGTTTCCTCTGCCTGCTCGTCGCGGCGGGCGCGAGCGCCGCGACGCTGTACGTCTTCCGCTGAAAAAAAATCACCCGGCCGGTCGACGGAAGCCGACCGGCCGGGTGAGAGCGTCGCCTCTTACTTGTTCACGTCGCGCACCGCGCCGGTCGAGGCGTCGGTGGCCATCCGCGCGTAGGCGCGCAGCGCCGCGGTCACCGGGCGGACCCGGTCCACCGGCTGCCACGGCCGCTCCGAGGCCTCCATCTTGGCCCGCCGCTCGGCCAGCACCGCCTCGTCCACCAGCAGCTCCAGCCGCCGCTCGTGCACGTCGATGACGATCCGGTCGCCGTCCTGGACCAGGCCGATGACGCCGCCGCCCGCCGCCTCCGGCGAGACGTGGCCGATGGACAGGCCCGACGTGCCGCCGGAGAACCGGCCGTCGGTGATCAGCGCGCACTTCTTGCCAAGGCCCGCGCCCTTGAGGAACGCCGTCGGGTGCAGCATCTCCTGCATCCCCGGCCCGCCCGAGGGGCCCTCGTAGCGGACCACCAGCACGTCGCCCGGCTGGATCTCCTTGTTCAGGATCACCGACACGGCCTGCTCCTGGGACTCCACCACGCGCGCGGGCCCCTCGAAGTGCCACAGGTCCTCGTCGACGCCGGCGGCCTTGATGATCGCGCCGCGCTCGGCCAGGTTGCCGCGCAGCACGGCCAGGCCGCCGTCCTTGGTGTAGGCGTGCTCGACGTCGCGGATGCAGCCGCCTGCGGCGTCGGTGTCCAGCTTCGACCAGCGGTTGGTGGTGGAGAACGCCTGCGTGGTGCGCACCCCGCCGGGGGCGGCGTGGAACAGCTCGACGGCCTTCTCGGACGGGGAGGCGGCGCGGATGTCCCAGGCGTCCAGCCACTCGGCCATGGTCTCGGAGTGCACGGTGCGCACGTCCTCGTTGAGCAGCCCGGCCCGGCGCAGCTCGCCCAGCAGCGCGGGGATGCCGCCCGCCCGGTGCACGTCCTCCATGTGGTAGTCGGAGTTCGGCGAGACCTTGGCCAGGCACGGCACCCGGCGGCTGAGGGCGTCGATGTCGGCCAGCGTGAAGTCGACCTCGCCCTCCTGCGCGGCGGCCAGGATGTGCAGCACCGTGTTGGTGGAACCGCCCATGGCCATGTCCAGCGCCATGGCGTTCTCGAACGCCTTGCGGTTGGCGATCGAGCGCGGCAGCACCGACTCGTCGTCCTCGCCGTAGTAGCGGCGGCACAGCTCGACCACGACCCGGCCCGCCTCGGCGAACAGCTCGCGCCGCGCGGCGTGCGTGGCCAGCGTGGAGCCGTTGCCCGGCAGCGCCAGGCCCAGCGCCTCGGTCAGGCAGTTCATCGAGTTCGCGGTGAACATGCCCGAGCACGACCCGCAGGTGGGGCACGCGGAGCGCTCGACCTCGGTCAGCCCGGCCTCGTCCACCTCCGGCGACGCGGACGCGGAGATGGCGGTGATCAGGTCGGTCGGCGCGACGGCCACGCCGTCCACCACGACCGCCTTGCCCGCCTCCATCGGCCCGCCGGAGACGAACACCACCGGGATGTTGAGCCGCATGGCCGCGTTGAGCATCCCCGGCGTGATCTTGTCGCAGTTGGAGATGCACACGATGGCGTCGGCCTGGTGCGCGTTGACCATGTACTCGACCGAGTCGGCGATGATCTCGCGCGAGGGCAGCGAGTACAGCATCCCGCTGTGGCCCATGGCGATGCCGTCGTCCACGGCGATGGTGTGGAACTCGCGGGGCACGCCGCCCGCCTCGCGCACCGCCTCGGCGACGATGTCGCCGAGGTCACGCAGGTGCACGTGACCCGGCACGAACTGCGTGTAGGAGTTGGCGATGGCCACGATCGGCTTGCCGAAGTCCGAGTCGGTCATGCCGGTCGCGCGCCAGAGGGCGCGGGCGCCCGCGGCGTTGCGGCCATGCGTGGTGGTGCGGGAACGGAGCGGTGGCACGGCTCCTCCAGGATCTTTACGTGGTGTCGCGGCGGGCGCGTCGTGGGCGCCGAGGTCCGGGAGCGGTGCCTAGAGGCTACCCCGCCGCAACGCCCCGGTGACCAGAACGCCCGCGAGCGCGAGGGTGACCACGTGCACGACCGTGCACCACAGGCAGATCTTGCCGATCAGCACGAACTCGGCGGCCACCAGGTAGACCACGAACAGCACGCCCACCCCGACCGCGCCCAGCCGCACCCAGTCCAGCTCGCGCCGCCGCCACGCCCACGGCAGGCACAGCGCGGTCAGGAACAGGAAGAACAGCGCGCCCAGCAGCGCCACCGGGACGCCCAGCAGCTCCGACTGCTCGCTGGAGGTGACCGTGGCGCAGTCCACGACGCTGCTCTCGGCGCACACCAGCAGGCCGGTCGAGTAGTGCGAGACGGTGAGGTAGACCGAGACCGCGAGGCCGATCAGGGACAGGACGAGGCTGCTGACCCGCGTGTTCGACGTCACCCGTCGGACTCTACGGGCGGGTCCGTTGGCTCCCCGTCAACCGACCCGGCCGTGGGCGTCGCGCTCGGGTCGGCGACCCGCCCGCCGCTGGCGGCGGCCAGCGCGGGCAGGTGGCCCGCGCGCACCGCGGGCAGCCGGACCAGCGTGCCGTCCGAGCGCAGCGCGCTCAGCCAGCCCCGGCTCTCGACCTTGATGGCCTTGACCTCCGACCACGGCACCTCGCGCGTGCCGAACGTGCCGCGCGCCACGATGCGCTCCTCGTCCACGGTCGTGCGGTTGCGCCACACCCACCACGCGAAGCCCAGCGGCAGCAGGTACACCACCTGCAGGCCGGGGGCGGAGAACGCGAACGGGGTGGCCGCGATGACGGTCAGACCGGCCGCGAGCAGGGCCGTGGCGGGGATGCGGAACACCAGCTTGGACACGTCGCAGATGCTCCCAGGCATCCGCCGGACGGGCTCGTCCAGGTGCCGTTCGGACCCGCCGGGAGTCCACCATCCGGGAGAGCCGTCCCGCAGAGTTGACGCTGCCCCCGTTGGAGGGCTACCTTCAGCCCATGCGGCGCAACCTCGTTCTCGTACTTCCCAGGCGCGTCGACGCCTAGGGCCAAGAACAAGCTTGCGTCGACGCGCGACCCTCGTACGACCCGTTCCCTGGGCCGACGAGGGTTTTTTCGTGCCCGGACCGTGCGTTCCCACACACCACGAGGCAGACAGATGACCAGCGCAACTTCGCGACCGGCGGCGGGCGAGACGCCGTCGCCCCGCCCAGGACCCCGGCCCAAACCGGCCCCGCCGACCGGCGCCCCGGTCCGCGTGACCGGCGCCCAGTCCCTCGTCCGCTCCCTCGAGGCGGTGGGCTGCGAAGTGGTGTTCGGCATCCCCGGCGGCACGATCCTGCCCGCCTACGACCCCCTGCTGGACTCCACCAAGGTCCGCCACGTGCTGGTCCGCCACGAGCAGGGCGCGGGCCACGCGGCCACCGGCTACGCCCAGGCCACCGGTCGGGTCGGGGTGTGCATGGCCACCTCCGGCCCCGGCGCGACGAACCTGGTGACCCCGCTGGCCGACGCCAACATGGACTCGGTGCCGGTGGTCGCCATCACCGGCCAGCAGACCCGCCCGCTGATCGGCACGGACGCCTTCCAGGAGGCGGACATCTGCGGCATCACCATGCCGATCACCAAGCACAACTTCCTGGTCACCGACCCGGCGGACATCCCGAGGGCGATCGCCGAGGCGTTCCACCTGGCGGCCACCGGCCGCCCCGGCCCCGTCCTGGTGGACATCCCCAAGGACGTGCTGCAGGAGATGACCTCGTTCTCCTGGCCGCCGGAGCTGCGCCTGCCCGGCTACCGGCCGACCACCCGGCCGCACGGCAAGCAGGTGCGCGAGGCCGCGAAGCTGATCGCCACCGCCCGCAGGCCCGTGCTCTACGTCGGCGGCGGCGTGATCAAGGCCGACGCCTCGGCGCAGCTGCTGGAGCTGGCCGAGTCCACCGGCATCCCGGTGGTCACCACGCTGATGGCGCGCGGCGCGTTCCCCGACTCGCACCCCCAGCACCTGGGGATGCCGGGCATGCACGGCACGGTCGCCGCGGTCGCCGCGATGCAGAAGGCCGACCTGCTGGTCGCCCTGGGCGCGCGGTTCGACGACCGGGTCACCGGCCAGCTGTCCACCTTCGCGCCGGACGCCCAGGTCGTGCACGCCGACATCGACCCGGCGGAGATCTCCAAGAACCGCCGCGCGGACGTGCCGATCGTGGGCGACTGCAAGGAGATCATCACCGAGCTGGTGGACGCGGTGAAGGCGGAGAAGGACAACGCCACCCGCGAGGTCGACCTGGCGCCGTGGTGGGCGCAGATCGACTCGTGGCGGGAGACCTTCCCGCTGGGCTACGACTGGCCCGACGACGGCACCCTGTCCCCGCAGTACGTCATCGAGCGCATCGGCGCGCTGACCCCGCCGGACGCCGTGTTCACCGCGGGCGTCGGGCAGCACCAGATGTGGGCGGCGCAGTTCGTCAAGTACGAGCGCCCGCGCAGCTGGATCAACTCCGGCGGCCTGGGCACGATGGGCTACGCGGTGCCCGCGGCGATGGGCGCCAAGGCGGGCGTGCCGCAGTCGCAGGTGTGGGCCATCGACGGCGACGGCTGCTTCCAGATGACCAACCAGGAGCTGGCCACCTGCGCCATCGAGGGCCTGCCGATCAAGGTCGCGGTCATCAACAACGGCAACCTGGGCATGGTCCGGCAGTGGCAGACCCTGTTCTACGGGGAGCGCTACTCCAACACCGACCTGGGCACCCACAAGCACCGCATCCCCGACTTCAAGCTGCTGGCCGAGGCGCTGGGCTGCGCGGGCCTGCGCGCGGAGTCGCGCGAGGAGGTCGACGCGGTGATCCAGCAGGCCATGGAGATCAACGACCGCCCGGTGGTCATCGACTTCGTGGTCGGCAAGGACGCCCAGGTGTGGCCGATGGTGGCGGCGGGCACCGGCAACAGCGAGATCATGGCCGCCCGAGGCATCCGCCCGCTGTTCGACGAAGACGACGTCTAGGACCTGATGATGACCAAGCACACCCTGAGCGTTCTGGTCGAGGACAAACCCGGTGTCCTCGCACGGGTCGCGGGCCTGTTCTCCCGGCGCGGCTTCAACATCGAGTCGCTGGCCGTCGGCCGCACCGAGCACCCGGACATCTCCCGGATGACCATCGTGGTCTCGGTCGACGAGCTGCCGCTGGAGCAGGTGACCAAGCAGCTGAACAAGCTCGTCAACGTCATCAAGATCGTCGAGCTGGAGCCGTCGGCCGCGGTGCAGCGGCAGCTGCTGCTGGTCAAGGTCCGCGCGGACGCCACCGTGCGCAGCCAGGTGCTCGAAACGGTGCAGCTGTTCCGCGCGAAGGTCGTCGACGTCTCCCCGGAGGCGGTCACCGTCGAGGCCACCGGCACGTCTGAGAAGCTCGACGCGCTGCTGCGGATGCTGGAGCCCTACGGGCTCCGCGAGATCGTCCAGTCGGGCATGGTCGCCATCGGCCGCGGCGCCCGCTCCATCACCGCGACCGCGGTGCGCTGATTTTCCGGAACCAGGAAGGAAGTACCCACCAGTGAGCGTCGAGATCTTCTACGACGACGATGCCGACCTGAGCATCATCCAGGGGCGCAAGGTCGCGGTCATCGGCTACGGCAGCCAGGGCCACGCCCACGCGCTGAGCCTGCGCGACTCCGGCGTCGACGTCCGCATCGGCCTCCCCGAGGGCTCGAAGTCCCGCGCCAAGGCGGAGGAGGAGGGCCTGCCGGTGGGCACGCCCGCCGAGGTCGCCGCCGAGGCCGACCTGATCATGATCCTGGCGCCGGACACCGCGCAGCGGCACATCTACGCCCAGGACATCGCGCCCAACCTCAAGGACGGCGACGCGCTGTTCTTCGGCCACGGGTTCAACATCCGCTACGGCCTGATCGAGGCTCCGTCCAACGTGGACGTCGCCATGGTCGCCCCCAAGGGCCCCGGCCACCTGGTGCGCCGCCAGTTCGTCGACGGCAAGGGCGTGCCCGCGCTGATCGCGGTGGAGCAGGACGCCTCGGGTTCGGCGCAGGCGCTGGCCCTGTCCTACGCCAAGGCCATCGGCGGCACCCGCGCGGGCGTCATCAAGACCACGTTCAAGGAGGAGACCGAGACCGACCTGTTCGGCGAGCAGGCGGTGCTCTGCGGCGGCGCCTCCGCGCTGGTGCAGGCGGGCTTCGAGGTGCTGACCGAGGCGGGTTACGCCCCCGAGGTGGCCTACTTCGAGTGCCTGCACGAGCTGAAGCTGATCGTGGACCTGATGTACGAGGGCGGCATCGCCCGGATGCGGTACTCGATTTCCGACACCGCCGAGTACGGCGACCTCACCCGCGGTCCGCGCGTGATCACGCCCGCGGTCAAGGAGGAGATGCGCAAGATCCTGGGCGAGATCCAGGACGGCACCTTCGCCACCGAATGGGTGAAGGAGGACGACGCGGGTCGCGGCAACTACAAGAAGTTGCAGCAGGAGGGCGAGCAGCACCCGATCGAGGAAGTCGGCAAGAAGCTGCGCGGACTCATGTCGTGGGTGGACCGGCCGATCACCGAAACGGCCTGATCGAGCTTTTCCCGCAACGGAGCCCGCGGCTGTCGCAGACGCCGCGGGCTCCGGTATACCTGGCACATGACCGACAGCGCGCCGATCTACGACGACAAGGCCCACGTGCGGGGCAACCTCGACCTCTCGGGGGCGAAGTGGATTCGCAGCGACGAGGGCGCGGAGGAGGAAGAGGAGCACGTCGAGATCGCGTTCGTCGAGCACACCGACGGCGTGACCTACACGGCGATGCGGAACTCGGCGCAGCCGGACGGCACGGTGCTGGTGTTCACCCCGGCCGAGTGGGAGGCGTTCATCCTGGGCGTCAAGGACGGCGAGTTCGACGAGCCCTGGTAGTCCCACCCCCTGTCCCACCGCGCGTGCAAGTACTACCCGACCCGTCGTAATGGGCCGCTGACTACTACCCGGCTCACGTTCCACCGGCACGGGTAGTAGTTATGCGCTCGACCGGACCCCACGGGTAGTACTTGCGGACGCGGGGATTGGGCGGTGGGGAAATCTGAATTTCGTTCGGTGACGAACCGGACAGCGGGGCCAATATAGCCGCGATGTGGAAATGCGCAGGTGAACTGCCCCACCCGGCCACGGACGCCGACCCCCGCCAGCTATCCTGTTAACAACCCGGACACATTGCCGTGGCCGGCTGGCGCGGGTGTCCCCGCTGGCCCGCGCTCCCACCCACCAGCACACCACCGGGAGCCACGTCCGTGACCAACACGAGCCGACCCGTCGTCCTGATCGCCGAGAAGCTGGCGCCCTCCGTCCTCGACGTCTTCGGCGACGACATCGAGGTGCGCCACGTCGACGGCACCGACCGCCCCGCGCTGCTGGCCGCCGTCGCCGACGCCGACGCGCTGCTCGTCCGGTCCGCCACCAAGGTCGACGCCGAGGTCTTCGCGGCCACCACCAAGCTGAAGGTGGTCGCCCGCGCGGGCGTCGGCCTGGACAACGTCGAGGTCCCGGCGGCCACCGCGCGCGGCGTCATGGTGGTCAACGCGCCGACCAGCAACATCGTCTCCGCCGCCGAGCACGCCGTGGCGCTGCTGCTGTCGGTGGCCAGGCAGATCCCGGCCGCGCACGCCAGCCTGGTCGGCGGCGCGTGGAAGCGCAGCTCCTTCAACGGCGTCGAGCTCAACGGCAAGACCGTGGGCGTGGTGGGCCTGGGCAAGATCGGCCAGCTGTTCGCGGCCCGGCTCGCCGCGTTCGGCACCCAGCTGATCGCCTACGACCCGTACGTGGCCCCGGCCCGCGCCGCCCAGCTGGGCATCGAGCTGGTCAGCCTGGAGGAGCTGCTGGAGCGCGCCGACGCGATCTCCATCCACCTGCCCAAGACCCCCGAGACCAAGGGCCTGATCGGCGCCGAGCAGCTGGCCAAGACCAAGCGCGGGGTCATCATCGTCAACGCCGCCCGCGGCGGCCTGGTGGACGAGGACGCGCTGGCCCAGGCCATCAAGGACGGCCAGGTCGGCGGCGCGGGCATCGACGTGTTCGCCACCGAGCCGACCACGGCCAGCCCGCTGTTCGGCCTGCCCAACGTGGTGGTCACCCCGCACCTGGGCGCGTCCACCAGCGAGGCGCAGGACCGCGCGGGCACCGACGTGGCCAAGTCGGTGCTGCTGGCGCTGGCGGGCGACTTCGTGCCGGACGCGGTGAACGTGCAGGGCGGCGGCGTGGTCGGCGAGGAGGTCCGGCCCTACCTGCCGCTGGTGCAGAAGCTGGGCACGGTGGTGGCGGCGCTCAGCGCCAAGGCCCCGACCTCGGTCACCGTCGAGGTGCGCGGCGAGCTGTCCAACGAGGACGTCGAGGTGCTGCCGCTGGCCGCGCTGCGCGGGGTGTTCTCCAGCGTGGTGGAGGAGCAGGTCACCTTCGTCAACGCGCCGAGCCTGGCCGCCTCGCTGGGCGTGACCGTCGAGCTGGTCAAGGAGCCGGAGAGCGCCAACCACCGCAGCCTGGTGACGGTGCGCGCGGTGCAGGCCGACGGCGCGGTGCTGTCGGTGTCGGGCACGCTGACCGGCCTGGACCAGGTGCAGAAGCTGGTGGGCGTCAACGGCCGCAGCTTCGACCTGCGCGCCGAGGGCAACGTGCTGCTGCTGGAGTACCCGGACCGCCCCGGCGTGATGGGCACCGTCGGCACCCTGCTCGGCGAGGCGGGCGTCAACGTCGAGGCCGCGCAGATCAGCCAGACCAAGGACGGCGCGGACGCCTTCATGCTGCTGCGCGTGGACCGCCCGGTGGACACCGCGGTGCTCAACCCGATCGGTGCCGCGGTGGGTGCGCGCACCGTCCGCTCGGTCAACTTCGACTGAGTCGGATTTCCCGAACGGGTTAACGCCGTCGGGACCGTTGCGGTGAATATCGCCGCAGGTCCCGACGGCGTTCCAGTTCACGGTCAGGTGTTAAATCTGTGGGCGTCATCACCCTGTCGGACTAATCGCTCGAAACGGTGAACGGATTAGGTTGCCTCCCACGAGGTCGACCCGGCGCCGTAGAGGGCACGGCGCCACGCGGGCAGCTCCCCACTCGGTTCCCACTCCCGGTCCGCCGCCGCAGGGTCGTACCCGACCTCGGTTGGGGCATGTTGTGAGCAGATCCCGTGTGGTCGCCAGATCAGCCGCACCGGTGTTGGCCGCGATGCTCGTCGTGAGCGCGGTTCCCGGCACGGCGCTGGCGGACGAGGACCCACTGGCGCAGTCCGTGGCCGCCGCGCGCGGCATGGACGCCGCCGCGCTGCGGACCAAGATCGCGCCGCGGCTGTCCACCGCCCAGGGCAGGGTGACCGCGTTCGTCGAGCTGGCGGCCAAGCCCGCCGTCGACGCCTACGCGGAGAAGACCGGCCAGGGCGCGAGCAGGCAGCAGGCGAAGGACGCGGCCAAGGCCACCAAGAACGAGACCGCGAAGGTCGTCGACCGGGTGGTCGGCGAGCTGCGCGGCAAGGACGCGAGCACCAAGGAGGTCTACCGGACCGCCAACGGCGTGCCCGGCGTGGTGGTCACCGCCGACGCGGCGCGGGTCCGCGAGCTGGCCGCCCGCCCGGACGTGAAGTCCGTGCGCACCGTGGTGCCCAAGAAGAGCACCAACTCCAGCGCCGTGCAGCTGACCAACACCCTCAAGGCGTGGCAGCAGTACGGCAGGCTCGGCGAGGACGTCCGGGTCGGCGTCATCGACACCGGCATCGACTACACCCACGCCGACTTCGGCGGCCCCGGCACCCCCGAGGCGTTCAAGGCCATCGACGAGACCAAGGTCGACCCGTCGTACTTCCCGACCGCCAAGGTCGTCGGCGGCTACGACTTCGTCGGCAACGCCTACGACGCCGACAGCGAAGACCCGGCCGTCAACACCCCCAAGCCCGACCCGAACCCGTTGGACTGCAACAGCCACGGCTCGCACGTCGCGGGCACCGCGGCCGGTTTCGGCGTCAACGCCGACGGGTCCACCTTCACCGGTGACTACACCCGACTCACCCCCGAAGCGCTCAACGCCATGCGCATCGGCCCCGGCACCGCGCCCAAGGCCCTGCTGTACGCGCTGAAGGTGTTCGGCTGCGAGGGCTCCACCAGCGTCACCTCGCAGGCGCTGGACTGGTCGCTGGACCCCGACGGCGACGGCGACTTCTCCGACCACCTCGACGTGGTGAACCTGTCGCTGGGCTCGGACTACGGCGCCCCGGACGACCCGGACAGCCTGTTCGTCCGCAAGCTCAACGCCTCCGGCGTGCTGACCGTGTTCGCCGCGGGCAACGGCGGCGACCTCTACGACATCGGCGGCTCGCCGGGCAGCACCCCCGAGGCGCTGACCGTGGCCAGCACCCGCGACGCCTACGTGCTGCGCGACGCGGTCGAGGTGACCGCGCTCCCCGGCGCGGCGGGCGGGAAACCCGGCCAGTACAGCCAGAACTTCGACTACCAGGGCTTCAGCGCGACCGCGCCGGTGGTGGCGCTGACCGATCCGTCCAACGCGGACGGCTGCCAGCCGTTCTCGGCCGCCGACCAGGCCGCGGTGGCGGGCAAGTTCGTGTGGCTGGAGTGGGACGACAACGACGCCAGCCGCCGCTGCGGCTCCGGCGCCCGCGCCAACAACGCCACCGCCGCGGGCGCGTCGGGCGCGCTGTTCACCTCGTCGCTGGAGCACTTCAACGCGGGCATCGCGGGCAACGCCGCCATCCCGGTGTTCCAGCTCACCAGCTCGGCCACCGCGGCGCTGCGCCCGGCGCTGACCGCGGGCACCCTGGTGGTGCGCCAGGCGGGCGAGCTGCGCACCTCGCTGCCGACCTACGACCAGTCCATCACCGACACCCCCAGCACGTTCACCTCGCGCGGGGTGCGCGGCCCGGCCGTGAAGCCGGACGTGGCCGCCCCCGGCGACAGCATCGCCTCGGCGCTGGTGGGCTCCGGCAACGGCGTGATGGCCGCCAGCGGCACCTCGATGGCCGCGCCGCACACCACCGGCATCGCCGCGCTGGTGCGCCAGGCCCACCCGGACTGGACGCCGGAAGAGGTCAAGGCGGCCGTGATGAACTCGGCGAACGCCGACGTCAAGGAGGACGGCAGGACCTACGCGCCCAACCGCGTCGGCTCCGGCCGCGTCGACGGCAAGGCCGCCCTGGACAACCAGGTCCTGGCCTACGTGCAGGACGACCCCGGCGCGGTCAGCGCGTCCTTCGGCGTGGTCGAGGTCTCCGGCAAGGTCGCGCTGTCCAAGACGATCAAGGTGGTCAACAAGAGCACCAAGTGGGTCGACTACGCCGTCGGCTACGAGGCGCTGACCACCATCCCCGGCGTGCGCTACGAGCTGTCGGCCAACACCGTGCGGCTCAGCCCGCGCGGCGTGGCCAAGGTCAAGGTGACGCTGAAGATCGACAACCCGAGCGAGCTGCGCAAGACCGTCGACCCGACCGTGCAGCCGCTGCACCTGGACACGCCGCGCCAGTTCCTGGCCGACGCCTCCGGCCGCGTGGTGCTCACGCCCAAGAGCGGCTCCTCGGTCCCGCTGCGGGTGCCGGTGCACTCCGCGCCCAAGCCGGTGTCGGACATCAACGTGCCCGCCGACGTCAAGTTCACCCGCGGCGCGGACCAGGCCGTGCTGAACCTGACCGGCCGCGGCGTCGACCAGGGCGCGTACCGCTCGCTGGTGAGCGTGCTGGAGCTGCAGGCCACCTCGCCGAAGCTGCCCGAGTGCCGCCGCCAGGTGACCTCGGGCTGCACGCTCAACGACACCGCCAAGGGCGGCGACCTGCGCTACGTCGGCGTCGCGTCGACCGCGCCGCTGGCCAGGGCGCAGGGCAAGCCGCACGAGTCGCTGCTCGCGTTCGGCCTGGCGACCTGGGGCAACTGGTACAACCTCGGCAACAACACCATCCCGTTCGTCGACATCGACACCACCGGTGACGGGGTGCCGGACTTCGAGACCTACGCGACCAAGCTGGCCGACACCGACCTGCTGGTCGCCGTCACGCAGAACCTGGCCACCGAGCAGACCGTCGACATCCAGCCGGTCAACGGCCAGTTCGGCGACGTGGACACCAACGTCTTCGACACCAACGTGGTGGTGCTGCCGGTGCTGCTGACCGCGCTGGGCCTGGACCCGGAGGCCGACACCGCCAAGCTGTCCTACCAGGTCGGCACGACGGGCTTCTACATCGCGCCGGGCAACAGCGCCGCCGTGGTCGACAACACCGGCACGCTGTCCTACGACCCGCTCAAGCCGGGCCTGTGGGCGCAGGGCGGCGGCGACGCCGCGCTGTCCTACCTGGCGCGGCCGGGCACGGCCCTGGTGGTCAACCGGACGCCGGGCACGAGCGCGGACAGCCTGCTCGTGCTCAACCACCACAACGCCACCGGCGACAAGGCCGACGTGGTCAAGGTGAGGGGCGCGGGCGGCCGTTCGGCGGGCTGATCCGATGCGCCGCTCTGGCCGGCCGGGGTTGCTCCCGGCCGGCCAGAGCTGTTTAGTCGCTTCGGGTGACGGCCGAACGGGGGTTCTGGACCGTTCGGGTGTCCCGCAGTCCGGGAGATATCCCCACTCGGGCGTGTTCCGGGTGCGGCGGAGCACCACCGGGCCGGTAGCCTTTCGCAATGGAAACTAGTCCCGAGAAATGGGACTGATACCTGGGAGGTGTGTTAATGCGGCTCGCAGTGATCCCAGGAGACGGGATCGGGCCCGAGGTCGTCGCCGAGGCGCTGAAGGTGCTGGGGGAGGTCGTCCCGGCGGCCGAGATCACCCGCTACGACCTCGGTGCGGCGCGCTGGCACGCCACAGGTGAGCTGTTGCCGGAGTCCGTGCTGGGCGAACTGCGCCAGCACGACGCGATCCTGCTCGGTGCCGTGGGCGACCCGTCGGTGCCCAGCGGCATCCTGGAGCGGGGTCTGCTGCTCCGGCTCCGGTTCGAGCTCGACCACCACGTGAACCTGCGGCCCGCGCGGCTGTACCCCGGCGTCCGCAGCCCCATCGCGGACCCGCCGGAGATCGACATGGTGGTGGTGCGCGAGGGCACCGAGGGGCTGTACGCGGGCAACGGCGGCCTGCTGCGCAAGGACACCCCGCACGAGATCGCCACCGAGGTGTCCATCAACACCTCGTTCGGCGTGGAGCGGGTCGTCCGGGACGCGTTCGCGCGGGCGGCCAACCGGCCGCGCAAGCACCTGACGCTGGTGCACAAGACCAACGTGCTCACCCACGCGGGCTCGCTGTGGTCGCGCGTGGTCGAGGAGGTCTCGCTCCAGCACCCGGACGTGACCGTGGCCTACCAGCACGTCGACGCGGCCACCATCCACCTGGTGACCGACCCCGGCAGGTACGACGTGATCGTCACCGACAACCTGTTCGGCGACATCCTGACCGACCTGGCGGCGGCGGTGACCGGCGGCATCGGCCTGGCGGCCAGCGGCAACCTCGACGTGACCCGGCGCAACCCGAGCATGTTCGAGCCCGTGCACGGCAGCGCGCCGGACATCGCGGGCCAGGGCGTGGCCGACCCGACCGCGGCGGTGCTGTCGGTGGCGCTGATGCTGGACCACCTCGGCGAGAGCGAGGCGGCCCGGCGGATCGAGGCGTCGGTGGCGTTCGACCTGGCCACCCGCGACCACAACTCGCCCGGCGCGACCTACGCGGTGGGCGACCGCCTGGCGGCCCTGGTGTCGTCCAACGCCCGCGCGGGCGCCTGACCCCCGACGGAGCCGAGCGCCCTCCGGGGCGCTCGGCTCCCTCTTTCCCGCGAGTCGAACGCTCAGGACCCCTGAGTTCGTCGTTCGGGTTGGGTTGTCCAGCAAAGCGCGCTCGCCGCGCGGCAGGCCGCCAAGGACGGCGGGTCGCGCCGTCCCGCTGCACGCGCTCCGCGCGCGCCTCTGGTGCGTGGGCAAGTACTACCCGAGGGGCGCGCGGGGGCCGGTAACTACTACCTGACGTGCGCAAAGTGCGGCTTGGGATGCGCGAACGTTGAGTTCGGGGTGCCTGAGCGTTCGACTCGCGGCGTGGGGACGTAGGGTCTGGGTGCCGCCCCGTGGGGGAAGTCCGGTCGAAGTCCGGCGCTGACCCGCAACGGTAGGCCCAGCGACGGCTGGGCGAGCCCGATCACCCGCGGGCGGTGCACGAGACTCCACTCCCGCCGTGGTCTGCGGGACGGAACGGCGCCGCTCCCGCGCGTCCACCGGCCGTGGCCACCCGCCCGAAAGGCGACCGGTGACCCGCGCCGCACCCGGCACCGCCCGGACCTGCCTGATCCTCACCGCCCTGCTGGCGCTCTCCCTGGTCTGCGGGGTCGCCCTGGGCCCGGTGCGGATTCCCCTGCCCGACGTGCTGGCCCTGCTGCGGGCCGCCGTCGTCGGCGACACCATCGACGTCTCCCAGGCGGGCGCCTACCGGATCGTCTGGGACATCCGCCTGCCCAGGGTGCTGCTGGCCGCGGTGGTCGGCGCCGGGCTGTCCACGGTGGGCGTGGCGGTGCAGGCGCTGGTGCGCAACCCCCTGGCGGACCCGTACGTCCTGGGCATCTCCTCGGGGGCGAGCGTGGGCGCGACGGCCGTGGCCGCGTTCGGCCTGTTCGCCTCACTGGGGATCTACGCCCTGTCCACCGCGGCGTTCCTGTCCGCCCTGGCCGCCATGGCGCTGGTGTACCTGGTGGCCAGGAGCCTCACGCCGCTGCGCCTGGTCCTGACCGGGACGGCGATGGCGTACGGGTTCTCCGCCATCGCCATGCTGCTGGTGTTCCAGGCGCCCAGGGGCGAGGCGGCCCGCTCCGCGATGTTCTGGCTGCTGGGCAGCCTCGGCGGGGTCACCTGGGCGGCGCTTCCGGTGGCCGCGGTCACCACGGCGGCCGGGATCGCGTTCCTGCTGGGCAAGGCCAGGGTGCTCAACGCGCTGGCGATGGGGGACGAGGCGGCGACCACGCTCGGGGTGGACGTGACCCGGCTGCGCCGCGGCCTGTTCGTGGTCACCGCGGCGATGACCGGTGTGCTGGTGGCGGTCAGCGGCGCGGTCGGCTTCGTGGGGCTGGTGCTGCCGCACGTGGTGCGGCTGCTGGTGGGCGCGGACCACCGCCGGGTGCTGGTGGTGGCTCCGCTGGCGGGGGCCTGCTTCCTGGTGTGGGTGGACGTCGCCGCGCGCCTGCTGGCGGCGCCGGAGGAGTTGCCGCTGGGGGTCATCACCGCCGCGCTGGGCGTGCCGTGCTTCGTGCTGCTGATGCGCCGTCGCGGCTACGTCTTCGGGGGGCGCTGATGGACGTCGAGATCCAGGACCTGGACTACGCGCCGATCCTGCACGGCGTCACGCTGGCCGCGCGCAGCGGCGAGGTGCACGGCATCGTCGGGCCCAACGGCAGCGGCAAGTCCACCGCGCTGCGCTGCGTCTACCGGGCGCTCAAGCCCAGCGCCGGCCGGGTGCTGCTGGACGGCGAGGAGCGCGGGGACATCGCGCGGCACCTGGCCGCGCTGATCCAGGACAGCAGCCTGGAGTTCGACTTCACGGCGGCCGAGGTGGTCGCCACCGGCAGGTTGCCGCACCAGCGCGGCTTCGCCAGGGAGTCGGCGCACGACCGGCGGGTCGTCGAGACGGCGCTGTCCGATGTGGACGCCGCGCATCTGGCGGACCGGGGGTTCCTGACGCTGTCCGGCGGTGAGCGGCAGCGGGTGCTGATCGCGCGGGCGCTGGCGCAGCAGCCGCGGGTGCTGGTGCTCGACGAGCCGACCAACCACCTCGACATCCACCACCAGCTCGCCGTGCTGCGCCTGGTGCGCGGGCTGGGCGTGACCGTGCTGGCCGTGCTGCACGACCTCAACCTCGCCGCCGCGCACTGCGACCGGGTGCACGTGCTGGCGCGGGGGCGGGTGGTGGCCAGCGGGACGCCCGCCGACGTGCTCACCCCCGATCTCGTCGCCGACGTCTTCGGGGTGCGCGCCCACGTCGTGCGGCACCCGGTCAGCGGTGCGCCGCAACTGCTGTTCGACCTCCAGGAGGAAACCCCGTGAGAAGGTTCGCCGCGCTCGGCCTCGTCCTGCTCACCACGGCTTGCGGCGCGACCGTCGCGCAGGAGCAGGGTGGCGTCACCACCACGGTCACCAACTGCGGCCAGGAGGTGTCCTACCGCACGCCGACGAGGGTGGTCACCAACGACACCGGCATCACCGAGCTGATGTTCGCGCTGGGGCTGGCCGACCGCGTGGTGGGGTACGTGGTCGGTCCCGGCCAGCACCGCGACGTGGAGACCTCGCCGTGGAAGGCGGACTTCGACCGGGTGCCCAAGCTGGCCGAGCGGATCAGCAAGGAGGTCGTCCAGGGGGCGGGCGCGGACCTGGTGTTCGCCGGGTGGAACTACGGCTTCTCGGAGAGCACCGGCCTGACCCCGGACTCGTTGCGGGACTTGGGCGTGGCCACCTACCAGCTCACCGAGGCGTGCCGCAACGGCGTGGGCAAGCAGCGCGGCATCATGCCGCCGCTGGAGGCCCTCTACACCGACTTGCGCAACCTCGGCCGGATCTTCGGCGTGAGCGACCGGGCCGAGCGGCTGGTGGCCGAGTACCAGGCGCAGGTCGCCCGCGCCGCCGAGCTGATGGCGGGCAGGCCGCGCCCCAGGGTGTTCCTCTACGACAGCGGGCTGGACCAGCCGTTCACCTCGGGCCGCAACGCCGCGCCGCAGGACATCATCGGCCACGCGGGCGGGGACAACATCTTCGGCGACCTCGACGACAGCTGGACCACCGTCGGGTGGGAGGCCGTGGTGGCCCGCGACCCCGAGGTCGTCCTGATCAACGACTACGCCGACGGCGACGCCGACACGCCGCAGCAGAAGGAGGCGTTCCTGCGCTCCTACCCGCCGCTGGCCGGGGTCACCGCGGTGCGCGAGGGCCGGTTCTTCGCCCTGCCCTACGCGGCGCTGGTGGAGGGGCCGCGCAACCCCGCCGCGATCGAGGCGCTGGCCCGCTACCTCGCGGGCGCGTAACCAGAATGTGGGACAGCCCGCCCGTGGACTGGTACGGGCGGGCGGGGTGTGGCACTATCCCTGGCGTGGCCCACCACACCGCGATCATTATCGACGAGCGCGCCGGCTGAAGCTCCCCGAGCACCCGGCGCGCCGACCTCTCGCATCCCTGCGGGGGGTCTTTTTGTTTTTCCGCCACCCCCACCACCCCGCGACCCGAAAGCCCCAGGAGCCCCCGTGACCACCCTCGGCGATTCTTTCCACGTCTACGACACGACCTTGCGGGACGGCGCGCAGCGCGAGGGCATCTCCTACTCGGTCAACGACAAGCTGGTGGTGGCCCGCCTGCTGGACTCGCTGGGGGTGGGCTTCATCGAGGGCGGCTGGCCGGGCGCGCTGCCCAAGGACACCGAGTTCTTCGCCCGCGCCGCGGCGGGCGACCTGGAGCTCAAGCACGCGCAGCTGGTGGCGTTCGGCGCCACCCGCAAGGCGGGCGCGAAGGTCCACGAGGACCAGCAGGTGCGCGCGCTGCTGGACTCCCGCGCGCCGGTGGTCACGCTGGTGGCCAAGTCCGACCGCAGGCACATCGAGCGCGCGTTGCGCACCGACGTGGCCGAGAACTGCGCGATGGTCAAGGACACCGTGCGGTTCCTGGTGGGCGAGGGCAGGCGGGTGTTCCTCGACGCCGAGCACTTCTTCGACGGCTACGCCTTCGACCCGGACACCGCGCTGCGCGTGCTGGAGTCCGCTGTGGAAGGTGGCGCGGACGTGGTGGTGCTGTGCGACACCAACGGCGGCCAGCTCCCGCTGGGGTTGTCGCGGACGGTCGCCGACGTGGTGGCCCGCACCGGATTCCGGGTCGGCATCCACTGCCAGGACGACACCTCCTGCGCGGTGGCCAACACCATCGCGGCGGTGCAAGCGGGTGCGACCCACGTCCAGTGCACCGCCAACGGGTACGGCGAGCGGGCGGGCAACGCGGACCTGTTCGCCGTCGTGGGGAATCTGGTGACCAAGCTCGGGATGCCGGTGCTGCCCGCCGAGTCGCTGCCCGAGCTGACCAGGGTGTCCCACGCCCTGGCCGAGATCGCGAACATCGCGCCCGACACCCACCAGGCCTACGTCGGGTCGTCGGCCTTCGCCCACAAGGCGGGGCTGCACGCGAGCGCGATCAAGGTCGACCCGGAGCTGTACAACCACATCGACCCGGAGGCCGTCGGCAACGGGATGCGGGTGCTGGTCACCGAGATGGCCGGGCGGGCCAGCCTGGAGCTCAAGGGCCGCGAGTTCGGCATCGACCTGGCCCGCAAGCCGGAGGCGCTGAGCAGCGCGGTGCGCAAGGTCAAGGAGCTGGAGGCGGGCGGTTGGTCGTTCGAGGCCGCCGACGCCTCGCTGGAGCTGCTGCTGCGCGGGGAGCTGTCCGAACTGGACTCGCCGCCGTTCGCCCTGGAGTCCTACCGGGTGGTGCTGGACCACCGCTCGGACGGCCTGATCGTGTCCGAGGCCACGGTCAAGGTGCACGTGGCGGGGGAGCGGGTCATCGCCACCGCCGAGGGCAACGGCCCGGTGCACGCGCTGGACGCGGCGCTGCGCAAGGCGCTGCTGCCGCACCTGTCCTGGCTGGACCGGGTGGAGCTGAACGACTACAAGGTGCGCATCCTCACCGATCAGCACGGCACCGACGCGGTCACCCGCGTGCTGGTGGAGTCCACCGACGGCGAGCGGGAGTGGACCACGGTGGGGGTGCACGGCAACATCGTCGAGGCGAGCTGGCTGGCGCTGTGCGACGCGCTGGCGCACAAGGCGATGCGGGCCGCCGCCGACCTGGTGGGCTCGTGAGCGCGCGGGCCTGCGGTTAGGGTGAAGTCCGTGCGCATTGCCCGAATCGCCCAACCAGATGGCCTGGCCTTCGCCGCGATCGAAGGCGAGGGCGACGACCTGGTCGCCGCCGAGATCGCCGACGAGCCCTTCGGCAAGCCGACGTTCACCGGCCGCCGCTGGCCGCTGGCCGACGTGCGGCTGCTGGCCCCGTTCCTGCCGCCGAAGATCGTCTGCGTCGGCCGCAACTACGCCGAGCACGCGGCGGAGCTCGGCAACGAGGTGCCCGAGAGCCCGCTGATCTTCCTCAAGCCCAACACCGCGGTGATCGGGCCGAACGCGGAGATCAAGCTGCCCGCGGTGTCCGAGCGGGTGGACTTCGAGGGCGAGCTGGCCGTGGTGGTCGGCGTGGGCGGGCGGGACATCCCCGCCTCGCGCGCCGCGCAGTCCGTGCTGGGCTACACCATCGCCAACGACGTGACCGCTCGCGACCTGCAGAAGTCCGACGGCCAGTGGACCCGCGCCAAGGGCTTCGACACCTTCTGCCCGCTGGGGCCGTGGGTGGAGACCGAGTTCGACCCGTCCGACGCGCGCATCCGCACCGAGCTGGACGGCGAGGTCAAGCAGGACGCGCGGACCTCGATGCTGGTGCACGACATCCCCGCGCTGATCGAGTACATCTCCTCGGTGATGACGCTGCGCCCGCTGGACGTGATCCTCACCGGCACCCCGGCGGGCGTGGGCCCGATGAAGGCGGGCCAGACGGTGTCGGTCACCGTCGAGGGCCTGGGCACCCTCACCAACCAGGTCGCCAACCGCTGAAACCGCGTCCGCGAGCACCACCCGGCCCCCCGTCGGGTGGTGCTCGCGGACGGCGTGCGGGCTCAGGTGCGCGGCACCCTGGCGGGCTCGCGCCGGGCGAACGCCGGGGCGTGCTCGGGCCGCAGGCCGATCGCCACCAGGTAGGCGGGCACCACCTGCAGCGGCGGGAACCGCCGCATCAACCGCACCGGCCGGGGCGTGCGCCCCTGCGCGACGGTCGAACCGCCGTCCAGCGTGCGGCGCAGGAACGCGTTCTGCACCAGCCGCTGGATGTTCTGCGTCACCACGGTGGCGAACCACCGCCGCCGCCGGACCTTGGCCAGCACCGCGGGCGTGATCCGGCCCAGCTTGGCGGGACCGGCGACGACCCGCGCCGCGGCCACCGCGTCCTGCACCGCCAGGTTGATGCCCACGCCGCCGATCGGCGACATGGCGTGCGCGGCGTCGCCGACGCACAGCAGGCCGTCGGCGTGCCAGCGCCGCAGCCGGTCCAGCTTCACGTCCAGCAGCTTCACGTCGTCCAGCGACTCGATCACGCCGAGCCGGTCCGCCACCCACGGCACCAGCTTCGCGACCCGCTCGCGGAACGCCTCGACCCCCTCGGCGCGCAGCCGCCGGTCGGTGCCCTTGCGGATCAGGTAGGCGCACTGGAAGTAGTCGCCGCGCGGGATCATCGCCAACCCGGACCCGCTGGAGAACCGGCCGAGGCCGCCCGTCGGGTCGTCGGGCCTGCGCGGCACGCGGAACCACCACACGTCCATCGGCGCGCCGAACGAGTGGACCGCCAGCCCGGCGGCCTCGCGCACCGCGGAGCGCCTGCCGTCCGCGGCGACCACGAGGTCGGCGGCCAGCTCGCGGACCTCACCGTCGGACGTGCGGTAGCGCAGCCCGGTCACCCTGCCGCCGCCGGTGCGCACCAGCCCGGTGAACTCGGCGTTCATCCGGAGCGTGAAGGTCGGCTCCTGCTTGGCCGCGTCGGCGAGCAGGTCCAGGAAGTCCCACTGCGGGACGATCGCGATGTGCTTGTGCGGTCCGGGCAGCCGCGACAGGTCGGCCATCGTGGTGACCCCGCTGTCCAGCATCACCTGGACCCGGTCGATCAGCTGGTGCGGCACGTCGGCGAACGACGGCCCGAGCCCCAGCTCGTCCAGCAGCGTCAGGGTCGACGCGTGCACCGTGTCGCCGCGGAAGTCCCGCAGGAAGTCCGCGTGCTTCTCCAGAACGGTGACCTCGACGCCTGCGCGGGCCAGCAACAGGCCCAGCACCATCCCGGCGGGACCGCCGCCGACGACGGCCACCGTGGTCCTCTCCATCGTCCTCACCCCGTTTTCAACACTAGTTGAATAAGCCTAGGATGCTCCTGCGGTGGCCTGGGGTCAAGGCGGATACGCTGACCGGGCCATGAGCACCGAATCCGCATCCCCAGAGGTCCGCGTCCGCTTCTGCCCGTCGCCGACCGGCACGCCCCACGTGGGGCTGATCCGCACCGCGCTGTTCAACTGGGCCTACGCCCGGCACACCGGCGGCAAGGTGGTCTTCCGCATCGAGGACACCGACGCCGCGCGGGACTCCGAGGAGTCCTACCTCGCGCTGCTGGAAGCCATGCGGTGGCTGGGCCTGGACTGGGACGAGGGCCCCGAGGTCGGCGGCCCGCACGCGCCGTACCGGCAGAGCCAGCGCCGCGACGTCTACGCCGACATCGCCAAGCGGCTGTTCGAGGCGGGCGAGCTGTACGAGTCGTTCTCCACGCCCGAGGAGGTCGAGGCGCGGCGCAAGGCCGCGGGCCAGGACCCGAAGCTGGGCTACGACGGCTACGACCGCGACCTGACCGAGGAGCAGAAGGCGGAGTTCCGCGCGCAGGGCCGCGAGCCCGTCCTGCGGCTGCGGATGCCCGACGAGGACCTGTCGTGGCACGACCTGGTCCGCGGCGAGATCACGTTCAAGGCGGGCAGCACGCCGGACCCGGTGCTGGTGCGCGCCAACGGTGACCCGCTCTACCCGTTCGTGAACCCGGTCGACGACGCGCTCATGGGAATCACGCACGTGCTGCGCGGAGAGGACTTGCTGCCGTCCACGCCGCGGCAGCTCGCGCTGTACTCGGCATTGCGGCGAATTGGCGTGACCGATTTCACGCCGCAGTTCGGGCACCTGCCCTACGTGATGGGCGAGGGGAACAAGAAGCTTTCCAAGCGCGACCCGCAGTCGAACCTGTTCCTCTACCGCGACCGCGGATTCGTGCCCGAGGGATTGCTGAACTACCTGGCGCTGCTCGGCTGGTCCATCGCCGACGACCGGGACATCTTCTCGGTCGAGGAACTGGTCGCCGCCTTCGAGCTGTCCAAGGTGAGCGTGAACCCGGCCCGCTTCGACCTGAAGAAGGCCGAGGCGATCAACGCCACGCACCTGCGCGCGCTGCCGGTGGAGACCTTCGTCGAGCGCGTGCTGCCGTACCTGGCCGCCGACGGCGTGCTGCCGCACGAGCCGAGCGAGGAGCAGCTGGCCGTGCTGCGCGGTGTCGCGCCGCTGGTGCAGGAGCGGCTGGTGGTGCTCTCGGAGGCCGCCGGGATGGTCCGCTTCCTGTTCACCGCGGAGGAGGACTTCGCGCCGGAGGAGGACGCGGCGGCCAAGGCGCTGGGCGCGGACGCGGCCCCCGTGCTGGACGCGGCGATCGAGGCGCTGGAGGGCCTCGGCGAGTGGACCGCGGCAGGCATCGAGGAGGCGCTGAAGGTGTCCCTTGTGGACGGCCTGGGCCTCAAACCGCGCAAGGCGTACGCCCCCGTGCGGGTTGCCGTGACGGGCCGTACCGTCTCGCCTCCGCTGTACGAGTCGATGGAGTTGCTGGGTCGGGATCGCTCGATCGGGCGATTGCGACGGGCGCTCGGGGCAATCTGACTGCCCCGTTCGGGGTGTTCCGGCGGTGCTTGACCGTGCAAGAACCGCGAGGAATCACCTCCTTGGTCGAGTCGCCCGAGGGGGGCTCGCACCTAGCCTCACGGGGTGACAACCGCAGCCCCGACTTTCACCCCTCGGAGAACCGGCGAGATCCGCGCGGTGTGCCTGGACGTGGACGACACGCTCGTCGACTACAGCACATCGTCGCGGGCCGCGCTGGCCGCGATGGTCGGCAACGCCGACGCGTGGCCGCTGTGGCAGCGCATCACCGATGAGCACTGCGCGCGCCTGCTCGCGGGCGAACTCGAGTACGAGACCATGCGCAACATCAGGACACGCGCCTTCTTCGCCGCGCTCGGGGAGGAGTTGGACCAGGCCGAGGCGACCCGCCGCGAGCTGCGGCGGCAGGAGGTGCTGGCGTCGGGCTGGCGCCTGTTCCCCGACGTCGTCCCGTGCCTGGAGTGGCTGCGCGCCACCGGCCTGCCGATGGCGGCTGTGAGCAACGCCTCGGGCAGGCACCAGCGTGTGAAGATCGCCACGCTCGGCCTGTCCCAGTACTTCGACACCGTCCTGATCGCGGGCGAAGTCGGCGCGGCCAAGCCCGACCGAGTGATCTTCGACACCGCGTGCGCCCACCTCGGCGTCCCCCTGAGCGAGACCGTCCACGTGGGAGACCGCCTCCACGCCGACGCGATCGGGGCCAGGGACGCGGGGATGCGGGGCGTCTGGCTCAACCGGCAGGGGCCGCGCGAAGGGGCGCTGCCCGCGGGCATCTCAGCCATCAGCAGCCTCTCTGAGCTGCCCGAACTCCTCGTCTGCGAGCTGTCGGCGGCCTCTGCCTGACCCCCGATTTCCGTTCCGCCGGGGGTGTGGTCTAGTATTTCTCTCGGCGGAACGGACAGCCCCTCTCCAGCCCGGCTGGAGGGGAGATGATCGGAAAGCCAATGGGGTATGGTGTAATTGGCAGCACGACTGATTCTGGTTCAGTTAGTCTAGGTTCGAGTCCTGGTACCCCAGCTGCAGCGGTAGAAAACAGAGTGTGGTAAGCTACCGCCGCAAGAGAAAATCGAATAGCTCAGCAAGACCGAGCGAAACCCTAGGGCCCCGTCGTCTAGCGGCCTAGGACGCCGCCCTCTCAAGGCGGTAGCGTGGGTTCGAATCCCATCGGGGCTACAGATCCGGGAGATCCCTGTGCGGTGTGACCGCACAGGGATCTTTCGCATTTTGCATTGGGGGCACGGCCCCCAAACCCCGTGCAGGCGGGCTCCGCCCCCTGCACCCCCTGGCGGGGCTCCGCCCCGTCTCCCGCCTCTCGCGAGTCGAACGCTCAGGACCCCTGAGTTCAACGCTCAGGACGGCCACGCCCGCCCCCGGCGTCACCCGGTCGCGGGCGTGTCGGGCGTGTCGCCCCCGCGAGTCGAACGCTCAGACACCCTGAACTCAACATTCGCGCACCCCAACCCGCACTGTCGCGCCCCTCGGGTAGTAGTTACCCGCCCTTGCGGCGGCCTCGGGTAGTACTTGCCGACGCAGCAGGGGGCGCGCGCGGAGCGCGCGCAGCGGGGTGCCCGTGAGCGCCGTCCCCGTATGACCTGGGCTCGTCCCGACCGCACGTGTCAAGGGGCCCTGAACACCCGACCCAACCCCGGACGAAAGCCTGGGCCCCTTGACGCGTGTGGTTCGCCTCCGGCAGGTCATACGGGGACGGCGCGACCCGCCATCCTTGGCGACCTGCCGCGCGGCGAGCGCGCTTTTACAACCCCAACGGCGAACTCACCCAACCCGAACGTAGAACTCAGGGGTCCTGAGTGTTCGACTCGCGGGGGAGGGTCAGAGGCGGGACTGGAGGGCTTCGGCGGCGGCCAGGAGGTCGGCGGCCCAGCGGGCGCCGGGGCGGCGGCCCATGCGGTCGATGGGGCCGGAAACGGAGATGGCGGCCACCACCGCCCCCGTGCTGTCGCGCACCGGTGCCGAGACGCTGGCCACACCGGGCTCGCGCTCGGCGACGCTCTGGGCCCAGCCGCGGCGGCGCACCTCCAGCAGGGTGCGCTCGCCGTAGACGGCGTCGGCCAGCACCGAGCGCTGGGTGCCGGGGTCGGCCCACGCGGCCAGGACCTTGGCGCCGGAGCCCGCCGTCATGGGCAGTCGCGCGCCGACCGGGACGGTGTCCCTCAAGCCGCTCGGCGGTTCCGCCGACGAGACGCAGACGCGCTGCATCCCGTCCCGGCGGTAGAGCTGGACGCTCTCGCCGGTGATGTCCCGCAGCCGGGGCAGCACCGAGCCCGCGGCGTCGAGCAGGGGGTCGGTCGCGCCGCCCGCCAGCTCGGCCAGCGCCGCGCCGGGCCGCCAGCGGCCGTCGGAGCCCCGGCGCAGGAGGCGGTGGACTTCCAGTCCCACGGCCAACCTGTGCGCTGTCGCCCTCGGCAGACCGGTGCGGTTGCACAACTCCGCCAGCCCACACGGATCTTTCGCCACGGCGTTGAGGACGGCCACTGCCTTGTCCAGCACGCCGATCCCGCTATGCTGTCCCACAAGCCGATACTAACTTCCCACTGTCTGGGAAGTCCAGATCTATCGGCAGTCCAGATCCTGGGAGTTAGCGATGAGCCGCAGCCGTACGCTCGCGGAGAAGGTGTGGGAAGCACACGTGGTGCGCCACGGGAGTGGCGCTGAACCCGACCTGCTCTACATCGACCTCCACCTGCTGCACGAAGTGACCAGCCCGCAGGCGTTCGACGGCCTGCGCCTCGCCGGGCGGCCCATCCGCCGTCCCGACCTCACCATCGCCACCGAGGACCACAACGTCCCGACGGTCGACATCGAGCTGCCGATCGCGGACCCGGTGTCGCGCACCCAGGTCGAGACGTTGCGCAAGAACTGCGCCGAGTTCGGCGTGCGGCTGCACCCGATGGGCGACGCCGAGCAGGGCATCGTGCACGTGGTGGGGCCGCAGCTGGGGCTGACCCAGCCCGGCATGACGGTGGTGTGCGGCGACAGCCACACCTCCACGCACGGGGCGTTCGGCGCGCTCGCCTTCGGCATCGGCACCTCCGAGGTCGAGCACGTGATGGCCACGCAGACGCTGCCGCTGAAGCCGTTCAAGACCATGGCCATCAACGTCGACGGCGCGCTGCGGCCCGGTGTCACCGCCAAGGACGTCATCCTGGCCGTCATCGCCAAGATCGGCACCGGCGGCGGGCAGGGCTACGTGCTGGAGTACCGGGGCAGCGCGATCGAGGCGCTGTCCATGGAAGCCCGCATGACCATCTGCAACATGTCGATCGAGGCGGGCGCCCGCGCCGGGATGATCGCGCCGGACCAGACGACGTTCGACTACATCAAGGGCCGCCCGCACGCGCCGTCCGGCGCCGACTGGGACGCCGCGGTCGAGTACTGGCGGACCCTGCGCACCGACGACGACGCGGAGTTCGACGCCGAGGTGCACCTGAACGCGGACGAGCTGACGCCGTTCGTCACCTGGGGCACCAACCCCGGACAGGGCCTGCCGCTGGGCGAGCGGGTGCCCGACCCCGAGGCGATCGTCGACGAGAACGAGCGCGTGGCGGCCGAGAAGGCGCTGGCGTACATGGGGCTGGAGCCGGGCACCCCGCTGCGCGACATCCACGTCGACACGGTCTTCCTCGGCTCCTGCACCAACGGCCGCATCGAGGACCTGCGCGCCGCCGCGGAGGTGCTGCGCGGCAAGAAGGTGGCCGACGGCGTGCGGATGCTGGTCGTGCCCGGCTCGATGCGCGTGCGCGCCCAGGCCGAGGCCGAGGGGCTGCACGAGGTGTTCCTGGCGGCAGGCGCGGAATGGCGTCAGGCGGGCTGCTCCATGTGCCTCGGCATGAACCCCGATCAGCTCAAGCCGGGGGAGCGCAGCGCCTCCACCTCCAACCGCAACTTCGAGGGCAGGCAGGGCAAGGGGGGCCGCACCCACCTGGTGTCCCCGCTCGTGGCCGCCGCGACCGCCGTGCGCGGCACGCTGTCCTCGCCCGCCGACCTGGTCTGAGAAGAGGAACAGGGAACATGGAAGCGTTCACCACGCACACCGGGGTCGGTGTCCCGCTGCGCAGGTCCAACGTGGACACCGACCAGATCATCCCGGCCGTCTACCTCAAGCGGGTCACCCGCTCCGGCTTCGAGGACGGCCTGTTCGCCGCCTGGCGCGGCGACGAGCACTTCGTGCTCAACCAGGAGCCGTTCCGGGCGGGCAGCGTGCTGGTCGCGGGCCCGGACTTCGGCACCGGCTCCTCCCGCGAGCACGCCGTTTGGGCGCTGATGGACTACGGCTTCCGGGTGGTCATCTCCTCGCGGTTCGCCGACATCTTCCGGGGCAACGCGGGCAAGCAGGGACTCGTCGCGGCCCAGTGCGAGCAGTCCGATGTCGAATTGCTCTGGAAGCTGTTGGAGAACGAGCCGGGCACCGAGGTCACCGTCGACCTGACCAACAACACGGTTGCGGCCAAGGACTTCACCGCCCCCTTCACCATCGACGAGTACACCCGCTGGCGACTGCTGGAGGGTTTGGACGACATCGCGCTGACCCTGCGCCACGCCGAAGACATCACCGAGTTCGAGCGGCGCAGGCCCGGCTGGCTGCCGACCACCGAACCGGTTCCGGCGCGCTGATCCGAAGGGCCGGATTCCCCCTCGAACAGCGGGAATCCGGCCCCCTCCCGGCTCCTCCGGCCCGCGCACCCGTCCCTCGACAGGGCGCAATTGCCCACGCCACAACAAAAAATCTGGCGTGGCGATTGGTAATTCCTTCCACATGGGCTTACCGTGGCCATCAGTCGGCCCGACTAGGGCCGTGAGCGTCCTGGGAGGGACTGAAGGTGAACAAGGCCCAGCTCATCGAGGCGCTCGCCGAGCGCCTTGGCGACAAGAAGAACGCCGCTGCCGCTGTCGACGGCATCGTGGACGTCATCGTCCGCAGCGTCCACAAGGGCGAGAAGGTCAACATCACCGGCTTCGGTGTCTTCGAGAAGCGCGCCCGCGCGGCCCGCACCGCTCGCAACCCGCGCACCGGTGAGACCGTGAAGGTCAAGAAGACCAACGTTCCCGCGTTCCGCGCGGGTTCGACGTTCAAGGACGTCATCAGCGGCACCAAGAAGCTGCCGCGCGTCACGGCCGCCAAGTCCGCCGCTTCGGCGGGCGCCAAGGCCGCCTCGGCGAAGGCGCCTGCCACCCGCGCCACCACGACGCGCGCCGCGCGCGGCACCACCGCCACCACCACGACGCGCGCCGCCGCCGCCGCGACCAAGGCCCCGGCCACCCGCCGGACCGCCGCGGCCACCGCCACCAAGGCCCCGGCCACCAAGGGCGCGACGGCGAAGACCACGGCCAAGGCCACGGCGACCAAGGCGACCGCGCCGAAGGCGACCGCGGCGAAGACCACGGCGCCCAAGGCGACCGCGGCCAAGTCCACGGCCGCCAAGACGACCGCGGCCAAGTCCACGGCCGCCAAGACCACGGCGGCCAAGCCCGCGGCTGCCAAGCCCGCGGCCAAGAGGACCACCACGGCCAAGGCGACGGCGGCCAAGTCCACCGCGGCCACCGCGGCCACCACGACCACCGCGGACAGCACCGCCGCCACCCCGGCGGCCAAGCCCGCGGCGAAGCGGACCAGCGCGGCGAGGAAGACCACGGCGGCCAAGGCGAAGTGACCCGCCTGCCCGGTTCCGCGGCGCGATGCCGGTGGAACCGGGAAAGCGGTCTGACCCGTGGTTCGGGAGTCGGTGGGAGAAGCGGTTCCCGAACCGCCCGCGACACGGGCGGGAGCGGTCGCGGTCGGCGCCGCAATGGCGTGCGCCGCGCCGGGAATCCCGTTCCGGTGGCGGAAGGGGTGGCCCGTTCCGCCCGTCGAATGGAGTTCGGCGGGCGGGTGCGGAATCGGGGCGGCGCACCCCGGTTCCGGTGGGCCGGTCATTCCACCCGAGCGCGGACTCGGGTGGGCGCGGTGAACCCCGGCGGTGCGAGAGGCCGGGGGAGGACGTGCGGGGCGGCGCGAACCGGAATTCCGGTCGGGCACGATTCCCGCCGACACGTCGAGGGCCCGGTGCGGACGCGCACCGGGCCCTCAACTCGTCAGAGGCGAAAACGGCCTCCAGCGGGCCCGTGAGCGGGCCTGCGGGGCTCGCTCAGGGGCCGGGCCTGCCCAGCGCCGTCGGCACGTAGTGCGCGCCCACGAGCTGCGGCCACCGCCGCGGCTCGTCCGCAGTGGACCACCCGCCTGCCCGCTCGCGGAACGCCAGCACCCACGCGCTGCCCTTCTTGCACGGCACGCCGTCGTCCAGCTTCACGCCGCCCAGCTCGGCCAGCGCCGACACCAGGTCCGGGATGACCCCGCCCTGGCTGCACACCACCGGCACGCCCCCGGCGCCCGCGATCTCCAGCAGCCGCACCAGTGCCGCGTCGCGGTCGGGCCAGTAGCCCTCCTCGCTCAGCCTCGGCTCCCGCGCCACCTCGACCGACAGGTCCTCCGCCACGCCCTGCACGGTCTGCGCGCACCGCACGCGCGGGGCGGCGTGCACCCGCGTCACGCCCCACAGCGGCAGCATCGACCGCAGCGCCTCGGCCTGCCGCCACCCCGCCGGGCTGAGCGGTCGCAGGTCGTCGTCGCCCTGCCAGTGGTCCCGCTTGCCCGCCTTGGCGTGCCGCACCAGCAGCAGCGTCCGCAGGTCCGCCGGGGCCGCCGCGAACGCGTGCAGCACCTCGCGGTCCTCGTCCCGCGTCACCAGCCGCAGCGCCAGCGGCACGGGCAGCCAGCGCAGCTCGTCCACCTCCTCGTTGGGGACGAACTCGCCGGAGGTGGCGCGGGCGCTGTAGTAGTCCACCGTTTTCGGCTTGCCGAACGCGGTGTAGCGGACCTGCGCGAGGTGGCGGCCGAGCACGGCGTGGACGCCGGTCTCCTCCAGCACCTCGCGGACCGCCGCCGCCGCGACGGTCTCACCGGGGTCGAGCTTGCCCTTGGGCAGCGACCAGTCGTCGTACCTGGGTCGGTGCACCACCGCGACGCGGTCGTCGCGCCACAGCACGGCACCGGCCGCGCGAATCGTGGAACCCAATGCTCACCCCAACGCGCGGTGCTTGCGCAGCAGATCGGTCTGGTGGTCGCGGACGCGGCTGCCGTCGGAGGGCGAGGCCTCCCACTCGCCGTCCGGGCGCAGCACCCAGCAGCGGGTGGTCGGCTCCAGCGCGGAGTCCAGCACCTCGTCCAGCTGGGCGGTCAGCTTCGGGTCGGTCACCCGCACCTGCACCTCGACGCGGCGGTCGAGGTTGCGGTGCATCATGTCCGCGCTGCCGATCCAGTGCTCGCCGCAGCCGACGAAGTGGAACACCCGCGAGTGCTCCAGGAACCGGCCCAGGATCGAGCGGACGTGGATGTTCTCGCTCAGCCCCTTGATGCCCGGCTTGAGCGAGCACACACCCCGCACCACCACGTCCACCGGCACACCGGCCTGCGACGCCCGGTACAGCGAGTCGATGACCTGCTCGTCCACCAACGAGTTCACCTTGATGCGCACGCCCGCGCGCTTGCCCTCGCGGGCCAGCTCGATCTCGCGCTCGATGCGCTCGACGATGCCGCGCCGCACGCCGTAGGGCGCCACCAGCAGGCTGCGGTAGTGGTCCTGGCGGGCGTAGCCGGTCAGCACGTTGAACAGGTCGGTGAGGTCCGCGCCGATGGTGGGCTCGGCGGTGAGCAGGCCGATGTCCTCGTACAGCCGAGCGGTCTTCGGGTTGTAGTTGCCGGTGCCGATGTGGCAGTAGCGGCGGATCGTCGAGCCCTCCTGGCGCACCACGAGCGCGGTCTTGCAGTGCGTCTTGAGGCCCATCAGGCCGTAGACCACGTGCACGCCAGCCTTTTCCAGCGCCCGCGCCCACTTGATGTTGGCCTGCTCGTCGAAGCGGGCCTTGATCTCCACCAGCGCCACGACCTGCTTGCCCGCCTCGGCCGCGTCGATCAGCGCGTCGACGATCGGCGAGTCGCCGGAGGTGCGGTACAGCGTCTGCTTGATGGCCAGCACCTGCGGGTCGGCGGCGGCCTGCTCGACGAACCGCTGCACGCTGGTGGAGAACGAGTCGTAGGGGTGGTGCACCAGCACGTCGCCCTCGCGCAGGGTGGCGAAGATGCTCTTGGGCGTCTCCCGCTCGCCGAACGCCGGGTGCGTGGACGGCACGAACGGCCGGTCCTTGAGCTGCTTGTTGTCCAGGCCGTAGAGCTGGAACAGGCACGACAGGTCCAGCAGGCCGGGCACCTGCACCACGTCGTGCGGGTCGACCTCCAGCTCCCGCAGCAGCCGCTCCAGCATGTCCTCGGTCATGTCGTCGGCGACTTCCAGCCGCACCGGCGGGCCGAACCGGCGGCGCGCCAGCTCCCGCTCCAACGCCTGCAGCAGGTCCTCGTCGCGGTCCTCCTCGACCTCCAAATCGGCGTTGCGGGTGACCCGGAAGGCGTGGCACTCGATGACCTGCATGCCCGCGAACAGCTCGCCCAGGTGCGCGGCGATCAGCTCCTCCAGCGGCAGGAACGTCGCGGTGCTGCTGGAGCGGTCGGTCTCCACCCGCACCAGCCGAGGCACGTTGTCGGGCACCTTCACGCGGGCGAACCGGTCGGTGCCGCCCTCCGGGTCGCGCACGCTCACCGCGAGGTTCAGCGACAGCCCGGAGATGTAGGGGAAGGGGTGGGCGGCGTCCACGGCCAGCGGCGTGAGCACCGGGAAGACCTGGTCGGTGAAGTAGCCGGACAGCCGCATCCGCTCGCTGTCGGTCAGCTGCGCCCAGGTGACCAGGCTGATGCCGTGCTTCTCCAGCTCCGGCCGCACGTGGTCGAGGAAGGCGCGGGCGTGCTGCTCCACCAGTTCCTGGGTGCGCTTGGAGATGTTGGCCAGCTGCTCGCGCGGGGTGAGCCCGTCCGCGCTGCGCACCGACAGACCGGTCTCGGCGCGGCGCTTGAGGCCCGCGACGCGCACCATGTAGAACTCGTCGAGGTTGGAGGCGAAGATGGCCAGGAACTTGGCCCGCTCCAGCAGCGGCTGGGACGGGTCCTCGGCCAGCGCCAGCACCCGCGCGTTGAAGTCCAACCAGGACAGCTCCCGGTTGAAGTAGCGGTCGTCGGGCAGGTCCGCGGGGACCTCGGCGGCGGTCTCGGCGGGCGGTGAGCTCGGGAACGCGCGGGCGGGCGCCTCGGCGACGGCCGGGGGCGCCGCCGGGTGCACCACCGAAGGCGCCGCCGGGGGGTCGGCCGGTTGGGGAGCAGCGGGTTGCGAGGAATCCCGGACCGCACCGCGGCGGGCCGCCGGGCGCGGGCGCCTGCGCGGTGCGCCTGCTGCGGAGGTGGTGGTCCGGGGGGCTCTGGCGCGTCGCGCGGGCTTCGGCTGCTGGTCGCTGTTGTCCGTGCTCACGGTGGCATTGTCCCCCAGATCGGGGATGCACGCGCTGATCGGAACCGTCCTGGAGGTGAACTCCCGGTCACACCGGAGGGCGCAGCGCGTCCACCCGGCCACCCTCGGCGCGTTCCAGGGTGACCCGCTGGCCGGGGCGCAGCGAACGCCACCCGCCCGCCGCCACCGCCCGCGCGGGCACCTCCACCAGAACGCCGTCGTCGCGCAGCACGGTGGCGGAGCCGTCCGGGTGGTGCGCGCTGACGGTCGCCTGCTCGGGACGGGGTGCCTCTGCCACGCGGGCAACGCTAGCCGATCGGCAGTGCGACGCCAGCCGATCGGCAGTAGTCCGCCCGCCCGTCCGCCTGCCACGCTGCGCGGTGACGCCGTCGCGGAAGGGAGCGACCATGAGGGTGTTGGCAGGGATCACCGCCGTGCTGGTCGGTTTCACCGGCCACGGCGCGGCGGACGCGGCCCCGCGCGCGGAGACCGGGCGGCCGGGCCTGCCCGCGGCGTCGAGGAACGTCGAGCTGCGCGCGGCGATCCCGGAGACCGAGGGCGCGATCTCCATCAACTTCCTGCGCTACCGCGACCGGGACGTCATGTTCCTCAGCGGCGAGTTCGGGCTCAAGACCTTCGACGTCACCGACCTCGACGCGCCGGTGCCGCTGGACCACCTGACCAAGCGGGAGCTGGCGCTGCCGGGCGACGACCCGGAGCAGAGCTTCTGGGAGAACGAGGACGTCGACGTCGATCCCAAGCGCAAGCTGGTGTTCCTGGCGCGGGAGCGCAGCGCGTTCGGGCGGGAGCAGGGCGAGGGGCAGCCCACCGGCGTCTACTTCGTCTCCGCCGCGGACCCGGCGCACCTGGAGCTGCTCAGCTTCGCGCCGATGGGCACCGGGCACATCACCACGTGCGTCAACGACTGCTCGTACCTGTGGACGACCGGCTACGACGGGACGCCCTCCACCGACCCCGATCCCTACCGGATCTCCGGCAAGGTCTTCGTCACCGACATCCGCGACCCGCGCCACCCGCGGACCCTGGACCAGCACGTGGACCTCCACCGCAACCAGGGCGAGACGCACATGACCCACGACGTGCAGGTCGACGCCGAGGGCGTCGCCTGGGTCGCGGGCACCGGCGGCACGCGCGGCTACCACACGCGCGGTTGGCACCGCGACCCGCTGACCGGGCGGGTCCGCCAGGCCACGGCGGTCGACCCGGTGCCGTACGCGGGCGGGGCCGCGCCCCCGCCGGACATGCCCACGTCGTTCTCGCACAACTCGTTCCGGCCGGTGGGGGCGACCCTGGCGGACGGGCCGCGACCGACCCGCGAGCACCCGGCGGGGTCGCTGCTGCTGCACACGGAGGAGGCGTTCGGCTCGCCCACGTGCGAGGACCAGGGGCGGTTCGTGATCTCCTCGCTGGAGGGCTCGCGCGACGGCGAGTCCTGGCGGGCCACCCCGGAGCGGCCGTTCCACCTCAGGACCGTGGGCGTGTGGAGCCCGGACGACCAGGAGGGCACGCTGCCCGGCCCCGACGCGTTCTGCTCCGCGCACTACTTCGACGTGCACCGGCGGATCGTGGCCTACTCCTGGTACCAGCAGGGGACGCGGTTCCTGGACATCACCGACCCGACCGCGCCGCGCCAGGTCGGCTACTGGCGGCCCGAGGGCGCGGTGTCGTTCGCGCCGTACTGGCACCGGGGCCGGGTGTTCCTGGCCGACCTGGCTCGCGGGGTGGAAATCCTCAAGCTCACCAAGGGCGCCTACGACGCGCAGGCGTCCGGGACCTCCGTGACGCTGAGGACCCGACCGGTGTCGGTGTCGTTCCGGCCGTTGGAGAATCCGCGCGAGCGCCTGCCGCTGGCCCCCGACCCCGTCTACGGCTCGGCCTGCCCGATGCTGGTGGGTCGTGGCTGCGGCTCCGGCTCCGCCTGCTGCTGACACCGGCGTCTGCAAGTACCACCCGACCCCCGTCGGGTGGTACTTGCAGACGCGGTCAGCAGACCGGGGCCAGCGCGGCGCGCGTGCGCCTGCCCAAGCCGAAGGCCGCGGCGACGTCCAGGTCCTCCGCGGTGTCCACGTCGCAGCGCAGCGTCGGCCACGGCCCGACCAGCGGTCGCGCCCCGGCCGCCTCGTGCGCCGCCGCCGAGCCCACGCCGAACTCCGGCGCCAGGTCACCGCCCGGTTCGGACAGCAGCAGCGTCGTGCCGGTGCCCTGGCGGTCCGGGCAGAACGCCCGCCCGTCCGCCGCCGCGATCGCCGCCCGCAGCTCCTCCGGGCGCAGCGCGGGCAGGTCGGCCTGCAGCGCGCCGACCACCGAGCGCGGGTCGCGCGACCGCAGCAGCGCCGCCCCGTGCCGCAGCGCCGGGTTCAGCCCCTCGGGGCCGGGGGTGGTCTCCACGCCCAGCACCGCCAGCTCCGCCACCACCACCGGGTCGTCGGTGATGGCCACCACGCTGCGCACCACCGGCAGCGCCGCGCGGATCGTGTCCAAGGCGAACGCCAGCGCCAGCGCGGGCCGGTCCGCGGTCACCCCGCGCAGCCTCGACTTCGCCCTGTCCAGGGTCTTGACCGGCACCACCAGGTCCACGTCCGCGCGCACCCCGCCATACTCCCCGATGCCGGCTGGACCTGGCCGGGGGCTCCGGGGAAGACTCCAGGTCCACGACGAGTAGGGAGAGCACGTGGCCAGAGAGAAGGGCGGCTTCTGGGTGGGGTTCGCCGCGGCGGTCTTCTACCCGGCCACCGCGCTGATGACGCGGTGGCGCACCGAGGGCGCGCACCACATCCCGGAAACCGGTGGCGTGCTGCTGGTCATGAACCACGTGTCCCACCTCGACCCGGTCTACGACGCGGTGCTGGTGCACCGCAGCAAGCGGGTGCCGCGGTTCCTGGCCAAGCACAGCCTGTGGAAGGTGCCGGTGCTGGGCAGCGTGCTGCGCGGCGCGCAGCAGATCCCGGTCTACCGCGGCAGCGCCGACGCCCAGCAGTCGCTGCGCGCCGCGCACGAGGCGCTGGAGGCGGGCAAGGTCGTGGTGATCTACCCGGAGGGCACCATCACCCGCGACCCGGACGGCTGGCCGATGGCCGCGCGCACCGGCGTGGCCCGGCTGGCGCTGGAGCACGACGTGCCGGTGCTGCCCGCCGCCCGCTGGGGCACCAGGGACGTCTACGACCACTACCGCAAGAAGTTCCGGCCGCTGCCCCGCAAGACCGTGGTCACCGCGGTCGGCGAGCCGGTCGACCTCGACGCGCTGCGCGCCCAGCCGCAGAACCTGGCGCTGCTGCGGGAGACCACCGACCTGATCATGGGCCGGGTCAAGGACCTGCTCGCGGACATCCGCCACGAGCAGGCGCCCGACGGCTTCTACGGCAAGAAGGTCTGACGTGGACCGGATCGCCGTGCTGGGTGCCGGGTCGTGGGGCACCGCCTTCGCCAAGGTGCTCGCCGACTCCGGCACCGACGTCGTGCTGTGGGCGCGCCGCCCCGAGGTGGCCGACGCCATCGCCGGTTCCCGCGCCAACCCCGACTACCTGCCGGGCGTGTCGCTGCCCGCGAACCTCACCGCCACCTCGGACGCGGAGAAGGCGCTGGACGGCGCGCGGGCCGTGGTGCTGGCCGTGCCCAGCCAGACGCTGCGGGAGAACCTGACCGCGTGGCGGCCGTGGCTGCCGCCGGGCGCGACCCTGGTCAGCCTCGCCAAGGGCGTGGAGCTGGGCACGCTCAAGCGGATGAGCGAGGTCATCCGCGAGGTCGCGGGCGTGCCCGAGGACCAGGTGGCCGTGGTGACCGGGCCGAACCTGGCCAAGGAGATCGCCGCCGAGCAGCCCACCGCCACGGTCATCGCGTGCACCGACCACGACCGCGCCGTGCAGCTCCAGCTGGCCTGCACCAACTCCTACTTCCGGCCCTACACCAACGTCGACGTGATCGGCTGCGAGCTGGGCGGGGCGTGCAAGAACGTCATCGCGCTGGCCTGCGGCATGGCCGCCGGGCTCGGCTTCGGCGACAACACCATGGCCTCGATCATCACCCGCGGCCTGGCCGAGACCGCGCGGCTGGGCGCGGCGCTGGGCGCGGACCCGCTGACCTTCGCGGGCCTTGCCGGACTGGGTGATCTCGTGGCCACGTGCGCGTCACCGCTGTCGCGCAACCGGACGTTCGGCGAGAGGCTGGGGCGCGGTGAGTCGCTGGCGCAGGCGCAGCGGGCCGCGCACGGCCAGGTCGCGGAGGGCGTGAAGTCCTGTTCGTCCATCCGGGAGCTGGCCGCCAGGAAGGGAGTGGACATGCCGATCACCGACGGCGTGCACCGGGTGTGCCACGACGGGCTGGACCCGAGGGTGCTCACCGCGGCGCTGCTGGGCCGGGAGCCGAAGGCGGAGCGGCAGTGACCGCGCGGGGCGACGGGACGCGGGTGGTGCACTCCGCGCCCACCTCGGAGGGCGAGCCGTTCCTGGCCGGTCCGGTGTTCGCCGCGCCGTACCACCTGGGCGGCGCGGACACCTACGGGCGCGCGCACAACCCGACGTGGCGCGCGTTGGAGGCCGCGCTGGGCGAGCTGGACGGCGGCGAGTGCGTGCTGTTCCCGTCCGGCATGGCGGCGATCTCGACGCTGCTGCGCGTGGTGCTGAGCCCCGGCGACACCGTGGTGGTGCCCAGCGACGGCTACTACCTGACCCGCACCCTGCTGGCCGAGATGCCGGTGCGGGTGCTGGAGGCGCCCACCGCCGGGCCGTACCCGCCGTTCGACGGCGTGCGGCTGGTGCTGCTGGAGTCGCCGTCCAACCCCGGACTGGACGTGTGCGACATCGCCGAGCTGTCGGCGCGGGCGCACGCGGCGGGCGCGCTGGTGGCGGTGGACAACACGACCGCGACCCCGCTGGGGCAGAAGCCGCTGGAGCTGGGCGCGGACGTGGTGCTCAGCAGCGACACCAAGGCCGTGTCCGGGCACAGCGACCTGGTGCTGGGGCACATGTCCACAGCGGACGTCGAGCTGGCCGAGCGGGTGCGCACCGCGCGGACCACCAGCGGGGCGATCCCCGGCCCGTTCGAGGCGTGGCTGGCCCACCGCGGCCTGGGCACGCTGGACCTGCGGCTGGCGCGGCAGGCGCAGAACGCGGCGGCGCTGTACCGGGCGCTGCGCGAGCACCCGGCGGTGACCGGCCTGCGCTGGCCGGGCGCCCCGGAGGACCCGGCGCACGAGGTGGCGTCGCGGCAGATGCGGCGCTTCGGCGGGGTGCTGACGTTCGTGCTGGCCGACGAGGCCGCGGTGGCGGAGTTCCTGGCGCGGTCGCGGCTGGTCGCGGCCAGCACCAGCTTCGGCGGCCTGCACACCAGCGCGGACCGGCGCGCGCAGTGGGGCGACCCGGTGCCGGAGGGGCTGGTCCGGCTGTCCGCGGGCTGCGAGGACACCGAGGACCTGGTGGCCGACGTGCTGGCGGCGCTGGCCTGATGTCGTTTCGGGTCCACTTCGTGGGACTCGGTTGCCCGCTCGCGGGCGGCCTGCCACCCTCGACGGCATGTCCTTCCGCGCCATGATCGACGGGCGGGGTCACATCGACCTCCGCCTGGTCGCCAGCGCGCTGTGTCTCCCTCGGTGATCGACTCGCGTCCGGCGGGCCGCTGACGCCCGCACTCCCGAGCACCCCGAGAAGGAACCATGTTCGCCGTTCCGGAGAACACGATCGCCCTGCCGCAGACCCGAGGCGCGCTGCACCCCGTGCGCATCGCGCTGGACACCGCCGCCCGCCGCGAGCTGTGGGCGCACCGGTTGCGCTACGACCCCGACCAGCGCTTCTCCGCCCTGATCGAGGCCACCGACGAGCAGGAGGTGTGGCTGCTGAGCTGGTTGCCCGGCCAGGGCACCGACCTGCACGACCACGGTCCGGCCACCGGCGCGTTCACCGTGGTCAGCGGTGCGCTGACCGAGGTGGTCGCGGTGGGGTCGAGGCAGGTGCTGCACCACCTGCACGCGGGCCAGTCCCGCGTGTTCGGGCCCGACTACGCGCACCAGGTGCGCAACGACGGGCCCGACCCGGCGGTGACCATCCACGTCTACCGCGACGGCGGGCGCACCATGCGCCCCCGCCACTTCCTCCTCGACTGACGCCTGCAAGTACTACCCGACCCGCCTCACAGGGCCGGTAACTACTACCCGGCTCCGGTAGTAGTTACCGGCCCCGCGACGGGGCACGGGTAGTACTTGCAGGCGCTACAGGCGGGTGGTGACGTGCTCGGGGACGGGGGTGCCCTCGGGTAGCCGGGGGCACGGCTCGGGCTCGCCCCACGTGGTGCGCAGCGGCAGCACGCCCGCCCACGCCACCCCGGCGGCCACGTCCTCGTCCTCGTCGCCGGGCGGCCCGGTGCGGATCTTCACCGACGCCTCGGTGAGGTCCAGCGCCAGCACGTTGGTCGCGGCCAGCTCCTTGGCGCTGGGCGGGCGGACGTGGTCCCACGCGCCGGGCGCGGCGTGCTCGGTGAGCACGCGCAGGCCGTGCAGCTTGCGCTCCGGGTCGGTGACCCGCTCCGCCGTGCCGTGCACCACCGCGGAGCGGTAGTTCATCGAGAAGTCGAACGCCGCGCGGGAGTAGACCACCCCGTCCACCAGCGTCACCGCCACGCACACCGGCATCCCGGCGGACGCCTCGCGCAGCGTCCGGGCACCGGTCGAGCCGTGCAGGTACAGGGTGTCGCCGTCGCGGCCGTAGGCGGTCGGCAGCACCACCGGCGCGTCGTCCACGACCACGGCCAAGTGGCACACCAGGCCCGCGTCGAGCACCGCGTGCAGGGCCTCCCGCTCGACCACGGCGCGCTCGCGACCGCGCTTGACCGTGCTGCGGGGTGTCGGCTGGAGTGTCATGCGCCCACCGTCATCCGCGAAGTGGCATCATTCAAGGGCCATTTATCGCTGAATTCAGGAGTCCACTTGTCCGAGACGGCACTGCCGGTCTCGCTGGACCGCGCCTCGCCCGAGCCGCTGGCCGTGCAGCTGGCCGACGCCCTGCGCGCGGCGGCGGCCGACGGGCGGCTGCGTAGCGGCGACCGGCTGCCCTCGACCAGGGCGCTGGCCGAACGCCTCGGCGTGAGCCGCACGGTCACCGCCGCCGCCTACGAGCAGCTGCACGCCGAGGGCTGGATCGCCGGGCGGCACGGCTCCGGCACCTACGTCACCACCACGCCGCCGGGATCGCTGCGCACCCCCGCCCGCCGGTCCGCGCCCGCCGCGCCCGCCCCGGAAGTGGTCGACCTCGCGCCCGGCGCCCCGTGGGCGGGCGGGCTGGACCGCGCCGCGTGGCGGCGGGCGTGGCGGGCGGCGGCGGACGCGCTGCCGCTGTTCCGGCCCCAGCGCGGCGGCCTGCCCGAGTACCGCGCGGTGGTGGCCGAGCACCTGCTGCGCCACCGCGGCCTGGCCGTGCGCGGCGGGCTGAACGAGGAGCTGGTGCTGGCCACCGGCGGCACCACGGCCGCGCTGGTGGAACTGGGCGCGGCCGTGTTCGAACCGGGCGACGTGGTGGCCGTGGAGGAACCGGGCTACCAGCGGGCGGTGTGGGCGCTGCGGGCGGCCGGGCTGCGCGTGGTGCCCGCGCCGGTGGACGAGGAGGGGATGCTCGTCGACGCGGTGCCCAGGGGCGTGCGCGGGGTCTACTGCTCGCCCGCGCACCAGTACCCGATGGGCGGCCGCATGTCGGCGGGGCGGCGGGTGGCGCTGGTGGAACGCGCCCGCCGGGACGGCTGGCTGGTGGTGGAGGACGACTACGACGGCGAACTGCGCTACGACGTGGCGCCGTTGCCGCTGCTGGCGGCGCTGGCCCCGGACGTGGTGGTGCACCTGGGCACCACCAGCAAGATCCTCACCCCCACGCTGGGCGCGGGCTGGATGGTCGCCCCGGAACCCGTCGCCGCGGCCGTGCTGGCGCACCGCGACCGCACCGGCACCGGTCCGGCCCCCGCCGGGCAGCGGGTGCTGGTGGAACTGGCCCGCAACGGCGACCTGGGCAGGCACCTGCGCAGGCTGCGCCGCGAGCTGTCCGAGCGGCGCGCGCTGGTGGCCGAGGCGCTGTCGGCGGCCGGGCTGCGGGTGCTCGGCGACGACGCGGGCGCGCACGTCGTGGTGCCGCTGCCCACCGCGCGGGCCGAGCGCGACCTGCTCGCGGCGGCGGAGGCGCGCGGCCTGCGCGTGGACGGGCTGGCCCGGCACCACGCGGGCAGGCCGAAGGTGCACGGCGTGGCCATCGGGTACGGCGCGTGCTCGCGGGAGCAGTTGGCGGCGGCGCTGCCGGTACTGGTGGAACTTCTCACCACCCGTGGGGCGCGCGAGGGTGGGCCGGGCGGTAGTCCGTGCAGGTAGTGTCCGGAGCCATGACACAGCGCAAGACCAGAGTCGCCGTGGTGTTCGGCGGGCGCAGCAGCGAGCACACCGTCTCGTGCCTGTCGGCGGGCAGCGTCCTGCCGCACCTGGACCGCGACCGGTTCGAGGTCGTGCCCGTCGGCATCACGCCCGAGGGCGGGTGGGTGATCGGGGCCGACGACACCAAGGCGCTGGAGGTCCGCGACCGGCAGCTGCCGACGGTCAACGCGCTGGTCCCGGCCTCCGGCGGGGCGCTGGTGCCGGTCGCCCCCGGCGAGGCGCTGGCCGACGTGGACGTGGTGTTCCCGCTGCTGCACGGCGCGTGGGGCGAGGACGGCACCGTGCAGGGCCTGCTGGAGCTGGCCGACCTGCCCTACGTCGGCCCCGGCGTGCTGGCCTCCGCGGTCGCCATGGACAAGGAGTTCACCAAGCGGCTGCTGCAGGGCGTGGGCCTGCCGGTGGGCCGGTTCGCGGTGCTGCGCCGCGACCAGGAGACGCTGTCGGACCAGGACCGCGACCGGCTGGGGCTGCCGGTGTTCGTCAAGCCCGCCCGCGCGGGCTCCTCGGTCGGCATCTCCAAGGTGACCGCCTGGGAGCAGCTCGACGACGCGATCGCGCTGGCCCGCAAGACCGACCCCAAGGTGATCGTCGAGGCCGCCGTGGTGGGCCGCGAGGTCGAGTGCGGGGTGCTGGAGTTCCCCGACGGCCGGGTCGAGGCGTCGCTGCCCGCCGAGCTGCGCGTCGTCGGCGGCGAGGTCGACTGGTACGACTTCGACGCCAAGTACCTCGACGACGTGTGCGAGTTCGACATCCCGGCCGAGCTGGACGACCGGATCACCGGCGACCTGCGCGAGATGGCGGTCACCGCGTTCCGCGCCCTGGACTGCCAGGGCCTGGCCCGCGTCGACTTCTTCGTCACCGGGGACGGCGGGCTGGTCATCAACGAGGTCAACACGATGCCCGGCTTCACGCCGATCTCGATGTACCCGCGGATGTGGGCGGAGACCGGCGTGGACTACCCCACGCTGCTGACCACCCTGGTGGAGACCGCGCTGGCCCGCGGCACCGGCCTGCGCTGACCCTTCGGACGGCCGCGCCTTCCCGGCGCGGCCCCACCCTCTCCGCGAGTCGAACGCTCAGGACCCCCGAGTTCAACACTCAGGACGACCACGCCCGCCCCCGGTGTCACCCATCTATGGGCGTGTCGGGTGTGTCGCCCCCGCGAGTCGCGCGTTCCGACACCACGAACCGAGCGTTCACGCACCCCGATCCGCACTTTTCGCGCCTTGGCCCGCGCTTGCCACGCGGCGGGTAGTAGTTACCGGCCCACTCAACCCCGCCGGGTAGTACTTGCCCACGCACCAGGGCGCGCGCGGAGCGCGCGCAGCTGGCTGCCCGCGACCCGCCATCCTTGGCGACCTGCCGCGCGGCGAGCGCACCCTTTGCTGGATAACCCAACCCCAACGGCGAACTCACCCAACCCGAACGTAGAACTCAGGGGTCCTGAGCGTTCGACTCGCGGTACCTGAGCGTTCGACTCGCGGACGAGGGGGTCAGCGGGCCTGGGGGAGGGTGTCGCGGATGGTGGTGGAGATGTCCTGCAGGGGGCCGGTGCCCGCTTCGGAGGGCACGGTCAGCGCCACGTACACCTCGCGGTCCACGACGTACCACGTGGACTGGCCGCCCTCGGAGACCTCCAGCCACCGCACGGCGGAGATCTCCCGCAGCTCCGAGGTCGGCGTCAGGTCCGCGGGCCGGTCCAGGCCGCAGCGCAGCACCAGCGGCTCGTGCTCCGCGTCGCCCCACGCCAGCGCGCCCGCCGGGGCGGGCGCGGCCAGCTCGCGCCGCGGCAGGGTGTCCCCGTTCGACACCAGCTGCATCGGCAGCGCGCTCAGCAGCGCCTGGCACCGCTCGGACTCGGCCTGCGGCGCGGGCACGGGCACCAGCGCCAGGGGACCGGTGTGGTCGGCGGCGGGGGCGGCGGGGTCGTCCTTGCCCGCGCCGAGGAAGAGCCCGACGGCCGCGACCCCGGCCGCCAGCAGCGCCGGCAGGCCGATGGCCAGGGCGAGCAGCGGCTTGGGCAGCGGGGAGGTGGGTTCCGGTTCCTGTGCCACCCGGTTATGACAGCACGACGCTAGAGGTGCACCACCGGGCAGGTCAGCGTTCGGGTGATGCCCTCCACGTTCTGGATGCGGGCGACCACGAGCTGGCCCAGCTGGTCGACGGTGTCGGCGTCGGCGCGGACGATGACGTCGTACGGGCCGGTGACGTCCTCCGCGGTGGCCACGCCGGGGATGCCGGAGATCTCAGCCGCCACGGCGGCTGCCTTCCCGACCTCGGTCTGGATGAGGATGTATGCGTGCACCACGGCGTGCCCCTTCGTCGCGACAGGTTAGGTCGGGGTAGGAACGTGGTCAGCAACGTACCCCAGTTGGGGTTCCGAATGCTCAGAGTGGGAGGCAACCTTGCGTCCGGAGCCGCCGCAGAACGCGGACACGGTCGCTGAAGTGGGTGAGTTCGGTCTCATCCGCCGGGTGACGGCAGGCCGGACGCAGCCACCCAGCACCCTGCTGGGCCCTGGTGACGACGCGGCCGTGGTGGCCGCGCCGGACGGCCGGGTGGTGGTCTCGACCGACGTGCTCGTCGAGGGCGTCCACTTCAGACTCGACTGGTCTTCTCCCGAGCAGGTGGGCCGAAAAGCCGCCGCGGTGAACCTGGCCGACGTGGTGGCGATGGGCGCGATGCCCACGGCGCTGCTGGTCGGATTGGCCTGCCCGGCGGACACGCCCACGTCGGTGGTGGAGGGGATCACCGCCGGGCTGTGGCAGGAGGCGGTGGTGGCGGGGGCGGGCGTGGTGGGCGGTGACATGGTGAGCTCCGCGACTCTGGTGATCTCCGTTACTGCGCTGGGCGACATGGGCGGCTATGAGCCGGTCACCCGTTCGGGGGCGCAAGTGGGTGATGTGGTGGCGGTGTGCGGCAGGCTGGGGTGGGCGGCGGCCGGGCTGGCGGTGCTGGGCCGGGGGTTCCGCTCGCCGGTGGCGGTGGTCGGCGCGCAGCGCAACCCCGAACCCCCGTACGCCGCCGGGCCGCAGGCCGCCGCCGCGGGCGCGACGGCGATGATCGACGTCTCCGACGGCCTGCTGGCCGACCTGGGCCACATCGCCGAGGAGTCCGGCATCGGCATCGACATCCGCACCGAGCTGCTGCAGGTGCACCCCCGGCTGATCGACGTGGCGGCGGCGCTGGGAGCGGACGCGCGGCACTGGACGCTGACCGGTGGCGAGGACCACGCGCTGGCCGCGACCTTCCCCGAGCCCGCCGCGGTGCCCGAGGGCTGGCAGACCATCGGGACGGTCCGGCACGGCAGCGGGGTCACCGTGGACGGCAGGGCGTACGAGAAACCACCTGGTTGGGAGCACTGGCGCTAGGTAACCTGACCTCCCGTGGAACTATGCACAGTCCCGTATGACCATCCGGACGCGGTGAAGTTGATCACCGATCTCCAGCAGGTCTACGTGGACCGCTACGGCGACGGCGACATCACGCCGGTGGAGCCCGCCCAGTTCGCCCCGCCCCTGGGGCACTTCCTGGTCGGCTACCTCGACGGCGTCCCGGTCGCCTGCGGCGGCTGGCGCGCGCACGACGAGGACCCGGAGGAGCCGCTGCTGCCCGGCGACGCGGAGATCAAGCGCATGTACGTGGTCGACAGCGCTCGCGGCCGGGGCCTGTCCCGCGTGGTGCTGGCGGCGCTGGAGCGCGCCGCGGCCGAGGCCGGGCGCACCCGGATGGTCCTGGAAACCGGCCTCCGCCAGCCGGAAGCCATCCGCCTCTACGAAACCAGCGGATACGCGCGCATCGACAACTTCGGGGTCTACCGGCATCATCCGGAAAGCCTTTGTTTCGGAAAGCGCCTGTAGGAGGACTTCGGTGGCGATTTACGCGCTGGGCGACTACGTGCCGGTGATCCACCCGGACGCCTACGTGCACCCGGACGCCACCGTCATCGGCGACGTCCGTCTCCACGCGCACGCCTCGGTGTGGCCGGGGGCGGTGCTGCGCGGTGACTACGGCCGCATCGAGATCGGGGCGCGCACCAGCGTGCAGGACGGCACCGTCATCCACTGCACCGAAGTGCACCCCACGCTGGTCGGCGAGGAGTGTGTGATCGGCCACAACGTGCACATCGAGGGCGCGACCATCGCCGACCGGTGCCTGATCGCCTCCGGGTCGGTGGTGCTCAACGGCGCCGTCGTGGAGACCGGGGCGATCGTCGGCGCGGGTGCGGTGGTGCCGTTCGAGGGGCACGTGCCCTCGCGGTCGATGGCCCTCGGCGTGCCCGCGAAGGTGCGCGAGGGATACGTGGTCCCCGAAGGCGCGTGGCAGTTCGCGGTGGACAAGTACGTGAAGAACATCGAGGTGTACCGCAAGGAACTGCGCCGCCTGGACTGAGATAAGGTCCCGCCGTGGCGCGTCCGCTGGAAGAGATCATGGAAGCGGGTTGGGCACGGGCGATGGCGCCGGTGGCCGACCAGATCGCGAAAATGGGGGAGTTCCTCCGGGCCGAGGTGGCGGCGGGGCGGACGTACCTGCCCGCGGGCGAGAACGTGCTCCGCGCGTTCCAGCAGCCGTTCCACGAGGTGCGGGTGCTCGTCGTGGGCCAGGACCCGTACCCCACGCCGGGGCACGCGGTCGGGCTGAGCTTCTCGGTCTCCCCGGAGACCAAGCCCATCCCGAAGAGCCTGCAGAACATCTTCCGCGAGTACGTGGACGACCTGGGGCACCCCATGCCGTCCAACGGCGACCTCACGCCGTGGACCCAGCAGGGGGTGCTGCTGCTCAACAGGGTCCTCACGGTGCGCCCGCGCAGCTCCAACTCCCACCAGAACAAGGGCTGGGAGGCGGTCACCGAGCAGGCCGTGCGCGCCCTGGCCGCCAGGGGCGAGCCGCTGGTGGGCCTGCTGTGGGGCCGCAACGCGCGCAACCTGCGCCCGCTGCTGGAGCCCTACCCGTGCGTGGAGGGCGTGCACCCGAGCCCGATGTCGGCGGCGGGCGGCTTCTTCGGCTCGCGCCCGTTCAGCAAGGTCAACGAGCTGCTGGTCAAGCAGGGCGCGGACCCGGTGGACTGGAAGCTGCCATGACGCCGATGGTGCCCGTCAGCACCATCGTCTGCGTGGACCGCACCACGTGGGCCGTCTCCAGCACAACGCCGGAGGGCTCCAGCGGGTAGGTGGGTCTGCTGGGTGGTGCCGCAGCAGAAGCTGCCTCCCACAGCAGGTCCGCTTCACGGCGTGCCGGTCAGCAGGCTCATCAGAATCGAGAACAGCAGCAGGACTCCCGCACCCCGGAACAGCTGGCGGAGCAGACCCCACGGGATCATCACGCCGAAGCCGATGTCGAGCAGGGTCGCGTGGTAGTCCATCGGCGGACGGGTCGCCAGCCGGTAGGTCGTCGCCACCGCCCCCACCGCCGCGACGAGCCACCCCGATGGGTGAGCGTCCCAGGTCGCCGGAGCGGTCAGCGCGCACCACACGAGCGCTCCAGCTGACGGGATGACGAGGTGCGTCAGGCGCAGGCTCGCGTCGGTCCCGCCCAGCGCGCGACGCAGCGCCGAGGACCGGCACACCGCGCGCAGGCCCCCGGCGAGCCGGTGGGTCGCGACGCAGGCCATCACCAGTTGCGCCTGCGCCGCCCACTGCGGGACTTCCACGGCCACCACGTACGGGACGAGCGCGGCGGGCAGCCACGACAACACGCCGCCGGGGGAGCGGAAGACCCGACGCAGGTCGGCCACGAGGAACGCGTGGACGCGCCCGGCGGGGAAGCCGCGGGACCGCACCCGTCCCCTCCGCTGCCAGCGCCGCACCTCCAGCACTCCGGCGAGCAGGGTGAGGTCCAGGAACGTGCCCGCCGTGCCCGCCGCGGCGGTGACCGCCGCGCCCGAGGTCAGCTCGGGCCGTGCCAGCTCGCCGAGCCTGCGGTCGACGACGCCGATCAGCACGATCGCGGCAGGAGCGGCCACGGCGGCCACGGCGGGCAGAACCGAACCCGCGTTGGCGCCGATCCCGCCGACCAGGTCGCGCGCCGCATCCCCCAGTCGTTCCGCGACCACACCGGCCAGCGCGCTGAGCACGCCGATGGTGAGCGTGACACCGGGCAGCCACCGCCAGGGCTCGCGCCGGACCTGGGCGAGCACCGCCAGCGCGATGAGCCCGCCGCCCGCGGCCCCGCCGAGCAGCGCGGCCCATTCCGCGCCCAAGTGGAAGAACAGGCTGAAGACCAGCCCGAAAGCCACGCCCGCCAGCGCGCCGACCGCCGTCAGAGCCCGGTACCAGGTCTTCACCGCCGCACGGCGGTCCTGAGGCGTGCTCAGCAGCCAGGTGGCCGTGGCGGGACTGGCCACCAGCGGGCCCGTCGCGGCGAGGACGAGCATCGCGACACCGATCAGCGAGGTGGCGGTAGCCAGCGACAGCCATCCGGGCGGGACGTCGGAAGCCTGAGCACCGGCCGGGGGCCGCGCCAGCGCGGAGCGCACGAGCTGGACGGCCATGCCGGAGCCGATGACGATCAGGCCGATCAGGACCGCCCGCTGGTCCCGGTCGCGCCAGCCCGCGCCGAGCCGGATCACCGATCGGCCCGCGCGGGCCCGGAGATGTCGACCAGCCGGTCGGCTACCGCGTTGATCAGGTCGCGGTCGTGCGATGCCAGCACGATGGCGACACCAGCGGCCTTCTCCGCGCGCAGCCGGTCGGCCAGCCAATCGCGCGAGCGGGTGTCGAGGCGCTGCTCGGGCTCGTCGAGCACCAGCAGCCGCCGCGGGCGCGCCAGCACCGACGCCAGGACCAGCCGCTGGCGCTGACCGCTGGACAGGGCCACGGGCAACTGGTCGGCGGCCTGGCCGAGTCCGACCTCCGCGATCAGCGCGTCGACGTCGACCTCGCTCGCGTGGGCGCGGGCAAGGAGGTCGAGGTGCTCCCGCACCGACAGGTCGGGGAAGAAGTCGACGTCGTCCAACGCGCAAGCCACCGCGGCCCGCACGCGGGGGTCGGTCTCGTCGAACGGCTCGCCGTCCAGCAGCACCTCCCCGCTGTCGGCGCGATCGGCTTGGACCAGGCAGCGCAGCAGTGTGCTCTTCCCCGCGCCGTTGGGCCCCACCACCGCCACCGCCTGACCGCCGCCGACGGTGAAGCAGATCCGGTCCAGGACCGTGACGGTCCCGAACCGCCTTGTCAGATCGCGCACTTCCAGCAAGTCGTTCCCTCTTCCGCTGCCCGGACCAGAACCGGGCGCAGTGACTCCCGCTCTTCTCGCCCGCACCCCGCGACCAGGTCGCGGAGCAGATCCGCGGTGGCCTGCGCGCGCGGGGCGTCCAGCGCCGCGCTCAACTCGTACAGCTCTCCCGGCGGCAGGCTGCGACGCCTGCCACAGCTGGCGTCGTCGTCCTCCGAGGAGATGCCGCCCGCGCCCGTCCGCGGTGTCTCCGGATCAGCTGCCGGAGGTGTGGTCGGCCAGGCGTTGGAGGACTCGGACCGCGGCGGCCAGGTCCTCGGGGGGCACGTGGTCGAGCACCCGCCGCCGGGCGCTGGCGGTGTGCCGGGGAGCGGCTTCCCGCTGGCGGCGCAGGCCCTCCTCGGTGAGCACGGCCGCCGACCCGCGCGCGTCGCCGGGCGGCTTCTCCTTGGTGACCAGGCCGTAGCGGGCCAGGCCGTCCACGACGCGGGTCATCCGGCTGGCCGACAGCGCGGTGGCGCTCGCCAACTCGGTCATCCGCAGCCGGTGCTCGGGCGCTTCGGCGAGGACGTGCAGCACGGCGTACTCGGTCATGGACAGGCCGGTGGCCTTGGTCATGTCCTCGTCCAGCAGGCGTGGCAGGACGTGCACCACCCGCCCCAGCGCGCGCCAGAGCGCGTCCTCGTCGGCTGACAGCTCCCGCACCTCGGTCATGGGGGCAGCTTGGCGCAAAGAACTTGCCTGCGCAAACCAGTACCTATAGCTTTGCCTGCGCAGGCAAGTATCTTCGTCAGGAGAACCGAAGTGCAGATCCTCGTCATCGGCGCCGCCGGCTATGCGGGCCGCCAAGTCGCCACCGCGCTGCGCAGGCAGGGCCACTCCGTGCTGGGCATGACCCGCGACACCACCAGCGCCCGCGCGACGGCGCTGACCGCCGCGGAGGTGCGACCGGTCGCGGGCGACCTCGCCGACCCCGCGAGCTACCGCTCCCACCTGCGCGAAGTCGACGCCGTGGTGCACCTGAGCATGGACACCAACGACCCGGCGGGGGCGGACCTAGCGCTGTTCGCCGAACTGGAAGCGGCGGGCGGCCCCCACTTGGTCTACACCACCGGGTGCTCCTCCTACGGTCGCGTCGACGCGCCCGTGCTGGACGAGAACACCCCCGGCAACCCCGGTGGAGCGCTCTACTTCCGCTTGGAGTTGGAGCAGCGGTTGGCCGCGAGCGGTCTGCCGCACACCGTGCTGCGGCCGGGCTTCATCTACGGCGGCGAGGCGCGCACCTCGCAGGCGGGCAACTGGTTCGCCGCGGGCCGCTCCGGCCGCGCGGTGTTCTACGGCGACCGCGCCAAGTCGTGGACCTGGGTGCACGTGGACGACCTCGCCGAGGCGTACACCGCTGTCGTGGCGGGCATCGGCGGCGGCCTGCCCTCCGGCGAGGTCTTCTGCGTCGGCGAGGAGAACCCGCCGACCGCGCTGGAGGTGTTCACCGCGTGCGTGCGCGCCGCCGGGCACACCGGACCGGTGGAGTTCGCCCCCATCGAGCAGGCCGGGTGGCTCGACCGGGCCGCCGACCACGACGAGGTGATGACCAGCGCCAAGGCCCGCGAGGTGCTCGGCTGGACCCCGCGCCACGCCGGGGTGCTCGCCGACGTCGACACCTACTACCGGGCCTGGGCCGCCTCATGACGCCGGCCGACGGAATCCCGGCCGACGGAACCCCTGTCGACGGAAGCCAGGTCGACGGGATGCCGGGGTTCGCGCACCGCTACGCCGAGGTCAACGGCACCCGCCTGCACTACGTCATCGGCGGGGAGGGGCCGGTGGTGGTCCTGCTGCACGGCTGGCCGTTCACCTGGCGGGAGTGGCGGCCGACGATGCCGCTCCTGGCCGAGGCGGGTTTCACGGTCGTCGCGCCGGACCTGCGCGGCATCGGCGACTCGGCGAAACCGGCCACCGGCTACACCAAGCGCGAGGTCGCCGAGGACCTGCACCAGCTGGGGCTGGGGTCGGTGCGCGTCGTGGGCGCGGACATCGGCGCGATGGTCGCGCACGCCTGGGCCGCCGCCTACCCGCAGGAGGTGCGGCGGCTGGTGCTGGCCGAGTCGGTCCTGCCCGGCTACGGCCTGGAGGAGGCGATGAACCCGGCCACCGGCGGCTACTGGCACTTCGGCTTCCACATGCAGGTGGACCTGGCCGAGCAGCTCACCGAGGGCAAGGAGGCCGCCTACCTGGAGCGGATGTGGGCGCTGATGGCGCCCGGCGGTGTGCCCGACGCCGAGGAGCAGCTGCGCGCCTACCGCGCGCCGGGCGGGATGCGCGGCGGGTTCCAGCACTACGCGACGCTGCTGGAGGACGGCGCGGCGATCCGCGCGGCCCCGCCGCTGCCGATGCCGGTGCTCGTGCTCAACGGCGAGCACGGCCTGCCGCAGGAGCCGCTGCTGGCCGGGGCGCGGCGGGCGGCGCTGGACGTGCGGGCCGACGTCGTGCCCGGCAGCGCGCACTGCCTCGGCGCGGGCAACCCGCGCCGGCTGGCGACCAGGCTCGCGGAGTTCTTCGCCTGAGCGCGGGAAGGCGGGGGAAAGCCGAAGGGCCCCGGAGCACGCTCCGGGGCCCTTCGCTACGCGTGACGCGGTCTCAGCCGCGCACCACCTTGCCCGCCTTCAGGCAGGAGGTGCACACGTTCAGCCGCTGGCGCGTCGACGACGAGACCTTCGCGCGCACGGTCTGGATGTTCGGGTTCCACCGGCGGTTGGTGCGTCGGTGGGAGTGCGAGACCGACTTGCCGAAGCCCGGCCCCTTGCCACAGACGTCGCACACGGCAGCCACGTCAGCCACTCCTTAAGGTTTCTCCAGCGGTACTCACGCCCCGGCGGGCGCGCAAGCGTGCACAAGCCTCAGCCGGGCATGGCAACCTGGACAGACTAGCCGGTGTGCCGCGCGGCCACCAAACCGGGTTCGAATACCCTGCCCGCTGTGCAGGCTCTCGACGCGGTCGCGGTGCGCCAGTGGGCGAACGCCTGCGTGCGCTCGCTGGACGCGAACCGGGAGGACATCGACCGGATCAACGTCTTCCCCGTCCCCGACGGCGACACCGGCACGAACCTGCTGCAGACCATGCGCAGCGCGCTGGACTCGCTGCTGCGCACCCCCGGCGACTCGGTGGGCGCGGCGCTGGCCGCGCTGGCGCGGGGCGCGCTGGCGGGCGCGCGGGGCAACTCCGGGGTGATCCTGTCCCAGGTGCTGCGCGGCTTGGCCGAGGCGGCGCAGGGCGCGTCCACGGCCTCCGGCGCTGCGCTGCGCGACGCCCTGCTCAGGGCCGACGAGCTGGCCACCGCGGCGGTGTCCAGGCCGGTGCCCGGCACCGTGCTGACCGTGCTGCGCGCCGCCGCCGAGGCCGCCCGCGACGCGGGCTCCGACGACCTGGACCAGGTGGTCACCGCCGCGGCCAAGGCGGGCGCGGCGGCGCTGGCCGAGACCCCGCGCCAGCTCGCGGTGCTGGCCAGGGCGGGCGTGGTCGACGCGGGCGGGCGCGGCCTGGTCGTGCTGCTGGACACCCTCGCCGCGGTCATCACCGGCCGCGAGCAGCCACCGCCGCCGGTCACGCCGGTGCTGCCCCGCCCGCCCGAAGCCCTCACCACGGCCCGCGAGGCCGGGTCGGCCGACTACGAGTACGAGGTCATGTACCTGCTCGACGGCCTGGACGACCCCGAGCCGCTCAGGACCGCCCTGGAGGGGCTGGGCGACTGCGTCTCCGTGGTCGGCGACGGCAACGGCCTGTGGACCGTCCACGTGCACTGCAACGACATCGGCGCGGCCGTCGAGGCGGGTGTCGAGGCGGGCAGGCCGCACCGCATCACCGTCGCCAGGTTCGCCGACCAGGTCGCCGCCCAGGCCGCCCGCTTCTCCCGCGACCGGGCCGTGGTGGCGCTGGTGGAGGGCGACGGCGTGGCCGAGCTGTTCCGCGCGGAGGGCGCGGCCGTGCTGCGGCCGGACGGCCCGGTCCCGCCCGCCGACCTGCTCGCCCTGATCACCGGCACCCGCGCCCGCCACGTCACCGTCCTGCCCTGCGCCGAGGGCGTGCGCGCACCGCTGGACGAGGCCGTCTCCCAGGCCGTCGCGGCGGGCCAGGACGTGGTCGTGGTGCCCACCTCCTCCCCGGTGCAGGCGCTGGCCGCGCTGGCGGTGCACGACCCCGCCCGGCGCGCGGGCGACGACGTGGTGGCGATGGCCGAGGCCGCCGCCGCCACCCGCTGGGGCCGCGTCGAGGTCTGCCAGAGCGAGGCGATCACCTGGGTCGGCCGCTGCCGCCCCGGCGACCTGCTCGCCGTGCTCGACGGCGACGTGGTGCGCGTCCAGCCCGAGCCCGCCGACGTCGCCGGGCTGGCCCGCCTGCTGGTGGACCGGATGCTGGCGGCGGGCGGCGAGCTGGTCACCGCGCTGCTGGGCGCGGACGCCCCCGAAGACCTGGACCGCGTGCTGGAGGAGCACCTGCGCGCCGCCCACCCGGAAGTCGAGCTGGTCCGCTACCCCGGCGGGCAGGCCGACGCGCTGCTGATTGTCGGTGTCGAGTAGTTGAATGGGCCGCGATGACGACCTTCGACGACAAGCTGGTCCCGCTGCTGGGCAAGAAGAGCGCGGACGCGCTGGAGGCCGGGCTCGGCCTGACCACGGTCGGTGAGCTGCTGCGCCACTACCCGCGCCGCTACGACGAGCGGGGCAAGCTCACCGAGATCGCCGGGCTGGAGCTGGGCGAGCACGTCACCGTGCAGGCGAAGGTCAAGAGCGCCCGGCAGCGCCGGATGAAGAGCCGCAGCGGCGAGCTGCTCGAAGCGGTCATCACCGACGGCACCAGCGACCTGCACCTGGTCTTCTTCGGCCGGGGCTCGCGCAAGGTCGAGCGCGAGCTGCTGCCCGGCCGCAAGGCCATGTTCGCGGGCAAGGTCGGCGTGTTCAACGGCAAGCTCCAGCTCGCCCACCCCGACTACGAGATCCTCGACGGCGCGGAGGGCGGCGCGGACGGCGGCGTGGCGAGCGGCGCGGACAACGCCGCGGCGTCGAAGTTCGCCGAGGCGTTCATCCCGGTCTACCCGGCCGCGCAGGGCATCCAGTCCTGGAACATCGCCCGCTGCGTCGAGCAGGTGCTGGCGGTGTGGGACGGCGTGCCCGACGAGCAGGACCCGCTGCCGCCGTCGCTGCGCGCCGAGCGGGGGCTGGTGCCGCTGGAGAAGGCGCTGCGCGACATCCACCGCCCGGACGGCTGGGCCGCCGTCGCCGTGGCGCAGCAGCGGCTCAAGTGGGACGAGGCGATGGCCGTGCAGCTGGCGCTGGCCCAGCGCCGCCGCTCCGCCACCGCCCGCCCCGCGCCCGCCTGCCCGCCGCGCGATGGCCTGATCCGCGACGCCTTCGACGCGCGGCTGCCGTTTCAGCTCACCGCGGGGCAGCGCGAGGTGGGCGAGCAGATCGCCCGCGACCTGTCCGGCGAGCACCCGATGAACCGCCTGCTGCAGGGCGAGGTGGGCTCGGGCAAGACGATGGTGGCGCTGCGGGCCATGCTGCAGGTGGTCGACGCGGGCCGCCAGGCGGCCATGCTCGCGCCCACGGAGGTGCTGGCCGCGCAGCACGCCCGCTCGCTGCGCGACCTGCTGGGCGACCTGGCGCAGGCCGGGGAGCTGGGCGGCGCCGAGCACGCCACGCGGGTGACGCTGCTCACCGGCTCGATGCCCGCCGCGCAGCGCAAGAAGGCGCTGCTGGAGATCGTGACCGGGCAGGCGGGCATCGTCGTCGGCACGCATGCGCTGATCCAGGACAAGGTGGAGTTCGCCGACCTCGGGCTGGTCGTGGTGGACGAGCAGCACCGCTTCGGCGTCGAGCAGCGGGCGGCGCTCAGCGGCCGGGCGGGCGGGGTCACCCCGCACGTGCTGGTGATGACGGCCACGCCGATCCCGCGCACGGTGGCCATGACGGTCTACGGCGACCTGGAGGTCTCCGCGCTGCGCGAGCTGCCGCAGGGGCGTTCGCCGATCAGCACGTCGGTGGTGCCGGTGGCGGAGAAGCCGCAGTGGCTGGACCGGGCGTGGCAGCGCATCCACGAGGAGGTGGCCAAGGGCCACCAGGTGTACGTGGTGTGCCCGCGCATCGGCGACGGCGAGTCCGACGGGGAGGAGCCGCCCAAGGGCGAGGACGACCGCCGCCCGCCGCTGGCGGTGGTGGACGTGGCCAACCGGCTGGCCGCCGGGCCGCTGAAGGGGCTGCGCGTCGACATCCTGCACGGCCGGATGGCCCCGGACGACAAGGACGCCGTGATGCGCGCGTTCGCGGCGAACGAGGTGCAGGTGCTGGTCGCCACGACCGTGGTCGAGGTCGGCGTGAACGTGCCGAACGCGACGGTCATGGTGATCATGGACGCGGACCGGTTCGGCGTCAGCCAGCTGCACCAGCTGCGCGGGCGGGTCGGCCGGGGCAGCGCGCCGGGGCTGTGCCTGCTGGTGACGGAGGTGCCCGAGGGCACGTCGACGATGCAGCGGCTGCGCGCGGTGGAGTCCACGCTGGACGGTTTCGAGCTGGCCCAGCTGGACCTGGAGCTGCGCCGGGAGGGCGACATCCTGGGCGCCGCGCAGTCGGGCACGCGCAGCGGGCTGAAGATGCTGTCGCTGCTGCGCGACGAGGACGTGATCACCGCGGCCCGCGCGGTGGCGCAGCGGGTCGTGGACGAGGACCCGGACCTGCGCGCCCACCCCGGTCTGGCGTCGCTGGTGGCGGGGCTGCTGGACGAGGAGCGGGCGGAGTACCTGGAGAAGGCGTAGCGGGTATCGTCGTGCGACTGTGCGCCGCCTGCTGCTGCTCCTCGTGCCGTTCCTGCCGCTCGCCTGCTCCGCCGAGCAGGCGCCGCCCGCGCCCACGTCCGCGGTGGTCGACGAGCTGGCCGCGCTGGCGGAGAAGGTCGACGCGCGCCGGGCGGAGCTGAGGACGGCCAGGTTCCACACCGAGGGGTTCGCCTCCGACGGCGAGGCGACCGAGGTCGGCAACGTGGTGGACGGGGCGCTGCGGCAGGACCCCGAGGGGCTGGTCGGCAGCATGAGCATGGACGTCACCACCGGCGGGCAGTCGCGCCGGATCGACCTGGTGATCGTCCGCGACGGCATGTACGTCAGCGTGGCGGGCGCGCCGATGCCCGAGGGCAAGAAGTGGGGCTACTACACCGAGCAGAACAGCGGTGACCTGTCCGCGCTGCTGCGCGGGTTCGGGCCGGGGTCGACCGTCGGCGCGGAGCTGGACTACGTGCAGCCGCGCGCGGCGGCCATCGTCGGCAAGGGGGAGGAGGAGCTGGACGGCACCCCGGTCACCCGCTACGACCTGGTGGTGGACCCGGTGAAGATGGCCAAGGTGATCGAGGACCCGGACATCCAGCTCCAGCACGCCCAGCTCGCCGAGCACGGGGTGGCCATCCGCGCCACCGTCCGGGTCGACGCCACCGGCGCGCCGCTGCAGGCGGAGTACCGGTTCGAGCTGGACGGGAAGGTGGTCAAGCGGTCCGCCACCCGGTTCCGCGACTGGGGGCAGCCCATCGACATCCCGGTGCCGCCCGAGGCCGAGGTCGTCCCGGCCGACCAGCTCCCCTCGCGGTGACCTCCGGGGGCTACGCCTTCTTGGCCGCGCCCTTGTTCTCGGGGGCGTTCCTGGGGGCGTTCTCTGGGGCCGACTTGGCGGCCTCCGCCTCGGGGGCAGCCTTGTCGCCCGACTTGGGCTGCACCTTCGGCCTGGGCAGCTGCTTGGTCGGCTGGTCCTCGGGGGCTTCCTCGATCGGCGTGAGCGATCCCACAGCCTGCGCCACCGCCGCCTGAGCCGCCGCGAACTGCTCGGTCAGCGACTTGTGCAGCTGCTTGAGCTCGGCCAGCTTCTGGTCGGCCGCGGTGATCCGCCTGGCCGCGTGCGCGTCGGCGTCGCGGACCGCCCGCTCGGCCTTGGCCAGCGCGTCGGACTCCAGCTCGGCGATCTGCTTCTCGGTCTCCGCGCGCAGCGCGGCGGCCTCCTCGCGGGCGGCGGCCAGCAGCCGGGACGCCTCGGCCTTGGCCTCGACGACGTGCGCCTCGTGCTCCTTGCGCAGCGTGGCGCGCAGCTCGTCGTACTCCTTGTCCAGGTCGTCGTGGTAGCCCTTGTACTTCTGCTCCAGCTCGGCGCGC
>NZ_BMRG01000003.1:236075-283951 GCF_014648515.1 Saccharothrix coeruleofusca
AGCTCGGCGCGGCGCTCCTCGTGCCTGCGGTCGAGCTCGGCGGTGCGCTGCTTGAGGTTGGCCTCCAGCTGCCTGCGCCGGTCCTCCAGCTCGCCCATGGCCCGCTGGTGGGCCGCCTTGCCCTCGGCGGCCTGGCGCTCGGCCTCCGCGCGGGTGGCGTTGGCCTGGTCCAGCGCGGCCTTGCGGATGTCGGCGATCTCCTCCTCGGCCAGCGCCATCATCACCCGCACCCGCTCGGTGACGTTGGAGGCGTTGACCGGGCTGCTGGCCAGGTTGCTCAGCTGGGCCTTGACCTTGTCCAGCTCGGCCCTGGTGCTGGTGAGGGCCTTGGTCAGCTCCGCGACCTGCGCGGCGGCGGCGTCGCGACTGCGGTTGGAGTTCTTCAGGTCGAACTCCAACCTGGTCACGCGCTCGTTGACCTGCCGCTGGTTGTACCCGCGCAGAACGACGTCGAAATGAGGAGTGCGGGCAGCAGGCTGCCCAGTCCCTTCAGCCCCGGCCATATGCCCAACACTACCGAGGAGCCGACCTGGGCTGTCACCCGATGCAGTGAACGCAGCGTGAGGGGGCGGTGATCCAGCGCTAACCGGACCACACCGGCCAGGGGCTGCGCGAGCCGCCCGGACAAGGGAGAATCCCCTGGCGCGTCCGCAGGTCAGGGGCGTTGTCCCGGCGGGGAGGGCGAACCGCCGGAATGACGTCCGTCACGTGAGATGGAACTCCCGAAACGCGGGACGCGCACGCTAACGTGCCTTGATTGCCCCCACGTGACCGGGAGGGAACGCCGAATGTTCCGCAAGGTTCTTGTCGCCAACCGCGGCGAGATCGCGATCCGGGCTTTTCGCGCTGCCTATGAGCTGGGCGCGGGCACCGTCGCGGTCTTCCCCCACGAGGACCGCAACTCGCTGCACCGCCTGAAGGCCGACGAGTCCTACGAGATCGGCGAGCCGGGCCACCCGGTCCGGGCCTACCTGTCCGTCGAGGAGATCATCAAAGCCGCCCGCAAGGCGGGCGCGGATGCCGTCTACCCCGGCTACGGCTTCCTGTCGGAGAACCCGGAGCTGGCCAAGGCGTGCGCCGAGGCGGGCATCACCTTCGTCGGCCCGCCCGCCGAGGTGCTGGAGCTGACCGGCAACAAGGCCCGCGCGATCGCCGCGGCCCGCGAGGCCGGCCTGCCGGTGCTGAAGTCCAGCGCGCCGTCGAGCGACGTGGACGCCCTGCTCGCCGCCGCCGAGGAGATCGACTTCCCGGTGTTCGTCAAGGCCGTCGCGGGCGGCGGCGGGCGCGGGATGCGGCGCGTGGAGGACCCGGCCGCGCTGCGCGAGGCGCTGGAGGCCGCCTCGCGGGAAGCGGAGTCCGCGTTCGGCGACCCGACCGTCTTCCTGGAGCAGGCCGTGGTCGAGCCCCGGCACATCGAGGTGCAGATCCTCGCCGACGGCGAGGGCAACGTGATGCACCTGTTCGAGCGGGACTGCTCGGTGCAGCGGCGGCACCAGAAGGTCATCGAGATCGCCCCCGCGCCCAACCTCGACCCCGAGCTGCGCGAGCGCATCTGCGGCGACGCGGTCCGGTTCGCCCGGCACATCGGCTACCGCAACGCGGGCACCGTCGAGTTCCTGCTCGACCCCAGCGGCAACTACGTCTTCATCGAGATGAACCCGCGCATCCAGGTCGAGCACACGGTCACCGAGGAGGTGACCGACGTGGACCTGGTGCAGTCGCAGATGCGCATCGCCAGCGGCGAGACCCTCGACGACCTGGGGCTGAGCCAGGAGACCGTGCAGCTGCGCGGCGCGGCGCTGCAGTGCCGCATCACCACCGAGGACCCGGCCAACGGGTTCCGCCCGGACACCGGCATGATCAGCGCCTACCGCTCGCCGGGCGGCTCGGGCATCCGGCTCGACGGCGGCACCACCGGCGCGGGCACGGCCATCAGCGCCCACTTCGACTCCATGCTGGTCAAGCTGACCTGCCGGGGCCGCACGTTCGCCGCCGCCGTGGCGCGGGCCCGCCGCGCGGTCGCCGAGTTCCGCATCCGCGGCGTGTCCACGAACATCCCGTTCCTGCAGGCGGTGCTGGACGACCGGGACTTCTACGAGGGCCGCGTCACCACCTCGTTCATCGAGAAGCGCCCGCACCTGCTCACCGCGCGGACCTCCGCCGACCGCGGCACCCGCCTGCTGACCTACCTGGCCGACGTGACGGTCAACCAGCCCAACGGCCCGCGCCCGGCCGTGGTGGACCCGAGGGTGAAGCTGCCCGCCGTCGACCTCAACGCCGAGCCGCCCGCCGGGTCGCGGCAGCGGCTGCTGGAGCTGGGGCCGGAGGGCTTCGCCCGCTGGCTGCGGGAGAGCAAGGCCGTCGGGGTGACCGACACCACCTTCCGCGACGCGCACCAGTCGCTGCTGGCCACCCGCGTGCGCACCAAGGACCTGCTGGCCGTGGCGCCGCACGTGGCGCGGATGACGCCGCAGCTGCTGTCGCTGGAGGCGTGGGGCGGCGCGACCTACGACGTGGCGCTGCGGTTCCTGGCCGAGGACCCGTGGGAGCGGCTGGCCGCGCTGCGCGAAGCGGTGCCCAACATCGCGCTGCAGATGCTGCTGCGCGGGCGCAACACCGTCGGCTACACCCCCTACCCGGAGGCGGTGACCACCGCGTTCGTGCGGGAGGCCACCAGGACCGGCATCGACATCTTCCGCATCTTCGACGCGCTCAACGACGTGGAGCAGATGCGGCCCGCGATCGACGCGGTGCGCGAGACCGGCACGGCGGTCGCCGAGGTGGCGCTGTGCTACACCGCCGACCTGTCCAACCCCGACGAGCGCCTCTACACCCTGGACTACTACCTCAAGCTGGCCGAGCAGATCGTCGGCGCGGGCGCGCACGTGCTGGCCATCAAGGACATGGCGGGCCTGCTGCGCCCGCCCGCCGCGGCCCGGCTGGTGAGCGCGCTGCGCAAGGAGTTCGGCCTGCCGGTGCACCTGCACACGCACGACACCGCGGGCGGCCAGCTGGCCACCTACCTGGCGGCCATCCAGTCCGGTGTGGACGCGGTGGACGGTGCGACGGCGTCCATGGCGGGCACCACCTCGCAGCCGCCGCTGTCGTCGATCGTCGCGGCCACCGACCACACCGACCACGCCACGGGCCTGGACCTGCAGGCGGTGTGCGACCTGGAGCCGTACTGGGAGTCGGTGCGCAAGGTCTACGCGCCGTTCGAGTCCGGCATCCCCGGCCCGACCGGCCGCGTCTACCGGCACGAGATCCCCGGCGGCCAGCTGTCGAACCTGCGCACCCAGGCCGTCGCGCTCGGGCTGGGGCAGAAGTTCGAGGAGATCGAGGCGATGTACGCCGCGGCCGACCGGATGCTGGGCAGGCTGGTGAAGGTCACCCCGTCGTCCAAGGTGGTCGGCGACCTGGCGCTGCACCTGGTCGGCGCGGGCGTCTCGCCCGCCGAGTTCGAGGCCGACCCCGGCAAGTACGACATCCCGGCGTCGGTGATCGGCTTCCTGCACGGCGAGCTGGGTGACCCGCCCGGCGGCTGGCCGGAGCCGTTCCGCAGCAAGGCGCTCCAGGGCAGGTCCGCGCCCAAGGGCGTGTCCGAGCTGACCGACGAGGACCGCAAGGGCCTGGAGGAGGACACCAGGGCCACCCTCAACCGCCTGCTGTTCCCCGCGCCCACCAAGGAGTTCCGGGCGCACCGCGAGGCCTACGGCGACACGAGCGCGCTCAGCAGCAAGGACTTCTTCTACGGCCTCAAGCCGGGCGAGGAGTACTCGGTCGACCTGGAGCCGGGCGTGCGGCTGCTGTTCGGCCTGGAGGCCATCGGCGAAGCCGACGAGCGCGGCATGCGCACCGTGATGGCCGTGCTCAACGGCCAGTTGCGGCCCATCCAGGTGCGCGACCGGAAGGTCGCCGCCGAGGTGCCCGCCGCGGAGAAGGCCGACCGGAGCAACCCCGACCACGTGGCCGCGCCGTTCGCGGGCGTGGTCACGCCCAACGTGGCCGAGGGCGACCAGGTCGAGGCGGGCGCGACGATCGCCACCATCGAGGCGATGAAGATGGAGGCCGCGATCACCGCGCCCAAGTCCGGCCGGGTCAAGCGGCTGGCGGTGCGGGGCGTGCAGCAGGTGGAGGGCGGCGACCTGCTGGCCGTGCTGGAGTGACCCGACCGGGGCCGGGCACCCCTCGTGGTGCCCGGCCCCGCGCCGGAGGACCGGATGTCGTCATTGCGTGAGGTGGCCGAGTACGTGGCTGCCGCGTGCGACAAGGCGTCGGAGTGCCGCGACGCGCTGGTCGTGGCGATCGAGGAGGCGCAGGACGCGGCTGAGCTGCTGGCCGGTGCGCTGGAGGGATCAACCGATCCCGAGTGCGAGGCGGCCTTGGCGAACATCGCGGAGGTGGCGCGTGGCAGCCGTGAGGTGTGGCGATCCCTGTCCGAGGGAATGTCCACCGCTCAGCGGGTCTTGGATCGACTCGTAGGTGCAACGGCTTCGAAGCCGTCCAGTCCCACTGAGGTTCCGCCTGGCCGCATCGAGGAGTTGCGCCGTCAACTGCCGCCCCCCGTCGTGCCCGGAACCGGGCAGAAGACGCATGGGCGCTGGTTCGGACCCGATGCCAGGGCTCGCCCCCTGATCAGCGGTGAAGACGAGATGTACGAGGAAGCCATCAAGGCGGTCTCCGATCTCGGCCTGCGCAGGGGAACGGTGAACGTGGCCGTCGATGTGGAGACCAAGTTGGCCTCCTACATGCGCAACCACGGCATTCGGTCGGCGACGCTTCTGATCAACAACGTGCCGTGCAGCACAGGGCGGTTCACCTGTGACAAGCTGATTCCGATCATCCTGCCGGAAGGGTGCACGCTCACCGTGTACGGCGCGAACGGCTTCCGGAAGACCTACCGAGGAGGGGCTCCCTCACCGTGGCGCACCCGTTGAGCGTCTACTACGGCCCTGATCACGCCGAAGAGCCGGCGAACTTGACGAGCGAGGCCGAGGTACGTGAACTGTTCGCCGTCCTTCGCGGGATGTACCCCGAGGGCAGCGTGGCCCTTCTCACCGCCTACCTAGCGGACGACCCGTGGGGGGCGGAGCTGACCGCCGGAATCAACGGGGACAGGGGCGTGCTCCGCTACTCGGGTGACGAGCAGGGAGACGCGGGCTTTTACAGCAAGAGTCCGACGCCCACCAATGCCGCGCCGGTCGTGTACTACTTCTACACCGCTGATCGGGAGTTCCCGCCTCACTCGGAAGTGCCGTTGTCCGCCGTGGAGGCCGCGGTGCTCGACTTCATGGCGACGGGAGTGCGACCTGCCTCAGTGGAGTGGCAGGAGGCTCGAAGGACGAACGCCTGACACAGGCGCCTGCAAGTACCACCCGAGACGTCCACAGGGGCCGGTGACTACTACCCGGCGGTGGGCGGGGCTCAGGCGGGAACGCGCTCCAGCACGACGACGGGGATCTGCCTGCCCGACGCCGCCTCGAACTCGGCGAACTTCGGGACGAGCGCGACCTCCTTGGCCCAGAGCCGCTCGCGCTCCGCGCCGCGCGCGAGCCGGGCTGCGACCGGCACTCGTTCCGCGCCCACCTCGACCACGGCTCGCGGGTTCGCCATGAGGTTCAGGTACCAGGCCGGATGACGCGGACTGCCGCCGTGGGTGCCGAAGACGGCCCAGTTGTCGCCGACCGGCTGGAAGAACAGCGGGCTGATCCGTTCGCGCCCGGTCCTGGCCCCGGTGTGGTGCACCAGGATCAGCGGCATGCCCCGCTCGTCGAACCCCGGCATCCGGGGCGGCACGGGGCGTCCGGCGGCGAACTCCTCTTCGGTGCTCCAGGGGGCGTACCCGGCGTTGGCCCGGACCTCGGCGACGATCCGCTCGTTCCAGCCAGGGGTGGTCGTGGATGGATCGGACATGGCGTCCCCTCGTTATCCGGAGCACTTGCTCCGCAAAGTAGCACAAAGAGGAGCGCCCGCTCCGTTTATTGCGTCTGCAAGTACTACCCGGGATCTCTGGGAGGGCCGGTAACTACTACCCGGCGTTCCGGCCGCTCGGTTCGCGGCGTGGGTCAGTCGAGGTCGAAGACGCCGAGCTTGGCGCCCTGGGTGAAGTAGGCCCACTCGGTGTGGGTGAAGCGCTGCGGAGGCTCGTCGGGGCGGTTGGAGTTGCGGACAAGGACTTCGTCGGCGGTGCGCATGACCTCCACGCAGTTGGAGCCGCCGCCGCTGAACTTGGTCCACTCGTACGATTTCAGCGTCATCTGGTTCCCTCCGTGATTTGACTCAGGAGTTCGCGGCTCTCGTCCACTCCCAGCGCCTTCGCACGGGTGTACTCGAACCAGCGAGCGACCTTCTCCACTTGCTCGGGTCGGTCCAGGAAGTGGTCACCGAAAGGCGTGTCGACGCTGATCAGCGACGGCAGTTTGTCGGGCAGCCGGAACAGCGTGAGTGTAGTGCCGAGCAACGGGTGCGCTCCTGCTCCTTCCGGCATAACCTGCACGTTGACGTGCTCCAGTTCGGTCATCGCCAGGATGTGCGCGATCTGCTCCCGCATGACCTCCGGGCCGCCGACGTTGGCTCGCAACGCGGGTTCCGCGATCACCGCCCACAGCCTCAGCGGCGGTTCCCGGTCGGTCAGCAGTGACCGCCTGTCCATGCGCAGTCGGAGGTTCTTCTCCAGGGCTTCGCCCGCGAGGCCGATGCTCGTCATCAGCGTTCGCGCGTACGCCTCTGTCTGGAGCACGGCGGGCACCAGTTCGAAGGACGAGTAGACGGCTTCGACGGCGCTGGCCTCCACGTCGAGGACGCGCCGCAGCCACGGGGCGATCAGTCCGCCGATCTTGCTCTTGGGGCGCCTGCGGTGGGCCTCCGAGTTGAGCGCGAGCAGGTCCTCCCGCGTGGCCTCGTCCACCTCGTAGAGGTCGAGCAGCTTCTCCAGTTCGGCCTGCTTGATGCCGCTGACCGTCGTCTCGATGTTGCCGATCTTGGTGTTGGTGCAGTTCAGCACCTCGGCCGGGCGCTCGCGCGGGAGCCCGGCTTCCTCGCGCAGCCTGCGCAGGGTGGTGCCGATCTGGATGCGCGCGGCGCTGCGGTGAGGGTTGGTCATGGATCACCCGATCGATATGTATTCAAGAATTGTGCTCACAACCTATGCTCCCCGTGTTCAGAGAGTGTCAAAGGCTAACAGCGAGTGATCAACGTGTCGTACCTGCTCCAGTTGTCGGAGGTCCGGAGGAGTCACGGCGGGCGGGCTTCCACGTGGTCGAGCGACTGGAGTAGGAGTCCACTGAGGACGGTCTCACGCTGGCCGACTGGGCCGTGGAGAGGCTCGCCGCGCATCGGTGCGAGATGGGGCTGTACGTCGCCGAAGCGGGCCGGGTCGCCGAGGACGGCGAGGACGAGTACGACGCGGACGTGTGGCTGGCTTGGGACGGCGTGGGTGTTCTCAGCACCGGCGACCGCGTGGGAACCCCCTGTCCGGCCCCGGCGTTGGACCGGCCATGAGAACAGTGACCGGTCTGGTGGCCGCCGCGGCGGTGGGTGCGGCGGCGTGGGCGGTGCGGGACGTGCCCGCCGCCCTGGGCGGCAAGCCGCGCGAGGAGCGGCTGCGGCGCTCGCCGCAGTACCGGGACGGCAAGTTCCGCAACCCCCGGCCCGCCCGCACGCTGACCGCGGACGACGCGCCCAACATGTTCCGCGAGATGCTGTTCGGCGAGCAGCGGCGGCACCCCGCCGGTCCGGTGCCTCTGGTGGGGCCGCAGGGCGGTCCGCGCACCGAGGGCCTGCACCTGACCTGGTACGGCCACGCCTCCACGCTGGTGGAGATCGACGGCGCGCGCGTGCTGATCGACCCGGTGTGGAGCGACCGCTGCTCACCTTCCTCTTTGGTCGGCCCGCGCAGGTTGCACCCCGTGCCGCACCAGCTGGAGGAGGTCGGTCCGGTCGACGCGGTGGTGATCTCGCACGACCACTACGACCACCTCGACCTGCCCACGGTGCGGGCGATCACGCGCGGCCAGGACGCGGTCTTCGTGGTGCCGCTGGGCGTGGGGGAGCACCTGCGCCGCTGGAAGGTGCCGGAGGCGCGGATCGTCGAGCTGGACTGGGACGAGTCGCACGAGGTCGCGGGCGTCCGGTTGACGGCGACGCCCGCGCAGCACTTCTCCGGCCGGGGTTTCCAGCGCGACAACACGCTGTGGGCGTCGTGGGTGATCGCCGGACCGCGGCACCGCGTCTACTACAGCGGCGACACGGGTTACTTCGACGGCTACGAGCGGATCGGTCGGGAGCACGGGCCGTTCGACGCCTCGCTGATCCAGATCGGCGCGTACAACGCGCGGTGGTCGGACATCCACATGACCCCCGAGGAGGGTGTCGCGGCGCACCGCGACCTGCGCGGCGGGCTGCTGGTGCCGGTGCACTGGGCGACGTTCAACCTGGCGATGCACGACTGGACCGAGCCGGTGGACCGGGTGTGGCGGGAGGCCAAGGCGCACGACGTGCCGTTGGCCGTGCCGCGACCGGGGGAGCGCATCGACGTGGCGGCCCCGCCGTCGGTCGACGGCTGGTGGCAGGCGCTGGTCTGACCGGTCCGGCGGCGCGTCCGATGTGGACGCGGCAGCGGGCGGGCGCGGGGTGAGAGGATGGCGGCGTGACTCGGATCGTGGCGGGGGTGGCCGGTGGGCGGCGCCTCCAGGTGCCGCCGCGCGGGACGCGCCCCACCTCCGACCGGGTGCGCGAGGCGCTGTTCAGCGCGCTGGAGGCCAGGGTGGACCTGGACGGCGCGCACGTGCTGGACCTGTACGCGGGCTCGGGGGCGCTGGGGTTCGAGGCGCTGTCCAGGGGTGCGGCGCGGGCCACCTTCGTGGAGTCCGACCGCAGGGCCGCCGAGGTGCTCAAGGCCAACGCCAGGGCGCTGGGCCTGCCCGGCGCGACGGTGCTCAACCGCACCGCCGAGGCGGTCGCGGGCACCCCGCCGGAGCACCCGTGCGACGTGGTCCTCGCCGACCCGCCCTACGACGTGGCCGACGAGCGGCTGGCCTCGGTGCTGGCCGGGCTGGTGGCGGCGGGCTGGCTGGCCGAGGGCGCCGTGGTGGTGGTCGAACGGGCCGCGCGCAGCCCCGAGCCGCGGTGGCCAAGTGGCTTGGAATCGTTGCGCGGCAAGCGTTATGGGGACACCGCGCTGCACTGGGCTGAGCGGGTGCGCGCCGCCGGGTGATGCGGGCCACGACCGGTCTGGGCGCGTCCGATCGGGTGCTACCGTCCGGAGTCATGACACGTGCCGTGTGCCCCGGCTCCTACGACCCGGCGACCAACGGACACCTGGACATCATCGGCAGAGCGGCGAAGCTCTTTGACGAGGTCGTCGTCGCCGTGCTCATCAACAAGAACAAGCGCACCCTGTTCTCCGTCGAGGAGCGCACGGACATGCTGCGCGAGGTCACCGCGCAGTGGACCAACGTGCGCGTGGACTCCTGGCACGGCCTGCTGGTCGACTACTGCCGGGAGAACGACATCAGGGCCATCGTCAAGGGCCTGCGCGCGGTCAGCGACTACGACTACGAGCTGCAGATGGCGCAGATGAACCACCAGCTCAGCGGGGTCGACACGCTGTTCATGCCGACCAACCCGATCTACAGCTTCCTGGCCAGCTCGCTGGTCAAGGACGTGGCCACCTACGGCGGCGACGTCGCCGCCCTGCTGCCCCCCTCGATCATGACCCGGCTCCAGCAGCGGCTCGCCGAAGGTCGCTGACCGTCACCCGCGGTTAACGCGCAAGTGGTGACCTGATCACTCGGTGTGATTACTGTCGATCACCATGAGCAGATCACCTCGCGCACCGCCTCGGTGCTGCTCTCCCTGCTGCTGGCCCTCACCGCCACCCTCGGCATCGCGCCGGGGGCCGTCGCGGCGACCTCGGCCCAGGCCGCCTGCGGCGACACCTCGGGCTTCCGCAAGGTCGCCCTGTCCTCCCTGCCCGCCCAGGCCGCCGACACCACCCGGCTGATCCGCGCGGGCGGCCCGTACCCGTATCCGCAGGACAACCAGACCTTCCACAACCGCGAGGGCGTCCTGCCCAGCTGCTCGACCGGCTACTACCGCGAGTACACGGTCAAGACGCCGGGCTCGGCCACGCGCGGGGCGCGCCGGATCGTCACCGGCAACGGCAGCCCGAAGCTGTACTTCTACACCGCCGACCACTACGCCACCTTCGTCCTGGTCGACATCGGCCGGTAGGCGGACACGCCCTGCCGATCTCCCCACCCGCGCGAGATCGGCAGGGCACACTAGGACGGGTACGTGTGCGACGGGCGCGAGGAGTGTGACGTGTACCGGGTGTTCGAGGCCCTCGACGAGCTGGTCACGATCGTCGAGGAGGCGCGCGGGGTGCCGATGACCTCCGGCTGCGTCGTGCCGCGCGGTGACGTGCTCGAACTGCTCGACGACGTGCGCGACGCGATCCCCGCGGAGCTGGACGACGCGCAGGACGTGCTCGACCACCGCGACGAGCTGATCGGCAAGGCGCAGCACGAGGCCGAGCAGAGCGTGGGCAAGGCTCGCGCCGAGGCCGAGCGGCTGGTCGCCGAGGCGCAGCGCGAGGCGGAGCGGATGCTGGCCGAGGCGCGGGCGCACGCCGAGCGCGTGGTGGGCGAGGCCGAGGACCAGGCCGAGCGCACCGTGGCCGCGGGCCGCCAGGAGTACGAGGACCTGGTGGGCCGGGCGCACGCCGAGGCCGACCGGATGGTCCAGGCGGGCCGGGCCAACTACGAGCGCGCCATCGAGGAGGGGCGGGCGGAGCAGGCGCGGCTGGTCGACCAGACCGAGGTCGTGCAGGCCGCGCACGCCGAGGCCGCCCGCGTGCTCGACGCCGCGCAGACCGAGGCGATCCGGCTGCGCAGCGAGTGCGACGCCTACGTGGACGGCAAGCTGGCCGACTTCGAGGACCTGCTCGCGCACACCCTGCGCAGCGTCGGCAAGGGCCGCTCGCACCTGCGCGGCCCGGCCGTGGCCAGCGCCGCCGCGCCGTTCGACTACCACGACTGACCTGCGGTTCGACCACCGATTTCACGACCGGGCGGGTTGTCCCGTACCCTTGACAGGCTGGCCGTGGCAAGTCGCCCGGCAGCCACCCACACATCATGTCCGAGTACCGTCACGCCGCCGCGCGTCCCCCAGTAGCCGGGCCCTGGATCATCGACACCAGGGACCTCGGTCGTCGCGCGGGCTCCAGCCGCGCCTACCGCAGGACGGTGCCCGCAGCGGGTCTCGGCCTGCGGGACGTGATCGCCGTGCCCGAGGGCGGCAGCGTGGAACTGGACCTCCTGCTCGAAGCGGTGGTCGAGGGCGTGCTGGTCACGGGCACCGCGTCGACGGTGGTGGAGGGGGAGTGCTCGCGCTGCCTCGAACCGCTGTCGGCCGAGGTGGAGGTGGAGCTGACCGAGTTGTACGCCTACCCGGACAGCACCACCGACGAGACCACCGAGGAAGACGAGGTCAGCCGGATCACCGACGACCTGATCGACCTCGAACCAGTGGTGCGCGACGCGATCGTGCTCGCGCTGCCGCAGGTGCCGCTGTGCTCGCCGGACTGCCAAGGGCTGTGCGTCGACTGCGGCGGGAAGTTGGCCGATCTCGGCCCCGACCACGGGCATGAGACGATTGACCCCCGTTGGGCCGCTCTGCAGGAGCGGTTCGGCGGGACTCGTGACAATCCAGAGGAGAACTAGTCGTGGCCGTCCCGAAGCGGAAGATGTCGCGCTCGAACACGCGCTCGCGCCGCGCTCAGTGGAAGACCGCTGCCGTGCACCTGGTCGCTTGCCAGAACAAGGCGTGCCGCCAGCCCAAGCCGCAGCACGTCGCCTGCCCGAACTGCGGTCAGTACGACGGCCGCCAGGTCGTCCAGCCGGCCTGATCTCCCTGGCGAAGGTAACTTAGAACCGTGGGGGGTAGGCCGCCGCGCGGACGGTCCACCGACCGCGCCACGTTGCTCGAAGCGCTCGGCGTCCCGTTGGACGCCGAGCTGCTCGTGCTCGCGCTGACGCACCGGTCGTACGCGTACGAGAACGGCGGTCTGCCGCCGAATGAGCGGTTGGAGTTCCTCGGCGACGCGGTGTTGAGCCTCGTCGTCACCGACCACCTCTACAACAAGCACCCCGAGCTGCCCGAGGGGCAGCTGGCGAAGTTGCGCGCCAGCGTGGTCAACATGCACGCGCTGGCCGGGGTCGCCCGCGGCCTGGGCGAGGACGGGCTGGGCGGGTACCTGCTGCTCGGCCGGGGCGAGGAGCTGACCGGCGGCAGGGACAAGGCGAGCATCCTCGCCGACGGCCTGGAGGCCGTCATCGGCGCGGTGTACCTGCAGTTCGGCATCGACACCGCGCGCCAGCTGGTCCACCGGCTGTTCGACCCGCTCCTGGCCGAGGCGCCGCTGCGCGGCGCGGGCCTGGACTGGAAGACCAGCCTGCAGGAGCTGACCGCATCGGCGGGCCTGGGTGTCCCCGAGTACCGGGTGGACGACCAGGGCCCGGACCACCGCAAGGAGTTCACCGCCACGGTGTTCGTCGGTGGTCTGCCCCACGGCTCCGGTAACGGGCGCACGAAGAAGGAAGCCGAGCAGAAGGCGGCCGAGGCCGCCTACCGCGTGCTGTCCGAGCGGGTCCGCGCCGAACAGGAGTCGGCCGCGTCCGGCAACGGGCACGCCCCCAACTCGGCGAACAAGCACACCTCACAGACCGAGGAAGACTGACGCCGACATGTATGCCACGAACGTACGGACGAACCGGCGCCCGCGTACGCGGCGCCCGTCCCGCCCGCTGAGCGCCGCCCGCAACGGCGGCATCCAGGGTCTGGTCCTCGTCCGCGACACCGCGCAGGCAGGCGGGTGGATGCTCAAGCCGACCAAGCCGCAGGCCGCCGCCTACGAGCTCCTGGAGGAGCTGGAGCGGGCCGAGCGCGAGGGCGACAGCACCACCGAGGACTGATCACCGCACGTGCCCGAACTCCCCGAGGTCGAAGTGGTCCGCCGGGGGCTGCACGCGCACGTCGCCGGTCGGACCGTCGCTTCGGTCCAGGTGCTGCACGACCGGGCGATCCGCCGCCACCTGCCGGGGGCGGCGGACTTCGCGCTGCGCCTGACCGGTCAGCGGATGGAGGGCGCCCGCAGGCGCGGCAAGTACCTGTGGGTCGACCTGTCCGGCGGTGACGCGCTGCTGGCCCACCTGGGCATGAGCGGCCAGATGCTGGTCCAGCCCCCGGACGCGCCCGACGAGAAGCACCTGCGGGTGCGGCTGCGCTTCGACGACGGCGGTCCCGAGCTGCGCTTCGTCGACCAGCGCACGTTCGGCGGCCTGGCGCTGGCCGAGGTCGTCGAGGTGGACGGCACGCCGCTGCCCCAGCCCGTGGCGCACATCGCCCGCGACCCGATGGACCCCCGGTTCGACCCGGACGCGGCGGTACGCGCGCTGCGGTCCCGCCGCACCGACGTCAAGCGCGCCCTGCTGGACCAGACGCTGGTCTCCGGCGTGGGCAACATCTACGCCGACGAGGCGCTGTGGCGCGCCCGGCTGCACGGCCTGCGGCCCACCGGGAAGCTCACCAAGGCCAAGGTCGCGGAACTGCTGGAGCACGCCACCGCGGTCATGCACGAGGCGCTGGGCGAGGGCGGAACGTCGTTCGACGCGCTCTACGTCAACGTCAACGGCCAGTCCGGCTACTTCGACCGCTCACTGGCCGTCTACGGGCAGGAGGACCGCCCCTGCCGCCGCTGCGGCACCCCGATCGTCCGCGAGCCCTTCATGAACCGCTCGTCCTACTCCTGCCCCCGCTGCCAACCCCGCCCCCGCGCGAGTCGAACTTCCGGCTAGCGCGAGGCGAACCGCCAGGATCTCCGAATTCGCGCCCAGGAATGCGAAAATGTTGCGAATGGCGCGCTAGCGGACTTCGGGGTCGGCCAGGCGGCGCAGCAGCGGGGTGACCGAGCGGATGCGCTCGCGCTCCTCGCCGGACAGCCGGGACAGCCGCTCGGACAGCAGTTCCGCCTCGCCGTGCGCCAGCGACAGCACCGTTTCCCGCCCGGCCGCGGTGAGCACCACGATGGTCGCGCGCCCGTCCGCCGGGTCGGCCTCCCGCCGCACCAGGCCGCTGGACTCCAGGCCGGTGACCACGGTGGTCGCGGTGGGCTGGGAGCACAGCGCGCGCACCGCGATCTCGCCGATCCGCATCGGCCCGTGGCTGGACAGCTCGGCGAGGACGAGGAGCTGGGTCGGCTGCAACCGCCGCATCGGTGCCGATTGACGCAGGCTGCGCACCAGCCGGTGGACGGCGACCACGAGCTGTAAGGCGTCCTGGCTCGTCACACTGGTGGTCATCGAGGGCCTCCTCGTGGCTCACCCACAGTGAGCGGTTGTCCTAATTCGGACAGGACATTCGCACTGAAGAACTACCGGTGTCCAGGCTTATTCACTATTCGCACCCGGATGTACTCCGCTGTCTCCGCACCAATGCGGAGACATCTCCGTCAAAGTTGCGTAAATGCGATGGGTCCTGCCGTCAAGAGAGTGGCAGAGGGCCACTTCGGGATGAATCGCGGGGGCACACTGCGGACGACGACGGCCGCGAGAGGCGCTGCGGGAGATGCGGACAATGGACCGGTGAACACGACCAGGGTGCTGGTGGTCGACGACGAGCCGCAGATCGTGCGGGCGCTGCGGATCAACCTGTCCGCCAGGGGCTACCAGGTGCTCACCGCGCCCGACGGCACCGCCGCGCTCAAGGCCGCCGCGGAGGGCAAGCCGGACGTGGTGGTGCTCGACCTGGGCCTGCCCGACGTGGACGGCACCGAGGTGATCGCGGGCCTGCGCGGCTGGACCTCGGTGCCCATCATCGTGCTGTCCGCGCGCACCGACTCCACCGACAAGGTCGAGGCGCTGGACGCGGGCGCGGACGACTACGTGACCAAGCCGTTCGGCATGGACGAGCTGCTGGCGCGGCTGCGCGCGGCGGTCCGGCGGGCGGCGGTGTCCGCCGAGGGCGAGGAGGCGGTGGTGCGCACCGCGTCGTTCACCGTGGACCTGGCGGCCAAGAAGGTGCACCGCGACGGCGCCGAGGTGCACCTGACCCCCACCGAGTGGGGCCTGCTGGAGACCCTGGCCCGCAACCGGGGCAAGCTGGTCGGGCAGAAGCAGCTGCTCCAGGAGGTGTGGGGCCCCGCGTACGCCAAGGAGACCCACTACCTGCGGGTGTACCTGGCGCAGCTGCGCCGCAAGCTGGAGCCCGAGCCGTCCCGCCCCCGGCACCTGGTGACGGAGCCGGGGATGGGGTACCGGTTCGAGCCCTGAAGATCCCGCTGAAAACCCCGCTGAGAACGCCGCTGAAGCCCCGCTGGGGCCGCGGGTGGGTTCACCGCCGGGCGAACAGCTGCGGGCGCCGCTGGTAGAGCACCACGCCGCGCACCACGGCCTCCTTGTAGCGCGCCGCGAGGCGTCCGGTGAGCACCGCCTCGCGCGGGTTGTCGTCGGCGTCGACGAACTGGATCAGCCCGTCCTGCCTGCCCAGGCTGACGCACTGGTTGAAGTAGCGGAAGCCCAGCGGCTCGGGTTCCCGCCCGGCCAGCACGCGCACCGCGTGCTGCATGGTCGGCACGCCGGTGGCGCAGGCCATCCGCAGCTCCAGCCCGTCGTGCCTGCGGATCGCCGCCGCGTCGCCGACGCCGAGCACCTCCGGGTGCGACACCGACCGCAGCGCCTCGTCCACCACCAGGCGCCCGCTGCCGTCGACCTCGAACCCGGCCTCACGCGCCAGCTCGGGCACCCGGAACCCCGTCGCCCACACCACGACGTCGGCCGGGACGAGCTCGCCGCCCGCCAGCACCAGCCCGTCGGCCCGGACCTCGGCCACCCGCACCCGGTCGCGCACCTGGACGCCGAGCCGGTCGAACACCGCGCGCACGTGGCGGCGGCCCTTCACCGACAGCGCGCCGCCCAGCTCGCCGCCGGTGACCAGCCGCACCCGCAGGTCCGGCCGCGACTCGGCCAGCTCGGCGGCGGCCTCGACGCCGGTCAGCCCGCCGCCGACGACCGCGACGGTCCGGGCGTCGCGCAGGTCCTCGCGCAGCCGCTCGGCATCCTCCAGGGTGGCCACGGCGCGGGCGTGCTCGGCGGCTCCGGGCACCGACCCCAGGTCGGCGCGGCTGCCCAGCGCGTAGATCAGCCGGTCGTAGCCCAGGGCGCCGCCGGTGAGCTCGACCTTGCGGGTGGCCGCCTCGATCGCGGTCACCCGGTCCACCGCCAGCTCCACACCGGTGCCCGCGAGCAGCTCGGCCAGCGGCAGATCGCGCAGCCGCTGGCCCGCGGCGAGCTGGTGCAGCCGCACCCGCTCCACGAACCGGTCCCGCTCGTTGACCAGCGTCACCCGCGCCCCGGTCCACCGGGCGGCCAGCTTCGCCGCTGCCAACCCCGCGTACCCCGCGCCGACGACCACGATGCGCTCTGCCATGTCCCCGTCCTCCTCGCCTCGGTGACATGAAGAGCGAGGGGGGACGGGGGAACGTGACAGTGGCGCTCGTCACCCCTCTTCGGGCGCCGCCGTCGTGGTGACCGCGGTGGTGGTCGTCGTCGTGGTGGTGGTCGACGAGGACGACGAGGTGACCGGCTCCCAGGAGGTCGGCGGGTTGCTCGGCGGCTGCGACGCGGGCGGTGTCAGCGCGGGCTGGGCCGTCGTGGTCGTCGTCGCCGCGGCCTGCGTGCCCCGCGCCGTCTTCTCGGCGGGCTGGGGCTGCTCCGCGGGCCTGCGGACCGGGGGCGCGGCGGAGCGGCCGACGGTCACCGACCCCGACACCGTCACGACCACGGTGGACGTCCGCCCGCCCGGACCGACGACGAGCCGCGTGCTGGTCTGCGGGACCACCACCACCTCGCCCTCCGGCTGGGGTGGCTTCGCCCACGGCTTGGTGACCAGCAGCGCCGTCAGCACGACGCCCGCGGTGGCCACGACGGCGCCGCCCGCGGTGAGCAGCACCGCGGAGGACAGCTTCCTCGTCGGCGACTCGGGCTGATCTTCCTCGAACACACCATCTCCCTGGAGGGCCGGGTCGGGTGTTCGAGTTATCGGCGGCGAGCGCCGGTCACCGGATTTATCGCGGAACTATCCACACCTTCGTGTGGATCACCGTCACCTGGCGACCGGCTCCTCGTTCACGCCCCGGACGACGGCTCGGTCGAGGACGTGGTGGTCGGGGCTGTCGTGGTGGTGGTCGTGGTGGTCGTAGTGGTCGGGGGAGTGGTCGTCGTCTTCGTGGTGGTGGTCGGGGCCACGGAGTTCGACGGCTGCACGGCCGGCTGCGTGGTGTCCTCGACGGTGGTCGTCGTGGTGGTGCCGTCCGCCCGCGTCACCGTGGTCACCCGCACCCGGCGTGAGGTGCTCGTGGTCGTGGTGGTGGTCGACGTGCTCGCCCCGGAGGACGACGACTCCGCCGCCGTGGTGGTCACCGACACCACCGAGGTGCCGGACGGGCCGGTCACCAGGCTGTTGCGGGACACCACGTCCTCGCGCGGCGTGGGCCGGGAGGGGGCGGCTTCCTCGGTGGTGCCCCCGGCGATCGCCGCGACCGAGGCGAAGATCGTCGCCACGACCACGCCCGAGGCCGCCAGCAGCACGTGCGGGGACACCCGAGGGCGGGGGCGGTCGGGTTCCGGGGTCTGGTACTGCCCGTCGGTCACGCGCTCTCCTCTGACGGTCTAACGGCCGAAGTTCTGGGTCCAGTACCAGCCGCGGGTGTCCAGGCCCACCCCGATGGCCACGAACGAGCAGTCCAGGATGTTGCGCCGGTGCCCGTCGGAGTTCATCCACGACTTCATGACGTCCTCGGCGTTGCGCTGGCCCTTGGCGATGTTCTCACCACCGGGGCGGGAGTAGCCCGCCGCCCGCATCCTCGTGGCGAAGTCCACGCCTTCGGGGGTCGTGTGCGAGAAGTAGCCCCGCGTCGCCATGTCCGTGCTATGCGCCTTGGCCGCGGCGGTGATCCGGTCGTCCACCTTCAACGGCCTGCAGCCCGCCGCCTCGCGCGCCTCGTTGACCAGCTGCACGACCCACTGCGCCTGGCTCGCGTCCACCGCCCTGCTCGGCGTGGTGGTGGTCGCCTGCGCCTGCGGCGCGGCCTGCGAGGAGGACGGTGCCGCGCTCGTCGTCTCCGCAGTGGTGGTCGTGGTCGTCGTCGTGGAGGAGGTCGTCGTGGTGGTGGTCGTGGTCGTCGTGGTGGCGGACGAGGCGGGGGGCCGGTCGCCGCCGCCCGTGGGGGTGCCACCGCCCTCCGTGGCGGGCTCGCCGATGCCGCCGATGCCGCCCAGGCCGATGTTGAACGAGCCGCCGTCCTGTGCTGTGGTGTCCGGGGTGAGCCGGGCGAGCGTGACCGGGCTCGCGAAGGCCACCCCGGTGGCTCCAGCGGCCCCGAGCAGCAGCCCGACGAGCACACCGGCGACCGATCGCTTACCGCGCCGTGCAGTCACGGTCGCGCACCGTACCACTAATGAGTGAAATCTCGGGATGGCAGAGTGACTGAACCGGAGCAGAGCGTGCGCGTCACGGCCTGGGTGCGCGGGCACGTCCAGGGCGTCGGCTTCCGGTGGTGGACCCGAGCCAGGGCGCTGGAGCTGGGACTGGTCGGCTCCGCGTCCAACCTGCGGGACGGTCGGGTGGAGGTCAACGCCGAAGGCCCGGAGGAGGCGTGCCGGGCGCTGGTCGCGGCACTGCGCTCGGGCGCTACCCCCGGACGGGTGGATTCCGTGGTCGAGCGCTGGTCGCGGGCCCGCGGCGGCCTCACCGGTTTCGCGGAGCGTTGAACGCGCGGGCCCCGCGTGGCGTAGTTAACCCCGTGGACCGTGGCGAAGATGTCGTCAGGCAGCTCTACGGCCGCTGGCGCGGCCCGCTGCACGGCTACGTCCTGCGCTTGGTCGGGGGAGACCACCAGCAAGCCGAGGACGTGGTCCAGGAGACGCTGCTGCGGGCCTGGAAGCACGCCGACGAGCTGACCCCGGCCCAAGCCGGGCCGTGGCTCTACACGGTCGCGCGCAACCTGGTCATCTCCGGGTTCCGGCGGCGCGGCGGGCGCAACTCCGAGGTGCCGATCCAGCCCGCCGACCTGCCGCCGGTCGCCGACGAGGTGGAGCACGTCCTGCAGAGCTGGCAGGTGGCCGAGGCGCTGCGGGCCCTCAGCGCCGACCACCGCAACGTCGTCGTGGAGCTGTACTACCGACGCCGCACGGTCGCCGAGGCCGCCGCCGTGCTCGGCATCCCGGCGGGCACGGTCAAGTCGCGCTGCTTCTACGCGCTGCGGGCGCTGCGGGACGCGCTGGAGGAGCGGGGGGTGACCGAACCGTGAGCTGCTCGCACGCCCTCGAACTCGGCGCCTACCTGCTGGGCTCCCTGGACCCCGCCGAGCGCTCCCACTTCGAGCGGCACCTGCGCGCCTGCGCCCCGTGCCGCCGCGAGATGCTGCGGCTGGCCCCGCTGCCCGGACTGCTCAGCCAGGTCCGGCTGACCGACCTGGAACTGCCCTTCGAGGACCCGCAGCCCTCGCCCGACCTGCTGCCGCTGCCGCCGAGGCAGGTCGTCGAGCCCGCACCGCCCCCGCCGCCAGCCGCCCCGCGCAGGCGCTGGCCGCTGCTGGTGGGCGCGGGCGCGCTGGTGGTCGTGCTGCTGGCGGCCGTGCTGGTGGCGCCCCGGCTGCTGGAGCGCTCCGGCGACCCCGCGCCCGCCGCGGGCACCGCGGCCACCTGGACCGCCACCGACGCGGCCAGCGGCGTGGCGGCCAGCGCGGAGCTGGTGGGCAGGTCGTGGGGCACCGAGCTGCGGGTGTCCACGCGCGGGATGCCCAAGGGCGCCCGGTGCAAGCTGGTCGTGCACGACCGGGCGGGCCGCACCGAGATCGGCGGCTGGTGGGGCACCGACCACCCCGAGGACGCGCGCATCCCCGGCTCCACCTCGTTCGCCTACCCCGACATCGAGCGGCTCGACGTGGTGGTCGACATGAAGGTCCTGGTCTCGGTGAAACCATGATCGGCGAAACCGCGATCGCCCTGGTCAGCGCGCCTGGGGTGGGTCGCGCACCGGCACGGGTACGCTGCCCGGCGTGCACCTCAAGAGCCTGACGCTGAAGGGCTTCAAGTCCTTCGCCTCGGCTACCACGCTGCGCTTCGAGCCCGGCATCACCTGCGTGGTCGGTCCCAACGGGTCCGGCAAGTCCAACGTGCTCGACGCGCTGCGGTGGGTGATGGGCACGCAGGGGGCCAAGGACCTGCGCGGCGGCAAGATGGAGGACGTCATCTTCGCGGGCACCTCCGGCCGCGCGCCGCTGGGCCGCGCCGAGGTGACGCTGACCATCGACAACTCCGACGGCGCGCTGCCCATCGACTACGTCGAGGTCTCCATCACCCGCCGGATGTTCCGCGAGGGCGCCACCGAGTACGAGATCAACGGCAACTCCTGCAGGCTGATGGACATCCAGGAGCTGCTGTCGGACTCCGGCATCGGCCGCGAGATGCACGTCATCGTCGGCCAGGGGCAGCTCTCGGCGATCCTGGAGTCCAAGCCCGAGGAGCGCCGCGCGTTCGTCGAGGAGGCCGCGGGCGTCCTCAAGCACCGCAAGCGCAAGGAGAAGGCGCTGCGCAAGCTGGAGGCGATGCAGGCGAACCTGACCCGCCTGACCGACCTCACCGCCGAGCTGCGCCGCCAGCTCAAGCCGCTGGGCAAGCAGGCCGAGATCGCCCGCCGCGCCCAGGTCGTGCAGGCCGAGCTGCGCGACGCCCGGATGCGCCTGCTGGCCGACGACCTGGTCACCCAGCGCGAGGCGCTGGCCCGCGAGGAGCAGGACGAGGCCGCCGCCCGCGCCCGCCGCGCCGAGGTGGAGAAGTCGCTGCAGCAGGCGCAGCTGCAGCAGAACGAGCTGGAAGAGCTGGTCGCCGCCGACGCGCCCCGGCTCCAGCAGGCCCAGGACACCTGGTACCGGTTGTCCGCGCTGGAGGAGCGGCTGCGCGGCACCGTGCGGCTGGCCGTGGAGCGCGAGCGGCACCTGTCCGCCGCGGTGGACGCCCCGCGCGGCGGGCGCGACCCCGACGAGCTGGAAGCCGAGGCCGAGCAGACCGCGGCGCTGGAGCTGGAGCTGCAGGAGGGCGTGACCGAGGCGCGCGTCGCGCTGGCCGAAGCCGTGGAGACCCGAGCCGAGCTGGAGCGCACCGTCTCCGCCGCGGAGAAGGCCCACCTCGCCGCCGTGCGCGCGATCGCCGACCGCCGCGAAGGACTGGCCCGGCTGTCCGGCCAGGTCGAGGCGCTGCGGTCGAAGACGAACGCCACCGCCGAGGAGATCGAGCGGCTGTCCGCCGCGCTGGCCGAGGCCGTGGAGCGCGCGGAGGTGGCGCGGCAGGAGCTGGCCGAGGCCCGCGAGGTCACCGGCACCGAGGACGAGGACGACGAGGGCCTGGACGAGCGGCACCGGCTCGCCGTGGAGGCCGACCAGGCGGCCCGGCGGCGGGTGGAGGAGCTGGTCAAGGCCGAGCGCGCGGCCGAGCGGGACATCGCGTCGTGGAAGGCCCGCGTGGACGCGCTGTCGCTCGGGCTGACCCGCAAGGACGGCGCGGGCGCGCTGCTGGCGTCGCGGCTGCCGGGGCTGCTGGGGTCGGTGGCCGCGCTGCTGACCGTGGAACCGGGCTACGAGGTCGCGCTGGCCGCCGCGCTGGGACCGGTGGCCGACGCGGTGGCCGTCGAATCGGGCGAGGACGCGCTGGCCGCGCTGGAGCTGCTCAAGGAGCAGGACGCGGGCCGCGCGGGCGTGCTGGTCGGCGGCGGCGAGCCGCCGGAGCGGGCGGGGTGGCCCGCGCTGGGTGAGGGCGCTCGGTGGGCGGTGGAGCTGGTGCGGTCGCCGGACGCGCTGCGGCCCGCGCTGCACCGGGCGCTGGACCGGCTGGCCGTGGTCGACGACCTGGCCGCCGCGCGGGAGCTGGTGCGCGCCCACCCCGAGGTGCGGGCGGTGACCCGCGAGGGCGACCTGTTCGGCGCGGACTGGGCGGTCGGCGGGTCCGGCCGCAGCCAGAGCGTCATCGAGGTGCAGGCCGCCGTGGACGAGGCCAGCGAGCGGCTGGCGCTGGCGGAGCGGGCGCTGGAGCAGTCCGCCGCGGCGCTGGAGGGCGCGCGGGCCGAGCAGCAGTCCCGCCGCGCCGAGGTCGCCGCGCTCAAGGAGCAGCTCAACGAGGCCAAGGTGCGCCGCGCCCGTTCCTCGGAGCGGCTCAACCGGCTCGGCGCCGCGGTGCGCTCCGCCGAGGCCGAGGTCGAGCGGGCGCGCGTGCAGCGGGAGAAGGTCGAAGCGGCGCGCGAGGAGAACCTGCTCAAGCTCGCCGAGCTGGAGGAGCGCCTGCTGGTGGCGCAGGAGCAGCAGCTCGACGACGAGCCGGACACCTCCCACCGCGACGAGGCCGCCGCCGAACTGGCCACCGCCCGGCAGGCGGAGATGGACGCCCGGCTCGGCCTGCGCACCGCCGAGGAGCGCGCGAGGGCGTTGCAGGGCAAGGCCGAAGGGCTGCGCCGCGCCGCTCGGGCCGAACGCGAAGCGCGGGAGCGCGCGGCCCGCGCCCACGCCGCGCGAGCCCGCGGCGCGGTGGTCGCCAGAGCCGTCGTGCGCGGCGGCGAAGCGGCGCTGGAGCGCATCGCGACCTCGCTGGCGCGGGCCGCCCGCGAGCGCGACGAGGCGCAGGAGCGGCGCACCCGGCACGAGACGCTGCTGACCCAGGTGCGCAGCCTGGTGCGCGAGATGTCCGGCGAGCTGGAGAAGCTGACCGACGCCGTGCACCGCGACGAGGTGCTGCGGGCCGAGCAGCGGCTGCGCATCGAGCAGCTGGAGACCAAGATCGCCGAGGACTTCGGCATCGGCCTGGACGACCTGGTCGGCGAGTACGGCCCGGACGTGCCCGTCCCGCCGTCCCAGGCGGAGGTGGCCGAGTACGAGGCGGCCAAGGAGCGCGGCGAGGCGGTGACCGCCCCGCAGCCCATCCCGTACGACCGCGACACCCAGGCGCGGCGGGCCAAGCGGGCCGAGCGCGACCTGTCGCTGCTGGGCAAGGTCAACCCGCTGGCTCTGGAGGAGTTCGCCGCGCTGGAGGAGCGCTACAAGTTCCTGTCCAACCAGCTGGAGGACATCAAGGCCACCCGGCGCGACCTGCTGACCGTGGTCAAGGAGGTCGACGACAAGATCCTGGAGGTCTTCACGTCGGCCTACCACGACGTGGCGCGCGAGTTCGAGACCGTGTTCAAGGTGCTGTTCCCCGGCGGCGAGGGGCGGCTGGTGCTCACCGAGCCGGAGGACATGCTGACCACCGGCATCGAGCTGGAGGCCCGTCCGCCGGGGAAGAAGGTCAAGCGGCTGTCGCTGCTGTCGGGCGGGGAGAAGTCGCTGGCCGCGGTGGCCATGCTGGTGGCGATCTTCCGGGCCCGGCCGTCGCCGTTCTACGTGATGGACGAGGTCGAGGCGGCGCTGGACGACACCAACCTGCACCGGCTGATCGGGCTGTTCGAGCAGCTGCGGGAGCGGTCGCAGCTGCTGATCATCACGCACCAGAAGCCGACGATGGAGATCGCCGACGCGCTGTACGGCGTGTCCATGCGGGGGGACGGCATCAGCCAGGTCATCTCCCAGCGCCTGCGCGGCCGCGACACCACCCCCACCCCTTCTTGAGCCCGCGAGTCGAACGCTCAGGTACCGCGAGTCGAACGTTCGGGACCCCTGAGTTCGTCGTTCGGGTTGGGTTGTCCAGCAAAGCGGCGCTCGCCGCGCGGCAGGTCGCCAAGGATGGCGGGTCGCTGGGGCCCGCTGCGCCCTCTGGCGCGTCGGCAAGTACTACCTGAGGGGCGTGGGAGGGCCGGTAACTACTACCCGAGGCGGGAAGCGCGGGGTGGAGGGCGCGAGCGCGGGTAAGAGCGCGAAAGTGCGGCTCGGGGCGGCTGAACGCTCGGTTCGTGGTGTCTGGGCGCGCGACTCGCGGGGACGACACGCCCGACACGCCCATGATCAGGTGACGCAGGGGGCGGGCGTGGGCGTCCTGAGCGTTGAATTCAGGGGTGCTGAGCGTTCGACTCGCGGGGGTCAGTGGGCGTCGAGGGCGGCGGCTTCGGCGGGGGTGGGGGCGGTGCCGCCGAGGTGGGCGGGCTGCCACCACTGGCCCTCGCCGGACTCCGGGTACTCGCGCTGGGCGCGGTCGAGCAGGGCCTGCATCGCGGTGCGCAGGTCTTCGTCGGTGGTGGGGGTCATCGGGGCGCCCACGATGATGCGGATGGGCACGTGGCGCTGGGTGAGGTGCTTGGGGTGGCCCTTGGTCCACAGCCGCTGGGTGCCCCACACCGCCACCGGCAGCAGGGGCACGCCCGCCTCGGTGGCCAGGCGGACCGCGCCGCTCTTGACCGGCTTCACGGTGAACGAGCGGCTGATGGTCGCCTCGGGGAAGATGCCGACGACCTCGCCGGAGCGCAGTGCCGCGAGCGCCTGCTGGTAGGACTCCTGGCCCGCCGAGCGGTCGACGGGGATGTGTCGCATGCCACGCATCAGCGGACCGGACACGCGGTGCTTGAACACCGCGTCCTTGGCCATGAAGCGCACCCGCCGCCCGGACGGGTCGGCGCCGTAGCCCGCGAAGATGAAGTCGAGGTAGCTGACGTGGTTGCTGGCCAGCACCGCGCCGCCGGAGGTCGGCACGTGCTGCGTGCCCTCCATGGTGATGCGCAGGTCGAGCAGGCGGAACGCGAGCTTGGCGGCGGCGATCACCGGGGGGTACACGAGTTCGGGCATGACCGGATTCTACGTTACTGAGCGGTAACACGCTCGTCCCGGCCACGACGTGGGAAGCCCCGCCCGTACCGGACGGGCGGGGCCTTGTACTCGCGGGGTGCTACTGGCGAGAGCCACCTTCGTGCTCGCGGACGACCTTCGGCACGCCTGCCAGGTCCTCCTCGTTGCACAGCAGCTTCAAGGCGTAGTAGGGCGAACCCTTCGTGTCGTCGTAGTCGAGGTGGACGGCGATGACGTCCACCGCCTCACCGAGCCACTCCTGGGTTTGCCGCAGCCACGACGCCGCCCGCTCCAACGCGGCGGGCAGATCGTCGTCGCGGAACTCCACCGGACGGTAGGGGACTTCCTGGACCTGGTCCCGCTGGTTGGCGGGCATCGGGAGGTCGACCGCCACCCCGCTGTCGTTGAGCTCCAGTTGGATCGTTTCCTCACTCACCCCAGCAGGGTCTACCACGCTCAGCCCGGCGGCAAGCCCAGAGGGGGACACCAGGGTCACACGGGACGAAAACTCCCTCGCCTTCCCGCCGCCCGCGGGCGACCATTCGGGCATGTACGACATCCGTTTCGCCGCCCCGGAAGACCTCGGGGACGTGCTGGACCTGCTCGTCCGGCTGCAGGCCGACACCGCGCACCACATCGGCTACCTCGGCGAGACGCTCGGCGAGCTCAGCGAGGAGTTGGACGGGTTCGAGCCGCGCACGGTGGTGGCCACCGACGACTCGGGACGGCTGTGCGGCTTCCTCGGCGTCGAGGTCGACCGCGAGCTGGGCCGCGCCTTCCTGCACGGGCCGTTCGTGGACGTGCCGGTCAACCACCCCGCGGGCAGCCGCATCTGGGACCAGAACGCCGACGCCCTCTACGCCGCCGTGGCACCGCTGCTCGACGGCATCGCCGACCGCGAGGTGTTCGGGCACACCCACCACCGCAGGCTCGCCGCGTTCGCCGAGCGGCACGGCTTCACCGCCGGGCGGGCCAGCGGCGTCTACCTCGCCGACGGCGACGCGCTGCGCGGCCTGCTGCTGCACGACGTCGACTGCCCCCGCACCGGACCCGCGCGGGAGATGCGCGTGCTGCCCACCGACGCCGCCGTCCACGAGGCCGTCGCGGTGCTGCACGAGCGCTGCTTCCCCAAGACCTACCTGTCCGGCAGGCAGCTGGTGGAGGGCTCGCGGGGGCACACCGTCGTGGTCGCGATGGACGGCGACGCCGTGCTCGGCTACGCGGCGGGCAAAGCCGAGCCGGGGGAGTACTACGTCGACTTCGTCGCCGTGGAACCGGGGCTGCGCGGCAGCGGCGTGGGCGCGGCGCTGGTGACCGAACTGGTGTGGAAGCTCGCCGAGCGGTTCGGCGCACGACCGCAGGCGGCCGCCGCCGTGCTGGAGGGCAATTCCTCGTCGGTGCGCATGTTCACCCGGCTCGGATTCCACTTGCACACCGAGCTGGTGGCCTACCGGATGCGCCCCGCGGCCTAGGAGAGCGGTCGGGGCCGATGCGGGAGGCACCGGCCCCGACCGGCGTCACACGGCCTTCGCGGTGACCGGCTCCTCCAGCTCCGGCGGCGCGGAGCCCTTGTGCCGCAACGACAGCAGCCCGCCCACCAGCAGCGTGACCAGCACGCCCAGCGGCGTGTACCAGGGGTAGGCCAGCGCGAAGACCTGCTTGGCGGGCGCGGCGGCGCTGAAGTCGACGGTCAGCGCCAGGTCCGGTCCGACGAACTTCACGCCCAGGATCAGCAGCGCCATCACCGCCACGGTGGTCAGGAACGCCGCGATCGCGTCGCTCTGCCTGGCCCGGCGGAACAGCAGGCCCAGCAGGAACGCGCCCAGCAGCGCGCCGTAGGTGAACCCGGTGATGGACAGGCCCTGCTCGACGATCGGGTTGCCACGCCGGGTGAACGAGGCGAACAGCCCGGCGCACACGATCAGCAGGCCCGCCCACACCACGGTCCAGATCCGGCCCTGCTTGAACACCTCCGCCTCGCTGAGCGGGCGGCGCACCAGCCTCTGGTAGACGTCGGTGACCGTGGAGGAGGCCAGCGCGCCCAGCGACGAGCTCAGCGCCGCGGCCAGGATGCCCGCGATGACGAACCCGGACAGCCCGGACGGCATGTCGTTGACGATGAAGTGCGCGAACAGCTCGTCGTTGTTGTTCAGCCCGAGGTCCTGCACCGGCCGCACGCCCCGGTAGAAGGCCCACAGCATCACGCCGATGAACAGGAACAGGGCGAACTGCAGGATCACCACGACACCGCTGCCGATGAGCGCCTTCTGGCTGGCGCGCACGTCCCTGGTGGCCATCAGCCGCTGCACGATCAGCTGGTCCGCGCCGTGCGAGGCCATGGACAGCACCGCGCCGCCGATGAACGCGGTGAGGATGGCGTAGGGGCTGGTGAGCGGGTTGGCGGCGAAGTCGAGGACCTGGAACTTGCCCGCGTCCGCCGCGCCGGAGAACCACCCGTCGGGCAGCTTCCCGGCCAGCACCGCGATCACCGCGACCGCGCCCAGCACGTACCAGAGCATCTGGATCGCGTCGACCCACACCACCGCGCGCACGCCGCCGAGGAAGCTGTAGACCACCATCGCGATGCCCAGCACCAGCACGATCGCCCAGTACGAGGCGTCGAGGCCGTAGGCGGCAAGCACGACCTTGACCGGGATGGCGGTGGCGAACAGCCGCAGGCCGTCCGCGAGCAGCCGGGTGAGCAGGAACGTCACCGACGCGGTGCTCTGCAGGCCGCCGCCGAACCGCTTGCCGAGGAACCCGTACGCGGTGATCAGGTCGCCCGCGACGTACTTGGGCAGCAGCACGAACGAGACCACGATTCGCCCGATCAGGTAGCCGATCGCCAGCGACAGGAACGTCATGCCGCCCGCGGCGGGGGTGGCCAGGTAGGCCACGGTCGGCACGCTGAGCACGGTGAGCGTCGAGGTCTCCGCCGACACCACCGACACGCAGACCACCCACCAGGAGATGCGGCGCTCGCTGACGAAGTAGTCGGTGGCCGACCGCTGCCTGCCGCCGATCCACACCCCCAGCAGCGGCATCCCCACCAGGAACAGCACGATGATGGCGAGATCAAGTGCGCGCACGGCTTCCTCCGTCCTCCGGCCGCCTCTGGTGGCTGATCCGCAGGCCGGTGATGGCGGTGGTCACCGGTCGGGGCAGGCGCGGCGGCTCGTGGCCGGGGGTGATGCTGCCGAGCAGGCGCGGCCCGGAGGCGCCTGTGGCGGTGGGCACGTTGGCGGGCAGCCCGTGCCAGGTCAGGAAGCCGAGCAGGGCGGCGAGGTAGGCCTCCTTGCCGTCCACCGGCAGGCCGAGTTCGTCGCTGCCGCGCAGGTCGGGCAGGTGTCGTCGGAGCGCGGCGACCAGCGCGGGGTTGCGCATCCCGCCGCCGGAGCCGATCACCAGGCCCGCGCCCGCGCACCCGGCGGCGACGGTGCGCGCGGTCAGCTCGACCAGCGTGGCCAGCAGGTCCTCGGCGGGCAGCACCAAACCCTCGGTCACCCGGTCGAGGTAAGCGCGGTTGAAGTGCTCCTTGCCGGTGGACTTGGGGGCGGGCAGCGCGTAGTACGGGTCGGCCAGCAGCCGGTCGAGCAGCTCGGCGTGCACCCGGCCGCGCAGCGCGAACTCGCCGTCCACGTCGTGCGTGCGCAGCCCGCTGGTCAGCACGGTCATCGCCGCGTCCATGAGCGCGTTGCCGGGACCGGTGTCGTAGGCGGTGACCGGCTCGCCGGGGGCGACCACGGTGATGTTGGCGATGCCGCCGACGTTCAGCGCCACCGCGGGCCCCTCCTCGGCGAACCCGGCCAGCCACAGCGCGTCCAGGGTGCTGGCCAGCGGGGCGCCGTGGCCGCCCGCCGCGACGTCGCGCACCCTCAGGTCGGCCACCACGGGCAGCCCGGTCGCTTCGGCTATCCACGCGGGCTGCCCGAGCTGCAGCGTGCCAAGGCACCGGCCGTCCTCCACCCAGTGGTGGACGGTCTGGCCCAGCGAGGCGACCAGGTCGCCGGGGTAGCGGGCGGCGACCGCGCCGAAGAGCCTGCCGAGCCGGGTGTCCAGCGCGCACACCTCGGCGGCGCTGGTGGGCGCGGTGCGCAGCTCCTCGGGGAACGGGTGCTCGTGGTGCTCGACCGGTTCGAGCACCACGGTGGCGCCGTCCAGGGACAGGTCGGCGACGGCCACGTCGACGGCGTCCATCGACGTGCCCGAAATGAGACCGATCACCCTCACGGTTTGTGGTCTATTGCACACCGAACGCCCGCGCAAGGGGAATGGTGGGAAAGTTGCGGTAAATCCACCTGGTTCGTTGATTGATCACAATGCGTGGCGTGCGAGGATTGCCGCGTGTCCACCACGACCCTGATCTGGATCGTCGTCGTCGTCGCGGTGCTGCTCGCGGTCGCCCTCGTGGCGGGTGTCGCGCTGTCCCGGCGCAGGCGGATCAGCCTCACCGAGGAGAAGCCGGACCAGCCGTCGAAGGGGTACCAGGCGGGCGGCAGCATCTCGCTGTCCGCGCCCACGAGACCGGCGCCGGAGCCACCGCCCGCGCGGGCTCCGGAGAAGGTGCCCGAGCCGCGCACCGCGCCGAAGCCCAAGCCGGAGCCCAAGCCCAAGCCGGAGCCCAAGGCCGCGCCGAAGCCGAAGCCCAAGCCGGAACCGAAGCCGAAGCCGGAACCGAAGCCGAAGCCGGAGCCCAAGCCGGAACCGAAGCCGGAGCCCGCGCCGGTGCGGGAGCCGGAGGTCGAGGCGGAACCGGAGCCGAAGTCGGCGCCGGTGCGGGAGCCGGAGCCGGTCGAGCACCCGGTGGTCGACCGGACCGAGGTCGACGGGCAGCCGGGTGTCGGCGACGACGCGGCCGTGCCGCGCGACTCGGTCAAGCGCGGCTTCGTCGAGGTCGAGCTGCCCGAGCAGGCGCCGGAGATCGAGGAGATCGAGCCCACCGAGGGCAGGCTGGAGCGGCTGCGCGGCAGGCTCTCCCGGTCCCGGTCGGCGTTCGGCTCGGGTCTGCTTGGCCTGCTCGGCGCGGGTGACCTGGACGAGGACTCGTGGACCGACGTCGAGGACACCCTGCTGCTGGCCGACCTGGGCGCGGCCATCACCGACCAGGTCGTCACGGCGCTGCGCGAGCAGATCGCCGCCCGCGGGGTGCGCACCCCCGAGCAGGCCCGCGCGCTGCTGCGCGAGGTGCTGGTCGACGCGCTGCACCCGGAGATGGAGCGCTCGGTCAACGCCCTGCCGCACTCCGGCAAGCCCGCCGTGGTGCTGGTGGTGGGCGTCAACGGCGTGGGCAAGACGACCACGACCGGCAAGCTGGCCCGCGTGCTGGTCGCCGACGGCCGCACCGTGCTGCTGGGCGCGGCGGACACCTTCCGCGCGGCGGCGGCGGACCAGTTGGAGACGTGGGGCTCCCGCGTCGGCGCGACGACCGTGCGCGGCGCGGAGGGCGCGGACCCGGCGTCGGTCGCCTTCGAGGCGGTCAAGCGGGGCGTGGAGCAGGGCGTGGACACCGTGCTGGTGGACACCGCGGGCAGGCTGCACACGAAGACCGGCCTGATGGACGAGCTGGGCAAGGTCAAGCGGGTGGTGGAGAAGCAGGCCGCGGTGGACGAGGTGCTGCTCGTGCTCGACGCCACCACCGGGCAGAACGGGCTGACCCAGGCGCGGGTGTTCGCCGAGGTGGTGGCGGTGACCGGGATCGTGCTGACCAAGCTGGACGGCACCGCCAAGGGCGGCATCGTGTTCCAGGTGCAGCGCGAGCTGGGCGTGCCGGTGAAGCTGGTCGGGCTCGGCGAGGGCGCGGACCACCTGGCCCCGTTCGAGCCCGAGGCGTTCGTGGACGCCCTGCTCGGCTAGCGGCTCCGAAGGCGTCTGCAAGTACTACCCGACCGGGGTCGGGTAGTACTTGCAGACGCGGGTCAGTTGGCGCAGAGGTGCCAGCACTCCTTGGCCACCCGCCCGCCGGGCAGCACGTGGAAGTGCAGTGGCGCCAGCGCCTCGGCGGCGCGCACGACGTAGGGCGGCTCGTCGGCGGGCACGGGCTCGGGGGCGGCGAGGCGGAACGACCCGCGCTCGGGCTCGCGCCAGCGGGGGCGGTTGGTCGCCCGCACCCGAGCGCCGGGGTAGGCGCGCTGGTAGGACCCGATCAGCTCAACCAGCCACTGCACGCGATCGGTCGGCTCGGCGGCGCGGACGGGTTCCAGCTCCCCGCCGTCGCACCACCTGCCCACCACGTGCCGGTCGTCCCAGAACAGGGTCAGCGTGCGTCCGTAGTGCGTTGCCACGGCGTCGATCTTCCCCCGGCCCGTCCCGACAGGCCCGACCGCATCACACGATGGAGTGGGATCAGGTCCTGGCCGCCTCGTGCGAGAGCCGCTCGGCGGTCTCCACGACGGCGGGCACGATGCGCGCCAGCGCCTCCCTGGTCAGCCGCCCCTCCGGCCCGGACACCGACACCGCGGCCAGCGTCGGCCCGCCCACCAGGGGCACCGCGACGCACCGCACGCCCAGCTCCTGCTCGCTCTCGTCGAGCGCGTAGCCCTGCGCCGCGATCCGGTCCAGCGCGGACAGCAGCCGCTCCGGGTCGGTGATCGTGTTGGGCGTGCGGGCGGGCAGCCCGGTCCGCTCCAGCAGCGCCCGCGCCTCCTGCCTGGGCAGCTGGGCCAGCATCGCCTTGCCCACGCCGGTGGCGTGCGGCAGCAGCCGCCGCCCCACCTCGGTGAACACGCGCATCGAGTGCGGCGACGGCACCTGCGCCACGTACACCACCTCGTCGCCGTCGAGCACGGCCAGGTTCGCGGTCTCCCCGACCAGGTCCACCAGCCGCGCCAGGAACGGCCGGGCCCAGGCGCCGAACTGGCCGCTCGCGCTCTCCCCGAGGCGGATCAGCCGCGCGCCCAGCGCGTAGCGCCGGTTGCTGTTCTGCCGCACGTACCCGAGCGCCACCAGGGTGCGGATCAGCCGGTGGATGGTGGGCAGCGGCAGCCCGGTGATCGCGGCCAGCTCGGACAGGCTCGCCTCGCCGCCCGCGTCGGCCAGGCGCTCCAGGAGCTCGAAGGCGCGCCGCAGCGACTGCACACCGCCCGTGGACTCGCCCGCCACCGGGACCAACTCCATTCGTTGCTGTTCCGCGATGCGAGAACTATAGTCCGCGAAGTAGAACCAGGCGTTGCGGAAGAGGTGGCCTCCATGTCCGGTATCCGCGTCCTCGGGGGCGAAGTGGAGCGCGGGGAGCAGATCCTCACGCCGGACGCGCTGGAGTTCCTGGCCATGCTGCACCGCTCGTTCGCGGCCACCCGCGACGAGCTGCTGGCCCGCCGCGCCGAGCGGCACCCGCTGGGCTTCCTGCCGGAGACCGCCGAGGTGCGGGAGAGCGAGTGGCGGGTGGCGCCCGCCCCCGAGCCGCTGCGCGACCGCCGGGTGGAGATCACCGGCCCCACCGAGCGCAAGATGACCGTCAACGCGCTCAACTCCGGCGCGCGGGTCTGGCTGGCGGACCTGGAGGACGCCAACACCCCGCACTGGCGCAACGTGATCTCCGGCCAGGTCAACCTCTACGACGCCGCGCGCGACCAGGTCGAGTTCACCTCGCCCGAGGGCAAGCACTACGCGCTGCGCGACGACGTGGCCAGGCCCGCCGTGGTGGTCCGCCCGCGCGGTTGGCACCTGCCCGAGCGCAACATCGAGATCGAGGGCAGGCCCGCCATCGGCGCGCTGGTCGACTTCGGCCTGCACTTCTTCCACAACGCGGTGCTGGGCAAGCCCTACTACTACCTGCCCAAGATGGAGAGCTACCTGGAAGCGCGGCTGTGGAACGACGTGTTCTCCGCCGCCGAGGCCGCGCTGGACGTCCCGCGCGGCGCCATCCGCGCCACCGTGCTGATCGAGACGATCCCGGCCGCGTTCCAGATGGAGGAGATCCTCTACGAGCTGCGCGAGCGCGCGTCGGGGCTCAACGCGGGCCGGTGGGACTACCTGTTCAGCATCATCAAGTACTTCCGCGACGCGGGCGAGGACCACGTGCTGCCCGACCGCGACAGCATCACCATGACCGCGCCGTTCATGCGCGCCTACACCGAGCTGCTGGTGCGCACCTGCCACAAGCGGGGCGCGTTCGCCATCGGCGGCATGGCCGCGTTCATCCCCAACCGGCGCGACCCGGAGGTCACCGAGCGGGCGCTGGCCAAGGTGCGCGAGGACAAGCGGCGCGAGGCCGAGGACGGCTTCGACGGCTCCTGGGTGGCGCACCCGGACCTGGTGCCGGTGTGCCGGGAGGTCTTCGACGCCAAGCTCGGCGACCGGCCCAACCAGCTGCACGTGCTGCGCCCCGAGGTGTCGGTGAGCGCCGAGCGGCTGCTGGACTTCCGCTCGGCGGGCGGCCGGGCGACCATGGCGGGCCTGGAGTCGGCGGTGGACGTCGGCGTGCGGTATCTGCTGTCGTGGCTGGGCGGAAACGGCGCGGCGGCGATCCACAACCTGATGGAGGACGCGGCGACCGCGGAGATCTCCCGCTCCCAGGTGTGGCAGTGGGTGCACAACGGCGTGGTGCTCGACGACGGCACGCCGGTCACCGCGGAGCTGGTGCGCTCGGTGCTGGCGCGGACCGCGCAGCGGCTGGAGGGCGAGCACCTGGACCAGGCCGTGCGGCTGTTCGAGCGGGTCGCGCTGGCCGACGAGTTCGTGGACTTCCTGACGCTGCCCGCGTATGAGCGGATCGCCTGACACGCCGCGGACCTCCCTGTCCGCGGAGGCGGTGCGGGCGGTCACCGCGCGCTTGGTGGACGTGGAGCCGCGCGAGCCGGTGGGGCGGCAGCCGGTGCACACCTGCTACGTCCCGGCGGACCGGGTGACGCCTTCGGTGCTGCGGGACTGGGGCGGGCAAGCGCTTGCGGCGCTGGACGCGCACAGCCCCGCCGAGCTCGCCGGGGTGCTGGGCCTGCCGGACGGGCTGGCGGAGGTGGTGCACGCGCGGGTCCGCGCGAAGCTGGTCGCCGAACCGGTGGAGGACCTGCGGGTGGACTTCGAGGACGGCTACGGCGTCCGCGACGAGGACGAGGAGGACGCCGACGCCGTGCGCACCGCGTCCGTGGTGCGCACGTGGCTGCGCGACGGGGTGGCCCCGCCGCGCTTCGGGCTGCGGATGAAGTCGTTCGACACCAGGGCGCTGCGCGAGCAGGGCATCCGGACGCTGGACGTCTTCCTCACCGAGCTGGGCGAGGCCCCGCCCGGTTTCGTGATCACCTTCCCGAAGGTCACCTCGGTCGAGCAGGTCGAGGTCCTCGGCGACGTGCTGGACCTGTTCGGGCTGCCGCTGCGGTTCGAGATCCAGGTGGAGACCACCCGATCCATCGTCGACCCGTCCGGCGCGCTGGCCCTGCCGCGCTTCATCGCGGCCGGGCGGGGCCGGGTGGTCGGGCTGCACTTCGGCACCTACGACTACACCGCCGGGTGCGGCCTCGGCGCGGCGCACCAGCACCTCGCGCACGGCGCGTGCGACTTCGCCCGCCACGTCATGCAGGTCTCGGCGGCGGGCACCGGGGTCGCCCTGTCCGACGGCTCGACCAACGAGCTGCCGGTGGGCGAGCACCTGCACGAGGGCTGGCGCACCCACTACCGGCTGGTGCGGCGCTCCCTGGCGCACGGCTTCTACCAGGGCTGGGACCTGCACCCGGCGCAGCTGGTCACCCGCTACGCCGCCGTGCACGCCTTCTACCGGGAGGGCGCGCAGGCCGACGCTCGGCGGCTGCGGGCCTACGTGGCGCGGGCGGGCGGGGCGGTGCTGGACGAGCCCGCCACCGCGCGGGCGCTGTCGTCGTCGTTCCTGCGGGCGCTGGACTGCGGGGCGTTGGACCCGGACGAGGTGCGCGGCATCACCGGGTTGGGGGTGTCCGAGCTGCGCGCGCTGGCGGACCGTCGGTGAGGGCTCGCGCCGGGTTCGCTGGATGGGGTGATCCTCGGCGGTGAGGGGGGCCGTGGGCGCGGGCAGCGTCCAGGGTGGTGCTCATGACCATGAGAGCCGGGTTGTGGACCGGTCTGCCCGACCCCGAACGGGCCGAGCACCGCTACCAGGTGGTGGCGTCCGTGGCGGACGTGGACGCGCTCATCGCCGCGCTGGCGCGGCCGGAGTGCAACGACGGCAGCCTGGAGCACTTCGACCGGGACACCGACGCGGACGGGGAGTGCGACCACAACGTGGTGCTGGCCGTGCGGGGCCGGTGGGGTTACCTCAACTTCGTCGACGAGGGGTTCTCCGGCTGGCCCAAGGGCGACCCGGAGGCGCCGTGCGTCAACGAGGCGTACACCGACTTCCCGCCCGGCGTGGGGCTGCCGCTGGAGGTGTTCCGCAGGGTGCTGCTGGAGTTCATGGTCACCGCGCGGCGGCCCAGGACGGTCGAGTGGTACATGGAGACCGAGCTGTTCCACCGGTGGCGGGCGCAGCGGCTGGGCATCGCGGACTGAGCCGCGTCACGGCAGCCACGCGGGGGCGGGAGGCTCGGCGTCCTCCCGCAGCACGGTGCCCTCGATGAGGCCGTAGGGGCGGTCGGCGGCGTGGAAGACCTCGTTGCGGTTCTCCAGGCCGAACGGGCTCAGGTCGACCGCGAAGTGGTGCTTGTTGGGCAGCGACAGGCTCACCTCGGCGACCTCGGGGCGGGCCAGCAGCACCGCCTCGCCCATCGCGTACAGGGTCTGCTGCAGCGACCGGCTGTGCTTGGTGGCGAAGGCGTCCAGCAGCGCCGCGCGGATCGCGGTGGCGCTGTCCGCCCAGTCGATCCCGTCGCCCTGGTAGCGCCACCGCGCGGTCACCGACGTGGCCAGGACGCGGTCGTCGGTCTCCGGCAGGGTGGTGTACCGGTCGCGCGGGAACCCGCGGAACTCCGAACCGGTCGTCTTGAGCACCACGAGGTCCCGCACGCCCGAGGTGACCCACGCGCGGTCGCTCTCGACGACCACCTCGGTGGTGCGCTTCTCGTTGCCCGCCTGGACGAACGAGTGGCCGTTGCCCCCGATGCGCGACCACGGGTGCTCGTCGACGCGCACCCGCGCGCCGGTGATGGCCCGTCCCGCGCCGACGAAGTGCCGCGCCAGCCGCAGCGCGAAGTCCTCGATCTCGCCGACCGGCGCCTGTTCGGCGAAGGCGTACACGGTGTTCTTCTGCGTGTCGGTGGCGAGCACCTCGGAGTTGTCGCCGGTGAGGTGGGTGGCGGCGAGGTCGCCGCGCAGCGCGGTGCTGACCGTGAGGTCCTTGATCGAGTGCACGTCCCCCTCGCGGGTCACCGCCACCAGCCGCGTCTCGGCCTTCCCGTACTGGTTGGGCCCCAGCACGATGCCCATCGTCAGCTCCCTCGGTAGGTGGTGAACGCGAACGGGCTCAGCAGGATCGGCACGTGGTAGTGCGCGCCGGGCTCGGTGACCCGGAAGGCCACCACGACCTCCGGGTAGAACGGCCCGTCGACCTCGAACACGATCCGGTAGACCCCCACCGGCAGGTCCGCGCCCAGCGCGCGGACGCGGCCGTCGTCGTCGGTGCGGTCCTCGGCCAGCACGCGGCCCTCGTGCTCCAGCCGCACCGGCACGCCGACCGCCGGACGCCCCGCCTCGGCGTCGAGCACGTGCGTCGACAGGGTGCTCACGCCACCACCTCGCGCAGCCGCAGGGCGGCGATCCTGGCCAGTTCGCGGTTGACCACGCGCAGCTCGACCTCGGGCGGGTTGGCCATCCGCCCGGCCAGGTCGGCCAGCACCTGATCGCCGCTCAACCCCTTGGCGCACACCAGGTAGATGTGCCCGAAGCGCTCCTCGTAGGCGCGGTTGGCGGCGGCGAGGAGGTCGGCGGGGGACTCCACGCCGGACTGCTCGGCGGCCGACCACCGCGCGGAAACGCCGTCGTGCCCCGCCCGCTCGCCGATCCGGGGGTGACCCGCGAGGGCGGCGCGCACCTCGTCGTCGCTCAGCCGCGCCGCGGCGTCGGACGCGGCCAGCAGGGCGTCCACGTCGGCGTAGGGCCGGTCGGCGAGCACGGCGTCGGCCCAGCGGGGCACCGCGAGGCACTCCAGCAGCAGCGGGCGCAGCTCCCGCGCCGGTGCGGTGTTGAACCCCTCCAGATCCGGCACGCTGGCACCCGCTTCCCGTGTGGCGGGGGAGATTCCACCTGCGGGGGACGCTACGAGCGGCCCCTTGGCGTGTCAACAGCCCCTCGCGCCGGGGACCGCCCGCTGTCACAGTGGGCGGCGTGGACCTGGTGCTGCGCGCCCGCCGCGTGATCACGCCCGAAGGCGAGGTCGCCGCCGACGTCGGGGTGCTCGACGGGCGGATCGCCGCCGTCGAGCCCCGGATCGGCGGTGCCGCGCGCGTGGTGGAGCTGGCGCCCGACGAGGTGCTGCTGCCGGGGCTGGTCGACTCGCACGTGCACGTCAACGATCCCGGCCGCGACGAGTGGGAGGGCTTCGAGACGGCCACCCGCGCCGCCGCGGCCGGGGGCGTGACCACCATCGTCGACATGCCGCTGAACAGCCTGCCGCCGACCACCGACGTGGCCGCGCTGGAGGTCAAGCGGGCCGCCGCGCGGGGCCGCGCGCACGTCGACGTCGGTTTCTGGGGCGGGATCGTCCCCGGCAACCTGGCCGACCTGCGGCCGCTGCGCGAGGCGGGGGTGTTCGGGTTCAAGTGCTTCCTGGTCCACTCCGGTGTGGACGAGTTCCCGCCGGTCGGCCCGGACCAGTTGCGCGCCGCGCTGGCCGAGGCGGGCGCGCTGGTGGTGGTGCACGCCGAGGACCCGCACAGCGTCACCGAGGCGGGCGGCTCCTACGCCGGGTTCCTCGCCTCCCGGCCGCACGAGGCCGAGTCCCGCGCCATCGCCACCGTCGTGGACGCGGCCAGGGAGACCGGCGCGCGGGTGCACGTGCTGCACCTGTCCAGCGCGCGGGGCCTGGAGGTGCTGCGGGCCGCCCGCCGCGACGGCGTCGCGGTGACCGCCGAGACCTGCCCCCACTACCTGACCTTCACCGCCGAGGAGATCGCCGACGGGGCCACCGAGTTCAAGTGCTGCCCGCCGATCCGGGAGGCGCGCAACCGCGAGCTGCTGTGGCGCGGACTGGCCGACGGCGACGTGGACGTGGTGGTCAGCGACCACTCGCCGTGCACCCCGGAGCTGAAGGCGGGCGACTTCGCCTCCGCCTGGGGCGGGATCGCGAGCCTGCAGCTGGGCCTGCCCGCGGTCTGGACGCAGGCCCGGCGGCGCGGCCACGCGCTGACCGACGTGGTGCGGTGGATGGCCTCCGGCCCCGCGGACCTGGTCGGGCTGCCGCACAAGGGGCGCATCGCGCCCGGCGCCGACGCGGACTTGTGCGCCTTCGCGCCGGACGAGGCGTTCGTGGTCGACCGCGCGCGGCTGCGCCACCGCAACCCCGTCACCCCCTACCACGGCCGCCCGCTGGCGGGCGTGGTGCGGCGGACGTGGTTGCGCGGGCACGAGGTCGACGGGGAGCGGCCGCGCGGGCGGCTGCTGAGCGGAGGAGGCGCATGAGCGGCGTGCCGGAGTGGGTCCACCTGCCGGACCTGGCCTCGCGCGGGGTGGGCGGCAGCGTGGTGTGGGCCAACGACGAGTCCTTCGCCGAGCGGGAGAACCTGATCAGCCGGGCGGAGCCGGTCCACCGCGCGGGCACCTTCGGCCACAAGGGACAGGTCTACGACGGGTGGGAGACCCGCCGCCGCCGCGAACCCGGTGACGACGCGGCCGTGGTGCGGCTCGGGCTGCCGGGGGTGGTGCGCGGGGTCGTCGTGGACACCGCGTTCTTCACCGGCAACTACCCGCCGTTCGCCACGGTCGAGGCCACCTCGGCGGTCGGTCACCCGAGCCCGGAGGAGCTGGCCGGGTGGGAGGTCGTGGTGCCCAGGTCGCCGCTGCGGGGCGACCGGAAGCACCACTTCGACGTGGCGGTGCGGCGCCGGTTCACGCACGTGCGGCTGATCATCCACCCGGACGGCGGGGTGGCGCGGCTGCGCGTGCACGGGGAGCCGGTGCCCGATCCGGGGCTGCTGCTGCCCGGCGCGGTCGACCTGGCCGCGCTGGAGAACGGCGCCGCCGTCGTGGGGTGCAGCGACATGTTCTACAGCTCGCCCAACAACCTCATCGCCCCCGGACAGGCCGCGGTGATGGGCGAGGGCTGGGAGACCGCGCGCCGCCGCGACGACGGCCACGACTGGGTGGAGGTCCGGTTGGCGGGCGCGGGCGTGGTGCGCTTGGCGGAGCTGGACACCAGCCACTTCAAGGGCAACGCGCCCGGCTGGGCGGCGGTGCGCGGGCACGACGCGCGGGTGGCCCCGGACCGGTGGTTCGACTTGCTCCCGCGCACCCGGCTGCAGCCCGACACGCGCCACCGGTTCCGCCTCGACGCCGCGCCCGAGGCGACCCACGCGCGGCTGGAGGTGTTCCCCGACGGCGGTATGGCGCGGCTGCGGCTGTTCGGCTCGTTGACCGATGATGGGATGTCCGATCTCGTGCGCCAGTACCAGGTTTTGACCGCGACTTCCTCGTCCTGAAGAGGACATCGGCATCCGACTTCAGTCGGTTGTGGCGCAGTTACACCCTTTGGAACCCTTCCGGCACCCGCATGGGTGACAGGGAACAAGGGAGGTACCTGTGCGAACCATCATCAGGGCGTTGGGTGGTGTGGCCACCACCGCGGCGCTCGTAGTGGGGACCGGCGTCGCCGCCGCCGCCCCGCAGGACAGCGGGCAGCGCGACCAGGACCGGGGGTACGCGGGGACCATCAGCTGGGCGCCGTGCCCGGAGGTCGCCGAGGTCGAGTGCGGCACGCTCAGCCTGCCGATCGACTGGGCTGAGCCGGAGGGCGAGAAGTTCGACCTCGCCGTGGCGCGCCGCAAGGCCACCGATCCGAGCAAGCGCGTCGGCGTGCTGTTCATCAACCCCGGCGGCCCCGGCGGTTCGGGCGTGGACTTCGCCTACAGCGCCAACAACTACTTCAGCCCCGAGGTGCAGCAGCGCTTCGACATCATCGGCTTCGACCCGCGCGGTGTCGCGCGCAGCCAGCCGGTGCGGTGCTCGCTGGACAAGCTGCTGGCGCAGCCCTCGACCTACCCCGCCAACCAGGCCGAGTTCGAGGCGCTGGGCCAGTACAACCGGGAGCTGGCCGCGGACTGCCGCGAGCACACCGGGCCGATGTACGACCACGCCGACACCCTTGGCGTCATCGACGACATGGACGCGCTGCGCCGCTCGCTCGGTGAGCGCAAGATCAACTACTACGGCATCTCCTACGGCACGCTGATCGGCCAGCAGTACGCCGAGCGCTACGGCCACCGCATCCGGTCCATGGTCATCGACAGCAACATGGACCACAGCCTGGACACCTGGGCGTTCAACGAGACCGAGGCCGCCACCGCCGAGGACTCCTTCGAGGAGTTCGTCAAGTGGTGCGAGCGCACCGAGTCCTGCGCGCTGCACGGCCAGGACGTGGTCAAGTACTGGAACCTGCTGCTGGAGCGGGCCGACCGCGGCGAGATCGTGGACCCGGACTTCCCCGACGAGAAGATCACCTCCGAGGTGATCATCGGCCAGGCGTTCGGCGCGTTCTACGGCCCCAGCTGGGCGCCGCTGGCCGACTGGCTGGTCGCGCTGGGCGGCTCCGAGCCGTCGGCGCGGGCGGCGGGCTTCGCCGAGGAGCAGCTGGTGCACAACCCCTTCCCGGCGGTGTTCTGCCAGGACTGGCAGATCCGGGTCAAGAGCTACCGGGAGATGTCCGCGCTGACGCGGCGGGCCGAGCAGATCGCGCCGAACATGCGCGGTTCCTCGCTGGGGCACTCGGCCATCGCGGGCTGCGTCGGCCTGACCGACGACGCGAACAACCCGCAGCACCGGCTGCGGATCAAGAACGCGCCGAAGATCCTGATGATGAACGCGCTGCACGACCCGGCGACCGGCTACGAGTGGGCCGTCAACGCCCACCGGCAGAGCCGCGACACCACCGTGCTGCTGACCTATGAAGGCTGGGGTCACGGCGTGTACGACCGCAGCGAGTGCACCCGCGGCACCACCGACGCCTACCTGATCAACCTGACCGTGCCGCGTGACGGCACCCGGTGCGCCGCGGTCGAGCCGCCCGCGCTGGGCACCGCCTCGGTCGGCGGCGCGGACCGTCCGGCGGGCCCGAAGCCCGGCCTGCCCGGCTGGCTGATCTAGCACCACCGCTGGTAATCAGGAGGGCCGACCCCACCGGGGCCGGCCCTCCCCTTTTTCCCGCGAACCGAGCGTTCGCGCACCACGAACCGAGCGTTGGCGTTGCCGGGGGGTGGTTACCGGCCCTCGCGAGCGGGTCGGGTAGTACTTGCAGGCGCGGGGTTCGACGGGTGGTGACCCACCGTTGTGGGCGTTCACGACCGCCGCACCGCACCCGCCGCTCGGGTGGGACCGGCAGCACGGTCCGTCACCGCACACCGCCACGCGACGCCCGGCGAGCGCGGGAAGCCACCCTTCCTTCAAAAGCGGGAAACGCGCCCGTAACACCGGGGCTCGGACAGTTCACCACCGCGAAACCTGAGGCGCGGCCGGTCGAAACAGGACATCTCGATGCTCCCTGCAACCGACGTGCAGTGGAGGTCGACGTGGATACAGGGGACACCGCCTGGGTGCTCGCCAGCTCCGCGCTGGTGCTGTTGATGACCCCCGGACTTGCCTTCTTCTACGGGGGCATGGTCCGGTCGAAGAGCGTGCTCAACATGATGATGATGAGCCTGGGTGCGATCGGCGTTGTCGGTGTGCTCTGGGTGCTGGTCGGCTACTCAACCGCGTTCGGCACCGACGTCGGCGCCGGCCTGCTGGGCAAGCCGTTCGAGTTCTTCGGCCTTGACGGCCTGCTGGGCAAGGAGTCCCTGTCCGGCACCATCCCGACCACCGTGTTCGTCTCCTTCCAGGCGATGTTCGCGATCATCACGGTGGCGCTGATCTCCGGCGCGATCGCCGACCGCGCGCGGTTCGGCCCGTGGCTGCTGTTCGCGGGCCTGTGGGCGCTGGTGGTCTACTTCCCGGTCGCGCACTGGGTGTTCGACTTCGACGGCAAGGACGAGGCGGGCAACGTCGTCGACCCCGGCGGCTGGATCGCCAACGACCTGCTCGCGATCGACTTCGCGGGCGGCACCGCCGTGCACATCAACGCGGGCGCGGCGGGCCTGGCGCTGGCACTGGTCCTCGGCAAGCGCGTCGGTTGGCCGAAGGACCGGATGAAGCCGCACAGCCTGCCCCTGGTCGTGCTCGGCGCGGGTCTGCTGTGGTTCGGCTGGTTCGGCTTCAACGCCGGTTCCGCGCTGGGCGCGAACTCCACCGCGGGCGTCACCTTCATCAACACCACCGTCGCCACCGCCGCCGCCATGCTGGCCTGGCTGCTGGTCGAGCGGGTCCGCGACGGCCACGCCACCACCCTGGGCGCCGCCTCCGGCGTGGTCGCGGGCCTGGTAGCGATCACCCCGGCCTGCTCGTCGGTCACCCCGCTGGGCGCGATCGCGGTCGGCGCGATCACCGGCGCGCTGTGCGCGCTGGCGGTCAGCCTGAAGTACCGCTTCGGCTTCGACGACTCGCTCGACGTGGTCGGCGTGCACCTGGTCGGCGGCCTGTCCGGCACCGTCCTGATCGGCTTGTTCGCCAGCGACGCCGCGCCCGCCGGGATCAACGGCCTGTTCTACGGCGGCGGCGTGGACCAGCTGTGGCGGCAGGTCGTGGGCGCCGCGGCGGTGCTCGCCTACTCCTTCGTCCTCAGCCTCGTGCTGGGCTACCTGGTCAAGCTCACCGTCGGCTTCCGGGCCGACGAGGAGGCCGAGGTCGGCGGCATCGACGAGGCCGAGCACGCGGAGACCGCGTACGAGTTCGGCAGCGGACTGGCCGGGTCGCGCGGCTCCGCCAAGCCCAGTGTCGCCGCGGGCGCTTCCGCGGTCCTTGAGGGGAGCAACTAGTCATGAAGCTGGTCACGGCGATCATCAAGCCGTTCACGCTCGACGACGTGAAGACCTCCTTGGAGCAGCTCGGCGTCCTCGGCATGACGGTCAGCGAGGTCCAGGGCTACGGCAGGCAGAAGGGCCACACCGAGGTCTACCGCGGCGCGGAGTACGCCGTGGACTTCGTGCCCAAGCTGCGCGTCGAGGTGCTGATCGACGACGCCGCGGTGGACAAGGTCCTGGACGCGGTGGTCGAGGCCGCGCGCACCGGCAAGATCGGGGACGGGAAGGTCTGGGTCACCCCGGTCGAGACCGTCATCCGGGTCCGCACCGGGGAGCGCGGCACGGACGCCCTGTAGCGATGGGGGACGGCCGTATGGACCACGAGGCAACGGCCGTCGTCACGGCTGACGACCTGGTGCGGGCACGCGATCGGCTGCTCGCGCCGGGTCGTCGCCGCTTGACGGGGGAATCGCTGCGCGAGGCGCTGGTGGACCTGCACGAGTTCTGGCTCACCGCGCACGCCGCCACCGCCGGGGTGGGCGGGGCGGGCAGCGGGCTGGCGCTGGTCGCCGTGGGGGGACTGGGCAGGCGCGAGCTGGTGCCCTACTCGGACCTGGACCTGGTCCTGGTGCACAACGGGCACAAGGGCGTGGACCGGGTCGCGGAGAGCCTGTGGTACCCGCTGTGGAACTCCGGCATCGGCCTGGACCACTCGGTGCGCACGGTCGGCGAGGCGCTGCGGGTGGCCGGGGAGGACCTGCGCACCGCGCTGGGCCTGCTCGACGTCCGGCACCTGGCCGGTGACCAGGAGGTCAGCGGGCGGCTGGCGGAGGCCGCGCGGCAGGCGTGGCGCTCGGGCGTGCGCACCCGGCTGGACGAGATGGCCGAGGCCGCGCAGCGCCGCTGGACGCGCAGCGGGGAGATCGCGCACCGGGTCGAGCCCGACCTCAAGCACGGCCGGGGCGGGCTGCGGGACGTGACGCTGCTGGACGCGCTGTCCGCGGCGCAGCTGGTGGACCGGCCGGGGGCCGAGGTCGGCGACGCGCGCAAGCTGCTGCTGGACGTGCGCACCGAGCTGCGCCGGGTGGCGGGCAAGCCCAGGGACGTGCTGCGCGCGCAGGACGGCGACGAGGTCGCCGCCGCGCTGGGGCTGCCCGACCGGTTCGCGCTGGCGCGGGCGATGTCGTCGGCCGCGCGCACGGTCGTGTACTCGGTGGACGTGGCCATGCGCACGGCGCGGGCCGCGGTGCCCAGGCGCGGGCTGGGGGTGTTCGCCCGCTCCCCGCTGCGCCGCGCGCCCACCCGCCGCCCGCTGGACGAGGGCGTGGTGCTGCACGGGACGGAGGTGGCGCTGGCGCGCGACGCGATGCCCAGCCGCGACCCGGCGCTGCTGCTGCGGGTGGCCACGGCCGCGGCGCGCGGCAAGCACCCGATCGCCGCGGGCACCCTGTCGCGGCTGGCCGACTCCGCGCCGGAGCTGCGCCAGCCGTGGCCGCGCGAGGCCCGCGAGGAGCTGCTGGCCCTGCTGGGCAGCGGCCAGGGGCTGGTCGACGTGGTCGAGGCGCTGGACCGCACCGGCCTGTGGGGCAGGCTGTTCCCGGAGTGGGGCGCGGTGCGGGACCTGCCGCCGCGCGACGCGGCGCACGTGTGGACCGTGGACCGGCACCTGGTGCAGGCCACCGCGCACGCCGCGCGGCTGGTGACCAGGGTGTCGCGGCCGGACCTGCTGCTGCTGGGCGCGCTGCTGCACGACATCGGCAAGGGCAGGCAGGCCGACCACTCGGAGGTCGGCGCGGCGCTGACCAGGCAGGTGGCCGAGCGGCTGGGGCTGTGGCCGCAGGACGTGCTGACGCTGACCGCGCTGGTGCGCCACCACCTGCTGCTGCCGCACACCGCGACCCGGCGGGACGTGCGGGACGAGGCGACCGTGCGGCGGGTGGCCGACACCCTGGGCGGCGACCCGGTGCTGCTGGAGCTGCTGCACGCGCTGGCCGAGGCCGACGCGCTGGCGACCGGTCCCGGCGTGTGGTCGGGCTGGAAGTCCTCGCTGGTCGGCGACCTGGTGGCGGGCTGCCGCGCGGTGATGGCGGGCGAGGCGCTGCCCGAGCCGGAGCCGCTGGACCAGCGGCAGCGGGAGCTGGCCGCGGCGGTGCTGGCGTCGGGCAAGCCGGACGTGCTGGTGGCCGGGGCGGGCCAGTCGGCCACGGTCACCGTGGTCGCGCCGGACCGGCGGGGGCTGCTGTCCCGCGCGGCGGGCGTGCTGGCGCTGAACTCGCTGGAGGTGCACGCGGCGGCGGTGCGCTCGCACCGCGACCCCGCGCTGGGGGTGGCCGCGGTGGACGTGTTCACCGTCTCGCCCCGGTTCGGCTCGCTGCCGGACGTGGCGCTGCTGCGCGAGCAGCTGAGCCGGGCGGTGGACGGCTCGCTGCCGCTGGCGGAGAAGCTGGCGGCCAAGGAGCGCGACTACGGCGGCCCGCCGCAGGACCCGCCGCCGCCCAAGGTGCTGTGGTTCGACGACGAGTCCACCGGCGCGGTGGTGCTGGAGCTGCGCGCGGCGGACCGGATCGGGTTGCTGCACCACGTCGCGGGAGCGCTGGAGCAGTCCGGTGTGGACGTGCTGTGGGCGCGGGTGTCCACAGTGGGCGGAACGGTGATCGACTCCTTCGCGCTGGCCGCCGAGGGCGGCTTGGACGCGGGGCTGCGCAAGGGCGTCGAGCGCGCCGTGCTGGCCGCGACCGGGTGAGCGGGCCGGTGGGTCGAGCCGGTGGGTTGAGTAGGTCTACGCACGGCGGGCCGGGGGTGCTTGCGCTGCCGCCCGCCGTCCCCGCCGGGCAGGCTTGCCCTCGTGGCGCGCGGGGAGGAAGCGCCGCCACGGGGGTTGTCCGGGGGTGGCCCGCTGAGGGGATGGGGCCGCCCCCGGACGCACATCACGCCGGATCGCGGAACTCCTGCGCGTCCCGTACGTCTCTTTACTATGGAGACGATGACCGCCGTTGCCGTGGGCCCGCGTTCGCTGGTCGTGCTGGCGGGGCTGCCCGGCGCGGGGAAGACGACGCTGCTCGCCGACCTGGACACCGGCGGCGCGAAGGCGGTCGTGCTGGACTCCGACCAGGTGCGCGGTTCCCTCAAGGCGGCGTTGCCGCGCGGGCTGCCCTACCGCTGCTACCGGCCTCTGGTGCACCTGCTGCACCGGTCGCGCATCGCCTGGGCGGCGCTCTCCGCCCCCGGCCTGGTGCTGGTGCACGAGCCGTCGACCCGCGCGACCACCCGCGCGGCGCTGGCCGGGCTGGGCGCGCTCACCGGCAGGCCCCGGCACTTCCTGTGGCTGGACGCCAGCCCCGAGGAGGCGCTGGAGGGGCAGGTGGAGCGGGGCAGGCTGGTGCGGTCGCGCTCGTTCGCCCGGCACGTGCGGCGGGCCGAGCGGCTGCGGGCCCGGCTCTCCGGCGGCGTCCCGCCGCGCGGCTGGCAGGGGCTGACCGTGCTCACCCGCGGAGACCGGCTGCGGCTGTCCGTGCCACCCCGGTGAGGACGGGCGGCTACCCTGGCGGGTGGCTCATCACCGACGACGTGCGAGGTCTGGCGGCACCGTGTTCAACACCCTTTCCGACCGGCTCACCTCGGTCCTGCAGAACCTGCGGGGCAAGGGGCGGCTGTCCGAGGCCGACATCGACGCCACCGCTCGGGAGATCCGGGTGGCGCTGCTGGAGGCCGACGTCGCGCTGCCCGTCGTCCGCGCCTTCATCGCCAAGGTCAAGGAGCGCGCCAAGGGCGCCGAGGTCTCCCAGGCGCTGAACCCGGCCCAGCAGGTCGTCAAGATCGTCAACGAGGAGCTGGTCGGCATCCTCGGCGGCGAGACCCGCAGGCTGAACCTGGCCAAGAACCCGCCGACGGTGATCATGCTCGCCGGCCTGCAGGGCGCGGGCAAGACCACGCTGGCGGGCAAGCTGGCCAGGTGGCTGCGCGGGCAGGGGCACACCCCGCTGCTGGTGGCCTGCGACCTGCAGCGCCCCAACGCGGTCACCCAGCTGCAGGTGGTCGGCGAGCGCGCGGGCGTGCCGGTGTTCGCGCCCGAGCCGGGCAACGGCGTGGGCGACCCGGTGTCGGTGGCGCGGCGCGGCATCGACGAGGCCCGCCGGGCCCAGCACGACGTGGTCGTGGTCGACACCGCCGGACGGCTGGGCGTCGACGAGGAGATGATGCAGCAGGCCGTCGACATCCGGGACGCCGTCCAGCCCGACGAGGTCCTGTTCGTGGTCGACGCCATGATCGGCCAGGACGCGGTGAACACCGCGACCGCGTTCCGCGACGGCGTCGGCTTCACCGGCGTGGTGCTGACCAAGCTCGACGGCGACGCCCGCGGCGGTGCCGCGCTGAGCGTGCGCGAGGTGACCGGCCAGCCGATCCTGTTCGCCTCCAACGGGGAGAAGCTGGAGGACTTCGACGTCTTCCACCCCGACCGGATGGCCTCGCGCATCCTGGGCATGGGCGACGTGCTCACCCTGATCGAGCAGGCCGAGCAGGCGTTCGACGCCGAGCAGGCCGAGGCCACCGCGGTGAAGATGGGGTCCGGCCAGCTGACGCTGGAGGACTTCCTGGAGCAGATGCTCGCGCTGCGCAAGATGGGCCCGATCGCGAACCTGCTGGGGATGCTGCCCGGCGCGGGCCAGATGAAGGACCAGCTGGCCATGCTGGACGAGAAGCACCTGGACCGGGTGCAGGCGATCATCCGGGGCATGACGCCCGCGGAGCGCGAAGACCCCAAGATCATCAACGCCTCCCGGCGGCTGCGCATCGCCAACGGCTCCGGTGTCCGCGTCAGCGACGTCAACGACCTGGTCAACCGCTTCTTCGAGGCGCGCAAGATGATGTCGCAGATGGCGGGCCGGTTCGGCCTGCCGGGCGGCGGCAAGGGCAAGAAGGGCGCCAAGGGCAAGAAGGGCAAGAAGGGCAAGGGGCGCGGCCCGACGCCGCCGAAGGTGCGCGGCGGGTTCCCGCCCGGCATGTTCCCCGGCGTGCCCGGCGGCCCCGGCGGCGGGATGCCCCAGCTGCCGCCCGGCCTGGGCTCGCTGGACCAGCTGCCGCCCGACTTCGACCCGTCGAAGCTGAAGTTCGGCAAGTGA
>NZ_BMRG01000003.1:283991-306827 GCF_014648515.1 Saccharothrix coeruleofusca
GCGGTCTGCACCTGCGCGGCGTCGTGCTGCCCGACGACGAGCCGCGCGACCTGTGGGTGGTCAACGGGCGCATCCGGACCCGGCCCGTGCCCGGCGCGCGGACCGTGGTCGACGGCGGCTACCTGCTGCCCGGCCTGGTCGACGCGCACTGCCACGTCGGCCTGGGCCCGCAGGGCGCGGTCGAGCTGCCCGAGGCCGTCGACCAGGCGCTGGCGGACCGGGACGCGGGCGCCCTGCTGATCCGCGACTGCGGCTCGCCGATCGACACCCGCCCGCTGCAGGAGCGGCTGGACCTGCCCCGGATCATCCGCGCGGGCAGGCACATCGCCCGCCCCAAGCGGTACACCCGGTACGTGGGCGTGGAGGTCGAGGACCCGGCCGCGCTGCCCGCCGTCGTGGCCGAGCAGGCCGCCGAGGGCGACGGCTGGGTCAAGCTGGTCGGCGACTGGATCGACCGGTCCACCGGCGACCTGGCCCCGCTGTGGCCGGACGACGTGCTGGCCGAGGCGGTGAAGGTGGCGCACGAGGCCAAGGCCCGCGTCACCGCGCACGTGTTCGGCGAGGACGCGCTGCCGGGCCTGCTGGCGGCGGGCGTGGACTGCGTCGAGCACGGCACCGGCCTGACCGACGACGCCATCGCCGCCATGGCCCAGGCGGGCACCGCCCTGGTGCCCACGCTGATCAACATCGAGAAGTTCCCCGGCATCGCGGCGAACGCGGAGAAGTACCCGGTGTACGCCCGGCACATGCTGGACCTGCACGCCCGCAACCGGGCCACGGTGGCCGCCGCCGTCGAGGCCGGGGTGCCGGTGTTCGCGGGCACCGACGCGGGCGGCGGCATCGCGCACGGCCGCATCGCCGACGAGATCGCGGCGCTGCACGGCGTGGGCATGAGCACGACCCTGGCCATCGGCGCGGCCTCCTGGGCGGCCCGGGAGTGGCTGGGCTTCCCGTCGCTGGTCGAGGGCGCGGCGGCGGACGTGGTCGTCTACCGGGAGGACCCGCGCCGCGACCTCGGCGTGCTGCGCCACCCGGACCTGGTGATGCTGCGCGGCCGAATCCACTGACGGCGCACGGGGTGCGGCCGTCAGGGTGATCTTGTGCGGTCCTGCTGGCCACCCCGCGCGGGCGTGCCAGTACGTTCGGTCGAGTGGAGGAACCGCGGCGGACCGCTCTGGCGCACTGGGGTTTCCCTGCCTTCTTCGCGGGCCTGGGCGGCTACCACCTGGCCACCCTGCTGATCACGGCGGTCAGCGCCGACCGCTTCGCCGAGATCGACATCGCCGACCCGCCGGTGCTCGGCCCGCTGCTGTTGCTGCTGTTCGTGCCCAACGCGCTGCTGGGCTTGGGGCCGGTGGTGCTGTCCTGGTGGCGCGGCGGGGGCCCGCGCCGCGACTTCGGCGTCGTCCCCACCGCGCGGGACGTCAAGGTCGGCTTGGCCTGCGGGGGGTTGTCCCTGCTGGCCGCGTGGGTACTCGGGGTCGTGCTCCTCCGACTGCGCCGCGACACCAGCAGCCCGCTGGAGGAGATCGGCGCGCTGTCGGGCGGGAAGTCGGTGTGGCTCGCGCTGGCGGCGCTGTTCGTGGTCGTCGGCGCTCCGCTGACCGAGGAGCTGCTCACCCGCGGCGCGCTCTGGGGCGCACTGGAGCACCACCGCGTCCCCCCGCTGGCCATACTGGGGCTGACCTCGCTGATCTTCGCGTTCCTGCACGAGGAGTCGTGGCGGACCGTCAGCCTCTTCGCCCAGGGCCTGGCGATCGGCGCGGCCCGCCTGATCACCGGCCGGGTGCCGGCCAGCGTGATCGCCCACGCCACCAACAACCTGCTGCCCGCGGCCTACCTGTACGCAGGCGCTTCCTGACTGGGGTGATGGCTCGTGAACCCACCGGATGAACCGCCACCGGGGCTCATCGCCAGCGTGCGCGCGGTCGGCCGCGAACCGCAGCAGCGGGCGGGGCAGCGCTGGGGCTTCGGCGCCTTCCTGCTCGTGGAGGCGGTCTTCGTGCTGTCCGCGGTGTTCATCACCGCGCTGGCCCGCACCTCCGGCACCGACATCGGCTCGTCGGTGACCTTCATCCTGGTGGGCTCGATGGTGCCCACCGTGCTGGCCGCGGCCGTGGCGGTGGTGATCACCCGGCTGCGCGGCAACGGGCCGCTGACCGACCTGCGGCTGCGCTGGGACTGGGCGGACGTGAAGGTCGGGCTCAAGCTGGGCCTGCTCGGCCTGGCGCTGACCTACGTGGCCGCGCTGGCCTGGTCCCGGCTGGTCGGCGACCAGAACGCCACCTCGGCCATCGGCGAGCTGGTGGACGGGGCGTCGCTGCCGCTGGGCGCGGCCGTCGCGATGTTCCTCTACGTCTGCTTCGTCGGGCCGGTGTGCGAGGAGATCATCTACCGCGGCCTGCTGTGGGGCGCGATCGAGCGGCAGGGCTGGAGCCGGTGGGCGGCGTTCGTGCTGACCACGCTCATCTTCGCGGCCAGCCACCTGGAGCCGCTGCGCACCTCGCTGCTGATCGTCATCGCGCTGCCCATCGGCATCGCCCGGCTGGTCACCGGCAGGCTCACCGCCAGCGTGGTGGCGCACGTGATCAACAACTTCCTGCCCGGTCTCACCCTGCTGCTGGTCACCCTGGGGGCGATGCCCGCGTGAACCTGGATCTCAACAGCGACCTCGGCGAGGGCTTCGGCATCTGGCGGCTGGGCGACGACGAGGCCCTGCTCGACGTCGTGACCAGCGCCAACGTGGCCTGCGGGTTCCACGCGGGCGACCCGTCGACGATGCGGAGGGTGTGCGCCGCGGCGGCCGAGCGCGGCGTCGCGGTGGGCGCGCAGGTGTCCTACCGCGACCTGGCCGGGTTCGGCCGCCGGTTCATCGACGCCGACCCGGCCGAGCTGGCCGACGAGGTGCTCTACCAGATCGGGGCGCTGGACGCGTGCGCCCGCGCGGCGGGCACGCGGGTGCTCTACGTGAAGCCGCACGGCGCGCTCTACAACGCCACCGTCCACCACGAGGCGCAGGCGCGGGCGGTGGTGGCGGGGGTGCGGGCGTTCGGCGAGCTGCCCGTGCTGGGCCTGCCCGGCTCGCGGCTGCTGGAGGCCGCCGAGCGGGCCGGGCTGCGCGCGGTGCGCGAGGCGTTCGCCGATCGCGGCTACACCCCGGAGGGCACGCTGGTCCCGCGCTCCCAGCCGGGCGCCCTGCTGACCAGCACCGACGCCGTGGTGGAGCGGGCGGTGCGGCTGGCCCAGCGGCGGGAGCTGATCGCCGTGGACGGTTCCGCGGTGCCCGTCGAGGTCGACTCGCTGTGCCTGCACGGGGACACCCCCGGCGCCGTCCGGCACGCCCGCGCGGTCCGCGCGGCACTGGTCGAGGCGGGCGTCGTGCCGGGCCGATTCGTCGCGGACTAGCCACGTCTGGCAGAATGGCTGGTTGTTCGCCGAGGCCGGTCCCTCTCACCGTGCCGTGGCGCCCAGACATTTGGGCTTTCACCACCCGTGCCCCACTCGGGTGAGGGAGTGCCCGCACGTGAGCAAAACGAGAGCCTGAGGAGCACCCACACCCGTGGCCGTCAAGATCAAGCTGCAGCGGCTTGGCAAGATCCGTCAGCCGTACTACCGGATCGTCGTCGCCGACGCTCGCACCCGCCGCAACGGCAAGGCCATCGAGACCATCGGCAAGTACCACCCGAAGGAGGAGCCGTCGTTCATCGCGGTCGACTCCGAGCGGGCCCAGTACTGGCTGGGTGTCGGCGCGCAGCCGACCGAGTCCGTCCAGCGCCTGCTGGAGATCACCGGCGACTGGCAGAAGTTCAAGGGCCTGCCCGGCGCCGAGGGCACCCTGAAGGTCAAGGAGCCCAAGCCGAGCAAGGCGGACCTGTTCGCCGCCGCGCTGGCCGCCGCCGGTGAGGAGCCCACCACCGAGGCGACCACCCCGAAGAAGAAGGCCGCCAAGAAGGCCGACGCCGAGCCCGCCGCCGAGGCAGCCAAGGACGAGGCGTGAGCTTGTTGGCTGACGCCCTGGAACATCTCGTTCGGGGCATCGTCGACCACCCGGACGAGGTCCGGGTGAACCTGGTCACGACCCGTCGCGGTCGCACGCTCGAGGTGCACGTCCACCCGGATGACCTCGGCAAGGTGATCGGCCGCAGTGGCCGCACCGCGACCGCGCTGCGCACCGTGATGGCGGGCATCGGGGGTCGTGGCGTGCGCGTCGACGTGGTCGACACCGACCGCTGAGCGCACGCATGGACGTCGTCGTCGGCCGAGTGGCCAAGGCGCACGGCATCCACGGCGAGCTCGCCGTGGACGTGCGCACCGATTCGCCGGAAACGCGGTTCGCGCTGGGCTCGGTCCTGGTCGCGAAGCTGCGCGACGGCACGTCTCGCAACCTCACCGTCGCAGCCGCCCGGCACCACGCCGGGCGGCTGCTGGTGCGCTTCGAGGAAGTCCTGACCCGCGACGTGGCCGAGCTGCTGCGCGGCACGCTGCTGTTCGGCCGCACCGAGGACCTGCCGCCCACCGGTGACCCGGACGAGTTCTACGACCACGAGCTGGAGGGCCTGTCGGCAGAGCTGGCCGACGGCACGAAGGTGGGCACCGTCCTGGAGATCGTGCACGGCCCCGGCGGCGAGCTGCTGGTCGTGCGCCGCGAGGGCGGCGGCGAGGCGCTGGTGCCGTTCGTGCGGGAGATCGTGCCCACCGTGGACGTGGCCGGTGGCCGCGTCGTCCTGGACCCGCCAGAGGGCCTGCTCGATGCGGATTGACGTCGTCACCATCTTCCCCGAGTACCTCCAGCCGCTGCGCGCCGCGCTGCTGGGCAAGGCCATCGACCGGGGCCTGATCAGCGTCGAGGTGCACGACCTGCGCGACTGGACGCACGACGTGCACAAGGCCGTGGACGACAGCCCGTACGGCGGCGGTCCCGGCATGGTGATGAAGCCCCAGGTGTGGGGCGAGGCGCTGGACGAGGTGTGCGCGGGCCAGACCCCCCGCCTGGTGGTGCCCACCCCCGCGGGCAGGCCGTTCACCCAGGAGTTGGCGCACGAGTTCGCCGCCGAGCCGCGCCTGGTCTTCGCCTGCGGCCGGTACGAGGGCATCGACCAGCGCGTGGTGGACGACGCGGCCCGCCGGATGCGCGTGGACGAGGTCTCCATCGGCGACTACGTGCTCGTCGGCGGCGAGGTCGCGGTGCTGGTGATGGTGGAGGCCGTGGCCCGGCTGCTGCCCGGTGTGCTGGGCAACCCGGCCTCGGCCGCGCAGGACTCGTTCTCCGACGGCCTGCTGGAGGGCCCCAGCTACACCCGGCCCGAGGTGTGGCGCGACCTGGCGGTGCCCGAGGTGCTGCGGTCGGGCAACCACAAGGCCATCGACCGCTGGCGGCGCGACCAGGCGCTGCTGCGCACCCTGGAGCGGCGACCCGACCTGCTGGCCGCCCTCCCCGAGGACGCGCTGGACAAGCACGACCGCAAGCTGCTCGACACCCGAACGCAAGCAAGTACCACCCGCCCCGCGCCGCAGGGCCGCTAACCACTACCCGGCGTCGCGGTTCACCCAGCACCCGATTTCGTGCGGACGCTGGTCGTCTGGCACACTGGACAGGTTGCTGCAGCCGGGTACGTCCGGCGTGCGCCGCAAGCCCGCCCCCAAGCTGGTAGTTGACATGGAACGCGCCCTGGGGGAGTACGCAATACACGTGAGGACGAGGACGGACCACCGATGAACACCCTGGACGCTCTTGACGCCCAGTCGCTGCGCTCCGACATCCCGAGCTTCCGGCCGGGCGACACGCTGAAGGTCCACGTCCGCGTCATCGAGGGCTCCCGCGAGCGGGTCCAGGTGTTCCAGGGCGTCGTGATCCGCCGTCAGGGCGGCGGCATCCGCGAGACCTTCACCGTCCGCAAGGTCTCGTTCGGCGTCGGCGTGGAGCGCACCTTCCCGGTGCACTCGCCCAACATCGCCGAGATCGAGGTCGCCTCGCGCGGCGACGTCCGCCGGGCGAAGCTGTACTACCTGCGCGACCTGCGCGGCAAGGCCGCCAAGATCAAGGAGAAGCGCGAGGCGAAGCCGGCCTCCTGACGGCGGGTTCACGCGACACGGATAGTCTGCCCCACGTGGCAGACCCCGTGCGCCCCTCCGCCGACGGAGGCGACCAGGATCGTCCCGGCGCGGCCGAGTCCCCAGCGGACTCGGCCGCCCAGCACCAGGGCGAGGCGAAGAAGAAGCCTCCGCTGTGGCGCGAGCTGCTCGTGCTGGCGGCCACCGCCCTGGTGCTGACGTTCCTCATCCAGACCTTCCTGGCGCGGGTGTACGTCATCCCCTCGCAGTCGATGGAGCAGACGCTGCACGGCTGCCCCGACTGCTCGAACGACCGGGTGCTGGTCGACAAGCTGGTCTACGACTTCAGCGAGATCGAGCCCGGCGAGGTCGTGGTGTTCCGCGGCCCGGACGCCTGGGGCAACGACTTCGTCTCCCAGCGCTCGGACAACCCCGTGGTGCACGGCCTGCAGACCGTGCTGTCCCTGGTCGGCCTCGCGCCGCCGGACGAGCGCGACTTCGTCAAGCGGGTCATCGCCGTCGGCGGGCAGACCGTGGAGTGCTGCGACGAGCAGCACCGCGTCAAGGTCGACGGCAAGCCGCTGGACGAGCCGTACATCTACTGGCAGCCCGGCACCTCCCCGGCCGATCACGAGCCGTTCGCGCCCGTGAAGGTCCCTGAGGGACACCTTTGGGTGATGGGTGACAACCGCACGAACTCCACCGACTCGCGCAAGCAGGGCGGCGGTGGCGAGGCGGGCACCGTGCCGGAGGAGAACGTCATCGGCAAGGCCCGCGTGATCGTGCTGCCGCCGTCGCGCTGGCAGGGCATCGGCGACCACAACCCGCAGGCGGTGGCCATGGGCGCGCCCGCGTGGCAGGGCGCGGTCCCGGCGGGCGCGGGCGTGCTCGCCGCGTGGCCGGTGCTGTTCCTCGGTCGGCGGCTGCGCGAGCGGCTGACCGGCCCCTCCCGAACCTGATCGGTACGCTGGGGGAGTGGTAGACGTCGCACCGTCCCGTGGCTCGTCCGACGAGGACCCCCAGCGCTCCTCCGACGAGGAGGCCGTCGAGGCGTGGCGCAGGCGCGCCCGGAAGGCGGGCAAGCACAAGCGCAAGGGCTCGTTCTGGCGCGAGCTGCCGATCCTGGTCGTGGTGGCGGTCGGTCTGGCCTTCCTGATCCAGACCTTCCTGGCGCGGGTCTACATGATCCCGTCGGAGTCGATGGAGCAGACGCTGCACGGCTGCGCGAACTGCTACGGCGACCGCGTGCTGGTCGACAAGATCACCTACGACTTCAGCGAGCCCGCGCCGGGTGACGTGGTGGTCTTCCACGGGCCGGACACGTGGGTCAACCAGGACTTCGTGACCCAGGAGCCGACCAGCCCGGTGGCCAGGTTCTTCAACGGCCTCGGCACGCTGATCGGGCTGCCGTCGGCCAACGAGGAGGACTTCGTCAAGCGGGTCATCGCGGTGGGCGGGCAGACCGTGCAGTGCTGCGACGCCCGCAACCGGGTGGTGGTGGACGGCAAGCCGCTGGAGGAGCCGTACCTGTACTGGGAGCCCGGCCGCAGCACGGTCCAGGAGTCCTTCGCCGAGCTGAAGATCCCCGAGGGCTACCTGTTCGTGCTGGGGGACAACCGCAACGACTCGTGCGACTCGCGCTGCCAGGGCGACGGGCGCGAGGGCGGCCTGGTGCCGGTGGACAACGTGGTGGGCAAGGCGCGCGTGGTGGTGCTGCCCCCGTCGCGCTGGCAGACCGTGAGCGACCACAACCCGCAGGCGCAGGCCATCGGCGCGCCCGCGTGGCAGGACCTGGCCCCGGCGGGCGTGGGGTTCGCCGCGGCGTGGCCGGTGCTGCTGCTGGGCAAGCGCGCGCGGGCCAAGCTGCGGCGGTCCAGGCTGGGATAGGGTCGTGGGGTGATCCGCAAGCCGCCGCGCGCCCAGGTTCGGCAGACCGCGGGCATCTGGGCTTTCCAGGCCGCGCTGGACCGGCGCGGCCTCGGACCCGTCGCCGGGGTGGACGAGGCCGGTCGGGGCGCCTGCGCCGGTCCGCTGGTGGTGGCCTCCTGCGTGCTCAGACCCGGTGATGCCGCGAGGTTCGCCGGGCTCACCGACTCCAAGCTGCTCACCGCGGCGGCCCGCGACCGCATGTACGACCTGCTGCTGGAGCGCGCGGTCGACTACGCGGTGGTGGTCGTCCCGGCGAGTGAGGTCGACCTGATCGGCGTGCACGTGGCCAACATCGAGGGGATGCGGCGGGCGGTGGCCCAGTTGTCCGAGCACCCCGGCTACGTGCTGACCGACGGCTTCCCCGTGCCCGGCCTGACCGCGCCGAGCACGCCGGTGGTCAAGGGCGACCGGGTGGCCGCCTGCGTGGCGGCGGCGTCGGTGCTGGCCAAGGTGACCAGGGACCGGATCATGACCGGGTTGCACGAGGAGTTCCCGGTCTACGGCTTCGACGTGCACAAGGGCTACAGCACCGCCGAGCACACCGCCGCGCTGCTGGAGCACGGCCCGAGTGCGCAACACCGCTGGTCGTATGCGAACGTGGCGGCTGCGGCGGTTCGACATGGCGTGGAACCACCGCACCGGGTGGCGCGCGGGGTGATCAGCGCCGGCGTGGTCCAGAATGGAGGACCCCCGCAGATCGGCGGTGGCAGGCTCGCGACGAGGAGGGGCGCGGATTCGATGAGCACCCGCGCGGAGGCGTAATGAGTGCAGAGGATCTCGAGAAGTACGAGACCGAGATGGAGTTGTCGCTGTACAAGGAGTACCGCGACATCGTCAGCCAGTTCTCGTTCGTCGTGGAGACCGAGCGGCGGTTCTACCTGGCCAACTCGGTGGACGTGCAGGTCCGCAACGCGGACGGCGAGGTCTACTTCGAGGTGCGGATGTCCGACGCGTGGGTCTGGGACATGTACCGTCCCGCCCGGTTCGTGAAGAACGTCCGGGTGATCACGTTCAAGGACGTCAACGTCGAAGAACTGGACAAGCCCGAGTTGCGGCTGCCGGAGGACGGCCCGTTCAACTCCTAGTGCTCGTCGTCCGGAAGGGGGTTCCTCCGCGGAGGAACCCCCTTCCGGCGTTAGCACACCCCACCGACAGTTCCGGCTGACCCGGCCGGAGTCGTCCCCGGAGTTGTCCACAGCCACCCCGGTTGTCCACAGCCGCGCGACCGCCGCTGGATCGCCTCGCCCCCGGTGGGCACAGTCGGATCACCGACTGACCCGAGGAGGGGACATGACCGCACCGGCCAAGGCGATCGCCGCCGACCTGGGCCGCAAGGCCGAGGACGTGGCCTGCCGGTACCTGGAGGAGCAGGGCCTGGTGGTGCTCTCGCGCAACTGGCGCTGCCGCGAGGGCGAGCTGGACGTGGTGGCCACCGACGGCGAGCAGCTGGTGGTGTGCGAGGTGAAGTGCCGGTCCGGATCGGGGCGCGGCGACCCGGTCGAGGCGGTGACCCCGGAGAAGCTGGACCGGGTGCGGCGGGTCGCGCTGCGCTGGCTGACCGAGTACCGGGTCGGCTGGGTGCGGTTGCGCTTCGACGTGGTGGCGGTGGAGTGGCCGCCGGACGGGCCGGTGCGGCTGCGCCACGTCAGGGGCGTGTGATGGCGCTGGCGCGCGCGTGGTCGGTGGCGCTGTTCGGGGTCGACGGCGTCCCGGTGGAGATCGAGGCCGACGTCGGCGTCGGCGTGGTGCGGACCCAGCTGCTCGGCCTGCCCGACGCGGCGCTGCACGAGTCCAAGGACCGGGTCAGGGCGGCGGTCCGCAACAGCGGGCACCAGTGGCCCACCCAGCGGGTGACGCTGGGCATGTCGCCCGCGACGCTGCCCAAGGGCGGTTCCGGCTACGACCTGGCCCTGGCCTGCGTGGTGCTGGCGGCGGCGGGCGCGGTGCCCGCCGAGCGCCTGGAGGGCACCGCGCTGCTGGGCGAGCTGGCGCTGGACGGCCGGGTGCGCCCCGTCCGGGGAGCGCTCCCGGCGCTGCTGGCGGCCCGCCGGGCGGGCCTGCGCCGAGCCGTGGTGCCCGCCGACTCCCTGCCCGAAGCGGCGCTGGTGGACGGCGTGGAACTGCTCGGCGCGGCCTCGCTGGCCGAGGTGATCGCCTGGCTCGACGGCGACGACGTCCTGCCGCAGCCGGGCCCGGCGCCTGTCGCGGCGGTGCCCGAGGGGCTGGACCTGGCCGACGTGATCGGCCAGCCCGAGGCCAGGTGGGCGCTGGAGGTGGCCGCGGCGGGCGGCCACCACCTGCTGCTGGCCGGGCCGCCGGGCACCGGCAAGACCATGCTGGCCCAACGCCTGGTGGGCCTGCTGCCGCCGCTGTCACCGGAGGAGGCCCTGGGCGTGACGGCGGTGCACTCCGTGGCGGGTCTGCTGACCCCGGAGTCCCCGCTGGTGGCGACCCCGCCGTTCGTCTCGCTGCACCACTCGGCCTCACCGGCGGCGCTGGTGGGCGGCGGGCAGGGGCTGGCAAGGCCCGGCGCGGTCAGCCGCGCCCACCGCGGCGTGCTGTTCCTGGACGAGGCGTGCGAGTTCGGGCCGGGCAAGCTGGAGGCCCTGCGCACCGCCCTCGAGGAGGGGGAGGTCCGCCTGGCCAGGCGGGACGGCATCGTCCGCTACCCCGCGAGGTTCCAGCTGGTGCTGGCGACCAACCCCTGCCCGTGCGCCCCGCCGAAGGAGGTCGACTGCGTCTGCCCGCCCGCCGCGCGCAGGCGCTACCAGGGCAAGCTGTCCGGTCCGCTGCTGGACCGGGTGGACCTGCGCGTCACGATGCGGCCGCTGACCGCCATGAGCGGCGCGGACGTGGCCGAGCCGGAGTCCACGGCGGTGGTCCGCGCTCGGGTGCTGGCGGCCAGGGCCAGGGCGGCGGCCCGCTGGTCGGCCCGCGGCTGGCGGACCAACGCCGAGGTGCCCGGCCCGGTGCTGCGCCGCGAGCACGCCCTGCCCAGGGCGACCACCGCGCTGCTCGACCGCGCGCTGGCCGTCGGGGCGCTGACCGGCAGGGGCGCGGACCGGTGCCTGCGGGTGGCGTGGACGCTGGCGGACCTGGCGGGCGCGGACCGACCGGAGGCCGACCACGTCGCCGCGGCCCTGCAGTTCCGCGAGCGGAGGGCGGGGTGAGCGGGGGTGAGCGGGCGCTGCGCCTGGCGCGGGCCTACCTCTCGCGCGTGGCCGAGCCACCGGCCCCGGCGCTGGCGTCGTTCGTCGCGGAACTCGGCCCGGTCCGGGCGGCCGAACTGGTGCGCCGGGGGGAGGTGCCCCCGGCGGTGGACAGCCAGACCTCGGCCCGCCGCGCCGAGGACCGGGCCGAGGACGACCTGCGGCGGGTCGCCCGGATCGGCGGCAGGCTGGTGGTCCCCGAGGACGAGGAGTGGCCCGCCTGGCCGTTCACCGCCCTGTCCGTGGCCGCCTCGCACGGCCTGCGCTGCGGTTTGGCACCGCTGGCCCTGTGGGTGCGCGGCGACGCGGACCTGGCCGGACTGGTCGAGCGGGCGGTCGCCGTGGTCGGCAGCCGGGCGGCCAGCGGATACGGCCAGCACGTGGCCGCCGAGTTCGGCTTCGGGCTGGCCGAAGCCGGTGTCACGGTGGTCTCCGGCGCGGCCAACGGCATCGACGGCGCGGCGCACCGGGGCGCGCTGGCCGCGGGCGGGCGGACGATCGCGGTGCTCGCGTGCGGGGTGGACGTCGCCTACCCGGCAGGGCACCAGGCGCTGCTGGAGCGCATCCCGCGGCAGGGGCTCGTGGTCAGCGAGTACCCGCCGGGCCACACCCCGGCCCGCCACCGCTTCCTCACCCGGAACCGCCTGATCGCGGCGCTGGGCGACGGCACGGTGGTGGTGGAGGCGGGCAGGCGCAGCGGCGCCAAGAACACCGCCGCGACGACGGCGGCGCTGGGGCGGGTGCTGATGGCCGTGCCGGGGCCGATCACCTCCGCCAGCTCGCAGGGCTGCCACGAGCTGCTCAGATCCGGAGAGGCGGTCGCGGTCGGCAGCGTCGCCGAGGTGATCGAGTCGACCGGTCGGCTCGGCGACGACCTGGTGCGGGCGGGGCGGTGCGACGGGCCGGGACCGCCGCAGGGCGACGCGATGCGGGTGCACGAAGCGCTGGGCCTGGCGGGCGGGCGCAGCGCCGAGGCCATCGCGGTGGAGTCCGGCGTCGAGCTGGCCAGGGTGCGCGCCCTGCTGCCGGAACTGGAGCTGGTGGGCCTCGCCGAGCGGGACGCCGCAGGTTGGAAGCGTTCCCAACGCACGACAGGGCGTGGCGATGCTTGACCAGGAGCGCCGACAGGCGCAGCGTTTGACGCTATGTCCCCGTCGCCAGCCAGGGCTCGCCGCGCAGACCTCGTCCGACTGCGCGGTGAGCTGCCCGACGACGTGCGCGGCTCCCTGGCCGCCTACGAGCGCCACCTGGCGATGGAGCGGTCCCTGTCCCCGCACACGGTCCGCGCCTACCTGGGCGACGCGGTGTCCCTGCTGGTCCACCTCTCGGGCAGCACGCCCGCCGACGCCACCGTGGAGTCGGTCGACCTGGCCGGGCTGCGGTCCTGGCTGGCCGCCCAGCACGCGGCGGGCGCCAGCCGCACCACCCTCGCCCGCCGCACGGCCGCCGCCCGGACGTTCACCGCGTGGGCGGTCCGCGCCGGTCTGCTCGGCGAGGACCACGGGCTGCGGCTGACCGCCCCGCGCAGGCACCGCACCCTGCCGACGGTGCTACGACCGGACCAGGCGCGCGCCGCCCTGGAGGCCGCCGAGGCGGCTGCGGAGCAGAACGATCCGGTTGCGCTGCGTGACCGGGCCGTGGTGGAGTTGCTCTACGCGTCGGGCGTCCGGGTCGCCGAGCTGTGCGGTCTGGACCTCGACGACGTGGACTACTCCCAAAGGGTGATCCGAGTGCTGGGCAAGGGCAGTCGCGAGCGGACCGTGCCGTTCGGCATCCCGGCCGAACGCGCACTGCGGCAGTGGCTGGACCACGGGCGGTCCGCGCTGGTCAGCGACCGTTCACAGCGGGCGCTGTTCCTGGGCGCGCGCGGCGGCAGGCTCGACCCGCGTACCGCCAGGCGGGTTGTCCACGATGTCATGGGTGCGGTCCCCGACCCGGCGGACACCGGACCGCACGGCCTGCGCCACTCCGCGGCCACGCACCTGTTGGAAGGGGGAGCCGACCTGCGCACCGTCCAAGAGCTCCTCGGTCACGCTACGCTCGCGACGACCCAGCTCTACACCCACGTCACCGTCGAACGGTTGAAGGCGATCCATGACCGAACCCACCCCCGTTCCTGACGACGCCGGGGGACGTTCGCGGACCGCGACCGTGACCTCCCCGCACGCCGAACGCTCGGGGACCCCGTCGCAGGCGCAAGCCCCGGCGGGGGCGGACGATCATGCCGGCGGTGGGGCGGTGTTCAACGGCCACCAGCGGCCCGCGCACCCGGCCGCCGACTCGCGCACGACCGACGACGTGGAAGCCGGGATCATCGCGCTGTGGCAGACCTACGGCCGCTCGCGTGAGAACGCCCTGCGCGACCGGCTGGTGCTGCACTACGCGCCGCTGGTCAAGTACGTCGCGGGACGGGTGGGCACCGGTCTGCCCGCGCACATCGACGTGTCGGACCTGATCCAGTCCGGCATCTTCGGCCTGGTCGACGCCATCGAGAAGTTCGAGCCCGAACGCGGCCTGAAGTTCGAGACCTACGCGATGCAGCGCATCCGCGGCGCGATCCTGGACGACCTCCGCTCCCAGGACTGGGTTCCCCGATCGGTGCGCAGCCGGGCGCGCGACGTCGAGCGGGCGCTGGAACGCCTCGGCGCCAAGCTCCAGCGCACCCCCACCGACCGCGAACTGGCCGCCGAACTGCGGATCGGCCTGGACGAGCTGCGGGAGCTGTACGCGCAGCTCCAGCTCACCAGCGTGGTGGCGCTGGACGAGCTGATCGCCGCCGGGCGCAGCGCGGGCGGCGTGGGCTCCTCGCTGGCCGAATCGCTGCCCGACGAGGACGCCGAAGACCCGGTGGCCACCCTCGTCGACCAGGACAGCCGCCGCCAGCTCGCCGACGCCATCGCCCAGCTCGCCGAACGCGACCGCGTCGTGGTCACCCTCTACTACTTCGAGAACCTCACCCTCGCCGAGATCGGCAAGGTCCTCGGCGTCACCGAATCACGGGTCTGCCAGCTGCACACCCGCGCCGTGCTGAGACTGCGCACCAAGCTCAACGAGCTGAGTTGAATTGCCGCGCCTCCGGCGCGGCGGGCTCGGCCGCCTGGAAGTCGGCCCATCGGCACGCGTTTCGGAAAAATCGAAGGGCGTGATTTTTCCGAAAGGCATGCCGACAGGCCGACGCGGCCTCGCGTGGTGGTCACCTGGCCTGCGCGGCCTCGCGTGGTGGTCACCTGGTTGGGGTGGCTTCGGGTGGGGGTTGCCTGATTGGTGTGACTGGTAGTAGGCGGACGCGGGGTGGGGTGAGCAGGCGCAGGGGGTTGAGGTAGCCGCGGCTCCTGGGGGTTGTTCCGAGTGCTGCCCTGGTGGCGCCCCAGTGGAGGCAGGCCGCGGTGGGACAGCCCTGGTGGCCTGGCCGCAGGGTGCCGATCGGGGTGCCTCGGTTCACCCGTTGGCCTGGGCGCACGGTGGGGTGCACCGGTTCGTAGGTGGTGCGCAGGCCGCCCGCGTGCAGCAGGGAGACGAGCGGGCGGTCGGCCAGCACGGCGGCGTGCACCACCACCGCGTCACCCGCCGCCAGCACCTGCGCGCCCGGCGGCGCGCCCAGGTCGACGCCGCGGTGGCCGGGGCCGTACGGGGTGGCGGGCGGCTGGAACGGCCGCACCACCGGGTGCGGGGGTGCCAGCGGCCAGCCGAACCGCACCGGGGCCGCCGCGGCGGGTGGGGCGACCAGCAGTGTCAAGGCCATGACCAGGAGCGTTCGCATCGTGGGAGTCACGGGCCCACCGTGCCGTCGCGGGCACGTGCCTGCCAGCGCGAACGGCCCGCCTGTGGACAACCCACCCGCCTGTGGACAACTCGCGGGGTCGGTTCGTGGTCGCGCGGGCTCCGGGCGTACACTCCTTGCGCGGCCCGTGTGAGCGCGGGGCGACTTCGCGTGCCAACGCAGATCCGACCTGTTCCTTCCGCGGTCGAGTCACGGCGTCCGGCGGTCCGGGGGTGAGTTCGACCCCCGGTTCGGACGGCGGCGGGGCACCAGGGCGGTGGGCCACCCGGTCCGCCGCGTGCAACCGGACACCGCGTGCCCGCCCGGCGGGCGCGCCTGATCGAAGAGGTGCGATACCGGCCATGGCCGTCGTCACCATGAAGCAGCTGCTCGACAGCGGCGTGCACTTCGGGCACCAGACCCGGCGCTGGAACCCGAAGATGAAGCGCTACATCTTCACCGAGCGCAACGGCATCTACATCATCGACCTGCAGCAGACGCTGACCTACATCGACCGGGCTTACGAGTTCGTCAAGGAGACGGTCGCGCACGGCGGGTCGATCCTGTTCATCGGCACCAAGAAGCAGGCGCAGGAAGCCATCGCGAACGAGGCCCTGCGGGTCGGCATGCCGTTCGTGAACCAGCGCTGGCTGGGCGGCATGCTGACGAACTTCTCCACCGTGCACAAGCGCCTCCAGCGGCTCAAGGAGCTGGAGTCGATGGAGCAGACCGGCGGTTTCCAGGGTTTCACCAAGAAGGAAATCCTGATGATGAACCGCGAGAAGGACAAGCTGGAGCGCACGCTCGGCGGTATCCGCGACATGTCCAAGGTGCCCAGCGCCGTGTGGATCGTGGACACCAAGAAGGAGCACATCGCGGTCGGCGAGGCGCGCAAGCTGAACATCCCGATCGTCGCGATCCTCGACACCAACTGCGACCCGGACGAGGTCGACTACCCGATCCCCGGCAACGACGACGCGATCCGCTCCGCGGCGCTGCTGACCAAGGTCGTGGCCGAGGCCGCCGCCGCCGGTCTGATGGCCCGCTCCGGCGTGCGCACGGGCGGTAACGCCGACGAGAAGCCGGAGCCGGGGGTCGCCACCGGCGAGCCGCTGGCCGAGTGGGAGCAGGAGCTGCTCGTGCCCGCCGCCGAGGCGGGCGACAAGCCCGCCGAGGGCTCCGAGGCCGCTCAGTCCTGATCCGCCGCAACGCCGCGCCCGCTGACCGAGCGGGCGCGGCGTGCGCACAGAACCACCCGCGCGTACCCCGCAGAAGGAACGGAAACCGCACGATGGCGAACTACACCGCCGCTGACGTGAAGCGCCTCCGCGAGCTCACCGCCGCAGGCATGATGGACTGCAAGAAGGCGCTGGAGGAGGCCGACGGCGACTTCGACAAGGCCGTCGAGATCCTGCGCATCAAGGGCGCCAAGGACGTCGGCAAGCGCGCCGAGCGGACCACCTCCAACGGTCTGGTCGTCGCCGAGGACGGCGTGATGATCGAGCTGCGCTGCGAGACCGACTTCGTGGCCAAGAACGCCGACTTCCAGGAGCTCGCGGCCCGGATCGTCGCGGTCGCCAAGGCCACCCGCCCGGCCGACGTCGAGGTGCTCAAGGCCACCGACCTCGACGGCAAGCCCGTCGACGCGGTCGTCCAGGAGTTCTCCGCCAAGATCGGCGAGAAGCTGGAGCTGGCCAAGGTCGCCGTCTTCGACGGCACGGTCACCACCTACCTGCACCGCCGCGCCGCCGACCTGCCGCCCGCCGTGGGCGTCGTGGTCGAGTACACCGGCGACAACGAGGACGCCGCCCGCGGTGCCGCGATGCAGATCGCCGCGATGCGCCCGCGCTACCTCACCCGCGACGAGGTGCCCGCCGACCTGGTGGCCAACGAGCGCCGCATCGCCGAGGAGACCGCTCGCGAGGAGGGCAAGCCGGAGGCCGCGCTGCCCAAGATCGTCGAGGGCCGCGTGAACGGCTTCTTCAAGGACGTCGTGCTCCTGGAGCAGGCCTCCGTGACGGAGTCCAAGAAGACCGTCAAGGCCGTGCTGGACGAGGCCGGGGTCACCGTGACCCGCTTCGCCCGGTTCGAGGTCGGCCAGGCCTGATCCGCGTGAGGGCGGGGTTGCGTCGCGTGGCAACCCCGCCCTTGCCGTGTCCAGAGGAGGACCCGTGGTGAGCGCAGGGGTAGAGCAGGCCGAAGCGGCGGGCGGGTACCGCCGGGTGATGCTGAAGCTGGGCGGCGAGATGTTCGGCGGCGGCGGGGTCGGGGTCGACCCGGACGTCGTGCAGACCGTCGCCAGCCAGATCGCCGCGGTCGTCCGAACAGGCGTGCAGGTCGCCGTGGTCATCGGCGGCGGCAACTTCTTCCGCGGCGCCGAGCTGCAGCAGCGCGGCATGGACCGCAGCCGCGCCGACTACATGGGCATGTTGGGCACCGTGATGAACTGCCTGGCGCTGCAGGACTTCCTGGAGCGCGAGCACGGCATCGACACCCGCGTGCAGACCTCCATCACCATGGGCCAGGTCGCGGAGTCCTACATCCCCCGCCGCGCCATGCGCCACCTGGAGAAGGGCCGCGTGGTGATCTTCGGCGGCGGCGCAGGGATGCCCTACTTCTCCACCGACACCACCGCCGCGCAGCGCGCGCTCGAGATCGGGTGCGAGGTCGTCCTGATGGCCAAGGCCGTGGACGGCATCTACACCGCGGACCCCAAGGTCGACCCGGACGCGCTGATGTTCGACAACATCACCCACCGGGAAGTGCTGGAGCGCGGCCTCAACGTCGCCGACGCCACGGCCTTCAGCCTGTGCATGGACAACAACATGCCGATCATGGTGTTCAACCTGCTGACCGAGGGCAACATCGCGCGGGCCGTGCGCGGTGAGAAGATCGGAACCCTGGTGAGCACCCCCGGTGGTCGCCCGTCCTTCTAGAACCTGCTGGGATTCGATCCGAACACTAGGGAGCCAGCCGTGATCGACGAAACCCTCCTCGACGCCGAGGAGAAGATGGAAAAAGCGGTGTCGGTGGCGAAGGAGGACTTGGCCGCGGTGCGCACCGGTCGCGCCACTCCGGCCATGTTCTCGCGCATCGTCGTCGAGTACTACGGTTCGCCGACCCCGCTGAACCAGCTGGCCAGCGTCGCCATCCCGGAGGCGCGCATGGCGGTCATCAAGCCCTACGACACCAGCCAGCTGAACTCGGTCGAGAAGGCCATTCGCGACTCCGACCTGGGCGTCAACCCCAGCAACGACGGCGCGGTGATCCGCGTGGTCATCCCGCAGCTGTCCGAGGAGCGCCGCCGCGAGATGGTGAAGGTGGCCAAGGGCAAGGGCGAGGACGCCAAGGTCTCCATCCGCAACATCCGCCGCAAGGCCAAGGAGGAGCTCGACCGCCTGGTCAAGGACGGCGAGGTGGGCGAGGACGAGGGCGTCCGCGCGGAGAAGGAGCTGGAGAACGTCACCCACCGCTACGTGGCGCAGGTGGACGAGCTGGTCAAGCACAAAGAAGCCGAGCTGCTCGAGGTCTGAGGTGGCGATCGCGTACGGCCGGGTCCCCGGCACGGTGGTGGACCCGTCCGGTGGCGGGTCGTGACAGGAGCACAGGTGGCAGGCGGCGGTGAGCAGGACGCGCCCGCGCCGTCCCGACAGGGCAGGGCGGGGCGTGACCTGCGCGCGGCCATCGCGGTCGGCGTCGGTCTGGGTGCGGTCATCCTGGTGTCGCTGTTCCTGGTGCGGCAGCTGTTCGTGGTGGTGGTCGCGGCGGCCGTCGGCGTGGCGATGTACGAGCTGGCGGGCGCGCTCAAGCGCGCGGCGGGCATCCGGGTCGCCCTGGTGCCCGCGCTCGCGGGCGGACAGGCCGTGGTGTGGCTGGCGTGGCCCTACGAGCGCGGCGGGGTGCTCACGGCCTTCGTCGTGACGATCCTGGTGTGCCTGGTGTGGCGGCTCAAGGACGGTGCCGACGGGTACCTGCGGGACGTCACCGCCTCCGTGTTCACGGTGGCCTACGTGGCGATGTTCGCCTCCTTCGCGGTCATGCTGGTCGTGCCCGAGGACGGCGTGTTCCGGGTGCTGGCCTTCCTGATCGGCGTGGTGCTGTCGGACACCGGCGGCTACGTGGCCGGCGTCCTGTTCGGCAAGCACCCCATGGCCCCCGCCATCAGCCCGAAGAAGTCCTGGGAGGGCTTCGCCGGGTCGATGGCGGCGGGCGTGGTCGGCGGCGTGCTGACCGTGGGCCTGCTGCTGGGCGGCCAGTGGTGGCACGGCGTGCTGTTCGGGGCGGCGATCGTGCTGACCTCCACCACGGGCGACCTGGTGGAGTCGCTGATCAAGCGGGACCTCGGGCTCAAGGACATGGGCACGCTGCTGCCCGGTCACGGCGGCCTGATGGACCGGATGGACTCGCTGCTGCCCTCGGCCGTGGTGTCCTGGCTGCTGCTGCACCTGTTCGTGCCCGCGTAGCGGGTCACTCGTCGTACGGGTCGTCCACGGGCGCGCCGATCTCCTCCAGCGGCACCTTGCGCGAGGGGTCGATGACGGAGAACACGGCGCCCGCGTGGTCGGTGACGGCGGTGATGCGGCCGACCGTGGTGTCGTAGGGCTCCACGGTCACCCGGCCGCCCAGCTCCAGCACCCGCGCGGCCACCGAGTCGGTGCCGATCTCGGGCGCGGCGGTGAAGTAGACCATCCAGTGCGGCGGCTCGCTGAGCGGGAACGCGCGGCCCATCTCCTGCCTGCCCAGCACGGTGTGGCCCGCCGCCGACCAGAGCGTGTAGTCCAGCGTCAGCCCGTCGCCGATCTGCACGACCTCGAACCCGCACAGCTGGCGGAAGAACTCGTCGGTGACCTCGCCCTGGCGGGTGTTCAGCTCCGCCCACGCGTACATGCCGTGGCCGTCGGTGCCGAACAGCCAGTCCGGTGGCACGCTGCGGAAGCCGGTCAGCACCCCGCCCGGCTCGACGATCAGCGTGCTGGTCTCGGTGGGCTCGCGGGCGATGCGCCCGCCCAGCGCCTGGGCCTTCTCGGCGGTGGCGCGGGCGTGCGGCGTGTTCAGGTACGGCACCCAGGCGCCGTGCCGGTCGTGGGGCCAGAACCCGGCCACCGGCAGGTTGTCCACCATGGCCACGGTGCCCGCGCCGTCCTCGGCGTAGTGCCAGGAGAACAGGCCCGCGTAGAAGTCCTTGGTGGCCTGGAGGTCGTCGACCGGCAGCTGCACCCAGACCGGGGCGCCGGGGTGGAGATCAGCCAGGGCGGGGGAGTTCGGGACGATCGTCACCGCGACCTCCAAGCGATGCGGGGGGTGATCACGCTACGGCTCTACAGTCGTCCCGTGAAGGGTTTCGTCCGAGCCGCGTTGACCGCCGTCCGACTCGCGGACGTCCTGCCCAGCCCCAACATCTGGCACTGGCCCGAGGTCTACGAGGTGGAGAACCGCGCCCAGGACGTCGACGGGGCCATCTGGCGGGTCCTGCGCGAGAGCTGCGACTGGGCCGGGCGCGACGTGGTCGACGTCGGCTGCGGCGACGGCTTCCACCTGCCGGTGTTCGCCCGCGACGCGCGCCGGGTGGTCGGCGTCGAGCCGCACCCGCCGCTGGTGCGCAGGGCCAGGGCGCGCGTGGCCGAGCTGGGCAACGCCGAGGTCGTCGCGGGTCCGGCGCAGCGCCTGCCGCTGCCCGACGCCAGCGCCGACCTGGTGCACGCGCGCACCGCCTACTTCTTCGGCCCCGGCTGCGAGCCGGGCATCCGCGAGGCCGACCGGGTGCTGCGCCCCGGCGGGACGCTGGCGATCGTGGACCTCGACGGCGAGGCGCCGCCGTACGGGCCGTGGCTGTGCGCCGACGAGCCGCGCTACAAGCCCACCGACGTGACCCGGTTCTTCGACGCGCAGGGGTTCCAGCTGCGCCGCGTCACCGCGCTGTGGCGGTTCGAGCGGCGGGCCGACCTGGAGGCGGTGCTGCGCATCGAGTTCTCCGCGCCGGTCGCCGAGCGGGCCATCGCCGAGACGCCCGGCCTGTCCTTCCCGGTCGGCTACCGCGTGCACACCCGGCGTAAGCCCGCCGGCCTGCTGCTGGGCTGAGGGCGCGACCGCCGAACGCGCGACCTAGGATCGACGGCGTGGAAAAGCGGAGCGCGCGCAGGTTGGCAAGGGAAGTCGGCGTCATCGGGCTGGGCTGCTGGCAGTTGGGCGCGGACTGGGGCCAGGTGGACGAGGCCGACGCGCTCGCGGTGCTGCACACCGCGGCCGACACCGGCGTCACCTTCTTCGACACCGCCGACGTCTACGGCGACGGGCGCAGCGAGACGCTGGTCGGGCGGTTCCTGCGGGAGCGCGGCGACGCGGGCATCACGGTGGCCACCAAGATGGGCCGCCGGGTCGAGCAGGTGCCGGAGAACTACACCCGCGAGAACTTCCTGGCCTGGAACGACCGCTCGCGGCAGAACCTGGGCGTGGACACCATCGACCTGGTCCAGCTGCACTGCCCGCCGACCCCGGTGTACTCGCGCGACGAGGTCTTCGACGCCCTCGACGAGCTGGTGCAGGCCGAGCGGATCGCCGCCTACGGGGTGAGCGTGGAGACCGTCGAGGAGGCGCTGACCGCCATCGCCCGGCCGGGTGTGGCCAGCGTGCAGATCATCCTCAACGCGCTGCGCCTCAAGCCGCTGGAGCGGGTGCTGCCCGCGGCGGCCGAGGCGGGCGTGGCGATCATCGCCCGCGTGCCGCTGGCGTCGGGCCTGCTGTCCGGCCGCTACACCCGCGAGACCACGTTCGGCGAGGACGACCACCGCAACTACAACCGCCACGGCGAGGCGTTCGACGTGGGCGAGACGTTCTCCGGCGTGCCGTTCGAGGTGGGCCTGGAGGCGGTGGAGCGGCTGCGCCCGCTGGTGCCCGAGGGCGCGACCATGGCGCAGTTCGCGCTGCGGTGGGTCGTCGACCAGCCCGGCGTCACCGTGGTCATCCCCGGCGCGCGCAACCCCGAGCAGGCCCGCGCCAACGCCTCCGCCGCCGACCTCGCCCCGCTGGAGTCGCACGCCGAGGTCAAGGCCGTCTACGACGACCTCATCCGCCCCCTGGTCCACGACCGCTGGTAACCCCCGAACCGAGCGTTCGGACACTGCGAACCGAGCATTCCGGCACCGCGAACCGAGCGTTCGCGGTGCCGGAAGCCGTTTCGGCCCACGGAGCTTGATCCACGAGGAAACCACGGCCCCGCTGGCGTTGGTCGTCGAATCGAGCGGTGGGCCGGACGTGCTCCTGCGCCAACTCGAGCACCTGCACGTCGTCGCGCGGATGCCGAACGTGCGCTTCCGGGTGCTGGCCAGGTCGACCACGAGTGGCATCGTTCCCGCCCTGAGTTGCCCGTTCACGCTGCTGCACGTCGAGCCGGGGAAGACGCTGGCGTACGTGTCGTCGTTGACCCGGCCGGACTACATCAAAGCCACCGCGCCCTACGTCGCGGCCTTCGAACAAGCTCGGAATCCGGCCTCTTCGGGAGAGGAGTCGGTGGTGATACTTGAGCGCAGGATCACCGACCGCGCCAACAGCTAGGAGGGCGGAGCATGTGGAGCGAAGCCACAGCGCTGCGAGGTGCCCGGTGGCGCAAGAGCAGCTACACCAGCGGAGGCAATGACCCGCAGTGCGTCGAGTTGGCGTGTCTTGCGGCGGGTACGGCTGTGCGGGACAGCAAGGCTCCGGCCGGGCCGGTGTTGGTCTTCCCCGGCGGTGCCTTCGAGGCGTTCCTCGGGCAGGCCGCCGCTGGGCGTTTCGACCGCCGCTGACACCGCGCCCGCAAGTACTACCCGACCCGCCCGGCGGGGTCGGTGACCACTACCCGGCGGGGTCGGTGACCACTACCCGGCGGGGTCGGTGACCACTACCCGGCGG
>NZ_BMRG01000003.1:306885-338353 GCF_014648515.1 Saccharothrix coeruleofusca
CGCGAATGCTCGGTTCGCGGTGTCTGGGTGTGGGGCTCGGGGGAGGGGTGGGGGCACCTCGGGGAGGTGCCCCCACCGGGGGTCACTCCAGGTCGTCTTCTTCGGCGTCCAGTTCGCCGAGGATGGCGTAGAGCTTGCGCCGGGTCTCGTTGAGGATCTCCACGGCCCGGTGCTGCTGGTCCCTGCTGCCCGCGCGGGCCACCTGCATCATCGCCGCGTTCAGCGTCATCGCGGCGGTGCGCAGCTTCGCGACGTGCTGGTCGAGCTCGTCGTTGACCTGCTGCCACGGCGGCGCGCCCGCCAGCTTGGCGGCCTCGGCCTGGCCCGTCCCGGTGAGGGTGAACAGCTTCTTGCCGCCGGGCTCCTCGCTGGCGGAGACCAGGCCCTCGTCGGCGAGCAGTTGCAGGGTCGGGTAGACCGAGCCGGGGCTGGGCCGCCACAGGCCGTCGGTGCGCTGGCCGATCTCCTGGATCATCTCGTAGCCGTGCATCGGCCGTTCGGCCAGCAGGGCCAGCAACGCCGCGCGGACGTTGCCCCGGCGCTGCCGCCCGCCGCCACGTCCCCCGCCCCGGCCGAAGGGGCCGGGAGGACCGGGCGGACCAGGGGGGACCAGCGGCGGGCCGAAACCGCCGAAACCACCGAAACCGCCGCCGAAGCCGCGGCGCGGGTCGCCCGAGCCGTGGTCGCGGTGGTGCCTGCGGGCGTGGTGCTCGTGGTGGAAGCGCATCTCGTGCTCCTTCGTCGTATCGGTATGACGCTATCGACGATATATCGGAAGCTATCGCGATGCAACGGCGATCCGTCTTGCCGAGGGTGAGCGAGCGCGCGGTCCCGCACCCCGCCGGGCGTGGGACACTGGAAGTGCTATGACTGCCCTCCCCCTCGTCTTCGACGCGCCCAAGCGCGGCCTGCCGCCGCGCCACCTCGCCGACCTCTCCGCCGACCAGCGTCGAGAGGCCGTGGCCGCGCTCGGTGAGAAGCCCTTCCGGGCCGCCCAGCTGTCGAACCACTACTTCTCCCGGCTGACCGTCGACCCCGACGCGATGACCGACATCCCCTCCGCCGCGCGCGAGCGCCTGGTGGCCGACCTCATGCCCCCGCTGTGGACCGAGGTCCGCAGCGTCGAGGCGGACGGCGGCACCACCCGCAAGACGCTGCTGCGCGCGCACGACGGCACGCTCGTGGAGAGCGTGCTGATGCGCTACCCGGACCGCGCCACGCTGTGCATCTCCAGCCAGGCGGGCTGCGGCATGGCGTGCCCGTTCTGCGCCACCGGGCAGGGCGGGCTGACCCGCAACCTGTCCACCGCGGAGATCGTCGACCAGGTCCGCCGCGGCGCCGCGGCGATGCGCGACGGGCTGCTGCCCGGCGGGCCGGGGCGGCTGTCGAACATCGTGTTCATGGGCATGGGCGAGCCGCTGGCCAACTACAAGCGCGTGGTCGAGGCGGTGCACCGGATCTGCGACCCGGCCCCGTCGGGCCTCGGCATCTCGCAGCGGTCGGTGACGGTGTCCACGGTCGGCCTGGTGCCCGCGATCCGCAAGCTGACCGAGGAGGGCCTGCACGTCCGGCTGGCGGTGTCGCTGCACACCCCGGACGACGAGCTGCGGGACACGCTGGTGCCGGTCAACACCCGGTGGAAGGTCTCCGAGGTGCTGGAGGCGGCTCGGGGCTACGCGGACAAGACCGGTCGGCGGGTGTCGATCGAGTACGCGCTGATCCGGGACGTCAACGACCAGGGGTGGCGGGCGGACCTGCTGGGCAAGACCCTGCGCAAGCACCTGGGGCAGCTGGTGCACGTGAACCTGATCCCGCTGAACCCGACTCCGGGCTCGAAGTGGGACGCCTCGCCGAAGCCGGTGGAGCGGGAGTTCGTGCGGCGGGTCAAGGAGCAGGGTGTCGAGTGCACCGTGCGGGACACCAGGGGGCAGGAGATCGCCGCGGCCTGCGGGCAGTTGGCGGCCGAGGGCTGACGCGGCGGGCGTGATTCGCGATGTCCTGAATCGGTGTGGAATCGCGAATTCGGCAGGGGGTCGGGCTTGTCACCAGGGTGCGGCCCCGTTGCAGGGACCGGGGCCGCACCGCGGCGGGATTACGAGCAGTACGACACCGGCCGGGTCTTGTGGAAGGTCACCTTGGTGACGGTGAAGTGCCGGGTGAAGTAGCCCCAGGGGCCGACGAAGCAGCCGTCGGTGTACTTCCGCACCGACCCGTCGGGCAGCGTCTCCTGGTATTCGACCAGCGCGTAGCGGCGGGTGCCGTTGTAGACCCGGAACGCGGTCGCGTCGCCGGTCCAGTCGGTGTCGGTGACCAGCGTCGGCCGCGCGTCCTCGCCGCCGGGGTTGACCCAGACGTCCCACAGGCAGAACTGCGTTTCCGGGCAGTTCCCCGCGGGTTCCGCCGAAGCGGCCGGAGTGAAAGCGGTGAGACTCGCAATTGCGGCGAGCAGGGTAGCGAGCACTCGGAACCTCAACCGCATTAAATGCCTCCTCCAGGGAAAGGTCGGACCATTCGACGCTAGCAGTGGCCCACAGGAGGTACAACTTTCAACTATCGAACAGGTCCATTCGGGCAGGTATGGCCTTGTCGACGCCCGAGCGGGCACGTCGAGCCCGCGTGGGGCGGCGCGTGGGCGCACGGTGCCCCACCTGCGGTAATACCGGGTTATACTCGGTTGCGTGAAGACCGCGATATCGGTACCTGACGAGACGTTCGCCCAGGTGGAGCGCAGTGCCAAGGGCCTGGGCCTGACCCGCTCCGAGTTCTACTCGCGCGCCGCGCGGTACTACCTGGAGCACCTGGAACAGCAGTCGCTGACCAACGAGATCAACGCGGCCCTGGAGTTGGTCGGCGACGACGACTCCGCCTCGTCGGCCGTCGGCGCGGGCAGGCAGGTGCTCGCGGACGACGAGTGGTGATCGAGCGGGGCAGCATCCACTGGGTCGACCTCGGTGAGCCGGAGGGCTCGCGACCCGCCAAACGCCGCCCGGTGCTCGTGGTGCAGGCCGACCCGTACAACGCCAGCCGCCTGGCCACGGTGCTCGTGGCGGTGCTCACCTCCAACACCAAGCTGGCCGCCGCGCCGGGCAACGTGTTCCTGCCGACCTCGGCCACGGGCCTGCCCAAGGACTCGGTGGCGAACGTGACCGCGCTGGTCACGGTGAACAAGACCGACCTCGCCGGACGGGCGGGCAAGGTGCCCCCGGCGCTGATGCGCGACGTGGACGCCGGGCTGCGTCGGGTGCTCGGGCTGTGACCGGGGCTACCGGACCTCGTTCAGCTTCCCCGTGGCCACGTCGAACACGAACCCCCGCACGGAGTCCTTCACCGGCACGAACGGGCTGTTGAGGATGCGCGCCACGGACTGCCGCACGTCCTCCTCCACGTCGCTGAACGCCTCGGCCGCCCACGGCGGCTTCACGCCCACCTCGTCCTGGATCGACCGCTTGAACTCGTCGTCGGTGAAGGTGAGCATCCCGCAGTCGGTGTGGTGGATCAGGATGATCTCGCGCGTGCCCAGCAGCCGCTGGCTGATCGCCAGCGAGCGGATCTCGTCCTCGGTCACCACGCCGCCCGCGTTGCGGATGACGTGGGCCTCGCCCTCGTTCAGCCCCAGCGCCCGGTAGACGTCCAGGCGCGCGTCCATGCACGCGACCACGGCCACGTGCTTGGACGGGGGCAGCGGCAGCGGGCCGGAGAACCGCGCGGCGTAGGCCGCGTTGTTGGCCAGCAGTTCGTCGGTGACGGACTCGCTGACGGACTCGGTGAAGGACTCGGTGACGGACATGGCTGCGGGTCCTCTCCTGCGGGGAGTTGGGCTCCCCGCCGAGCCAACTGGGCTCGGGACGGACCCGCAACGGCGTTCACCTGGTGGAACGCCGCTGAGCCGACCGGATGACAGCCGTTGCGCGCTGGGTCAGCGCTTGCGCCGCCACGGGGTGCGGTCGCGCACCTGGAGCCAGATCAGCCCGGCGGCCATGGCCACGCCGGTGCCGATCACCCAGATGTCCTCGGTGCGGCCGTGGTGGTTGCCGATCAGCAGGGCGAACACGGCCAGCGTCGACAGCCAGCCCGCGATCTTGATGCCCTTGGGGAAGGTGCCGTGCCAACCCCAGTCGGCCGACGGCTCGTCGTGCACGTCGACCGCCGAACGCCTGTCCAGCGCCGAACGCTTGTCCAGCTCAGAGGACGAAGACACAGCAGCACGACCTTCCTGCTCGATCACGTTCACCAGCGTGGCAATCGTCGCACACCGCCCCTGCGGGCGGGACGTGAGGTGCGCGGCACCACCGGCGGCGTTTACCCTCACCCAGCACGCGTTCGCGTCGCACCACGCCGCCCGGAACCCACGAGGTACCGCGCTGCCCGAAAGGCGACCAGTTGGACGGACACGGCTTCCGGCCTGCCGAGGAACAGACCCCCGACACCCACGCGCCGGTCGAGGTGGGCCTGCACGGGGTGACCAAGCGCTTCTCCGACCAGGTGGCGGTGGACGACATCACGCTCCAGGTCCACGAGGGCGAGTTCTTCTCGGTGTTGGGCCCCTCCGGCTGCGGCAAGACGACCCTGCTGCGCATGATCGCGGGCTTCGAGGACCCGACGGAGGGCCGGATCGAGCTCGACGGCGTCGACATGGTGGGCGTGCCGCCCTACCGGCGCGACGTCAACACCGTCTTCCAGTCGTACGCGCTGTTCCCGCACATGTCGGTGTGGGACAACGTCGCCTACGGCGTCAAGCGCAAGGGCGTGCGCGGCGCGCAGCTGAAGAAGGTCGTCGGCGAGCACCTGGAGCTGGTGCGGCTGTCCCAGTACGCCAAGCGCCGCCCCGCCCAGCTCTCCGGCGGGCAGCAGCAGCGCGTGGCCATCGCCCGCGCGCTGGCCGCGGGCCCGCAGCTGCTGCTGCTCGACGAGCCGCTGGGCGCGCTGGACGCGGTGCTGCGCAAGGAGTTGCAGATCGAGCTGATGCGCATCCAGCGCGAGGTGGGCACCACCTTCCTCTACGTCACCCACGACCAGGAGGAGGCGCTGGTGCTCTCCCACCGGATCGCGGTGATGAACGCGGGCAGGCTGGAGCAGGTCGGCTACCCGGAGGACGTCTACGAGCGGCCCGCGACCCGGTTCGTGGCCGGGTTCATCGGCACCTCCAACATCCTGGACGCGAAGGTCTCCGGCGTGCGGGGCCGCTGGGTGGAGCTGGAGGCGCCGGGGGTGGCGCGGCTGCGCGCCCCCGTGCAGCGCGAGGTCCGGCACGGGCAGCGGGTCGCGGCGACCGTGCGCCCGGAGAAGGTGCACCTGTACGACCTGGCCGAGGAGCCGCCGTCGGGCTGGTGCGCGCTGACCGGCACCGTGCGCGACGTGGTCTACACGGGCGTGTCCACGCAGTACGTGGTGGACGTGCCCGGTGGCGACGTGCTGGTCGCGTTCGTGCAGAACACCCGCCGCATCGACGACGCGGGCTCGCCGGGGCAACCCGTGCGGATGGCCTGGGACCCCGATTTCACCGTGCTGCTGGAGAACGCCGATGACTGACAACCTCCGGATCGCCCGGCTCTGGGACACCGACAGCGCTCGGGTGACCCGCCGGACGATGCTGCGCTCCACCGCGTTCTTCGCACTGGCCGCGACCGGCGCGTGCGGCGTGGGCTCCGCGCCCGACGGGACGGGCGCCGCCCCGTCGTCGGGGGCCAAGGCCACCAACGCGGTGGGCGAGCCCAAGCTGAACTTCTACAACTGGACCGACTACATCGCGCCGGACACGCTGTCGGGCTTCAAGGAAGCCAGCGGCATCGACGTCACCTACGACAACTTCAGCACCAACGACGAGATGGAGGCCAAGATCGCCTCCGGGGCCGCGGGCTACGACCTGGTGGTGCCCAGCGACAACTTCCTGCGCCGCTTCCTGCGCTCGGGTCTGCTCCAGCCGCTGGACCACGACCTGCTGCCGAACCTGAAGAACCTGGAGAAGCGGTTCACCGAGGCCGACTACGACCCCGGCAACCGGTACTCGGTGCCGTGGGCGTGGGGCACCACCGGCCTGGCCTACTCGAAGTCGCAGCTCGGCCAGGACGTCACCGGCTTGTCCGCCTACGACCTGGCCGCCGCGCAGGGCCGCAGCACGATCCTGGACGAGGCGCGCGACGCGCTGGCGCTGGGCCTGCTCAAGCTCGGCCACGACCCCAACACCACCGACGCCAAGCAGCTCGACGAGGCGGTGGCGGTGCTGCTGGAGCTGAAGAAGAAGATCGGGCAGATCACCTCGGACGTGATCGAGCCGCTGACCTCCGGGCAGGTGCCGCTGGCGCAGGCGTACTCCGGCGACGCCTTCCAGGCGGGCGACACCAACGAGGACATCGCCTACGCCATCCCGACCGAGGGCGGCCTGTCCTACGTGGACCTGCTGTGCGTGCCCAAGGACGCGCCGCACGCGGAGAACGCGCACCGGTTCATCGACTACGTGCTGCGGCCCGAGGTGGGCGCGGCGCTGGCCAACGCGATCCGGTACGGCAGCCCCAACGAGGCCGCCAAGCCGATGATCGACCGGGAGCTGCTGGACGACCCGCTGGTCTACCCCTCCGCCGACCAGCTGGCGAAGCTGCCGTTCACCAAGGACCTGGGCGCGGAGGCGGAGGCCCGCTACGCGGACGCCTGGACCAAGGTCAAGACGGGCTGATGGCGCGACGTCCACCCCGCTGGCTGGTCGCCACCGGCCTGCTCACCCCGACCGGCCTCTGGCTGGGCCTGTTCCTGCTGGCCCCGCTGGCGCTGGTGGTCCAGTTCAGCTTCGCCACCCGCGACACCGGGGTGGCGCGGGCGGTGCTGCCCTGGACCACCGACGCCTACGCCACCGCGCTGGACCCGGCGTTCCTGCCGATCTTCGGCCGGACCCTGGCCTACGCGGCGGTGACCACGGCGCTGTGCCTGCTGCTGGGCTTCCCGCTGGCCTGGTTCATCGCCAGGCACGCGGGCCGGTTCCGCACCGCGCTGCTGGCCGCCGTGCTGGTGCCGTTCTGGTCCAGCTACCTGGCGCGGGTCTACGCCTGGAAGGCGCTGCTGGACGGCGACGGCCTGGTCAACCGGCTGCTGGGCGCGGTCGGCCTGGACCGCGACGGCGGGTTCCTGCTCACCCACGGGGCGGTGGTGCTCGGCCTGACCTACGGGTTCCTGCCGTTCATGGTGCTGCCGCTGTACGTGGCCTGCGAGCGGTTCGACCACCGGCAGGTGGAGGCGTCCTACGACCTGGGCCACGGCCGGGTCTCGACGTTCCTGCGGGTGGTGCTGCCCGGTGTCGCGCCGGGCGTGCTGGCCGGGTCGCTGCTGGTGCTGGTGCCCGCGGCGGGCGACTTCGTCACGCCCAAGCTGCTCGGCGGGGTGGGCCAGTCCACCTTCGGCAGCGTGATCGACGACCAGTTCCGCGGCGGCAACAACTGGCCGCTGGGCTCGGCGATGGCGGTGCTGCTGCTGGTGCTCGTGGTGGTCGTGCTGGTGCTGCGCGGACGGCGCGGGGAGGACGTGCTGTGAGCCGCCGTCCCTGGGCGCTGGGCGCGGTCGCCGCGCTGGTGCTGGCGTTCCTCTACGCGCCGATCGGGTGGCTGGCCCTGGTCTCGTTCAACGACTCGCGGTCGCTGAGCCGCATCACCGGCCTGTCCACCCGCTGGTACGCGCGGCTGTTCGACGACGCGGAGGTGCTGGAGGCGCTGGGGCTGACGCTGCGGCTGGCGGGCACCAGCGCGGTGGTCGCCACCGCGATCGGCACACTGGCCGCGTTCGGGCTGCGCCGGGCCTTCCCCGGTCGCGGCGTGTGGACGGTGCTGCTCAGCGTGCCGCTGGTGGTGCCCGAGGTGGTGCTGGGCGTGGCGCTGCTGGGCTTCTGCGTGAAGCTGGCGGGCATCCCGCTGGGCTTCGGCGCGCTGCTGGCCGCGCACGTGGCGTTCTCGCTGAGCTTCGTGGTCGTGGTGGTGCGGGCGCGGGTGGCGGGCATGGACGCGCGGCTGGAGGAGGCCGCGGCCGACCTGGGCGCGAGCCCGCTGGTGGCGTTCCGCACGGTGACCTGGCCGCTGGTGGCCCCGGCGGTGGCGGCGGGGGCGGCGTTCGCGTTCCTGCTGTCCTTCGACGACGTGGTGACCTCCAGCTACCTGACCGGGGTCGGCTCGACCACGCTGCCGGTGTTCGTCTACGCGCAGGCGGGCAGGCGGGGCGTGTCGCCGGAGATCGTGGCGCTGTCGACGCTGATGGTGGCGGTCAGCGCGGCCCTGCTGCTGGTCGGCGTGCTGGTGGCGGCCTGGCGGGCGCGGGCGTCAACTTTCGTCGAACCGACTCGCGACCATTGAGCGCGGACAGCCGACCCACCGCCGGCTTACGTTGTCCGCTGTGAGCTCCGTCCCGCGCCGCCTGCGACTCCCGGACCCGAGGGAAGCGGTGCGGGGCTTCCTGCGCACCCACGCCGACCGGCTGCGCGCGCTGACCCGGTGGCGGGTCGGGCGCGAGCTGCTGGGCGCGGTGCTGATCGTGCTGCTGGACGGCTGGCCCGGCTGGCTGGAGGAGCACTCGGGCTGGGCGGCGGCCTGGTGGGGCGCGGTCTACCTGGGGCTGTACGAGCTGCGGCTGCTGTTCCCCGCCGTGGCCCTGCTGGTGGGCACGTGGCTGGTGTTCAGCGGCGACCACGGTGGCGTGGCGACGATCATCGTGCTGGCCTACGCGGCGGGCTACCGGATCGCCCCCTGGCAGCGGGCGCTGCTGACCGCCGTGGTCGCGCTGGCGCTGCACATCCTCGCCTGGGACGTGGGCTCGCCGGGCCTGAGCGGCCCGTTCGGCTCGTTCGTGATGCTGACCGTGTACGGGATGATGATCGCGCTGCCGTTCCTGGTGGGCCGGTACGCCGCGCAGCGCGCCGAGCTGGTCAGCACCATGCGCGAGCGCGAGGAGCGCCTGGTCAACGAGCGGCGCATGATCACCCGCCAGGCCCGGCTGCGCGAGCGCAACCGGATCGCCCAGGACATGCACGACAGCCTCGGGCACCGGCTCAGCCTGATCTCGGTGCACGCGGGCGCGCTGGCGATGGACAGCGGCCTGGACGAGCACCAGCGCGAGGCGGTGCGGGTGCTGCGCAGCACGGCGCTGAGCGCGATGGAGGAGCTGCGCGGGGTCATCGGCGTGCTGCGGCGCGACGTGGAGCCGGACGAGGACCCGGCCCGGCGCACCGTGGAGGCCATCGACGAGCTGGTGGAGGGCGCGCGGCGGGCCGGGGTGCGGGTGAGCCTGGTGCGCGGCGGCAAGCCGTGCCCGCTGCCCGCCAAGGTCAGCCACGCCGCGTACCGGATCGCCCAGGAGGGCCTGACCAACGCCAACAAGCACGCGCCCGGCGCGAGCGTGCGGGTGAGCGTGAAGTACGAGCCGGACGCGCTGGTGGTCGAGGTGCGCAACAACCCGCCGCGGGTGCGCAAGCCCGCCGGGTCCGGGTTCGGCCTGATCGGGCTGGGGGAGCGGGTCCGGTTGGCGGGCGGGCTGCTGCACGTGGGCGAGCTGCCCTCCGGGGGCTTCCGGATCGCCGCCGTGCTGCCCTACGAGGACACCGCCGCGGCCGACGACGAGCCCGTCGAAGAAGAAGAGGAGCAGCTCGCCGAGCCCGCGCGCCCCGCGCGCCGGTGGGCGGGCATCGGCTCGATGGTGCTGGCGGGCGCGGTGGTCCTGGTGGTGGTGGGCGGCTACGTGTGGGTCGGCACCCAGTCGGTGACCAGGGTGGTCAGCGCCGAGCTGTACGACTCGGTGCGGGTGGGCCAGCCCGAGGCCGAGGTGATGGCGCTGCTGCCCGGCGGCGCCGAGCCGCCGGTGGGGGAGCTGTCCAGCCAGGCCCCGCCCGAGCCGCCCGGCTCGCGCTGCGTCTACCTGGTGGCCGACGAGCAGAGCTACACCTCCGGCGGCCAGAAGGTCGTGCGGTTCTGCTTCGCGGACGGCAAGCTCGTGGAGAAGCACACCCACCTGCAGGAGACGTGAGCGTGATCAAGGTCCTCATCGCCGACGACGAGCCGCTGATGCGCGCGGGCATCAAGGCTCTCCTCGGCACCGCCGACGACATCGAGCTGGTCGCCGAGGTCGGTGACGGGCGGGAGGCGGTGCGCGTCGCGCTGGAGCGGCGGGTGGACGTGGCCGTGCTGGACATCCGGATGCCGAAGCTGGACGGCCTCGGCGCGGCCCGCGAGCTGCGCTCGGCGGCGCCGTCGGTGCGGGTGGTGGTGCTGACCACGTTCGGCGAGGACGACAACATCGTGCGCGCGCTGTCCGACGGGGCGGCGGGGTTCCTGCTCAAGGACTCCGCGCCGGAGGAGCTGCTGCGGGCGATCCGCGCGGTGCACGCGGGCGAGGCGTACCTGTCGCCGATGGTGACCAGCCGGGTGGTGGGCATGGTCGCCCAGGCGGGGCAGCCGCGCCGCCAGGAGGCCAGGCGCCAGGTCGAGGGGCTGACCGAGCGCGAGGTGGAGGTGCTGTCGCTGCTGGGCCTCGGCATGTCCAACGCCGACGTGGGACAGCGGCTGCACATGAGCGAGGCGACCGTGAAGACCTACGTCAGCAGGCTGCTGGCGAAGCTGGGGCTGACCAACCGGGTGCAGGCGGCGCTGCTGGCGCGGGACGCGGGACTGGCGGGCTGAGGGCGAAAGCGCGGGAGCCCCGCGCCGTCGTTGGCGCGGGGCTCCCTGGTCGGGCGGGGGCGCTTTAGACGTGCGCCCGCCTGCCCGTCACGAGCCGGTAGATGCCGAGCACGATGAGCGAGCCGAGGATGGCCAGCAACCAGGTGCTCAGGGAGAAGAACTCATCGACACCGGTGCCGAAGATGGCGCTGCCGATGAACCCGCCGAGAATGGCGCCGACGATGCCGAGGAGCATCGTGATGATGATGCCGCCGGGGTCCCGACCAGGCATGATGGCCTTGGCGATGGCACCCGCGATCAGGCCCAGGACAATCCAACCCAAGATGCCCACGGGGGCACTCCTTCCTGCCGGCCGCCGGCGGGCCGATCCGCCGGGGCGCTTGATCCAGGAGTGCCCAAGGCCGGGTGATCTCACGCGCTCGTTATGATTCCGTTATCCAAGTACCGCGCTGCGGGGCGGCCGGCTCGGGTCCGGAAGAATGGGCGGTGATGAGCACACCACGCACGGTCCTGGTCCTGGGCTCCACGGGGTCCATCGGCACCCAGGCGCTCGACGTCGTCTCCGCCAACCGCGACCGCTTCACCGTCGCGGGCCTCGCCGCGGGCGGCGGCGACCCGGCCGCGCTCGCCGCCCAGGTCGTCGAGCACGGCGTCAAGGCGGTCGCGATCGCCCGCGCCACCGCTGTCGAGGACCTCACCCTGGCCCTCTACGCCGAGGCGCAGAAGCGGGGCTACGCGCGCGGCGAGTTCGCGCTGCCCCGCATCCTGGCGGGCCCGGACGCCGTGGTGGAGCTGATCGACACCACCCCGGTGGACGTGGTGCTCAACGGCATGACCGGCTCGATCGGCCTGGAGCCGACGCTGCGCGCGCTGGCCACCGGCGCGACGCTGGCCCTGGCCAACAAGGAGTCGCTGGTCGCGGGCGGCCCCCTGGTGCTGCGCGCGGCCAAGCCCGGCCAGATCGTGCCGGTCGACTCCGAGCACTCCGCGCTGGCCCAGTGCCTGCGCGGCGGCACCGCCGACGAGGTCGCCAAGCTGGTGCTGACCGCCTCCGGCGGCCCCTTCCGCGGCCGCACCCGCGCCGAGCTGGCGGGCGTGACCGCGCGCGACGCGCTGGCCCACCCGACCTGGTCGATGGGCCCGGTCATCACGATCAACTCGGCCACCCTGGTCAACAAGGGCCTGGAGCTGATCGAGGCGCACCTGCTGTTCGGCGTGCCCTACGAGCGCGTCGACGTGGTCGTCCACCCGCAGTCGATCATCCACTCGATGGTGACCTTCACCGACGGCTCCACGCTGGCCCAGGCCAGCCCGCCGGACATGCGCCTGCCCATCGCGCTGGGCCTGGGCTGGCCCGACCGCGTCCCCGGCGCCGCCGCCGCGTGTAGCTTCGACATGGCGACCGCGTGGACGTTCGAGCCGCTGGACCACGAGACGTTTCCGGCGGTCCGGCTGGCCAGGCAGGCGGGCACCGCGGGCGGCTGCCTGCCCGCGATCTACAACGCGGCCAACGAGGAGGCCGTCGCGGTCTTCCTCGACGACGGCACGTCGTTCACCTCGCTGGTGGACACCGTCAGCCGGGTGCTGGACGAGGCGGGGGAGTGGGCCCGCGAGCCCGCCGACGTCGCCGAGGTGCTGGAGGCCGAGCGCTGGGCTCGGGCCAGGGCGCGGGAACTGGTCGCCACCGCGGTGCGATCGGGAAGGGACTGAGAAGGTGGCTTTCGTCTTCGGGATCGTGTTCTTCGCGCTCCTCATCGGCATCTCGATCGCGCTGCACGAGCTGGGCCACCTGGCCACCGCCAAGATGTTCGGGATGAAGGTGACCCGGTACTTCATCGGGTTCGGGCCCAGGATCTTCTCGTTCCGGCGCGGCGAGACCGAGTACGGCCTCAAGGCCATCCCGGCGGGCGGCTTCTGCGAGATCACCGGCATGACCGCGCTGGACGAGGTGGCGCCGCAGGACCAGCCCCGCGCGTTCTACCGGCAGGCCACCTGGAAGCGCGTGGTGGTGCTGTCCGCGGGCTCCATCACCCACTTCATCGTGGGCTTCGTCGTGCTCTACGGCATGGCCGCCACCATGGGCCTGCCCAACCTCAAGGACACCCCGCTGGTCAGCGAGGTCGCCCAGTGCGTGCCCGCCGACCCGCGCGCCCAGTGCGCCGCGGGCGACCCGGCCCCGGCCAGGGACGCGGGCTTCCGGCAGGGCGACCAGATCGTCGCCGTCGCGGGCACCGGCACCCCCACCTGGCGCGACGTGCTGGACAGGACCAGGGAGCGGTCCGGCCCGACCGAGTTCAAGGTGCTGCGCGACGATCAGGAGGTCACCCTCACCGTCGACGTGGCGCGGGTGGCCCGCGAGTTCGAGCGCCAGGACGGCAGCCGCTACACCCGGGAAGTCGGCGCGATCGGCATCGTCGGCACCCCGATCTTCCACTACAGCGCCCTGGGCGCCCTGGGCGGCGCGACCTCGTTCACCGGGACGATGTTCGCCAACACCTGGGAAGGGCTGATGAACTTCCCGGAGAAGATCCCGGCGGTGGTCAAGGCCATCGGCGGGGCCCCGCGCGACCTGGACACCCCGGTCAGCGTGGTCGGCGCGAGCATCATCGGCGGCGACGCGGCCGAGCAGGGCCTGTGGGAGCTGTTCTGGCTGATGCTGGCGGGGCTGAACTTCTTCATCGGTGTGTTCAACCTCCTGCCCCTGCTCCCGCTTGATGGTGGTCACATCGCCGTCAACCTGTACGAGCGGGTGCGAAACTGGGTGAGGAAGCTCCGCGGCAAGCCCGCCGGGGCTCCGGTGAACTACCTGCGGCTGCTGCCGCTGACCTACTTCGTGATCTTCGTCGGCGGCGCCATCACGCTGCTGACGGTCACCGCGGACATCGTCAACCCGATCAGGCTCGGCCAGTGAGAGGTGTTAGTGCATGAGTGACGGCGTGATGCTCGGTCTCCCGGCGATGCCGCCACCGGTGCTGTCCGAGCGGCGTCGGACCCGGCAGCTGATGGTGGGCTCGGTCGGCGTGGGCTCGGAGTTCCCGATCTCGGTGCAGTCGATGACCACGACCGTGACCGCGGACGTCAACGCGACGCTGCAGCAGATCGCGGAGCTGACCGCGGCGGGCTGCGACATCGTGCGGGTGGCCTGCCCGTCGCAGGACGACGCGGACGCGCTGGCCGCGATCGCGCGCAAGTCGCAGATCCCGGTGATCGCGGACATCCACTTCCAGCCCAAGTACGTCTTCGCGGCCATCGAGGCCGGGTGCGCGGCGGTGCGGGTCAACCCCGGCAACATCAAGAAGTTCGACGACAAGGTGCGCGAGATCGCCGCGGCGGCGCGCGACCACGGCACGCCCATCCGGATCGGGGTCAACGCCGGGTCGCTGGACCCGCGCCTGATGGCCAAGTACGGCAAGGCCACCCCGGAGGCGCTGGCGGAGTCGGCGCTGTGGGAGGCGTCGCTGTTCGCCGAGCACGACTTCCACGACCTGAAGATCTCGGTCAAGCACAACGACCCGGTGGTCATGGTGCGGGCCTACGAGATCCTGGCCGAGCAGTGCGACTACCCGCTGCACCTGGGCGTGACCGAGGCGGGGCCCGCGTTCCAGGGCACCATCAAGTCCGCGGTGGCCTTCGGCGCGCTGCTGCGGCAGGGCATCGGGGACACGATCCGGGTCTCGCTGTCGGCTCCTCCGGTGGAGGAGGTCAAGGTCGGCCAGCAGATCCTGCAGTCGCTGAACCTGCGGCCGAGGAAGCTGGAGATCGTGTCGTGCCCGTCGTGCGGGCGGGCCCAGGTGGACGTCTACACGCTGGCCGAGCAGGTCACCGCCGGTCTGGAGGGCATGGAGGTGCCCCTGCGGGTGGCGGTGATGGGCTGCGTGGTCAACGGGCCCGGCGAGGCGCGGGAGGCCGACCTGGGCGTGGCCTCGGGCAACGGCAAGGGCCAGATCTTCGTCAAGGGGCAGGTGATCAAGACCGTCCCCGAGCACCAGATCGTGGAGACGCTGATCGAGGAGGCCATGCGCATCGCCGAGGAGATGGGCGACGCGCCGGGCGAGCCGGTCGTCACCGTCGGCTGAGCGGGTGGTGGACGCGCGCGGTACCCGGTTCATCTGGCAGTCTTGACCCGTGCTGAGGTTGGCCGGAGCGAGGTTGCTCGACGAGCGGGACCTGCCGGAGGTCCTCGCCGCGCTGGCGGCCGACCCCGTGGCCACCTGCATGGTGGCCGCGCGGGTCGAGGCCGTCGGCCTCGACCCGTGGCGGCTGGGCGGCGAGGTCTGGGCCTACGACCACCGCTCGCTGCGCGGTGGCCGGGTGGACGCGCTGTGCTTCGCGGGGCCGAACCTGATCCCGCTGCGCGGCAACGCCTCGGCGCTGCGCGGGTTCGCCGACCGGGCCCGGCGGCGCGGCCGGATGTGCTCGTCGCTGGTCGGGCCCGCCGAGCAGGTGCTCGGCCTGTGGGAGGAGCTGGCCCCGGACTGGGGGCCCGCCCGCGAGGTGCGCGGCGACCAGCCGCTGATGGCGCTGGGCGGGGCCACCGCGATCCCGCCGGACCCGCTGGTGCGCCCGGTGCGGCCCGAGGAGCTGGACCGGTACCTGCCCGCGGCGGTCGCCATGTTCATCGAGGAGGTCGGGGTCGACCCGTGCGCCGACGACGGCGGGATCAGCTACCGGGCCAGGGTGGCGGAGCTGATCGCGAGCGGGCGGGCGTTCGCCCGGTTCGAGGGCGGCGAAGTGGTGTTCAAGGCCGAGATCGGCGCCATGTCCAAGCAGGTCGGGCAGATCCAGGGGGTCTGGGTGCGGCCGGACCGGCGCGGCCACGGGCTCGGGGCCGGCGGCACCGCGGCGGTGGCCGAGCGGCTGGTGCGCGGCCTGGGCCGCACCGCCAGCCTGTACGTGAACAGCTACAACGAGGCGGCCAAGGCCGTCTACCGGCGCATCGGCTTCACCCAGGTCGGCCAGTACGCCACCGTCCTGTTCTGACCCGCGAACCGGCGCTCGGGTAGTGGTCAGCGGCCCGCACGGACCTGTCGGGTAGTACTTGCGGGCGGGGGATGTCGACACGTCGTCCGGGGTGGCGGGGCCACGGGGCATACTGCGACGGTGATCCTTCGCAAGCTGGCGGGTCTGAGCTGCGCGCTGGTCCTGGTGGCCGGGTGCGGCCTGTTCTCATCGGGGCCGGGGCCGGACGAGGTGGCCAGGGACTTCCTCGCGCGCTGGAGCGGCGGTGACCTCGACGGCGCGGCGGCGCTGACCGACGACCCCGCCGCCGCCAAGGAGCTGCTGGCGAAGGTGCACGACGCGCTCAAGCCCGTGAAGGTCGCGCACTCGCTGGACCAGGTGCGCTCGGCGGGTGAGGACACCGCGGCGGGCGCCACCGCGAAGCTGGACTGGACCCTGGCGCACGACCGCTCCTGGAACTACCGGGCCGAGTTCGAGCTGCGCCGCGACGCCGAGGACTGGAAGGTGCGCTGGGCGCCCTCGGTGGTGCACCCGAAGCTGGCCGCCCAGCAGGGCATCGGCCTGACCGAGGTGCAGCCCGACCTGGCCCCGGTGCTGGACCGGGACGGCACCCCGCTGCTGGCCCCGGAACAGGTCGTGTCGGTCCTGCTGGACCGCAAGGAGGCCGGTGACCTCAACGCGGTGGCCACCGCGCTGGCCGGGGCGCTCAACCCCATCGACGAGTCGATCACCCCGCAGTCCATCGCCGAGGGCGCGGGGAAGGTGCCCGAGGGGCAGGTCTACCAGGTGGCCGCGCTGCGCGACGCGGACTACCAGTCGGTCAAGCCGCGCATCTACGAGCTGCCCGGCGTCCGCTTCACCACCCGGACCAGCCTGCTGGCCCCCTCGCGCGACTTCGGCTCGCAGGTGCTGCCCGCCGTGCGCAAGGCCGTGGAGGAGGAGGCCGCCGGCCTGGCGGGGCTGCGCGTCTACACCGTCAACGCGGCGGGCGGCGAGGTGGAGACCCTGCACGAGGAGCGGCCCCAACCGGCCGAGGCGGTGACCACGGCGCTGAGCCGGACCGCGCAGGCCGCCGCCGAGGACGCGCTGGAGCCGGTCCAGCAGCCCGCGATGCTGGTGGCGATCCAGCCCTCCAGCGGCGACGTGCTGGCCGTCGCCCAGAACGCCGCAGCCGACGCGCAGGGCGCGATCGCGCTGACCGGCAACTTCCCGCCCGGCTCCACGTTCAAGATCGTCACCGCCGCGGCGGCCATGGCGGCGGGCAAGGCGGGCGCGGACAGCCCGCTGCCCTGCCCCGGCAAGACCACCATCGACGGGCGGCGCGTCGTGCCCAACGACAAGGAGTTCGACAAGGGCACCATCCCGCTGCGCTCGGCGTTCGCGTTCTCCTGCAACACCACCTTCGCCCAGCTCGCCGCCGAGCTGCCCGCCGACGCGCTGACCAGCGCCGCGGACAGCTTCGGCCTCGGCGTCGACTTCGAGGTCCCGGCCATCACCACCATCACCGGCTCGGTGCCGCCCGCCACCGACGTGGTGGAGCGCGCCGAGGACGGATTCGGCCAGGGCAAGGTGCTGGCCAGCCCGTTCGGCATGGCGCTGGTCGCGGCCACCGCCGCCAGGGGGGCCATGCCCACGCCGAACCTGCTGCGCGGCCAGGAGACCAAGGTGGACCACCAACCCGCCGCGCCGCCGCCCGCGGTGCTGGAGCCGCTGCGCGCGATGATGCGCGAGGTGGTCGAGTACGGCACCGCCACGCAGCTGCGCGACCTGGGCGACGTGCGGGGCAAGACCGGCACGGCCCAGTTCGGCGACGGCACCAACTCGCACGGCTGGTTCGTCGGCTACCGGGGGGACGTGGCGTTCGCGACCCTGCTGCTGGGCACCAACGCCTCCACCCCCGCCGTGGACGCCACCGGCCGCTTCCTGCGCGCCCTGGGCTGACACCGGCAAGTACCACCCGACCCCCTCACCAGGGCAGCTCACTACTACCCGACCCGGCCGACGCCGAGTCCCCAGGGCGTTCGCGTCCCGATCGCGCCCCGCCGTAATGTGGTGGGCATGTCCGTTCGTGCCGTCCTCAAGCCAGGGGTGCTCTCCCCGCGTCGTCCGGTGCCCGCCGAGATCGAGCGGCCCGAGTACGTCGACCGCCCCGAGCCCAAGCGCAACACCGACCCCTGGGTGCAGCCGCCCGAGGTGATCGAGGCGATGCGGGTGGCGGGCAGGCTCGCCGCGCAGGCGCTGCAGGAGGCGGGCAAGGTCGTGGTCCCCGGCGTGACCACCGACGAGATCGACGCGGTCGTGCACGAGTTCCTCTGCGACAACGGCGCCTACCCGTCGACGCTGGGCTACCGCGGGTTCCCCAAGTCCTGCTGCACCTCGCTCAACGAGGTCATCTGCCACGGCATCCCGGACTCGACGGTGGTGCAGGACGGCGACATCGTCAACGTCGACGTGACCGCCTACATCGGCGGTGTGCACGGCGACACCAACGCCACCTTCATCGCCGGTGAGGCCAGCGAGGAGGTGCGCCTGCTGGTGGAGCGCACCCACGAGGCCACCATGCGGGCGATCAAGGCGGTCAAGCCGGGCAGGCAGCTCAACGTGGTGGGCCGGGTCATCGAGGCCTACGCCAAGCGGTTCGGCTACGGCGTGGTGCGCGACTTCACCGGCCACGGCATCGGCCGCACCTTCCACAGCGGCCTGGTCGTGCTGCACTACGACGCGCCGCACGTGCCCACGGTGATCGAGCCGGGCATGACCTTCACCATCGAGCCGATGATCACCCTGGGCGGCATCGAGCACGACATGTGGGACGACGGCTGGACGGTCACCACCAAGGACAAGAGCTGGACCGCCCAGTTCGAGCACACCCTGGTGGTCACCGACGACGGCGCGGAGATCCTCACCACCTGCTGATCAGCTCGGCCAGCGCCCGCGCCACCGGCTCGGGCGCGGTGGCCGGGGCCAGGTGGTCGGCGTCCAGCTCGACCACCGGCCACCCGCGCTCCCGCGCCGCGGCGGCCTCGGCCGCGTAGGCCGTGCTCAACCGCAGGTACGCCTCCCGGCCGGTCCACGCCACGGTCGGCCGGGGTTCCTTGATGAACGCCAGCGGCACCTCCGGGGCCTCGGCGGTGATCTCCTCGCGCAGCGCCGCGTCGGGCACGAGCCCGGCCAGCTCCTCCGGGGGCGACCACCGGTCCCAGCGCGGCATCAGCCCCTCCCGCGACAGGGACTTCAGCCGCGCCACCAGCTCCGGTGGCGCGTCGTCGCGCCAGCTGCGGCCCGGCGTGGGCAGTCCCGCGTCCAGGTAGACCAGGCCGCGCACCGGGGTCTCCAGCGCGTCGGCGAACGCGGGCAGCAGCGGTCCCGCCCCGCTGTGCCCGACCAGCACCAGCTCGCCCTCGACCGGCGAGTCCTCCAGCGCGTCGACGAACACCCCGATGATGCGCTGGTGCACCGGGGCCGCGTTGACGGTGACCCGCAGGTCCAGCAGCTGCACCGGGTGCCCCAGCGCGGTCAGCGCGTCGGCGAGCGGGCGCAGGCTCGCGGGCCCGAGGTAGGGGCTGTGCACCAGGACCGCGGTGGCGGGGACGTCGACCATGACGTGGATGATGTCAGCCGGAACCGACAACGAGGGGACTTCACCGAAGGTGAGCGGTGCGCTGCTGGTCGCCGGGACGACCTCCGACGCGGGCAAGAGCGTGCTGGCCGCGGGCCTGTGCCGCTGGTTGGCCCGCCAGGGCGTGCGGGTGGCGCCGTTCAAGGCGCAGAACATGTCCAACAACTCCGTGGTCACCGGTGACGGCGGCGAGATCGGCCGGGCGCAGGCGGTGCAGGCCGCGGCGTGCGGGCTGGCGCCGAGCGTGCGGTTCAACCCGGTGCTGCTCAAGCCGGGCGGGGACCGCAGCTCCCAGGTGGTGGTGCTGGGCCGCGCGGTGGGGGAGGTGTCCGCGCTGTCCTACCGCGCCCGCAAGGCCGAGCTGCTGCGGACCGTGCTGGCCACGCTGGAGGGGCTGCGCGCGGACTACGAGGCGGTGATCTGCGAGGGCGCGGGTTCGCCCGCCGAGATCAACCTGCGGGCCGACGACATCGCCAACATGGGTCTGGCCCGCGCGGCGGGCCTGCCGGTGCTGGTCGTCGGCGACATCGACCGGGGCGGGGTGCTCGCGCACCTGTTCGGCACCCTGGCCCTGCTCGACCCGGCCGACCAGGCGCTGGTCGCCGGGTTCGTGGTGAACAAGTTCCGCGGCGACCCGGCGCTGCTGGAGCCGGGGCTGCGCCAGTTGCGCGAGCTGACCGGCAGGCCGGTGCACGGGGTGCTGCCGTGGCGGGAGGAGCTGTGGCTGGACGCGGAGGACTCGCTGTCCTACACCGCCGACGGCGTGATCGGCAGGCCCGCCCCGCCGGTGGGCGGGCAGTGGCTGCGGGTGGCGGTGGTGCGGCTGCCGAGGATCTCCAACGCCACCGACGTCGAGGCGCTGGCGTGCGAGCCCGGCGTGTCGGTGCGGTTCGTCACCGAGCCCTCCCGGCTGGCCGACGCGGACCTGGTGGTGCTGCCCGGTTCCAAGGCCACGGTGCGGGATCTGGCGTGGCTGCGCCGCACCGGCCTGGCCGACGCGGTGCGCGCGCACCCCGGCCCGGTGCTGGGCATCTGCGGCGGGTTCCAGATGCTCGGCGCGCGCGTGCACGACGCGGTGGAGTCCGGCGCGGGTGAGGTGGCGGGCCTGGGCCTGCTCGACGTGGACGTGCGGTTCGAGCCGGACAAGACCCTGGACCGGCCGCGCGGCAGCGCGCTGGGCGAGCCGGTCACCGGGTACGAGATCCACCACGGCCGCGTGGTCCGCCGCGCCGACGACCTGGCCGGGCTGGTCACCCTGCCCGACGGCGCGCCGGAGGGCGCGCTGCGCGGCCGGGTGGCGGGCACCCACTGGCACGGCCTGCTGGAGAACGACGCCTTCCGGCGCGCGTTCCTGCGCTGGGCGGCGGCGCACGCGGGGCGCGACGGCTTCGAGCCCGCGCCGGACGTGGACTTCGCCGCCCGCCGGACGGCGCAGCTGGACCTGCTGGGCGACCTGGTCGCCGAGCACCTGGACACCGACGCGGTGTGGGGGTTGCTGGAGCGCGGTGCGCCGAGTGACCTCCGAGTGGTCCCACCCGCGGGAGCCCCGACCCTCGTGTGACCTCGACCGGTGGTGCGGTGCGCGCGACCGCCAAGTCGCGCGGGTTCACCGGTTGGCCGAGCCGTGACCGCACCGGGCCGCCGGGTCCTGCGCGCGGGCCGCGCCGACCGCCAAGTCGGAGCGGGTCACCTCGTTCGGACCGGTGGCCGCGCGGATCGCACGGCTGCCTGGGACAGGAGCACTCGGAAGTCCGCTGCGCGAGCGCTGGGCGCTTATGAGCGCGAGCGCTGGGCGCTTACGAGAACGCGTGGCAGCGGAGGGAGATGCGTATGTACGTCACCTGCCACCTCCGCTCGTCAAGCGCTCCTGTCGTCATGCTGTGAAAGTACCGGGACAGGGGGAGGGGATACCAACCCCCGAACGGGCTAGAGGCGTGTCACGAACGGTGCAACGACGCCCAGCCGGGCTCCTCGGGCCGCTCGGTCCAGCCGTCCGGCCACTTGCGACGCACGCCCGCGTCGGTGCGGGTGCGCGCGCCCGCGAGCGCCGCGGCGGTGTGCACGCCGAAGTCCGTCTCGCCCTCGAACCGCGCGCCCCGGAACGCCGCTTCCGGCAACCGCACCCGGCGGAAGTCGGCCAGCCCGTGGAAGCGGGCGTCCCGGAAGTCCGCGCCGCCGGTGAACTCGGTGCCGCGGAACGTGGCGGGCCCGACGAACGAGGTGCCCGCGAACGACGCGGAGCGCACCCGCGCGTGCGTCAGGGTCAGCTTGACCAGCGTGGCGTTGGACAGGTCCAGCGCGATGCCGTCCCAGAACGCCTCCGGCCGGTCCGGGCGCAGGTGGGCGGCCAGCAGCCCGGCGGCGGTCTGGCGGACCTCCAGCTCCTGCAGCTTGCCCGCGTCGCGGGGGGTCAGCCGCGCCCGGACCTCCGGTGGCGGGGTGAACGGCATCCGCAGGTAGGCGCACACCAGGTTGACGATGGTCTGCCGGTGCGCGGGGTTGCCCTGCGCCAGCCGCTCCAGCGCGTAGAGCCCGGCCAGCCGCACCGGGGCCTTGTCGCTGCCGAGCTGGTCGGCGGCCTTGCCGTAGAGCTCGGTGACGCGGCGCTCGGTGGCGTCGTGGTCCTTCTGCACCAGGTCGAGCTCGGTGGACCGCTGCTTGCGCGCGGCCAGCAGCAGCGCCGCCGCCCCGCCGGTGCCCAGCACGATGCTGGACGCGGTGCGCACGGCGTCCAGCCGCACGCCGTCCTGCGGATTGCCGGAGCCCGCGAACAGCCACAGCAGCACCACCGACGCCACGGCCAGGAGCACCAGGCCGACTCCCCACGCGACGATCGTCCGCGCGGACAGGACCCGGTGCTCCACGCCTCCCAGCTCAGCTCACGGGCACCGGTTGGTCAACCGGAGCGGGCTGGCGGGCTCGGATCACCGTAGCCGCGGCCATGCCCGCGACGATCAGCGCCGCCCCGGCCAGGCGGACCGGGGTCAGCGGCTCGTCCAGCAGCAGCCAGCCCGACAGCATCCCGGCCACCGGAACCAGCAGCGCGAACGGCACGACCGCGCCCGCGTCGTGCTCGCGCAGCAGGAAGCCCCACAGCCCGAAGCCCAGCAGCGTGGAGACCCAGGCGATGAACCCGATGGCGGCGACGTTGCCCACGTCCATCCCGCGCAGCGCGGCCAGGTCCGCCGCCGGGCCCTCGACCAGCAGCGACAGCGCGAACAGCGGCAGCGCGGCCACCGCGCTGACCCACACGATGAAGCTCAGCGCGTCCGGCGGCTGGGCGTAGCGGGTGACCACGTTGGACACGCCCCACGCCGCCGCGGCGGCGATCACCAGCAGCAGGGCCGAGATCGGGCTGCCCACGCCGTAGTCGACCGCGATCAGCACGACGCCCGCCGCCGCGACGGCCATGCCCGCCAGCTGCGCCGGGCGCGGTCGTTCGCGCAGCACCACCGCGGCGAACAGGATGGTGAAGAACACCTGGCTCTGCAGCACCAGCGACGACAGGCCGGCGGGCATCCCGGCGTCCATGCCGATGAACAGCAGGCCGAACTTGGCCACGCCGAGGAACAGCGCGACCGCCAGCACCCACCGCCAGGCCACCCTCGGCGGGCCGACGAAGAAGATCGCGGGCACCGCGGCGGCCAGGAACCGCAGCGCGGAGAACAGCAGCGGCGGGAAGTCCCGCAGCCCGACCTTGATGACGACGAAGTTGACCCCCCAGATGGTCGCGACGAGCACGGCCAGCGCGACGTGACGTGGTTTCACGCGGTCGAGTGTTGGCGGCACGATCGTTTAGCACTAGCGAAATGTGCTGAAGGGTTTCGTTTAGCATGGCTGAATGCTCGATCTCGCCAGGCTGCGCGCCCTGCACGCGGTCGCCACGCACGGGTCGGTCGGCGCCGCCGCCACCGCGCTGGGCTACACGCCGTCCGCGATCTCCCAGCAGATCGCCAAGCTGGAGCGGGAGACCGGCGCGACGCTGCTGGAGCGGCGCGGGCGCGGGGTCGTGCTCACCGACGCGGCGCACCTGCTGGCGAGCACCGCGGGCCAGGTGCTGGCGCTGGTGGAGCGGGCCGAGGTGGCGCTGGAGGAGCAGCGCGGCGAGGCGGTCGGCGAGCTGCGCGTCGGCGCCTTCGCCACCGCCGCCAGGGGCCTGCTGCCCGCCGTGCTGGTGCGGCTGGCCGCCGACCACCCGGCGCTGGACCTCCGGCTGGTGGAGCTCGACCCGCCGGACGGGCTGGGCGCGGTGGCCAGGGGCGAGCTGGACGTGGCCGTCACGCACGACTGGGTCAACGCGCCGCTGGCGGTGCCCGAGCAGGTGTCGCGGACGCGGCTGGGGGAGGACGTCGCCGACGTGCTGCTGCCGGTGGCGCACCCGCTGGCGGACCGGGCCTCGCTGGTGCCCGAGGACCTGGCCGGGGAGCGCTGGATCTGCCAGCCGGAGGGCACCATCTGCCACGACTGGCTGGTCAACACCTTCCGCGGCGCGGGCCACGAGCCGGACCTGGCCTACCGCGTGCTGGAGTACCAGACGCAGCTGGCGCTGCTGGCCCGCGGCGTGGGCGTGGCGCTGCTGCCCCGGCTGGGGCGCGGCGCGCTGCCGCCCGGCGTGCGGGCGGTGCCGTTCCTGCCCACGCCCACCCGCCGGGTGTTCGCCGTCTGGCGCACGCAGGCGGCGCGCAGGCCCGCGGTGTCGGCCACCGTCGCGGCGCTGCGCTCCTGCTGGGACGAGCGCGAGACCGCCTGAGGTCCGCCGGACCGCGAACACCCGGCGGGGTCAGTCGCGGTGCCGCTCCAGCAGCTCCTCCAGGAAACCGCTCGCCTCGATCGCGGCGCGCGCCGGGTCGCGGTCGCGGACCGCTTCGAGCAGCCCGGTGTGCGAGACCTGGTCGTCGTCGTGCTCGGTGCGCACGGTCGCGGTGATGCTGGCCCGCACCGCCTCGGTCAGGCCCTGGTACAGCTCGGCCAGCAGCGCGTTGTGCGAGCACTGCACGAGCAGGGCGTGGAAGGCCGCGTCCCGCTCCACCAGCCGCTCCCAGTCCTTGGCCGCCAGCGCGGCGTCCCGTTCCGCCAGCAGCGCCTCCAGCTTGAGCAGCTCCTCGTCGGTGCGGTTGGTCGCGGCCAGCCTGGCACCCTCGACCTCCAGCGTGCGGCGCACCTGGAGCACGTCCCGCAGTTCGCTCCCGCACAGCCTGCGCACCGCGCCCGACAGCTCGCTGGTCGCGCGCACGAACGTGCCGTCGCCCTGGCGCACCTCCAGCAGGCCCGCGTGCGAGAGGGCGCGCACCGCCTCCCGCACGGTGTTGCGGCCGACCCCCAGGGCGGTGACCAGCTCCGGTTCCGGCGGGATGCGCTGGCCGACCGGCCATTCACCGCTGGCGATCGCGCCTCTCATCTGGTCGATCACCTGGTCGACGAGCCCTGCCCGTCGAGTAGTGGCCAACGGCACAACGCCATCCTTTCATCCGAACATCCTATGTCTGCGACAGTAGTCCTGTGACGATCCAGCACACCCAGCCAGACCGGACACCTGTGACCGTCCAGACTGCCACTGATCGCGGTCCCGGTGCGACGGTCCGGGCGGATCCGGCGGCACCCGCTGGACAACCGCCCGCGCGCAACCGCCAAGTGGCCCTGGTGGGCACCACCCTGTTGGCCATCGGCGTTGCGCTGGCCGCCGCCAACCTCAGGCCCGCGGTCACCAGCATGGCCTCCGTGCTGGGCGACGTGCGCGCCTCGCTGGGCGTGTCCACGACGTGGGCCAGCCTGCTGACCGCCATTCCGACGGTGTGCTTCGGCCTCGCCGCGTTCGCCGCGCCCCTGCTCGGCCGCAAGCTGGGCACGGCCAGGGCGGTGGGCGCCTCGCTGGCGGTGCTGACCGCCGGCCTCGTGCTGCGCGTGCTGGACGGCCCGTGGGTGGTGCTGGGCGGCACGTTCATCGCGTGCGCGGGCATCGCGGTGTCGAACGTGCTGATCCCCGTGGTCGTGAAGGACTCCTTCCCGAACAAGGTCGGCCCGGTCACCGGCGTCTACACCGCGGCGCTCGCCGCGGGCGCGGCGGCGGGCGCGGCGCTGACCCCGTCGCTGGAGTCGTTCCTGGGCTCGTGGCGCGGCGCGGTGGGCGCGTGGGCGCTGCTGTCGCTGGCGGCACTGCTGGTCTGGACGGCGGGCGCGCGTCACGGCGTCGCCGCCACCTCCGCCGCGCCCCGGCCGCAGGCGCCCCGGCGCTCGCTGTTCCGCACGCCGCTGGCGTGGGTCGTCACCGTCTTCTTCGGCCTGCAGTCGCTGCTGGCCTACACGGTCATGGGCTGGTTGCCGGAGATCATGGGCGACGCGGGGGTGGACCGCTCGACGGCGGGCCTGCTGCTGGCGATCACCATGGTGCTGGGCGTCCCGGTCAGCCTGATGGTGCCGCCGCTGGCCACCCGGCGGGCGGGCCAGTCCGCCCTGGTGGTGGTGCTGGGCGCGTTCTCCGTGGCGGGCGTGCTCGGGCTGGCGCTGGCCCCGCTGGCGGCCCCCGGCCTGTGGGCGGTGCTGATCGGCGTCGGCATGGGCGGCATGTTCCCGCTGGCCCTGGTGATCATCTCGCTGCGCACGGCCTCCAGCGCGGACACCGCGTCGCTGTCCGGGATGGCGCAGAGCGTCGGCTACCTGATCTCGGCCACCGGCCCGTTCGCGTTCGGCGTGCTGCGCGGCGCCACCGGCACGTGGACGGTGTCGATGCTGGTGCTGACCGCCGTCCTGGTGCTGCTGACCACCCTGGGCGCGCTGGCGGGCCGCCCCCGCACCCTCTGACGCCTGCAAGTACTACCCGACCCGTTCCCATGGGCCGCTAACTACTACCCGCCCCGCCGGGCACGGGTAGTAGTTAGCGGCCCGGAGACGGGGGCCTGGTAGTACTTGCAGACGCGACGAGGCCCCCGGAGCCGTTCCGGGGGCCTCGTGGTGTCTCGGGGGGCAGTCCAGGGGTCAGTCCAGGGGGAGGTTCAGCAGGGCGTTCTCCAGGACCTCCGGCATGGCCGGGTGGATCCAGTACTGGCCGCGGGCCATCGAGCGCGCGTCCAGGCCGAAGCTCATGGCCTGGATGACCGGCTGGATCACCGTGGGGGCCTGCGGGCCGATGATGTGCGCCCCGAGGATCTGCCCGGTGGCCGGGTCGGCCAGCACCTTGGCGAAGCCGGTGTTGTCCTCCATCGCCCACCCGTAGGCGATGGACGCGTACGCCTGCTCGGCGGTCACGAAGCGGACCCCGCGCGCGGTGGCCTCCTGCTCGGTCAGGCCCACCGAGGCGATCTGCGGCGAGGAGAACACCGCCGACGGCACGAACCGGTGGTCCGCGGCGATCGGCGCGTCCGGGTTGAGCAGGTTGTGCTGCACCACGCGCGCCTCGTGGTTGGCCACGTGCTTGAGCTGGTAGTCGGTGCTGATGTCGCCCAGCGCGTAGATGCCCTCGACCGAGGTGCGCTGGAACTCGTCGACCACCACGCGCCCGTCGGGGTGCGTCTCGACGCCGGTCGCGGGCAGGTCCAGCAGGTCCGAGTTCGGCTTGCGGCCCACGGCCACCAGCAGCTCCTCCGACTCCACGACCTCGGCGCCGTCCGGCCCCTCCAGGTGCAGCCGCACCACCCCGCCGACCCGCTCGGCGCGCACCGCCTTGCGACTCAGCCGCACGTCCCACTTGCCCGACGCGAGCTGGGTGAAGCGGGAGGCGATGGCGTGGTCCTCGTGGCGCAGCAGCAGGTCCGACCGCGCGATCACGGTCACCTGGACGCCGAAGGAGGAGAACACGTGCGCGAACTCGGCGGCCACGAAACCGCTGCCGAGGATGGTCATCCGGGGCGGCAGCGCGTCCAGCCGCATCACCGTGTCGCTGGTGTGGTAGCCGACCGACTCCAGGTCGACCACGTCGGGCACGACCGGCCTGCCGCCCGCGGCGAGCACGAACCGGTCGGCGGTGATCACCTCGCCGGTGCCGGTGTCCAGCGTCTTGGGGCCGACGAACCTCGCGGTGCCCTGGTAGAAGGTGACGTTGGCGTTGCGCTCGGCGCGCCAGCGGCGCCCGTTCTCGGCGATCGGGTCGATGCGGCCGAAGATGCGGTCGCGGACGTCGGTCCAGCGCACGCCGTCCAAGTGGGCGTCGACGCCCAGCCGCGCGGCGGCGGCGGGCGTGCCCGCGACGTCCGCGGTGTGCACGAACATCTTCGTGGGGATGCACCCGACGTTCAGGCAGGTCCCACCGACCGCGCCTTTCTCGACGATCGCGATGTCCCAGCTCGCGAACCGCTTGTTGGCGATCGAGTTGCCGGAACCGGTGCCGATGATGACCAGGTCGAAGTGCCTCACACCGTGCTCCAACTCGCGGCGCGAGGCACTTGTTCCCGGCTCAGTGGGCGTAGGTGGGGACGATGATCGCGCGCGCCAGCGTGTGGAAGGCCAGGTTGAAGCTGACCACCGCGGGCGAGGAGTCCGGCGTCACGTCCAGCTTCTCCACGTCCACGGCGTGCACCACGAAGTAGTACCGGTGCACCTGGTCGCCCTTGGGCGGCGCGGCGCCGCCGAAAGCCGCCGTGCCGTAGTCGCTGCGCACGTGGAAGGCGTCGCCGGGCAGCGTGTCGTCGCTCGCGCCCGCGCCGGTCTCCAGCGAGGTCACCGAGGCCGGGATGTTCACCGCGACCCAGTGCCAGAAGCCAGAGGGGGTCGGCGCGTCCGGGTCGAAGCAGGTCACCACGAAGCTCTTGGTCCCCTCGGGGAACCCGGTCCAGCTCAGCTGCGGCGAGGTGTTGCCGCCCTCGAACACCTGCGCCTGCGGCAGGGGCTCGCCGTCCTGGACGTCGGTGGAGCTCACCCGGAACGAGGGCACCGCCGGGAGCAGCGAGTAGGGGTCCGGGGCCACCGGGCGTTCGAGGCTCATCAAGTCCTCCACGAGTGATCTTGGCTGACCCGGCCGACCCTATCGCCGGGCCCCGACCGGCGCAGCTCACCGGCGCGGCTCACCGGCGGGGCAACCCGCGCGCCGGTGGCGCGTCCTTGCAGTGGCAGAGGCCAGGGGGAGCGGGGAACCCGTCCTCGCCGGGGTGGCCTCGGGGGATACCGTGAACAACCGAGTGAAACGCGCTGTGTCGCTCGCGCTCGCCTGCGTCGCGGCGGCAGTCCTGCTCCCGGCCGCCTCGGCAGGCGGCGCGACGCCCCAGGTGCCGCTGCTCACCGACATCCGCGTCGGCAGGCAGGCCTCCTTCGACCGGGTCGTGCTCGACCTCGACGGACGCCGCCCGGAGTTCTTCATCCGCTCGGTGGACCAGCTCTTCTACGACGGGTCCGGCCTGCCGGTGGTCATCGACGGCAACCACTTCCTGCAAGTCACGTCCACCCCCGCCGCGGCGCACGACGACAGCGGCAACCCCAGCTACCACGGCCCGCACCAGTTCACCACGCCCTCGCTGGCCAACGTCCAGGCCGTGGCGATCACCGGTGACTTCGAGGGGCACCTGACCGTGGGGCTGGGGATGCGCGACGACTCGTGGCACCGGGTGCTGGTGCTGGACAACCCGACCCGCGTCGTGATCGACGTGGGCCACAACTGAGAGACGGCGGGGCGGGGGCTCCGCGCGGAGCCCCCGCCCCGGTCCGATCAGGCCGCGGCGGTGGCCGCGGCGGCGGGCTCCAGCGCCAGCTCCAGCACCTCGCGCACGTCACCCACCAGGTGCACGGTCAGCGCCTCGCGCACCGACTCCGGCACCTCGTCCAGGTCCGGCTCGTTGCGCCGCGGCAGCAGCACCGTGGTGATGCCCGCGCGGTGCGCGGCGAGCAGCTTCTGCTTCACCCCGCCGATCGGCAGCACCCGCCCGGTCAGCGACACCTCGCCGGTCATCGCCACGTCCGAGCGCACCGGGCGGCCGGACAGCAGCGACGCCAGCGCGGTCGTCATGGTCACGCCCGCCGACGGGCCGTCCTTGGGCACCGCGCCCGCGGGCACGTGGATGTGCACGCCCCGCTCGGCCAGCTCCGCCGCCCCGCTGTCGTGCGAGCGCAGGTAGGACAGGGCGATCTGGGCGGACTCCTTCATCACCTCGCCGAGCTGCCCGGTCAGCGTGACCCCGGACGCGCCGGTGCCGCGCTCGGCCAGCGACGCCTCGACGAACAGCACGTCGCCGCCCGCGCCGGTGACCGCCAGGCCCGTGGCCACGCCGGGCACCGCGGTCCGCTCGGCCGACTCCGGGGTGAACTTGGGCGAGCCCAGGTAGCCCCGCAGGTCGGCCACGTCGACCGAGACCGGCAGCCGCGCCTGCTCCAGCGCGACCTTGGCGGTGATCTTGCGCAGCACCCGCGCCAGCGACCGCTCCAGCTGCCGCACGCCCGCCTCGCGGGTGTACTCGCCCGCCAGCTTGCGCAGCGCGCCCTCGGTGACCGAGACGTCCTCGGGCGTCAGGCCCGCCCGCTCGACCTGCCGGGGCAGCAGGTGGTCGCGCGCGATGGTGACCTTCTCGTCCTCGGTGTAGCCGTCCAGCCGCACCAGCTCCATGCGGTCCAGCAGCGGCGCCGGGATGGCCTCCAGCACGTTGGCGGTGGCCAGGAAAACCACGTCGGACAGGTCGAGCTCGACCTCCAGGTAGTGGTCCCGGAAGGTGTGGTTCTGCGCCGGGTCCAGCACCTCCAGCAGCGCCGCGGTCGGGTCGCCCCGGTAGTCCGCGCCCACCTTGTCGATCTCGTCCAGCAGCACCACCGGGTTCATCGAGCCCGCCTCGGAGATGGCCCGCACGATCCGGCCGGGCAGCGCGCCGACGTAGGTGCGCCGGTGGCCGCGGATCTCGGCCTCGTCCCGCACGCCGCCCAGCGCGACCCGGACGAACTCGCGGCCCATCGCCCGCGCCACCGACTCGCCCAGCGAGGTCTTGCCCACGCCGGGCGGGCCGACCAGCGCCAGCACCGCGCCGCTGCGCCGCCCGCCGACCACGCCCATGCCGCGGTCCGCGCGCCTGCGCCGCACCGCCAGGTACTCGGTGATGCGCTCCTTCACGTCGTCCAGGCCCGCGTGGTCGGCGTCCAGCACCGCCCGCGCGCCCGCGATGTCGTAGGAGTCCTCCGTGCGCTTGTTCCACGGCATCTCCAGCACCGTGTCCAGCCACGTGCGGATCCAGCCGACCTCGGGGGACTGCTCGGCGGTGCGCTCCAGCTTGTCCACCTCGGCCAGCGCGGCCGCGCGGACGTGCTCGGGCAGGTCCGCGCCCTCGACGCGGGCCCGGTAGTCCTGCTCCTCGGTGGCGGGCCTGCCGTCCAGCTCGGCCAGCTCCTTGCGGATGGCGGCGAGCTGCTGGCGCAGCAGGAACTCCCGCTGCTGGCGCTCCACGCCCTCCTTGACGTCCTTGCGGATGGTCTCCGCCACGTCCAGCTCGGTCAGGTGCTCGCGGCCCCACTCCAGCAGCTTCTCCAGCCGCTGGGCCACGTCGCTGGTCTCCAGCAGCCACACCTTCTGCTCGTCGGTCAGGTACGAGGCGTACCCGGCCAGGTCGGCCAGCGCGGAGGGCTCGTCGACCTGCTGCACCGAGTCGACCACCTGCCACGCGCCGCGCTGCTGGAGGATCGTGGTGACCAGGCCGCGGTACTCGCGCGCCAGCTCGCGGGTGCGCTCGTCCGGCGCGCTCTCGTCGGCGACCGTCGCCTCCACCCACAGCGCCGCGCCGGGCCCGGTGGTGCCGGTGCCGATGCGCACCCGGCTCTCGCCGCGCACGACCGCGGCGCGCTCACCGCCGGAGAGCCTGCCGACCTGCTCGATCACGGCCAGCGTGCCCACCTTGGCGTACTTGCCGTCCAGCCGCGGCACCAGCAGCACCCTGGCCTTCGCGTCGTCGGAGGCCGCCGCGCTCGCGGCCTCGACGGCGGCGCGCGCCTCGGCGCGGGCGTCCGACCCGGTCAGCCGGATCGGCACGACCATGCCGGGCAGCACGACCACGTCGTCCAGCGGCAGCAGCGGCAGCGCCAACGTCTCGCCCATCAGCTTCCTCCAAAGTTGAGTCTGTCAGGCTCAACCAGGTTGAGCGGGGCTTTGTTTCCGCGCGCTGTTCGCCCTGAGCGAGCGACAGGGGTTGTGCCCGTGCGGCCGGACCGGAACGATCGGCCCGTGGAACAGGCGAGTTGGGTGCCGGCGTCGGTCGACCTGGACCGCCCCAGCGCGGCCCGGATGTACGACTACTACCTGGGCGGCTCGCACAACTTCGCGGTCGACCGCGAGGCGGCCAAGGCCGTGGAG
>NZ_BMRG01000003.1:338394-339240 GCF_014648515.1 Saccharothrix coeruleofusca
TCCCCGGCATGGCGGGCGCGGCGCGGGCGAACCGCTCGTTCCTGCGGCGCGCGGTGCGCTACCTGGTGGCGCGGGGCGTCGACCAGTTCCTCGACCTGGGCTCGGGCATCCCGACCGTGGGCAACGTGCACGAGATCGCCGACCAGGCCCGCGTGGTCTACGTGGATGTCGAGCCGGTGGCCGTGGCGCACAGCACGGCCCTGCTGCGGGACAACCCGAGGGTCACCGCCATCCAGGGCGATCTTCGTGATCCCGAAGGCGTGCTCGGGCACGAGCGCGTGCGCGAGTGGCTGGACTTCGACCGCCCCATCGGCCTGCTCATGGTCGCGGTGCTGCACTTCGTCCCGGACTCCGACGGCCCGCACGAGGCGGTGGCCCGGTACGTGCGGGCCCTGCCCGGCGGCAGCTACCTCGCCATCTCCCACGGCACCCTCGACGGCGTCGCCCCCGAGCACGTCGTCGAGGGGCGCCAGGTGCAGGACATCTACCAGCGCAGCGACAGCCAGCTGGTGCTGCGCCCGCACGCCGAGGTCGCGGCCTTCTTCGCGGGCCTGGACGTGGTCGAGCCGGGGGTCGTCGCGCTGTCGCAGTGGCACCCGGACTCCGAGGACGACTTCATCAGCGCCTACGCCGGGGTCGGCCGCAAGGCGTGACTTGTGCGCGCACCCCCCAGGGGGGCACGATCGCGCCGTTCTCGACCACACGAGGAGAGCCGCGATGGAGCAGGCGAGCTGGGTTCCCGCGTCGGTTGACGTGGACCGGCCGAGCACGGCCCGGATGTACGACTACTACCTGGGCGGCTCGCACAACTTCGCGGTCGACCGCGAGGCGGCCAAGGCCGTGGAG
>NZ_BMRG01000003.1:339278-347362 GCF_014648515.1 Saccharothrix coeruleofusca
ACCCCGGCATGGCGGGCGCGGCGCGGGCGAACCGCTCGTTCCTGCGGCGCGCGGTGCGCTACCTGCTGGCGCAGGGGATCGACCAGTTCCTCGACCTGGGCTCGGGCATCCCGACCGTGGGCAACGTGCACGAGATCGCCGACCAGGCCCGCGTGGTCTACGTGGATGTCGAGCCGGTGGCCGTGGCGCACAGCACGGCCCTGCTGCAGGGCAACCCGCGCGCCCTGGCGGTGCAGGCCGACCTGCGCGACCCGGCGTCGGTGCTGGAGCACCCGCAGGTCCGCGAGCTGCTCGACTTCGAGCGGCCGATCGGCGTGCTGATGGTGGCGGTGCTGCACTTCGTGCAGGACGCCGACGACCCGGCGGGCGCGGTCGCGCGCTACCGCGAGGCCCTGGCGCCCGGCAGCTACCTGGTGATCTCGCACGGCAGCCTGGAGGGCGTGCAGGTGGAGGGGCACGCGGACACCGCGCGCGTCCAGGACGTCTACAAGCGCACCGACAGCCCGCTGGTGCTGCGCTCCCGCGCGGAGGTCGTCCCGTTCTTCGACGGCTGGGACCTGGTCGAGCCCGGCGTGGTCATGCTCCCCGAGTGGCACCCCGACGGCGACGACGGCTACATCAGCGCCCTCGTGGGCGTCGGCCGCAAGCCCTGACACCGCCACCCCGGTCGCGCATCACTCGGGCGGGGTCAGCCGCAGGTCCGGGTCGACGGGCGGAGCGCCGTCGAAGGGGCCCGCCACGACGTTGCCCAGCGCGTCGAGGGTCAGCGCGATGTCGGCGGCGTGCGGGTCGGCGCCGGAGGGCGGCGAGGCGAACCACCCGTGCAGGTCGGGCGGGATGGGGTAGTTCGCCGCCAGCTCCCGGTACAGCTGCCCGCGCTGCGCGGCCTGCGCCGCCAGCTCCTGGTACTCGCGCATGGCCATGCGCATCCTGATCCACCGGTACCGGTCGGTCCGCGTGCCGCCGTCCGAGGTGAAGCGGGTGCGCAGCAGCACCCCCGCGGTCCGCCCCCGCTCGGCCAGCGCCCGGATCGTCTCGGGCCGCATGAACAGGTTGGTGCCGCCCTCGTCCCCGCGCAGCCGCACGTGCGCGATCCGCCCCCGGTACCCCGGCAGCGCCGACTGCATGGTGTCCCGCCACCCCAGCATGGTGTCCAGGATCGCCGTGACGAACCCCCGCACCCCGTCGACGCCGCGCCACGGTGCGCCCTCGGTCGACGCGTCCTGCTCGGGCAGCCACACCTCCGGCGCGCCGGGGCCGGGGTAGCCCTGCAGGCTCAAGCCGAACGTGGGCCAGCGCGGCAGCAGGCTGTCGAAGAAGTGGATGGGGAAGTTGCTGGTGATGCCGCCGTCGGAGAACCAGTGCACCCGCGGCTCCGGCTCGGTCCGGCACAGCGGCACCGCCGCGATCAGGCCGGGCAGCGGCATGCTCATCCGCACCGCCAGCGCCACCGGCAGGTCGCGCGGCAGCGCCCGCAGGGGCTCCTCGGGGTGCAGCGGGCACCGGTGTTCACCGGGCTGCTGCCCCAGCTGCGCCACGACCCGTTGCGGCACAACGTTTTCCAGGCACCGCGCGCAGTACGACCACGAGTCCGCGGTGTCGTTGAACGGCAACCGGTAAGGACGTCCCTCCGACAGGTCCGTGGTCATCAGCACCAGGTTGGTGTTCAGGTCGCTGAACCGCAGCCCCGCCACGCCGGAGAGGTCGTCGAGCCGCTCGGCGATCCAGTCGCTCAGCGGCGGCACGCCGGTCGAGGCGGGCACGCCGCACCGCCGGTCCCAGAAACCCGGCCGGAACCGCCCGGTGCCGGGCACCAGTCCGAAGTGGAGGGACCGGGCCTCCCGCGCCAGGAAGCGCCGCGCGCCCAACCCGTAGGTCAGGGCGACCGCGCTGACGAACGCGAACCCCAGCACCAGCCACCACACCACGGCCGTCGCCGCCGACGCCAGGCTTTCCGCCGTCCACCGCGTCCTGATCGCCACCGGCACCAGGGGCGACGCCAGCAGCACCGCCGTCCCCAGTCGCCGCAGCACCGCGTCCCGACCCCTGGGCAGGACGTTGGCCAGCACCCACGGCACGACCACGGCCACCGCCACGACCACCGCGACGAGCACCCAGCGCGGCGTGCCGCGCCAGTCGACCGCGCCCGCCCACAGCGTCGGCCCGGCCAACCACAGCGCCAGCACCAGGGCCAGCGCCGCCTTGGCGCGCACCCCGATCGCCCCGAGCAGCGCCAGCAGCGTGCACGTCAGCGCACTGCGCCCGGTGGTGTCGCGCCGCTGCATCGACGCCGCCACGATCCGGTACAGCTTGCGGGTCCGGTCGCTGGGCTGGAACAGCTGCGCCAGCCGCCACCGCCCGTCGGCGAACCAGTCGACGACCTCCTCCAGCCGCTGGAACCCGCCGCTGTCGCGCCCCCGCTCCGCCGCCGCGGTGAACGCCGCCCCGATCGCCCCGGCGGAGGCCCCGCCGAGGGAGCGGAACCGGTAGTGCCGCGCGAGTTCCACCACCGCCAACGGGTAGACGACCCCGCTGGTCGTCCCGCCGCGCATGGTGAGGTCGCAGTACTGGTCGAAGTCGTCCGGCATGGCGCCCTCCCACCGACCATGATCGCGCGGATCACCCCGCGCGCGTTAGGCCGATCGGCTGGACCCGGTCGTCCCACGGCAGCGGTCGTCCGACACGGGTCAGTCCAGCCCAACTATCCGCGCGATCTCGGCGGGGGTGCCGGACATGATGGTGCGCACGTGCTCGGTGATCAGGTCGGTCGGCCAGTCCCACCACGCCGCGCGCAGCAGCAGCCGCACGTCCTCGTCGGGGTAGCGCTGCTTCACCGGCCGCGCCGGGTTGCCGCCGACCACGGTGTAGGGCGGCACGTCGGAGGTGACCACGGCTCCGGCGGCGATGATCGCGCCGTCGCCGATGCGCACGCCCGGCATGATCAGGCTGCGGTAGCCGAACCAGACGTCGTTGCCGACCACGGTGTCGCCGCGGGTGGGGGCGTCGACCACGAGGTCGAGGGTCTTGCGCGCCCACTCGCCGCCGAAGATGGTGAAGGGGAAGGTGGACGGGCCGGAGGTCAGGTGGTTGGCACCCGCCATGATGAACGTCGTCCCGGCGGCCAGCGCGCAGAACTTGCCGATGACCAGCCTCTCCTGGCCGTAGGAGTAGAGGACGTTGCGCGTCTCGAACTCCGTCGCGTGCTCGGGGTCGTCGTAGTAGGTGTACTCGCCCACCTCGATGGTGGGTGAGGTGATCAGCGGCTTGAGCAGCACCACGCGCGGGTGCTCGGGCATCGGGTGGAGCACGGTCGGGTCGGGGGTCAAGGGCACTCCTATCGCAACTTTGGTTGCGTTAGCATGGCAGCTCGGACCGCCTTAACGCAACTGGAGTTGCATTGTGACTGCTCGACCGGGTGGGCGCTCGGCCCGCGTGCGCGCCGCCGTCATCGACGCGACCTTCGCCGAACTGGCCGAGGGCGGCTACCTCCGGCTCACCGTGGAGAACGTCGCCACCCGCGCGGGCGTCCACAAGACCACGGTCTACCGGCGCTGGGGCACCGTCGACGAGCTGATCGCCGACGCCCTGGAGCACTCGCGCGACGCGGACTGGCCGGTGCCGGACACCGGTTCGGTCGAGGGTGACCTGATCGCGGTCGCCGACGACGTGGCGCGGACCTTCGCCGACCCGGCGCGCCGCACCGCGCCCGTCGCCGTGGTGGCCGCCGCGCTGCAGTCCAGCCGCGCCCGCGAGGCGATGGCCCGCTTCTACGCCGACCGCCACCGGCGCGCGGCCGAGGTGGTGAGCAGGGCCGTCGCGCGGGGGGAACTCCCGGCGACCACGGACGCGGTCGAGCTGATCCGGCTGACCTGCGCCCCGCTGTTCTACCGGGTCTTCGTCACCGGCGAGCCGGTCGACCGGGAGGTGGCCGAGCGCAGCGCCCGCGCGGCGCTGGCCGCCGCGCGGGCCGGGCTGCTCTGAGGCTCACCCCGCGCCGAGCACCAGCACCCCGGCGTCGGTGTCGCCGCCGGGGCGCAGCAGCGTGAACGTCCGGGGCAGGCCGTCCACGGTCGCCTTCGCCGAGCGGAACTCGCGCACCTCGCGGCAGCCCCACCACGGCGCCAGGTCCGGCCGCTCGGCGGTCAGCCGCCGCAGCAGCCCGCGCACCCGTGGGTCGTCCGGGGCCCGGTCGGCGTGCGCGCGGAACTGGCGGAAGACCTGGCGCGCCAGCGGTTCCCAGTCCGGCACCCGCGCCCGCCACGCCGGATCGGTCAGCGCCAGCACCAGGTTGCCGCCGGGCAGGCCCACCCCGGCGAACCCGGCGTTGGCCGCCACCACGTCGAAGCACCGGTCCAGCACGGCCGCCGCGGGCAGCCCCGCCAGCAGGCCGGTCGGGTCGTCGGGGGCGGGGGCGGCCTCCGAGGGGCGCAGCCCCGCCAGCGCCAGCACGTGCCGGTGCGCGTCGCCGTCGAGCCGCAGCGCCCGCGCGACCGCGTCGAGCACCTGCCGGGAGGTCTCCACCCGGCCCTGCTCCAGCCACGTGTACCAGGCCAGCCCCACACCGGACAGCGCAGCGACCTCCTCGCGCCGCAGCCCCGGCGTGCGCCGCCGCCGCGACCCCGCTGCCAGGCCCACCTCGGCCGGGTCCAGCAGCTCCCGGTGCGCCCGCAGGAACCGCCCCAACTCCTGCCTGGTCGACATGCCGCCGAGCCTATTACCGCCACTCACAGCACGAACGCCTGTCTCGTCCCGTGGGCCGCGCCGGGACAGGCTCGGGGCATGACCTTGTGGCGCACCGATCCGGATTCCTCCCACCGCACCGAACCCCGCGTCTACATCCGCGCCTACGTCCCGCCGGGCGGGATGGAGGACGCGATCGCCTTCTACGAGCGGCTGCTGGGCACGCCGGTGGACCTGCGCACGCCCTACCCGGAAAAGGGGCTGTCGATCGCCACCGTGGGCGCGTTCCTGCTGATCGAGGGCGACGAGGAGACGGTGGAGCCGTTCCGCGCCACGCACGGCACGCTGCTCGTGGACGACGTGACCGGCTACCACGACCGGCTGGTGGCGGCGGGCGCGGAGATCACCGACCCGCCGGTCGAGGTGCCCACCGGGGTGGGCTTCACCGCCCGGCACCCCGACGGCACGGTGGTGGAGTACGTCCACCACCGCCCGAAACCGGGAGAGGGCCGGTAGCGGTGCCGCCCGTCGGGTAGTGGAGAACGGCCCCGGAGGGCGGGTCGGATGGTACTCGCGGGTGTCAGGTGTCGAGGAAGCGGTCCACTTCGGCCAGTGCGCGCTCGCGCACCGACTGGGCGGACAGGAACAGGTCGTGCAGCCCGCCGTCGACCCGGACCACGGTCACGTCGCGGCCGATCTTGGGCGCCCACCGCTGCATGTGCGCCACGTCCAGCACCGTGTCGGCGGTCATCGCCTCCGGGGTCCACCGCTTGGCGCGCAGGTGGCTGCGGCCCGACCGCAGCACCAGCACCGGCACCCGCACGTCCAGCCCGCGGTGCAGCCGCGCGTGGCCGCGCCGCACCGCGCGCAGCCACCCGGCGGTCACCGGGAACGCCTCGATCGGCTTCCACGCCGTGTCGAAGTCCCACTCGCCGTGGTGGTCGCGGTGGATGCTCTGGCCGTACACCGGGCCGAGGCCGGGCCGGATGACCAGCTTCGGCGCGACCCGGCCCAGCGCGCGGATCGCCGCCGTGCCCAGCGTGCGCAGCAGCCACGGCTCGGCCAGTTCCAGCCACGGGCTGTTGAGCACCAGAGCGTCCAGCACGCCGTCGGCGCGCCGCTCGTGCGCCCACAGGCTGGTGGTCAGCCCGCCGGTGGAGTGGCCCATCACCACCAGCCGCCGGTGGCCGTCCTCCTCGCGGACCACCCGCACCGCGGCGTCGATCTCCTCGAAGTGGTCGGCCAGGTCGACCACGAAGTTGGCCACCTCGCCGGGCTTGAGCGAGCGGCCGTACGCGCGCAGGTCCACCGCGTAGAAGTCGTAGCCGCGCGCGGCGAAGTGGTCGGCCACGTGCCGCTGGAAGAAGTAGTCGGCGAACCCGTGGACGTACAGCACCGCCCCGCGGTCCGCGCGCGGCGCGCGTCTGCGCACCAGGGTCGCGGCCAGGTCGCCGCCGAGGGGCAGGGTGCGGGTCTGGTAGTCGTCGCCGAGCACGTCCGGGGTCACGGCGGCAAGTGTGCACGTCGGTTCCCCCGTTCCGGGAGAGCAACCCGCCGGGGAGTGGCAGGCTGGCGCGGCTGCGGCTGGAGACGGCGGCGGCGCTGGACGTGGACCCGGTGCCGGAGGTGTTCGTCAAGCGGGACCCGACGCCCAACGCCTCCACCCTGGGCATCGACAAGCCCTTCATCGTGCTCACCACCGGGCTGGTGGAGCTGCTCGACGAGGACGGCCTGCGGTTCGTGATCGGCCACGAGATGGGGCACGTGCTGTCCGGGCACGCGCTGCACCAGACGATCCTGCAGCGGCTGATGCAGCTGCAGCACGGCCTGGGCTGGATGCCCGCAGGCTACTGGGCGATCCGCGCGGTGATCGCGGCGCTGTGCGAGTGGTACCGCAAGACCGAGCTGTCCTGCGACCGCGCGGGGCTGCTGTGCGGGCAGGACCCGGCCGCCGCGCTGCGGGCGCACGTGGCGATGGCGGGCGGGATGGACCTGAGCCAGGTCGACACCGCCGAGTTCCTGCGCCAGGCCAAGGAGTACGAGCAGGTCGAGGACGTCCGCGACAGCGTGCTCAAGCTGGTCCGGACCTGGCCGCTGACGCACCCGACGGCCGTGGTGCGGGCCGCCGAGCTGCAGCGCTGGGCGGCGGGGGGAGGAGTACCGGGCCGTGCTGACCGGCGACTACCCGCGCCGCGAGGACGACCGGCCGACCAGCGCGTTCACCGAGGACATCAAGTCGGCGGTGCGCTCCTACAAGGAGTCCGCCGCGCAGTCGGAGGACCCGCTGATGAAGGTGTTCAACGAGCTGGGCGACGTGCTGGCGGGGGCCGCCGGGCGGGTCAGGGACAGGTTCGGGGGTGCACGCTAGGCTGAATGGCCTAGCACTCTGCGTCATTCTGACTAATCTCCTCGTAGCAGCGTGCTGATCGAGGAGGAGTTATGCGCCTAGTCGCGCTCGTGTTGGTGCTGTTCGCCCTGGGCGGGGGGACCGCCGCGGCGGACGACCCCCGGATCGTCGGGGGGCAGCGGGTGTCGATCGGGGACCACCCCTGGGTGGTCTACCTGGCCGATCCCAGCGGGTACCAGTTCTGCGGCGGGACGATCGTGGCGCCGAGGAAGGTGCTCACCGCCGGGCACTGCGCGGCGGGGCTGACCGCCCGCGCCACGCGGGTAGTCGCCGGTCGCGAGGACAAGCAGAGCAGGCGGGGCGTCGTGGTGGCGGTGACCGACATCTGGGTGCACCCGCGCTACATCACCGCCGACCGCGGCGACGACCTGGCCGTGCTCACCCTGGCCGAGGCGCTGCCGTACCAGCCGCTGCCGCTGGCCGACCGCGACTACCCGGCGGGCACCAGGGCCACCATCCTGGGCTGGGGCCGCACCGGCGAGCAGGGCGCCCCGTCGCGGTACCTGCTCGGCGCGAGCGTGCCGCTGGTGTCCGACGAGAACTGCGCCAAGGCGTACCCGCAGTACGACGAGAGGTCGATGGTGTGCGCGGGCTACGAGCGGGGCGGGGTCGACACCTGCCAGGGCGACTCGGGCGGTCCGCTGGTGGTCGGGGGCGCGCTGGTGGGCGTGACGTCGTGGGGCGAGGGCTGCGCCCGTGCGGGCAAGCCGGGCGTGTACACCCTCGTGCGGGCGTACCTGGGCGAGCTCGCCGAGCAGATCGGGGCGCGGTCCCCGGCGCTGCGGTAGGACGGGGTGGGGGTGGGGGTGCCCTCTGGCGGGCACCCCCACCGGTCAGACGACCAGGCCCACCGACATGGTCAGGAACACCGCCGCGCACACCGCGTCCAGCGCGGTGGTCACGCCCGGCTTGCGCAGCCTGCGGCCCAGGGTGGCCGCGGCCAGCACGATCGCCAGCTCCCACAGCGCGGCGAGCGCGAGGAACACCAGCGCCAGCG
>NZ_BMRG01000003.1:347397-353043 GCF_014648515.1 Saccharothrix coeruleofusca
CGGCCAGCTGGGCCGACGGGTCGCCGGTGCCGATGAACTGCGGCAGGAACGCCAGGCTGAACAGCAGCATCTTCGGGTTGGTGATGTTGGTCAGGAACCCGCGCCGGAACGGCCGGTCGGCGACCACCTCCTCGGCGTGGTCCACCGCGCCGCGCCGCTGCACCAGGTCGCGCGCGATGGTGGCGGCGAGGTAGAGCAGGTAGGCCGCGCCGATCCAGCGCAGCGCGGCGAGCACCAGCGGGTAGCGCGCGAGCACCACGCCCAGGCCCGCGATCACCAGGCCGACCTGGGCCGCCGCGGCGGTGTGGATGCCCGCCAGCGCCAGCAGGCCCGCGCGCGTCCCCGAGCGCATCGAGGTGCGCAGCAGCAGGAAGGCGTCCACGCCGGGGGTGAGCACGACCACGGCGCACGCGATCAGGAACGCCGGGAACTGGCTGTAATCCAAGTGCATCGACAACCTCCCTCATGGTCCGGACAGATCGGGGTGATCTGTGCCATATGCCGATAAATCTTCGGCGGCACGCCACCCTAACAGGAGAATCTCCTGATTTGATCCGGTGGTGCCTCGCCGCTACGGTGGGTGACCGGTCGTCCACCTGTCGTAGAGAGGTGCGCCATGCGCCGCAGTGCCCTCCTGCTGGCCGTCCTCGCGCTCGTGGCCTCCTCCGCGCCCGCGCGGGCCGTCGTCGGCGGGGAGGAGACGCCCGCGCCGCCGTGGGTCGTGGCGCTCCAGGACACCGGGGGGCGGCTGTTCTGCGGCGGCGCGCTGGTCGCCCCGGACCGGGTGGTCACCGCCGCGCACTGCGTGGTGGAGCGCTCCCTGCTCGGTCCGCGCGACCGCGCCCCGGAGTCGATCACCGCCGTGGCGGGCCGCACCGACCTGCGCGGTCGCGAGGGCGAGCAGGTGGGCGTGGTGGGCGTCTGGCGGCACCCGGAGTTCCGCGACGTGACCGGCGGCGACGACCTGGCGGTGCTCACCCTGGAACGCGGGCTGCCGCACCCGGTGGCGGTCGGCCGCGCGCGGGCCGGGGACGTGGCCACCGTGCTCGGCTGGGGGCGCACCGGCGAGTGGGCGGCCCCGTCGCCCCGGCTGCGGCGGGCCGACGTGCCGGTCCGCGCGGACGCCGAGTGCGCCGCGGCCGTCCCCGGTTACCGGGCCGACGCGATGCTGTGCGCGGGCCACCCGGAAGGGGGCCGGGACGCCTGCGAGGGCGACTCCGGCGGACCGCTGGTGGTCGGCGGCGCGCTGGTCGGGGTGGTCTCCTACGGGTTCGGCTGCGCCCGTCCCGGCCAACCCGGCGTCTACACCAGGCTCAGCCACTTCGGCGGGCGGTTCTGAAGCGGGCGGTTCTGGGACTGTGGTACCAACTCACGGTGCGCCCACAACCGCTCCAGGCCACCCTGCGCAGGCAGTGGTCGGCCGACCTGACCCCCGCGCAGCTGTACGGCCTGCTCAGACTGCGCGGCGAGGTGTTCGTGGTCGAGCAGTCCTGCGCCTACAACGACCTGGACGGCCGCGACCTGGAGCCGGGCACCCGGCACTTCTGGCTGGAGGCCGAGGGCGGCGACCCGCTGGCGTGCCTGCGCCTGCTGGAGGAGGCCGACGGCGGCTTCCGCATCGGCCGCGTCTGCACCGCCCGCGCCGCCCGCGGGCGCGGCTGCAGCAGGCGGCTGGTGGAGGCCGCGCTGGTGGAGGTCGGCGACCGGGAGTGCGTGCTGGACGCGCAGACCTACGTGGTCGACTTCTACGCCTCGTTCGGCTTCCAGCCGGAGGGCGCGGAGTTCATCGAGGACGGGATACCGCACCTGCGGATGCGCCGGTCTCCGTGATCACCCGCACCGCGCGCTCGACGTCGGCCTCGGTCAGGTCGGCGCGCGCGGTCAGCCGCAGCCGGGAGATCTGGTCGGGCACCGACGGCGGCCGGAAGCAGCCCACCACGACGCCCTGGGCGCGGCACGCCTCGGCCCAGCCGAACGCCGCCTCCGGCGACGGCGCGAGCACCGACACCACCGCCGCGGCGGGCGTGCTGACCCGAAACCCGTTCTCCCGCAACCGGTTCGCCAGCTCCGCGGCGACCTCCAGCGCCCGCGCCGGGCGCTCCGGCTCCTCCCGCAGCACCTTCAGCGCGGCCAGCGCCGCCGCCGCGCTGGAGGGCGCCAGACCGGTGTCGAAGATGAACGTGCGCGCGGTGTCCACCAGGTGCCTGATCACCCGGCTGGGCCCCAGCACCGCGCCGCCCTGCGCGCCCAGCGCCTTGGACAGCGTCACCGTGGTCACCACGTCGGGCGACTTGGCCAGGCCCGCCGCGTGCACCGCGCCCCGGCCGCCCTCGCCGACCACGCCCAGCCCGTGCGCGTCGTCGACCACCAGCGCCGCGTCGTGCTCGCGGCAGGTCGCGGCCAGCTCGGCCAGCGGCGCCAGGTCACCGTCCACGGAGAACACCGAGTCGGTCACCACCAGCGCGCGGCGCTTGCCCCGAGTGGACAGCGCGTGCGCCACCTTGGGCAGGTCGCAGTGCCCGGCCACCACCACGTCCGCCTTGGACAGCCTGCACCCGTCGATCAGCGAGGCGTGGATGTGCTGGTCGGCCACGATCGCGGTGCCCGGCCCGGTCAGCGCGGTCAGCGCGCCCAGGTTGGCCGCGTAGCCGGAGGAGAACACCAGCGCCGACTGCGCGCCGCAGAAGTTGGCCAGCTCGTACTCCAGCTCGGTGTGCAGCTCGGTCGAACCGGTGACCAGCCGCGAGCCGGTCGACCCCGCGCCCCAGCGCAGCGAGGCCGCCGCCGCGGCGCCGGTGACCCGCTTGTCGCGGGCCAGCCCGAGGTAGTCGTTGCCCGCCAGGTCAAGGTCGGTGGAGGTGGCCGGGCGGGGGCGGACCCGCCGGGCCAGACCGGCCTTCGCGCGGGCCTCCGCGCGGGTGTCGATCCAGTCGAACACCGATTCGCCTGTGCGCGCACTCACTCCGGCAGTGTCGCATTCGGCGCTAACGTCGCCCGCGTGGACCTCTTCCGGCTCGGCCACCCCGAACTGCGGGCGCTGCGCGAGGACGCCCCGGTGCACCGCGACGAGCGCACCGGGCTGTGGTTGGTCAGCAGGCACCGCGACGTGCGGGCGGTGCTGGCCGACCCGGCGGCGTTCCACCCGGACAACGCGCTGACCGCGATCACGCCCATCCCCCGGCCGCTGCTGCGGGTGCTCGCGCGGGCCGGGTTCTCGCTGCCGCCGACGCTGGCCAACAACGGCACCGCCACCCACGCGGGGCTGCGCCGCCTGGTCGCCCGCTTCCTGACCCCGGCGCGGGTCGCCGCGCTGGAGCCGCGCATCGCGGAGCTGGCCGCCGAGCGCCTGGACCGGATCACCGGCCCGACCGCCGACCTGCACCCGGCGCTGGCCCGCGACCTGCCCGCGCTGGTGCTGCTGGAGGTGCTGGGCATCCGCGACGTGGACGTGGCCGCGCTCAAGGACTGGAGCACCGCGTCGCTGGAGCTGTTCTGGGGCGAGCCGGACCCGGCCAGGCAGCGCGGGCTGGTCGCCTCGGCCGCCGCGTTCCACCAGTGGCTCACCGCGCGGATCTCCGCCGCCGACCCGGCAGGGGACGACCTGTTCGGCGCGCTGCGGGCGCAGGGCGTGCCGCTGCGCGACGCGGCGGGGCTGTGCTACTTCCTGCTCATCGCGGGGCAGGAGACCACCACGCAACTGCTGTGCGCGGTGTTCGACGCGGTGCTGCGGCACGACTTGTGGCCCCGCGCGGCCGAACCCGGCATGGCCGCGCGCTGCGTCGAGGAGGTGCTGCGCCGCCACCCGCCGGTCACCACGTGGCGGCGGGTGGCGGCCCGGCCCGCGACGCTGTCCGGGGTGGACGTCCCGGCGGGCGCGCACCTGCTGCTGATGCTGGCGGGCGCGGGCTCCGACCCGGAGGTCTTCACCGACCCGGAGTCGTTCTGCCCGGCCCGGTCCGACGCGCGCAAGCACCTGGCGTTCGGCCACGGCAGGCACTTCTGCCTGGGCGCGGGGCTGGCCAGGCTGGAGGCGGAGGTGGTGCTGCGGGAGACCGCGCGCCGCTTCCCCGCGCTGCGCCTCGCCTCCGCGCAGTCCCCGCCGATGCTGGGCCTGCTGTCGTTCCGCGCCCCGCTGAGCGTGCCGGTGGTGCTGGACGGGCGGGGCACGGCCGGGCAGCAGCGGATCATTGACGCGGTGGGCGCGTCATAGTCACAGGATCGGGTAACGATGTCCGTCCGGCTTTCGATCAGTGAGGTATTCGCGCCACAACCTGTCATGCTGTCGTCGAGGTCGCGATGAACGCGGGGGTGGTGTGAATGGTGTTCCCGGCCGATGTCGCATCCGTGCTCAGCGGCGCGTCGATGGGGCAGCTCAGGCACTGGCGGAATACCGGGCTGGTGGTCCCCGGTGTTGCGGACGATCCGGCTCTGTACTCCTACCAGGACGTGGTCGCCTTGCGCATCGTCATGTGGCTCCGCACGGAGTCGACCTTGCAGAGGGTGCGAAAGGCGTTCGCCAACCTGAGGGCCTACCGGTTCACCGACCACCCGGCCTCGTACCGGTTCGGCACCGACGGCGACACCATCGCCGTGCGCGATGACGACGAGCGGTGGACGGATTTGGTGCGCAAGCCGGGGCAGACGCACATGTTCACCCTGGCCGAGGTGTTTCAGCCGTTCACCACGCGCAACGGCCGGGAAGTCGTCGACTTCACGCGGCCGCGCGGACATCTTCGCGTCGACGCGAACCTGCTCGGTGGCTGGCCCGCGATCGAGGGCACGCGCATCGGGTTCGACACCGTGGCCGCCTTGGTGGAGGACGGCTCGCTCACCGCGGAGGACGTGCACCACTACTACCCGTCCGTACCCGTGGAAGCTGTTCCCGACGCCGTGAGCTTCGCCGATTCGGTAGCCGCGGCCAGGAGCGGCGCGGCGTGAAGTTCTTCATCGATGAAAACCTTCCCCACAGTCTTGTCGGTCCCCTCGGGGTGCTCTTCCGCGAGCACGGATTTCATTCCTGCCACAGTGAGGGATTGACCGGGGTCCAGGACATCCCGTTGTTCCAAGTGCTGAGCGCGGGCGGTTTCACCGCGATCATCACCAAGGACGCCAGGCAGGTTCGTGCGAACGACGCCGAGCGGCGAGCCCTCCACGACTGCGGAGTGCACTGGATCGGAGTGCGCCAACCCTCGGTGGGTGGGCTCAAGCTCATGGCCGCTTGGGTGGCCGGTCCGACGGCGGCCATGCCCCACATCCTCGACCGCCTCGGCCAAGTGAGCACGCCGTCCTGGTTCAGGGTCAACGGGATTCCCCACGAGGCCAGTCAGCGCATGACGTCCGGTCCGCTGCTCGGATGACGGGAGTCGTCACCTGCCGCAATCGGTGTCCGGCAGCGTGACGGCCTCGCCGCCTGCGCTCCGCACCTGCAAGTACCACCAGCGCGGCCGTAGCGAGCGCATGACCACTACCCGCGTCGGTGGACGCGGACGCGGGTAGTGGTTAGCGGCCCGTGGGACGGGGGCGGGTGGTACTTGCAGACGAGAGGGGCGTCACGTTCCCGGTGGTCGGTGGGGCGGGGGACTTGGTCACGAGCGGGGGAGATGCGACGATGCCTGGGCTGTGAGGGGTGCGCGAGGAAGCCGGTGA
>NZ_BMRG01000003.1:353081-358366 GCF_014648515.1 Saccharothrix coeruleofusca
AAGTCCGGCACGGTCCCGCCACTGTGACCGGGTGACGCCGGGAGTCAGGAACTCGGCCCCCGAGTCACCGAACCGGACACGGGCGTGGACACCCGAGGAAGGACACCGCCGCATGGGCGCGCGTTTCCCCTTTTCCGCTGTCGTCGGCCACGACGACCTCCGCTTGGCCCTGTTGCTCAACGCCGTGCACCCCGGTATCGGGGGAGTGCTGGTCCGAGGGGAGAAGGGAACCGCCAAGTCGACCGTGGTGCGCGCGCTGGCCGCGCTGCTGCCCGAGTTGGAGGTGGCGGCGGGCTGCCGCTTCGGCTGCGACCCGGCCGCGCCCGCGGACTGCCCCGACGGCCCGCACCGCGGCGGCGTCGAGCGGCGGCCCGCCCGGCTGGTCGAGCTGCCGGTCGGCGCGACCGAGGACCGCCTGGTCGGCTCGCTGGACCTGGAGCGCGCGCTGACCGAGGGGGTGCGCGCCTACCAGCCCGGACTGCTGGCCGCCGCGCACCGCGGGGTGCTCTACGTCGACGAGGTCAACCTGCTGCACGACCACCTGGTGGACCTGCTGCTCGACGCCGCCGCGATGGGCCGCGCGCACGTCGAGCGGGAGGGCGTGTCGGTGTCCCACCCGGCGTCGTTCCTGCTGGTGGGCACGATGAACCCGGAGGAGGGCGAGCTGCGCCCCCAGCTGCTGGACCGCTTCGGCCTCACCGTGTCGGTGCGCGCCGCCCGCGACGTGGCCACCCGCACCGAGGTGATCCGGCGCAGGCTGGCCTACGAGGCCGACCCGGAGGGCTTCGCGGCCCGCTGGGCCGAGCGGGACGCCGAGCTGGCGGGCCGGATCGCGGCGGCGCGGGCGACGCTGCCGGGCGTGCGGCTGCCCGACGCCGAGGTGCGCCGGATCGCGGCGGTCTGCGCGGCGTTCGAGGTCGACGGGATGCGCGCGGACCTGGTGGTCGCGCGCACCGCCGCGGCGCACGCGGCGTGGCGCGGGGCGGCCGAGGTCGCCGAGGAGGACGTGGAGGCGGCGGTGCGGCTGGCGCTGCCGCACCGCAAGCGCCGCGACCCGTTCGACGAACCGGGCCTGGAGGAGGAGCAGCTCGCCGACGCGCTGCGCCAGGGCGCGGAGCACGCCGAGGAGCCGGACCCCGACCCGGAGGACGACCCCGACGGCGGCGGTGACGGACCCGGAGGCGGCGGCGAGTCCACCGGGGAATCCGCCCAGGAGTCCACTTCGGACGGTCCGAGCCCCGAACGGCCCGACGGCGGGGGTTCCGGCTCGGGGGAGCGCACGCACGCCCCGGCCCCCGCGTTCCGCGCCCGGCTGCTCCAGGTGCCCGGCGTCGGCGAGGGCGCGCCGGGCAAGCGCTCCCGCGCCAGGGCCCGCACCGGCCGCGTGGTCCGCCCGTCCGCCTCGGACGGCGGCGGCCTGCACCTGGTCGGCACGCTCGGCGCGGCCGCGCCGCACCAGGCCGCGCGCGGCCGCAGCGGCCCCGGACTGGTGCTGCGCGGCGAGGACCTGCGGCGGTCGGTGCGCGAGGGCAAGGAGGGCAACCTCGTGCTGTTCGTGGTCGACGCCTCCGGCTCGATGGCCGCGCGGCAGCGCATGTCGGCGGTCAGCGGCGCGGTGGTGTCCCTGCTGCGCGACGCCTACCAGCGGCGGGACAAGGTCGGCGTGATCACCTTCCGGGGCGCGGCGGCCGAGGTCGCGCTGCCGCCCACCGGCTCGGTCGACGCGGCGGCGGCCCGGCTGCGCGCCCTGCGCACCGGGGGCCGCACCCCGCTGGCCGACGGCCTGCTGCGGGCCCGCCGGGTGCTGGAGTCCGAACGGGTCCGCGACCCCCGGCGCAGGCCGCTGCTGGTGCTGCTGACCGACGGCCGCGCGACCGCCACCGGCGCGGGCGGCGACCCGGCGGCCGACGCCCTGCGCGCGGCGGGCCTGCTGGCCGCCGACGGCGTGGCGGCGGTGGTGGTGGACTGCGAGCGGGGCCCGGTGCGGCTGGGCATGGCGGCCCGCGTGGCCGCCGCGCTGGGCGGGGTCTGCCTGCGCCTGGAGGAGTTGTCCGCGGACCAGGTCGCCGGCGTCGTGCGCGCCGCGCGCGCCGCCTGAGAGGGGAACGCCATGCCTCAGGGACAGCCGTCCTCGGTGCCCGTCGACGGGCTCACCACCCGGCAGCGCCGCAACCGGCCGCTGGTCGTGGTGCACACCGGCGAGATGAAGGGCAAGTCCACCGCCGCCTTCGGCCTGGCCCTGCGCGGCTGGAACCAGGGCTGGTCCATCGGGGTCTTCCAGTTCGTGAAGTCGGCCAAGTGGAAGGTCGGCGAGGAGACCGCCTTCCGCGCGCTGGGCAGGCTGCACGAGCAGACCGGCGAGGGCGGCCCCGTCGAGTGGCACAAGATGGGCGAGGGCTGGTCGTGGGCCCGCAAGCAGGGCACCGAGGCCGACCACGCCGCCGCCGCGCTGGAGGGTTGGCGGGAGGTCGCCCGCCGCATGGCCGAGCAGCGGCACGGCCTGTACGTGCTCGACGAGTTCACCTACCCGATGCACTGGGGCTGGGTCGACGTCGAGGAGGTGGTGGCCGCGCTGCGCGAGCGCCCCGGCCACCAGCACGTGGTGATCACCGGCCGCTACGCCCCGCCCGCGCTGCTCGACGCCGCCGACCTGGTGGTGGAGATGACCAAGGTCAAGCACCCGATGGACGCCGGGCAGAAGGGCCAGAAGGGGATCGAGTGGTGAACCGGCTGGTGGTCGCCGCCCCGGCCTCCGGCAGCGGCAAGACCACCGTGGCCACCGGGCTGGTGGCGGCGCTGCGCCGGGCGGGCGACCGGGTCGCGCCGTTCAAGGTCGGCCCGGACTACATCGACCCCGGCTACCACGGCCTGGCCGCCGGTCGCCCCGGCCGCAACCTGGACCCGGTGATGGTGGGCGAGCACCGGGTGCCCGCCCTGTTCGCGCACGGCTCGCGCGGCTGCGACATCGCCGTGGTCGAGGGCGTGATGGGCCTGTTCGACGGGCGCGTGGGCACCGAGGGCGTCGGCTCCACCGCGCACGTGGCCAAGCTGCTGTCCGCGCCGGTGCTGTTCGTGGTCGACGCGCGCGGGCAGAGCCGCAGCCTGGCCGCCCTGCTGCACGGGTTCCGGGGCTACGACCCGACCGTGCGGCTGGGCGGTGTGGTGCTCAACCAGGTCGGCTCGGCGCGGCACGAGGAGGTGCTGCGCGCCGCCTGCGCGGAGGTGGGCCTTGAGGTGCTGGGCGTGCTGCCGCGCGACGCCGGGCTCAGCCTGCCGTCGCGGCACCTGGGCCTGGTCACCGCCGCCGAGCACGGCCACGAGGCGGTCGCCGCGGTGGACGCGCTGGCCGAGGCGGTGACCGAGCACGTCGACCTGGCCGCGGTGCGCGCGCTGGCCGCGCGGGCGCCGTCGCTGGCGGTGCCCGCGTGGGACCCGCACGCCGAGGTCGAGCCGGTGCCGGGCAGGCCCGTGGTGGCGGTCGCGGGCGGGGCGGCGTTCACCTTCGGCTACGCCGAGCACGTCGAGCTGCTGCGCGCGGCCGGGGCCGAGGTCGCGGTGGTCGACCCGCTGCGCGACGAGGAGCTGCCGGAGGGCGCGGCGGGACTGGTGCTGCCCGGCGGGTTCCCCGAGCAGCACGCGGCCGAGCTGTCGGCCAACGAGCCGCTGCGCGCCGCGGTGGCCCGGTTGGCGGCCTCCGGCGCGCCGGTGCACGCCGAGTGCGGCGGCCTGCTGTACCTGGCGCGCTCGCTGGACGGCGTGCCGATGTGCGGGGTGGTCGACGCCGACGGCGCGATGACCTCGAAGCTGGTGCTGGGCTACCGGGACGCGGTCGCGGCGGGCGAGTCGGTGCTGGGGGTCGCGGGCGCGCGGATCACCGGGCACGAGTTCCACCGCACCGCGCTGACCGCCCCGCACGGCCACCGCCCGGCCTGGCACTGGCGCGGCCACGACCAGCGCCCGGTGGCCGAGGGGTTCGTCGTGGGCGGGGTGCACGCGTCGTACCTGCACACGCACCCGGCGGCCGCGCCGGAGGCGGTCGGCCGCTTCGTGCGGGCCTGCGCCACATCCCGTCAGGCCACTCGATAGTGGATCGCCCGTGCGCGGTACGGTCCTTGCCCAGCGAGATCGAACACAGCGTGGGGAGCAGGTAGCGATGACCGGTCGGGTGACGTTCGTGGGCGCCGGTCCGGGTGCCGCCGATCTCATCACCTTGCGGGGGGCCAAGCGCATCGCCGAGGCCGACGTGGTGCTGTGGGCGCCCGCGGTGGTGGAGGTCGAGTGCGTCCGCGAGCACGCCCGCCCCGACGCCGAGCTGGTCGACTTCTCCCGCGTGGGCGACGCCGAGGTGGTGGAGGTCTACCGGCGCGCGGCGGCGAGCAAGCTCAACGTGGTGCGGCTGCACCCCGGCGACCCCTCGCTGTGGGGCGGGCTGCGCGAGCACCACGACACCTGCCGTCGGCTGGGCATGGTGATCGAGGTCGTGCCGGGCGTGTCGCAGATCTCCGCGGCCGCGGCGGCCATCGGCCGGGAGCTGACCACCTCCGAGGTCGCCCAGTCGCTGGTGCTGACCGGGCCGGACACCGCCGAGCACGTCCGCGAGTTCGCCGCGCACGGCACCACGATGGCGATCTCCGCCTCCGGCGCGCGGGTCTCCCTGCTGGTCGAGCAGCTGCGCGCGGGCGGCTACTCCGACGACACGCCCGTCGTGGTGGCCTACAAGGTGTCCCTGCCCGACGGGACGGTCGCGCAGACCACGCTGGGCGAGCTGGAGGCGTGCGTCAAGGAGCACAAGCTCTACCGCACCACGCTGTTCCTGGTCGGCCAGGTGCTCAAGGCGCCGTCGCGGCGCGGGGTCCTGGAGGGCGACGAGCCGGTGCGCGGGTTCCGCCGGTCGAGGTGGTCGGCGCGCACGCACCGCGAGTCCCGCTCCGAGGCGGTCTGGTCGGCCGTGCACGACTGGCAGGAGACCGCCCGCGCCCGCCGCGCCGCGACCAAGCCCAAGGCGGAGGAGCCCACGCTGGAGCTGGTCCCCGAGATCCCCGCCGGGGCCGCTGCGGAAGCCCCCGCCCAGACGTCCGCCGAGACGTCCGCCGAGCAGGGCGCAGAGCAGGGCGCAGAGCAGGCCGTGGTGAAGCCGAAGGTGGTCGCGGCGAGCAGGCGCAAGCCGGGGTCGGTGCAGGCCAGCACGACACCGCGCAAGCCCGCCGCGCGGACCAAGAAGACCAAGCGCGCCAACTGACGTGGACGTCGTCGCGCTGCACCGGTTCGTCACCCTGGCGGGCCGC
>NZ_BMRG01000003.1:358403-393749 GCF_014648515.1 Saccharothrix coeruleofusca
TCGTGGGACGAGGTGACCGTCGTGGACGCCGCGGCGGTCGGGTCGCGGCACGCGGTGAACGCCTGCCGGGCCCGCCCCGCCGTGGTGGTCTCCGGCGCGGACCCGGCGGAGCTGGCCCGCGACCTGGCCGGGTGGCGGCGCACCCTGGTCGTCGCCGACGCCTCCGGTCTGTCCACTGTGGACCCGGCGGACGCGGTGGTGCGGCGCTGGGTCGACCCCACCGCGCTGCTGTGCCTGGCCGAGGGCGGCCGGGGGCGCGCGAGCACCGGCTGGGCGCTGCCCGACGACGACTTCGCGCACCGCGGCGACGGCATGGTGGCCACGGCGGAAGTGCGCGCGCTGGTGCTGGCCCGCCTCGAGCCCCGGCTCGGCACGCTGGTGTGGGACGTGGCGGCGGGACCGGGCGCGGTCGGCGTCGAGTGCGCCCGGCTGGGCGCGGCGGTGGTCGCCGTGGAGCGCGACCCGGTGCAGTGCGTGCGGATCATCGCCAACGCCTCCGCGCACGACGTGGACGTGCGCGTGGTGGAGTCGGAGCTGTCGGCCGTGGTGGCGGACCTGCCGCGCCCGGACGCGGTGTTCGCGGGCGGCGGCGGGCCCGACGTGGTGCGGGCGTGCGCCAGGGTCGGCGCCGCGCGGGTGGTCGTCGCCACCGCCGACCTGGACCGGGTGGTGCCCGCGCGGGACGCGCTGGCCGAAGCCGGGTACCTGGTGCGGGGCAGTCAGCTCTCGGCTGCCAGGCTGGACGGGGGCGCGCTGCGCGCGGTCGACCCGGTGACCGTGCTCTGGGCGACCCGGCAGGGCTGACAGCGCGGAGCACAGCCGGGAACACAGCGCGGAACACAGCGGGGAACCGCAGGGAGAAGACGACGTGATCGGTCTGTTCGCGGGCACCGAGCGGGGCCGCCGGGCCGCCGCCGACCTGGCCGGGTTCCTCGGCCCCGACGCCGTGGTGGCGGACGGGCCGGTGGGGCCCGCGCTGCGCGGGCTGTGGCCCCGGCTGGGTGCCGCGGTGTTCTTCTCCGGCACCGAGTCCGTGGTGCGGCTGGTCGCGCCGCTGCTGCGCGACGAGCGCTCGGACCCCGGCGTGGTGTGCGTGGACGGCGGGTTCGCCGTCGCGCTGCTGGGCGGCGCGCAGGCGCTGGCCGAGCGGATCGCCGACGTGCTCGGCGCCACCGCCGTGGTCACCGCCGCCGCGGCGGTCTCCCCGCTGGACGAGCTGGTCGAGCTGCTCGACGCCGCGGTGGACGGCGACCTGGCCGCGTGCGGGGCCGCGCTGCGCGCGGGCGAGCCGGTGCGGCTGAGCAACCCGCTGGGCTTCCCGCTGCCCGCCCTGCCGGACAACGTGGTCGAGCACGGGCACGAGAGCGCCTGGACCGTGCTGATCGACGACCGGGTGCCCGCCAAGCGGGCGGAGCGCCTGGTGCGGCTGGTGCCGCGCACGCTGGTGGTCGGCGTCGGGTCGAGCACGGGCGTGGCGGCCTCGGCGGTGTCCTCCGCGCTGGACCAGCTGGGCGCGCGGGGCAAGCTGGACCTGCGGGCCATCCGCGCGTTCGCCACGCTGGACCGCAAGGTCGCCGAGCAGGGCATCGCCGACGCCCTGGAGGACTGGGGCTTCTGGCACGGCTCGACCACCACGCCGCTGCTGAGCTACCCCGGTGAGGAGCTGGCGGTGATCCCGGTGCCCAACCCGGTGGAGCTGGCCATCGGCATCCCGAGCGTGGCCGAGGCCGCCGCGCTGCGCGGCGCGGCGGAGCTGTCCGGCGGCGGCCGGGTGGAGATCGCGGCGGAGAAGGTCAAGGGCGCGGGCGTCACGGTGGCCGCGGCGCGGGTGCTGCCGCGCGGGCGGCTGGCGCTGGTGGGCCTGGGGTCGGGCCGGGCCGACGAGCGCACCCCGCGCGCGGAGGCCGAGCTGCGGCGGGCCTCGGTCGTGGTCGGTCCCGCCGAGTGCGTGGACCAGGTGCGGCACCTGCTGCGGCCGGGCACCCGCGTGCGCGCCGACGGCGCGGTGGGGCTGGCCGAGTCCGGGGCCGCGGTGGCGTTCGTGGGGCCCGACGCGGGGCCGGTTGTTGCAGGTCCGGTACACGCGGATGTCGTGCGCGTGACAGGTGTGGCCCGTCAACTGTGAAACCGCTTCGCCGAACCTGATGGGGGTTGTCGCGGTCGCGCCGGAGTCGTAGCTGTGGGGATTCACCCCTGCACGGAGAGGAACCGCGCTATGGCGAAAACCCTGCGTCGCCTGGTGAAGTCCATCGCTCTCACGGCGGCCGTCGCGGCGGTCGGTTTGACGACCACCGCTCCCGCCTCCGCCGCCGACGTCTCCTCCTACGTCGTCGGCGGCACCCGCGCCACCATCGCCGAGACGCCCTGGGTGGTCTACCTGGCCACCACCTCGGGCGGCCAGTTCTGCGGCGGCACCCTGGTCAAGGCCGACAAGGTGGTCACCGCCGCGCACTGCGTCACCGGCCGGTCCGCCGCCTCCACCCGTGTGGTGTGGAACCGCGAGGACAAGCAGAGCACGGCGGGCACCGTGGCCGCGGTCAGCCGCATCTGGGTCCACCCCGGCTACACCACCGCCACCGCGGGCTACGACGTGGCGGTGCTGACCCTGACCGCCGGGATCACCTCCGACTACCTGCCGCTGGCCACCCCCGAGGACACCGACCTGTACGCGGAGGGCACCCAGGCCACGGTGCTGGGCTGGGGCACCACCTGCTCGGGCTGCTCGACGTCCCGCTACCTGCTCAAGGCCACCGTGCCGGTGACCTCCGACACCACCTGCCGGACCGCGTACGCGCAGTACCGCAACACCTCGATGGTGTGCGCCGGTCGCCCGGAGGGCGGCGTGGACACCTGCCAGGGCGACTCGGGCGGCCCGATGGTCGCGGGCGGCAAGCTCATCGGCGCCACCTCGTGGGGGCGTGGCTGCGCGCTGGCGAACTACCCCGGCGTCTACGCCCGGATCGCGCCCTACTACGACGTGCTGACCGCCCAGATCGGCTCCTGAGCCGGGTGCCGCCGTGCCCGCCGCGCGACAGCGGGCACGGCGGTCGCCGGTGATGTGGACCACGCCGCTTGGACCCGGCTCCCCCGGTGTGGATGCTTCTACCCATGCACGGTGAACAGCACTACCTCGTGGGCCTGGACCTGACCGGGAAGCGCGTGGTCGTCGTCGGCGGCGGCACGGTCGCCCAGCGGCGGCTGCCGCGCCTGGTCGCGGCGGGGGCGCGGGTCGAGGTCGTCTCGCCCGAGGTGACGCCCGCGGTCCAGGGCGTGGTCGACGCCGGTGAGGCGGTGTGGCACCCGCGCCGCTACGCCGAGGGCGACCTCGACGGCGCCTGGTACGTGCTGGCCTGCACCTCCGACCCGGAGGTCAACGCGGCGGTGGCGGCCGACGCGGAGCGGCGCCGGGTGTTCTGCGTGCGCGCGGACGTGGCGGTGAAGGGCACCGCGGTGACCCCCGCCGTGGGCGAGCACGACGGGCTGCTGCTGGGCGTGCTGGCGGGCGGCGAGCACCGCCGGTCGGCGGGCGTGCGGGACGGGCTGCTGGCGGCGCTGCGGGACGGCTCGCTGGCCGACCACCACGACCAGCCCGCCGGGGTGGCGCTGGTCGGCGGCGGGCCCGGCGACCCGGACCTGATCACCGTGCGCGGGCGCAGGCTGCTGGCGCGGGCGGACGTGGTGGTGGCCGACCGGCTGGCGCCGCGCGAGCTGCTGGACGAGCTGCCGCCGCACGTCGAGGTGGTGGACGCGGCCAAGATCCCGTACGGCCGCGCGGCCACGCAGGAGTTCATCAACACCGCGCTGGTGGACAACGCCAAGGCCGGGAAGTTCGTGGTGCGCCTCAAGGGCGGCGACCCGTACGTGTTCGGCCGGGGCTTCGAGGAGCTGATCGCCTGCGCCGAGGCGGGCGTGCCGGTCTCGGTGGTGCCGGGGGTGACCAGCGCCTTCGGCGTGCCCGCGCTGGCCGACGTGCCGGTGACGCACCGGGGCGTGGCGCACGAGGTGGTCGTGGTGTCCGGGCACGTGGCCCCCGACGACGAGCGCTCGCTGGTGGACTGGGACGCGCTGGCCCGGCTGCGCGGCACGGTGGTGATCCTGATGGGCGTCGAGCGGGCCGGGGCGTTCGCCGCCGCGCTGCGGGCGGGCCGCCCCGGCGACACCCCGGTCTCGGTGATCCAGGAGGGCAGCACCCGCGCGCAGCGCGTCGTCCGGTCCACTTTGGACTCGCTCGGTGCGGACGTGGTGGCGCACGGGGTCCGTCCTCCGGCGATCATCGTCGTAGGACCGGTGGCCGGACTGGCCCAGGAGCTGCCGCCGCGTCCCTGAGCGCCCACGCGACGCCCGCGGCGGTCGCGGCGGCCAGGACCACCAGCGCCGCCAGCACCGCCGCGCCGGGCCGCAGCAGCGGCTCGCCGCGCAGCGCCTGCCAGGTCAGCAGGCCGAACAACCCGGTGTACCCGGCGACGGCGACCAGCACCAGGCGCGCCCTGGTGCGCTCGGCCACGCCCAGCGCGGTCAGGCCGAGGGCGAGCAGGAGCACCACCTGCAGGCCGTGCATCCCGACGAAGTGCGGGATGCGCAGGTCGCCCCCGGTGGTGCTCCACGCGGTCACCGGCAGGCCCGCGCCACCGTCCGGGGCACCCACGGTGTGCCCGCCGGACAGCTGCACGACGTTGCCCGCCGCGTCCGGCACCGCGCTGCGCCTGCCGCGGTTGGCGAACACCATCAGGTAGCCCGAGGCCATGCCCAGCACGGCCAGGCCGAGGCCGCCGCGCACGGCCAGCGCCAGCGACCGGTCGCCCAAGCGCTGGCCCGCCATGATCAGCGCGAGCGCCACGTTGGCCAGGAACATCACCGGGATCGTGGTCGCGAACGCGGCCTGCACCAGCCGCGTGAACGGGTCGTCGGAGGTGTTGAAGTGGCTGAACTGGCCGCGCGCGGCCTGCGCCGCGACCAGGCCCACGTCCAGGAGCATGATCACCGCGATCGTCGTGGCCAGCCCGGAGGTCCAGCGCTTCCCCTTGTGGGGCAGGGACAGCAGCCAGGACAGCGTGATCGAGTACAGCGCCAGCGAGACGGCGAACTTGAAGGGCTTGAGCCACACCGGCGAGTCCTGGAGCACGCGGTCGTCGAGCAGCAGGCCGCCCAGGGCCACCGCGGTCAGCGCGGTCATCACCACCGCCAGCCACAGCGTCGGCCGGTGCCAGGTCTTGGTCATGGCTGAGAGCCTGCGCGCTCCCGGCGGCGTTCTCACTGGAGCAGGCGGGCCGTTGCGCGGTGGGGCTGGCCCCCGTCACCCTCCCGCGAACGGCGAAGCGCCCCTCCCCGCACGGGGGAGGGGCGCTTCACGTGCCGGGGTCAGTGCTGCGCGACCCGCCGGGGACGGCCGCTGCCGCCGCCGCGCTCGCGGTCGCGGTCGAACCGGCCGCCGCGGAACTGGCCGCCGCTGCGCCGGGGACCGCCGCCACCGCCGCCGCGCCGGGCGCGGACCGGGACCTCGGGCTCGGCCACCGGGATGCCGCTGGGCTCGCGGGCGCCGGTGATGCGGATCAGGTCCTCGTCACCGGGGCGGACCTTGGTCGACGCCGGGCGGATGCCCGCCCGCGCGGTCAGGCCCTGCACCGCGCGCCGCTGGTCGTGGGTGACCAGGGTGACGACCGTGCCGGACTGGCCCGCGCGCGCCGTGCGGCCCGCCCGGTGCAGGTAGTCCTTCGGGTCGGCGGGCGGGTCGACGTGCACGACCAGGCTCACGTCGTCGACGTGGATGCCGCGCGCGGCCACGTCCGTGGCGATCAGCACCGGCGTGGTGCCCTCGCGGAACTGGCCGAGCACGCGGGTCCGCGCGCTCTGCGCCTTGCCGCCGTGCAGCGCGCCCGCCTGGACGCCGACCGAGCGCAGCTTCTTGGCCAGCCGGTCCACGTGGTGCTTGGTGCGCACGAACATGATCGTGCGGCCCTCGCGCGCGGCGACCTCGGTGACCACGGACTGCTTGTCCTCGGCGGAGACGAACAGCAGGTGGTGCTCCATGGTGGTCACGCTGCCGGTGGGCGGCGCGACCGAGTGGACCACCGGGTCGTGCAGGTACTGCCGGACCAGCTTGTCCACGTCGCCGTCCAGCGTCGCGGAGAACAGCAGCCGCTGGCCGTCGCGCGGGGTCAGGTCGAGGATGGCCCGGACCTGCGGCATGAAGCCCATGTCCGCCATCTGGTCGGCCTCGTCCAGCGCGGTGAACATGACCTCGGACAGGTCGGCGGTGCCCTGCCGGACGTGGTCGGACAGCCTGCCGGGGGTGGCGATGAGCAGGTCGACGCCGCGGCGCAGCGCGTCGATCTGGCGGGGGAACGACGTGCCGCCGACGACCGTGCGGCACCACAGGCCCAGCGCGCGGGCGAAGGGCGAGAGCGCCTCCTCGACCTGCATGGCCAGTTCGCGGGTGGGCACCAGCACCAGGCCGCGCGGCTTGAGCGGCTTGGCCCGCTCGCCCGCCAGGCGGGACAGCAGCGCCAGGCCGAAGGCCAGCGTCTTGCCGGAGCCGGTCTGGCCCCGGCCGAGCACGTCGCGGCCCGCCAGCGCGTCGGGCAGGGTGGCGGCCTGGATCGGGAACGGCTCGGCGATGCCCGCCGAGGTCAGCGCGCGCACCAGCTCCTCGGACAGGCCCAGCTCGCTGAACGAGGGCAGCGGGCCCTCGGGGACGGTGCTCTCGACGTGGTCGGGCACGGTGGTGGGAACCGCCTCCGCGGTGAGCGGGCGGCGGGTGTTGCCCTGGCCAGGGCGCCTGCTGCGGGACTTGCGGAACTGCGGGCGCTCGGAACGGCCTTCGGACAAGGGTGGCAAAGCACAACCTCCGGGACACGGCACGTCACGGGGATTGCTCTGCTGGGCAGGCGCGATCGCGAGGACGGGCCCGGCGCTCGTTCGCGCCGATGGTGGGTGGGAGCACCGGGTCGCACGTGGGTGACCTGAGGGGCGCTTCGGTGGCGCCACCGGACGGTGCGCCATCCAGTCTAGCCGATCACGGCCGGGAGGGCCGAATCCGCGTGGTGTTCTGGCGCACAGGGGTCGTGAAGTGCGCGATCGCGTGCGCCGCGCCGACCACGACGGGGAACCACAGCAGCGCCCTCGGGTCGGTCGGGGCCGCGACGCCCGCGCGGCGCAGCCGCCGCCGCGCCCACAGCGCGAACGGCGCGACGACGGTGGGGGCGGTGAGCACGCCGGGCGTGTAGCCGCGGAAGACGACGCTGCCCGCCACGTGGGTGATCGAGTGCAGCCCGAAGCCGGTCAGCGCGGCCTGGAAGAACCGCGACCGGCCGCCGGTGCGTGCGCCGTCCGCCGCCGCGGCGGCCATGACCGCGCCCACCACGCCGATCGCGACGGCCGAGCGGGCGGGCGTGACGGTGGGGACACCGGCCTGGCGCCGGGTCCACCAGGACGTGGTGGCGAACTCTTCGGCGTCGTGCGCCAACCAGGCGACGAGCAGGCCCCAGGTGACCTTCTTGCTGACCATGCCAATACGTTACATCTTGTATCGTATTCGGGTGGCCGGACGACCCCGCAGCGCCCGCGTGGACCGCGCGCTGGCCGACGCGACCCTGGAACTGCTCGACGAGGTCGGCTTCGACGCGCTGACCCTGGACGCCGTGGCGGCCCGCGCGCGGGTGAGCAGACCCGCCCTGTACCGGCGGCACCCGGACAAGCTGCACTTGGTGGCGCACGTGCTGCTGACCGCCGCGGCGCCGATGTCCGACCCGGACACCGGCAGCGCCCGCGACGACCTGCTGGCGCTGGCGCGAGCGCTGGTCGACGGCCTGTCGTGGGTGGTGCTCGCGGTGCACGCCGAGGTCAGGCGCGCCTCCGGTCCGGTCGCGGACTTCCTGGCCGAGCGGCACGCCATGGTCGCTCGGGTGGTGCGGCGCGGCGTGGCGCGCGGCGAGCTCCGGGCCGACCTGGACCCGGAGCTCGTGCGCGACCTGCTGTTCGGCCCGCTGGTCTACCACTGGCTGGCCACCGACCGGGCCCGACCGGCCGCCGAGGTGTTCGACCTGGTCTGGCCGCTGCTCAGCGCAGACCGGCCACCTCCAGCAGCAGCCCGGTGACCTCCTCGGGGTCGGCCAGCTCCGGCTGCAGGCCGCGCGCGGCGAACCAGCCCGCGACGTTGCGCACGTCCCGCGCCAGGAACTCCGGCCCGCGCGGGTTGGCCGCCAGGTCCACCACCTGCGGCAGGTCGATCACCACCAGCCTGTCGTCGTGCACCAGCAGGTTGTAGGCGGACAGGTCGCCGTGCGCCAGGCCCGCCGAGGCCAGCACGACCAGCGCGTCCACCAGCTGCCGCCACAGGTCCAGCAGCTGGTCGGGGTCGGGCTGGGCGCGCGCCAGCCGCGGCGCGGCCACCCCGTCCGCGCCGATGAACTCCAGCAGCAGCTCGGTGCCCACCCGCTGCACCGGGTAGGGCACCGGCGCGCCCAGCTGCCACAGCCTGGTCAGCGCGGCGAACTCGGCCACCGCCCACCGCTCGGCGATCAGGTTGCGACCGAAGGCGCTGCGGTTGCTCATCGCGCGCATCTCGCGGGAGCGCCGCATCCGGCGGCCCTCCAGGTAGCCCGCGTCGCGGTGGAACAGCCGGTGGTCGTTGTCGCGGTAGCGCTTGGCGGCCAGCAGGCAGGACCGCTCGGGGGTGGCCCGCTCCACCAGGAAGACGTCGGCCTCCTTGCCGGTCTTGACCACCCCCAGCTCGCGGTCCACCGCGGCCAGGTCGGTGACCAGCCAGGACGGGTGCGGCTTCGGGCCGCGCTCGGCCTCGGCCCAGGTCGACCAGCGGTCGGCGGCGGCGGGCGGCTCGACGCCGTCCTCGCGCTGCCTGGCCAGCCGCTGCCTGGCCTCCTCGGTCAGCCTGCCCCGGCGGGTCGGTCCGGCGCCGCCGCGACCCGCGCGGCGCTTGGCCGCCCAGCGCAGGTCGTCGGCGTGGTCGTAGTCGGATTCGTAGTCGGGTTCCAGGTTCGGGTACTGCTCGCGCACTGCGGGGCTCCCTGCGGAAGAAGGTGATCGCCCCACCGGCGCGGACCGGCGGTGGTCAGCCGGTGGGAGCGAGCGGACGGGCTGGTGCCGCGTCCAGGACGGTCATCGTCATCGCGCACCTCCTCAAGTCGGCTCGGTCGCCGAACAGCATGCCGCGCTCCCACCACGCGGGCAACCGCTTTCACAACCCGGCGTACTCCCGCAGCGCCGCCAGGTCCGGCACCAGCACCTGGCGCCGCAGGTGGCTGACCACGACCCCGGCCTTGCGCAGGTCGCTGAACGCCTTCTCGGCGGTCCTCGGCTTCATGCCCGCGATCGAGGCCAGCTCCACCTTGGTCAGCGGGATGCCCAGCGACCAGCCGTGCCGCTCCCGGCTGCCGTAGGTCTGCACCAGCTCGGCCAGCACCCGCGCCACCCGCTCGGCCGCCGGGTGCGACAGGAAGTCGCGCCTGCGCTGGATCGACCAGCGCAGCCGGTCGTTGACCATCGCGATCAGCTCGACGAACACCTCGTTGCGGCGGTGCAGGAACGCCAGCAGCTCCCCGCTGGGGATCAGCTTGGCCACCACCTCCCCGCAGGTCACCACGGCCGCCGAGCGCGGTTTGCGGTCCAGCGCGGCCATCTCGCCGACCAGGTCGCCCGCGGACCGGATGGCCAGCAGCGCGGTGTCGCCGGTCTCGTCGGTGGTCTGCACCTTGACCACGCCCTCCAGCAGCAGCAGCGCGTGCGTGTCGGTGGCGTCCTGCTCGATCACCTCGCGGTCGCCCCCGTAGCGCACCACCGTGCCCAGGTGCAGCAGCTCCTGCCGGGTGCGGTCGGTCAGCCGGTCCAGCAGGCTGTCCGGCGGCCACCCCGACGAGGACCCGGAGGAACCGGGGGAGGGCGACGGGGACGGCCCGGCGGCGGGCTCGGCGTTCTCGCGCAGCGCCAGCTGGCCCAGCACCGCGCCCGCCGGGGCGCCCGCCGCCGGCGCGGCCGTCCAGCGGCCGGGGCGGCCGGGCCGGTGCCCCGCCGCGCTGTCGAGCATCTCCACGCGACCCATGACGGCCGCGGCGACCTCGTCCGAGGTCCGCTTGCGCAACTCCCGCGCGGCTTCGGTGCCCAACGACGACTCCTCGATCAGGATGGCCACGGCGTCCACGTCGTGGCCGGACGTGCCGATTGGTTCAGACATTGCTACCTCCGCTGCCGGTCGACCTGCCGCCGCCGGACTTCCGCAGGCGCTCCAGCGCCCCCTTGACGGCACCGGGGGTGGTCTCCAGCAGCTCCGCGATCTCCACGACGCTGTAGCCCGCCTCCCGCAGCACCACCGCGCGCTGCGTGCGCTCGTCGGGGATGCCCGCCAGGCCCTGCCTGACCTCCAGCCTGCGCACCACCAGCTCGGCCGGGTCCGGCCCCGGCGCGGGGCGGTCGGCCACGTCCTCGGTGCGCACGGTGCGGGCGCCCAGCTCCTGCCGCCGGTCGAACTCCCTGCGCCACCGGCGGTAGTGGTTGGGGAAGGCGTAGACGCACGTGGTGGTGAAGTAGCTCTTCAGGCTGGTGCCGCCGTCGGGGCTCCACCCGCCCTCCAGCAGCGCCTTGCGGCGGAACTCGCTGATGGCCTTGACCACCGTGTCCACGGCCAGCGCCGCCCGGTCGTCGTGCTCCCAGTACGGCGGCGGCGGTCCGGGCCAGCAGCCCTTCTCCGCGCACTTGGTGAAGATCACCTCCGAGCGCAGCCACGCCATGAGCACCGCGTAGCCGTAGCGGGCCAACTCGGTCGCGAAGCGCTGCCACACCGGTCCCGAACAGCCCTCGGCCAGCAGCAGATCACGCAGCCTGGCGTCGGAATCGGGTAACCGACGGCCGTCCCCCGTGTGCCGTTCAGACATGCGCACCACCCGGCAACCAACCTCACCGACTCGGGCGCCTCCGCGGGCGCTGTGGACACCGGTTCACAACCGGTTCTATGTCGCATGTCGGTGCGATGGCACGCGGACGTTCCGCGAATTCGGAAATTCCACCCCAAAAGGGGGAATCAGCGGTGGGCGAAGGAACGCCGGTAATCCTTGGGCGCGATACCCACCAAGGCGTTGAAGTGGTGCCGCAGCAGGGCTGCGGTGCCGAAGCCGCACTCGCGGGCGATGTCCTCCACGCCCAGCCGGGTCTCCTCCAGCAGCTGCCGGGCGCGCAGCACGCGCTGCGTGGTCAGCCAGCGGTGCGGGGTGGTGCCGGTCTCGGCGGCGAAGCGGCGGGCGAAGGTGCGCTCGGACATCGCGGCGCGCTCGGCGAGGCTGCCCACGGTGTGCTCGACGCCGAGGTTCTCCAGCAGCCAGGCCAGCAGCGGCTGCAGCGTGCCCGCTTCCGGCACGGGCAGCTCGACGAACTGGCGCTGGCCGCCCTCGCGCTGCGGGGCCACCACCATGCGGCGGGCGATGGCGGTGGTGACGGCGGACCCCAGCTCGCGGCGGACCACGTGCAGGCAGGCGTCGATGCCCGCGGCGGTGCCCGCGCTGGTGACCACGTCCCCGTCGTCGACGAACAGCACGTCCGGGTCGACCCGCGCGGCGGGGAACCGCTCGGCCAGCGCGTCGGCGTAGCGCCAGTGGGTGGCGCAGCGCCTGCCGTCGAGCAGGCCCGCCGCGCCGAGCAGGAACGCGCCGCTGCACACCGACAGCACGGTGCTGCCCGCCGCGTGCGCCGCGCGGATGGCCGCCAGCACCGCCTCCGGGTACTCGTCGCGGACGGTGCACGCGGGCACGGCGACCAGGTCCGCGCCGACCAGCCCGTCCAGGCCGTGGTCGGCGATCAGCGCCGCGCCGACGCCGCTGCGCACCGGTTCGCCGGGGCGCTCGGCGCAGACCCGGAAGTCCAGCCGGGGCACGCCGTCGTCGCTGCGGTCGATGCCGAAGACCTCGCAGACCACGCCGAACTCGAAGGGGGCGACGCCGTCGACGAGCACCACGGCCGCGGAGGTGAGCACGGGTCGAGGATAGCTGGCGGGATTTTGACGAACAACGACTTCTCTGCCAGTGGTGGCAGCTTCTTGCTGATCGCATAGTTAGCGCCATGACAGCGATCTTCCTGGCACTGGCCGTCGTGGCACTGGTCGTCTACGGCTTGGAGCGCAACCACAGCAGGAACACCCGGCCCGGCACGAGATTGGCGGGCAGCTGCGACGTCGAGGACCGCGACCTGCCCAGGGTGCGCGCGGAACTGCACCCGGTCGCCGAGCGCCCCGGGGCGCGGCGCGACGGGCGGCCCAGGCTCTCGGTCCGCTCGGCCTGACCACCTCAGGTGAACCGCCCTCAGGCGACCACCCTCAGGCGACCACGAGGTCCAGGGCGGTCGCGGTGACCGGCTCCAGCCGCAGCCCCGCCGCCGCGGCCAGCCGCACCAGCCCGCGCACGGTCCCCGGCTCGGAGCGCGACCGGGCGATGGCGCGGGCGAGCAAACCCTTGTGCGCCTTGTTGAAGTGGCTGACCGCCTTGCGCCTGCCCGCGCCGTCCTCGGTCACCACGCGCACCACCACGGCGTGCGGAACCCGCGCCAACGACGCGTAAGGCCCCGACCGCAGGTCCACCACGAAGTCGTCCACGCCAGCCAGCACCGGCTCCAGCGCGGGCCGCCACAACGGACCCAGCGGACCCGTGGAGGGCAGCGCGGAACCACCCGACAGCCGGTAGGCCGGAATCGGGTCCGCGCCGCCCACCACGCCGAACAGCGCCGAGGCCACCGCCAGCCTGCCCGCCGCGCGGGAGCGCTCCGCCCCGGTCATGCCCGCGACGTCCAAGGCGTCGTAGAGCACCCCGGTGTAGCGGTGCAGGGCGGGCGTGGTCGGCGAGCGGCGCAGTTCCGCGTTGCGCGCCACCTCATCCGCCTGGCGCTGCGACAGCCCCAGCGCGGCCAGCGCCGCGGGCACGTCCGAAGCCAGCTCGACCAAGGCGTCCACCAGCTTGTCGCGCACCGGGTTCAGCTCCGGGTGCGACAAGCGCTCCAGCTCCAGCGGCGCGCCGTCGCCACCGGTCGCCTTGGTCTCCGACGGGGGCAGCAGCACCAGCACGGGGGGCGAGCCTACCGGGCGGCCCGGCCCACCCGCCGACGCGGAACCGGTCGCCCCCGGGTCGGCAGGCACCGTCCGGGCCGGGCTCGGCGGCACCCCGTGCCACGCTGGGCGTAACCCGTTGGAACTGGGCGGACCGGGTTCACTACCCTTCTGCGGACTACCCCGCCACGAGGAGCGCCCACCGTGATCACGAGGATGTCGTCGCTGTTCCTGCGCACCCTGCGCGAGGACCCGGCCGACGCCGAAGTCCCCAGCCACAAGCTGCTGGTCCGCGCCGGATACGTGCGCCGCGTGGCGCCGGGCGGGTACTCGTGGCTGCCGCTGGGCCTGCGGGTGCTGCGCAACATCGAGCGCGTGGTGCGCGAGGAGATGGACGCCTTCGGCGCGCAGGAGATCCAGTTCCCCGCGCTGCTGCCCAAGGAGCCCTACGAGGCCACCAACCGGTGGACCGAGTACGGCCCGAACCTCTTCCGCCTCAAGGACCGCAAGGGCGCCGACTACCTGCTCGGCCCCACCCACGAGGAGCTGTTCGCGCTCACCGTGAAGGGCGAGTACAGCTCCTACAAGGACTACCCGGTCACGCTCTACCAGATCCAGACCAAGTACCGGGACGAAGCGCGCCCCCGCGCGGGCATCCTGCGCGGCCGCGAGTTCGTCATGAAGGACTCCTACTCCTTCGACCTGGACGACGAGGGCCTGACGCGCTCCTACCAGCAGCACCGCGACGCCTACATCCGCATCTTCGACCGGCTGGGCATGGAGTACGTGATCGTCTCCGCCACCTCCGGCGCGATGGGCGGCTCGGCCTCGGAGGAGTTCCTGGCGGTCGCGGCGACCGGCGAGGACACCTTCGTGCGCAGCACGGAGTCCGACTACGCGGCCAACGTCGAGGCGGTCACCACGCCCGCGCCGCCCGAGCAGTCGATCGAGGACAAGCCCGAGGCGCAGGTCCACCACACGCCCGGCACGCCGACCATCGAGACGCTGGTCGCCTTCCTCAACGGCATGGGCGAGCGGCGGTTCACCGCCGCCGACACGCTGAAGAACGTCCTGGTCAAGACCCGCCAGCCCGGTGAGCGGGAGTGGCAGCTGCTGGCCATCGGCCTGCCCGGCGACCGCGAGGTGGACCTCAAGCGCCTGGAGGCGGCCGTCGAGCCCGCCGAGGTGGCGATGCTGGAGGAGGCCGACTTCGCCCGCCACCCCTTCCTGGTCAAGGGCTACATCGGCCCGGCGGCGCTGCAGGCCAACGGCGTGCGGTACCTGGTGGACCCGCGCGTGGTGCGCGGCACGGCGTGGGTGACCGGCGCGGACAAGGCCGACCACCACGTGGTGGACCTGGTCTGCGGGCGCGACTTCACCCCCGACGGCACCATCGACGTCGCCGAGGTCCGCGAGGGCGACCCGTCGCCGGACGGCAGGGGTGTCCTGGTCGCCGCGCGCGGCATCGAGATCGGCCACATCTTCCAGCTGGGCCGCAAGTACGCCGACGCGTTCGCGCTGGACGCGCTGGGCCCGGACAGCAAGCCCATCCGGATCACCATGGGCTCCTACGGCATCGGGGTGTCCCGGCTGGTCGCGGCGATCGCCGAGCAGAGCCACGACGAGCGCGGCCTGGTCTGGCCCCGCGCCGTGGCCCCCGCCGACGTGCACGTGGTGGTGGCGGGCAAGGACCAGGCCCTGCTCGAAGGCGGCGAGCAGCTCGCGGGCGAGCTGGCGGCGGCCGGGCTGCAGGTGCTGCTGGACGACCGCAAGGCCAGCCCCGGCGTGAAGTTCGCCGACGCCGAGCTGATCGGCGTGCCGACCATCCTGGTGGTGGGCCGCGGCCTGGCCAACGGGGTCGTGGAGGTCAAGGACCGCCGCTCCGGCGAGCGCGTCGAGGTGCCGCTGGCGGACGCGGTGCGACACCTGGTCGAGGTCGTCCGGGGCTGAGCCCCGCGATCGGGGAGCGGGTGGGACCACCCGCTCCCCGCGCGGGTTCCGGACCCCGGTCGGGGGCGAGCTCACCTGAGGACGGCGGCCACCACGGCGGGGGTGTCGGACAGGTCGTCGAGCACCACGTGCGCGCCCGCCTCCCGCAGCTCCCGCGCGCTGCTGCGGCCGGTGGCCACGCCGATGGCGACGTGGCCGTGGTGCAGCGCCGCGTCCACGTCGTGCGGGGTGTCGCCGATGACCACCACCGACGACGGCGTCAGGCCGTGCTTGGCCGAGGCCAGCCGCACCGCCTCGGCCACAAGCGCGGGCCGGTGCTCGGAGACCGAGCCGTAGCCGCCGATCTCCCAGTCCAGGTGGGTGTCCAGGCCGAAAGCGGCCAGCTTGTACCGGGCGATCTCCACCAGGTTGCCGGTGACCAGGCTCTGCACCACGTCGCCGCGCGCGGCCAGCGCGGCCAGCGCCTCGGCGGCGCCGGGCAGCGCGCGGCCCCGCCGCGCCAGCAGCGCGTGCTCGGCACCGGCGATCGCGATCAGCTCGGCGTGCAGCTTGGTGACCAGCTCCTCGGTGGGCTCCAGTCCGTGCGCGGTCAGCAGCTCGGCGGTGATCGCGCGCTCGGTGCGGCCCGCGAAGCTGGGCGTGTGCACCATCTCCAGCCCGGCGGCGGCCAGCAGCGCGGTGCGGTACCAGCCGCGGCCGAGGCCGCGCGCGTCCACCAGGGTCAGGTCGATGTCCCAGAGCACCAGCGTCCGCACGGGTCAGCTCACCGGCAGGGGCTTGACCGACTCGACCATGGCCTGCAGGTCGGCCTCGGCGACCGGGGCGGGGTCGGCGGGGCCGCCCTCCAGGTCGCCGTTGGCCATGAACACGTGGAAGCTCTTGTCGCCCTTGAGCACCAGCACCTTCACCATGCCCTTGGTGGCCAGGCACTTGTTGCCCGAGGTGGTGATGGTGGCGTCCGCCTGCGCACCCTCGATGTCGGTCCTCTTGCCGTCGGCCTCGTAGGGGATCTTGACCGGCTTGACCTCGCCGACCTTGACCTCGGCCTGCGGCGCGGAGCTGTAGAACTCCTCGCCCAGCTTCTGGGCGAACTGCTTGGCGACCGCGCCCAGGTCGGTCTGCGGGACCACCGCGCCGCCGGTGCTGCCGCGGTTGAAGCCCTTGCCCTCGCAGTCGTAGACGCCGTAGGCGGTCAGGCCGGTCAGCCTGGCGTCGGGGATGCCGTCGATGGTGGCCGAGCCGTCGCGCCGGGACCAGCCCTTGGGCACGTCGTAGCTGTAGGACAGCGCCTCGACGGGCAGGCAGTTCCAGCCCGACTTGACCGGCTCGCAGGTGATCGGCTGGTCCTCGGGCTCGGTGGTCGGGGGGACCTCGCGGCTGGTGCTCGACGGCGGCGTGCTGCTGCTGGTGGGGCTGCCCCCGGCCTGCTGCTGGTCGTCGGGGCGGGTCAGCACGTACGTCGTCACGCCGCCCGCGACCAGCAGCACGACCGCGCCGATGACCACCCAGAGCGTCGTCCTGCTCTTCTTGGGCGGGGGCTCGTCACCGCCGGAGAACACGCCGAGGCCGCCGTAGGAACCGCCGTAGCCCTGCTGGGGGAAGCCCGCCTGGGGGTACCCGCCCTGCTGGGGGTAGCCGCCCTGGTTCCAGTCGCCCTGGTTGGGCTGGCCACCCCAGCCGGTCTGCCCGTCACCTGGGTAAGTCACGGCGCAACGGTACCCCGCCACCCCGCCACCCCCACCAGTCCCCAACGCGTCGGCAAGTACTACCAGGGCCCCGTCGACGCGCCGCTTGCTACTACCCGAGCCAACTCGGGTAGTAGCAAGCGGCGCGTGCGGGGGTGGCGGGTAGTACTTGCAGGCGCTAACCGGGGAGGAAGCTGAGGCGGACCTTGCGGACCGGGTTGTCGACGTTGGTGTCCACCAGGCACACCGACTGCCAGGTGCCCAGCGCCATGACCCCGCCCAGCACGGGCACGGTCGCGTACGGCGGCACCAGCGCGGGCAGCACGTGGTCGCGACCGTGGCCCGGCGTGCCGTGCCGGTGCCGCCACCGGCGGTCCGGGGGCAGCAGTTCGCGCAACGCCGCCAGCAGGTCGTCGTCGCTGCCCGCGCCGGTCTCCAGCACGGCCAGCCCGGCGGTGGCGTGCGGCACCCACACGTGCAGCAGCCCGTCGCCGTCCACATCGGACAGGAACCGCTCGCACTCGCCGGTGAGGTCGTGCACGACCTCGCTGGACCCGGTGCGGATCTCGATCTCCACGCTGCGCATCACCCGAGGGTACGGAAAACGGGCTGACCGCTCGCGACGTGATGGGGCAGCATCACCGCGTGCCGCACACCGCGATCGTCACCGGGGCCAACCAGGGCATCGGCGCCGCCGTCGCCAAGGCGCTGGCGGCGCAGGGGGTCGACGTCCTGATCACCTTCCTGCGCTACACCCCGCCGGAGGACCCCAGCCTGCCCGAGGAGTACTTCACCGCCCGCGAGTCCGGCGCCGACGCCGTGGTCGCCGCGATCACCGCGGCGGGCGGGCGGGCGCACGCGGTCGAGGCGGACCTGACCGACCCGACCGCCCCGGCGCGGCTGTTCGACGTCGCGGAGGAGGTCTTCGGCCCGGTCGACGTGCTGGTCAACAACGCCTCCGGGTGGGTGCAGGACACCTTCCTGGCGGCGGAGCGGGACGGCTTCGGCCGCGTGCTGCGGCCGGTGACGGCGGAGACGTTCGACGCGCAGTTCGCCGTGGACGCCCGCGCCGGGGCGCTGATGATCGCCGAGTTCGCCCGCAGGCACCTGGCGCGCGGCGGCACGTGGGGCCGCGTCGTCGGGCTGACCTCGGGCGGGCCGCAGGGGTTCCCCAGCGAGGTGTCCTACGGGGCGGCCAAGGCGGCGCTGGACAACTACACGATGGCCGCGGCGGCCGAGCTGGGCCCGCACGGCGTCACGGCGAACATGGTCAAGCCGCCCGCCACGGACACCGGCTGGGTCAACGACGCGGTGCGCGCGGCGACCGCCGTGGCGCGGCCGGAGGAGGTGGCGTCGGTGGTGGCGTTCCTGTGCACCGAGGCGGCCGGGCGGGTGACCGGGAACGTCATCACCCTGCACTGAAATTACCCGTGGGTAACATGTGTGCCATGAAGGCTTCCCGTCTCCGCCGGGTCATGAACCTGTGGCCCCCGTTCCTGTTCGCCGGCGTGCGCGTGGTCGAGCTGTCCGACGACTACCGCCGCGCGCGGGTGCGGATGCGGCTGCACTGGTGGAACCGCAACTACGTGGGCACCCACTTCGGCGGTTCGCTGTTCGCCATGACCGACCCGTTCTGGATGCTGCTGGTCATGCACAACCTGGGCCGCGACCACGTGGTGTGGGACCGGGCGGCCGAGATCGAGTTCGTGCGGCCCGGCCGGGGCACCGTCGAGGCCGAGTTCCGGCTCACCGACGAGCACCTGACCGAGCTGCGCGCGCTGACCGAGGGCGGCGGCAAGGGGCTGGTCTGGTTCGACACCGACGTCGTGGACGAGGGCGGCGAGGTCGTCGCGCGGGTCCGCAAGCAGGTCTACGCCCGCCGCAAGAACCGCGGCGCGGTGGACGGGCCGGTGGGCGAACCAGTCTGATGGGGGCATGCGCACAGCGTTCGGCGAGTCCTTCGACGTCCCCACCGGCTACCTGAACTCCCCCAGCGTGGGCGTGCCGCCCGCCTCCGCCGTCGCGGCGGTCGCCGAGTCCGTGCGGCGGTGGGGTGCGGGCGCCGACCACGCGCCCTCGTTCGACCGGCCCGTGGCGGCGGCGCGGGCGGCGTTCGGGCGGATCGTGGGCGTGCCCGCCGAGCGGGTCGCCATCGGCGCGTCGGTCTCGCAGCTGGTCGCCCTGGTCGCGGGCAGCCTGCCGGAGGGCGCGCGGGTGCTGGTGGCGCGCGGGGAGTTCACCAGCGTCACGTTCCCGTTCGCCGCGCGCGGGTTGCGGGTGACCGAGGTCGAGCTGGACGAGCTGGTGGCCTCGGTCGACGGGCACGACCTGGTGGCGGTGAGCGTGGCGCAGTCCGCGGACGGGCGGCTGGTCGACCTGGACGGGCTGCGCGCCACCGGGGTGCCGGTGCTGCTGGACGCCACCCAGGCGGCGGGCTGGCTGCCGCTGGCGCTGGACTGGGCGGACTGGGTGGTCGCGGCCGGGTACAAGTGGCTGCTGGCGCCGCGCGGCGCGGCCTGGCTGGCGGGCTCGGAGCGGGCGCTGGCGGGCACCGCGCCGCTGGCCGCCAACTGGTACGCCGGGGACGACCCGTGGACCACGGTCTACGACCTGCCGCTGCGGCTGGCCGCGGACGCCCGGCGGCTGGACCTGTCCCCGGTCTGGTGGGCGCACGTGGGCGCGTCGGTGTCGCTGCCCTGGCTGGCCTCGCTGGACGCGGAGGCGGTGCGGGCGCACACCACCGGGCTGGCGGACGGGCTGCGCAAGGCGTTGGACCTGCCGCCCGCCGGGTCGGCGATCGTGTCCCTGGACGTGCCGGGGGAGCGGCTGGCGCGCGTCGGGGTGCGCGCCGCCGCGCGCGCCGGGCGGAGCAGGCTGGGGTTCCACCTCTACAACACCGCCGAAGATGTCGATCTTGTACTGGAGGCGCTGGGATGAGAGCGGTCCGTTACCGTGAGTCCCCGTGACGGTTCCACCAGAATCGCCTGAAGAGGTGACACAGCGGATTCCGCGGATACCGCCCGGCCCCGGACCGGCGGGCACCGCGCGGTTCGAGCCTGCCCGCATGGGTGACCTCGACGCCCTGCTGGGCGGCCCCCCGCCGCCGCCCCCGTTCCACCCGCACCCCGCGCCCCGGCCCGGTCCCCACCCAGGGGCGCCCCAGCAGGGAGCGCCCCGGCCGTCGCGCGGCGGGCTGCTGTGGAAGGGGCTGGCGCTGGTGGGCGTCGCCGTGGTGTCCGGCCTGGTGTGGCTCATGCTGCGGCCCGGTGAGGAGCGCGACACCGCCGCGCCCACGTCCACGCCCAAACCCGCGGGCGAGTTCACCTTCACCAAGGCGCCGGAGGTCCCGCAGCCGGTCAAGGACAGCCGCTGCGCCGAGCACGCCTACGGGCAGACCAAGGAGTTCCTGACCGCCACGCCCTGCCAGCAGCTCACCCGAGGGCTCTACACGACCACCACGCCCGACGGGAAGACCGCCTACAGCTCGGTCTCCGTGGTGCGGATGAAGAGCGAGCAGGACGCGACCAAGCTCAAGGAGCTGACCGCCCGCGACGGCACCGGCAACGTCAACGACCTGGTCAAGGACGGCGCGGTCAAGGTCGAGGGGCTGCGCACGCTGGCCAACGGCGGGTTCGCCGCGGTCCAGCGCGGTCAGGACGTGGTGATCGTCGAGACCGACACCGCCCGGCACGGCGGCGACGAGGCCGCGCACAACGCGCTGATGAAGCGGATCAGCACCGACGCCTTCCGCCTCGCCGCCGACCTCGGCTGACCGGCCGCGCCCGGCCGATCAGCCCGCCGCGCCCGGCATGGCGATCGACACGGGCGTGAGACCCGCCACCTTGCGCCACCGCGTCGCCCGCACCGCCGAGACCGTCAGCGCGTCCAGCGCGGTCCGCCGCAGCGCCGCGTCGTCGGTGCGCTCCAGCACGCCCCGCCAGGCCGCGCAGGCGTCGTTCTCGGCCACCACCAGCGCCGCGACGGCCGAGGACGCGCTGTCCACCGGCTCGGGCGGCAGGTAGGCCGGGGCGGGCGGCTCGGGCTGCTGGCCCGCGTCGCGCAGCCAGCGCTCCGTGGCGTCCCGCCGCGCCCGGTGCGCGTTGGCGCCCTCCGCCACGTCCGCCGCCTGCTGCTGGAGGAACGCGCTGACCAGGCCGTAGGTCCACACCGCCGCGTGCTCCGCCGCCAGCGCGTCCTGCACCGCGTCATGGGTCGTCGGCTGCATCACCGCATCGCCTCCAGCAGGCTCGCGCACCCGGCGGACACCGAGCCCACCAGGCCGGCCCGGTGCGTCGGCAGCGACGGCAGCAGCTCGCCCGCCTGCTTCTGGGCCGCCTGCAGCGCCGCGACCAGCTGCTCGCGCGTCGGGTTCGGCGGCGGGGAGACCGGCGGGGTGCCCGACGGCGCGGCCGAGGCCGACGGCACGGCGGGCGCGGCGCGGTCCACCTCGGCCTGCAGCCGCTCGGCGTGCTCGGCGCGCGCCGAGGCCACCTCGTTCGCGCCCACCGCCGAGGCCAGCGCCGAGTCCGCCCGCGCGGCCCGCACCAGCTCCGCCAGCGGGTCCGGGGGCGGGGGTTGCGGTGGTGGTGTGGTGCACGCGACTGCCAGCGGCGCCGAGGCCACCGCGAGCAGCACGCCGCGCCTGCTGAGCGCCGTTCTCCCGATCACGTGTACCGATCCTGCCAGACCCCCGGTGGTCGGCCGTGGCACGTGCGACCCCGCCGGAGGGGATAGTCTGGGCGACCACGGCCGGCGAGTGCAGCGTCGACCGGGGTCGTCGTGCCCACCAGCCGGACTGCACCACCGACACCCGAGGAGAAGTCAACGTGTCCAGCCCGCCGCGCGGAGAACTCGCCGCGCAGCTAGCACCCGTCGTGCGGGAGGCGGTCGAGGCGATCGGCTTCGACCTGGAGCTGCTCGACGTGAACCAGGCTGGGCGCCGCAGGCTGGTGAAGGTGGTCGTGGACGGCGAGGACGGCATCGGCCTGGACGAGGTGGCGCAGGCCAGCCGCGCGATCTCCGCCGCGCTGGACGCCCACGAGCACCTGATCGCGGGCTCCTACACGCTGGAGGTCACCTCTCCGGGGGCGGACCGGCCGCTGACCAGGCCGAGGCACTGGCGGCGCGCCCGGCTGCGCCTGGTCAAGGTCAAGCAGCCCGATCGGGTGGAGTGGTTCGGCCGGGTCGGCGACGCCGACGACACCGGCGTGGTGCTGCTGGTCAAGGGCGAGCTGCGCCGCGTGGAGTACCGCGACATCGAGCGCGCCGTGGTCGAGGTGGAGTTCAAGCAACCGCCCGCCGAGGAGCTCGCGCTCCTGGGCGGCCGAGGTTCGGAGGAGGAGTCGGAGTGAACGTCGACATCGCCGCGCTCAGGGCGATCGAACGGGACAAGGACATCCCCTTCGACACCGTGCTCGAAGCCATCGAGACCGCCCTGCTGACCGCCTACAAGCACACCGAGGGCCACCACCCGCACTCGCGGGTGGAGATCGACCGCAAGACCGGCGTGGTCCGCGTGCTGGCCCAGGAGCTGGGCCCGGACGGCGCGGTCACCGAGGAGTGGGACGACACCCCCGAGGGGTTCGGCCGCATCGCCGCGACCACCGCCCGCCAGGTCATCCTGCAGCGCCTGCGCGACGCCGAGCACGAGCGCACCTTCGGCGAGTTCGCCGCCAAGGAGGGCGAGATCATCGGCGGCGTGGTGCAGCGCGACGCGCGCGCCAACGCCCGCGGCATGGTCGTGGTGCAGGTCGGCGACACCGAGGGCGTGCTGCCGCCCGCCGAGCAGGTGCCCGGCGAGAGCTACGAGCACGGCTCGCGGATCAAGTGCTACGTGGTGGGCGTCTCCCGCGGCGCCCGCGGCCCGCAGATCACCCTCTCGCGCACCCACCCCAACCTGGTGCGCAGGCTGTTCGCGCTGGAGGTCCCGGAGATCGCCGACGGCACCGTGGAGATCCCAGCGGTGGCGCGCGAGGCGGGCCACCGGTCCAAGATCGCGGTCCGCTCGACGGTGCCCGGCGTCAACGCCAAGGGCGCCTGCATCGGCCCGATGGGCGCGCGGGTGCGCAACGTGATGAGCGAGCTGGCCGGTGAGAAGATCGACATCATCGACCACTCCGACGATCCGGCCACGTTCGTCGGGAATGCCCTGTCGCCCGCGAAGGTTGTCTCGGTCAGGGTGCTCGACGAGCGGGCCAAGACAGCGCGCGTGGTGGTGCCGGACTTCCAGCTCTCCCTGGCCATCGGCAAGGAGGGGCAGAACGCCCGGCTGGCCGCGCGGCTGACCGGCTGGCGCATCGACATCCGCAGCGACGCCGAGGCGGGTGGGTCCGCTCCGGCGGGCGCGGCGACATCCGGTTCGGCTGAATGACGATCAGGGGATAGACTTCTCAGTGGTTCGACGTCGGGGATCGGTTTTCACGCACGACGGCCCGGTTCGCACGTGCATCGGATGCCGCGCTCGGACGTCGTACGCTGAGCTGCTGCGCGTGGTGGCCGTGGACGGGACTGTGATCCCGGACACGCGCCGACGGCTGCCGGGGCGGGGAGCATGGCTGCACCCCGATCCCCAGTGCCTCCGCAACGCCGAGAAGCGGCGGGCGTTCCCGAGGGCCCTGCGGGCCCGGGGGGCGCTCGACGTGGAGGGTGTGCGCGAGCACGTGGAGCGGTTCGGGAAGACGGTAGCGGGATCGCCCCGCGACCGGCACGAAGCAAGGAAGCAGGTCGACCCGTCATGAGTCAGCCGTGAAGCTGAAGCCATGAACGCGCGACGTTAAGACGAGGTCGACGGGACTGCCGCCGACCTCATCACCTGAGGAGAGCAGTGGCAGGCAAGGCCCGTGTGCATGAGCTCGCGAAAGAGCTCGGTGTCACCAGCAAGGAACTACTGAGCAAGCTCGCCGACCAGGGCGAGTACGTCAAGTCCGCGTCCAGCACCGTCGAGGCCCCGGTGGCCCGTCGACTGCGCGACGCCTACGCCAAGTCCGAGGCGAAGCCCAAGTCCGGCGCTCGCCCGGCCCCCCCGAAGCCGCAGGCCCCGCAGCAGCAGCCCGCTGCCGCGCAGCCCGGTGCCCGTCCCGAGCAGCCCCGGCCGTCCGCGCCGGTGGGCAAGCCCGGTCCGCGCCCGATGCCCGGCCCGCGCCCGCAGGCCCCGAAGCCGGCCCCCAAGCCCGCTCCGGCGGCCCAGCCGCAGGCCCCGGCCGCGCGTCCGCAGGCCCCGGCGCCTCAGCCGCAGGCTCCGGCCGCGCAGCAGCAGGCTCCGGCCCCGGCGGCGCAGCCGCAGGCCCCCGCCGCGCAGCAGCAGGCTCCGGCCGCGCGTTCGCAGGCCCCGGCGCCCCAGGCGCCGAAGCCGGCAGGCCCCCGGCCCGGCCCGCGTCCGCAGCAGCAGCCCGCTGCCGCGCAGCAGAACCCGTCCGTGGTGCCGCCCCGGCCCCAGGCTCCCAAGCCGCAGGGCCCGCGTCCGCCGCGTCCGGGCAACAACCCCTTCGGCGTCGGCGGCGGCGCCCCCGCGCCGCGGCCCAGCGCCCCGCGCCCGGCCGCGCCCAGCGGTCCCGGTGGCGAGCGCGGCCCGGCGCCCAAGCCCGGTGACCCGCGTCCGGCCCCGCGTCCCGGCGGCTCCGCCGGTTCCGGCGGGCCCCGGCCCAACCCCGGCAACATGCCGCCCAGGCCCAACCCCGGCATGATGCCCGGCCGCCCGGCCGGTCCGCGTCCCGGCGGCGGTGGCGGTCGTCCCGGCCCCGGTGGCGGCGGTGGCCGTCCCGGCGGTGGCGGCGGTCGTCCCGGCGGCGGTGGCGGCGGCTTCCGCGGCGGTCCCGGTGGCGGCGGCGGTGGCGGTGGCTTCCGCGGTGGCCCCGGTGGTGGCGGCGGCGGTGGCGGTGGCTTCCGCGGCGGTCCCGGCGGTGGCGGCGGCGCCCCGGCCGGTGGTGGTGGCGGCTTCCGCGGCCGTCCCGGCGGCGGTGGCCCCGGTGGTCGCGGCGGCACGGCGGGCGCGTTCGGCCGTCCCGGTGGTCCGGCGCGGCGCGGGCGCAAGTCCAAGCGCCAGAAGCGCCAGGAGTACATGGACAACATGCAGGCGCCCTCGGTCGGTGGCGTCCGCCTGCCCAAGGGCAGCGGCGAGACCATCCGGCTGCCGCGCGGCGCCTCGCTGACCGACTTCGCCGACAAGATCAACGCCAACCCGGCTTCGCTGGTGCAGGTGCTGTTCCACCTCGGCGAGATGGTCACCGCGACGCAGTCCGTCTCCGACGAGATCCTGGAGCTGCTCGGCTCCGAGATGAACTACAACGTGCAGGTCGTGTCCCCCGAGGAGGAGGACCGCGAGCTGCTGGAGACCTTCGACATCACCTACGGCGAGGACGCGGGTGACGAGGGCGACCTCCAGGTCCGCCCGCCGGTGGTCACCGTCATGGGTCACGTCGACCACGGCAAGACGCGCCTGCTGGACACCATCCGCAAGACGAAGGTGGCCGAGGGCGAGGCGGGTGGCATCACCCAGCACATCGGCGCCTACCAGGTGGAGACCGAGCTGGAGGGCACCCCCCGGCTCATCACCTTCATCGACACGCCGGGTCACGAGGCGTTCACCGCCATGCGTGCCCGCGGTGCCAACTCGACCGACATCGCGGTCATCGTGGTGGCGGCCGACGACGGTGTGATGCCGCAGACGGTGGAGGCGATCAACCACGCCCAGGCGGCCAACGCGCCGATCGTGGTCGCGGTCAACAAGATCGACAAGGAGGGGGCCAACCCCGCCAAGATCCGCCAGCAGCTCACCGAGTACGGGCTGGTCGCCGAGGAGTACGGCGGCGACACCATGTTCGTGGACATCTCGGCCAAGCAGGGCATCAACATCGACGGCCTGCTGGAGGCGATCCTGCTGACCGCCGACGCGTCGCTGGACCTGCGGGCCAACCCCGAGATGGAGGCCCAGGGCGTCGCCATCGAGGCGCACCTGGACCGCGGTCGCGGCCCGGTGGCCACGGTGCTGGTGCAGCGCGGCACGCTGCGGGTCGGCGACTCGATCGTCGCGGGCGACGCCTACGGCCGCGTCCGCCGCATGGTCGACGAGTACGGCGCGGACGTCACCGAGGCGTACCCGTCGCGGCCGGTGCTGGTCATCGGTCTGACGTCGGTGCCGCGCGCCGGTGACACCTTCCTGGTGGTGGAGGAGGACCGGGTGGCCCGGCAGATCGCCGAGCGCCGCCAGGCCCGCACCCGCAACGCGCAGAACGCCGCCAAGCGCAAGCGCGTCAGCCTGGAGGACCTGGACGCCGCGCTGAAGGAGACCAGCCAGCTCACCCTGATCATCAAGGGCGACAACTCGGGCACCGTCGAGGCCCTGGAAGACGCCCTGATGAAGATCGAGGTCGGCGACGACGTCGAGCTGCGGGTCATCCACCGCGGTGTCGGTGGCATCACCGAGGGCGACATCAACCTCGCCGTCGCGGGTAGCGCCATCGTCCTGGGCTTCAACGTCCGGGCCGAGGGCAAGGCCACCGAGCTGGCCAACCGCGAAGGCGTGGACGTCCGCTACTACACGGTGATCTACCAGGCGATCGACGAGATCGAGCAGGCCCTCAAGGGCATGCTCAAGCCGGAGTACGAGGAGGTCCAGCTGGGCCGCGCGGAGATCCGCGAGGTCTTCAAGTCCTCCAAGGTCGGCACGATCGCGGGCTGCATGGTGCTCTCGGGCGAGATCCGCCGCAACGCGCGGGCCCGCCTGCTGCGCGACAACAACGTGGTCCAGGAGAACCTGCCGATCAGCTCGCTGCGGCGGTTCAAGGACGACGCGACCGAGGTCCGCGAGGGCTTCGAGTGCGGTCTGACGCTCGGCAACTACGCCGACCTGAAGGTCGGCGACGTCATCGAGACGTTCGAGATGCGCGAGAAGCCGCGCGCCTGATCGTCCCACCCGGTGCACGGGGCCGTCCTGGTGGCGGCCCCGTGCCCATGAGCGCACACCTGCGGTGATCACTTGTTCGTGGGAGCACTGGAGCTGGACGTCCTGCTCGGCGACGTCCACTCGCTCAAGCAGAAGCGGTCGGTGGTCCGACCGGTCGTGGCCGAGCTGCGCCGCAAGTTCGAGGTGGCCGTGGCCGAGGCCGGGCACCTGGACCTGCACCGCCGCGCCCTGATCGGAGTGGCGGCGGTGGCCGCGGACGCCGAGCATGTCAGGGAAGTCCTCGTCGCCTGCGAGCGGCTGGTAGCCGGACGACCCGAACTGGAACTGCTCTCCGCCCACCACAGGCTGGTCGGGCCGGAGGACGAGTAGGAAGAGGAGGGAGCGCCGTGGCCGACCAGGCACGGGCTCGCAGGCTGGCCAAGCGGATCTCGCAGATCGTCGCCTCCGCGCTGGAGCACGAGGTCAAGGACCCGAGGCTGGCCAGGGTCACGATCACCGACACCAAGGTGACCGGCGACCTGCACGACGCCACCGTCTACTACACCGTGCTCGGCGAGAAGCTCGACGCCGAGCCGGACTTCGCCGGGGCCGCCGCCGCGCTGGAGAAGGCCAAGGGCGTGCTGCGCACCATGGTCGGCCAGCAGACCGGGGTGCGGTTCACGCCGACCCTGTCCTTCGTCACCGACACCGTGCCCGACGAGGCGCGGCGGATGGACGAGCTGCTGGCCAAGGCGCGCGAGGCGGACGCCGAGGTGGCCAGGATCGCTTCGGGGGCCGAACCCGCGGGTGAGGCCGACCCGTACAAGCCGCCGCGCGAGACCGAGGAATCGGACTAGCGTTCCGGGGCGTGTCCCACGACCTGACCGCCGACCCGCCCGCCGACCTGAGCGCGGCCGTCGACGCCGCCGCCCGCGTGCTGGCGGACGCCGCCGACGTCACCCTGCTGGCCCACGTCAACCCCGACGCCGACGCGCTGGGCAGCGCCCTGGCCCTGGGCCTGGTGCTGCACCGGCGCGGGGCGCGGGTGCGGGTGTCCTTCGGCGCGCCGGAGGAGGTGCCCGAGACGCTGCGCGGCCTGGACGCGGCGGGACTGCTCGTCCCGGCCGCCGAGGTGCCCGCCGCGCCGCCGCTGCTGGTGGCGCTGGACACCGCAAGCGTGGACCGGCTCGGCCCGCTGGGCGACCGGGTGACCACCGCCGGGCAGGTCGTGGTGCTGGACCACCACGTGTCCAACCCCGGTTTCGGCACGGTCAACGTGGTCGACGCCCGCGCCGAGGCGACCACGCTGGTGGTGCTGCGGGTGCTCGACGCGATGGGCGTGGAGCTGGACGAGCCGGTGGCCCGCTGCCTGTACGCGGGGCTGGTCACCGACACCCGCTCGTTCCGGCACGCGGGCGCGGCGGCGCACCGCGTGGCCGCGCGGCTGATCGAGGCGGGCGTGGACCCGGATGCGGTGGTCCGGCCGCTGATGGACGCCCACCCGTTCGGCTACCTGGCCATGGTGGCCAAGGTGCTGGCGCGGGCGGAGCTGGACCGCGCGGCGGCGGGCGGACGCGGCCTGGTGCACGCCGTGGTGACCCGCGAGGACTCCGCCGGGTTGCGCCCCGAGGAGGTCGAGAGCGTGGTCGACCTGGTGCGCACCACCGCCGAGGCCGAGGTCGCCGCCGTGCTCAAGGAGCTGCGGCCGGGCACGTGGTCGGTGTCGCTGCGCGCGGTGCGCGCGGTGGACGTGGGCCGGGTGGCCCAGCTGCTGGGCGGCGGCGGGCACCGGCTGGCGGCCGGGTTCACCGCGGGCGGCCCGGCGGAGGCGGTCGTGGCCGACATCAAGGCGGCGTTGGCCGGGGTGGCCGGCTGAGTTCACCGAACTGTCGGACCCCTGTGCTTGGCTGGTGGCATTCCACGTGGACGGGGGTCGGGCGGTGGCGGAGCGGGTGCCCGCGCGCAGGGTGGTCGGGTTGGCGGTGCCCGCGCTGGGCGTGCTGGCGGCCGAGCCGCTGTACGTGCTGGTCGACACGGCGGTGGTGGGCCACCTCGGCGCGCTGCCGCTGGCGGGCCTGGCGCTGGGCGGTGTGCTGTTCACCCAGGTCGCCACCCAGCTGACCTTCCTGTCCTACGGCACCACCGCGCGCACCGCCCGGCTGTTCGGCGCGGGCCGCCGGGCCGAGGCGGTCGAGGAGGGCGTGCAGGCGACCTGGCTGGCGCTGGCGGTGGGCGCGCTGGTGGTGGTGCTGGGCCAGCTGCTGGCCGGACCGGCCGCGCGGCTGCTGGCGGGCGAGGGCCCGGTGGCCGCCGCCGCGGTGAGCTGGCTGCGCATCGCCCTGTTCGGCGCGCCGTTCGTGCTGGTCACGATGGCGGGCAACGGGTGGATGCGCGGCGTGCAGGACACCGTGCGCCCGCTGCGGTACGTGCTGCTGGGCAACGGCCTGTCGGCGGTGCTGTGCCCGCTGCTGGTGCACGTGGCGGGGTGGGGCCTGGAGGGTTCCGCGGTGGCCAACGTGGTCGCCCAGGTGCTGTCCGCCTGCCTCTTCTTCCGCGCGCTGATCGTCGAGCGCGTCCCGCTGCGCCCCGTCCCGCACCTGATGCGCGCCCAGCTGGGCATGGGGCGCGACCTGGTGCTGCGCAGCCTGGCGTTCCAGGCGTGCTTCCTCTCGGCGGCCTCGGTGGCGGCTCGGACGTCGGTGTCGGCCGTCGGCGCGCACCAGGTGGTCCTGCAGCTGTGGACGTTCCTGGCGCTGGTGCTCGACTCGCTGGCGATCGCGGCGCAGTCGATCGTGGGCGCGTTCCTCGGCGCGGGGCGGCGGGCCGAGGCCAGGCGCTTCGCGTGGCAGGTGACCGGGTACGGGCTGGCGTTCGGCGCGGCGCTGGGCGTGCTGTTCGCCGCGCTGTCCGGGGTGCTGCCGGGGGTGTTCACCAGCGATCCGGGCGTGCTGGCCGAGGTGCCGCGCGCGTGGTGGTTCTTCGTGGCGCTGCAGCCGGTGGCCGGGGTGGTGTTCGCCCTGGACGGCGTGCTGCTGGGGGCCGGTGACGCGGCGTTCCTGCGCACCGCGACCCTGGTGTCGGCGGCGGTCGGGTTCCTGCCGCTGATCTGGGCGTCGCTGGCGTTCGGCTGGGGGCTGGCGGGGATCTGGACCGGGCTGTCGGCGTTCATGGTGCTGCGCCTGGTGAGCCTGCTGGTGCGGACCCGCTCGGGCGGTTGGGCGGTGGTGGGCGTGGCCGTGCGGTGACGACGGCGGCTGTGGTGAGGATTACGCCCGGAATCGTTAACACAGGGCAAGTGTTTCCGATGTACGGAATGCCACCGCACCGAGCCGAGGGGACCCCTGCGTTGCCGGTCGATCGCACCACCAAGCGAGCGTGGCTGATCTGGGCCACCGCCGTCACCGTCTACATCGCCGCCGTGTTCCACCGAGCCTCGCTGGGCGTGGCCGGCCTGGAGGCGTCGGAGCGGTTCGGCGTCGGCCCGGCCGCGCTGAGCACCTTCACCGTGCTCCAGATCGGCCTGTACGCCTTCATGCAGATCCCGACCGGCCTGCTGGTCGACCGGTTCGGGCCGCGCCGCGTGCTCACCGCCGCCGCGCTGCTCATGGGCCTGGGGCAGGTCCTGTTCGCGCTGGCCCACTCCTACCCGCTGGGCCTGGCCGCGCGCGCGGTGCTGGGCGTCGGCGACGCGATGACCTGGGTCAGCGTGCTGCGGCTGGCCGCCGCGCACTTCCCGCCGCGCCGGTTCACCCTGGTCATGTCGCTGTCCGCGGCGCTGGGCGGCGCGGGCAACCTGGTCGCCACCGTGCCGCTGACGCTGCTGCTGGACAACGCGGGCTGGGCGGCGACGTTCCTGGTCGCGGGCGCGGCCACGGCCGTGTACTCGGCGCTGGTGGCGCTGCGGGTGCGCGAAGTCCCCGAAGGCGTGCCGCAGCCGGAGCCGGAGTCGGTGCCGCTGCGCACGATCGCCAGGCGGGTCGCCGCCGCGTGGCGGGTGCCGGGCACCCGGCTGGGCTTCTGGGTGCACTACACCTCGATGTCCACGCCCGCCCTGCTCGGCCTGCTGTGGGGCTTCCCGTACCTGGTCGAGGCGCAGGGCATGGCCCGTCCCGAGGCGTCGGCGGTGCTCAGCCTGCTGGTGGTCGTCGCGATCGTCACCGGTCCGGTGATGGGCGCGGTGATCGCCCGCAAGCCGGAGTGGCGGATGCCGATCGTGGTGGCCTACCTGGTCGTCGCGGTGGTGTGCTGGGCGCTGCTGCTGGGCTGGCCGGGCGGGGTGCTGCCGGTGCCGCTGCTGGTCGCCGTCTTCGCCGTGCTGGCGCTGGGCAACCCGGCGTCCGGCGTGGCGTTCGCCCTGGTCCGCGACTACAACCCGCTGCACCGGGTGAGCACCGCCACGGGCGTGGCCAACGTCGGCGGGTTCGCCGCGATCACCGTCTGCGCGCTGGTCGTGGGCGTGCTGCTGGACCTGGTCGAGCCCATGCCCGCCGCGTCGGCCTACCGCGTCGCGTTCCTGGCCGTGGCCGCGGCGCTGCTGCTCGGCGTGTGGCGGACCACCGTGTGGTGGCGCCGGGCGCGGGCCGCGGTGTTCGCCGCGGAGGAGCGCGGCGAGCAGGTGCCGGTGCAGATCCGCCGCCGCCGTTGGGACGTGCTGGCCGACGCCTAAGATGCTCGGTCGTGCCCGCTTCTCCTCGCCCCGCAGTTCCGCCCGGTCTCGTCGTCGTGGACAAGCCCGACGGCATGACCTCCCACGACGTCGTGGCCAAGGTGCGCCGCATCCTCGGCACCCGCAAGGTCGGCCACGCGGGCACGCTGGACCCGATGGCCACCGGTGTGCTGGTGCTCGGCGTGGAGCGGGCCACCAAGCTGCTGGGCCACCTGGCGCTGGACAGCAAGGCCTACCTGTCGACCATCCGACTCGGCTCGTCGACCACCACCGACGACGCCGAGGGCGAGGTGCTGACCACCGCGGACGCCTCCGCGGTGCCCGAGGAGGCGATCCGGGCGGGCGTGGCCAGGCTCACCGGCCCGATCCAGCAGGTGCCCAGCGCGGTCAGCGCGGTCAAGGTGGACGGCAAGCGCGCCTACGCCAGGGTCCGCGCCGGTGAGGCGGTCGAGCTGCCCGCCCGCGCGGTGACCGTGCACCGGTTCGACGTGCTGGCGGTCCGCCGCGAGGAGGGCGCCACCGAGCTGGACGTGATGGTCGAGTGCTCCTCGGGCACCTACGTCCGGGCGCTGGCCCGCGACCTCGGCGCGGACCTGGGCGTGGGGGGCCACCTGGCCGCGCTGCGCCGCACCAGGGTCGGCCCGTTCGACCTGCGGGTGGCCCGGACCCTGCCCCAGCTGGAGGCCGAGCCCGGCCTGTCGCTGGACCTGGACGCGGCCGTGGCCGCGGCGTTCCCCCGGCGGCAGATCGCGCCGCGCGAGGTGGCCGCGCTGTCCCACGGCCGCCGCCTGGCCGCGGGCGGCCTGGACGGCACCTACGGCGTGTTCGGCCCCGACGGCCACGTCGTGGCGCTGGCCAAGGACGAGGGCCCGGTGGCCAAGCCGCTGGTGGTGCTCACCCCGGCGGGCTAGTCCCGTCGGTGAACCCGTCAGGGGGTACGTCCACCCGGCGCGCGCGGCCTACCGTGGGGGCATGGCGAGATGGGTGTGGCCGACCGCGACGGGCGTGCTGGCGTCGGCGACCGGAGTGGTGGTCAACCTGGCGACGGAGCTGAAGACCAGCTGGTGGGCCTGGGCGGTGGTCGCGCTGCTCACCGCCGTCGGCGTGCTGGTGGCCCTGCTGGCTCAGCCCGCCGAGCGGCCGGGGCGGGAACCGGAGCGGGAGCAGGAGCCCCCGGCGCCCCGCGGCGCCGTCCACAACAGCGTGTCCAGCCCCGTGTACGGCACGGTGGTGCAGGCGGGCACCATCGGCGCCTACCACGAGAACCGCCCGCTCACCGTCAACCAGAACGCGGTGGCCCGCGACGGCGGCACCGTGCACCAGGCCGGTAGGGACCTGCGCCACGACCCCGGCGCGTGAGCCGGTTCCCGCGCGAGCCGATCATGGCGGCCACGTAGGCTTCACCCGTGCAACGGTGGCGAGGTCTTGAACACCTTCCCGGCGGCTGGGGCCGCTGCGTGGTGACCATCGGCGTGTTCGACGGGGTGCACCGCGGGCACCAGGCGCTCATCGGCCGCGCGGTGGAGCTGGCCAAGGACCGCGGCGTGCCCTCGGTGGTGATGACCTTCGACCCGCACCCGTCCGAGGTGGTGCGGCCCGGTAGCCACCCGGCCCAGCTGACCGGCCTGCGCAGGCGGGCGGAGCTGGTGGAGGCGCTTGGGGTGGACGTGTTCTGCGTGCTGCCCTTCACCGTGGAGCTGTCCCGGATGCCCGCCGACGAGTTCGTGCACGAGGTGATCGTCGAGCGGCTGCACGCGGCGGCGGTGGTGGTGGGCCAGAACTTCACGTTCGGCCACAAGGCGGCGGGCACCGTGGAGCTGCTGCACGCGCTCGGCAAGCGGTTCGGTTTCGTGACCGAAGGGGCGGACCTGGTGACCGACGACGGCGTGACCTACTCCTCGACCTACATCCGCGCCTGCATCGACGCGGGCGACGTGGCCGCGGCGGCCGTGGCGCTGGGCCGCCCGCACCGGCTGGAGGGCATCGTGGTGCGCGGCGACGGCCGGGGCAGGGAGCTGGGCTTCCCCACCGCGAACCTGTCCACCACCCGGTTCGCCGCGGTGCCCGCCGACGGCGTGTACGCCTGCTGGTTCGTGCACGGCAGCGGGCGCAGGCTGCGCGCGGCGGTGTCGGTCGGCACGAACCCGACCTTCTCCGGGCGCGAACGCCGGGTGGAGGCGTTCGTGCTCGACGTGGACGAGGACTTCTACGGCCAGCGGGTGGCCCTGGACTTCGTGGCGCGGCTGCGCGACATGGAGAAGTTCGACAGCCTCGACGCGCTCATCGACCAGATGCACCGCGACGTGGCGGAGACCAGGGACGTGCTGGCCGAATCCGGTATGTGACCGGTTGAACCAGGTGGGTGGAACCGCCCGTGTGACAGCCGACGACCTGGCAGGATGCGGGCACGTCGGTAGGCCCAGGGGAGAGGCGAAGGTGGAGGACCACAAGATCGTCCAGCGCAACCTCGCTTTGCAGCGGGAGTGGTACGGGGAGCCCCTGGGGGACCGGGTGCGCCGGTTGGTGGTCGCTTTCAACGTGTCCCAGGCCCAGCTCGCCGAGGTGCTGGGGATCAGCGCGCCCATGCTCAGCCAGGTGATGAGCGGGCGTCGCGCCAAGATCGGCAACCCGTCGGTGCTGGCGCGGATGATCATGCTGGAGCGCAAGGTGCTCACCCCCGACGTGGCCACCGGCGCCCCCGAGGCGCTGCAACGCGCGCTGGACGAGGTGCGCGACTCCAAGCCGACGGTGAGCCGGGACTCCCTGCCGGTCAACGGCGCCGACGACGAGGCCGTGGTGTTCCCCGTGCTGCGCCGCGTCGCCGACCGCGCGGAGCTGTCCCAGGCCGCCGACGTGCTGGGCGAGGACTTCCCGGCGCTGGCCGACCTGCTGCGCCGGGCGGGCAAGGGCCGGTGAGGCTGTTCACGGCGCTGTTCCCGCCGCCCGAGGCGGTCGAGGAGCTGGCCGCCGCGCTGGCGCCGCTGCACGCCCGGTACCCGGAGCTGCGCTGGGTCGACCCGGCCCGCTGGCACATCACGCTGCGCTTCTTCGGGGAGACCGAGCCCGCCGACCAGCTGACCCCGTTCGAGGGACTGGCCGGTCCGGTGCTGAGGCTGCGCGACACCGGTCACTTCCCCGGCGTGCTGTGGGTCGGCGTGACCGGGGCGCTGGAGCCGCTCGGGACCGCCGCGGGCGCGGGCCCGGACTGGCGTCCACACCTGACGGTGGCCCGCTCCCGGCACGCCAAGCGCTGGCCCCGCCTGGAGTTCACCGGTCGCGAGTGGACCGCCGGTGAGGTGGCGCTGGTGCGCAGTGATCTCGGCCGTGGTTACACCGTGCTGGACCGGGTATTCCTCAGCACGTCGAACGGCTGAACGCGACGAGGGCTGGTAGCCTCGACATTTGGGTCTGGCTGCGGTCCGTGGCGGCCAGCACCGTCTACCCCGGCAGTTTCGAGGGGCCGCACGGAACCGACAGGCACAAGGAGTAGCACCGCAGTGGCACTGACCACCGAGCAGAAGAAGTCCATCCTCGCCGAGTACGGCGTCCACGACACGGACACCGGTTCCGCCGAGGCCCAGGTCGCGCTGCTGAGCAAGCGCATCGCCGACCTGACCGAGCACCTCAAGCAGCACAAGCACGACCACCACTCGCGTCGCGGCCTGCTGCTGCTGGTCGGCCGCCGCAGGCGGCTGCTCAACTACCTGCAGAAGGTGGACATCCAGCGCTACCGGTCGCTGATCCAGCGGCTCGGCCTGCGCAGGTGAGCCGTGCCGAGGGGGAGTGACCTGGCCGGTCACTCCCCCTCGGCGCAGCCGAAAGCACAAAAGACGAGGGACGCACGCGCGGCGCACGGGACGACAGTTCGCCGGTCCTCGGTAGTGGCCCCCTGGCACAGCCAACCAGGGGACTTCGATCGAAGACCGGCCTCGTCCGAACCGCGATCCCGCGCCCGAGCGCGCTGCGGCCCGCAGACGAGGAGCACCGCATGACCGATATCGAGGTCCACGAGACTTCAGCCCTGATCGACAACGGTCGGTTCGGCACCCGCACCATCCGCTTCGAGACCGGCCGCCTGGCCCGCCAGGCGGCAGGCAGCGTCGTCGCCTACCTCGACGACGAGACCATG
>NZ_BMRG01000003.1:393778-491476 GCF_014648515.1 Saccharothrix coeruleofusca
CTGCTGTCCGCCACCACGGCGTCCAAGCAGCCCAAGGAGCACTTCGACTTCTTCCCCCTGACGGTGGACGTCGAGGAGCGCATGTACGCCGCGGGCCGCATCCCCGGCTCGTTCTTCCGCCGCGAGGGCCGCCCCTCCACCGACGCGATCCTGACCTGCCGCCTGATCGACCGGCCGCTGCGCCCGTCCTTCGTGGACGGCCTGCGCAACGAGATCCAGGTCGTCATCACGGTGATGAGCCTGAACCCGGCCGACCTGTACGACGTGGTGGCCATCAACGCCGCCTCGGCGTCCACGCAGCTGGCGGGCCTGCCGTTCTCCGGTCCCATCGGCGGCGTCCGGGTGGCGCTGATCGAGGGCCAGTGGGTCGCGTTCCCGACCCACGAGCAGCTGGAGAAGGCCGTGTTCGACATGGTCGTGGCGGGCCGCGTGGTCGGCGACGACGTGGCGATCATGATGGTCGAGGCCGAGGCCACCGAGCACGTGATCGACCTGGTGAGCGAGGGCGCCCAGGCCCCCACCGAAGAGGTCGTCGCGGCAGGCCTGGAGGCGGCCAAGCCGTTCATCCGGGTGCTGTGCGAGGCCCAGGCCAAGCTGGCCGAGGTCGCCGCCAAGGAGACCGGCGAGTTCCCGACCTACCCGGCCTACCAGCCCGACGCCTACGAGGCCGTCGAGCAGGCCGCCGCGGGCGAGCTGGCCCAGGCGCTGACCATCGCGGGCAAGCAGGAGCGCGAGAACCGCATCGACGAGGTCAAGCTCTCGGTGCTGGAGAAGCTGGCCGAGCAGTTCGAGGGCCGGGAGAAGGAGGTCGGCGCGGCCTTCCGCTCGCTGACCAAGAAGCTGGTCCGCCAGCGCATCCTGCGCGACAAGGTGCGCATCGACGGCCGCGGCCTGACCGACATCCGCTCGCTGTCCGCCGAGGTCGCGGTCATCCCGCGCACCCACGGCTCGGCGCTGTTCGAGCGCGGCGAGACCCAGATCCTGGGCGTCACCACGCTGAACATGCTGCGCATGGAGCAGCAGATCGACTCCCTGTCGCCGGAGACGCACAAGCGCTACCTGCACCACTACAACTTCCCGCCGTTCTCCACCGGTGAGACGGGCCGGGTCGGCTCGCCCAAGCGGCGCGAGATCGGCCACGGCGCGCTGGCCGAGCGGGCGCTGATCCCGGTGCTGCCCAAGCGCGACGAGTTCCCCTACGCGATCCGCCAGGTCTCCGAGGCGCTGGGCTCCAACGGCTCCACCTCGATGGGCTCGGTCTGCGCGTCCACGATGTCGCTGCTCAACGCGGGCGTGCCGCTCAAGGCGCCGGTGTCGGGCATCGCCATGGGCCTGGTCTCCGACGAGGTCGACGGCAAGACCGAGTACGTGGCGCTGACCGACATCCTCGGCGCCGAGGACGCGTTCGGCGACATGGACTTCAAGGTGGCGGGCACCAAGGAGTTCGTGACCGCGCTGCAGCTGGACACCAAGCTCGACGGCATCCCCTCCGAGGTGCTGGGCGCGGCGCTGAGCCAGGCCCGCGACGCGCGGCTGACCATCCTGGAGGTCATGGCCGAGGCCATCGACGTCCCGGACGAGATGAGCCCCTACGCGCCGCGCGTCACCTCGGTGAAGATCCCCACCGACAAGATCGGCGAGGTCATCGGGCCCAAGGGCAAGATGATCAACTCGATCACCGAGCAGACCGGCGCCGACATCTCCATCGAGGACGACGGCACCATCTACGTCGGCGCGGCGGACGGCCCCTCGGCCGAGGCGGCGATCGGCCTGATCAACGCCATCGCCAACCCGCAGCTGCCCAAGGTCGGCGAGCGCTTCCTGGGCACCGTGGTCAAGACCGCCGCCTTCGGCGCGTTCGTGTCCCTGCTGCCGGGCAAGGACGGCCTGATCCACATCTCCAAGCTGGGCAACGGCAAGCGCATCGGCAAGGTCGAGGACGTGGTCAAGGTCGGCGACAAGCTGCGCGTCGAGATCGCCGACATCGACCAGCGCGGCAAGATCAGCCTGGTCCTGGTCAACGAGGACGAGGCGGCCGCCCCGGCGGCGAACGCCCCCGCGCAGGCCCCGGCCGAGACCCCGGCCGAGTCCCCGGCGCAGTGACCAGCAGCGTCAACGAGACGGCCGCGGGTGCTTCGGGCACCCGCGGCCGTCCGCGTCAGAACGGGGCCCAGGACAGCACCCCTGGCAGGACCCGGGACAGGACTCGGGGCGGACCGGGCCACCTCCAGCGGCCCGGCAGCACGCGGGTGCTGGAGCAGAGCGCCGCGGGCGTGACGGTGCGCCGCAGCGTGCTGCCCTCCGGCCTGCGGGTGATCACCGAGCGGATCCCCGGCGTGCGGTCGGCCTCGGTGGGCCTGTGGGTGCAGGTCGGTTCGCGCGACGAGCGCGCCGACGTGGCCGGTGCCGCGCACTACCTGGAGCACCTGCTGTTCAAGGGCACCGCGCGGCGCTCAGCGGCGGTCATCGCCGAGGAGATCGACGCGGTCGGCGGCGAGCTGAACGCGTTCACCGCCAAGGAGCACACCTGCTACTACGCGCACGTCCTGGACGAGGACCTGCCGCTGGCCGTGGACCTGGTGTGCGACGTGGTGTTCGAAGCGCTGTGCGAGCCCCGCGACTTCGAGACCGAGCGCGGCGTCGTGCTCGAAGAGATCGCCATGCGCGATGACGACCCCGAGGACCTGCTGCACGACGCCTTCCTCGACGCGCTCATGGGAGACCACCCGTTGGGCCGACCGGTGCTGGGCACCGAGAAGTCCATCGGGGACATGAGCCGCGACGCGCTGTACGGGTTCTACCGGCGTCGCTACACGCTGCCGCGGATGGTGCTCGCGGTCGCGGGCAACATCGACCACAACCACGTGATGCGGTTGGCGCGCAAGCAGATCGGCGACCGGCTCGCCCGCACGGGCACGCCGGTGGCCCCGCGCGCGGGTCGCGCGCGGATCGCCTCGTCGCGCAAGCTCGTGCTGCACAGCGACGACACCGAGCAGGCGCACCTGATGCTCGGCGTGAAGGCCCTGGACCGCCACGACGAGCGCAGGTTCGCGCTCAACGTGCTCAACGCGGCACTGGGCGGCGGCATGAGCTCCCGCCTGTTCCAGGAGGTCCGCGAACGCCGCGGCCTGGCCTACCAGGTGTACTCGTCGGTCGGGTCCTATGCGGACACCGGCACGTGGTCGGTGTACGCGGGCTGCCAGCCCGACCGGCTCGGCGACGTGGCGGGCGTGATCCGCGACGTGCTGTCGGTGGTGGCCGCGGAGGGGCTGTCCGACGCCGAAGTGGCCAGGGGCAAGGGCCAGCTGCGCGGCGGCCTCGTGCTGGGCCTGGAGGACACCAGCTCGCGGATGTCACGCATCGGCAAGGGCGAGCTCAACTACGGCGACTACCTGTCGGTCGAGCAGACGCTTGAGCGCATCGAGGCGGTCACCGCGGACGACGTGGCCGCCCTGGCCGCGGAGTTGCTCCGACGTCCCGTCGCCGCCGCGGTGGTCGGCCCTTACGCTCACGCCGACGACTTGCCGCCCCAGGTGCACGAGGTGATCTCTTGACCCAGCGTTCTTCCGACGAGCCGATCCGGGTGGGCGTGATCGGCGCCCGCGGCCGCATGGGCGCGGAGGTGTGCCGCGCCGTCGAAGCCGCGCAGGACATGGAGGTCGTCGCCACGGTCGACGCGGACGACCGGCTGTCCGCCCTGTCCGACGCGGCCGCCGAGGTGGTGGTCGACTTCACCCACCCCGGCGTCGTGATGGACAACCTCCGGTTCTGCGTCGACCACGGCATCCACGCCGTGGTCGGCACCTCCGGCTTCGACGCGGACAGGCTGTCGACCGTGTCCGAGTGGTTGCGGGCCAAGCCGGACCTCGGCGTCCTCGTGGCCCCGAACTTCGCCCTCGGCGCGGTGCTGACCATGCGCTTCGCCGAGCTGGCGGCTCGGTACTACGAGTCGGTCGAGGTCATCGAGCTGCACCACCCGCGCAAGGCGGACGCGCCCTCGGGCACCGCCGCGCACACCGCCCGGTTGATCTCCCAGGCCCGCGAGGCGGCGGGACTGGCGGCCATGCCGGACGCGACGACCCAGGAGGCACCCGGCGCGCGGGGCACGCTGGTGGGCGACGTGCGGGTGCACTCCCTGCGGATCGCCGGCCTGATCGCGCACCAGGAAGTCGTGTTCGGCACGGAGGGCGAGACGCTGACCGTGCGGCACGACTCGCTGGACCGCAAGTCGTTCATGCCGGGTGTGCTGCTGGCCGTGCGGTCGGTGTTCGACCACCCCGGCCTGTCCGTCGGCCTGGACAAGTACCTCGACCTCTGAGGCGGTGGTCCTCGGTGGGGTGGGGGCGCCACCCTCCTCACCGGGGACCGCGACGTCGGCCGCTGGTGTCGATAGGCGTCTCCTTCCTGTCGTCGCGTCGGTGGACTCGCCCCGCGCCGCCGGGGGCCCTCCGGCGGTCGCTCGTGATCGACTGTAGAACAAGTGTTCGAACGATGTGGCCGCGCAGGCCCGTGTTCAGCAGATCGGATGACAGATGAGGACCCGCACCACCGCCCTGCTGATCACCGCCGCCCTGGTGGTGTACTTCGTGCTGCTCGGCGGCCGGGCGGTCGTGCTGCTGGGCACCGGCGACCCGGTGGGGATCGGCCTTGGCGTGGGGGTCCTGCTGCTGCCGCTGATCGGCGCGTGGATCGTGTGGACGAACCTGCGGTTCGGGTTCGTCACCGAGCGGATGGCCCGCCTGCTGGACGCGGAGGGCGGTCTGCCGGACCTCTCCGACCTGCCGCGCAGGCCGTCCGGGCGGGTGGACCGGCAGGCCGCCGACGCGTGGTTCGACCAGCGCCGCGCCGAGGTGGAGGCCGACCGGGGCGACTGGCGGAAGTGGTTCCTGCTGGCGCAGGCCTACGACCTCGCCGGGGACCGCGGCCGGGCGCGCGAGACGATGCGCAGGGCCATCGAGCTGTTCCAGTCCTCGGCGGATCAGCCGTAGGTCCGGGGGGAAGCGGTCGGTCCCGCGTCACCCGCCGCGTCGTCGCGACCGTCCCTTACCTCGGGCAGGCGATTTCCAGTCCCTCGCCTGAGTGAGACCGGGTGCGACCCCGCTCGTCGAGGGGTATCGCGAGACCATGTACCCCTCAGCTGTGGAACGCCTCTACGACTGCGAAGTCCTCGACCGGCACGGCCAGCGCATCGGGTCGCTGCGCGGGCTGTGGCTGGCGGCGGGCAGCGGCGTGCCGAGATGGGCCGTGGTGGGCATCGGCGGCGCGGAGGTCCTCGTGCCGGTCCGCGGCGGGCAGGTGCGCGAGCGCCGTCTGGTGCTGCCGATCGAGAAGCACGAGGTCGAGGGCGCCCCTGCGGCGCAGGGCGACTCGCTGGACGTGGCGCGGGTGCACGACCACTACCGGCTCACCGCGTCCGACGAGCAGCTGGTGCGGCACGAGCGCGCGGCGGGCGTCGGCGCGGCCAGCGTCAGTGCGGCCAGCGTCAGTGCGGCCAGCGTCAGTGCGGCCAGCGTCAGTGCGGCCTGCGTCAGTGCAGCCAGCCCGCGACCGCCGCGGGGGACGCCGCCAGCAGGCTGAACCGGGCGAACCGGCCCACCACGCCGGTGGTCAGGAACAGCGTGGTCGACATGCCCGCCAGACCGGCGAGCACGGTGGTGAACATGAACGGCGGCATGCCGACCACCGAGCTCACCGCGTGCGTGCCGAACATCCAGTGCGGGTGCCGGTGGCAGCGCTCGCGGACCCACTCCAAGCGCGACTTCCACTTGACCCGCCACGCCGAGGTCCGCTCCGGCCGCTCCTTGCGCTTGAGGAACGCGGGCAGGTGCAGGCTTCCGCGCGCGGCGAGGAAGTACAGCAGCTTGCCCAGGACCTGCCCCGCCGCCACCGCGATGCCGATGCACCACCACGAGATGCCCGGTTGCTGGGTCGCCAAGCCGATGACGAACACCTCGATGCTGATGAGGGGGACGATCGCGGAACCGACCGCGACGCCGAAGGTTAAGAGCAGCCAGCCGAGCACCTGGCCGAGGCTAGCAACGACTCAGCGCCGCAGCAGTAGGGTCAGCACCCCGGAAACCCTTATTTCGCGCAGCGGTCGCCCGCCCGCGTCCAAGGTGCGCACCGTTCCGTCCGCGGTCCAGCCCGCGGAGCGGTAGAAGGCGGTGGAAGCCTTGTCGGCTTCGGGGATCCACGCGATGCCGCGCGTCGCGCCCCTGTCCCGCAACGCCTCCGCGGCCGTGGCGAGGAGCCTGCCGCCGTGTCCGCGTCGCCCCCACCGGGGCTCGACCAGCAGCGTGGACACCAGGGCCGTGGTGGCCGCGTCCTCGGGCAGCGTGCCGTCGGCGGCGGCCACCTCCTCGTCCGGGGCGAGCCCGGCGAGGCAGAACCCCACGATCCAGCGGCCCTCCGTGGCGACGAGGACCTGGCCGTGCGCCACGGCTTCGGCCCACCTCGGCGCGGTCCGGGAGACGTCGAGGTCGGCGAGCACCTCGGGGGGCAGGAGGTCCGCGTAGGCGGTGCGCCAGGTGTCGCGGTGGATGCGGGCGATCTCCGCCACGTCTTCGGGCCCGGCGGTGCGGACGGCGGCGTCGGCCATGCCGGGCACCCTAGGGGATCGGCGTCCGCCGGGACTGTCGGACCCTGCCGGCACGATCTCACCCGTGCAGAGGATGAGCGCAGACGTAGCCAGGCGGATCGCGTTGGCGGCACAGGGGTTCGCCGATCCCCGGCCCCTCTCCCCACCCACCCGCCGCCACCTCCAGCGGGTGCTCTCGCGCGTCCAGCTGCTCCAGCTCGACTCGGTCAACGTGGCCGTGCGCGCCCACTACATGCCGGTGTTCAGCAGGTTGGGCTCCTACGCGCCCTCGCTGGTGGACGACGCGGCGTGGTCGCACAGCGCCCGCAAGCCGAGGCTGCTGGTGGAGTACTGGGCGCACGAGGCGAGCCTGGTGCCGGTGGAGGACTGGCCGCTGCTGCACTCCGGGGCCAAGAAGCCCGGCTGGTGGCGCAACTACGGCGTGCACGCGCAGCGGTCCTCGCAGCTGGTCGACGACATCCTGGCGGTGGTCAAGGAGCTGGGCCCGGTCGGCGCCGGGACGATCGAGCGGGAGCTGACCGGCGGCGGTCCGCGGGCGCGGGGTCCGTGGTGGGACCGCTCCGAGGTCAAGCAGCTGTGCGAGTACCTGTTCGGCCTGGGGGAGCTGACCACGGGGTCGCGGCGCGGCTTCGAGCGGCTCTACGACCTGACCGAGCGGGTGCTGCCCGCGCAGGTGCTGTCCCGGCGGGTGGACGCGGCGGAGGGGGCGCGCGAGCTGGTCGCCAGGGCGGCCGTGGCGATGGGCGTGGCGACCGAGCCGGACCTGCGCGACTACTACCGCCTGCAGCCCGGCCACAGCAGGCGCGCGGTGGCGGAGCTGGTGGAGCAGGGCGTGCTGGTCCCGGTCCAGGTGGACGGGTGGTCCGCGCCCGCGTACCGGCACGTGGCGGCCGCCGCGCCGCGCAAGGTCGCCGGTCGGGCCCTGCTGTGCCCGTTCGACCCGCTGATCTGGGAGCGGGCCCGCACCGAGCGGTTGTTCGGCTTCCGGTACCGCATCGAGATCTACGTGCCGGAGGAGAAGCGGGTGCACGGCTACTACGTCTTCCCGTTCCTGCTGGACGGGGAGCTGGTGGCCAGGGTCGACCTGAAGGCGGACCGCGCGGTGGGGGCGCTGCGGGTGCAGGGGGCCTACGTCGAACCCGGCGCCGAGCCCGGCCGGGTGGCGGCCGAGCTGGCGGCCGAGCTGCGCCACATGGCCGACTGGCTGGAGCTGGAGGACGTGGTGGTGATGCCGAGGGGCGACCTGGCGCTCGCGCTCGGCGCCGCGGTCCACACCATCAGGTGACAAGGGGTGAAACTTGTCAGCACAAGGCCGATGATGGAGGCATGACCGAGACCACGACGCGGCGCGTGCCGGAGGCGGCGGCTGCCTGCCACGCGGTGGGCCGGTCCCCGGCGCTCGGAGTGGTCCAGACCCGCACAATGGTCCCGCCAGTACCGCGAGCACCAAGAGGAGACCGTCGTGGCGGAAGGCGCGTTGACCCCCGAGGTCATCCTCGACACGGCCGAAGAGGTCCTGCGCCGTTTCGGCCCGGCCAAGGCGACGGTGGTGGACGTCGCCAGGGCGCTGGGGGTCAGCCACGGCAGCGTCTACCGGCACTTCCCGACGAAGGTCGCGCTGCGCGAGGCGGTCACCCGGCGCTGGCTCGACCGGGGCCGCGCGGAGCTGGCCGAGCTGGCGGCCGGTGACGCCCCGGCGTCCCGGCGACTGCGCGACTGGCTGAACGCGCTCTTCGAGGCCAAGCGCAGGAAGGCGGCGGAGGACCCCGAGCTGTTCGCCACCTTCTCCGTGCTGGTCGACAAGCGGAGCGGCGTGGCGGCCGCCCACGTCAGCCAGCTGGAGGAGGAGCTGACCAGGATCATCAGCGACGGTGTGGCCAGCGGCGAGTTCGCGCCCCGCGACCCGCGCACGACCGCACGGGCCGTCTTCGACGCCACGAGCCGCTTCCACAACCCGTCGCACGCGGCGGATTGGGTGTCCCCGGACATCCGGGCCGCGTTCGACGCCGTGGTGTCACTGGTGGTGTCAGGCTTGCGGTCGAGCGAGTGAGCCCGCGGCCCGCCGGTGCGCGGGCCGCGGGCCTCGGGGCTCCGCCGGGGTCGGTCAGCTCGCCGATGTGGTGACCAGGGCGTGGCCGCTGCTCGTGCGGCCGGTGACGAACAGCGAGGGCTCGTCCTCGGGCGGGGTCTTCGACACCTCCAGGTCGCTGCGCGCCGATCCGGAGTTGGAGGCCAGGTCGATCTGCGCCGCCACGCCCGGCCGGACGCCGACGCGGACGTCGCCGGAACCGGTGCCCATGTGGAGGCGGCCGGAGGCGGCGTCGGCCACGGTCACGTCACCGCTGCCGGTGCGCACCTGCACGTCGTCCTGCACCGCGCCGAGCCACACGTCCCCGGTGCCGGTGTAGAGGGTCGTGTTGCCGCCGATGGACGACACCTCGATGTCGCCGCTGCCGGTCTTGGCCTTCAGCCCGCCCAGCATCGGTCCCAGGCGAACCTTGCCCGAGCCGGTGGTGACCTGGGCCGCGCCGTCCGCGCGGTCGGCGTTGACGCTCCCGGTGCCGGTGTTGAGGTCCAGCCGCCCGGCCGCGCCGGTCACGGTGACGTCCGCCGACCCGGTCTTGGTCGTCACGTGCGACCCGTTGGGGGCCCGCACCACCACGCCCAGCGGCACCGCGCGCAGCGGCAGCGCCTTGGACGCGTGCACCACCAGTCGCTGCCCGGTGAACTCGACCTGCGCGTCGCGCACCGCCTCGGTCGGCCCGGCCTGCTGGCCGCGGTTGCTGCCGAACTGGTCGTTCACCCAGGTCAGCAGACCTGACAGGCCCGCGGTCCAGGACTCGCCCGCGCCGGGGTCGTGGCGCAGTTCGACGTGCACGCCCGGCTCGTCGACCAGGTGCACCTGCACACGGCCCGCGAGCAGGGCCACGTCGACCTCCACCGGCCCCTCGGCGTCGAAGTCCTGCCTGCGGACCAGGTCCGATCCCGTGCTCTCCACCGCTCCCCCTCCTCAGCCCTGCACCCAGCCGCGCACCCGCGACGACGGGCCGCCGCCGTGGTCCTTCGGCGGTCCCCAGGGGCCGCCCTTGGGCCCGCGCCGCCCGCCGACCGCGCCCTGCACGGCCTGCGCGACGAAGGTGTTCAGCGACATCCCCTGGGCCGCGGCGGCCTGTTCCGCCTTGGCCTTGAGCTCGTCCAGCAGTCGCAGGGTGACGCGCGTGGCGTCACCGCCCGCGGGCCGGGGGACTTCCTGCGGCTCCGGTTCGGGCTCCTGCTGGGGCGCCGCCCCGGTGACCACGACCCGGACGTCCCGGCCGTCCAGCCGGACCTCCACCACCGGACCGTCGAGCGCGGCGGTGACCTCGGCGGCCATGTCGGAGAGCGCGTTCATGACCGCCAACCGGGCGGCCGGTTCCAGCGCGGCGGACAGCGCGGCGGCGGCCCGGCGGGTGGCCTCGTCGCCCGCGGACGCCGCGGTCGCGAAGTCCTCGCGCAGTGCTGCGATGTACGGTGACAGATCCATGACACCACCATGACGTCATATCTGGCGTCAGTCAAGCGTCAGCGTGATGCGTTCACTGGTGGCGGACATTCCCACCATGGGCGTTTTCGCTCGGCGCGGGACGGCGGTTAGGGTTCGGCCATGGCTGAGACGGTGTCGCCGAAGGTGCAGTTGATCGCGAAGACGGAGTTCTTCCCGCCTGCGGACGTGCCGTGGTCCACCGACGCCGACGGCGGCGAGGCGCTCGCCGAGTTCGCGGGCCGCGCGTGCTACCAGTCGTGGACCAAGCCCAACCCGGCGACCGCGACCAACGCGGGCTACCTCCGCCACATCATCGAGGTCGGCCACCTGTCGGTGCTGGAGCACGGCTCGGTCAGCTTCTACCTGACCGGCATCTCCCGCTCGCTGACCCACGAGCTGATCCGCCACCGGCACTTCTCGTACTCGCAGCTGTCCCAGCGGTACGTGCCCGAGCGCGACGCCGCCATGGTCGAGCCGGACGTCATCGCCGCCGACCCCGAGCTGCACGCCAAGTTCGTGGCCGCCGCCGAGGCCAGCGTGAACGCCTACAACGAGCTGCTCAAGGGCCTGGAGGAGAAGTTCTCCGACGTGCCGAGCGCCACGCTGCGCCGCAAGCAGGCCCGCCAGGCCGCCCGCGCCGTGCTGCCCAACGCCACCGAGACCCGCATCGTGGTCACCGGCAACTACCGCGCCTGGCGGCACTTCATCGCCATGCGCGCCACCGAGCACGCCGACGTGGAGATCCGCGCATTGGCCGTGGAGTGCCTGCGTCAGCTGCAGAAGGCCGCGCCCAACGCGTTCGCCGACTTCGCCATCTCCGCGCTGCCCGACGGCACCGAGGTGGCCTCCAGCCCGCTGGTCAGCGAGGGCTAGCCGTGAAGCGGCTCGTGGTCGACGTCCAGCCGGGCGAGTACACCGTCGCGCGGCTGCCCGCCGACGCGCCGGTGCCGCCCGGTCTGCTGGACGCCGAGGGGCTGGTGTCGGTCACCCGCACGCCGGACGAGCTGTCGGTGGTGTGCCCCAGCGAGCACGCGCCCGCCGACGCCCGGACGCAGGACGGGTGGCGGCTGCTGACCGTGCGCGGACCGCTGGAGTTCACCCTCACCGGCATCATGGCCGCGCTGTCCGGGGAGCTCGCCGCGGCCGGGGTGAGCCTGTTCGCGCTGTCCACTTACGACACCGACCACCTGCTGGTCAAAGCCGTCGACCTGGCCCGCGCGGTGCAGGCGCTGCGGCAGTCGGGGCACGAAGTCACGAAACCGTGAAACCGGGACGGGCGTCGAGCGGTCTGAAGTAGCGTTCGACGCCCACTGGGGTTCGACGCCCGCTGGGGTTTGAGGAGTGCCACGGTGACTGGACAGCAGGGCTTGGCCGCGCAGCCGCGCGTCATCGCGGGCAGGTACACCCTGCTCGTCGAGCTGGGGCGCGGCGGCATGGGCGTGGTGTGGCGGGCGCAGGACACCGTGATCGGCCGCCAGGTGGCGATCAAGGAGCTGCACCTGCCCGAGGGCATCGCGCCGCAGGAGCGCCGGGTCCTGGAGGAGCGGGTGCTGCGCGAGGCGCGCACCGCGGGCAGGCTCAACGACCCGGCCGTGGTCACCGTGTTCGACGTGGTCGCCGAGAACGGCATGACCTACATCGTGATGGAGCTGGTCGAGGCGGCCACGCTGTCCACGCTCATCGAGCGGCACGGCCCCCTGCCGCCGGACCGGGTCGCCTCCATCGCGCTGCAGGCGCTGTCCGCGTTGGACTGCGCGCACCAGGCGGGTGTCGTGCACCGCGACGTCAAGCCTGGCAACCTCATGGTCACCCCCGGCGGCCGGGTGAAGCTGACCGACTTCGGCATCGCCCAAGCGGTCGACGACCCGCGGCTGACCACCAGCGGCAGCATCATCGGCTCACCCGCCTACATGGCGCCCGAGCGCCTCCACGGTCACGAGGCGTCGCCCGCCTCCGACCTGTGGGCGCTGGGCGCGACGCTGTGCTACGCCGTGGAGGGCGCCAACCCCTACGAGCGCTCGACCACCGCCGCCACGCTGAACGCGATCATGACCGAGGTGCCCCGGCTGAGCCGGGCGCACGGCACGCTCGCCGCGGTGATCACGGGCCTGCTGATGCCCGATCCGGCGGCCCGGCTGACCGGCCCCCAGGCGCGGGCGATGCTGGAGCGGGCCGCCGCCCAGCCCACCCCGCCGCACGGCTTCGGCCCGTCGCAGGTCACCGTCAGCCACACCCAGCCGACGGCCGCCGCGAAGAAGCCGCCCGCCCGCAAGCTGGCCGTCGCGGGCGCGGTGGTGGCCGCGCTGGCGCTGTTCACGGCGGGCGTGTTCACGGGCCGCTGGCTGTTCACCGACACCCCGCCCGTCGCACTGGCCGAGACGGTCACCTTCGGCGCGGGCGGCGCGATGCGCGAGTTCAAGCTGGACCAGGGGCAGTGCGGGGACAACTTCCTCGGGCAGAACGTGCAGGTCGGCTACACCGACTGCGCCGACGAGCACGCCGTGGAGGTCTTCGCCGAGGGCTCGCCGTTCGGCTCGGTCGACAAGATCCCCTACCCCGGCGACGAGTGGCTGCGCGCCTACGCGCTGGACTTCTGCACCCTGCACTTCAAGTCCGAGCGCGTGCCGCTGGCGAGCAAGGACAGCCAACTGCTCTACGCCGCCGTCGTGCCCACCGCGGGGGAGTGGAAGGTGGAGGCCGACGGCAAGGGGGCGCGCGGCATCGCCTGCGTACTGTGGAACAAGGACCGCAGCCAGCTCACCGAGCGGGTGATCGCGAAGTAGTCGTGACCACCCAGTAACGTGGCCACATGGGTGTCGCGCGCGACGAACGCAGGCTGCTGGTCGAACTGCTCGCCGAGGTCGGCCCGGACGCGCCGACGCTGTGCGACCCGTGGCGCACCAGGGACCTGGCCGCGCACCTGGTCCTGCGCGAGCGCAGGCTCGACGCCGCGCCCGGCATCATGCTCAAACCCCTCGCGGGCCACACCCGGCGCGTCCAGGACGCCTACGCGGCCAAGCCGTGGGCCGAGCTGGTCGACCTGGTCCGCCAGGGCCCACCCCGGTGGTCGCCGTTCGGGCCGCTGGACGAGCCTGCCAACGCGATGGAGTACTTCGTCCACCACGAGGACGTGCGGCGCGCGGTCGACGGCTGGAGCCCCCGCTCGCCCGAGCCCGCGCGCGACGCGGTGCTGTGGCGCCACGTGGGCCGCGTCGCCAGGAGGACCTACCGCCGCAGCCCGGTGGGCGTGATCCTGCGCCGCCCCGACGGCGACGCGGTGACCGCCAAGTCCGGGCCCAACCCCGTGGTGCTGAACGGGCAGGTCGCGGAACTGCTGCTGGTCGCGTCCGGCCGCGACCGCGTCCAGGTGGACTTCGACGGCGACCCGGACGCCGTGCGCGCTGTCAAGACCCTCGACCGGAGTATGTAGTCGCTGCTCGCTGAGGGTGACGCGGTAGCGTTTGGCCATGACCGGATGCCCTACCGCCTCGCCCGGCCGCCCCTTCGGCCGCGTGCTCACCGCCATGGTCACCCCGTTCGACGCCCAGGGGGCCGTCGACCTGGACAAGGCGCAGCACCTCGCGAAGCACCTGGTCGAGCTCGGCAGCGACGGACTGGTCGTCAACGGCACCACCGGCGAGAGCCCGACCACCGACGAAGCCGAGAAGCTGGACCTGATCCGCGCCGTGGTCGAGGCGGTCGGCGACCGCGCGACCGTGATGAGCGGCGCGGGCACCTACGACACCGCGCACAGCGTCGGGGTCGCCCGCAAGGCGCAGGACGCGGGCGCGCACGGCCTGCTGGTGGTGACCCCCTACTACTCGCGGCCCACGCAGGCGGGCCTGCTGGCCCACTTCACCGCCGTGGCCGACGCGGTGGACGTGCCGGTGATGCTCTACGACATCCCGCCGCGCTCCATCGTGCCGATCGAGGTCGACACCCTGCTGCGGCTGGCCGAGCACCCGCGCGTGCTCGCGGTCAAGGACGCCAAGGGCGACCTGGCGGCGGGCAGCCGGGTCATGGCCGAGACCGACCTGGCCTACTACTCCGGCGACGACCCGCTGAACCTGCCGTGGCTGTCGGTGGGCGCGGTCGGCTTCGTCAGCGTGCTCTCGCACGTGGCGGCCGACCGGCTGCTGACCATGCTGGACGCCTTCGAGTCCGGCGACGTCGCCACCGCCAAGGCGGTGCACCGGTCGCTGCTGCCGCTGCTGCGGCCGTTCGGCCGGATGCCCGGCGTCACCTACACCAAGGCGGCGCTGCGGCTGCGCGGCATCGACGTGGGCGACCCGCGGCTGCCGCTGGTCCCCGCCACCCCCGAGGACATCGACTACATCACTGAGGCCCTCGAGGCCGAACCGGGAGTCAACGCGTGATCAACCCGAGCTCACCCCCGCCCGCACTGGCCGACGGAGCACTGCGCGTCGTCGCACTGGGCGGCATCGGCGAGGTCGGCCGCAACATGACCGTCTTCGAGCACGCCGGACGGCTGCTCGTGGTGGACTGCGGCGTCCTGTTCCCCGAGGACGACCAGCCTGGCGTCGACCTCATCCTGCCCGACTTCAGGGCGATCGAGCACCGGCTGGAGGACATCGACGCGCTCGTGCTCACGCACGGGCACGAGGACCACATCGGCGCGGTGCCGTTCCTGCTCAAGCAGCGGCCGGACCTGCCGGTGGTGGGCTCGAAGTTCACCCTGGCGCTGCTGGCGGCCAAGTGCAAGGAGCACCGGCAGAACCCCACCCTGGTCGAGGTCGTGGAAGGCGAGCGCCGCTCGTTCGGCCCCTACGACCTGGAGTTCTTCGCGGTCAACCACTCCATCCCCGACGCGCTGGCGGTGGCCATCCGCACCGCCGCGGGCCTGGTGCTGCACACCGGCGACATCAAGCTCGACCAGCTGCCGCTGGACGGCCGCCTCACCGACCTGGGCGGGTTCTCCCGGCTGGGCGACGAGGGCGTGGACCTGTTCCTGGTCGACTCCACCAACGCCGAGGTGCCCGGTTTCGTGGCACCCGAGCGGGAGATCGGTCCGGTGCTGGAGAACGTCATCCGCAAGGCCAACCAGCGGGTGATCGTGGCCTGCTTCGCCTCGCACGTGCACCGCGTGCAGCAGGTGCTGGACGTGGCCGTCCAGTACCGCCGCCGGGTGGCCCTGGTCGGCCGCTCGATGGTGCGCAACATGGGCATCGCGGCCGAGCTGGGCCTGCTGCACGTGCCCGACGGCCTGTTCGTCGACCTCGACGAGGCGATGCGGCTGCCCGAGGACGAGGTGCTGTTCGTCTCCACCGGCTCGCAGGGCGAACCGCTGTCGGCGCTGTCGCGGATGGCGCGCGGCGAGCACCGGCAGATCTCCATCCGCGCGGGCGACACCATCGTGCTGGCCAGCTCGCTGATCCCCGGCAACGAGAACGCCGTTTTCGGCGTCGTCAACGGCCTGGTCAAGCTGGGTGCGACGGTCATCCACCAGGGCAACGCCAAGGTGCACGTGTCCGGCCACTCACCCGCCGGTGAACTGCTGTTCCTCTACAACGCGGTGCGCCCCAGCAACGTCATGCCGGTGCACGGCGAGTGGCGCCACCTGCGCGCGAACGCCGCGCTGGCGGTGGCCACCGGTGTGGCCGAGGACCGGGTGGTGATCGCCGAGGACGGCGTGGTGGTGGACCTGGTCGACGGCAAGGCCGCCATCAGCGGCCGGGTCGAGGTCGGCCACGTCTACGTCGACGGCCTGTCCGTGGGCGACGTGGGCGAATCCACCCTGTCCGACCGCCTGGTGCTGGGCGAGGGCGGCTTCATCGCCATCACGGTCGCCGTGGACTCCAGCACCGGTCGCGCGGTCGCCCCGCCCACGGTGTCCGGGCGCGGCTTCTCCGACGACCCCAAGGCGCTGGACCAGGCCGTCTCCCTGGTGGAAATGGAGCTGTCGCGCACCGAAGCGGAAGGCATCACCGACTCGCACCGCATCGCGCAGGCGGTGCGCCGGGTGGTGGGCCGCTGGGTCGCCGAGACCTACCGCCGCCGCCCGATGATCGTGCCCACGATCCTGCCTGTGTAGGACTGACCCGGCTCCGCCGGGTCAGGCTCGGCCGCCCGGAAGTCGGCCTGCCGACGCGGCCTCGCGTGGGGGTCACCTTGTCGGTGTGACTTCGGCGGCTGGGGTGGTGGGGGCGCGGTTGCTCGCCGGTCGGACGAGCGCGCCGGAGAGCCCGAACGCGGCCGACGACAGCAGCGCAGGCGCGGTGCCCCTGGCGGCACGGGTCACGACACCGTCCGGTCGCCCGCCGGTCGCCAGGGGCTGCTGCCGGTGGTGGGGCGGGTCGGGTCGTGGAACTTGGGCAGGTCCGGCTCGTCGGCGCGCAGCGGGACCAGACCAGCGGTGATCGCCCGCATGATCCGCTCGTGCGCCCGCCGCGCGTCGCCCGCACGTCCGTCGCGCAGGTCCGACAGGTCCACCGGCGTTCCGAAGTGCACCTTGAACGTCGGTCGCTTGCGCAGTCCGCGCAGGTAGGAGGTCAGGTAGGGCTTGAAGTCCGCCCACCCGCGCACGTGCGTGTTGCCCCAGCAGACCGCCTCGTGCGCGCCCCACTGGCTGACCGGGACCACCGGCACGCCGCCGCTGAGCGCCAGCCGAGCCGCGCCGGTCTTGCCCCGCTCCGGCCACAGGCCGGGGTCGAGGCTGATCCGGCCCTCGGGGTAGAGGGCGATCGGGTCGCCGCCGCGGCCGAGCACCTCCACCGCGCGGTGGTAGGCCGTGCCCACGTCGGCCGCGGCCCGGTCGACCCGCAGGTGCCCGCACGCCTTGAGGACCGGTCCGATGACCGGTGTGTCGAGCAGCCCGCCCGCGAGCAGGAACCGGGGGGCGACGCCGATCCGGTGGCAGGCGGCGATCAGCACGAACGGGTCGAGGTTGCCGATGTGGTTGGACACCAGCAGCAGGGGGCGGCCCCGCAGGTCCTCCGGGATGTCACCGGTGACCTCAAGGCGCCCGCTCAACCCGACGAGGGCCCGGTCGACGGCGGTCAGCGCGCGCCACAGCGGCGGGGTGGACGCAGGATTCGGCACAGCGGGCAGGCTACGGCGTGTCGAGGTGTCGGCGCACCGGGTTCCGGGCAACCATGGGCGTCGAGCAGCGCACGTCACGTCCCCGGTGACTCGTGGGGCGGGTGGGACACGAGGGACTACCGTTAGAGCCATGGCCGGCCGGACTGGGACTTCGCGCAAGGGCACGACCCGCAGCAGGACCGGGTCGAAGCCGCGGGCGGGCGCGTCCAGGGCGCGATCCGCGGCCAAGCGACCCGCGGCGAAGCGACCGGCGGCCAGGAGACCCGCCACGCGCCGGTCCTCCGGGCTCGGCCTCGTCGGCCGGACCTGGGGTCTGCTCGGCCGCGGCGTCGGCGGGGTGGTCCGCGCGGTCGGCCGGGGCAAGGAGCTGGACCCGGCGCACCGGCGCGACGGCCTGGCGCTGGTGCTGATCGCGCTCGCGGTGATCACCGCCTCGGGCGTGTGGTGGCAGGCGGGCGGTCCGGTCGGGCAGTGGGTCGACGTGGCGGTGCGCAGCTCGGTGGGCGCCCCCGCGATGATCCTGCCGGTGGTGCTGCTGGCGATCGCGATCACGCTGATGCGCACCGACCCGACGCCGGAGGCCAGGCCCCGGCTGGTGATCGGCGGGCTGCTGGTCACCGTGGGCTTCCTGGGCATGTTCCACCTGATCGGCGGGCTGCCGTCGGACCCGGTGGCGCGGCGCGGCGCGGGCGGCGCGCTGGGCTACCTGTCCGGCGGGTTCCTGGCGCAGGGCCTGACGCCGTGGGTGGCGGGCCCGCTGCTGTTCCTGATCTTCGGCTACGGCGTGCTGGTGCTGATGCACCTGCCGGTCCGGCAGATCGCGCCCTGGCTGCGCGAGCACGTGCACCGCGGGCACGACCAGCTCGACGGCTTCGAGGAAGACATCGACCTCGACGACCTCGACGACATCGAGGAGGAGCCCAAGCCCGCCCGGCTGCGCAGGCCGTCGCGGCGCAGGCAGGCCGCCGCGCCCGAGGGGCAGCCCGAGCTGCCGCTGGACGAGGAGGTGCCCCCGCCGCCCACGCGCCCGATCAAGCAGGCCAGGGCCGCCGTGCCGCCCCCCGACCGGGCCGCCGAGACGGTCCCCGACCGGACCGCCGAGAAGCCCGCGGAGCGCACCGCCAGGGTCGAGGCGCTGGCGGTGCGCGCGGTGGAGGGCGACTACCAGCTGCCGCCGCCCACCATCCTCAAGGACGGCGACGCGCCCAAGGCCCGCAGCAAGGCCAACGACCTGATGATCGAGGCCATCACCGGCGTGCTCGACCAGTTCTCCATCGACGCGCAGGTCACCGGCTTCACCCGCGGCCCGACGGTCACCCGGTACGAGGTGGAGCTGGGCCCCGGCGTGAAGGTCGAGAAGATCACCGCGCTGACCAAGAACATCGCCTACGCGGTGGCCACCGACAACGTGCGGCTGCTCGCGCCGATCCCCGGCAAGTCCGCGGTGGGCATCGAGGTGCCCAACAGCGACCGCGAGATGGTGCGGCTGGGCGACGTGCTGCGCTCGCCGGGGACGGTGGCGGACAACCACCCGATGGTCATCGGCCTGGGCAAGGACATCGAGGGCCACTTCGTCACCGCGAACCTGACCAAGATGCCGCACCTGCTGGTCGCGGGCTCCACCGGTTCGGGCAAGTCGAGCTTCGTGAACTCGATGCTGGTCTCGCTGCTGGCGCGGGCCACGCCGGACGAGGTCCGGATGATCCTGATCGACCCGAAGATGGTCGAGCTGACCCCGTACGAGGGCATCCCGCACCTGATCACGCCCATCATCACCCAGCCGAAGAAGGCCGCCGCGGCGCTGGCCTGGCTGGTGGAGGAGATGGAGCAGCGCTACCAGGACATGCAGGTCAACCGGGTGCGCCACATCGACGACTTCAACCGCAAGGTGCGCAGCGGCGAGATCAGCGCCCCGCCGGGCAGCGAACGGGTGTACCGGCCCTACCCCTACATCATGGCCATCGTCGACGAGCTGGCCGACCTGATGATGACCGCGCCGCGCGACGTGGAGGACGCGATCGTGCGGATCACCCAGAAAGCCCGCGCGGCGGGCATCCACCTGGTGCTGGCCACCCAGCGGCCGTCGGTGGACGTGGTGACCGGTCTGATCAAGACCAACGTGCCGTCGCGGCTGGCGTTCGCCACCTCGTCGCTGACCGACTCGCGGGTCATCCTGGACCAGCCGGGCGCGGAGAAGCTGATCGGCATGGGCGACGGGCTCTACCTGCCCATGGGCGCGGGCAAGCCGGTGCGCATCCAGGGCGCGTTCGTCGGCGACGAGGAGATCGCCGAGATCGTCGAGTTCACCAAGCGGCAGGCCCAGCCGGAGTACACCGACGGCGTCACCGCGGCCAAGGCGGGCGAGAAGAAGGAGATCGACGCCGACATCGGCGACGACCTGGAGCTGCTGCTCCAGGCCGCCGAGCTGATCGTGACCTCGCAGTTCGGCTCGACCTCGATGCTGCAGCGCAAGCTGCGGGTGGGCTTCGCCAAGGCGGGCAGGCTGATGGACCTGCTGGAGACGCGGGGCGTGGTGGGCCCGTCCGAGGGCTCCAAGGCGCGCGAGGTGCTGATCAAGCCGGACGAGCTGGACTCGGTGGTGCACCTGATCCGCGGTGGTCCGGCTCCGGAGGAGGAATAGGAACAGCCCGGAGCCGATCCGCCGCGTCCCGCCCCGACCGCGGGCGCCGGTCAGCTCGCGCCGAACTCGCGCACGGCCTCGTAGTAGAGGTCCGCGACGCGCTGGCACGCCCAGTTGCCGCCGCACTGGTGGTACATGTCGGCCTTGAACTTGTCGTCGATCGTGAGCCGGGTGGTCTCGTTGAACCGGCTCTGCCGCTTGTAGTTGCGGTAGCCGAAGTCGTGGCGGTGGCAGGCGGGCAGGAACTGGAAGCCGAACGGGTTGTCCGGCGACCACGAGCAGCCGTCCGAGGACCAGTCGAGCTGGTCGGCGTTGGGCTGGCTCGCGCGGATGGAGCTGAACTGGGCCAGGGTCTTGGTGAACAGGTAGTCGTCGGTGACGGCGGGCGCGTCGATGGCGTGGGCGGTGCCCGCGCCGAGCAGCAGGCCCGCCGAGGCGGCGACGACGGATAAGGCGGTGCGCAAGGACCTCACGGTGCTCCCCCTCGTGGTTGGTGTGGGAGCTTCATACCGGGTGGTGGCGAAGGGCGGACAGGTCCGATCGGACCCATGCGGTGGCCATCGCCCCTGACCTCGCGGGGCGGCAAGCGTTTGCCGCGCACCGCCCGGCGGACCTCGGGTCCCGTGCGGGACCGGTGTCCGCCGGGCGGCGGGCACCCGGCTAGCGGGCGGTCGAGCGGGCGAGCCGAACCCCTCTCACCGGCTCGAACCGCTCGACCGGCGCCGGGCACGTGGGTGCGGCGCGGTCACCGGATGGACTCCTCCGGCTCGTCGGCCCGGTCGAGGAAGCGCTGGATCGCCGGTTCGTCCGGGACCTCGGCGTCCTCCGGGGCGCTGATGAGACGTTCGGCGATGGGCAGGGGTTCCGCCACCCACGCCGGGTGGAACTCCCCGCCGGGCAGCAGCCCGTGCTTGCGGGCGAACTCCTCGGCGGCCTCGCGGATCGACTCGCGCAGGGTGCCGACGACCACGGTCTCGGCGGTGTAGGTCAGCTCGACCAGCAGCGCGCGCATCCGGTCGAGCTGGTCGTCCTGGTCGGTCTTGTCCGCCAGCTGCGGCCACAGCCTGCGCTCGAACAGGGTCACGAAGTCCGCCGCGATCGCGTCGGTCGACCGGCGCAGCAGCGCGAAGTGGTCCAGCGCGTCGTCGCAGGGCACGCCCATGCCGGACAGCCGGTGGCCGCACTCCAGCGCCCAGCGCCGCGCGTACGGCCTGCCGCGCCGCCACCGCAGCAGGCCCACCTGCACGGCCCGGCGCAGCACGCTGGGGCGCATGTGACCGACGGGGACCAGCTTGGTGATGTCGCGCAGGCCGACCCGCACCCAGTCGTCGGGGCCCTCGTTGTCGCCGACGCCGAGCACGGCCGCGACCGTGGCGCCCCGCTCCCGCGCGGCGACCAGCTCGGCGATCGCGGGCAGCGAGAAACCACGCGCCTGCAGCCGCTGCACGAGGGTCAGCCGCTCGATGTGCGAGGCGTCGTAGTAGGCGACCCGGCCCTGCCTGCGCGGCGCGTGCAGCACGCCTTTGGTCTGGTACATGCGGATCGTGCTGCCGGGCAGGCCCACCCGCACCGCCAGCTCGTCCACCGTCAGCTGCTCCACGCCGCCCATCGTGACGGGTCGGCGTTAGAGCAGTCAACACTGTTCGAGTTCTGGCTCGAATAATTACAGGTGCAGCAGCATGCGGGAGTTGCCCAGCGTGTTCGGCTTCACGTAGGACAGGTCGAGGAACTCCGCCACGCCCTCGTCGGCCGAGCGCATGATCTCCTCGTACACCTCGGGTGACACCGGCGTGCCGTCGATCTCCACGAACCCGTGCTTGCCGAAGAACTCGGTCTCGAAGGTCAGCACGAAGATCCGGGCCAGCTGCAGCTCCCGCGCCGTCTCGATCAGCTTGCGCACGATGCGGTGCCCGATCCCGCGACCGACGGCGGTGGGGGAGACCGCGACCGTGCGGATCTCCGCCAGGTCCTCCCAGAGCACGTGCAGGGCCCCGCAGCCCAGCACCTCGCCGTCCTCCTCGGCCACCCAGAACTCCTGGACGTCCTCGAACAGGGTGACCAGCGGCTTGGCCAGCAGCACCTTGCCCGCGTAGTGGTCGATGAGGGCCTTCATCGCCCGCACGTCACCGGTGCGAGCCCGCCGCACGTTGATCGGGTCGTTCACACCGCAAACGTAGTCGCTGTCCGATCCAGCCCGCTGATGGGCACTCCATTAGGTGAAACACGCTGAGAACGAACCTCAAGTGCCTGATCGTGCGGTTTACTTGCGCGGAACCGGCTGTAGTGGCGACACGGGGGGTGTCAGGTGCTCCGCAGCTTCAGGATGGGCAACCATCGGTCGTTCCGCCACGAGCAGGAACTCCTGCTCATGCCCGCCTACGCGAAAAACCAGTTGGCTGTGCCCGTGGCGGCCATCTACGGCGCGAACGCCTCTGGCAAGTCGAACCTGTTGGATGGTCTGAAGTTCATGGCGGACGCGGTGCGCGACTCCTTCGGCCAGTGGCGTCCGGGAAGTGGCGTCCCCCGACGGTCGTTCAAGCTCGATCCTCTCGCGGGGGAGGAGCCGTCGATCTTCGTCGCCGAACTGGTCGAGAAGGATGTGCGGTACACGTACGGCTTCGAAATCGATGACAAGCGCATTTGTTCCGAGTGGCTCTACAGTTACCCCGAAAAGCGTAAAAGGGTGCTCTTCGAGCGTGACGTGGACCAGATCAAGTTCGGCAAGGCGATCGCCGGGGCGGCTGCCAAGGTGGAGGTGTTGGAGGACTTGTTGCGGCCCGACGCGCTGTTCCTCAGTCTGGCCGCCCAGTCGAACGTCAAGGCTCTCGTACCGGTGTACCGGTGGTTTGTCGACCGCCTGAGCTTCCGCTTATGCGGTTACGCGGTGGACGTCGACCGGCATGTGGCGGATTTCCTGCTCGCGAACGAGGGCAAGCGCGAACAGATGGTCGAGTTGGTGCGTGCGGCGGACTTCGGCATATCGGGAATCGAAGTGGCCGGCGAGTACGATGCCGAAGTGGAGACTGTCCTGCGGCAATACCAGGATCGGTTGACAGATATGGAGCGCAGTCGTCGTGATCTTATCAACAAGTTGCACGGGATAAACTCGATGATCAATGCTGGGGAAACTTCTTCGGAGTTGGCGAATCGGCGCGACAAGTTGACCTCCCAGTACGCGGAACTGCATGGCCGGATGCGCCACGTGGACAACAGGATGAAGGCGGTTCAAGCTGCTGCCGAAACCTCTCGCAGCGTCAGGCTCTCCCACGGTGTCGGCGAGCCCTTCCGACTGGCCGAGGAGTCGGCGGGCACGCAGGCGTGGCTGGGGATGCTCCCCACCGTGCTGACCGTGCTGGCCGAAGGGGGAACGTTGGTCGTTGACGAGATCGACGCCAGCCTGCACTCCTTGCTGGCGGGCCGTCTCGTCGCCCTCTTCAACGATCCCGACAGCAACCGGGGGGGCGGCCAGCTCATCTTCACCACGCATGACGCCACGCTGCTGCACCCGCCACTCGCCGACCGGGTGCTGAACCGGGACGAGGTGTGGTTCGTGGAGAAGGACGCGACTGGCGCGAGCGTCCTCTACCCCCTCACCGAATTCAGGCCACGCAACGAGGACAACTTGGAGCGCCGCTACCTCGCCGGCTTGTACGGCGCGGTGCCCGAGGTGCACGAAGAACTCTTCGCCAGGGCTGTTCGAGGCGAAGCAGATGTCGAGGCGTGAGAACTCCTACGGCCGGAGTGCCGGATTCTCGTCGCTCCGGCGGAGGAACATCCTCGTTGTCAGCGGAGGGCAGAAGAGCGAGCCGCAGTACTTCTCGGGGTTGAAGCTGACCAGGGGCGCGCGGATCAGGGTCAGGTGCAAGGTTGACTCTCCGCTGAACCTGGTTCGGCACGCGGAGAAGGTGTGGAATCAGTACCGGGAGGAGTTCGACACCGCTTGGTGCGTCGTGGACGTGGACAACTTCGACATCTCCTCGGCTGTTCGGCTGGCCGCTTCGAAGAACATCAACCTCGCCGTGTCCGACCCGTGCTTCGAAGTTTGGCTCCTGCTCCACTTCGCCGATCACTGTGGCCACATCGCTGACTACAGAGCCGCGCGAAATCTGCTCGCCAGGCACGTCCCAGGCTATGACAAGAAGCTGAACTACGCCGCTTTCGCCCCTGGGCTCGACGATGCCATCGCGCGAGCCAAGGCGCTGCCGCCGGGCAACCCCTCCACCGGCGTCTGGCGGCTGGTCGAAGCGGCCTTGAACCGCTGAGTGCGGGAGCCCCCGGCGGGGGCGGTTACCCTGGGGCGGTGTCTTCCCCCACCACGTCCAAGCGCGTAGCCATGCTGACCCTCGGGTGTGCCCGCAACGAAGTCGATTCCGAGGAGCTGGCGGGCAGGCTCACCGCAGGCGGCTGGGAGCTGGTCGACGAGGAAGCCGACGTGGTCGTGGTCAACACCTGCGGCTTCGTCGAGTCGGCGAAGAAGGACTCCGTGGACACCCTGCTCGCCGCCGCCGACAGCGGGGCCAAGGTGGTCGCCGTCGGGTGCATGGCCGAGCGGTACGGCGCGGAGCTGGCGGAGAGCCTGCCCGAGGCGCACGCCGTGCTGGGCTTCGACCACTACGCCCAGCTGGCCGAGCGGCTCGACGACGTGGTCGCGGGCAAGGTGCTGGAGTCGCACAAGCCGGTCGACCGCCGCACGCTGCTGCCGCTGACCCCGGTGCAGCGGCCCAAGGCGGCCGAGGAGGTGCAGGTGCCCGGCCACGGGTGGGGGCCGCGCGTGCTGCGCACCCGCCTGGAGGACACCCCGGTCGCGCCGCTGAAGATCGCCTCCGGGTGCGACCGGCGGTGCTCGTTCTGCGCCATCCCGTCCTTCCGCGGCGCGTTCGTCTCCCGCCACCCCGACGAGGTGGTCGCCGAGGCGATGTGGCTGGCCGAGCAGGGCGTCCGCGAGCTGTTCCTGGTCAGCGAGAACTCCACCTCCTACGCCAAGGACCTGCCGCGCGAGCTGGGCGGCCTGGAGCAGCTGATCGGGCGGCTGGCCGAGGTGCCCGGCATCGACCGGGTGCGGGTGTCCTACCTGCAGCCCGCCGAGACCAAGCCGTCGCTGGTCAAGGCGATCGCCACGACCCCCGGTGTGGCCGACTACTTCGACATGTCCTTCCAGCACTCCAGCGAGCCGGTGCTGCGCCGGATGCGCCGGTTCGGCTCCACCGAGTCGTTCCTGGCGCTGGTCGAGCAGATCCGCGCGCTGGCGCCCAAGGCGGGCATCCGCAGCAACGTGATCGTCGGCTTCCCCGGCGAGACCGAGCAGGACCTGGCCGAGCTGGAGCGCTTCCTCACCGAGGCCCGGCTGGACGCGGTGGGCGTGTTCGGCTACTCCGACGAGGACGGCACCGAGGCCGAGGGGCTGCCGGGCAAGCTGGACCCCGACACCGTCGCCGAGCGGGTGGCGCGGGTGTCCGCGCTGGTGGAGGAGCTGACCGCGCAGCGAGCCGAGGACCGGGTCGGCGACGAGGTCGTGGTGCTGGTCGAGCACGAGGAGGACGAGGAGTCCGACTGCGTCGGCCGCGCCGCGCACCAGGCGCCCGAGGTCGACGGCGAGTGCGTGATCACCAACTCCGAGGGGCTGCGCGTGGGCGACCTGGTGCGCTGCCGGGTCGACGCCGCCGAGGGTGTGGACCTGGTGGTCTCCGCGATCGAGGTGCTCCCGCGGTGACCGAACCCGCGCGCGTGCCGGTGCTGAACATCGCCAACGTGCTGACGATGTCCCGGCTGGCGCTCGTGCCGGTGTTCCTCTACGCCCTGTTCGCCGAGGGCGGGCACCACTCGTGGTGGCGGCTGACGGCGTTCGCGGTGTTCGCGGTGGCCTCGGTCACCGACCACGTGGACGGCAACCTCGCCCGCAAGCACGGCCTGATCACCGACTTCGGCAAGATCGCCGACCCGATCGCGGACAAGGCGCTGACCGGCGCCGCGCTGGTGGGGCTGAGCCTGCTGGGCGAGCTGCCGTGGTGGATCACGGTCTTCATCGCGGTGCGCGAGCTGGGCGTGACGCTGCTGCGGTTCTGGGTGATCAGGCACGGCGTCATCCCCGCCAGCCGGGGCGGCAAGGCCAAGACGCTGGCGCAGATCCTGGCGATCGGCCTGTACCTGCTGCCGCTGCCCGCCTGGCTGGAGCCGCTGGCCCCGGTGACCATGGGCGTGGCGGTGGTGCTGACCGCGGTGACCGGCGTGGACTACGTGGTGCGCGCGTTCCGGCTGCGCGCCAGGGGCAAGCGGGCGGTGGCCGGGGCATGAGCGCGCGGGAGGTGGTGGCGCGGCTGCTGGCCCGCCGGGAGACCGTGGCCACCGCCGAGTCGCTGACCGCGGGCATGGTCGCCGCCGAACTGGCCACCGTCCCCGGCGCCAGCGCCGCGCTGCGCGGCGGGCTGGTGGTCTACGCCACCGACCTCAAGCACGCCCTGGCGGGGGTGGACGCCGGGTTGCTGGCCGAGCACGGCGCGGTGCACCCCGAGGTGGCCCGCCAGCTCGCCGAGGGCGCGCGGGCGCGCTGCGGGGCCACCTGGGGCCTGGGGCTGACCGGCGTGGCCGGGCCGGACCCCCAGGACGGCGTCGCCCCCGGCACCGTTCACCTCGGTTTGTCCGGTCCGTCCGGTTCGGCGGTGCGCACCATCGCGGTGGGCGGAGATCGCGCCGCGGTCCGCGCGAGGTCCACAGTGGCCGCCCTCGACCTCCTGCTCGATCACCTCCCGGTCGCCGCCGGATGAGCTGAACTGGGCAATTCCGGTCACACCCGAATGCGGGCGCGGGAACTTCCCGGCCCGTTCACCCGTTCGCTCTTGGAGGACGTGCCGGGAAGTCGCTGCCCGTCGAGGGGACGGGTCGGTAACGTGGTGGGCACGGCCGGCCGGAAGGAGGCGCGCGATGACCGTGCTGCTACGCGAGGCGATCGGTGATCGGCTCCGCCATGCCCGCACCACCCAACGCCGCACGCTGCGCGAGGTCTCCAGGACCGCACGCGTCAGCCTCGGCTACCTCTCCGAGGTGGAACGCGGCCGCAAGGAGGCGTCCAGCGAGCTGCTGGCGGCGATCTGCGAGGCGCTGGACCTGCCCTTGTCCGAACTGCTGCACCTGGTCGCGTCCGACATCGGCGCGGTCCAGCCGGTGCCGAGCACGGCCGAGCTCACCGAGCGCGTGGAGCCGGCGGCCCCGAGCCTGGAGGGCGGCACCCTGGTGCCCGCGGTGATCGGCAACGACCTGTCCGACCTGAGGCTGCAGCCCGTGCTGTCGCACCGGCTGTCCACATCGCTGGGCGAGCCGCGCGGCGCCGTGGTGGCCGCCTGAACGTCGTTCGACTCCACCGTGAAGCCGAGCCGGTCACCGGCTCGGCTTCTCGCGTGCAACGACTTGGCAACCGAGTGCGGGGTGCGCGCGGCCCCGGCGCGGCGGGCGGGGAGGATGGCCACTGCCGATCGGGGGAGGGTCCGGGGTGGATCAGGGTGATCCCGGATATCTCCCCAGGCCGGTGGAAGCGGCGGGGCACAACTGAGACGATGGAACCAACACCGGCACCGGGTCGTTGCCAATCACGAGCGCGAGCCAGGGAAGTGCGGAGAAGGCAGGCGTAGGAGAGATGGCCAACCCTTTCGTGAAGGCGTGGAAGTACTTCATGGCGGCTTTTTCGTCCAAGATCGACGAGCACGCCGACCCGAAGGTGCAGATCCAGCAGGCCATCGAGGAGGCGCAGCGGCAGCACCAGGCCCTGTCCCAGCAGGCCGCCGCGGTGATCGGCAACCAGCGCCAGCTGGAGATGAAGCTCAACCGGCAGCTGGGTGAGGTCGAGAAGCTGCAGGCGTCCGCGCGGCAGGCGCTCGTGCTCGCCGACGAGGCCAGGGCCAAGGGCGACGAGCAGCGCGCGGCCGAGTTCGAGAACGCCGCGACCTCGTTCGCCACCCAGCTGGTGACCGCCGAGCAGGGCATCGAGGACCTCAAGTCGCTGCACGACCAGTCGCTGCAGGCCGCGGCGCAGGCCAAGCAGGCCGTCGAGCGCAACGCGATGGTGCTGCAGCAGAAGCTGGCCGAGCGGACCAAGCTGCTCAGCCAGCTGGAGCAGGCCAAGATGCAGGAGCAGGTGTCCAACTCGCTGCGCCAGATGACCGAGCTGGCCGCGCCGGGCAACACCCCCTCGTTGGAGGAGGTCCGCGACAAGATCGAGAAGCGGTACACCACCGCCCTCGGCTCCGCGGAGCTGGCGCAGAACTCGGTGCAGGGCCGGATGCTGGAGGTCCAGCAGTCGACCACGCAGATGGCGGGCTCGTCCCGGCTGGAGCAGATCCGCGCGTCGATGAAGGGCGGTTCGGTCGCGGGCGAGATCGCGGGCGCCAAGCCCGGCAGCGCCGCCGCGAGCATCCAGCAGGAGATCCAGCAGCGGGTGCAGCAGAGCCAGCAGCAGACCCAGCAGAACCCGCCCGCGAGCCAGGGCTGACATGGCGTCCGCGATGGATCCCCGGCGACGGGTGGCCGGTGAGATCGCCCAGGTGGTCGGCGCCCAGCTGCAGGGACAACTCGCGGACCAGGTCAGGCGGCGCGTCGCCGCCTGGAACGACCCGCGCGCGAAGCTCGACCGGCGCTACCGCCGGTCGAGCCGCGTGCTGACCTTCTGGCTGATCGTGCTGGCCATCCTGTCCGCGCTCGGCGTGCTGGCCCTGGTCGGCGCGGTGCCGGTGGCCGCGGGCGTGGCCGCCGCGATCGGCATCGCGGGCACCGGCGTGCTCGCCGCCCGCACCGGCGTCAGGATGCGGCAGCTCAACGCCGAGCGCGAACGGCTCGTGCTGACCACGCCGCCGCCCCGCCCCCCGCTGCCCGCCCGCGCCTCGGCCGCCAGGGAGCCGATGGAGCGGCTGCGGGACGCCGAGGACGCGCTGGGCGAGCTGCTGGGCCAGCTCGACTCCGCCGCGCTGACCTCCGTGCCCGCCGACTCCGTCGCCCAGGCCCGCGCCACCGGCAGGGAGGCGTCCTCGGCGCTGCGCGCGGTGTCCATGCAGCTGCAAGCCGTGGAGCGGGCGCGCGACACCGCGCCCCCGCTGGAGCGGGGTCCTCTGGTCGAGGGTGTGCGCAGGCTGCGGGCCCAGCTCGACGAGGGCGTGGACGGCTACTGCGGGCTGGTCGCCGCCGCGGGCCGCGTGCTGGCCGAGAGCAGCGCCGCCCACCCCCGTGAGATCCTGGGTGACGCCACCGACCACTTGGCGGGCCTGGCCTCGGCGTTGCGCGACCTCTCCGGCTGACGTTCACACCTGCGCGAACGCCACTCTTTCACTCAGCGTCATCGAGTCACACAAGTGATCGAGTCGCGCCCCTCCACACTGCTGCAATAGTGTGATTATCAGACCGTTATATAGCGTTGCCCACTACATGGCGTGGCAGGATTCGACATCGGCCACAGCCCGGTGGTCGAGCACGGCGGTCGGGAGGGCATTGAGTGGCGTTGTGGACCGTGCACGGTGACGGGCGCACCACCGACGGTGACGCCATCGCGCCCGACGAGCGGCTGAGCTGGCCGCTCACCATCGGCTTCGGCGCGCAGCACCTCGCCGCCATGATCGGCGCCACCGTCCTGGTCCCCGCCAGCACCGGCCTGCCGGTCAGCACCACGCTGCTGTTCTCCGGCCTGGGCACGCTGCTGTTCCTGGTGCTCACCCGCAACCGGGTGCCCAGCTACCTGGGCGCCTCCTTCGCGTTCATCGCCCCGCTGACCGCCGCGCGCAGCGAGGGCGTCCCGGCACAGTTGGGCGGCGTGCTCGCGGCGGGCCTGCTGGTGGTAGTGGTGGGGGTGGCGGTCAAGGCGCTGGGCGTGCGGATGCTGGAGTCGGTGATGCCGCCCGTGGTCACCGGTGCGGTGGTCATCCTCATCGGGCTGAACCTGTCCCACAGCGCCACCGCGTCGTTCGCCGAGCAGCCACTGCTGGCGGCGGTGACGATGGGGGTCATCCTGCTGTGCGGGGTGCTGGGCCGCAGGCTGTTCTTCCGGTTCTCCGTGCTGCTGGGCGTGGTGGTGGGCTGGGCGCTGGGCTTCGCGCTGGACCTGGTCGACACCGCCGCGCTGGCCCGCGCCGCCTGGTGGGGGCTGCCGGAGATGCACTCCCCGGAGCTGCGCCCGTCGGTGACCCTGATGGTGCTGCCGGTGGTGATCGTGCTGGTCGCCGAGAACGTCGGCCACGTCAAGGCGGTGGCCGCGCTGACCGGCCGCAACCTCGACGGCAGCGTCGGCGACTCGATCATCGCCAACGGCCTGTCCACCGCGCTGGCCGGGGTCGGCGGCGGCACCGGCACCACGACGTACTCGGAGAACATCGGCGTGATGGGGGTGACCAGGGTCTTCTCCACCGCCGCGTTCGCGGTCACCGGGGTGGCCGCGGTGCTGCTGTCGTTCTCGCCCAAGGCCGCGGTGCTGCTGGCCAGCATCCCGCCGGGGGTGCTCGGCGGCGCGACGCTGGTGCTGTTCGGCCTGATCAGCCTGGTCGGCGTGCGGATCTGGCTGGACAACCGGGTGGACCTGACCAACCCCGGCAACGCGCTGGTCGGCGGCGCGGCGCTGGTCGCGGGCGTGGGCAACCTCACCCTGGTGCTCGGCGACCTGGAGCTGGGCGGCCTGGTGTGGGGATCGCTGCTGGTGGTCATCCTGCACCCGGTGCTGCGCTGGATGCGCGCCGCCCGCGGCGCCTGACGCCTGCAAGTACTACCCGCCCCCACCACCGAGGTGCATAACTACTACCCGACCTGTGGCCGCGCGTGCCTGCGATCGCGCGTTCGACGAGCCCGGTAGTAGCAACCGGCCCGCGCGGGGGTGTCGGGTAGTACTTGCAGGTGTCAGGGGATGAGGGACTTGTTGATGCGGCGGACCAGGCCGGGGCCCTCGTAGATGAAGCCGGTGTAGACCTGCAGCAGGCTCGCGCCCGCGTCCAGCATCCGCTTGGCGTCGTCCGGCCCGGCGATGCCGCCCACACCGATGATCGGCAGCTTCCCGGCGGTCTCGCGGCTGACGAACCGCACCACCTCGCGCGCCCGCGCCGCCAGCGGCCTGCCGCTCAGGCCACCCGCCTGCTCGGCCAGCGCCCGGTCGGCCGGGGCCAGGCCCTCCCGCGAGAGCGTGGTGTTGGTGGCGATCAGGCCGTCCACCCGGTGCTCGGCGCACACCTGGAGCAGTTCGCCGATGGCCGCGTCGGTCAGGTCCGGGGCGATCTTGACCAGCAGCGGCTTGCGCGCGCCCAGCGCCGCCATCTCCTCGTTCAACGCCGACAGCAGCTCGGTCAGCGCCGCCCGGTCCTGCAGGCCGCGCAGGCCGGGGGTGTTCGGCGAGCTGATGTTGATCGCGAAGTAGTCGCCGTGCCGGTGCAGCGCCCGCAGCGAGGCGCGGTAGTCCTCCACCGCCCGCTCGACCGGCGTCACCTTCGACTTGCCCAGGCTGATGCCCAGCGGCACGGACAGCCCGCCCAGCCGCTCCAGCCGGTTGGCCAGCTCCTGGGCGCCCTCGTTGTTGAAGCCCATCCGGTTGATGATCGCCTCGCTGGCGCGCAACCGGTACAGCCGCGGCCGGGGGTTGCCCGGCTGCGGGTGCCGCGTCACCGTGCCGACCTCGACGAACCCGAACCCGAGCGCGGGCCACGCGGGCAGCGCGCGGCCGTCCTTGTCCAGGCCCGCCGCCAGGCCGACCGGGTTGGGGAACCGCACCCCGAACACCGTCCGCTCCAGCGACGGGTGCCGCACCGCCGCGCTGACCTTCGCCAACGGGCTCAGCCGGGCGAGCACGCCGAGGGTGGTCTCGTGGACCCGCTCCGCGTCCCCGCCGTGCAGGCGGAACAACGCCCTGCGCACCACTTGCCGGTAGACCACGGGGCACACCCTAGGCGATCGGCCCCGGCTGGCACTTCGGGCACCAGTACGCCACCCGCTCCAGCACCCCCTCGCCCTGCCCGCCGACCCGCACCCGCGTGCCGCAGCGCAGGCACGGCTTGCCGGTCCGCTCGAACACCCAGTGCTGCCGCCCGCGCGCCAGCACCCCGGTGGTGCTCTGCTCCGGGCGCCAGGCGTTGGCCAGCAGCAGCTTGCGGGACAGCCGCACCGCCTCGCGCGGGTCCACCGCGGACACCGGGGACCACGGCGACACGCGCAGCAGGAAGCACACCTCGGCCTTGTAGAGGTTGCCCACCCCGGCCACCACCCGCTGGTCGAGCAGCGCCAGGCCCAGCTCGCGGTCCGGGTCGGCGGTCAGCCTGCGCACCGCCTCGGCCTCGTGCGCGTCCGACCAGTCCTCGGCCAGCAGGTCCGGCCCCAGGTGGCCGACCAGCCTGTCCTCCTGCTCGGTGGGCAGCAGCTCCAGGTCGTGCAGCGCGAACCCCACGGCCACCCGGTCGGGCACCGCCAGCACGGCGCGGACCTGGTGGCCGGGCCGCCGCCACTTCTCGCCCGGCCGGTACAGGTGCCACGCCCCGTCCATCCGGAAGTGGCTGTGCAGGCTCAGCCCGCCGGAGAAGCGGGTGAACAGGTGCTTGCCGACCGACCGGACGCCGAGCACCGCCCGCCCGGACAGGTCGGCCGTCGCCAGGCGGGGGTGCCGCAGCTCGCCCCTGAGCAGCGTCTTCCCGGCCAGGGCGTCGTCGAGGCGGTGCCCGGCCAGGAAGACGGTGTCACCCTCGGGCACCGCGTTCGGCCAGCGCGCTCACGCCTCGATCGCCTCCTGGATCTCCTCGTCGTCGAAGTCGGGGTGCGCCGGGCGGCGACGGCTGCGGCTCATCCGCAGGATGCGCGCCAGCAGCAGGTTGAACGCCAGCGCCACCTCGCGCGCCCCCGGCGTGCCCCACTCGTGGATGGGCATGCAGGCGCCCTGCGCCTGCTGCACCGCGAGCCGGTCCGGCAGCGCCACCGGCATCACCAGCGGGCCGAAGATGTCGCGCAGCTCCTCGATGCGGAACTGGTGCTCGTGCGAGCGCGGCCGGACCCGGTTGACCACCACGCCCAGCGGCTGCAGGCCCGCGTTGTGGGCGCGCTCGGCCTGCACCGCCTCGAACGCCCGCTGCACGCCCGCCACCGCGAACATGGTCGGCTCGGTGACCAGCAGCGCGCGGTCCGCCGCGACCAGCGCCGACCGGGTCAGCTGGCCCAGCGAGGGCGGGCAGTCCAGCAGCACCAGCTGGTAGTCGTCGGCCAGCAGCGCCAGCGCCTCGCGCAGCCTGCCCAGCCGGGTCTCGCCCGGATCGGGGTGGTTGAGCGCCTCGGCGTCCTCCGAGCCCGCCAGCACGTCCACCGACTCGCCCCAGGAGCTGGGCGCGATGGCGGCCCGCACGTTGTCCGGCGTGGGGTCCTCCAGCACGTCGCAGATGCTGCCCGAGGTCTCACCCGGCTCCAGCGTCGATGTGGCGTTGCACTGCGGATCCAGGTCGATGACCAGCGTCCGGACCCCGCGCCGGAGCGCGGCCGACGCTAGGCCGAGCGCGACCGTGGTCTTCCCTACGCCACCCTTGAGGCTGAGCACCGCGACCGTATGCACGATGTGCAGCCTACGGTCTCTAGGCTGCTGTGCCATGCGACCGGACGCCGTACACAGGGTGCTCGACACCGAGCTCGCCGCCGCGCGGGAGCGCCGAGGCGGCCAACCGCCCAGGGTCCTCGACGTCGGCGGGGGCAGCGGGGTGTGGGCCGTGCCGCTGGCCGCGGCGGGCTGCGCGGTCACCGTCATCGAGCCCAGTCCGAACGCGCTGGCCACGCTGCACCGCCGGGCCGAGGAGGCGGGCGTGGCGCAGCGCATCACCGCGGTGCAGGGCGACGCGGACGCGCTGGGTGAGGTCGCCGTCGACGGCGCGGCCGACCTGGTGCTCGGCCACGGGCTGCTGGAGGTCGTGGACGACGCCGCCGCGGCGCTGGCCGCGCTGGCCGCCGCGGCGGCCCCCGGCGCGGCGGTGTCCGTGCTGGTCGCCAACCGCTACGCGGCGGTGCTCCAGCGGGCCGTCGCGGGCCGGTTCGACGACGCGCGGAAGCTGCTCGACGACGCTGCGCACTCGCTGCCCCGCAGGTTCGACGCGCAGGGTCTTGAGACCCTGGTCCGCGCCGCGGGCCTGGAGGTAGAACTGCTCCAAGGGCACGGGATCGTCGCCGATCTGGTGCCAGGGGCCGTGCTGGAGGCGAATCCCGGCGCGGCGGAAGCACTGGCGGAGCTGGAACTGGCCGCCGCGGCCCGGTCGCCGTTGCGCGACGTGGCCGCCCGGCTGCACGTGCTGGCCCGCCGTCCAGGCTGAGCGGAGTGGCATGGCAGGAGTCGACGCACCCGAACCCGTTTTACCGACCGCGGTCCGCTGCACCGCCGAGCAGGTCAGAGCCGCCGCGTCCGGCGACCGCGCGGCCGTGCGGCAGTTGTTGTCGGCCATCCGCCCCCTGGTGGTGCGGTACTGCCGCGCCCGCGTCGGCAGCCGGGAGCGGTCCTTCGCCTCGGCCGACGACGTGGCCCAGGACGTCTGCCTGGCGGTGCTGACCGCGCTGCCCACCTACCGCGACCAGGGCCGCCCGTTCCTGGCGTTCGTCTACGGCATCGCGGCGCACAAGGTGGCCGACGCGCACCGCCACGCCGCGCGCAACCGGGCGGAGCCGGTGTCGGAGGTGCCCGACGGGCCGGAGACCGCCGCAGGGCCGGAGCAGCGGGTCGTGCAGGGCGAGCTGACCGAGCGGATGGCCCGGCTGCTGCGGCTGCTGCCGGACAAGCAGCGGGAGATCCTGGTGCTGCGCGTGGTGGTGGGCCTGTCCGCCGAGGAGACCGCCGCGGCGGTCGGGTCCACGGCGGGCGCGGTGCGGGTGGCCCAGCACCGGGCGCTGGCCAAGCTGCAGAAGGCGCTGACGCGACAGGAGCACCCGGTGGCCTGACAAGCGCCTGCAAGTACTACCCGACGTGCTCGCGAGGGCCGTTGACTACTACCCGACTCCGCGAAAGCGCGGTTCGGGGTGCGCGAGTGCGCGGTTCGGGGTGCCTGGACGCTCGACTCGTGCCCGGAACAGCGGCTAGTGCCGCCAGCGGGTGGCCGCGGCGACCTGTTCGGCGCCGACCCCCTCGAACAGCGCGACCTCGCCCCGCCGCACGTCGGCGACGGTTGCCGCGAACTCGGCCCCGAACGCCTCGCGGAGCACTTCGTCGGCCTCGAACGCGGCCACCGCCTCGGCCAGCGTCGTGGGCAGCCGGGGCACGTCGGGCAGCGTCGCCGGGTCCACCGCCAGCGGCTCGGGCAGCCGGGCCCGGTCGGCCATCCCGGCCAGGCCCGCCACCAGGGTCGCGGCCACCACCAGGTAGGGGTTGGCGGTCAGGTCGTAGCACTTGACCTCCAGCGACCGGCCCGCGACCAGCCGCAGCGCGGTCTCCCGGTTCTCCAGGCCCCACGCGGCGAAGCAGCCCGCCCAGTGCGACGGCACCAGCCGCAGGTAGCTGGCCACCGAGGGGCAGCCGATCGCGCACAGCGCGGGCAGCCCGCGCAGCACGCCCGCGGCGAACGCCTCGGCCTCGGCGGTCAGGCCGAACGGACCGTCGCCGCCCGCGAACAGCGGCCGCCCGTCGCGCCACAGGCTCAGGTGCAGGTGCCCGCCGTTGCCGACGCCGTCGGCGAGCACCTTGGGCGAGAAGGAGGCGCGCAGGTCGTGCCGGGAGCTGATCGCCCGGATCGTCTCGCGCACCAGCACGGCGGTGTCGGCCGCGCCCACCGGGTCCTCCGGCGCGGTGGACACCTCGAACTGGCCGGGCGCGTACTCCGGGTGCAGCTGCAGCACCTCGACGCCCTGGTCGGCCAGCGCGGCGAGCAGGTCCGCGGCGTAGTCGGACACCTCGACCTGCCGGGCGTGCCCGTAAGCGGGGCCGAGGGCAGCGGGCACGAACTCGTCGGTGCCGGTGCGGCCGACCACCCACTCCACCTCGAACCCGGCCAGCGCCTCCAGGCCCCGCGCGGCCAGCCGGTCCGCCACGGCGCGGGCCAGCCCGCGCTCGTCCTGCGGGTGCCGCCCGCCGTCCTGGTCGTACCGGTCCGCGGGCGCCCACGCCCAGCCCGGCTGGCCCGCCAGCGGCGTGAGCCGGTCCAGGTCCGGGTGCAGCCGCAGGTCGCCGACCGGGCCGCCCGCGTGCCGCCCGGCCACGATCGAGTCGTCCAGCAGGAAGGCGTCGAACACCGGGGACGCGCCGACGCCCCGCGCGGCGGCCTCGGGCAGCCCGGCCAGCGGCACGGACTTCACCCGCGTGATGCCGCTGTGGTCGACCCAGGTGATGGCGACCGCGACCACGTCCCGGTCGGCCAGCTCGCCGACCAGGTCGCGCGCCCGCTGGTACCGGCGGTCCCGCTCGGCAGCGTCCATGAGGTGCTGGGTACACCCGCTCACTACCCTCGGACAAGTGGACTCGCTGCTGCCCTGCGCGGCAGGCGCCCGGCTGGTGGACCACCACTGCCACGGCGTGCTGGCCGCGGACCTCGACCGCGCCGGGTTCGAGGAGCGGTTGACCGAGGCGGCGGAGGTCGGCCCGCTGGGCACGACGCTGTTCGACTCCTCGATCGGGCTGGCGGTGCTGCGGTGGTGCGCGCCGGTGCTGGACCTGCCGCCGCACTGCGCGCCCGACGAGTACGTGCGGCGGCGCCGGTCGCTGGGTGCGGCCGAGGTCAACCGGGCGTTCCTGGTCGCCTCGGGCATCGACGACTTCCTGGTGGACGCGGGCATCTGGCCGGACGGCTTCGCCGACCCGGCGTCGTGGACCGGGCGGTCCTTCGACGTGGTGCGGCTGGAGGCGCTGGCCGAGGACGTGGTGGTGGCGGGCGCGCGGGGGTTCCCGGACCGGGTGCGCGCGGCGCTGGCCGCCCGCGACGCGGTGGCGGCGAAGTCGATCGCGGCCTACCGCGTGGGGCTGGACCTGGACCCGGCGCGGCCGTCCGACGGCGAGGTCGAGGCGGCGGCCCGGCGGTGGCTGGGGTCGGGGTCCTCGCGGTGCGCGGACGAGGTCCTCTCCCGGTTCCTGGTGTGGGAGGCGGTCGACCGGGGGCTGCCGGTGCAGTTCCACGTCGGCTACGGGGACTCCGACGTCGACCTGCACCGCTGCGACCCGCTGCTGCTCACGCCGCTGCTGCGGGCCACGCGGTCGCGCGGGGTGCCCATCCTGCTGCTGCACAACTACCCGTTCCACCGCCACGCCGGGTACCTGGCGCAGGTGTTCCCGCACGTGTTCGCCGACCTGGGCCTGGCCACCCACGCCGTGGGCCACCAGGCGAGCCGGGTGCTGGCCGAGGCGCTGGAGGTCGTGCCGTTCGGCAAGTTCCTGTTCTCCACCGACGCCTTCGCGCTGGCGGAGCTGTACTACCTGGGCGCGCTGCTGTTCCGCCGGGCGCTGTCCGACTTCCTGGTCGACGGCCTGCGCCGGGGCGCCTTCACCGAGTCGGACGCGGAACGGGTGTGTCACCTGGTAGGAGGAGGGAACGCGCGTCGCGCGTACCGGCTGGACTAGAGTGTCGAACAGCTGTTCGAGATCGTTTCCGGAGGTGGTCGTGGGACGCAGCGCGGACCTGCCGCGCGGTCTGCTCGACCGCTTCCTGGCACGTGGCGACCAGTGGCCCGACGACACCGGCTGCCCGATGCTGCACGTGGACATGGACGCCTTCTACGCCTCGGTGGAGATCCGGGACCGGCCCGAGCTGGCGGGCAGACCGGTCGTCGTCGGCGGCACGGCGCACCGGGGCGTGGTGGCCTCGGCGAACTACCTGGCGCGCGAGTTCGGCGTCCGCTCGGCCATGCCCACCGCGCACGCGCGGCGGCTGGCCCCGCACGCGGTGTTCGTGCCGCCGAACTTCGCCCGGTACCAGGAGGTCTCGCGCGGGGTGATGGCGATCTTCCGGGACATCACGCCGCTGGTCGAGCCGCTGAGCCTGGACGAGGCGTTCCTGGACGTCAGCGGCGCGCTGCGGCGGCTGCGCGCCACCCCGGCGGCGGTGGCGCGGTCGATCCGGGAGCAGGTCGAGCGGGCGCACGGCATCACCTGCTCGGTCGGCGTGGCCCCGACCAAGTTCGTGGCCAAGCTGGCCTCGGGCATGTGCAAGCCCGACGGCATGATGGTGGTCCCGCGCGCCGAGGTGCTGCAGTTCCTGCACCCGCTGCCGGTGTCCGCGCTGTGGGGCGTGGGCAAGCGCACGGCCGAGCAGCTGGAGCGGGTCGGGCTGGAGCGGGTGGCCGACGTGGCGGCGATGCCGCTGCCCCGGCTGCGCAGGGTGGTCGGCGGGGCGCTGGCCGACCACCTGCACGCGCTGGCCAGGGGGCACGACGACCGGCCGGTGGTGCCCTCGACGCGGGAGAAGTCGATCGGCGCGGAGGAGACCTTCGAGGTCGACCACCACGACCGCGAGCTGCTGCGCCGGGAGCTGCTGCGGCTGTCCGAGCGGACCTCGGCGACGCTGCGGGCCAGGGGGCTGCGCGGGCGGACGGTGTCTATCAAGGTCCGGTTCGCCGACTTCACCACGATCACCCGCGCGAAGACCCTGCGGGTGGCCACGGACGTGACCAGGGAGGTCTACCGCACCGCGGCGACCCTGCTGGACGAACAGGTCCCGCCGGGCGCGGTGCGGCTGATCGGCGTCCGGGTGGAGCAGCTGGTGCAGGGCGAGGACGGCGAGCAGCTGGTGCTCGACGCCCCGGAGCGCGGCTGGCGCGAGGCAGAGCAGGCGGCGGACCAGGCCAGGACCCGCTTCGGCACGGCGGCGGTCCGCCCCGCGTCGCTGCTCGGCGCGCGGCCGGGGCGCGCGGACGAGGACCGGCCGAAACCCGACCGGGGAGGAGCACCGCCCCCGGCGCACCAGCCGGGCGGGCCGTGACCTCCGCCGATATTCCTTTGGCGTGCTCAGGGCCGTGCAGCAGGCTGGCCGCGTGACACAGCAGACGATCATCACCGACCCGTCGGGCACGAGCCGCTGGCGCCGGATCGCCGCCCTGGGGGCGCTCTCGGTGGGCACGTTCAGCTTCGTCACCACCGAAGCCGCGCCGATCGGCCTGCTCACGCTGATCGCCGAGGACCTGGACCGGTCGCTGACCACGATCGGCTCCCTGGTCAGCGCGTACGCGGCCGTGGTGGTGCTGGCGTCGGTGCCGCTGACCAGGCTGACCCGCGACCTGCCCCGGCGCACCCTGCTGGGCGGCCTGCTGGCGGTGTTCGCGGTGGCCACCCTGGCCTCGGCCCTCGCGCCGACCTTCGAGCTGCTGCTGGTGGCCCGGCTGGTCACCGCGCTGTCGCAGGCCCTGTTCTGGAGCGTGGTGGCGCCCGTCGCGACCGGGATGTTCCCGGCGCACCGGCACGGCGCGGTCGTCTCGACGCTGTTCACCGGCAGCTCCCTGGCCCCGGTGCTGGGCATCCCGGCGGGCACCTGGCTGGGCGTGCAGGTGGGCTGGCGGGCGACGTTCCTCGCGCTGGCCGCGATCGTGACCGCGACCTGCGTCGTGGTGATCGCCCTGTTGCCCGCCGGGGGCGGGAGCGAGCGGAGCGCGGCCGGGGAGGAGGCCGACGCCCGTCGCTACGCCTGCCTGGTCGTGGTCACCGCGCTGGGCATCACCGGCCTGTTCAGCGCCTACACCTACATCACCGCGCAGCTGCTCGACGTGGCCGGGTTGCCGAGGCAGTCGCTGGGCGTGGTCCTGCTGGGCACCGGGGCCGCGGGCGTGCTGGGCGCGCTGATCAGCGGGCGGCTGGTCCAGCGCAGGCCGCTGATCAGCCTCGTCGTGCCGCTGGCCACGATGGCCGCGGCGATGCTGCTGCTGTTCCTGGCCGGGCGGTGGCTGCCCGCCGCCGTCGTCGCGGTCGCGCTGCTGGCGCTGGCGGGCAGCTGGTTCGCGGCCGCGCTGCAGGGCCGGGTGCTGCGGGTGGCGCCGCTGAGCACCGACATCGCCTCCGCGGGCAGCTCGACCGCCTACAACGCGGGCATCCTCGCGGGCTCCTGGCTGGGCGGCGTGCTGGTGGACGGTCCGGGCCTGCCTGCGACGGCGCTGGCGGGCAGCCTGCTCGCCGCGGCGGCCACGCTGGTCATGCTGACCGAGCCGCTGTTGGCCAGGCGGAAGCTCCGCTGATCGAGCCGTTCGGGTGTCATCCGAACCCATTTCGACCACGCTCGGCGAACACCCGGCACCCTGGGGGTGTGGACCGCTTCTGGACCTTGCTGACGCCCGCGGAGCACGCGCTGCTCAGCGGCAGCGGGGTCGAGCGCGACTACCCGCAGGGTTCGGTGGTCTGCCACGAGGGGGAGGTCACCGCGCACGTCCTGGTCGTGCTGCGCGGCCTGCTCAGGGTGACCGCGACCTCGGCGCACGGCCACGAGAGGGTGCTGGCGGTCCGGGGCGCGGGTGACATCGTGGGGGAGCGGTCGGCGGTCGACGGGCTGCCGAGGTCGGCCACCGTGCGGGCGCTGAGCGCGGTGCGCGCCCTGGTGGTGTCGGCGGCGGCGTTCGCCGCGCTGTGCCAGCGGCACCCGCGCATCGCCTGGGCCGTGCTGACCGTGGTGGTGGGCCGCCAGCGCGACACCGACCGGCAGCGCGTCCAGTTCAGCGGCACGGCCACCCAGCGCGTCTCGGCCGTGCTGGTCGACGTGGCCCTCCGGCGCGGCGTCGCCGACGGGGGCGCGGTGTCGCTGAGCCAGGAGGAGCTGGCGGGCATCGCGGGCACGTCGCGCGAATCGCTGGTGCGCGTGCTGCGCTCGTTGCGGGACGAGGGCATCATCAGCACCGGCAGGCGCAAGATCGAGATCCACGACGTGGACCGCCTCCACGAGTTCACCAGCTGATTCCCCGGAGTGCGTCATCTGACGCAGACCCGGCGTCCCCGGCCTCTTACAAATGAGGTACGTCGGAGCCCGGAGGGGGAGTCATGAACCACAACGAGGAGCACGGGAAGTCCCGCCGTCGGTCCATCGAGCACCTGGTCTGCGCGGTGGTGTTCACCGCGGTGCAGCTGTGGGCGGTGGTCTTCGTCCTGGTCGGCCTGGACGTGGGGGGCGCGCAGGCGCTGGCCGTGGCGGTGCTGGCCGCGGGCGGCCTGCTGGCCGTCCACGACGCGTGGCGCGAGGTCCACCCGGTCAAGCGCGCCGAGAAGGCGTCGGTCGAGCCGGGGGAGCTGGTGCGCCAGTGAGCTCGCGGCGGTCTTCGAGGGGTGGCCGCCGCCGCCCGCCGGTCCTCTCCGGAACGCGCTCCGGAGAGGACCGGCGGGGTCTCGACCCCCGAGTTGTCCACAGCCCACCCAGTTGTCCACAGGTCGTGATCACCGGCTCGACCGGGCGAGCGCGACCGACCACAGTGGACGCATGCGCCACACCAACCGCGCCACCGTCGACCTCGACGCGCTGGGACACCTGTTCACCCACCGCGTCGCCAAGGTCTCCGAGCTGATCCACCTCGGCCTGTCCGGCCGGGTGCTGCTGGACCGCTGCCGCCCCGGCGGCCCGTGGCAGCTCCTGCTGCCCGGTGTCCTGCTGCTGGACCGCACACCGCCCACCCGGTGGCAACTCGCGCAGGCCGCCCTGCGCCACGCCGGACCGGGCGCCCTGCTGACCGGCTTGGACGCGGTGCTGCTGCACGGCCTGCACGTGCTGCCCGCCATCGGCCCGGTGCACGTGCTGGCCACCCGCCGCGCCCCGCCCGTCGACCGGGTCCGGGTCACCCGCGCGCGAGCGCTGCCCGCGCTCGTGCTGCGCAAGGGGTTCCCCACCGCCCCGCTGCCCAGGGCGGTGGCCGACGCCGTCCGGTTCCTGCCCGGCCACGAGGCCGTCCGCGCGCTGCTCGCCGAAGCCGTCCGCGCCGGTGTCGCGGTGGCGGAGCTGAGGGCGGGTCTGCGCCGGGGCTGCGAGGGGGCCCGCCGCGTCCTGGCCGAGCTCGACCGGGGCGGGCCGGGCGCGCCCGGTCGGCGACCACCTCGCCGCGTCGAGCCGCCTGCTCCGGTCCGGCGGCTGCTGGACCGGTCGGGAGTGCCCCCGCCGCGCTGGGGCGTGCCGCTGCGCTCGGCGGAGGGGCGTGCGCTGGGGTCCGCCGACGCCTGGTGGGACGAGTTCGGCGTGGCGTGGCAGTTCCGCACCCCGCCGTCGGGCTCGCGGGCGCTGGCGGCGACCGGCGTGGTGGTCGTCCAGACCAGTGCGCGGGAGCTGCGGCACGCTCCGGAAGCGGTGGGCGCCCACCTGCTGCGCGCGCTGGCCGCGGCACGGGCGCGTCCGCGTCCGGCGGTGGCGGCGGGGGAGGGGGTGCGGACGGGTCGTCTGGACCTCACGGAGGTCTGACCGTTGCCCCGTGAGGATGATGGTGACCGAAGAGACCGCCCAGGAAGGCGGACTGGGTAGTCGCGGAGGCTCGCGAATCGTATCCTGGTCGTGACACCCCCAGGGCGGGGCGTCCGCCGGGACCGGCGGCAACCGTGACCACCCGGCGCCCGCGACCGCTGTGCCGGAGGAGGAGCCATGCCACTCTCCGAGCACGAGCAGCGACTGCTCGACCAGATCGAGCGCGCGCTCTACGCCGAGGACCCGAAGTTCGCATCCACCGTGCGCGGCGCCAAGCTGCGCAAACCGTCCCGACGTCGGCGCATCTACGGCATCGTGTTGTTCGCCGTGGGTGTGGCGCTGCTGGTGACAGGTGTGATGTTGCCGAAGCTCGCTGGTATCCCGGTGGTGAGCGTGGTCGGTTTCCTGTTGATGTTCTTCGGCGTGCTGTTCACCATGACGACGCTGCGTCGTGGTGAGCAGGGTGCCGAGGAGCCCAACGACGAGGGAAGCAGGCCCAGCCGCAGCTCGTTCTCGCAGAAGATGGAAGAACGTTTCCGTCGTCGCTTCGAGAACGAGTAGCAGCCCGACCCGACACACACGGCCCGCCCGCCCAGGGCGGGCCGTGGGTTGTGTTGCGCGCTCCGTGACCCGTGGGACGACCCGCGGGCCGGGCGTCCAGTTCCGCACCTAGCCGTCCTGCGGGGGCCGAGCACCGAGCCCGGCCCCCGCAGCACGTCAGTCCTCCGACGGCTCCACGGGCGGCTTGGGGCGCAGCACCGACCGCGGCAGCACCCTCGCCCGCAGCGCCAGGGGCGCGTTGCGGCTCATGCTCTCCCGCACGTCGTCGACCGCCTTGGGCAGCGCCGGGTCCGCACCGCCGTGCGCGCTGTACCAGGACCGCTCCACCGCGCCCACCACGGCCCGCAGCCCGTCGCGCCCCCGGTCGTCGAGGTTGTGCTCCCGCGCCAGGCGGCGCGCCGCGACCCGCACCGTCTCCGTGTTCGGCACCCGCGTCCCGCGGTCCACCGACTCGGCCAGCAGCTCCTGCCACGCCGCGCCCGCCGCGTCCGGTCCCAGCGCCGCCACCGCCCGGAGCCTGCCGCGCCTGCGGTACTCGCGCACCGCCGCCGGGGCGAACGCGGCCACGAGCAGCACCAGCGGCACCACCAGCCACCACGACAGCAGCGCCACCAGCAGGACCAGCGCGACCGCCGCCGAGACCGCTCCGGAGACCGCCGCCACCGTCGAGGCCAGGCCGGTCGGCCCCGGACGCCGCCACGACATCGTGCGCGGCCCCTTCCCGGCGGCTCGCAGCAGCAGCGCCAGCACCAGGGCCATCAGCACCGCCACGGCCAGCGCCGTCCACAGCGACACCACGTGCCACGTCGGCGCCGCCGACTCCGCCGCGCCCGCCTCGCCCTGCCCGAGGTTCTCCGGCGCCGCGGAGGTCGAGCTCTCGGCGCCCGGCGCGGTGGTGGTCGTGGTGGTCGTCGTCGCGCTGGTGCTGCTGTCGCTCTCCTCGCCGTCGGGGTTCTGGCCCGCGATGTAGGGCGGGACGACGCCGCGCCCGTCGGACAGCGGGGTCGGGTCGAACACCATCCAGCCGTAGCCGGGGAAGTAGATCTCCACCCAGGCGTGCGCGTCCTGCGTGGTGATCGACTGGAAGTCCGACACCGGGTACCCGGCGGTGAAGCCGATCGCCACGCGGGCGGGCATCCCGACCGAGCGGGCCATGATCGCCATCGCGGAGGCGTACTGCTCGCAGAACCCGGTCTTGCCGTTGAACACGAAGTCGAACAGGGCGTCGGCGCTGGTGTCGCCGCTGGTCTCGGTCGTGTACTTGAAGCCGTTGGTGCCGTCGGTGAAGTACTCGTACAGCGCGGTGGCCTTGTCGAACTGGTTGGTCGCGCTGCTGGTCAGCTCCAGCGCCAGGGCGCGCACCCGGTCGTCCACGCCGTCGGCCTGGAAGTAGGCGCGGTCGACCTCGCCGACCGAGCCGGTGGCCCGGCGCAGCGCGTCGGCGGGGGGCGTGGCCAGCACGGTGTCCAGCTCGTACTCGCCCGCCTTGCGCGCCCGGACGCTGTAGACCATGCCGCGGGCCGGGTCGAACCGCCAGTTGTCGTCGACGTTGTCGATGCGGCGCGGCTTGCCGTACACCGGCAGCCAGTTGTCCAGCCAGCCCACCGGCTCGATCCTGACCTTGGTGCGCTCGCCGTCGCCGGAGTCGCCCGGCTGGAACGGCAGGTCGCCGCCCGCGGGCACGCCGACGGGCAGGTCCTCGCCGAGCTGCCAGCCCTGGTTGGGCACGAACTCGCGCAGCGTCATGGCCCGCAGGTACGACGACCGGTCCAGCCCGCGCACCCGGAACAGCTCGCGGCTGGCGCCCTGGTTGAGCATCCCGCGCAGCTCGGTCATCGGGTCGATGCCCAGCCCGCCCGCGCCGCCGCCCACCTGGTCGCCCGCGCCGGGCAGCCTGCCGACGGTGCCCACCGGGGTCAGGCTCGCGCCCGCCACCAGCGCCACCACCACGGCCAGCCCCGCCACGCCCGCCGCGGCCGGTCCCGACCCGCCCGCGCCGCCGCCACCCCTGCCCCGCCACGCGCTGTGCCGGTGCTGGCCGTCCACGGCCAGCAGCAGCGCGAACGCCACCGCGCCGGCGACGAACGTCCACAGCGGCAGCATCTCCTCGGCCAGCGAGGCGGGCACCGCGAACACGCACAGCAGCACCAGGCCCGACGCGGCGGGCGCGGCCGCGGCGACGGCGAGGGTGTCCACCGCGACGGCGACCAGGCCGATCGCCACCATCACCAGGCAGCGCATGGCGTTGCTGTCGGGCACCGGCGGCACGCCGGTCTGCACCTCGCTCAACGCCTCGGCCAGCACGCCCACCAGGTCCTGCAGCGCCTGCGGTCCGGGCAGCACCACCAGCACGCCGCTGCGGGTGAACAGCGTCACCAGCACGCACAGCAGCGCCAGCAGCTGCCCGAGGAACACCACCGGCGTGGGCAGCCGCGTGGTGCGCAGCAGCACGCCGGTGCCCGCCACCACCATGACCGCCACGGCCACGTAGACCAGCCACAGGACGCCCGCGATCACGCTCGACAGCGCGGTCGCCGCGCACAGCGTGGCCAGGCCCGCGACGGCGGGGGTGGCCGTCACCGCCCAGTTCTCGCCCGTCGCGGCGGTGTTGCCTGCCACTAGCCCACCTCCGTGCGCACCACCGGGCCGCGATTGCCCGCGCTGTGGCACAGCTGCTGCCACACCTGGTTCATCGGGGTCGAGGGCGTCGCCACGGCCACGCCCCAGCCCGCCGCGCCCAGCAGCCGCCGAGCCTCGGCCGGGTCCGGCGCCGGGTCCTCGTTCGGCCCGGCCCACGCCTTGACGTCCAGCACCACGGCCAGGCTGCGCATCCCGCGCGGCCGGTTGCGGGCCATCGCGTCCACCGCGGCGGGCGTGCACGCGCCGAGCACGGCGATGACCTCCTGGCCCGCGCCGGGGTCCAGGCCCGCGGCGGGCTCGCGCCGGTGCGAGGGCTGCAGCGCGGCCAGCGCGTCGAGCACCACGCCGTCGCTGTGCCCGCCGTCGGCGGAGCCGCCCGCCAGCACCCGGCCGTCCTCGCCGACCAGCCGCACCTGGTGGCCGAACCGGTGCAGGTGCAGGCACACCGACGCGGCGAAGGACACCGCCCACTCCAGGCTCGCGCCGGGGCCGCCGCCGCGGTGCGCGACCAGCCGGTGGTCCAGCAGCACGGTGGTGCCGCCGCGCCACGGCCGCTCCTCGACCCGCACCATCAGCTCGTCGCGGCGGGCGGTGGAGCGCCAGTGCACCTTGCGCAGGTCGTCGCCGTGCCGGTAGGGCCGCACCACCGCGTCGTCCTCGCCCTGGCCCGCGCGCAGCCGGATCGACCCGTCGTCGCCCGCGCCCATGCCCGAGCCGCTGGGCAGCCCGGTCAGCGGCACCACCCTGGGCACCACGACCAGCCTGCTGCGCCCGGCCATCTCGCGGTCGAACTCGGCCAGGCCGAACGGGTCGGTGATCCGCGCCAGCAGCGGGCCGACCTGCTGGACGCCGCGCATCACCGGCTTGAGCTGGTAGCGCAGCGCGGTCACGGTGTTGCGGGGCAGCCGCTCGACCACGAACCTGGGCCTGCTGCCCAGCGCGTAGGGCACGGAGTCCTCCAGCAGCAGGCCGCCGGTGGGCAGCCGCCCGGTGCTGCGCAGCTCCACGCGCACCTCGCAGGCCGCGCCGACCTGGACCCGGCCGGGGAACAGCAGCCGCGTCGCGTGCAGGCCGACCCGCGCCCGCTGGGCCAGCCAGGCGGCCAGCAGCGGCAGGGCCACCACGAACGCCGCCACGCGCAGCAGGTCGCGCTCGTTGAGCACGACCCCGCACAGCGCGGCGGCGAACCCCGCGGCCAGCAGGCAGCGTCCGCGGGTGGTCAACCCCGACAGGGCGCCGCGCATGTCAGCGGTTGGGGTTGACGTTGTGCAGGAACTGCCCGGTGGGGTCCAGCGCCGCCTGCGGCACCGGCACCCGCTGGAGCAGGTGGCGCACCAGGTCGGCGGCGGACCGCCGGGCCGCCTGGGCCTCCGCGGTGAGCACCAGCCGGTGCGCCAGCACCGGCACGGCCACCGCGTGGATGTCGTCGGGCACCACGAAGTCGCGGCCCGCCAGCGCCGCCTGCGCCCGCGCGGCCTGCACCAGTTGCAGCGTCGAGCGGGGTGAGGCGCCCAGCCGCAGGTCGGGCAGCCGCCGGGTGGCGCCGACCAGCTCCACCGCGTACCGGCGGACCTCCGGCGACAGGTGCACCCGGCGCACCGCCTTGATCAGCTTGTGCACCTGCTCGCCGTCGGAGACCGGGCGCAGCTGGGCCAGCGGGTCGTGGCCCGCGTGCTCGTCGACCATGGCCATCTCGGCGGCCGGGTCGGGGTAGCCGATCGACACGCGCGCGGTGAACCGGTCCCGCTGCGCCTCGGGCAGCGCGTAGGTGCCCTCCATCTCGATCGGGTTCTGGGTGGCGATCACCATGAACGGCGCGCGCAGCGGGTAGGTGTTGCCGTCGACGGTGACCTGCTGCTCCTCCATGCACTCCAGCAGCGCGGACTGCGTCTTGGGCGAGGCCCGGTTGATCTCGTCGCCGACCACGATGTTGGCGAACACCGGGCCCGGGCGGAACTCGAAGTCGTTGTCCTGCCGGTTGTAGATCGAGACCCCGGTGATGTCGCTGGGCAGCAGGTCGGGGGTGAACTGGATGCGGCTGACGGTGCAGTCGATGGACCGGGCCAGCGCCTTGGCCAGCGAGGTCTTGCCGACCCCCGGCACGTCCTCGACCAGCAGGTGGCCCTCGGCCAGCAGGGTGACCAGCGCGACCCGGACCACCTCGGGCTTGCCGACGATGACCTTCTCGACGTTGGCGGCGATCCGCCCGACCACCGCGTGCAGCTCGCCCAGCAGCTCCTCCGGCCTGCCCTGCGGGTGGGCCGCGTTGCTGTTGCCGTTGTTGTGCGTCCCGCCCCCGCCGTAGGCGTGCTCGGGTAGTGCGGCTGGCTGGGTACTCGGAGTCACTCGACCTCCTGGGGCGGGGCCCACCCTCGACCGGTTCGCGGAGGTGGTGAGCGTTTCACGAAGTGTGTCAAAACGGGGCTAAGCCCCGCGCCGATTGAACAGATTCGGCTCGCAGGTTTCCACGGGCGACTCGGGGGACCGGTTCACCACCTCCTTCCACGATTCCCCACCTGGCGCGGACGTGAACCTGTTTTGGCCGTTTTTGCTACTCCGTTCGAGTGAAGATCTGGCCTCTCGGACTCACTCGCAGAGGTGGAGGTGGCTCGCTTCCCCCACCACCATCCCCGCTGACCGCAACGCTTCTACCAGCATAAACGTCTCCGGCCTGACGGCTTGACGCCCCGTTTCAGCGTTGACTGTGGTGAAAAGTGGGGTACTGTGGCGGCCGGTGGGGCAGACGGGGGCCTCACTGCCGGTCGCGGGTCCAGCGACGGGAGGTGGGGCGCCGTGTTCCTCGGCACGCACCACCCGAGGTTGGACGACAAGGGCCGGCTGACGATGCCTGCGAAGTTCCGCGACGCGCTAGCGGGGGGTCTGATGGTCACCAAGGGCCAAGACCACTGCCTCTACGTGTTCCCGCGGGCCGAGTTCGAGCAGATGGCGCGCAAGGTCGCGGAGGCTCCCTTCACCAACGAAGCCGTCCGCGCCTACCAGCGCTACCTGTTCGCGGGCACGGACGAGCAGCGGCCGGACGGCCAGGGCCGGGTGCTGATCGCCCCGGAGTTGCGCCGCTACGCCGGGTTGACCAAGGAGTGCGTGGTCATCGGCGCGATCAACCGGCTGGAGATCTGGGACGCGCAGGCGTGGCAGCGCTACCTGGAGGAGCACGAGGACCGCTACGCCGAGGCCCGCGAGGAGGTGCTGCCCGGCGTGTTCTGATCGGCCGGATCGCTTTGTGGTTTCGGGTGCCGTGAGGCCTCGGTCCGCTCGGCTTTCGGCCCTGGCGCACCTTCCCCGGCGCCAGGTCCGACGGGCGGGCGGGGACCTGACGACACCCGATTCGCGTTGTGGGGAGGAGTTCGAGGTCATTGGAGTGGACATGGCAGAGCGGGCGCGGCACGTGCCGGTGCTGCTCGACCGCGTCCTGGGCCTGCTCGCCCCGGCGCTGGCCGACCGCGACGCCGTGTTCGTGGACTGCACGCTCGGACTGGGCGGGCACTCCGAGGCGGTGCTGCGGGCTCATCCCCGCGTCCGGCTGATCGGGCTGGACCGCGACCCGCAGGCCATCGAGCTGTCCCGGCGGCGGCTGGCGCCCTTCGCCGACCGGGTCGAGTTCGTCCAGGTCACCTACGACCGGATCGCCGAGGCGGTCGGCGGCGCCAAGGTCGACGGCATCCTGATGGACCTCGGCGTGTCCTCGCTCCAGCTCGACGCCGAGGAGCGCGGCTTCGCCTACTCGCGGGACTCCCCGCTGGACATGCGGATGAGCGCGGGCACCGGCCCGACCGCGGCGGACGTGCTCAACACCTACTCCGCTGACGACCTGACGCGGGTGCTGCGCGACTACGGCGAGGAGCGGTTCGCCCGCAAGATCGCCGCCGCGGTCGTGCGCGAGCGCGCCAAGGAGCCGTTCACCACCAGCGGCAGGCTGGTCGAGCTGCTGTACGCGGCGGTGCCCGCGGCGACCAGGCGGACCGGCGGCCACCCGGCCAAGCGGACCTTCCAGGCGCTGCGCATCGAGGTCAACCAGGAGCTGGAGTCGCTGCGCCGGGCGCTGCCCGCGGCGCTGTCGGTGCTGGCGGTGGGCGGGCGCATCGTCGTGGAGTCCTACCAGTCGCTGGAGGACCGCATGGTCAAGCGGGCCTTCGCCGACCTGGCGGTCTCCCGCACCCCGCCGGGGCTGCCGGTGGAGCTGCCCGGCCACGGCCCGCAGCTCAAGCTGCTCACCAGGGGTGCGGAAGTGGCCTCCGAGCAGGAGGTCGAGGAGAACCCGCGAGCCGCGCCGGTGCGGCTGCGGGCGGCGGAACGGATCGGGGAGGCGACGTGAGCGCACCCGCTCGGGTGGGCGGTGGCTCGACCACGCCCGCCCCCAAGGCCAGGCCGCGCGAGCGCGCCCTGCGCTCGGTGCCCGAGCGCACCGGTCGGCCCCGGTCGGCCGCGGTGGAGCGCGCCTACGCCCGCCGCGCCCAGCGCTCCAGGCAGGGCCGCGGCGCGGCCGCGGTGACCAGGCAGCTCTCCGACGGGCCGAGGGCGCCGTTCGTGATGATGGTCATGCTCGTGCTGGGCGCGGGCATCACCGCGATCATGTGGCTGTCCACCCAGGCGACCGCGGACTCCTACCGGCTGCAGGACGCGCGGGCCGAGGAGACCCGGCTGGCGCGGCAGGTGGAGCAGCTGCGGCGGGAGGTCGCGATGGCGGAGTCCCCGCTGTCGCTGGCCGAGGCCGCGGCCAAGCTGGGGCTGGTCCCGGCGGGCGATCCGGCCCGGTTGCGCAAGCTGCCCGACGGCTCGGTCGAGGTGCACGGCAAGCCGTCCCCGGTGCCGTCGCCGACACCGTCCACGACCCCGAGCGCCCCGCCGCAGACCGACCAGCAGGGCCAGCAGCAGCAGGACCAGCAGCAACAGCAGGGTCAGCAGCAACAGGACCAGGGCCAGCAGCAGGGGCAGCAGCAGGGCCAGCAGGACCAGCCGCAGAACTGAGCACGTGACACCGCCGGGCGGGTGGTGGGTCGACAGCCCGGCCACCCGGCCCGCGACCCGACCGGAGGGCCGCGGGCGGCAGCGGTCCACCCCCCGGTGGCCCGCGCTCCCGCCATCCGGCACCAGGAGGTAAACCATGCCGGGGCCCTCGCGGGGCAGGCCCCCGCGTCGTCCGCTGTCGGTGCGCGGAGCCGAGCCCGCGCGGCGGCGCGGCGCCAACAACCGGGTGCGCGTCGTGGTCGGCCGGGTCCTGCTGGTCGCGGCGCTGGTGGCGGCGGGGCTGAAGCTGGTGCAGGTCCAGGTCGTCGAGGCCGAGGAGTGGTCGGCGCTGGCCGAGAAGCAGCGCGCCACGCCCATCGACATCCCGGCCGCGCGCGGCTCGATCACCGACCGCAACGGCAACCAGCTGGCCTTCAGCGTGGAGGCGCGCGCCCTGTACGCGGTGCCCAAGCTGATGCGCGAGAGGTGGGACATCGCCGCCGAGTCCAACCCGGACATCGGCTCCTTCGACGATCACGTCAAGGCCATCGCGGCGTTCATCGAGCAGACCCTGGGCCCCGAGGTCGCCGGGCAGAAGACCGACCAGCGGACCATGCTGGACATGCTGTCCAGGGACACCACCTACGTCGAGCTGGTGGACAACGTGGACCCGGCCAAGGCCGAGGTGATCACCGACAAGTACTCCGACATCGGCTCGGAGTACCGGGCGGTGCGCGTCTACCCCAACGGGCGGCTGGCCGCCAACATCGTCGGCGCGGCGAACTGGCGCAAGAACGAGCAGCCGCCCGCCACGCACGGCCTGCTGGGCCTGGAGACCTCGCAGGACAACCTGCTCGCGGGCCGCAACGGGCGGCGCATCGTGGACACCATGCAGGGCGGCAACGTGGTCATCCCCGGCCCGGACCGGTCGCGGGAGCTGGCCGCCGCCACACCGGGCAAGAGCCTGGAGCTGACGCTGGACCTGGACACCCAGCACGCGGTGCAGCGGATGATCACCGACTACACCGCCCGCTCCGGCGCGCGCAACGGGTCCGCGGTGGTGCTGGACAGCCGCACCGGCGAGATCCTGGCCATGGCCAACGACAAGACCTTCGACCCGACCGACTTCGGCTCCGCCACCGAGCAGGAGCTGCGCAACACGGCGGTGGCGTCGGTGTTCGAACCGGGCTCGGTGAACAAGGTGATCACCGCCGCCGCGGCCATCGAGGACGGGGTCTACCAGCCGGACAGCGTGCTGCACGTGCCCGACCGCATCAGGATCGCCGACCGGGTCATCAACGACGCCAGCCCGCACCCGCCGCAGGACATGACCTTCACCGGCGTGTTCGCCAAGTCCTCCAACGTGGGCACGCTGATGACCGCGCAGGAGGTCGGCCAGGACCGGTTCGCCAAGCTGCTGGAGGAGTTCGGGCTGGGGCAGCGCACCGGCTCCGGCCTGCCGGGCGAGGAGGCGGGCTACGTGCCGCCGCGCAACCAGTGGTCCGGTTCGACGTTCGGCAACCTGCCCATCGGTCAGGGCCTGAGCATGAACCTGCTCCAGATGACCGGCATGTACCAGGCGATCGCCAACGACGGGCTGCGCATCCCGCCCAGGGTGATCCGCGCCGAGGTCGACGCCAACGGCGCCCGCAAGGAGCTGGACCGCCCGCAGGGCGTGCAGGTGGTCAGCCCGCAGACGGCCAAGACGGTGCGCGAGATGTTCCGCGCCGTGACGCAGAGCGCCCCAGGGCAGACCGGCACCGGCGCCGCCGCCGCGCTGCCCGGCTACCAGGTCACCGGCAAGACGGGCACCGCGCAGCAGGTCGACGAGAAGTGCAAGTGCTACAGCATGTCGCAGTACTGGATCACGTTCGCGGGCATCTTCCCCGCCGACAACCCCCGGTTCGTGGTGGGCCTCATGCTCGACGCGCCGGACCAGGGCAAGGGGTTGGTCGGCCAGTCCGCGGCGCCGCTGTTCCACGACATCGCCTCCTACCTGGCGCAGCGCTACCAGGTGCCGATGTCGGCCGAGCCGAGCCCGGTGGTGGAACTGGTCCGGTGAGCGCAGGCGCGACACCCCTGGAACTGGGACACCCGGTCCGGAATGGACGTCATGACCGACCACTCTGCGTGCGCCGGTAGCCTTCCGCGCGTGCCTGCCAAGCTAGAGGGCAAGGTCGCGACCGCCCCGCCTCGCCCTTCCCGCACCTCCCCGGTGGCGGTGGCGGAGCTGGCCGCGGCCGTGGACGCCCGCCTCACCGCCCCCGCCCACGCGCACGTCCAGGTCAGCGGGGTGACGCTGCGCGCCCAGCACGTGCTGCCCGGTGACCTGTTCGCCGCGCTGCCCGGTGCCCGCGCGCACGGCGCGGACTTCGCCGACGAAGCCCTCGCGCGCGGCGCGGTGGCCGTGCTGACCGACGAGGCGGGCGCGTCCCGCGCCGCGCTGCGCGACGTGCCGGTGCTGGTGCACCGCGACCCGCGCGGCGTGCTGGGCGCGCTGGCCTCCCGCGTCTACGGCGACCCGTCGACCAAGCTGGCGGTGTGGGGGGTCACCGGCACCTCCGGCAAGACCACCACCACCTACATGGTCGAGTCCGCGCTGCGCGCCGCCGGGCTGGAGACCGGGGTGATCGGCACGGTGGAGACCCGCATCGCCGGGGAGCGGCTGGACAGCGCCCTCACCACCCCCGAGGCCCCCGACCTGCAGGCCCTGCTCGCGGTCATGGTCGAGCGCGGGGTCAGCGACGTGACGATGGAGGTCTCCAGCCACGCGCTGCGGCTGGGCCGGGTCGGCGGGGTGGGGTTCGCGGTGGGCGCGTTCACCAACCTGTCGCAGGACCACCTGGACTTCCACCCGGACATGGAGGACTACTTCCAGGCCAAGGCGCTGCTGTTCGACGGCCGTGCGCGGACCGAGGTGGTCTGCGTGGACGGCGAGTGGGGCCGCCGCCTGGTCAAGCCGGGCACGGTGACCGTGTCCGCCACCGGGTCCGCCACCGGGTCCACCACCGGCGAGGCCACCTGGACCGCCTCGGACGTGCGCGTCACCCCCACCGGCGAGCAGTCGTTCACCGCGCACGGCCCGGACGGGCTGACCCTGCCCGTCGAGCTGCGCCTGCCCGGCTCGTTCAACGTGGCCAACGCGCTGCTGGCGATCGCCTGCCTGCACGCGCGCGGCGTCGAGCCGGGGGCGATCACCCGCGGCCTTGCGCGGGTCCAGGTGCCCGGCCGGATGCAGCGGGTGGACGAGGGCCAGGACTTCACCGCCGTGGTCGACTACTCCCACAAGCCCGCCGCGGTCGCGCTGGCGCTGGACGCGGTGCGCGCCCGCGCCACCGGCAGGGTGATCACCGTGCTGGGCTGCGGCGGCGACCGCGACACGGCCAAGCGCCCGCTGATGGGCGAGGAGGCCGCGCGGCGCAGCGACGTGCTGGTGGTGACCGACGACAACCCGCGCGGCGAGGACCCGGCGGAGATCCGCGCGGCGATGCTGCGCGGCGCGCTGGCCGTGCCCGGCGGTGAGCGGGGCGAGGTCGTGGAGATCGGCGACCGGCGCCGGGCCATCGAGCACGCGGTGTCGCTGGCCCGCGCGGGCGACGTGGTGGTCGTGGCGGGCAAGGGGCACGAGACCGGCCAGGAGATCGCGGGCGTGGTGCACCCCTTCTCCGACGTGGCGGCACTGTCCGAGGCGATCCGAGGAGCGCGTCCGTGATCCCGTTGAGCTTGGCCGAGATCGCCGAGGTCGTCGGCGGCAGGCTGCACGGCACCGACGGCAGCCCGGTGGTCACCGGCTCCGTCGAGTTCGACACCCGCGAGGTCACCGGGGGCGGGCTGTTCGTCGCCCTGCCCGGCGAGCGGGTGGACGGCCACGACTTCGCCGCCCAGGCCGTCGCCGCGGGCGCGGTGGGCGTGCTGGCGGCCCGCGAGGTCGACGGGCCCGCCGTCGTCGTGCCGCCGGTCGAGCGGCGGGGCGGCAACGCCTACGTGCTCTCCGGCGACACCGAGGGGCACGGCGCGGCCGTGCTGGCCGCGCTGGCCAAGCTGGCCAGGCACGTGACCGACCGGCTGGCCGCCGAGCACGGTCTGGTCGTGGTCGGCGTGACCGGCTCCTCCGGCAAGACCTCCACCAAGGACCTCATCGCGCAGGTGCTGTCCCCGATGGGGCCGACCGTCGCGCCGCCCGGCTCGTTCAACAACGAGCTCGGCCACCCGTGGACCGCGCTGCGCGCCGACGCCGACACCCGCTACCTGGTGCTGGAGCTGTCCGCGCGCGGGCCGGGGCACATCGCCCACCTGTGCCAGGTGGCCCCGCCCAGCATCGGCGCGGTGCTCAACGTCGGCAGCGCGCACCTGGGCGAGTTCGGTTCCCGCCAGGGGATCGCGCAGGCCAAGGGCGAGCTGGTGGAGGCGCTGCCCGAAAGCGGCGTCGCGGTGCTCAACGCCGACGACCCGCTGGTGGCGGGCATGGCGCCGCGCACGAGGGCGAAGGTCGTGCTGGTCGGCGAGCACCCCCGCGCCGACGTGCGCGCCGAGGACGTGGTGCTCGACGAGCAGGCCCGCGCGGGTTTCCGGCTGGTCACCCCGAAGGGCGAGGCCCAGGTGCGGCTGGGCGTGCACGGCCCGCACCAGGTCGGCAACGCGCTCACCGCCGCCGCGATCGCCCTGGAGCTGGGCGCGACACCCCAGGAGGTCGCCGACCGGCTCGGGCAGGCGCAGCGGGTCTCCGCGCACCGCATGGCGGTCACCGAGCGCGCGGACGGCGTCACGGTGATCAACGACGCCTACAACGCCAACCCCGAGTCGGTGCGCGCCGCGCTGAAGTCGCTGGCCGCCATGTCCCGCGCCACCACGCCCGCCCGGCGCAGCTGGGCGGTGCTGGGCGCGATGGCGGAGCTGGGCGGGGACTCGGTGCGCGCGCACGACGAGATCGGCAGGCTCGCGGTCCGCCTGGACATCAACAAGCTGGTCGTCGTGGGACCCGACGCCCGCGCGATGCACCAGGGAGCGCACCTGGAAGGATCATGGGGAGAGGAATCAGTTCTGGTGCCGGACGTCGCGGCGGCAATCGAGCTGCTGCGCGCCGAGGTGCGACCGGGTGACGTCGTGCTGGTGAAGGCATCCAACTCATACGGCCTGTGGCGGGTTGCCGAGGCTCTCCTGGAGGCGGGCAGCAAGTGAAGAGCATCCTGATCGCGGCGGCGATCGCGCTGATCGTGTCGATCATGCTCACGCCGTACTTGATCAAGATCTTCTCCAGACAGGGCTTCGGCCAGGAGATCCGCGAGGAGGGACCGCAGAGCCACAAGACCAAGCGCGGCACGCCGACGATGGGCGGCGTGGCGATCCTGGTCGCGATGTGGGCGGGCTACCTGGGCGCGCACCTGGTGAACTCGATGTCGGCCTCGGCGCAGGACCAGACGCCCAGCGCCTCGGGCCTGCTGGTGCTGATGCTGACCACCTCGCTGGGCATCGTCGGCTTCCTCGACGACTTCATCAAGATCCGCAAGCAGCGCAACCTGGGTCTGAACAAGACCGCCAAGCTGGTCGGCCAGTTCGTCGCCACCATCATCTTCGCGGTGCTGGTCATCCAGTTCCCGAACAAGCAGGGCCTCACGCCCGCGTCGGTGAACCTGTCGTTCGTGCGCGACATCGCCGTGGTGTCCTTCGGCGTGGTCGGCTTCGTGGTGTTCTGCTACGCGGCGATCTCCGCGTGGTCCAACGCGGTCAACCTGACCGACGGCCTGGACGGCCTGGCGGGCGGCACGTCGGCGATGGTGCTGGGCACCTACGTGGTGATCAGCTTCTGGCAGTTCCGCTACAACTGCTCCAACCTGCCCGTGGCGGGCTGCTACGACGTGCGCGACCCGCTGGACCTGGCGCTGGTGGCCGCCGCGGCGATGGCGGGCTGCATCGGCTTCCTGTGGTGGAACGCGGCCCCGGCCAAGATCTTCATGGGCGACACCGGCTCGCTGGCGCTGGGCGGCCTGGTGGCCGGACTGTCCATCACCACCCGCACCGAGCTGCTGATGATCGTGATCGGCGGCATGTTCGTGGTCGAGGTCATGTCGGTGGTGCTGCAGGTCGCGGTGTTCCGCACGTCGCGGCGGCGGTTGTTCCGCATGGCGCCGTTCCACCACCACTTCGAACTCGCGGGCTGGGCCGAGACCACGGTGATCATCCGGTTCTGGCTGCTCGCGGGCATCTGCTGCATGTTCGGCCTCGGTCTGTTCTACAGCGAGTGGCTGACCGCGGTCGGGAGCTGAGCATGGGTTTCCTCGCCGGGCGCGCCGTGCTGGTCGCGGGCGCCGGGGTGACCGGGCGGTCGGCCGCGGAGGCGCTGCTGGCCGCGGGCGCGTCGGTCACCGTCACCGACGGCTCGGCCGAGCGGCTGGCCGCGCTGGAGCAGCTGCTGCCCGGCGTGGCGCTGGTGCCGGGGCTGACCACGCCGCCGCCGGGGGTGGACCTGGTGGTGACCAGCCCCGGCTGGCGCCCGGACAACCCCCTGCTGGTGGCCGCCGCGGCGGCCGGGATCGAGGTGGTCGGCGAGGTCGAGCTGGCCTGGCGGATGGCCGCCGAGCTGGCCGACCCGCCCACCTGGCTGGCGGTCACCGGCACCAACGGCAAGACCACCACCGTCGGGATGCTGGAGTCGGTCCTGCGCGCGGCGGGCGTGGACGCGGTGGCGTGCGGCAACGTGGGCCTGCCCGTGGTGGACGCGCTGCTGGCCGGGCACCGGGTGCTGGCGGTGGAGCTGTCCAGCTTCCAGCTGCACTGGTCGCCGTCGGTGCGCCCGCAGGCGGGCGTGCTGCTGAACCTGGCCGAGGACCACCTGGACTGGCACGGCGGCATGGACGCCTACGCGGCGGCCAAGGCGCGCGTGCTGACCGGCGAGGTGGCCGTCGGCGGCGTGGACGACGAGCTGGTCGCCGCGCTGCTGTCGGCGGCCCCGGCCGCCGCGCACGTCGGCTTCACCCTGGGCGAGCCCGAGGAGGGCCAGCTCGGCGTGGTGGGCGGCGCGCTGGTGGACCGGGCGTTCGGCCCTGACGCCGTGCTGGCCGAGATCTCCGACGTGCACCCGCCGGGCCCGCCCGGCGTCGCGGACGCGCTGGCCGCCGCGGCGTTGGCCCGCGCCTACGGCGTCCCGCCCGCCGCCGTGCGGCAGGGGCTGCGCGACTTCCGGCCCGGCGCGCACCGCGCGGTGCTCGTGGCGGAGGTGGACGGGGTCAAGTACGTCAACGACTCCAAGGCCACCAACCCGCACGCCGCCGCCGCGTCGCTGCGCTCCCACGACAGCGCGGTGTGGATCGCGGGCGGGCTGCTCAAGGGCGCGTCCGTGGACGACCTGGTGCGCGAGGAGGGACACCGGCTGCGCGCGGCGGTGCTGATCGGCGCGGACCGCGAGGTGATCGCGTCCGCGCTGGCCCGGCACGTGCCGGAGGTGCCGGTGGTGGACGTGGCGACGATGGAGGACGCGGTGCGGGCGGCCCGCTCCCTGGCGCGGCCGGGCGACGCGGTGGTGATGGCCCCGGCGGCGGCGTCGATGGACATGTTCACCGACTACGCGCACCGGGGACAGGCGTTCGTGGAAGCGGTGCGGGCCCTTCAGCGCTCGTAGAGCTTCTCCGGGCGGCGCAGGTACTCGTGCGCGCCGCCGACCACCGGGCACGGCCACGGCTCGCGGGCGAAGTGGCCGTCCACCCAGGTCGGCGCGCAACCGAGGCACAGCCCGAAGACGTCGGCCCGGTGGTCGCGCAGCATCCCGCGCACGGCGGCCACCAGGCGCGGCACCTCGGTGCGCGCCACGTCGAGGATGGTCTCGTCCTCGGTGTCGGCCTCGCTGGTCAGCAGTTCGACCTCGTCGAGGTAGCCGAGCATCTCCTGGTGCAGCAGCTCGTGCGCACGGGACAGGGCTGGGGGAACGGTTTTCGGCATGGCGGGAACAGTCCTCGCCGATGGACTGTTATGCAACACCGCAATGTGAAATGTCGCAGAAATGCACCCGATCGGTGGGCTGCTTTCCCGCTATCGTCGCGGTTATGCCGCAGAACCGAGGACCAGGGGTGCGCCGCCGTGTCCTGGCCAGTGCTCTGACCCAACTCCGCGAGGAAGCGGGGCTCAGCTTCGACGACGTGATCGAATTCCTGGGTTATTCCAAGTCCAAGATCAGTCGCATCGAGTCCGCGACTTCGGGGTTGTCCATAGTGGACACCAGGGCGCTGGCCCAGTTGTACGGGGCCGATCCGGAGAAGACGGCGTGGTTGGTGCACCTGGCGAAGGTGGCCAAGAAGCGCGGCTGGTGGCACGTGTACGGCGACGTGCTGTTCGACTGGTTCTCCGAGTACGTGGCACTGGAGTCCGAAGCGATCGCCATCGACACCTTCGAGATCGACCTGGTGCCCGGACTGTTCCAGAGCCCCTCCTACGCCCGGTGGGTCATGCGTGCCTACGCGCCTGATGCGACCGATGCCGTCATCGACAAGCGCGCTGAGCTGCGGCAGACGCGACAGCGTCGCTTGGAGGACGGTTCGCTTTCGGTGTGGGCGATCCTCGATGAAGCCGCGTTGCGCCGGGTAGTGGGCGGCATGGAGGTGCATGAAACGCAGCTCCAGCACATGCTGGGGTTGACCGAACTGCCCAACGTGACGTTGCAGGTGCTGCCGTTCGGCAAAGGGCAGCACATGGCCATGGGTACCGCGTTCACCATGTTGAAGTTCACCGGCTTTCCGGACATCGTCTACATAGACAACCTGACCGGCGGCCTCTATTTGGACGAAGGGGCGGAAGTCGAGAGGTATAGCCTGGTCATGGATCACCTGCGCGCTTCCGCGCTCGACCCGCGTGAGTCGGTTGTGTTCATCAAGCAGGTGATGGGCGGCGTCTAGGGGCGGGAGAAGGTCATGTGGTCGGAGTGGCGCAAGAGCAGTCGTAGCAACGGGTCCGGCAACTGCGTCGAGGTGGCCGCTTCGGCTGAGGTGTTCCGGGTGCGGGACAGCAAGAACGCGGGCGGGCCGGTGTTGACCTTCTCCGGTCACGCGGTGGTGGCTTTCCTGGCGGCAGGGCGGGCGGGTCTCCTCGATCGCGGCTGAGGCGGTGCCGGAACGCTCGGTTCGGAGGGGCCGAACGCTCGGTTCGGGGTGCGCGGACGCGCGACTCGCGGGTGGGCCAGTAGGCTGCGGGTAGTGATCGCGGGGTAGTGATCGCGGTCGCGTCCGCGCGACACGCGGCCGATGTCCTGCCCTCCCCGCCGCAGGCGGGAGACCATGCACCCGTGGCGGAACGAGCGAGATCGTGACCCTGGTGGACCGGCCCGCGCGGGCCGCGCGACCCCGGCGCACCGGCCGGGGTGTCGCGGTGCGCGGCGCGCTGACCGCGTGGCTGAGCAGGCCGCTGGCCGACTTCCACCTGCTGCTGGCCGTGCTCGGCATGCTCACCGTGATCGGCCTGATCATGGTGCTGTCCGCGTCCGCCCCCGGCGAGGTGGCCGAGGGCGCGTCGGCGTACTCGGTGTTCCAGAAGCAGCTGACCTACGTGCTGGTCGGCGCGGTGCTGTTCTGGATCGTGCTGCGGATGCCGCTGCGCAGCATCCGCTACGGCAGCACCATGGCGATGCTGGTCTGCGTCATCATGCTGGTCCTCGTGCTGACGCCGCTGGGCACCGTCGCGGGTGGCGCGCAGTCCTGGTTCACCGTCGGCCCCATCTCCTTCCAGCCCATCGAGGCCGCCAAGCTCGCGCTGGCGCTGTGGGGCTCGCACGTGCTGGTCACCAAGCGCGCGCTGCTCAACCAGTACCGGCACCTGCTGGTGCCGGTGGTGCCGGTCGCCCTGGTGGTCTTCGCGCTGGTGATGCTGCAGCCGGACCTGGGCGGCACGATCACCCTCGGCGTGGTGCTGATCAGCCTGCTGTGGTTCGTCGGCGCGCCGCTGCGGCTGTTCGGCGCGATCGCCGCCGCGGGCGTGGCCGCCGCCGCGTTCCTGGCCGTCACCGCGCCCTACCGGCTGGACCGGGTGCTCACCTTCCTCAACCCGGAGGCCGACCCGCTCGGCAAGGGCCTGCAGGCGCGGCAGGCGCTGTTCGCGCTGGCCGAGGGCGGGTTCTTCGGCAAGGGCCTGACCAACGGCAGCTCCAAGTGGCGCTACCTGCCCAACGTGCACAGCGACTTCATCTTCGCGGTCATCGGCGAGGAGCTGGGGTTCATCGGCTGCCTGCTGGTGCTGGGGCTGTTCGGCCTGCTGGCCGTGGTGGGCCTGCGGGTGGCGGCGCGCAACACCGACCCGTGGATCAGGATGGTCGCGGCCACGCTGACCGTGTGGCTGGTCGCCCAGGCCGCCATCAACATCGGCTACGTCGTGCGGCTGCTGCCGGTCACCGGCATCACGCTGCCGATGATCTCCTCCGGCGGCACGTCGATCGTCACCACCATGATCGTGTTCGGCATCCTGGCCAGCTGCGCGCGGCACGAGCCGGAAGCGGTGGCCGCGCTGCGCTCGCTGGGGCCGGGCCGGGTGGGCGGCGCGCTGAAGCTGCCCGCCCCCGAGGCCTACCGGCCGCCGCGCAAGCGCAAGCCGGTGCGCCCGTCCACCCCGCCGCGCGCGCCCGGCCGCCGGACCCCCGCGCCGCCGCCGGTGGACGAGCGGAGGATGGCGGGCAGGTCCGCGCCGCCCTCGGAGTACCGTCGTCGAGAATCCCGCAAGGCCACCCTGGACCGGTCCACCCGGTCCCGGCGCACCGGCCGCGACGGGAGATAGTCCCCACCGAACCGAGGAGGAAGTGCGTGACCGGGGTTCCCCAGCAGACCGGACCGTGCGTGGTGGTCGCCGGAGGCGGCACCGCCGGGCACATCGAGCCGGCACTGGCCCTGGCCGACGCGGTCATGCGCCTGCGGCCCGACGCGCGCGTGGTCGCGCTGGGCACCGAGCGGGGGCTGGAGAACAAGCTCGTGCCCGCGCGCGGTTACCCGCTGGAGCTGATCCCGCCCGTGCCGATGCCGCGCAAGCCCACGCCAGAGCTGCTCAAGCTGCCGCTGAAGGTGCGCGACTCGGTGCGCCGCACCAGGGAGGTGCTGGACCGGGTGGGCGCCGACGTGGTGGTGGGCTTCGGCGGCTACGTGTCGCTGCCCGCCTACCTCGCCGCGCGCGGCCGGGTGCCGATCGTGGTGCACGAGGCCAACGCCAAGACCGGCCTGGCCAACAAGGTCGGCGCGAAGTTCGCCGCGCGGGTGGCCGCCGCGGTGCCCGACTCCGGCCTGGCCGACGCCGAGATCATCGGCATCCCGCTGCGCCACTCGATCACCTCGCTGGACCGGGCCGCGCTGCGCGCCCAGGCGCGGGCCCACTTCGGCCTGCACCCGCACGCGCCCACGCTGCTGGTGTTCGGCGGCTCGCAGGGCGCGCGGTCGATCAACAACGCGGTCTCCGGCGCGGCGGCGGCGTTCGCGAGCGCGGGCGTGGGCGTGCTGCACGCCCACGGGCCCAAGAACACCGTCGCGGTGCAGGCCGTGCCCGGCGCGCCCGCGTACGTGCCGGTGCCGTACCTGGAGCGGATGGACCTGGCCTACGCCGCCGCCGACGCGGTGCTGTGCCGCTCCGGCGCGATGACCGTGGCCGAGGTGTCCGCGGTCGGCCTGCCCGCGGTGTTCGTCCCGCTGCCGCACGGCAACGGCGAGCAGGCGCTCAACGCGGGCCCGGTGGTCTCGGCGGGCGGCGGTCTGCTGGTGCCCGACGAGCAGCTGACCCCGCAGTGGATCGTGGACAACGTGGTGCCGCTGGTGGCCGACCGGGCGCGGCTGGCCGCGATGAGCGCCGCCACGCTGGGCACCGGCCACCGCGAGGCCGACGAGGTGCTGGCCCGCATCGTGCTCGAGGTGGTCAAGAAGTGAGCGAGGTCCTGGACCGGGTGCACCTGGTCGGCATCGGCGGGGCGGGCATGAGCGGCATCGCCCGCATCCTGCTCGCCCGCGGCGCGCGGGTGTCCGGCTCGGACGCCAAGGACTCCCGCACCGTGCTGGCGCTGCGGGCGCAGGGCGCGGAGGTCGCCATCGGCCACGACGGCGGCAACCTCGACCAGCTGCCCGGCGGTCCGACCGCGGTGGTGGTGTCCACCGCGATCCGCGAGGACAACCCGGAGCTGGTGGCCGCCCGCGAGCGCGGCCTGGTCGTGCTGCGGCGGGCCGAGGCGCTGGCCGCGCTGATGCTGGACCACCGGGTCGCCTGCGTGGCGGGCACGCACGGCAAGACCTCCACCACGTCGATGCTGACCGTGGCGCTGCAGCACTGCCGGATGGACCCGTCGTTCGCCATCGGCGGCGACCTCAACGAGTCCGGCGCGAACGCGCACCACGGCACCGGCGGCGTGTTCGTCGCCGAGGCCGACGAGAGCGACGGGTCGTTCCTGTTCTTCTCGCCGTCGGTGGCGGTGGTGACCAACGTGGAGGCCGACCACCTCGACCACCACGGCACGGTCGAGGCCTACACCGCGGTGTTCGACTCCTTCCTGGAGCGCATCGCCGACGACGGCGTGCTCATCGCCTGCGCCGACGACCCCGGCTCGGCGGCGCTGGCGGACCGCGCGGCCAAGCTGGGCCTGCGGGTGCGCCGCTACGGCCGCTCGGCCGTGGGCGAGGGCGCGGCCACCCTGGTCGGCTACCGGCCCGAGGGGGGCGGCGGGCTGGCCGAGGTGGAGCTGGACGGCGAGCGGGTCCAGGTGCGGGTGGCCGTGCCGGGCGAGCACATGGCGGGCAACGCCGTGGCCGCCCTGCTGGCCGCGCTGGAGCTGGGCGCGCAGCGCGAGGGCGTGCTGGAGGGCCTGGCCGCGTTCGGCGGGGTGCGCAGGCGGTTCGAGTTCAAGGGCCGCGCCGCGGGCGTGCGGGTCTACGACGACTACGCCCACCACCCCACCGAGGTGGCCGCGCAGCTCACCGCGGCCCGGCCGGTCGCGGGCGAGGGCAGGCTGGTCGTGGTGTTCCAGCCGCACCTGTACTCGCGGACCCGGCTGTTCGCCGAGGAGTTCGGCAAGGCGCTGGGCCTGGCCGACGAGGTCGTGGTGCTCGACGTCTACGGCGCCCGCGAGGACCCGGAGCCCGGTGTCACCGGCGCGCTGGTGGCCGAGGCGGTGCCGCTGGAGGCCGGGCGGGTGCACCACCAGCCGTCGTTCGACCGGGTGCCCGAGCTGGTGGCGGGTCTGGCCGCGGAGGGTGACGTGGTCGTCACCATGGGCGCGGGCGACGTCACCATGCTGGGCCCGGAGATCGTCGACGCGCTGGCCCGGAGGTCATGAGCGCGCCGACGGCGCGCCGCCGCCCCGCTCCGGCGCGGCGGCGCCCGTCGCGCGCCCCGGCCCGCAGGCCCGCGCTGCCGTCCAGGGCCACCGTGCTGCGCCGCCGCGCGGTGGCGCTGCTGACCCTGCTCACCGTGCTGGGCCTGGGCTACGCGGTGTGGTTCACCTCACTGCTGGGCGTGCGCGTGGTGGAGGTCGAGGGCCTGGTGGAGCTGGAGCCCGCGGCGGTGCGCGAGGCGGCCGACATCGGCCCCGGTGAGCCGCTGGCGCGGCTGGACGTCGAGGCGGTCACCGCGCGCGTGCGGGAGCTGCCGCGGGTGGCGGACGTGCGGGTGGAGCGGGTGCTGCCGGGCACGGTCCGGCTGACCGTGCGGGAGCGCGTGCCCGTCGCCGTGCTCAAGTCCGCCGACGGCGCGCACCTGGTGGACTCGACCGGCAAGGACTACGCCACGGTGGCGCAGGAGCCCGCGGGTCTGCCGGAGCTGAAGGTCTCGGGGGACCGGCGCGCGACCGACGCGGCGGTCTCCGTGCTGATCCAGCTGCCGGAGGGGCTGCGCGACGAGGTGCTGGCCGTCTCGGCGGGCACCGGGGCGGACGTCGAGCTCACCCTGACCGCCGGGCGCCAGGTGCGCTGGGGTTCCGCGGCGGAGACGCCCCGCAAGGCCGCGGTGCTGGAAGTGCTGCTGAGCCGTCCCGGCACGGTGTTCGACGTCTCCAGCCCGGAACTGGCGACGGTGTCGTGATCGCCGTCACCGCCGCGTCGGCGGAAAGCGATCGTGGGCTCCGCGGCGGGAGTCGATACTGCACGCATGGCCGACACCCGCGTGGAGCCACCGTACACCGGTGACGAGCGCACCCTGCTGACCGCGTTCCTGGACTACTTGCGGGAAACCATCGCGTTCAAGTGCGCGGGACTGTCCGATGAGGACGCTTCGCGCTCCGTCCTGCCGTCCCCGCTGACCACCGCCGCGGGGATCGTGAAGCACCTGCGCTGGGTCGAGGAGTACTGGTTTCACGTTCGCCTGGGCGGGTACCCCTCTCAGGCCCCCTACTCACCGGACGATCCCGACGTGGACTGGCGCTTGGCACCGGGGGAGACGATCTCGGGATTGCTGGACGACTACGCTGGGCAGTGCGCGGTGAGCCGCCGGCTCGTCGCGGGGTGGGATCTCGACCACGAGGTGCCGTTCCGGGGCGACAAGGCGCTTTCGGTGCGCTGGGTGCTGATCCACATGATCGAGGAGACGGGTCGGCACGCGGGGCAGCTGGACGTGGTGCGGGAACTGCTCGACGGGGTGACCGGGGAGTAGTCCTCGTGCCCGACACGGCGTGGCTGCTGGACCGACGCACCAGCGGTGCATACCGTCCAGCAACAACATACGGGGTTGACATAACTCTTGACCTCTGGTTGAGGGTTCCAATCCGGGCGGTGGACCGGTGCGGTCACCCGCTCCAGCACATGAGCACGGACACGATCAGGAAGGCGGACCGATGACGCCCCCGCACAACTACCTCGCGGTGATAAAGGTCGTCGGCATCGGCGGTGGCGGTGTCAACGCCGTCAACCGCATGATCGAGGTCGGGCTCAAGGGCGTCGAGTTCATCGCGGTGAACACCGACGCGCAAGCGCTGCTGATGTCCGACGCCGACGTCAAGCTCGACATCGGCCGCGAGCTGACCCGCGGCCTCGGCGCGGGCGCCAACCCCGAGGTGGGCCACAAGGCGGCCGAGGACCACCGCGAGGAGATCGAGGAAGTCCTCAAGGGCGCCGACATGGTCTTCGTCACCGCGGGCGAGGGCGGCGGCACGGGCACCGGCGGCGCGCCGGTGGTGGCCTCCATCGCCCGCAAGCTCGGCGCGCTGACCATCGGCGTGGTGACGCGGCCGTTCTCCTTCGAGGGCAAGCGCCGCGCCAAGCAGGCCGAGGAGGGCATCCAGGCCCTGCGCAACGAGTGCGACACGCTCATCGTGATCCCCAACGACCGGCTGCTGCAGCTGGGCGACATCGGGGTGAGCCTGATGGACGCCTTCCGCTCGGCCGACGAGGTGCTGCTCTCCGGTGTCCAGGGCATCACCGACCTGATCACCACCCCCGGTCTGATCAACCTGGACTTCGCCGACGTCAAGAGCGTCATGTCCGGCGCGGGCAGCGCGCTGATGGGCATCGGCTCCGCGCGCGGCGAGGGCAGAGCCGTGCAGGCGGCGCAGAAGGCGATCAACTCGCCGCTGCTGGAGGCGTCGATGGAGGGGGCGCACGGCGTCCTGCTGTCCATCGCGGGCGGCTCGGACCTGGGTCTGTTCGAGATCAACGAGTCCGCCTCGCTGGTGCAGGAGGCGGCCCACCCGGACGCCAACATCATCTTCGGCACGGTGATCGACGACTCGCTGGGCGACGAGGTCCGGGTGACCGTGATCGCGGCCGGGTTCGACAGCGGCGGGCCGACGCACAAGAAGCTGGAGCCGACCGCGCTGTCCAGCCCCGCGCGGGGCGGGGCGGGCGAGCACGGGCAGGTGCAGTCGTCCACACCGCAGTCCACCGCGCCGCAGCCCTCCGCGCAGCCGTCCGCGCCGCAGTCGGAGCAGCAGGCCGCGCCGCCCCCGGTGGTGCCGCCGCGGCCCACCGTGCCGACGCAGCCGCAGCACGCGACCACCACGCCGCCGCCCTACCAGCCGCCGCCGCAGCCGATGCCCCGGCTGTCGCAGAGCGGCACCCTGCCCACCAGCGGCACGCTGCCCAACCGCGCGGTGCCGGTGACCGACGACCCGGACGACGAGGTCGACGTGCCGCCGTTCATGCGGCGCTGAAGTCGTTCCGACATCGGAGGCGCCCGGTCCGCGGACCGGGCGCCTCCGCCGCGTCGTGGGCGTGACAAGCTGATGGGGTGCGCATCCGTCGTGTCGTGACCACCCGCGAGGGTGGGGTCTCCAAACCGCCGTACGACTCCTTCAACCTGGGCGACCACGTGGGCGACGACCCGCGCGCGGTCGCGGCCAACCGGCGCAGGCTGGCCGAGGGCATCGGCCTCGCGCCGGACCGGCTGGTGTGGATGGAGCAGGTGCACGGCCGCACGGTGGCCACCGTCGACGGCCCGCAGGAGGGCCCGCTGGAGGCCACCGACGCCGTGGTCACCGCCACGCCGGGGCTGGCACTGGTGGTGCTCACGGCGGACTGCGTGCCGGTCCTGCTCGGCGACCCGGAGGCGGGCGTGGTCGCCGCCGCCCACGCGGGTCGCGTCGGCGCCAGGGTCGGCATCATCCCGGCCACTCTCGCCGCCATGCGGGACGCGGGCGCGCACCTGGAGAACATTGAGGTGCTGCTGGGGCCCGCGGTGTGCGGCCAGTGCTACGAGGTGCCCGCCGACATGCGCGACGACGTGGAGCGGCACCTGCCCGGCAGTGCCGCCAAGACCCGCTCCGGCAAGCCCGCGCTGGACCTGCGCGCGGGGCTGTGGCAGCAGCTGGCCGACGCGGGCGTGGGCAAGGTCGGCGTCGACCCGCGCTGCACGGTGGAGGAGCGCTCCCTGTTCAGCCACCGCCGCACGCCGGGCACCGGCAGGCTCGCGGGCGTCGTCTGGATCGACGCGTGAACCGGCGCGAGGAGCTGCGCGCCAACCTCGACGAGGTGCGCGCCCGGATCGCCGCCGCCTGCGCGAAGGCCGACCGCGACCCGGCGGAGGTCACCCTGCTCGCGGTGACCAAGACCTTCCCGGCCGCCGACGTGGCGCTGCTCAGCGAGCTGGGGCTGCGCGAGTTCGCCGAGAACAAGGACCAGGAGGCGGCCCGCAAGACCGCCGAGCTGACCGACCTGCCCGAGGGCACCCGGTGGCACATGGTGGGCAGGCTGCAGCGCAACAAGGCCAAGTCCGTGGTCGGCTGGGCCGACCAGGTCGACTCGGTGGACTCGGCCCGGCTGGCCGACGCCCTCGCGGGCGCGGCGGCCAAGGCCGGGCGGGGCCCGGTGGACGTGCTGATCCAGGTCAGCATCGACGGCGACCCGGCGCGCGGCGGCTGCCCGCTGGACGAGCTGCCCGCGCTGGCCGATCACGTAGCGCGTTCGGGTGAACTCGCCCTGCGAGGGGTGATGGCCGTCGCACCCAGGCAGATGTATCCGGGGGAAGCGTTTGCGCTCTTGAACAGAGCGGTAACCCGTTTGCGCGACGATCACCCTGCTGCGACCGTGCTCTCAGCGGGGATGAGCGGCGACCTGGAAGATGCCATCGCGTGGGGATCGACGTGCGTGCGTGTCGGAACAGCGTTGCTGGGCGAGCGGAGGCTAGCCTCCCCGTGATTGCCTGGAACCTCTGGGGCGGCCGCGACGTCCTTGCGGGTAGGGATCGGCGGAGGAAGGGCTGGGCATGAGCGGGTTTCACAAGCTGAAGGCCTACTTCGGGATGGTTCCCGCCGAGTACGCCGACGATCCCGACGCCTACGAGGACGAGCGGGGCGGTCGCTACGCCGACTACCGGTCCGACTACCCGGAGGTCGCCGAGTACGACGGGTACGCCGAGCAGCGCAACGGGCGCCGCCGGGTGCTCGGCCGCTCGGACTACCGCGCCGAGCTCGACGAGTCGGAGGACTACGAGCCCGACGCCCGCACCCGGTCCCGCCGCTCCTGGAGCGGCGACACCGCGGTGCACGGCGCGCTGGCCGTGGACTCCCAGCGCGAGCCCGCCGCGCGCACCCGACCGGCCACCGAGCCCGCTCACCCGCTGGGGCGCATCACGACGCTGCACCCGCGCAGCTACAACGAGGCGCGCACCATCGGCGAGCACTACCGCGACGGCACCCCGGTGATCATGAACCTCACGGACATGGACGACGCGGACGCCAAGCGGTTGGTGGACTTCGCGGCCGGGCTCGCGTTCGCCCTCCGGGGGTCAATCGATAAGGTGACAAACAAGGTGTTCCTCCTCTCACCCCCGAACATCGACGTCACCGCCGAGGACCGCAGGCGGCTCGCCGAGGGTGGGTTCCTCAACCACGGCTGAGTGGTGGCACAGTTGAGGGGTGGATGCACTCTGGCTCGTGGTCTACTACCTGCTGTTCTCGTTCTGGCTGCTGCTCACGGCGCGCGTCGTGGTGGAGCTCGTCCGCTCGTTCGCCAGGGAGTGGCGGCCCGCGGGCGGGGTCGCGGTGGCCTTGGAAACGGTTTACACGGTGACCGATCCCCCGGTCCGGCTGCTCCGTCGGCTGATCCCGACGGTGCGGATCGGGGGCGTCGGTCTGGACTTGTCCATTATTGTGCTGTTGCTGGTCGTTATCATTCTGATGCGAGTAGCCGATCCCAGGTGAGGGGACCAGGGATGTCCACAGCCCAGGAGTGCGTGAGGTGATCTGATGCCGTTGACCCCCGCGGACGTGCACAACGTCGCGTTCAGCAAGCCGCCCATTGGCAAGCGGGGCTACAACGAGGACGAGGTGGACGCGTTCCTCGACCTGGTTGAGGGCGAGCTCGCCCGCCTGATCGAGGAGAACAACGACCTGCGCCAGCAGGTCGAGCAGCTCGACCAGCAGGTCGAGACCGCGCGCGCCGACCTGGAGGACGCACGGGCCAAGGTCGCCGCGGGCGTCGGTCCCAGCCGCGTCATCGAGGAACCGCGCAGGCTCGCCCCGGTTCCGCCCCCCTCGGCGCTGGAGCAGACCTCCCCCGGCGGGGGAGGCGACCACCACGTGCAGGCCGCCAAGGTCCTCGGCCTGGCCCAGGAGATGGCCGACCGGCTCACCGGCGAGGCCAAGGCCGAGGCCGACGGGATGCTCTCGGAGGCCCGGACCAAGTCCGAGCAGCTGCTGTCCGAGGCCCGCGCCAAGGCCGACACCATGGTCAACGAGGCCCGCACGCGGGCGGAGACCATGCTCAACGACGCGCGGACCCGCGCCGAGACGCTGGAGCGGCAGGCCCGTGAGAAGGCCAGCGCGCTGGACCGCGACGCGCAGCGCAAGCACGCCGAGGTGATGGGCAACATCACCCAGGAGAAGAACACCCTCGAGAAGCAGATCGACAAGCTGCAGACCTTCGAGCGCGAGTACCGCACCCGGTTGAAGACCATGCTGGAGTCGTCGCTGCGCGACCTCCAGGACCGGGCGCCCGCCGCGCCGTCGGAGAGCCGCAGCCAGCAGGGCTACTCGTTCGGCGCGCGCGCCGAGGCGGGCTGAGCCTGAGCCGCTGTGCTCTTCGTCGTCCTGCTGCTGGTCCTGGCAGCCCTCGGGCTGCTCGTCCCGGCGCTGACCACCACGTCCACCCCGTGGGCGTGGTGGTCGGTCGCGGCGAGCGGGGCCGCCGCGGTGGTCCTGGTGCTCGACTGGTGGCGGCACCGCCGCCCCGCGACCGGTGACCGGCCGCCCGCGCCCGTGGCCACCGGTCCCGCCCCGGAGCGGGGGCAGCCGTCCACGCCGGACGACGAGCCCGCCGAGGAGCAGACCGACGCGGCGGACCTGCTGGTGGTGACCGACCTCGCCGAGGAGGTCCGCGTGCTCGACGAGCGGCCGCGCTACCACCTGGCGACCTGCTCGTGGTTGGGGGAGCGGGCCTCGCTGGGGCTGCCGGTCTCCGAAGCGCGCGAGCTCGGGTTCACGCCCTGCGGGGTGTGCCTGCCGGACTCCGCGCTGGCGGCTGCCCAGCGGGCGTCGTCCTGATCACTCGCCTGATCGAGCGATTCCAGTCTTGCGCTACCCTTGTCAAGGCGTTGATCCGGCCATCACCGGGGAGCTTCCGGAAGAACAGGCCACGCGGCCCCAGTAGAACCGGACGGGAGCGGCCCGTCACAGCCGCTGACGAGAGGCCAGAGCCTTCGCGCCCTGGCAAGCGGGGTGGTACCGCGGTGCGCCTGCGTGGCGTGTCGTCCCCGTGAGCCGGTTGACCGACGCGCGCGAGGAGCTGCGACATGGCCTATCCCAAGGCGGGCGGGGGCTCGGTGCCCTCCCAGCCGTCCTTCCCCACCCTCGAACGCGAGGTGCTCGACCACTGGCAGGCCGACCGCACCTTCCGGGCCACGGTCGAGGCCCGACCCGCCGGTGAGCGCGGGGCCAACGAGTTCGTCTTCTACGACGGCCCGCCCTTCGCCAACGGCCTGCCGCACTACGGGCACCTGCTCACCGGGTACGTGAAGGACGTCGTGCCGCGGTACCAGACCATGCGCGGCAAGCACGTCGAGCGCCGGTTCGGCTGGGACACCCACGGCCTGCCCGCCGAGGTGGAGGCGGAGAAGCAGCTCGGGTTCTCGTCCAAGAGCGAGATCGAGGCGTTCGGCATCGAGAAGTTCAACGAGGTCTGCCGCACGTCGGTGCTCCAGTACACCGACCAGTGGCGCGACTACGTGACCCGGCAGGCGCGCTGGGTGGACTTCGACGACGACTACAAGACCCTCGACCTGGACTACATGGAAAGCGTCATGTGGGCCTTCAAGACCCTGTGGGACAGGGGTCTGGTCTACGAGGGCTTCCGGGTGCTCTGGTACTGCTGGCGCTGCGAGACGCCGCTGTCCAACACCGAGACCAAGATGGACGACACCTACCGGGACCGGCAGGACCCGGCGGTGACGGTGGGGCTGCGCCTGGAGACCGGCGAGCTGGCGCTGGTGTGGACGACCACGCCGTGGACGCTGCCCAGCAACCTCGCCGCCGCGGTGCACCCGGACGTGGACTACGTGACCGTCGAGGCCAACGGCGAGCGCTACCTGCTCGCCGAGGCCCGCGTGCCCGCCTACGCCCGCGAGCTGGGCGAGCAGCCGCCGGTGGTGGCCCGGTGCAAGGGCAGCGACCTGGTCGGCCGCCGCTACACCCCGCCGTTCGACTTCTTCACCGGCCGGGAGAACGCGCACCAGGTGCTGCCCGCCGACTACGTCACCACCGACGACGGCACCGGCATCGTGCACATCGCCCCGGCCTTCGGCGAGGAGGACAAGGCGGTCACCGACGCGGCGGGCATCGAGGTCGTCGTGCCGGTCGACGCGCACGGCCGGTTCACCGCCGAGGTGCCGCCGTACCAGGGCCTGCAGGTGTTCGAGGCGAACAAGCCGATCATCCGCGACCTGCGGGAAGCGGGTCTGCTGCTGCGCCACGAGACCTACGACCACCCGTACCCGCACTGCTGGCGCTGCGACAACGCGCTCATCCAGCGCGCGGTGTCGTCGTGGTTCGTCGCGGTGACGCGGTTCAAGGACCGCATGGTCGAGCTGAACCAGCAGATCAACTGGGTGCCCGAGCACATCCGCGACGGCCAGTTCGGCAAGTGGCTGGAGAACGCGCGGGACTGGAACATCTCGCGCAACCGGTTCTGGGGCTCGCCGATCCCGGTGTGGGTCTCCGACGACCCGGCCTACCCGAGGGTGGACGTCTACGGCTCGCTCGACGAGCTGGAGCGCGACTTCGGGGTGCGCCCCACCGACCTGCACCGGCCCCACATCGACCAGTTGACCAGGCCCAACCCGGACGACCCGACCGGCAGGTCGACCATGCGCCGGGTGCCCGAGGTGCTCGACTGCTGGTTCGAGTCGGGCTCGATGTCCTTCGCCCAGGTGCACTACCCGTTCGAGAACGCGGAGTGGTTCGAGGACCACTACCCCGGCGACTTCATCGTCGAGTACAACGGCCAGACGCGCGGCTGGTTCTACACCATGCACGTGCTGGCCACGGCGCTGTTCGACCGGCCCGCGTTCCGCAACTGCGTGGCGCACGGGATCGTGCTGGGCGACGACGGGCAGAAGATGTCCAAGTCGCGCAAGAACTACCCGGACGTCAACGAGGTGTTCGACCGGGACGGCTCGGACGCCATGCGGTGGTTCCTGATGTCCTCGCCGATCCTGCGCGGCGGCGACCTGGTGGTCACCGAGCGGGGCATCCGCGACGCGGTGCGGCAGGCCGTGCTGCCGCTGTGGAACTCCTGGTACTTCCTGGCGCTGTACGCCAACGCCGAGGGCGTCGAGGGGACCTGGCGCACGGACTCGCCCCACGTGCTGGACCGCTACGTGCTGGCCAAGGCGCACGACCTGGTGGCGCAGGTGGGCGGGCAGCTCGACGCCTACGACATCTCCGGCGCCTGCGCGTCGGTCCGGGACTTCCTGGAAGTGCTCACGAACTGGTACGTGCGGCGCTCGCGCGACCGGTTCTGGGCGGGCGAGAAGGACGCCGTCGACACCCTGCACACCGTGCTGGAGGTGGTCTGCCGGGTGGCGGCGCCGCTGCTGCCGCTGACCACCGAGGCGGTGTGGCGCGGCCTGACCGGCGGGCGCTCGGTGCACCTGGCGGACTACCCGTCGGCGTCGGACCTGCCCGCCGACGACGCGCTGGTGGCGGCCATGGACAAGGTGCGGCAGGTGGCGTCCGCGGCGCTGTCGCTGCGCAAGGCCAACAAGCTGCGCGTGCGGCTGCCGCTGGCCAAGCTGGTGATCGCGGCGGACGACGTGGCGGCGCTGGGCGGGTTCACCGAGATCCTGCGGGACGAGGTGAACGTCAAGCGGGTCGAGCTGACCGGGGACGTGGCCGCGCACGGCCACTTCCAGCTGGCGGTCAACGCGCGGGTCGCCGGTCCCCGGCTGGGCCCGGACGTGCAGAAGGTCATCAAGGCCGTCAAGGCGGGGGACTGGACCGAGCGGGACGGCCGCGTGGTGGCGGCCGGGGTCGAGCTGTTCCCCGAGGAGTACGAGCAGCGCCTGGTCGCCACCGACCCGGCGGCCACCGCCGCGCTGCCCGGCGGCGGCGGGCTGGTGGTGCTCGACACCGCCGTCACCGAGGAGCTCGCCGCCGAGGGTGTGGCGCGCGACCTGGTCCGGGTGGTGCAGCAGGCGCGCAAGGACGCGGGGCTGGAGGTCTCCGACCGGATCGCGCTGACGGTGCAGCTGCCCGACGACGTGGCCGCCGCCGTGCGCGGGTTCGAGGAGTTCGTGGCGGGGGAGACCCTGGCGGACGCGGTGTCCTACGGCGAGGTCGCCGAGGGCTCGGTGGGCGTCGTGGGCGACGGCGTCAAGGTCCGGGTCGCGGTGGCCAGGCTCTGACGGCCGCGGTGGTGCCCGCTCCGGTGAGCGGGCACCACCGCTCACGCGCCGCCTTCCTCCTCCAGCCGCCGGCGCAGCGAGTTCAGGCACCGGCCGCGGGTGGGGCCGATGCTGCCGCGCGGCATGGCCAGCGCCTCGGACACCGCGCGGTACTCGGGCCGCCCGGCCAGCACGGTCAACCGCAGCAGCTCCTGGCAGCGCTGGGGCAGCGCGTGGAAGGCCCGCCACAGCCGCTGGTCCCGCTCGTCGCGCAGCGCCTCGACCTCCGGCAGCCACCGGTCGTCGGGGAGGTCCTGCGCGGTGTCCCCGGACAGCACGGCCCGCCCGCCGCTGTCCCGCCACGTCCGCTGGGCCTCCCGCCGCGTGGTCACGATCAGCCAGCCCGCCAGCGCGCGCGGCTCGGCGATCCGCTCCAGGTGCCGCAGGAAGTGCAGCCACACCGTCTGCGCCACGTCCTCGGCGCTCGTGCGGTCCAGCCCGTTGCTCCGCGCCACGTGCCACACCAGCGGCGTCAGCTCCGCGACCAGCCGGTTCAGCGCGTCGCGGTCGCCCGCGCGGGCCTGGGTCAGCAGCGCCGCGTGCCGCCGCGCGCGGGCGGGCGGGTCCTCCGGGACCGCCTCGGCGGGCAACTGCTCCAGTCGCGGGCCCACTTCGTCGGTCATGGTGCTCCCTCCCGCGTCGCGCGCCCCGCGCCCGGAGGAGGGCGGTGTGGACGTCCTCGGCCACGCGCGTCGTGCGGGACCCCGCGCGGAACGGCTCCAGAGTGTGTCCGAGAGCCCCGCCGGGACCAGGGTGCTCACCCGTTCGGCCCGGCACGGAATCGGTGCAGTCGCGTCGTGGGACCGCCGTCGTACGGTGACGCGGTGGCGGGACTGAGGTTCGGGGTGCGGGTGAAGCCGGGAGCCCGGCGGGACGCGGTCGGCGGCCGGTGGGGCGACGGGGCGCTGGTGGTCGCGGTCGCCGCGCCCGCGGTCGAGGGCAAGGCCAACGAGGCCGTGCGCAAGGCGCTGGCCAAGGCGTTCGGGGTGCGCAGGCAGGACGTGGCCATCGCCTCCGGCGAGCGCGGGCGGGACAAGGTCGTGGTGATCGACCCGGCCCCCGACGACGGCGCGGAGGTGCTCGCGGCGCTGCTCGGTTGAGTCGGTGCCCGATTCGTCCACTTCGAGATCGTCAAGGAAGAATGCACCCACTACCGGGCGACAGCGGGGAGGGCGAGTGGGTGGTGTCACGGGTTTCCTCGGCATCGGTGCGGCGGTGTTGCTGGTGGCCGCCATCGCGGTACGGGTGTCGAGCAGGCTCGGGCTGCCCTCGCTGCTGCTCTACCTCGCCATCGGCGTGCTGCTGGGCGAGTCGGTGCTGGGCATCGAGTTCGAGGACGCCGACCTGACCCGTTCGCTGGGCACCGCCGCGCTCGTGCTGATCCTCACCGAGGGCGGCCTGACCACCCGGTGGGCCGCGGTCAGACCCGCGCTCGGCCTGGGCATCGCGCTGTCCACGGTGTCGGTGGGGGTCAGCGTCGCGGTCACCGGCGTGGCCCTGCACCACCTGCTGGGCCTGGACTGGCGCACCGCGCTGCTGTGGGGCGCGGTGCTGTCCTCCACCGACGCGGCCGCGGTGTTCAGCGTGCTGCGCTCGGTCGGCGTGGGCAGGCGGCTGATCGGCGCGCTGGAGCTGGAGTCGGGCATCAACGACGCCCCGGTCTACATCGCCGTGGTGCTGCTGGCCTCGCCGGACCCGATCACCTGGACCGCGCCGCTGCTGATGGTCTACGAGCTGGTCGCGGGCGCGGCGATCGGCGTGGCGCTGGGCCTGCTGGGCGCCGTGGGCCTGCGGCGCGCGGCGCTGCCCGCCACCGGCCTGTACCCGCTGGCCACGGTCGCGGTGTGCCTGCTCGCCTACACCGCGGGCGACCTGGCGCACGCCTCCGGCTTCCTGGCCGTCTACGTCGCGGCGGTGGTGCTGGGCAACGCCCGGCTGCCGCACCGCTCGGACACGCTGTCCTTCGCCGAGGGGTTGGGCTGGGTCTCCCAGATCGGCCTGTTCGTGCTTCTGGGCCTGTACGCCTCGCCGGAACGGCTGCTGCACGCGCTGGTGCCCGCCCTGGTCGCGGGCGCGGTGCTGCTGCTGGTGGCCCGGCCGCTGTCGGTGCTGGTGGCCGCCACGCCGTTCCGGGTGCCGTGGCGCGAGCAGGTGTTCCTGTCGTGGTCCGGGCTGCGCGGCGCGGTGCCCATCGTGTTCGCCCTGATCCCGCTCATCCAGCAGGTGCCCGGCGCCGACCAGCTGGTCGACGCGGTGTTCGTGCTGGTCATCCTGCTGACCCTGGTGCAGGGCACCACCCTGCCCAGGCTGGCCCGCTGGCTGGGGCTGGTGCGCTCGGGGGAGGCCAGCGAGGTGCAGTTCGACTCCTCGGCGCTGGACCAGTTCAACGCCGAGCTGCTCCAGGTGCGCATCCAGCGCGGGTCCAAGCTGCACGGCGTGTACCTGTCGGAGCTGCGGCTGCCGGTGGGCGCCTCGGTGAGCCTGGTGGTGCGCGAGGGCGGCGGGTTCACCCCGCAGTCGACCACCCGGCTGCAGGAGCGCGACCAGCTGCTGGTGGTGTGCACCGAAGGCGTGCGCACCGCCGTCGAGCAGCGCATCCGGGCGGTGGACCGGGCGGGCAGGCTGGCCCGCTGGAAGGGCGACACGGGCCGCGAGATCCCATGATCCGGACGGGGCTCGACGGCGGGCGGGTCCGCCGCTAACGTCGTGGGCGAGGTCATGAGTGCCAGCGACAAGCCCGGGCTAGCTGGCCGGCAACCCTCCTACCGCGGTGGGGTGCCCCCGGTGAGGACCTGGTCCGGCGCGGGGTGCGCCGGGCAAGCGCGGGCCTCCTGTCGAGCAGGGGCCCCCGAGGCCGCCGGAGGCTCGTCGTGACCGTCGCCGTTCCCCGTCCCGTCGCCGCCCTGCCCCGCGTGGTCGGGGCGGACCTGAAGGTCCCCCTGGTCACCGGGCAGTTCGTCGAGTACGCCAACCTCGACCACGCCGCGTCCGCGCCCTGCCTGGAGCAGGTCCGCGACGCGGTGGACGAGCTGCTGCCCTGGTACGCCTCGGTGCACCGGGGTGCCGGGTTCGCCTCCCACGTCAGCACCCGCGTCTACGGGCAGGCCCGCGACGCGGTGCGGCGGTTCCTCGGCGCCAGGGCGGGCGACGCGGTGGTGTTCACCCGCAACACCACCGACGCGCTGAACCTGCTGGCCCGAGCCCTGCCCCGGCGCACCTCGGTGGTGCTGTTCGACACCGACCACCACGCCGCGCTGCTGCCGTGGCGCGGACCAGGCGTGCGGCGGCTGCGCACGCCCTCCTCGGCGGCGGGCGCGGTGCTGGAGCTGGACCGGGCGCTGCGCGCCTGCCCCGAGGGGCCGCGACTGGTCGTGGTGACCGGCGCGTCCAACGTGACCGGTGAGGTGTGGCCGGTGGCCGAGCTGGCCGCGGTGGCCCGGCGGCACGGGGCGCGCGTCGTGCTCGACGCCGCCCAGCTGGCCCCGCACCGGCCGGTCGACCTCAAGGCGCTGGACGTGGACTACGCCGTGCTGTCCGGCCACAAGCTGTACGCGCCCTTCGGCGCGGGCGCGCTGGTCGGTCGCGCGGACTGGCTGCGGGCCGCCGAGCCGTACCTGGTCGGCGGCGGCGCGACCGCGCTGGTCACCGACCACGGCGACCGGCTGGGCGTGGCGTGGTCGGCGGTGCCCGAGCGGCACGAGGCGGGCTCGCCCAACGTGGTCGGCGCGCACGCCCTCGGCGTGGCCTGCGACGTGCTGGGGCGGCACTGGGAGCGCACCGGCGCGCACGAGCGCGGCCTGCTGGCGCGGCTGCGGGCGGGCCTGGCCACCGTGCCCGGCGTGCGCGAGCTGTCGCTGTTCGGGGCCGAGCACGACCGGGTGGGCGTGGTCAGCTTCGTCGTCGGCGGGCAGGACGCGGGCTACCTGGCCGCCGCGCTGTCCGCCGAGCACGGCATCGGCGTGCGCGACGGCGCGTTCTGCGCGCACGTGGCGGTGCACCGGCTGGCCGCCGGGCAGCGGGCGCTGCGCGCGTCGCTGGGGCTGGGCAGCACCGAGGAGCACGTGGACCGGCTCGTGGCGGCGCTGCGGTCGCTGGTGCTGGAGGGGCCGCGGGTCGACTACGCCCAGCGGGACGGCCGCTGGGAGCCCGCCCAGGACACCCGGCCGCTGCCGCCGTTCCTGGTCTGAGTGCGGTCGCGCGAACCCGATGCGGGACAATGGGCCGGTGAGCACTGAGCCCAACGCCGAACCCGAGGCAGTTCCGGGAGCCCCCGCCCCGCCACCCAGGCGGGTGCTGCTGCTGGGCGTCCTCGCCGCGGTGGTGCTGGCGCTGGACATCGCCACCAAGGTGGTCGCGGTCGCCGAGCTGGAGGGGCGGCAGCCGGTCGAGCTGTTCGGCGGGCTGCTGTACCTGCCGCTGGTCCGCAACCCCGGCGCGGCCTTCGGCATGGCCGAGGGGTGGACGTTCGTGCTGGCGCTGATCGCGTTCGGCGTGGTCGGCTTCATCCTGTGGATCGCCCGCAAGCTGCGGTCGGTCGGCTGGGCGATCGGGCTGGGCCTGGTGCTCGGCGGGGCGCTGGGCAACCTGGTCGACCGCGTGTTCCGCGCGCCCGGCCCGCTGCGCGGCCACGTGGTGGACTTCATCTCCGTGCTCGACCCGTGGGGCGGTTTCTTCCCGGTGTTCAACCTCGCCGACTCGGCGATCTGCGTGGGCGGCGGCGTGATCGTGCTGATGGCCCTGCTCCAGCGCGACTACGACGGCACCAGGGTGGAGAAGAAGGCATGAGCGGCTACCGAACCCTGCCCGTGCCCGACGGGCTGGACGGGATGCGCGTCGACGCGGGCCTGGCCAAGCTGCTTGGCCTGTCGCGGACCGCGGTCGCGGCGCTGACCGAGTCCGGCGACGTGGTGCTCGACGGGCAGCCCGCGGGCAAGTCCGACCGGCTGGTCGCGGGCGCGTGGCTGGAGATCACCCTGCCCGAGCCGGAGCGGCCGGTGAGCGTCCAGGCCGTGCCGGTGGAGGGCCTGGGGGTGCTCTACGAGGACGACGACGTGATCGTGGTCGACAAGCCGGTGGGCGTGGCGGTGCACCCCAGTCCGGGGTGGACCGGGCCGACCGTGGTCGGCGGGCTGGCCGCCGCGGGCGTGCGCATCGCCACCTCGGGCGCGGCCGAGCGGCAGGGCGTGGTGCACCGGCTGGACGTGGGCACCACCGGCGTGATGGTGGTGGCCAAGAGCGAGCACGCCTACTCGGTGCTCAAGCACGCCTTCAAGGAGCGCACGGTGGAGAAGCTCTACCACGCGCTCGTGCAGGGCCACCCGGACCCGATCCGCGGCACCATCGACGCGCCGATCGACCGCCACCCCAAGCACGACTACAAGTTCGCGGTGATGGCCAACGGCAAGCCCAGCGTCACCCACTACGAGGTGGTCGAGGCGTTCCGGGCCGCGTCGCTGCTGGACGTGCACCTGGAGACCGGGCGCACGCACCAGATCCGGGTGCACTTCTCCGCGCTGCGCCACCCCTGCGTGGGCGACCTGACCTACGGCGCCGACCCGGTGCTGGCCAAGCGGCTGGGCGTGACGCGGCAGTGGCTGCACGCCCGCACGCTGGGCTTCCACCACCCGGCCGACGGGCAGTGGGTGGAGTTCACCAGCGAGTACCCCGCCGACCTGGCCCAAGCCCTCGACCAGCTCCGCGCCGAAGGCTGACCGCGAACCGAGCGTTCAGGCACCGCGAACCGAGCGTTCGGACACCGCGAACCGGGCGTTCGGGCGCGGGGCCGCCCCCGGTCTCAGTCGTCGACGGTCCAGACCAGGGTGTTCAGGTCGGTCTCCGGCCGGGAGCTCCACCGGACCGAGGTCACGGTGACGTTCTCCGGCAGCACGTACACGGTGTGCCCGCCCGCCGTCTCGCCCGGCTGCACGCCGATCTTGTGCGGCGGCCGGGAGGACAGCGACACCGGGGCCTTGCTGACCGTCTCACCGGTGTTGGTCATCAGCACCAGGTACATGTCCGGCAGGGCGTTGAACGGCACGGTGCCGATGTTGGCCAGCTCGGTGTGCACCACCACGGCCCGCTCGCCGTCGGCCAGCTTGTAGCCCGCCGCGGTGAACAGGAAGTCCGCCGGGTCGACCACCTCGACCAGCTGGATGGTGAACCGGGCGCCCTCCAGGCCCTCGGTCTCCAGGGTGCTGCCGATCTTGCCGGTGCGCGACCGGGGCGCGGGCTGCTGGTCGCCGCGCGCCCAGCCCGCCGACTGCGGCGGTCCCCACGTGCTCATCGGCTCGGGCACCGGGACCGGGCCGGACTGCGGCTGGGCCGGGAACGGCTGGCTGGGCGGCCCCTGCGGGCCGGGGTGGGGCGGGTAGGGCCCGCTGGGGGTGCCGCGCACCGAGCCGGGCGGCGGGTAGGGGCCGCTGGCCGTGCCCTGGGCGGGCCCGGTGTAGCTGCCCCACGCCACGCTGTTGGCCAGCGCCTTGCGGATGCCGTTGGGGTCGCACTCCACGCCCACCAGCAGCGGCAACCCGCTGCCGGACAGGGTGATCAGGCGGGTGGCCGCCTCGCGGGGGTCCATGCCCAGCCGCGCCGCCACCTCGTGCACGGCGGCTCGGCCCATCTCCGCGATCATCGCGAGGAGGCGGGCGTCGACGGGATCGGGCGCGACCACGACTCGAACGCTACCCGCCCACCAAGATCGGCGCGCCACGACCCCAACCCTCCGCGTCGGCAAGTACTACCCGACCGCTTCGGTGTGGCCGTTCACTACTACCGGAGTTATCCACAGGCCCCCCGGTTATCCACAGCGGGCGGCACGGCGCTTCCCCCCCCCGCGCGGCACCAGTCGCAGCCTTGTGCCCATGGACGACTGGATCTCCTCTGTCATCGAGCACGACGGCTTGGTCCTGCGCGACCGGGCCCTGCGCGAGGGCATCGACCCCGATCAGATCATGAAGGCATTGCGCACCGGCAGGCTCAAACGCGTCCAGCGGTGCGTGTACGTCCACGGGCGTCAGGAGATCAGCCCGCTGGCGCTGGCGCGAGCGGCGGTGCTGGCCATCGGCGTGCCCGACGCCGTGGCCAGCCACCAGACCGCGGCTCGCGTCCACGGCCTCCCGACCCCTTCGGGAGCAGGTCCCGAGCACGTCACGGTGCCGCGCGACCAGCGGCGGGTGCGGCGCAAGGAGCTGTGGTGCCACGGACGACCGCTCGGGCTCGGTGAGGTCCAGGTGCTGGGCGGGGTCGCGCTGACCTCGCCCGTGCGGACGCTGGTCGACCTGGTGGGGACCGTGCCCAGGGGCGACGCGGTCTGGGCCATCGACGACGGCCTGCGCCGAGGCGTGGTGACCAGGGCGGACCTGCTGGCCGCCGCGGACGCCCGGCGCGGCGGCGAGGGAACCGGGCGGATTCGCCTGCGCATCGCTGAGGCGGACGGCGTGTCGGAGTCCGCTCTGGAGACGGCGGGCAGGCTGGCGCTGCTGGACGGGTCCGTGCCGCTGCCCGTGGCGCAGTTCGAGGTGTTCGACGACGCGGGTCCGGTCGCGCGCCTGGACGCCGCCTACCCGGAGCTCGGGCTGGGCATCGAGTATGACGGCAAGACCGTGCACAGCACGCCCCGCGCGGTGTTCCACGACCGCAAGAGGCAGAACCGGCTCCTGCAGTCGGGGTGGAGGTTGCTGCGCTTCACCTGGTGGGATGTCGTGCACGACACCGATGGGTTCGTCAGGGCCGTTCGCGGCGCGCTGCGGGAGCGTGGCGGGTAGTGGTGAGCGGCCTCGCGGGCGGGCTCGGGTGGTACTTGCAGGCGCGGGGCGTTGCGGCGGGGGAGACCCGGACGGACTAGGGTGCTGGGTGCGGTTCGCTCGTGGCCGCGATCCGTGATCGGCGTGGTACACAAGGGGGTTTGGGGTGGCCGACTCGTTTGTGCACCTCCACGTGCACACCGAGTACTCGATGCTCGACGGAGCGGCGAAGCTGAAGGACATGTTCGCCGAGTGCGAGCGGTTGGGGATGCCCGCCGCCGCCATCACCGACCACGGCAACATGTACGGCGCCTACGACTTCTTCAAGCAGGCCACCGCGGCGGGCATCAAGCCGGTGGTGGGCATCGAGGCGTACATGGCCCCCGACTCGCGCTTCAACAAGAAGCGCGTGCTGTGGGGCGACCCCGGCCAGAAGTCCGACGACGTCTCCGCCAGCGGCGCCTACACCCACCAGACCATCTGGGCCAGGGACAACGAGGGCCTGCACAACCTGATGAAGCTGTCCAGCCGGGCCTCCACCGAGGGGCAGCTGGGCAAGTGGCCGCGGATGGACGCCGAGCTGATCGCCGAGCACTCCGCGGGCCTGATGGCGACCACCGGGTGCCCCTCCGGCGAGGTGCAGACCCGGTTGCGCCTGGGCCACGACCGGGAGGCGCTGGAGGCCGCCGCCAAGTGGCGCGACATCTACGGCGCGGACAACTTCTTCGTCGAGCTGATGGACCACGGCATCGAGATCGAGCACCGGGTCCGCGACGGCCTGCTGGACATCGCGAACAAGCTCAAGATCCCGTTCGTGGTGACCAACGACTCGCACTACACCTTCGCCGAGGACCGGGACGCGCACGACGCGCTGCTGTGCGTGCAGACCGGCAAGACGCTGCAGGACCCCAGCCGGTTCAAGTTCGACGGCCAGGGCTACTACCTCAAGTCGCCGGACGAGATGCGCGCCATCGACTCCTCCGACGCCTGGCAGCAGGGCTGCCGCAACACCCTGCTGGTCGCCGAGAAGGTGGACACCACAGGGATGTTCGCCTTCCACAACCTCATGCCGCGCTACCCGATCCCGGAGGGCATGACCGAGGCGGAGTACTTCCGCGAGCAGGTCTGGGAGGGCATGCGCCGCCGCTTCCCCGAGGGCGTGGACGAGGTCCACCGCCAGCAGGTGGAGTTCGAGATCGGCGTCATCCTGCAGATGGGCTTCCCGTCCTACTTCCTGGTGGTCGCCGACTTCATCAGCTGGGCCAAGGCCAACGGCATCCGGGTGGGTCCCGGCCGAGGCTCCGCCGCGGGCGCGCTGATCGCCTACGCCATGGGCATCACCGACCTCGACCCGCTGGCCCACGGTCTGATCTTCGAGCGGTTCCTCAACCCGGACCGGGTCAGCCCGCCCGACATCGACATCGACTTCGACGAGCGCAGGCGCGGCGACGTGATCCGCTATGTCACCGAGAAGTGGGGCGCCGACAAGGTCGCCCAGGTGATCACCTTCGGCACCATCAAGGCGAAGGCGGCGATCAAGGATTCCGCCCGCGTGCTGTACGGCCAGCCCGGCTACGCGGTGGCCGACCGCATCTCCAAGGCCATGCCGCCCGCGGTGATGGGCAAGGACATCCCGCTGTCGGGCATCTTCGACCCGTCGCACAAGCGGTACGCCGAGGCCGCCGAGGTCCGGGCGCTGTACGAGACCGACCCGCAGGTCAAGGAGATCATCGACACCGGCCGCGGCCTGGAGGGCCTGATCCGCAACGCGGGCGTGCACGCCTGCGCGGTGATCATGTCCGCGGAGCCGCTGACGGACCACATCCCGGTCTGGATGCGCCCGCAGGACGGCTCGATCATCACGCAGTTCGACTACCCGACCTGCGAGACGCTCGGCCTGCTGAAGATGGACTTCCTGGGCCTGAGCAACCTGACCACGATCGACGACGCCCTGAAGAACATCGAGCTCAACGGCAAGGGCGAGCTCGACATCACCGCGGTCGGCCTGGACGACAAGAAGACCTACGAGCTGCTGGGCCGCGGCGACACCCTGGGTGTGTTCCAGCTCGACGGCGGGGCGCTGCGGGACCTGCTGCGGCTGATGCGCCCGGACAACTTCGAGGACGTCTCCGCGGTCATCGCGCTGTACCGGCCGGGTCCGATGGGTGCGAACTCGCACACGAACTACGCGCTGCGCAAGAACAAGCAGCAGGAGATCACGCCGATCCACAAGGAGCTGGAAGAGCCCCTGGCGGAGATCCTGGACACGACCTACGGCCTGATCGTGTACCAGGAGCAGGTCATGGCCATCGCCCGGAAGGTGGCGGGTTACACGCTGGCCCAGGCGGATCTGCTGCGCCGCGCGATGGGCAAGAAGAAGAAGGAGATCCTGGACAAGGAGTTCACCGGCTTCGAGGCGGGCATGCTCGCCAACGGCTACTCGCCGGAGGCGATCAAGACCCTGTGGGACATCCTGGTCCCGTTCGCCGACTACGCGTTCAACAAGGCGCACTCCGCCGCGTACGGCCTGATCGCGTACTGGACCGCCTACCTCAAGGCCAACTACCCGGCCGAGTACATGGCCGCGCTGCTGACCACGAACTCGGACAACAAGGACAAGTCGGCGATCTACCTCGCCGAGTGCCGCCGGATGGGCATCACCGTGCTGCCGCCGGACGTCAACGAGTCCGAGCGCGAGTTCGTCGCGGTCGGCGACGACATCCGGTTCGGCCTGGGCGCCATCCGCAACGTCGGGGCCAACGTGGTCGACGCGATCATCAAGGCGCGCAAGGAGAAGGGGAAGTTCGTCGACTTCTCCGACTTCCTGCGCAAGGTCGACGCCACGGTCTGCAACAAGAAGGTCGTGGAATCGCTGATCAAGGCGGGGGCGTTCGACTCGCTGGGCCACCCGCGCAAGGGTCTGCACATGGTCCACGTCGAGGCGGTCGACGCGATCATGCTGACCAAGAAGGAGGAGGCGCGCGGGCAGTTCGACCTGTTCGGCGACGGCGGCGGGGACGACGGGGCCAGCGTATTCGACGTCAAGATCCCCGACGAGCACTGGGAGTCCAAGCACCAGCTCACGCTGGAGCGGGAGATGCTGGGCCTGTACGTGTCCGGCCACCCGCTCAACGGCGTGGAGGGCATCCTGGAGTCCTACTCGGACGCCTCCATCCCGCGCATCCTGGAAGGCGACGTGCCCGACGGCCAGCAGGTCACCATCGGCGGCATCCTGGCGTCGGTGACCAGGCGGGTCAACAAGAACGGCGAGCCGTGGGCCTCGGCGCAGCTGGAGGACCTGGCCGGTGGCATCGAGGTGCTGTTCTTCCCCAAGAGCTTCGCGGTGCACGGCATGTCCGTGGCCGAGGACGCGATCGTGCTGGTCAAGGCGCGGGTGGCCAAGCGGGACGACCGGATCTCGCTGATCGCCAACGACCTGGTGGTGCCGGACCTCAACGAGCTGGGCAACCAGGCGCTGAAGCTGAAGCTGGCGGCCTCGCGCTGCGACCCGAAGCTGGTGGCCTCCCTCAAGGAGGTGCTGGCCGCGCACCCCGGCACCACCGAGGTGCACCTCAACCTGATCATCAACAGCAGCCGCAACACGGTGCTCAAGCTGGACGACGCGCTGCGGGTCAGCCCGACGCCGTCGCTGATGGGCGACCTGAAGGCGCTGCTCGGACCGGGGTGCCTGGGCTGACCGGGCACCCCCCGCGCGGGTGAACCTCCGGCAGTTCTTAGGCCGATCGGGTGACATTGCGGTGACTCGGGGACACCGGAGCGACACCGAACGTTGGGTAAACAGTGTTAACCCAACATGAGGAGGGGGTTCCGGTGGGCGATGCCACCATCGAGGTGCCGCGGCTGGAGCAGGACTACTTCGACGACCCGCACTCGATCCACGCCCTGATGCGCGAGCAGGCCGCCGCCACCCAGGTGGTGCTGCAGCGCGGCCTGAAGGTCTGGCTGGTCACCCGCTACGAAGAGGCGCGCATCGCGCTGGCCGACCCGCGCTTCCGCAAGGACATCCGCGACGAGCGGCTGATCGACCGGCACTTCGTCGGCGACCCGGCCGACCGGGTGCAGTTCAACGACACGCTCGCGCACCACATGCTCAACATGGACCCGCCGGACCACACCCGGCTGCGCAAGCTGGTCACCAAGGCCTTCACCGCCCGCCGCGTCGAGCAGCTGCGCCCCCGCGTGCAGCAGATCACCGACGAGCTGCTGGACGCGATGGACGGCAAGTCCGAGGTCGAGCTGCTGGACGCGTTGGCCTTCCCGCTGCCCATCACGGTGATCTGCGAGATGCTCGACGTCTCGATGGACGACCGCGAGCAGTTCCGCGAGTGGTCCAACACCCTGGTCGGCGGCACCGACCCGATCGCCACCAGGGACGCGGGCGCCGCGATGGCGGAGTACCTGGCCAAGCTGGTCGAGCACAAGCGGGCCCACCCCGGCGACGACATCTTCTCCGCGCTGGTGCACGCCAGCGACGAGGACGACCAGCTCAACAACGCCGAGCTGATCGCGATGGCGTTCCTGCTGCTGATCGCGGGCCACGAGACCACCGTCAACCTGATCGGCAACGGCACCTACCACCTGCTGCGCAACCCCGACCAGCTGGCGGCGCTGCGCGCGGACCGCTCGCTGCTGCCCAACGCGATCGAGGAGTTCCTGCGCCTGGAGGGACCGGTCAACCAGGCGACCGTCCGCTACACCGCCGAGGAGGTCGAGCTCGGCGGCACGGTGATCCCGGCCGAGGAGCTGGTCTTCGTGGCGCTGTCCTCGGCCAACCGCGACCCGAACCGGTTCCCCGACGCGGACAAGCTCGACATCACCCGGCCCGCGGGCGGGCACCTGGCCTTCGGCCACGGCGTGCACTACTGCCTGGGCGCGCCGCTGGCCAGGATGGAGGGCGAGATCGCCATCGGCTCGCTGCTGGACCGGTTCGACCTGTCCCTCGCGGCCGACCCGGACACGCTGCGGTGGCGGGAGGGCACGCTGATCCGCGGCCTGTACTCGCTGCCGGTTAACCTCGCACCCCGTGGAGCGCGATGAGCTGCTGAAGCTGGACCGGGCGCACGTCTGGCACCCGTACGGGCCCATGCCGGGCACCCGCTCGCCGCTGGTGGTCACCTCGGCGTCGGGTGTCCGGCTGCGCCTGGACGACGGCCGCGAGCTGATCGACGGCATGTCCTCGTGGTGGGCGGCCATCCACGGCTACCGGCACCCGGTGCTCGACGCCGCGGTGCGCGACCAGTTGGACCGGATGAGCCACGTGATGTTCGGCGGCCTGACCCACGAGCCCGCCGTCGCGCTGTGCGCCAAGCTGGTGGAGATCACCCCGGACCCGCTGGAGCACGTGTTCCTGTGCGACTCGGGCTCGGTGTCGGTCGAGGTCGCGGTCAAGATGTGCCTGCAGTACTGGCGCTCCCAGGGGCGACCGGAGAAGCGCAGGCTGCTGACCTGGCGCGGCGGCTACCACGGCGACACCTTCCAGCCCATGTCGGTGTGCGACCCCGAGGGCGGGATGCACGCGCTGTGGCGCGGGGTGCTGCCCGAGCAGGTGTTCGCCTCCGCGCCGCCCGCCGAGCTGGACACCGCCTACGTCGCGGAGCTGGCCCAGCTCGTCGAGCGGCACGCCGACGAGCTGGCCGCGGTGATCGTCGAGCCGGTCGTGCAGGGCGCGGGCGGGATGCGCTTCCACGACCCCCGCTACCTGCACGTGCTGCGGGAGCTGACGCTGGCGCACGACGTGCTGCTGGTCTTCGACGAGATCGCCACCGGCTTCGGCCGCACCGGCGAGCTGTTCGCCGCCGACCACGCGGGCGTCAGCCCGGACGTGATGTGCGTGGGCAAGGCGCTGACCGGCGGCTACCTGTCGATGGCCGCCGCGCTGTGCACCGCGCGGGTGGCCGACGGGATCTCCCTGGGCGAGGTGCCGGTGCTGGCGCACGGTCCGACGTTCATGGGCAACCCGCTGGCCTGCGCGGTGTCGCTGGCCTCGGTCGAGCTGCTGCTGTCGTCGGACTGGCGCGGCGCGGTGCGGCGGATCGAGGCCGGGCTGCGCGCCGGGCTGGCGGGCGCGCCCGGCGACGTGCGGGTGCTCGGCGCGATCGGCGTGGTGCAGCTGGACCACGAGGTGGACATCGCCGCCGCCACCGCCGCCGCGGTCGAGCACGGCGTGTGGCTGCGGCCGTTCCGGGACCTGGTCTACACGATGCCGCCGTTCACCTGCACCGACGAGGAGGTGGCCGCCATCGCCGCCGCGGTGGCCGCGGCGGCGAAGGCGGGCTGACCCGGCCTCGGCGTCAGGCCGTCGCCGCCCGCACGGCCTCGGCCAGCTCGACGTTCGTCGGCTCGACCAGCACCCGCCCGCCGGGCAGGACCACCACCGGGATGTTCTTGCGCCCGCCCGCGATCTCGACCGCCCGCTCGCGCGCCGCTTCGTCGTGCTCCACGTCCACCTCGGTGAACGGCACCCCGTTCTCCCGCAGCCATGCCTTCGCGCGGCGGCAGTCCCCGCACCAGTCCGCGCCGTACAGGACGATCTCACCCATGACGGTGACTTTAGAACTCCACCTGTGACCGCGCCGCGCGCGGCCGTAGGGTGAACGGCCGTGAGCGTCCTCGTGATCACAGGCACGGGCACCGAGGTGGGCAAGACCGCGGTGGTCGCCGCACTCGCGGCGGTGGCCGCCGCCGGGGGGCAGCGGGTCGCCGTGCTCAAACCCGCGCAGACCGGAGTCGCCGCGCACGAGCCGGGCGACCTGGCGGAGGTGGTGCGCCTGGCGGGCCCGGTCACCACCCGCGAGCTGCGCCGCTACCGCGAACCGCTGGCCCCCGCCACGGCCGCCCGCCGGGCGGGCGAGCCCCCGGTGCGCCCCCAGCAGGTCGCCGCCGCGGCGGCGGAGCTGCACCGCGACCACGACCTGGTGCTGGTCGAGGGCGCGGGCGGGCTGCTGGTGCGCTTCGACGACGAGGGCTCCACCATCGCCGACGCCGCGTGGGCGCTCAACGCCCCGGTGCTGGTGGTCGCCCAGGCGGGGCTGGGCACGCTCAACACCACCGCGCTGACCGCCGAGGCGCTGCTGCGCCGCGGGCTGGAGTCGGTGGGCGTCGTGGTGGGGCGCTGGCCCGCCGAGCCCGACCTGGCCGCCCGCTGCAACCTGGTGGACCTGCCCGAGGCCGCGGGCGCGCCGCTGCTGGGCGCGCTGCCCGAAGGGGCCACGGCGCTGGACCGCGCGCGGTTCCTGGAGGTCGCGACGGCGGCGCTGTCGCCGTGGTTCGGCGGCACCTTCGACCCGGAGCGGTTCACCGAGGAGCACGCGGCGCCGCACGCCCACCAGCCCGACCAGTGACCTCCCGGCGGATGACCGCCCAGTGACCGACGTCGCGCCCGCGCGGCCGATCAGTGGGGCACACTGGCCCGGAGCCCGAGCCGGCCCCGAGCCGGAACCCGAGCCCGACACCGAGGAGGAGCAGTGACCACAGCCCCGGAACAGCTCGACGTGCTCAGCGTCGCGCGGGAGCAGGTGCTGGAACGCGGTGTCGGGCTGTCCGAGGAGCAGGTGCTGCGGGTCCTCCAGCTGCCCGACGAGCGCATCGGCGACCTGCTCGACCTCGCCCACCGGGTGCGGATGCGCTGGTGCGGCCCGGAGGTCGAGGTCGAGGGCATCGTCTCGGTCAAGACCGGCGGCTGCCCCGAGGACTGCCACTTCTGCTCCCAGTCCGGCCGGTTCCCCTCCCCGGTCCGCTCGGCCTGGCTGGACATCCCCGGCCTGGTCAAGGCGGCCAGGCAGACCGCCGAGACCGGGGCGACCGAGTTCTGCATCGTCGCCGCCGTGCGCGGCCCCGACCAGCGGCTGCTCTCCCAGGTCCGGGAGGGCATCAAGGCCATCCGCGAGGACGGCAACGACATCCAGATCGCCTGCTCGCTGGGGATGCTGACCCAGGAGCAGGTGGACGAGCTGGTCGCCATGGGCGTGCACCGGTACAACCACAACCTGGAGACCGCCCGCTCGCACTTCCCCAACGTGGTCACCACGCACTCCTGGGAGGAGCGCTGGGAGACGCTGCGGATGGTGCGCGAGGCGGGCATGGAGGTCTGCTGCGGCGGCATCATCGGGATGGGGGAGACGCTGGCCCAGCGCGCCGAGTTCGCCGTGCAGCTGGCCGCGCTGGAGCCCGACGAGGTGCCGCTGAACTTCCTGATCCCCAACCCCGGCACGCCCTACGAGCACTACCCGGTGGTCGAGGGGCCCGACGCGCTGCGCGCGGTCGGGGCGTTCCGGCTGGCCCTGCCCCGCACCATCCTGCGCTTCGCGGGCGGTCGTGAGCTGACCTTCGGCGACCTGGGCGCCAAGCAGGGGATGCTGGGCGGGATCAACGCGATCATCGTCGGCAACTACCTGACCAACCTGGGCCGCCCCGCGCAGGAGGACCTGGACATGCTCCAGGAGCTGTCCATGCCGATCAAGGAGTTGAGCAAGACGCTGTGACGTACTGCGGTTATTGCGGCAAGCCGACCGGGGAGGCCGACCACGCGGCGTGCGCGCGGCGGCTGGGCGTGATCGACCCGCCGCGCTTCTGCCAGCGGTGCGCGCGGCGGATGGTCGTCCAGGTCACCCCCGCCGGATGGACCGCGTCGTGCAGCCGCCACGGGGAGATCCACTCCGCGCGGTAACCTCCCTGCGTCGTCGTGGTGCTGGGGAGGTCGTGGGTGGCGGAACAACCGGTCGGCGGGCAGCAGCCGCCCGTGGAGGCGGCCCCTGCGGGGACGTTCCCGGAGGCTCCCGAGGTGTTCGCCTACTACTACGTCCCGCCCAGGCCGCGCGTGGTGGTGCGGAGGGACCTGCTGCCCGCGTTCGGCGTGCTGTCGACGGTGGCGCTGTTCGGCCTGCCCACCGGGTGGCTGTGGGCGTGGCTGGCACCCGCGCAGAACGTGGTGGTGCAGCAGGACAGCGCGCTGATCCCGGTGACCGGGGAGAGCTACCACCGGCTCGACGCGCTGATGGTGTTCGTGCTGATCGGGCTCGGCGCCGGGCTGCTGACCGGGATCGCGGTGTGGGCGCTGCGCGAGCGGCGCGGGCCGGTGGTGATGCTGGGGGCGGTGCTGGGCGGCGCGCTCGCGGCCTTCCTGGCCCAGCGCACCGGCATCGGCGCGGCGGCGGGCCGCTACGCGCTGGGCGCGGCGCCCTCGGTGGGCGACGTGATCGCCAAGGCGCCCGACCTGGAGACCTGGTGGGGCGTGCTGGCCTGGCCGCTGGGCGCGGCGCTGGCCTACGGCTGCCTGGCCGCCTGGAACGGCATGGACGACCTGGGCCGCAGGCTGGGCTGATCGCCCCGACCGCCGGAGGGTCCTCCTGAGGTCGTACGGGTCCGTGCGACCCCAGTGCGATCCGCGGTGATCTCCCCACCAGTCATGATGATCGCGCTCATGTCGATCACCAGTTCATCGTGCGCACCGCCTGCGGGCCGATCCGCGCACCACTTCCCCGGAGGACAGGTGTCGCTCTCGACGCTGGACCGCTCGCCCACGCCGTCGGCCGCGTCGCCCGACCTGCTCCGCTGGACCGGGTTCGGCGGTGTGCTGCTGCTCACCGCGGCCGCCTGGGCAGGCGTGGCCTTCCCCGGCCGGGTGGCGCCGTCGCTGGCCGCCGGGGTCGCCGGGCTCGGTCTGGTGGTGCTGTCGTGGGCGCTGCTGGGCCGTGCGCCGCTGCCGACCGCGAACCGGCTGCGGTGGACGCTGGCGCTGTGGTGCGGTCCGCTGCTGCTGGCCCCGCCGCTGTTCAGCGGCGACGTGTTCAGCTACCTGGCGCAGGGCGAGATCGCCGCGCGCGGTCTGGACCCCAGCACCACCGGTCCCGCGCAGGCCCTGGGCGCGACCTCGGAGGTCGTCGCGCGGGTGGGCGTCTACTGGCGCGACACGCCCTCGCCCTACGGCCCGCTGTTCAGCGCCGTCGAGCGGGTGGTCACGCAGGTCTCGGCGGGCGACCCGGTGATGGGCGTCCTGCTGCACCGCCTGGTCGGGGTGCTGGGGCTGGTCCTGCTGGTGTGGGCGCTGCCGAGGCTCGCCGACGCGGCCGGGGCGTCGCGGCGCGCCGCGCTCTGGCTGGGCGCGCTCAACCCGCTGGTCCTGTGGCACCTCGTGGGCGGCGCCCACAACGACTCGCTGATGCTGGGCCTGATGCTCGTGGGCACGGCCGTCGCGCTGGAGGCGCTGCGGGAGCGGGTCCGGTGGTGGCCCCTGCTCTGCGGCGTCGTGCTCATCGCCCTCGCGGCCGAGGTGAAGCTGCCCGCCCTGGTGGCGCTGGCGGTGGTCGGCACCGCGCTGGCCCGCCGCCGCGGCGGCTCGCTCGGCCAGTTCCTGCTCGCGGGGGTCGGCATGGTCCTCGCCTTCGCCGTGGTGTCCGTCGTGGTCTCCCTGCTGACCGGCATCGGGTTCGGCTGGCTGCGGGCGCTGGGCACGCCGGGCAGCGTCAACAGCTGGATGGCGCCCACGAACTGGTTCGGCTTCCTGACCGGCGGGATCGGCGCGCTGTTCGGCGCGGACATCACCCAGACCATGATCGGCGTGGGCAAGCTCATCGGCTCCGCGCTGGCGGCGGTCGGCATCGCGGTCCTGCTGCACCGGCAGCTGCGCGGGCGGATCGACGAGATCACCTGCCTCGGGGCGGTGCTGGGCCTGCTCGTCGTCCTCGGCCCGGTGGTGCAGCCCTGGTACCTGCTGTGGGCGGTGGTCCCGCTGGCCGCGTGCCTGCCCGCCGGACGCGCGCGGACCCGGCTGGCCGCGCTCGTGGCGGTCTTCGCCGTGCTGATCCCGCCGCTGGCGGGCAACTTCGCGGGCCGGGTCGGCCAGCTCGTCCTCGGCTACGCGGCGGGAATCGCCCTGGTCGGCCTGGCGTTGCTGGTGTTGCGCAAGCTCGACCGGCGCTCCCCGGCCACGTCCGCGAACACCCCCTCGGTTGCCGCGAGCAAGTGACTACCGCGAGTGTTCGGGTAGTACTTGCGGTTGCGCCGGGTGGCGCGGTACTGGCCCGAAGTCCGGATCGGAGTGCACGTGGGGATCAGCGCGGGAATCGACGCGGTGACCAAGCGCGTGCCCGGTCTGGCGCGCTACGCCGCCGCCGCGCTGGCGGGCGTGGCGCTGCACGTCGCGTTCCCGCCCCGCACGCTGTGGTGGACCGCGATCGTCGCCTTCGCCGTGCTGTGGTTCACCCTGCGCGGCGTGCGCGTGCGCCGCGCGGCGCTGCTGGGCTTCGTGTTCGGCCTGGGGTTCTTCCTGCCGCACCTGCTGTGGATCAACGACTTCCTGGGGCGTGACTTCGGCCTGCCGCCCTGGCTCGGGCTGTCCGCGCTGATGGCCCTGTTCACGGCCGCCACGTGCGCCCTCGTGCCGCTGGTGGCGCGGCTGCCCGCCGCGCCGGTGTGGGCGGCGCTGCTGTTCGTGCTCCAGGAGAGCGCGCGCAGCCGGGTGCCCGCCAACGGCTTCCCGTGGGGGCGCGTGGCGTTCGGCCAGGTCGAAGGGCCGTACCTGCCGCTCGCGGCGATCGGCGGCGCGCCGCTGGTGTCGTTCGCGGTCGTGGTGACCGGCTTCGGCGTGGCGGCGTGGGCGGCCCGGCCCCGCGACCCGCGGCGGGCCTGGGCGGTGCTGCCGCTGGCCGCGGCGCTGGCCGTGACTCCCCTGGTCGGCGTCGACGCGCAGCACGGCGAGCGCACGGTGGCCGTGGTGCAGGGCAACGCGCCGGACGTGGGCCTGGGGCTGCTCCACGAGCGGGACACGCTGCGCCGCAACCACCTGCGCGCCACGGCCGAGCTGACGGCCAGGATCCGCGCCGGCGAGGTGCCCCGGCCGGACCTGGTGGTGTGGCCGGAGAGCGCGACCGGCGCGGGCGAGCGCGACCCGGTGCTGGACCGGGCCGTCGCGGAGCTGGGCGTGCCCACCCTGATCGGCGCGCTGCGCCGGGTGGACGGGCGGGAGGAGAACGCGGTCATCGCCTGGGACCCGCGCACCGGCGCGGGCCCGAGCTACGCCAAGCAGGAGCTGGTGCCGTTCGGCGAGTACATCCCGATGCGCTCGCTGGCCACCCTGGTCACCCCGTTCGCCGAGGCGCCCGACCTGAGCGCGGGGACCGAGCCGGGCGTGTTCGACATCGCGGGCACCCGCGTGGGCGTGGGCATCTGCTACGAGGCGGCCTACGACGCGGTGCTGCGGGAGAGCGCGGCCGAGGGCGCCCGGCTGTTCGTGGTGCCGACCAACAACGCCTGGTACGGGCCCGGCGAGATGACCTACCAGCAGCTGGGCATGGCCAGGCTGCGCGCCGTGGAGCACGGCCGGGCGGTGGTCGTGGCGGCGATCAGCGGCGTCAGCGCGGTGGTGCGGCCCGACGGCAGCGTGGTGCGCTCCACCGGGATGTTCACCGAGGACCTGCTCGTGGAGAGCGTGCCGCTGAGGTCGGACACCACCCTCGCGACCAGGTTCGGCGGTGTCCTGGAGGCGCTGTTCGCGCTCATGGCGCTCGCCGGCGCGGGATGGCCGCTGCTGCGCGGGTGGCGTGCTCGGCAGTCGCGGCGGAGCCGATCGGTGGCGGTTTGAGCAGCGACCGCGCATGCGCTTCCGCGCCCGCTGGTGACGGGTAGCGGGACCTCCCCCGCGATTGTTCTTGGCATCCGGAATATTCCAGCTATCACGAAATATCCCAACCGGCGCGGTCGTCACTGCGAATTCCGTTCCGATGTGGTCCCGACGAGGAACGGGGTTTCGTCCGTCCGGGTGAACTGGTGGGGTGCTCTTTCTTTTCGTAAAGCTCCGTGGCATGGTTGTCCGCACGGGGGTTCTGGGGTACTGGGGGGTATCCGGCGAGTTCGTGACAGGGGTGTGCCGGTTTTCGGGTTTGCTCGACGTCGAACATCTGGCGCGTCGCGCCTCGGTCGATTCCCCCCGCTGCGGCCACAGTGGCGGAACCCTCTTCAAAATGGGGGAAACAGGGGGAATCATGGGTTGTCGATCATTCTTGACGCGCCTTGGTGTCGCGCTCGGCGCGACCTTCGTGACGATCGGGGTCGTTGTCCCGGCGTCGAGTTCCGCGTCAGTCGCGTCAGTCGCGTCGGCCGCGGCAGGGCGGGAAGCGGGCGCCGCGGTCGCGGGCTACACGATCCACACGGCGTCCGGCGCGGCACTGCCCGTTCACGCGGAGGCGGTGTGGGCCGCGTGCGGCGTTTCCGACTCCGAGACCAAGCTGGTCAGGCGGTTCGCGCTCGGGTCGGGTCTCCCCGACGGGGGGCCTGGTTGGCACATCTCCGACTTGCTGTGCGGCACCGCCGGATACGGCTACCGTCACATCAAGGACCGGCACATCACCGACTGGGAGAACATCGCCTTCATGGTGGGGTGGAACTGGCGGGACATGGCCGACTTCGCGCTGGAGCACGGTCTTGACTACCCGCAGCGGGTGGACTACCGGCCCGCCAACGACACCTTCCTCTACCAGGGGTCGTTCTGGATCGCGGACTCGGAGGGGAACGTGATGGCCAAGTACTGCTCGCAGAACGTCATCGCCTCCCAGGACGGCAAGATCATCACCTCGTTCCCGAAGTCGAGCACCCTGCCCACCGGCGTGTGCTGATGCGGGAACCGGGCTTGCTCGGAGAGCTTGTCCGCCGGCTGAACCTGGCCGGCGGACAAGCCGCTTACCACTCCGAGGAAGGAGTGCTGGTCATCACGGCGTGGCGGGATGACCAATTGGAACCGCCAGTCCGGCTGTTCGTGGATGAGAGCGCGCTCGAACAGCACCTCCCGCTCCTCTACAGCGACGCGGCGGCCCTGTGGCCGAACAGCGATCGGGTGGCGGGCGCGTTCAACCTCCTCTCCGTGCACATCGAGGAAACCGTTCTCACCCGAAAGCCCGGACAAACGGATCTGGTTCTGGACCGGGACGGGCGCGTCCCGGAATGGGTGAGACCAGGCGACGGCACGTGACCCCCGGTCATTCGGGGCGGGCGCGCGGGCGCCAAGCCGAACCCGGCCACCGCCGTCGCGGTGTCCGTCGCGGCACTAGATCCGGTATGCCGAGTCGGGCACGTCCGTGACGAACATGTGGCCCGGCGCGTGGGTGATGGCGAACGGTGGTCCGGACGCCATCAGCGCGGCCTGCGGGGTCACCCCGCACGCCCAGAACACCGGCACGTCACCGGGTTCGGGCGTCACCGGATCGCCGAAGTCCGGCCTGCCCACGTCCGCGATGCCCAGCGCGCTCGGGTCCCCGACGTGCACGGGGGCGCCGTGCACGGCGGGCATCCGGGCGGTGACCTCCCGCGCCGTCCCCACCAGCGCGGTGGGCACCCAGCGCATCGACACCACCACCGGCCCGCGCATCCGCCCGGCCGGGCGGCACTGCCGGTCGGTCACGTACATGCTGACGTTGCGCCCCTGGTCGACGTGCCGCAGCGGCACGCCCGCCCGCCGCAACCCGGCCTCGAAGGTGAAGCTGCACCCGATGAGGAACGCCACCAGGTCGTCGCGCCAGTGCCCCTTGACGTCCGTGGGCTCCTCGACCAGCTCGCCGTCGCGCCACACGCGGTAGCGCGGCAGGTCCGTGCGCAGGTCCGCGCCCGGCGCCAGCACCGTGCGCGGGCTGCCCGCGTCGGTCACGTCCAGCACCGGGCAGGGCTGGGGGTTGCGCTGGGTGAACAGGAGCACGTCGTAGGCCCAGTCGGCGGGCACGGCGATCAGGTTGGCCTGCGCGTAGCCCTCCGCCAGCCCCGCCGTCGGGCCGGTGGCCCGCGCGCGGACCTCCGCCGGGGTCACGCCAGCTCCCGGCCGAGGGTCTCGGGCAGGCCCAGCAGCGCCAGCACGGCGATGCCGTAGGCGACCGCGCCGAACACCATCGCGCCGCCCACGCCCATGCTCTCCGCCATGAAGCCGACCAGCGTGGGGAACAGCGCGCCCACCGCGCGGCCGAAGTTGTAGGTGAAGCCCTGCCCGGTGCCGCGCAGGTCGGTCGGGTACAGCTCGGCCAGGAACGAACCGAAGCCGCTGAAGATCGCCGACATGCAGAACCCCAGCGGGAAGCCCAGGAACAGCACGGCGGTGTTCGCGCCCGAGGGGATCTGGGTGTAGAGCAGGATCAGCCCGGCGGAGAGCACGGAGAACAGCGCGAAGGTCTTCTTGCGGCCCAGCCAGTCGGTGACGTAGCCGCCGGTGACGTAGCCGACGAACGCGCCGGAGATCAGGAACGCCAGGTAGCCGCCGGTGCCGATGACGGTCAGGCCGCGCTCGGTCTTGAGGTAGGTCGGCAGCCAGGTGGCCAGCGTGTAGTAGCCGCCCTGCACACCGGTGGCCAGCAGCGAGGCGAACAGCGTGGTGCGGGTCAGGTCGCCCTTGAAGATCGCCGCGAACGAGCCCCTGCGCGCGCTGCCCGCCCGCTTCTCGGTGACCTGCGGGGCGTCCTGGACGGTGCGGCGGATGTAGATGATCAGCACGGCGGGCAGCGCGCCGGTCCAGAACAGCACGCGCCAGGCCACGTCCGGGTCGAACAGCTCGAACACGGCGGTGTAGACCAGCACCGACAGCGCCCAGCCCACCGCCCACGAGCTCTGGATGAACGCGACCGTGCGGCCCCGGTAGCGCGGCTTGCAGTACTCGGCGACCAGGATCGCGCCCGCCGCCCACTCGCCGCCGAAGCCGAGGCCCTGCAGTGCCCGGAAGACCAGCAGCGTCTCGTAGCTGGTGGCGAACCCGCACAGGACGGTGAACACGGCGTAGGTGACGACGGTGATCATCAGCGTGCGGACCCGGCCGATGCGGTCGGCCATGATGCCCGCGACGGCGCCGCCGATCGCCGAGACGACCAGGGTGACCGTGGTGAGCAGGCCCGCTTCGCCCTTGCTGATGCCGAAGTAGGCGGTGATGGCTACCAGGCCCAGCGGGAGGACCTGGAAGTCGTAGGAGTCCAGGCCGTAGCCGCCGAAGGCGCCGATGAAGGCGCGCTTGCCGTTGCGGCCGAGGGTGCGGAACCAGGCGAAGCGGCCCTCGTCGGTGCTGGTGGTCGATGTGGTGCTCATGCGTTCACCTCGCAGGCGTGTGGGTGTGCCCTGCCCCACACCGTAGAGGATTGTTGAACAATCCGACTAGAGGGCAATTCGGGCACCCCCCGCGAGTCGAACGCCAGGGTTGGGTGAGTTCAACGCTCAGGTCGTGTGAGTTCTACGTTCAGGTCGCGCGAACTGAGCGTTGGGGTTCGGGAGGTGCGCTCGCCGCGCGGCAGGTCGCCAAGGACGGCGGGTCGCTTCGCGCGCCCCCCTGGTGCGTGGGCAAGTACTACCCGACGGGGTTGGCAGGGCCGGTAACTACTACCCGAGGCACGGAAGCG
>NZ_BMRG01000003.1:491719-551145 GCF_014648515.1 Saccharothrix coeruleofusca
ACGCCCATGGGTGGGTGACGCTGAGGGTGGGCGTGGTGGTCCTGGGGGGTGTACTCGGGGGTCTGGAGGGAGGGGTTAGTTGCGGTGGGGGAGTTGGCCCAGTTCGGACAGGGGGGCGGGGACGGCGCGCAGGGCGCGCAGCAGGCCCGCCTCGCGGTGCAGCATCCGGCGCACCAGGCGCAGGCGGCGGGCCGGGTCGGTCTCCTCCAGCAGGCGCTGCCGGTCCTCCAGGGTCAGCAGGCAGTCGTCCGCCAGGGCGTAGGCCAGGTCCTCGTAAGCGGTGTCGGGAGCGGGCGGGCTCCAGTCGTCGCCCTCCCAGGCGGCTTCGCGGTAGCGGCCGTGCGCGGCTCGCGCGCTGTCGGCCAGCAGCGGCAGCACGTCGCGCACGGCGGCGGGCGAGGCGCTGTCCGGCAGCCACTCCACCTCGCCGACCAGGTAGGGGGCGCTGTCCTCGGTCACCGACAGCAGGCGGAACCGGCGTCCGCCGAGGGTGGTCAGGTCGAACCGGCCGTCGGGCAGCCTGCGCGCCTCCTCCAGCACCGCCGAGCAGCCGACCTCGTGCAGCGACTCGACGTTCTCCGCGCCGACCTCCCAGCCCTGCCGGATGGCCACCACGCCGAAGCTGCGGTCGGGCACCGCCCCGGTCACCAGGTCCACGGTCAGCTGCCGGTAGCGCGGCTCGAACACGTGCAGTGGCAGCGACGCCCCTGGAAGCAGCACGGTGCCCAACGGGAACAGGGGGAGCGTCGAGGTCACGGCACCACGCTACGACCTGTCGGCGGGCGCAGCACGGCGAACGGATCGGTGACCCGCATCCCCCTGGAGGCGAAGCGGAACAGCGCGGCGGGGCGGCCTCCCGCCGGGCCGGGCGGCGCGGTGTCGCCGGTGGGTTCGAGCAGGCCGCGGCGGGACAGCACGCGCTGCAGGTTGGTCGCGGAGACCGGGTAGCCCAGCGCCGCGGAGTACAGCTCGCGCAGCGCCGAGATGGTGAACTGCGGCGGGGCCAGCGCGAAGCCGAGGTTGGTGTAGGACAGCTTGGACGCCAGCCTGCCGCGGGCTTTGTGGATGATCGCCTGGTGGTCGAAGGCGGTGGCGGGCAGCGCGTCCACCGGGTGCCACGCGGTGTCCGAGGGCACCACCGGATCGATGTCGGAGGGCACCAGGCCGAGGAAGGCGGTTGCCACCACGCGCATCCCCGGAACCCGGCCGGGCGCGCTGAACACCGCCAGCTGCTCCACGTGGGACAGCTGGCGCACGTCGACCTTCTCGGCCAGCTGGCGGCGGATCGACGCCTCCACGTCCTCTTCGGCCCCCAGTCCGCCGCCGGGCAGTGACCAGCGGTGAGCGTGCGGTTCCCGGGCGCGCTGCCACAGCATGACCTGGAGTGATCCCGCCCTCACCTGAAGCACTGCGGCCAACACCTCATGTCCCGCGAGGCCCATTGGCTGATACTATCGGCCACGTTTTCGACCCTTAGGCGAAAACTGGTGAGGACCTGAGGAGGACCACTGATGGTCGCTACCGCCTACCTGGAGCGAGCCTCGGACGGCGCGTACGACGGCATCGCGCCGGACGCGGACTGGCGCGACGAGGTGCTGGACCTGGCGCGGAAGCGGGACGCGGTGATCCTCGCGCACAACTACCAGTTGCCCGAGATCCAGGACATCGCGCATCACACCGGGGACTCGTTGGCGTTGAGCCGCATCGCGGCGGCCAGTGACGCCTCGACGATCGTGTTCTGCGGTGTGCACTTCATGGCCGAGACGGCGAAGATCCTGGCGCCGCACAAGACCGTGCTGATCCCGGACGAGCGCGCGGGGTGCTCGTTGGCCGATTCGATCACGGCCGCGCAGCTGCGCGAGTGGAAGGCCGAGCACCCCGGCGCGGTGGTGGTGTCCTACGTGAACACCACGGCGGAGGTGAAGGCGGAGACCGACATCTGCTGCACCTCGTCCAACGCGGTGGACGTGGTGGCCTCGATCCCGGCCGACCGGGAGGTGCTGTTCTGCCCGGACCAGTTCCTGGGCGCGCACGTCAAGCGCGAGACCGGGCGGGAGAACCTGCACATCTGGGCGGGGGAGTGCCACGTGCACGCGGGCATCAACGGCCCCGAGTTGGCGGAGCGCGCGGCGGCCGACCCGGAGGCGGACCTGTTCATCCACCCCGAGTGCGGGTGCGCGACCTCGGCGCTGTACCTGGCGGGCGAGGGCACCGTCCCGGCGGAGAAGGTCAAGATCCTGTCCACCGGTGACATGGTCGCGCAGGCCAGGGCGACCAAGGCGAAGTCGGTGCTGGTGGCCACCGAGGTCGGGATGCTGCACCAGCTGCGCAAGGCCGCGCCGGGCATCGACTTCCGCGCGGTCAACGACCGGGCGTCCTGCCGCTACATGAAGATGATCACCCCGGCCGCCCTGCTGCGCTGCCTGCGCGAGGGCAAGGACGAGGTGCACGTGGACCTGGAGACCGCCACGCGGGCGCAGGGCGCGGTGCAGCGCATGATCGAGATCGGCCAGCCCGGCGGCGGCGAGTGAGCACGCCCCTGTGGGAGGCCCGCGCCGACCTGGTGGTGGTCGGCACGGGCGTGGCGGGGCTGACGGCGGCGCTGCGCGCGCGGGAACTGGGCCTGCGGGTCCTGGTGGTGACCAAGGCCGCGATCGGCGACGGCAACACCCGGTGGGCGCAGGGCGGCGTCGCGGTGGTGCTGCCCGGCGAGCACGACGCGGGCGACTCGGTGGAGGCGCACGTCCGGGACACCCTCGTCGCGGGCGCGGGCCTGTGCGACGAGGACGCCGTGGCGGCGATCATCGCGGGTGGACCGGAGGCGGTGCGCAGGCTGCGCGAACGCGGCGCGGTGTTCGACCCGGCCCCCGGCGGTGGCCTGGCGCGCACCCGCGAAGGCGGGCACAGCGCGTTCCGCGTGGTGCACGCGGGCGGTGACGCCACCGGCGCCGAGGTCGAGCGGGCGCTGGTCGCGGCCGCTTCGGACAGCCGCGTCCCGGTGCTGGAGGGGCACATCGCGGTCGACGCGGTGCGCACCCCGCTGGGCGCGGTGTGCGGCCTGCTGGTGCTGGACGGCAACGGCGTGCCGGGGGTGCTCGGCGCGTCCGCGGTGCTGCTGGCCAGCGGCGGCCTCGGGCAGCTCTACCAGGCCACGTCCAACCCGGAGGTGGCCACCGGCGACGGGCTGGCGCTGGCGCTGCGGGCGGGCGCGGCGGCGGCGGACGTGGAGTTCGTCCAGTTCCACCCCACCGTGCTCTACACCGGGCGCGGCGCGCGCGGCCGGTGCCCGCTGGTCACCGAGGCGGTGCGCGGCGAGGGCGCCGTGCTGGTCGACGCGACCGGCGCGCGGGTGATGCGCGGCGTGCACCCGCTGGAGGACCTGGCCCCCCGCGACGTGGTCTCGGCGGCCATCACCCGGCACCTGGCGGATGCCCCCGGCGGTGTCGACGACCACGTCTTCCTCGACGCCACCGGCATCCCCGACCTCGCCACGCGGTTCCCGACCGTGCACGCGGCCTGCCTCGCGGCGGGCGTTGACCCGTCGGCGCAGCCGATCCCGGTCGCCCCGGCGGCGCACTTCGCCTGCGGCGGCGTGGTGTCCGATGTGGACGGTCGTACCGGGGTGACCGGCCTGTACGCGGCGGGCGAGGTGGCCCGGACCGGGCTGCACGGCGCGAACCGGTTGGCGTCCAACAGCTTGCTCGAAGGGCTGGTGGTCGGCACCCGCACCGCCGAGGCGGTCGCGGCCGACCTGGCGATGGGCGTGCTGGCGCGCGGCGGCGGCTGCGCCTCCGCGGCGCTGCCGGTGGCCCCGGTGGCCGACCGCGACTCGCTGCAGCGGGTGATGAGCCGGTACGCGGCGATCGGCCGCGACGCCGAGGGCCTGGCCGTGGTCGGCTCGGTGCTCGACCTGTCCACCGCGGACCGCGTGCTGGACACCAGGCAGCTGGTGGAGGACGCGGCGCTCACGGTGGCCGCGCGGGCGCTGATCGCGGCGGCGGCCGAGCGCACCGAGTCGCGCGGCTGCCACGTGCGCACCGACTTCACCGAGCGGGACGACGCCAACTGGCGGCGCAGCCAGGTCGTCCGGCTCACCCCGACCGGCCAGCCGGTGCTGGCCGACCCGATCGCGGCGAGGGGAGCGGCATGAGCGGGCTGGACCTGGACGACGTGCGGCGGGTGGTCGCCACCGCGCTGGAGGAGGACCTGCGCTACGGGCCGGACGCGACCACCGAGGCGACCGTGCCCGCCGACGCGGTGGCCGTGGCGGAGCTGACACCCCGCGCGGCGGGCGTGCTGGCGGGCGTCCCGGTGGCGCTGGCGGTGTTCGAGGCGGTGCTGGACGAGTTCGAGGTGCTCGCCCGCCGCGAGGACGGCGACAAGGCGGTGCCCGGCGAACCCGCGCTGGTGCTGCGCGGGCCGGTGCGCGGCCTGCTCACCGCCGAGCGGACCGCGTTGAACCTGCTGTGCCACCTGTCCGGCGTGGCCACCACCACGGCGGCCTGGGTCGCCGAGGTGGCGGGCACCGGCGCGGCGGTGCGGGACTCCCGCAAGACCCTGCCGGGGCTGCGGCTGCTGGAGAAGTACGCGGTGCGCTGCGGCGGCGGCGTCAACCACCGGCTCGGTCTGGGCGACGCGGTGCTCATCAAGGACAACCACGTCCAGGCGGCGGGCTCGGTCCGCGCGGCCATGGCTGCGGTCCGGGCGCACGCGCCGCACCTGCCGTGCGAGGTCGAGGTGGACTCGCTGGAGCAGCTCGACGAGGCCGTCGCCGAGGGCGCGGAGCTGGTGCTGCTGGACAACTTCACCGTCGAGCAGTGCGCCGAGGCCGTGCGGCGGGCCGGTGGCGTGCGGCTGGAGGCGTCCGGCGGGCTGCGGCTGGAGGTGGCGCGGGCCTACGCCGAGACCGGCGTGGACTACCTGGCCGTCGGCGGGCTGACCCACTCGTCCCCGGCCCTGGACCTGGGCATGGACCTGCGCTGAACCCGGCCCGGCGCGCGCGGGGTCAGAGACGGCGGTTGGCCAGGACGGGGAGGGTGCGGCGGACCTCGGCCACCGAGGCGGGGTCGAAGTCGACGTTCAGCACGCCCGGCTCGGCCCCGAGCCGGGCGTGCACCTCGCCCAGCGGCGTCACCACGGCGCTGCGGCCGATGCCCGTCGGCGCGCTGCCCAGGTCCTCGCCGGGGTCGGCCTGCGCGCACGCCAGCACCCACGAGGTGCTGTCCAGCGCCCGCGCCCGCACCAGCAGCTCCCACTGCTCCCGCTTGCCCGGCCCGGCGCCCCACGACGCGGCCAGCACCACCGCCGCCGCACCCCGGTCCGCCAGCGCCCGGAACAGCTCCGGGAACCGCACGTCGTAGCAGGTCGCCAGGCCCAGCGACACGCCGTCCACCTCGACCACCACGGGCTCGGCCCCCGGCGCGACGGTCCGCGACTCGGCGAAGCCGAAGGCGTCGAACAGGTGGATCTTGTCGTAGCCCACGTGCGTCCCGCCGCCGGTGACCAGCAGCGTGTTCGCCACCCGGCCGTCCGGTGACGGCGTGAACATCCCCGCGACCACCACCACGCCGTGCTCGTCGGCCACCGCGCGCACCCCGGCCGCCCACGGCCCGTCCAGCGGCTCGGCGACCGGTTTCAGCGGCACCCCGAACCGGCACATCGTCGCCTCGGGGAACACCACCAGGCGCGCACCGCCCGCCGCCGCGGCGGCCACGTGCGAGCGCACCAGGTCGAGGTTGGCCGCCGGGTCGGTGGTCGAGCTGATCTGGCAGAGCGCGACACGCATGCGCACACTCTAGGTAGTGTCGGGTCCCGTGCGCTCCCTCCTGCCCCCGTTCGCCCTGGCCGCCCTGCTCGTCGCGGCGGGGTGCACCGGGTCGCCGCCCCCCAACGCCGAGGGCAACGCGGACGGCAGCTCGATCGTGCTGGCCGACGCCGAGGAACCGCGCACGCTGAACCCGCTGCTGGGCTACGGCCGCGACGGCTTCTCCAAGATCTACGACGGCCTGGTCGAGCACCGCGCGGACCGCTCACTGCAGCCCCGGCTGGCCACCGAGCTGCCCGAGCCCGCCCCGGACGGGCTGTCCTGGACCGTGCGGCTGCGCGACGACGTGAAGTTCACCGACGGCAGCGCCTTCGGCCCCGAGGACGTGGTGGCCACCTACCGGGCCCTGCTCGACCCGGCCAAGGGGGCCACCGAGCGCGCCGCCTTCGCCGGGCTGACCGGCGTGGAGCAGCTGGACACCCGCACCGTCCGCTTCACCCTGGACAAGCCGTGGGCGGCCTTCCCGCACCTGCTCGTGCTGGGCGTGCTGCCCAGCGAGGTGCTGGGCGCGCCGCTGGCCGAGGTGCCGCCGATCGGCACCGGCCCGTACAAGCTGCAGGACTGGCGCAAGGGCGAGCGGATGGTGCTGGAGGCCAACCCGGCCCACTTCGGCGGCGAGCCGAAGATCCGCAAGCTGACCGTGGTGTTCGTGCCCGACGACAACACCCGCGCGCAGCGGATGCAGGCGGGCGACTTCGACGGCGCGGTGCTGCCGCCCCGGCTGGCGCAGTCCTTCGCGGGCGCGGGCGGGATGCGCGTGATCACCCACCGCAGCGCCGACCTGCGCGCGGTCACCATGCCCGCGTCCGGCCAGGTGACCGGCGACCCGGCGATCCGGCTCGCGCTCAACCACGCGCTGGACCGCGCGGGCCTGGTGGAGAACCTGCTGGGCGGCAAGGGCAGCCCGGCCGGCACGCCGATCCCGGACGCGATGCCCGAGTTCGTCGACCCCGAGGCGTCGCTGCGCCACGACGAGGCGCACGCCGAGCACGTGCTGGAGCAGGCGGGCTGGGCCCGAGGCGCGGACGGGACGCGCTCGCGCGACGGCGTGCCCGCCCGGTTCACCCTGATGTACCCGACCGGCGACGTGGTGCGCACCGACCTGGCCACCGCGTTCGTCGCCGAGGCCAAGGCGGTCGGGATCGACGTGCAGCTGGCGGGGCTGAGCTGGGAGGCCATCGAGCCCAGGCTGGGCCAGGACGCGCTGCTGCACGGCGGCGGCACCCCGGTCGACCCGGACCTGAGCGCCTACCGGGCGCTGCACTCGGGCAACCCGTGGGGCTACTCCGACGCGGCCGTGGACGCGGCGCTGGACGCGGGCCGCACCCTGCTGGACCCGGCCCAGCGGGCGGCGGCGTACAAGCAGTTCCAGCGCGCCTACGCGGCCAACCCCGGCATGGTCGTGCTGGCCGCGGTGCAGCACACCTACGTGGTGCGGGACAACTGGAACGGCTACCAGGAGGTCGTCGACCCGCACGGGCACGGCGCCCTGTCGTGGGGGCCGTGGTGGAACCTGGAGAAGTGGACGCCGAAGTAGTGGAGGCGCGTTGATCGACCTGGACAAGGTGCGGGCGGACACCCCGGCGGCGGCTAGCGGCGTGTTCCTGGACTCGGCGGGCTCCTCGCTGCCGCCGAGGCAGGTGCTCGATGAGGTCGTCGGCCACCTGCGGCGCGAGGCCGAGATCGGCGGCTACCTCGCCGCCCGCGAGCGGGCCGAGGACCTGGAAGCCGGTTACGGCGTGTTCGCCGAGCTGCTGGGCGCCGAGCCGGACGAGATCGCGTTCACCGACAGCGCCACTCGCTCCTGGCTGGCCGCGTTCGACGCGGTGCCGCTGGGGCGCGGCGACCGCGTCCTGATCACCGAGGTCGAGTACGCGGGCAACGCGGTGCCCATCCTGCACCGCGCCCGTGAGGTCGGCGCGTCGGTGGAGGTCGTGCCGTCCGACGCGGCCGGGCAGGTGGACGTGGCCGCGCTGCGCGAGCTGCTCGACGAGCGGGTGCGGCTGGTCTCGCTGGTGCACGTGCCGACCAACAGCGGCCTGGTCAACCCGGTCCGAGAGGTGGTCGACGCCGCGCACGAGGCGGGCGCGCTGGTGCTGCTGGACGCCTGCCAGTCGATGGGCCAGCTGCCGGTGCGGGCCGACGAGCTGGGCGCGGACCTGATCTCCGGGACCGGCCGCAAGTGGCTGCGCGGTCCCCGAGGCACGGGGGTGCTGGTGGTGCGCCGGTCGGCGGCGCACCGGCTGCGACCCCGGCTGGTGGACCTGCACAGCGGCTCGTGGGTGGGGCCGAACGAGATCGAGCTGCGCGAGGACGCGCGCGTGTTCGAGCTGTGGGAGACCAGCATCGCCGACCGGCTGGGGCTGATCGCCGCCGCCCGGTACGCGCTGGAGCTGGGCGTGGCGGCCATCGCCGCCGAGGTCGCCGACCGCGCCCGGCGGCTGCGCGAGGGGCTGTCGGCGCTGCCCGGCGTCACCGTCCGCGACATCGGCGAGCGGCAGTCGGGCATCGTCACCTTCACCGTCGACGGGCTGCCCGCCGACCTGGTGCGCGACCGGCTGGCCGCCGAGGGCGTCACGGTCACGTCCACCTACGCCTCGTCCGCGGTGCTGGACATGGCCCGGCGCGGGCTCGACGAGGTGGTGCGGGCCTCGCCGCACTACTTCATCGAGCCCGCGCAGGTGGAGCGGGCCGTGGAGGTCGTCAGCAGGTGCGGCCGATGATCCTGGGCGGGCAGTCGGAGTAGTTCAGGAACAGGTCGACCGCGGAGTCGTTGCGCGAGGTCTGCGCCGCGATGACGCTGTCACGCGGGTAGAAGCCGCTGGTGCCGCTGGCCGAGGCCGGGTACATCTCGAAGGTGTAGCTCCAGATCTTGTGCTGGCCCCACATCCAGTCGTCCACCGACCCGTCGGTGATGTAGAGGTCGCTGGCCTGCTGCGGGGTGTAGCCGTTGAGCGCGGCCATCTGCCTGCCCAGCGTGGAGAACACCTGCGCCTGCGTGGCGTCCAGACCCGGCGCGGTGTCGTTGTAGGTGTAGCCGTACGGCCACAGGATCAGCTCGGAGAAGGTGTGCCAGTCGATGTGCGTCTTGATCTGCTGGACGCCGCCGACCACGCGGGTGTTGACGAAGTCGCGCACCCTGGCGGTCTCCGGCGCGGAGAACGCCGCCGTGCCGCGGTAGGTCTCGCTGGACCCGCTGGAGCTGGAGCCGCCGCAGCAGCCCCACTGCCAGCCCCAGTTGCGGTTGGGGTCGGTGCCGGTGGAGGTGGAGTTGGGCTGCCGGTTCTTGCGCCACGCCCGGAACGAGCCGGTGGCGATGTCGTACTCCGAGCCGTCGGGGTTGACGCTGGGGATGATCCAGATCTCCCTGGAGTCGACCAGGTTCCTGATCGAGGAGTTGGTGGCGTAGCCGTCGGTGAACCGCTTGACGATGTGCAGGCACATCTCCACGGTCAGGTGCTCCCGCGCGTGCTGGTTGCAGGTGAACAGCACCTCGGGCTCGGCCTCGTCGGCGCCGGGGTTGTCGCTGACCTTGATCATCCACAGGTCGCGGTTCTGGTAGGACTTGCCGATGCTGGACAGCCGGACCAGGTTCGAGTGGTCGGTGACGGTCTGGTTGAGCTCGGCGACCATCTCCGCGTAGTTGTGGTAGCCGGTGTAGCCGGAGGGGAAGTCCTGCGCGCCGACCTCGGGGTCGGTGAAGTCGACCTCGCCCAGCGCGGCGAGCTGGGCGTCCGCGTCGCCCAGTGACCTCATCGGCAGCCCGGTGGCCCGCAGGGACCACTGCTGGCGCCGCTCGGCGATGACGGTGAGCTTGTCACCGGTCTGCCCGAGCACGTCGACGCCGGTCGCGGCCACCCTGGTCCGCTCGTGCGGGGTGGGCGCGGTGATCTCGAAGACCACCCGATCGGGAGCTGACTGGGGGTCCGGCCGCGCCGAACCGGTGTGCAGGGGGAGTGCCAGGGTCAGGCAGGCGCCGAGCGCGACGGCCACGAGGCCGCGTCGCTTGGTGGGCATGGTGCCTCCATCATCAGCAGGGTTTGCGACGGAGCGTTGCCTACGCAGCGTGGCCCGACGATCACCGATCGGGGTAGCCCCTTTGGTCGGCTTCCCGGATCGCGGGGTGGGCTGACAGTTGACGGAATTGCCGACGACCTATCCTTGAGCCATGCTCAACCGCGTCGACCTGCGAGGTCGAGTCCCGTCACCGGCCGAACTGCGCGCCGTGCTGCCGCGCGCCGAAGTCGACGTGGACGCGGTGCTGCATCACGTGCGCCCGATCGTGGAAGCCGTGCGGGAGCGCGGCGTGGCGGCCGCGTTCGAGGCCACCGAGCGGTTCGACGGCGTGCGCCCGGAGCGGGTCCGCGTGCCCGCGGCCGAGCTGGACCGGGCGCTGGCCGAGCTGGACCCGGCGGTCCGCGCGGCGCTGGAGGAGTCCATCGCCCGCGCCCGCAGGGTGCACGCCGACCAGCGGCGCTCCGACGTCACCACCCAGGTCGTGCCGGGCGGCACGGTGACCGAGCGGTGGGTGCCGGTGGCGCGGGTCGGCCTGTACGCGCCGGGCGGGCTGGCGGTCTACCCGTCCAGCGTGGTGATGAACGTGGTCCCGGCGCAGACCGCCGGGGTCGAGTCGCTGGTGGTGTGCTCGCCGCCGCAGGCGGAGTTCGGCGGACTGCCGCACCCGACGATCCTGGCCGCCGCGGCGCTGCTGGGCGTCACCGAGGTGTGGGCGGTCGGCGGCGCGCAGGCGGTCGCGCTGCTTGCCTACGGCGCGGTGGACACCGACGGCTCGGAGCTGGTCCCGGTCGACATGGTGACCGGGCCGGGCAACATCTACCTGACCGCGGCCAAGCGGCTGCTGCGCGGGCTGATCGGCATCGACTCGGAGGCCGGGCCGACCGAGATCGCGGTGCTGGCCGACCACACCGCCGACCCGGTGCACGTGGCCGCCGACCTGATCAGCCAGGCCGAGCACGACACGCTGGCGGCCAGCGTCCTGGTCACCACCTCCGAGGAGCTGGCCGACGCGGTGGACGCCGAGCTGGAGCGCCAGGTGGGCGCGACCAAGCACACCGAGCGCATCCGCACCGCGTTGGGCGGCAAGCAGTCCGGCGCCGTTCTTGTGTCCACTGTGGACGAAGGTCTGCGAGTGGTCGACGCGTACGCGGCCGAGCACCTGGAGATCCAGACCGAGCGCGCCCGCGAGGTCGCGGCGCGGGTCCGGGCCGCGGGCGCGGTCTTCGTCGGCGCGCACTCGCCGGTGTCGCTGGGCGACTACTGCGCGGGCTCCAACCACGTGCTGCCCACCGGCGGCTGCGCGCGGCACTCCTCGGGCCTGTCGGTGCAGACGTTCCTGCGCGGCATCCACGTGGTGGACTACAGCGAGGACGCCCTGCGCGAGGTGGCGGACCAGGTGGTGGCGCTGGCCAACGCCGAGGACCTGCCCGCGCACGGCCAGGCCGTGACGGCGAGGTTCCGCCGGTGAAGCCGCTGGGCGACCGGGTGGAGCTGGCCGACCTCCCGCTGCGCGAGGACCTGCGCGGGCGCACCCCCTACGGCGCCCCGCAGCTGGACGTGCCGGTCCGGCTCAACACCAACGAGAACCCGTACCCGCCCACCCCCGCGCTGGTGGCCGAGGTGGCGCGCGAGGTGGCGCTGGCGGCGGAGCAGTTGCACCGCTACCCCGACCGCGACGCGGTGGCGCTGCGCGAGGACCTGGCCGCCTACCTGGCCGACGCCACCGGGGTGCCGCTGACCGGGCGGAACCTGTGGGCCGCCAACGGGTCCAACGAGATCCTCCAGCAGGTGCTCCAGGCGTTCGGCGGTCCGGGCCGCACGGCGCTGGGCTTCGAGCCGTCGTACTCCATGCACCCGATCATCGCGGCGGGCACCCGCACCGAGTGGGCGCCCGCGCCCCGGCGCGCGGACTTCTCGCTGGACACCGGGCGCGCGGCGGCGGTGGTCGCCGAGCGGCGGCCCGACGTGGTGTTCGTGACCAGCCCGAACAACCCCACCGGGCAGAGCGTGCCGACCGAGGACCTGCGCCCGCTGATCGAGGCCGCGCCCGGCGTGGTGGTGGTGGACGAGGCGTACGCCGAGTTCTCCTCCCGACCCAGCGCGGTCGGGCTGATCGGCGACTACCCGGAGAAGCTGATCGTCAGCCGCACCATGAGCAAGGCGTTCGCCTTCGCGGGCGGCAGGCTGGGCTACCTGGCCGCGGCGCCCGCCGTGGTGGACGCGCTGCTGCTGGTCCGGCTGCCCTACCACCTGTCGGTGCTCACCCAGGCCGCCGCGCGGGCCGCGCTGCGGCACGCCGACGAGACGCTGGCCTCGGTGGCGAAGCTGGCCGCCGAGCGCGACCGGGTGATGGCGGAGTTGGCGGGCCTCGGCTTCGACGTGGTGCCCAGCGACGCGAACTTCGTGCTGTTCGGCTGGTTCGAGGACGCGCGCGCGGCGTGGCGTTCGTACCTGGAGCGCGGGGTGCTGATCCGGGACGTCGGCATCACCGGGCACCTGCGGGTGACCATCGGGACGCCGGAGGAGAACGACGCGTTCCTCGCGGCGAGCAAGGAGGTAGGCCGGTGAGCCGGGTCGGCAGGGTGGAGCGGACCACCAAGGAGTCCTCGGTGCTGGTCGAGGTGGACCTCGACGGCACGGGCAGGGTCGAGATCGACACGGGGGTGCCGTTCTACAACCACATGCTCACCGCGTTCGGCGTGCACGGCTCGCTGGACCTGGTGGTGCGCGCGACCGGCGACGTCGACATCGACGCCCACCACACCGTGGAGGACGTGGCCATCGTGCTCGGCCAGGCGCTGCGGCAGGCGCTGGGCGACAAGGCGGGCATCCGCCGGTTCGGCGACTGCTGGATCCCCATGGACGAGACGCTGGCGCACGCGGCGGTCGACGTGTCCGGCAGGCCGTACTGCGTGCACGTGGGCGAGCCCGCCGAGTTCAACACCTTCACCATCGGCGGCAACTACCCGTTCGTGCTCAACCGGCACGTGTTCGACTCGCTGGCCTTCCACGCCGCCATCGCGCTGCACGTGCGGGTGGAGTACGGCCGCGACCCGCACCACATCGCCGAGGCCCAGTACAAGGCGATCGGGCGAGCGCTGCGCGCGGCGGTGGAGCCGGACCCGAGGGTCGGCGGCGTCCCGTCGACCAAGGGCGTCCTCTGATGCCCAAGGAGTACGTGGTCATCGGGCTGCTCGCGCTCGCGGGCTTCCTGATCGGCGGGGTCTACAGCACGTGGAGGACGGCCAGGGGGCTCTCGGTCGTCCTCGGCGTGCTGACCCTGCTGGCCATCGGTGGCGCGATCGCCTGGTTGCAGTAGTCCCAGCGCAGTAGACCCCTGCGTATCGTTGGGGCATGACGACCCGTGAACGCGCGGACGCGGCGCGCAACCGGGCGAAGGTGCTCGCCGCCGCGGAGGTGTTGTTCGCCAGGGGCAATGCGCTGGCGGTCACCATGGAGGACATCGCGCGGGAGGCGGGCGTGGGCCGGGCCACGCTCTACCGCCGCTACCCCGACACCACCTCCGTGGCGCAGGCGTTGCTGGACACCCACGAGGGCGAGCTGAAGGAGCGCATCCTGCGCGGCGCCCCGCCGCTGGGGCCCGGCGCCCCGCCGCCGGACCGGCTGGCGGCGTTCTACCGGGCGATGGTGGAGCTGCTGGAGCGGCACCTGCACCTGGTGCTGGGCGCGGAGACCGGGCGGACCCGGTTCCGCGCGGGCGGTTACGCCTTCTGGCGCAGGCACGTGGAGGTGCTGCTGGAGGCTTCGGGGGTGGCCGCGCCCTCGGCGGTGGTGGACCCGCTGATCGCGCCGCTGGCCCCGGAGGTCTACGAGTACCAGCGCAAGGTGCGCGGCCTGGCGGCGGAGGAGGTGGCGGGCGCCCTCACCTGGCTGGCGCACCGGGTCCTGGGCTGAGGGGCTTCACGTCCCCCCTTCGACGGCGGGTTTGAGCTTGGGCGCGCCGGGCCCGTCGGCGGCCTGCTGGTCGTCGAGGTTGTGCAGCAGGCAGCTGCGCAGCGACAGGCAGCCGCAGCCGATGCAGGAGGTGAGCCGGTCCCGCAACCTGTGCAGCGCGTCGATGCGCGCGTCCAGCTCGGCCTGCCAGCTCTGCGAGAGCCTGCTCCAGTCCGCCTTGGTGGGCGTGCGGTTGTCCGGCAGGGTGGCCAGCGCGGCGTGCACGTCCTCCAGGCTCAGGCCGACCCGCTGCGCGGTGCGGATGAACGCCAGCCTGCGCAGCACGTGCCGGGGGTAGCGGCGCTGGTTGCCCGCGGTCCGCTCGGAGGCGATGAGCCCGCGCTCCTCGTAGAACCGCAGGGCGGTGTGCGGCACCCCGCTGCGCTCGGCGACCTGTCCGATGGTCAACATCTCCGGCAGCTTGCTCACCCGGCCGAGCCTAGCGCTTGACCTCCAGTTAAGTCGAGGTTGTTTCGTGGTGCCATGGCGGTGAAGAGCGAACTGGGGTACGCGGACCTCCCCGCGCTGTTCCGGCGGATGGCCGGGGACGAGAAGCACGAGTGGGCGGCCGCGTCGACCCTGCAGGTGCTGTGGGTGCTCTACGACCGGGTGCTGGACGTGTCGCCGGACCGGGTGAGCGACCCGGACCGGGACCGGTTCCTGCTGTCCAAGGGGCACGGGCCGATGGCCTACTACGCGGTGCTGGCGGCGAAGGGGTTCTTCCCGCCGTCCACTTTGGACGGCTGGACGGGCTGGGACTCGCCCCTGGGGTGGCACCCGGACCGGGTTCTGGTGCCCGGTGTCGAGATCGGCAGCGGCTCGCTGGGGCACGGGATGCCGATCGGTGTCGGCGTGGCGATGGGGTTGCGCCTGCAGGGGCGCCACAAGCCCCGCGTGGTGGTGCTGGTGGGCGACGCGGAGTTGGACGAGGGCAGCAACCACGAGGCCATCGCGCTGGCGGGCAGGTTCGGGCTGGACAACTTCACGGTCGTGGTGGTGGACAACGAGTCCGGCACGCACGGCTGGCCCGGCGGCGTGGCGTCCCGCTTCGCCGTCGAGGGCTGGCAGACGTCCACAGTGGACGGACGGGATCAAGCGGCGCTGTACGAGGCGTTCACGACGCCGCACCCCGGCAAGCCGATGGCGGTGGTGGCGAAGGTGGTGGACCGATGACGATGCGGCAGGTGTTCGCGGACACCGTGCAGGACGTGATGCGGACGGACCCGCGGGTCGCGGTGGTGCTGGCGGAGATCTCCAGGGACGCCTTCGCCCCGTCCGACCGCGTGATCAACGTGGGCATCCGGGAGCAGGCGATGGTCGGCGTGGGCAGCGGCCTGGCGCTGAGCGGTCTGCGACCGGTGCTGCACACCTACGCGCCGTTCCTGGTGGAGCGGCCGTTCGAGCAGATCAAGCTCGACTTCGGCCACCAGGACGTGGGCGGCGTGCTGGTCAGCGTCGGCGCCTCCTACGACGACCCGGCGCTGGGCAGGACGCACCAGGCGCCCGGCGACGTGGCGCTGCTGGACACCCTGCCCGGATGGGTGGTCCACGTGCCGGGGCACCGCGACGAGGTCGGGCCGATCGTGCGCGCGGCGCTGGCCAGGCGGGACCGGACCTACATCCGGCTCTCGCTGCGCGAGAACGCCGGACCGCACCCGGTGGTCGAGGGGTTCACCGAGGTGCGGTCCGGCAGGCGCGGCGTCGTGCTGGCGGTCGGCCCGGTGCTGACCGCGGTGCTGGAGGCGACCGCCGGGATGGACCTGCGGGTGCTGTACGCGACCACGATCCGCCCGTTCGACGCGCGCGGCCTGCGGGCGGGCCTGGGCGACACCGGTGACGTGCTGCTGGTCGAGCCGTACCTGGAGGGCACCTCCAGCCACCTGGTCGCCGAGGCGCTGGTCGACCTCCCGCACCGGCTGCGCGCCCTGGGCGTGCGGCGCGAGGCCGAGCTGCGCGCCTACGGCACCGCGGAGGACCACGACTCCGCGCACGAGCTCGACGTCGTCGGCATCGCCACCGCCGCCCGCGGGCACTTCCGGCTCTGACGCCGCCCTCACCCGCCTCGCGCGTTCGGCCCGCGAACGCGCGAGGCGAACCCCACAGGCGTCCCCCTGTCCGGTGCCTGGCCCGCCCCCGGTCCGGCGGCCCCCCGGTGTCCCAGGGCATGATGCGCCCGTGACCGTGCCCAGAACCCTGATCTGGACCTCAGCGCCCACCGCGGAGTTGCAGCTGGCCCTGCACCGGGCCCAGGCGGGTCCCGCCGCCCTGGTCCCGGTGACCTCGGGCACCGTCCTGCTGCCGCGCCGCGGCATCGCGTTCTCCGCCGCCACCCGCCTGGCCGAGCAGTGCAGGCAGGTCGGCGACGCGGCCGTCGTGCTGCGCTGGAACCACGCCGCCGAGCTGTGGACCGACGGCGAGCGCGCAGGCCGCCGCGGCCCGGCCCGGCGGCTGGCCCCGCTGACCACCTGGTGGCGGCTCAAGCCCGTCGAACGCCCCCACGAGCTGCCCCGCGACGCGTGCGAGGTGAAGGACCTGGTGGACGAGGGCCGGGCGGACACCTGGGTCGGCGCGCTGCCCAGGGGCACCGCTCACCCGATCAACACCGTGCTGCCCGTCGTCCCGGTGACGCAGGGCGGGGCTCCGTTGGCCTAACCTGGTGGGGTGGCACGAGTCGTCGTACTGGACTACGGATCAGGCAACCTCCGCTCCGCCGAACGCGCGCTCCAGCGGGTCGGCGCGGACGTGGAGGTGACCGCCGACCACCGTGCGGCGCTGGAGGCGGACGGCCTGCTGGTGCCCGGCGTGGGCGCCTACGCGGCCTGCATGGCGGGCCTGAACGAGGTCAAGGGCGGCCGGGTCATCGGCGAGCGCCTGGCGGGCGGGCGGCCGGTGCTGGGCATCTGCGTCGGGATGCAGATCCTGTTCGAGCGCGGCATCGAGCACGGCGTGCTCACCGAGGGCTGCGGCGAGTGGCCGGGCACGGTCGAGCGGCTGGACGCGCCGATCGTGCCGCACATGGGCTGGAACACCGTCCAGGTGCCCGAGGGGTCGAGGCTGTTCGCGGGCCTGCCCGCCGACACCCGGTTCTACTTCGTGCACTCCTACGGGGTGCGCCGGTGGGAGCTGGAGGAGTCCTCGCACATCCGGCCCCCGCTGGTCACCTGGTCCGAGCACGCGGGCGACCGGTTCGTCGCGGCGGTGGAGAACGGTCCCCTGTGGGCCACCCAGTTCCACCCGGAGAAGTCCGGCGACGCCGGTGCCCACCTGCTGGAGAACTGGCTCAAGAGCTTCTGACCCGCCACCCGCCCATGGGCCGGTCGCCCCGCGAGTCGCGCGTTCGGACACCACGAACCGAGCGTGCGCGCACCCCGACCCCGTGTTCGGCCACCTCGGGTAGTAGTTACCGGCCCTGTCGACCCCGTCGGGTAGTACTTGCCGACGCATTGTGGGGGCCGCGTCGGGTGGTGGTTACCGGTCTTCCCGGCCCCGTCCACTAGGCTGAAGGCGTGACTTTCACGCTGCTCCCGGCCGTTGACGTGGCCGATGGCAAGGCCGTCCGGCTCGTGCAGGGCGAGGCCGGTACCGAGACCTCCTACGGCGCCCCGCTGGACGCGGCGCTGGCCTGGCAGCGCGACGGCGCCGACTGGGTCCACCTGGTGGACCTGGACGCCGCTTTCGGTCGCGGCAGCAACCGCGAGCTGCTGGCCGAGGTGGTCGGGCGGCTGGACGTCCAGGTCGAGCTGTCCGGCGGCATCCGCGACGACGAGTCGCTGGCCGCCGCGCTGGCCACCGGCTGCGCGCGGGTCAACCTCGGCACCGCAGCGCTGGAGGACCCGGCGTGGTGCGCGAAGGTGGTGGCCGAGCACGGCGACAAGATCGCGGTCGGGCTGGACGTGCGGATCACCGAGCAGGGCCACCGGCTGGCCGCGCGCGGCTGGACGCAGGACGGCGGCGACCTGTGGGAGGTGCTGGAGCGGTTGGACCGCGACGGCTGCGCCCGCTACGTGGTCACCGACGTGAGCAAGGACGGCACGCTGCGGGGTCCGAACGTGGAGCTGCTGCGCGAGGTGTGCGCCCGCACCGACGCGCCGGTGATCGCCTCCGGCGGGGTGTCGAGCGTGGCCGACCTGGTGGCGCTGGCCGCGCTGGCGCGTGACGGCGTGGAGGGCGCGATCGTGGGCAAGGCCCTGTACGCGGGCGCTTTCACGCTCCCGGAAGCGCTGGCCGCGGTGCGCGGCTGATCGCCGCGGAGATCTCGGCCACGACGTGGGCCTCGGCGGCCGGGTGGGTGACGCCGGTGGCGGCCAGCACCCGAGCCGCGGTGCCCTCGCTCTCGGCCAGCAGGCCCAGCAGGACGTGCTCGGTGCCGACGAACCGGTGGCCCAGCCGCAGCGCCTCGCGCACCGCCAGTTCCAGCGCCTTCTTGCAGTGCGCGCTGAACGGCTGGGGGTCGGGGCGCTGCTTGCTGGTGGTGTCCAGCTCGTGCAGCAGCGCCAGCCGGGTGGTGCCCTCGGCGGCTTCCAGCGCGGCGATCGTCCTGGCACCCAGGCCGCCGGACTCGTCGAGCACGCCGAGCAGCAGGTGCTCGGTGCCGATGCGCTCGCTGAACCGCGCGTGGTGGCGGGCCAGGACGACGACGCGGCGCGCGCGTTCGGTGTAGCGGTCCAGCGAAGGTTTCCCCAGATCGGGTGACTCGCGGGGGACGAACCGCTTCTGCGCGGCCTGCTTGGTCACGCCGATGCTCTCGCCGATGTCGGTCCACGACGCCCCGGCGCGGCGGGCTTCGTCGACGAAGTGGCCGATCAGGTGGTCGCCGAGCTCGCCGAGCTGCGCGCTCAGCTCCACCGCCGCGCTCAGCCTGCCCAGCACGTCGGGCCGCTCGACGGCGACGGTGACGATGAGGTCGGTGAGCTGGACCGGCGCGGTGACCATTCGTCAACCCTAGGTTGACGAATGACGGCGGGTCAACCCTGGGTTGACGGCACGATCTCGATGCCGATCGACCCGTTCCTGCCGCGGCGCAGCCTGCTGCCCAGCAGCGTCACCCGGCCCACGACGCCGTACTTGCGGGCGATCAGCCCGCGCACCCGGTCGCTGCCGGCCTCGTCGAGCAGTCGCGCCCGCGCGGGCACCTGCTCCCCGGTCGGGTTGCCCCGGAGGTCGCACGGCCCGACCAGCACCTCGCCGCTGCGCCGGATGCGCTTGACCTTGCCCGCCCCGGTGGCCGACCAGGCGTAGAGGGTTCCGCCCTCGGCGACCACCCACACCGGGGTGGGCACGGCGTCGCCGTTCTTGCGGAACGTGGTCAGCAGCAGGTACTTGCCCTCTCCCAAGCTCATGCCGGAACGCTAGCCGGAAAAGGCGAAGGGCCCCGCTCCGGGGAGCGGGGCCCTTCGACGACGAGGACGTGTCAGATGACCGACACGTTGGTGGCCTGCGGGCCCTTCTGGCCCTGGCCGATGTCGAAGCTCACGCGCTGGTTCTCCTCCAGGCTGCGGTAGCCGCCGCTCTGGATCTCCGAGTAGTGCACGAACACGTCCGCGCCGCCACCCTCGGGGGAGATGAAGCCGAAGCCCTTCTCCGAGTTGAACCACTTCACGGTGCCCTGAGCCATTTTTTCTCCTCTAACGGGTTCTGGTGGGAGCGGGTGCGCCCACTGCGGCCGGCCCAAGTCGGGGACTCCACCGGCGAACCTGGAGGAGAAACCACACGCTCGAAACACGTTTCGCGAGCGTGGATGACACGAACACAAAACCTAACGACCACGACTAGCTAACCACATCCGGCCGCGATCGCCAAACGGACCGGTCGGAGGTCGCCGAGAACCGCCTGCCGGAGGGCTTCGGCCAGCGGTTCCGTAGGCTTGGCCGCATGTCAGTAGCGGTGCGCGTGATCCCCTGCCTGGACGTGGACCGGGGCCGGGTGGTCAAGGGGGTCAACTTCACCAACCTGGTGGACGCGGGCGACCCGGTGGAGCTGGCCAAGCTCTACGACGCCGAGGGCGCCGACGAGCTGACCTTCCTGGACGTCACCGCTTCCTCCAGCGACCGCGAGACGACCTTCGACGTGGTCCGCCGCACCGCCGAGCAGGTGTTCATCCCGCTGACCGTGGGCGGCGGCGTGCGCACCGCGGAGGACGTGGACAAGCTGCTGCGCTCGGGCGCGGACAAGGTCAGCGTCAACACCGCCGCGATCGCCCGCCCGGAGCTGCTGGGCGAGCTGTCCCGGCGGTTCGGCGCGCAGTGCATCGTGCTGTCGGTGGACGCCCGCCGGGTTCCGGCGGGCGAGCGGCCCACGGCCAGCGGCTTCGAGGTGACCACGCACGGCGGGCGCAGGGGCACCGGCATCGACGCGGTCGAGTGGGCCGCCAGGGGTCAGGAGCTGGGCGTCGGCGAGATCCTGCTCAACTCGATGGACGCCGACGGCACCAAGGTCGGGTTCGACCTGGAGCTGATCCGCCGGGTCCGCGCGGTGGTGGACGTGCCGCTGATCGCCAGCGGCGGCGCGGGCGCGGTGGAGCACTTCCCGCCCGCGGTGGCCGAGGGCGCGGACGCGGTGCTGGCCGCCAGCGTGTTCCACTTCGGCACGCTGCGCATCGGCGAGGTCAAGAAGTGCCTGCGCGACGCGGGCGTGGAGGTCCGTTGAGGCCGCGCGCCAAGGACACCCCCGAGATCCACCTGGCCTGCCTGCTCGGGGCGCTGTGCGCGACGGGTTTCCTGCTGGTCGGCGTGGTGCAGTGGCAGGTCGAGTCGGACAGCTCGTGGATCCGGTTCCCGGCGCTGGTGGCGGTGCTGGAGCTGCTGGTGGTCGCGGGCCTGGCCACCGGTGTGCGCCAGGCCAGGCCCGCGGGCCTGGCGGTGTTCGCGCTGGGCGCGCTGGCCCACCTGCTGACCGTGCTGGGCCAGGGGCCGGTGTGGCTGCGCGTGGTGGCCGCGCTGCTGTCGGCCCTGCACGTCTTCGTGGTCGTGCTGCTCAACACCAAGCCCGCCCGCGAGCACTTCGGAGGACGATGATGAGCGACGCGCTGGACCCGGCGATCGCCGCCAAGCTCAAGCGCAACGCCGACGGGCTGGTGTGCGCGGTGGCGCAGCAGCGCGGCACCGGTGAGGTGCTGATGGTGGCCTGGATGGACGACGAGGCGCTGCACCGCACGCTGAGCACCCGCCGCGCGACCTACTTCTCGCGCAGCAGGCAGCGGCTGTGGGTCAAGGGCGAGACCTCCGGGCACACCCAGTACGTGCACGAGGTGCGGCTGGACTGCGACGGCGACACGCTGCTGCTGGTGGTCGACCAGACCGGCGCCGCCTGCCACACCGGCGATCACACCTGCTTCGACGGCACCGTGCTGATGTCCCCGGTCAAGTAGCGCTGGAGGGTGGGGCCCACCGCGGCCACCAGGGTCTCCACCTCGGCGGAGACCAGCGGCTCGAACGAGACCACGTAGCGCACCATGCCCATGCCCACGATCTGGCTGGCGCACAGCGCGGCGCGCAGCTCGGGCCGGTCCACGTCCAGGGTGCCGACCACCCGCTTGAGCACCACCTGCAGGAACAGCTCCCGGAGCACCCGCGCCACCTGCTCGTGGGCGGTGACGCTGCGCACCAGGGCGGCGAAGCTGCCGCCGCCGCTGGTGTCCCACACCGTGAGGAACATCCGCGCGATCCGCTCGCCGAGCTGCTCGCGCGGCCCGTCCAGCACCCGCTCGACCAGCTCGCCGGGGTCGACCGGGAACTGCAGCACGGCCTTGGCGAACAGCCCCTCCTTGCCGCCGAACCAGTGGTTGACCATGGCCGCGTCCACGCCCGCGCGCGCGGCGATGACCCGCACGGTGGCGCCGTCGTAGCCGCGTTCGACGAACACCTCCCGCGCCGCCTCCAGCAGTGCCGCCTTGGTGTCCTCGCCGCCCGCGCGACGTCCTCGGCGCTTGGGCGCGGCTCGTTCGGTGCTGTGCTCCACCCCACCATGATGAGCACCACGCGAAAAAATTCCAACAGACGCTGAAAACCGGCGGTTGGGAGTCGCCGAGGGCAGCCGGGCACAATGGCCGCATGGTGAGCGTGATCGGTGCAGGTGCGGGGCTGGGCGAGGTCAGCCCGACGCGCGAGGAGTTCCGCGAACTCGCCGCGCAGCGGCGGGTGATCCCGGTGGTGCGCAGGCTGCTCGCGGACGAGGAGACGCCGGTCGGTCTGTACCGGAAGCTGGCCGCGGACCGGCCGGGCACGTTCCTGCTGGAGTCGGCCGAGAACGGCCGCTCCTGGTCGCGCTGGTCGTTCGTGGGCGTGCGGTGCGCGGGCTCGCTGACCGCCACCGGCGGCGAGGCGTACTGGACCGGCGCGCACCCGGTGGGCCTGCCCGAGGGCGGCGACCCGCTGGCGGCGCTGCGCGAGACCATCGAGGTGCTGCGCACCGACCCGCTGCCCGGCCTGCCCCCGCTCACCGGCGGCATGGTCGGCTACATCGGCTACGACGCGGTGCGCAGGCTGGAGCGGCTGCCCTCGCTGGCCGAGGACGACCTGGGCGTGCCCGAGCTGGTGATGATGCTGGCCGTGGACCTGGCCGCGCTGGACCACCACGAGGGCACCGTCACGCTGATCGCCAACGCGATCAACTGGGACGACTCGGCGGAGCGGGTGGACGCCGCCTACGACGACGCGGTGGCCAGGCTGGACCGGATGGCCGCGGACCTGGACAACCCGGCGCCGCCCACCGTGGCCGTGTTCTCCCGGCCCGAGCCGCGCTTCGTCCGCCGCCGCTCGCGGCAGGAGCACACCGCGGCGGTGGAGAAGGCCAAGGAGGCCATCCGCGCGGGCGAGGCGTTCCAGGTCGTGCTCTCGCAGCGGTTCGAGATGCCCAACGCCGCGGACCCGCTGGACATCTACCGCGTGCTGCGCACCTCCAACCCCAGCCCGTACATGTACCTGCTGCGGCTGGACGGCTTCGACATCGTCGGGTGCAGCCCCGAGTCGCTGGTGACCGTGCGGGACGGCAAGGCCACCACGCACCCGATCGCGGGCACCCGGTGGCGCGGCGTGGACGACGAGGAAGACGCCCTGCTGGAGAAGGACCTGCTGGCCGACCACAAGGAGCGCGCCGAGCACCTGATGCTGGTCGACCTGGGGCGCAACGACCTGGGCCGGGTGTGCAAGCCGGGCTCGGTGACCGTGGTCGACTTCTTCAAGGTCGAGCGGTACAGCCACGTGATGCACATCGTGTCCACGGTCAGCGGCGAGCTGGCCGAGGGCCGCACCGCGTTCGACGCGGTGGCCGCGTGCTTCCCGGCGGGCACGCTGTCCGGCGCGCCCAAACCGCGCGCGATGGAGCTGATCGAGGAGCTGGAGCCGACCCGGCGCGGCCTCTACGGCGGTGTGGTGGGCTACCTGGACTTCGCGGGCGACGCGGACACCGCCATCGCCATCCGCACCGCACTGGTGCGCGACGGCGTGGCCTACGTCCAGGCAGGCGGCGGCATCGTGGCCGACTCGGACCCGCTGGCCGAGGACAACGAGTGCCTGAACAAGGCGGGCGCGGTGCTCTCGGCGATCGCGACCGCGCAGACCATGGCCCCGGCCGCGCGTTCGGCAGCGGATTCGGCAGCGGATTCGGCAGTGGACTCGGGGGTGGGCTCGGCCCGTGTCTGACCGGGAACCCGAAGCTCGTCCCGAAGCCGAGTCCGCGCCCGCTCCGGTGCCACCGGACGTGCCCCCCGACGTGCCTGAGGACTCGCCTGCCGAGCGCGACCGGCGCGCGCGGCGGCGTCCGCTGTGGATCGTGGTCTGCCTGCTGCTCCTCGGGGCGGTCGCGCTGTGGGGCGCCTCCGCGATGACCTGGGTGCGCGGCGCGGACGGGCGGCCGTCGTCCACCGCCGCGCTGACCGGCGGGCAGGCGGCGCCCGCGCTGGTGCCGCTGGCGCTGCTGTGCGCCGCCGCCATCGCCGCCGTGGTGGCGCTGGGCGGCTGGGTCCGGCGGCTGCTGGGCGTGGTGGTGCTGGGCGCGGGCGCGGCCACCGCCGCGGTGACCCTCGGCGCCGAGGGCGCGCTCGCGGCGCGCGGCGTGGCGCTGCTGGGCGCGCTGCTCGTGCTCGGCGCGGGTGGGCTGCTGGTGGTCCGCGGCGCGGCCATGCCGAAGCTGGGCGGCGGCTACCAGACGCCCGGCGCGGCCAAGCGGTCCGCCGATCCCGACCGGGAGCTGTGGAACGCGCTGGAGCGCGGGGACGATCCCACGGAGGGGGACTGACGTGCCGCACGTTTGCGCACGTCGGCTCGAGAGGGCCCCGATCATCAGCGCGGACGCCACCACCCGGTGGCCGGGACGGGGTGCCTGCGGGGTTAGCATCCTCGTGGCGGGAAGGGGAGCATGACGTGCGGGAGCTTGCGACCGAACCAGGAAGGGCCGCGGACACGGGCGAGGTGTTCGGATGACCGTTCTCGAGTCGATCATCGAAGGCGTTCGTGAGGACCTCGCCGCGCGCGAGGCGCAGTTGCCTTTCGAGGCGCTCAGGGAGCGGGCGGCGAAGGTGCCCCCGCCGCAGGACGTGCTGTCGATCCTGCGCGGGCCGGGGGTCGGGGTGATCGCCGAGGTCAAGCGGCGCAGCCCGTCGAAGGGGCAGTTGGCGGACATCCCGGAGCCCGCGGAGCTGGCGGCGGCCTACGAGGCGGGCGGCGCGCGGGTGATCAGCGTGCTGACCGAGCAGCGCCGCTTCGGCGGGTCGCTGGCGGACTTCGACGCGGTGCGCGCGGCGGTGAGCGTCCCGCTGCTGCGCAAGGACTTCATCGTCAGCCCGTACCAGGTGCACGAGGCGCGCCTGCACGGCGCGGACATGGTGCTGCTGATCGTGGCGGCGCTGGAGCAGAACGCCCTGGTCTCGCTGCTGGACCGGGTCGAGTCGCTGGGCATGACGGCGCTGGTCGAGGTGCACACGGCCGAGGAGGCCGACCGGGCGCTGGAGGCCGGGGCGAGCGTCATCGGGGTGAACGCCCGCAACCTGCACACCCTGGAAGTGGACAAGGACGTGTTCGGCCGCATCGCGCCCGGACTGCCCTTCGACACCATCAAGATCGCCGAGTCCGGGGTGTCCGGGCCGGGCGACCTGATGGCGTACGCGGGGGCGGGCGCGGACGCGGTGCTGGTCGGCGAGAGCCTGGTCACGAGCGGCGACCCCAAGGTCGCGGTGAACAAGCTGGTGACGGCGGGGTCGCACCCCGCGTGCCCCCGGCCGAGTCGGTAAGGAGAGCGCCATGTCGCGCGGCCAGTTGGCTCCGACGCCCCACGACCCCGACGATCGGGGTCACTTCGGGCCGTGGGGTGGCCGGTTCATGCCGGAAGCGCTCATCGCCGCGGTGGACGAGCTGGCCGCCTTCTACGAGAAGGCGCGCGTCGACCCGGACTTCCTCGACGAGTTCTCCCGGCTGCTGCGCGACTACGCGGGCCGCCCGTCGCTGCTCACCGAGGCGAAGAAGTTCGCCGAGCACGCGGGCGGCGCGCGGGTGTTCCTCAAGCGCGAGGACCTCAACCACACCGGCTCGCACAAGATCAACAACGTGCTGGGCCAGGCGCTGCTGACCAAGCGGATGGGCAAGAAGCGGGTCATCGCCGAGACCGGCGCGGGCCAGCACGGCGTGGCCACGGCCACCGCGTGCGCGCTGATGGGCCTGGACTGCGTCATCTACATGGGCGAGGTCGACACCCAGCGGCAGGCGCTCAACGTGGCCCGGATGCGGCTGCTGGGCGCCGAGGTCATCCCGGTGACCACCGGGGCGCGCACGCTCAAGGACGCGATCAACGAGGCGCTGCGGGACTGGGTGGCCAACGTCGAGGACACCCACTACCTGCTGGGCACCGCGGCCGGGCCGCACCCGTTCCCGGTGCTGGTGCGCGACTTCCACCGGGTCATCGGGGTGGAGGCCCGGCAGCAGCTCCTGGAGCAGGCCGGGCGGCTGCCGGACGTGGTCGTCGCGTGCGTGGGCGGCGGGTCCAACGCCATCGGCATCTTCCACGGCTTCATCGACGACCCGTCGGTGCGCCTGGTGGGCATCGAGCCCGGCGGCGACGGCCTGGACAGCGGGCGCCACGGCGCGACGCTGACCGCGGGCACGCCCGGTTCGCTGCACGGCGCGATGTCCTACCTGCTGCAGGACGAGGACGGCCAGGTCACCGAGGCGCACTCCATCTCGGCGGGCCTGGACTACCCCGGCGTCGGCCCGGAGCACTCGCACCTGAAGGACACCGGCCGCGCCGAGTACTGGCCCGCCACCGACGCGGAGGCGATGGAGGCGTTCGCGCTGCTGTCGCGCACCGAGGGCATCATCCCGGCGATCGAGTCCTCGCACGCGCTCGCGGGCGCGCTCAAGATCGGGCGCGAGCTGGGGCCGGAGGGGCTGATCGTGGTCAACCTGTCCGGTCGCGGCGACAAGGACATGGACACCGCGATCAACTGGTTCGGGCTCGGCGTTCGGGAGGATCGGGCATGAGCAGGCTGGAAGGCGTGTTCGCGCGCTGCCGCGAGGAGTCGCGGGCGGCGCTGATCGGCTACCTGCCCGCCGGGTTCCCCACCGTGGAGGGCTCCAAGGACGTCCTGCGCACCATGGTCGAGGCGGGCTGCGACGTGGTGGAGGTCGGGCTGCCGTTCTCCGACCCGGTGATGGACGGGCCGACCATCCAGCGGGCCGCCGAGCGGGCGCTGCGCGGCGGGTTCCGGGTCCGGGACCTGTTCGGCGTGGTGGAGTCGGTGGCCGAGGCGGGCGGCAAGGCCGTGGTGATGACGTACTGGAACCCGGTGCTGCGCTACGGCGTGGACGCGTTCGCGCGCGACCTGGCCGCGGCGGGCGGGCTCGGGCTGATCACCCCGGACCTGGTGCCGGACGAGGCGCTGGAGTGGATCTCCGCATCCGAGGCGCACGATCTGGACCGGATCTTCCTGGTCGCGCCGTCCTCGACCGAGGAGCGGATCGACCTGACCGCGCGGTCCTCGCGCGGGTTCCTCTACGCGACCTCGGTGATGGGCGTGACCGGGGCGCGGGACGTGGTCTCCACCGCGGCCCCCGCGCTGGTGCGGCGGGTGCGCGAGCACACCGACATGCCGGTGGGCGTGGGGCTGGGCGTGCGCAACGGGGCGCAGGCGGCCGAGCTGGCCGCGTTCGCCGACGGGGTGATCGTCGGCTCGGCGTTCGTCTCGGCCGTCGACACCGACTCGGTGGCCGCGCTGACCGAGGAGCTGGCCCAGGGCGTCCGCGCCGTCCCCACCCCCGCCTGACCCACCCGCGAGTCGCCCCCCCGGTCGACTCGATCAGGTGAACTGGTGGCCGCAGGGCCGCTCGAACCCCCGGAACTGTCGGTGGTGATCGCGAAGCTGGCCGCATGAACCAGCTCGTGCACGACATCATGACCAGGTACCGCTCGCAGCGGGTCGAGTGCGTCGACGGGACGCTCGTCGTGAGAGCCCTCGGCACCACCGGCCACCAGCGACTGCTCCTGCGCTGCGCCGCGGCACTGCGCGCCGCCTGCCCACCGGGTTGGGAGGCCCTGGTCGCGGTCGGCGTCCACCTCGCGCCCGGCAGGCTGGTCATCCCCGATTTCACCGTCAACCGCCTCGCCGGGGACGGCACCGCGCTCGCCGCGGAGGACGTGGTGCTGGCGGGCGAAGTGCTGTCCCCGGACACGCAGGTCGTCGACCGCACCCTCAAGCACCCGCTCTACGCCGCGGCCGGGGTGCCGTACCACCTGGTCGTCGACCCGTCCGAAGCCGAGGTCGCGGCGGCGCTGTTCGAGCTGGAGGCGGCCGAGTACGTCGAGATCGCGCGCGGTGAGGGTGGTGTCATCGAGCTCCCGCGACCCTTCCCGGTAACAATCGAGCTGTCGCCTTAGCCCGCTCCCGCCCACCCACTACGGTGGATGCCGTGGTGACGACTTACCTCGCGACGATCCCCAGTCCGGACCAGGGCGTGTGGCAGCTGGGCCCGGTCCCGCTGCGGGCCTACGCGCTGTGCATCATCGCGGGCATCATCGTGGCGATCTGGTGGGGCGAGCGCCGCTGGGTGGCGCGCGGCGGCGAGAAGGGGGCGGTCACCGACATCGCCGTCTTCGCGGTGCCGTTCGGCCTGGTCGGCGGCAGGCTCTACCACGTGGCCACGGACTACGACAAGTACTTCGGGGCCGGGCGCGACCCGCTGGACGCGCTGGCCATCTGGAACGGCGGCCTCGGCATCTGGGGCGCCATCGCGCTGGGTGGCGTGGGCGCGTGGATCGGCTGCCGCCGCCGCGGCATCCCGCTGCCCGCGATGGCCGACGCGCTGGCGCCGGGCATCGTCACCGCGCAGGCCATCGGCCGCCTGGGCAACTACTTCAACCAGGAGCTCTACGGCGGTCCCACCACGCTGCCGTGGGGCCTGGAGATCTACGAGCGGGTCGACCCGGCCACCGGCCTCAAGGACGACCTGGCGGGCGTGGCGCTGGACCACACGCCGATCGCGATCGTGCACCCCACGTTCCTCTACGAGCTGCTGTGGAACCTGGGCGTGGCGCTGCTGATCGTCTGGGCCGACCGGAAGTTCCGGCTCGGGCACGGACGGGTCTTCGCGCTCTACGTCGCCGGGTACACCGCGGGCCGGTTCTGGATCGAGCTGATGCGCACCGACCCGGCCACCCAGGTGTTCGGGCTGCGGATCAACGTCATCACCTCGGTAGTGGTCTTCCTCGGCGCGGTCGTGTACTTCGTGCTGGCCGCGCGCCGGGGCGAGCGGGAGGTCATCGAGCCGCCCGCGAAGCCGGAGTCGGAGTCGGACGCGGAGTCGGAAGGGGAGTCGGCGGGGGCCGAGCGGGACACCACCACCGTCCCGGCGGCCGAGGTGAAGGCCGAGCGGACCGGCACCGAGGTCGGCGACAAGCCGGACGAGTGAGCCCGCCGTGCGCATCCTCGTCGTCGAAGATGACGACCGGGTGGCGCGTGGTCTGCTCATCGCCCTCCGGCACGCGGGCTACGAGGTCCACCGGGTCGGCACGGCCGCTGCCGCGCTGACCGCCCCGGCCGCCGACGTCGTGCTGCTGGACCTGGGCCTGCCCGACAAGGACGGCTTGGACGTGCTGCGCGAGCTGCGCCACCGGCCGGGCACCGCGGTGATCGCGGTGACCGCGCGGGGCGAGGAGCGGGAGCGGGTGCTGGGCCTGCGCGCGGGCGCGGACGACTACGTGGTCAAGCCGTTCGGCACCGCGGAGCTGCTGGCCCGCATCGAGGCCGTGCTGCGGCGCACCCGCAACGCCCGCGCGGGCACCGGCGCGGGGGAGACCCTGTCGCTGGGGCCGCTGGAGCTGGACGAGGCCACCCGCGAAGCGCGCGTCGACGGCGTCCCGGTGGCGCTGACCCGCAAGGAGTTCGACCTGCTCGCCCTGCTGGTGCGGCGGGCGGGCGCAGTGGTCAGCCGTGACCTGATCGTGGACCAGGTGTGGCAGGCGCACTGGGAGGCGCCGTCGCGCACCCTGGACACCCACATCGCCGCGCTGCGCGGCAAGCTCGGCGACGCGGTGCGGATCGAGACCATCCGCGGCGTGGGCTACCGGGTGGCGGCCGGGGCCTGACGCGGATCGGCTCACCGGGGGTGGGGCACGCCCGCCACGGGGCGACCTGCCGGAACGTCCGGCAACCGGTCACCTCGACCCGTCCGGTCCGGGGCGCTCCCGCGTGTCATCATCGTCGAACCCCTGTCCGCGCGGGTCCGGTCCGCGCAGTGGGGACACGCCCCACCCCGGCGAGGTTGCCGTGCTCCGCAGACTGCTGGTCCTGTTCGTGCCGCTGCTGGTGACGCTGGTGGCGGCGCTGGGCGTGCCGCTGGCGTTCGCGGTGGTGCAGCGGGAGAGCCAGCAGACCTACCTGGACCGGCTGGGCGACGCGGCCCGGTTCGCCTCGCTGGCGGAGAACGCGCTGGCCTCGGGCAGGCTGACCGCGCTGGCCGACGAGCTGGTGCGCTACGACCGGCTCTACGGCATCGCCGCCGCGCTGATCGGCACCGACGGGCGGGTGGTGGCCGGGTCGCGGCAGGAGTTCGAGCTGGGCGAGGACGCGGTGCGGCGGGGCCTGGACGCGGCGTTCGGCGGCTACCGGGGCGACCACACGCCCGCGGTGTGGCCGTGGGAGGACGTCGACATGGTGGTGGTCGAGCCGGTGGGGCGGGACAGCGAGGTGGTGGCCGCGGTGGTCACCATCTCGCCGACCGAGCGGCTGCGCGCGGAGGTGGTGCGGCAGTGGGGCGTGCTGGCGCTGCTGGGCCTGGTGCCGCTGCTGGGCGTGGTGGCCGTGGCCTGGCCGATGTCGCGCTGGGTGCTGCGGCCGGTGCGCACCCTGGACGAGGCGACCGCGGCGGTCGCGCAGGGCGAGCTGGACGCGCGGGCCGACGAGGTGGGCGGTCCGCCGGAGCTGCGCAGGTTGGCCGCGTCGTTCAACGCCATGGTGGACGTGGTGGGCCGGGCGCTGCGCAGGCAGCGGGAGTTCGTCGCGGACGCCTCCCACCAGCTGCGCAACCCGCTGGCCAGCCTGCGGCTGGCGGTGGACAACCTGGCCCCGCACGTGTCCGGCGAGCTGGGCCGGGAGGCGCAGCGGATCGCCGCGGACGAGGCCGAGGAGATGGGCCGGGTGCTCGACGCGCTGCTGGCCGCGACCCGGCTGGACAGCGCGTCGGCGGCCGAGCCGGTGGAGCTGAACGGCCTGCTGGCCGCGCACGCGCCCGGCTGGCGGGCGCTGGCGGGCGGGATCGCGCTGGAGGTCGAGGTGCCGCCGGGGCTGCGCGTGCTGGCGCCGCCGGGCGGGCTGGGCAGCGTGCTCGACGAGCTGGTGGGCAACGCGGTCCGGCTGTCCGGGGCGACCCGCGTGCGGGTGTGGGGGCGCGCCGGGGAGGGCGGTGTGGTCGAGCTGCACGTGACCGACGACGGCGTGGGGCTGGACGAGCACGAGCGGGTGGAGGCGCTGCGCCGGTTCTGGCGGTCCCCCCGGCACCAGAACACCCCCGGCACCGGGCTGGGCCTGGCCATCTGCGCCGAGCTGGTCGCCTCGGCGGGTGGGGAGCTGGAGCTGCGCCCGGCGCGGCCGCACGGCGTGGACGCGGTGGTCCGCCTGAACACCTGACGCGGGCACCCGACCTCAGCGCTTCCGGTCTCAGCGCTTCCGGTCTCAGCGCTTCACCGAGCGGAACCAGCGCTCGGCGCCCTTGTGCAGGGGCACCTGACCGGTGGCGATGCCGGTGCGCACGTTGATCCGGCTGGCCTCCTGGTGCCGCGCGGCGATGCGGGCGGACTCGGTGAACACCGTCCTGGTCACCACCTCCACCACGGCCGGGTCCAGCGCGGAGCGGGCCAGCAGCAGGTTGGGCACGGCGAAGGTGCGGCACGGGGGCAGCGGCCGGTAGGTGGTGGCCGGGATGGTCGCGGGCACGTACAGGCCGGGATAGGCGTCGGCCAGCGCCTCGGCCTCCTGGGGCAGGTCGACCAGCCGGGGCGGGGTCGGCCCGAGCAGGTCGCTGACCGCCGGGGTGGGGATGCCGGTCAGCGCCAGCAGTGCGTCGATCGAGCCCGCCGCGAGCTGCCGGGCGGCCTCCGCGTGCGCCATGCGCAGCGCTTGGACCCGCACGCCCAGCAGGTCCAGCAGCCGGGTGGCGGTGAACTCGGTGCCGGACTCCACCGGCCCGAGCGACACCCGCAGCCCGGCCAGGTCGGCCAGCCGCCGCACCGGCGACCCGGACGGGACCACCACGTGCAGGAAGCTGTCGTAGAGCCTGCCGACGGCGCTGATGCCGCCGGGGTCCTCGGCGCTGAGCAGCGCGCCCGCCAGCGGGTCCAGCGAGGACAGTCCCAAGTGGACCTGCCCTTCCTGCAGCAGCCTGGCGTTCTCCACCGAGGCTCCGGTCTGCCTGGTCACCACGCGGGTCTCGGGCAGCTGGTCGGCCAGCGCCGAGGCCAGCGCCGCGCCGATCTCCCGGAACACCGCGCCGTCGGGTCCGGTGGCCAGCACCAGCTCCGCGGGGGCGGGCGGGTCGCCGCCGGTGCAGCCGGGTACCCCCGCCGCGAGCGCGGCGAGCAGCACCGCACGCCTGCTCAGGTCCACCAGCGCAGGGTAATCCGGTGAACCCGGCCGAGCGGGCGGGGTGACCCGCCCGTGAACGCGGCGTTACGTCAGAGGGATCTGAAGTTTCCGCCGCCCGGCTTGTCCGGGACGCGCGCCGTGCTCAAGCTCACCCCGGCAACCCCACCGTCGCGGCCCCTAGGAGGAGACGTGGTCACCGCGGAAACGCGTGTGCGCAAACCGATCTACAAGCACCTCTACTTCTGGGTGCTGGTGTCGATCGTGCTCGGCGTCGTGGTGGGCTACGTGTTCCCGGCGCAGGCGTCGGGGATGAAGTGGCTCGCCGACCTGTTCGTGAACCTGGTCAAGGTGGTCATCGCGCCGACCATCTTCTGCACCGTCGTGGTCGGCATCGCGGGCCTGGGCAATCTGGCCAAGGCGGGCGGCCTGGCGCTGCGGACCATCCTGTACTTCACCGCGATGACCACGTTGGCGCTGGCCATCGGCCTGATCGTGGTCAACCTGGTGCAGCCGGGCCACCAGGGCCCGAGCATCCCGATCAACGACGACGCCGCGGAGAAGACGCTGGCCGACGCCAAGACGGCGGAGACCGGCGTCACCGGCTTCATCCTGAGCCTGGTGCCCAAGTCCTTCCTCAGCGCCTTCACCGACGGGCAGCTGATCCAGGTGCTCGTGGTGGCCATCCTGGTCGCGGTGGCCGTGGCGGGCATGGGCAAGCGCGGCGAGCGCGTGGTGTCCGCGCTGGACACCGTGGCCAAGGTGATGTTCGGCGTCATCAAGATCGTCATGTACGCGGCGCCGATCGGCGCGTTCGGCGGCATCGCCTACACCATCGGCAAGTTCGGCGGCTCGATCCTGGGCAAGCTGGCCTGGCTGATGGGCTCGTTCTACGCGACCTGCCTGCTGTTCGTCTTCGTGGTGCTGGGCGGCGTGGCGCTCTACGCCGGGTTCAACATCCTGAAGTTCCTGCGCTACATCAAGGACGAGCTGCTGATCGTGCTGGGCACCTCCTCCAGCGAGTCGGTGCTGCCCAGGATGCTGGTCAAGCTGGAGGCCGCGGGCGCGGGCAAGTCGGTGGTGGGCCTGACCATCCCGACCGGCTACTCGTTCAACCTCGACGGCACCTGCATCTACCTGACCATGGGCGCGATCTTCATCGCCCAGGCCACCGGCCACGACGTCAGCCTGGCCACCCAGGTGGGGCTGCTGCTGTTCATGCTGCTGGCCAGCAAGGGCGCGGCGGGCGTGACCGGCGCCGGCCTGGTCACCCTGGCCGCCTCGCTGCAGGCGTTCGAGGCCAACAGCGCCATCCCGGCGGTCGGCATCGCGCTGATCGTGGGCATCGACCGGTTCATGTCCGAGGCGCGGGCCATCACCAACGTCATCGGCAACGGCGTCGGCTCGCTGGTGGTGGCCCGCTGGCAGGGCCAGCTGGACCGGGAGCGGCTGCGGGAGGTCCTGGACGACCCGGACAGCGTCGACGTCGACCACCTGCTGGACCGCCAGCACGGTGACGACCCGGAGGACGTCGAGCGGGAAGCCGTGGGGGCGGGCGCTCGCTAAAAATTCACCCGTACGGGTACCTCAGTCGGGGTGACCCGACCCTGGGCCCCGCTCCCCGCCGCACACCGCGGCCGGGGGCGGGGCCCAGCCGTGTGACCTGCGACGCAGCCGGTGCCGACGGCTGTCGCCAAGCTCTCACCGGAGCGCGCACCGGCCGTCGCTCGGTTATGCTTAACAACGCGTAACAACGTCAGGCGCAATGTCGCTCCAGCTCCCCCAATCGTTACGCTTCCATGACCTGGATCACCCATTGGATGGTGTCTCCTGGTTTCGCGACTGTTAAAGTCGCGTCAACACGCGGGCCACCGTCGTCCCGTGCCCAGAAGCCGGAAACTCAGCACTGAGCACGAGGACTCGTTCTCTCGGAGGACGACGAAGGAGGTCTGCGCAGTGATCTTCTCCGCCATCCCGTCCCCGCAGGGGCTCTACGACCCGCGTGCGGAGCGCGATGCCTGCGGTGTGGCGATGGTCGCCGACATCCAGGGCCGCCGCTCCCACTCGATCGTGGTGGACGCGCTGACCGCGTTGGCGAACTTGGAACACCGCGGCGCCGCCGGTGCGGAGCCGACCAGCGGCGATGGCGCCGGAATCCTGCTGCAGCTGCCCGACGAGTTCCTCCGGGGCGTCGTCGGGTTCGACCTGCCGGAGCGCGACGGGTACGCGGCGGGCATCGCCTTCCTGCCCGCCGAGCCGCAGGAGCGCGCCAAGGCCGTCGAGCTGGCCGAGCGCGTGGCCGCCGAGGAGGGCCTGCGGGTGCTGGGCTGGCGCGACGTGCCGGTCGACCCCGACGGCGCGGACATCGGCCCCACCGCCCGCTCGGTCATGCCGCACTTCGCCATGCTGTTCGTCGCGGGCGAGCGCGGCGAGACCGGCCTCGACCTGGACCGCGTGGTGTTCTGCCTGCGCAAGCGGGTCGAGCGGGAGAGCACGGCCGCGGGCGCGGGCACGTACTTCCCGTCGCTGTCCGCGCGCACCCTGGTCTACAAGGGGATGCTGACCACCGGCCAGCTGCCCGCGTTCTTCCCCGACCTGCGCGACCAGCGGCTGGCCAGCGCCATCGCCCTGGTGCACTCCCGGTTCTCCACCAACACCTTCCCGTCGTGGCCGCTGGCGCACCCGTTCCGGTTCGTCGCGCACAACGGCGAGATCAACACCGTGCGCGGCAACCGCAACCGGATGCGCGCCCGCGAGGCGCTGCTGGCCTCGAAGGTCATCCCCGGCGACCTGACCCGGCTGTTCCCCATCTGCGACCCGGACGGCTCGGACTCGGCCTCCTTCGACGAGGTGCTGGAGCTGCTGCACCTGGGCGGGCGCAGCCTGCCGCACGCGGTGCTGATGATGATCCCCGAGGCGTGGGAGAACCACGCCTCGATGGACCCCAAGCGCCGCGCGTTCTACGAGTTCCACGCCAGCCTGATGGAGCCGTGGGACGGCCCGGCCTGCGTCACCTTCACCGACGGCTCCCTGGTCGGCGCGGTGCTGGACCGCAACGGCCTGCGCCCGGCCCGCTGGTGGCAGACCGCCGACGGCCGCGTGGTGCTGGCCAGCGAGACCGGCGTGCTGGACGTGCCGCCGGACCAGGTGGTGGCCAAGGGCCGCCTCACGCCGGGCCGGATGTTCCTGGTCGACACCGCCGAGGGGCGGATCATCGACGACGAGGAGATCAAGTCCCAGCTCGCGGGCGAGCTGCCCTACGACGAGTGGCTGCACGCGGGCCTGCTGGAGCTGGCCGACCTGGCCGACCGCGAGCACGTGGTGCAGAGCCACGCCTCGGTGGTGCGCCGCCAGCTCACCTTCGGCTACACCGAGGAGGAGCTGCGCGTCCTGCTCGGGCCGATGGCGGTCAACGGCGCGGAGCCGCTGGGCTCCATGGGCACCGACACCCCGGTGGCCGCGCTGTCGCAGCGCTCCCGGCTGCTCTACGACTACTTCGCGCAGACCTTCGCGCAGGTGACCAACCCGCCGCTGGACGCGATCCGCGAGGAGATCGTCACCTCCGTCTCGCGCGTGATGGGGCCGGAGCAGAACCTGCTGGAGCCAGGTGCCGCCTCGTGCAGGCACATCAAGCTGACCTACCCGGTCATCGACAACGACGAGCTGGCCAAGCTCATCCACATCAACGACGACGGCGACCTGCCCGGCTTCGCCTGCACCGTCCTGAGTGGACTGTACGAGGTGGACGGTGGCGGCGCGGCGCTGGCCGAGGCGATCGAGCGGGTGCGCCGCGAGGCCTCCGAGGCCATCGCGGCGGGCGCGCGCACGCTGGTGCTCTCCGACCGCGACTCCGATCACCGCATGGCGCCGATCCCGTCGCTGCTGCTGGTCTCCGCGGTGCACCACCACCTGGTGCGCACCAAGGAGCGGCTGCGTGTGGCGCTGGTGGTGGAGACCGGTGACGCCCGCGAGGTGCACCACGTGGCCGCGCTGCTGAGCTACGGCGCCGCCGCGGTGAACCCCTACCTGGCCTTCGAGACCATCGAGGACCTGATCAGCCAGGGCGCGATCACCGGCATCGAGCCGCGCAAGGCGATCCGCAACTACGTCACCGCCCTGGTCAAGGGCGTGCTGAAGATCATGTCCAAGATGGGCATCTCCACGGTCGGCGCCTACACCGCCGCCCAGGTCTTCGAGGCCGTCGGCCTGTCCAAGGAGCTGCTGGACGAGTACTTCACCGGCACCGTGTCCAAGCTCGGCGGCGCCGGGCTGGACGTGCTGGCCGAGGAGGTCGCGCTGCGGCACCGCCGCGCGCACCCGGACAACCCGACCGACCGCGTGCACCGGCGGCTGGAGGTCGGCGGCGAGTACGCCTACCGCCGCGAGGGTGAGCTGCACCTGTTCACCCCGGAGACGGTGTTCCTGCTCCAGCACGCCTCCCGCACCCGCAAGGCCGAGGTCTACAAGCGCTACACCGACGAGGTGGAGCGGCTGGCCAGGCAGGGCGGCACGCTGCGCGGCCTGTTCTCCTTCCGCACCGAGGGCCGCGCGCCGATCCCGGTCGAGGAGGTCGAGCCGGTCAGCTCGATCGTCAAGCGGTTCAACACCGGCGCCATGTCCTACGGCTCGATCTCGGCCGAGGCGCACGAGACCCTGGCCATCGCGATGAACCGGCTGGGCGGCCGGTCCAACAGCGGCGAGGGCGGCGAGGACCCCGAGCGCCTGTACGACCCGCAGCGCCGCTCCGCGGTCAAGCAGGTCGCCTCCGGCCGGTTCGGCGTCACCAGCGAGTACCTGGTCAACGCCAGCGACATCCAGATCAAGATGGCGCAGGGCGCCAAGCCCGGCGAGGGCGGCCAGCTGCCCGGCTACAAGGTCTACCCGTGGATCGCGCGCACCCGGCACTCCACGCCGGGCGTCGGCCTGATCTCGCCGCCGCCGCACCACGACATCTACTCGATCGAGGACCTGGCGCAGCTCATCCACGACCTGAAGAACGCCAACGAGCAGGCCCGCGTGCACGTCAAGCTGGTCAGCGAGGTCGGCGTCGGCACGGTCGCGGCGGGCGTGGCCAAGGCGCACGCGGACGTGGTGCTGATCTCCGGCCACGACGGCGGCACCGGCGCCTCCCCGCTCAACTCGCTCAAGCACGCGGGCACGCCGTGGGAGATCGGCCTGGCCGAGACCCAGCAGACGCTGCTGCTCAACGGGTTGCGCGACCGCATCACCGTGCAGGTCGACGGCGCGCTGCGCACCGGCCGCGACGTGGTGGTGGCCGCGCTGCTGGGCGCGGAGGAGTTCGGCTTCGCCACCGCGCCGCTGATCGTCGCGGGCTGCGTGATGATGCGGGTCTGCCACCTGGACACCTGCCCGGTGGGCGTGGCCACGCAGAACCCGGAGCTGCGCAAGCGCTACACCGGCCAGGCCGAGCACGTGGTGAACTTCTTCGAGTTCGTCGCGCAGGAGGTCCGGGAGCTGCTGGCGCAGCTGGGTTTCCGCTCCATCGACGAGGCCGTCGGGCACGCGGAGCTGCTGGAGACCGACACCGCGATCGAGCACTGGAAGGCGGGCGGGCTGGACCTGACGCCGGTGTTCACCGTGCCCGAGACGCCCTACCCCACGGCCAAGCGCAAGGTCCGCGACCAGGAGCACGGCCTGGAGCAGGCCCTGGACCGCACGCTCATCCAGCTCGCCGAGGCGGCGCTGGAGGACGCCCACCCGCTGCGGCTGGAACTGCCGGTGCGCAACGTCAACCGCACCGTGGGCACGCTGCTGGGCGCGGAGGTCACCCGCCGCTTCGGCGGTGACGGCCTGCCCGACGACACCATCCACGTGACGCTGACCGGCTCGGCCGGGCAGTCGCTGGGCGCGTTCGTGCCCCGCGGCATCACGCTGGAGATGATCGGCGACGCCAACGACTACGTCGGCAAGGGCCTGTCCGGCGGCCGGATCGTGGTGCGCCCGCACCCCGACGCGCCGTTCGCGGCCGAGCGGCAGGTCATCGCGGGCAACGTCATCGGCTACGGCGCGACCGGCGGGGAGATCTTCCTGCGCGGCCGGGTCGGCGAGCGGTTCTGCGTGCGCAACTCCGGCGCGCTGGCCGTGGCCGAGGGCGTCGGCGACCACGCCTTCGAGTACATGACCGGCGGTCGCGCCGTGGTGCTCGGGCCGACCGGTCGCAACCTCGCCGCGGGCATGTCCGGCGGCATCGCGTACGTGCTCGACCTGGACCCGTCCTCGGTCAACCAGGACATGGTCCAGCTGCAGCGGCCCAGCGCGGAAGACCTGCGCTGGCTGCGCGAGGTGGTGGAGCGCCACCACCAGCTCACCGGATCGGCGGTGGCCGCGTCGCTGCTCGGCGACTGGCCCCGGCGTTCCGCCGCGTTCACCAAGGTCATGCCCGGTGACTACCAGCGCGTGCTCGAAGCGATGAGGCTCGCCCGCGCGGAAGGCAGGGACGTCGACCAGGCGATCATGGAGGCTTCTCGTGGCTGACCCGTACGGTTTCCTCAAGCACACCCGCGCCGAGGCCAAGAAGCGCCCGGTCGCCGAGCGGGTCGCCGACTGGAACGAGGTCTACCTCGACCTCGACCAGCAGACCCGCGACAGCGAGGTGCGCACCCAGGCCACCCGCTGCATGGACTGCGGCATCCCGTTCTGCCACTCCGGTTCCGCCGGTTGCCCGCTGGGCAACCTGATCCCGGAGTGGAACGACCTGGTGCGCCGCGGCGACTGGGAGCTGGCCAGCGAGCGCTTGCACGCGACCAACAACTTCCCCGAGTTCACCGGCAGGCTGTGCCCCGCGCCGTGCGAGGCGGCGTGCGTGCTGGCCATCACGCCGGACGCCGGGGGCGCGGTCGCGATCAAGCGGGTCGAGCAGACCATCGCGGACGTGTCCTGGGAGCAGGGGCTCGTGCGGCCCACCCAGGCGCAGGTGTCCTCGGGCCGCAAGGTCGCCGTGGTCGGCTCCGGCCCGGCGGGCCTGGCGGCGGCGCAGCAGCTGACCCGCGCGGGCCACGAGGTCACGGTGTTCGAGCGCGACGACCGCCTCGGCGGGCTGCTGCGCTACGGCATCCCCGAGTTCAAGATGGAGAAGAAGGTCCTGGACCGGCGGCTGGCGCAGCTCCGCAAGGAGGGCACCAAGTTCGTCACCGGCTGCGAGGTCGGCGTGGACCTGACCGTGGAGCAGTTGCGCGAGCGGTTCGACGCGGTGGTGCTGGCGGTCGGCGCGCTGCGCGGCCGGGACGACACCACCACGCCGGGGCGGTCGCTGAAGGGCGTCCACCTGGCGATGGAGCACCTGGTGCCCGCCAACCGCGCCTGCGAGGGCGACGGCCCCGCCGGGATCGACGCGGCGGGCAAGCACGTGGTGATCATCGGCGGCGGCGACACCGGCGCGGACTGCTACGGCACCGCCGCCCGCCAGGGCGCGGCGTCGATCGTGCAGCTCGACCAGTACCCGCAGCCGCCGTCGCAGCGCGACGACGCGCGGTCCCCGTGGCCGGTGTGGCCGTGGGTGCTGCGCACCTACCCGGCCCACGAGGAGGCGGGCGAGCGCCGCTTCGCCGTGGCGGTGGAGGAGTTCGTCGGCGACGAGGACGGCCACGTGCGGCAGATCAAGCTGCGCAAGGTGCGCGTGGAGAAGGACGCCTCGGGCCGCCGCAAGGTGGTGCCCATGTCCGAGGAGGTCGAGCTGCTGCCCGCGGACCTGGTGCTGCTGGCGATCGGCTTCGAGGGCGTGGAGCACATGCCGCTGCTCGACGGCCTGGGCATCCCGCTGACCTCGCGCGGCACCATCTCGTGCGGCTCGGACTGGCAGACCACCGCGCCCGGCGTGTTCGTCTGCGGCGACGCCCACCGCGGCGCGTCGCTGGTGGTGTGGGCCATCGCGGAGGGCCGCTCGGTGGCCAACGCCGTGGACACCTACCTCACCGGCTCGTCGGACCTGCCCTCGCCGGTCATCCCCAACCAGCTGCCGCTCGCGGTGGTCTGACCGGTTCCCCTGACCAGGCCGCCCCCGCCAACGACGCCGGGGGCGGCTTTCTCGTGCTCACAGGTAGCGGACGCCGGTCAGCTCCTCGGCCGCCGCCCACAGCCGCCTGCCGACGGCCGGGTCGGCCGCCTCCCGGCTGAGCCGGGCCTCGGTGACCCGGCCGCGCATCTCCCCGAGCCCGGCGGGCCCGAAGAACTGGCCGCCCCGCACGTCCGGATCGGTCGCGGCGCGCAGCTGCGGCAGCGCGCCCCGCTCCACCGGCTGCGTGACCAGCAGCCCGAACCACGAGATCACCCGCCCCCACCGGCCGAGGTGCTCCCAGGCTCGCGGGGTCAGGTTGGTGCGGGTCATGCCGGGATGGGCCAGCACGCTGGTGACCGGCGACCCGGCGGCGCGCAGGCGGCGGTCCAGCTCCACGCCGAAGACCGTGGCGGCGAGCTTGGACCGGCCGTAGGCGGTGGAGCCCCGGTAGCCGCGCTCGAACATCAGGTCGTCGAAGTCCAGGTGCGCCGTCTTGTGCGTGATCGAGCTGAGGCTGACCACGCGGGCCGCCCGCGCCGCCGCCAGGTTGTCCAGCAACAGGCCGGTCAGTGCGAAGTGCCCCAGCACGTTGGTGGCGAGCTGCAGCTCGAAGCCGTCGGCGGAGGTGCGGCGCGGGCCGAGCAGGACCGCACCCGCGTTGTTGACCAGCAGGTCGATCGCCGGGTGGTCGGCGGCCAGCTTCGCGGCGAACGCGCGCACCGAGTCGAGGCGCGCCAGGTCCAGCTCGCGCACCTCGACGTCCCCGCCGATCCGGCGGGCGGCCTCCTCGCCCGCGGCGGTGTCGCGGACGGCGAGCACGACGCGGGCCCCGCGGCGGGCCAGCTCGGTGGCGGTGATCAGGCCGAGGCCCGAGTTCGCGCCGGTCACCACGGCGACCCGACCGCGCTGGTCGGGGATGCGGTCGGCGGTCCATCCGGTCATCTGCTGCTCCTGTGGGGTCGGTACGTCGCAGCCGACGCTAAGAGCGATCGAGCCCCGCTCGGTCGTCCCCGCCCACCTGGGTCTGCGAAACCCACCCCCTAAGCTGCGCCTGCGAGTACTACCCGGCGCCTCCACGCGGGCCGGTGACCACTACCCGGCAGGTCGGGGGGCCGATCATGAAACTCGTCGACGTCGTTCGCCGCGCCAAAGAGGGAACGGTGACGCAGCGCGAGGTGGACGCGGTGGCGCGGATGCTGCCCGACGAACGCGGCCAGCGCGCCTACGACTGGCTCTACGTCATCGCCAGGGCATCGGCCACGCAATACGAGCAGCTCGTCGCGAGCTACCTGGACCACGAGGAAGACCCGATGCTGGCCAGGCTGGCGTTGCAGACCCTCTGCACGTTCTGGGGTTTCGCGGATCGGTACACCGACCAGTTGGAGCGCTTCCTGGGCGAGGTCGAGTGGGACCACCTGGGGGACGTGCGGCTGATCGCCATCTCGGCCAGCGGCGAGTACCTGCGCGAGAACGTCCACAGTGGACTATTGCGGCGCTTGCTGGAACTCGCCGACCACAACGGTGACTCGACAATGCAGCCGAGGTTCGCGCTGGAGGCGGTCGCCCGCGCGCTCGACGACCCGACCCTGGCGGAGGTCAAGGGCCGGGAGAACCGGTACGCCGCCGTGCGCGAACGGGGTTGGGCCAGACTTGTCGCGGAAGAGGAGAGCCGTGGACGCGACCGGTGACGGATTCCGCGTCGTGTCAGAGGTGGGCGAGACGGTGGCGATGAGCCGTCTCCTCGACGCGTGGGACGGCGTGGTGGGCACCGTCGAGGACGGCTACTGGCTCGGCATCGACGAGTACCGGCACGACATCGCTGTTCGGGGCGTGATCGAACGACGTCTGGCGGAGTCGGACGTGCCCGCCTGGTGCCTGGAGCGTCTGGCGGAGATCGACCGCCGGTTCCGGCGGCTGCTGCTGCCGGAACCGGCGCGCGCGGGCGTGCCCTGGTGGGAAGCGCACGTGCGGACATCGTGAATTCCGCGTTCGCGCACCCTGAATTGAGCGTTCGGGTATCCGGTCGGTGCCCGAACGCTCAGTTCGCAGTGCCCGAACGCTCAGTTCGTGGTGTCTGAACGCGGAATTCGCGATGGGGGCTAGTCGGCGGAGACGAGTTGGGCGGCTTCGGTGCACTTCTCCAGCAGGTTGTGCAGCGCTTCCGAGGTGAGCACCAGGTCGAGGCCGTCCGTTCGGCCGCCCAGGCGCAACTGGGTCTCGGTGCCCACGACCTGGACCGCGATCGGGCACCCGCCCTCGATCTTCACCCACGACTCCAGGTGCACGCCGTTGCTCATGACTTCCTCCTCTGAATTGGGATGGCGAGGACGGTAGCCGGATAATCGGAGGCACACATTTCCCTGATCGAGTGATGTAATGGCGAGTGTTCCGGCGGTAGCGTTGCGCCCATGGCGAAGATCACGCCCACGACCAAGAAGCTTTTGCTGGGCAAGGAAATCGCGCACTTGCGCGAGCGGGCCGGGATGTCCCAGGCGCAGGCCGCCGCGATCGTCGAGAAGAGCCAGAGCCGCATGGCCGACCTGGAGGCCGGGCAGTCCAGCATCACGCCGGGCGACCTCATCCTGCTGCTCAAGGGCTTCGGCGTCGCCGACGAGGACCACGTGCAAGCGCTGCTCGAACTGCGCCGCAACAACCACCAGCGCGGCAGGTGGAACGGCGTCCGGGCCAAGTACAGCGAGCAGTTCCGCACGATGGTCGACCTGGAGGAGAACTGCGACCTGATCCGCACGGTCGAGTCCGAGGTGCCCCCCGGACTGCTCCAGTGCGAGTCCTTCGTCCGAGCCCTGTACTCGCACGGGAATTTCGGCGATGACCTGGAGGAGCACGTCAAGGCCCGGCTGGTCAGGCAGGAGATCTTCCACAAGCCCGATCCGCCGCACGTCGCGTTCGTGATCTCGGAGTCGTCGCTGCGCCGTCAGTTCGGGCCGCCGGAGGTCATGCGGGAGCAGATCAATTACATGATCAAGCTGTCGAGACTGCCGAACGTCCGCCTGCAGGTGCTGCCGTTCAAGACCAGGGTGCAGAGCGGCTGGATCGGCGACCGCTTCGTGCTCCTGCGCATCCCGTCGCCCGGCGTGGCGGGTCCGCTGGAGTTCGCCTACACCGAGAACGAGGCCGAACTCCGCTACCTGGACGACAAGAAGGTCGTGGACAAGCTCGACGCCGTGTGGGCCCGGCTGACCGGGGTGGCCCTGGGATTCGAGGAGACCCGCCGATTTCTGCGTAAGGTTGCCGGCGACTACAGCTGAGGCAACCGGAGGCGCGAATGTTCCGCAGGTCGAGCTACAGCACGGAGAGCGGCAACAACTGCGTCGAGGTGGCGCGCACCGGTGTCGGGGTGGCGGTGCGCGACAGCAAGGCACCGGAGTGCCGGTTCGGCGTGACGCCCGCCGGGTTCGGCCGGTTCGTCGCCGCTGCTCGGCGGGGGCGCTTCGACCTGCCGTGACGGCGCTGTCGGGGGTGCCGCCTAAGCTGCCCGGCCATGGAGTTCAAGGGCTTCGGTGAGTACGCGATCGACTTCTACGACGGCCTCGTCGTGGACAACACCAAGGCCTACTGGGAAGACCACAAGCAGACCTACCTCGACGACGTGCGCGCCCCGATGGAGGCGCTGCTGGCCGTGCTCGAACCCGAGTTCGGCCGGGGCAAGGTGTTCCGCCCCTACCGCGACGTCCGCTTCAGCAAGGACAAGCGGCCCTACAAGGACCACTGCGGGGGCGTGGTGGAGTTGGGCCGCGGTGGTGGCGGGTACTACGTGCAGGTCGGCACCGAGGGTCTGATGGTGGCGGGCGGGTCGTTCGCCATGGCGTCGGACCAGCTCGCCCGCTACCGCGAGTCGGTCGCCGACGACCGGCGCGGCGGCGAGCTGGTCAAGATCATCGCCAAGCTGGCCCGCAAGGGCTGGGAGATCCGCGGCGAGCAGCTCAAGCGCCCGCCGCGCGGCGTCGACCCCGACCACCCCCGGCTGGACCTGCTGCGCCGCAAGGCGATCTACGCGGCGAAGGTGTGGGAGCCCGACGACACCCTGCACGAGCCCGGCTGCCTGGACCGGGTGCGCCAGGGGTGGCGCGAGCTGATCGCCCTCAACGAGTGGTGCGCCGACCACGTCGGTCTCACCGAGAAGGGCTTCCGCTGAACACCAGCCGGTGCGCCAGCCAGCCCAGCGCGATCCCGACGACGTCGGTGAGCCCGTCCACCGGGTCGCCGCTGCGACCCAGCACGGTCAGCAACTCCTGCACCACTTCCGAGGCGACGGCGTAACCCACAAGAGTGAGCAGCAGTGGGGTGCGGGGGAGACGGGCGTACAGGCCGGTGCCCGCCAGCAGGGCGAACAGCAGGCAGTGGACGACCTTGTCCGTGCCGGGCGGTGAGCTGGGGACACCCGACTCGGGCGTGAACAGCACGATAACGCTGAGCAACGCCGCGGTCACGAAAGGAAAGAATCTGGCGGTCACAGGAGCGATTTTGCCTGTTTCCCCTAGATTACCCCCGGGTACATCCTGATCGGTCCAGTGAAGAGGACTACTCTGTCCGAACGTGAGTCGACGCGCGAAGATCGTCTGTACCCTGGGCCCCGCCACCGCCACCGCTGACAAGATCAACGAGCTGGTCGCGGCGGGGATGGACGTGGCGAGGATGAACTTCAGCCACGGCAGCCACGCGGACCACAAGCAGGTCTACGACCTCGTCCGCGCCGCCGCGGACGCGTCGGGCCGCGCGGTGGGCGTCCTGGCCGACCTGCAGGGCCCCAAGATCCGCCTCGGCCGGTTCGCCCACGGCCCCGTCGAGTGGCGCACCGGCGACATCGTCCGGGTCACCGTGGAGGACGTCGAGGGCACCCACGACCGGGTCTCCACCACCTACAAGGAGTTGGCCAAGGACGCCAAGGTCGGCGACCGGCTGCTGGTGGACGACGGCAAGGTCGGCCTGGTGGTCACCGACATCGAGGGCCCGGACGTGGTCTGCGAGGTCACCGAGGGCGGCCCGGTCAGCAACAACAAGGGCCTGTCGCTGCCCGGCATGGACGTGTCCGTGCCCGCGCTGTCCGAGAAGGACATCGAGGACCTGGAGTTCGCCCTCAGCCTGGGCGTGGACTTCATCGCGCTGTCCTTCGTGCGCTCGCCCGCCGACATCGACCTGGTGCACCAGGTGATGGACCGCAGCGGTCGCGGACGGCTGCCGGTGATCGCCAAGATCGAGAAGCCCGAGGCGGTCGACAACCTCGAAGCCATCGTGCTGGCCTTCGACGGCGTCATGGTCGCCCGCGGCGACCTGGGCGTGGAGCTGCCGCTGGAGCACGTGCCGCTGGTGCAGAAGCGGGCCATCCAGATCGCCCGCGAGAACGCCAAGCCGGTGATCGTGGCCACCCAGATGCTCGACTCGATGATCACCAACTCGCGCCCGACCCGCGCGGAGACCTCCGACGTGGCCAACGCCGTGCTCGACGGCGCGGACGCGCTGATGCTCTCCGGCGAGACCAGCGTGGGCCGCTACGCGATCGAGTCGGTCAAGACCATGGGCCGCATCATCGAGGCGGTGGAGACCGAGTCGGTGGTGGTGCCGCCGCTGACCCACGTCCCGCGCACCAAGCGCGGCGTGATCTCCTACGCGGCCCGCGACATCGGCGAGCGGCTCAACGCCAAGGCGCTGGTGGCGTTCACCCAGTCCGGTGACACGGTGCGGCGGCTGGCCCGCCTGCACACCCACCTGCCGCTGCTGGCGTTCACCCCGGAGCCCAGCGTGCGCAGTCAGCTTGCTCTCACCTGGGGCACCGAGACGTTCCTGGTGCCTAAGGTGGACTCCACCGACGAGATGGTCCGCCAGGTGGACGCCTCCATGCTGTCGATCGGCCGCTACCAGCCGGGAGACCTCATGGTCGTCGTCGCGGGCTCCCCGCCCGGCACCGTCGGCTCGACCAACCTCATCCGGGTCCACCGGCTCGGGGAGGAAGACCACGCCTAGGAGATGACGTGACAGAGGCTGCCCGTGCCGCGGCGACCGCCCCGCTCCAGGACGTTCCGCTGGACAGCGACGGTGTTCCGCACGGGCAGCCCGTGCTCGACCGCCTCGTGGCGCTGCTGGACCTGGAGCGCATCGAGGAGAACATCTTCCGAGGGGTGTCCCCCGCCGAGTCGCCCGTGCGGGTGTTCGGCGGGCAGGTAGCGGGGCAGGCGCTGGTGGCGGCGGGGCGGACCGTCCCGCCGGAGCGCCGGGTCCACTCGCTGCACTCGTACTTCATCCGCGGCGGCGACCCGACGATCCCGATCGTCTACGAAGTCGACCGCATCCGCGACGGCCGCTCGTTCACCACCCGCCGCGTGGTGGCCGTCCAGCGCGGCAAGGCGATCTTCTCGCTGTCCGCGTCGTTCCAGCTCGACGAGCCGGGCCTGGACCACCAGGAGCCGATGCCCGCCGTGCCCGAGCCGGAGTCGCTGCCCACCTACGCCCAGGCCGCCGCCGGGTACCTGGACAAGGTCGGCATGGCGCGACTGCCCAGGCCGATCGACGTGCGCTACGTGACCGAGCCGCCGTGGCGGGCCCGCGAGGGCGGGCCCGCCGAGGCGCGCAGCCAGGTGTGGATGCGCGCCGACGGCAAGCTCCCCGACGACGACCTGCTGCACGTGTGCGTGCTGGCCTACGCCTCGGACATGACGCTGCTGGACTCGGTGCTGGTGCGGCACGGCGTCTACTGGGGCACCGACAAGGTGCTGGGGGCCAGCCTGGACCACGCGATGTGGTTCCACCGCCGGTTCCGCGCCGACGAGTGGTTCCTCTACGACTGCGCCTCGCCCTCGGCGTCGGGGGCGCGCGGCCTGGCGACCGGTCGGTTCTTCTCGGCCGATGGCCAGTTGGTGGCCACGGTGGTCCAGGAGGGACTGCTCCGGGTGCTGGACTGACCCCGCTACGCTGTGGCGCCCTGGTGACCGCTGGTGGAAGGTGATGATCGCAGTGCCGGAGCGCTTGCTCACCCTTGGGGAGTGGGACGCGCTCCCGAAGGGCGGATCGCACCGCTGTGAGCTGGTCGGCGGGGTTCCGCTGGTCGTTCCACGCCCCGCGCCGATCCACCAGCGGGTGGCGTACCGGCTCACCGGGCTCTTGGAGGCCCACCTCCCGGAGGAGTTCGCCGCTTTCGGTGATGTCGAGGTCGTGGTCAACCCGGTCCACCCCGCGACGCTGCGCGCTCCCGACGTCGTGGTGGTGCCGAGCAGGCCGACCGACGAGTACCCCGCTCGCTTCTCCGCGGACGAGGTGCTCCTGGCGGTCGAGATCGTGTCGCCCGGCACCGGGCGGACCGATCGCGTCACCAAGCCCGCCGAGTACGCCGACGCGGGCATCCCGCACTACTGGCTGGTCGACCTCGACGCGCCCGCCTCGCTGGACGCCTTCACGCTCGTCGACGGCGACTACGAGCACGTGGCCGGTGGCAGCGGGAAGGTGCGGGTCCTGAGCCCTTTCACGATCACCGTCGACCTCGCCGAGCTGATCCGCAACTGACCTCAGCCGAGGGCGTTGAAGACCTCTTCGGCGCGGTCGCGCTTGGTGTACAGCTCCCAGGCCGCGTCGGCGATGCCGTCGGGGTCGAGCGTGTGCGCGCTCAGGTCGCCCAGCAGTTCCGGCTGCGCCGTCATCATGCGGTGGATGTCCCCGCGCTCGATCAGCCCGCCGATGGTCAGGGCGCCCGCGTAGACGCCCGTGCCGGCCAGCGCCGCGTTCAGGGTCAGCGCGTAGTTGCGCAGCGCGGCCGACGAGACCGCCAGGTTGCCCAGCGGGGGCATCGGGACCACGGCGCTCAGGCCGCCCGCGAACAGCAGCCCGCCCGACCCGCGCTCGACCATGCCGGGCAGGACCGCGCCCACCGCGTCGACCGCCGGGAGGACCCAGCTCATCGCCTCGCGCACGTCGTCGGAGGAGGTCTCGGTGATCGGGACCGGGCTGATGTCCGCGCTCGCGGGGCCGTAGTAGAGCACGTCGACCCGCCCGATCTCGTCCAGCGCGGCGCGCAGGCTGCCCGCGTCGCGCACGTCGGCGGTGTGGGAGCCGGCCTGGACCCCGGCGGCGGCCAGGGCGGCGAGGTAGTCGGGGTGCCTGGTCGCGCTGCGCGAGACCAGGGCCACCCGGTAGCCCTCGCGGCCGAAGCGGTGGGCGATGGACATGCCGAGGCCGGGGCCGACGCCGAGGACAACAGCGGTTCCGCTCATGGGTTCCTCCGGGAGAAGTAAGTCGAGGTATGCCTCAACTTCTTCGAAGCTAGCATTGGTCGAGGACGCCCTCAAGTTCCGATCGGGGAGCCATGCCCAAGCCACTGCGCGCCGACGCCGCGCGCAACCGCGACAAGCTGCTGGACGCCGCCACGCGGGTGTTCGGCGAACGCGGGCTGGACGCGCCGCTGGAGGAGATCGCCCGCCGTGCCGGGGTCAGCATCGGCACCCTCTACAACCACTTCCCGACCCGCGAGGCGCTCATCGACGCGATCTTCCCGGCGCGCGTGGCGGTGCTGGAGCGGATCGGCGCGCAGGCGCTGGCCGACGACGACGCGTGGCGCGGGTTCACCCGGTTCGTCGAGGGCGTGTTCGCCCTGCAGGCCGAGGACTTCGGGCTCAACGACGCGCTGAGCGGGCGCTTCTCGACAGCCGCCGGGCTGGCGGAGGCCTGCCGGGGCGGGTTGGAGATCGCGCGGCGGCTCATCGCGCGCGCCAAGGACAGCGGGCAGCTGCGCGCGGACTTCGAGGAGCGGGACTTCATCACGCTGATCTGGGCGATGTCCAAGGTGATCAGGGAATCGGCGGACGAGGCGCCCCTGGCGTGGCGGCGCTGCCTGGCGTTCTTCCTCGACGGCCTGCGCGCCGAGGCCGCCCGGCCGATCCCCTCCTGAGCCCGGCCGCCGCTACACCGCCGCGCGCAGGGCGTCCCACAGGGCGCGCACGTGCCGCTCCCGCGTGCCCTCCGCGCCGATGGCCACGCGGATGGCGAAGCGGCCGTTCACCGAGGTGTGCGTGACGAACGCCGACCCGCTGGCGTTGACCACCTCCATGGCCCGCCGGGTGGCCTCCTCGTCGTCCCGCACGGCGATGGTGACCAGCGACAGCGACCTGGGCACCACCAGCTCCCAGCGCGGGTCCTCGGCCACCCAGCCCTCCAGCGCCTCGGCCAGCGCGATGTGGCCGCGCAGGTGCTCGCGCAGCCCGGACAGGCCGTACCAGCGCAGCACCGACCACAGCTTCAGCGCCCGGAACCGCCTGCCCAGCGGGATCTGCCAGTCGCGGTAGTCCACCACCGCGCCGGACTCCGACGCCGCGTTGCGCAGGTACTCCGGCAGGATCGTCAGCGCGTCCACCAGCACGTCCGGGTGCGCGGTCCAGAACAGCGACAGGTCGAACGCGGTCAGCAGCCACTTGTGCGCGTTGGCCCCGAACGAATCGGCCAGCTCCACGCCGTCGAACAGCGCCCGGTGCTCCTCGCACAGCGCCACCGGACCCGCCCAGGCGGCGTCCACGTGCAGCCAGATGCCGTGCTCGCGGCAGATCGCGGCGATCTCGCGCACCGGGTCGACCGCGCCCGTGCCGGTGGTGCCGATCGTCGCGCACACCAGCACCGGGCGGCGGCCCGCGTCCAGGTCGGCGCGGACCCGCGCGGCCAGGTCGTCGGCGGACATGGCCTGGGCGGCGTCCACCGCGACCGACCGCACCGCCGACTCGCCCAGCCCGGCCACCCGCGCCGCCTTGGCCAGTGAGGAGTGCGTCTGCGAGGAGACGTAGACGGTCTCCGACCCGTCCACCCCGGAGTCGCGCCACTTGCCGCCGGACGCGCGCTGCAGCGCCGCGGTCATCGCCACCAGCGCGGCCGACGAGGCGGTGTCCTGGATGACGCCACCGCCCCGGAACGACTCCGGCAGGCCCATCGCCGTGGCCAGCTGGTCCATCAGCGCCTGCTCCAGCTCGGTGGCGGCGGGCGAGGTGGCCCACAGCATCCCCTGCACGCCCAGGCCGGTGGACAGCAGGTCGCCCAGCACCGAGGGCAGCGAGGCGTTGGACGGGAAGTAGCCGAAGAACGACGGGTGCTGCCAGTGCGTGGTGCCCGGCAGCACCACCCGGTCCACGTCGGCCAGCAGCGCGTCGAAGTCCGATGGCCGCTCCGGCAGCTCCTCCGGCAGCTGCGCGCGGACCCAGCCCGGCTCCACCGGGGACAGCACCGGGAAGTCCTCGATGCGCGAGCGGTAGTCGGCGACCCAGTCCACCACCTGGTGGCCGATCCGGCGGAACTCCTCTGGCGTCATGCGGGCAATGTAGCCGCGCGGGCGGACCGGACGGCGGGCCGGTAGCCCCTGGTCACGACGGGTGGGCGGGCACGCGCCGTGGGTGCCCGCCTGCGATGCCTCGACGTGCCCGCTCCAGTCCGCGCTCGCCGATGCCGAGGTTCTCGTTATCGTGCGGGCCTTCGAACCGTCTCCGGTGGGGAAGCCCAACACGGCCGAGAGGATCGGGATGCGGACACCGCGGGAGCCGGGCGCCGCCACGGTGCTCGCCGCGCAGCGCGGCGAGCAGTCAGCGCTGGACGAGCTGGTGGCGGGGTACCTGCCGCTGGTCTACAACGTCGTCGGGCACGCGCTCGGCGGCCACTCCGACACCGACGACGTGGTCCAGGAGACCATGCTGCGCGCCCTGGACGGGCTGGGCGGCCTGCGCGACCCGGCCGCGTTCCGGTCGTGGCTGCTGGTCATCGCCATGAACCAGGTCCGCGAGCGGCACCGGCGCAAGCTGCCGCTGCCGGTGGACGAGCGGGACCTGGTCGACCTGGCCGACCCCGGCGCGGACTTCGTCGACCTGGCCATCACCCGGCTGCACCTGACCGGGCAGCGCCGCGAGGTCGTCGCGGCCACCCGGTGGCTGGGCGACGAGGAGCGCGAGCTGCTGTCGCTGTGGTGGATGGAGACCGCGGGGCAGGTGACCCGCGCCGAGGTCGCCGAGGCGGTCGGGCTCAGCCCCCAGCACACCGCGGTGCGCGTGCAGCGGATGAAGGCCCAGCTGGACGCGGCCCGCGTGGTGGTCCGGGTGCTGGCGGCCACGCCCCGCTGCGGCGAGCTGGCCGCCGTGGTGCGGGACTGGGACGGCCAACCCAGCGCGTTGTGGCGCAAGCGGATCGTCCGGCACGCGCGCGAGTGCTCGTGGTGCGGTCGCGGGTTCGAAGACCTGGCCGCCGTAGACGGGCTGGTGGCGCGGCTGCCGCTGGTGCCGCTGCCCGCCGGTCTGCTCACCCTGCCCGAGCCCACCGCGGCGCTGCCGGACCGGACCGGTGCGGCCGAGAACGCCGTGGAGAACGCGGCCGTGAAGAACGCCGCTGTGGAGAACGCCGCTGTGAAGCAGGCCGCTGTGAAGCAGGCCGTGGTCAAGAAGGGGATCTGGGCGCACGCGGCGGCCAAACCGCTCGTCGCCGCGGCCGCCGTCGCCGCGGTGGCGGGCACCGTGGCGGGCGTGGTGGTGTTCCTGCCGCAGGACCGGTCCCCCGAGCCCGTGCCGATCGCGGCGGCGGCCACCACCACGACGACCACGGCCCCGCCCACCAGCAGCGCCACGACCACGACGACGAGCACGACCACCACGACGACCGCGGTCCCGACGACGACCACCACCACGGCGGTCCAGACCACGCAGCAGCAAGCCGCCGCACCCCGGACGCCCGCCGCGCGGTCGAAGAAGAAGGGCGTCAGCACCTGGCACTTCGACGGCGTGAACCGCGCGCTGTCCGACGTGGGCGCGGGCTGGTTCTACAACTGGGCCGCCACCCGCGAGAACGTCCAGGCGCCGCCCGGCGTCGAGTACGTGCCGATGATCTGGGGGGCCAAGTCGGTCACCCCGGAGAACCTGCGGGCGGTCAAGGGGCAGGGCACCACCCTGCTCGGCTTCAACGAGCCGGACCTGGCCGAGCAGTCGAACATGACCGTGGAGCAGGCGCTGGACCTGTGGCCCCAGCTCCAGGCGACGGGGATGCGCCTGGGCAGCCCGGCGGTCGCGCACAGCGGGGACAAGCCGGGCGGCTGGCTCGACCGCTTCCTGTCCGGCGCGCGGGCGCGCGGCCTGCGGGTCGACTTCATCACCCTGCACTGGTACGGCTCGGACTTCAGCCCGGCTGCGGTGGGGCACCTGAAGAACTACCTGGACGCGGTGCACGCCCGGTACGGGCTGCCGATCTGGGTCACCGAGTACTCCCTGATGGACTTCTCCGGCGGTGGCGTCCGCTACCCCAGCGCCGCGGAGCTGGCGGACTTCGCGGGCAAGTCGTCGCGGATGCTCGAAGGTCTGTCCTACGTGGAGCGCTACGCCTGGTTCGCGCTGCCCGCCGACAAGCCGGGGACCGGGCTCTACCTGCCGGGTGGAACGCCCAACCAGGCCGGACAGGCTTACAAGGCAACGGGATGAGCGCGACCGGGGCCCCGCGCGGGGCCCCGGTCGTCCGGGCTCAGGCCACGTCCCACTTCTGGTTGGCCGCGCCGGTGCAGGTCCAGATCTGCAACCGCGTCCCGTCGACGCTGTTGTGGTCGGTGACGTCGAGGCACTTGTCCGCCGCCGGGTTCACCAGGTCGCGCCCGGCGGTGCGGGTCCACTGCTGGTTGGCGGTGCCGCCGCAGGTCCACAGCTGCAGCTGCGCGCCGTCGCCGGTGGCCCGGTCCTTGACGTCCAGGCACTTGCCCAGCGCCCGCAGCGTGCCGTCGCCCGGCCGGGTCCACCGCTGGGCGGCGCTGCCGTTGCAGGTGTGGAGCTGGACGGGGGTGCCGTCGGCGCTGCTGCCGCCCGCCACGTCGACGCACTTGCCCGCCAGACCGGTGATCGCGCCGCCGGTCGGGGTGCCGGGGTTGCCCGCCCAGCTGAACGTCGCCGTGGTGCGCGCGGGCAGGGTGTAGGTGAAGGACTGCCCGCCCCAGACGACCTTGACCGACTGCGCCGAGGTGCCGCCGTTGTGGGCGATCAGCGCCTTGGAGCCGTCCGGGTTGCGGTAGGCCACGTTCTGCACGGCGCCGTTGGCGGTCGAGTCGATCCGGTGCGCGCCCGGCTTGACGAACTTGGTCAGGTGACCGGTGGTGTAGTACTCGACGGTGTAGTCGACCTGGCCCGCCCTCGGACCGCCCTCCTGCACGGTGATCAGCCCGGTGCACGTGCCGCAGCCGCCGTTGTGCGGGCCCATGTGCTGGTTCAGCGCCAGGCTCCACTTGACCAGGCTGCCGCTCCAGTTGCGGGCGTAGTTGACGATGTCGGCCATGTCCTCGTTGTGCTGGTTGGAGATCCACGTGCCGCCGGAGTGCTCGGTGCTGAACTGCGGCACGTTCGGGTAGGCGGCGCGCACCTGGGTGCCCACCGCCGGGTCGCCGAAGTAGCCGTGCCAGGCGATGCCGCCGAACAGCGGGTCCTCGCGCACGCCAGGGTCGGCCAGCACCGCCGCGCCGAAGTTGGCGTAGTCGCCGTAGTTCCAGTCGTGGACGAGCACCTTGGTGGTGATGCCCGCCGCGCGGAAGGCGGGGTAGACGTGGTTCTTGGTGAACTCCACCAGCCCGGACGGGTTCCAGCTCATGCCGGGGTAGTCCATCGCGGTGGGGTTGGCCGCCTGGCAGCAGTTGGGCTCGTTCTGCACCGAGAGGTAGTCGATCGGCACGCCCGCCGCCTGGTAGCTCTGCACGTACTTGACCAGGTACTGCGCGTAGGTGGGGTAGTGCTCCCACTTCAGCCAGCCCATCTGGTCCATCCGGCCGTTGTCCTTCATCCAGCCCGGCGCGCTCCACGGCACGCCCTTGACCCGCAGGGCCGGGTTGAGCCGCTTGGCCTGCTGGGTCAGCAGCCGCACGTCGGTGTCGTAGCCGTTGGCGCCGAAGTCGCCGAGGTCGCAGCAGGTGTCGTCCAGCGACACGTGGCCCGGCCGCGACAGGTCGGACGCGCCGATGGGGTTGCGCACGAACGACAGGCCGATGCCCTCGGTGGGGGAGAACAGCCCGCGCATCACCGCGTCGCGGGTGGCGGCGGAGACCGGGCCGCCGCGCAGCAGGTAGGCGGTGGTGTCGGTGATCGACGCGCCGCCGCCCTCGAACCGCTGGTAGGTGGTGCCCTCGTCGACGGTGATGGTGTGGGCGGCGTTGCCGGAACCGGTGCCGAAGGCCACCGGCGTCTGCTGCTGCAGCCCCCTGGTGACGGTGCGGCCACCGGGGTCGGACGTGGTGGTGAGCCAGACGTTCACGGTCTCACCCGCGGCGGTGGCGGTGGGCGGGGGCAGCGCGGTCGCCGCCGCGGCGACGCACGCCGCGACCAGGCCCGCGCTGATCAAGGTCCGACGGTGGGCAGAGGACACCTCGGACTCCTCTCACGACGGTGTGGACAGGGATGGTCGTCCTGAAACAAATGAAACATTTCTGGAACGAACCCGCAGAAGAGAGGAAACAATGCCCCCAGGTGGCTGTCAAGAGCCGCGCTGACGCGGGAAACGCGCTGAAAAGCTGTGGAACACCGGGGTTCAGGCGGGTCCGGTCGACTCCCGCACCACCAGTTCGGTGGCCAGCTCCACGTGCAGCGCCTCCAGCTCGTGCCGCTCCAGCAGCCGCACCAGCAGGGTGACCGCCATCCGACCCATCTCCTGCAGCGGCTGGCGGACCGTGGTCAGCTCCGGCCGCGTCGCCCGGCTCAGGTCCAGGTCGTCGAACCCCGCCACGGACACGTCCCCCGGCACCTCCAGGCCCAGTTCGCGCGCCGCGCGCAGGGCCCCGACCGCCATCTTGTCGTTGAACGCCACCAGCGCCGTCGGCCGGTCCTCCAGCGCCAGCAGCTCGCGCGCGGCGCGGTGGCCCAGCTCGGTGGTCGGCTCGTCGACGTGGCGCAGCAGCTCCGGCGCGGGCAGCACCCCCGCGTCCGACAGCGCCGCCGCGTACCCGGCCATCCTGCCGTCGCTGGCCAGCCAGTCGCCCGGCCCGCCGATCACGCCCACCCGCCGATGGCCCAGCTCCACCAGGTGCGCCATCAGCCTGCGCGCGCCCGCGAAGTGCGCCGCGGACACCGAGGCCACGTCGCGCGGCAGCTCGGTGCGCGGGTCGACCACCACGAACGGGAACCCGCTGTCGCGCAGCCGGACCAGCTCCTCGGCGGGCTCCGGCGGCAGGATCAACACCGCCCCGTCCAGGTCGGCCTGGCCGGGCAGGCCCGGCAGCGCGGGCACCCGCTGGGCGGCCGTGCCCGCGTCCAGCACCACCCGCCTGCCGTGCCGCGCCAGCGTCTCCACCACCGAGGACACGATCAGCCCGAAGTAGTCGGTGAGCAGGTAGGGGCAGCGCACGTAGACCGAGCCGCCCGCGCGGCGGGCCCGCCCGCCGCGCGGCCTCGGCGCCTGCGCGCCCAGCCGGTCGACCGCCCGCAGCACCACCTCCCTGGTGTGCGCGGCGACGTTGGCCTGCCCGTTGAGCACCCGCGAGACGGTGGCGATCGACAGCCCGGTCTCCGCCGCCACGTCCCGGACCGTCGCCCGCCCCGCCCTGGTCATGCGCCCCCACCGTTCCACTCGTTGTTTCACGATGTTACAGGTCGGGGAGTGTGATCAAGAATGGTAAAAAACAGGGGCGCGCATACGTGCGCGCGGACGCGGAAAGGGGCACGCTGGAAAAATGACCACCTCCGAGGCACCCGCGCGGATCGCCGTCACCGGGCTCGCCGTCATGGGCAGCAACCTGGCGCGCAACCTCGCCCGGCACGGCTACCGCGTCGCCGTGCACAACCGCAGTTCCGCCCGCACCAAAGCGCTGATCGAGGAGCACGGCCACGAAGGCGACTTCGTGCCCGCCGAGACGCTGGAAGAGCTCGTCGCGAGCCTGCAGACACCACGCCAGATCATCATCATGGTCAAGGCGGGCGCCCCCACCGACGCCGTGATCGACGAGCTGGTGCCGCTGCTGGAGCCCGGCGACATGGTGATCGACGGCGGCAACGCCCACTACGCCGACACCCGCCGCCGCGAGGCCGCGCTGCGCGAAGCGGGCCTGCACTTCGTCGGCGCGGGCATCTCCGGCGGCGAGGAGGGCGCGCTCAACGGGCCCAGCATCATGCCCGGCGGCTCCAAGGAGTCCTACCAGCACCTCGGGCCGGTGCTGGAGTCCATCGCCGCCCAGGTCGACGGCGTGCCGTGCTGCGTGCACGTCGGCCCCGACGGCGCGGGCCACTTCGTGAAGATGGTCCACAACGGCATCGAGTACGCCGACATGCAGCTCATCGCCGAGGCCTACGACCTGCTCAACCGCGTCGGCGGGATGACCCCGACGCAGATCGCCGAGGTCTTCCGCGGCTGGAACAGCGGCGACCTGGAGTCCTACCTGGTCGAGATCACCGCCGAGGTGCTGGGCCACTTCGACCCCGAGACCGGCGTGCCGCTGGTGGACGTGATCGCCGACGAGGCCGAGCAGAAGGGCACCGGCCGCTGGACCGTGCAGGAGGCGCTGGAGCTGGGCGTGCCGGTCACCGGCATCGCCGAGGCGGTGTTCGCCCGGTCGCTGTCCGGCCGCGTCGAGCAGCGCAAGGCCGCGCGCGAGGCGTTCGGCTCGCCCGAGGTGCTCGCCTCCGAGCGGATCGCCGACCAGCTCGTCGAGGACGTGCGGCAGGCGCTGTACGCCTCCAAGGTCGTGGCGTACGCGCAGGGCTTCGACCAGATGCGCGCGGCCAGCGCCGAGTACGGCTGGGACCTCGACCTCGGCGCGATGGCGACGATCTGGCGCGGCGGCTGCATCATCCGCGCCCGCTTCCTCGACCGCATCCGCGAGGCCTACGACAAGGACCCGAACCTGGCCTCCCTGCTCGTGGACGAGTACTTCCGCGACGCGGTGCGCGACGCCGAGGCGGCGTGGCGCCGGGTCGTGGTCGGCGCGGTCGAGGCGGGCGTCCCGGTGCCGGGCTTCGTGTCCGCGCTGGCCTACTACGACGCGCTGCGCTCCGAGCGCCTGCCCGCGTCGCTGGTGCAGGGCCTGCGCGACTTCTTCGGCGCGCACACCTACCGCCGCACCGACCGCGAGGGCAGCTTCCACACCCTCTGGTCGGGTGACCGGTCTCAAGTGGACGCCTGATCCACCCGATTCCCATCGGGTGCGTGAACCCTTCCAGCGCTACCCCGTCACGGCTTCCTACCTGGCGGCCGTGACGGGGGCGGCCCTGCTGATGAGGTTCGTGTTCGCCGACGGCATGTCGGCCCAGGTGCGGGAGTCGCTCAGCGCCAACCCGAGGAACCTGGCCCACCACCCGGTGAACGCGCTGCTGGGCAGCGCTTTCGTGCTCGACGCCGCGGACGGCGCGGTGTTCACCGCCGTGTCGCTGGCCTGCTTGGCGCTGTGCCTGGGCACCTTCGAGCGCGCCGTGGGGCCGTGGCGCGCGGCGGCGGTGGCGCTGACCGGGCACGTGACCGCGACGCTGGTGGCCACGGCGGTGATCGGCACCGGCGCGTACCTGGTGGACCTGCGGGACGCGGCCCACCTCGGGGTGGCCTACGCGGCGTTCACCTCGGCGGGCGCGGTGGCGGTGCTGCTGCCCACGGCGCTGCGCGCGCCCTGGCTGGCGCTGGTGCTGGTCTACGCCTTGCTGGCAGGGGACTGGCACGGGGCGGTGCCGGAGTTCACCGCCATCGGCCAGGTGACCGCGGCTCTCACCGGAGCCGCCTGCGGAGCCTTCGCCCTGCACCGCGCCTACCTGGCCACCGGCCGCGCCTGAGCGGGCCCCCGCCGCGCGGTTGACAGTGTCATCCGAATTGGTAGCCTCGCTGATGTGACAAAGTCATCTGAAGCTCGGGGCCTGGCCGTCGTGACCGGGGCCGCCGCGGGCATGGGCGCGGCAACCGCCCGCGAACTGGCCCGCCGGGGGTTCCACGTGCTGGCGGGCGTGCGCCGCGACCGCGACGCCGACGCCATCCGGTCGGCGGGCGTGGAGCCGGTCATCCTCGACATCACCGAGCCCGAGCACGTGCGGGCGCTCGCCGAGCGGGTCGCCGACGACCGGCGCCCGCTGCACGCCCTGGTCAACAACGCGGCCATCCAGGTGAACGCCCCCGTCGAGGCGCTGCCGATGGACCGGTGGCGGCAGGTTTTCGAGGTCAACCTGTTCGGCCACGTCGCCGTCACCCAGGCCCTGCTGCCCGCCCTGCTGTGCGGTCAGGGGCGTGTGGTCAACATCAGCTCCATCGGCGGCAGGCTCGCCATGCCCACCTACGGCGCGTACGCCGGTGCGAAGTTCGCCCTGGAGGCGGTCAGCGACTCGCTGCGCCGGGAGGTCGCGCCACTGGGCGTGCGGGTGGTCGTGGTCGAGCCAGGCGGGGTCCGCACGGAGATGGCCGCTCGCGGGATCACCACGGCGAACGAGCTGGCCGCGGGCATGACCGCCGAGCAGCGGGAGCGCTACGACGGCCTGGTCCGGGCGGTCAACGGGCTGATGGCCTCCGGCACCGCGTCGGGTGCGACCGCCGACGCCGCCGCCCGCGTCATCGCGAGGGCCGTCACCGCCCGCAAGCCGCGCACCCGCTACACCATCGGCTGGGACGCCGCCCTGCTCGTCCGCCTGGCGCGGGTGCTGCCCGACCGCACCTTCGACCGCATCAGCGCCGCCACCCTCCGCCGCCACTACCCCAAAAACCTCGTCCACGCCTGATGCGCCCAATTCCGAGCCACCCGCGAACCGATTTCTGAGCCGCCGCCTACCCGGCAGGCCCCCAACCCTCACGCGAGGCCGCGTCGGCCTGTCGGATGCCTTTCGCGGAAAATCACGCTTTTCGATTTTCCGCGAAACGCGTGCCGATGGGCCGACTTCCGGGTGGCCGAGCCGCCGTCTGCGGAGCAGCGGCTATCCAGCACAGTCGCGTCGGTCTGTCGGGATGCCTTTCACGCCGATCACGTTTTTCGATCGGCGTGAAACGCGTGCCGATGGGCCGACTTCCGGGCGGCCGAGCCGCCGCGCCGGAGGCGCGGCCATTAGACACAGCTGTGCGCCCAGGTAGGCGCGGCAGGGTGCGGGGCGTCGCCTGCGCCACCAGCGGGGGCGGCAGGTGGCGCAGCGGCCGTGTTCGTCGGGTTGGTGTTCGTCGAGCAGTGATTTGACGGCGGCGACCACGCGGGGGAGGGCGGAGCGGGTGAGTTCGGCGGCGGTCCGCTCGTCGGCCTCGGCGGCGAGCCGGACGAGGGCGGTGAGGTGCTCGTGCAGCGACCTGTCCAGCTGGCTGAAGACGGTGGTGGACATCCTCAGAGCTCCCTATCGGGTGACATGGTGCTCCTCCGTGTCGGTGTGTCCAGCAGCCTGCGGCTGCCTACCGGCAATCTGCAAGTTGCACTACACGAATGGATGACGTCTCTTTGCTCCGGCCGCGCTCTGCCGAAAGATGGGCCGAAGTCCATTTCGGAGGTGGAGATGTCGCGGGGGGCCAGCCCGACGCTGTGCAAGCGACGCCTCGTCACCGCGCTGCGCAGGCTGCGGGAAGAGGCCGGGTTCACCATCGAGGAGGTCGGCGCGCGGCTGGAGTGCTCGGCGTCCAAGGTCAGCCGGATCGAGACC
>NZ_BMRG01000003.1:551184-560277 GCF_014648515.1 Saccharothrix coeruleofusca
GGCCGGGTCGGCGTGACCCCGCGCGACGTCCGCGACATGCTCACCGCGTACGGCGCGTCGCCGGCGGTGGTCGAGGAACTGGTGCAGCTGGCCAGGCAGGCGCGGCGCAAGGCGTGGTGGGACGAGTTCGGCGACATCGCGCCGGGCCGCTACGTCGGGTTCGAAGCCGACGCCGCGTCGGTGCGCACCTACCAGGGGTTGATGATCCCCGGTCTGCTGCAGACCGCGGACTACACCAGGGCGCTGATCGCCGACGTGCTGCCCGACGCGCCGGAGTCCGAGGTGGAGCGGCGGGTGGGGCTGCGCGAGGCGCGCCAGGCGCTGCTGCTGGAGGACGACCCGCTGCGGCTGCACGCGGTGGTCGACGAGGCGGCCCTGCGCAGGCTGGTGGGCGGGCGCGCGGTGATGGCCGACCAGCTCGGGCGGCTGCTCCAGGTCGGGGCGCTGGAGCACGTCACGATCCAGGTCGCGCCGTTCAGCGCGGGCGGCCACGCCGCCATGGACGGCCCGTTCGTGGTGCTGACCTTCCCCGAGCGGCTGGGCCCCGACCTGGTGTACCTGGAGGGGCGGCGCGGCGAGGCGTACCTGGAGCGGCCCGAGGACGTGCTCGGGTACGCGGAGATGTTCGCGCGGCTGGTCGAGGTCTCGCTCGACCCCGTGGAGTCGGCCGGGCTGGTCGGCCGGGTCCGGCGCGAGTTGCTGATCTGATCCTGGAGGACCTGTGCAGCAGTGGCGCAAGAGCAGCCATTCGTCCGCGAGCGGGCCGGAGTGCGTGGAGATCGCGCTGGTGGGGACCGAGGCCCTGGTGCGCGACACCAAGAACCGGCGCGGCGCGGTGCTCGCCTTCGCCCCGTCCCCGTGGTCCCGCTTCCTCGACCACGCCAAGGCGGGGCGCCACGACCGCCCCTGAGCCGTCGCTGGGGGGTGGTCCCCACCTGAAGTAAGGGGTGCGGTCAGACTGTGGGCTGATGCGCGGGACCCCGCCGATCCGGTGAACTCACCCGCGGTGATCGATGTCCTGCGACGTGGGGGAGCGACGAAGACATGGCCTTGCTGACCGATGCCCTGGAGGGCCTGGCCGGGCTGCCGCAGCCCGCCGTGCTCGCGGTGACCGGCGCGCTGACCCTGGCCGAGTGCACGCTGGGCGTCGGGTTCCTCGCGCCGGGTGAGAGCGCGCTGCTGCTGGCCGCGACCACGGTGACCAGCGCACCCCGGTTCCTGGTGATGTGGCTGGTGGTCTCGGTGTGCGCGGTGGCGGGCGACAGCATCGGCTACTTCCTGGGCCGCCGCTACGGCGACCGCCTGCGCGAGAGCAAGGTGGTCCGCAAGATCGGCCAGGAGCACTGGGACAAGGCGGGCGCGCTGCTGCGCCGCCGGGGCGCGTGGGCGGTGTTCTGCGCCCGCTTCATGCCCGTGGTGCGCACCCTGGTGCCCGCGTCGGCGGGCGCGTCGAAGCTCGAGTACCGGCGGTTCCTGCCCGCCTCGATCGCGGGCGCGGTGGCGTGGTCGGCGCTGCACATCGGGATCGGGTCGGCCGCGGGCGCCTCGGCCAAGTACATCGAGTCCGTCTTCAACGGGGTGATGTGGGTGCTGATGGCCCTCGCGGTCGCCATCGGCGCGGTGGTCGTGCTGCGCAAGCGGCGCAAGGCCGCCGCCGAGGTGCGCCCGGAGCCCAGGGAGCTGGAAGAGGTCGCCTGAGCGCGACGGCCGAAGGGGCCGTGACCGGGAGGTTCGGGTTCCCGGTCACGGCCCCTTCGGCTGGGGGAGGGCAAAGGACGAGGGCCACCCCCTACCGGGTGGCCTTCCTCCTGTTGCGGGGACGAGGGCGGGCCGGCGTTCCGCCGCCGCGGGCTGGATGCCCCTTGCACGCCGGCCTGCCCCCGTCGTTCAGGGAGAGCAGCGGGTGTTCCGCTGTCTGGTCCAACCTTCCCCACCGGGGTTTGCCCTGTGTGGTTGGTCGGACACGCTTAGCCTAAGAATGCGGCTACAGCCCGACTGGAGTCGCACTGAAGTGATCTCTAGGCTGCGTTGTGCCGCCGGGTTGGCGGCGGCGACCTTCGGCGAAGGATCGATCGGTGGGGTACGACGGCGGGGAGCCCGTGCGGTTCGAGGTGCTCGGCCTTCTCCGGGTGGTGCGCGGCGGGGTCGAGGTCGACCTCGGCGCGGCCAAGCAGCGCGCGGTGCTGGCGGTGCTGCTGCTGGCCCGCAACACCCCGGTCAGCCGTGACCAGATCATCGACGCGGTGTGGGGCGAGGCCGCGCCCAGCAGCGCGGTCAACCTCGTGCAGACCTACGTCGCCGGGTTGCGCCGCGCGCTGGAGCCCAGCCGGGCCCGCCGCGCCCCGGCCGAGCTGCTGACCTCGGTCGGCGACGGCTACCTGCTGCGGGCCGCGCCCGCCTCGGTGGACCTGGACGTGTTCGAGCAGCGGGTGGCCGCGGCGGCGCGGCTGCGCGGCGCGGGCGAGCTGGTGGCCGCGGCGGCCGAGCTGGACCAGGCGCTGGCGCTGTGGCGGGCCGAGCCGCTGGGCGGGGTGGCCGGGCTGTTCGCCGAGGTGGAGCGGGGCAGGCTGGTCGAGCGCAGGCTGGCCGCCCAGGAGGAGCGGGCCGAGCTGCTGCTGCTGATCGGTCGCGGCGCGGAGCTGGTGGGGGAGCTGACCGCGCTGGTCGGCGAGCACCCGCTGCGCGAGCGCGGCCACGGCCTGCTGATGCGCGCGCTGTGCCAGGCCGGGCGGCAGGCCGAGGCGCTGGCGGTCTACCGCGACGCCCGCCAGGTGCTGGTCGACGAGCTGGGCGTGGAGCCGGGCCCGGAGCTGCGCAGGCTCCAGCAGGCGGTGCTCTCCGGCGAGGACCTGGAGCCCGCCGGGTCCCGGCCCGCGGCGCTGCCCACGGCCCTGCCCGAGCCGGAGCCGCCACGCCCGGCCACGCCCGCGCAGCTGCCCCGCGCGCCGGTCTCGCTGATCGGCCGCGACGCCGAGCTGGAGCGGCTGGACGCGCTGCTGGCCGAGTACCCCGACGGCGGGCTGGTGGTGGTGGTCACCGGGGCCGCGGGGGTGGGCAAGACGGCGCTGGCGCTGCACTGGGCGCACCGGGTCCGCGACGGCTTCCCGGACGGCCAGCTCTACGTGGACATGCAGGGCTACGACCCGAACCGGGAACCGCTTTCCGCGGGTGAGGTGCTCAACCGGTTCCTGCGCACGCTGGGCGTGCCGTCGGCGGACATCCCGGTGACCGTGGAGGAGCGCTCGGCGCTGTTCCGCACCATGGTCGCGGACCGGCGGGTGCTGGTGATGCTGGACAACGCGCGCGGCTCCACCGAGCTGATGGCGCTGCTGCCCGGCTCGCCCTCGTGCGTGGTGGTCACCAGCAGGCGCAGGCTGGTCGGCCTGGTCGCGCACGCCGACGCGCGGCTGGTCGAGCTGGACATGCTGGACCGGGACGCGGCGGTGGAGGTGCTCGGCCGGGTCGCGGGCAGGGAGACCACCGAGGTCGACGCGCTGCGCAGGCTGGCCGTGCTGTGCGACGGGCTGCCGCTGGCGCTGCGCATCGCCGCCGCCCGGCTGGCCGGGTCGCCGTCGCTGCGGGTGGCCGAGCTGGTGGCCGAGCTGGACGACGAGCACGGCAGGCTGGCCGCGCTGGGGCTGGAGGACGAGGACTCCACGGTGCGGGCGGCGCTGGACGCCTCCCGCCGCGCGCTGCCGCCGCTGCCCGCCCGGCTGCTGGCGCTGCTGGGCCTGCACCCCGGCCCGGACGTCACGCCGTTCGTGGTCGCGGCCATGGCGCGGGTGCGGGTGTCGGAGGCGCAGCGCGCCCTGGACGCGCTGACCGCGGCGAACCTGCTGTCGGTCAACGAACCCGGCCGCTACGGTGCGCACGACCTGGTGCGCGTCTACACCCGGACGCTGGCCGCGGAGCTGACCGGGCCGCAGCGGCACGAGGCCACCAGCCTGATGCTGGACTTCTACCTGCACTGCGCGGACCTGGCCGACGGCCTGCTGCCGGTGGGCCGGGGCAGCGTGCGGGTGGCGCCGGTGCACGTGCCCGCGGAGGTGCCGAGGCTGACCGGGGCGGCCGAGGCCACCGCGTGGCTGGACGCCGAGCAGACCAACCTGGTCGCCGCCGCCGAGCTGGCGGGCGCGGGGGAGGACCGGGCGTGGCTGGTGCACGCCTGGCAGCTGCCCTACACGCTGTCGCGCTTCTTCTGGCTGCGCACCGACCGGTCGACCTGGCTGCGCACCACCGAATCGGCGCTGCGCGCGGCCACCGCGCTGGGCGACCCGGAGGCGCGGTTCGTGATGCTGTTCAACCTCGGTGTGGCGCTGACCCAGTCCGACCGGTCCGAGGAGGCGCTGGAGCGGCTGCGCGAGGCGCTGGAGGTGGCGCGCTCCAGCGGCGACGTCAACGGACTGGCGCGCACGCTGACCACGGTCGCGGACACGCTGCAGACGCTGGGCCGGATGGCCGAGTCCGAGGCGTACTACCGGGAGGCGCTGGAGGTCAGCCGGGCGGCCGGGTCGCGCTGGGCGGAGGCCAACGCGCACCACAACCTCGGGCTGCTGTACCGCTCGACGCGGCGCTACGCGGAGGCCAAGACCTGGTTGCGCGCGGCCGTGGAGATGTATCAGGAGGTCGGCGAGCAGTGCGGCGAGTCGATGTGCCACACCGACCTGGCCTCGGTGCTGCTGGAGTCCGGTGAGCTGGCCGACGCCGCGCTGGCCGCGCGGACCGCGCTGTCGGTGGCCTCGGCCGCGGCCAGCCCCTACCACCAGGCGGTGGCCCACGACCGGCTGGCGACGGTGTTCGACCGGCAGGGCGCGGCGGGCGCGGTCGCGCACTGGCAGCGCGCGCTGGCGCTGTTCACCGAGCTGAACGCGCCGGAGGCGGACGAGGTGCGGGAACGGCTGGCCAGGGTGCGCGCGGTGGCCGCCAGCTGAGCCCTTACCCGCGCGGCGGTCACCCCTTACGGCGCGGGCTGAGGGGATCGGCGCGGGAACGCGCGTGACTTCCCGATGTCGGGCCCCCGGCCTCAGGACGACTCTCAGCGTCACCGGATGAAGTGACGCTGATGAGGAGACGAAGCCGTGGAATGGACTGTGGAAGCCCTGAAGGCAGAGGTCGACTACCGGCAGGCCGCGTTGCTCGCGGACGCCGCCCACACCCGCGCGGAGCGCCGCGCGGGCACGTCGAAGCGCGCGTGGTGGCGCTGGTCCACGCACCGCAGGGAAGGCCGATAACGGCTCCCGCGCGACCTGAGGTGTGCGAACATGCCACCCGTGACGCGCCTGGGCTCCGGAATCCCGCTGGTCGCGCGGGATCGGGAGATGGCGGTCCTGCGGGCCGCGCTGGACGAGGCCGCGCGCGGCACCGCGGGCGCGGTGCTGCTCGGTGGCGACGCCGGTGTCGGCAAGACCCGCCTGGTCGACGAGCTGACCTCGGCGGCGGGCGAGGCGCTGGTGCTCACCGGGCGCTGCCTGGACGTGGGCGGGAGCGGCTTGCCGTACCTGCCCTTCACCGAGGCGCTCGGGCAGGTGCGGCAAGCCGGTCTGCTCGACGTGGCGGCCCGGCCCGCGCTGGGCAGGCTGCTGCCGGAGCAGGCGCTGCCGGTGGAGCGCGAGGCGGGTCGGGACGTCTTCGGCCCGCCCTCCCCGCTGCTGGGGCGCGGGCCGGAGCAGGACGCGGGCCAGCTCCAGCTGTTCGACGCGGTGTTCGGGCTGCTGGACGAGCTGGCCCAGCGGCGGCCCGTGCTGCTGGTGCTGGAGGACCTGCACTGGGCCGACGCCTCCACCCGCTACCTGCTGTCGTTCCTGCTCTCGCGGTTGCGCGGGCAGCGGCTGCTGGTGGTGGCCAGCTACCGCTCCGACGACCTGCACCGGGCGCACCCGCTGCGCCCGCTGCTCAACGAGCTGGTGCGGCTGCCCGCCGTGCGGCGGCTGGACCTGCCCCCGCTGGACGCGGCCGCCGCGCGGGCGTTCGTCGGCGCGCTGGCCGAGGACCTGCCCGAGGACGTGGTGCGCGAGGTCGCCGAGCGCTCCGACGGCAACCCGTTCTTCGCCGAGGAGCTGGTCGCGGTCGCCACTTCCGGCTCCGGCCTGCCGTGGACGCTGACCGAGGTGCTGCTGGCGCGCATCGAGCGGCTGGCCCCGCGCACCCAGCACGTGCTCCGGGTGGCCTCGGTCGGCGGGCGCTCGGTGCGCCACGACCCGCTGCGCGACGTGGCCGCGCTGGACGACGCGGAGCTGGACGCGGCGCTGCGCGAAGCGGTGCAGCACCACGTGCTGGTGGTGGACCGCGACGAGGTCTACACCTTCCGGCACGCGCTGCTGCGCGAGGCCGTCTACGCCGACCTGCTGCCGGGCGAGCGGGTGCGGCTGCACGCCGCCTACGCCGACCGGCTGGCCGCGCCGTCCGCCGACGGGAGCGCGGGCCGGGGCACGGCGGCGGCGCTGGCGCACCACAGCCTGGAGAGCCACGACCTGCCCCGCGCCCTGCGCGCGTCGGTCGCCGCCGCGCAGGAGGCGCAGGCCGGTGGCGCGCCCGCCGAGGCGCTGCGGCACCTGGAGCGGGCGCTGGACCTGTGGCACGCGGTGCCGCCGGAGCACCGCCCGGCCGGGGTGGGGGAGCTGGTGCTGCTGCGTCGCGCCTCGTGGGCCGCGGGCACGGCGGGGCAGCCCGAGCGGGCGATCGCGTTCGCCCGGCGCGGCACGGAGCTGGTCGACCCGGCGGACCCGGAGGACGCCGCGGAGACCTGGCGGCGCTTGGCGCAGGCGCTGCAGGTCCTCGACGGCACCGACGAGGAGCGGCGGCGGGCCATCGAGCAGGCGTGGCGGCTGGTCCGCGACCGGCCCGCCAGCCCGTCCCGCGCCTGGGTGCTGGCGGTGTGGGCGGCCTCGCTGCGGCAGGAGCGCGCGTACGCCGAGGCCCGCGAGCGCGCCGAGTGCGCGGTGCGCGACGGCCGGGCCAGCGGCGCGGACTCGGCCGTGGCGGACGCGCTGTGCACGCTGGGGCTGCTGGACGAGGCGGCGGGCGAGGTGGTGGCCGCGCGCGAGCACCACACCGCCGCGGTGGCGTGCGCGGCGGGGTGCCAGGCGGTCAACACCGAGCTGCGCGCCCGCTACTTCCTGGGCGTGAACCACTACGACAGCGGCGACCTCGCCGGGGCCGCGAAGGTCTTCGACGAGGGCGTCGACCGGGCCGGGGCGACCGGCATGACGTGGAGCTCCTACGGGCTGGAGCTGCGCATCCTGCAAGTGCTGACCCGGTACCACCTGGGTGACTGGGACGGCGCGGTGAGCGCGGCCGAGCCGCCGGGGCTGCGCGTGTCGGGCACCGTCTCCGCCCGGCTGGCCGCCGCGGGCAGCCACCCGGTGGTCAGCCGAGGCGAGTTCGACCGGGCCGAGCGGCTGCTGGCCGAGCTGCGCGGCGACTGGCACCGCGACCTGCAGATCGCGCTGATCACCGGCGGCACCGGCGCCGAGCTGGCGCTGTGGCGCGGGCAGCCGGAGCGGGCCGTGCGGTGGGCCGTGGAGGCGGTGGAGTGGGCCCAGCGCGAGGGCGGTCCGTGGGCGCTGGCGGGCATCCGGCTGGGGGCGCTGGCCGTGGCCGGTCACGCGGAGCTGGCCGCTCGGGCGCGGCGCGGCCGGGACGTGGCCGCCGAGCAGGAGGCCGTGCGGGCCGGCCGGGAGCTGGCCGCCCACGTCCGCGCCACGGCCGAGCGGGGGCTGCCGCGCACCGGGACGCTGGGGCCGGAGGGGCGGGCGTGGCTGGCCCGCGCGCTGGCCGAGGAGAGCGGGCTGGCCGGGGCTGGCGACCCGCAGCTGTGGCGGGCGGCGGTCGACGGGTTCGGCTACGGCTCGGTGTTCGAGCAGGCGGTGTGCCGGTGGCGGCTGGCCGAGGCGCTGCTGGCCGCCGACCGGCGGGACGAGGCGGTGGCGCAGCTGCGGGCGGCGCACGAGGTGGCGGAGCGGCTGGGGGCGCTGCCGCTGCGCGACGCGGTGCGCGCGGCGGCCAGGCGGGCGCGGGTCCTGCTGGGGGACCAGCGCGAGCGCGTCGACCCGCTCACCCCCAGGGAGCGCTCGGTGCTGGCGCTGGTGGCGCTCGGGCGCACCAACCGCGAGGTCGGCGAGGAGCTCTACATCAGCGAGAAGACCGTCAGCGTGCACCTGAGCCGGGTCATGGCCAAGCTGGGTGCGGGCAGGCGTGCCGAGGCGGTGGCGATCGCCTACGAGCGGGGCCTGCTGGATCAGCTACCGGGGGACTAGTCGGGATCATCCTGTGGTCTGACCGCGAAGCCGACGGCGAGGCGACGCCCGCGCACGTCCCCGGTCCCTAGCTTTCTCGGTGTCCGCAGAACCGGGAGATGAGGAGCAGGGGATGTCCGCAGTGGTGTCCGACGTCGGGACCCGCACCGCCGTGGCGGCGGCGGAGCTGGTCAAGGTCTACGGCAAGGGCGACACCGCGGTGCGGGCGCTCGCCGGGGTCAGCGTGTCCTTCCAGGCCGGGCGGTTCACCGCCATCATGGGGCCGTCCGGCTCCGGCAAGTCCACCCTGATGCACTGCCTGGCCGGGCTGGACGCGGTGGACAGCGGCACCGTCCACATCGGAGGGACCGAGATCACCGGCCTGGGCGACAAGGAGCTGACCAAGCTGCGCCGCGACCGCGTCGGGTTCGTCTTCCAGGCGTTCAACCTGCTGCCCACGCTGAGCGCGGAGCAGAACATCCTGCTGGGCCTGGAACTGGCGGGCCGCAAGCCGGACAAGCAGTGGTTCGACACCATCGTCGACGTGCTGGGGCTGCGGGACCGCTTGAAGCACAAGCCCTCCGAGCTCTCCGGCGGCCAGCAGCAGCGGGTGGCGTGCGCCCGCGCGCTGGTGGCGCGGCCGGACGTGGTCTTCGCCGACGAGCCGACCGGCAACCTGGACTCGCGCTCGGGCGCGGAGGTGCTGGACTTCCTGCGCATGTCGGTGCGCAAGCTGGGGCAGACGGTGATCATGGTGACGCACGACCCGGTCGCCGCCTCCTACGCCGACCGCGTGGTGCTGCTGGCCGACGGCAAGCCCGCGGGCGAGATCGACAAGCCGACCGCCGACTCGGTGCTG
>NZ_BMRG01000003.1:560319-579371 GCF_014648515.1 Saccharothrix coeruleofusca
TCCGCGCTGAAGCACCTGGGAGCCTGATCGATGCTGCGCACCATCATCGCGGGCCTCAAGGCCCGCACGGCGCGACTGGTGCTGTCCTCCATCGCCATCGCGCTCGGCGTCGCGTTCGTCACCGGCACCCTGGTGCTCGGCGACGCGATGGCGGCCAGCCTGCGCGACGAGTTCGCCAAGAACGCCCGCGGCATCGACGTCGGCGCCGGCCCAGGGGACAACCCCAACCCGCGCGGCATCACCCAGGAAACCCTTGAGGCGGTGCGGAAAACGCCCGGCATCGCGGGCGCCGACGTGCGGATGCAAACCTCGGTCCCGCTGCTGGGCGGCGACGGCAAGGCGCGACCCGCCTCGGTCGACAGCCTGGCGAGCACGCCGGAGCTGCGCGAGTTCGACCTCGTCGAGGGCCGGTTCCCCGACGGCGCGGGTGAGATCGCGGTCGACGTGCGCACGCTGACCTCGGCCAAGCTCGCCATCGGGCAGCGGATCACCCTGCTGGGCGAGGGCGAGCGGAAGCACGAGTACACGCTGGTGGGCACCTACCGCCAGGGCGCGAGCCCGCTGTCGGTCGGCGGCTACGAGCACGTCGTGCTGCCGCCCGAGCAGATCCGGGTGATCAGCCCCGACGAGGTGCCCTACGGGCTGGTCGCCACCGCCGCCGCCGGGGTCTCCCAGCAGCAGGCGGCCGACAGCGTCCGCCAGGTCCTCGGCGAGCAGGGCTTCGAGGTCAAGACCGGTGAGCAGCTGACCGCCGAGTCGCTGGCGTCGATCAACTCCAGGGCGGCCGAGTTCACCTCGGTCCTGCTGGCGTTCGCGGTGATCGCGCTCGTGGTCGCCGCCATGGTCATCTACAACACCTTCACCATCCTGGTCGCCCAGCGCACCAGGGAGCTGGCGCTGATGCGCTGCGTGGGCGCCAGCCGGGGCCAGGTCTTCCGCAGCGTGCTGGCCGAGGCCGCGGTCATGGGCCTGGTGGCCTCGGTGCTCGGCCTGCTGGGCGGGATCGGCGTCTCCGCCGGGCTGCAGAAGATCATCTCCTCCATCGACGGCAGCGACGCGGAAGTCCTGCTGCCGCTGGCCCCCACCACCGTGCTGGCCGCGTTCGGCGTCGGTGTGCTGGTGACCGTGCTGGCCGCGGTGCTGCCCGCCCGCAAGGCGACCTCGGTGCCGCCGGTGGCCGCGCTGCGCAGCCAGCCCGACAGCGGGGACGAGGTCGCCCGCACCGGCCTGCTGCGCACGCTGTCCGCGGTGCTGCTGGTCCTGGTCGGCCTGGGCGGTGTGGTGCTGGGCCTGCGGATGCAGGACGAGGAGGCCGCGATGATCATCGCGGGCGCGGGCACGATGGCGCTGCTGGGCGCGGCGGTCGTGCTGGGGCCGCTGCTGGTCGGCCCGGTCAACCGGGTGCTCGGCGTGCTGCCCAGGGCGCTGTTCGGCGTCCCGGCCAAGCTGGCCTCGGCCAACGCGGGCCGCAACCCCAAGCGCACCGCGGCGACCACCGCCGCGCTGATGATCGGCGTGACCATCGTGGCCACCGTGACCGTGGTGGCCACCAGCGCCAAGGAGACCGCCAACGCGCAGGTGGACGAGCGCTTCCCGGCGGACTACACGGTCAACTCCGCGGTGTTCGACCGGATGCTGCCGCGCCAGTTGGCCACCGACCTCGCCGCGCTGCCCGAGGTCGCCCGCGTGGCGCCGACGGTCACCGTGTACGGCAGGGGCAGCTACTTCACCGGTGTGCCCAAGGACGCGCTGGGCGACCTGGTGCGGCTGAAGGTGGAGTCGGGCTCGCTGGACGCGCTGGGCGAGGGCAAGATCGCCCTCAGCGCCCAGTACGCCAAGCGGGAGGGCCTGTCGGTGGGCGACACCGCGGTGGTGTCGGTGCTCGACGGCGACTCCACCACGCTGTCGGTGGTCGCCGTGGTCAGCGGGCAGAACCTGGCCAACGGCATCATGACGCTGGAGACCGCGACCGGCGTCGACCCGAAGCTGGACGGCTACGAGTCGATCATGGTCAAGCTCAAGCCGGGGGTCACCGACGGTCGTGCGGCGGTGGAGAAGGTCGCCGACACCTCGCCGCTGGCCGTGGTCGACAGCGCCGCCGAGACCAAGGCGCAGCTGAGCTCCCAGCTGGACCAGGTGCTGGCGTTCGTGTGGGCGCTGATCGGCCTGGCCGTGGTGATCGCGCTGTTCGGCATCGCCAACACGCTGACCCTGTCGGTGCTGGAGCGCACCAGAGAATCGGCGCTGCTGCGCGCGCTGGGCCTGACCAGGGGGCAGTTGCGGCTGATGCTGGTGGTGGAATCGATCCTGATGGCGCTGATGGGCGCGGCGCTGGGGCTGGTGCTGGGCATCGGGTTCGGCTGGGTGCTCATCGAGGCGATCGGCAACGACGACATGGACGTGGCGTTCACCGTCCCGTTCGACCAGATCGGCGTCATGCTCGCGGCCGCGGTGGTCGCCGCGGTGGTCGCCGCCGCGCTGCCCGCCCGCCGCGCGGCCCGGACCTCCGTCGTCGCGGGCATGGCCGAAGCCTGACCCCGTCGGCAAGTACCACCCGCCCCCTCCCACGGGGCCGCTAACCACCACCCGACATCGAGATCCGGGGTGGGTGAGCGTTTTCCCGCTCACCACCCCGGATTTTTCTCTGTGACCCACGTCGCATCGCGCCCGCGCGTCCCATACGCGCCCGCGGGCCCTCTAACCGGGTGCGGGGTGGCCCGGGCGAGGGCCGGGCCACCCCGTCCGCAAAAGTTACGAACCGGTGTCGACCACACGTCTTCCGCTTGACACCCCCGCCCCTCGCCACGACCGTGAGAGCGCTCTCATGCATCGGGCGAGGTCCGGTGGGCGCGTCGAGGAGGACGGATGAGCAGGACTCGGGTCAGCAAGGCGGTCGCGATCGCCTTGGCGGCGACCGCAGCGGCGGCTTGCGGGGGAGGTGGAGCCGGGGACGACGGGAAGATCAAGCTCTCCATCGGCCTCTTCTCCGACTTCGGGTACGACAACCTGATCAAGGAGTACCAGGCCGCGCACCCCGGCATCGAGATCGAGCAGCGCAAGGTCAAGATGGAGCAGCACCACACGCAGCTGGCCACCCAGCTGGCCGGTGGGCGCGGCGCCGCGGACATCGTGGCCATCGAAGAGGGCAACATCGCCCAGTTCCGCCAGTCCAAGGACAAGTTCGTCAACCTGGCCGACTACGGCGCCAAGGAACTGCAAAGCCAGTGGACCCCCTGGAAGTGGGCCCAGGGCACCGACGGCGACTTCGTGCTGGGCCTGGGCACCGACATGGGCAGCCTCGCCTTGTGCTACCGGCGCGACCTGTTCGAGGCCGCCGGGCTGCCCACCGACCGCGAGGCGGTCGGCGAGCTGTGGCCGACCTGGGAGGACTACGTCAAGGTCGCCGACCAGTTCACCGCCAAGAAGCCCGACGTCAAGTTCGTCGACGCCGCGCAGAACGTCTTCAAGGCCGCCCTCGACCAGACCGAGGAGGGCTACTTCGCCAAGGCCGACGACTCCTACATCGCCGACACCAACCCCAAGGTGGCGCAGGCGTTCAAGCTCGCCGCGTCGCTGGGCGAGAAGAAGCAGACCAGCGCGCTCACCCCGTTCAGCCAGGACTGGAACGTCGCGCTGAAGCAGGCTTCCTTCGCCACCACCACCTGCCCGGCCTGGGCGCTGGCGCTGATCAAGGCGGGCGCCGGTGACGAGGCGGCGGGCAAGTGGGACATCGCGGCCGCGCCCGGTGGCGGCGGCAACTGGGGCGGCTCCTTCCTCGCGGTGCCCAAGCAGGGCAAGCACCCCAAGGAGTCCTACGAGCTGGCCAAGTGGCTGACCGCGCCGGAGCAGCAGAAGCGCATCTTCAAGGAGACCGGCAACCTGCCCAGCGAGCCCGCCGCGTTCAAGGACCCCGAAGTCACCGCGACGGTCAACGAGTACTTCAACGCCGCCCCGGTCGGCCAGATCTTCGGCACCTCCGCGGAGAACCTCAAGCCCACCTACCGCGGCACCAAGGACGCCCCGGTCACGCTGGTGTTCAACAACGCCCTCAACCGGGTGGAGACCGGCAAGCAGACCGCCGACGAGGCGTTCCAGCAGGCCCTCGGGGAAGCGCGGGACGCCGCCAAGTGACCGTCGCACCGGCACGGAGCAGCGGGACGGGGACCAAGCGCCCCGTCCCGCCGCCGCGCGCCGCGCGGCAGCCGTGGCGCCTTCGCTTGGGGTGGTGGGACCTGAAGGTCACGCCCTACCTGATCATCGCGCCGTTCTTCGTGGTGTTCGGGATCTTCGGGCTGTACCCGCTGCTCTACACCGCCTGGGTCTCGCTGCACGACTGGCAGCTCATCGACGGCGACCAGGGCTTCGTCGGCCTGGCCAACTACACCGAGCTGCTGGCCGACCAGCACTTCTGGAACGCGCTGGGCAACACCGTCAGCCTGTTCGTGCTCTCCACCTTCCCGCAGCTGCTGGCCGCGCTGGGCCTGGCCGCGCTGCTGGACCGCGGCCTGCGCGGCCGGGCGTTCTGGCGCGCGGGCGTGCTGCTGCCCAACGTCATCTCGGTGGCCGCGGTGGCGCTGGTGTTCGCGCAGCTGTTCGGCCGCGACTTCGGCATCATCAACTTCCTGCTCGGCCTGGTCGGCGTCGACCCGGTCGACTGGCGGGCCGAGACGTGGGCCTCGCACCTGGCCATCAGCTCGATGGTGATGTGGCGGTGGACCGGCTACAACGCGCTGATCTACCTGGCCGCCATGCAGTCGGTGCCCAAGGACATGTACGAGTCGGCGATGCTCGACGGCGCGTCGCGGTGGCGCACCTTCTGGTCCATCACGGTGCCCAGCATCCGACCCACGATCATGTTCACCGCCATCGTGTCCACCATCGGCGGCCTGCAGCTGTTCGTCGAGCCGCAGCTGTTCGACCCCGGCGGCACGGCCACCGGCACCGGCGGCACCGACCGGCAGTTCCAGACGCTGGTGATGTACCTGTACGAGAAGGGCTTCCGGCTCTTCGACGCGGGCTACTCCTCCGCGATCGCCTGGGTGCTCTTCATGATCATCCTGCTGGTGGCGGTGGTCAACTTCACGCTGACGCGGCGCATCGCGTCGAAGGGGTGACGGTCGTGGCCATCGCAACCGCTCGCAGGCCGAGCCGCTTCTCGGTCGCCCACGCGGGCCCGTTCGTCTACGCGCTGCTGGTCGTGGTGCTGCTGGCGTCGGTGTTCCCGCTGTACTACTCGTTCCTGATCGCCAGCAAGGACAACTCCGCGCTGGGCGACGCCGTGCCCTCGCTGGTGCCCGGCGGCAACCTCTTCGAGAACCTGGGCCGGGTCTTCGACACCGTGGACTTCTGGCTGGCCATGCAGAACTCGCTGGTGGTCGCGGGCACCGTGGCGATCAGCAACGTCGTGCTGGGCACGCTGGCCGGGTTCGCCTTCGCGCGCCTGCGCTTCAAGGGCGGCAACGCGCTGTTCCTGGTCGTGATCGGCACCTCGATGGTGCCCACCCAGCTCGGCGTCATCCCGCTCTACATGCTGATGTCGGACCTGGACTGGTACGGCACGCTGCAAGCGGTCATCGTGCCCGCGCTGATCGGCGCGTTCTCGGTGTTCTGGATGCGCCAGGCGTGCGAGGAGTCCGTGCCCTACGAGCTGATCGAAGCGGCGCGGGTGGACGGGTGCTCGGTGCTGCGCACCTTCTGGCACGTGGCGTTCCCGGCGGTGCGCCCGCAGGCCGCGGTGATGGGCATGTTCACGTTCATGACCGCCTGGAACGACTTCTTCTGGCCGCTGATCGTGCTGGACCCCAACGACAGCCCGACCGTGCAGGTCGCGCTCTCCACGCTGGCCAGCGGCTACTACACGGACTACTCGCTCATGCTCTCCGGCGCGTCGCTCGCGGTGCTGCCGGTCGTCGGGATCTTCATCCTGCTGGCGCGCCAGATCGTCGGCGGCATCATGCAGGGTGCTGTGAAGGGGTGACCACATGACCGCAACCGACCCGGCCACCGAGGTCGGTCAGGACGTCCTGCGCTTCCCGCCGGACTTCCTCTGGGGGGCGGCCACCGCGTCGTTCCAGATCGAGGGGGCCACCACCGAGGACGGCCGGGGACCGTCCATCTGGGACACCTTCGCCGCCACACCGGGCAAGGTGCTGGGCGGCGACACCGGGGAACCGGCCTGCGACCACTACCACCGCTACGCCGACGACGTCGCGCTGATGGCCGAGCTCGGCCTGGCCGCGTACCGGTTCTCGGTGGCCTGGCCGCGCGTCCAGCCCACCGGTTCCGGGCGCGTCGAGCCGCGCGGGCTGGCCTTCTACGACCGGCTGGTGGACTCGCTGCTCGACCGCGGCATCCAGCCCATCGCCACGCTCTACCACTGGGACCTGCCGCAGGGACTGGAGGACCAGGGCGGTTGGCGGTCGCGGGAGACCGCTCACCGGTTCGCCGACTACGCGGCGCTGGTGCACGAGCACCTGTCGGACCGGGTGAAGCTGTGGAGCACGCTCAACGAGCCGTGGTGCTCGGCGTTCCTGGGCTACGGCAACGGCGTCCACGCGCCGGGCGTCGCGGACCCGGCGGCGGCGCTGACGGCGGCGCACCACCTGCTGCTGGGCCACGGCCTGGCGATGCGGGCGATGCGCGCCCAGGCCGGTGACGACCAGCGGTTGTCCATCGTGCTCAACCTGAGCACCGTGCTGGCCGACCGGGACGACGAGGCCTCGCGCGAGGCGGTCCGCAAGGTCGACGGCCTGCAGAACCGGCTGTGGCTGGACGCGGTGATGGGCCGCGGCTACCCGGCCGACGTGCTGGCCGACACCTCGTGGGTGGTGGACTGGGACGGCCTGGTGCGCGACGGCGACCAGGAGGTCATCGGCGCGCCGCTGGACTGGTTGGGGGTCAACTACTACAGCCCCAGCCGCGTCGCGCCCGCGGGCGCGCACGTGGTGACCGACGGGCCGCACCCCGGTCTGCGCGGCGTGGAGCTGCTGCCGCCCAGGGGCGAGCTGACCGGGTTCGGCTGGGAGCAGAACGCCGAGGCGTTCACCGAGCTGCTGGTGCGGCTGGGCACCGAGGCCGCGGGCGTGCCGGTCGTGGTGACCGAGAACGGCTCGGCGTTCCCCGACGTGGTCGACGCCGGCCGCGTCGCGGACCCGGAGCGCACCCGCTACCTGCTCGACCACCTGCGCGCGGTGCACCGGGCGGTGGAGCGCGGCGCGGACGTGCGCGGGTACCTGGCGTGGTCGCTGCTGGACAACTTCGAGTGGGCCGCCGGGTACAGCCAGCGGTTCGGGATCGTGCACGTGGACTACGACACGCAGGTCCGCACGGTCAAGGACAGCGGGCGCGCGCTGGCGCGCGTGATCGACCGCAACGCGGTGCCCGCCGAGGGCTACCAGGTGAGCTGACCGGCGGAGCGGGGCTCCCCTCCCTGCCGGGGAGCCCCGCTCAAGCGCTCTCGCGCCGCACCAGCACCGTCGGCAGCACCTCGCGGCGCGCCCGCACCGGCTCGTCGCGCAGCAGTCGCAGCAGGTGCTCCACCATGTGCCGCACCTGGTCGCCGGTGTCCTGCCGAACGCTGGTCAGCGGCGGCACGGTGTGCGGGGCGATCATCGGGTGGTCGTCGAAGCCCACCACCGCCACGTCGTCGGGAACCCGCTTCCCGGCTTCCCGCAGCGCGTCCAGCGCGCCCGCGGCCATCAGGTCGCTGGCCACGAACACCGCGTCCAGGTCCGGCGCCCGCTCCAGCAGCGCGGCCATCGCGCGCTTGCCGCCCTCGCGGGAGAACCCGCCCTCCTCGGCCAGCAGCGCGGTGGTCTCGTCGTCGGCGCCGGTCGCGGCCCGCCACCCGGCCAGCCGGTCGATCGCGGAGAGCTCGTCCAGCGGCCCGGTGACCGTGCCGATCCGCTTGCGCCCCAACGAGATCAGGTGCTCGGTGGCCAGCGCGCCGCCACCCTGGTTGTCGTGGTCGACCAGGTGCAGCCCGCGCAGCGGGCCCCACGGCCTGCCCGCGTAGACCACCGGCAGCGGCAGCTTGCGCGCGATGGCGGGCAGCCGATCACCCTTGTGCGGCGCGAACATCAGCGCGCCGTCGACGTGCCCGCCCGCCAGGAACCGCTCGGCGCGCGCCTGGTCGCGGGGCGAGTGCACCAGCATCAGCACCATCTGCACGTCCGCGTCGGCCAGCGCCCGCGCGGCGGCGCGGATCAGCCAGGCGAAGTGCGGGTCGTCGAAGATCTTGGGCTCGGGTTCGGAGAACAGCACCGCGACCGCGCCGGTGCGCCGGGTGACCAGCGCGCGGGCGGCCCGGTTGGGCTGGTAGCCCAGCGCGGTGACCGCCGCGGTGACCGCCTCCTGCGCCTCCGGGCTCACCCTGGGGGAGTCGTTGAGCACCCGTGACGCCGTCGCCCGCGAAACCCCGGCCCTGGCCGCCACGTCTTCCAGCGTCGGCCGAGCACCTGGGTGCGATTGGACGGACACGGGCACCACTCCTCGAAGGTCGTCACCGGCCCTCCAGCTTAGCCGCAGGCAAGTGGTTCGGGAGCGGTTCCAGGGCGGGGCCGTGTCTCACGTCGCACCCTGAATTCCCAGGTATTGGGCGGTTCGCCGACCGCGACGCGGCTTCGGGACTCCCGGCGGTGGAGGGGAGCGGTGCACCGGTATGGGCGACCCCTTCCCCCGGCTCGGGCGGCACGCCCGCCGGGGTGATCGAAACCCGCCGCAGGCCGTCCTCCCGCCGCACCGCGACGTCCAGCCCGGCGCGGTGGGCGGTGCGCACCAGGGCGGTCTCGGCGGGCGGGCACCAGCCGACCAGCTCCCGGTAGCCCGCGGCGCGCGCGGTGCGGGCCAGCTCGGCCAGCAGCGCGGTGCCCACGCCCCGGCCCTGCCAGGCGTCCTCCACCAGCAGCGAGACCTCGGCGGTGTCCGGGGTGGCGGTGCGGATCAGCTGGCCCAGCGCCACCACCCGGTCCGCGCACTGCGCCAGCACGGTGGTGCCGCGCGGCGGTTCGAGCAGCCGGTGCAGCCAGCGCCGGGGCACCGTGCGCACCCCGGAGTGGCAGCGGTCGAACAGGGTGCGCATCGAGCAGCGCCCGCGCAGCTCGGCCACGGCCGCCTCGTCGCCCGCGCCGCCGGGGCGCAGCACCAGCGCCACGCCGTCCCCGGTGAGCAGCGCGGTCGGCCGGGGCGCCGCCGCGCCGGTCCGGTCGAGCAGGTCGACCAGCGCCCGCGCGCGGGCCAGCTCGACGCCGGTGAACGGCGCCCAGCCGCGCCGGGCCACCACGGCCACGCCGTTCCCGGCGACCAGGTGGACCTCGTGGCCGCCGGTGGGCGTGTCCGGGAGGACGTCGGTGGCGTGCGGCCGCACGACGACGGAATCGGCCCCCAGCACCGCGCGCAGGGCCTCGCACAGGCCGCCGGGGTCGCGCAGGGCGCCCGCGGCGGCCCGCAGCGCGGCGGTGGGGGCGTCGACCAGGTCGCGCACGTCCGCGGCGGTGATGCCGACGCAGCGCCCGCCTTCGGCGCGGACTTCCTCGACCAGGTCGGCGGGCAGCACTCCCGGCGCCGTCCGCACCACCAGCTCGTCGATCACGCCGCCGGGAACGGGGATGACCGACAGCGCGAGCACGTTGCAGTCCCGGTCGGCCAGCCGGATGGCCACCCTGGCCAGCGTGCCGGGGCTGTCGGCCAGCCGCACGCGCAGCCGCCAGTCCTTCGGTGTGGGGTCCATGCGCCCCAGGGTCACCCCGGCAGGTTGCCACCGGGGTACGCGGGCGTTTCGGCCTGCGACCGCCGGGACGCCGGGGCCGGGGTCACCTCTTGTCGCAACTGGGCGGCGGCAGCGGGTTGAGCGGGCTGCACGGCCAGGCCGCGGTCGTGGTCGACGTGGTCGTCGGGGGAGGTGTGGTGGTCTGCGTGGTGGTCGTGGTGCCCCCGCCGTCCTCCACCGGGGGCGGCGGGGCCGCGGTGGTGGTCCGCTTCCGCGACGTGGTGGTCGTGGTCGGCTGGGTCGAGACCTGGTCCTGCGTGGTGCTGGTCGACGGCGTGGTCGTGGACGACGCCGTCTGGGGTCTGTTCGTGAGCCAGGTCGACGCGGGGGTGTCGGCCTTCTTGTCGTCCACCCCGTCGAGGTACACCCCGATGAGCACACCGGTCAGCGCTGACGCCGCCACGGCGAGGCCGCACGTCGCCCACAGCACCCGCACAGCCGTCCTCCTCGCAGTCCAACGTGAGCGGGTGAACAGTACCGCCCGATGCGCCGATCCCCACCGGCCTGGCCCGCCTGAATCGGGACAACCACCCGTTCACCTCACCACCGCGCACCGAGCCTTGACCGGACGGGTGATCGGCGAGGTCACCGGCGCTGGGCCAGCAGTTGGTCCAGCCGCCGGTCCAGGTCGGCCGACCGGGAGGCGCGGGAGAGCACCAGGCCGGCCCCGGACAGCCCGGCGACCAGGACCGTGCCGGTCATGTGCCAGGTCGGCGCCCCACCCGTACAGGTGAACACGTCCGTGAACTTCTCCGTGGAGCAGGTCACGAACGGTACTGAGCTGAGCCCCACGCTGGCCGCGGCCACGCCGCCGAGCAGAGCCGAGCCGAACGTCCGCATCAACGGGAAGGCGGCGTTCGCGGCGCCCACCGCGGCGATGACGAACAACAGCGGCACCGGGTGCGGGAACGGTCCGAACAACGCACAGCCGAGCATCAGCGCGCCCACCACCACCTGGCCTGTTCGTTCCACGCACCGACCCTAACCCGCGGCGCGGCCCGATCCGCGGATCGCCGTGCCCGGCTCGTCCGCGGGTCGGGCCGGGCCGCACCCCACACGAGCAGCGGCACAGTCATCCGCACGTGCATCGGAACCGGCCCCTCGGATGCGGACCGGTGTTTTTCGCCGTCCATTGCGACCGGTGGAGCGCGCTAACTCCGGAAACACGAAGGTGGTTGTCGTGAACGAAAAGTGCGGATTCGGCCGTCCGCAGTGCCCGCACTGCCCGAAACATTTTCGGAGAGCTTGCGTTAGCGTCGCCGGAACAGCCGGGAAACCTGTCGGAAATATATCGACGATGATGTCCCGAATGGTCTTTTCGTAGTATTGACGTATCTGGTCTAGACCAGATAACGTAGTACTCGCCACACCGGACGCCCCTCGTCGATGGGCGGGCGGATGCCCCATCGACGAGGAAGTCGGCTCACTGGGGTGAGCCACCCGGAGCGGCGGCGCGGAACCTTCTCTCTCCCCACATCGCGCCGCCGCTTCCGGCTGTCACACTGGTCCCCGATGCTCACCCGGACCGTCGCCATCCACTACGTCGCCGCGGCCCTGCGCGGCGCCGCGCGGCACGGCCACGACCTGTCCGCGCTGCTGGCGCGAGCGGGCATCGGCGAGGCGCTGCTCGGCGACGAACGGGCCCGCGTCACCCCCGAGCAGTACACCCGGCTGATCCAGGCGCTGTGGGAAGTCCTCGACGACGAGTTCATGGGACTGGCGCCGCGCCCGAGCAAGCGCGGCACGTTCGCCACCATGTGCCTGCTGGCGGTGCACTGCGCCACGCTGGAAGCCGCGCTGCGCCGCGGACTGGCCTTCTACGCGCTGTTCGACGTCGAACCCGCGATGGGGTTGGCGGAGGCCGACGGCGTCGCGCGGTTCACCCTGTCCACGGCGGAGCTGGACGATCCCGACCGGTTCCTGGCGGAGTCGCTGCTGGTGCTGTGGCACCGGTTCTCGTCGTGGCTGATCGGCAGGCGCATCCCGTTGCTGGGCCTGGACCTGGCCTACCCCGAACCGCCGCACGCCGCCGAGTACCACCTCATCTTCGGCTGCCCGCTGCGGTTCGACGCGCCCGCGACCGTGCTGCGGTTCGACGCCCGGTTCCTGCGGATGCCGGTGGTGCAGGACGAGGCGGCGCTGCGCCGGTTCCTGCGCAACTCGCCCGCGGAGCTGCTGTCCCGCCGCGACCACGGGGCCGACACCTCCAGCCAGGTGCGGCGGGTGCTGGGCAGCGGTGTGGCGGGGCTGGAGAACGTGGCCGCGCGGCTGGGCTGCAGCGCGCCCACGCTGCGCCGCAAGCTGGCCGCCGAGGGCACGTCGTTCCGCGAGGTGCGCGAACAGCTGCTGCGCGACCAGGCGGTGGCGGCGCTGGTGCGCGGCAGCGAGTCCGTGGAGGAGTTGGCGCTGCGCCTGGGCTTCTCCGAGGCAAGCGCTTTCCACCGTGCCTTCAAGCGCTGGACCGGCAGCAGCCCCGGCGCCTACCGCACCAACCCCACCCGCTGACTCCCGAACCGAGCGTTCGGACACCGCTGTCCCCGCGCCCGGTAGTAGCTACCGGCCAGTGGGAGCGGGCCGGGTAGTACTTGCGGGCGCGGGGAGGGGCTTAGAAGTGCTCGCCCGAGGCGGCGCGCTCGCGCAGTGAGGCGGGCGGGCGGAAGCGCTCGCCGTAGGTGTCGGCCAGGTAGTCCGCCCGCTGCACGAACTCCCCGAGCCCGTAGGAGTTGATGAACTGCGCCGTCCCCCCGCTCCACGGCGCGAACCCGAACCCGAGCACGCTGCCCACGTTGGCGTCGCCGACCGAGGTCAGCACGCCCTCGTCCAGGCACCGCACGGTCTCCAGCGACTGGATGAACAGCAGCCGGTCCTCCACGTCCCGCTCGGTCACCCCGGCGTCCTCGCGCGCGTACCGCGCCAGCCCCGGCCACAGGAACTTCTCGCCGCCCTCCGGGTACTCGTAGAACCCGCCCCCGCCGGACCTGCCGGTGCGGCCCTCGGCGACCAGCTCTTCCAGCACCGCGAACGCCGGGTGGCCGCCCAGCGCGCCGGTCGCGTCCGGGTCGTCGGCCAGCGTCTGGTCGCGGATCTCCAGCTGCAGCGTCAGCGTCACCTCGTCGGACACCGCCAGCGGGCCCACGGCCATGCCCGCCCGGCGCGCCACGTTCTCGATCAGCGCGGGCGGCACGCCCTCGGCGACCATCGACACCGCCTCGGTCACGTAGGTGCCGAACGTGCGCGAGGTGTAGAAGCCGCGGCCGTCGTTGACCACGATCGGCGTCTTGCCGATCCGCCGCGCGTAGTCGAACGCCCGCGCCAGCGTCTCGTCGGAGGTCTTCTCCCCGCGGATGATCTCCACCAGCCGCATCTTCGGCACCGGCGAGAAGAAGTGCAGCCCGACGAACCGGCTCGGGTCGGTCACCGCGTTCGCCAGGCCGGTGATCGGCAGCGTCGAGGTGTTGGACGCGATCACCGCGCCCGGCAGGGCGGCCGACTCCGCCGCGGCCAGCACCTCGTTCTTCAGTTCGCGGTTCTCGAACACCGCCTCGACGACCAGGTCGCAGCCCGCGAGGTCGGCGTAGGAGTCGGTGGGCGTGATGCCGGGCGTGTCACCCGCGCCGCGCCGCGCCGCCTCCAGCGTCACGTCCTTGAGCACCACCTCGACGCCCGCCTTGGCGCTGACCTCGGCGATGCCCGAGCCCATCATGCCCGCGCCCAGCACGCCGACCCTGGTCACCGCCGTGCGGTCCACACCGGACGGACGGGAGCCGCCCGCCTCGATCTCGTTGAGCTGGAACCAGAAGGTGCCGATCATGTTCTTGGCGACCTGCCCGGTGGCCAGCTCCAGGAAGTACCGAGCCTCGATCTTCAACGCCGTGTCGAAGTCCACCAGCGCGCCCTCGACGGCGGCGGCGAGGATCTTCTCCGGGGCCGGGAACACGCCGTGGGTCTTCTTGCGCAGCACGGCGGGCGCGGCGCTGAGCGTCGAGTACACGCCGGGGTCGCCGAACCTCATGCCCGGCACGGTGTGGCCCTTGACGTCCCAGGGCTGCCGCGGCTGCGGGTTGTCCTTGATCCACGCGCGCGCCTTGGCGATCAGCTCCTCGCGGGAGGACGCCAGCTCGTGCGCGAACCCGGCCCGCACGGCGCGCGCGGGCCGCAGCTGCTTGCCCTCCATCAGCAGCGGCAGCGCGGCCTGCGGGCCCAGCAGCCGCACCAGCCTGGTCACGCCACCGCCGCCGGGCAGCAGGCCCAGCGTGACCTCGGGCAGGCCGAGCCGGATGCGGTCGTCGTCGAGCACCACGCGGTGGTGGCAGGCCAGCGCGATCTCCAGGCCGCCGCCCAGCGCGCTGCCGCCGATCGCCGCGACCACGGGCCTGCCCAGCAGCTCCAAGCGGCGCAGCTGTCCCTTGACCTCCTCCACGAAGCCCAGCGCCTCGGCCGCGTTCTCCCGCGTGATCCCGATGAGCAGCTTCAGGTCGCCGCCCGCGAAGAAGGTCTTCTTCGCCGAGGTCAGCACGACCCCCGCGATCTCGTCGCGCTCGGCCTCCAGCCGGGTCACCGCCGCGCCCATCGCCTGCTGGTACTCGGCGTTCATCACGTTCGCCGAGCCCGACATGTCCATCGTGAGGGTGACGATCCCCTCGTCGTCGCGCTCGTAGTGGATAGCCATCAGACCCTCTCGATGATCGTCGCGATGCCCATGCCGCCGCCCACGCACAGCGTGGCCAGCCCGCGGCGCAGGTCCTGGCGCTCCAGCTCGTCGAGCAGGGTGCCCAGGATCATGCAGCCGGTGGCGCCCAGGGGATGACCCAGCGCGATGGCGCCGCCGTTGACGTTGACCTTCTCGTCGGGCACGCCCAGCTCGCGCTGGAACCGCAGCACCACCGCGGAGAACGCCTCGTTGACCTCGAACAGGTCGATGTCCTCCACGGTCAGCCCGGCGCGGTCGAGGGCCTTGCGGGAGGCGGGGGCGGGACCGGTGAGCATGATGGTCGGCTCGGTGCCGACCACCGCGGTGGCCAGCACGCGCGCCCTCGGCGTCAGGCCGAGCTCGCGGCCCGCCCGCTCGTTGCCGATCAGCACCGCCGCCGCGCCGTCGACGATCTGCGAGGAGTTGCCCGGCGTGTGCACGTGGTGGACGCGCTCGACGGCGGGGTAGCGGTCGATGGCCACCGCGTCGAAGCCCAGCTCGCCGGGGAAGGCGAAGCTCGGCTTGAGCGCGGCCAGGCCCGCCATGGTGGTCTCCGGCCGGATGGCCTCGTCGTGGTCGAGCACGACGGTGCCGTTCTGGTCCACCACCGGCACCAGCGACCGCTCGAAGCGGCCCTTGTCGCGGGCCAGCGTGGCCCGCTGGTGCGAGCGCAGCGCGAAGGCGTCCACGTCCTCGCGGCTGAAGCCCTCCAGCGTGGCGATCAGGTCGGCGCTCACGCCCTGCGGCACGAAGTGGGTGGCCACGCTGGTCTCCGGGTCGGCCATCCACGCGCCGCCGTCGGAGCCCATCGGCACCCGCGACATCGACTCCACACCGCCCGCCACCACCAGGTCCTCGAACCCGGAGGCCACCTTGGCCGCCGCCAGGTTCACCGACTCCAGGCCGGAGGCGCAGAACCGGTTGAGCTGCACGCCCGCGGGCCGCAGGTCCCACCCGGCCGCCAGCACCGCGGTGCGGGCGATGTCCGCGCCCTGCTCGCCGACCGGCGTCACCACGCCGAACACCACGTCGTCCACCGCCGAGGTGTCCAGGTCGTTGCGCCGCGCCAGCGCCGCCAGCACCCCGGAGGCCAGGGTGATCGGCTTGACGCTGTGCAGCGAGCCGCGCTTCCCCCGGCCCCGCGGCGTGCGCACCGCGTCGAAGATCAAGGCTTCGCTCATGCTCCTCACGGTAGGCAAGCGGGCGCGGCAGGCCCATGACCGGGCGAAGTGACATTTGCGCTCACCATCCCGACGGCAGGCGGTGCGCGTCGGTCATGGCGTCGGGGACCGGCCGGTGGCACCGTCGTGCCATGCCCACGCGCCGCTCCGCCTGGATGACCGAGGACCTGGACCAGCTCCGGGAGCTGGCCCGCGCGTTCTTCCAGAAGGAGGCGGTGCCCCACCAGCGGCGCTGGGCCGAGCAGAAGCACGTGGACCGCGACTTCTGGACCAAGGCCGGGCAGCTGGGGCTGCTGTGCCTGTCCGTCCCCGAGGAGTACGGCGGGGGCGGCGGCACCTTCGCGCACGAGGCCGTGCTGCTGGAGGAGCAGGCCCGCGCGGGCGACAGCTCCTGGGGCAACAGCGTGCACAGCGGCATCGTGGCGCACTACCTGCTGGCCTACGGCACCGAGGAGCAGAAGCTCCGCTGGCTGCCCAAGCTGGCCAGCGGCGAGCACGTGGGCGCGATCGCCATGTCCGAGCCCGGCGCCGGGTCGGACCTGCAGGGCATCAGGACCACAGCGCTGCGCGACGGCGACGACTACGTGGTCAGCGGCTCGAAGACCTTCATCACCAACGGCGGGCAGGCCGACCTGGTGGTCGTGGTGGTCAAGACCGACCCAGCCCTGGGCGCGGCGGGCACCTCGCTGCTGGTGGTGGAGACCGCGCGGGCGCCGGGCTTCCGCCGGGGCCGGGTGCTGGACAAGGTCGGGCTGAAGGGCCAGGACACCGCCGAGCTGTTCTTCGACGAGGTGCGGGTGCCCTCGGCCAACCTGCTGGGCGCGCAGGGGCAGGGCTTCGCCCAGCTCATGCGCCAGCTGCCGCAGGAGCGGCTGATCATCGCGGTGGCCTCGGTGGCGGGCATCGAGGCGGCGGTGGAGCTGACCCTGGCCTACGTCAAGCAGCGCACCGCGTTCGGCCGGGAGCTGATCAAGTTCCAGAACACCCGGTTCACCCTGGCCGAGTGCGCCACGAAGGCCAGGGTGGCCCGCGCCTTCGTCGACGAGTGCGTCCAGCTGCACCTGGCGGGCGAGCTGGACGTGCCCACCGCGGCGATGGCCAAGTGGTGGTCCACCGACGAGCTGTGCGAGGTCGTGGACCGGTGCGTGCAGCTGTTCGGCGGCTATGGCTACATGACCGAGTACCCCATCGCGCGGGCCTGGGCGGACGCGCGCGTGCAGAAGATCTACGGCGGGACGAACGAGATCATGAAGGAAATCATCGCGAGGTCGCTCTAGTGGGCGGGCCGCTGGAGGGGCTGCGGGTGGTCGAGCTGGCGGGGCTGGCGCCCGCGCCGTTCGGCTGCATGGTGCTGGCCGACCTGGGCGCGTCGGTGATCCGGGTGGACCGGGTGGGCGGGGCCGCCCCCGCGGTGCCCGGCGACCCGCTGGGCCGGGGCAGGCGCTCGATCGGCGTGGACATCCGCCACCCGGCGGGCGCGGCGCTGGTGCTGGACCTGGTGGCGCGGGCCGACGCGCTGGTGGAGGGCTTCCGGCCGGGGGTGACCGAGCGGCTGGGCATCGGCCCGGCGCACTGCCTGGCGCGCAACCCCCGGCTGGTCTACGGCCGGATGACCGGCTGGGGTCAGGACGGGCCGCTGGCCGCCCGCGCGGGCCACGACATCAACTACATCGCGCTGGCGGGCGCGCTGGACCCGATCGGGCGGGCGGGCCAGCCGCCGACGGTGCCGCTGAACCTCGTCGGCGACTTCGGCGGCGGCGGGCTGCTGCTGGCGCTGGGGCTGCTGGCCGCGCTGTACGAGCGGGAGCGCTCGGGGCGGGGGCAGGTGGTGGACGCGGCCATGGTGGACGGCGCGGCGCTGCTGACCACGTTCCTGCACGGGATGCGCAACGCCGGGGCGTGGCGGGGCGGCAGGGGGGAGAACCTGCTCGACGGCGGGGCGCCGTTCTACGACGTCTACGCCACCGCCGACGGCGGGCACGTCAGCATCGGCGCGCTGGAGGAGGGGTTCTACGCCGAACTGCTGAGCGTGCTGGGCCTGTCCGAGGACGACGTGCCCAGCAGGCACGACCCGGCGAACTGGCCGGAGCTGCGGCAGCGCATCGCCGAGGTGGTGGCCACCCGGACGAGGGACGAGTGGGCGGCGCTGGCGGAGGGCACGGACGCCTGCCTGGTGCCGGTGCTGGAGCCGGGGGAGGTGCGCGAGCATCCGCACAACGCGGCCCGCGGCGCGTTCGTCGAGGTCGGGGGCGTGCCGCTGCCCGCGCCCGCGCCGAGGTTCGACCGCACGCCCGCCGAGGCGCCGGGCGCGCCGCCCGCCGCGGGGGAGCACACGGACGAGGTGCTGACCGAGCTGGGGCTGGCGGCGGACCGCATCGCGGAACTGCGCGCCGCCGGGGTTGTCGGGTGAGCCGGGAATGGGTGGCGGAAATTCACGGGAAGTATCCAGTAAATGAGAGCAGCCGCCACTGACCGTGGTCACGCTCGGTGCGTGCGCGGCTCATTCGGGTGATCTGCGGCGAAGTTGTGACGATGTCGCGGAACTCCGATGTCCGTGCCGAGGGGGGCGAGCGAGGCGCTCTACCCACGTCATCGGTTCGGTCACCAATGCACTTAATAGTCCGTTCGGGTGATGTGTGGCGCGTGGTGGGCGTGGCTCAGTGCGCAAGCCTGCCGCCGGTCGTGGGATGGGGCGGGTTTGCCGGACGGCGTCCGGGTGAATGGGAGAGCATGTCCGGTGACCCGGCGTCCCCGAGGCCGTGCCCGCGGCCCACCGCCATCCCGCGAACGGACGGAGAGCTATCGGTGAACGTCAAGAAGGTGGTCACGCTGGCCGCTGTCGCGCTGGCGCTGTTCCTCCTGATCACTCAGCCCGACGAGTCGGCGGCGGCGGTCCGGCAGGTCCTGCAGTGGCTGCGCGAGGCGGCCGAGGCCGTCATCACCTTCTTCCGGAGCCTGTTCGGATAGGGCGGGTGCGGCCCGCGAAGCTGATCACTGAGAGTGGCATCAACCGTGCAAGGTTGCGCCTAACGGGTGGAATGCGGGCTATAACGCCCTGGTAACAGGGTTTTTGACGAACCTGGGTCTAGCGGTTGCCGGTACCCGCGAATACGGTGCGCTGCATTGGCTGATCTTCGACCGACGAGGAGGCAGAATGGTCGAGGACTCCGGAGTCGACGAGCTGCTGCGGCAGTGGGCGGCTGAGCGCTCGGACGACGCCGAGCTGCGAGAGGTGAACCGGATCAAGGACGCGTGGCTCGCCGAAGCCCCGCCGTCCGCGCCGGCGATCCCCGCGCAGCGGGCAACTGGTGGGGTTCGCGGTGCGGTGCGGGTCGAGTCGGCTGACCCGGCCTACGTGGCCGCGATGCGGAAGCGGGCGCCCGAGGTGCCCGAGGTCCTGCTCGCGGCGGCGGCC
>NZ_BMRG01000003.1:579413-609894 GCF_014648515.1 Saccharothrix coeruleofusca
AGCTACTGGCAGCTGGTCGGCGACCTCGCCGAGGCGGAGCAGTGGTGGGACGCGGGCATCAGCCCGCTGGACCAGCGCGCTCTGGACTACCGGGCGGCCGGGCTCTCGCCCGCCGACCTGGGGCGTCGGTTGGGCCCGATGACGGTGCTGCAGCACCTGCGTCGGGGCAGTGCGGCGGCCTGGTGCGTGGCCAGGCTGCAGAGGCAACGCCGGGACGGCGTGGCCTAGCTCTGGGATCGACCTGGGGGCGGGCTCCTGAGCGGGAGCCCACCCGACGGGGACTCGACTCCCCGTGAAGCGGACCGCGAGCCGGGCTACTCTGGCGGTGTGCCCGGCAGCGTCTTCACCCCCCAGCGCGTCGCCATCGCGGTCACCTGCGCCGCCTCGCTGGTCGTGTGCTGCGGTCTGGCCTGGTGGCAGTGGCAGCGCTTCTCCTCCGCCGGGGGCACCTTCCAGAACCTGGGCTACGTGCTCCAGTGGCCCCTCTTCGGACTCTTCCCGGCCTTCGTGGTGTGGCGCATCCGCAGGCTCGAAGCCCGCGAGGACGCCGAGCCGCCCGAGGCCGCGCCCGAGCCGGTCGTTACCGTGGACCCCGTCAGGACACCCGCGCGCGACGACGAGGACGACGAACTGGCGGCCTACAACCGCTACCTCGCCGAGCTGAACGCGCGGGACCAGCGCTGAGGCGAAGGCGGTCGGTGGAGCGATGAGCGGTGCGTTGGGCCGGTTCCGGTTCATGGCGTACGTGGTGGGCGTCGGACTGCTCGCCCTCGTGCTGGCCATGGTCGTCAAGTACGCGGGCGGCGAGCCGGGCCTGATGCGGGTCGTCGGCCCCGTGCACGGCTTCCTGTACGCGGTCTACCTGGTGCTCACCGTCGACCTGGCGCTCAAGGCGCGCTGGTCGATCAAGGGCACCGCGCTGGTGCTGCTGGCGGGCACCATCCCGTTCGTCTCCTTCTACGCCGAGCGCAAGGTGGTCGACAGCGTCCGGGCCGACCGCGCCCTGTGACCGACCCCGTGACGGACCCGCTGACCGGTTCGCGGTTGACCCCGCCGGTCGGGTCCGCCTAGCGTCTGGCGGGACGAACTGAACACGGCCGTCGACGTCGCGCGGGAGAGTCCCCACCAGGGGCGCCGAAGGAGCAACCCCTCCCCGGAATCTCTCAGGCCCAGCTACCGCCCGACGAAGGCAACTCTGGAAAGCAGGCGCCCCGGCGCGCCTCGCCCACGGTGCAAGCCGCGCGCTCGCGGCGAAGCTCTCAGGCTCATGACAGAGGGGGAGGCTCCCACGACGAGGAGTCCCCCGGTGAACCGTGTCATCCTTACGCACTGGCAGGCCGCCCCCACCCCGGCGGCGCTACCGCCATGCCCGCCACCAGGGAGGACCCGCCCCATGGAAAGCCGTCGGACGCCGCTGCACGCCGAGCACGAGGCGCTGGGCGCCCAGTTCACCGACTTCGCGGGCTGGCGGATGCCGCTGCGCTACGACAGCGAGCTGGCCGAGCACCGCGCGGTGCGCACCTCGGCGGGCCTGTTCGACCTGACCCACATGGGTGAGATCCTGGTCACCGGCGCGGAAGCGGGCGCGGCGCTGGACCACGCCCTGGTCGGCCACGCCTCCGCGATCGGCGTCGGCCGGGCCCGCTACACCATGATCTGCCGGCCCGACGGCGGCGTCCTGGACGACCTGATCGTCTACCGCACCGGCGAGACCGAGTACCTGGTGGTGGCCAACGCCGCCAACGCGGGCGTGGTGCACCGCGAGCTGGTGGCGCGGGCCGAGGGCTTCGCCGCCGAGGTGACCGACAAGTCCGCCGACTTCGCGCTGCTGGCCGTGCAGGGGCCCGCCTCGACGGAGATCCTCGCCGGCCTGACCCCGACCGACCTGGCCGAGGTGAAGTACTACGCCTCCTACCCGACCACCGTGGCCGACCGGCCCGCGCTGCTGGCCCGCACCGGCTACACCGGCGAGGACGGCTTCGAGCTGTTCCTCGACCCGGCCGACGCGCCCGCCGTGTGGCGGGCGCTGCTGGCCGCAGGCGCGCCGCACGAGCTCAAGCCCGCCGGTCTGGGCTGCCGCGACACGCTGCGCCTGGAGGCCGGGATGCCGTTGTACGGCAACGAGCTGGGCGTGGACCGCACCCCGTTCCACGCGGGCCTGGGGCGCGTGGTGAAGCTGGACAAGCCCGGCGACTTCGTCGGCCGCGAGGCGCTGGCGAAGGTGGCCGAGCAGGGCGTGGACAGCGCGCTGGTCGGCCTGCGGACCGATTCGCGCCGCGCCCCCCGGCACGGCTACCCCGTGCTGGACGACTCGGGCGCACCCGTGGGTGAGGTCACCAGCGGCGCGCTGTCGCCGACGCTGGGCTACTCGGTGGCCATGGCCTACGTCACCAAGGCCAACGCGGAGCCGGGCACCCGGCTCACCGTGGACGTCCGGGGCAGGCGCGAACCCGTCGAGGTCGTCGCACTGCCGTTCTACAAGCGCAAGTCGTAAAGGGAGACACGCCATGTCCGCGCACTTCAACACCTCCCTGGCGGAGTTCGACCCGGAGGTGGCCGAAGCGGTCGCCGCCGAGCTCTCCCGCCAGCAGAGCACGCTGGAGATGATCGCGTCGGAGAACTTCACCCCGGTGTCGGTGCTCCAGGCGCAGGGGTCGGTGCTGACCAACAAGTACGCCGAGGGCTACCCCGGCAGGCGCTACTACGGCGGCTGCGAGAACGTCGACGTGATCGAGCGGCTGGCGATCGCGCGGGTCAAGGAGCTGTTCGACGCGGGCTACGCCAACGTGCAGCCGCACTCGGGCGCGCAGGCCAACGCGTGCGCGATGTTCGCGCTGCTGCAGCCCGGCGACACCATCCTGGGCCTGGACCTGGCGCACGGCGGCCACCTGACCCACGGGATGCGGATCAACTTCTCCGGCAAGCTCTACAACGTGGTGCCCTACCACGTCTCCGACGAGGACGGCCGGGTCGACATGGCCGAGGTGGAGAAGCTGGCGCGGGAGCACCAGCCCCGGCTGATCGTGGCGGGCTGGTCGGCCTACCCCCGGCAGCTGGACTTCGCCGAGTTCCGCCGCATCGCCGACGAGGTCGGCGCGTACCTGATGGTCGACATGGCGCACTTCGCGGGCCTGGTGGCGGCCGGGCTGCACCCCAGCCCGATCCCGCACGCCCACGTGGTCACCACCACCACGCACAAGACCCTGGGCGGCCCGCGCGGCGGCGTGATCCTGACCAACGACGCGGACATCGCCAAGAAGGTCAACTCCGCGGTGTTCCCCGGCCAGCAGGGCGGGCCGCTGGAGCACGTGATCGCGGGCAAGGCGGTGGCGTTCAAGCACGCCGCGTCGCCGGAGTTCGCCGACCGCCAGCGCCGCACCGTGGAGGGCGCGAAGATCCTGGCCGAGCGGCTGTCGCGACCCGACGCCGCCGCGGCGGGGGTGAAGGTGCTCACCGGCGGCACGGACGTGCACCTGGTGCTGGTCGACCTGGTGGCCTCCGAGCTGGACGGCAAGCAGGCCGAGGACCGGCTGCACGAAGTCGGGATCACGGTCAACCGCAACGCGGTGCCCAACGACCCGCGCCCGCCGATGGTCACCTCGGGGCTGCGCATCGGCACCCCGGCGCTGGCCACCCGGGGCTTCGGCGCGGAGGACTTCACCGAGGTGGCCGACATCATCGCCACCGCGCTGGGGCCCGACCCGGACCTGGCTTCGCTGCGCACCCGCGTGGAGGCGCTGGCGGCCAAGCACCCTCTGTACCCGACCCTGTGAAAGCAGTCACGAAATAGCCGGTTCCCTCCGGAGGTTGTCCCGTGTGAAACCCCACACGGGACAACCGAAAGAAGGACCCATGTCCGCGACGCTCGACGTCCTCGCGCTCCCGCGCGAGGCGCAGGACCTGCTCTTCCGCGAGGCGCGCACGGCCAGCGTCTTCACCGCCGAGCCGGTGACCGACGACCAGTTGCGGGCCGTGCACGACCTGGTCAAGTGGGGTCCGACGGGCGTGAACAGCCAGCCCCTGCGGGTGGTCTACCTGCGCGGCGAGCAGGCGCGGGCGCGGCTGCTGCCGCACATGAACGAGGGCAACCGGGACAAGACCGCCAAGGCGCCGCTGACCGCGATCCTGGCCTCCGACGCGGACTTCCACGAGCACCTGCCGCGCACCTTCCCGGTCGTCCCCGGCATCCGGGACGCGTTCGCCGCCAACCCGGACCGCGCCGAGGTGGCCAAGGTCAGCGCGCTGCTGCAGGCGGGCTACTTCATCATCGGCGTGCGCGCCGCTGGGCTGGCCGCTGGTCCGATGGCCGGTTTCGACGCCGAGGGCGTGCGCCGGGAGTTCTTCGAGGGCACCGCGCGCACCCCGCTGGTCGTGGTCAACATCGGCCACCCCGACCCCGAGCGCTACTACCCGCGCAACCCGCGCCTGGACTTCGACGAGGTCGCCACCGTCCTGTGAGGACGGTCCCGGAACGCCCGTGATCCCCCGGCCAACCCCAGGCCGGGGGATCACGTCGTGGGGAGTGGCTGCTTCGTCTCACGCGGCCGGGGCGGTCACCCCCGGCGGCAGGCACTCGACGTTGCGCGTGCCGTCGGGCTGCACCACGAACCAGGTTCCGCCGACGCCCTGCCCGCGCCACTTGCCCGGCGCCTCGTCCTTGGCGTAGGTGTACAGCGGCCAGCCCGCGAGCGTGACCTGCTCGCTGCCGTCGGCCCGCTTGACCGTGGAGACCAGGGCGGGGTCCACGCCCTCCAGCTTGGGGGTGCCGGTGCTCAGCAGCGGCGGCCAGGTCTGGGCGCACTGGCCCTCGCAGTTGGACTTGGCCGGGTCCGGGGTGTCCTTGTCGAACCGGTAGAGCGTGCGGCCGTCGCCGTCCTGGACCACCCGTCCCATCTTGTCCACGGTCTTGGCCACCAGGGTGACCGAGCTCTGCGCGGGCGCGGCCTGCGCCTCTGGGGCGGCCTGCGCTTCGGGCGCGGCGGCGGGCGCCTGGGCCTGCGGCTGCGCGGCGGGGGCGGCGGCCTCGCTGGTCGGAGGTGCCAGGGGTTCCGCGTCCCCGTAGTCGCCCTGGGCCCCGGCCTGCACCTGCTCGGTCTGCGCCACCTTGGTGCCCTGCAGCGCGGCACCGTTGGACGTCCACACGACCAGTGCGAGCACGGCCGCCATGCCGCCCGCGACGGCTATGGCGATGCGGTTTCGTCGGATCACGCTCACTCCTCCTTGTCCGTCGTTCGCTCCACCGACGATTACGGCCAGGTCTCGACGGCGGTTCAGCCCGCCGCGAAGACAGGGGTTCGGGATGAGCGCCGCGTCGCCATCTGCGAAGGTGGCGGCGTGGGCAACGAGAACTCCTTCCCGCGCAGGCACGCGCGCACCCAGCGGTTCACCCTCGGCGCGCCGAGGACCTTCACCGCCGCACCCGACGGCGGGCACGTGTACTTCCTGCGCACGGCCACCGGCCGGGCCAACGGGCTGTGGTCCTGCGACCCCGCCACCGGGCGGGAGGAGCTGCTGGTGGACCCGGTCGCGCTGCTCGGCGACACCGAGGACCTGCCGCCCGAGGAGCGGGCCCGCCGGGAGCGCAGCCGCGAGCAGGCCGCGGGCATCGTCGGCTACGCCACCGACGCCGACGTGCGGCAGGCGGTGTTCGCCCTGTCGGGCAGGCTGTTCGTGGTGGAGCTGGCCACCGGCGCGGTGCGCGAGCTGCCCGCGCCCGGCCCGGTGGTCGACCCCCGGCTGGACCCGACCGGGCGGCGGGTCGGCTACGTCAGCGGTGGCGCGCTGCACGTGGTGGACCTGGAGAGCGGCGCGGACCGCGTGCTGGCCGAGCCGGACGGCCCGCACGTGCGGTGGGGGCTGGCGGAGTTCATCGCGGCCGAGGAGATGAGCCGCTTCCGGGGCTACTGGTTCTCCCCGGACGGCGAGCGGGTGCTGGCCGCGCGGGTGGACGACGCGCCGGTGCGGCGCTGGCACATCGCCGACCCGGCCAACCCGGCCACGCCCCCCACCGAGATCGCCTACCCCGCCGCGGGCACGCCCAACGCGGTGGTCGAGCTGGCCGTGCTCGGCCTGGACGGCGAGCGCGTCGCGGTGGACTGGGACAACACCGCGTTCCCCTACCTGGCCTGCGCGCACTGGTCCGGCCACGGCAGGCCGCTGCTGTCGGTGCAGTCGCGCGACCAGCGCACCGCGCGCGTGCTGGCGGTGGACCCGGCCACCGGCGGGGTCGAGGTGCTGGTGGAGGAGACCGACCCGACCTGGCTGGAGATCGTGCCCGGCGTGCCCGCGTGGACCCCTGGCGGTGAGCTGGTCCGCGTGGTGCCGCGCGGTGACGCCAACCGGCTCGTGGTCGGCGACCGGGAGTGGACGCCGGACGGCTTCCAGGTGCGCGCCGTGCTCGACGTGTCCGAACAGGACGTGCTGGTCTCCGCTTCCGAGGACGACCCGACCCAGGTCCACGTCTACTCGGTCACCGCGGACTCGATCACCCGGCTGTCCACAGAGGACGGCGTGCACAGCGCGACGCGCGGCGGCGGCAGGCTGGTGCTGTCGTCGTCGAGCCTGGACTGGTTCGGCCCCCGCGTCACCGTCGGCGGCCACGTCATCGAGTCGCACGCGGAAACCCCCGCGCTGACCCCGCGAGTCCGCCTGCTCACCGTGGGGGAGCGGGACCTGCGCGCCGCGCTGCTGCTGCCGCGCGACCACGTGCCGGGCACCAAGCTGCCCGTGCTGATGGACCCCTACGGCGGCCCGCACGCGCAGCGGGTGACCTCGGCCCGCAACGCCTACCTGGTGCCGCAGTGGTTGGCGGACCAGGGTTTCGCGGTGCTGGTGGTGGACGGCCGGGGCACGCCGGGCCGGGGTCCGGTGTGGGAGCGGGAGATCGCGTTCGACTTCGCGGGCGCCACGCTGACCGACCAGGTCGACGCGCTGCGCGCGGTGGCCGAGCGGGAACCGGACCTGGACCTGGGCCGGGTGGGCATCCGGGGCTGGTCCTACGGCGGCTACCTGGCGGCGCTGGCCGTGCTGCGCAGGCCGGACGTGTTCCACGCGGGCATCGCGGGCGCCCCGGTCACCGACTGGCGGCTCTACGACACCCACTACACCGAGCGCTACCTGGGCCACCCCGACGAGCGGCCGGAGGTCTACGACGCCAACTCGCTCATCGACGACGCGCCGAAGCTGGAGCGCCCGCTGATGATCGTGCACGGCCTGGCCGACGACAACGTGGTGGCCGCGCACACCCTGCGGCTGTCCTCGGCGCTGCTGGCGGCGGGCAGGCCGCACACCGTGCTGCCGCTGTCCGGCGTCACGCACATGACCCCGCAGGAGCAGGTGGCGGAGAACCTGCTGCTGCTCCAGGTCGACTTCCTCAAGCGCGCCCTGGCCTGAAAAGGCGTCGGGGCCGCCGGGGGAAGTCCCCGGCGGCCCCGACGTCCCGGCCTCAGGCCGGGGAGTGCCGCACCTGGTAGGGCGGGATCGTGTTGCCCCGCAACGCCAGGTCGTCGATCGTCTCCGGCCGGTAGCCCAGCGCGGGCAGCCGCTCGGCCATCAGCGCGGCCGGGTTGGCGACCTCGTCCGCGCGGCCGAACAGGTAGGCCCACTCGTGCTCGTCGGAGCCGTAGTAGGCCACCGTGTCGAACACCGCGTTGAACCGCTGCCACGAGCGGATCAGCGTGCTGTTGCGCCACATGGTCTGGCAGCCCGCCTGGGTGACCACCACGCCGCCCGGCGTGAGCAGCGCCTTGCACATGCGCAGGAACTCCTCGCCGTACAGGCGGTTGTGCTGCGCCTCCTCCTCGCGCTCGTCCGGCAGGTCCACCAGGACGATGTCGTAGCGCTCGGCGGTGGTGCGGATGTACTCCCACCCGTCGGTGTAGCGCACCCGGATCGGGCCCTCGCCCTTCTCGGCCAGCGCCAGCTCGTCGAGGGTGTAGCCGTAGGGCAGGTGCTCGGCGCACAGCTTCACGGCCTGCTCGTCGATGTCGACGTGGTCGACCACCGACGCGCCCGCCGCCACCGCCATCTGGCACACCACGCCCTCGCTGGAACCGATGACCAGCACCCGGTCCACCCGGTCGGCCAGCAGCAGCGCCGGGACCATCAGCGCCTCGTGGTAGGTCAGCTGGCTGAACTCGGTGCTCTGCCGGTCGTCGTCGCAGAACAGCGACAGGCCCTGGGCCGTGCGGGCGATCACCAGGTGCTGGAACGCGGTGTTGGTGTCGACGACGACCTCTTCGACGTCCCAGTGCCTGGTCAAACCGGCCGCGAGCGGTTCGCGGATCACGCCTTCTCCTCACCGATGAGCGCGGGCACCTGCGTGCCGCGCCTGATCATGTCCGTCCGTGCGGATGCCGCCCCCAGCGCCTCGGCCAGCAACTGCACCGCGAGCTCGGGTTTGGCACGGGTGCCGCACGTGAACACGTCGACGAACACCGACCCGACCTCGGGATAGGTGTGGATCGACGCGTGCGACTCCGACAGCAGGGCCAGCACGGTGACCCCCTGCGGCTCGAACTGCTTGGAGACCACCTCCAACACGGTGGCGTCCGCCTGGGTGAGCGCCTCGCCGAGCGCGTGTCGCAGGAACCGCTCGTCGTCCAGCAGCTCCGGGCTCACCCCGTCCAACTCCGCCAACACGTGCTGTCCTGCGAACAAGCCCACCGGCTCGGTCTCGCACGGGACTTCGGACATCAATCACTCCAAACCATAGAAAAGTCTTGCGGGGGAACGAGGAGCGTGCTCACCGCACGCAGTGGGCGGCCAGCGGCGGGAAGCCGTTGAACGCCACCGAGGAGTAGCTGGCCGTGTACGCGCCCGCGCTGAGCAGGTCGACGTGGTCGCCCGCGCGCAGGTCCAGCGGCAGCTCGTAGCAGGTGTGCTGGTACAGCACGTCGTCGGCGTCGCACGTCGGTCCGGCGATGACCACCGGGCCGGTCGGCCCGCCGTCGCGGTTGGTGCGCAGCGGGTAGGCGATGGCCTCGCCCTCGGTCTCGGCCAGCCCGCCGTAGCGGCCGATGTCCAGGAACACCCAGCGGCGCTCGTCGCCGTAGGACTTGCGCGACACCAGCACCACCTCGGACCGGATCACCCCGGCCTCGGCGACGATCGCGCGCCCCGGCTCGATCATCACCTCCGGCCGCACCGGGCCGAAGTGCCGGTCGACCGCGGCGGTGATGGCCGCGGCGTACTCGGCCAGCGGCGGCGGCTGCTCCAGGTAGCCCGCGGGCAGCCCGCCGCCGAGGTTGACCGTGGTCAGCTCCACGCCCTCGGCGCGCAGCTTCGCGGTGACCTCGGCGGCGTCGGCGATCGCGGCGTCCCAGCCGGTCGGGTCCAGCTGCTGCGAACCCGCGTGGAAGGCCACGCCCAGCGGCACCAGCCCCAGCTCGCCCGCCAGCCGCAGCAGGTCGGTGGCCATCTCCGGCGAGCAGCCGAACTTCTTGCCGAACGGGTAGGTGGACCCCTTGCTGTCGACCAGGATGCGCAGCATCACCGACGAGCCCGGCGCGTGCTCGGCGACCGCGCGCACGTCCTGCTCGCTGTCGGAGACGAACAGCCGCACCCCGCGCGAGAAGGCGTAGGCGATGTCCGCGGCCTTCTTGATGGGGTTGCTGTAGGAGATCGCCTCCGGCGCGGCGCCCCGCGCCAGGCACAGGTCGATCTCGTTGGGGCTGGCCACGTCGAAGCGGCAGCCCTCGGCCGCCAGCACCTCGACGACCTCGGGCGTGGGGTTGGCCTTGACCGCGTAGTAGATCCCGACCCCCGGCAGCGCGTCGCGGATCGCGGTGAACCGCGCGCGGACCGTGGGGAGGTCGATCACCAGGCACGGTGTGGCCGGTCGCTGTTCCTCCAGGAAACGACGAATACGAGCCTCTGCCCCGTCAAGCCGATCGTCGGCGAAGCTCTTCGTCATCTCGCTAGGGGTCCCCCTCCGCATTCAGGGTCTGCTCACCCGTGTCCGGGCACGGCCGTCCACTCTAGGCGCAGGAGGTGAACAATGCGCTATTCGATGGCGAAGTTGTGATGCAGCTCCACAAGCGCGACCTCCGGGGGAGCGCCCACGCGCACCGGCGGACCCCAGAAACCGGCGCCGTTGCTGACGTAGACCTGGGTGCCGTCCACGGTCGCCAGACCCGAGGTGACCGGCTGCTGCAGCGGCACCGCCAAGGTGAACGGGAACATCTGGCCACCGTGGGTGTGCCCGGACAGCTGGAGGTCCACGCCCATCCGCGCGGCCTCGCGCACCTGCACCGGCTGGTGGGCCAGCAGCACCACCGGCTGCCGCTCGTCGCGCCCGTCCAGCGCCCTGGCCAGGTCCGGCGCGTCGTCGGACTGCTCGCCGGTGACGTCGTTCACACCCGCCAGCTCGAAGAAGGCGTTGCCCCGGCTGATCCGCACGCGCTCGTTGCGCAGCGCGTTGACGCCCAACCGCTCCAGCTCGGTGATCCACTGCTCGTGACCGGAGTAGTACTCGTGGTTGCCGGTGACGAAGAAGCTGCCGTGCGCGCTGGACAGGTCGCGCAGCGGAGCCGCCGCCTCGCCCAGCTGCGCCACCGTGCCGTCCACCAGGTCGCCGACGATGGCCACCAGGTCCGGCTCCAACCGGTTGATCGTGCGCACGATCCGCTCGGTGTGGGCGCGACCCAGCAGCGGTCCGAGGTGGATGTCGCTGACCACCGCGATGCGGAACCCGGCCAGCGAGGAGTCGAGCTTGGCCAGCTTCACCGGCACCCGGTTGATCCGCGGGTCGCCCAGCGCCTGCGTCGCGCCGTAGCCCACCACACCGCCCGCGGCCAGCCCCGAGGCCACCGCCAGCGAACGGGCGATGAACAGCCGCCTGCCGGGGTCGACCACCGGCTTCGGCGCGGGCTCGGGCACCTGCTCCGGCGCGGGCGCGGGCGCGCCCGCGACCACCGGCACCGCCGTCCGCTCCCGCCGTCCGACCGTCCGGTTGAGCAGCAGCCGCGGGATCTCCAGCACCGCCAGCAGCACCGCCGCGTAGAACGCCACCGCCAGCCACAGGTAGCCCGGCCAGGCCAGCCACGCGCTGCCGGTCGGCGTGATCCGAGTCACCACCAGCGCCGACACCATCAGCGCGTAGAGCACCACCAGCGCGGTGGTGGCCACTCGCCTGCCCCGACCCGGCGGCAGCGTGTCGCGCACCAGCCGCCGCCACAAGTAGTAGTGCACCAGCCCGAGCACCAGCCCGAACATGAGCGGGAAGATCAGGGTCAAGGCCAAGCCTCCTCGTGGGAATCCTGACACCAGTCTCCTCGACCTCACCCGATCGGATGCAACCGCATCGGTGCCCGGAAGCGTGACTACCCCGTACCGCAGGACGGAGGGGCATGGGATGAGCGACCGGGACACCGCGTTCGCGGAGTACTTCGCGGCGCGGTCGGAGGCCATGCGCGGCACGGCGTACCTGCTGTGCGGCGACTGGCACCGGGCCGAGGACTTGGTGCAGGCGACCTTCACCAAGCTGTACCTGGCGTGGCGCCGCGTGGCGCGGCACGACGCCCTGGACGCCTACACCAGGCAGACCCTGGTCCGGACCTTCGTGTCCGAGCTGCGCCGGGGGTGGTTCCGCAAGGAGCGCGTCAGCCAGGTGCCGCAGGACGCCCCAGCACCCGGCCACGGCTCGACCGAGGACCGGGTGGTGCTGCTCGCGGCGCTGGCCAAGGTCCCGCCGAGGCAGCGGGCCGTGCTGGTCCTGCGGTACTGGGAGGACCTCTCGGTGCAGGAGACCGCCAAGGCGCTCAACTGCTCGGAGGGAACGGTGAAGAGCCAGGCCGCGCGGGGGCTGCAGACGCTGCGCGGCCTGGTCACCCCGCAGATGCACGAAGGAAGGGTGCGATGAACGAGCAGGAGCTCAAGAACGCTCTGCGCGACGCGGTGGTGGCGAGCAGCCCGCCGCCCGCGATGGACACCCGGCGCGCGCTGGAGGCGGGCCGCGCGGCGGCGCGCAAGCGCCGGGCCACGTGGGGCGGCGCGGTGGCCGGACTCGCGGTGGTGGGCATCGCGGTCGGCGCGACGCTGCTCCCCGGCCTGTCCGGCGGGAGCGGGAGCGTGCAGGTGGGCGGCCAGTCCGAGCGGCCGTCAACGACCGGGCAGTCCGCGCGGCCCTCACCGTCCGGACCGGCGCTGACCACGACGGTCACGCCCAAGGTGCCCAGCGGCCAGCCCAACGCCCAGCCCGGTGCGAGCTCGAAGACGCAGTGGCCGGACGGGCAGCAGGACCGGACCGCCACCAGCGGTCCGAGGGCGGACAAGGGCACCAAGGTGCTCAACGACCTCAGCTCCTCGCTGCCGCCCGGCTTCTCCGCCCCCGACAAGCAGCGCGTCGGGTTCGACGACTACGGGGCGATGCGCCGGGCGCAGGCCTCGTTCGAGGAGTACGTCGGCCAGACGCAGGTCTGGACCTACTGGGCCTACACGCCGGTGGTGAAGGCGGACGCCGAGGGCGTGGGCCGCCTGGAGATCAGGGTGCTGACCAAGGGCAGCACCGAGCTCGGCGGCGCCACCGGCTGCGCGGCGGCCCTGCGGGCCACCTACCCGGTGCACGGCGCCAACAGCCGCTGCGACACCGCCGACGTCGGCGGCAAGCAGGTGGCCCTGCTGACCGCCAACACCCCCGTGCAGAACGGCCTGGAGCAGGCCGCCCTCTTCTGGCACGAGGACGGCACGCTCGTGACGGTCGCGCAGGCCAAGGGCTTCGCCAACTCCGGGCACCCGGCCATGGCGCAGCCGCCGCTGACCCCGCAGCAGCTGGCCGCGCTGGCCACCGACCCGAAGTTCCACCTGGACTGACCTCGGGGAGGGGAACCGGAGGGGCCGGGCCGAGTCGGCCCGGCCCCTCCGCCGTGCTCCACCTCCGCTGTACTCCATCCGGGTGGCGCGGCCGGTAGCGTGCGGACTGCCATGCGGACCCTGCTCATCGACAACCACGACTCGTTCACCTACAACCTCTTCCAGTACCTGGCGCGGGTGAACGGGCGCGAACCGGTCGTCATCACCCACGACGACCCGCGCTTCCGGCTGTCCGACCTGCGCGGCTTCGACAACGTGGTGATCTCACCCGGCCCCGGCCGCCCGCACGACGACGCCGACTTCGGCCTGTGCCGCGCGGTGGTCGAGCACGCCGAGATCCCGCTGCTCGGCGTGTGCCTGGGCCACCAGGGGCTGTGCCTGGCCCACGGCGCCCGCGTGGAGCTGGTCACCCCGCGCCACGGCGTGGTCGACCACGTCCGGCACACCGGCACCGACCTGTTCGCCGGACTGCCCTCGCCGCTGGAGGTGGTGCGCTACCACTCGCTGGCGGTGACCGGGCTGCCCGACGAGCTGGAGCCCACCGCCTGGTCCGGCGACGGCGTGCTGATGGCCGTGCGGCACCGCTCGCGGCCCGCGTGGGGCGTGCAGTTCCACCCCGAGTCCATCCGCACCTCGCACGGCCACGAACTGCTGGCCAACTTCCGCGACCTCACCGGCCGCCCCGCCGCCGTCGAGCCCCCCGCGCCCCCACCCGCGCCTCTCCCCGTGGCTCCGCCGCACCACCGGGTGCTGGTGCGGCGCATCGACGCCCACCCCTCGCCCGAGCGGGTCTTCGTCGCCCTCTACGGCGACTCCCCCGACGCCTTCTGGCTGGACAGCAGCCGCACGGGGGAGCGCGGCCGGTTCTCCGCCATGGGTGACGCGAGCGGCCCGCTCGCGCGCGTGGCCACCTACGACCTGGACAGCGGACGGGTGACCGTCACCGGGCACGAGGGCACCACCGAGCACCCCGGCCCGTTCCTGGACTGGCTGGACGCCGACCTGGCTGCCCACCCCGCCGCCCACCCCGACGTGCCCTTCGACTTCGCCCTCGGCTGGGTCGGCTACCTCGGTTACGAGTTGAAAGCCGAGTGCGGCGGCGACCGCGCGCACCGCTCCGAGCACCCCGACGCCGCGTTCGTGTTCGCCGACCGCGCCGTGGTGTTCGACCACCTCGACGGGTGCGCCTACCTGCTCGCGCTGGCCGACGACGGCTGGCTGGACCGGACGGCGCGGTTCCTGCTCGCCTTCGACCCGCACCCCGAACCGCGGCCCCGGCCCGTGCGGGCGGGCGAGGCCCGGCTGCGGCACAACCGGTCGCAGTACCTCAAGCTCGTCGACGCCTGCCTGGAGGCGGTCACGGCGGGGGACAGCTACGAGGTGTGCCTGACCAACGAGATCACCTGGCGCGGCCCGGTGGACCCCTGGCAGGCATACCGGTTCCTGCGCCGGGAAAGCCCCGCGCCGTTCGGCGCGCTGCTGCGTTTCGGCACCCTGTCGGTGCTGAGCACCTCGCCCGAGCGGTTCCTGCGGGTCGATCGGCGAGGTGTGGTGGAATCAGAACCAATCAAGGGGACCAGACCGCGCGGCGGCACCCCCGAGGCGGACGAAAGTTTCCGCACAGCCCTGGCGACCAGCGCGAAGGACCGCGCCGAGAACCTGATGATCGTGGACCTGGTGCGCAATGACCTGAGCCATTGCGCGGAAGTCGGCAGCGTCGAGGTGCCCCGGCTGTTCGCGGTGGAGAGCTACGCGACGGTCCACCAGCTCGTCAGCACCGTTCGGGCCAGACTTCGGACCGGCTGTTCCGCGGTGACGGCGGTTAGAGCGGCGTTCCCCGGCGGCTCCATGACGGGCGCGCCCAAGATCCGGACAATGCAGATCATCGACGACCTGGAAGCCGGGCCCAGGGGTGTCTACTCCGGAGCCCTGGGTTACTTCTCGCTGTCCGGAACGGCCGACTTCAGCATCGTCATCAGGACGCTGGTGGTGACCCCGGACAAGGCGACTTTCGGGGTGGGCGGCGCGGTCATCGCGCTGTCGGACCCCGCGGAGGAATTCGAGGAGACGGCGGTCAAGGCGGCTGCCCCGCTGCGCCTGCTGAGCACCGCGTTTCCCGGTCGCCAGGCACGCGACCTGCGGTTCCCCGGCTGCGGTTCGCCCTCGCGCCCCGCAGCCGGGGAATCAGCCGCCGGTCAGGAGGCGTGAGCTTCCTGGAACTGGACGACCAGCCCCTGGGGAATCCGCCCCCGGTCGGAGATCTGGTGGCCCTGGGCCCGCGCCCAGTCCCGAATGGCCTGCGCCTGGGCCTTGTCCCCAGCCTTTACCGTGCTCTTGCCGGTGCCCTTGCGCTGCTTGCGGCCGCCCGCCCGACGCGCCTTGGCGACGAAGTCGGCCAGGGACTCGCGGAGCTTGTCCGCATTCTCCTTGGAGAGGTCGATGGAGTACTCCACACCGTCCAGCGCGAAGTTCACGGTCTCGGCGGCTTCGCTGCCGTCGAGGTCGTCGATGAGTTGGACGACGGTCTGCTGTGCCACTGTTCCTCCGTGTGTGCTCGCATAGCGCGTGCTGCTCTCGACTCGTATCTGCGCCACACGCTTCGGTCGCCACCATAGTGCACCGGCGGAATATCGCCTAACCTTTCGCCGCTAAAATGTGATGATGCCCCCGGACGGGTCATTTCACCACCGGTGATTGAGCTGGGAAATGCACGGTGGGCGAAGGTCGTACCCCGTGGTCGGAGTCACACCCGGTCGAGTGGCCTATCCTGGGTGGGGATACCCGCCCAGGGTAGGGAAGGCCGGGAGCGATGCACGGTTACACAGCGGACAAGGACGCGTACCTCAAGCGGCTGCGCCGCATCGAGGGACAGGTCCGCGGCCTGCAGCGGATGGTGGAGAACGACGAGTACTGCATCGACGTGCTGACCCAGATCTCCGCGGCGACCAAGGCGCTGCAGGCGGTGTCGCTGGGCCTGCTCGACGAGCACCTCAAGCACTGCGTGGCCCAGGCCGTGGCCGAAGGCGGCACCGTCGCCGAGGACAAGATCGCCGAGGCCTCCGCCGCCATCGGAAGGCTGGTGCGCTCCTAGAACCCCCACTCGGGCGCGGGGCCGGGCAGCGGCAGGCGCGCGCGCAGCCCGTCCAGCACCAGCGCGAGGTACCGCTCGCGCAACCCCGGCTCGGCCCCGGTCACCAACCGGGCCAGGTGCAGCAGGTCCCCCGCGGAAACCCCCTCCCGCAACCCGCCCTCCGCCCGAGCACGCTCCACCAGCCGCTCCAACGCCGCCCCCGCGCGTTCCGCCGCAGCCCTCAGGTCATCGGTCCTCGTCCGGCGCAACCCGAGTAACTTCGTCGCCCCGGACTCGACGGTCCCGCGCAGCACCCGTTCCAGCGCACCCCAGGCGTCGTCGTCCCGCAGAGCGGACTCCGCCAAGTCCGCGACCCGCTGGAGCGCCGCCAGGCACACGTCGTGCACGAGGACTTCCTTGGTGGGGTAGCGCCGGTAGAGCGACCCCATCCCCACCCCGGCCCGCCTGGCGATGGCGGACACCGGCGCGTCGTCCCCCAACTCCTCGAACACCGCACTCGCCGCGGCGAGCACCCTCGCGTCGTTACGCCGGGCCTCCGCCTCACGCCCACCCATGCAGGGACGCTAGCAGCAGCGGAGCGGACCGCTCCGTTCCGGTAAGGTCGTACTCCGGCCGACCACCGCGGCCGAGGGGTACGCGGTGGTCGGTCCGCCTGATCCAGTACAGTTCGTGCCACCAAGGCCCCCGTAGCCCAATCGGCAGAGGCAGCGGACTCAAAATCCGTCCAGTGTGCGTTCGAGTCGCACCGGGGGCACCACAAGGATGGGAACAGGACCGTCACCCGATGGGTGACGGTCCTGTTCCGCGTTCTCCTGCTTGCGCTGCCGTGCATCGTCGAGCGAAACGACAGCCGCGTCGTGGTCGGGTGCGGCGCGGTGGAGACGCCGATGCGTCGCGCGGAACTCGGCGGAGCACTCGGTCGTCCACAGTGGAGACACGTCGAGCCGGGCCTGATCTCCGTGGACCCGATCGTTCGCGCTGTCACCACGAACGCGCCGAATCACCAGTGTCCCGCCGACACCGCCGAGTCCCTCTTCTGCTGGTTGACGGCCACAACCTCCTCCGGCGCGGCGCGTTCGGGTTCCCCGCGCCGACCTCCTCCCGCGACGAGGCCCGCGGTCCGCTGACGAGTTCGCCTGCTTCGCACTACCGCGCGTAGCCGTCTGCGGGGAACTCACCTGGGTGCCGGACTCAGGGCCGGGTGAAGATTCCCGCTGTCGCCATCACGACCCGTTTGCGCGCGGCTGCCGCGTCGTCGTCGAAACGGTCGACGGCCCACGACAGCGCGAGCACCAGTTCGTACACCTCGCTCGCGGTGACCGGGGTGGCCAGGGCGTCGGCGGCCCTCGCCGCGTCGAGGAGGCTGTCCGTCCGCTCGAGCAGCGGGTCGGAGGTCGTCCTCATCGGCGACTCGACATCCCGCAGGGCGGTGGCCAGGCAGTAGGGCAGGTCGTGCCAGATGCGCAACCGCCAGGTCAGCAGCACCAGCCACTCGGCGAGCGCCGCGCGCGGCGTGAGGGTCCGGGACAGTTCGTCGGCCTCGCTCAACGCTTTGGCGATGCTGTCCGCGATGACGGCGGCGAGCAGGTCGTCGCGGGTCGGGAAGTTGCGGTAGAGGGTGGCGTTGCCGACTCCGGCGCGCAGCGCGATGCCGTCGAGCGGGGCCAGCACGCCCTCGGCCTCGAAGGTCTCGCGGGCTGCGGCGAGGATCGCGTCGCGGTTGCGCTGGGCGTCGGCGCGAGGCTTCCGCGCTGTGGCCATCGACACTCCTCCTGGAAAAGTGGGGATTGTCCCCGCATAGTTGATCCGGGGATGATCCCCACTTAATGGAGGAGTTTACGTGAACCAGTCACTCCACGGCCGCACGGTGCTCGTCACCGGCGCCAACGGCGGTCTCGGCGAGCAGTTCGTGCGGCAGGCGCTGGGGCGGGGCGCGGCAAAGGTCTACGCCACCGCGCGCACCCCGAGGCTCTGGGACGACGCCCGTGTCCAGTCGCTGGCCCTCGATGTGGCCGATCCGGGGAGCGCCGCGCACGCCGCCGCGACCGCGTCGGACGTCGACCTGCTGGTCAACAACGCTGCCATCGCACCCGCAGGCGACTCCATCTCCGGGCCGGAGGACGAGCTCCGCCGGATCTTCGAGACCAACTTCTTCGGCAACCTGCGGGTCGCCAACGCCTTCACCCCGGTGCTCGCGGCCAACGGCGGCGGCACGCTGCTGAACGTCCTGTCCACCGCGGCCTGGATCAACGTGCCGACCGGCTACGCGGCCTCGAAGGCGGCGATGTGGTCGGCCACCAACGCGCTGCGCGCCCAGTTGGGCCCCCGTGGCACGCAGGTCATCGGCCTGCTCGTCGGCATGGTCGACACTCCGATGTCGGCCCGCTGGGACGTGCCGAAGGTCAGCGCCGACAGTGTCGTGGCCCAGGCCTACGACGCTGTCGCGGACGGTTCCATCGAGGTGCTGGCGGACGAGACCACGCGGTACCTGAAGTCTCGGCTCAACACCAAGGCCGAGGAGCTCTACCCGTGGCTCGACGAGCAGCTCGCCTCGTTCGTGCCCTGATCCGCGAGGGCGGACAAAGGGCGGCGTAGCCATGGGCGGGACCCTGCCCGTCATCAACTGCCGTTCCTCTCTCCGGTATCGGTCGCTTCACATGGACCCGAGCTCCCAGAGGAGTGATCTCGTCCATGCTTCGACCTTGTCGGGGCGAGACGGGCGCGCTCACACTGCGCGAACACACGATGCACTTCAACCAACCGCTCGGCGGCAGGAGCGGACGTCGTACTCCGTTGTCGGGGTCGGGGCGGTTTGAAGCGGTTCATCGCATTCGTGCGCGGAGCATTCGACCTGAACGGTCGGGTGGGAATCCAGCACGCTCAACACCGCGGGATGGCCTCGGCCCAGGGGACCACGCCACCGCCCGGCTCTCGGTGCCGGTGCTGTTGACCGAGCTGGTGTCGCCTGCCCGGTTCCCAGGGGCGGCTGGTCGTCAGCGAGCCTCGCTGAGCCGGGAGGCGCGCAGGAGGTCGAGCTGATCGGCGTCGCTGGTGCCAGGGGCCGCCGTGTAGGTCACGATGCGCAGGTCGACCCCGGCAACGGTCAGCACGTCGCACTCCAGGGTGAGGTCACCCCAGCTCGGGATGGCTGATCGTCTTGAGATCGCCGAGGCGGTCGCCGAGGCGGCAGCGCGCGAGCCAGAGCCGAGACCACCTGGGCGGACGGGTTGGTGGTCCGGCTCTGCTCCAGCCGCGGCACGTGCTCGAGGGAAAGGCTCGGCGAGTTCCTCGCGGCGCAGGCCGGGGGCGCCTGCGAGCTGACCGGGCACAGCCCGCATCGCCGAGGCCACGCGGCACGTCGCCCCGACGATGTGGCGGCGGCACGTGCGCCTGGCGATGGACGGGTTCCGGACCTCGGACCAGCTCCACCGGGCCGTGGTCCCGCCGGAGGGCGGGCCGTCAGTCGTTGATGCGGCGCAACCAGTCCCCGATGATGGAGTGGGTCGCGGGCGTGGCGTGCACCCAGCGCTGGCTGCGGCTGTCGGTGTAGCGGACGACCAGCCAACGGCCGTCCGGGCAGTCGATCGTGGTGATGAACGATTCCGAGCGCCTGCGCCGTCCGTGCCGGTCGCGCTTGGCGGCGAAGAGCTTGGCGACGCCGGTGCGCGGACGTTGCATCAGTTCCACCAGCGCCCGCGAACCCTGGGCCTCCTCGGCACGGGCGTTGATCGACGAGCCCCGGCCGGGCGGCATCGGCGGCAGGCATGCCACGAGCGTGTCCGACGGATCGCCGTGCAACGCGCCGATCCGCACGTGACCGTTGTCCCGCAACGCGAACACGCCGTGCCGTCCGGCCGTGGCGGTGACGACGGGCAGTGTGATGTCGCGGTTGAAGGCGATCCAGCCGAAGCACTCGTGGTCGGCGAACGCGAGCACCCGCAACGCCTCCCGCGCGTCGTCGACCCGCACCCCCTCGCGGTGCAGGGTTTGCTCGACTTCCAGGGCGTTGGCCTGGGCGGGCGGCACGTGCAGGGCGGTGTGGTGCTCGCCGAGGTCGTCGCGGCGCCACAGCGTGTCGAACGCCGTGTCGGACAGCACTACCGGTGTGCGCAACATCAGTCCACTCCGATCACGGGCGTCACGCCGCTGGGCATCGGGCCGACGAGCGTGTCCACGTCCTCGTCGAGGTACACGGTGCGCTTGTGCTCCCTGTCCTCGTCCCCACGCGTGGGCGCGGCGTGTGGCGCGAAACCGCCCATGCCCGCCGCTGCGCCCACGCCCGCCGCTCCGACCCTGCCTGCCGCGCCACGGGGACTGGCCGTGACAGGGGCGTTGTGCGGTGTTCTGCCGAGAACGGCGGACTGGTCGCCCGGTGCCAGGGAGCCTCGCTGTCCCCTGGTGCCGGTCGGGTCGCCGATGCCGATCCCGCCTGGCAGCACCGGAGCGGCGCCGAGCAGGTGGTCGCCCTTCGGGGTGCTCGACGTGTGCGCGCTGTCCCTGGCCGACGGCGGACGCGCCGCGATCGGCACGCCGCCCAGCGCACCGGTGGACCAGTCGGCGACCGCCGTCCGGTCGCCCGGCTGCAGCCGGTCAACTGGCTGCAGCCGGTCACCCGGCTGCTTCGGTGCGGCGGAGGGTCCGTGGACGGCAGCCGCCCGACCGGCGGGGCCCGTGTCGCCGCCGCCACCACCGCTGGTGGGGCCTCCGTCGCCGCCCCCGGCGCTGCTGGCCGAAGTCCTGCCGCCACCACCGCTGGTCGACGGCGGTGCGGAGACCTCGCCACCGCCCGCCGATCCCGCCGACGAGGGCGAGGTGCTCCCCGCACCCCCGACCTGCGGAGGGGCGGACGTCGCGGATCGCGCGCCCGCTCCGCCCGTGGCCTGCACAGCGGTGTCCGCGCCCATCACACCGCCCGACGCCGGGGGCACCTGCGGCAGCATCGCCTGGTTCCGGCCCGTCACCGCGGCATATTCCGCGTAGACGCGGCGGTTGTGCGCGTCGGCCTCGAACCACGCCTTGCGCGCGAGCTCGTTGTCGGTGTCCCACGGCGTGATCTCGTCGAAGAAAGTCAGCTCCGGCGGATACGGCGTCGCCATCGGCTGCACCTGCTGCCTGAGCACGCCGTAGTTCTGAGCTTGGGCCCGCAACGAGGCGTCGGCCTTGTCCAGCGCTTCCTGCGCGCGCTGGAGCGCCTGCCCGATCGGCTGCGCGGCCTGCGCCGCCCGCTCCGACGCCCGACCCCGCCACTCGGCCTGCGCCTCGGCGGTGAGCCGACGCAGCTCGTCGCCGAGGGCCTCGATGCGCGTGCGGGCGTCCCTCGACACGTCCGCCGCCTGGGTCAGCCCGTCGGGACCGGCGCCCCGCGACACCATCTGGTAGATCTCGTAGCCGCTGAGCTCGTTCATCGGTCCACCGCCAGTCGCAGGTGATTGTCCTGCTCGGTCGTCACGTACTGGTCGAGCGACGCCTTCAGCTCCTCGATGCGCGTCTGCAGCTCCCGCTCGATGCTCGTGACCGAGTCCAGGTGCGCCTGGCCCGCCTGGCACGCGGCGGTGATGAAGGCGGTGGTCGCCGGATCCGGCATCGGGGGTTGGAGCCGCGCGAGCAACCCGCTGCGCTGGTTGGTCGCGGACAGGTCGTCACGTACCTTGTCGTGCCTGCCGACCACCCCGCGGAGGGCCTCGGCGGCCACTTCGAAATCGCCCATGTGCGCAGAGTGGCGGCAGCGGCCGGGGACCCCTCCCCGCGCCGTCACCCGTCGAGGCGAATGGGGTTGGTCGTTGCGGAGCGCCGGGCGAGGTCAGCGGGCTGCCGGAACCTCGCCCGCGGGCAGCGCGAGGAGTCCGGTGAGCAGCACGCGGGTGAGGCTCTTGGCCGCCGGGCTCGTCCGCGCCGACGGGATCGCCATCAGCGCGCCCCGGACGTCCTCGACCGACACCCAGGGGCGGAGGACCCGGTCGGCGCGGGCCCGGTCCACCAGTCGCGCGAACGCTTCGGCGTGCGCGCGGCGGCGGTCGGCGAACTCCGGCCCGCTCAGGACGTCGACCAGCCCTGGTTCCCGGACCCGCCACTGGCCGAAGCGGTGGAACGTGCGGGTCAGCGCGCGGCGGCTGTCCGGGTCGGCGAGCGCGGCCCGCAGCTGCCGCTCGCACCGGTCCACCTGACCGGCGAGCACGGCCGCGAGGAGATCGGCGCGGGACGGGAAGTGCCGGTGCACGGTCGCGGGGGCCAGGCCCGCGAGCCGCGCGATCCGCCGCACCGGCAGGTCCGGGCCGTGCCGCGCGAAGGCCGTGTGCGCCACCGCGACCAGGTGGCGGCGGTTGTGCTCGGCGTCGGTCCGGCGTTTCCGAGTCAGTTCGTCCCGCACGGCTCTCACTTCCCGTCCGCCACTGGTGATCGCTCCTACCGTAGGCGCCATCAGCCCAGCGGAACTTCCGGGGAGTCACTGTGTTCGCAGTCCGGTTCGAGCGGTTCGGCCCGCCTGAAGTCCTGTCGGTGGGGGAACTCCCGCAGCCCCACGCCGGTCCCGGTCAGGTGCGCGTCCGGGTTCGCGCGGCCGGTGTCTCGCCGGTGGACCTGGCGATCCGGGCCGGGAGGGCGCGGTCGCCGATCGCCCTCCCGCACATCCCCGGAGTCGACGCGGCGGGTGTCGTGGACGAGGTGGGCCCCGGTGTCGAGGACGGTGTGTCGGTCGGTGACGAGGTCTTCGGCGCTGTCGACGCCGCCCGCCTCGGCGGGGCGACCGCCGAGTTCGCCGTCCTCGCCTTCTGGGCGCGGAAACCGCCGTCGATGCCGTGGGAGCAGGCCGGGGCGGCCGCGTCCGGCGTCGAGACGGCCACTCGCGCCCTCGACCTGCTCGACGTGCGCGCGGGGACGACTCTGCTGGTCGACGGCGCGTCCGGTGGTGTGGGCAGCCTCGCGGTCGGTTTGGCGCTCGCGCGCGGCGCCCGCGTGCTCGGCACGGCCGCGCCCGGCAACCAGGAGTTCGTCGAGAGCCTGGGTGCCACGCCGATCCCGTACGGGCCCGGCCTGCGCGCGCGGGTGCCGGGCCGGGTCGACGTCGCGCTCGACGTCGCCGGGAAGGGTTCGCTGCCGGAGCTGGTCGAGCTGACCGGGTCGCCGTCGTCGGTGGTCACGCTGGCCGACTCCAGCGGCCCGCGGCACGGGGTCCGCGTGTCGGTGGGGGCCTTGGGCGGTGAGCCGGACGGGCGGCACGGGCTCGCCGCGGCCGCCGCGCTGTTCGAGCGTGGCCGATTCCGCGTGCCCGTCCAGGAGGTCTTCGAAGACGCCGTCGCCGCGCACACCGCCGCCGAACGCGGACCCCGGCGGGGAAAGCTGGTGGTGGCTGTCAACGTGTAGGAGTGCTGCGACCGGTGTCTCAGAAGCGGCTCGCGTGCTCGGCGACCCACTGCTCGAACGTGCGGGCAGGGCGGCCGAGCACCTCGGCGACCGTTTCGTCCACTGTGGAGGCTTCCTCGGGAGGGGAGGCGTACCAACCGATGACGTACTCGGCGTCCTCGCGGGAGACACCGGTGGCCAGCAGGCGGTCGACGGCCTGTTCGTGCGTGATCGGCGCGAACGCGATGTCGCGCCCCAGCGCCTTGGACAGGATCGCGATCCGTTCGCGCGTGGTCAGCGCCTGCGGGCCGGTGAGGTTGTAGGCGCGGCCCGCGTGGCCGTCCTCCAGCAGCGCGGTGACGGCGACGGCGGCGATGTCGGCCTCGTGCACCACCGCGCTGGGCGAGTCGTACGGTTCGCGCACGACGCCTTCGGCGCGGATCGAGTCGATCCAGGTCAACGTGTTGGACATGAACTCCTGCGGTTCCAGGCGGGTCCACTCCACCCCGGAGTCCGCCACGGCCCGCTCTGTGGGCCCCACGTACCCGCCCCACACGACGGTCATCCGGCGCACGCCCGCGTCCACCGCGCGCCGCACCAGTTCGGCGCCCGCGTCGGCCAGCCCCGGCGTGACCGTGATGTGCAGCCGGGTGACGCCGTCGAGGGCGTCGGTCACCGCGTCGGGCGCGGTGTGCGTGCCCCGCACCAGTTCCACACCGGGCGGCAGCACCGATCGGGCCGCGTCCGGGTCGCGGGTCAGCGCCCGGACCCGCTGCCCGCGCCGCGCCAGTCCGGCCACGACGTGACGGCCGGTGTTCCCCGTGGCCCCGGTCACCAGGATGGTCATGGTGGATCTCCTCCCCGTGTCACCGACCACGCTAGGAGCTCCACTTAACTGGAGGTCAACGAGCTTCGCGCCGCGCGGTCAGCCGGACCGCTCTCGCGGCGGCCTCAGGCGCAGGGGGTCCGCCGCGGGCGGGGTGCCGAACATGCGCTTGTAGTCGCGGCTGAACTGCGACGGGCTGGCGTAACCGACCGCCGTCGCGATTCGCGAGACGGTCTCGACCTCGCCGGTGAGCAGTCGGCGGGCTTCGTGCAAGCGGACTCGCTTGTGGTACTCCACCGGTGTGGTCCCGGTGGCGGCTTTGAAGTGCCGGTGGAACGAGGTGACGCTCATCCCCGCGCGGTTCGCGAGGGTCCCGACGTCGACCGGCGCGTCGACGTGATGACGCATCCACTCGGTCGAGGACCTGATCCGCCGCGCCACGCCCTCGACGTTGATCAGCTGGAGCAGCGAGTCCCCTTGAGGACTCGTCAGCACGCGGTAGGTGATCTCGCGCTTCAACCCGTCCGCGAGGATTTTCGCGTCCATCGGGGAACCGAGCAGTTTCAACAGCCTCAGCACCGGGTCGAGCACGGCCTCCGGCAGTGGACGCACCGAGACCGCCCGCGCCTCCGCCACGGGCGGCAGCCGCATGTCGGTGGCCAGGTCGACGAGCACGTCCAGGTCCAGCGGCAACTCCACCGCCATGTACGGCCTGGTCTGGTCCGCCTCGGTCACGCGGGTCAGCGCGGGCAGGTCCAGGTAGGTGATGACCAGGTCCTCGCTGCCGTAGTCGATGATCCAGTCGTCGAGGACGATCTGCTTCCTGCCCTGGAAGACCAGGTACAGCATCGGTTCGAACACGATGGGGACCGGCGCGCTGGGGGAGCGGCTGAGGTGCAACCGGATGCCGCCCGGCGACAGCCGGGGATCGGACTCGACGGCGTGCTTTGCGATCAGCGACCTGATGCTCTCCAGCGTTCCCGCCACACGTCCTCCAGCGCAGTCGGCACAACGGCAGCGTAACCGGGGGACGGGCTTGGCCGCGTCGTCAGGCGAGGGGCAGGCGGGGCTTGGAAGCATCTGGCAAGAGACGGGTGGCCGAGGACATTCTTCCGGCGTTCCCCCGTGCATAGGCTGCGATCAGGTGGCAGCGGCAAGCGTTCGCGAGTCCGATCCCGGTGCGAGGTGATCCCGCTCCCGTTCGGTGGCCGCCTGTTCCCGTCAACCCTCCCTCGACCACCCGTGGAGATCCGAATGCCCGAGAACGACGAAGTGGCAGGCGACGGCGCCCTCGACGCGCGGACCGACGCCGCGCTCGACGCGATCGCGCGGGGCTTCGCCTTCCCGCCGCGATCGCCGCTGCTGCGGACACCGGCGGACGCCGGCCTCCGGTTCGACGAGGTCACCTTCCCCTCGGCCGACGGCACGCCGCTGGAAGGCTGGTTCATCCCGCGCCACGACTCCGACCGGTTGATCATCTGCGCGCACCCGTTCACCTTCTCCCGCTACGGCTTCCCGGCACACCTCCAACCGTGGAAGTCCGCTTTCGGGGAAGGCTTCGGCAACGACTTCGAGGTCGACCTCATCCCGGACTACAAGATCCTGCACGACAACGGCTACAACGTGCTGGCGTACGACTTCCGCAACCACGGGCTGAGTGCGGCGGCGAACGGCGGGCTGCACTCGAACGCCCGGTTCGAAGCCCGCGACGTGCTCGGCTCACTGGCCTACGCGCGCTCGCGCCCCGACCTGGCGGGCATGACGCTCGGCCTGTTCAGCCGCTGCATGGGCGCCCACGCCACCTTCGTGGCGATGGAACTCGACCCCGCCGCCTTCGCGGGCGTGCGCTGCCTGGTCGCGCCCCTGCTGCTCTCACCGGTGGTCATCCTCCAGCGGCAGCTCGAACACGCCGGGCTCGCCGGGCACGCCGCCGAGGTCGACCGCCGGTTCCAGCTGATCACCAGCGTGCTGCTGGCGGAGGGCGGCCCGGCGAAGTCGGCTCCGGCGGTCACCGTGCCGACCCTGACCTACGGCGTCCACGACGACCCGCTCACCCACCCCTCGGACCTGGAAGCCATCTTCGAGGCGATCGGCGCGCAGGAGAAGGACATGTTCTGGGTCCACGGCACCACCGCGCGGTGGGACGGCTACCTGTGGTTCCAGCGCCACCCGGAGCGGATCCTGGCGTGGTTCGAGAAGCACATGCGGTGATCTCCGGGGTTCGGCTCGGTCGGACGCGGCCTGCTCACTCGCCCGCGACCATGTGCTGGGTGGTCAGCTGCGCGCGGACCTCGGCGGCGGTGCGCTCGGCTTCGGCAGAGGTGGTCCGCTGGGGTGCGTTGAGGAAGTCCGTGCCGCGCAGGGGATGGCTCGCGGGCCGGGGGTAGAGCCAGGCGTGGAAGTGCTGAACGCGGTCGCGGGTGGAGACCGCGTGGACGCGTTCGGCGTCGGTGACCGCGCGCAGGGCGGCGTCCAAGCGGGTGAGCAGCCTGCCGAAGGACTCGGCCTCGGCCCGCGTCATCTCGGCGAAATCGGTGTAGTGCCGTCGCGAGGTGACGCGCAGGGCGCCCGCCATCGTGGTCTCCGAGGGTCCGTGGGCGACCAACCAGTGCTCGTCGCTGTGCACCCAGCCGCCGGTGGCGGGTTCGGGCGGGTCGCAGTAGGGGCAGTCGGACACGGTGGTTCCTCCAAGCGGTCATGGCGTGTGCGCGATCGCCGCGAGGCGGTCGACGCGGTGGGAGAGTTGGCTGAAGACGTCCTCGAAGAACTCGTCGGTGTCCACCCGTCCCGGATCGGGGACCGACCAGTGCACGTGGCGGTCGGCGGGGCCCAGTTCCTCGAAAGCGCCGTCGCAGACGGCGACCACCAGGTCGTCGGGGGCGACGACGTCGCGCACGTGGGCGGTGGTCTCCCGCTCGAGCACCAAGCCGTGTCGTTCGGCGGTGGCCAGTGTGCGGGGGTTGATCCGATCACCGGGGTGAGTGCCCGCCGAGGTGGCCGGGATGGCGCTGCGGGTGCGCCACACCGCCGCGGCCAGCGGCGAGCGGGCGCCGTTGCGGGTGCAGACGAACACCACCCTGGGCGCGGTCACGGTCGGGGTGATGCTCAGGCCCCGCAGTGGTTCGGCGGTGAGCCGCACGTAAGCGCGCCGCCCGTCCGCCTGGGACCTGGTGCGCTCCACCAGCCCGACTTCGCGCAGCACCTTGAGGTGGTGGGCGAGCAGGTTGGAGGTCAGGCCGAAGCGGGCGGCGAGCTCGCCCGGCGACCGGTCGCCGATCGCGAGCAGGTCCACGATCTCCAGGCGCACCGGGTCGGACAGCGCGTGGTGCACCGCCGCCCTGTCCCGAAGATTCATGTCGATTTCCATTGAGGCAATCCTTGTTGAGGTGCTTGGCTGGCGGCAAGGTCGTCCACACCATGGAACACGGGAGGCGCCCAGGGCCACCTCGCACCGCACGACACCCGCGTCCGCGCGCCGACGGCAGGCAGGCGTGGCGGACTGCTGCGACCTCGGAAGAGAATCGTGGTTTTCTGCGGAAGATCACGCGCCTCCGCGTGCGGAAAAACAATTTACGTCCTCTTCGGATGTTTCATGCGGAGTAGTTCTAATTGCTTCTTCTCGCCGATTTCCGGCTGAGTGCGAGTGCGTAGCTTCAGTGCGGTCGGGTCAATCCGCCCAAGGAATCGGGGGATCCATGACCACAAAAGAAGCGATCGATCCGGCCGGCTCATCGCTGTCGCGGCGGTGGGCGCGGTCGTCGGTCCTCACGAAGCTGTACTGGTTGCTGCGCGTCGGCGTCGCGGTGGAGTACCTCGGCCACGGCTGGGCCGGGTTGAGCCGGTCGCGGGCCTGGCTGCCCTACTACGACCTGTTCGGCATCTCCGCCGACACCGCCGTGAGGTGGCTGATGTACGTCACGGGCTCGGTCGACATCCTCGTCGGCCTGGTCGTGCTGTTCTTCCCGCTGCGCATCGTGCTGCTGCACGCCACGGTGTGGGGCGTGTTCACCGCCCTGCTCAGACCCGCCGTGGGCGAGGGCTGGTGGGAGTTCCTGGAGCGCGGCGGCAACTACGGCATGCCGCTGGCCCTGCTGGTGCTGGTCGGTGGCGGTGGGTGGTCGCTGCGCCGCTGGTTCACCCAGGGGCACCTGCCCGAGCAGGTCTCCGACCGCGCCCTGGTGTGGTCGCACTGGGCCGCTCGCGTCGGGTTGGCGCTGCTGCTGATCGGCCACAGCGGATTCGCGCTCTTCGAGAACAAGTCTTACTTCTACAAGTACTTCGCCTTCTTCGGCATCGACGGCGGGACCGTCGACTCGGCGAACCTGATGGCCGTCCTCGGCGCGTTCGAAATACTGCTGGGCCTCGCCGTGCTGATTCGCCCGGTGAAACCGCTGCTGTGGTTCGTGCTGACCTGGAAGTTGTTCACCGAACTGCTCCGGCCGCTGGTCGGCCAGGAGTGGTTCCAGTTCGTCGAGCGCGACGGCGACTACGTGCTGCCGGTCGCGCTCGTGATCGGTGCGGGCCTGTACGCGGCGGCCCGCCACCGGTTGCGCACCCGATCCGCCACCTAGAGGGGAACCCCGTTGCGCCTGCTCCCGCTCGCCACCACCCTGCTGCTCCTCGCGGCGCCCGCCACCGCCACGGCGGGCGCCGCGACCGGGCAACCGGTCGAACTCGGCACGATCCCGATCGGGGCCAACTCCCGGACGGTCGTGTTCACCCCCGACCACCGGCTCGCCTACGTCGCCAACGGCGGCTCCGGCACCGTCTCGGTCGTCGACCCGGTCCGCCGCGCCCAGGTCGCCACCATCCCGGTCGGGACCTTCCCCTACGGCATCGCCTTCGACCGGCCCGGCCGGTACGCCTACGTCTCCAACCGCGACTCCGACGACGTGTCGGTGATCGACACCGCCCGCCGCGCGGTGGTGAAGACCATCCCGGTCGGCGACGCACCCCGCTTGGCCGCGCTCAAACCCGACGGTCGCGAGGTGTACGTCAGCAGCACCGGCTCCGACGCGGTGCACGTCATCGACACCCGCACCCAGGTCGTCACCCACACCATCCCGGTCGGCGACGCGCCGCGCGGCGTGCAGTTCACCACCGGTGGTCGCTACGCCTGGGTGGCCAACTCCGACGCCGACACCGTCTCGGTCGTGGACACCGCCACCTACACCGCCGTCGACACCATCCCCGTCGGCGACGAACCCCGCGGCGTGTTGATCAGCCCCGACAACCGCACCGCCTACATCAGCAACACCATCGACGGCACCGTGTCCGTGGTCGACGTCCGCACCCGGAAGATCACCGCGACCATCCTCGTCGGCGAGAAACCGCGCGGCATCACCCTCGCCGCGGGCGGCCGGATCGCGTACGTGGTCAACGCGGGCCCCGGCGCCACCGGTTCGGGCAGCGTGGTCACCTTCGACACCCGCACCAACCAGGTGCTCGGCCAGGTCGCGGTGGGCCTGGACGCGCACTGGTCCGCCCCCGGACCCGGCCACCGCTACATCCTCGTCACCAACTCCGGCTCCGACACCCTCTCCGTCGTCACCCTCGCCCGCCGCTGAACGCCGCCCACGGGCCCGCGGCAGGCCCGTGGGCGGTCGGCGACCATTCCCGACTAGCGTTGTGCGCCAGGCGGCAGACGTCACCAGCACGTCCGAGCGGAGGACGCGAGCATGACATCCCCCCGACTGGCGCGACGGCTGGGCACCGGCGGCGCGGTGACCATCGGCTTGGGCTCCATGATCGGCGCGGGCGTCTTCGCCGCCTTCGCCCCGGCGGCCGAGGCGGCGGGCAGCGGCCTGCTCGCGGGCCTGGCGATCGCCGCCGTCGTCGCCTACTGCAACGCGACCTCCTCCGCGCGGCTGGCCGCCCGCTACCCCGCCTCCGGCGGCACCTACGTCTACGGCCGGGAACGCCTCGGCCCGTTCTGGGGCTACCTGGCGGGCTGGGGCTTCGTGGTCGGCAAGACCGCCTCCTGCGCGGCGATGGCGCTCACCGTCGCCGCCTACGCCCTGCCCGACGCGGGCAGACCCGCGCGGGCCGCCGTCGCGGTGCTCGCCGTGCTCGCGCTGACCGCCCTGAACTACTTCGGCGTGCAGAAGTCCGTCGCGGCCACCAGGGCGATCGTGGCCGTGGTGCTGGTGGTGCTCGCACTGGTCGTCGTCGCTGCCCTCACCGGCGGGCGCGACGACGACCTCGCCTGGACGCCGGGCACGACCAGCCCGCTCGGCGTCCTGCAGGCGGCCGGTCTGCTGTTCTTCGCCTTCGCGGGCTACGCCCGCATCGCCACCCTCGGCGAGGAGGTCCGCGACCCGGCCCGCACCATTCCCCGCGCCATCCCCATCGCGCTGGGCATCACGCTCGTGGTCTACGCGGCCGTCGCCGTCGCCGTCCTTACCGCCCTGGGCCCG
>NZ_BMRG01000003.1:609937-655141 GCF_014648515.1 Saccharothrix coeruleofusca
GCCGCGCTGGCCGCCGCACCCGACCCCATCGCCACCGCCGCCGCCGGGTGGCCCTGGTTGGTCCCGGTGGTCCGCGCGGGCGCCGCGCTCGCCGCGCTGGGTTCCCTGCTGGCCCTGGTACTCGGCGTCTCCCGCACCACCCTGGCCATGGCCCGCGACGGCCACCTGCCCCGCACCCTGGCCGCGATCCACCCCCGCCACCGCGTCCCGCACCACGCCGAGATCGCCGTCGGCGTCACCGTCGCGCTGCTCGCCTCCGCCGTGGACCTGCGCGGTGCCATCGGCTTCTCCTCCTTCGCCGTGCTCGTCTACTACGCCGTCGCCAACGCCTCCGCGTGGACCCTGCGCGTCGACGAAGGCCGCCCGCCACGTGCCGTGCCGGTGGTGGGCCTGCTCGGCTGCCTGCTCCTGGCGGCCACCCTGCCCACCGCCTCCGTGCTGTCCGGGGCCGCGGTGCTGGCGCTGGGTGCCGCGGTGTGGGTGATCCGCCGCCCGCACCGCGAGGCATGACGCCTGCCGCCTGCGGTGATTTCCTTGGTGGGATTGGATATTCGCCCCACTCGTGCCGGAGGGCTGCATTAGCCTCGCCCGCGTGCAGATATCGCTCTGGGTTCCCTACGACGAGTGGCGAGCGCGTCGCCTGATCAAGTTCATGCTGCGCCCCACGGTGACGTGGATGCGCGTACTAGGTGCGGTCATAGCCGCGTACGTCGTCCTCGCTCTGCTCGTGAGCTCCATCTCTCCGTCCATCCCGCTGATCGTCCTGGGCGTGTTCTGCGTCTTCGGTTTCGAGCCGCTCATGGTCTGGTACAGCCTGCGCGCGCAGAACGCCGCCATCCGACAGGGCTACCACCTGGTCGTGGACGATGCCGGTGTCACGATGAAGGCGGAGTCCTACGAGTCGCGGTTGGCGTGGTCGACGATCCAGCGGGTCAAGGAAAAGCCCGACGCATGGTTCCTGGTGCTGAGCAAGATGCAGGCGATGGCGATCTACAAGGACCTCATGACCGAGGAGCAGCGGAGCCAGTTCGCCGCCATCCTCGCCCAGCGGCAGCCCGCCTGAGCCGACCGGCCCGGCGGGCGGACCGCCGGTGGTGCGCCCGCTACATCTGGAAACCGGCGGGCCCGCGCACCGCGGCGGCGGCCAGTTCTTCGACCCTGGCGGCGGACACCGGCACACCGGGGGCTGACTGCACCCAGGCCACGAATTCGAGCACGGTGAGACCGGACGGCGGCTGCCCCACGTAGGGGAGGGCGTACAGCGGGGTGTTGGGCTCACTGCGCCAGCTCTCCGCCAGCGTGCCCAGGTCCACCGCGTCGAAGCCCAGCACGTCCAGCAGGTCCGCCACTTCCCGCTTGGCGGCCGGGTCGTCGCCGGACAGCGGCAGCGCGGTGCGGTCGGGCGCTCCCGCCGGGCGGAACAGCTCCAGCAGTTGCTTGGGGCCGATGTTGTGCAGCGCCTTCACCACGCGGGACTCGGCGAGGTGGCGCTGCACCAGCCCGCTGGAGGTCAGCTCGTCGCGGTCGAGCTCCGGAATCCGCCACCCCGCCTTCGGCGCGTAGTTCATCGGGTCGATCACGGTCTTGCCCGCCAGCTCCGCGCGGGGCAGCCGCTCGTGGGCGGCCAGCGGCACGGCCGCGACGACCAGGTCCGCGGTGCGCGCCGTCTCGGTCGGGGTGGCGGCGCTGGCCCGCCTGCCGAGCTCGGCGACGAGGTCGGCCAGTGCCTCCGGGCCTCGCGAGTTGCTCAGCACCACGTCGAGGCCGGCGTCGACGGCGCGGCGGGCCACCCCCGCGCCGACCATCCCGGTGCCGATGATGCCGAGGACCGATGTGCTCACTGGTGTTCTCCGTTCGAATGGGCTGGCACCCATCACAGCCCGAGTGACCCTCGCCAACAATGACCGGAAACGATCGGCAGCGATCACATCGTGTGATAGATCAGAAGGGGTGGAGCTGAGGGCGCTGCAGTACTTCGTGACCGTCGCCGAGGAGCTGCACTTCGGCCGCGCGGCGCAACGGCTGCGCATCGTGCAGCCCGCGGTGAGCCAGCAGATCACCCGGCTGGAGCGCGAACTCGGCGTGCGGCTGCTGGACCGCACCTCGCGGCGGGTGCGGCTCACCCCGGCCGGTGAACGGGTGCTCGACGCGGCCCGCGAGGCGCTGGCGGCGGCCGCCCGCGTGCGGGTGGTCGCGGGCGAACCGGCAGCCGCCCTGCGGATCGGGCTCGCGTCCTGCGTCACCACGCGGGTCGACCGCGCCCTGGCCCGCCTGCGCGACGCCGAGCGCCCCGCCGAGCCGACGCTGGTCGACCTGCCGGTGGCCGCGCGCCTCGACGCCGTCCGCGACGGCGAACTGGACCTGGCGCTGGTTCGCGGCGCCGTCACGACCACGGCGGTGACAGTGGCGCGGGCATGGTCCGAACCACTGCACGCGGTGCTGTCACACGACCACCCCGCCGCGAGCAAGCCCGCGATCGGCCTGCACGACCTCGACCCGCAGGGCCTGCGGCTCCCCGCCCGCGACAACGACCCGCTGCTGCACGACGCGATCCTCGCCGTGCTGCCATCGGCCCCGCCGCGCCCACCCGCAGGGGACCTGCTCAACGTGCTGTTCGAGGTGGGCCGCCACCCGGCGGGCTGGACGCTGATGCCCGCCGAGCAACTCGCCCCGACCCGTTCGGACCGGGTGCTGTCGCTGCCGCTGGACCCGCCGGTGACCATCGACGGCCACGTGGTGACCTCGCTCGCCACGCCGAAGTCGTGCGTGGCGTCCTACGTGGCCGCGTTCGCCGATTGAGGACGATCCCCGCCAACCGGACGAGGACGGCGCGCAGCGTCGGCAGCGCGAGAAGACGAGTCGGACCACGCTCCGTGACCATGTGAACCCGCAACGCGAGGATTGCTCCGTTCAGCAGTCGACCCCGTGCCCGCCGAGGCGTCATAGTCTCTCTTCGGGTCGGGAATTGATCACTAACTCGCGGAGGGTGCTCCGCGGGCGGGGGGGCTTCACACATGCGATCGCGCATCCGTGCGCGGGGCTTTGCCCTGCGCACACTCGGTTGTGGAATCGTTCTCGCGGTGGTGGGCGTCGGGCTGGCGCCCGTGGCCGCGGGTGCCGCGCCGCAGCCGGTTCCGGACGTGGCCGCCGACGAGGCGACCGCCAAGCGGTACGCCGCACTGGGGGACAAGCCGGTGGCCAAGCCGGCCGACGGGGACCGCGAACGCGACCCGCACCTGGAAGTGATCCACAACAATGAGCCCGACCCGCCGTCCGAGATGAGCATGGAGGGCGGCAAGCTGCCGTGCCGGGTGGGAGCCGACCGGGCGTTCGTCTTCACCCGCACACCTGGGCTGAGCGCGCGGCTGTCCGACGCCGACGGAGACAGCCTCGACGGTGCGTTCAAGCTGTTCCGCGGACCGCAGGGGGCTTTCTCCCACGAGTACGCGGAGTTCCACGTCAGGAGCATCCCGTCCGGCTCGTTCGGCTCGGCGCAGGTGCCCGAGGGGTACATCACCGCGGACGACATCTACACGTGGCGTGTCCGGGCGGAGGACCGCCAGTCCCACACCTGGTCGGAGTACTGCGAATTCGAGGTGGACACCGCACGGCCCAACACACCCCTGGTGTCCTCCGCTGACTACCCGACCGAGGGCGCGCACGGCAGCGTCGGCCGCACGGGCAACTTCACGTTCCAGGTCAACGGCAACACCGGCCGCGACGGGACCATGGACGTCGTCCACTACAGCTGGTCGCTCAACGACGACGGCGCCCACAACGCTGCCGTGGCATCGGAGGACGGCACCGTCACCGTGCCGATCACGCCCACTCGCCCTGGCATCAACACGCTCTACGTGCACGCCGTCGACCGCGCGGGCAACCACTCCCTGACCAGGGCGGTCTACCGGTTCGAGGTCGCCGCGCCGACGCCCGCGTCGGCGGAGTGGAAGCTGGACGAGTCGTCGGGCGACTCGGCGGCCGACACCGGGCAGGGCAACCGACCACTGTCGCTGTCGGGCGGGGCTTCCTTCGGCCCGGCGTACGCGGCCAACGGCATGCGGCTCAACGGCACCACGGCCGTCGCGACGACGGCCACGCCCCCGGTGGACACCTCCCGCGCGTTCACGGTCTCGGCGTGGGCCAAGCTGACCCGGACCGACGGCTACTTCACGGTGCTCAGCCAGGACGGCGATCGGGTGAGCCCGTTCTACCTGCAGTACGACCCGGCGGTGGACCGGTGGCGGATCAGCGCGACGGATCGGGACGCCGACTCACCGTCGACGGTCTCGGTGAACTCCCTGAACCCGCCCGAGGTCGGTGAGTGGACGCACCTGCTGGCCACCTACGAGCCGAACAGCCGCAACGCCACCCTCTACGTCGACGGCGAACCGCAGGGCTCGGTGGCGATGAGCTTCTGGCAGGCGGGCGGCAGCCTGGTCGTCGGCGCGGCGCGGTGGAACGGCGACCGGGCCGACCACTTCCCCGGCACGGTCGACCACGTGCAGCTGTGGGACCGGGAACTCAGCGCGGCCGAGGCCGCCGAAGCGGCCAACCTGGCCGTGCCGCGCGCTCGCTACCAGCTCGACGAGCGCTCCGGCAGCACCACGCTGGACGAGATCTCCGAGCAAACCGCCACGCGGTCCGGTGGCACGTCCTGGGCGGGCGACCCTCGGGACTCGGCCGCCAGCAGGAAGAAGTGGCTGAACTTCGACTCGTCCGGGACCGGCGAGGTCACCGCACCCGCGCCCGCCGGGCTGCGGACCGACCGCTCCTACACCGTGTCGGCCTGGGTGCGCCAGGACGAGTTCGACCACCTCGCCCGCGCCGCGGTGGGCGCGGGCGACGCGCGGTACTCCCCCTTCCTGCTCGGATACCGGCCGTCGGAGGGGAAGTGGGGCTTCCTGGTGTCCAAGTCGGCGGCCACCGGTGACAGCTGGCTGGCGCTGTCCGACGCACCGGCCGAGGCGGGGCAGTGGGTGCACCTGGCGGCCACCTACGATGCCACCAGTGGCCAGATCGCCTTGTACGTCAACGGCACCGAGCAGAGCTCCTTCTCCGGCACCCCGGACGGCACGGGCGTCCAGAGCAGGGTCGCCACCGGACCGCTGTGGATCGGTCGCGGGATCTGGGAGGGGCAGAGGAACGACGTGTGGAGGGGCGACGTGGACGACGTGCGGCTCTACTCCGGCGTCCTGTCCGCGGACGAGATCGCGGTCGTGTACAGCACCACCTTCCACTTCTGATCGCATCAGGTCGGCCTCAAGCAGCGTTGTCGTGAGCGCTTGATCGCTGTCCTGGGAAAAGGGTCTTCAGGGGGTTGGGCGTGAAGCCCAACCCGAAGCTCCGCACCACGATCACGCACGGGCGTCGAAGCCCGAACCCGATACATCAGCGGCCGCAGGCGACCTCGTCCCGTTCGGCGTGCCCCGCCAGCGCGGCGCGGTGCCTGCGGTTGGCGGCCATCACCTCGTCCAGGGTGTCCCGCGCGCGTTGCAGCTCGGTGATGTGGGTGTCCAGCCGCTCCCGCTCCCTCGCCATGCTCTCCCACGCGGCGTCGGTGACGTCCGCGGTGCCCGCGTCGACGCAGGGCATGATCTCGGCGATGGTGCGGCTGGACAGCCCGGCGCTGTAGAGCCGCTGGAACAGCACGACTCGCTCCACATCGGACTCGCGGTAGAGGCGCTGTCCGCCGGAGCTGCGCTCGCTGGTGAGCAGCCCCTGCTGCTCGTAGTACCTCAGCGAGCGCACGCTCACGCCCGCCCGCGCCGCCAGCTCGCCGATCCTCATGCCGCAGACCTCCCACTACCCGGACCACACCTGATGGTGGACGTCGAACCCAGGGTAGGCGTCAGGAGGCGGTGGGCAGGCGGGTCACGAGGGCTGGTGCTGCCGGTGGGGTGCGGCGAGGTGGCCGGTCAGCCGCTCCCAGTTGCCGGACCCGATGGCGGCCTTCTCCTCGTCGGTGAACGGCGCCTGTTCGAGGAAGGACCGGGCGACGCCGCCGCTGGTGTCCAGGTGGGGGAAGCCGCCGGGGCGGGTGCCGAAGGTGTAGGGGTAGTCGGTGGAGTAGAGCATCCGGTCGGTGCCGACGACCTCGGCGGTCCAGCGCAGGTAGCGCTCGCTGACCGTGCCGCTGCCCGCGATCCAGAAGTTCTGCCGGAAGTAGTCGGCCAGCGGGCGCGGCAGCCCGGCCATCTCCCGCAGGAAGCCGACGTGGTCGAGGTAGAACAGCACGACCTCGCCCCAGTGCCCGGCGATCACCTGGAGCTCGGGGTGCCGGTCGAACACCCCGGAGAAGATCATCCGCAGGTATTGCACGCCCAGGTCGTAGTACCAGCCCAGTCCGGCGGTGGCCAGCGCCGGGCCCACGCCGTTGGGCAGCCCGGAGTAGTACGCCTCCTGGACCGCGCGCACCGGGGTCTGGGGGTGGAAGTGCAGGGGGACGCGCAGCCGCTCGGCGGTGGCGTAGAGGTCGTCGAACTCCGGCGCGTCGGCCAGTTTGTCGCCGGTGCGGCCGTAGAGCATCGCGCCCCGGAAGCCGAGTCCGATCGCGCGCTCCAGTTCGGCCGCGGCGGCTTCGGGCGCGGAGGTCGGGATGGCCGCGAACGCCTGGAACCGCCGCGGGTTGGCTTCGACGATCTCGGCGAGGGCGTCGTTGGCCTCGCGCGCGACGCTCACGGCCTCGGCGGGCGCGAGGTTCTGCACGCCCGGCGTGGACAGCGACAGCACCGCGACGTCGATGCCCTGGTCGTCCATGTCGGCGAGGCGCTGCTGGCCGACGTCGAGCAGCCGCCGGGTGACCGGGTGGTCGGGGCCGTAGACGTTGGGGCTCAGGCCCGCCTTCTCCCACGCTTCCAGCACGACGGGGAGGAGCACGTGCTCCTCAAGACCGACGATGCGCAACTTCTCGTTCATGCCGCACTCCCTGTCTTCGGGGGACAGGAAGCACTGTATCAGCGATACTAACGGTGGTAGCAACGGCATTAGTATCGCCGATAAACAGTGGTGGGCGCGGTGCGCGTCACGAACGCCTGCGCGGCCCCCCGGTCAGCACGCGCAGCACGGTGGCGGGCTTGAACAGCGTCGCCGCCGGATCGATCAGGCCGTTCACCCGCTGGAACTGCCCGGCCAGGACCGGGTCGTGCCTGGAGACGGCTTGCAGCCGCTGGATGTAGGCGCCGATGACGCGCTCGACCCTGGACTGGGGCAGGCCGAGGATCTGGCGGTCGGCGCCGACGCCCGTCCGCCACGCCTGGTCGACCCACTTGGCGGTCGCGGTGAAGAAGCGGCGGGCCAGATCGGGCCCGCCGTCGGCCAGGCTGTCGCGCAGGATGGTCGCCTGGATCGCGGCCATGGTCATGCCCTGCCCGAACAGCGGGTTGAAGCTGCAGACGCCGTCGCCGACCACGAGCAACCCGCCGGGGAACCGGCGCAGGCGCTCGTAGTACCGCCGACGGCTCATGGGAACCCGGTGCGTGCGAGCGTCGTCGAGCCACTCGGCCTGGCGGAGCGCGGCGAAGACGTGCGGCGGCGCCATGCGCTCGGCGAAGGCGAGGAACCCCTCCAGGTCGGTGGGGCTGCGCTGACCCGCGTACCCGCCCAGCGTCAGCACGTAGCGGCCCTCCTCCTGGGCGAGGAGCCCCATGGCGGTCGGGCGCTGGGGCACGGCCGACACGATGACCATGAGCAGATCCCCCAGCGCGCCCGGCGGCAGCCGCAGGTGCCTGCTGGTGTAGGTGACGTCGACGGGCACCTGCTCCTCGTCCGGCGCGTCGTACCCGAGCCGCTTCAGCCAGACCGGGGTGCGCCCACCTCGGCCGGTGGCGTCCACGACCAGGTCGGCCGGGAGGACCTCCTCGCGGCCGTCCTGCGCCGCCACCCTGACCCCGGCCACCCGGTTCCCGGAGGCGACCAGGTCGATCGCGGCGCAGCCGTCGCGGAACACCACACCGGGCATCGCGCGCACCTCGTCCCGGACGCGGCTCTCCAGATAGGGGCGGCTGGGCTGGTAGCCGGGGTGGTCCTGCGGGGGGTAGTCCTCCGGGGGGCCCTCGTACCCGAGCACCTGGCCGTTGACGTCGAACCACATCTGCGCGGGGCTCTCCACGGCGGGAACCCCGTCGGCGGCGAACTTGGCCAGCAGTCCGGGGAACAGCTCGTCGAGGATCGCCACGCCGCGCGGGAGCAGGGCGTGCGAGTGCCGCCCCTGGGGAACGCCCTTGCGGTCCAGCACGCCCACGGGCAGCGGATCGCGTTCGACGACGGTCACGTGCCGGTAGGCGTCGGCGAGCACCCTGGCGGACAACAGCCCGGCGATGCTCGCGCCCAGCACGACCGCGTGGTCGCCGACCTTCCCCATCACGCCTCCCCGGCGCGGCGGGCACCCGCTCGGCATCCGGGCGGTTCGGGCGGTACCACGGGAAAAACGCGCATGGCGGAGTGCTCCTCGGTGGGGGGATCGGCACGGTATTGATCTTCATCCTGAGGCAGCCGTCGAACGCGCGTCCAGGTCGAGTGCCCGAAGGTGCTAAATGATGGCCCCACCCGCGGCGCGGGCACTGATCAGGAATCGAGAAGCGCCGGTCGTGGTGCCGCGCCTAGCGTTCCCGTCATGACCTCCACGGACACGATCACCCTCGAAGTGGACGACCTCGCGGCCGCCGAGCGCTTCTACGCCGCCTTCGGGCTGGGGGCACTGGTCGGCCTGCGAGCCGCGCGGGAGCCGACCAGCGGCTTCCGCGGATTCGCCCTGTCGCTGCTGGTGTCCCAGCCCGCCGACGTCGACGCGCTGGTCGACGCGGCTCTGGGCGCGGGGGCGACGGCGCTCAAGCCCGCCGCGAAGTCGCTGTGGGGCTACGGCGGCACCGTGCAGGCCCCGGACGGCACGATCTGGACGGTCGCGACGTCGGCGAAGAAGGACACCGGCCCGGCCACCGGGCGGATCGACGGCGTGGTGCTCCTGCTGGGGGTCGCCGACGTGGCCGCGAGCAAGCGGTTCTACCTCGACCGAGGGCTGACCGCGGCGAAGAGCTTCGGCCGGATGTACGTCGAGTTCGCCGCCGGGCGGGGACCGGTCAAGCCGGCGCTGTACCGGCGCCGCGCGCTGGCCAAGAACGTCGGCGTCGCCCCGGAGGGCACCGGCTCGCACCGGATCGCGATCGGCGGCGCCACCGAGCCCTTCACCGACCCGGACGGGTTCGCCTGGGAGCCCGCCCCGGTGGCGGCGCGGCCCTGATGTGCCACTACCACCTGCCCGCCGAGCTGGCCGAGCAGCTGCGGGACAGCACGAGTTCCCCGACCGGACCACCCGCTGACCGCCGACCCGATGCCGACGGCACGGCGGCGCCCACCACGACCCTTGAGGAGATTCCGCGATGAGCCGCACCAAGACCAGCACGTACGAGGGGTTCACGGCCGAGGAGCGGGCCGCGATGAAGGAGCACGCCCAGGAGGTGAAGAAGGCGTCGCGCCGGACGTCGCGGGCGGAGAAGGCGGCGGAGGCGGAGCGGGACCTGCTCGCGAAAATCGCCGAGATGCCCGACGCGGACCGGGTGATCGCCGAGCGCGTGCACGCCATCGTCACGGCCAACGCCCCGATGCTCGCGCCCAAGCTCTGGTACGGGATGCCCGCCTACGCGCTGGACGGCAAGGTCGTCTGCTTCTTCCAGAGCGCGGACAAGTTCAAGACGCGCTACTCCACGCTCGGGTTCAACGACCTGGCCAAGCTGGACGACGGCGCGATGTGGCCGACGCACTTCGCCCTGGCCGAGGTGACGGCCGAGGTGGAGGAGCGCATCGCCGAGCTGGTGCGACGAGCGGTGGGCTGAGCTCGTCGCTCAGCCGATGCCCGCGGTCCACTCGGCGACCGCGCGGTGGTAGTCCGGCGCGTCGGGGGAGAAGTTGAGCGAGTGCCCGTAGCCGGGGACGACGTGGGTGCGCAGCCGGGCCTCGGGCGCGTAGAAGCGCGCTTCCGAGGCTCGCAGCGCGTCGGCCGACGAGCAGTCCGCGCCCAGTGGCGGGCCGCAGAAGTTCGCGTCGCCGCCGCCCATGACGAGCATGACCGGCACGGTGATCCGCCGCGACACCGGGATGAGGCTGCCGATCAGCACGGTGTCCACGGTCTCCGCGGGTGTGACGGTGTCCTTGGTGGCCTCGTCGAACTCGATGGCCCCGGCTTCGGTCGCGCCGGGGGTGTGGAACGAGGAGTACCGCGAGCCCGCGATGGTGGTGAGGTAGCCAGGGTCGAGGCCGCGCTCCTGGAGCCGGGGGTCGAGCACGGCCGGGACGAGGGTGGTGAACACGGGCACCGCGCCGGGGAGGTTGATCCGGTGGGTCAGCCCGGTGATGACCACGCCGTCCACGTCGCGGTGGGTGGCCGCCACGGTGGTGGCCACCGCCGAGCCGATCGAGTGGCCGACCAGCACCACCCGGTCGAACCTCGGCCGCAGCGACTGGACCACCGCGTGCACCGCCTTGGCCTGGGCGGGCACGCCGAGCAGGGCGCTGAGCGGTGTGGAGCTGCGCCCGCTGCCGAGCCGGTCCACGGCGACGGTGGCGATTCCGGCCTCGTTCATGGCCCGCCGGTACGAGAGGGTCTGCGGCGCGTGGCCGATGTCCCAGTAGGCGCTGGTGTAGGTGCCCCCAGGCACCAGCACCTGGAGCGTCCGCGCGCCCTGCGGCACGCACAGCCTGCCGTGCATCGTCTGCGCGGTCAGGCCGATCGTCACGGGCACCGCCACGTCCTGGCACGTGGTCTGCGCCGCGCCCGCCGTGCCGGGGGTCAGGCACAGCCCGGCGGTGAGCAGCACGGCGGCGCCGCAACGGCGGAAACGCGACCAGCTCAAGGGGAACGACCTCCGGCTCGCTGGGGGCCTCGCTGTGGGTGTCACTGTCGGTGTCACTGTCGGGGGACCACCGTCATCAGCATGTCGCTGGGGTAGGCGGTGGAGGTGAACTTGACGCGGACGGGCTTGTCCGGCAAGGGGACCAGCCGCCACCGCGCCGCGACGGTGGCCACGGCGATGGCGATCTCGGTCTGCGCGAACAGGTTCCCGACGCACTGGCGCGCGCCCGCGCCGAACGGGACGAACGCGCCCTTGGGGACCTCGGCGGCGCGTTCGGGCGACCAGCGGTCGGGGTCGAAGCGGTGGGGGTCGGCGAACGAGGCCGGGTCGTGGTGCAGGGCGTGCGGGCTGAAGATCACCTCGGCGCCCTCGGGCAGCGTCACGCCGCCCAGTTCGACCGGGACCAGCGCGCGTCGCATCAGGAACCAGATCGGGTACATCCGCAGCACTTCGTTGACGACCTGGTTGAGGTAGACCAGCTTCCCGACGTCGGCGAAGGCGGGGGCGCGCCCGTCCAGCACCCGGTCCACCTCGGCGTGGACGCGGCGCTCGACCTCCGGGTGCCGGGCGAGTTCGTGGAAGGTCCAGGCCAGCGCCAGCGCGGTGGTCTCGACGCCGCCGACGAGCAGCGTCAGTACCTCGTCGTGGACCTGCTGGTCGGACATGCCCGCGCCGGTGTCCGCGTCCTGGGCGTCCAGCAGCGTGGACAGCAGGTCGCCGTGGTCGACCCCGTCCTCCCGTCGCCTGCGCACCAGGTCGAGCACGATGCCGCGCATCCGGCCGATGGCCCGGTCGAACTCGCGGTTGCCGGGCAGGGGCAGCTTCCCGACCAGCGGCGGCGTCAGCGCGCGGACCATGCCGTTCCTGATCACGGTGAAGATGGAGCGGCGCACCTCGTCGATCGCGCGCCGGTCCAGCTCGGTGGAGAACAGCGCCTGGCAGGCGATGGTGACGGCGAGGGCCTGGGTGTCCCGCTCGACCGCGCGCACCTGGCCGGGGCGCCACGTCGCGGTCAGCTCGGCCGTCGCGCGGGCCATGGCCTCGGCGTAGCGGGCGACGCGGTCGCGGTGCAGCGCGGGCCGCACCATCCGGCGCTGGCGGCGGTGGAACGCCCCGTCGGAGGTGGCCAGGCCGTTGCCGAAGAACGGCCGGAACTTGTCGAACAGCGCGCCTTTGCGGAATGCGGACCCCTTCGTGACGAGCAGTTCGTGGACAAGGCGAGGATTCGTCACGAAATAGGTTCGCATCGTGCCGAGGTCGACCCGGACGACATCGCCGTTATTCCGCAAAGATGCGGTGAACTTGTGCCGCTCGCGCATCATCGGCAGGGTGTGGCCGAGTAGTGGCAGGCGGCCCGGCGCCACCGGGACGGGCATATCCGCTCCTCGCCGAGTTTTCGGGGGAGCACCACGATAGAAACCGTTCGGGTGAGGCGACAGTACCCGTTCGGGTGGCGCTGAGCCACTCGGACGGCGCAGCAGACCCACTTGGGCGGTGGCTACGATGATGCCTTCTCGGTGAAAGGGTGTTTCGCGGTGGAGCAACGCGAGTGGATTCCGCGCAGCGTCGACATCTCGGTTCCGAGCATGGCCCGCACCTACGATTTCCTGCTCGGCGGCGCGCACAATTTCGCGGTGGACCGGGAACTGGCCGCGCACGTCCAGCGCGTCATGCCCGACGCGCGTTCCGCGGCCCGCGTGAACAGGGCGTTCCTCGGCCGCGTCGTCCGGTTCATGATCGGGCGCGGGGTCCGCCAGTTCCTCGACATCGGCTCCGGCATCCCGACCGTCGCCAACGTGCACGAGGTCGCCCAGGGCGAGGATCCGCGGTGCCGGGTGGTGTACGTGGACAAGGACCCGGTCGCGGTCGCGCACAGCGAGCTGATGCTGGCGGACAACGACCACGCGACCGTCGTGCACGCCGACATGCGCGATCCGGAGTCGATCCTGGACGACCCGCGGACCCGCGCGCTGCTCGACTTCGACCAGCCCATCGGCCTGCTGCTGCTGATGATGCTGCACTGGCTGCCCGACGAGGCCGACCCGTGGCGGCTGATGGCCCGCTATCGCGACGCGCTGCCCCCCGGCAGCCACCTGGCGATCACCCACGTCACCGCCGACCACCAGGAGCGGCCGCTGGCCGAGGTGACCGACCTGATCAAGCGCAGCCGCAGCGTCGACCAGCTCACCGAGCGCCCGCACGACCGGGTGCTGGCGCTGTTCGGCGATTTCGAACTGGTCGAGCCGGGACTGGTCGGGTGCGCGCAGTGGCGGCCCACCGGACCGGGCGACATCTCCGACGCGCCGGAGATGAACATGGTCATCTACGGCGGGGTAGCCCGCAAACCCTGATCACAACGGGATTGAACCGATGTCACAGCCCCACCCCGAATCCGATGCCGCTCACGGGCAGGTTTCCCCGGACGGCGCGCGTGCGCGCGAACTGCTCGCGCGCACGTGGGCGTACCGGTTGAGCGGCGTCGCGATGATCCCGCTGTCACGGGAGGAACTGGACCGGGAACTGCGCGAGCGGCTCGACGAGCTGTGCGCGGTCCTGGTCCGCGACCCGTTCGACGCCGCCGCGGTCGAGCGGATCGGTGAACAGGTCGTCGCGCTGGGCCACGTCGCCGAGGACGGTTTGCGCCGCACCGCGGAAGTGCTCGGCAAAGGGCTCCCGGCGCTGCCCGAGCTCCAGCGGGCCGACGTGGGCGCGGACCGGATCGCCCTCGCGGTCGGCGCGCTGGCCACCGGTTTCCTGACCGCCAACCGGCGGGCCGTGTTCGAGCAGCAGGAGCGGATGCAGCTGTCCCTGCTCAAAGCGGTGCGCGACGCCAAGTGGCACCTCAAGGAGAGCGAGACGCGCTTCGAGGAGGTCGCCACGTCCTCGGCCAGCGGCATCGCGGTGGTCGACCTGGACGGGCGGCTGGTGCGGACCAACGGCGCGATCGGCGACATCCTCGGCCGCACCGCCGCCGAGCTGACCGGCACCTCCCTGTTCGACCTGGTCCACCCCGACACGGTGGGGATGCTGCGCCAGGCGATGCGGGCGGCGGTCGAGGGCGGGCAGGACCGCCTCCGGCAGTCGCAGCGGCTGCTGCGGGACAACGGCGACGTCGCCCGGATCTCGCTGACCGCGTCGCTGCTGCGCGACGCCGACGGAGCGCCGAGCCACTTCGTGGTGGTCGTCGAGGACGGCACGGAACTGGTGCTGCTGCGCAACGAGCTGAACCGGCAGGCGCTGCACGACGTGCTCACCGGCCTGCCCAACCGCCAGTTCTTCAGCACCCACCTGGAGAGCGCGGTGCGGCGGGCCGACCCCGCGCACGGCGTGACGCTGCTGCACCTGGACCTGGACGCCTTCGGCATGGTGTGCGGCAGCCTCGGGCGGCGCGCGGGCGAGCTGCTGCTGGTGCAGGTCGCGCAGCGGCTGAAGTCCCTGCTGGCGCGGGAGAAGGCGATGATCGCCCGGCTCGACGGCGACGAGTTCGCCATCCTGGTGGAGAACACCGCGACCACCCCGGACGCCGCCACGATCGCGGCGGCGGTCAACCGGCGGCTGACCGAACCCGTGCAGGTCGACGGGCACGGCCTGGCGGTGTCCGCGTCCATCGGCGTGGCCCTCGGCACCTCCCCCGACCAGGACCCGGCCGAGCTGCTGCGGGCCGCCGACCAGGCGCTGCGGCGGGCCAAGACCGGGCGGCGCGGCCAGTGGGAGCTGGTCGACCCGAGCCGGGACGCGGCGGACCGGGCGGCGCACGCGCTGGCCGTCGGCATGGCGGGCGCGTGGGAGCAGGGCCGGATCACCGTCCGCTACCGGCCCGTGGTGCGGCTGGCGGACGGGGGCCTCGCGGGCGTGGAGGCGGTGCTGCACTGGGAGCGGCCGGAAGGTGCCGTCCCGCACGAGCGGTGCGTGGCGCTGGCCGAGAGCACCGGCTTCATCCTACCGCTGGGCGAGTGGCTGCTCGGCGTCGCGGCCGGGCAGGTCCAGTGGTGGCGGCAGCGCGACGGGTCCGCCCCGCCGCTGGTCCTCGCGCTGACCGCGCACCAGGCGGTCGACGCGGACCTGGTGTCGCGGGTGGTGCGGGCGCTGGACCGCACCGGCCTGCCCGCCGACCGGTTGGTGATCGGGATGCCGGTGGGCGCGCTGGCCGTGCCCGAGGCGGCGGACAACCTCGACGTGCTGACCGAGACGGGCGTGCGGACGGCGCTGGAGGACTTCGCGCTGGGCCCGGACGACCTGGCCGCCGCGCGGGAGCACGGCGTCGGCTCGGTCCGCGTGCCCGGCCGCCTGGTCGACCTGCCGGGCAGAGCGCTGGCCGAGCACGCGGTCGCCCTGGTCCCCGCGCTGCGCGAGGCCGGGATCGAGGTCGCCGTCGACGGCGTCGCCACGGCCGAGCAGGCGGCCTGGTGGCGGGACGCGGGCGCGGACCGGGCCACCGGCCCGCACTTCGGGCCCGACCACCCGGCGGGCGGCTTCCCGTCCCGCCGGTAGCCCGCGCCTCACACCAGCGTCTCCGCGACGTAGGCGGCGGTCTCGGCGAGGAGGGCCTCGTCGTAGCGCGCGTCGGCGGTGGCCTTGCTGGACATGATCGACACGACCAGTGGAGCGGAGTCCGGGGGCCACACGACGCCGACGTCGTTGAGCGTGCCGTAGTTCCCGGTGCCGGTCTTGTTGGCCACGCGCCAGCCCGGCGGGACGCCCGCCCGGACGCGCTTGGCCCCGGCGACGCCGCGCTCCATCAGGTCGCGCAGGAAGTCGCGCTTGTCGGCGGGCAGGGCGTCGCCCAGCACGATCCGCTGGTAGTCCGCGCCGATCGCCCGCGGCGTGGTGGTGTCGCGCGGGTCGCCGGGCGCGGCCTCCACGATGTGGGGCTCGATCCGGTCCATCCGGGTGACCTCGTCGCCCAGGCCGCGCAGGTACGCCGTCAGCTCGGCAGGCCCCCCGAGGTCGCGCAGCAGCATGTTGCCCGCCGTGCCGTCGCTGAAGCGGACCGCGGCGTCGCACAGGTCGCGGATGGTCATGCCGGTGGCCACGTGCCGCCGGGTGATGGCGGAGCTGGCCATCAGGTCGGCCTCGGTGTAGGTGATCACGGTGTCCAGGTGCGACATGGGGTTGCGGTGCAGGACGGCCGCCGCGGCGAGGCCCTTGAACGTCGAGCAGAACGCGAACCGCTCGTCCGCCCGGTGGGCGATGGTCGCACCGGAGCCGGTCGCGACGGCGTGGACGCCCAGCCGCACGTCGTACCGCCGTTCGAGGTCGAACAGGCGCTCGTGCCGCTCGGGCGGTGGGGTGGTGGAGGTCGTCGGGGTGGAGGCGGGGTCGGCGGGCCGCGCGGTGGTGGCGCACCCCGCCAGCGGCAGCAGCGCGAGCGCCTTGAGCAGGGCGCGGCGGTCGGTCGGTCGTGGCGTGGTCATCGTTCCCCCTGGTGGTCGAGTGCGGGACGAGGCTGGCAGCGGGCCTGGGATGCCGTCCAAGACAGAGGAGGCCGGATCGATGCCGATCCGGCATACAACGTGGTCGGGTGGACGTCATCGCGGCACTGGAGAAGCACCTCGGGGGGCGGTTGCTCACCCGGTAACCGCGAGTCGAACCCCCGGAACCCCTGAGTTCAACGCTGGGGTCGCGTGCCTACGGCGGAGTCGACGACCAGGCGCGCGGCGGCGCGGGCCGAGGCGACGGGATCGGCGGGAACCCCGCGCAGGAGGCTGCTCAGCACCCCGTTGTAGAGCAGCAGCAGCATCGCGGCCACGGCGTCCGGATCGGCGCACCCGGCTTCCCGCGCCAGCCCGGCCAAGCGCCCGGTCACCAGCCGCGTGTCCTGCTCGACCAGGTCGAGCACCGGGTCGGCGCGGCCGTCCGGCGGGGCGGGGCGCTCGGAGGCCGTGGCCAGGAAGCAGCACCACTGGGTCGGCCCGGCCTCGGCGCGGAAGGTCTCCACGGCGTCGAAGACCGCCAGCAGGCGTCGCACCGGGGAGTCGGCCGCGGCGACGGCGGCGTCCCAGTGCCGGGTCCACTCGTCGAGGCGGCGGGCCAGCACCTCGCGCAGGAGGTTGTCCTTGCCGCCGAAGTGCTTGTAGAGCGTCACGATCGCCACGCCCGCCGAGGCGGCGACCTGGTCGACCCCGGTGACGGCGATGCCCCGCTGGAAGAACAGCGCCTCGGCGGCGTCGAGGATGCGCTCCCTGGGGTGCGGGGGAGTGGCCACGCTCCTAGCATAACGCTCGTTACGCCATAACGATCGTTATACCGAATGGGGTGCCAGCGTGGTGGTGACCGACGCACGACGCCGAAGCGGTTCCGGCCTGGGGACCGCGGTGGCGGGGATGTCGCTGATCGCCGCCACCTACGGGATGGCCCGCTTCGGGGTCGGCCTGTTCGCGCCCCGGCTGGCCGCGCAGCGCCCGGACCTGGCCGGTGTGCTGGGGTGGGCCGCGGCCGCGCAGTTCACCTCCTACTGCCTGGCCGCCGCGGTGGCCGCCCGGTTCGCCGACCGGCGCCCCCGCGCCGCCGTGCTCCTCGCGGGCGCCACCGCGACCGCCGGGTGCCTGGGCGTGGCGGTGGCCTCGGCCCCGGCCGCGTTCGTGCTCGCGGTCTTCGTCGGCGGGATGGGCGGCGCGTTCGCCTCGCCCGCCCTGGTGCCGATCGTCGACGCGGTGGTGACCCGCCGCGCGACCGCCACCGGGCAGTCGCTGGTCAACTCGGGGACGGCGGTGGGCGTGATCGGCGCGGGCCTGGTCGCCCCGGTCGCCGCTTCGGTCGGCCCGGCGTGGGTGTGCATGGCGCTGGTGTGCGCGGTCACCGCGCTGGCCACCTGGTACCCGGTGCGGGCGCGCGCCGACCTGGCCTCTCCGGCGTCCCCGGCCGCGCTGTCCGCGTGGCGGTCGCTGGTCCTGCCGGGGGCCGCCGCGGTGCTCGCCGGGGCGGGCTCGGCCCTGGTCTGGACGTTCGGGCCGCTGCTGGTCACCGGCGCGGGCGCGGTGCGCCCCGACCGGGTGGGCTGGCTGTGGATCGCGCTGGGGGCGGGAGGGGTGCTCGGCACGCTGACGGGCGTGCTGGTCGAGCGCTGGGGCAGGCGGACCGGCTGGTGCGTGTGCGCCGCCGCGCTGGCCCTGGCCTGCGCCGCGCTGGCGCTGTCCACCGCCTCGGGCGCGGCCTGGGCGGCCTACGCCTGCATGGCGGTCTTCGGCGCGGGCTACATGGGGCTGTCCGGCGTGCTCGTGCTCTGGGCGCGGCGGGTCCGTCCCGACGCCGCCGGAGCGGGCACCTCGGTGCTGTTCATCGCACTGGCCACCGGTCAGGCCCTCGGGTCCGCCGGGTTCGGGCTCATCCAGGGGACGCTGAGCGCGGTGGCCGTGGCGCTCGTGGCCGCGGGCCTGTGCGCCCTCGGCGGTCTGGTCGTCCTGGTGCCGCGGAGCCCGAGGGCGGCGTGACGCCGCCGTCCGGGACAGCGGCGGATCGCCGCCGACCTCGCGGATAGGTTGGGCGGGTGGACGTCATCGCGGCCTGCAAGGCATTCGTCGCCGTGAGCGGGCACGGCAGCTTCACCGTCGGCGCGGCGGCGGCGCGCATCCCGCAGTCCGTCGCGAGCAGGCGCGTCGCGGCCCTGGAGAAGCACCTCGGGGTCGAGCTGCTCACCCGGTCCTCGCGCAGCGTCGCGCTGACCCCGTTCGGCCGGGAGGTGCTGCCCTCGGCGCGGCGACTGGTCGAGCTGGCCGAGGCGCTGGAGCACGACGCCGCGCAGGCCAGGCTGCGCCCCTTCCGGCTGGCCGTGCCGGAGGTCTGCGGCCCGCGCCCGCTGGCCGCGCTGGTCGCCGGGGCCAGGGCGCATGACCTGAACCTCGACCCGCGCCCGGCCGCGCCGCGGCGGCGCGCCGAACTCGCCCGCACGCTGGAGGTGCGCGCGGCCGTGGTCGCCGTGCCGCCCGACGACGGCGCGTGGCGGGTGCCGCTGGGCCTGGCGGGCCACACCGACCCCGGCGACGCGCCCGCGATCTACCTGGAGTCGCTGCGCGCGGGCCGCGCCGAGCGGACCGCCCGGCGACGCCGGGTGCTGATCCAGGCCGAGGACGACGTGCCGCACGTGCGGGACCGCGTCCGGCGGCTCGGGCACGCCGTGGGGCTGCAACCCGCCCAGGTCGTGGTGGCCGGTTCGCTGGTCGCGGCGGTGGCCGAGGTGCTGGCCTCGGACGACCTGCTGCTCTGCGCGCGCGGCCAGGCCGAGGAGCTGGGCCTGCACTGGCGGCCCGTCGGCGAGCTGGACGCGGCGCGCGGCTACGACGTCACCGCCCGCTCGCGCGAGGACGGCAGGCGGGTCCGGGCGCTGCCGCCCGCGCTGATCGGGCGCTGCCTCGGCGTGCCGGAGGGGGAACCGGGATGGGCGTGAGCAGGGTGCTGCGCGAAGCCGGGCAGGCGCTCGACGAGGCGGGCCTGCGCGGCTCGTTCCTGGTCCGCGACCTGGACACCGGCGACGAGCTGGGCATCGACGCCGACGCCGAGTACCCGGTCGCGTCGCTGGTGAAGGTGCCGCTCGCGGTCGCCACCCTGGAGCGGATCGCGCGCGGCGAGCTCGACCCGGCCACGCCGGTCCGCGTGCCACCCGGTCGCGGCACGACGCCCGGCCCGGTCGGCCTGAGCAAGTTCCGCCACCCCGCCGTGATCGCGCTGGAGGACCTGCTGCACCTGAGCACGTCGCTGAGCGACAACGCCGCGGCCGACGCCCTGTTCGCCCTCACCCCGCCCGCCGCGGTCACCGCCGAGCTGCGGCGGCTCGGCCACGACGGCATCACCGTGCGCCACCTCATGGCGGAGCTGGTGGACACCCCGGCCGAGCGGTTCCCCCGCGCCGAGGTCCACCTGGCGCACTCGCTGGCCATCACCGCCGGGACGGCGGGCCACGGCCACCCGGTGCCCCAGCTCGACGTCAGCCGCGCCAACACCGGCTCCGCCCGCGCGTTCGCGGACCTGCTGCACGGCCTGTGGCGGCCTACGACCGTGCGGCCCGCCGTGGCCGCCAGGGTGCGCGAGCTGATGGGCGACAACGTCATGCGGCACCGGCTGGCACCGGACTTCGCGTCCGACTCGGCGCGCTGGTCGTCCAAGACCGGCACGCTGCTCAACCTGCGGCACGAGGTGGGCGTGGTCGAGCACGACGACGGGCGGGCGTTCGCCGTCGCCGCGCTCACCGAGTCCCGCGTGCCCGCCGCCGTGCAGCCCGGCGCGGAGGCGCTGATGGCGCACGTCGCCCGGATGCTGCGCGACGCGGTCCGGATGGGCTGAGCGGACCGCGTCGCGCCCAGGGGTCAGCCCTCCTTGATGGCCCTCAACCCGTACAGCAGCGGGATGCGGGGCTCGTCGTCGGGCAGCGCCCACCAACCGCTGTCGGTGCGCACCATCCGCGGCCAGCGCGGCCAGGGCAGCAGCTCGCTCTCGGTCAGCCGGTCGACGCGGAAACCCGCGGCGACCAGGGAGGTCACCACCTCCCCGAGGCCGTGCGCCCACTCGTAGTTCACCGGGTCCGACGCCAGCGGCGGCCCGTCGGTGTAGGTGTGGGTGCCGTCGTGCTCGATCGCGCCCCGGCCTTCGAGGTAGTCGTGGCGCAGCAGCAGGTCCGGCGTGTCCCCCGGCGCGGGCGAGGGGCCCAGCGAGGTGAGCAGGGGGTGGAACTCCGCGATGTAGAGCAAGCCCCCCGGCTTGAGCAGCCCGAGGACGACGTCGGCCCAGCGGCGCAGGTCCGGCAGGTAGCACAGGGCGCCCTTGCCGGTGTAGACGACGTCGAAGCGCCCGGTGCCCAGCGCCGCCGCGGCGTCGTGGACGTCGGCGTGCACGTACTCGACCGGCAAGCCCGCCTCGGCGGCGATGCGGCGCGCCTCGGCGACGGCGTTGGCGGAGAAGTCCAGCCCGGTGGTGCGCGCCCCCTTGATGGCGAAGGCCATCGTCTCCACGCCCAGGTGGCACTGCAGGTGCGCGACCTCCCGACCGGCCAGCTCACCCAGGTCGGCCCACTCGAACGGGGCGAACCAGCCCAGCGGGTCGCGGGTGCCGATGCCGTAGAACCGGCTGGCCACGTGGATGGGGGTCCGGGCGTCCCAGTTGCGCCGGTTGGCGTCGATCTTGGCCTGGACATCGCGGGGGAACGGCACGCGGTCAGCTCTACCACAGCGGCGGCCCGGCCGAGGGCCCGTCGGCGCGGGATCACCCGGTGGGCAGTCCACCGGGGCGGCCCACCGGGGTGGCTCAGCCGGGCACGTCCACGCGCTGCGTGCCGATGACCGACAGCAGCCGCAGCGCCTCCTCCGACGACGAGCCGGGCACGGCGGTGTAGATCACCACCTGCTGGTCCCGGTCGGCGATGTCGAGCGCGTCGCAGTTGAGGGTGATCGGGCCGACCAGCGGGTGCTGGAAGGTCTTGCGCAGGGTCGGCACGGCGGACACGTCGTGCGAGTGCCACAGCCGGGTGAACTCCTCGCTGCCCGCGAGGAGTTCGGCCACCAGCCCGGCCACCTCGGGGTCGTCGGGGTAGCGGGCGGCGGTGGCGCGCAGCCGCCGGGCCGCGTGGCGGGCGAACTCGTCCGGGTCCGACGCCCCGTACAAGCGCCGGCCACCGGGACGCGGGTCGAGGAACGCCCGGCGCACCAGGTTGCGGTCACGCCGGGACAGCGCGGAGAAGTCCTCCATCAGCGCCGCCGCCAGGTCGTTCCAGGCGATGACCTCCAGCGTCGCGGAGGTCACGAACGCGGCGGCCCGCGGCAGCCGGTCCAGCAGGTCCAGGATGCTCTGCCGCACCTCGCGCGAAGGCCCCGGCGCGGGAGCGGGCGGCGCCCCCGCGAGGTGGTGCAGGTGGGCGCGCTCGACGTCGGACAGGCGCAGCGCCCTGGCCAGCCCGGCCAGCACCTCGCGCGACGGGCGCGGGCCGCGTGCCTGCTCCAGCCGCGCGTAGTACTCGGCGGAGATGAACGCCAGCTGCGCCACCTCCTCGCGCCGCAGGCCGGGGGTGCGGCGGCGCGGTCCGGCGGGCAGCCCCACGTCGGCGGGGGCGATCCGCTCGCGCCTGCTGCGCAGGAAGTCGGCCAGTTCGCGTCTGTCCACGCGCCCAGTGTCCGCGTGCCCGCCCGGCTCAGCCAGGCATCGCCGGTACCTGGCTGAGCCCCGTGGACCGGCGCAGGCTCGTCGTCATGAACAACACGACGTCCACCACTTCGGGCCTGCTCGCGGGCAAGGTCGCTCTCATCACCGGCGCGGGGCGCGGCATCGGCGCCGCCTCGGCGCGGCTGTTCGCCGGGGAAGGCGCTCGCGTGCTGCTCGCGGCCCGCACGCAGGACCAGCTCAAGGCGGTGACCGAGGAGATCAGGGCCGAGGGCGGCACCGCGGACTACGTGCTGTGCGACCTGGCCGACCCCGCGAGCGTGCGGGCCGCCGTGAACCGCGCCGTCGAGCTGTACGGCCGACTCGACGTGGCCTTCAACAACGGCGCGACCGTTGTTCCGCCCGGCCCGCTGGACCAGGCGCAGGAAGCCGACTTCGACTACGTCTACCAGGTCAACCTCAGGGGCGTGTGGCTGGCCATGACCGCCGAGATCGCCGCCATCCGGGCCACGGCGGGCACCGGGGCCATCGTCAACAACTCCAGCGTCGGCAGCCTGCGGGCCAACCCCGAACTGCCCGCCTACGGGGCGATGAAGCGCGCGGTCAACAGCCTCACCGAGTCCGCGGCGGTCACCTACGGCCCCGAGGGCATCCGCGTCAACGCCGTCGCCCCCGGCGGCACGGACACCGAGATGATCCGCGAGTGGGACGCCCACTCGCCCGGCCTGGTGGAACGGCTCACCCCGCACATCCCGCTGCGCCGCATGGCCCGGCCCGCCGAGATCGCCGAGGCCGCCGCCTGGCTGCTCAGCGACCGCGCCTCCTACGTGACCGGCGCGATCCTCCAGGTCGACGGCGGCAGCGGCGCCTGATCAGCGCGGACTCCGGTCGCGCAGGACGAGCCCGCACGCGACGCCCAGCAGGGCGACCAGCACCAGCGCCAGGAACAGCTGCGCGTGCAGGCCGAGCACGGACGCCGTCCGGTCGGCGAACTCCGGGTCGTTGACGGCGGTGCCGGGGAACAGCGCCGCGACGAACATGCCCAACCAGGGCGTGGAGACGACCGCCGCGGCCCAGAGCACCCGCGCGCGGGTGGCGCCCCTGCCGAGGGCGAGCGCGAGACCGATCGCGCCCAGCAGCACCGACATCGCCACGTACTGCACGTCGTGGAACCTCGCGTGCGGCGGCCAGTTGTCGTTGAAGGCGTGCTGGGCCGCCGAGGCCGGGATGACCACGTCGGCCAGCACCGCGCCGACGGCGGTGATCAGGGCGACCGCGGCGATGACCAGTTTCGCGACGCGCATGGTTCGGGCCTTCCCGGACGTGGTTCGGCGACGGGGAGTCCGGCGGGTGCCGGACTCCCCGCACAGCAGGCCGCAGAGCCGGGCCCGGCACAAGAGGAAAACGCGCAGCGCTTCGGCGGGCGCTTCCGGAGGGCTCAGAAGCGTTCGTAGCGGAACGCGGCCAGGGCGTCACCGCGGTCCTCGCCGAGGACTTCGGCCGCCACCAGGTCACCGGCGTGCAGGCACAGCGTCGCGCCGCTGTGCGAGACGGCGAAGTGGAAGTTGGGCAGCGCGGCCACCCGCCCCAGCACCGGCAGGCCGTCACCGGGGATGGGCCGCTCGCCGACCCGGACGCTCTCGGCGGACACGTCCCGCAGGCCGGGGTAGAGCGCCTGGCCCGCCGCCAGCACCTGCTCCACCGCCCAGTGGTCGACGCCGATCCCGCCGTTCTCGGACGCGGCCCCGTCGAGCTCCTCGGTGTGCAGCAGGAGACGCCCGCCGCCGTCGGGGCGCAGGTGGACGTGCGGGGCGTGCACGACCCTGGCCAGCGAGACCGCGACCGGCGAGGTGCAGACGAGCACGCCTCGGGTGTTGCGCATCGGCAGGTCCAGGCCCGCCAGTTCGGCGATCCGAGCGGCCTGCGGACCCGCGCAGTTCACGACCGCGTCGGCGGGGAGCCGCCGTCCCGAGGCGAGGTGGACGGCGCGCACCGCCCCGGCGGCCACGTCCAGCCCGGTCACCGCGTCGTCGCGGACCAACCACGCGCCACGGCCGCCCGCGCGGGACAGGAGGTGGCCGATCAGGCGGGTCGGCTCGACCCAGCCTTCGCGCGGGAAGAAGGCGATCCCGTCCGAGGGCAGCTCGGCGGGGTCGATGTCCGGTTCCAGCCGCAGCACCTCGGCGCGGGTGAGCCAGCGCGCCTCGTAGCCGTAGTCCAGCACCCCGGAGACCTTGGCGCGTAACTCGCCGAGCCCGGACTCGTCGGTCCACTCCAGGTTGCCGCCCTCGTGGTACCAGTCGCTGCCGGGCACTTCGGCGGCCAGGGCGCGGTGCGCCTCCATGCCCGCGACGCTGAGGTCGTGGTACGAGCGCGGCTGCTTGCCGCAGGAGTTGATCCACGAGAACGTCGCACCCGACGTGCCGCTCGCGGGCGCGCCCGCGTCCACGACGGTGACGCGGGCTCCCCGCCGCGCCAGCGAGGCGGTCACGGCTGCGCCGTAGACACCCGCACCGATGACGACCACGTGCTCGACCATGCTGCTCCCCTTCGTGCCGGAGGTGGGGTGACACCCAAGCACGCATCGGTGGCAGCCGGTCCGGAAAAGCCGCTCGGCGTGGCGGCACGTCCACAGTGGAGGAGCAACGGCCCGCCGCCTCCGATTCCGCAATGCGCAGACCGAATGGCGCACGATGAAGCCCCTATTGGCCGCCGCAACTTCGTCTTGGAGTTACTTCGAAAATCTGAATGGCGACACGCCTGTTGAGTGCCAAGTTTTCTACGCTCTTGCGAAGTGAACCCTCGTCTTTCTCGACGATCACCCCTGAGGCAAGGGTTCAAGTCGACGGTGTACGTAGGCGAGGTCCAGTGAGCAGTGTTTCGCAATTCGCACGTGCTGGAGTTTCTGCCGTTCTTCGATTACTGTGTCGTCGGTTATGTACACAACGATCAGAGGCTTGGAGGGGGTGGTTACCGCGTAGTTCACGGCCGCCCATAGCAGGTCCCGAAAAGTACGGGGACGCCCCCAGCACACGTAGCGGTCCTGCTGCCCATCCGTGGCTATGCAGTGCATAGGCTTCTCTCGGATTGAATCTGGTCTAATCCTCCATGTGTCACCCAGTACTTCAACGATGAACTCATTTGGAGGTGAAAGACGCTTCGTTGCGTACATAGCGTAAGGGCCGACGTTTTCCAGCGCCCGAGCGTACTCCTTCAACGGGCCATCTTTGATCCAGACGCGCATACCCTCCGCTGTGTAGTAGTCCGCTAGCACTCCGCCGATCGCCTCATCCTCCACCCAACGGGTGTAATAGGCTGTTCGTTCGCGGCTGGAGATTCCCTCCCAGTCCAGTGACCCGACCTGTCGGTAGAGTTCACGGATCACAGATTCTCTGAGTTCTTTTGGCATCGCGATTTCCGGCACGAGTTACCTCACTTCAGTCCTGGGATAGAGAACTGGCCAGCATGGATACCACGCGGTTGGCGACGGAGTCGGCAGTCTCGTGCTCCCAGCAGCGGATCACCATCCAACCTCGCTCGGCAAGCACCTGGGTGGTCTCGAGGTCGCGTTGTTTATTGGCGGCGATTTTCGTACTCCAGAAGCCGGCGTTTTTTCTTGCCGGACGATGGTGTTCGGGACAGCCGTGCCAGAAGCAGCCGTCCACGAAGATCGCCAACCGCTCTTTGGGGAACACGATATCGGCGGTCCGCCGCAACTCTGGTATCGGCCGCACGGAAACCCGATACCGCAAACCACGGGCGTGTAGCTCAGCACGTAGTCGGAGTTCGGGACTGGTGTCTCGTCCACGATTACCCCTCATCGCCGCGCGTACCTCATGGGAGGAAGCCCATGACTCGCTGGGGAGCGCTTCATCGTGCACAAGACCCAGTGCATGGGCACGCTTCCAACCCTCGGCGAGATTGGCCGATCGAGTGCGGTGCTCGACTGGGCCGAGTGACTTCAAAACTGTACGGCCCTGATCTCGCCACCTCAGATACGCACGAATGACTCCCGTGGTCTCTGAGATTTTCAGCGTAACTGTTCCCTGGACGGTCTTTCCTGGGCCTAATTCCACGGTACGTCGGTGTGCACCACCTGCGGCCTTGTTCTGCTCAGCATCGATCGACGTTTTCGACCGGTTCGACCTCAATCTCCAAGCTCGCGCTGGAGGACCGCTCATGATCGTTTCTCGGCGTCGTCGAGGACCGTTGCCACGGCTTTAGCGAATGCCTCTCCCAGCAAAACCGGGACAGCGTTGCCGAGTTGTCGCATCTGCTCTCCGCGAGGACCGCACAGTTCCCAGTTGTCAGGGAAGGTCATCACTCGAGCTGTCTCGCGAACCGTCATGTACCGATGCCGGTACACGGGGAATTTTCCGACTTCTTCTGCGAGGCTGTCGGTCAACATCACGGACTCGCCGCCCGGTACGCCGTGAACACCTGCCTTGACGGTCTTGGCAGGACGATCTAGGACGTTGGGTGTGTGTCCTGGGTAAATTCGTGCGGAAGGCCAGCCAATGTGGTCCTTCGGCATGTTGGCGTACTGCTTCCGATCCAGTTGTTCCCACGGAACATCAGGCAGCGGTTCGGTTTCCTGATCACCTGCCAGTGCATCCCTCAGAGTCCGCCAAGGCTTCAAGCTTGCGGATTCATGATCGAATGGCAAATCAGCCTGCAGTCCACTCATGACGCGCTGTATCACATGCTGCGGGACCTTAGCTCTCCGTTTGACATTGTTGTGCCGTTCCCAGTACTCGCCTGATGTCATCGAGCGGATGAGCGCTTCTTCGGAATGGGTAGGCTTGGTGGCCTCCTTTAGGACTTCCGGATCGATGTCGAGATCGCCGCGGAACCCGATAATAATGACACGGTTGCGGATCTGTGGAACCCCGTAGTCGGCGGCATTTACTGGGTATACGAAAACCTGGTAGCGCTCAGCGGATACGGTGTCACCACGTTCCTCTTTGCTTTTTAGGATGGCATCGTGTTGAAGCCAAGTGGCTTCCGGGTCGCGTTCCTCGAACGGGAACATCAATTCGCGGGTGATGTAGTCAAAATAAGGCTTGAAGGAAGGACGAAGAAGGCCGCGGACGTTCTCGCAGATGAAAGCCTTCGGCTTTATTTCACGAATAGCACGGAACATCTGTGGGAACATGTTCCGCTGGTCCTCATCGCCCTTCGCTATGCCCCCCAGGCTGAACGGCTGGCATGGCGGGCCACCTGCGAGGAGATCGACAGCACCCTCCAAGTAGCCCATCTTGAGGTCGCGGACATCACCACGTACCAGCGGGATCGGTTCGCCTGGCTCGGGGATCCGTTCCTCCTCGCCGCGGGGGGCGGCGCCGTTGGCTTCCAAGGTGTCACAGGCGTACTTAACGACTTCGTTAAGCAGCAACGGTCGGAAACCCGAGCGGTGAACAGCCATCGCCAAGCCCCCACCACCCGCGAACAGTTCCACCGACGTGCGTCCAGGTGGGGTCACTCCAGCCGACATGCGGGGAAGCCTACCCTGCGGGGGAACATCCACCCCGCAGGCAGACATGGTGTCTGCCTGCGGAAGCGGAAGTTCGCTCACCTGTTGACGATCGCGTATAGAGGTTCTTCAGGAACGACAACCTGGTACACCAAGGGGCGCTGATCGGTCGGGACTGCGCCCTTGGGTAGTTGAAGCATGATCGCCATCACCAGTCTAGTGGGGTACCCGTCCGTCGCAAGATCACCCTCGAGCTCATTCTTTTTCATGACTGGGTAGAGGATTGCGCACCCTGACGTCGATGTTCTGTTCGGAATGTTCTCAATCGCTTGCCGGTGTGCACTTTCGGAGTTGCCGCGGATACTGTTTTCCCTGCCGACAGTCCGGCCGTGAACGGTGAATTCGCCAATTCCGCGTATATTGACTCGCTTGCCGTGCTTCTGCTGCGGAAGCATGATGTCCCAGCGGTCGACAACATTTTCAGGCAAGCTTGCGATCCATGCCAAGTCTGCGATGAACGTGTCTGGCGTAGCCCACTCCAGTTCACGTAGGACGGACACCAGTTGCTGATGTGAAACTTCGCCGAGGAGAGCATCAAACGTTCGGCCGCCCCCTCTAAGAGGAACTGTGTGGCCACGCAGTGCCTTGAGCAAGGGAAGGCAAGCGTCGATGTTACGGTCAAGGGCTGCTTGGTTGGTGAGCAACGGGTAACCCGAACTCGGCTCCTTGGTGGGGGTTCGTCGTTCCACCAATCGAGCGTTATACATCTTGTTCGCGGCGGTCGGTCGCAGACCATGTCGAGTGACTAGCGGGGGGATGTCTTGCGGAGTTAGCAGTGGGCGACCGTTCACCATGGTGGCGTACTGGCGCAGTTCGTTCCGGAAGTGCTCCTCATCTCGGCAGGCTGCTTCGAAGGCATCCCGGATATCGGGTGTGATGAACAGGCGAACCAGATCCCGGTATCCTTTTCTGAAGCCGAACCACCGTCCCATCTGCATCAGGGCCTCGGCGTGTCCAACCTTCCGGGAATAGTAGGTGATTGTTAGTCCTTCGACGGTAAAACCGCGGGCGAGTTTGTTTCCGCCGACGAGGATGCGCCACACGGACCTCTTGTCGAAGTCCAAGTCTTCTTGTTCGATGTCTCTGTCGCTGTTCACGACTATAACGGGGTTTCCGTTAGGAGCTATCTTGCGAACTGCTTCGCCGATGAACCGCGCCAGATGATCGAAGCTAGGAGGTGTCGCGTGTCCAAGGTCAAGCGCCTTCGAAACCGGTGCAAAATCAGTCTCGAAAAGCATCTGAAGCCGGTCATGAGCGTTTCCGCTCAGGTATCCCGAAGTTCGCCATAGTTCCTGGATCGCTTCAGCACGGGACCGTTGTCCGACTCGTCGCATCGTCTCGTGTACCAACATGGTGTGATGCTTGAACTGGTCGTTGCTCGTAATTCTGCGATAAAGCTTGATTGCGGCAGTGAGTACGAATGAATCTAGGGCTTTCTGAAGTTCGGAGTCGTCCTCGTCGTCCGCGTCATCGTCGAGCAATCGGAGATGGGCCATCTCCTTTGAGTTTCCGAAGTTCCGATCGGCGTCAGGGTCGAAGTCCAAGTCATGGAAATCGTCTGCACCCATGTAACCGGTAGGGCGGTCCAGAGAGATCAAGTAGTCTTTGGGAAAGATATCCTCCGCATCGGTAGGGTCTACAAAGACGTTCGCGAATGGAGTAGCGGTGTAACCGATGTACTGTGCCCGTGGAAGCAAACCGAGCAGCGTGGACAGATGCTTATTGATGGTAGTACGTTTTTTCTCGTCTTCGCGCCACTTCTTCGGGTCGGTTGTATTGACGGACGCTTGGTCGGACTCGTCGTCAATGATCAGCGCTGGAATGTTCTCCAGTCGGTCTGCCGTGTTCTTCAGGTCTTTGATGAGATTGTTGAGTACTGTGGCGTTCTTCTTCACAACGATGAGACGAGCGTTGCTGGTGAAGAGGTTGTCAGGGTGCCACAACTCCTTGGTGCGGTCTCGCCGTTCAAACTCAAGTGCTGATCTGCCTTGTTGAAGGCGTCGGTAGTCGAAGCGTCGATTCGTCATCCGGTGAATGTCCGGCCGGCCGATCTCCGACGGTCGAGCGCCGTGTCGGACGAAGCGGTCTGCGGTCCAATCCTCGTCGTCCAGGTAGTCGATGAACTGGGCGGCATCCGGATCGTTTTCATCGCTGCCCCGGAGGATGTTCTCGCGCCCGACGAGCTCCATATCAAGTCGACGCTGGGTCTGCTCGCGCAGAATATTAGTGGTTCCGGTCATCACTATGATCAGTCGGTATCCGGAATCAATGGCCTTCGCGATGACGCCGGTGAAGTTGGCGGTCTTACCGCTTTGTACATATCCGACGACGAGACCCTTGGTTTGTCCGGCTTTCTTTCGAGAGGGGGCAATCAAGCGTTCCACGACGCGGGTGGTAGCTATGTCGAGGTTGGACACGGCGTCAGCGTTCCAGCCGCGTTGCGTGCGTAGGTAATCGATGTAATGACCCCAGTAGAAGTTGCGCGTCCGCTTGATCTCATCGGTATACCACGGATCCCACGGGCCAGCGATTACTACCGTGCCGTCGCCCTTGGCCAACGGAAAGTGCTTGGCGATTTCGCCTGCGGTCTCGGAGCTGAGTCCGAGTGCTTCGATCACTCGTGCTCGGCGCTCTTCCGTGTTTGGCTCGGTGCCAGTCGTCCACGGATTGCCATGAACTGGAGCGTTATCCCACTTTGCTAGATTCAGGTGTAGGTCGAGACGCAGTTTGTCATCCGGACCACTAGTTGCCAGATGGTCCCGCAGGCGTGCCTCGGACACATCGAGGGCGGGGTCTAGGTCATCCGCTTCGACTTGGGCGCGCCGGACGAGACCTCGGGGAGCGGCGTCCTCCATGGTGCGCAGCGCACTGGTGTATGCCTGGACGAGTGGGGGAATCATGTCCATCCTTCAAAGGCGCAGGCGATTCGGATGATCTGCGGCAGTTCGTATCCATCTTCGAAGCCATCGAGATCAATTTTGTAGCGGATACCGTGAATGCGGTTTAAGACGACACCTCGACTTCGCAGGTTGTCCGGCGTAAGGCGCGGGAAGGCTCCGTGTACGTAGTATCCGTGACTTGCTGATCGCCGAGCCCAACGTGTCGTCAGTCGGTCCCGATAATCGTCTCGCCAACCAGTATGTGAGAGCGCATTCTCAAATTCTTCACGATGCTTTCCCGTGTCAACCGCCGCGTAGATAGCATCGATGAGGTCCGGCAGGTTGGAACCGGCACCAACGCCCGCAGTGGTGAGCTGGTGCGAGACCAGCCAAAGCGGTCGATTTACCTTAGGCACAAGTTGGGTCAGCGACTCGATCCAATGGGTCCGCGATTCGGAAATCGTCGTCTTGACCTCGACGTCACACTCTGGGAGTCCGAAGTCGTGTTCTTCTGACTGATTGCCGCGCCATGCCTCGATCGCCTGAGCAGCACCAAGTTGGTTGATCAGTCCACCAAGAAACAGCAATTCTCCGAACAGGCCGACCTCGCGCTCGCGTGGGAGCGTTTCGGGTGCGCGCAGCAAGTCGGACATCCGGTCAAGAGTCGCACGCAGGGCACGGGCAGGCGGCAAGTGTTCGAGTTGGACTCGATCTGCGACAGCACAGAGTATCTGGTACCCGTCAGGGAATAGTTCCGGGGCCGTTATCACGACCTCGAAGAATCGCTTTCCGTCTCGAAAAGTGCTTCTGGCGAAGATGTTGCGCAGCCCTGTATCGGGGGCTTCGTCGTCACTTGTGGTTGCAATCCGCAGGCCTAGTTCTGGTAGGCGAGGTTCGATGAAGACGAACGTCGTCGGTGTCCCTGTTATGGGAAGCACGACAGGAACTCTACTGTCGAGTATCCGGCCGAAGTTCTCGCTTGAGACGTGGCGCTTGTCAATCGGAGAGAATCCGGTCATTGACGCTCCGCTCGTACTGCGGCTGTGAGAATCGTCTGCCACAGTGCGATGTTGTCCTTGTCCTTGGGGCCGAGATGGTTCCCTTCGAATACATTGGAAACCAGCAGGTACAGCAGTGACTTCAGCAGGGGGAGGTCATTCAAGCCACCATGCTTGCCGCCGAGCAACATCTTGCGATACCGCTTGTTGAGCCACAACGTGCGATGTTCGCGGTCGATGCGAAACAGTAGGTCGTCGGTGAACGTATCCCAGCGGATGTCGATAGGCTCTTCGCCAGCTTTCTGCGGGATTTCACGCTTGATCGTATCGCGGACGCGAGGGGGTAGGCCCGCAGCAGGGTGAACCATCGGTGTTCTCCTGGACGAACGCTTCCTCGAGTCGGCGTACACGGCTTCGGCGATGTCGAAATAGGCGTTGAGACTGAGGCCATCGACAGACCGGGCAGAGGCCGCGAGTCGAGCAAACTCCGGCCCGACGCTCACCCGTGATTTTTCGGGGTTCATTCGGAACAGGCCGACGACGTCATTGTCAATATCCACTTCGACACGTGCCAGTCGAAGTTTCGGGTTAGGTGCGTGCACGCCCTCCCAGCCACCTGCTTGGAGGAGGCGGTCGCGCCTGTAGAAGTAGAGTCCCTGATGGCCGACCGGATTTCCGGTCAGTTGGAACGAAGGGTTGCTCGACTGTCCCGGCCATAGGTGACAGCGAAAGGAAAGCTTAAACCCCTCTTCTTTGGCCGTCAAGGTTTGAGGAAAATCCGGGCGGCCGGAGCGTGTATACCCGAATGGATTTAGAGGGGTGACGGGAATGGGTGGTCCTGTGAATCCAGTGCTTATGTCCTGGACGTCGAAGTCGACGCTCAGCAGATCCTTCTCGAGGAATCGATGGAACACCATGCCGATGTGCTGGCAGGCGCTGTTGATCGTATGGTGGATGAATTCATCTACTCGGCGAGGGTCATCGGTCGCGGGAAAGGCGACGACATCATCCCAGCGAACGACGGTGCCGCTATCTTTGAAGTCGATTCCCCAGTCCCGCTTCAATTCGGATTCGGCGAACTCGCTGGCCACCACATCGCAGGCGAAGTTGCGACGACCGTCGGCCTCCAAGCGCCAGCGCCTACCAACGGCCTTGTGGCCTGCGGCTCGCGACATCACGGTCAAGTTCCTGGCCTGACTGAAGGAGGCGGCTTTGAGCCCCAGGCCGAAGTGGCCGAGGTCGCCATCGCCATACTCGCGCCGTCCGCCTACGGTCATCGCTGAGTCGATCACGTCCGGAGACATGCCGCGGCCGTTGTCGACAACGTAGAGCGAGGTCAACCGCTCGTCGACCTTGATGAGGCGGACGAGGACCTGCGTCGCGCCCGCGTCGATCGAGTTGTCCACCAGGTCGGCGAGGGCGGTCGACAACGAGTGGTTGCGGCCGATGGCGTCCATCGCCCGCGGGTCGGGCGGCAGGTCGATGCTGCCTTCGGTCGGTACGGTCGGGCTCCACTCGGTCACAGGTTCCACCTCTGCTCCTGTCGGACGCGACGGCTCGCCGGGCATGTGAGCCACGCTGCATCCGATATACCCGATGGCGGGCCGTGCGTTACCGAACGTTACCAAGACGAGGCAGTACTGGAGGAGTGCCAGGCGGGAGTGGAGCCGATACGTTGCGTAACACGTTGCGAGGTGGAGTTTCGGAGGAATTTTTACTGGTTTATGCGCCATTGCTAGTAAATGTGGTGGCAGTGAGGGTGGTTCGGGTCCTTTCTTATTGAAGTCATAAAGCTTGGTGATGGCATGGAATGGAGTGCGGGTCGTAGGCACTTCAGGTGTAAACGTAAACTTATTGACGTGGAAGCTGGTCGGCTGTGCGGCCGGTTGAACCGCATCTCGGGATGCTCAACGCCGAGCGACTCATGACGTAGGACAACGTCTGAGGCTGGCACTGAAGGTGGGGTGGCCAGAGGTCGTTCATCGGACGGTGCTCGCTACGCTGCCAAGGGCCGTGGTGAGCCGGAGGCCTACTTCGCCTGGCACCGCGCCAACGTCTTCCGCGAGGCGGTCGGTTAGGATCGCGCGATGGCTTCGAGCGATCGCGACGCCGATGAGGTGCTGCGGCGGGTCTTCGGGTACGACTCGTTCCGCGGCGAGCAGCGGGACATCGTCGAGCACGTGATCGGCGGCGGGGACGCGCTGGTCCTCATGCCCACCGGTGGCGGCAAGTCGTTGTGCTACCAGATCCCCTCGCTGGTCCGCGACGGCGTGGGCGTGGTGGTCTCGCCGCTGATCGCGCTGATGCAGGACCAGGTCGACGCGCTGCGCGCGCTGGGCGTGCGGGCGGGGTTCCTCAACTCCACCCAGTACCCGGACGAGCGGTCGCTGGTCGAGGCGGAGTTCCTGGCGGGCGAGCTGGACGTGCTCTACCTCGCGCCCGAGCGGCTGCGGGTCGACTCCACGCTGCGCCTGCTGGAGCGCGGCAGGATCGCGCTGTTCGCCATCGACGAGGCGCACTGCGTGTCCCAGTGGGGCCACGACTTCCGGCCCGACTACCTGGCGCTGTCGCACCTGCACGAGCGGTGGCCGGACGTGCCGCGCATCGCGCTGACCGCCACGGCGACCAAGGCCACCCACGCCGAGATCGCGCAGCGGCTCCGGCTAGAAGACGCCAGGCACTTCGTGGCCAGCTTCGACCGGCCCAACATCCAGTACCGCGTCGTGCCGAAGAACGACCCCAAGCGGCAGCTGCTGGAGCTGCTGCGCACCGAGCACGCGGGCGACGCGGGCATCGTCTACTGCCTGTCCCGCAACTCCACCGAGAAGATCGCGGAGTTCCTGGTGGAGAACGGCATTCCGGCGCTGCCCTACCACGCGGGCCTGGACGCGGGCACCCGCGCGCGCAACCAGGCGCGGTTCCTGCGCGAGGACGGGCTGGTGATGGTGGCCACCATCGCGTTCGGCATGGGCATCGACAAGCCGGACGTGCGGTTCGTGGCGCACCTGGACCTGCCCAAGTCCGTCGAGGGCTACTACCAGGAGACCGGCCGGGCGGGCCGCGACGGGTTGCCGTCCACCGCGTGGCTGGCCTACGGCCTGCAGGACGTGGTGCAGCAGCGCAAGATGATCGAGGAGTCGCAGGGCGACCAGGCGCACCGGCGCAAGCTCGCGGCGCACCTGGACGCGATGCTGGCGCTGTGCGAGACGGTGGAGTGCCGCCGGGTGCGGCTGCTCGACTACTTCGGGCAGAGCGGGCAGCCGTGCGGCAACTGCGACACCTGCCTGACGCCGCCGCAGACCTGGGACGCCACCATCCCCGCGCAGAAGGTGCTCTCCACCGTGGTCCGGCTGCGCAAGGAGCGGCGGCAGAAGTTCGGCGCGGGCCAGATCATCGACATCCTGCTGGGCCGCAGGACGGCCAAGGTCATCCAGCACGACCACGACCAGCTGTCGGTGTTCGGCATCGGCACCGAGCTCAACGAGAGCGGCTGGCGCGCGGTGGTCCGCCAGCTGCTGGCGCAGGGCCTGCTGGCGGTGGAGGGCGAGTACTCGACGCTGGTGCTCACCCCCGGCAGCGAGGAAGTGCTGTTCCAGGGGCGCGAGGTGCTCATGCGGCGGGAGCCGGAGAAGGCCGCGCGCGCCGCCAGGGCCAAGAAGCCGACGCCCTCGGCCGAGCTGCCCGCCGAGGCCGCGCCGGTGTTCGAGCGGCTGCGCGAGTGGCGCGCGGTGACGGCCAAGGAGCAGGGCGTGCCCGCCTACGTGATCTTCCACGACGCGACGCTGCGGCAGATCGCCACCACCAGGCCCGCGTCGTTGTCGGAACTGGGCGGGGTGAGCGGCGTGGGCGAGAACAAGCTGGCCAAGTACGGCCAGCAGATCCTGGACGCGCTGAGCGCATGAGCCGTGAACTGCGCGCGGACTGCGCGAGCTGCTTCGGGTTGTGCTGCGTGGTGCCCGCCTTCTCGCGCTCGTCGGACTTCGCGCTGGACAAGCCCGCAGGCACGCCGTGCCCCAACCTGGGGCAGGACTTCCGCTGCGGCATCCACGACCGGTTGCGGCAGAAGGGGTTCGTCGGCTGCACGGTCTACGACTGCTTCGGCGCGGGGCAGCGGGTGTCGCGGGAGACCTTCGGCGGCGTGGACTGGCGGGAACCGGGCGTCGCGCGGCGGATGTTCGAGGTCTTCCCCGTGGTGCGCAACCTGCACGAGCTGCTGTGGTACCTCACCGAAGCGGTGGCGCTGGTGCCAGGGGGTGCGCTGCGCGACGAGCTGGTCCGCGCGCGTGACGAGACCGAGCTGCTGGCGGGGCGGAGCCCGGAAGCGCTGGCGGGCTTGGACGTCGGCGAGCACCGGCGCGCGGTGAACGCTTTGTTGTTGCGCGCCAGCGACTTCGCGCGGTCGTCGGTGCGCAAGAAGCTCGACCGCCGCGGCGCGGACCTGATCGGCAGGAGCTTCAAGGGCGCGGACCTGCGGGGCGCGAGCCTGCGCGGCGCGCTGCTCATGGGCGCCGACCTGCGGCGGGCCGACCTGCGGCAGGCCGATCTCACCGGCGCCGACCTGCGCGGGGCCGACCTGCGCGGAGCCGACCTGAGCGGCGCTCTGTTCCTGACCCAGGCGCAGCTGGACGCGGCCAAGGGGGACCGGGGCACCAAGCTGCCCGGCTCGCTCGCGCACCCCGCGCACTGGGCCGCGTCTTCCGGGCTACGTCCTGAGGCGTAGGCGGCTTCGCCGCTCCGGAGCGGACGCGCGGACGTGCTCGCGCGCACGACGATGGCGTGCATGAAACTGACCCCTGGGGTTCGGAAGTCCGTGCTGCTGCTGCACGTGGTGTCCTCCGTCGGCTGGCTCGGGGTGACAGTGGGCAACCTCGTGCTCGCGATCGCCGCGCTGGCCACCGACGCCCCCGGCGACCAGCACGCGGCGTACCGGGTGATGGCGCTGCTGGGCGACGCGGTGGTCCTGCCCGCCGCCCTGGCGGCGCTGGTGAGCGGCCTGCTGCTCTCGGTCGGCACGCAGTGGGGGCTGGTGCGCTACCGCTGGGTGCTGGCCAAGCTGCTGCTGACCAGCGTCGCCGTGGTGGCGACGTTGTTCTCCCTGCGCCCCACCCTGCACACCGCGCGCGATGCCGTGGTGGCGACCGGGGACGGCGTGCTCGCCGATGTCGGCGACACCGGCGTGAGCGTGGTGGCGGCCTGCTCCGTGTCGCTGGCGTTCTACGTGGCCAACACGGCGCTGTCGGTGTTCAAGCCCTGGGGGCGGACCCGCTGGGCCTGATCCCGGCGCGGCGGCGCGCGACCTCCGCGCCCAGTTCGGCCGGGTCGCGGCCGGCCAGGTGGTCGCGCACCAGCGGGTGCGGGAAGCGGTGCTCGCCGTCGACCTCGACCAGCAGCACGCGGTCGCGCGCGTCCCGCAGGACCGCCCGGCGTCGCAGCGGGAACTCGTCCAGCGCGAGCGGGCGGGCCAGCGCCTCGGTGACCGCGTCGAGCGGCCTGGCGGCGGCAGGCGGGATCACCGCCAGCCCGATGAGCAGGCCGGTGACCGGGGCCAGGGCCTGCGGCCCGACGGGAGCGCCCAGCACCGCGGCGAGCCCGGCGCCCGCCAAGCCCGCGACCGGGAGCCAGCGGAGGCCGCCACCCGCCTGCGCCCCGCCGGGCAGCCCGGACCACAGCGCGGTCAGCCCGCCGAGGAACACGCCGGTGGCCGCACCCGCGGACAACCCGGTGCCCAGCGCCACCAGCAACTCGGCGGACGGACCCGTCAGGACCATGACCGCGGTGGGGAGCACAGCGCAGGCGGTGGCCCAGTAGCCGTCGCGGAAACCGCCCAGCCCCAACAGGAACGCGACCAGCACGACGACCGCGAACGACAGGTAGGCGGGCCAACGGCCCAGGTTCGCGCCCAGCCAACCGCCCACGGTGGACAGTCCGGCGGTGGTCGCCGCGCCGCCGAGGAACCCCACGACGGCCCAACGCGCGCCGCGAGCCCGTTCCCGCGCGGGCGCGGCGAACCGGCCCCGGTGCAGCAGGGCGGTGCACAGCACCGCCACGCCCGCTGTCACCAGTCCCACCCGCTGGCCCACCACGAAGCACAACGCCGCCGCCGCACCGGCCAGCGCGCCCGGCGCGGCCCGGCGGAACAGCCGCCAGACCGCCTCCTGGGCCACGAACCCCAGCCACACCTCGCGCCGGGGCAGCCGGGGGTGGGCGGCCAGGTCCCGGCGGGCGGGGGAGGCCGCGATCCGGGCCAGGAAGCGCAGTGCGCGCAGCAGCCGCTCCGCGCGCGGCTGGCGTGCCACCGACTCCACCACGTAGGTGTCCAGCACGCCCCGGTACTCGGCCCGCCCGGCCCGGTAGGCCAGCGCCAGCAGGTCGAACGCCAGCGGCGTGCGCACCTCCTGCCACAGCTCGGGGTTCTTGGTCAGCTCCTCCCGCAACCCGTCCAGGCGCGGCCCGCACGCGCTGATCAGCGCGAGGACCTCGGCGCGGCGCAGCGGTCGCACGCGCACCACGTCGTAGCGGGGGAGGCGTTCGCAGTCGTCGGTGCCGCAGCAGAGCACCACCTGCGGCGGCTCCAGCGCGGTGATCCGGCGCAGGCACTCGACGCGATCGGCCTCGGCCACCTCGTCCAGCCCGTCGAGCAGCAGCGCCAAGCGCCGCTCCCGCAGCCACGCCCGGCCCAGTCGCGGGCCGATCCGGTAGCGCGCGGCCAGTTCCCGCAGCAGCCACTGGTCGAAGTCCGCCTCGCGCCGCCACGCGCCGAGGTCGACCACCACCGGCAGCGGGCGGTCCGGGTCGCCGCGCGCGGCGGCCAGCAGCGCCTCCGCCAGCTCCAGCAGCAGCGTGGTCTTGCCCGAACCCGGCTCGCCCGCCACCACCAGCGGCACCCGCGGGTCGGTGGGCAGCGGTGGGCCGACCCTCGGCGCGACACCCAGCTTGAGCCGCACCTGGGCGGCCAGCGACCCGGCGACCCGCGCCCGCACGAACCGCTCGACCCGGTCCAGCGCGACCACCCGGTTGGCCGGGTGGGCAGGCAGGTGCTGCACCAGCCGCGCGCGCAACGGCTCCCAGGCGGCCAGCGCCGCGCCGACCGCGCAGCACCCGATCAGCGCGGGCCACACCCAGGCGGTGTAGCGGCCGAGCACCTTCGGGGCCGACCCGCCGGTCGCGATGTTGACCGCGATCGGCAGCAGGACCAGGCACACCACGCCGCCCACGCCCGCCAGGGCGACCATGCGGGCGTTGCGGGCGAGCCGTCCGGAGTCCATGCGCCGCCTCCACGGGTCGCGGACGACGGTAGTGCCGATCGCGGGCCCGTGGTAGCGGAGCCGACCCGTCCCGCGTCGCGGAACGGCGGCCGTTGCCCCGTTCGGCGGCGCGCGGCCGTCACCCCCGCAGGAAGTCCACCAGCAGGCGGTTGACCTCGGCGGGGCGTTCGAGGAAACCGTAGTGGCCCGCGTCGGCCACCTCCTCGTAGCGCGCGCCGGGGATCGCCTCGGCCACCTCGCGGGCCAGGTGCGGCGGCAGCACGCGGTCGTCGGCGAACCCGATCACCAGGCACGGCACGGTGATCGCCGCGTAGGCGGCCAGCCGCGAGTCGAAGTCGTTCAGCTCCATCTGCGCCCGCACACCCGCGCTGATCGCCGACCCGGTGTACTCGAACACGTCGAGCCAGTCCCGCACCGCCACCGGGTCGCGCAGGGTGGCGGGGGAGAGGTTCACGATCGCGCTGACCGCCGCGTGGTACTCGCCGGGCAGCGTGATGCCCTTGTCGTGCAGCGCCCGCTCACCCCTGGACAGGGCCGACTGGACCGGGTCCTTGCGGCCCGCGGTCGCCAGCATCACCGCGCGGGTCACCAGGTCGGGGCGGGCCAGCGCCAGTTCCTGGGTCACCCGCGCGCCCATCGACGTGCCGACCACCGCCGCGCGGCCACCCAGGTGCTCGATCAGCGCGGCCACGTCGCCGACCAGGTCCCCGATCACCATGCCGTCCGCGCACTCGTCGGTGGGCGGGATGCCGCGGTTGTCCACGGTCGCCACGCGGAAACCCGCCGCGCGCAGCGCGGGCACCTGGTGGGCGTGCCACACCCGGCCCGGACTGCCGGTGCCCATCACCAGCACCACGAGATCTCCGTCGTCGCCCCGGACGTCGTAGCTGAGGTTGATCCCGTTCAACGAGGCGATCGGCATGGGCGCAGGTTAACCACCCGCCCGCGCGGGCGCTATCCATGCCCGCCGTAGGCCGTTCGGGGGTGATATCGGCAGGCGATCGGCCCAGAGGGCACACCGCGTCCTTCACATAATGAACTGATGAAGATCGCAAAAGTGCTCGGACCGCTGATGGCCGTGCTGACGGCGACGGCGCTCGTGCCGGGAGTCGCCGCGGCCGACACCCTGCGGTGGCAGCTGTGCAAGGACGTCGCCAACCGCTGTCGCAGAACGACGAGCGCACCGAGTGCGCCATGGTGCAGGTCCCCGTCGACTACGCCAAGCCCGACGGGCGCACGATCGGCATCGCGATCAGCCGGATCAAGGCGAGCGGCCGCAAGGACGGCGTGGTGCTGCTGAACCCCGGCGGCCCCGGCTACACCGGCATGAGCACGCCCACGAAGGTGCTGGACTCGAAGGCCGCCGGGATCGGCGTGCACCACGACCTCATCGGTTTCGCACCCCGCGGAGTCACCTACAGCGGCGGCCTGTGGTGCGAGGACGACCGGACCCAGCCGGACCCCTCGCTGTCGGAGAAGGAGAGGGCGCGCTTCATCGCCGAACGCGACGGGCGCAACCACCAGCGCTGCGTGGCCGCCGACCCGGAGTTCGCGCGCAACCTGACCACGGCCACGATCGCGCGCGACATGGACCGCATCCGCCAGGCGCTCGGCGAGCAGAAGATCAGCTACCTCGGCTTCTCGTGGGGCACCGCGCTCGGAGCCCACTACCGGGCCCTGTTCGACCAGCACGTCGACAAGATGCTGCTGGACTCGGTGATGCAGCCGACGTTGAGCATGCTGGAGATGGACCGCGGGCAGCTGACCGCGCGGGAGAACGCTTTCCACGAGTTCGCCGCGTGGCTGGCCCGCAACGACGACGTCTACCGCTTCGGCGCCACCACGACCGGGGTGACGACCGCGCTGCTGGACCTGCGCGCCAGGCAGAACGGCGAGCGCGATCGCAGCGCCTTCGACAGCATGATCACCTACTCGCGGCGCGACTGGCCGGAAGCGGCCAGGTGGCTGGTCGACGTGCGCGACCGCGGCGCGTCCGCGGCCCCGGTGAGCGAACCGGGCGCGCTGGGCTGGGACAGCGAGATCCTCGGGTTCAGCCCGTTCCAGCAGACGGCGGTGATGTGCAACGACTCCGGCAGCACCCGCGACTTCGACGAGATCTGGCGCCACCGGCTCGACCTGATCGAGGAGCTGCCGATCGCGGGCCGCTACGGCGCTTACGCCGACCGCTGCGTCGGCTGGCCGCTGCCCGCGACGCCATGGCAGCTGACCGGCGGCACCAGCACGCTGCAACTGGTCGGGCACCTCTACGAGAGGATCACCCCGATCACCTGGGCCCGCCAGATGCGCGCTCAGATCGGCGGTGCCCTGCTCACCGTGGAGGACGACGAACACGGTTCCCTGATCGACCTGCCGTGCGCCGCCATCGCGGTGGAGTTCTTCGACACGGGCAAGACCAGCGAGGGCTCCTGCCCCGGCGAACCGATCCCGCCCGCCCAGCCCTGACGCGACGGCCTCCGGGAATCCGCTGTAGTCGTGCCGCGTGGGCGCTACCGCTGCCGCGCGATCGCGTCCAGCTCGGCCGCGAGCAGTGCGCGGACGGCTCGCGGGGGGAGCCGCTCCTGGTAAGCCGCCGCCTGCAACGTCAAGCCGTCGATGAAGACGTGCAGCCGCTCCGCCAGCCGCTCCAGCAGCGGGTCACCGAGTTCGTCGCCGATGGCCGAGGGCGGAGCGGCGGCGCGGCGGTGGGCGACGGCCAGGCGGCAGACGTGGCGCTCGCCCTCCCACCCGGCCCGGCGCAGCTCCGCCAGCGCCGGGTCCACGCGCGAGCGCATCAGGCAGGCCAACCAGACGTCGACCTCCACGCGGCGTTCGGCGTCCAGGGGGAGCAGCTCCTCCAGCAGCCGCCGGGCCCGCTCAGGGCCGGGCAGGTCGCCTCGCAGGTGGGCGGTGACGCGGGCCCCCACGGCGGAGGCCACTTCCCGCGCGGCGAACAGGAGGAGACCGCGCTGGCTGTCGAAGTAGTGGCGCAGCCCGCCGACCGACACGCCCGCCTCCTCGGCCACCCGGCGGACCGTGGCGCCCTCGATGCCCTCCTGGTCGATCACGGCCCACACCGCGCGCGCCAGCGCGGCGCGCCGCTGGTCGTGGTCGACGATCTTCGGCATGCCCGTTTTTGTAGCACACCTGTGCGGTTTCGTTTACCGTACAAGTGTGCTGAATAAGACGGGCAAATCCGGTGTTGCCGTGCTCGTCGCCGGAGTGGCGGTCTTCGCGGGCTCCGTGACGCTGCTCGTGCTGACCGGGAACACCGCCGTCCGGTACTCCGCGGACCACGGCGACACCGTCCCGGTGTGGACCAGGTGGGCGCCCGCCCTGGCGGGCATCATGGCCATCCGGCTCGTGCCCGCGAGGCCGCCCGTCGCGCTGCTCGCCTCCAGGGGCACCCGAGTCGAGGCGGAGGTCCTGCTGGCCGCCGCACTGGTGTTCGCGGTGGCGCTGCGCCTGACGGGTGGCGGTGAACCGGCGCACGTGCTGTTGAAACTGCTGCTCCTGCTGGTGGTGCCGCTCGTGCTGTTCCGGGTTCGGCGCGGATCGTCCGCGATCGCGCTCGGCGACCGCCCGCGGGTGGCTCCGGTCGTGCCCGTCGCGGTGTGGCTGCTGCTGAGCTGCGCAGGCCCGTTCGCCCTGCGGCCCAGCGACTACGCCGACACCGTCGACACCGTCACGCTCATCGCCACCGTGGTCGTGGTGTTCCTGGTGAACAGCCTGCTGGAGGAGGTGTTCTACCGGCGGTGGTCGCAGACCCGGTGGGAGGCCGTCCTGGGCCGGTGGCCCGCGATCGTGCTCGTGTCACTGCTCTGGGCCGGGTGGCACGCCGCCATCCAAGGCGTCGGGGACCTGCCGGTGGACTTGGCCTCGGCGTTCGCGAACCAGGGCGCCCAGGGCCTCTTCCTCGGCTACCTGTGGAGCCGGTACCGGCTGATGTGGCCGCTCCTGGTCGTCCACGGCGCGGTCAACGCACTGCCGATGTTCCTGTGAGACGCCGCCGCGCGGCGCTCCTAGACTCGCCGCATGAGGCGAGCGATCTTGTCCGGGTCCACCTTCGAGGAGCAGATCGGGTACGCCCGCGCGGTGGTCGACGACGACTGGGTGCACGTGTCCGGCACCACCGGGTTCGACTACTCGACGATGACCATCGCCGACGGCGTGGTGGCGCAGGCCGAGCAGTGCCTGGCCAACATCACCGCCGCGCTGGCCGAGGCGGACTGCACCCTGGCCGACGTGGTGCGGGTTACCTACTACCTGCCCGACGCCGCCGACTTCGAACCGTGCTGGCCGGTGCTGCGACGGGCCTTCGCCGAGCACCGGCCCGCCGCGACCATGCTGGAGTGCGGTCTGGCGGACCCCCGGATGCGCATCGAGATCGAGGTCACCGCCCGTCGCCGCCCGCGCGCCGGCCACGGCGGGTAGCGGTCACCGGCCCGCGCGGGCGCGCCGGGTGGTGCTCGCAGGTGGTCAGCGGGGGCCGTTGGCGGGCCACTCGATGGCGGGGCAGCGGTTCATGACCATGTCCAGACCGGCTTCGGTGGTGCGGCGGTAGGCGGCCTCGTCGACCACGTCGAGCTGGAACCACACGGCCTTCGCGCCGATCTTCACCGCCTCGTCGGCGAACGCGCCCGCGGCCTCGGAGCGGCGGAACACGTCCACGCAGTCGACCGGGAAGGGGATCTCCGACAGCGTCGCGTAGCCCCGCTCGCCCAGGACGGTCGGCGCGTCCGGGTGCACCGGCACGATCCGCTTGCCGCGCTGCTGGAGGAACCGCGCCACGCCGAACGCGGCCCGCCCCGGGTTGTTGGCCAGGCCGACCACGGCCCACGTGTCGCACTCCGCCAGGATGCGCCGGATCTTCTCGGAATCGCCCCACGGTTCGGTCATGGTGTCCAGCGTAGGACGAGAACTAATGAAGGTCTTTCGCGTCCACTCTCGATCGGGTGATCCTGGAGCCATCCGCCGCCGCGGAGCACCCGAGAGGAAACCTTGATGCGCGTCATCCCTGCTGTCGCGATCGCACTGCTCGCCTCCGCCACACCCGTCACCGCCGCGCCCGTCACCGCCCAAGCCGCGCCGCCTCCCGGTGCCTACTACCTGCAGAGCACCGCCACCGGCCTCAACGCCGCCGTCTCCGGCACCACCGTGGTCCAGCACCGCCCCAAGGGCGACGAGGACCACCAGCAGTGGACCCTCGCGGGCCGCACCCTCCAGGAGGGCGGCCGCTGCCTTGGCCGATCCGGTGACCAGGCCGTCGTGCTGGCCTGCGACAGCCCCGACGCCCAGTGGGACGTGCTGGCCGACGCGGGCGACCGCTACCGGCTCAAGGTCCCCGGCGCGGACCGCTACCTCACCGCGCCCGGCGACCAGGTCCGCGTCGGCACCGCCCAGGACCAGTGGTACCTCACCCCGGTGTCACCCCAGCGGGTGCCGGTCCCGGCGGACGGCGCGCGACGGCTGGACCAGGTCACCTTCCTCACCGCGCACAACGCCTACGCCAACGGCGTGGACGGCGGGTTCGCGCCGCCGTTCATCAACCTCGCTCCCAACCAGGCGCGCGGCATCGAGCAGCAGCTCGCCGACGGCGTGCGCGGGTTCCAGCTCGACATCCACCAGACCTCCGACGGCGCGATCCTGTGCCACAACAGCTGCACGCTGGTCAGCAGGCCGGTGGCGCTGTGGGTGGACGTGCAGCGCATCGTGGACTTCCTGCGCCGCAACCCCACCGAGTTCGTCACCGTCTTCCTGGAGGACTACGTCTCCTCCTCGGTGCTGCGCGCCGAGCTGGCCCGCGTCAACGGCCTGGCCGACGTGCTGTTCCGCCCCGACCAGGCGGGGGTGCGGCAGAACGGCTGGCCCACCCTCGACGCCCTGCGCTCCAGCGGCAAGCGCCTGCTCATCTTCACCGACCACAACCGGGCCGACGACCAGGCGCTGCCCAGGGACGGCTACGGCGTGATGTACCAGCAGGACTGGACGGTGGAGAACTACTGGTCCATGGGCTCGGGCACGGGCACCTCCGACTGGTCCTGCTACAGCCGCTGGGGCACGCCGCTGACCCGCACCGAACCGGGCTTCCGGCCGCTGTTCGTGATGAACCACTTCCGCGACGTGCCGCTCACCGGCACGGCCTCCACCGACAACGGCAAGCTCGGCGACCGGGCGCGGCGCTTCTGCGAGCCCGCCGCCCGCAAGACGCCGAACTACCTGGCCGTGGACCACTACCACCTGGGCAACCCGATGGCCGCCGTCGCCACCCTGGCCGGTGAGCGCTTCCCCGGCTGACCGGGGACCGCGCCAGGCGGCCGAGCCTAGGCGGCCGGGTCGCCGCGCCACCGGTGCGGCGACCCGGGGCAGCCCGTGTCCACCCGGCCGTCCGCCCCGATGCACGGGACGATCCGGTAGGTCTGCTGGCCGTAGGAGATGCCCTGGCGCACGGTCACCTCGCCCGCCTCGTCGACCTCGCACGGGTTGTTCAGGGTGCAGCGCTCGCCGTTCTCGTTGCCGGTGTTGTTGACCCCGACGACCTCGCCGCTGGACAGCTGGACCACCGGTGAGCCGGAGGTGCCGCCGATGGTGTCACACGCGGCGGTG
>NZ_BMRG01000003.1:655183-672944 GCF_014648515.1 Saccharothrix coeruleofusca
TAGCGCAGCGAGTCCTCCCAGGTCCAGTCGGCTTCGCGCAGCCGGTGCGCGAAGCCGTCGAGCCGGCAGGTGTAGGTCTTCTTCCAGTACCCGGACACCACGCGGATCGCCGCCCCGGCCACGGGGTGCTCCGGGGACAGCAGCAGCGCCCGGCTGCCCAGCTCCTCCACGTCGGCGTAGCTGGAGCCCAGTCGGTACAGCGCGAGGTCGGTGCCGGTCATCGTCGCGTACGCCAGCCGCTCGGCGGTGAGCGTGCCCAGCGTGCCCGTGCCTCGGCGGTCGAGCAGCGTGAACGTGCGGCTGGAGGGCTGCTCCACCAGCACCTCGCCGGGGGCCATCAGCTTCACGCAGTGCCCGTTGGTCAGCACCAGGGCGGGGTCCTCCGGCCGGGCGGTGGGGGTGCGCACCACCGAGCCGGAGCAGTTGCTCAACGCCACCACACCGGTGAAGTCGACCGCCGCGTGGGCGGGTGCGGCGAGCACCGAGGTGAGCAGCGCCGCGCCCGCCACCGCCGTTGGGAAACGCCTGTTCATCAGCCGGAGTCCTCTCTGCTGGCGGGCGCATCGAACCAGCGGCGGGCGCGCGGTGCGGCCGACACGCCGGGGGAGGACCCGGAGTTCACCGGAAAGCGTGGGTGTCCACAGAGGACGGGTCTGCGCTACTCGCCCTTGGTCCCGTCCGCCAGTTCGCGCAGGAAGTCCAGGTGGCCCACGTGCCGCCCGGTCTCCTGCACCAGGTGCGCCAGCACCCACCGCACGGTGCGGCCGTTGCCGTCGCGGTCGGCGCGCGTCCGGTCGCCCGGCGACAGCCCGGCCAGCGCCCGCGCCGAGCGCTCCCACTCCGCGCGGTAGGCCGCGAGCACGGACTCCACCGTGTCGCCCTCGTCCAGCAGCCACGAGGCGTCGGCGTCCGCGCCCCACAACGAGGGCAGGTCGGCCCCGCCGGTCTCGATGGACAGCCACCAGCGCTCGACCGCGGTCAGGTGCTTGATCACGCCCAGCGCGCTGACCGCGGGCGAGGTGGGGATCGGGGTGGCGGCGGCCTGCTCCCGGCTCAGGCCCTCGACCTTGGCCACCGCGGTGAGCCGCAGGAAGGTCAGGAAGTCGGTCAGCAGTCGCAGTTCGTCGTCCGCCGCCGCGGCGGGCCACACGCGCTCGTTCGAACTCATGTTCGAACCCTACGGTGTCGGGGTGTCGGGGTCGAGCGGCGGTCCGACCACAGCGCGGTGGTGGCCACTTGGACGCCCAGCGCGACCGCGAAGGCGCGTCACCGGCCCAGCGGCGGGGCGAGGGTGCCGAGGAGTCCGCCGATCGTGACCGTGCCGAGCCCCAGCGCGGCCTGCTGCGCGGTCGTGAACAGGCCCCCGGCCAGGCCCGCGCCCCGCTCCGGCAGCGCCGCCATGACGGTGCCGACCAGGGGGCCGTGATGAACCCCTGGTTCGAGCCCCTGGCCTGCAACGCGCCGTTCCGGTTCATGATCGACGACCTGGAGGCGCTGCCCCGGCCGACGCAACTGCGCCTACCTGCACTTCACCCACCCCGACTGGATCGCCGGGCACGCCGACCACGAGCGGGAGCGCGCGGCCATCGTGGCGAAGCTGCGCGCGTACTACGGCGAGTCGCTCGCGGAACCGGCGCGGGTGCGGCGGCTGCCCCCGGTGAACTGACCGGCCCGGCCGAGGCCGTCGGAGGGCGCTGATCGGCTGGTACCGTGGGCGGCGGCGTGCGTGAGCGGACGCGAGGCTGGAGCCACTCCCCGGCATCGAGTGGCGGATCCGCCGCAGGGTGGGGGCACCCAAGCTCACAGGACCATCGAAAGCCGAACGACGCGCGTGCGTCCTTGTTCGCCGAGCCGGGCGGCGGGAGCGAGGACCGCGATGAGCCGATCGTCGTTGACCGACCAGCTGGTCGACCTGCGCCGCAGCTGCACCGGCGAGAACCTGTCCCAGGCCGTGCCCGCCGTGCGGGCGGTGCTGCACGAGCTGCCCGACCACCGCCGCGAGCGGGTGGTCGCCGCGCTGCGCGGCGAGGCCGACGCGCGCGGGCTGTTCCTGCCCGAAGCGGCCACCGAAGCCCAGCGCACGCTGGAGTGCCTGGTCTTCCAGGCCGCCACCGAGGCGGGTGGCCACCTGCAGCTGCGCCCGCCCGCGAGCATGCTGCGGCCCGCCCACCCCTTCCGCGCGGTCGAGCCGCACGAGGTGCCCCGCCTGCACCTGGCCGAGCACGCGCTGGGGCCGCTGCTGTTCGAGCTGCTGCCCCGGCACGAGGACGCCTGGGTGGCGGGCGTGGCCGGGTTGCGCGTGCGCAGGCACCCGCGCTCGGTCGAGCTGCGGCTGGCGGGGGTGCCTGCCGCGGTGCTGCTGGCCGGGGTGGACGAGCGGGCCTGGCAGGTCGGCATGGACTACGTGCGCAGGCTGATCAAGGGCCGGGGGCTGTCCGACCGGTTCGCCGAGGGGCCGCTCAGCCAGGCCGAGCGGGACCAGTTGGCCGAGTTCCCCCGGCCCGGCGGCCTGGGCAGCGCCCTGCTGCGCCGCTACGGCCTCTTCACCGGCGCGCCGTGGCTGCGCTCCTGGTCGCACGGCGCGCAGTGGTGGCTGGAGTGGCCGGAGAGCCTGGGCGTGGTGGGAGTGGCCGACCGGTTGCGGCACCCGGTGGTGGGCGTGCCCGGCCTGCGGGAGACCTCGGGCGAGGCGGGTGGCCTGCGGCTGACCGACGGCTGGTACGAGCTGGGCCTGCGGGAGGTGGCCCCGCCGGACCCGGCCAACGAGGAGGCGCTGGCGGCGGTGGAGTGGCCCGAGGGCGTGACGGGCTGGTGGGAGCCGCCGCACGTGGTGGGCTAGGCGTCCGATGTGGACCCGCGGACCGCCGTCGCGGTCCGCGGTGCGGACTCCCGTCCGGTGAACGTGCGGGTGCACGCGCACCCCGCTCGTCCACGGTGGACCGGTGGCCGTGATCACGACCATGGCGGGCTGATCCGGTTCGGGCCCGCCGGTAGACTGCCGGTTCAGCCCCGACGCGCCCGCGCCGTGGCCCGCTGACGTCGTTGAGGAGGACCCCGGTGACCCAACAGGCTGCCGAGGCCCAGTCCCAGGCCGCGCCGCGCCGCGTGCTCGTGGCCGAGGACGAGGCCCTGATCCGCCTCGACCTGGTGGAGATGCTCCGCGAGGAGGGCTACGAGGTCGCGGGCCAGGCCGCCGACGGCGACGAGGCCATCGCGCTGGCCACCGAGCTGCGCCCGGACCTGGTGATCATGGACGTCAAGATGCCCAAGGTCGACGGCATCGAGGCCGCGTCGGCGATCGCGGGCCAGCGCATCGCCCCGGTGGTCATCCTGACCGCCTTCAGCCAGCGCGACCTGGTCGAGCGCGCCCGCGACGCGGGTGCCATGGCCTACCTGGTCAAGCCGTTCGCCAAGCGCGACCTGGTGCCCGCCATCGAGCTGGCGATGAGCCGGTTCGCCGAGCTGCAGGCGCTGGAGAACGAGGTCGCGGGCCTCACCGAGCGGCTGGAGACGCGCAAGGTGGTCGAGCGCGCCAAGGGGCTGCTGATGACCAAGCAGGGGCTGTCCGAGCCGGAGGCATTCCGCTGGGTGCAGCGCACCGCCATGGACCGCCGCACCACCATGAAGGCAGTGGCCGAAGCCATCATCGAAAACTTCGGCTGAGGATTACCCGTTCGGGCAACACCGCGTCCGGTTACCACTCGACTATCGGGCGCGGTTCTGCCATGCCCATTGTTCCCCCCGTTTGGTTACTCCCCGCACCGGGGTCGTGACCTGAGGCTATTTGATCTAAATTTGAGCTTGTTAACGCGCGTGAATTTTCCGGTGACTACCGTCACGATGTGGACACAGAGCAGGAAGACCACCTGTTCACGGAACCGAAGTGAAGCTACCTTCCTGCCCTAACCCAAGCCCTTGTGTCGAGGGCTCCGCCTGTTGGCGGGTTGGTTCCATGGGAGGTATTCCGGTGTCAGGAGCACGACTCGGCCGAGTGCTGGTGCTGGCGGCGGCTTCGTCGCTGGTGCTCGCGGCTTGTGCAGGCGGCGGTGGCGGAAGCGCGTCGGGCGGGGACGTCACCTCGGTCAAGATCGGGTTCATGGGTGACCTCACCGGCGAGAGCTCGGCGATCGTGATCCCGCCCCGGAACGGGGCGAAGATGGCGTTCGACGAGTACAACGCCAAGAACCCCAAGGTCAAGATCGAGATGCTGCCCTACGACAGCCAGGGCAAGCCGGACCAGGCGACCTCGCTGATCACCAAGGCCGTCGGCCAGGACAAGATCGTCGGCCTCATCGGGCCCGCCTTCTCCGGCGAGTCCAAGGCGATCGGCGGCGTGCTGGAGGAGAACAAGATCCCCAGCATCTCCCCGTCGGCCACGAACCCCGGTCTGGCCTCGAACGGCTGGACCTACTGGCACCGCGTGGTGGCCAACGACAACGACCAGGGCCCCGGCATCGCCGAGTTCCTGATCACCGCCAAGTCGCCGAAGAAGGCGTTCGTCATCTCCGACGACCAGGAGTACAGCGTCGGCCTGGCCGAGGCGGTCACCAAGACCTTCAAGGACAAGGGCGTCACCGTCGAGAACGACAAGTTCTCCAAGGACGCCTCCGACTACTCCTCCACGGTCACCAAGGTCGCCGCGGCCAACCCCGACGTGATCGTCTACGGCGGCTACTACGCCCAGGCCGGTCGCCTGCTCAAGCAGCTGCGCGACGGCGGCGTGAAGGCCACCTTCGCCTCCGGCGACGGCTCGCTGGACGCCCAGCTGGTCACCGGCGCGGGCACCCAGGCGGCCGAGGGCGCCGTGCTGGCCTGCCCGTGCAACATCCCGTCGGGCGACGTCACCGGCACGCTGAAGACCTTCGCCGACAACTACAAGAAGAGCGCGAGCGCCGACCCGGCGATCTACGCCACCGAGGGCTACGACGCGGCCACCGCGTTCATCAAGGCCGTCGAAGCGGGCAACACCACCTCGGAGAAGATCAACGAGTACCTGAAGACGGTCAACTTCGAGGGCGTGTCCAAGCCGATCAAGTTCAAGTCCAACGGCGAGCCGGAGAACAACTCCATCTTCGTCTACCAGGTCAAGGACGGCGTCCTCAAGCTGCTCGGCCCGTCGGCCGAGGCGAAGCTCGAGGGCTGAGCCCGAGACGGATTCGAGCAACTGGAGCTGGGGAGCGGGAGCGTCGTGATGGCGATGGCTCCCGCTCCCCGCCACTTATGGCGACGTCTTCCCTCCCGCCCCGTCTCGTGAGGCAAACCTGTCATGCTTGATGATTTCCTCAACCAGTTCCTACCCAGCACGGTGGGCGGACTGGTGTTCGGCTCCATCTACGCGTTGGTGGCGCTGGGCTACACGATGGTCTACGGCGTGCTGCGCCTGATCAACTTCGCGCACTCCGAGATCTTCATGATCGGCACGTTCACGTCGCTGGTGGTCATCACCGCCATCGCGCCGACCGCGCCGTTCACCGGACTGGCCATGGTCGGCGTCCTGCTGCTGATCATCGTGCTGTCCGCCGCCGTGTCCGGCGGCGCCGCGGTCCTGCTGGAGCTGGTGGCCTACCGGCCGCTGCGCAGGAAGGGCGCCACCCGGCTGACCGCGCTGATCTCCGCGATCGGCGCGTCGCTGTTCCTGCAGGAGCTGTTCGCGCTCGTCATCATCCCGTGGTTGACCGGCAAGCCCGGTCGCAACCAGCAGTCGTCGCTGCGCATCGTCGACCGCGACACGGTGTTCACCATCGGCAACGCGCAGGTGCGCACCGACCACATCATCGTCATCGTGGCCGCCGTGATCATGATGATCGCGCTGGACCGGGTGGTGAACCGCACCAAGATCGGCCGCGGCATCCGGGCCACCGCTCAGGACCCCGAAGCCGCCGTGCTGATGGGCGTGAGCATCGACAACATCGTGCGGATCACCTTCCTGCTCGGCGGCACCATGGCCGGTGTCGCGGGCGCGCTCTACCTGATGGAGTTCGAGAACACCGTCTTCAACGTCGGTTTCGTGCTGGGCATCAAGGCGTTCACCGCGGCGGTGCTCGGCGGTATCGGAAACCTGCGCGGAGCGCTGCTCGGCGGTGTCGTGCTCGGCCTCATCGAGAACTGGGGCGCGATCTTCCTGGGTTCGGAGTGGAAGGACGTCATCGCCTTCACCGTGCTGGTGGTCGTGCTGATGTTCCGCCCGACCGGCATCCTGGGCGAATCCCTGCAGAAGGCCCGCGCATGAAAGGCGGCGGAGTGACCGGCAAAGCAAACCCGTTGGCGCGCGTGGGCGCGCTGTTCGACGGTGCCCGCGACTGGTGGGAGCACGCCAAGGTCTGGCAGCGCTACCTGGTCTACATCGGCGCCATCGTCTTCGCGCTGATCCTGCCCGCCCCCTGGATCGGCTCGTTCATGTCGCCGGGCGCGGACTGGACCTCGGTGCTGATCTACCCGGTGGGCACCTACATCCTGCTGGCGGTCGGCCTGAACGTGGTGGTCGGCCAGGCGGGCCTGCTCGACCTCGGCTTCGTGGCGTTCTTCGCCATCGGCGGCTACTCGGTGGCCTACTACGGCACCCAGTACGGCTGGAACTACTGGGCCACCGTGGTCTTCGGCATCGCGCTGGCCGCGGTGTCCGGTGTCATCCTGGGCGCGCCGACGCTGCGGCTGCGCGGCGACTACCTGGCGATCGTGACGCTGGGCTTCGGCGAGATCGTCCGCATCACGGCCAACAACACCGACGAGATCGGTGGCGCGCGCGGCATCACCAACGTCCCGCACCCGCCGCCCATGTTCGGCATGAAGTTCCTGCTCGACCCCGCGCCGTACTACTACCTGATGGTCGCGGCGATCGTCCTGGTCATCATCTTCTCGGTGCGGCTGCAGAAGAGCCGCGTCGGCCGCGCGTGGGCGGCCATCCGCGAGGACGAGGACGCGGCCGAGCTGATGGGCGTGCCGACGTTCAAGTTCAAGCTGCTGGCCTTCGCCATCGGCGCGATGATCGGCGGCCTGGCGGGCGGCATCTACGCGGGCAAGGCGGTGTTCATCGAGCCGAACACCTTCCCGTTCATCCTGTCCGCGACGATCCTGGCCGCGGTCGTGCTGGGCGGCGCGGGCAACCTGCCCGGCGTCATGCTGGGCGCGTTCGTCATCGCCTGGCTGCCCGAGCGGTTCCGCGAGGTCGACTGGCTCAAGGACATGCTGGGCGGCAAGGACCCCTCGGAGTTCCGCATCCTGCTCTTCGGCGGCGTGCTGGTGCTGATGATGGGGCTGCGCCCGGAGGGCCTGCTGCCGTCGCGGCGGCGCAAGGCGGAACTGCACGAGGGCACCGGCGGCATGGGCGCGATGGGCGCCGAGGTCGCCGGTCCGGAGACCGAGGCGTCCACGGAGGCGGTCAAGTGAGCACTCCCGTCCTCAAGCTCGACAACGTGGTCATGCGCTTCGGCGGCGTGGTCGCGTTGCGCGGGGCGGACTTCCAGATCAACCAGGGCGAGATCTTCGCCCTGATCGGCCCCAACGGCGCGGGCAAGACCACGGTGTTCAACGTGGTCACCGGGGTTTACGCGCCCACCGAGGGGCACGTGCTGTTCAACGGCCAGAAGATCGAGGGCAACAAGCGGTTCAAGATCACCAAGATGGGGATCGCCCGCACGTTCCAGAACATCCGGCTGTTCCACAACATGTCGGCGCTGGAGAACGTGATGGTCGGCGCGGACGCGCACCACCGCACCGGCGCCATCGGGGCCACCCTGGGCCTGCCGTGGCACCGCAAGGAGGAGAAGCGCGGCCGCGAGCTGGCCAGGGAGCTGCTGGACTTCGTCGGCATCTCCGGCCGGATGACCGAGACCGCGAAGAACCTGCCCTACGGCGACCAGCGCAGGCTGGAGATCGCCCGCGCGCTGGCCACCGACCCCAAGCTGCTGCTGCTCGACGAGCCCGCCGCGGGCATGAACCCGGCGGAGAAGAAGGCGCTGCAGGAGCTGATCCGCAAGATCCGCGACGACGGTCGCACGGTCCTGCTGATCGAGCACGACATGAGCCTGGTGATGGACGTCAGCGACCGCGTGGCGGTGCTGGACTTCGGCCAGCTGATCGCGGAAGGGCTGCCGCACGAGGTGCAGAACAACCCGAAGGTCATCGAGGCGTACCTGGGGGCGGCTGAAGATGCTTCTTGAGGTCAAGGACATCAACGTCCACTACGGCAAGATCGCCGCGCTCAAGGGGATCAGCCTGCAGGTCAACGAGGGCGAGATCGTCTCGCTGATCGGCGCCAACGGCGCGGGCAAGACGACCACGCTCAAGACCATCTCCGGGCTGCGCCCGCTGACCAGCGGCCAGGTGCTGTTCAACGGCGAGGACATCTCCAAGCTGGCGGGCCACAAGCGGGTCCAGCTGGGCATCGGCCAGTCGCCCGAGGGCCGGGGCGTGTTCCCCGGCATGACGGTGCAGGAGAACCTGCTGATGGGCGCCTACACCCGCAAGGACGACCTGACGGCCGACCTGGACGAGGTGTACGAGCTGTTCCCGAGGCTGGCCGAGCGCAAGAACCAGTTCGGCGGCACCATGTCCGGCGGTGAGCAGCAGATGATCGCCATCGGCCGGGCGCTGATGACCAAGCCGAAGGTGCTGCTGCTGGACGAGCCGTCGATGGGGCTCGCGCCGATGCTGATCGCGCAGATCTTCTCGATCATCAAGGAGATCAACAAGCGCGGCACGACCGTGCTGCTGGTGGAGCAGAACGCGCAGCAGGCGCTCAAGCTCTCCGACCGCGCGTACGTGCTGGAGACCGGCCGGGTGGTCAAGAGCGCGCCGGGCCTGGACCTGCTGGACGACCCGCAGGTGCGCGCGGCGTACCTGGGCGGTCACTGACAGCCGGGACGGTCGGGAGGGGGCCTGCCACCACGCGGTGGCAGGCCCCCTCTCACTTCCCGAGCGGGATGTCGGTGCTCGACCGGTCCCGCAGGTCGGTCAGCGTGGGACCGCCGAACACGCGCAGCGCGGCGGGCCTGGCCTCCTCCGGCAGGTCGTAGTAGACGTCGTACTCCAACCGCACGTTCGAGCCGAGGTCGACCTGGTCGGGCTGGCGCCGGATGGTCATCGCCTCCGCGTCCACCCGGTGCTCGGCGCCCCGGTCGTCGAGCAGCACGTGCCTGCGCGCGTCGAAGGCCACGCTGCTGCGGCCGTTGTTGACCACGCTCATCCGCACCCGCACGTACTGGCCCTGGGCCTCCAGTTCGGCGTGGCTGCCCTGGACCGCGGCCAGGCCCGTGGTCAGCCCCAGCAGGGTGAACGCGGTGTCGCCGTCGGCCGTGGTCGGCAGCCGCAGCGCCCGCTCGCCCGGCCGCACGGCCTGCGCGGGCACCGGGTAGGTCTCGGACGTCGCGCCGGGTGACGTCCCGGCCACCGGACCGGGTGAGCACCCGGTGGCGAGCAGCAGGGCGAGCAGGGCGGCGGCGCGCATCAGGACTTCGGCGCCTCCCGCAGGAAGCAGGTCAGGCGGGCGGTGCAGCAGCGCCTGTCCTGCTCGTCGCTGATCACGATCTCGTAGGTGGCGGTGCTGCGGCCGCGGTGGACCGGCGTGCACACGCCGGTCACCACGCCCTCGGTGACCGCCCGGTGGTGCGTGCAGGACAGCTCCAGGCCCACGGCGATCCGCTCCGGCGCGGCGTGCATGGCCGCGGCGACCGAGCCCAGGGTCTCCGCCAGCACCGCGTTGGCGCCGCCGTGCAGCAGGCCGTACGGTTGCCGGTTGCCCTTCACCGGCATCGTGCCGACGAGCCGATCGGCATCCCATCGGGTGATCTCGATGCCCATCCGGGAGGTCAACTGCTCGTCGACGACGTCCTGGTTGGCGCCGGGGATGTCCTCGGGTGCTCGGTTCACGGGCTGCTCCAGTCGGTGCAAAACTGTCGGGCCCTCACCCTAGACTCGCCTCGTGAGCACCTCAGAAGCCTCCCGCCTGCTGCTGGTCGACGGCCACTCGATGGCCTACCGGGCGTTCTTCGCGCTGCCCAAGGAGAACTTCCAGACCGGCACCGGCCAGACCACCAACGCGGTCTACGGCTTCACCTCGATGCTCATCAACCTGCTGCGCGACGAGAAGCCCACGCACGTCGCGGTGGCCTTCGACGTCTCCCGCCGCACCTTCCGCACCGAGCAGTACGCCGAGTACAAGGCGGGCCGCAGCGAGACGCCCGACGAGTTCCGCGGCCAGGTCAGCCTGATCCGCGAGGTGCTGGACGCGCTGGCCATCCCGTCGCTGTCCAAGGAGAACTACGAGGCCGACGACCTGATCGCCACGCTCACCACGCAGGCCACGGCGCAGGGCTTCGAGGTGCTCATCTGCACCGGCGACCGGGACGCGCTGCAGCTGGTCAACGACGAGGTCACCGTGCTCTACCCGGTCAAGGGCGTGTCCGAGATGGCCAGGTACACCCCCGAGCTGGTGCTGGAGAAGCAGGGCGTGCCGCCCGAGCTGTACGCCGACTACGCCGCCGTGCGCGGCGACGCCTCGGACAACCTGCCCAACACCCCCGGCGTGGGCCCGAAGACCATCGCCAAGCTGCTGGGCCAGTACGGCTCGCTGAACGGGCTGATCGACCGGATCGACGAGGTCAAGGGCAAGGCGGGCGACGCGCTGCGGGCCAACCTGCCCAACATCGTGCTCAACCGGCAGCTCACCGAGCTGGTCCGGGACGTGGAGCTGCCGGTCGGCCCCGCCGACCTGGCGGTCCGCTCGTGGGACCGGGACGCGGTGCACCGGCTGTTCGACGAGCTGGAGTTCCGCGTGCTGCGCGACCGGCTGTTCGCCACGCTGTCCACCGCCGAGCCGGAGGCCGAGGAGGGCTTCGAGGTCACCGGCGGCGAGATCCCGGCGGGCGAGCTGGCCGCCTGGCTGGACCGGCACGCCCGCGGCGCGCGGGTCGGGCTGGCGCTGCGCGAGTCGGCGGGCGAGCTGGTGGGCGTGGCGCTGGCCTCGGTCGGCGGCGAGGGCGGGTACGTCGAGCTGGCCTCGCTGTCCCCGGAGGACGAGAACGCGCTGGCCGCGTGGCTGGCCGACCCCCAGGTGGCCAAGGCGGGCCACGACCTGAAGCTGCCGCTGCGCAAGGTGCGCGCGCGCGGCCTGAGGCTGCGCGGCCTGACCAGCGACACCGCGCTGGCGGCCTACCTGGTGCGGCCGGGCCAGCGCTCGTTCGCGCTGGACGACCTGGCGCTGCGCTACCTCAAGCGCGAGCTGCGCGCCGAGGAGCCCGACGACGGCCAGCTGTCGCTGCTGGCCGACGAGCAGGAGGAGCGGCAGAAGACCGCGCGGGCCGCGATCGTGCGGGCGTTCGCGGTGGCGGAGCTGGCCGACGCGCTGGACCAGGAGCTGGTGCGCACCGGCCAGGAGAAGCTGCTGGCCGACCTGGAGCTGCCGCTGATGGCGGTGCTCGACGAGGTCGAGGCGGTGGGCATCGCGGTCGACGACGAGCACCTGGCCGCCCTGGAGGCGCACTTCGCGGCGGGGGTCAAGCAGGCCGCGCAGGACGCCTACTCGGTGATCGGCAAGGAGATCAACCTCGGCTCGCCCAAGCAGCTGCAGGTGGTGCTGTTCGACGAGCTGAAGATGCCCAAGACCAAGAAGACCAAGACCGGCTACACCACCGACGCGGACGCGCTGCAGAACCTGTACGAGGCCACCGGCCACGAGTTCCTCCAGCACCTGCTGGCGCACCGGGACGTGACGCGGCTGAAGTCCACCGTCGACGGCCTGCTCAAGGCGGTGGCCGACGACGGGCGCATCCACACCACGTTCCACCAGACCATCGCGGCCACCGGGCGGCTGTCGTCCACGGACCCGAACCTGCAGAACATCCCGATCCGCACCGACGAGGGCAGGCGCATCCGCCAGGCGTTCGTGGTCGGGCCGGGTTACGCGGAGCTGATGACCGCGGACTACAGCCAGATCGAGATGCGGATCATGGCCCACCTGTCCGGCGACGAGGGGCTGATCGAGGCCTTCCGCAGCGGCGAGGACCTGCACACGTTCGTGGCCTCCCGCGCGTTCTCGGTGCCCACCTCACAGGTCAGCGCCGAGCAGCGCCGCCGGGTCAAGGCGATGTCCTACGGCCTGGCCTACGGGCTGTCCGAGTACGGCCTGGCGCAGCAGCTGCGCATCTCGGCGGCGGAGGCGCGGGAGCAGAAGGAGGCGTACTTCGCCCGGTTCGGCGGCGTGCGCGACTACCTGCACGCCATCGTCGAGGAGGCCCGCAAGAAGGGCTACACCGAGACCATCCTCGGGCGGCGGCGCTACCTGCCCGACCTCAACAGCGACAACCGCCAGCGCCGGGAGATGGCCGAGCGGATGGCGCTCAACGCGCCGATCCAGGGCAGCGCGGCGGACATCATCAAGGTAGCCATGCTGGGGGTGTTCCGGGCGCTGGAGGAGTCGGGCCTGCGGTCGCGGATGCTGCTCCAGGTCCACGACGAACTGGTGCTGGAGGTCGCCGAGGGCGAGCGGGAAGCCGTGGAGTCGCTGGTCCGCGAGCACATGGGCAACGCCTACACCCTCTCCGTCCCGCTGGAGGTCTCCGTGGGCGTAGGCCGCTCCTGGGACGACGCCGCCCACTGACCCCCGCGCCCGCAAGTACTACCCGACCCCCGCTCCGGGGCAGCTGAGTACCACCCGAGGTGCGCGAATGGCTCGGCCCGTGTCCGGCCAACGGGCACCCGGCCGCCTGGACCGAGCACGTGGGCACCGCGAACGGGGCACCCCGGTAGTGGTTAGCGGCCTGTGCGGGCCTGCCGGGTAGTACTTGCAGGTGGTTTGTGGGGCCGTGCAACTCGGTGGATCACGCGGGTCCGCTCTGGTTAGCGTGCCCGCGTGGAATGGGCTCGGGCGGTGGCCGCGGCGTTCGGCTTGGGCGAGGTGCTGGAGCCGTGGACCCCGGTGACGGGCGGGGCGTCGCACCTGGTGTGGCGGCTGCGCACCACCCGCGGCGACTGGGCGGTCAAGCGCGTCAACCGGTCCTGGGAGGCGTGGTGGACGCGCGAGCACGAGGTGGCCGCCGCGATCCAGCTGGAGGCGTGGAACCTCGGGGTGCCGATGCCCCGACCGGTGCACCCGCTGCGCCCCTCCGCGCCGCTGCTGGCCGACGTCCGCGTCGACGGCGAGGTGGGCAGCTTCCTGGCGCACGAGTGGTGCGAGGGCACCGCCCCCACCAGCCCGACCCCGGAGCTCCTGGACTGGGTGGGGGCCACGCTCGCCGTCCTGCACGAGCTGCCCGCCGGACCGCGTCCTGACGCTCGGCCGCACGCGGTCGAGGAGTGGCGCGAGTGGCTCGACGGGGTTCCCGGCGACTTCGCCGACCGGGTCCGCTCCTTCCTGCCGGACATCGCGGCGGCCGAGGAGGTCGTCGACGAGGCGGCGCGGGACCCCAGGCTCACGCCGGTGCGCACGCACCGCGACGTGAAGCCGGACAACGTGCTGCTGACCTCCGCCGCGCCGCTGCTGGTGGACTGGGACGGCGCGGGCGCGGACTTCGCCGAGTGGGAGCTGACCCGTACCGCGCTGGCCTTCGACGGCACCGCCGAGGGCTTCACCCGCGTGGTGCGCGCCTACGAGCGCGCGGGAGGCCGCCCGCCGGGGCCCGACCCCGTGTTCCTGGCCGGTGTGCTGCACGCCCGGCTGGGCGGGGCCGCGTACATGGTGTGGCGGGCGCTGGGCCACCGGCCGGTCACCCCGCCGGAGCGGGCCGCCGCGCACGGCCACGCCCTGGAACTGCTCAGCGCCCTGCGGGTGGCGCTGCCGAACCTGGAGCGGTGGGCTCGTCTGCTGGCGCGCTGAACGTCACGCGCACGTCTCGCGCGGTCAGCTCCTCCCGGCACGCCGCGCAGGTCACGTGCACGTCCACGCCGCCGCCGCAGTCGCGGTGGTGCAACTCGAACGAGGGGCCCTGTTCGGGTGGCATCCACCGGTCGCCCCACTTCCGCAGGGCCATCAGCACCGGGTAGAGGTCCAGGCCCTTCTCGGTCAGCCGGTACTCGTACCTCGTCCGGACGTCCTTGTACGCGACCCGGCGCAGGATGCCCTCCTCGACCAGCGTGCCCAGCCGCTCGGCCAGCACGCTGCGGGAGATGGCCATCGACGACTGGAAGTCCTCGAACCGCCGGGTGCCCAGGAACGCCTGCCGCACCAGCAGCAACGTCCACCGCTCACCCAGCAGGGCGGCGGGCAGGGCGATGGTGCACTGCTGGTCGGCGACTCTCACGGGGGCCATGCGGCCAGAATACCGTTGCGTTCGGAAAGTGAACTCAGCTAGCGTGGGGGTTCTGAATCCGAACTCAGGGGGAGTCGGAATGGTCGAGCTCCGCGTCCTGGACCGCGCCACGGCGGGCGACGCCGTCGACGCGGTTTTCGACGGACTGTCACCGCGCAGCCGATACCTGCGGTTCCACGCTCCGGTGCCGCGCCTGACCGCCACCATGCGCGAGCGGTTGGCGGACGTCGACGGCCGCGACCGGGCCGCGCTGGTCGCGCGGAGCGGCAGACGCGCGATCGGCATCGCCCGGCTGTCCGCCACCGGCGGCGGCTCGGCCGAACTGGCCGTGGCGGTGGTGGACCGCTGGCAGCGCCGGGGCGTCGGCACCCGCCTGATCACCGCGCTGGGGGAGCTGGCGGTGCGCCTCCGCCACACCGAACTGCACGCCACCGTGCTGCCGGAGAACCTGGCGGTGCTCTCGCTGGCGCGCCGGGCGTTTTCCGGCGTCCTGCTCACCGCCGAGGAGGACGCCATCACGCTGCGCTACTCGCTGGAGCCGACGTTGACCCACGAGGAGTTGGTGGCCGCTCTGCGGTGGTGACCACAACGCGGCCATGATCAGGTTGCCGAGAGTCCTCCTCGCGCTGCTGCTGGTCGCTCCGCCCGTCGCGGTCGAGGCGACGCCCGGCGACCGACCGCTGCCCGGCCGCACGATCGACAACCCGCCGCTGCTGCCCGCGCTGGTCGGTGGGCAGCCCTCGCGGGTGTTCCAGGGCGTACACCGGCACGCCGCCCACGCCCTGTTCGACTTCCTCCTGGACTACCAGCTCGTCGCCTGGGGCCTGGCAGGTGTCCGCGCCTGCCCGCTGCCGCCCGACCGCACCACCGCCGCGCATCAAGCCGCGCTGAACCTGGATGGCACGCCCAACGCGCTGGGCGCCCAGCCGCGCGCCATCGCTGTCGAGCGCTCGGGTGGTCAGCGGCCGGGAGTCCAGGGCGTCGGCCGAGTGCTGGGAGGACTTCCTGTTCGAGGTGATCGGGCCGCGCGTCGAGGGCAGGCCGACCGCCCCGGTGCTGTCGCCGCACGACCTTGGCGACCTGTTCGTGCCGTTCTCCATGGAGCAGGTCTACCTCGGGGACGCGACCCGCAACGGCCGCGCGCACCTGGTGGTGCAGCGCGCGATCCGCACGGTCGAGCACTGCGGGTTCAGCCCGGACGAGGGGGCGCGCCCTGGCGGGACCTGCTGGCCTGGGTGGACCGCGGCGAGCGGCCCGCGGGCGACGTGGTGGACGACCCGCCCTGCTGAGCAGGTAGTCCCCGCCGTGGGGCGGGGACTACCTGCCTGCGCTGAGCGCCGCGAGAACGGGTTCGGGTGTCAGGCGCGGAAACCGCTCCTGGAAGTCCAGGACGCCGACCCAGGTCGGGCGCAGGGCGATCCGGACCATCCGCAGGCCGGGCTTGTCGATCGCCGCGACGTAGGCATCACCCGCCTCCTCGCCCAGTCCGGCGCGCTGCATGGTGGCGTACTCGGGCAGGACGCCCTCGACCTCGGTCAGGGTGACCTTCCCGCGCAGCATCAGCACCTGCGGGGGTCCGTCGCTGGTGTCGACGGTGATCGCCACGTCGGGGCGGACCCGCAGGTCGCGCACCTTGTAGGTACCGGAGAAGGCGGCGATGACCACCTCGTCGCCGGTCCACAGGAAGTTCACCGGGATCAGCCTCGGCGTGCCGTCCTTGCCGGTGTAGGCCAACCGCGCCACCAGGCTCGTGTCGTTCAGCAGGCGTTGCGCCGTGGGGGTGGCCAGCAGGCGCACATCGCCCTGCGGCAGTTGCGCCGCCTGACTGCCGGAGGGGTTCATGAACCGCAACCTACTGGGAGAAGCTCCTAAAGAACAAGTAATACTCATAAATCAGGACTACGGCGGTAGCCTGGCAGGCATGACCGGTATGCGCAGTTACGGGGACCCGTGCGGGGTGGCCTGCGGCCTGGACATCATCGGTGAGCGCTGGGCCCTGCTGATCGTGCGCGACCTGCTGCTGGGGCCCAAGCGCTTCGGCGACCTGCATGCGGGCCTGCCGGGCATCAGCCCCAACGTGCTCACCCAGCGGCTGCGCGAGCTGACCGAGCACGGCGTCGTGGAACGCCGCGACCTGCCTCCACCTGCCCGCGTCCGCCTCTACGGGCTGACCGACTGGGGCCGCGCCCTGGAACCGGTCCTCCTGCACCTCGGCCGCTGGGGGAGCCAAGCGCCCGCAGTCCCCGACGGCCGCCTCGGCGTCGACTCCATCCTGCTCAGCGCCAAGGCGGCCTTCGACCCGGCGCGCGTCGCCGTGTCGGACCGCGTCTACGAGCTCCGCATCGACGCCGACACCTACTGCGTCGAGATCACCGGCGGCTCGCTCCACATCAGCCGCGGCACCGCCCCGAGTGCGCCCGACGCCACCCTCGCCACCGACCTCGACACCCTCCGCGCCATCTGCGACCACCGGCTCACCCTGGCGGCGGCGGTGGACTCGGGCTCGTTGCGCCTCGACGGCCCCGAACACGCCAGGCAGGGCCTCGCGGACCTGCTCCTGGCGCCGTTCGACCACGCGCCCTCCTCCTGAACCGCCCCGCTAGCAGACGGCGAACAGCTGGAGGAACGCCTCCTCGCCCTTGGCCTCGTTGTTGGCCAGCGCCGCTTCGCGCAGCGCGCGCGCCGCGTCCCGGCACTTGAGCATCGACGCGCCGTCGTTCTCGGCGCGCTTGCGGGCGTCCTCGGCGATCTCCCGGTCGTTCTTGGCCTTGCTCGCCTCGTCCTTGGCGTTCTCCAGCTGCTTGCCCGACTCGGTGAGCTCGCGCTCCTTGTCCGACAACCGGGTGGCGAGCTGGTCGGCGCGGCTGGCCTGGTTGGCGTACAAGGCGCCGAACACGCCCGCGGTCGCCAGGAGCAGCACCGCCAGCACTGACAGCAGCACCACCGCGGTCCTCTTCCCCGGCGGCGCGGCGGCGGCCGTGCCGTAGGGCTCGAAGGGCGGTCCGACGTGCGGCTGCCCGGCGGGCGGCGTGCTGGGCGTGAACTGGCCGTAGGGCTGGAAAGCCGGTCCGGTCTGCGGCTGCTCGACCTGCGGGGCCGGGGTCGACAGGCCGTACGGTTCCAGGACCGGGTGGGTCGGCTGCGCTTCCGGAGACGGCTCGGAGCTCGGGTAGGTCAAGGTTCCCCCCTGAATTCAAAGTCGGCCCAGTATGAGCCGACACACCGCCTCTGAACAGCGAGTTCACCGATTCGCGATGTCCGCCGGGCGTTACGTGAAAAGCGTCTCAGCGCCGGGACACCGCCGACCGCAGGGCGGGTGGCGGCGGCGAATCTCGACGTTGCCGAGCCCCCGCGCGGTCGTGGGCACCGGGGCACGAGAAGGTCCGCGAACTGCTCGCGGGCGGCGGGGTGGGGCGCGTCGGCTCGGTGCACTTCGAGTGCCTGCTGGACGTGCGGCACGGCCACCACCGCGGCTGCGAGGGGGTACGGCGCGCCCGAGGCACGGGACGACCCGTTCG
>NZ_BMRG01000003.1:672971-700598 GCF_014648515.1 Saccharothrix coeruleofusca
CCCTGCGCATCGTCGACGACTGGCTGCGCGCGCTTGGGCAGGCGCGCCACCCACCGCGACGGCGCGCGGCCGGGCTGCTCGACCAGCGGTGGACCCGGCGCGAGCGGGCCCGCGCGCCGTACCGCTGATCGGGTGACCGGCGTCCTTCCGGGGGACCAGGTGATTCGACTGGCGGTAGCGCGACCGGGCGGGCAGCGTGGGGGCCAGTGGCGCGCCCCACCGCTGTGGCGCGCCGCCGACGGGCGAGGAGTTCGGTGCGATGAGCGAGCGGACCGCGCTGGTGCTGGGCGGCACCGGCATGTTGCAGGGCTGCGCCGATGAGCTGGTGGCGCGGGGGTGGCGGGTGGTGCTGCCGTGCAGGCGGGCCAGACCGGAGCTGGGCCAGGCGGCCAGGGCGGCGCTGCGCAGGCGCGGGCACACGCCCATCGGCGACTCCTGCTGGGTGGCCGCGGACTGGGCGCGCGCCCAGGAGCTGGCCGAGCGGGTGCGCGCCGAGCTGGACCGCCCGGCCGACCTGCTGGTGGCGTGGGTGCACGCCAGCTACCGCGAACCGGTGCTCAAGGCCGTCGAGCCGCTGCTGGCCCCCGGTGCGCCGGTGGTGGAGGTGCACGACATCGGCGCGATCAGCCCGACCCGAGGGGTGCCCGACCCGCTGCTGGCCGCGCACCCCACGCAGCAGGTCGTGCTGGGCTTCGTGCGCCACGCCGGGCAGACCCGCTGGCTGACCCACGAGGAGGCGTCCAAGGGCGTGATGGAGGCCGTGCACCGCGCCTTGGAGGGCAAGCCGCCCTCGGTGCACCAGCTCGGCGAGGTCGACACCTGGGTAGTGCGCCGCTAGCGCCTGCAAGTACTACCCGGGCCGTCCGCGCGGGCCGTTAACTACTACCCGTCAACCACTACCCGCAGGCGCGAGAGCGCCCAACGTTATCCATCACAACCTCGCCATCTGTGCGCCCCGGCCACACCCCGAACCGCGCGTTCGCGGCGGCGGGTAGTAGTTACCGGCCCTCGTGAGCGCGCCGGGTAGTACTTGCAGGCGCTACCGCAGCGCACCCGCCGGGCGGACCTCCCACACCGTCCACAGCGGCCGGTACCCCTGCCGGGGCCAGAACACCGACGACAGCGGGTTCGGCGGGTTGTAGTAGAGGTAGCTGCCCACCGTCCCCATCCGGTGCAACTCCCGGTGCACGTGCGCCATCAGCTGCCTGCCCACCCCGATGCCCCGCGCGCCCGGCAGCACCGACACGCAGTTGACGTAGGCCCACCGGCCCTGCGGCAGCTTGGTCGCCGCCCACCCGCCCGGCTCCGCGGTCACCACCGCGCACTCGGCCAGCCCGACCGCGATCCCGTCCCGCTCGGCCAGCCACGCGGGCCCGCCCGCCGCCAGCCGCTCGGCCAGCGAGCGCCGCTTGAGCGCCGCCGCCTCCGGCCGGTCCACCGTCGAGCCGACCAGCGCCGAGTAGCGCAGCTCGGTCAGCGCCAGGTGCAGCACCGCCTCCAGGTCCGCCAGCCCGGCCCGGCGGATCACCAGCGGCCCCGCCACCGGCGGCGGTGGCGCGGCCAGGCGCACCGCGATCACCGTCAGCGGCACCAGCCCGTGGTCCAGCAGCGCCCGCGCCGCCTCGGCGTCGCGGCTGGGCCAGGTCAGCACGCACGCCGAGTCCCGCTCCGCCGGGCCGACCCGGTCCAGCCGGTGCCGCCACGCGCGCAGCAGCGCGTCCATGCCCACCGCCCCGGTGCCGCCCAGCAGCGGGGTCAGCTCCCACACCTCGGTGGCCGACCACAGCCGGGCGGGCGAGGTGCGCTCGTGCAGCTTGCGCTGCACCACCCCGGCCACCCGCGTGCCGTCCGGCAGGGCGGCGGTGATCACGTCCCCCTCCGGCGGCGGCCCCACGGCGGGCAGCAGCCGATCGATGCCCGCGAAACGCGCGCTCTGAGCCTCCACCAGCCCCCGACTGACGGTCATGCCCGCAGGCTACGGCTCGCGCTACCGCGGCTTGCGCGTGGACAGGATCGCGGTGCCGGGGAACAGCCTGCCGCGCAGCGGGCTCCACTGCCCCCACGTGCGGGTGTGCCCGGCGGGCCACTCCGGTTCGACCAGGTCCACCAGCTCCAGGCCCGCCCCGACCAGCGCGCGGACGTAGTCGCCCATCGTGCGGTGGTGCTCGACGTAGGTGGCCCGGCCCTGCGCGTCGACCTCCACGTAGGGCGTGCGGTCGAAGTAGGAGTGGGTCACGGTGAGCCCGCCCGGACCGGGGTCGTCCGGAAAAATCCACCGCATCGGGTGATTCACCGCGAAGACCCACCGCGCGCCCGGCCGCAGCACCCGCGCCACCTCGGCGAACACCGCGCCCACGTCGGCGACGAACGGCACCGCGCCGAAGGCCGAGCAGGCCGCGTCGAAGCTGGCGTCGGCGAAGGGCAGCTGGTCGGCGCTGGCCTGCACCAGCGGCACGGTGATGCCGGTCCGCTCGGCGGCGGCCACGGCGTGCCGCAGCATCCCCGCCGAGATGTCCAGCGCCACCGGCCGCGCGCCCCGCGCGGCCAGCCAGCGCGCGCACGGCGCCGAGCCGCACCCGACCTCCAGCACCCGCTGCCCGGCGACCGGGCCGAGCAGCCCGGCGTCCTGCTCGCGCAGCCCCTCCGGGCACCACAGGAAGTCCACGTCGCCGAGGAAGCCGCCGTGCTCGGCGTGGTAGTCGTCCGCGTCGGCGTCCCACCACAGCCGGTTGGCCGCGCGGGACTCCGCCGCGTCGGCGGCGCGCTGGGCGATGCCGGTGGTGCCGAGGGCCGCTTCGGCGCTCGCGTGCTGGTCGGACACACTGCTCCTTCAGGGGGACCGGTTTGCCCGGTGTGCTCAAAGCCGCGTACGATACCGGCCGCGTAGTGGGTTCGCGCTGCTCATGATCGGTGATCACCTGGTGAGTCGGTCTTCGCGGTTGGGGCGTGCCCGTCGCGCAGCGCTAAACCTGCAGGTCAGACAACCCCAATCCGTACCGGAGCCACCTACCTAATGTCCACCGACACCACCACTGTCCCGGCTGCCACCGCGCCGAAGCAGCAGATCGCTATCAACGATATCGGGACGGAGGAGGACTTCCTCGCCGCCATCGACAAGACCATCAAGTACTTCAACGATGGCGATATCGTCGAGGGCACCATCGTCAAGGTCGACCGGGACGAGGTCCTGCTCGACATCGGCTACAAGACCGAGGGCGTCATCCCCTCGCGCGAGCTGTCGATCAAGCACGACGTGGACCCCAACGAGGTCGTCAAGGTCGGCGACGAGGTTGAGGCGCTTGTCCTCCAGAAGGAGGACAAGGAAGGCCGGCTGATCCTGTCCAAGAAGCGCGCGCAGTACGAGCGCGCCTGGGGCACCATCGAGGCCCTCAAGGAGAAGGACGAGCCGGTCCGCGGCACCGTCATCGAGGTGGTCAAGGGCGGCCTGATCCTGGACATCGGCCTGCGCGGCTTCCTGCCCGCCTCGCTGGTGGAGATGCGGCGCGTGCGCGACCTGCAGCCCTACGTGGGCCGCGAGCTCGAGGCCAAGATCATCGAGCTGGACAAGAACCGCAACAACGTGGTGCTGTCCCGCCGCGCCTGGCTGGAGCAGACCCAGTCCGAGGTCCGCAGCGAGTTCCTCAACCAGCTGCAGAAGGGCCAGGTCCGCAAGGGCGTCGTGTCCTCGATCGTCAACTTCGGCGCGTTCGTCGACCTTGGCGGCGTGGACGGCCTGGTGCACGTCTCCGAGCTGTCCTGGAAGCACATCGACCACCCGTCCGAGGTCGTCGAGGTCGGCCAGGAGGTCACCGTCGAGGTCCTCGACGTCGACATGGAGCGCGAGCGCGTGTCGCTGTCGCTCAAGGCGACGCAGGAAGACCCGTGGCGCCAGTTCGCCCGCACCCACGCGATCGGCCAGATCGTGCCGGGCAAGGTCACCAAGCTGGTTCCGTTCGGCGCGTTCGTCCGGGTGGACGAGGGCATCGAGGGCCTGGTCCACATCTCCGAGCTGGCCGAGCGCCACGTGGAGATCCCGGAGCAGGTCGTGCAGGTCGGCGACGACGTCATGGTCAAGGTCATCGACATCGACCTGGACCGCCGCCGCATCTCGCTGTCGCTCAAGCAGGCCAACGAGGGCTTCACGGTCGACTCGGAGTTCGACCCGACCCAGTACGGCATGGCCGCCGAGTACGACGAGCAGGGCAACTACATCTACCCCGAGGGCTTCGACCCGGAGACCCAGGAGTGGCAGGAGGGCTTCGACAAGCAGCGCGAGGAGTGGGAGCGGCAGTACGCCGAGGCCCACACGCGCTACGAGGCCCACATGAAGCAGGTCGCCAAGGCCGCCGCCGCCGAGGAGGAGGCCGCTGGGGAGACCAACTACTCCTCCGGTGGCGACGCCCCGGCCGCCGCGTCCAGCTCCGGCGCTCCCGCCCAGGCGGGTGGCACGCTGGCCAGCGACGAGCAGCTCGCCGCGCTCCGCGAGAAGCTGTCGGGCGGCATGTGATCGCCTGATAGTGTGCTAACGGCACGGCCCCGTACCGCGACTGCGGTGCGGGGCCGTTGTCATGCACTACCTTGTTGGCCTTATGGGCTCGCGGACGGTGGTGCTGGTGGGACTTGTGCTCGGGTGCACGGTGGCGTGCTCGGCGGAGCAGGCCCCGCCTCCGCCTGCTCCGCCGATCCCCAAGATCGTGCCCCCGACCTCGGCCTCCCGCGTGCCGGTGATGGTGGACCGCCCGCTGCCCGACGACTGCGAGCTGGTCGTGCCGGTCGAGGTGATGAACCAGCGGCTGGGCCGGGAGCTGCCGGGCGAGCCCCGGCTGATCATCGGCATCCCGGAGCCCGCGCTGGGCCGCACCGGCAAGATCGACTGCTACTACGGCTTGGCGCAGGGCCAGCAGCTGGCCGCCGCGCCGGTGGTCATCGGCCTGTCCGCCTACAACGACGAGGCCACCGCCCGCGGCCGGGTCACCGACAGCGTCTCCGCCGAGCGCCAGGAGGGCGGGGCGGTCAGCGAGGTCGAGGTGGGCAAGCAGAAGGGCTCGCTGGTGGTGACCCGCGACGAGCGCCTGCTGCTGGGCTCGCTGGGCAAGACCACGTTCGTGGTGCGCGTCAAGGCCGGTGTCGTGCCGGACGACCAGGTCGGCCCGGTGCTGGCCGCGCTGGCGGCGCAGTCCATGACGCCGACGGAGGACGTCTGAGCCGTGCCCCGCGCCTGCGGGCCGGCATGATCGGGCCATGCTGCGCGTGGGGCTCTCCGGGGGAATCGGGTCGGGCAAGTCGACCGTCGCGGCCAGGCTCGTGGAGCACGGGGCGGTGCTGGTGGACGCCGACCTGCTGGCCCGCGAGGTGGTCGAGCCGGGCACCGAGGGGTTGGCCGAGGTCGTCGCGGCCTTCGGCGACGGTGTGCTGGGCGCGGGCGGCGCGCTGGACCGGGCGGCGCTGGCCGCGAAGGTGTTCAGCGACGACGAGGCCCGCCGCACGCTCAACGGCATCATTCACCCGAAGGTGGGAGCCCGTGCGGCCGAGCTGATCGCCGCCGCCCCGCCGGACGCGATCGTCGTGCACGACGTGCCGCTGCTGGTGGAGAACGGCCTGATGCCCGCCTACCACCTGGTGCTGATCGTGCACGCCGACGTGGAGCAGCGGGTCGCCCGCCTGGTGGGCGGCCGGGGCATGGACGAGCGGGACGCGCGCAACCGGATCGCCGCCCAGGCCGACGACGCGCGCCGCCGCGCGGCGGCCGACGTGTGGCTGGACAACACCGGCACCCCCGACCAGGTGCTGGCGCGGGTCGACGCGCTGTGGGTGGACCGGCTGGTGCCCTACGAGGCCAACGTGCGGCTGCGCCGCTACACCCCCACCCCGCCCAGGGTGGTGCCCTACGACGCGACGTGGCCCGCGCAGGCCGAGCGGATCGCCGCGCGCATCCGGCTGGCGGCGGGACAGCGGCGGGTGGAGCACATCGGCTCCACGGCGGTGCCCGGCCTGGCGGCCAAGGACGTGCTGGACTTCCAGCTGGGCGTGGACTCGCTGGAGACCGCCGACGCGCTGGCCGACGCGCTGGCCGAGGCGGGCTTCCCGCGCCTCGACGGCATCGACACCGACACCCCCAAGGACGACGGGGACCCCCGGCGGTGGCGCAAGCGGGTGCACGTGGGCGCGGACCCCGCTCGTCGGGTCAACCTGCACGTGCGGGTGGAGGGCGGCCCGGCGTGGGAGTGGGCGCTGCGGTTCCGCGACTGGCTGCGCGCGGACGCGGCGGCCCGGCAGGAGTACCAGGAGCTGAAGCAGGAGCTGGCGGAGCGGTTCGCCGACCACGAGAGCGCCTTCGCCTACGGCGACGCGAAGGAGCCGTGGATGAGCGCCGCCGTGGCCCGTGTGGAGGCGTTCTACCAGGACGGCCAGGTGTCGTAGATCCCGCGGTGGGTCAGCCACGCGCCCAGGTCGTGCCGGTGCAGGCTGACTTCCTCCAGCGTGCGGTGCACGGTGCGCAGCGCCAGGTCGGCGTCACCGGGGCCGAGCACCCGGCCGGCCACGGCCGCCGCGAACTCCTCGCAGCGCACGATCCGCGCGGTGGTGCCGCCGGGCACGGCCAGGCCCAGCAGCAGGTCGGTGGTGTGCCACGAGCGGCCGTCGCGGGTGACCCGGACGGCGCTGAGCACGCTCGGACCGCTGCGCGCGTGGCGCGAGCGCGGGCGGTGGTGGGTCAGCCGCAACCCCAGCTCGGGCATCAACCAGGTGACCTCCGAGTCGGCGAACGGGTCCTCCGGCGTCGGGCACTCCAGGCGCAGGCCCCACCGTTCGACCTGGCACCGGGACAGGCGACGGGACGTGCCCGACGAGTAGTTGCGAACTGCGCTGACGGTGTCGACCACGTCGACCAGCTGAGGTGTCATAACCGCTCCCACGCGCTCAGAGGGTAGCCGCAAGTGAGCGTCGGGTAACTATCCGGATTGATTCGTTACATCACGGAATGTGATGGAGAGTGTCTCGTTCTGATGACGGCGGACCAGGCGATTGCTCACCCCATCGTCGCACCGCGTCACCTCGACGAATCCGCGTCGGCAAGTACTACCCGTGTGGCCTAGACGGGCCGCTGACTACTACCCGGCTCGGCCGCAGCGATAACGGGTAGTAGTTACCGGCCCATGGGGGCGGGGCGGGTAGTACTTGCCGGTGCGGTCAGGGGCGGCGGGGGCGCCAGGTGGTGACGGTGCCCTGGGCGGCCAGCCACCGCACCGCGTCGTGGCCGTGGGCGGAGATGCCCGCCACCGCGCGGTAGGTCGTCTCCAGCGCCCACTGCGCCCGGCACGGCTCGATCAGACCCTGCCCCAGCGCGGCCAGCAGCTCGTCGGTGTCCAGCACGGTCACCGCGCGCCCGGTGCGCACCACCAGGTCCAGGTACAGGTCGACGGTCTTCCACACCGACCCGCTGGAGGTGATCTCGACGACGTCGAGGTACAGGTCGTAGTCGCGCTCGTGACCGGGGTGCCAGGACTGGCGGGTGACGCGCAGCCCGTGCCGGGGCAGCAGCCACGACTCGAAGTGCGCGAGGTGGGGGTGGCCGGTGACCGGCCGGGACATGTAGAGCCCGTGCCGCGTCAACCGGTACTCCTCGACCCCGCGCAGGTAGCCCTTGGGGTCGGTGTTGCTCTTGGCGTCCAGGTCGAAGTACTCCACCTTGGGCGGGTGGACGTGCGTTCCGGTCGTGATCCCTGCCGCGCTCAGCGTCACACCACGAACTCTAAGCAGAAATGCGGTCGGATCACCCTGATGTGTCACCCGAACAGGTGACGATCGCCTAGGGTCCCGGCCATGTTCGGCATCATCCGCCCCTGCCGGAACAGGCTGGGCCCGAGCCTGCGCGAAGCCTGGCTGGCGCACCTGTGCGGGCTGTGCCTGGCCCTGCGCGACGACCACGGCCACCTGGCGCGCGTGGTCACCAACTACGACGGCCTGGTGATCTCCGCGCTGGTGGAGGCGCAGTCCGCCCGGTCGAGGCGGGCCGCCGGGCCGTGCGCGCTGCGCGGGATGCGGTCCGCCGAGGTCGCGGTGGGCGGCGGCGCCCGGCTGGCCGCGGCCGTGTCGCTGGTGCTGGCCTCGGCGAAGGTCGACGACCACGTCGGGGACCGCGACGGGGCTTTCGCCCACGCCCCGGTGCGCGGGGTGGGCCGCCGGGTCGCCCGGCGGTGGGCCGAGCAGGCCGCCGCCACCGGGGCCGACCTGGGGTTCGACACGGCGGTGCTGGTGGACGCGGTGCGCGGGCAGTCCGCCGTGGAGGCGGCGGCGGGGCCGGGTGGCTCCGTGCTGGCCGTCACCGAGCCGACCGAGACCGCCGCCGCGACGGCGGCGGCCCGGACCGCCCTGTTGGCGGGCCGCCCCGGCAATGCCGAGCCGCTGCGCGAGGTGGGCAGGCTGTTCGGGCGGCTGGCGCACCTGCTGGACGCGGTGGAGGACCTGGCCGCCGACCGCGCGTCGGGCGCGTGGAACCCGCTGGTGGCCACCGGAACGTCCCTGGCCGAGGCGCGGCGGCTGTGCGACGACGCGGCGCTGGGCATCGAGCTGGCGCTGCGCGAGGTGGAGTTCACCGACGACCGGCTGGTGCACGTGCTGCTGGTGCACGAGGTGAAGGAGTCGATCCGGCGCGCGTTCGGGGAGCCCCACAGCCACGCGGCCAGGGCGCACGCGCCCAAGGGCCAGCGGCGCGGGAAGTCCGGGGAGCCGGGACCGGGCAGCGGGCTGTGGTTCTGGCCCGAGCTGGTCGACCCGCCCAGGAGCCGGTGGCTGCTGCCGGGCTGCCTGGCCGTGCTCTACCAGTGCGGAACCTGCCAGTACTGCTGCCGCGACCCGCACCCCGGCCCGTGGAGCGGCAAGCGCCGCGACGCCTGGTGCGGCAACTGCGACTGCCCGACGTGCGACTGCGACTGCTGCGGGTGTGACTGCTGACCTGCGGGGACCGGAAAATGTCGGACGGCGGGCGTACCTTTGTCGCCGTGGCTTTCCCTACCGAGATCCCGGTCAAGGCGCACTCGTCGCACCGTCCCGTCGGTGACATCCCCCGCACCGACGGGCAGTTCCGCGTGGTCAGCGACTACCAGCCCGCGGGCGACCAGCCCGCCGCGATCGCCGAGCTGGAACGCCGCATCCGCGCGGGGGAGAAGGACGTGGTGCTGCTCGGCGCCACCGGCACCGGCAAGTCCGCCACCACGGCGTGGCTGGTGGAGAAGCTGCAGCGGCCCACGCTGGTGATGGCGCCGAACAAGACGCTGGCCGCCCAGCTGGCCAACGAGCTCAAGGAGTTCTTCCCGCACAACGCGGTCGAGTACTTCGTCAGCTACTACGACTACTACCAGCCCGAGGCCTACATCCCGCAGACCGACACCTACATCGAGAAGGACTCCTCGATCAACGAGGACGTCGAGCGCCTGCGCCACTCGGCCACCATGAGCCTGCTGACCAGGCGCGACGTGATCGTGGTCGCCTCGGTGTCGTGCATCTACGGCCTGGGCACGCCGCAGTCCTACCTCGACCGGTCGATCAAGCTGGAGGTCGGCGCGGAGGTCGAGCGCGACCTGCTGCTGCGCGCGCTGGTGGACGTGCAGTACGCCCGCAACGACATCGCGTTCAACCGCGGCACCTTCCGGGTGCGGGGCGACACGGTGGAGATCATCCCCGCCTACGAGGAGCTGGCCGTGCGCGTCGAGTTCTTCGGCGACGAGATCGACCGGCTGTACTACCTGCACCCGCTGACCGGCGACGTGGTCAAGGAGGTCGAGGAGCTGCGCATCTTCCCGGCCACCCACTACGTGGCGGGGCCGGAGCGGATGGAGAAGGCGATCAGCAACATCGAGGCCGAGCTGGCCGACCAGCTGGCCAAGCTGGAGCGGCAGGGCAAGCTGCTGGAGGCCCAGCGGCTGCGGATGCGCACCACCTACGACATCGAGATGATGCGCCAGGTCGGGTTCTGCTCAGGCATCGAGAACTACTCGCGGCACATCGACGACCGCCCCGCAGGCTCCGCGCCCGCGACCCTGATCGACTACTTCCCGGACGACTTCCTGCTGGTCATCGACGAGTCGCACGTGACGGTGCCGCAGATCGGCGGCATGTACGAGGGCGACGCCTCGCGCAAGCGCAACCTGGTCGAGCACGGCTTCCGGCTGCCCAGCGCGCTGGACAACCGGCCGCTGACCTGGGAGGAGTTCGCCGACCGGATCGGCCAGACGGTGTACCTGTCGGCCACCCCCGGCCCGTACGAGATGGGCCAGGCGGGCGGCGAGTTCGTCGAGCAGGTCATCCGCCCCACCGGACTGGTCGACCCGGAGGTGGTGGTCAAGCCCACCGAGGGCCAGATCGACGACCTGGTGCACGAGATCCGCGCGCGGGCCGAGCGGGACGAGCGGGTGCTGGTCACCACGCTGACCAAGAAGATGGCCGAGGACCTCACCGACTACCTGCTGGAGCTGGGCATCCGGGTGCGCTACCTGCACTCCGAGGTCGACACGCTGCGCCGGGTGGAGCTGCTGCGCCAGCTGCGGCTGGGCGAGTACGACGTGCTGATCGGCATCAACCTGCTGCGCGAGGGCCTGGACCTGCCCGAGGTGTCGCTGGTGGCGATCCTGGACGCGGACAAGGAGGGCTTCCTGCGCTCGGGCACCAGCCTCATCCAGACCATCGGCCGCGCGGCGCGCAACGTCTCCGGCGAGGTCCACATGTACGCGGACCGGATCACCGACTCGATGCGGCACGCGATCGACGAGACCAACCGCAGGCGGGCCAAGCAGATCGCCTACAACGAGGAACGCGGCATCGACCCGCAGCCGCTGCGCAAGAAGATCACCGACATCCTGGAGCAGGTCTACGCCGAGGCCGAGGACGCCATCGAGCCGGGCGGCTCGGGCCGCAACGCCTCGCGGGGCAAGAAGCCCACCGGCGACCCCGGCGCGTCGGGCCGCAGCTCGGGCGTGCTGGTGGACAAGGACGTCAGCGGCATGGCCCGGTCCGAGCTGGCCGACTTGGTGCAGCAGCTGACCGACCAGATGATGAACGCGGCCCGCGAGCTGCAGTTCGAGCTGGCGGCGCGGCTGCGCGACGAGATCCAGGACCTGAAGAAGGAGCTGCGCGGCATGGACGCCGCGGGCGTGAAGTGACGACGAGGGGGCCGAGCCGCGCGGCTCGGCCCCCTCACCGCCGGGCGCCCGATCAGGACGTGATGTCCTTGCGGGCGAACTTGCGCGCGGCCAGCAGCGTGAAGAACGCGCCGTAGGCCAGCGCCGAGAACGCCCCGGTCGCCATCTGCGACCAGTCGATCTCGGTGGACAGCAGGTCCACCCACGCCAGCGCGTAGTGCGTGGGCAGGTACTCGCGCAGGTCGCCCAGCGCGGTGATCTGGTCGAGGATCTGCGACAGGATCGACGCCAGCACCGCGCCGCCGACCGCGCCCAGCGGCGCGTCGGTGGACACCGACAGGAACAGCGCCAGCCCGGCCAGCCAGAACAGGTGGATCGAGATGTAGCCGACCGCCAGCGCCACGCCGGTGACGCCGGAGGCGAACGAGGCCGCCTCACCGGTCGGGCTGACCACCTCGCCCGCCCCGTACCACAGCACGCCCACCGCCAGCGCCACCGCGGGCAGCAGCACCAGCGCGAACAGCGACAGCAGCCCCGAGGCCACGGTCTTGCGGCGCAGCAGCCGGTGCCGCGGGATCGGCGCGGCGAGCAGGTACTTCAGGCTCGACCACGACGCCTCGCTGGCGATGGTGTCGCCGAAGAACAGCGCCACGATCATCGGCAGCAGGAAGCTGCCGCTGACGAACAGCGTCAGCACCACGAAGTTGATCCCGCTGGCCGTGGCCAGGTCGACGAACCCGCCCGTGCGCCGGTTCGGCTGGGACTGCCCGATCTCGAACGAGACCACCAGGATGAACGGCAGCAGCACCAGGAAGCCCAGCACCAGCTGGGTGCGCCTGCGGCGCAGCTGCCGCACCAGTTCGACCCGGATGGGCAGCGTGCGGCCCGCCCGGTAGCCGACCTTGGACCCGTCCGGCGCGACCTGCGGGTGCTCCGCGGCGGCGGCGTCGGTCAGGTCGCTGATCGCGGCGGGATCGGTGTGCACGCCGTGCCCGTTGCCCTGGCTCATCGGGAACCCCCTGCGTCGCCCACCAATTCCAGGAACGCGTCCTCCAGGCGCCTGCGCGGACCGGCCTGGTCCACCGCCACGCCCGCGGACACCAGCGCTTGCAGCGCTTCGGCGCGCGGCGTGCCGTTGAGGCTCGCGTGCACCTGCTCGCCGTCCACGTGCACGTTGTGCACGCCGGACAGCCCGCGCAGCACCGAGGCCGCTTCCTCCGGGCGGTCCACCCGGAAGCTGGCCTCGCCGCCGCCGGTCGCGATCTCCTCGACCTCGCCCGCGGCGACCAGGGTGCCCTTGTGCATGACCACCACGTGGCTGCACGTCTGCTCCACCTCGGCGAGCAGGTGGCTGGACACCAGCACCGTCCGCCCCGCGGCCGCGTAGCGGCGCAGGACCTCGCGCATCTGGTGGATCTGGGGCGGGTCGAGCCCGTTGGTCGGCTCGTCGAGCACCAGCAGGTCCGGCAGGCCCAGCATCGCCTGGGCGATGGCCAGCCGCTGCCGCATGCCCTGGCTGTAGGTGCGCACCTTGCGGTGCACCGCGTCGCCCAGGCCCGCGATCTCCAGCGCCTCGTCGAAGTGCGCCTGCTCCACGGGGCGGCCGGTGGCGGCCCAGTACAGGTGCAGGTTGGCGATGCCGGACAGGTGCGGCAGGAAGCCCGAGCCCTCGACGAACGAGCCGATCCGGGACAGCACCGGAGCGCCGGGGCCGACCCGGTGGCCGAACACCCTGATCTCGCCCTCGGTGGGCTGGATCAGGCCCATCAGCATCCGCAGCGTGGTGGTCTTGCCCGCGCCGTTGGGGCCGAGCAGGCCGAGCACCTGCCCGTGCCCGACGGTGAAGGACAGGTCCTTCACCGCGGTCAGCCCGCCGGGGTAGGACTTGGTCAGCCCCTTGATCACCAGGGGCACGCCGGTCAGCTCCGGGTCGACGTCGGCGTTGAGCCTGCGCCGGAACCAGCCGATCACGGCCGCGGCGGCGCACACCGCCAGCACCACGGCGATGCCCCACAGCGCGCCGGTGGGCACGCCGCTGGTGCTGTTGACCCCGCCGACCACGGGCACCCGCAGCTCGGGCGAGGCCAGCGAGATCCGGTACGCGGCGGGCTCCTGGGCGTTGGCGTAGGCCTGGTCGGTGGTCGACACCACCAGCTCCAGCCGGTGGTCGCTCTCCACCGGCCGCACCGCGCCGGGCAGCGTCACGGTCACCTCGACCGGGGTGCCGTCGGCGGGCAGGTCCGCCACGCGCACCGGGGCCACGGCCGATCCGGGCAGCGTGCGCACGCCGTTGGAGTCCGCGTCGTAGAGCTTGACGAACAGCACCGCGCCGTCGGCGGGCACCGGCTGGCCGGGCACCGCGGCCACCCGCAGCCGCACCGTCGACGAGCCGCTGAGCAGCAGCTGCGAGGTCATCGCCTCGCTGCTGAACACGGCCGACTGGCCGGGCAGGTCCAGCGAGAGCCTGCTGGCCAGCGAGCTGGACCGGCTCAGCGCCGCGCCCAGCCCCGGCAGGCTGCTCACCGCCGCCGGGTTGCCGCCCGCCGGGTTGACCACCACCTGCTCGCGCCCGGACAGCGCCACGTCGCGGCGCTCGGTGGTGGTGGAGCCGCCGGGCAGACCGGGGTAGCCGGGCGCGACCACGGTGCGCAGCGACGGGGCGCCGCTGCTGCGGAACGCGCCGGTCACCGAGTACTCGAAGCCGGTGCCGGGGTCGGCGCCCCGGTTGTCGAGGTGGAAGGCCAGCCAGTCGGCGATCTGGCCGCGCAGCTCCGGACCGGGCGTGCCGCCGTCGTGGCCGCCCGCGTACCAGATCACCTTGACCTTGGCGCCGTTGGCGGCGATCTGCCTGGCGTTGGCGTCGGCCTGGTCCAGCCCGAACAGGGTGTCCTGCTCGCCCTGCACCAGCAGGGTGGGCTGGGTGATCCGGCTGGTCAGCTCGGACGGGGAGGACCGGCGCAGCAGCGCCAGGGTCCGCTCACTGGCCTTGCCGGTGGTGGCGACCTCGGTGTATGCGGCGCACACGTCGGCCTGGAACCGGCCGCAGGCGCCGTTGACCGGGCCCGCCGGGCGGTCGCCGCCCTGGTCGCCGCCCGGCTGCCGGGGTGCGGTCGCGGCCGCCGCGGCGTTGTCCAGCGCCTGGGCGTCGTCGTCCTGGCCGGGCTCGGGCGCCTCCTGGCCGGGGCTGGCCGCGTCCCCGCCGGACAGGCCCGCGGAGAAGAAGATGCCCGCCCACGAGCGCTTGAACACCCCGTCCGAGGCGAACGCGCCGGGGGAGGGGGTGGTGCCGTCGACGGTGGCCGTGGTCGCCGCGTTGGGCAGCAGCGCCTGGGACAGGTCGTTGTAGGTGATCACCGGGGCGATCGTGTCGACCCGCTGGTCCACGCCCGCCAGCGACAGCGCCAGCGCGCCGCCGTAGGAGCCGCCGGTCACGCCCACCCGCGGGTCGCCGGGGGCGTCGGTGCGCACCTCCTCGCGGGTGGCCAGCCAGTCGAGCAGCTTCTGCGCGTCGCGCACCTCGTGGTCGACGGAGTTCAGCGCGATCTGCCCGGTGCTGCGGCCGAAGCCGCGCGCCGAGTAGGTCAGCACCACGAACCCGCGCTGCGCCAGTTCGGTCGCCTGCGCGGACACGCTGGCCTTGCTGCCGCCGAAGCCGTGCGGCAGCAGGACGGCGGGCGCGGGGGTGCGCTCGGGCAGGTACAGGGTGGTGTCGATCTGGACGGTCCGGTCGCTGCCCGGACCCTCCGGCACGTCGATCACCGCGTCACGAGTGCTCACCGGGGGTGGGTCGTCCCCCTGCCGCAACCAGATCACGGCGCCACCCACCAGGGCGACGAGCACGATCAGCGCGGGGAGGGACCACCTACCGCGGGAGCGGGAGAAGGAGGCCACCCTGATGACCCTAGGCTTGTCCGGCTGAGAACCGGCGGTCAGCACCCCCGCCGCCTCTCAGCGAGTCGCCTGCCGTCGGGGTGTGGCTGATCACCCCCGGTGGCGCCGAGGGGCGGTCATGCATGAGACTGTATGCAAAATGGAGGGGAGTACTCCCTAAAACGGCGGTGTCGTCAGCACGGAACCTGGCGTGAGGTTCCCGGCACCACCGGTCGGCGGTTCGCACCGCAGGCGGAGGAGACCTCCGGTCATTGGCGTGCGCGCGGTGCACCGGAGGTTCTTACATGGCAGTCCCCGCATGGCTCTGGCTTGCGACCATCGCAGGTCTGCTGGTCCTGCTGGCCGTCGACTTGTTCATCGTCGACCGCAAGCCCCATGAGGTCACCATCGGGGAGGCGGCCCGCTGGGTCGTCTTCTACGTCGGCGTCGCGATCCTGTTCGGCCTGGGCATCTGGTTCTTCGCGGGGGGCACCCCCGCGGGCGAGTTCTTCGCCGGGTACATCACCGAGTACTCGCTCAGCGTCGACAACCTGTTCATCTTCCTGATCATCATGACCACCTTCAAGGTGCCCGCGATCCACCAGCACAAGGTGCTGCTGGTCGGCATCGTGATGGCGCTGGTCATGCGGGGCATCTTCATCGCCGTCGGCGCCGCGGTCATCGCGCAGTTCTCCTGGGTCTTCTACCTGTTCGGCGCGTTCCTGATCTACACCGGCTACAAGCTGGCGCGCACCGACCACGAGGAGGAAGAGGAGGAGTACAAGGAGAACGCCGCGCTGCGGTTCGTGCGCAAGGTCTTCCCGGTGGCCGACCAGTACCACGGCTCGAAGTCGTTCGTGAAGATCGACGGCAAGCGGTTCGTGACGCCGATGTTCATCGTCATGGTCGCCATCGGCACCACCGACCTGCTGTTCGCGCTGGACTCCATCCCGGCGATCTTCGGCCTGACCAAGGAGCCGTTCCTGGTCTTCACCGCCAACGCCTTCGCCCTGATGGGCCTGCGGCAGCTGTACTTCCTGCTGGGCGGTCTGCTCAACAAGCTGGTCTACCTGTCCATCGGCCTGTCGGTGATCCTCGGCTTCATCGGCGTGAAGCTGATCCTGGAGGCGCTGCACACCAACTCGCTGCCGTTCCTCAACGGCGGGGAGCCGCTGCACGTGCCGACCATCGGCATCGAGTTGTCGCTCTCCGTGATCGTGGGCGTGCTGGCCATCACCACGGTCGCCAGCCTCATCAAGGTCCGGCGCGACCCGGCGGCGGTCAAGCACGTCGGCGAGGCGCACCACGAGGAGCAGGCGAAACAGCCTGGGCAGTGACGCGCGCAGCGGCGCTGTGTGAGCGTCAATATTCTCGTGAGCTTTGCTAAGGACATCTGCGGTACCGTGCTGAATCGTGCGCCCTGATGACTTGCAGTCGCTGACCCTCCCCGGTTCCGTCGCCCTCCGCGGCGAACTGGCCCTGGTGAACGTGACCACCCCGGACGTGGCCGCCAACACCTACCGGGGAGGGTTGTGGCGCGTCCCGCTCGACGGCGGCGGGGCGCGGCAGTGGACGTGGGGCGAGCGCGACTCGGCCCCGCGCATCTCCCCGGACGGGCGCTGGGTCGCCTTCCTGCGCGGCGAGCGGGGCAAGCCCTCGCAGGTGCACGTGATGCCCGCCGACGGCGGCGAGCCGCGCAAGGTCACCGACTTCCCCCTCGGCGCCGCGACCCCGGTCTGGGCCCCCGACTCCCGGCGGCTGGCCGTCGTGGCCCGCATCCCGGAGGCGGGCCGCTACGGCACCGAGCTGGCGGACGGCGAGAAGCCGACGCCCGACGCCGAGGCCCCCCGGCTGATCAGGCGGCTGGACTACCGGCTCGACGACATCGGCTTCACCACCGACCGGCACCCCCGGCTGCACGTCGTGGACGCGCTCGACCCGCGGGCGCGGCCGGTCGAGCTGACCGACGGCACCTTCTGGCTGGGCGAACCCGCGTGGACCCCGGACGGCGAGTGGCTGGTCTTCTCCGCCGAGCGGGACCTGGGCGCGGTGGAGACCCTGCACCGCGACCTGTACCGGCTGCCAGCCGCGGGCGGCGAGCCCGAGCTGCTGGTGCGCTCCGAGGGCTCGGCGGACACCCCCGTGCCGCTGGCGGACGGCGGCGTGCTCTTCTTCGGCACGCGCTTCACCGGCGTGCACAGCGTGGCGCGCAACCTGGGCCTCTGGCACGCCCACGGCGACCGGCTGCGCAGGCTGACCGACGAGGAGACCGTCGACTGCGAGAGGGCCTCGGGCGAGCCGGTCGTCACCGGTGCGGGCGTGCTGGTCGCGGTGCGCAACCGGGGCGCGGTGGAGCTGCGCCGGGTGCCGCTGGACGCCGAGGGCGCACCCCTGGACCGGCTGGACCTGCTCGCGGGCGAGCGCGCCGAGGTCAAGTCCTTCGCCGCGGACGGCGACCGCGTCGTCGCGGTGGTCTCCGGCCCCGACACCACCGGCGACGTGGTCCTGGTCGGCGGCGACAGGCTCACCGACTTCGGCTCCGCGGTGCCGCTGCACCAGGTGGTCGAGCTGACCGGCAGCGCCTCCGACGGCTACCCGGTGCACGGCTGGCTCGTGCTGCCCGAGGGCGAGGGCCCGCACCCGGTGCTGCTGGCCGTGCACGGCGGCCCGTTCATGTACCACGGCTGGGGCTTCTTCGACGAGGCGCAGGTCTACGCGGGCGCGGGCTACGCCGTGGTGCTGCCCAACCCGCGCGGCTCGGCGGGCTACGGCCAGGCCCACGGCCAAGCGGTGATCGGCGCGTTCGGCACGGTCGACGTGGACGACGTGCTCTCGGTGCTGGACGTGGCGCTGAGCAGGCCGGACCTGGACGCCGACCGGGTGGGCGTGATGGGCGGCTCCTACGGCGGCTTCATGACCTCCTGGCTGGCCGCGCACCACGGTGGGCGCTTCCGCGCCGCGTGGAGCGAGCGCGCGGTCAACGCCTGGGACTCCTTCGCGGGCTCGTCGGACATCGGCTGGTTCTTCACCGACGCCTACTGCGGCCCCGGCTTGGAAGCGCAGCGCGCCATGAGCCCGCTGACCTACGCGGAGAAGATCACCACGCCGTTCATGGTGGTGCACTCCGAGCACGACTGGCGCTGCCCGCTGGAGCAGGCCCAGCGCATGTTCGTGGCGCTGCGCCGCAACGGCGTGGAGGCGGAGATGCTGGTCTTCCCCGGCGAGGGCCACGAGCTGACCCGCTCGGGCAAGCCCCGCCACCGCGCCCAGCGCTTCGACGCCGTCCTGGCCTGGTGGGCGCGCCACCTGAGCTGATGCCCCGAGCCGTGTTCGATCGACCCGGTGGGAACCGGGTCGATCAAACACGGCGAAATCCCTAATCCCCTCCCGGTCCGCCACGGCAGACTGACTGCTCTGGCGAGGAGGTGGAGGGTGACGGTGATTCCCCCGGTCCGGGTGGGCAGGTGGCCCACCGGGACGTTCATGGACATGCTGGCGCCGCCCGCCCAGGAGGCGCTGCTGCGGCTGGGCAGGCCGAAGAAGTTCCGGCGCGGTGACGTGCTGATGCACGAGCTCGACGAGTCCGACGAGGTGGTCCTGCTGTGCCGGACGCTGGTCAAGGCCACCATCTCCCTGGACAACGGCCGCGTGGCGCTGCTCAACATCAAGGTCGGCGGCGACGTGGTGGGGGAGATGGCCGCGCTCAGCGGTGATCCGCGGTCGGCCACCATCACGGTGTGCGCGGACGGGCACGGTCGGGTCTTCACGGCCGCGCAGTTCCGCGACTACCTGCGCGAGCACCCGGACGCCAACCTGGCGCTGTCCCGGATGATCATGCAGACGCTGCGGTGGGCGGACAAGCGCAGGGTCGACTTCAACGGCTACCCGGCCCTGGTCCGGCTGGCCCGCGTGCTGGTGGAGCTGTGCAACCACTACGGCCGCAGCGGCCAGGACGGCGTCACGCTCGACCTCGGGCTGACTCAGCGGGAGCTGGGCGCGCTGGTCGGCGCGGAGGAGGACACCGCGCGCAAGGAGCTGCGGGTCCTGCGCGACCGAGGGGTGATCAGCATGGGCTACCGGACGATCACCGTGCTGGACCGCGTGCTGCTGGACGGGATCGCCCGCGATTCCGGCAAACCCGGTGATACCCCCGCACACCCCAGGGAGTCGGCGTGACGATGACCGATGTGGCACTGGACGTCCCGTTGGACGGCTTGGTCTACCGGCTCGTGGTGGCGGTGGACGTGGAGGGCTACAGCAAGCTGCACGCGCTGGACCAGGCACGGGTGCAGACCCGGCTCAGCGAGGTGCTCGACGAGGCCGCGCGCCGCGCGGGCCTGGACCGCTCGCGGTGGTACCGGCAGCTGCGCGGCGACGGCGAGCTGGCCGTGCTGCCCGCCGACAGCGACACCGCCTGGGTGGTGGCGCGCTTCACCGAGCACCTGGCCGAGGCGCTGGGCGAGCTGCGGCGCGCGGGCACCCCGCTGCGGATGCGGCTGGCGATGCACTGCGGCACGTTGACCTCGGGGCGGTTCGGCCTGGTCGGCGACGCCCCGATCGTCACCTGCCGTCTGCTGGACGCGCACGTGGTGCGGCGTGCTCTGGCCGAGTGCGGGGAGGACCTAGTGCTGGTCATCTCCGAGCGGCTGTTCGAGGACGTGGTGCGGACCCGGTTCCAGGACCTGGACCCGGACCGGTTCCGCCCGGCGCGGTTCTCCACCAAGAACGTGAGCTACTCCGGGTACGTCTGCACGGGCGGGCCGCGCGGTGTTTCGCACGGTGGTTCGCGCGAGGGTTCGCGCAATACCTAGCGGAGCCCGCCCGTGCTGCGGCACGCTCACCGGATGCAGTGGACCGTGCGGGTGGGCGAGCCCGAGGACGCGCACGAGATAGCCAGGATCAACGTGGACGCCTGGCAGCACGCCTACCGGGGGCTCGTCGACGACGCGGTGCTGGACCGGATGCTCCCGGAGAGCCGGGTGCCCGGTTGGCTGCGGGTGCTGGCGCTGCCCGCGCCCAGCCGGGTGTTCGTCGCGGTGGAGGGCAGCGGCAAGATCGGCGCGTACTGCGCCGTCGACGCCGTCCGGGAGGCCGAGGACGCCCACCCGGACCTGAACACCGGCGAGCTCGTGGCGATCTACGCCGACCCCCGCTACCGCGGCACCGGCGCGGGCCACCAGGTGCACGAGGCCGCCCTGAAGCACCTGGTGGACCAGGGCTTCCGGTACGCGGTGCTGTGGGTCTTCCAGGACAACGCGGGCAGCCGCGCCTTCTACGAGGCGCACGGGTGGCGGCACGACGGGGTGGTGCACCGCTACGAGCTGGGCGAGCAGGTGCTGCCCGAGGTGCGCTACGCCCGGTTCCTGCCCGCGCCGCGCCGTCGCCGCGCTCACCCCAGCAGGGTGTAGTTCAGCTCCTCGCACACGCGCGCCAGCGGCAGGTCCAGTCCGGGGTGCTCCAGCGGCAGCAGCACGTCCGGCGAGGCGGGCAGGCCGGTGCCGCCCGGCGGGTCCCACAGGCACACCGCGGGCTCGGCGGCGTCCATCGACGACCGGTACCACAGCCCGTCCAGCTCGGGGTAGGCCGCGCGGATCGTGCGCGCCCACGCCTGGGTCAGGTGCTTGGGGCCGGAGCTGATCTCCTGCGAGGCGCCGACCCGCGTGGGCCACAGGCCCGCCAGGTCCAGCAGCCGCAGCGTGCGCCGGGGCCGCAGCACCACCAGGAACGGGCTGCGGGTGCGGCGGTCGACCACCGAGGTCGCCTGGAACACCTCGGCGATGCTGGTCCGCACGGACAGGCCGAAGTAGAGCACCCCCTGGTCGGGGGCGTGGGTCAGCTCGCCGTGCGGGCCCGGCTCCTGGGTGTCGAAGCGGGCGTGCGGCAGCGGACCGGTGTAGCGGAAGCTGTTCCAGCGCTGCGGGTGCAGCCCTTTTGCCGTGAAGACGCGCACCAGTCGGGTGGCGCGGTGCACCGCCACCACGTCCTCGGTGCGGCGCAGGGCGGCCTGCAGCACGGCGGGAGCGGGCGGCTGGGGAAGCCGAGACATTCGGGTCCTGGGGGTCGGGGGATGATCAGGCGGGCGTGCCCAGCTGGGCGGCCAGCGCGGTGACGCGCCGGGGGTCGCCCCCGGCCAGCAGCCACTCGCGCGGGGTGGTGGGCACGCCGTCCACCAGCAGGTCGGCCTGCTCGGTGGTCATGAACCCGGCCACCACCAGCGCGGGCTGGTCGTCCGGCACGGCGGCCAGCACGGCCTCCAGCCCCGGCAGCACCCCGGCGCCCGCGAACTGCCACGCGGGCAGCCGCCAGCTGCCCCGGTCCTTCCAGCCGACCAGGCGGCCCATGGCCAGCCGGTGCCGGATGCGGCTGGTGTCCACGCGCAGCTGCTGGGCGGCTTCGGCGACGGTCACCGCCGAGTCGCGCAGCACCGCGTGCGCCACGACGGTCCGGGCGCGCGACTGGTCGTCGGCCGGGCCGTGCGGGCTCAGGTCGAGCCCGACGTCGGTCAGCGCCTCCTGCTCGTCGAGGTTGAAGTAGCCCGCGGGCTCCGGGCTGGGTGGGGCCAGCCGCTTGGCCGCATCGGCGACGAGGGTCAGGAACTCGTCAGGGGTGACCTGCAAGCCGGCTTTCGCCAGGACCGTCTCCAACGCTGGGCTCATGCGCACAGAGTATCCTGGGCGTGCGCTCTTGTGCGCATAGTTAACTCGAATGCCGGAACGTCGCGACTGTGCGCACACATCGTGCCACGATACGTAACCATTGTCACGCGGCGTGGCCCCGCGGAGCCGTGACCCCGACCTCACCACCCCGGTCGATACGATGCCGCGCGGACAGCAATGGGGGTGGTCGTGGCCGTTCTGGTTCGCCCGGACAAGCGGGTTGTCGGCGTCTGGCTGGCGGTGGTCGCGGTCGCCTTCGCGGTCGCCCTGGCGGTGGTGCTGGCGCGCTCCGGCACCGGTCTGATCGATCTGCGCGTCTACCGCGTCGGCGGTCAGGCGTGGCTGGAGGGCGTGCGCCTCTACGCCGAGGGCTTCCCCAAGCCGCTGGACGGCCCCGCCCTGCCCTTCACCTACCCGCCGATCGCCGCCGTGCTGTTCAGCGTGCTCGCGGTCGTCCCGTGGTCCATGGCCGTGCTGCTGTGGACCGGCACCGGCCTGGCCCTGCTGGCACTGGTGTGCCTGGTCACCGCGCGGCACGTCTACGGGCGCGGCGCGCAGGCCCTGCTCGTCGGCCTCGGTGTGGCCGCCGGATCGCTGGTGCTGGAACCGGTCAGCGCCACGCTGGACTTCGGCCAGATCAACCTGCTGCTGATGGGCCTGGTCGCGCTGGACTGCCTGCTGCCGCGCACCCGCTGGCCCAGGGGCCTGCTGATCGGCTTCGCCGCCGCCATCAAGCTCACCCCCGCGATCTTCGTGCTGTTCTTCCTGGCCAGGGGGCGGTGGAAGCCGGTGCTGACCACCGTCGCGTCCTTCGTGGGCTTCGGCCTGGCGGGCCTCGCCCTCGCCCCGACCGACACCAAGCAGTACTGGCTGGACTCGCTGCTGGACCCCGGCCGCGTCGGCGGGCTGGCCTACGTCGGCAACCAGTCGCTGCGCGGCGTGGTGCACCGCTTGGGCCTGACCGGCCTGGCCGAGTCCGCCACGTGGGCGCTGCTGAGCCTGGCCGTGGTGGCGCTGGTGTGGGTGGCCGTGCGGCGCTCCCGCGACGAGGTCTCCGCGCTGCTCGCGGTGGCCGTCGGCGGGCTGCTGATCTCCCCGGTGTCCTGGTCGCACCACTGGGTGTGGGTGGCACCCGGCCTGATCCTGCTGACCGGCCTGGTCCGCGCCCGGCCGCCGCAGGCCTTGACCGCGTTGGCGGTGCTGCTCGCGCTGTTCCTGATCGCGCCCCAGTGGTACCTGCCGCACGAGGCCGACCGCGAACTGGCGTGGAGCTGGTGGCAGCACGTCGTCGGCGACGCCTACGTCTGGGCGGGACTGGTGGTGCTCGCCGTGCTGGCCGCCCGCAGGCCCGCGACCGCTGACGCGGCTGCTGACGCGGCTGCTGACGCGACTACTGACCGGTGATCAGCTCGACCGCGCGGCCCTTGGTGGCCTCGTCCACCTCCACCGGCCGGAAACCCCGGCCCACGATGTGCGCCACCAGCTCCGGCTGCGGCGGGAGACCGTGCTTGCGCAGGTAGTGCGGCACCGCACCGGCCCAGATCCAGGTGCCGTCGGTGCGGAAGTTCAGCGGCACGTCCCGGTCGCCCGGCGCGAACTCGTCCACGTCCAGGTCGCGCGCGGCCAGCACCACCGGCGCCGCCTCCAGGTAGGCCAGCAGCGCCTCCCGCAGCTGCGGGTCCACCGGCGGCCGGTTCACCACCGGCCGCCCCGACTGGTCGCGCCCGTCGTAGACGTGCGCGGTGCGCAGCTCGGCACCGGCCTGCTGGAGCGGCGGCAGACCCACCCGCTGCCGCCACCAGTCCGGGATGCGCTCGTCGGCGCGCGGGAACGTGCGCAGCTCGTCCTGGAAGCCGATCACCGGCGGAGCGTTGCGCCACCGCGGCTCGTCCTCGGCGTTGAAGTCCACCGCGAACGCGCTGGGCGCCTCGATCTCGTACACCGCGCTCAACCAGGTGCCCCTGGTCTCGTCGTACATGCCCACGCGCAGCTGGCCGAACAGCTGCACCACGTCCATCGGGGGCCGCACCGGCCGCCACTGCCCGTCCGGGCCCGCGAACGCCAGGTCCACCTCGATGTGCCTGCCCGCCGCCCGGTACTCGGCCCGGATGCGCTGCCAACCGGGCGGGATCGCCGGGAGCATCGCGCGGCCGATCCGCCGCACGAGCTGCTGCTGCTCCTGCTCGGTCAGCGGTGTGGCTGGCTGGCTCATGCGACGAACACCCCTTCGGCTCCCCCCCGACTCGGTCCGCTGATCTTATCGACCGCGCGCGGGGTGCGCGGACCAGTCGTGCGAGTCCGGCGGGTCAGCCCAGCTTCGCGCGCAACCAGTCCGGCAGCACCTGTGCTGAGCCACCTGAGAGCCGCAGCTCCTCCTGATAGGCCTCGGGCGGGGGCGGCGAGATCCACCGCGGTTCCTCACTGCGGTTCATCCGCAACTTCTGCTCACCCGTGAACCACACCTCGAACCGCGCGCTGTACCAGGCGTTGTCACCACCCAGCATGGCCTCGCGCAGCTCGTGGAACCGCTCGGCCACGGCCGCGGGCGGCGACCACTGCTCCATCCCGCCCGCCACGTTCTGCACCATCGCGTTGACCTCCCCGTGGTGGCCGATCTCGCGAAAGTGCACTTGGGCGTACTCCCACCCCGGTGGCAGCGTCTGCAGCAACTGGTCGGCGATCCGCCGGGCGTACGCGCCCTGCTGCTCGGGGCTGATCGGTGCCGGACTGGTCATCGGTGCGTTCCTCCCTGGCGCGGGCCCTCGGTCATGCGGACTGCTCGACGGCGAGCACCCTACGCAGCCAGTCGGGGGTGTTCGCCGCAGAGCGCGGGTAGACCTCCAGATCCGCGGCGTACGCCGCGGGGTCGATCGGCGGATCCCACACCGGATCGACTTCGAAGTTGAAGCTCACCCGGAAGGAGTCCGGCGGGTCCAGCACCAGCCGCACTGAGAACCACGTGCCCAGATCTGGTTCGTAGAGCAGGTGCCGCACGTCGCTGAAGGCGGCGGGCAGGTCATCGGGGAACTCGTGTGCCCGCGTGGATCCGTCCGGCATGACCACCGAGTAGACGAGGTCGTCCACAGTGGACAACATGCTGACCTTCAGGTCCAGCCTGCGCCAACCGGGTGGAGCGGTGTCCAGCAGCCGCCCGCAGACCCACCGCAGGATCCGGTCGACCTGCTCCTCGCGGGCAGGCCCCGTATGGGCAGACCGCCCAAGCTCACCGACGCCGAACTGATCACCCTCGCGGTGGCCCAGGCCTTGCTGGGGTTCACCTCCGAGGCCCGCTGGCTGCGGTTCCTGCCCGCCCGAATGCCCGGCGCGTTCCCGTACCTGCCCGGCCAGTCCGGCTGCAACCGCCGCCTGCGCGCCGCCCTGCCCCTGGTCAAACGGGTCATGCGGCTGCTGGCCGCCGACACCGACCTGTGGACCGACACCACCTGGATCGTGGACTCCACCCCGGTCGAGTGCGGCCGCTCCCGCCCCACCGTCAAGCGCTCGGAGCTGGCCGGCTGGGCCAAGTACAGCTACTGCCGCTCGCACTCGCGCTGGTTCTGGGGCCTGCGCCTGCACCTGGTCTGCACCCCCGCCGGCCTGCCGGTCACCTGGGCCCTGACCGATCCCAAGATCGACGAACGGGAGGTGCTCATGGCGATCTGCGACCACGAGCCCCACCTGCTCGCCGACCGCCCCGGCCTGCTGATCATCGCCGACAAGGGCTACGTCTCCCGCGACCTCGACCGGTTCCTCGCCGAACGCCGGGTCCGGCTGATCCGGCCCTCCTACCGCAACCGGACCCCGCACCCCGGCGAGCCGCTGCTCAAGTCCGTCCGCCAGCTCATCGAGTCGGTCAACGACACGCTCAAAGGCCAGCTCAACCTGGAACAGCACGGCGGACGCACCATCGAGGGCGTCGGCGTCCGCGTCGCCCAACGCCTGCTGGCCCTGACCGCCGCCATCTGGCACAACCGCGCCACCGGACAGGCCGTCACCCGATCCCTGACCGCCTACGACCACTGACCGAGTTAGGAATTACTCGTCTAGGCGTGGCTGGTGTAGACGCGGCCGTCCGAGGTGATGTGCACGTCGGCGGTGAAGTAGCGCGGGTCGTGCAGGACACGCTGGGGCTCAGTCGAGGTTGATGTGCTCCGCCCAGGGAGGGGTGGACGTGTCGCCGATCTGCCGCATCAGGCGCAGGCGTGAGCGGTACTTCTTGACACCCGGCTCTATGTTCTCGAACCAGTTGGTCACGCTGGGCCAGTACTTGACGACCCCTTCACCCTCGGTGATGCCCCGGACGGACGGGTCGGCCTGGTTGACGTCGGTGCCGTCCACGACATGGTAGGTGTACGACTGGTGCTCGGTGAGGACCAGCATGCCCTCGGCGTCGCCCAAGGGGTTGTCGTCGAGTTGGGCCAACGTCGCCAGCGCGTTCTTCTTCGACTTGGCCCCGACCGCTGACACCCCGAGCGAACTACCCGCCAGCCACAGGCCATGGTTGACACCGATCAACCGCAGCACCTCGCGGGCCGCTGCGGGCACGCCCGCGGCCCCCTGTTCAGCGGCCATGGCATCGATTTGCTCGTCCGACGCACCCGTGACCGACTCGGGCTTCAACCCCTCGGAGAGGACTCGCTCGAAGGTCGCACGGATCGCGCCTGCTGCGGTCTGCTCGTCTGGCTGTAGCACACTCATCCGTCCGATTCGACCGTCAGGCGTAGATCGGTTACCGGCAGCAGACCGTGTTCGCGTAGCGCGACGAATGACGCCAACATCCCATGCACGCCGCCCTCGCGTGGAAGGCCGTGCTCGTCCACCAGGTACGACAACTCGTCCGAAGTCAATGGTTCGGGGACGCCTCGAAGCTCCACGGGGGTGGGTACGGCAGCAGCGCGCCGTTCGGCAACCAGGGCGTGCGCGGCGAGCCAACGGACCTCGCCGAACAGCAGAGGAATGCTAATCAGGTCAGGCGTGTCGTCGGTCAGCAGTTCCTCCACGGCGGGCAGCAGGCGTGGGTCGCCGCTGGGGTCTTTGGCCAGCACCCCCAACATGGTGGTGCGGCGATACGTGTCAGGCGACTTCAGTATGTCGATGACCTCGGCGAGTTCATCATCGGCGATCATGCGCATCCCCCTTGCCCCGGTCGATGGCGGCGGACCGCCTCGACGACGTCCACGATGCGCGGATTGGGCGGCAGGCCGAGCCTTTCAGCCACTCTGCTGCCGATCTTCACTCGGCTCTCCGCCCTTCCTACCAGCGCGGTAGTTCGAGTGATCAGCCATGCGGACGCCATCGACCATCATGTAGTCGCGGCTCTCCGGTCGGTGGCTGCGGCCAACGATCTAAACATCGGTACCTGACCATTGGTCAGCTCCTCGATCTTGTGCGCGAGGAAGTCGTACTCCTCTTCCAACGCCCCCGATCCCGTCTGCCGTGAGTGCTACCGAGTCGGCCCTCGCCCAGCCAGGCCCGGATGAACTCGTCGGTGCGGGGCGCGCCACATGCTGCGCGGCACCGCCTGGGGTAGCCGACAGCACTGCCAGCCGTTCGGACGCCTGCTCGGCGTTGGGGCATGCCATGCGCACTGCCCGAGTCATCTTGTCGTCTGGTTCTCGCCTGCCTGTTGACGCGGAACACGTCAGCAGGCAGGCGAGTGCTCAGGAGGTCGAAATCTCGCCGACCCACGCGCCGGACAGAAAACAGCGGGGGAGGTACTCGGACTCCACGTCGACCTCGATGCCCACCTCTCTCGCCAGCACAGCCATCGCCAGCGGAGCCAGTGCGATGAAGCCGTCCGGGTCGTTTGCCCGGCCGCTGGTGGACCAGTGCTGCCGATGCAGCTCCAGCGCGCGCCGCAACGACGCGTTGAACCCGTCCGCGTTGTGGTCCAGCACGTGATACAGCAGTTCGATCGGCGGGTAGATCAGCCGGGTCATCAGCTCCTCGGGCGTGTTCGACGCGCT
>NZ_BMRG01000003.1:700636-705684 GCF_014648515.1 Saccharothrix coeruleofusca
GTTCGCCAGTTCCACCGTGGAGGCGAATTTGGCGTCGAGGTCGGGACCGTTGCGGAAGAACGTGCGCAGGGTCTCCACCCAAGCCCACATGTAGGCGTCGTAGTCGACACCCGCCGCGCGCATCACCTCATCGGGGACCGCGGCCAGCATGGTCAGCCGCTGCTGTTCACGGCTGACTACGGCCAGCCACACCGCCGTCAGCCAATATCCGGCTCGATTGTGCTGACCCGGTGCGGTGGTCGGAATGCGCAGCTTGCGGCCAACGGTGCACTCGATCGACTCGGTCGACGTGTCGACCACCGCGAACAGTGCCGATGCGGCTTGCATGGCGGTGACGAAGTCATCCCAACCGCGCACGTCTTCGCCGCTCGGAGCCGACACCGTCCGCAACGCGGCGAGCATCAAGGCCCTGTCCAGCACGCTGGTCAGGGCCAGTGGCGTCTGTTCCGCCTGGGAGATGAACTCCGGCAGCCTCGCGGAGAAGCGCGCGATCCTCCGCTCGGCCATCGCGTGGTCCACCTTGTGGCGCGGCACTGCCATCACGGCTGCTGCCCACCTGTTTCCGGGTAGAGGACACTGGGCTCTTGATCAAAACCACGGTACGTGTGGGTGGTCGACTTCGGATTTTGGGTAACCCGTGGTCGGACCACGTACTCCACCCACTAGTTGTTCAACGCAGCGCGGAGGTCATCCGCCGAGGACTCCTCGGGCTCATCACCGCTGCGTTCCACAGCCCCTAGTAGGGCTTTGTTAGGTCGGCGTGTCGTGGGGCGTCGGGTGGTGCGAGTAGTTTCATGCTCCAGTGACCCCGGATGAGCTCTTGGTCGTGCGGCACCACCTGGAGGCGTTCGCTCTCGCCGGGCGTGGCCCGGCAGTACTCCAGAACCTTGGGCAAGGTCGCGAACTGTCAGATCGGGCGAGCGTGCACGCGGTCACCGACACGGCGTCGTGTCCGCTGGACTGGCGGCTGTTCCTGCCCGAGTCGTGGGACACCGCCAAGGCCGGACCGGCGGCGGTGAAGGCGGCGAGAACCGAGCAGTGCAAGACCTTGAAGAACGCTCTGCGGGCTGCCGTGCTGGCCGCGCCCGCCGATGTCGACGCCGAGGCGGTGTGCGCGGCGGCGACGGAAGCTGCCCCTGGTGGTGGAGATCGTGCAACGCCCGCAGGTGCGGTACTTCGCGGTGCTGTCCAGAAGGTGGGTGGTCGAACGCACTCCGGCCTGGATCACCGGCCACCGCCGCTGCGTCCGGGACTACGAACGACTACGCCACCACGAGGCCATGGTCCGCTGGGCGATGATCCGCATCACCAGCTGCCGACTCACCCGACCCCAGTAGCTCGGAAACAGCTACTTACAGACTGCGGGTAACACCCGATCCGCGGTCCTCCAGGAGCGTGCCCGCATCGTCCCAGCGTTGCAGGCGGAGCAGTTCGCCGTACTTGTTGAACAGATTATATTCGGCGAGTTGGCCATTGGGATGCCACCGTCGCCACTCACCCACCGCCGCGCCTCGCTCGCACTGACCTTTGAGTTGCTTTGCGCCGTTGGCGTACCACTCTTGCTGAGGACCGTGTTCGATACCGTATGCGTAGGTGGTGATCGCAACCGTGCTGCCCTCTTCGTCGGTATCCACCAGTTCGCCGGTAAATGGTCTTCCGTGGTGCAGGACGCGCGAGGTTGAATCCATGGTCGTTTCGTCGCTGCTGACTCGCATCGCCTACGTCGCCTTCGCGCTCGGGTGCTCAGCTACGTGGACGGATCAATACATCGTGGGGAAAGCTCATGCGTTTTCGATGCGTGTGGTGCCGTTGAGCAGTCCTGTGGGGAGGTAGTCGGAGGTCACGGTGATCTGTGTGCCGGTGTCGTGTGCCATGGCGGCCAGTGCGAGGGGGCCCAGGGCGATGTAGCCCAGGGGTGATTCCTCGCGTTCGTCGTCGGCTGACCAGTAGGTCTTGTGCTGTCGTAGTGCTTCGGCGAGGGCGTCGTTGAACTGCTGTTCGTTGCCTTCTTGGAGCAGGTGGTGGAACAGGGTCATGATCGGGAACGAGATGTGTGTGGTGTAGTCGCGGATGCCTTCGGGGAGTTGGGCGGGGTCGCTGTTGCGCAGGGCGGCGTTGAGTGCCGCTTCGACGCCTGGCTCGCGGTGGAGGAACAGTTGGAACATCCGCACCATGTCGTGGAGGTACTCGGGTGCGGTGCCCGCGCCCAGCGCTTCGGCTGGAACGTCTGCGAGGTGTTGCAGTGCGCCGCCGTCCCTGGCCGTGATGGCCAGCCAGAGGGTGGTCAGCCAGTTCTGCGGTGACGCGTAGGACACCGGGCCGGTCGCGGTGAGCAGGTACTCCTGCTCACCGATCCGGCAGGTCAGGTCCGAGCCCTTCTCGGCGGAGGCGACGGTGAAGATCGCCGTGCCCACGTCGAGCGCGAACACCAGACCGAGCCAGCTCTCCCTGGCCTCCGCTCGCGGGTCGACCACCGCCTGATGGCCGACCCGGTCCACTGCCGACATGAAGAGGAGGTTCAGTCGGCCCGTGTAGCCCCCGACCATTTCGACGCCCCTGCGGACGTCGTCATCGAGCCTGTCCAATGCCTCAACGGCGTCTTCGGCGTAGGTGGTGTGGCGGCTTACTTCGAGCATGATGGCTGTGCGACCTTTCCTAGACCTTCGCTGACTGCTGCCAGTCCATGATGAATTCGTCCGACACGTACCCGTTGTACTGCTCGTTCGCGCCTGAGCCGGTGGTCTTCGCGGTCACGAGGTGGTACTCGACCAAGCCATGGCGACGCAGGTGCTCCAGTCGGTCGGCCTGCTGTTGGTCTGCTGCCAGTTCCTGCGGAGACTTCGGCTCGGTATCGGGGGCGGCACCTCGCTGAGGGCTGCGCAGTTCTTCGACCTTGTGCTGGTAGAACTTGTCGTAGCCCACTTTGGCCTTGTAATCCTGGAACTCCGCGTCCGTCATCCGCTTGACGCGGTCGTCACCAGTTTCTCGCAGGTGGCGGTCGATCTCCGCTTCGCTGATGCCGAAGTTCTCGCGCACGTGCGCAGCGAGCGCCTGAGGCCTGCGAGCCTCGTCCAGTTGCCTCGCCATCTCGCGCTCCTGCTCCAGCTTCGTCTTGTGGTCCGCGATGGCCTGATCGATCTGATCCGGCGTTTTGCCCTCCGCTGCTAGATCCTTTCGCATGTTCGCCTCGCCCGCGCGGGAAAGCTTGGCGTTGAGCATGTCGTGAATTTTCTTTTCGAAGTAGTCGGGGTGGCCTTGCTCCACCCAATTGCCGTCGAGTGACCACGCGGCATCGCGGGTGGCGTACGGGCCCTTGCACTCCAGGATGACGAAGCGGCCGTCGTCGAGGCGGTGCACCATGTCGAACCGGTTCCCGCCGCCCAGACCAGGGTCCACTCGCGTGGCACCGGGGTAGTGGTCGTCCATGAACTGCTCGCCACCGCGTTCGCCGAGCTGCTCGCCGAGCTGGGATGCCCGGTGCTGCGCCTCCTTGTACTCGGGCGTTCCGTCAGGCGCTTGCCTGGCCTCCTCGATCGCCTGCCTGCGCCGGTCGATCAAGTCCTGGTTCTGCTGCACCAAGGCAGGGTCGACTTGGCCGCGGTGATCCCTCAGCGGACCGTGGAATTCGGCGGGCAACGCGGGTGGGCGGTCATCCTTGAACTTCACGTCGAGCTCGCTGAAGTCGACTGCGCGGATGTTATGACCGTCGGGTGGTCGCCAACCCGGCGGCACGTCGACCGACTTGACCGACTTGCCGTCGATGTCCACGGACTTGGAGGGGTTGATGACGAGTTCCCACCTGTCGCCGGTCTTCCGCAGGTGGAAGTGCTTCCGCATGTAGTCGTTGTCCCTGAGCTTCTGCTCGGGTGTCAGACCGGACTTCTCGCCCACCTCCCGACGCCAGGAGTCGTCGCCCTTCCCACGGTCGCGGGCGTCGGAGGGGTCGAGGTCGGACTTGTCCTTGTCGTGGGTGCCGGGGACGAAGCCGTCTTCGCCCGCCTTGGTGCGGGTGCCGTCGGGGCGGTGGGTCTCCCACTCGCCGTTGGGCGGGATCTTGGGCCTGCGGGTGCCGTCGGGGCCGATTTCGGCGTCGCTGGTGTAGACGCGGCCGTTGCTGTCGGTCCAGGCGGGTTTGGTGGGGGCCAGTACGTCGGCGTTGGTGTGGCGGGACAGGCGGTTGGCGAAGTCGTTGCTGCCCGCGTCGCAGCCGATCAGGCGAATGGGAGTCCTGCCGTCCCAGCCGTTGCGGCGCAGCAGGTCGCCGTACTCCTCGGGGCTGTAGGTGTGGTTGCCGATGCGTGCGCGGCCGTCGGGGGTGATGTGGACGTCGGCGGTGAAGTAGCGCGGGTCGTGCGGGACGCGTTGGGGCAGGTCGCCCATGTCGCCATCGCCCCGGTGGTGCGAGATGCCCGCCGGGGTGGTCTCGCCGTGCCGCGCGTGCGCCTCGTCGATGCTCGGGCGATCCGCGTCGTGGTGCGGGGTGTCCGAGTGCGGGGTGTCCGAGTGCGGGGTCGGGTCGCTGTCGGGGTCGCGTCGGGGTGTGGGTGCGTCGGCGTCCCGGTGCGCGGGTGGGGCGGCGTCCGGTTCGTTGCGGTGTGGTGGGCCGGCGTCCGGGGCGCGTCGCGGCGCGGGAGGACCGTCCGGGGTGTGCCGTGGTGGCGGCGCGTCGTAGGGGTCGCGGTACTGCTGGGGCACGCCGTCGGGACGGCGTGGCGGCGGTGTGGTGTTCGGATCGCGGTGCGGCACGCCCGGCGCGCCACCGCGGTCGTGCGGCGTCGGGCCGTGGGGGTGCGGCCGGGGCGGTGGGACCGAGGGGCCGTCGGCACCGCGTGGGCGGGGCGGGGGTGCGGGGTTGTTCGGACGCGGGCCTGGGCCCTGCGGTCCGCGCTGGTTCGGCGGGCCGGCGTGGGACGGACCCGCTTGTGGAGGGGTGGTGTGGGCGGGGCCGGTGTGAGGTGGGCCCATGCGGGTCGGTCCGGTGCCGGGCGGACCAGCGTGCGGAGGTCCGGCGTGTGGAGGTCCGGCGTGCGAAGGTCCCGCATGGGGTG
>NZ_BMRG01000003.1:705718-746341 GCF_014648515.1 Saccharothrix coeruleofusca
GCCCCGCGTGGGATGGGGTGGTGGTGTGCGGCACGGAGTGCGGCGAGCCCTGATGTGATGGGCCGGTGGCGGAAGGGCTCGTGTGCGAGGGGCCGGGGTAAGGGGAACCGGCGTGGGAGGGGCCGTAGGAGGAAGGGCGCGGGCTTTCGGGTCCGCGTCCGCTGGAGACGCTGGAACCGAGGTCGCCACGGCTGCCGGGAGTGCCGCTCCAGCCGCCTCCGCCGCCGGGCCTGGCACCGGGAGGCGAACCGGCGCCGGGCGAGCTGCCGGGGGAGTTGCCGCCGGGGGCGTGACCTGGCGTCGGAGTGGGGGTACCGCCCTGCGGAGTGGTGTTCGGCGGAGCCGACGTGTGCGGCTGGTCGGCGCGCGGGGGAGTCGGGGGTGCCGCTGCGGTGGCGGAGTGGGTCTGGTCCACCCGCGACGGACTCGGGGAAGGGCCTGGGGACGTGCTCGGCGAAGGCGAACCGGTGTTGCCGCTGTGCGGGGTCGGTGAGCCGCCACCGCTGTGCGGGCTGGGCTGTCCCATCGGCCCGCCGCGTTGTTCGCCCAGAGGGGCGCGGCCGGGTGAGGTGGGGTCGGGCGTGCTGCGCGGCGGTGGGGTGTCGGTGTCCGGGCCGCCGGGGGTGTTGCCGGGGCCGGATCTGCCGCTGGGGGTGTGGTCGGCTTCCGGTGTGCGTCCGGTGCGGGGCGGGCCGCTCGTCTCTGGTGCGGCGGGGGTGGTGGCCGAAGTGGTGGTGCTGCCGCTGCCGGGCCGGTCCGCCGAGGACGGCGTGGAGCCGGGCGCGTCGCGGTCACCGGGGGAACTGCCGGACGGGGAGCTGCTCGATGGGGAGTTGCTGGATGGGGAGTTGCTGGATGGGGTGCTGCTGGATGGGGTGCTGCTGGATGGGGTGCTGCTGGATGGGGTGCTGCTGGTTGGACCGTTGTCGGAACCGCTGGGTGAGCCGCTGTCGGAGCCGCCGCGCGAGCCGGAGGGGGTGTCGATGTCGGCGCGGCCGGTCTGCAGGAACCCGCCGTGCCTGACGCTGCTGGGGCTGAGCACGTCCAGGCCGGTGGCCTTGCCCGCGAGCTTGCCCACCACCTTCATGACCTTCTCGAAGACCTCGACCAGGCGCTTGAGCAGCGGCGAGACCTTCTTGATGGTGTTGAGCAGGTCTTGGATGAGCTTGGCGATCCTGGTCGCCCACTTCGAGATCGCGGTCACCGCCTGGGCGACGATCACCGGCGTGCCGAACCCCAGGGTGAACACCGCTTCCAGCACCCAGGCGATCAGCTTGCCCACCAGGTCGGCGATCAGGTCGCGCACCATCTCGCGCACGAACCCCACGACCATGCCCATCAGCCCGACCACGGTGCCCACCGACCCGGCCGCCGAGGCCGCCCCGGCCAGCGCGTCGCCGTGCACCTTGGAGTTGGCGGCGTACTGCTCGGCCGCCGCGCCGGTCCACCCCTCGGTGCCGGACTTGACCGCCGCAGCGTAGTCCTCGGCGATCTTGCCCAGCTCGGTGGCCACGTTGTTCCACGTGGTCGAGTAGGACTCGATCACCGGCGGGTCGCCCGCCAAGGAGTCCAGCATCTCCTTGAGCGGCTGCATGTGCTCCATCAGGAACGACGCCGCCGAGGACAGCAGCGTGCCGAACGGGTCGACCGCCATCGCGGCGGCGTCCGCGGCCAGGCCGACCATGCCCAGCCCGGCCTCGACCCAGTTGCCGTCCTTGATGCCGTTGAAGGTGTCCATCGCCGACTCGGCGATGGAGATCCCCGTGGCCCAGCCGTTGTCCCCGGTGCCTGCGGTGAAGAACGAGCCGGACTCCGCGGGCGGGGCGGCCACCAGGTCGTTCTCCGGCGGCATCACTCACCGCCCTTGAAGCTGTCCCGGATGGACTCCTCCATCTCCCGGTACTGGCGCACGGTGTCCTGGACCGCCTTGCCCGCGGCCTCCATCGCCTCCACGGCGCCGCCCAGCGCGTCCAGGCCCCACTGCTCCACCGGGTCCAGCATCATCCGGAACGGCTGGCAGATGATGCCGTAGGCGTCGGTGGGCATGCTCACCGTCCTGGCCGCGTCCACGGCGCCCTGCAAGCGGGAGCTCAGGTCGGCCAACTGCTTGCCGTGCGCCTCCAGCGTCTCGGCGACGATCTCGAAACCAGCCACGTCATCCCCCGGAAGTCCTGTCAGGACAAGAACGATTGCCCGCCGAAGTCGTCGTCGTCATCGTGCCCGCGCGGCCTGGGCGGCGGGCGGCGCGTGGTCGGCGGTGGCGGCGGGGCGGGGTGGTCGTCCTCGATGCCGAACCGCAGCTCCCGGTTGACCGGCGGCGGCTCCTCCTCGGCGGGTGGCGCGGGGAAGTTCCGCTTCGCCTCGTCGAACAGCACGTTGGCCGTCTCGTCCCGGGTGCCGATGGTCTCCACCATCGCCTGCCGCAGCAGCTCCGGGATGCGGGACTGGGCCTTTTGCAGCGTCCGCATCACCTCGGCGGAGACCTCGGCCATCCGCTTGTCGCGGGCTGACTCGGCGATCTCCAGGTGGGTCAGGATGCCGTTGGAGCCGATGGTGAGCCGGATCGCGCCGTCCCTGGACGCCTCGGTGATGGTCATGCCCCGCACGCGCGCCGCCATGTCCTGGTAGCGCTCGGCCTTCTGCTGGATGCTCTGCTGCCACTGCTGGAGCATCCGCTCGGACCCGGCGATGTCCTCGGGCACGACGTCCTCACCCCCCTGATGACCGGTTCGTGCTCGTGAGGATGACGCAGCGGGGACGGGCCCGGTTCCGCACTCCGGTCAAATGCTCCGATCGGAGCAGCGCGGAACCGGGCCGCCCGGCTCAGCGCACGCCGAGCAGGTCCACCACGAAGACCAGCGTCTCGCCCGGCTTGATCACGCCGCCCGCGCCGCGGTCGCCGTAGCCCAGGTGCGGCGGGATGACCAGCTTGCGCCTGCCGCCGACCTTCATGCCCACCACGCCGCGGTCCCAGCCCGCGATGACGCGGCCACCGCCGAGCGGGAAGCTGAACGCCTCCCCGCGGTCCCAGGACGCGTCGAACTGCTTGCCCGTCGAGTGCGCCACCCCGACGTAGTGCACGTCGACGAACTGGCCGGGCGCCGCCTCGGGCCCGTCGCCGACGACCAGGTCCTCCACCACCAGGTCGGTGGGCGCGGGCCCCTGGTGCGGCTCGACCTCGGGCTTGCTCAGGGCCATCACAACACTCCTCACGCGTCTGCAACGGGTCGAGGGGAGTCAACCACGTCCCCGTCAAGACGGCCGAATGGCCTACGACCACTGGATCTTGTGCGCGCCGTGGTGGCTCTGTTGCGCTGTGCACACCCCCTCGCCGGGGTGGACAACCGAAGGAGATGATCATGGCGGAAACCCTGCGCCGCCTGCGGTCGTGGCTGGTGGTGCTCGGGGCCGCGCTGCTGCTGCCCGTCTCGGGCATCAGCGCGGCCTCGGCCCAGCCGACCACCGACAGCGGCGTCAGCCCGATGATCGTGGGCGGCACGCGCGCCAGCACCAGCCAGTACCCGTGGGTGGTCTACCTGGCCACCTCCAGCGGCTCGCAGTACTGCGGCGGAACCCTGGTCGCCCCGAACAAGGTCGTCACCGCCGCCCACTGCACCGTGGGCGACTCGGCCTCGGCCGTGCGCGTGGTCGCGGGCCGCGACGACAAGAACTCCACCGCGGGCGTGGTCGCGCGGGTGAACAAGATCTGGATCCACCCGAGCTACCGGACCGCGACCCAGGGCTACGACGTGTCGGTGCTCACGCTGGACCGCAACCTCAACTACGCCACCCTGCCGTTCGCCACCTCCGCCGACACCGGCCTGTACGCGGCGGGCACGTCCGCCACCATCCTGGGCTGGGGCACCACCTCCTCGGGCGGCTCGGCCTCGCGCTACCTGCTCAAGGCGAGCGTGCCGGTGGTCAGCAGCACCTCGTGCACCAGCTCCTACGGCACGAGCTACAAGTCCGCGCACATGGTGTGCGCCGGGTACACCCAGGGCGGCACCGACACCTGCCAGGGCGACTCGGGCGGTCCGCTGGTCGCGGGCGGCAAGCTGATCGGCATCACCTCGTGGGGCCAGGGCTGCGCGTCGGCGGGCTACCCCGGCGTCTACGCGCGGGTCTCGGCCTACGCGACCGAGATCCAGGCGCAGATCAACGCCTGACCGACCCCTGCCGCGCGCCGGGGGAGCACCGTGCTCCCCCGGCGCGCAACGTTTCCGGCTCCGTGCGGCGTCCACTCAGGACCGCGACTACGAGCCGAGCCAGGCGGGCGCGCGGACGCCCTTCAGCCGATCTCGGACTCGGTGAGCAGGCGGTGCGCCAGCACCGTGCCGCCCGCCATCGCCGCGGGCATCACCACCAGCGCCGCGAGCGGGATCAGGCACAGCAGGTACGCGGGCACGGCGAAGCCCAGCGTCAGCGCCCGGCGGCGGCGCAGCACCCGCCGCCGCACGTCCAGCGGCAACCCGCGCCGGGTGAACGGGATGCCGGTCAGCTCGACGGCCAGCAGGGAGGCGTTGACGCACACCGCGAGCACCGGCACCACGGTCTGCCCGATCAGCGGGATGAACCCGGCCAGGAACAGCGGGAACGCGCACAGCAGCGCCAGACCCACCAGCAGCACCGCGTCGCGGGCGCCCACCGACGCCGACCGCCACCAGCTCACCCGCTCGGCCTCCGGCACACCGCCCAGCTCGGTGTCCTCGATGGTCTCGGCGATGTGCTCGTAGAAGGGGCCGCCCACCACCAGCGTGATCGCGGTGAACAGCAGCAGCCCCACCGCCAGGTAGGCGCCGAGGATGGACACCGCCGCCAGGAACCGCACCGCGGAGCGCAGCGGCGGATCCCACAGCTCGGCGAACGGGGTGACCCACACGGCCAGGTCGTCGACCCAGTAGCCCAGCGCCACCACGCTGCCGATCAGCAGCGCGGTCGTGACCACCGCCGGGACGGCGCCGATCAGCAGCAGCCGCGGCCTGCTGAAGACCAGGCCGAAGCCCCTGGCGAACAAGGCGATACCCGCGGTGAAGTCCCGAATCACCGGCGGAGCATACCCAGCGCGGCACCGGTCCGACGTCGAGCGGCCGCGTCCCCTCGGCGGGGAACGCGGCCACCACGTCTGCTCCGGCGGGAGGCGTTAGCGCCGCCTGCGGAAGGCGAAGGAACGCGCGCCCGCCCCGACGCCCGCCAGGTGCAGCGCGACGCACAGCAGACCCGCCAGCATGAGCGTGCCGCCGTTGACGACCGCGCCGAGCGAGGCGTCGGCGAGGTCGAGCAGGAGGGCCAACCCGAAGATGACCGCTGCGATGATCGCGAACACAGGAGCCTCCTAGGGAGTAGGTGACCTCCTGTTACCCGGCCGCTCAGTCCCCGAAGCGGGCATTCGGCCCAATTTCCAGGCCGAGGTAGGTCAGCGGGCCCGCGTTCGGCACGGCCAGCTCGTGGAAGCCCAGCCGGTCGTAGAAGGCGCGCGCCCCGGTGTTGACGCTGAGCATCCCCAGGTGCACACCGGGCACGCCCTTGTCCCGCAACGCGGTGAGGAACGCGTTCATCAGGGCCCGGCCGTGACCGGAGCGCTGGTGCTCGGGCAGCAGGTCGATGTGCAGGTGCGCCGGGTAAGCGGCCAGCTCCGGCACCACCATCCGCGCCGGGTCGTGCAGCAGCCCGATCATCACCTCGCTCGGCGAGGTGGGCTCGCCGGTCGGCGGCGGGTACCGGTCGGACACCCTGGGCAGCCACTGGTCCCGGAACGCCTTGACGAACGCCGCGGTGTCCGCGGTGCCCAGGACGTAGCCCACCGCCCGCTCGCCGTCGTCGGCGACGAACGCCAGATCCGGCTCCAGGTAGGTGTACGGCCACGCGAAGATGCTGGGCATCAGCCGGTGGTCCGGGTAGATGTGCCGGGAGTCGCCACCCGCGTCGGCGGTGCGGACGCAGATCTCGCCCACCGCCTCGTGATCGCTGTCCCGGTACGGCCTGATCCGCACGGCTACCCCCTCCTCAGCCGGGGAACCCCGGTCGACCCCCCGGAAACCCACGCCACCAGCCCCGCCACGTCCACGCCGTGCGGCGGGTCCTCGCGGTAGGGCTCGATGTTGCGCGCGCCGCGGCTGAGCAGCGCGTCGGCACCCCTGGGGTTGCCGCGCGCGACGTGGGTCAGCCCCACGGCCAGCTGCGCCAGGCCGCGCCACAGCTCGCGCTCCGGCTCGGGGGCCGCCTTCCAGGCATCCTCCAGCACCTCGTGCGCGTGGAACGGCTTGCCCTCGTCGAGCAGCCGCTGCGCCTCGGCGAGCGCTTCGGCCGGTGCGCGCGGCACGCCCTCGGGCTGGCGCTCGACACCGGCAGCGCCGTAGGGCAGGGGGCGGCCGAGGCCGTCGCGCGGGCGCGCGTTGCGGGCGCGACCGGCCTCGTCGCGGTCTCGCGGGCTGTCCTCCACGGTGTGATCGTGTCACGGAGGACAGCCCGGCGCACCGCCGCTGTCGATCACGTCGTTGATCAGCGCCGTTGATCAGCGCTTGAGCGGGGCGGCGAACCGCAGGTGGTTGCCGGACGGGTCGCGGAACGCGCAGTCCCGCACCCCGTAGGGCTGCTCGACCGGCTCCTGCATGACCTCGGCCCCGCTCGCGCGGGCCTTCTCGAAGAACGCGTCGCAGTCGTCCACGGCGAAGATCACCGCGCTGAGCGAGCCCTTGGCCAGCAGGTTCCCCAACGCCTCCGCGTCGGCGGGGGCGCGGCCCACCGTGACGTCCTCCAGCACGATCTGCACGTCGGGCTGGTCGGCGGGACCGAGGCTGAGCCAGCGGTAGCCGTTGTCCATGGTCACGTCGACGCAGGGCACGAGGCCGACCACGTCGCGGTAGAAGGCCAGTGCCTCGTCCTGGTCGTGGACCTGGATGATGGTGTGCGACAACTTGATGGTCATGCCGCCGACGGTAGGGGCGGCGCTCAGGAGCCCGCTTCTCGAAATCTGCTCGGTCTGGTGGCGACCTTGGCGCAGCAGGCGGGCACCACCGCGACGTCGTCGTGGTAGCGCGCCCGGTAAGCGCTGGGCGGCTCCCCCACCAGTTCGGTGAAGCGCGAGCTGAACGAGCCCAGCGAGGTGCAGCCGACCGCCAGGCAGACCTCGGTGACGGTGAGGTCGCCCCGGCGCAGCAACGCCTTCGCGCGCTCGATGCGCCGGGTCATCAGGTAGTTGTACGGCGTCTCGCCGTAGGCGGCCTTGAACTGGCGGGCGAAGTGCGATGGCGACATCAGCGCGGTCCGGGCCATGGCGGGCACGTCCAACGGCCTGGCGTACTCCCGGTCCATCAGGTCGCGGGCCCGCCGCAGGTGGGCCAGCTCCTCGCGCGTCACCACGGGATCATGGCACACGGGCGGTCATTCGCACGCCCGATTCCGCCGGGTGCGGCAGAATCCCCGTCCGCGCGCGGACGAGCGGCACGGGGGCTGATGACCATGCTGGTGGAGCTCGCGATCGGCGACGCGTACGGCGCGGGCTTCGAGTACGCGCCCGCGTCGCTCATCGCCGAGCGCAACACCCTGACGGGCTATGTCCAGCACCCGAGGCACCTGGGCATCCGGCCCGGCGCGTACACCGACGACACCCAGATGACCCTCGCCCTCGCCGAGCTGCTCGTCAACGGCGGGCCGTGGACGCCCTCGGCCATCGCCGACCGGTTCGTCGAGGCGTTCCACCGCGACCCGCGCGAAGGGTACGCGCGCGGGTTCCAGGCGTTCCTGGCGCAGGTGCGCACCGGTGAGGAGTTCCTCGCCCGCATCCGCCCCGACAGCGACAAGAGCGGCGCGGCGATGCGCTCCGGCCCGCTGGGCCTGCTGCCGACCGTGCCGGACGTCCTGCACCACACCTCGGTGCAGGCACGCCTCACCCACGACACCCCCTCCGGCGTCGCCGCGGCCCAGGCGGCGGCCCTGGCCGTGCACTACTGCCACCACGAACTCGGTCCGCTGGACGGGATCGGGCGCTGGATCGACCGGCAGCTCGACTCCGCCACGTGGGCGCGGCCGTGGCGCGGCAAGGTCGGCCCCAAGGGCGAGATGAGCGTCCGCGCGGCACTGACCGCGTTGTCCGCCAACGACACCCTCAGCGGCTTGCTGCGCGACTGCGTCGCGTTCACCGGCGACGTCGACACCGTGGCGACCGTGGCCATGGCCGCGGCCTCACGGTCGCCACTGGTGCGCGCGGACCTGCCCGAGGTGCTGTTCACCGACTTGGAGAACGGCCCCTACGGCCGCGACCACCTGGCACGCCTGGACGCCCGGCTGCTCGCGGGCTGATCGCCCAGGCACGGCCCGCGCACGGCCCGCGCCGCTATTCGGTTCTCATCCGGTAGTGCGCCTCCAGTTCCTCGGTCCTGTCCTGCGGCCACGGGCAGCGGATCTCGCCGAACAGCGCGGCGAAGAACAACTCCAGGTGCACGTGCCAGGCGGCCAGCGCGGTGGGCACCGCCGCCCGGTCGGACACCTCGTGGGTCAGCACGACCGTCGTGCCCCGCTCCGGGTCGTGCTCGAACTCCCACCGCACCCGGCCCCGCGGCGAGTCGAACTCCAGCAGCCGCGGCGCTTCCACGGCCGTGACCGGTCCCGGTTCCACGTGCGGGTTGGCCGCCCGCGCAGGCGGTGGACCGCCGACCTCGGGCCGCGCGCCCTCGGTGAGCAGCGCCCACAGCTCGTCCGGCGACCGCCACATCAGGTCGCGGGCGAAGCGCACCCGCGCGCCCTCGGCCTCGCCCTGGTCCAGGCCGAACTCGCGGACCCACCGCTCCAGCAGCGGCAGCCAGTCGGTCGTCGGCGTGTGCGGTCGGTCCGCCAGCCGGTCGTCCAACGCGTCCAGGCAGGTGGCCCAGCCCGCCGCGTTGCGCGCCGCGCCCAGCGGTCCGGCACCGATCACCTGCGTGAACACCAGCAGGCAGCCCTCGTCGCACGGCAGCAGCTCGAACCGCAGGACGTCCTCGTTCCAGCGGAACGCGAACACCCTGGGCGGATCGGATTCCAGCACCTCGCCGGACCCGGTCGGCCCGCCTTCGGGGAAGGTGAACCGCATGGTCACCCCGTCGACCTCCACGGTCGCCGGGAACCAGTGCGCCAGCTGCGCGGGCTCGCGGATCGCCCGCCACACCTTGGCGGGAGGGTGCGCCAGCAATCGCTCCACGCGCAGGACGGGCTTGCCTCCGATGGTCTCCAGTCGCGCGTCCATCAGTCGGCCATCTCGTCCAGGTGCCGCTCCAGGGCGTCGAAGCTGCTGTCCCACAGCTCGCGGTACGGGGCCAGCCAGGCGTCGATCTCCGCCAGCGGTTCGAGCCGCAGGCGGTACCACCGGCGCTGGGCGTCGCGCCGCACCTCCACCAGGCCGGCCTCGCGGAGCACCTTCAGGTGCTTGGAGACCGTGGGCTGGGCGAGGTTGAGCCCGTCGACCAGGTCGTTGACCGGGCGCTCACCCCCGCGCAGGACGTCGAGGATCTGCCTCCGGCTGGGGTCGGCCAGCACGGCGAACGTAGATGTCATATCGGCAATATAGCCACCTCCGTATGTACGGTGTCAACGGTGCCGGGCACGTGGATCGAGTCAGTTCGGCGAGGCGGGCGCGCGGCAGCGCCGGTCGGGCAGGTGCGGCCGGAACCGGTCGGCAAGCCGCGCCGGGCTCGGCCCGAAGTCGCGCGAATCGCTGAACCCGCCGTGCGGCAGGACCAGCGGATCGCCCTCTCCGATGGCCGTGTGCCGGGTGCGCACGCCGCTGACGGTGGTGTAGCCGGACATCGGGACCTCCTTGATCGGGTGCTCGGGTCAAGGTCTACGGCAGAGGTCCGACAGAAACCGGGGCGGATCGAACAGCGGACCCGGTTGTTCACCCGGAAAGGTGATCACCTGCCGTCCGGACCGGTGGGTTCAGCCGGTGGGGCCGCCCCGTCCGCCCGTCGGGGACGGGCGACGGCGCGACCGCACGCCCGACCACAGCGGCTCGCCGAGGTAGTGGTGGTGAAGAGGTAAGCTGCGCAACAGGTTCCTCGAACCCCTGAGGGCCTGCCCATCGGCGGCACGACCGCGAGCCCCTCCCCGTAGCGATTCGAGGACTCCCGTGCCGCGTTCCCTCTCCGTCACCAGCTCCCCCGTGCGCGACCTGCTCGCACTCACCGCCCGACCCGAGGTGATCTCGTTCGCGGGCGGCCTGCCCGCGCCCGAGCTGTTCGACCTCGACGGCCTGCGCGCCGCGTTCGACCAGGCCCTGTCCCGCCGCGCCCTGCAGTACGCGCCCACCGAGGGCGACCCCGACCTGCGCGCCCTGGTGGCCGCGCGGATGACCGCGCGCGGTCTGCCCACCGACGCCGCGGACCTGCTGATCACCACCGGCTCGCAGCAGGCGCTGAGCCTGGTGGTCACCGCCCTGCTGGAACCGGGCGCGGTGGTCGCCGTGGAGGAGCCGACCTACCTGGCCGCTCTGCAGTGCTTCCAGCTCGCGGGCGCGCGCGTCGTCCCCGTGGCGGGCGACGAGCACGGCGTGGACCCGGCGGCGCTGGCCGAGGTCGTCCAGCGGCACCGGCCCGAGCTGCTCTACCTGGTGCCGACCTTCGCCAACCCGACCGGCCGCACGCTCGCCGAGGCCAGGCGCGCCGAGGTCGCGCGGCTGGCCGAGCGGCACGGCCTGTGGGTCGTGGAGGACGACCCGTACAGCGAGCTGCGCTACCGCGGCACGCCCGTGGCCCCGCTGGCCGCGAGCAGCGAACGCGTGCTGCACCTGGGCAGCTTCTCCAAGGTCGGCGCTCCGGGGCTGCGCCTGGGCTGGCTGCGCGCCCCCGCGACCCTCCTGCGGACCCTGGTGGTCGTCAAGCAGGCGGCCGACCTGCACACCTCCGCCACCGACCAGGCCGCCGCCGCCGCGTACCTGGCGGCCAACGACCTGTCCGCGCACGTCGAACGGCTGTGCGCGGCGTACCGGGCGCGTCGTGACGCGATGATCGAGGCGCTGCCGTCAGCGCTGCCCGAGGGCGCGCGGTGGACCGACCCGGACGGCGGCATGTTCGTGTGGGTGCGTCTGCCCGGCGAGGTCGACACGCAGGCGTTGCTGCCCAAGGCGTTGGCGCGGGACGTGGCGTTCGTGCCCGGAGCGCCCTTCCACGCCGTGAACCCCGACCGCGCGACGCTGCGGCTGTCGTTCACCACCAACACGGTGCAGGACATCGCGGAAGGGGTGCGCCGCTTGGGGCTCGCGCTGAGCTGATCGGCGCACGGGGCGGGCAGTGGTGCTCGGGCCCGCTCGGCGGGCGAGGATGTCCGCGTGAAGCGGACACGAGCGGTGCACCACCTGCGGGAGTTGGCGGCCAAGTGCGACGAGATGAGCAGGGCGTCGTCCTCGATCTTCCGGCTGCGGGTGGTCCAGCTGTGGGCGGTGGGCGAGGTCCTGGGCTCGACGGAAGAACTGGACTGGGTGAAGGTCGCGCTGGTGGTCGACCTGCCCGTGGACGAGGTGCCCTGGTTGGGCAAGCCCGCCGGGGCGGACCACTGGGCGCAGGCGACGCGCTTGGACAAGAACCCGATCTCGCCCCTGTGGCGGTCGGCGCGCGCTCCCGTGTGGAATCACCGCGTCGAACGGCCCGCCCTGGTCTGGGACGTGGAGAACGGCGTGGCCGAGCAGACGCTGACCGCTCTGGCCCAAGGGCGCGGTGACAGCGTCCGCACCCCCGCGCCGAGCGCGGAGGAACTGCGCGAGCGCTTGGGCGAGGAGTTGGCGGTGAGCCTGCGGGCCCTGCGCCACTGGACCGGTGTGTACGAGGAGAAGCGCTGGGCGCCGGGGAAGCTGACGCCCATCTCCGACGCGATGTGGAGCGCGGGCGCGGGCTACGTGGACGTGTGGGACGCGTTGGCCGATCCGGGGAACTAGGCGCGCTCGCCGCCCGGCCGAGGCTAACGGGACGGCGCGCGGACGCGATGGAAGGCGCGGACCCCCTTTGGCGAACGCGGTACTGGAGCGACCGGATGGCTGATCGAGCGCCGTTAGGCGGGCCGGACGAGATGCCGGGGCACCGCGCCGTGAGCAATGAGCTCGACGGTGACGTGCACGGTGTTTCAGTGCAGGCGGGCGCGGTGAGCGGTGGTGTCCACATCCACTTCGCGGGGCGTCCTCGACGTGCTCGGGGGCGACGCAGCGGCCCGACCGGCCGGGTGCCGGGCATCCTGTTCGGCTGGGTGGTGACGTCGTCGTCGCTGTTGATGACCGGGGGCCTCATCGCCTACTTCATCAACGTGTCGGTGGGGCGGGACAGCTTGCCCCCGACCCTCGCGGCCGACGCGGTTCTGCTCGCGCTGGTCGCGGCTTGCCTGTTCGCGCGGTGGCGGCGGCGCGGAGCGAGCCTGTCCTTCGCCGCCTACGCGAGTCGTTCGCTCCTGCGCTGCACGCCGCGAAGCGTGCGGGCGACCCCGACCCCCGTCCTCGGGCTGATCGCTGTCGTCGCCGGGGCGCTCGTGGTGGGCGCGCTCGCGGCGCCCGCGTCGACGCGGTCCGCCGTGCAGGGCCAGAACGGCGTGCTGCTCATCTTCGGGGCGCTGCTGTGCCTGGTGATCGGTCAACTCCTCCGCGCGAGGACGCGGCGCTGACGCTCTCACCGCAGGCACACCGCGCAGGGCCGCGCGGTGGGGTAGCGGCCTTCGAGTTCACGCCGGGTGCCGCAGATCTTGACCTGCTCCCCGATCCACGTGGTGCCGCGCGGGGGAGTGCCGCTGATCGTGCGGCAGTTGGCGCGGTGCAGCACCATCGCGCTCGGGTTCAGGCTGCGCTCGGCGTCGATGACGTGCTGGTCCGGGTTGGCCGCGATCCACCACTCGTAGGAACCGTTGTCCTCGTTGAACTCCAGCATGAACCGATGATCTCCCGCCCGTGGGCCCGAGGTCAGGCCCAACCGGCGGCGGCTCCAGCCCGGCGCACCTGGAAACGTGGTGGCGGTTCCGGCGCCTGAGTAGCCTGGCGCCGCGGGGGAGGTGCGGGTGGCGGAGATCAGGTTCGGCCTGCTGGGACAAGTCCAGGCGTGGCTGGGGCCCGACGAGGTCGACCTGGGGCACCAGAAGCAGCGGCACGTGCTCGCGGCGCTGCTGGTCGACGCGGACCGGGTGGTGCCCGTGGCGCGCGTCCTGGAGCGGGTCTGGGGCGAGGACGCCCCGCTCAGCGCGCAGACCACGTTGTACAGCTACCTGTCCCGGTTGCGCCGCGCCCTGTCGGCGTTCCCGGACCACGTGCTCATCGAGCGGCATCCCGGCGGTTACGCGGTGCGGGTCGACCCCGACCGGGTGGACGTGCACCGGTTTCGCAGGCTGGTCGCGCAAGCCAGGGCGGTCGACCACCCGGCGGGCGCGGCGGAGGTGCTGGAGCGGGCGCTGGAGCTGTGGCGGGGTGAGCCGTTCAGCGGGGCCGAGAGCGCCTGGTTCACCACGCACCGCAACACCCTGCAGCGCGAGCACGCCGCCGCCCGGCTCGCCCTGTGCGACTTGCTGCTGCGCTGCGGCCGCGACGCCGACGCGCTCGCCATCGCCTCGGCCCGCGCCGCCGAGGACCCGTTCGACGAGCGGGTCGCGGGTCAGGTGGTGCTCGCCCTGCACCGGCTTGGCCGCACGGCCGACGCGCTGGCCTGCTTCGACCGGACCCGCCGGGTGCTGGCCGACGAACTGGGGGTCGACCCAGGGGCCGCCCTGGTCGAGCTGCGCGAGCGCGTGCTGGCGGGCGACCCGGAGCTGCTGCGGGTCGAGGCGGGCGATCCCGGCGAAGGACCGGCCGAGACCATCACGTGGTCCGCGCCCGCGACGCTGCCACCGGACGTGCACGACTTCACCGACCGCGCCGGGCAGTCCGCGGCGCTGGTGGAGCGGTCGATCACCGGTGGCCGGGTCGTGGCGATCATCGGGATGGGCGGCATCGGCAAGACCTCGCTCGCCCGGCACGTCGCGAACCGGGTCGCCGACCGGTTCCCGGACGGCCAGCTGTGGGCCGACCTCGGCGACGCCGCCGCGGGGGACGTGCTCGCCCGGCTGCTGCGGGTGCTCGGCGTGCCGGACCGCGCCATCCCCGTCGACCACGCGGAACGAGGCGACCTCTACCGGACGCTGCTGCGCGGTCGGACGATGCTGGTCGTGCTGGACAACGCCACGACGCCGGGCCAGATCTACCCGCTGCTGCCGGGCACGGGGACGTGCGCGGTGCTGATCACCAGCCGCGCCAAGCCGACCGCCGCGGAAGGCGTCGAGTGGGTCGAGCTGGACGTGTTCACCACCGAGGAGGGCGTGGCGCTGCTGGCGAAGCTCGTGGGCGCGCAGCGCGTCGCGGCCGAACCCGCCGCCGCGGAGCGGATCGTCGCGCTGTGCGGCGGGCTGCCGCTCGCGGTGCGGATCGCCGGGGCACGACTGGCCGCGCGGCGCACCTGGCGGCTGGACCACCTGGTGGGGCAGCTCAGCGACGAGCGCCGCAGGCTCGACCGGCTCGCGATCGGCGACCTGGAGGTGCGCGCGTCCCTCGCGATGAGCTACGCGGGACTGAGCGGACCCGCCCGGCGGTTGTTGCGCCTGCTCGGGCTGGTCGAGGTGCCGGACTTCCCGCCGTGGGTGGTGGCGGTGCTGCTCGAACTGCCGCTCGACGAGGCGGTCGAGCACGCCGAGGAACTGGTCGACGCCCACCTGCTGACGGTGTCCGAGGTCGACCCGGTGGGGCAGTACCGGTACCGCTGCCACGACCTGGTCCGGCTGTTCGCGGTCGAGCGGGCCGAAGCCGAGGAGACGGCCGCCGACCGCGCCCGCGCCGTGGAACGGGCGCTCGGCGGCTGGCTGGCGCTCGCCGAGCGGCTGACCGAGTTCGTGCCCGGCCCCTGCTACGCGCGCATCAGCGGTGACGCCCACCGCCCGCCGGTGGGCGACCTGGTTCCCGACCTGTCACCCGAGTGGTCGGACACCTGGTTCGACGCGGAGCGGTCGGCGCTGCTCGCCGCCGTGCGCCAAGCCTGCCGCGCCCGCTTGGTCGACCTCGCCTTCGACCTCGCGGGCTGCCTGGAGAAGTACTTCGACCTGCGCGGCATGTACTCGGACTGGCTCGCGCTCAACCGGGAGGTGCTCGACGTGTGCGTCGAGCACGGCCACCGGCTGGGCGAGGCGGTGATGCGGCGCGGGCTGCTCGACGTCACGACCTGGATCGCGGACGGGCCGGGCAAGGCGATGGACCGGCTGCGCGTGGAAGCCCTCGCGCTGTGGGACCTGTTCGCCGAGCTGGGCCACGACGCGGGCGCGGCGGACGTGGCCGTGATGCACTCGTGGTCGCTGACGGCCGCGGGCAGGCACGCCGAGGCGATCGCCGTGGCGGAGACCGCGCTGGCACTGGCCGCCCGCGCCGACCACGTCGGCGGGTCGGCCCGAGCCGAGCTCGCGCTGGGCCTGGCGCACTTCGACAGCCGCGGGCTCACCACAGCCATCGAGCACGTCGAGCGCGGGCTCGTCCACGCGCGCCAACTGGGCAACCCGCGCTGGGAGGCCACGGCGCTGCAGTTCGCGGGCATCGGCTACGGGGAGGCGGGCCAGTTCGAGACCAGCAGGCGCATGCTGGACCGGTCGCTGGCCATCACCCGCGCCTACCGCGACTCCTACACCGAGGTGCTGACCCTGCTCGCGTCCGCGCGCCTGCACCTGCGGGTGGACCGCGACCGGGCGCACCGCGACGTGGAGCGCTCGCTGGCGCTGAGCCGCCGCCACCGGATGACCCACCACACGGCGCAAGGGCTGGAGCTGCTCGGGTTGCTGGCACTGGAGGAGAACCGGCCGCACGACGCCGTGGCGCACCTGGAGGAGTCCGTCACCCTGTGGCGCACCAGGGGGTGGCACTCCTACCACGCCGCCGCCCTGGAGTCGCTGGGGCGCGCGTACGAGCGGGTGGACCGGGTGGCCGCGCGGCGCGCGTTCGCCGAGGCACGAGAGGTGTACCTGCGCATCGGTGACACCGACCGCGCGGCCCGGATCGAGGCATGACCGTCAGGGCACCAGCAGACCCCAGTGGAGGGCCCACGGCAGGAACACCGCGCCACCGGCGAGCAGCAGGCCCAGACGCGCCCGGTGCGCCGGGGACAGCCGGGACCTGGCCCGCCACGACGCGACGGCCGTGGTGATCGCGGCGACCACGACGACCAGAGCGAGGAACTGCAGCCCCAGCCACGGCACCGGGCGGCCCAGCACCACCGCGCCGGGGGTCTTGGCGCCGCTGGTCGACAGGTAGCCCAGGTAGCCCAGGAGCCCCAGGACGCTCAGCAGCCCGGAGGTGGCCAGCCAGCGCGCCGGTCGCCGGACCGGCGGTGCGCCGCGCCGCCCGCGCAACCGCCGGACAGCGGCGCTCAACCCGTACCCCGCGAACGCCACCAGCAGCACCGCGACAGCCGCGAGCTGCGCGCCGGGCGAGACCGGCTCGACGGCCGCGGTCCGGCCCTCCTGCCGGGGCAGCGGACCGGTGCTGGCGGCGGGCGGCCCCGCGGCCAGCCCGTTGACCCAGGAGCCGACCAGCCCCAGGTACTCCGGGGAGACCTCGTCGCCGCGCCGGATCCCGTCGGCGGAGACGCGCATCGTGTGCTCGGCCCCCGGCACGGTGCGCAGGGTGTAGCGGGTGTTGCCGCCCCGGTCCAGCGACTCCTGGAACACGCGCATGCTCTCGCCGCCGGGGATCACCCGGTCCTGCTCCCCCCACAGGCCGAGCACCGGCTGGGTGACCCTGGCCAGCGCGGGCGCCGGGTCGTAGCCCGCCTCGGGGAACAGCCCCGCGCCGACGACCAGGCCGATCGCGGTGCGCGAGACGGTGTCCACCATCGAACCGGACACCCCGAGGCCGGTGAGCCGGTTGCGCAGGTTCCACGACTGCTGGCGCTCGGGCGACACGCCGGACGCGCCGACCGCGACCAGGAACGCCACGTCGGTCGACCGCGCGGCGGCCAGCGGGATCACCCAGCCGCCCTCGCTGACGCCCCAGAGCCCGGTCATGGCGGGGTCGACGTCCGCGCGCCCCCGCAGCGCCCGGAACCCGGCCAGCGCGTCGTCGGCCAGCAGTTCGAAGTCGACGTCGGACTTGGACTTCCTGGGCCGCTTGTCGTAGACCAGCGTCACGATGCCCGCGCGGGCGAACGCCTCGGCCTCCTGGCGGTAGCCCTCCCGCGACACCCGGCCGGAACCGTGCACCATCACCACGGCGGGCCTGCGCACACCGGGGGAGGCGGTCGGGGCGATCACCGTGCCGCGGAGGGGCAGGTCCCCGCTGGAGAAGGTGATGTCCTGTTCGGTCAACCCGTCCGGCGCGGCCTGGGCGGGTGGCGACAGCGCGGTCAGCGCCGCGATGGCGGCTGTCGTCGCGAGCAGCCGACGGAGGGCGCGCCGGATCGGCGAGTTGCTTTCGGGGAGCACAGGTGCTCTCCTTCCCGAGGAGGTCTCGTACGAGGAGCACGCCGGAAACGGCGTGGTACTGCGGCTTCCGACTGCCGGGGCCGCCGAGTGCCAGCTCGGCGGCCCCGGTCCGCTCAGCGGCGGTCGTCGGGTTGTGCTGCGTCGGGTTGTACTGGGTCGGGCTGTGCTGCGTCGGGCTGTGCTGCGTCGGGCTGTGCTGCGTCGGAGTCGGGCAGCGGAAAGGCGAAGAACCGGACGGCGACGCGACGCGCATCCACGGGTGTCTCCTCCTCCGGCCGCTGGTAGCGCTTGAGCAGCGCCATGTACTCGTCGAAGAACTGGTGCAGCTCGGGCAGCGTCAGCCGGATCGAGCCGCGCGAGTACGGCAGCGCGTCGGCCCACTCGCCAAGCTCCCCCCGCCGTCGCAGGAACTCCGCGAACAGCTCCTGGTCGGCGGCCAGCTTGAACTGGTTCAGCTGCTCCAGCAGGGCCCGCACCTCCGGGTCTCGCGGCGCGCGGGGAACCCTGAGGTCTTGAACGGGCGCACGCCACCACCGCTCGCGCCCGTGGGCGCGCTCGGGCACCTCTTCGACGAAGGCGTGCTTGGCCAGCATCCGCAGGTGGTAGCTGGTGGCGCCGCTGCTCTCCCCGAGCGCCTTGCCCAGGGTGCTGGCCGTCGCCGGACCGTGCCGCGCCAAGTGCCGCAGGATGCGCTGGCGCAACGGGTGCGCCAGCGCCCGCAGTTCCACCACGTCGGTGATCTCACGAGGCGCGACCATGGTGCAAAGGTAGCTTTGCAAAGCTGTCTTTGCAAGTAGGTCCTCCGTCGAGCCGATCAGGCTCGACGGTTCGGCTCTGCGCCTCTATGAGCACCGTTCGTCCAGGTGGAGGCGTTCATGCCCGAGGGGCTCATCGCCGTGGCGGGTCGGCCCGGCATCTCGTCCGGCAGCACGTCGAAGATCCACGACGACACGTCCCCGATCAGCGACGCTTCAAGAGTCGACCGAGCATGTCGTCCACCTGTGCCGCGTTCTGACGGCTGGTGCATCCGCGTTTTGTCGGTCAGCTCATCCGCGTTCTGTCGGTTAGCCCGCGTCCGTGAGTGCTTTCGTGCAGCGCAACGCAACTTCGAGGGTGGCTGAGTTGCTGGACCTGCCTGGGCGCGCGTGGTTCAGCTTCGACGACGAGAGCGTGTTGGCCCGCGCGACGGACGATCCGATCGATTTCGTGGATGCCTTGCCCCGGCCGGCGGCGGTGGACGAGTTCCAGCGTGCGGGGCGCGGCTTCCTGCTCGCGGTGAAGCAGGCAGCCGACCGCGATCGTGCACGGGGTCAACTGCTGTTGACGGGATCGACCAACTACCCGGCGGACAAGGGCCTCTCGGAGACCTTGGCGGGCCGTGCCGGACGCTTGCTGCTGTGGCCGTTGTCGGCGGGGGAGCGGCTCGGTGCGCAGGAGACCTTCCTGGCTCTCCGGAAGCGGCACGAGAACCGATCACCAGCCGCGCGAACACCACTCGTCCGGGCGAGGTCGTTCGCGCCTCAGGGCGGAATCGTCCCCGTGGCCGAGGTGGAGCCACGTCTCGTCCAACAACACGTCGTTGATCAGCGAGGTGAAGTTCTCCGGCGACGTGCTCATGCCGACACCGCCGAGGAAGGGTGAATCACGTGACCGGTGAAGAGGTCCAGCGCTTGTAGCTCGAAGTGCTACGTAGGGCTACGCTTGGCCTGTGAAGGTCATCAGTCAACGGGAGTTCCGCAACAACTCGGCTGCGGTCATGGACGCGGTCGAGGCGGGGGAGACTTACCACGTCACCCGCAACGGTGTGGAGATCGCGGAGGTGCGCCCCCTGCCCCGCAGGCGGCGTTGGACGGCGGAGGAACTGGTGGAGCGGCACCGGAGGCTGCCGCAGGTCGATCACGACCGCATGAGGCGTGAGGCCGACGCCCTCTTCGGTGGCGAGGACCGGATCGGTGGAGACGACCCTTGGGAGCGGGGCCGTGGCTGAGCGGCGCGAGTCGGGTGTGTTGGACACCTGCGCCTACATCGACCTGGGCCTGCTCGATCCGGCGGCGCTGCCGGAGATTCCCGAATTGACCGCGATCACCATGGCCGAACTGCACCAAGGTGTGGCGATGGCGAAGGACGCCGCCACACGGGCCGCGCGGACCGAGAAGTTGGGCGCGGCGATCGCGGAGTTCGAGCCGTTGCCGTTCGACAGCCAGGCCGCTGCCCGCTTCGGCACGCTGGTGGCGCTGACCTTGGACGCGAACCGGGACCCGAAACCGCGCCGCCTGGATCTGATGATCGCCGCCATCGCCTCCGCGCGCGGACTGCCGCTGTACACGCGCAACGCCAAGGACTTCGCCGGACTTGAGGGCATGGTCGAGATCGTCGAGGTGTGAGAAGCGGGCCGGAGACCTGGAGCCGCGGCGAGCGGAGTGAGGCTGAGGAGTGGTTGCAGGGCTGCCTGACCGCACGGAGGCCGTGCCGATCCGGCGGCCGTCGTAGTGTCTCAGGGCAGGCGGGATCGCCAAGTCGATGCTCAAGCGTGATGTGACGCAGTTGCACGAGCACGATCGTCGGGACCTCGCAGCAGTGGGTCCATGCCTGGACGAACACGTCGGATCGACGTACTGCGATGAGCCACTACCCTCACCGCACCCAACCTGTCGCGGGCCACCTGTCCGGTCGCCGCGCACCGTGAACCGGAGGTTCCATTGCCGAAGGTGCCTGATGCTCGCAGGCCCAGCCGTGCGGCGGTCAACGCGCTGCGGACGCTTCTGGAGCGACACAATCACATAGTTCAGGAGGTGGACGGCCAGAACGACTTCGGAGAGGACCAACACGTCACGTTCACCGAGGACGGTGAGGTCACCGGCGACCTGGTCAAGATCCAGGTCAAGGGCGGTCGTTCGTGGCGCAGGGCTGATGGGTACGCCGTGCCGATCGGTGACCATGGCAGCACCTGGGCCGATGGCAACCTCCCGGTGCTCTGCGTCGTGCACGACCCGGACACCGACGGTCTCTACTGGGCCAATGCCACCAAACAGTTGCTGTCGGCTCGGCGCAACGGCGAGGTGCTCAATGCGATCACCATCAGCCCGGACCAGAAGTTGGACGATGAATCCATTGCGGACTTTGTCGCCGAGGTCAGACGCTACCTGAGCCGTTATCGGGGAAGCCGAATCATCCAGGCTCGGTTAGGTGAGAAGGCGGGCGTCGAGTTCAGTCCATCAGATATCGTGCGACACCATGTGAACGTGTACGGGGAAGACCTGATTTTTTGGCAGCGCCGGGGTGAGGGATTTGCAACCCTGCTGCACAGCGACCTCGACTGGCAGCCGGTACATATCGGCCCCGAACATCTGCATCCCGACGGTCGGTCAGGCGTTTTTTCCGGTGTTCCCATAGTGGCGGACATAATACTGCACATGGCCGAGGCGCAGTGGCTGGCGGCCTGCTTCGACGCGACTGAGCGGGCTCGTAAACCCGCCGTCGACGATCCGCCGCTTCGAACCAACATCGACGCACGTGACAACTACGTAGCCAAAAGAGTTGAACGCCGTCTTTGGATTCAACTCGACGCCTTGCCCCGGTCAATCCAGGCGCTCCACGCCGAGACCGCGACCGACCATGACCTGGCTGCCATCGCCGCAGAGTTGGAGTCGGATGCCGAGGTGTGTGCCGAGGCGCTCTCGAGAACGTGGCCCGAGATGTCGGACAAGGCGCGTCGGCTCGTCACGTTCTACCTGGTCAAAGACGTGCACGTGGGCTCGGCCGCGTTGCCGATTGACGAGCAGTTCCGGATCGTCTGGCGATGTCCCCGGCCGACTGCCGAATACGGTTTCGGGGCGCGGATCGGACAACCGAGCACTCGCATGTCGTCGAACCGGGAGATCGTCAGGGCTTTCCAGCTCAAGCCGGGCGACAGGATCTACTGGCTGAGTCGGCACGGGAACGAACGCGGCAGGGATGTTTCGGCAATCTGGGATTCCGAGGACACTCCCGGAGCCGTCTGCGTGCTTTTCGATCGGCTGACGCTGGGCGACACCTTCTGGTTGGGGGAGTTGTTCGCCCGGAAGGCGTCCGCCAAGCCGCGCTCCGGTGCGCCTCCCGTTTAGCTTGTCTGCAGCGAAAAGGGCCGCCTGACGACTCAGGCGGCCCCGTCCGGAATGTTCTTCAGCTCACCAGCCGCGTGAGCGCCACTCGTCCAGGTGAGGTCGTTCACGCCCCAGGGTGGAGTCGTCCCCGTGACCGGGGTAGAACCACGTCTCGTCCGGCAGCACGTCGAAGACGCGCGACGACACGTCGTTGATCAACGAGGTGAAGTTCTCCGGTGACGTGGTCTTCCCGACACCGCCGGGGAACAGCGAGTCGCCGGTGAACAGGTGCGGGTGCCCGGCCGGGTCGCGGTAGAGCAGGGCGATGGACCCCGGCGTGTGCCCGCGCAGGTGGATGACCTCCAACGGCACCTCGCCGACGTGAATGACATCACCCTGAGTGACGAACCGGTCCGGCGGCACCGGCAGCACCCCGGCGTCCAGCTCGTGCGCCACCGTGTTGGAGCCGTTCGCGCCCGCCACCGCGCCCAGCGCGCCCCAGTGGTCCGCGTGCTGGTGGGTGGTCACCACGGTCTTCAGCCGCGGCCGGTGCACCGAGTGCCCCACCACGTCCGAGATGCGCTGCGGGTCCGCCGCCGCGTCGATCAGCAGCGCTTCGTTGGTGGCGCGGCACACCAGCAGGTAGGCGTTGTTGTCCATCGGCCCGACCGACACCTTCGTGATGGTCAGGGCGTCCAGCGTCCGTCGCGTGGCCGGTCCGCCCGGCTCGACGTGACCGGTGTAGTGCTCGAGTACGTCCACGATCGCCGACGGTAGCCGCGCGGGCGTGTCAAGCGCACATCTTCAGGGTGCTCACAGCTCTGCCCGTTAGGGTTGTTAACGATCGCCCCCGACCGTAATCACTCGAACACGCTCCGAACAGGTTCTCCACCCCGTGCCCAAGACTCGTCGGATCAACTGGGACGTCCTGCGCGTTCTCGCCGTGTTGGCGGTCCTGCTGCAGCACGCGACCCACGCCGGTCCCTCCGCTCACCCCGAGATCGGCTCCCCGGCCTTCACCGTCTCCCTGGAGATGGGGGCGAGCGCCCTGGTCGTGATCTCCGCCTTCTTCACCTGCGCCTCGCTGGCCAAGGGGCACCGCGCCCGCTTCCTGCGCAACCGCCTCGCCCGCCTGCTGCCCGCCTACGCCGTGGCCGCCACCTGCACCTACGGCGTGCTGCGCTACCTGGCCCCGCAGGGCTGGAGCCACCTGGAGCCGCGTGACCTGCTGCTCAACGTGCTGATGCTGCAGAACTGGTTCCCCGACGTCCGCTTGGTCGACTTCTCCTACTGGACCCTCCCGGTGCAGGTCACCGGCTTCGTCGCGGGCGCCCTGCTGGCCTCGCGCGTCCGGGGCCGGGCGTTGCCGCCGCTGCTGTGGGGGCTGGTGCTGGGGCCGCTGGTGCTGCGGTTGTGGACGGTCGAGCCCGGCCTGGTGCGCACCTTCTACGACGGCCTGGGCGTGCACCGGGCCCAGCTGTTCGCCGCGGGCGTGGGCATCTGGCTGTGGTCAAAGGGGCGCCTCGGCGACGGACACCTGATCGTGCTGCTCGCGGCGGCGCTGGGGGCGCAGTGGGTGCACAGCGCCGACCTGGAGTCGACGCTGGGCCTGGGCGTGCTGCTGGTCGGGGTGTGCGCCGCCGCGGCCGGTCCGGACTGGGACGTCTGGCCGGTGCGCGTGCTGGCCCGGCCCGTCCAGTGGCTGGCGGGCATCTCCTACGGCGTCTACCTGGTCCACCAGGAGATCGGCTACGTCGTGATGGAGCGGTTGACCGGGTTCGGGCCGTGGGTGCAGCTCGTGGCGTTCACCGGCGTCGCGGTCGCCCTGGGCTGGCTGCTGACCAAGCTCGTCGAGCGGCCCGTCTACCGGCTGCTCACCACCAGCCACCGCCCCGTGCTGGTGCGCTTGCTACTGGCGGGCAGGCTCACCCTTCACAGCCAGCTGGGCAGCGCGGGCGCCGTCCCGTCGAGCCGGGTGCCGTCCTGGCGGCCGGTCAGCCACCCGATCGCGTCGGCCGCGGCGCCGCTGAGCGAGGTCGACGCGTCACTGCCCGTGGTGGTCAACTCCCAGCTGCGCTGACGGCCGTCCGGCAGCCGCACCTCCAGGCGCACCGCGGGCACGTCGGGGCGGTCGGCGTACTGGCCGACCGCCTCGTCCACGAACCACTCCGCCAGGTGCGGGGGCAGGTCGGCGAAGCCGACGCCGCAGTCCAGGTCGACCAGGTGCAGCCACACCTCGCGCAGCCGCAGCCAGGGGACGCGGTGGGCCAGCAGCGGGCCGCGCAGGTGGGCCACCTCGGCCTCCCACGCCCCGGCGGGCAGCTCGGCCGCGGCGGTGGCGAACCGCTGGCAGGCCGCGTCCAGGTCCGCCCGCAGCAGCTGGGGCCAGCGGATCGCGCCCTCGGCGATGTCGGCGTCCCGGTCCGCCGCGCTGGGGTACATCTGGTGCTCGACCCCGGTCTTGGCCCAGGTCAGCAGGTTGACCAGGGCGTCGGCCTGGCGGGCCAGGTGGGTGATGACGTGTGCCCGGCTCCAGCCGGGCAGCAGGCTGGGTCCGCGCATCGCCACCTGGTCCAGCCCCTCGACCGCGGCGTACAGGGCGGACGTGGCCACCTCCACCTCGGCCAGCCCGGCGACCGCGTCCTGCGCGGCCGCGGACTGCTCGCGCGGCGCGGGTACGCTCGTTCCGGTGGAGTGGACCTGGGCTGCATCAGCGAAGCTCATGGGCACCTCATCCCCGATCGGCCGCCGAATGGCCTATCGCTCCAGCGTAGGGGCGTTGCCCACCCCTAGGTAGACCCGTTGGCGCACGATCGGGCGGAAGCGGGCCGGTTTTTGTCGGTGGTCGGCCCTAGCATGGGGCGTCACCCTCCTCGGTCGGGGAAGCATCAGGTCCAGTACGCTTTTTCGAACGCGTGTTCGGGGATCGCAGAAGTCGAAGGGAACCGTAAGTGGCGGACCGCCTTGTCGTTCGCGGCGCACGCGAGCACAACCTGCGAGGCGTTGACCTCGACCTGCCCAGGGACAGCCTGATCGTGTTCACCGGGCTGTCCGGCTCGGGCAAGTCGAGCCTCGCCTTCGACACGATCTTCGCCGAGGGCCAGCGGCGCTACGTGGAGTCGCTGTCGGCCTACGCCAGGCAGTTCCTCGGTCAGATGGACAAGCCGGACGTCGACTTCATCGAAGGGCTGTCGCCCGCGGTGTCGATCGACCAGAAGTCGACCAGCCGCAACCCGCGCTCGACCGTGGGCACCATCACCGAGGTCTACGACTACCTGCGGCTGCTCTACGCCCGCGCGGGCAAGCCGCACTGCCCCACCTGCGGCGAGGCGATCAGCAAGCAGACCCCGCAGCAGATCGTCGACCAGGTGCTGGCCATGACGCAGGGCACCAAGTTCCAGGTGCTCGCCCCGGTCATCCGCGGTCGCAAGGGCGAGTACCTCGACCTGTTCGCCAACCTGCAGTCGCAGGGCTACTCGCGGGCCAAGGTCGACGGCGTGGTCTACGCGCTGGGCGAGGTGCCCAAGCTCAAGAAGCAGGAGAAGCACCACATCGCGGTCGTCATCGACCGGCTCAGCGTGAAGGCCAGCGCCAAGCAGCGGCTGACCGACTCGGTGGAGACCGCGCTGCGGCTGGCCGACGGCCTGGTCGAGCTGGAGTTCGTCGACCTGCCCGAGGACGACCCGTACCGGGTGCGCGGCTTCTCCGAGAACCTGGCCTGCCCCAACGGCCACCCGCTGGCGATCGAGGACCTGGAGCCCAGGTCGTTCTCGTTCAACTCGCCCTACGGCGCGTGCCCGGTGTGCACCGGCATCGGCGTGCGCAAGGAGGTCGACCCGGAACTGGTGGTGCCCGACGACGAGCTGTCGCTGGCCGAGGGCGCGATCGCGCCGTGGGCCAGCGGGCAGACCGCCGAGTACTTCACCCGGCTGCTGGAGTCGCTGAGCCTGGCCATCGGGTTCCGCATGGACACCCCGTGGCGCAACCTGCCCGCCAAGGCGCAGAAGGCGGTCCTGCACGGCGTCGACGAGCAGGTCAACGTCCGCTACAAGAACCGCTACGGCCGCGAGCGCTCCTACTACGCCAACTTCGAGGGCGTCATCCCGTTCCTGGAGCGCCGCCAGGAGCAGACCGAGTCCGAGTACATGAAGGAGAAGTACGAGGGCTACATGCGGGAGGTGCCGTGCCCGACGTGCCAGGGCACCCGCCTCAAGCCCGAGATCCTGGCCGTGACGCTGCACCACGCCACGCGGGGTGACAAGTCCATCGCCGAGGTCTGCGCGATGAGCGTCGCGGAGTGCTCGGAGTTCCTCGACGGGCTCCAGCTGGGCGAGCGCGAGGCCATGATCGCGGGCGCGGTGCTCAAGGAGATCCAGGCCCGCCTGCACTTCCTGCTCGACGTGGGCCTGAACTACCTGTCGCTGGACCGCGCGTCGGGCACCCTGTCCGGCGGCGAGGCGCAGCGCATCCGGCTGGCCACGCAGATCGGCTCCGGCCTGGTGGGCGTGCTCTACGTGCTGGACGAGCCGTCGATCGGCCTGCACCAGCGCGACAACCACCGGCTGATCGAGACCCTGACCCGGCTGCGCGACCTGGGCAACACGCTGATCGTGGTCGAGCACGACGAGGACACCATCCGCACCTCGGACTGGGTGGTCGACATCGGTCCCGGCGCGGGCGAGCACGGCGGCCGGGTGGTGCACAGCGGCCCGTACAAGGCGCTGCTGAAGAACAAGGAGTCGATCACCGGCGCGTACCTGTCGGGGCGCCAGCAGATCCCGATGCCCGCCACGCGCCGCAAGGTCGACAAGAAGCGCCAGCTGACCGTGGTCGGCGCGCGCGAGCACAACCTGCGCGGCATCGACGTGTCGTTCCCGCTGGGCTGCCTGGTCTCGGTCACCGGTGTCTCCGGCTCGGGCAAGTCGACGCTGGTCAACGACATCCTGGCGACGGTGCTGGCGAACAAGCTCAACGGCGCCCGCCAGGTGCCCGGCAGGCACACCCGGATCAAGGGCCTGGAGCACGTCGACAAGCTGGTGCAGGTCGACCAGTCGCCGATCGGCCGCACCCCGCGGTCCAACCCGGCCACCTACACCGGGGTGTTCGACCACATCCGCAAGCTGTTCGCGGCGACGACCGAGGCCAAGGTGCGCGGCTACCAGCCGGGTCGGTTCTCGTTCAACATCAAGGGCGGGCGCTGCGAGGCGTGCGCGGGCGACGGCACCATCAAGATCGAGATGAACTTCCTGCCCGACGTCTACGTCCCCTGCGAGGTGTGCAAGGGCGCCCGGTACAACCGGGAGACGCTGGAGGTGCACTACAAGGGCAAGACCATCGCCGAGGTCCTCGACATGCCGATCGAGGAGGCGGCGGAGTTCTTCGAGCCGATCAACGCCATCCACCGGCACCTGCGGACGCTGGTCGACGTCGGCCTGGGCTACGTGCGGCTGGGTCAGCCCGCGCCGACCCTGTCCGGCGGTGAGGCCCAGCGCGTGAAGCTGGCCAGCGAGCTGCAGAAGCGCTCGACGGGCAAGACGGTCTACATCCTCGACGAGCCGACCACGGGCCTGCACTTCGAGGACATCCGCAAGCTGCTGGGCGTGATCAACGGCCTGGTGGACAAGGGCAACACGGTGATCGTGATCGAGCACAACCTCGACGTGATCAAGACCTCCGACTGGATCGTGGACATGGGGCCGGAGGGCGGCTCGGGCGGCGGCACGGTGGTCGCCGAGGGCACCCCGGAGCAGGTGGCGGAGGTCGCCGAGAGCCACACCGCGGAGTTCCTGCGCGAGGTGCTGGGGGTCCGCGCCTCGGCGTGACACGACCCCGGTGGGGGCGCGGCCGGTTCTGGTTTGCGCGCCCCCGCCGGGGTGAACACGGTGGTCATGCCGGTGAACTCCTACCGCTTCCGCAGCGTCTGGTCCGTGGCGGCTCCGCCCGGCGAGGTCTACGACGTGCTGGCCGACCTGCGCGGCTACCTGGACTGGTGGCCCGAGGTGCGCGAGGGCCGCCAGATCGGCGAGCAGGCCGCCGAGCTGCGCTGTCGTTCACTGCTGCCCTACGACCTGGTCTTCGAGGTCCACCACAACACCAGCGACCGCGAGCGGCTGCTGCTGCGCGCGGACCTGGTGGGCGACCTCGACGGCACGGTGGGCTGGACGCTGCTGCCCGAGGGCGAGGGCACCAGGGTCGTCTACGACCAGGAGGTGGTCGTGCGCAAGCCGCTGCTGCGCCTGCTGGGCCTGCCCGCGCGGCCCCTGCTCAAGGCCAACCACGAGCTGATGATGCGCCACGGGCGGCGCGGACTGGAGACCTACCTGGCGGGTTTGCGGGCCGCGCGCCAGTCCCGCGTTCGGGAGGCCGGGTAGTGGTCACCGGCCCGCCCGGAGACGCCGGGTGGTACTTGCCGTAGATCGTGGTGAACCGCTCCGGGCCGCGGTACGTGCATGTGGTGAGCCGGTCGCCGGGACGGACGCGGCGACCGCGAGGAGGTTCACCATGACCCGCACACGTGCGGTGGCGCTCGGGGCGGTCGCCCCCATCGGTGCCGCGCTGCTCACCGCCTGCGGCCAGGCGCGGCGCGATGGTGCGGTGCGGGCCACCCTCGGCGGCCTGGGCGCCGTGCTGACCGACAAGGACAGCACGACGCTGTACCGGTTCGACGAGGGCAGTGCGAACCCCTCGGCGTCTACTTGCGACGGTGCGTGCGCGGTGAAGTGGCCGCCCCGCACCTCTTCCGGCGACGAGTCGTGCGGCGAGGCCAATGGCCACGGCCTGGGTGGTGGCCGGTTCGCCGCCACTCCGGAGGGGAAGAAGGCGGGCTGACCCCCGGAGGCGGGAACCCCCTGCGAGGGAGGGCGCAGGGGGTTCTCCGCGGTTGGCCGGGGGACGCTCAGACCACCAGGCTCAGCAGTGCCGCCACCGCGAAGCCGACCACGGACAGGATGGTCTCCAGCACCGTCCAGGTCTGCAGCGTCTCCTTGACCGACAGCCCGAAGTAGCGGGACACGATCCAGAAGCCGCCGTCGTTGACGTGCGAGGCGATGATCGAGCCGGACGCGATGGCCATGACCACCAGCGCCAGCTGCGGCTGCGAGTAGCCGAGGTCGGCCACCACCGGGGCGACGATGCCGGTGGTGGTCACGATGGCCACGGTCGCCGAGCCCTGCGCGATCCGCAGCGCGCAGCTGATCACGTAGGACAGCGCGATGACCGGCAGGCCGAGGTCGGACAGCTCGGTGGCCAGCACCTTGCCCACGCCGGTGGCCGAGAGCACCGCGCCGAAGAACCCGCCCGCGCCGACCACCAGCAGGATCATCGCCACCGGCCGCAGCGAGGCCGCGGACAGCTCGGTGACCTGCTCGCGGGTCATCCCGCGGCGGAAGCCCAGCAGCCAGAACGCCAGCAGCACGGCGATGGTCAGCGCCACCGCGGGCGTGCCGAAGAAGGTGAACACGCCCAGCAGCGTGGAGCCCTTGGGCAGCAGGATGCTGCCGAACGTGCCCGCCAGGATCAGCACCAGCGGCACCGCGATGATGCCCAGCACCAGCGACAGCGGCGGCTCGTCGCGGGCACCCTCGCCGCGCGCCTTCTCCGCGGCGGCCAGCATCTCCTCGGGCACCGGCACGGTCAGCCGCTTGCCGATCCACGACGAGAACAGCACACCGCCGACCAGCCACGACGGGATGGCCACGGCCAGCGCCATGATGATGATCCAGCCGAGGCTGACCCCCAGCAGACCCGCCGCGGCCACCGGGCCGGGGTGCGGCGGCATGAACGCGTGCATCACCGACAGGCCGGCCAGCAGCGGCATCGCGTAGAGCACGATCGACCGGCCGCTCTGCTTGGCGGCCACGTACACCAGCGGCGCGAGCACGAAGATGCCGATGTCGAAGAACACCGGCACGCCGAAGATCAGGCCCGCCAGGCCCATCGCCAGCGGCGCGCGGTTGTCCCCGAACAACGTCAGCAGCTTGCGGGTGAGCACCTGCGCGCCGCCGGAGGCCTCCAGGATCGCCCCGAGCAGGGTACCCAGGCCGATGATGGCGGTGATGTGGCCGAGGATGCCGCCGAAGCCCTTCTCCAGCAGCGAGTCCGACGCCTTCTGCGCCGAGCCGACCAGGGTCTCGGTGGGCACGCCCGCCGCCAGCGCGACCAGCAGGCCGACCACGATCAGCGCGATGAAGGGTTCGACCTTCCACCTGATGATCAGCAACAGCAGGAGGGCGATGCTGAGCGCGGCCAGCGTCAGCAGCCCTCCGGTCGAGTGCTGCAACCAGTCGATCACGCGCGGCTCCGGGGGTTTCGCAGGGAACGGCCAGGCAGGGCGTCGGTGCGCCTGCCGTCGTCGATCACGGGTACCCCGTTGACGACGACGTGGGGGATGCCCGCGGCGGCTTGCCGGGGCAGGTCGAAGGTGGCGGTGTCGGCCACGGTGTCGGGGTCGAACAGCACCAGGTCCGCGGCGTAGCCCTCGCGGACCAGGCCGCGGTCGGTCAGCCGCAGCCGCCGCGCGGCCCGCCCGGTCAGGTGCGCCACGCACTCCTCCAGGCCCAGCACGCCCAGTTCGCGCACGTAGCGGGCCAGGTAGCGGGGGAAGGTGCCCCAGGCGCGCGGGTGCGGCCGGTCGCCGACCAGCAGGCCGTCGCTGCCGCCGGTGTGCGCGGGGTGGCGCATGATCGCCTGCACGTTGTCCTCGTGGCCCACGTGCATCAGGCAGGACGTGCCCAGCCGCTCGGAGATCAGCACGTCGAAGTACAGCTCGGCGGGCGGGCGGCCCGCCACGCGCGCGGACTCGGCGACGCTGCGCCCGACCAGGTGCGCGTTCTCCTCCCGGCGCACGCCGTTGATCTCGATGGAGTCCCAGTCCACCGGCACGCCGTGGCAGCCGTCCGAGCCGGTGTCCTCGATCTCCGCGCGGACGCGCTCACGGGTGTCCACATCGGACAGGCGGGCCAGGGTGGCCTCCGGGCCGCCCTCGGTGGCCCAGCTGGGCAGCAGCGCGGACAGGTAGGTCGCGCCGGGCAGGTACGGGTAGGTGTCGAGGGTGATGTCCGCGCCCGCGGCGATCGCCTCGTCCAGCAGCGCCAGCAGCTCGCCCGCGCGGCCCTCGTTGACCGGGAAGTTCATCGTGGCGTGCGCCAGGTGCAGCGGGCAGCCCGATTCCCTGGACACCGCCACCATCTCCGCGTACGCCTCCAGCGCGCCCGCGCCGTAGCTGCGGTGGTGCGGGCTGTAGAACCCGCCGTGCTCGCCCACGACCTTGCACAGCTCGACCAGCTCGGCGGTCCCGGCGTACATGCCGGGCGTGTAGGTCAGCCCCGAGGACAGGCCCATCGCGCCCTGCCGCAGGGACTGCGCGAGCACCGAGCGCATCCGGTCCAGTTCGGCTTCGGTGGGCGGGCGGTCCTCCCAGCCAAGGCACAGCATCCGCAGCGTGCCCTGCGGCACCAGGTAGGCGGCGTTGACCGCGATGCCGCGGTCGAGCCGGTCCAGGTACTCGCCGACCGAGCGCCAGTCCCAGTCGAAGCCGGGCGGGTCGTCGTTCCAGCCTGCCAGCTGGCCGCGCAACGTGGCCAGCACCTCGTCGTCCACCGGGGCGTAGGACAGCCCGTCCTGGCCGAGCACCTCGGTGGTGACGCCCTGGCTGACCTTGGCCATGTGCTCGGGTTCGGCCAGCACCTGCAGGTCGGAGTGCGAGTGCATGTCGATGAAGCCCGGCGCGAGCACCAGGCCGTCCGCGTCGACGACGCGCTTGCCCCCCAAGCCGCGGCCGATGCCCGCGATGCGGCCGTCGGCGACGCCGACGTCGGCTTGGTAGGCGGGCGCTCCGGTGCCGTCGGCCACCAGCGCGCCCCGGTAGACGATGTCCACGCGGCCTCCCCGAGGAGTAGGTTCAGAAGTAGGTGCGGATCAGGTCGACCACGGTGGTGCCGCGCACCACCGGGATCAGCTGCCACTTGTCGAACACCGTGCAGGGGTGGGACAGCCCCAGGCCGATCCAGTCGCCGACCTCGACCGGCGAGTCCTCGGGCAGCCTGAGGAACGCGTGCTGGTCGTTGAGCGCGGTGACCTCCGCCTCCAGCGGCCGCTGCACGCCGTCGCGGCCGCGCACCACCTGCGGCTCGGGCAGGCCCTCGTCGAACGAGGCGTCCCGCTTGCCCAGCGTCAGCAGCGCCAGGTCCGGCTGCGGACGCGAGGTGACCTGCGCCCAGGCCCGCAGCGCGGAGCGGAACGGCTGCGCGCCGGGCGTGCGCCCCAGCGGCGAGATGCCCCGGTAGAAGCCGTCGTCGTGGGTGATGTACGCGCCGCTGCGCAGCACCGGCCGCACCGGGAACGGCCACGGCCGGGTCAGCGCCGCCGCGACCTGGTCGAAGTACGCGCTGCCGCCCGCGGTGACCACGGGCTCGTCGACCTCGAACAGCTCCCGCAGCGAGACGGTCAGCTCGCGCAGCGACTCCAGGTAGCCGTCCACGGCGGCCTTGGCGGCGGGGGAGGCGTCGTGCGCCAGCGCGCCCTCGTAGCCGCCGACGCCCGCCAGCCGCAGCGCCGGGCTCTGCGCCGCGGCCCGTGCCACGGCCTGCGCGGTCGGCAGGTCCCGCGCGCCGGTCCGGCCGCCGGGCGCGCCCAGCTCCACCAGCACGTCCACCGGCCGCTCGACCGGGCCCAGCGCCTCGGTCATCCGCTCCACCGACGCCACCGAGTCCACCCAGCAGGTGAACTCGAACGCCGGGTCGGCGGCCAGCTCGGCGGCCAGCCAGCGCAGCCCGGCCGGGTCGACCAGCTGGTTGGCCAGCAGCACCCGGCGCACGCCGAAGGCCCGGTAGACCCGCAGCTGGCTGGTGTTGGCCGCGGTGATGCCCCACGCGCCGTGGTCGAACTGCCGGGCGAACAGCTGCGGGGCCATGGTGGTCTTGCCGTGCGGGGCGAGCGCGACGCCGTGCTCGGCGCACCAGCGCGCCATCACCGCCAGGTTGTGCTCCAGCGCGTCGGCGTCCAGCACCACCAGCGGGCCGACGAAGCCGTCGGTGAACAGGTCGGGCCCGCGCGCGGCCAGCTCACCGACGGTCGAGCCGAAGGCGTCGGCGGGCACGCCCTTGAACCGCCAGTCGATCCGCTCCTGCCGGATGGCGGCGACGGCGTCGCGGTCGAGATCCACGAGTCCGCTCCTCACGTTGCACATCTCGCAACGGGTATTGCGCGATGTGATGTGGACGTGTGTAACATTCGGCTCGCCGCCCAGTCAACGAGTGAAATCCGGAGGACACGGATGCGTTACAGCGTCTCGGGCGGCGTGGTGTGCCTGGGCGAGACCATGGCGGTCCTCGTCCCCGCCGAGCCCGGACCGGTGCGCGCCGCGCGCACGTGGACGCGGGCGATCGGCGGCGCCGAGTCCAACGTGGCCGTCCACCTGGCACGCCTGGGCGTGCGCAGCCGGTGGGTCGGCGCGGTGGGCGACGACGCCTTCGGCGGCGCGGTGCTGGACGCCGTCGGCGGCGCGGGCGTGGACGTCACCGGTGTGCGCGTGGACCCCGACCGGCCCACCGGCCTCTACGTCAAGGAGGCCGACGCGGCGGGCAGCCCGGTGCGCTACTACCGGCGCGGCTCGGCGGCTTCGGCGATGGGCCCGGAGGTGCTGGACCGGCTGGACCTGGACGGCGTGGCGCTGGTGCACGTCAGCGGCATCACCGCGGCGCTGTCGGACAGCTGCCTGGCGCTGCTGCGCGCGATCGTGGCCAGGCCCCGCGACGTGCTGGTGTCCTTCGACCTGAACTGGCGGCCCGCGCTGTGGCGCGACCGCGACCCCTCGGTGCTGCGCGAGCTGGCCGACGCCGCCGACATCGTGCTGACCGGCTCCGACGAGGCCCAGCTGGTGTGGGGCACCGGAGACCCCGCGCGGCTGCGGCGGCTGCTGCCCGGCCCCGGCACGCTCGTGGTCAAGCAGGGCGAGCACGGCGCGACCCTGGCCGAGGGCGGCACGACGACCTTCCAGCCCGCCCTCAAGGTCGAGGTGGTCGAGCCGGTCGGGGCGGGCGACGCGTTCGCCGCCGGGTACCTGGCCGCCCACCTGGCGGGTGAACCGCCCGCGCGCAGGCTGCGCGCCGGTCACCTCCAAGCCGCCGCGGCGCTGCTGACCAGAGAGGATGTCGGCGACCCGCTGCCGGGTCAGGTGACCACGCCGCTGCTGGACGCCGACCCGGAGACCTGGGCCGCCGCGCACCTGAGGAGACGCCGATGAGCCAGAGCCTGGACCGCGCGCTGACGCTGGTCGGCCAGTTGGCGACCGGGCCCAAGACGCTGGAGGAGCTCTCCGGTGTCATCGGCGTGCACAAGTCCACCGCGCTGAGGCTGCTGCGCACCCTGGAGGCGCACCGGTTCGTGCAGCGCGACGGCGTGCACCACTACCGGCTGGGCACCGCCCTGTTCGACCTGGCCCACCGCGCCCTGGAGGAGCGCGACGTGCGGCGCTGCGCCGAACCCGCGCTGCGCGAGCTGAACTCGCGGCTGGGCTACACCGTCCACCTCGCGTCCTATGAGGACGGTGAGGTCATCTACATCGACAAGTACGACAGCACCCACCCGATGCGGATGTACTCCCGCATCGGCAGACGCGCGCCGCTGCACTGCACGGCGGTGGCCAAGGTGCTGCTGTCGGACCTGCCGGAGACCGAGCGCCGCAAGGTCGCCGCCGCGATCGACTACGTGCCGCTGACCGCCAACACCATCACCGATCCGCAGACCTACCTGGCGGAACTGGCCAAGGTGCGGGAGCGCGGGTACGCCGTGGACAACGCCGAGCACGAGGACTTCATCCACTGCATCGCCGCCCCTGTGCGCGGCGCCCGCGGCGAGGTGGTGGCCGCGGTCTCGATGTCGGTGCCCAAAGTCCTGCTGGACTACGACGGCCTCATGGGCCACCTGCCCGATCTCCTGGCCACCGCCCGAGCCGCCTCCGTCGAGTGCGGCTGGTCCCCCCGCCCCTAGACCACCGGACCACCGTCCCCAACCACCACGCGAGGCCGACTTCCAGGCGGCCTCACCCGACCCGGCGGAGCCGGGTCGATCGAACACAGGAGGATTCGTGCCCAAGACCGAGATCCGCACCGAGCAGGCGCCCGCCCCCGTCGCGAAGTTCTCCCAGGGGGTCCGCAAGGGCAACGTGCTGCAGGTGGCGGGCCAGGTCGCCTTCGACGCCACGGGGGCGGTCGTGGGCGAGACCGTCGCCGAGCAGACCGCCCAGGCGCTGCGCAACGTCGTGGCCGTGCTGGAGGCGGGCGGCGCGAGCCTGGACGACGTGGTGATGCTGCGCGTCTACCTGACCGACACCGCGCACTTCGCCGAGATGAACGAGGTCTACAACCAGTTCATGTCCGAGCCGTACCCGGCGCGCACCACCGTCTACGTCGGACTGCCCGCCGGCCTGCTGGTCGAGATCGACGCGCTGGCCGTGCTGGGCGACTGACGCAGTTCTGCCGGTTGTTCTGCGTGGTGCCCGCGCCCTCGCGGCGGTTGACTGGGGGTAACCCGGATCGCATGTCATGGAAGGACGACACGGCGATGGCGAAGAACGCATCACCGATCGGGTGACCTCGATTCGGCGGCCCGCGCGCGGTACTCCCCGACCGCGTCCGGGTCGCCGAGGTCGCCGTGCAGGGCGGCCAGGGCGTCGAGCACCAGTGCCAGGCGCGCATCGCGGTGCTCGGTCATCACGGCCAGCGCCCGCTCCAGCTCGGTCTTGGCTTGCGGCAGCCGACCGAGCCGGTGCAGGGCGATCCCGCGCAGGTAGGCCGCATCGCCCTGGCTGCTCGGCGCGTGGGCGGAGCGGGCGAGCTCCGCGGCTTCGCCCGCCACCTCGGCGACCTCCTCCCAGTCGCCCAGCTCGACCAGGCTCTGGCCGACCCGCACCAGCAGCGCCGCGACCATCTCGTCGCGCATCCTCGGGGCCAGGCCCAGCGCGTTGGCCCGCATGTCGGCGACCAGCCCCCGGTGCAGCTCGGCGGCTTCCTCGTAGCGCTGTAAACCGTTGAGCACCAGTCCCAGGCAGGACGCGGCGATGTGCCCGCCCAGCGGGTAGCGCGCGTCGTGGAACAGCTGCCGCGCCCGCACCGCGCTGTCCCTGGCCTCCTCCAGGCGGCCCGAGCGCAGGTGGGAGACCGCGCGGTAGTGCATGGCCCACGCCTGCTCGCGCACGTCGCCCGCGGCCACCGCGGCCTGCCACGCCCGCTCGTGCAGCGCCAGCGCCTCCTGCGGTTTGCGCAGCAGCACGGCCAGGGTCCAGGTCAGGAAGTTCAGCTGGACGGCTTCGTCGCGCACGCTGCCCAGCGCCCGCGCCGCGGCGACGCCCGCGGTGAACACCTCCGCCCACGTCTGACCGCTGCCGCGCTGGTCGGAGTACCAGTGCATGGCGGTGGCCAGTGCCAGCACCTCGGCGTGCCCGCCGTGCTCGCTCGCCCAGCGCAGCGCGCCGAGCCAGTTCGCGGTCTCGGCGGCCAGCCAGGCGTCGGCGTCGTCGGCGTCGCGCAGGTTCCCGACGGGGGACTGGCGCCCCTCGGGGGCGAAGAAGCCGCCCGCGGCGGTGGCGGTGGCCAGCAGCCAGGAGACCATCCGCCCCCTGGCCTGCTCCACCACCGGCGCGGGTTCCTCGTCGGCCAGCCGCTCGCCCGCGAAGACCCGGATCAGGTCGTGGAACAGGTAGCGGCCGGAGACCTCGGCGGTGTCCAGCAGGCTCATGTCCACCAGCTCGTCGAGGGTGTCCTCGGCGGCGAACCGGTCCACGTCGGCCAGCGCGGCGGCGAGGTCGGGGGTGAAGTCGGCCCCCGGCACCAGCGACAGCCTGCGGAACAGCACCGCGGCCTTGTCGCTGAGCTGCCGGTAGGACATCTCGAAGGCGGTGCGCACCTGCAGGTCGCCCGCGGTCAGCGCGGTCAGCCTGCGCCGCTCGTCGCCCAGCTGGCCCGCCAGGTGCGCCACGGTCCACCGGGGGCGGCTGGCCAGCCGGTTGCCCGCGATGCGCAGCGCCAGCGGCAGGTGCCCGCACAGCGCGGCGACCCTGGTGGCGGCTTCCGGCTCGGCGGCCACCCGGTCGCGGCCCGCGATGCCCGCCAGCAGCTCCAGCGAGGCGCTCGGGGTCAGCACGTCCAGGCCCAGCCGCACCGGCGCCTCCAACCCGCCCAGCACCTGCCTGCTGGTCACCAGCACCAACGACCGCGCGCCGGTGGCCAGCAGCGGCCGCACCTGCGCCTCGTCCGACGCGTTGTCCAGCACCGTCAGGGTGGAGCGGGTGCGCAGCAGCTCCCGGTACAGGTCCGAGCGCTCGGCCTCGGTGGGGGGCATCCGGTTCTCCGCGACGCCCAGCGCCAGCAGCACCCGGTGCACCACCTCCGACGGGTGCAGCGGCCGGGCGTCCATGCCGCGCAGGTTGAAGAAGAAGCAGCCGTCGGGGAAGCGCGGGGCCAGTTGGTAGGCCGCGCGCACCGCCAGGCTGGTCTTGCCCCCGCCCGGCGGGCCGTGCACCACGACCACGCCGGTGCCGCGCACCCGGTCCGCGGCGTCGGCCAGCGCGGCCAGCTCGGCTTCCCGGCCGGTCAGGTCCACCAGGTCCGGGGGCAGCGCGCTGGGGGCCACCGGCAGCTGCTTGCGCGCCCGCCCCTCCTTCGCGGCGGCCATCAGCGCCTGCGCCTGCGGCTCGGTCAGCGCCAGCAGCCGGGCCAGCGCCTCCACCGTGCGGCGCTGCGGGCCCTTGGCCCGGCCGCGTTCCATGTCGCTGATGGCGCGCACGCTCACCCCGGAGCCCGCGGCCAGTTCCTCCTGGGTGAGCTTCGCGCGCAGCCGGTGCTCCCGCAGAAGCTCGCCGAACGTCATCGCCACTCGGCCGACCCTAGCCGGCGCCGGGCTGGTAATGCTTGCGCCATGACGTGGTACGCGGACCGCCCTGCCCGATTGGGCCGACAGGTGCTGGCGGACTTGCTGGCCGTGGCGTGGGTGTGGTTCTGGGTCGACCTGGCGCTGGGGGTGCGCGACGGGGTGCTGCGCCTGCGCGCGCCCGGCGACGGCCTGGTGTCGGCGGGGCAGGGGCTCAGCGACACCTTCCGCGACGCCGCCGACCGCGCGCGGGACGTGCCGCTGGTGGGCGGGCGGCTGGCGGACGCGCTGGGCCGGGGGCAGGACGCGGGCGGGTCGATGGTGGGCGCGGGGCAGACCCAGATCGAGGCGGTGGAGAGCACCGCGCAGTGGCTGGCCATCGCGCTGATCGCGCTGCCGGTGGCGTTCCTGCTGGTCAGCTGGCTGCCGCTGCGGGTGCGCTACGCCCGCCGCGCGGGTGCGGCCAAGCGCTTGCGGGACACCGGCCGGGAGGACCTGCTGGCGCTGCGGGCGCTCAACGAGCTGTCGCTGCGCAGGCTGGCCGCGTTCGACGGCGACCCGGTGGAGGGGTGGCGCCGCCGCGACCCGGAGGTCATCCGGGCGCTGGCGGCGGGTCAGCTGGCCGCCGCGGGCCTGCGCCCGCCGCGCTAGCCACAGCGCGTCCGGCGGGTAGTAGTCACCGGCCTGCGCGAGCCCCCTCGGGTAGTACTTGCAGACGTACCGGAGGGGGCATCGCCGGGTGCGGTCAGTACACCGGGCCGGTGTACTTCTCGCCGGGGCCCTGGCCCGGCTCGTCGGGCACGGCCGACGCCTCGCGGAAGGCCCGCTGGACCGACTGCAGGCCGTCGCGCAGCGGGGCGGCGTGCGGGCCGAGGTACTCGGTCGCGGCGGTGACCAGGCCCGCCAGCGCGGTGATCAGCCTGCGGGCCTCGTCGAGGTCGCGGCGGGGGCTGGTGTCGGGGTCCTCGTCGGCCAGGCCGAGGCGCTCGGCGGCGGCGGACAGCAGCATGATCGCCGCCTTGCTGATCACCTCGATGCTGGGAACATCGGACAGCTCGCGGACGTTGTCTGAAGGCAGGTCGGTCACGTCGGCCATTGTCGCAACCGCCTCCGCCACCGCGCCGGTTCGGGGTTGACAAGGACCGTCTGCTACTATTCTCCCGCGACCAGTCCCCGCACGTGCGGGGACGGCAAGTGGAGCCCCGCTCCCACCCGAGTCTGCCGCTTCGAGCAGGTGGCCGGGTCCGGTCCCTCGAGGGGTGGACTGCGCCCTTCGTTGTGCGATCGGTCGGAAGAGCGGGCCCCACACCGGGCAGGTGTGGGGCCTCTTGTCTTTGGCGCACAACGAGTCACAAAGGACGTGAATGACAAGTCCCTCGAACCGAGGTGCTCCCGCGAGCACCGAGCCGCGCATCAACGACCGCATCCGCGTGCCCGAGGTTCGTCTGGTCGGGCCGAACGGCGAGCAGGTCGGGATCGTTCGCATCGAGGACGCGCTCCGACTCGCCCAGGAATCGGACCTCGACCTCGTCGAGGTCGCCGCGCAGGCTCGGCCGCCGGTCTGCAAGCTCATGGACTACGGCAAGTTCAAGTACGAGAGCGCGCAGAAGGCCCGCGAGTCCCGCCGCAACCAGCAGCTGACGGTCATCAAGGAGCAGAAGCTCCGCCCGAAGATCGACCCGCACGACTACCAGACGAAGAAGGGCCACGTGGCCCGCTTCCTGTCGCACGGGAACAAGGTCAAGGTGACCATCATGTTCCGGGGTCGTGAGCAGTCCCGTCCGGAGCTGGGCTACCGGCTGCTGCAGCGGCTGGCCGAAGACGTCGCGGAGCTCGGGTTCGTCGAGTCCAACCCGAAGCAGGACGGCCGCAACATGATCATGGTGCTGGCCCCGCACAAGAACACGAAGACCCGACCGGTGAAGCAGGACAGCGGCACCGCGGAGGAGTCCGGCGAGGAGTGACCTCCGGGGCCCTGCGCCCCGGAGCAAGCATGGCCGCCCCCATCTGGTGGCTGCATGAGACGAGGACGGAAATGCCCAAGAACAAGAGCCACAGCGGGACCTCCAAGCGCGTGAAGGTCACCGGCAGCGGCAAGATCGTCCGCGAGAAGGCGGGCAAGCGGCACCTGCTGGAGAAGAAGTCCAGCAAGCTGACGCGGCGCCTGTCGGGCACCACCGAGGTCGCCAAGAACGACGTGTCGCGGATCAAGAAGCTGCTCGGCATCTGATCCACCCGCTTTCCCCCGAACACCGGGGCCTTCGGCCCCATGAGATCGACAGGATGGACCCGTGGCACGCGTCAAAAGGGCAGTGAACGCCCAGAAGAAGCGCCGTACCACCCTTGAGCTGGCCAGCGGTTACCGCGGTCAGCGCTCGCGGCTGTACCGCAAGGCCAAGGAGCAGGTGCTCCACTCGCTCAACTACGCCTACCGGGACCGCCGGGCGCGCAAGGGCGACTTCCGCAAGCTGTGGATCCAGCGCATCAACGCGGGTGTCCGTGCCAACGGCATGACCTACAACCGCTTCATCCAGGGCCTGCGCCTGGCCGAGATCGAGGTCGACCGCAAGATCCTGGCCGAGCTGGCCGTCAGCGACCCCGCCGCGTTCACCGCGCTGGTGGAGCTGGCCAAGGCCGCGCTGCCCAGCGACGTCAACGCGCCCGCTCAGGACAACGCCTGAGCACCGATCAGCGCGCACCACGACCCGGGGATGCTCCGTTCACCGAGCGGACACCCCGGGTCGTTGCCGCTCGGCGACTGACCCGCCGCTCCGGGCGCGACCGCGCGGAGCGGTTCCTCGCCGAGGGCGCCCAGGCGGTGCGCGAGGCGCTCACCTGGGCCGCCGCCGGGCGGGGGCGGGTGCACGAGCTGTTCGTCACCGCGGTCGCGGCCGATCGCAACCCGGAGCTGGTGCGCGACGCCGTCCAGGCGGGCGTGCCGGTGAGCGGGGTGACCGACAAGGCCGCCGCGGCGCTGTCGGAGACCGTGACGCCGCAGGGCCTGATCGCGGTGTGCGACCTGGTGCACGTGCCGCTCGCGGAGGCGGTGCGGCCCGGTGCCCGACTGGTCGCGGTGCTGCACGGCGTGGCCGATCCGGGCAACGCGGGCACCGTGGTCCGCGTGGCCGACGCGGCCGGGGCCGACGCCGTGGTGTTCGCGGGCGACGCGGTGGACCCGCACAACGGCAAGTGCGTGCGGGCGTCCACCGGCAGCGTGTTCCACCTGCCGCTGGCCCGCGCGCGGTCGGCGGACGAG
>NZ_BMRG01000003.1:746373-747201 GCF_014648515.1 Saccharothrix coeruleofusca
GTGTTCGCGGCCTGTCGGGCCGCCGGGCTGCGGCTGGTCGCGGCGGACGGGTACGCCGCCGACGACCTGGTGGCCGCCGACCTGCGCGGCGACCTCGCCCGGCCCACGGCGTGGGTGTTCGGCAGCGAGGCGCACGGGCTGCCCGACGAGGTGGTCGACACCCTCGACACGGCGCTGAAGGTGCCGATCTACGGGGCCGCGGAGAGCCTGAACCTGGCCACCGCCGCCGCCGTCTGCCTCTACGCCTCCGCCCGCGCCCACCGCGCCTGACCCCCGCGCCTGCAAGTACTACCCGCCCCCTCCGCGAGGGCCGGTAAGTACCACCCGGCGTCGCGTTCACCCACATCGGGTAGTGGTCAACGGCCTCGGATCGGGGGACGGGTAGTACTTGCAGACGCTTGGGGGTCAGTCGAGGCGGGTGTTGAGGGCGCGGAGCTGGGGGTCGGTGGCGGCGGGCTTGTCCTGGGCGCGCAGGGCTTCGCCCAGCACGGCGGCGGTCTCGCCGACGACCTGCGGCGGGGTGGTGTCGTCCACCAGCTCGGCGGCGCGGCGGGCCTCGGACTCGGCGCCCTCGGCGTCACCGGAGGACAGCAGGTACCGGGCCCCGCGGGTCACCAGGAACGTCCGCCACCGCGTGTCGCCGAGCTGGTCGGCCAGCTCCTCGGCGACCCCGTTGTGCTCCAGCGCCGAGGCGAACTCGCCCGCGTCGCCGTGCAGGTAGGCCCGGATCGCGGCGATCCTGGCGGCCAGCTGGGTCCGGTGCTCGTCCGGCAGCCCGTCCAGCAGCGCCTGCGCGTGCTCCAGCGCGGTGAAGCTCTCGTCCGCCGA
>NZ_BMRG01000003.1:747225-774153 GCF_014648515.1 Saccharothrix coeruleofusca
GGGCGACGCGGACGCCGCCTCCACCCACGACCCGGCCGCTTCACCGGGCTCCTCGGCGGCCTCCCACGCCAGCGCGGCCTCCCGGTAGCACCGGGCCGCCTCGGCCTCCTGGCCCTGCCTGCCGCGCACGGCGGCCAGCGCGTCCAGCACCGTCGCCCTGGGCACCAGGTCGTCGGGCTCGACGTGGTCCAGCGCGGTGCCCAGGTGCCGCTGCGCGGCCTCCAGCTCGCCCAGCTGCGCGCACACCTGTCCCAGCCGGAACAGCACGGGCGTGCGCTCTCCCGGCGGCAGCGCACCGTCGGCGACGCGCAGCGCCTCCTCCAGCGCCTCGGCGGCCTCCACCGGTCGCTGCGCCCCCAGGTACCCGCCCGAGAGCACGTAGCAGGCGCCCACCACCTCCGGGGGCGTGCCCCACTCGTGCGCGGCGGCCACCGCTTCGCGCAGCTCCGGCAGGTGCTCGTGAGCCAGCCCGAGCTGGTCGATCACCGCCATCCGCTGCTGGTGCGCCTCGCCCGTCCACGGCCCCCGCACGGTCGAGAAGTCGTCCACCAGCGCGTCGGCCGTGGCCAGGGCGGCTTCGGCGTCACCCCGCAGGACCTCCAGCCGCAACCGCAGCCGCAGGGCGTTGAACCGCACGGACGCCGGGGGCCGGTCGGCCAGCAGCGCCACGGCGGCCGCGTGCGCCTCGTCCAGCCGCTGCCGCACCGCCAGTTGCTCGGCCTGCTCGCAGCGCACCCGAGGCAGCAGCCGGGGCACCTCCGACTCGGCCAGTTCCGCGGCCTCCGCCAGCACGGCCCGCGCCCCGTCCAGGTCACCCGCGTGGGCCAGCAGCTTGACCAGCACCAGCCGCACCGGCACCGCGGTGTCCGGGGTGCGCGCCTGGGCCAGGCACGCGCGGACCACCGCGATCGCCGACTCCTCGTCGGAGTGGTCGAACCAGCGCAGCGCGCCGCGCGCGCGGTAGCGGGCGGCCAGGTCGTGCTCGCCCGCGCCCGCCAGCCGCTCGACCGCCGCGGTGAACTCGGCCCGCGCCGCGTCGTCCTCGTCGGCCACCAGCGCCCGCCGGGCGGCGACCTGGGCGGCCAGCACCTCGGGCAGCAGCGGGTCCAGCTCCGCGGGCAGCGACCGCAGCAGGCGCATCCCGGTGAGCATGTCGTCGCCGTCGAACGCCTCCACCGCGCCCCGCGCCAGCTCCACCGGGTCGGCGACGACCGGCTCCGCCTCGACGGGGGCGGGCGCCGCGACGGGCACGGCCAGCGGCACGTGCGCGGTGTCGGGGGTCTCCAGCGTCCGCCGCACCCACCTGCTCACCGCGTCGGTGCCGTTGCGCTGGTCGAACAGCGCGGCGGTGCCCAGCGCCCGCTCCTCCAGCAGCGCCCGCAGCCGGGGCGCGGTGAACGCGGTGGTGCGGCCGTCCACCGGCACCAGGAACTCCACCGGCTCGTCGACCCGGCTCAGCAGCAGCGCCGCGCCCGCCGCGAAGCGCATCGCCTGGGCCGGGCTGGTCGACCCGTGCACGCGGTGCAGGTGCCGCTGGAGCAGCTCCACCCCGCGCGCCACGTTGCCGGTGGTCGCGCAGAACACCAGCTGCGCGTCCACGTAGGAGCTGACCTCATCGTCGCGCACCAGCCGGTGCGCCACCACGTGCGCCTCGCGCGCCCGGTCCAGCTCGCCCAGCGCGACGAACGCGGGCGCCAGCGTGCTCAGGATGCCCTGCGGCTGCGTCGCGCAGCCGCTGTCCTGCCCCAGCTGGCGCTCGGCGTGCGCGACCGCCTCGGCGTGGCGGCCCTGCCGGATCAGGTGCCCGGCCTGGTCCTCCACGACGCACGCCTCGCAGTCGCTCATCGGTCCGCGGTCGGCCGCCAGGTAGCGGGCGAAGTGCTCCCGGTAGCCCTCCTCGTCGCCGATGTGCTCGGCCAGGTCGGCGCGCGCGCCGTGCACCGGCTGCAGGGAGAACCCGTGCCGCTGGTAGCGCGACGCCAGCTGGTCCAGCACCGAGCGGATCTGCTCCAGGGTGAACCGGTGGTCGGCCACCAGCCCGCTGACGATCCACTTGTGCGCCCAGTCGAAGCTGTGCCTCTCCCACTCGTCGAACGCGGTCGGGTCGCGCCGCTCCGCCGCGCCGCACCAGGCGAACGGGGCCAGCATCAGGTCGTAGCGGCCCAGGTCGTAGGCGGAGCGCAGCAGCGCGATCCGGCAGCTCACGCCCAGCGGCAGGTGGTCGCAGGCGTCCGCGGCGCGGGCCGCGCGCTCCAGCGCTTCGTGCCTGGCCATCCCGTCGGGCATCCGGTAGGCGCCGGCGAACTGCTGCTCGGCGGACTTCTTCTGGTCGTTCATCGGCTCCTCACGGCGCGGTCCAACAGGTCGAGGAAGGATCGGTTGAGCGCCGCGGTGTCCTTGGGGCGCATCGGCCGCCGCGACTGCAGCAGCGCGTGCACGTACAGCGACTCCACGGTCAGCTCCACCAGCGCCGGGTCGGCCAGCTCGGCCAGCCTGCGCACCAGCGGGTTGCGGCAGTTGAGCACCAGCCGCTGGGAGGCCCCCGACGGCGTGGCCTCGACCAGGCTGCCCAGCAGCTCGGCCCACAGCGGGTCGGCCGCCTCGCCCGCCTGCTCGGCGTCCCGCCTGCGCTCGCCGTCCGCGTCGGCGACCAGCAGCGCGGGCAGCGACGCCGGGTCGAACTCGCGCGGCACCGCCTCGCAGTCGTGCCGCGCCAGCACCTCCGCGGCCAGCGCCAGCCGCTCCCGCACCGCCCGCTCGACCGCCCGCTCGGGCTCGCCCAGCGCGGCCAGCACCTCGGTGGGCGCCACCCGCCGCGCCGCGCCCGGCCCGTCCACGGCCACCAGCCGCTCCAGGATCTCCAGGTCGTAGGCGTAGCCCGCGTTGAGCAGCCCCATGCCCTGCGCGTGCGCCACCGGCGCGAGCTGGCGGAACTCGTCCACGTCGGACAGGTACAGCACGGTGCCGTGCTTGCGGCGGAACTGGCGCAGCGACTGCGCCCCGTCGGTGGTCTCGAACGGCAGCCACCGCTCCACCAGCCGCAGCATCTCCTCGTCCACCCGCGCCAGCGACTTGATGCCCAGGTGGTGCGCGTCGAGCAGGGCGGCGGTGCGGTCCGGGTCGGTGGCGTCCAGCCGGACCAGCCAGTCGCGCACCTGCCTGCCCAGCTCCTCCCGCACCACCAGCAGCGTCTCGTCCTGGTACAGCGCCTCCCGGCTGGCGGTCGGCCGCAGCGAGGAGGTGTCCACCACGCACCGGACGAAGTACGCCCAGTCGGGCAAAAGCCCCTCGATCGCGTCACCGACGAGCATCCGTTTGAGGTACACCCGGTGCGACTGCCGCGCACCTGGGTGAACGCCGCGTGGCAGCACGTACGCCACACCGGTCAGCCCCACCGCGGGCACCTCGACCGGGATCGCGTCGAACGGCGCCACGCCCAGCACCCGCTCGCCGTAGCCCAGCGGGTCGGTCAGCCACGGCAGCTCACCCGCGGTCACCACCTCGTCGCCCACCCGCACGGTCACCGGCAGCAGCTCGCCGTACTCGCCCACCAGGGCGCGCACCACGTCGTGCTCCAGCCAGTGCTCGGCGTCCCGGCTGGGCACCAGCTCGATGGTGGTGCCGACCTCGGCGCGGGCCGACTCGTCGACCTCCACCTCGTAGTTGCCCGCCGCGTCGGCGGTCCAGCGCACCGCGGGCCCGCCGCGCGCCGACCGGCTGACCAGGTGGACCCGCTCGGCGACCAGGAAGGCCGAGAGCAGGCCGACGCCGAACTGGCCGAGGAAGCCCTGCCGGGCGAAGCCCAGCTCGTCCCGCTTGGACGTGCGGCCCAGCGTGGAGAGCAGGTCGTGGACCTCGCGCTCGGTCAGGCCGATGCCGGTGTCGGAGATGCGCAGGGTGCCGTTCCCACGCGGGTCGACCGGCTCGACGACCACCTCGCCCGGCGCGTCCGGCTGGAGCGCGCGGCGGGCGGTGATCGCGTCCACCGCGTTCTGCAGCAGTTCGCGCGCGTACACGCGGGGGCTGCTGTAGAGGTGGTGGCTGAGCAGGTCGATGATCCCGCGCAGGTCGACACCGAAGGTGTGTGCCATGGAGTGAGCTTCACCTCGGGTCGGTTCGCGTGAGTCCGCCGATTCTAGGGGCGGGAGGACGGCGGTGGACTCCGTTTTCCACGGATCACCTAGGATCTATCCGCTGCTCCGCGTGCACGGGGCGGCCATCACTGCTGTCCCGACGGGAGCTGTCCACCAACCATGTCCGGAGCCAACGACCCGTACGACCCCAAGCAGGTCGCGGCGCTCTCCCCGGAGGCGCTCGACGCGGCGGTGGAGCAGGCTCGGGAGGCGTTCGCGCAGGCGGCCGACCTCGACGAGCTGGCCGCCGCCAAGCCGGGCCACCTGGGCGACCGCTCGCCGGTGCTGCTGGCCAGGCGGGAGATCGGCGCGCTGCCCCCCGCCGCCAAGGCCGAGGCGGGCAAGCGGGTCAACGTCGCCAAGCAGGCCATCGACGCGGCCTACGAGGAGCGCCGGGCCCGGCTGCAGGTCGAGCGGGACGAGCGGGTGCTGCGCGAGGAGACCGTCGACGTCACGCTGCCGTTCGACCGCGTGCCGCGCGGGGCCCGCCACCCGATCACCACGCTGGCCGAGCGCATCGGCGACGTGTTCGTGGCCATGGGCTACGAGGTCGCCGAGGGGCCCGAGCTGGAGACCGAGTGGTTCAACTTCGACGCGCTGAACTTCGGCAAGGACCACCCGGCGCGCTCCATGCAGGACACCTTCTACGTCGGCCCGGCCGACTCGGGCCTGGTGCTGCGCACGCACACCAGCCCGGTGCAGGCCCGCGCGCTGCTGGAGCGCGAGCTGCCGGTGTACGTGGTCTGCCCCGGCCGCACCTTCCGCACCGACGAGCTGGACGCCACGCACACCCCGGTGTTCCACCAGGTCGAGGGCCTGGCCGTGGACAAGGGCCTGACCATGGCGCACCTGAAGGGCACGCTCGACGCGTTCGCCCGCGCCATGTTCGGCGAGCAGTCCCGCACCCGGCTGCGGCCCAGCTTCTTCCCCTTCACCGAGCCCTCCGCCGAGGTGGACGTGTGGTTCCCGGAGAAGAAGGGCGGCCCCGGCTGGGTCGAGTGGGGCGGCTGCGGCATGGTCAACCCGAACGTGCTGCGCAACTGCGGGGTGGACCCGGAGGTGTACTCCGGCTTCGCGTTCGGCATGGGCCTGGAGCGCACCCTGCAGTTCCGCAACGGACTGCCCGACATGCGCGACATGGTCGAAGGCGACGTCCGCTTCACCCAGCCCTTCGGAACGGAGGCATGACCGGTGCGCATCCCGGTTACCTGGCTGGTCGAGCACCTCGAATTCAGCGAGACACCCACCCCTGAGCAGCTGGCCGAGGCGTTCACGCGGATCGGCCTGGAGGTCGAGGACGTCCACCCGCTGGGCCCGGTCACCGGTCCGGTGGTGGCGGGTCGCGTGGTGGAGATCGAGGAGCTGACCGGCTTCAAGAAGCCCATCCGGTACTGCCGGGTCGAGGTCGGCCCCGACCAGGTCAACGGCATCGTCTGCGGCGCGTCGAACTTCGTCGAGGGTGACACGGTCGTGGTGGCGCTGCCGGGCGCGGTGCTGCCCGGCGACTTCGCCATCGCCGCGCGCAAGACCTACGGCCGCACCAGCGAGGGCATGATCTGCTCGGCCCGCGAGCTGGGCCTGGGCGACGACCACGCGGGCATCCTGGTGCTGCCCAGCGGCACCGCCCAGCCCGGCGACGACGCGGTGGAGCTGCTCGGCCTGGACGACACCGTCATCGAGGTCGCGCCGACCCCCGACCGCGGCTACGCGTTCTCCGTGCGCGGCCTGGCGCGGGAGATCGCCTGCGCGTTCGAGGCCCCGTTCGGCGACCCCGGCCTGGCCGAGGTGCCCGAGGGCGAGGGCGAGGTGTGGCCGGTCGAGGTCGACGAGGCGTCCGGCTGCTCGCGGTTCGCGCTGCGCCGGGTCACCGGCGTGGACCCGACCGCGCCGACGCCGTGGTGGATGCGCCGCAGGCTGATGCTGGCGGGCATCCGCTCGATCTCGCTGCCGGTGGACGTCACCAACTACGTGATGCTGGAGCTGGGCCAGCCGCTGCACGCCTTCGACGCCTCGGCGCTGCGGGGCGGCCTGGTGGTGCGGCGCGCGGCGGCGGGCGAGAAGCTGACCACGCTGGACGAGGTGGTCCGCGCGCTGGACCCGGACGACGTGGTGATCGCCGACGACAGCGGCGTGGTCTCGCTGGCCGGGGTGATGGGCGGGGCGAGCACCGAGGTGCGCGCCACCAGCTCGGACATCCTGCTGGAGGCCGCGATCTGGGACCCGGCCTCGGTGGCGCGCACCGTGCGCAGGCACAAGCTGCCCAGCGAGGCGGCCAAGCGCTACGAGCGCACCGTGGACCCGCAGCTGCCCCCGGTGGCGCTGGAGCGGGCCGCGCGGCTGCTGCACATGTTCGCCGAGGGCAGCATCCAGCCCGCCCGCACCGACGTGGGCAGGCCCGTGCCGCCCGCTCCGGTGTCCATGCCGATCGACCTGCCCGACCGGGTGGCGGGGGTGCGCTACCCGCGCGGCGCCTCGGCCCGGCGGCTGGGCCAGATCGGCTGCCGCGTCGAGGTCACCACCGACGACGCGGGCACCACGGTGATCACCGCGGTGCCGCCGACCTGGCGCGCGGATCTGACGCAGCCCGCGGACCTGGTGGAGGAGGTGCTGCGGCTGGAGGGCTACGACAGCATCCCGTCCGTGCTGCCGCCCGCCCCGGCTGGGCGGGGCCTGACCGAGCAGCAGCGCCGCCGCCGCACGGTGTCGCGCGCGCTGGCCGAGCACGGCCTGGTCGAGGTCAAGCCGTTCCCGTTCGTGGCGCCCTCGGTGTTCGACGCGCTGGGCCTGCCCGAGGGTGACGTGCGGCGCGGCACGGTCACCGTGCTCAACCCGCTGGAGGCGGACAAGAACGCGCTGGCCACCACGCTGGTGCCGGGGCTGCTGGAGACGCTGCAGCGCAACCTGGCGCGCGGCCAGAAGGACCTGGCGCTCTACACCGTGGCGCAGGTGACGCTGCCGCGCGCCCAGCCGGTGCCGGTGCCCGAGGTGGGCGTGGGGCAGCGGCCCACCGACGAGCAGGTGGCCTCGCTGCTGGCGTCGCTGCCGCAGCAGCCGGTGCACGTGGCCGCGGTGCTGTGCGGCAACCGCGAGCTGCCCGGCTGGTGGGGTGGCGGTCGCGCGGCGAGCTGGGCGGACGCGGTGGAGATCGGCCGCCTGGTCGGCCGGGCCTACGGCGTGGAGCTGGCGGTCAAGGCGTCGGACCTGGCGCCGTGGCACCCCGGCCGGTGCGCCGAGCTGCGGGTGGGCGACTGGCCGGTGGGTCACGCGGGCGAGCTGCACCCGAAGGTCGTGGAGGCGCTGGGCCTGCCGAAGCGGACCGTGGCGGTGGAGCTGGACCTGGACGCGCTGCCGCTGGCCGACCACCGGCCCGCGCCGGTGGTGTCGCCGTACCCGCCGGTGCTGCTGGACGTGGCCGTGGTGGTGGACGCGGGGGTGCCCGCGGGCGAGGTGGCCCGCGCGCTGCGCGCGGGTGGCGGCGAGCTGCTGGAGGACATCCGGCTGTTCGACGACTACACCGGTGACCGGGTCGGCGAGGGCAAGCGGTCGCTGGCCTACGCGCTGCGGTTCCGCGCGCCGGACCGGACGCTGACCGTGGAGGAGGCGACGGTGGCCCGCGACGCCGCGGTCGCCGCCGCGGCGGAGCGCGTGGGTGCCGCGCTGAGGGGCTGAGCGCTGTCCTGGGCCCGCATTCCTGCGGGCCCAGGACTAATCCGCTCAGGTGAATTCACGGCACGCTGCGTGCAATGAATCCGCTGATCAGAACACCCGGAATCACCTGTCAAGGGGTATAAAGCCCTCACTTTCCAGGTAGCCCAGATGCTTGCGTAACAGTTGAACGTTCTCCAATATTGGGGCGCGGCCCGTGGGGCCGAGGGGCGAAGCGATGAACCGCCGGGCGAGACTGGTCGCCGGTCCGACGGGGAGCTAGCGGCGAACCCACCGCCTGAAGCACCGGCTCTGTGAGGTTGCCTCATGCGTACCTTGGGCCCGCGGATGGAGGTCGCCGTCGCGCTGACCATCCTCGGTGTGGGAGCAGCGGTGGTGGCGGCCATGCACCTCACCTGGCCGGAACCGGAGCTGCCGTCCATGGCCTACGCGGTCAGCGGCGGCGAGGCCGGGGTGGCCGACCTCAAGCCCTTCGAGATCAACGACATCTCCGGCGGGGCGGTCGAGCTGACCCCCGGCAGCGAGGGCGCCCGCAAGGTGCGGCTGTCCAACCCCAACAGCGTCGACATCATGGTGCTGACGCTGCAGGCGGTGCCCGGCCAGCCCGTCGACGCCGCGCACAACCGCGTGCCGGACTGCCCGTCGGGCGTGCTGACCGTGGCGCCGATGGCGCAGCCGGTGATCATCCCGCCCGCCGGGTCGGTGGAGGTGGAGATGGTCGTGCGGATCGCCCACGACGTGCCCGACGCGTGCGAGGACCTGGTGTTCCCGCTGACCTACTCCGGCCGGGCCGCCCGCGCCTGACCGGCCGGACGAGTCTTCGCGTCACCGCACCACTTGCGCCGATCGTGTGACACCCTTCCCGGCATGAGCGAGTACGACTACGACTTGGTCGTGATCGGGTCCGGCCCCGGCGGGCAGAAGGCGGCCATCGCGGGGGCCAAGCTCGGCAAGCGGGTCGCGATCGTGGACCGGCAGGACATGGTGGGCGGGGTGTGCGTCAACACCGGCACCATCCCGTCGAAGACCCTGCGCGAGGCGGTGCTCTACCTGACCGGGATGAGCCAGCGCGAGCTGTACGGCGCGAGCTACCGGGTCAAGCAGGACATCACCATCTCCGACCTGCTCTCCCGGACCCAGCACGTGATCGGCCGCGAGGTCGAGGTCGTGCGCGCGCAGCTGCACCGCAACCAGGTGGACCTGCTCACCGGCACCGCCCGGTTCGTCGACCCGCACACCATCGCCGTGCAGGGGACGCACCGCGGCGAGCACACCACCGTCACCGCGGCGCGCGTGGTGATCGCCACCGGCACCCGCCCCGCCCGGCCCTCGCAGGTCGACTTCGACGAGGCGCGGGTGCTGGACTCCGACGAGGTGCTGCAGCTGGAGGAGATCCCCTCCTCGCTCGTGGTGGTGGGCGCGGGCGTCATCGGCATCGAGTACGCCTCCATGTTCGCCGCGCTGGGCAGCCGGGTCACCGTGGTGGAGCAGCGGGAGCGGATGCTGGAGTTCTGCGACCCGGAGATCGTGGAGTCGCTGAAGTTCCACCTGCGCGACCTGGCGGTGACCTTCCGCTTCGGCGAGAAGGTGGTCGACGTGGCGGTGTCCGACAGCGGCACGGTGACCACGCTGGCCAGCGGCAAGCGCATCCCGGCGGCGGCGGTGATGTACTCGGCGGGCAGGCAGGGCTCCACCGACGCGCTGGACCTGGCCAAGGCGGGGTTGGAGGCCGACCACCGCGGCAGGCTGTCGGTGGACGCGCACTACCGCACCTCGGTGGAGCACATCTACGCGGTGGGCGACGTGATCGGCTTCCCCGCACTGGCGGCCACCTCGATGGACCAGGGCAGGCTCGCGGCCTACCACGCCTTCGGCGAGGAGGCCAACGAGCTGGCGGCGCTGCAGCCCATCGGCATCTACACCATCCCGGAGATCTCCTACGTCGGCGCCACCGAGGCCGAGCTGACCTCCTCCGCGGTGCCTTACGAGGTGGGCCTGGCGCGCTACCGGGAGCTGGCCCGCGGCCAGATCGTCGGCGACGCCTACGGGATGCTCAAGCTCCTGGTGTCCACCGCGGACCGCAAGCTGCTGGGCGTGCACGTGTTCGGCACCGGCGCGACGGACCTGGTGCACATCGGCCAGGCGGTCATGGCCTGCGGCGGCACGGTCGACTACCTGGTGGACGCGGTGTTCAACTACCCGACCCTGTCCGAGGCGTACAAGGTCGCCGCGCTGGACGCGACGAACAAGATCCGGGCCCTGGACCGCTTCACCACCTGACCCCGTCTGCAAGTACTACCCGACCGCCTCCGCCGGGCCGCTGACTACTACCCGGCCGCACCCGTGCTCGGCACGGGTACCGGGGTTTGATTATGGGGTTGATGGGGTGGGGTCGAGGGTGAGGCCGGTGTGGGTGAGGAAGCCGGCGAGCAGGGCGGGGTGGCGTTGGATGTGGCGTAGTCCGCGGCGGGCGGCGTGGGTGAGTTCGGGGAGACTGCGGGCGGCCAGGTTGGCCAGGCTGGTGTTTTTCAGGTGTGCCCAGACGCCTTCGGTGGGGTTGAGGTCGGGGGCGTAGGCGGGCAGTTGGACCACGGTCAGCCAGGCGGTGTTGTCCTTGGTGTATTGCAGGGTCTTGCCCGACAGGTGTGCCGAGAGGTTGTCCCAGATCAGCACGATGGGGGCGTTGAGGCGGCGGGTGCAGTCGGGTGAGCAGGGCGGGGAAGGTGGTGTTGGTGAAGCTGTGCTCGCGGGTGGCGTAGAGCAGTACCGGTGCCCGGTCGGGGTGGTAGCAGCAGATGCCGGCCAGGCTGATGCCGTTGCGATGTCGTCCGGCGATGCGCAGTTCGGGGGTGCGGCCCACCGGGGACCAGGTGCGTCGGGTGGGTGGGGTCATCGAGGCGCCCGCTTCGTCCTGGAAGCAGATCCACGCTGTCTGGCCCGCGGATGTTTTACCCGCGGCCACACCTCGGTGCGCCAGGCGGTGATCACCTCCTCGTTGCGTTCCAGGGCGCGGGTGCGGGGCATCTGCCAGGACCAGCCGATGCGGCGCAGCAGGCGCCAGATGCCGTCGGGGGCGGCATAGACCACGCCGGTGGTCTCGGTGATCACCCGGCCGATGCGGGCCAGGGTCCAGCGCTGGTCGGCCCAGCCGTGCGCGGCCGGGCCCTTGTCCAGTTCCCGCAGCACCGTGCGGATCTGCTCGTCGTCGAGGTAGCACCGCGCACCCGACGGGCCTGCCGAGAGCAGCCCGTCGACACCGTGTTCGGTGAAGTGTTTGCGCCACTGCGACACCGCCTGCGGGCTCACGCCCAGCAGGCGGGCGATATCGGCCTGGGACATCCCCTGGTCGAACAGGTCCGCCGCCCTGAGCCGGACCTGTTCACGCTCCTGACGCTCCGGGCCGGTCAGACCACCACCCAGCCTCATCGTCCCGGCTTAACACACCGACGGCCATTCCGCGACCGCAACCAGCCACATCAACCCCAAAAACAAACCTCAGTAGTAGCGGGCGACGCGGCGGCACCCCTCGGGTAGTACTTGCAGGCGCACGGGGGTCAGGCGGCCAGCCTGGTCACCAGGTGCAGGCGCCGCTGGCGCACGTCGGTCAGCGGCGGCACCAGCAGCGTCGGCATCCCCACCTCCAGCGCGCCCCCGTCGTGCGAGGCCCGGTCGCCGACCATCAGCGTGCGGTCGGCGTCGGTGCCCAGCTCCTCCATCGCGTAGCGGAAGATCGCGGGCTCGGGCTTCTGCACGCCGTGCTCGAACGAGAGCACGAACGAGTCCACCGGCAACCCCTCGAACGCGGGCCGGATGTCGAAGTGGACGTCGCTGAGCACTCCGATGCGCAGTCCCCGCTCCTTGAGCCCGTGCAGCGTCTCGGCGGCGTCCTCGGCGAACGGGTTGGCCGAGGCGTCGCTCTCCACCTCGTACAGCGCGTCGGCCAGCTCGTCGTCCAGGCCCGCGGCGCGGAAGGCGGCGTAGAACGCGGCGCGGTGGACCTCGGCGTCGGCGTCCATCCCCGGCTCGTCCAGCTTCGCCCCGCCCAGCGCCTCGGCCAGGTCGGGGGCGTCGTCGAGGCTCCTGCCCAGCCTGCGCAGCGCCTCACGCACCCAGCCGCCGAACGTCGGCGTGGTCACCAGGGTGCCGCGCCAGTCGAAGATCACCGCCTGCATGACGCGCATTCTGCCCGCGGGTTGACTGGAGGGCATGACGGAAATCCACGCCACGGTCGTCGAGGGGCCCACCGACGTGCCGCCCGCCGTCTTCGTGCACGGCGTGCTCAGCTGGGGCGACGACACCGCTTACGGGTTCGGCGCGCAGCGCCCGCTGGCCGCGCACCGGCGGCTGCTGCTGATGGACCGCAGGGGGCACGGCGGCAGCCCGGACCTCGCGGGGCCGCACAGCAGCGACTACGAGGTCGACGCGCGTGACGTGGTCGACCTGCTCGGCGACGGCGCCCACCTGGTCGGCCACTCCTACGGCGCGGTCGCCGCCATGCTCGCCGCCGCGGCCCGCCCGGACCTGGTGCGCTCGCTGTGCCTGATCCAGCCGGGCGCGCTGCGGCCCGCGCGGGAGCACCCGGTGATCGCCGAGGTGCTGGTGCGCAACCGCGCCGCCACCGCCGCGCCACCCCCGGACCTCACCGCCGAGGACTACCTGCGGCTGTCCACCGAGGCCGTCGGCATGGCCGCGCCCGAGCCGACCCCGGCGCGGCTGCGGGCCGCTCGCGCGACGATGGGGGAGCGGCCGTGCTGGGACGCTGAGGTGCCGCTGGAGCCGCTGGCCGAGGCCGCCTGGCCGGTGCTGGTGGTGCGCGGCGACTGGTCCGGCGCGCCCGCGGAGTACCGGCGGCTGGCGGGCGAGCCGCTGATGATCGCGGCCGAGGTCATCGCCGAGCGGACCGGGGGCGAGCTGCTGACCGTGCCCGGCTACTACCCGCAGGTGCAGCAGCCCGAGGCGGTCAACGCCGCGCTGGCCGCGCTGTGGGAGCGCGCCGACCGGTCCTGATCAGGACCGGTCGGGCTTGTGGGCGAAGAAGCACGCGCTGGGCCACCTGGCCTTCCCTGCGGGTTCGCACACCAGTCGGGCGGTGACCACCAGGCCTGCCTCGCCCAGCAGTTCGGCGATGCGCTCCACGGGCAGCAGGTGCGCCTCGTAGGACACCGGGTGGCCGCCGTACGCCCGCGTCGGGCGCAGGACCTCGTGGTCGCCGACGTAGCCCCACAGCATCAGGTGCCCGCCGGGCGCGAGCGTGCGGTGGAACTCCGCGAACACCGTCGGCAGGTGCTCCGGGGGCGTGTGGAAGGTGGAGAACAGCGCCAGCACCCCGCCGAGGCTGCCGTCGTCCAGGTCCAGCGCGGTCATCGACCCCACGGAGAAGGGCAGGTGCGGGTGGGTGGTCCTGGCCAGTTCGACCATCCTCGGCGACAGGTCGACGCCGAACGCCGACAGCCCGAGGGAGTCCAGGTGCGCGGTCACCCGGCCCGGTCCGCACCCCACGTCCGCGACCGGCCCTCGGTCGGCGGCGCGGACCAGGTCGGCGAACGCGGCGAGCATGGCGCGGGTGAGCGGGTCCATCCGCTCCGGTGGCGCGACGATCCTGACGTAGTCCTCGGCGACGGCGTCGTAGGACTGCCTGATCGCGTTGAGGAAGGAGGGCTCGGCCATCGCGACTACGACGGGACGTGGGTCCGGGCCAGTTCGTTGCCACGGCTGTGCAGCACCTCGCTGATGGCGATCGCCCGGCACCGCCAGCCCTCCGGCGTCTTCACCAGCTCGTGCGCGTAGTAGGCCCAGACCTCCCAGAGGTCGTCGCCCAGCGGCCGCCGGAGGCGGTTGAAGGCGTAGCCCTTGGACCGCACGGTGGCGCGGTCGCCGCGGATGGTGATCTCGTGGTTGGTGCGGGAGTGGAAGCTGGCCTTCTCGGCGTAGAGGTTGCGCCGCCACGCGCCGACCAGCTCGTCGGCCGGGATGCGGGCGGGCGGGCCGCCGTCCAGGGCGGCGAAGTCCACGTCGACCTGGTCGGTGAAGTAGCGGCGGCAGCGGGCCCAGTCCTTGTCGTCCACGGCGTTGTCGATGCCGTCGACGACGAGCTGGACGGCGGTCCGGTCGTCCACCCCCGGTGCGGCCTCCGCGAGCGCGGGAGCGGCGACCGCGGCGGCGGCGCCCAGCGCGCCGGTGACGGCGGCCCGGCGCGGTAACGAGTTCGCTGACATGCGTCCCCCTTGGATTCGACGACTGGGGGTCACCGTAGCGGGCGAGGTGACAACACCGCGTGAGGTTTGATTGAGTTTGCATGACCATGCATACTTATCCGCATGACGGTCAGGATCGCGGTCGCCGGGGCCAGCGGGTACGCCGGGGGAGAGGTGCTGCGGCTGCTGCTGGGGCACCCGGAAGTGGAAATCGGCGCGCTCACCGCAGGCGGCAACGCGGGCTCGCCCCTGATCTCCCAGCAGCCGCACCTGCTCCCGCTCGCCGACCGCGTGCTCCAGGAGACCACCGTCGACGTCCTGCGCGGCCACGACGTGGTCTTCCTCGCCCTGCCGCACGGCCACTCCGCCGAGGTCGCCGCGCGGCTGGGCGAGGACGTGCTGGTCGTCGACTGCGGCGCGGACCACCGGCTCACCGACGCCGACGCCTGGCAGCGCTGGTACGGCGGCGTCCACGCGGGCAGCTGGCCGTACGGCCTGCCCGAGCTGCCGGGACAGCGCGACCTGCTGCGCGGCACCAGGCGGGTCGCCGTCCCCGGCTGCTACCCCACGGTCTCCTCGCTGGCGCTGGCCCCCGCGATGGGCCTGGTCGAGCCCGAGGTCACCGTGGTCGCGGTGTCGGGCACCTCCGGCGCGGGCAAGGCCCCCAAGACCAACCTGCTCGGCTCGGAGGTGATGGGCTCGCTCAGCGCCTACGGCGTCGGCGGCGCGCACCGGCACACCCCGGAGATCGCCCAGAACCTGACCCTGGTGGCGGGCGAGCCGGTCAAGGTCTCCTTCACCCCGGTGCTGGCCCCGCTGCCGCGCGGCATCCTCGCCACCTGCTCGGCCACCCTCACCGCGGACGCCGACCAGGTCCGCGCCGCCTACGAGAAGGCCTACGCCGACGAGCCGTTCGTGCACCTGCTGCCGGAGGGCCACTGGCCCACCACGGGCGCGGTGCTGGGCTCCAACGCGGTGCAGCTCCAGGTCACCGTGGACGCCGACCTGAACCGCCTGGTCGTGGTCGCCGCCGTGGACAACCTCACCAAGGGCACCGCGGGCGCCGCGGTGCAGTGCATGAACCTCGCTCTCGGCCTGCCGGAGACCACCGGCCTGACCTCCGTTGGAGTCGCACCATGATCCGCACCAAGGGCGTCACCGGGCCGAAGGGCTTCAAAGCCGCGGGGGTCGCGGCGGGCATCAAGGACTCCGGCGCGCTGGACCTGGCCCTGGTGGTCAACGAGGGCCCCGGCGACGCCGCCGCGGGCGTGTTCACCACCAACCAGGTCAAGGCCGCGCCGGTGCTGTGGTCGCAGCAGGTGCTCAAGGAGCGCAGGCTGGCCGCGGTGGTGCTCAACTCCGGCGGCGCGAACGCCTGCACCGGCCCGGAGGGCTTCCAGGACACCCACGCCACCGCCGAGAAGGTCGCCGAGGTGCTGGGCCGGGGCGCGGTCGAGGTCGCGGTCTGCTCCACCGGCCTGATCGGCGAGCGGCTGCCCATGGACAACCTCAAGGCGGGCGTCGAGGTCGCCGCCAAGGAGCTGGCCGACACCGACGAGGCCGGGCTGAACGCGGCCACCGCCGTGATGACCACCGACACCCACCCCAAGCAGTCCTGGGCCCAGCACCCCGACGGCTGGTCCATCGGCGGGTTCGTCAAGGGCGCGGGCATGCTGGCCCCCAACCTGGCCACCATGCTGTCGGTGATCACCACCGACGCCGTGCTCGACGGCGACGCGCTGGACGCCGCGCTGCGCGAGGCCACCGCCCGGACCTTCGACCGGCTCGACGTGGACGGCGGCACCTCCACCAACGACACGGTGCTGCTGCTGGCCTCCGGCGCGTCGGGCACCGCACCGGAGCGCGGCGACTTCGTGGAACTGCTCACCGCCGTCGCCGCGGACCTGGTCAAGCAGCTCCAGGGCGACGCCGAGGGCGTGACCAAGGAGATCAGCATCACCGTCACCGGAGCGGCCTCCGACGCCGACGCGCTGGTCATCGGCCGGACCGTCGCCGAGGACAACCTGGTCAAGACCGCGCTGTTCGGCTCGGACCCGAACTGGGGCCGCATCGCCATGGCGGTGGGCCGCGCGCAGGCGCGGGTGGACCCGGACAAGCTGGGCATCACCATCAACGGCGTCGCGCTGTTCGCCAACGGCCGCAAGGCCGCCGACCGGTCGGAGGCGGACCTGTCCGAGCGCGACATCGCCGTGGTGATCGACCTGAACCTCGGTGACGGCGGCGCGACCGTGCTCACCACCGACCTGTCCCACGGCTACGTCGAAGAGAACAGCGCCTACTCCTCATGACCAGCCCCTGGGCCAAGGCCGAGATCCTGATCGAGGCGCTGCCGTGGTTGCAGCGCCTGCGCGGCGCGATCGTGGTGGTCAAGTACGGCGGCAACGCCATGGTCGACGACGAGCTCAAGCGCGCCTTCGCCCAGGACGTGGTGTTCCTCAAGCTGGCGGGCCTGCACCCGGTGGTGGTGCACGGCGGCGGCCCGCAGATCGCCGCCATGCTGGACAAGCTGGGCATCGAGAGCGAGTTCCGCGGCGGCCTGCGGGTGACCACGCCCGAGGCGATGGACGTGGTGCGCATGGTGCTGGTCGGCCAGGTGCAGCGCGAGCTGGTCGGGCTGATCAACGAGCACGGCCCGTACGCGGTGGGCCTGTCCGGCGAGGACGCCCACCTGCTCACCGCCGTGCGGCGGCGGGCCGTGGTGGACGGCGAGCCGGTGGACATCGGCCTGGTCGGCGACATCGTCGAGGTCAACCCCGACGCGGTGCTGGACATCGTGCGCGCGGGCCGCATCCCGGTGGTGTCCACGGTGGCCCCGGACGCCGACGGCGTGGTGCACAACGTCAACGCCGACACCGCCGCGGGCGCGGTGGCGGTGGGGCTGCGGGCGCGCAAGCTCGTGGTGCTCACCGACGTGGAGGGCCTGTACGCGGACTGGCCGGACCGGTCCTCCCTGGTGCACCGCATCCGCGCGGCCGAGCTGGAGGAGCTGCTGCCGGAGCTGGACAGCGGCATGGTGCCGAAGATGGAGGCCTGCCTGCGCGCGGTGCGCGGCGGCGTGCCCGAGGCGCACGTCATCGACGGCAGGCTGGCGCACTCGCTGCTGCTGGAGGTCTTCACCTCCGAAGGAGTCGGAACGATGGTGTTGGGGGACGAGGCGTGAACGACCGGCAGCGGTGGCAGGCCGCGATGATGGACAACTACGGCACGCCGGAGCTGACCCTGGTGCGCGGCGAGGGCGCCCACGTCTGGGACGCCGACGGCAACCGCTACCTGGACCTGCTGGGCGGCATCGCGGTCAACGCGCTGGGCCACGCGCACCCGGCCGTGGTCGCGGCGGTGACCGAGCAGATCGGCAAGCTCGGGCACACTTCCAACCTCTACATCAACGAGCCCGCGCTGAAGCTGGCCGAGCGGCTGCTGGACCTGTCCGGTGTGGACGGTCGGGTGCTGTTCTGCAACTCCGGCGCGGAGGCCAACGAGGCCGCGTTCAAGCTCAGCAGGCGCACCGGCCGCACCAAGGTGGTGGCCACCGAGGGCGGCTTCCACGGCCGCACCATGGGCGCGCTGGCGCTGACCGGCCAGCCCGCCAAGCGGGCCCCGTTCGAGCCGCTGGTGCCCGGCGTGGTGCACGTCCCGTTCGGCGACGTGGCCGCGCTGGAGGCCGCCGTCGACGAGGACACCGCGGCGTTCGTGGTGGAGCCGATCCAGGGCGAGAACGGCGTGGTGGTGCCCCCGGAGGGCTACCTGCAGGCGGCCCGTCGGATCACCGCCGAGCGCGGCGCGCTGCTGGTGCTCGACGAGGTGCAGACCGGCGTCGGGCGGCTGGGCAGCTGGTTCGCCTTCCAGCAGGTCGGCATCACCCCCGACGTGATCACCCTGGCCAAGGGCCTGGGCGGCGGGCTGCCGCTGGGCGCGTGCATCGCCGTCGGCCCGGCCAAGGACCTGTTCGCGCCCGGCCAGCACGGCACCACCTTCGGCGGCAACCCGGTGTGCTGCGCCGCCGCGCTCGCGGTGCTGGACACCATCGCCGCCGACGGCCTGCTGGAGCACGCCTCCGCGGTGGGCAAGGAGATCGCCGCGGGCGTCGAGGCGCTGGAGCACCCGCTGGTCTCCGGCGTGCGGGGCGCGGGCCTGCTGCTCGGCATCACGCTGCGCGAGGCGGTGTCGGCCAAGGCCGCGGCGGCCGCGCGGCGGGCCGGTTACCTGATCAACCCCATCCAGCCGGACGTGATCCGGCTGGCGCCGCCGCTGGTGCTCGACGAGGCCGACGCGCACCGGCTGGTGGCCGACCTGCCGACCTGGTTGGAGCCCTGATGCCACCCCGCCACTTCCTGCGCGACGACGACCTGACCCCGGCCGAGCAGGCCGAGGTGCTCGACCTGGCCGACACCTACAAGGCCGACCGGCTGGGCTCGCGCCCGCTGGCCGGGCCCAAGTCGATCGCGGTGATCTTCGAGAAGAACTCCACCCGCACCCGGCTGTCCTTCGAGGTCGGCATCGCCCAGCTGGGCGGCAACCCGGTGATCGTGGACGGCCGGTCCATGCAGCTGGGCCGCGAGGAGACCATCGAGGACACCTCCCGCATCCTGTCCGGCTACGTGGACGCGGTGGTGTGGCGGACCTTCGCCCAGAAGCGCATCGAGGCCATGGCGTCGGTGTCGCGGGTGCCGGTGATCAACGCGCTGACCGACGAGTTCCACCCCTGCCAGGTGCTGGCCGACCTGCAGACCATCCGCCGGGTGCACGGCTCGCTGGCCGGGCTGACCGTGACCTACCTCGGCGACGGCGCCAACAACATGTCCCACTCGCTGCTGCTGGGCGGCGTGACGGCCGGGATGCACGTGCGCGTGGCCGCCCCCGAGCACTTCCAGCCGCTGCCGTGGGTGCTCGACGACGCCCGCAAGCGCGCGCTGGAGACCGGCGGCTCGGTGGAGGTGCTGGTCGACCCGCGCGCCGCCGTGGACGGCGCGGACGTGCTGGTCACCGACACCTGGACCTCGATGGGGCAGGAGAACGACGGCCGCGACCGGATGCGCCCGTTCCGGCCCTACCAGGTCAACGCCGAGCTGGTGGCCGCCACCGGGGTGCGCACCACGGTGCTGCACTGCCTGCCCGCGCACCGCGGCCAGGAGATCACCGACGAGGTGCTCGACGGCCCGAACAGCGCGGTGTGGGACGAGGCGGAGAACCGGTTGCACGCCCAGAAGGCGCTGCTGGTGTGGCTGCTGGAGCACTCGCGATGACCAGGACCGCCCGGCAGGCGCGGATCGTCGAGCTGGTCAGCCAGCGCGCGATCCGCAGCCAGTCGGAGCTGGCCAAGACGCTGGCCGCGGAGGGCATCGAGGTCACCCAGGCCACCCTGTCGCGCGACCTGGACGAGCTGGGCGCGGTCAAGCTGCGCGGCCCCGACGGCGGCGCCCCGGTCTACGTCATCCCCGAGGACGGCAGCCCGGTGCGCGGCGTGCAGGGCGGCACCTCCCGGCTGGCCAGGGTGCTCGGCGAGGTGCTGGTCTCGGCCGACCACTCGGGCAACCTGGCGGTGCTGCGCACCCCGCCCGGCGCGGCGCAGTTCCTGGCCAGCGCGCTGGACCGGGCGGCGCTGCAGGACATCGTCGGCACCATCGCGGGGGATGACACCATCCTGGTCGTGGCGCGGGAACCGCTGACCGGGGCGGAACTGGCCGCGCGCCTGAGCGCGCTGGCCGCGGGCCACGGCGGCCGCGCGGTGCCGGGGCCCGTCGAGCACAATCGCAGCGAAAAGGACTTGAGCACATGACTTCCTTGTGGGGCGGGCGGTTCGCCAGCGGACCGGCCGAGGCGATGGCGCTGCTGTCGGCCTCGACGCACTTCGACTGGCGACTCGCCCCCTACGACATCCGGGGTTCCCGCGCCCACGCCCGCGTGCTGCACCGCGCCGGCCTGCTGACCGCCGACGAGCTGGACCGGATGCTGACCGCGCTGGACGCGCTGGAGGCCGACGTGGCCTCCGGGGCGTTCACCCCCACCCTGGCCGACGAGGACGTGCACACCGCGCTGGAGCGCGGCCTGATCGAGCGGGCGGGCCCGGAGCTGGGTGGCAAGCTGCGCGCGGGCCGCTCCCGCAACGACCAGGTGGCCACGCTGTTCCGGATGTGGCTGCGCGACGCGGCCCGCCGGGTGGCCGCGGGCGTGCTGGACGTGGTGGAGGCGCTGGCCGGGCAGGCCGGGGCGCACCCGACCGCGGTCATGCCCGGCCGCACGCACCTGCAGTCCGCGCAGCCGGTGCTGCTGGCCCACCACCTGCTGGCGCACTGCCAGGCGCTGCTGCGCGACGTGGACCGGCTGCGCGACTGGGACCGGCGCACCGCGCTGTCCCCCTACGGCTCCGGCGCGCTCGCGGGCTCCTCGCTCGGGCTGGACCCGGCGAAGGTGGCCGCCGAGCTGGGCTTCGACGGGCCGGTGGACAACTCCATCGACGGCACCGCCTCCCGCGACTTCGCCGCCGAGATCGCGTTCGTGCTGGCCATGATCGGCGTGGACCTGTCCCGGCTGGCCGAGGAGGTGATCATCTGGACCACCGCGGAGTTCGGCTTCGCCGCGCTGGACGACGCCTGGTCCACCGGCAGCTCGATCATGCCGCAGAAGAAGAACCCCGACGTGGCCGAGCTGACCCGCGGCAAGTCCGGCAGGCTCATCGGCAACCTGACCGGCCTGCTGGCCACCCTCAAGGCCCAGCCGCTGGCCTACAACCGGGACCTGCAGGAGGACAAGGAGCCGCTGTTCGACTCGGTCGAGCAGCTGGAGCTGCTGCTGCCCGCGATCACCGGCATGGTGGCCACCATGCGGTTCGACACCGACCGGATGGCCGAGGTCGCGCCCGCGGGCTTCACCCTGGCCACCGACATCGCCGAGTGGCTGGTCCGCCAGGGCGTGCCGTTCCGCGTGGCGCACGAGGCCGCGGGGGAGTGCGTGCGGCTGGCCGAGGCCCGAGGGGTGGGCCTGGACGAGCTGACCGACGAGGAGTTCGCGGGGGTCTCGCCGCACCTGACACCCGAGGTGCGTAGCGTGCTCACCGTGGAAGGTTCCATCGCGTCGCGGGACGCGCACGGCGGCACCGCGCCCGACCGCGTGGCCGAGCAGTTGAAGGCTTTGCTGGACCGGGTGGCCCTTGCCCGCCGGTCCTAGGCAGCTGACCGAGCAGGAGCTCGCGGTCGACCCGCTGGTCGCCGCGCGGCTCCTGCTCGGCTGCGTGCTCCGGAGCACCACCCCCGAGGGCGTGGTGGCCGTGCGCGTGGTGGAGGTCGAGGCGTACCGGGGCGGCGACGACCCGGCCTCGCACTGCTATCGCGGCCGGACCCCGCGCAACGACGTGATGTTCGGCCCGGCCGGGCGGCTCTACGTCTACTTCGTCTACGGGATGCACTTCTGCGCCAACGTGGTCTCGCTGACCGACGGCGTGCCCGGCGCGGTGCTGCTGCGCGCGGGCGAGGTGGTCGAGGGCGTGGACCTGGCCCGCCGCCGCAGGCCCGCCGCCCGCAACGACGCGGAGCTGGCCAAGGGCCCGGCCCGGCTGACCGGCGTGCTCGGCCTGGACCGCGCCCACAACGGCGTGGACCTCACCGATCCCGACTCGCCGGTGAAGCTGCTGGCGGGCGAGCCGGTGACCGACGTCCGCACCGGCCCGCGCGTGGGCGTGGCCGTGGCGGTGGACGTGCCGTGGCGCTTCTGGGTCGACTCGCCCGCGGTGAGCACCTACCGCCGCGGCACCCGGCGCACGAGGGTGGTCGTGCCGCCGGAGCGCTGAGCCGGGTCAGCCGACCGGGCCGAACACGCTGCTGCCGGGCGCGTCCGGGTCGTCCCCGGCCCAGAACTCCACCCAGTGCTGGGCGAACTCGGACTTGGAGATCGCCCCGTCGCCGTCCAGGTCGAGCCTGCCGAAGACCCCGTCGGTCGGCGTGTCGGCGCCCGTCCAGGCCCGGATCATCCGGTCGTACTCGGTCGCGGTGATGCGGCCGTCGCCGTCCTCGTCCACCGCCTCGAACATCGACTCCGCGGTGGCCACCACCAGGTCGAGCATGGTGCCGAGGCGGTCCACCGCGGTGAGCACCTCGGCCAGGGTGACCTTCTCGTCGCCGTTGTGGTCGGAGGACTCCCGCAGGACCTCCCACCACCGCATCATGGTCTCGCGCAGCCGCTCCGGGTCCGCGGCGCGCAGGCGCACCCACCGGTCGGTCAACGCCTCGAAGTCGGCGCGTTCGAGGAAACCGTCGTCGTCGGCGTCCATCGCCGCGAACACGACGGAGATCTTCCGCTGCTGCAAGTCACTGGCCACGCAGCAAACTTCGCCCACCCCGGCGGTCACGGCAATTGGCCATCAGGGGCGATCGCCTTTGCAGCCGGGTGAACGAAGCGTGACGGTCGGTAGTGCCATGATGGCGGCATGGGGGAGATCGACAACTTCGCGGCATCAGTGGCCGAGCACGTGCCTGCCATCGCCGCCCGCGTCCCGCCCGCGCCCGCCGCGGAACTGGGCAGGCTCGACCGGCCCGCCGCGCTCGCCCCACCCACCGCGCCGTTCGGGGCGAGCGCCGGGTTCGCCGACCCCATGCCCGTGCGCGGCCACCCCGGTCAAGCGCTGCGGGGCCTGCCCGCCGAACGGCTGCTCGGCGCGCTGGAGCTGAGCGTCGGCGACCTCCCGCTGCGCGCCCCGGCCGCGCTCCTGCGGGGCATCGCCGCACCGCCGACGGGCACGTTCACCACCATCGGCGTCGTCGGCCAGAGCGAGCTCACCACGGCGCTGTCCATGCTGGAGGCGTTGCACGCGGGAGCCACCCGCGTGATCGCCGACCTCACCGCCCGGCTCGCCCGCCACCCCGCGCTGGCCACCGCGCTGGCGGTCGGCGACGGCGACGAGGCCACCATCGCCGCCCGGCACGGCGCCGGGCACTTCGCCCTGGCCGTGGTCACCTCGTCGGCGGTGCTGCGCGCCCTCGACGCGGCCGACCCGCCCGCCGTGGTCGGCGCCGCGCTGCAAGCCGTCGCCCAGCTGATGCCGACCCTGCCGAAACCGGCGGCCTACGAGGCGGCGCTGCTGGCCAAGCACCGCGCCGAGTACATGCTCCCCCGGCGCGCCTCGGCACACCCGCTGGTGCGCGCCCACCACCTCGCCCTGGCCGACGGGCCGGTCCCCGACGAGGTGGACTTCTCCGACAACGGACTGGTGGCGGTGGTCGACGGCGGGGTGGTGATCCGCACCGGCCTGGCCGAGGGCCGCGTCTCGGCGCACTTGGAGGTGCTCGACGGCCCTCCGCCTCCGCCGGAGGTCGCGCACGTGGACGAGGCCGTCGAGGTGAGCTGGCGCGCCGCGCGGGGCGGGGCGACCTTCGCGGAGGACGAGCCGGTGTCGTGGGGGCAGGCGCGCCGGGTCGCCGAAACCCCGCCGTGGCCCGGCGACTACCGCGTCCTGGTCCAAGCAGGCGGACGCGACGGCGATTACGACGAGCACTACTGGATCACCGTCTGGCAGGCCCCCTGGGCCCCGCCGGTGGTGCACAAGCGCACCGACCGGCTCGGCCACCGCCTGCGCGGCGAACCCGAGCCGCCGCTGGTCGTGCCGCCCCACCAGGACCACGTCTGGGTCGAGCGCCACCCGATCTCCCAGGCGTCCTGCGTCACCGTCGTCACCGGCCTGTCCGCGCAGGAGGTCCTGCGGGCGTTCGGCGCGGACCCGACCTCCCGCCCGTGGCGGTTGGAGGAGACGCAGCGGTCGGCGGATCTGCGGCAGTGGGTCAGCGTCCTGCAGGTCGACGGCGCTGTGATCGCCTTCGAGGACAACGGCTACCTGGGCGCCGACGAAGAGGTGCTGCGCAGGTTGTCCGCTCGCGGCCGGGCGGCCAGCATGTTCTGGAACGTCAACGCCCTCACCCGCCTGTCGTTCGCTAGGGACGGGGAACTGCTGGCCGGGTTCGAACCGATCGGCCCGGCCCAGATCCCGCCCGCGGCCGCGGTGTGGATCGAGGGCCTGGACCTGGCCGACTACCGGCACCGCAAGGCCAAGGGCCTCACCGCCGTGGCCCGGTTCACCGGACGCGGCTTCACCCCGGACGACCTGGCGGCACTGCGCGCCGCCGACGAGGCGTACCTGGTCGGGGAGTAGCCGAGCACGCCCGGTGGGGGCGGTGCTCGTCAGCGGAGGCGGTAGTGGACGCGGCCGATGGACAGCCCTGGTGAGCGCCCCTCGCGCCGCGAGCCGTTGAAGAAGACGACCAGGCTGTCGCCTTCCCGGACCAACGACGGTTTCCACACGCCGTCGCGGTGCCACGAGGTGCCATCGGTGGTCGACACCAGCCGCACGGGGGCAGGCCACTGGCCGAGCGTTCCGCTCCGCGCCCACCACACACCGTCGTCGGGGCCGGGGGCGGCGACCAGCGGGTGCTTCGCGGTCACCAGGTCGAACCCGGTGCCGGACGCCACGACGAGAGCGTCGAACTCGCCATCGGCGGCGAAGATCCGCCTGCCGGTCCAGCCGGTGACGCCGTCCGGGCTCTCCGCGAACCCGATGACCTGGGTCCCGTCGGTGGACAGGCCCGCGCAGTACCAGAGCAACCAGCGGCCGTCGTGGTGGAGCAGGTTCGGTTCGGCGACCGTGCCCCGTTCCCAGGGTTCGGTCGCGGTGAACACCGGCTCGGGGTGGCGGACCCACTGCGAGCCGTCCCACTCCAGGAAACCGATCGAGTACGGCCCGGTGATGTCGGTCCAAGCGGCAGAACTGGCGTAGTAAAGGCGTTCCACCCACCGCCCGCCGGAGCGGCCGCGCACGTAGGAGACGCAGTGGTACCCGGTGGCGTCCCAGCCGTCGGCCGGAGCGGGTGCCGCGCACTGGCCGACGATCGTCCACTCCGTGCGGTCCGCGGTAGCCCCCCGCGGCAGGTGCGCGGCCCGTAAGTCGATGCGGGGCACGGCCGGGTCCGCGAGTTCGCCCATGATCATCCACCAGCGGTCTTCGCGCCGCATCAGGGTGACGTCGGCGCCGTCGAAGAGCCTGGCCTTGTCGAGCAGTTCGATTGGCATGTCGCCATGGTGGCGAAAAGTGATACGATCGTCAAACAGTTCAACCATTGAAGGAGTTGGCGTGCCGGTCGCACGACTACTGGCCGCGCAGCAGCGCGCGGCGGCGCGGGGGACCGTGCTCGCCGAGCTGATCGCCGCACGGCTCGGCATCACCCCGACCGACCTCAAGTGCGTGCACCTGCTCTCCCGAGGACCCAGGACCGCCCGCGCGCTGGCCGATGAGCTGCGGCTCACGCGCAGCGCGGTCACCGCCGTGGTCGACCGGCTGGAGCGCGCCGGGTTCGCGACCCGCAACCGCGACTCGGCGGACCGCCGGGAGGTGGTCGTCAAGGCCGTGCCCGAGCGCGTCGCGCGGGCGACGGCGTTGTACCGGCCGCTGTACGAGCGGATGGCCGAGCTGGTCAGCGGCTACACCGACGACCAGGTGGCGTTGCTGCTGGACTTCGCCGAGCGGTCCGACGAGATCCTGGCCGAGGAGGTCGGCAGGCTGAGCGAGCCGCCCGCGCCGGGTGGGAAGATCGACTCATGACCCCGCCTACCCGCTACGCCGCCCTGGGCAGCTCCTTCGCCGCGGGACCGGGCATCCCGCCGATCGTCGACGTGGACGCCGTGCGCTCCGGCCGCAACTACCCGAGGCTGCTGGCCAAGGCGCTGGGGGCCGAACTCGTCGACCTGTCCGTCTCCGGCGCGACGACGGCGACCATCCTCGACGAGCCCCAGCTGACGATGACCGGTGCGCGGTTCCCGCCGCAGATCGGGGGCGTGCCCGCGACGGCGGACCTGGTGACCATCACCGCGGGCGGCAACGACCTGCGGTTCGCGGGCTCGCTGCTGTTCACCGCCTGGAACCGCGTCGACCCCGACGGCCCCATGGCCCGGATGCTGGCGGCCGACTTCCCCTCGGGCATCCCCGCGCCGACGCGGGAGGACGTCGACCGGACCGCCGCCGGCCTGGTGCGCGTCGTCGAGCGGGTCCGCGACAAGGCCCCGCGAGCCAGGGTCGTGCTGGTCGACTACCTGACGATCATCGGCGCCGGGACCAGCCCTGGCGTCCCCTTCGAGCCCGCGGAGGTCAACGCCCTCCGCGACATCCAGGACGCACTGGAAGCGGCCTACGTCGCGGCCGCCGAGCGCACGGGAGCCGAACTCGTGGCGGTGTCGCGGGTGAGCCGCGACCACGCCCTGGGCTCGACGGCTCCGTGGGTCCAGCCGTTCCTGCCGGACCTGGCCAGGACCGGCGCGTCCTTCCACCCCAACGCCGAAGGCATGGCGGTGGTCGCCGCCGAGGTCGAGAAGGCGCTGCGCCAGGACCGCCCGACCCCGGTCTGAGCCGCGGGTCGCGACGTTGGCGGCGCTCGGCTCAGGCCACGGTGCGGCGGCGGTACCAGTAGTGCCGCTCACCGGCGGGCAGCGCGACCCGCGTGACCAGGTTGGTCAGCACGGCGCCGATCACCAGCCACAGCACCGCGGCGAGCCCGTCGTTGAGCAACACCCGCAGCGTCGCGCTGGCGGGGGTGAACAGGTCGCGCAGGCCCAGCGACACGCCCGCCGACCAGGACTCGATCATCCGCGCGAAGCCGTTGGCCGGGTTGGCCCCCGCGACGACCAGGAAGATGTGCACCGCCAGCACGACGGCGAACACCCAGCAGACCACGTCGATGACCGCGCACGTCACGCGGACGGAGCGGACGCGGGAGTCACCGCGCTCCACCACCTCCTCGCGCTGCTCCATCGGCTCGACCCGACGGGTCGCGGCGGTGGGCTGGTCGGCACGCCGTAAGTCGCGGTCGCGGTAGCTCATGGCCGTTGCCTCCTCACTGGATCTCCCCGGACCGGCTACCCCCGCCCACCTCGGCTTCAAACGG
>NZ_BMRG01000003.1:774189-775992 GCF_014648515.1 Saccharothrix coeruleofusca
CTGGACCAGGTGGGGGACAATCGGGGGGTGAGCGAGCACATCCTCGACGAGCTGTCCTGGCGCGGCCTGATCGCGCAGTCCACCGACCTCGAAGCCCTGCGCAAGGATCTCGACTCGGGACCGCTCACCCTCTATGCCGGTTTCGACCCGACCGCGCCGAGCCTGCACGCGGGCAACCTGGTGCCGCTGCTGATGCTGCGCCGCTTCCAGCGCGCCGGGCACCGGCCGGTCGTGCTGGCGGGCGGCGCCACCGGCATGATCGGCGACCCGCGCGACACCGCCGAGCGCACCCTCAACCCGCTGGACACCGTGGCCGAGTGGGTCGGCCGCATCCGCGGCCAGCTGGAGCGCTTCGTCGAGTTCGACGACGGCCCCACCGGCGCGGTCGTGGTCAACAACCTGGAGTGGACCGGCCAGCTGCCGGTGCTGGAGTTCCTGCGCGACGTCGGCAAGCACTTCTCGGTCAACGTCATGCTGGCCCGCGAGACGGTCAAGCGCCGCCTCGACGGCGACGGCATGTCCTACACCGAGTTCAGCTACCTGCTGCTGCAGTCGCACGACTACCTGCACCTGCACCGCAAGTTCGGCACCAAGCTGCAGGTCGGCGGCTCCGACCAGTGGGGCAACATCATCGGCGGCGTGGACCTGGTCCGCAAGGTCGACGGCGCGACGGTGCACGCGCTGACCGCACCGCTGGTCACCGACGCCGAGGGCCGCAAGTTCGGCAAGTCCACCGGCGGCGGCAACGTGTGGCTGGACCCGGAGATGACCTCGCCGTACGCGTGGTACCAGTACTTCGTCAACGTCGGCGACGCGGACGTCCTGCGCTACCTGCGGATGTTCACCTTCCTGCCCGAGGAGGAGATCGCCGAGCTGGAGCGGCAGACCGCCGAGGCGCCGCACCTGCGCGCCGCGCAGAAGAGGCTGGCCCAGGAGTTCACCGACCTGGTGCACGGCGAGCACGAGACCCGGCAGGTGATCGCCGCCAGCCAGGCGCTGTTCGGCCGGGGCGAGCTGCGCGAGCTGGACCCGTCGACGCTGGACGCGGCGATGGCCGAGGTGCCCACCGGGGAGGTCCGCCTGGCCGATTCGCCGACCATCGTCGACCTGCTGGTCGCCTCCGGCCTGGCGGACAGCCGCGGCGCGGCCCGGCGCACCGTCAAGGAGGGCGGGGCGTACGTGAACAACGAGAAGGTCACCGACGAGGAGTGGGTTCCCGGCAAGGAGGACCTGCTGCACGGCACGTGGCTGGTGGTCCGGCGGGGCAAGCGCAACACCGCGGGCGCGCGGGTGCTCGTCTGACCTGCGCAGACCTGACCGGCAGCGGCCGTCCACCCACCTGGGTGGACGGCCGCTGCCACATCTTTCTGTGATCGCGGTCACACTGTTGTGCTCGCGGTGCGTCGGATACCGTGGTTGTGAGCCCGACACGGGGTGCTTGACCTGCGGTTTTCCTCCGTGTCGGCGGCTCGTGCCCCCCGATTTGACCCCAGGTTGGCGGGCGTGTAACTTTCTCTCTGCCAGCGCGGAACGGGCCGGGGAAACCGGAACGGAGTGCGGCAGGTCACGAACCAAGCTCCCACGGTTGTGGTAGAGTGGGTGACCGCGAAACGGAAGACCCAGTCGAGACCCCTCAGGGGTCGTTCCGACCAGGGCGTCTAGTTTCACCACAAGCATGAATGACAGCACTAGCCTCTGATCGAGCCGTGAACCCGGCGAGTGACGATGAGCGCGTGTTCTTTGAGAACTCAACAGCGTGCCGAATAGCCAGTAAATTGTATGAACCTCGTCAAGAGGTTTTCC
>NZ_BMRG01000004.1:0-54691 GCF_014648515.1 Saccharothrix coeruleofusca
CGAACCCGTCGCGCCCGAACCCGTCGCGCCCGAACCCGTCGCGCCTGGAGCACCGGCGCAGGTGCCGGTGGCGGTGGCGGTGACGGCCGAGGACGTCCGCGCCGAGGTGGAGGACGTGCTCGGCGAGGTGCTCTACCTCGACCGGGAGGAGATCGACTCGGACCGCACGTTCGCCGAGATGGGGCTGGACTCGGTCGGCGCGGTGGAGATCATCGGCAAGCTCAACCGCCGCCTGGGCACTGATCTGGACTCCACCGCCGTGTACGACCGGCCGACCGTGCCCGCGCTCGCCGAGGCGGTGGCCGAGGACCTGACGCGGTCCGCCGCCCTCCGCGCCGCCGCGACCGATCCCGGTCCCCGGCGCGTCGAGGCGCAGCCCGCGCCCGAACCGCCGGTCGCCTCCGCGCGGGTGGCGGCCCCCGAATCGGCCCCCGAATCGGCCCCCGAATCGGTCCCCGAATCGGTCCCCGAATCGGTCCTGGAGAAGAACCCGGAGCCCGCTCCGGGTGCCGGTCAGGTGAGGCTGACGCCCCTGCCCACCGATCCGCGGCCGGTGGTCGCACCGCCCGCTCCCGCGCGGGGAGCGGCCGAGCCGCCCACCACGGGGCGGGAGATCGCGGTCATCGGCATGTCGGGCAGCTTCCCCGACGCCCCTGACCTCGACGCGTTCTGGGACAACCTGGCCAGGGGCCGGTGCAGCATCCGCGAGGTGCCACCGCACCGGTGGGACGTGGGCGAGCACTTCGACCCCGACCGGCGGGCGCCGGACCGCACCTACAGCAAGTGGGCGGCGATGCTGGACGACGTCGACGTGTTCGACGCGCAGCTGTTCAACCTGTCACCGCTCGACGCCGAGGCGATGGACCCGCAGCAGCGGCTGTTCCTGCGCCACGCGTGGGCCGCGCTGGAGGACGCGGGCTACGCGGGCGACCGCGGCAGGCGCCCCTGGGGCGTGTTCGCGGGGTGCGCCGCCGGGGACTACACCGACCTGCTCGACGCGGCGGGCCGGGGGCTGTCCGCCCAGGCGTTCCTGGGCAACGCGCCGTCCGTGCTGGCGGCCCGCATCGCGTACCTGCTCGACTTCAGCGGTCCCGCGGTAGCCCTGGACACCGCGTGCTCGTCCTCGTTGGTGGCGCTGGACCTGGCCTGCGCCAGCCTGCTGCGCGGCGAGTGCGACGCGGCGGTGGCGGGCGGTGTCGCGGTCATGTGCACGCCCAAGATGCACGTCTGGACCAGCAGGACCGGCATGTTGTCGCCCACGGGCCGCTGCCGCCCGTTCGACGCGGGCGCCGACGGCATCGTGCTGGGCGAGGGCGTCGGCGTGGTGGTGCTCAAGAAGCTCGACCGCGCGCTGGCCGACGGCGACCACGTCCACGGCGTGATCCTCGCCAGCGGCGTAAACAGCGACGGCAAGACCAACGGCATCACCGCGCCCAGCGCCCGCGCGCAGGCCGACCTGATCAGGCGCGTGCACGACCTCGCGGGCGTCCGGCCCGCGGACGTCGGGTACGTGGAGGCGCACGGCACCGGCACCGAGCTGGGCGACCCGATCGAGGTGAAGGCGCTCAACGCGGCGCTGAGCCCGGCGGACGGCCGGACCAGCAGCGGTCTCGGGTCGGTGAAGGGCAACATCGGGCACACCACCGTGGCGGCCGGGATCGCCGGCCTGCTGAAGGTGCTGCTGGCGCTGCGGCACGGCCAGCTGCCGCCCACGCCGGGCTACGAGGTGCCCAACCCCCACATCGACTTCGGCGCGGGGCCGCTGCGCGTGGTGCGCGAGCTGGAGCCGTGGCCGCCGGGGCCGTCCGGGCGGCGGGTGGCGGCGGTGAGCAGCTTCGGCTTCAGCGGGGTCAACTGCCACGTCGTGGTGGCGGAACCGCCCGCGCGGACGGAGGGCGCGCCGAACTCCCGCGCCGAGGTGGTCGTGCTCTCCGCGCGCGACGAGGAGGGGCTGCGCCGCCGGGCGGCGGACCTGGCCGACCACCTCGACGGACCGGGAGCTGGCCACCGCCTCGCCGACGTCGCGCACACCCTGGCGGTGGGGCGTCGCCACCTGCGGGCGCGGGCCGCGGTCGTCGTGGCCGACCGCGCGGCCCTGCTGGCGTGGCTGCGCGCCGTGGCGGACGGCCGCACCCCGCCCGCCGCGGACCGGACGGCCCCGCAGGCGCTGCGCGACCTCGCGCTGGCCTACGCCCGCGGCGAGGACCCCGACTGGGCGGAGCACCACCGGGACCGCCCGGTGCGCCGGGTGCCGCTGCCGCCGTACCCCTTCGCCCGCGAGCGGCACTGGGTGCGGGCGGACGACGCGCCCCTGCTGAGCGGAACCACCCGGTCCGGTGACACCACCACCCACGAGCTGCGGCTGACCCCGGACCACTGGCTGGTCGCCTGCCACCACGTCGGCGGGGCGCCAGTGCTGCCCGCCACCGCCTCGGTCCTGCTGCTGGCCTCGGTCGCCCCGGTCGAGGGGGCGGTGGCCATCCGCGGTCTGCGGTGGTCCCGGCCGCTGGTGGTCCGGGCTCCCCGCACGGTGTCGCTGGTGGTGCGGCCGAAGCGCGACGGCGTCGCCGTGACCCTGGCCGACGAGTCGGGGGAGTGCGCCCACGGCGCGGTCCACCCGCTCACCGACGACGGCGAGCGCCTCGACGCGGCGGCGGTGAGCGAGCGCTGCCCCGAGCCGGTCCCGGTCGAGCAGGTGTACCGGCGCTTCGCGTCGGCCGGTCTGGACTACCGCGGCGACCACCGGGGCCTGGAGGAGTTGCGCCGGGGCCGTGACGAGGCGATCGGCGTGCTGCGCGCGGCGGACCGGGTGGACCCGGCGGGCGCCGCACTGGTCCCGGCCACCCTCGACGCCGCTCTCCAGGCCGCCGTGGTGCTGGTGGCCGAGGGCGCGAACCCCCGGCCGCTGCTGCCCTTCGCGGTGGAGCGCGTGGACGTCCTCGACCGGCGGGCCGCACCGCGCTACGCCCACGTGCGCAAGGAGGGCGACTTCCGGTTCTCCGTTCGCGTCGCCGATGCCGCGGGGCACGTCTGCGTGCGCTTGGACGGCCTGCGCCTGCGTGCGGCGCCCGAGCCCGCCCGCACCGACGGGCCGTTGGCGGAGGACGCGGATCTCGTCCCGGAGACGGTGTTCGTGCCCCGGTGGGAGCCGGCCCCGGCCACGGCAGCGGCGCGGGGCCGGGCGCGGGGCAGGGTGGCGGTCGTCGCCGCCCCCGACGACCCCCTCGCACTGGCGCTGCTGGCCCACGGGGAGCCGGAGCACGCGGTGTGCGTGTCCCCCGCCGAGGCCGACGCGCTGTGGGGCGACCCGCGGCGGCCGTTCGACGTGGTGCACGTGGTCGCCGCGCCCGACGACCGCACCGGGCACTCGGCCGTGCTCGACCTGTTCCGCCTGGTGAGGGGCATGATTGACGCGGGCTGGGCCAGGCACCCGCTGACCCTGTCGGTGGTCCTGCGCGGCGCGGTGGCGGTGTCCGGCGAGGAGGTGCCCGACCCTGCCGCCGCCGCGCTGGTCGGGCTGGTCGGCGCGATCCGGGCCGAGCACCCCCGCTGGCGGGCCGGGTGCGTCGACGTCGGGTCGGCCGCGGCGGACCCGCTGCTCGCGGCGCGGATCGCGGGCGAGGAACACACCGAGCGGGTGGTCGCGCTGCGCGGGGAGCGACGGCTGGTCCGGCGGCTGGTCCCCGCGCCGGGGGAGGGGGCGGCCAGGGCGGTGTTCCGCCCCGGCGGCACGTACCTGGTCGTCGGCGGGGCGGGCGGCCTCGGCCGCGCCTTCAGCGCGCACCTCGCGCGCACGGTGGGGGCCCGCCTGGTCTGGCTGGGCCGCCGCCCCGAGGACGACGGCGTCCGGGCGGCCCGTGCGGAGGTCGAGCGGCTCGGCGGCCAGGTCGCCTACCTGCGGGGCGACGTGGGCGACCCGGCCGCGCTGCGCGCCGCAGTCGACGTGGCGAAGACCCGCTTCGGGGCCTTGCACGGGGTCGTGCACGCCGCGATGGTGCTGCGCGACCGCGCGCTGGCCACGATGCGCGAGGAGGACTTGCTGGAGGTGCTGGCGCCCAAGGCAGCAGGCGCCGTCGCGCTCGGCGAGGCGCTGGCGGGCGAACCGCTGGATTTCCTCGCCTACTTCTCCTCCGCCGTGACCTGCACCGACGCCGCGGGCCAGGGCAACTACGCGGCCGCGAGCTGGTTCGAGGACGCCTGTGCCCTGGCGCTGCGCGCCGCGGGCCTGCCCGCGACCGCGATCGACTGGGGCTACTGGGGCAGCGTCGGCGCCGTCGCCACACCCGAGCACCGGGAGCGATTCGCCGCCCTGGGCATCGCCCCGCTCGAACCGGCCGACGGCATCGCGGCGCTGGAGCGCGTCCTGCGCGCAGGCCTGCCACAGGCCCTGGTGGTGAAGGGCACCGGGGAGGGGCTGGCGAGACTGGGCGCGGGCCCCCGGCCGGACCCCGACATCGCGGGCGCCGTCGCCGGATACGCCGAGCTGGACGAGTGCAGCCGGGCGCTGCTGGCCCGCGTGTTCCTCGGGATGCCCGGTGCGCCCGCACCGGGCGAGCGGGTGGACCTCGCCTGCCTGGCCGAGCGGCTCCCCGTGGCCCCGGAGCAGGGCAGGCTGTTCGACGCGGTGCTGGACGCGCTGGTCCGCGCGGGCGTGGTCCGGCTGGGCGACGGGTGGGTGGAGGTCACCGGCGCGGTGCCCGAGGACACCACGGCCGAAGTCGCCGCCCGGTACCCGGAGCTGGCAGGCCACCTGCGCCTGCTGCGCACCTGCGCGGCGGCGCTGCCCGAGGTGCTCGCGGGGACCCGGCGCGGGGTCGAGGTGCTGTTTCCCGGCGGCTCGACGGAACTGCTCGACGAGGTGTACCGGGGCAACACCGGCGCGGACTTCCACCACCGGCTGGTCGCCGAGGAGGTGGTGGCCGCGGTCCGCGAGGTCGCTCGGGCGACGGGGCGGCCCGCGGAGGTCCTGGAGGTCGGTGCGGGCACCGGGGCGAGCACCGCGTTCGTGCTCGACGCCTGCGCCGGGCTCGACCCGCTGCCCCGGCTGCACTTCACCGACGTGTCCCCGGCGTTCCTCAACCGCGCGCGCGAGCGCTTCGGCGTCGAGCACCCCAACGTGACCTTCGGGCTGTTCGACGTCGAGCAGGACCCGATGGCGCAAGGGCTGGCCGCGCCGGGCTACGACGTCGTGGTCGCGGCCAACGTCCTGCACGCCACCGCCGACATCGGCCGCGCGCTCGCCACCGTGGCCGGGCTGCTGCGCCCCGGCGGGCTGCTGGTGGTCAACGAGGCCACCCTGGCCACCGACTTCCTGACCGCGACGTTCGGCCTGACGCCCGGCTGGTGGCGGTTCCGCGACCCGGCCGCGCGGCTGGACCGCTCGCCGCTGCTCGGCCCCGCCCAGTGGCGCGACGCGCTGACCGGGGCAGGACTGGCGGTGCGGCGCGTGCGCGGCGTGCCGGGCACCCCGGAGGACCGGCTGGCGCAGTGCGTCGTGGTGGCCGAGCGGCAGCGGGTCGAACCCGCCGGACCGCCGGTCCCGGCGGGACCGCTCACCCGCGCCGCCGTCGTCGACTACGTCCGGCGGGTGTTCGCCGAGGTGCTCAAGTTCCGCTCGGCGGACCTCGACGAGCGGGCGACGTTCGAGACCTTCGGGGTGGACTCGCTGGTGAGCCTGTCCATCGTGGACCGGTTCGAGCGGGACCTGGGCGAACTGCCCGCCACCCTGCTGTTCCAGCGCACGACCATCGAGGAGCTGGCCGAGCACTTCGAGCGGCACTGCGGCGACCGGTTGGCGGCGGTGCTCACGCCATCGCGGCGGGACGCGGCACCCGGCCGCGTCGCCGCCGCACCCGCCGCGGAGGACCCAGCGGAGGCTCCGGCCGACGCCCTCCCGGGGGACACCTCGGGGGACACCTCGGGGGACATCGCCGTCATCGGCGTGACGGGCCGGTATCCCGGCGCGCCGGACCTCGACGCGTTCTGGCGCAACCTCCGCGCGGGGCAGCGGTCGGTCACCGCGGTGCCGCCGGAGCGGTTCGACTGGGCCGGTTTCGACTGGGACGAGCTCTACGACCCGGAACCGGGGAAGCCGAACCGCAGCTACGGCCGCTGGGGTGGGTTCATCGAGGGGGTCGACCGGTTCGACCCCGGCTTCTTCGGCATCCTGCCCCGCGACGCGGCGACCATGGACCCCCAGGAGCGGTTGTTCCTGGAGACCGCGTGGACGCTGCTGCAGGACTCGGGTCACCTCGCCGACACCACCCGCGAGCGGTCCACGGGTGTGTTCGTCGGCACGATGTACGGGACCTACGGCCAGCTGGCCGCGGCGGGCGGGTGGCGGGCGGGCCGGTTCACCGACGGGCACTCGCCGTACTGGTCCATCGCCAACCGCGTGTCGTACACGCTGGACCTGCGCGGGCCGAGCTTCGCGGTGGACTCCGCCTGCTCGTCCTCGCTGACCGCGGTGCACCTGGCCGTGCAGAGCCTGCGCAGGGGCGAGTGCCGGATGGCCATCGCAGGCGGGGTCAACCTCGTGCTGCACCCCGCGCACCTGGTCGCGCTGTCGTCGATGCGGATGCTGTCCCCGGACGGGGCCTGCAAGGTCTTCGACGAGCGGGCCGACGGCATCGTGCCGGGGGAGGGCGTCGGCGCGGTGCTGCTCAAGCCGCTGGCGGCGGCCGAGGCGGACGGGGACGACATCTGGGCGGTGATCAAGGGCACCCGCGTCAACGCGGGCGGGCGCACCGCGGGGTACACGGTGCCGAACCCGAACGCGCAGGCCCGGCTGGTGGCCGAGGCGATCCGCGAGTCCGGTGTGGACCCCCGCACCATCGGCTTCGTCGAGGCGCACGGCACCGGCACGTCGTTGGGCGACCCGATCGAACTCGCCGCGCTGTCCGAGGCCCTGCGCGAGGTCGGCGGGCCCGAGCGGTGCCTGGTCGGGTCGGTCAAGGCCAACATCGGGCACCTGGAGGGCGCGGCGGGCATCGCCGGGCTGACCAAGGTGCTGCTCCAGCTCAGGCACGGCGTGGTCGCGCCGTGCGCGAACCTGCTCCGGGTCAACCCGAAGATCGACCTGCGGTCCACCCCGTTCGTCCTGCCGACCGAACCGGTCGACTGGGCCGCGCCGCGCCGGGCCGGGATCAGCTCGTTCGGCGCGGGCGGGGCCAACGCGCACGTGGTCGTCGAGGGCTACGCCCGGCCACCCGCCGCCGCGCCCGCCGAGGGCGAGCAGGTGTTCCTGCTGTCCGCGCGCACGTCGGAGCAGTTGCGCACCGCGGCGGCCGACCTGGCCGACGCGGTGGCCGCCCGGCTCGACCTGTCGCTCGCCGCCTTGGCGCACACCACGCAGGTGGGCCGCGCGGAGTTCGGCGAGCGGCTCGCCGTGGTCGCGGGGGGCAGCGGGGAGCTGGTGGAGCGGCTGCGCGCGGCGAGCGCCGGGCGGTCCGCCGAGGGCGTCGTGCTGGGCACGGCGGAACGGCCCGGCGAGGCCGCGGACGAGGACGGCTTGGTCGCCCAGCTGGTCGCCGGGCGCCGATTGCGCGCGCTGGCGAAGCTGTGGGTCGGCGGGACGCCCGTCGACTGGCGCGCGCTGTGGCCCGGCGGCTCACCGGGACGAGTGGCCATGCCGCCCTACCCGTTCGACCGCAGGAGGTTCTGGCTGCCCCGACCCGCTCCCGCGCCCGCTGGAACCGCAGGGGGCGGCGCGGCTTCCGACGCGTCCCTGACGTACTCGCGGCCGGTGTGGCGGCGCGTCGACGCGCCACCGGCATCCCTGCCGCGGACCGCGCTGGTGCTCGGCGACGACCTCGGCGCCGAAGCCACCGCCGCGCGGCTGACCGAGGCCGGGGTCCGGTGCGTCCGGGCGTCAGGCGGCCGCGCGGACCTCACCGCCGCGGTGACCGACCTCGCGCAACGGGACCTGCTGCCCGACGCCGTCGTGCACTTGGCGCCCGCCACCGACGGCGCTGACGTCGCCGTCGAACTCGACACCGCGGTGTACCCGCTGCTGTGGGCCACCACCGCCGTGCTGGCCGCCGGGGGGCGGAAACCGCTGCGGGTGGCCGCCGGGTTCGAGCGGCGGCCGGGAGAGCACCGGCCCGTGCCCGCCGCGCTGCACGCGATGCTGCGCACGCTGGCCTTGGAGCACAGCGGGTTCACCGGCGTGTCGGCGGCTTTCGAGGACGTCGCCGACGCCGCGGGCCTGCTGGTGGACGAACTGCGCCGCACCACGCCGTCCGGGCCGCCGGAGGACCGCGTCCGGCAGGTGCGCCGCACCGGGGAGGGTCGGTGGGAGGCGGACCTGGAACCGGTCGACCCGCCCGGCGAGGTCCCGGCCGTCCCGCTGCGCGCGGGCGGCACCTACCTGGTCCTCGGCGGTGCGGGCGCGCTCGGGCGCAAGCTCGCCGAGCACCTGAGCGGGCAGGCCCCGATCACCGTCGTCCTGGCCGGTCGCTCGGACCCCGGCGCGCCGGACCCGCGCGGCCTGGCGGGGCCCGGTTCGACCGTGGTGTACCGGCGGGTCGACCTGGCCGACCAGCGAGACGTGCGGCGGCTCGTGGACGAGGTGCGCAGGGAGCACGGACCGCTGTGCGGTCTGGTCCACGCCGCGGGGGTCACGCGGGACTCGCTGGCCGTGCGCAAGTCGCCCGAGGACGTCGCGGAGGTCCTGGGCGCCAAGGTGCTCGGCGCGGTGCACGCGGACGCGGCCACGGCGGGTGAACCGCTGGACTTCTTCGTGCTGTTCTCGTCGGTCGCGGGCCGCACCGGCAACCTCGGGCAGGTCGACTACGCCTACGCCAACGCCTTCCTGGACGAGTTCGCCGCGCTGCGCAACGGGTTGCTCGCGGCGGGGCGGCGGCAGGGGCGGGCGGTGTCGATCTGCTGGCCGCTGTGGGAAGAGGGCGGCATGACCGTCCCCGACGCGACCAGGCGGCTGTTCGCCCGCCGGTGGGGCAGCACACCGCTGGGCACCGCGGACGGCATGGCCGCCTTCGCCCGCGCCCTGTCCGCCGGGGCGGACTGCCTGGTGGTGGCCACCGGGGGCGGCACCCGTCCCGCCGACGAGCGCGTCGAGGCGGCCGTGCCGCCCCCGGCCGACGCCGCGGCGTTCGTGCGGACCGAGCTGAGGTCGATCGCGGCGCGGTTCCTGCTGGTCGAGGAGCAGCACGTCGACCTGGACGCGGACCTGATGGACGCGGGCTTCGACTCGATCTCGCTCACCGAGCTGATCGGCGCGGTCAACGAGCGCTACGACCTGGACCTCCTGCCGACCGTGCTGTTCGAGTCGGTGAACCTGGCCGCGTTCGCCCGGTACCTGGTCGAGGAGCACGGCCCGGCGGTGGCCGCGAGGGCGACCACCGCGGCGATGCCGGACGTGCCGGTGAACGCGGACACCCCGGTCGCCGCACCCGCCTTCGAAGCGGGACCGGAGGGCCGGCAAGCCGGTGACGCGGAGCAGGCAGGCCAGGGAGTCGGTGACGTGGAAGTGGGCGAGGTCCGCGGACCGGCCCCGGCGGACGTGAGGGTGGCCGCCCCCAGGCCCACCCCGGAACCCGCGCCGGACAGGCCGTCGCCGGTCGCGGTGGTGGGCATGGCGGGTGTCCTGCCGGGGTCGGCGGACGTCGACCGGTTCTGGCAGCACCTGGTGGACGGCGACGACCTGATCTGCCCGGTCCCGCCGGACCGGACCGACCTGCTCGCCGACCACCGCACCAGGGACGTCCGGGCGGGCTTCCTGGACGACGTCCGCCGCTTCGACGCCGCGCTGTTCGGCATCTCCCCCCGCGAAGCGGCGCTGATGGACCCCCAGCAGCGGCTGTTCCTGGAGACGGTGTGGCGTGCGGTCGAGGACGCGGGCTACGCGCCGTCGTCGTTCGCGGGCACCGCCACCGGGCTGTTCGCCGCGGTGTCCGCCTGCGACTACGACGACCTGCTGCGGACCCACGGCGTCCCGGTGGAGGCGCACTCGGCCAGCGGCATCGCCGCGTGCATCCTGGCCAACCGCGTGTCGCACCTGCTCGACCTGCGCGGTCCGAGCGAGGCCGTCGACACGGCGTGCTCCAGCTCGCTGGTGGCGCTGCACCGGGCCGTGCGGGCCATCCGGTCGGGGGAGTGCGACGCGGCGCTGGTCGGCGGCGTGAACCTGCTGCTGAGCCCCGGCCTGTTCGTCGCCTTCGCCGATTCCGGGATGCTCAGCCCGGACGGCCGGTGCAAGGCGTTCGACGAGGCCGCGGACGGCTACGGCCGCGGCGAGGGCGTGGGCGTCGTCCTGCTCAAACCGCTGGACCGCGCGCTCGCCGACGGCGACCACGTGTACGCGGTGATCCGCGGCAGCGCGGTCGGCCACGGCGGCCGGGCCACGTCGCTGACGGCTCCCAACCCGAAGGCGCAGGCCCGCGTCATCGTGGCGGCCCACCGGGAAGCGGCGGTGGACCCGCGCACGGTCGGCTACGTCGAGGCGCACGGCACCGGCACCCGGCTGGGCGATCCGGTCGAGGTGGAGGGGCTGCGCAAGGCGTTCGCCGAACTCGGCGCGCCCGAGGGGCCGCCGTGGATCGGCATCGGCTCGGTGAAGACCAACACCGGCCATCTCGAGACGGCCGCGGGCATGGCGAGCCTGCTCAAGGTGCTGCTGTGCCTGCACCACCGCAAGCTGCCCGCGTCGATCAACCTGGAGCGGCCCAACAGGTACCTCGATCTCGCGGACAGCCCCTTCTACCTCAACGCGGAGCTGCGCGACTGGGAGGCGGCCACCCTGCCCGACGGCACCCCGGTCCGGCGTGCGGGCATCAGCTCGTTCGGCTTCGGCGGCACGAACGCCCACGTCGTGCTGGAGGGCTTGGTCGAGCCCGAGGACGACGCCTCGCCGCCCGGCCCGCACGCGTTCGTGCTGTCCGCGCCGAGCCCGCGGGCGCTGGCCGAGTACGCCGGGCGGCTGGCCGACCTGCTCGCGCGGCGTCCCCACCTGCCGCTGGCCAGGGTCGCCCGCACGCTCCAGGTCGGGCGCGAGGCGCTGCCCCACCGGTGCGGCTTCCTCGCGGAGGACCACGAGCAGGCGCTGCGGACGCTGCGCGCGGTCGCCGAGGACCGCCCGGCGCCGGGGCTGGTGCGGGGCCTGGTGCCGGGCAGTTGGCGGAAAGCGGAGGCCGCGGACCCGGCGGACCCCGACGAGGACCCGATCGCGGCTTGGGTCGCCGGGCGGCGCGTCGACTGGGCGGCCCGGTGGCCCGCCCCGGTCCGCAGGCTGCCCGGCCTGCCCGGTTTCCCCTTCGCCAAGACCACCCACTGGTTCACCGAGCGAACCACCGACGTTCCCGAGGAGGACACGGTGCAGGACGACCCCGTGCGGGACGAGACTCCGAGGCAGGCGCCGCGGGCCAAGGTCCGGTTGGCGCGGCCCGCCGGTCGCGGCGGCACCGGACCGGCCGCGGGCGGGCCCGTCCCCGTGCCCCGGCGGGCCGGAGCGCCGTCCGCCCCGGAGCCATCCTCGGCGACCGCCGAGCACCCCCTCGCCGGGCAGGCGGACGGTGTGGAGGCGGCCATCCGCGACAGGCTCGCCGTGATCCTCGGCGTCGACGCGGACTGGCTGAGCCCGGACGGCTCGTTCGCCGACCTTGGCCTCGACTCGATCTTCCGGATGGAGCTGGTCCGCTGGCTCAACGACGCCCACGGGGTGGACCTCAAGGCCGCGGACCTCTACGAGCACGACTCGATCGAGGCGCTGGCGCGCTTCGTGCGCCGGTCGGCGCCCCGCGCGGGCGACCCCTCGGCGGCCGACGTCGGGACAGGCACGGCGGTCGACGCCGAGGCGGACACGGCGGTTGACACGGTGATCGACACGGCGGAGGTCCGGCGGCGGCTGGAGGAGCTGGTCGTGGCCACCGTCGGCAGACCCGTCGACCCGGCGCTGACCTTCACCGACAACGGGTTCACCTCGTTCGACATGCTCCGCCTGGTCAACGAGCTGGACAAGCGGTTCGGCCCCCAGCGCAAGACGCTGCTGTTCGACCGCCCCACCACGGCGGAGGTCACCGAGGAGCTGGTCGAGCGCTACGGCCCGAGCGCGCTGGAGCGCCTGACCACCACCCCGGACGGCGGCGGGCGGCCGGACGCGCCACCCGTCGCCGAGCGGGGCGGCACGATCGTCGTGCTCAAGCGGGACCTGCCCGGCAGGCCGGAGCTGGCCCGCGCGGTGGCCGAGCTGGAGCGGGCGCACGGCATGGAGGGCGGCTTGGCCGGGCGGGACATCGCCCCGTTCGCCCTCATCGGGGCCCGGCAGCAGGGCTACTTCAACGTCTCGGTCCGCAACGGCGTGCTGTTCGCCTGGAGCTACGTCGGCCCGGCCGACCGGTTCGACGAGCTGGCCGCCGAACTGGTCCGCCACTGCCGGGAGCACGGGCTGCGACCGAATTTCCTGTCGCTGGCGCCCCTGGAGCAGGTGGACGGCCAACCGCTCACCGCCACGCCGTTCGGGGCGCTCCAGCGGATCGAGGACCTGCCGTCGTTCGGCCTCGACGGCAGCCGGATGTCGCGGTTGCGGTACATGGTGCGCCGCTTCGAGCGACAGGGCGCCTGTCGGACGGTCGAGTACCGCTCCGGGAGCGACCCGGCCACCGACGCCGAGGTCGCGGCCATGCTCGACCGCTGGACGCGCAACAAGCAGATGGTCAACCCCTACGTGGCGGTGGTGCGCGACGAGATCCGCTCCGGCAGCCTGACCGACCGCCACCGGCTGTTCCTCACCCGTGTCGACGGCGAGCTGGCAAACGCCATCGTCGTCACCCGCATCCCGTCCACTCCGGGTTACCTGCTGGACCTGGAGTTCTACCCGCCGGAAGCTCCGCTGGGCGGCCTGGAGTACGCCATCACCGAGATCATCCGGGTGATCGTGGCCGAGGGCTGCACCACGTTCAGCCTCGGCGCCAGCTTCGGCGTCAAGCTGGGCGACGCGCCCAACGCCGACCCCGGCATCGAGCGGGAACTGGCCGAGCTGCGCTCGATGGGCGTCTTCGGCGAGGGCAACTTCCAGTTCAAGAACAAGTTCCGGCCGGTGAACCTGCCGATCTACCTGTGCAGGCCCGCCGACGACCCCACGCCGGTTTCCGAGATCATCCTCATGATCGCCGACCCCGAGCTGCGCGCGCCGTCGGCCGTCGCGCCCGCCACCCCGCCCGACCCGCTGGCGCTCCCGCACGACGCCGTGGAGCTGGACCTGGCGACCGACTCGTGGGCGGAGCTGGACGGCGAGGTCATCCGCCGCCGCTCGGCCGACCTCACCGCCCGCGCGGGCGGTGAGGAGGTCGCCGCGTCGTGGCTGCCGTTCGGGTACTCCGCGCTGGTCGGCTCGGGCCGGTCCGCGGAGGCGCTGCTGTGCGCGAACTGGCCGGGCCCGCGCGGCGCGGTGCCGCACAACGGGTTGTTCCCCACCCTGCTCGCGGCGCTGGTGACCGCCGGCTTCACGCCGGTCCCGGTCCGCCGGGCGGGCGGCGCGACCGGCGGCGACGTGGACGTGGACGAGCTGGCCGAGGTGCTGGAGCGGTCCGGGCCGGACGTGGCGTTCGTGTCCCTGGAGCTGGGGGTCAACGCGGCGGGCGGGCTCCCGGTCTCGCAGGCGAACCTGACCGCCGTGCGCGCGCTGGCCGACCGGCGCGGCGTGCCGGTCGTGCTGGACGCGACCCGCGTCGTGGACAACGCCCTGCTCGTCGCCGGGGCCGAGGAGGGCGACGGCGGGAAGGACCCGTGGAAGGTGGTGCACAGCCTGCTCTCGTGCGCCGACGCGGTGACCATGAGCCTCACCAAGGACTTCGGGGTCACGGCGGGTGGTCTGCTGGCCACCGGCGACGGGGCGCTGGCCGACGCGGTCTCGGCGCAGCTGGCCGCCGGTGGGCGCGACCTGCCGCTGGCGGGCCGCAAGCTGGCCGCCGCCGCGCTCGCGGACACCGACGCGGTGGCCGCGCTGGTCCGCACCCGCGTGGCGGCGGTCCGCGCACTGCGGGAGGTGCTCGACGGTGCGGGCGTGCCCCTGGCCGGGCCGCCCGGCGGGCACTGCGTCCTGGTCGACGCCGCGCGGGTCGCGGGCGACGTCGCCGACCCGGTCCGGGAGGTGGTGGCCAGGATGTTCACCGCCGGTGTGCGGGGTGCCCCGCACCTGGGCGACACGCCGGAACTGCGGCGGTGCGTGCGGCTCGCGGTGCCACTGGGGTGGTCCGTCGACGATGCGGTGCGCGCGGGTCAGCGGCTGGTGCCGGTGCTGCGGCCGCGAAACCCCGCGCGGAGCGCCGCACCGGCAGCCGGGACGCCCGACGACGGCAACCTGGCCGTGCTGCGGGAGCACCACCCCGACGTCCAGCGGCACCTGGTCCCCGTCGACGGCGGCGCCGTGGTCGAGGTGTTCACCGCGGGCGACGGGCCGACCGTGCTGCTCATGCCGCCGTTCAACATCGGCGCGGGGCTGTTCGCCCGCCAGTTCGCCGCGCTGAGCGGGAGCCACCGCGTGGTATGCGCGCACCACCCCGGCGTCGGGGCCTCGGCGGGAGCCGCCGACATCACCCTGGCGGGCATCTCCGCGCTCACCCGCGCGGCGCTGCGCGGATTAGGCGTGACCGGACCGGTGCACGTCGCGGGGGCGTCCTTCGGCGGCCTCACCGCGCTGGCGTTCGCCCTGGACCACCCCGAGGACTGCGCGACGCTGACCCTCATCGGCAGCTCGTACCGCATCGGCAACCGGGTCGGCGGGCTCGACCGGCTGGAAGCGGTGGCCCGCCAGGACTTCGACCACGTGCTCACCGCGCCGGGCGGGGAGCGGCTGGCCGAGCGGCGCGCCGAACTCGAACGCACGCTGCTGCGCTGCGAGAGCATGGACCCGGAGACCGGCTTGCGCTACCTCGACGTCTTCGCGGCCCGGCCGGACCTGGCGGCGCGCCTGGGCGACGTGGCCGCGCCGACGCTGATCGTCCAGGGCAGCCACGACACCGTCATCCCGCTCAAGACCGCGCACCTGCTGCACGGCGCGATACCGGACTCGCGGTACGTCGAGCTGCCCGGCGCGGGCCACTTCCCGTGCCTGACGCACGCCGAGGAGGTCAACCGGCTGCTGGTGGAGTTCACCGCTGGGAGCGCGGCGAGCGACGGCGGGGCGGCGCGATGAGCGCGCCGGTCCCCGCCGCCCACCCGCGGCCGATGGCGGACGGCTCGCTGGTCCGCACCGAGACCGCCAGCCCCGGCATGTGCGGACCGGTCTCGCTGTTCGCCGGTCGGGTGGGCGACTGGACGTGGGACGCGGTGAGCGCGTTGTGCGGCGTGGACGCCTACCGCGCGGTGGACGAGCGGGGCGAGCCCACGTACCTGTCGTTCTACTACTACCGCATCCGCGGCAGCCGCGAGCTGCACCCGACCGGCATCGCGTTCGGGGACCGGCTGCAGGTGGTGTCCCGTGTGCTCGACTGCGGCAGCGAGTCCGTGTTGACGGTGCACCGCATCCGCGTGGACACCGGCGCGGCGCCCGAACCGCTGGACCCGGACGCCTTCTACGGCGGTCCGCGACCGGGTGACCTGCTGGTGGAGAACTTCAACCGCTGGATCACCCGCACCAGGCAGCACAGCAACCGCGACCTGGCGCGGGCCTCGCCCGTCGGCTTCCGGCACGACCACCTGCCCGCCCCGCCCCCGGCGCACTCGCCGCGCCTGGCGTGCGCGAACGCCAGGCGCGGCAGCTTCCTGGCCGAACCGCCGCCGGACCGGTGGCCTGCGGTGCGCGGGTTCACCGCGGACTACCCGGTCGAGGCGGGCCGCGACCTCAACGGCGTGGGCCTGCTGTACTTCGCCTCCTACTTCGCGATCGTCGACTGGGCCCTGCTGCGGCTGTGGCGGCACCTTGGCCGCGGTGTGCGCGACTACCTCGACCGGGTGGTCCTGGACCAGCGGGTGTGCTACCTGGGCAACGCCGACGGCGACGCCGTCGTGCGGGTGCGGGTGGACCTGTGGCGCAAGCGGGACGACCAGACCGACGAACTGGTCGAGGTGGTCCTGCGCGACCGCCGCCACGGCTCGCTGCTCGCGGTCTGCCTGCTGCGCGTGCGCGCGGGTGCGGCATGACCGCCCCGCGGCCGCCGCGCGGCGGCCGGGCCGAGGTCGAGCGGGCGATCCTCGCCGCCGTCGCGGAGATCGTGCCGGGCGTCGCGCGGGCCGACATCACCGCCGACAAGCACCTGCGCGACCTCGGCGCCGACTCCGTGGACCGCGTGGAGATCATCCTGTCGGTCCTGGACCGGCTCGGCGTGCGCGAGCCGCTGGCGAGCTTCAGCGACCTGCCGAACATCGGCGCGCTGACCGAGTTCCTGTACGAGAGGATGGGCAAGTGAGCACTGCGCCGATCGGCATCGAGGCGCTCAACGTCTATTGCGGCCTCGCCCGCATCCCGGTGGCCGCGCTGTTCGCCGGGCGCGGGCTGGACCCGGCGCGCCTGCCGAACCTGATGATGGACCAGAAGTCCGTGGCGCTGCCCTGCGAGGACCCGGTGACCAACGCGGTGAACGCGGCCAAGCCGCTGCTCGACCGGCTCGACCCGGTCGAGCGGGCGTCGATCGAGCTGCTGGTCACCTCGACCGAGTCCGGTGTGGACTACAGCAAGTCGGTCGCCTCCTACGTGCACGAGCAGCTGGGCTTGAGCCGCCGCTGCCGGACCATCGAGGTCAAGCAGGCGTGCTACGCGGCCACGGCGGGCGTGCAGCTGGCCGCCGCGTACGTCGCGAGCGGGTTGTCACCGGGGGCCAAGGCCCTGGTCATCGGAACGGACGTGTCCGTTGTGGACGAACGCGCCGAGTACACCGAGCCCGCCATGGGCACGGGCGCGGCGGCCATGCTCGTCGGCGACCGGCCCAGGGTGCTGGCGCTGGACCAGGGCGCGTTCGGCCTGCACAGCTACGAGACCTTCGACTCCGCGCGGCCCGGCCCCACCTTCGACGTGGCGGACTCCGACCGGTCGCTGTTCGCCTACATCGACTGCCTGCGCGGCGCGTTCCGCGACTACGCCGACCGCGTGGAGGAGGCCGGGTTCGCCGAGACCTTCGACCTGCTGGCCATGCACACGCCGTTCGCGGGGATCGTGCGGGCGGCGCACCGGGCGGTGATGCGGGACGTGCGGCCCGCGCCGTCGCGGCAGGAGGTCGAGACCGACTTCGCGCGGCGGCTGGAGCCCTCCCTGCGGTACCCCCGGCTGGTGGGCAACCTCTGCTCGGGCTCGGTGTACCTGGCGCTGGCCAGCCTGCTGGACGCGGCGGACGTCGAGGGCGGTGCCCGCGTCGGCCTGTACTCCTACGGGTCGGGCTGCGCGTCGGAGTTCTTCAGCGGGGTGGTGGACGGCGAGTCGGCCGCGGCGGTGCGGGAGGCGCGGATCGGCGACCACCTGGCCGCCCGCTTCGAGGTGGACTTCGCCGAGTACACCGAACTGCTGGCCGGGAACGCGCGGTGCCTGGTGCCGGAGCGCGACCGGCCTGCCGAGGCCGCGCGGTGCGCCCCGCTGCTGTCCCGGTTCGGCATCGAGCGGGAGCTGCTGGTGTTCAACGGGACCAAGGGCTACCACCGGCAGTACGAGTGGACCACCGCCGGTGCGGCGTGAGACCGGTGGGCCCGTGCCGGGGCCGCCGGCACGGGCTCACCGGTCGAGCCGCCGGGCGAGCAGGTCGGCCGCGCCGTCGAGCAGGAACGCCGCGACCGCGTCCACGTCCCGGTCCCGCCACGCCGCCAGCGCCGTGCCCGCCGCGGCCGTGTTGAACGAGCCCATCGCGGGCCCGCACGGGATCTGCAGGTCCAGCGGCGCCTCGGAGGCGTCGTCGAGCGCCGCGCGCCGCGAGCGGTCGAAGTAGGACCGGAACACCGCCGCCATCCGCAGCTTCGGATCGGCCTCCACCGCGGCGCGCCGGGTTGCGGGCAGTCGCTCCCGCACCCGCTCCCACACCGCGTCGAGCGGCTCGGTGAAGCAGGCGGTCTCCAGCGACCGGCGGGTGCGCTCCGGGATCTCCTCCAGGCCGGGGTGCTCCCGGTAGGCGCGGTACAGCGCCTCGGCCCGCGCGCTGAACATGCTGCCCTTGCGGACAACGCGGCTGCGGGCCCCCAGCTCGAACAGCTCGCCCGCCGGGGCCCGCACCGTGTCGTCCACGTCCACCCTGGCGAGCAGGTCCTTGACCGCCGCCGGGACCCGCGCCTGCCGCGTGCACTGGTTCACCGAGCCGGTCACCACGAAGTCCGCACCGCACAGGAACGCCGCCGCGACGGCCTCGGGGCTCCCGATGCCACCGCCCGCGCCCACCCGCACGCGCCCGCCGGGTCCGTGGTCCGCCCCGGCGCGCAGGGCGAGGACCGCCATCAACAGCGCGCCGCCCGCCCCGCCGCCGAGCCACGCCGGATCGGCCTCCGCGACCAGGTCGCCCGCCACGGGCAGCCGCTCGGCGGCGCGTGCCTCCTCCTCGGTCAGGCGCCCGTCCCGGCGCAGCGCGTCGACCAGACCTGCGTGCGGGGGGCGCAGGAACGCCTTCGCCGCGTCCAGGCGGGACACCTTGACCAGCAGCTCCCTGCCGGGGGTGGCGTGGCCTCCGGGTGAGCAGCGCGCACCGGTGAACCGCCACCGCACCAGCTCGGCGGTGACACCGCCCGCGCCGGACGCCTCGCCGTGACGGACCCCGTGGCGCAGGGCCAGCTCCACCACCGCGTCCACCCGCTCCGGCGGTTCCACGCCGGAGGGCAGGTTGATCCCGAACCGGCCCCGGAGGTCGTCAAGGGCCCGCAAGTCCTCGTCGATGCGCTCGGGTGGTCGGCCCGCGGTGCCGAGGAAGCCCGCGAGGCCCGCGCCCGCGAGCGCGCGCAGCAGGACGGGGCCGGACACGCCGTGCCCCATCGAGCCCGCCAGGTAGCCGTGGCGCACCCCGTAGGCGTCGCGGAACGCGGCACTGCCCAGGAACGCACCGGAGTGCGCAGGCGCCGGGCCGGGCGGTGCCGCGGCCGGGGGAGCGGGCGCGGCCGGGGGAGCGGGCGCAGGCAGGTGCGGACGGGCCTTCCGCCACATCTTCGACAGCACCTCGCCCGGCCCCACCTCCTCCACCTCCGCCACACCCCGCTCGGCGAGCAGGCACAGCGTCTCCCACCACCGGACGGGGTTGGTCAGGTGCCGCACCAGCGCGCCGCCGATCTCGTCCCTTCGGTGCGGCCGGGCGGTGACGTTGGCGATCACCGGCACGCGCGGCTCCGCGAACCTCACCCCGCGCACCACCTCGGTGAACTCCCGCGCCGCCCCGGCCATGTAGCGGGAGTGGGCGGCCACGCTGACGTTGAGCGGCACGCACTTGCCGGTGCCGCGCGCGGCGACCAGGTCGGCCACCGCGCGCAGCGCCTCCCTCGGCCCGGCGAGCACCAGCTGCTCGGGAGTGTTGTGGTTGGCCACCTCGACCCCCTCGACGCCCGCCGCGCCGATCAGGTCGAGCAGCGCCTCCAGCCGGACGCCGAGCACCGCCGCCATGCCGCCCCCAGGCGCGCGGCCCATCAGCTCGCCGCGCCGCCGCACCAACCGCAGCCCCGTGGCGAAGTCGAAGCACCCGGCGGCGAACAGCGCGGCGAACTCGCCCGCGCTGTGCCCGGCGAGGTAGTCCGGCGCGGGCCGGTCCGCGCCCCGGTCCAGAAAGGCCAGCGCGCTCACCACGTACAACGCGGGCTGCGCGTACTCGGTCCGGCGCAGCCGCGGCGCCTCCGCCGAGCACAGCTCCCGCACGGAGTAGCCGAGGACTTCGTCGGCCTCGGCGACCAGCCGGGGGAACCGGTCGAACAGCCCGGCGCCCATGCCCGGTGCCTGGGAACCCTGGCCGGGGAACAGCAGCGCGACGCCCATGGCACGTCCTCCTGGTCGGGTCAGCTCTCCCACGGGTAGCGGCCGTGCGCGGCGTACGCGGTCAGCCGGTCCCGCACCCGCGGCAGCGCCATCAGCCGGTCCAGCTCCTCCACCGCGAGCCGTCGGGTGTCGTCGGTGATCGCCCACAGCGCGCCCGCGTAGCGCTTGAGGTCGCCCACGGTGGCCCCGTCCAGCTTGCCCGCCCGGAACACCAGCCGCCGGACCGCCTTGGCCGGGTCGTCGGCGACCTCGTCGACGAGCCCGCACGCCGCTGCCTCCGCGGTGCCGAGGGGACGGGTGGTCAGCGCCATGGCGTACGCCCTCTGGAAGCCGGTGCGGCGGATCAGGAAGGGCAGCACGCAGCACGGCAGCAGACCCCACAGCGCCTCTGGCAGCGCGAAGGTGCTGCGGGGTGTGGCCAGCACCAGGTCGCACGCGGCCAGCAGCCCGACACCGCCGCCCGCGACCCGGCCGTCGACCACCGCGGCCACCACCAGGGGGGTGCGCGTGAAGCGCCGCAGCAGGTCGAAGAACCGGCCGCCGGACTCCTGCGGGCCGGGGGTCCGCGCGGCGTCCACCAGGTCCATGCCGGTGCTGAACACCCCCGGTTCGGAGGTGATCAGCAGCACCCGGCACCGGGTGTCGGCCTCGGCCGCGTCCAGCTCGTCGTGCAGCCGCCGGACCAGCGCGTCGTCGATGGTGCCTGCCTGGCCGCCCCGGTTGACGCAGACCTCGCGCACCAGCGGGGACGCCACGGCGCGGGAGCGGCTCAGGTCCACCGGTACTCCCGGTGGAAGTCGCGGATGCGGTCCAGCACCAGCAGCCCGCGACCGTCGAAGCGGGTGTCGTAGACCCGGCCGTACCGCGCTGGGTCGAACACCGCGTCGCGGGTGCCGAAGGCGCTGTCGGCGAGCCCCTCGACCAGCCGGTCGTACTCGTCGACGGCCAGCTCGCACCGGTCCGCCACGGCCTTGCCCACGCCCATCCCGCCGACCAGCTCGGCCGCGCCGGCGGGCACCACGCCGCTGTAGAACTCCGACGCGCACCCCGAGCCGTACGAGAACAGTCCCAGCCGCCGGGGCCGGTCGGTGGGCCCGTGGTCGATGGCCGAGCACAGCGCCAGGTACAGCGAGGCGGAGAACAGGTTGCCGACCGCGCCGGGGTACTCCAGCGAGGCGGCGACGCGGGCCCGGAAGTCAGCCTCGACCTCGTCGGGCGGCAGCGGGTGGAACCGGCGCAGCAGCGCGCGGTGCGCGCCCTTGACCATCCCGGCGAACGGCGTGTGGAACACCAGGCCGTCGAAGGTGGCCACGGCGTCCACCCCGGCCACCGCGGCCGAGTAGGCGGCGAAGCTGTGCTCCAGGCAGTCCAGGTAGGCCAGCAGCGACACGTCCGGGTCGACCACGTCCACGTCGGTCGCGGGCCGGGCGGTGTCCATCACCTCGTAGGTGTGGAACCCGCTGGCGCCCTGGTCCAGCTGGAGGACCCCGGCCTGCCTGCCGACCAGCATCGCCACCGCGCCCGCGCCCTCCGACGGCTCCCAGTAGCTGCCGCGCGACACCGCGCTGGGCGCGTCGGTCGCCACGACCAGGGCGCGAGCCCGCGGGGACGCGCTCGTGGCGACGATGCCCACCGCGGTGCGCAGCGCGGCGGTGCCGCCGTAGCACGCGTGCTTGACCTCGAACGACCGGCAGCGCGCGGGCAGCCCGAGGTGGTGGTGCACGTAGGTGCTGATGGACTTGCCGAAGTCCAGACCGGATTCGGTGCCGACCACCACCAGCTCCACCTGCTCCCGCTCGGCCGGGGACAGGGTGTCGACCAGCGGCTTGGCCGCGTTGACCGCGTTGGTGACCGGGTCCTCGCACGGCAGCCCGACCGACCGCTGCCGCATCATCAGGTTGTCGAACCGGGCCATGCTCAGCCCGCGCCGCGAGAACAGCTCGCGCACGTCCACGCAGGCGCGGCCGACGTACGCGTTGATCGCCTCGATGCCGAGGGCCATCCGGGCCTCCCCGCCCCTCGTCGTCCGATCAGGACTTCCCGCCACCGGGCGCCTGCGGCAGCAGCAGCGTGTCCCGCACGCTGTCCTGCACGAACAGCCGCTGCCAGGTGCCGCCGCCCTTGGAGTCGTGGATCCGCTGCTTGCGGTGGACGCGCTCCGCGGTGGCCGGGCTGCGGTCCAGCTCGACCAGCCGCCAGTAGTCGTCCGGCTCGCGCAGGTGGATCATCGAGTAGATGCGGTCCTGCTTGCCGAAGTTCTCCTCGAACAGCAGCACCGTGACCGAGCCCGCCAGCTCGCGGTTGACGTGCTCCTGCCAGTCGTAGGCGAACAGCCTGCCCTCCTCCCGGAACTCGTACTTCACGTGGGCGGTGCGCAGCACGATCGCGCCCGCGTTGGCGGAGTTGAGCTGCACGTCCAGCGGCTGGCTGGTCTGGTTGCGGGCGGAGGGGACGTAGTTGTCCACTTCGGCCTCCTCGTCGTGGTGGTGGCCGAGGCCGTGCTGGGGCACCAGGACGCGCTCCTCGATGCTGCCCTCGACGAAGATGCGCTCCCAGTTGCCGTGGCCCTTCTCGGGCAGCCGGTCGACGGTGTTGATCTGCTGCACCCGCTTGTCGTGGTCGACCATGTCGAGCAGCTTGCGGTACTCGTTGGGCGAGCGGAGGTGGATCAGCCAGTGCAGCCTGTCCCGGACGCCGAAGACCTCCTCGTAGCAGTAGGTGCTCGCCACGCCCGCCTGCTTGTCGTTCATGTAGCGCAGCAGGTCGACGCTGAAGCCCCGGCCCTCCTCCGCGAACTCGTAGTTGAACCGGCCCTGCCGGTAGATCACGAAGCCCGCGTTGCCCGTGTGCAGCAGCCGGTCCGGGGCGAGCGAGGTCTGGTCCTGCGCCCTGGTCACCGCGGCGGTCCGGGGTGGGGTGGTGGCGGTCATCGCGCGTCCCTTCTCGTGCGTGGCGGGAGGTCCGTGGTGCCGGTTCTACCCGTGCGGGTCGGGGGATCGCTGTTCACGATTGAGCAGGGGACCGGCCACCGCCTCGACACCGCGCCGCAGGTCCGCCCGGATGGCCGCGAGCAGCTCGGCGGGAGCGCCCTTGAGGTAGAAGTGGTCGCCGTGGAATACCCGCAGGGTGAACTCCCCGGTCGTGGCGTGCCGCCACGCGGCCACCTCCTCCAGGTCGGCCTCGGGGTCGGCGCCCCCGACGAGCGCGGAGACCCGGCAGCGCAGCGGCGGCCCCGGCAGCGGCGCGTAGGTTTCGTTGACCTCGAAGTCGGCGCGCAGCGACGGGGTGAACAGCGCCCGCAGCCCGGCGTCGCGCAGCACCTCCGGCGGGGTGCCGTTCAACCGACCCACCTGGTCGAGGAACTCCGCCTCGGGCAACGGGTGCAGCGGCGGGCGCCGCGCGGGCAGGTGCGGCGCCCGCCTGCCGGAGGCGAACAGGCACAGCGGGTGGTGCCCCTCGGACTCCAGTCTGCGCGCCACCTCGTAGGCCAGCACGGAGCCCATGCTGTGACCCAGCACGGCGAACGGCCGGTCGACCCGCCGCGCCACCGCGCGGGCCAGCGGCCCGACGATGTCCTCGGCGCGGGTCAGCGGCCGCTCGCGCAGCCTGCGCTCCCGGCCCGGCAGCACGACCGGGAGCACCCGCACGTCCGGGCGCAGCGCTTCCGCCCACGGCCGGAAGAATCCGCCCCCGCCCCCGGCGTGCGGGACGCAGAACAGCAGCACCGGCGCGTCGCCACCCGCGCCGGACCCGGTGATCCAGTCGCCGGTCACGACGGGCCGACCCCGACGGCGGGTGAGGGCGCCCGCTCGGCGAGCGGTCCGCCCGCCACGGCGTCCAGCCGCTCCCGCAGGTACCGCGCGGTGGCGGTCATCAGCCGCTCCGCGACCACGTCCACGTGCCTGCGCCGCCGGTCCTCCAGGTCGGTCCCCGCGACCCACCGGTTGAACGCGCCCATGGCGGGGCCGCAGTGCACCTGGAAGTTGACCCGCTCCCGCTCGACACCCCGCAGCGCCACCGCGGTGGAGTGGCGGAAGTACCAGCGCAGCACCAGGCCGAGCTTGCGCTTGGGGTCGCGCTCGGCGCGGACCAGCTCGTCGGGCCTGCGGGCCGCGAGGTGGTCGCGCACCTCCGCCCACACCGCGTCCAGCGGCCTGCCGAAGACGTCGCGCTCCAGCACGGCGCGGGTTCCCGGTTCGATCTCCTCCACCCCGCCGCAGCCGCGGTAGAGCTGGTGCAGCCGGTTGGCCCTGACGGCGAACAGCGTGCCCTTGCGCACCACCTGCACGCGGGCCCCCGCCTCGAACATGTCGCCCGCGGGCGCGTAGCCGGTGTCCTGCACGTCCAGCGCCGCGAGCATGTCCTTGACCGCCTCGGACGTGCCCGCCTCCGGGGTGCACTGGTTGATCGACCCGGTCACCACGAAGTCCGCTCCCAGCAGGAACACCGCGGCCAGCGCTTCCGGCGTGCCCAGGCCGCCCGCCGCGCCGACCCGGACCGCGCCCCGACCGGCGACCTCGTCCGCCAGCCGCCGCACCGACGGCAGCAGCGCCAGGGCGACGCCGCCGTCGGTGTGGCCGCCGGAATCGGCCTCGACGCAGAGGTCCTCGCTCACCGGCAGCGAGGCCGCCACCGCGGCCTCGGCAGCGGTGAGGCGGCCCTGGTCGACCAGGCGGTCCACCACCGCCCGCGGCGGCGGTCGCAGGAACGCCGCGGCCACCTCCGGCCGGGAGACCTTGGCCAGCACGCGGTTGACCGCGACCGGTCGCCCGGTCCGGTCGACGTGCGCGCCCGCGTAGCGGTAGCGCACCAGCGCGGGGGTGATCCTGGTGTAGGCCGCGGCCTCCACGTGCCGGACACCGCGGCGCAGGTACAGGTCCACCACGGCTTCCTCGGCGTCCGGACGGTCCGGTGTGGACAGCAGGTTCGCGCCGTACCGGCCGTCCCGCCCGAGGGCGGCCTGGATCTCGCCGAGCGCCTCGTCGACCCGCTCGACGCGCAGGCCGCCCGCGCCGAAGAAGCCCATGAGCCCGGCCCTCCCCATCCTGATGACCAGGTCGGTAGAGGAGATCCCGTGGTACATCGACCCCGCCAGGTAGGCGTAGCGCAGGCCGTAGTCGGCGCGGAACGCGGTCGAGCCGAGCTGTTCGGGCCGGGGTTCGGCGGTGCTCGCGGCCGGGCGCGCCGCGGCGGTCGCCCCGCCGCCCCCGGCGTCGCCGACCGGGGCGGGGCGGCGCGCGGACCGCAGGGCGGACCGCCACAAGCCGGTCAGCACGGTGCCGGGACCGACTTCCGCCACCTCGGTCACCCCGCTGTCGAGCAGGTGCGCCATGCACCGCGCCCACTGGACCGGGCGGTGGACCTGCTCGGCCAGCAGGCGGCGCACCGAGCCAGGGGGGTAGGGGAGCCCGGTGACGTTGGACAGCACGGGCAGCGCGGGATCGGCCACCGCCACCCCGGCCAGGTGCCGGGCGAACTGCTCGGCGGCGGGCCGCATGGCGCGGGAGTGGAACGCGCCGCTGGTCTTCAGCGGCACGCACCGCCCTCCGCGAGCGCGGATCTCCCGCCGCAGGGCCTCCAGCGAGGACCGCGGTCCCGAGAGCACCACCTGATCGGCCGCGTTGTGGTTGGCGATGTCGACGTCGTCGTACCCGCCCTCGGCCAGCAGTGCCGACACGGTCCCGGCCGTCGGTCCGACCACGGCCACCATGCCGCCCCCGGTCGCCAGGGACATCAGCTCACCGCGCCGCCGCACCAGCTCGACACCGGTGGGGAAGTCGAAGCTGCCCGCGGCGAACAGCGCGACGTACTCGCCGAGGCTGTGCCCCGCCAGGAAGTCCGGCGGCGGTTCGTCCTCGGCCATGGCGAGGTGGCTCAGGACCCCGACCACGAACAGAGCGGGCTGCGCGTAGCGGGTGTCGCCCAACCGGTCGTGCGGGTCTTCCAGGCACAGCTCGGTGACCGAGTGGCCGAGCACGGCGTCGGCGACCGCCACCAGATCGGGGTGCCGCTCGAACAGCCCCGCCCCCATCCCGCGGTGCTGGGAGCCCTGCCCAGGGTACAGCCACGCCCTCATCGCACCTCCTCCGTCGCCCGGACCGTAGGAGGCGGCCTGCCGGGGTGCTGCTCAACACTGCGCCCCGGCGCGACCTCCCGGCGCTGAATAAAAGTGAGCAGAGGCGGTCGCCGGACGTGGTTAGCGTCCTGACGACGCAAGGGGATCCCGGTCCGCCGCGTCGCCCGCACCCCGGCCCCGACAGAGAGGTGCTAGATGACTGCGCGATGCCTGCACACGTTCTTCGAACGCCAGGCCGCCCGTTTCGCGGACCGGGCGGCGGTCACCGTCAGCGGACAGCGGCAGCTGACCTACGGCGAGCTCAACGCGTCGGCCGACCGGGCCGCAGCGGCGCTGCGCCGGGCGGGCGTGCGCCGCGGTTCGCTGGTGGGCCTGTGCGTCGACCGCTCGGCCGACCTCGTGGTCGGCGTGCTCGCGATCCTCAAGGCGGGCGGCGCCTACGTGCCGCTGGACCCGGCCTACCCGGTCGAGCGGATCGACTTCCTGCTCCGCGACACCGGTGTGGACCTCATCGTCTCGGTGTCCGCGGTCGCGTCCGCCGTGGACGGCCCCGGCCGCCGGGTGCTGCTGCTCGACCGCGAGGAGGAGTGGCCCTCGGGTGACGAGCCCGTCCAGGACGAGCCCGCCGGGCCCGCGGACCCGGCCTACGTGATCCACACGTCGGGGTCGACCGGTGTGCCCAAGGGCGTGCCCATCACCCACGAGCAGGTGATCGGCCTGTTCGAGCAGACCGGCCCCGCGCTGGAGCTGGACGACCTGGACGTGTGGACGCTGTTCCACTCGATCAGCTTCGACTTCTCCGTCTGGGAGATGTGGGGAGCCCTGCTGCACGGTGGGCGGCTGGTCGTCGTCGACACCGACGTGGCCAGGACACCCGCCCGCTTCGCCGAGCTGTTGGCGGCCGAGCGGGTGACCGTGCTCAGCCAGACCCCGTCGGCGTTCAGCAGACTGGTGGACCAGGTCGACGGGGCGGACAGCCTGAGGCTGGTGGTGTTCGGCGGTGAGCGGCTGGACATGGGCGTCCTGCGCCCGTGGATCGCCCGGCACGGCGACCGGTCGCCGCAGCTGGTCAACATGTACGGCATCACCGAGGTCACGGTGCACGCCACCCTGCGGCGCATCGAGGCCGCCGACCTGGACCACCCCGACGTCAGCCCCCTCGGCGCGCCGCTGCCCCTGGTGCGGGTCGAGCTGTTCGACGAGGACCGCCGTCCCGTCCCCGATGGCACGCCGGGCGAGATCCTGGTCAGCGGGCCGGGCGTGGCCTCGGGCTACCTCGGCAGGCCGGAGCTGACCGCGGAGCGCTTCGTCGAGCTGGGGGGCGTGCGCTGGTACCGCTCGGGCGACCTGGCCGTCCGGGTCGGCGGAGAGCTGCGCTACCTCGGCCGGACCGACCGGCAGCTGAAGGTGCGCGGCTACCGGGTCGAACCCGCCGAGGTGGAGGCGGTGCTGCTGGAGCACCCGGAGATCACCGCCGCGGTGGTGGTCGACGACGACCACGGCGACGGCGACGTGCGCCTGCTGGCCGTCGTGGCGGCCGCGGTCGACCGGCCGGACCGGGACGTCGACCGCCTGGCCGGGGAGCTGGCCCGGCTCGCCGCCCGGCTGCCCGCCCACCTGCGCCCCTCGGACTACCGGGTCGTCACCGACCTCCCGCTGACCCCGCAGGGCAAGCTCGACCGCGCGGCACTGCGGTCGGCGGCGACCGGAGCGAGCGCGGTGCCGGGCGACGGCGCGAGCGGTGACGAGGCGGTGGTGCGCGCGATCGTCGCGGAGATCACCGGCCGCCCGTCCATCGGCCCGGACGACGATCTGTTCGAGCACGGCGTCACCTCGCTGGCGTTCGCGCGGATCATCGCCGCCGTCAACGACCGGTTCCGCGCCGGGCTGACCGGTGCGGAGCTGGAGGAGCCCACGATCACCTGCCTGGCCGGCTGCGTTGCCGCGCGAACCCGGCGGGCCGACTTGCAACAGGTAGGAGGATGACATGTCCGGTGACAGCTTCGCGCTGAGCGCGGAGGAGCTGGCGAGCTTCCACAGCCGTGGCTACTTCGGCCCCTTCCAGGTCTACGAGGTCGAGGAGATGAAGGCGCGCTGGCGGCGCGAGCGGATGCGGCTGATGGACCGCAGCCACGCCATCTACCAGGGCGACGCCGCCGAGTCCGGCAACACCAACATCGCCAACTACGACCGGCACATGGACAACGCGTTCCTGGCCGACCACATCGTCAGGCCGGAGATCGTCGACCGGGTGGCCAGCGTGCTCGGCCCCGACGTGCTGTGCTGGCGCAGCGAGTTCTTCCCCAAGTACCCCGGCGACGAGGGCACCGACTGGCACCAGGCCGACACGTTCGCCAACGCCTCGGGCAAGCCGCAGATCCTGTGGCCGGGCGAGGGCGAGGACTTCGGCGGCACGCTGACGGTGTGGACCGCCTTCACCGAGGCGAACGAGGAGACCGGCTGCCTGCAGTTCATCCCCGGCACCCACCGCAGCATGTTCTACGACGAGACCAAGCGGATGCACTACGACCCGGACAAGATCAACAAGGTGGACAAGGACGGGGTTCGCCGCGGGTTCTTCGGCTACGACTACCGGGACCTCCAGATCGACCCGGACTGGAAGCCGGAGGAGTCCAAGGCGGTGTCCATGGTGATGCGACCAGGGCAGGCGATCATGTTCTGGTCCACGCTCATGCACGCCTCCCTGCCCCACGCGGGCAAGACCGACGAGATGCGGCTGGGCTTCGCGGGGCGGTACGTGCCGACCTCGGTGCGGGTGTACCCGGACACGGACGTGGTCGAGGAGTACGGCGGCTCGGTGTCGCTGGAGAAGTGGGGCGCGGTGCTGGTGTCCGGGCAGGACACCCACGGGCACAACCGCATCGCCACGCACACCACGCTGGGGCACCCGTTCACCACGCGCGCGTCCGGTGTGGGCGCGGCCAACGGCTGATCGGGGAGGCGCGGTGGGCGGCGCGGTGGACGAGTCGGCGGTCCTGGAGGCGGTCAGGCGCAACGTCCTGGCGGTCGTGCCGGACCTCGACCCCGAGCTGATCACGCCGGATCGGTCCCTGGCCGACCTCGGCTGCAACAGCATCGACCGGGCGGACGTGGCGGCGATGACCGTGGACGACCTCGGCATCACCGTGCCCGTCGCCGAGTTCGGCGGCGTCGCCGACATCGGCGACCTGGTCCGGCTGCTGGTGAGGCACTGCTGATGCCGCCGGGGGTCGTGGTCACCGGGATGGGCGTGGTCAGCGCGATCGGGCGGGACGTGCCGTCCTTCACCGAGGCGCTGCGCGGCGGCCGGACCGGGATCACCGACCCGGCGGGTGCGCGGATCACCGGGTGGTCCTTCCCGGACGAGGTCCACCGCCTGCGCGAGCTGCCCGCGCGGCTGCGCGACCGCGCGACCCGCGTGGCCGCGCGGTCGCCGCTGCCGCTGAGGGTCGCGGTCGTCGCGGCGCTGCAGGCGTGGGCGTCGGCGGAGCTGCACGACCGCCCCCTGCCACCGGAGCGGGTCGGCCTGGTGGTGGCGGGCAGCAACCTGACCGCGCGGTACTGCCACGACGCCCAGGCCGAGTGCGCCACCCGGCCGGGGCGGTTGCGCCCGAGCTTCGCCCTCCGCGCGCTGGACACCGACCACGTCGGCACGCTCAGCGCGGTCCTGGGCACCACGGGCGAGGGCTGCACCGTGGGCGGGGCGTCGGCGTCGGGGTCGGTCGGCCTGGTCGCGGGGGCGCGGCTGGTGTCCTCCGGCGAGGTGGACGCCTGCCTCGTGGTGGGTGCGATGCTGGAACTCGGTCCTCTGGAGCGGCGGGCGCTGACCGCGCTGGGCGCCATGGCGCCGCCGGGAGGCGACCCGACCGCGATGTGCCGCCCCTTCGACGCGGGCCGCCGCGGTTTCGTCCCAGGCGAGGGGAGCGCCTGCCTGGTGCTGGAGTCCGCCGCCACCGCCCGGCGGCGCGGCGTGGCGGCGGTCGCCGCTTTCGCGGGCGGCGTGACCCGCTTGGCGGCCAACAACCTCGCCGATCCCGACGAGGAGGTCGAAGCGGCCGTCATCGCAGGGGCGCTGCGGCGCGCGGGCGTCCGACCGCACGAGCTGTCCTATGTGAACGGTCACGGCTCGGCGTCGCCGCTGGGCGACGCGACGGAGGTCCGCGCGCTGAGGGCCGCCCTGGGGGTGGATTTCCGCGTGCCCGTGGTCAACTCCACCAAAGGGCTGACCGGGCACTGCCTGACCGCCGCGGGCGTGGTGGAGGCGGTGGCCGCGGTCGTGCAGCTCGACGGGGGTTTCGCCCATCCCAACGCCAACCTCGACCACCCGATCGACCCGGAGGTGCGGTTCGCGGGCCCTGTGGCCCGGTCGATGCCGGTCGAGGTGGCTCTGTCCAGCAGTTTCGGTTTCGGCGGGTTCAACTCGGCGGTCGTGTTCACCAGGCCGGCCGGGTGAGTCGCGCAGGCGTCACGGGAGGAAGAGATGTCGGACCAGTTGCAGCCGATGCCGGAGGACTGGGAGCGGGCCCTGGCGGTGGTGGCCCACCCCGACGACATCGAGTTCGGGGCGGCCGCCGCGGTGGCGGCGTGGACGGAGGCGGGCAAGGCCGTCCACTACTTGCTGCTGACCAGGGGCGAGGCGGGCATCGACGGGGTCGAGCCCGCCGAGGCGGCCCGGCTGCGGGAGCAGGAGCAGCGCGCCAGCGCCGCACTGGTCGGGGTCAAGGACGTGGAGTTCCTCGACCACCCCGACGGGGTGCTGGAGTACGGGGTGGCGCTGCGCCGCGACATCACCGCCGCGCTGCGCAAGCACCGGCCGGACCTGGTCATCGGGTTCAACCACCACGAGCTGACCATCAGCGGGAAGTGGAACTCGCCGGACCACCGCAACGCGGGCCGCGCGCTGATCGACGCGGTGGGCGACGCGGGCAACCGGTGGGTGTTCCCCGACGCGGGCCCGTCGCCGTGGCACGTGCGCTACGTCGCCATCGCGCAGTCGCCGCACCCCACCCACGCGGTTGACGTCACCGACACCCTGGAGGCGGGCATCGCCTCGCTGGAGGCGCACCGCAGCTACCTCGCCGGGCTCAACCCCCCGATCACCGACGTGCGCGGTCCGATGACCGGGTTCGCCCGGCAGGTGGGGAAGAGGTTCGGCGACCGCCCCGCCATCGCCCTGGAGCTCTACGCGCGGTGAAACGTGAGCGCTTGTGCCGGGGATCGGCACAAGCGCTCACGGGTCCGCGCGGTCCCCACTCAGAGGTCGGGGTCCTCGACGTAGTCGGCGATCCGGCGCTCGTGCACCGCCAGCGGCCACGGACCGGTGGCCTCGACCAGCCGGATGTCGCGGAACCGCTTGAGGAAGTAGCCGACCCTGGAGCGGGTGGTGCCGACGAGGCCACCCAGCTCCTCGTGGGTGATCCGGTGGGGGAGCAGCAGCAGCTCGCCGCGCCGCACGCCGAGCTTGCGGCCCAGGCGCAGCAGAGTGGCCGCCAGCCTGCGCTCGCTGTCCAGCGTAACGAAAAGGGAAATCGTTTTCTGTTGCTGGGCGATGCGGTCGGCCAGGTAGCGCAGCACCTCCGCCCGCAGGGAGCCGTCGGACAGTGAATCCACGAAATGATCGCGGCGCACCGTGCGGAGCACGGTGGGCAACATCGCGGTGGCCGTTTCGGTTCGCCCGCGGCCGAGCAGGCAGGACTCCCCGATCAAGTCGCCCGCGGTGTGGATGTCGAGCAGGCAGAATTTCCCGACGGCGGAGTAGGTCATCGTTTTGACGCACCCGGATTCGATGGTGTAGAGCGCATCGCCCGGTTCGCCGCAGTTGTAGAGGCTGTCGTGCTGCGGCAGTCGGAGCGTCGGCGTGGGCAGGCCCGTGGCGCGCAGTCGTTCGGCCAACCTCCCGGCGGGGGTCCGCGTCGGTCGTTGCGCGGGGGCGCACCCGGCCAGCCGCTCGGGCGCCACCCTGGGCAGCGGCACGCCGGGGAGCGTCCCGTCGTCAGTCGGGTCGGGGGTGAACGACTCCAGGTGGTCGAGTCGGCCGACGACGTGCATGTCGCCGCACCGCAGGGAATTCTGCGGATAGGACTCCAGGGTGAGCGAGGCCGTCGTACCCCTGGAGCCGGGGAGCAGGTGCATCAGGAAGCCGCCGTCGCGGTCCTCCCGGCCGGGCTGTTGCTGCAGACATCGCGGTTCCATCGCTGGTATTTCCCCCATGTGTGCGGCGGAGATGAGGTTGCCAACGGCAGACGGAACCTCTACCGATTTCGCAACCTGGTCTGCAAGAATTTTCCGGTAGATTCCCCAAAAATGGGCTCCCCCATGGCTACCACTCCGTATTGGCCGATGTCAACGACCCGACGCGCGTTGGGCGGTTTGCGACGTTCGCTCATCCGCAGTCAATCCCCGGTGCGGGTGGGTAGTACCTCCAGAACTCTGTTGGTACTGTTCCGCTCGGTATCCGACACGTAACTGGAGGTAGTTCTACGATGACTGCAGTGGGGCGGTTGGCCGCGGTGACCCTGGACTGCGCCGACGCCAAGAACCTCGCGGCCTTCTACCGCGGCCTGACTGGCTTGGAGATCGTGCACAACGACGACGACGGGTGTTACCTGTCCGGGCCGGAGGGCGGGGTGGCCATCGCCATCCAGCGGGTGGCCGACTACCGCCCGCCGCAGTGGCCCACCCAGGACGTGCCGCAGCAGATCCACCTCGACATCGACGTCGCCGACCTCGACGAGGCGGAGCGGCAGGTGCTGGAGCTGGGCGGCACCAAGCCGGAGCCCCAGCCGAACGCGGAGCGCTGGCGCGTGATGCTGGACCCGGCCGGGCACCCGTTCTGCCTGGCGCGCTTCGGCGGCAGCTGACCCCGCGCGGCGGGCCGCGCGCTCGTCGTCGCGTGCTCACCGTTGATGTGCTCACTGTTGAGCTGCCCGCCTCCGGCGGTCGCCCTACCTTGCCAGTCGACCGGAACCGCACGAGGTCAGGAGAGACTGGTGGGCACACAGGCGAAGAGCGGGTTCGAGGTGCTGACGTGGGAGCAGAACCCGCTGGACGGCGACGGCGTCATGGTCACCCGCACCACGTCGCGCCACCGGCTGACCGGTGACGTCGACGGCGAGGCCATGGCGGAGTTCCTCATGGCGCACCCGACCGAGTCCGAGGCCGAGATCGTCGGGCTGTTCCGGGTCACCGGGGCCGTCGGCGGCCGGTTCGGCTCGTTCGTGCTGCGGGCCCACCTGACCTTCAGCGGGGGCGCGGTGCAGGGCGAGCTCGCCGTGGTCTCCGGATCGGGCACCAACGAGCTGAGCGGGCTGTCGGGATCGGGCGAGTACCGGTCGGAGGGCACGCGGGTGGGCGCGATCACCCTGGAGTACGACATCGCCTGAGCCGTCCGGCGCGCCACGGCCACGGCCACGTCCAGTCGAGGAGGCCACCCACCGTGAGCGGGAAGCCCATCACCACCCGCGCGCTCAACCGGGCGCTGCTGGCCCGCCAGGGCCTGCTGGAGCCGTTGGCGCTGCCGGTCGTGGCGGCCGTCGAGGCGATCGGCGCCATCCAGGCCCAGTCGTGGGCCGCGCCGCCGGTCGCGCTGTGGTCCCGGCTCGCGGGCTTCCGCGCGGAGGACCTGCACGCCGCCCTCGCCGGGGGCGAGCTGGTCGCGGGCACGCTGCTGCGCGCGACCCTGCACGTGGTCAGCGCCGCCCAGCACCCGGACTACGCCGTGGTGGCCGAGCGGTCCGGCGCGTGCGACTGGCGGCGGGCGAAGGGCGAGCCGCATCCCGACTCGGCGGCCCTGCGCCCGGCGGTGGCGGCCTTCGCCGCCGACGAGCCGCGGTCGGTCGAGGAGATCTCGGCCTTCGCCGAGCAGTGGGCCGCCGCCCGGCCGGGTGTCGTGGGGGCGGAGGAGCTGGCGTTCCAGCGCGAGCACAAGTGGCGACCGCTGCGCACCGGGCCCTTCCTGGTGCGGGTTCCCGGTGACGGCCGGTGGGCCAAGGAGCCCAAGCACTACCGCGCGGCGCCACCGGTCGGGCAGCGCGCCACCGAGGCCGCGCTGGACGCCGTGGTGAGCCACCACCTGCGGGCCTTCGGGCCCGCCACGGTCGAGGACGTCGCGTACTGGACGGGCTGGAGCACACCGGGTGTCCGCGAGTCCCTGGAGCGGCTCGGGGACACCCTGGTGCGCTTCACCGACGAGGCGGGCAGGCAGGTGCACGACCTCGTGGACGCGCCGCGCCCCGACGAGGGGGTGCGCGTCGGGCCCCGTTTCCTGGCCGCGTTCGACAGCGCGCTGCTGGCCTACCACGCGCAGCGCCGCGAGCGCGTCCTGCCCGAGGCGCACCGCGACGCGGTCTCGGTGCGGGCCAACCTCCAGATCAAGCCGACGTTCCTGCTGGACGGCGTGGTGGCGGGCCTGTGGTCCTCGACGGCCAAGCGCCGCACGGCGGTGCTGACGCTGACCCCGTTCGCCGCGGTCAAGGCCGCCGACCGCCGGGCGCTGACCGCGCAGGGCGAGCGGCTGCTGGAGTTCCTGCACCCCGGCTGCGCCGAGCGCGAGGTCGTGCTCGCGGGCTGAGCGGCCGCGACCCACCTGATCAGTGTTGAGCAGCACGGGAACCGGCGCGCGAGCAAGCTCGTGGCCATGGCTCAGGAAGACGTTCGACCCGCGATCGAATTCCCGACGTGGCCGCAGATGGGGCCGGAGGAAGCGGAGGCCGCCCGCGAGGCGGTCGCCGCCAACCAGATGTCCCAGCTGGTCGGCCGCAGGCTCGTCGAGGAGTTCGAGGAGAAGCTCGCAGCGCACCACGGCGTGCGGCACGCCGTGGCGGTCAACACGGGCACCAGCGCAGTGCACCTGGCCCTGGCATCGCTGGGGGTCGGCGAGGGCGACGAGGTCATCGTGCCCGCGCACACGTTCGTCGCATCGGCCAGCCCGGTGCTCTACCAGGGCGCCACGCCGGTGTTCGCCGACGTCCGGGCCACCGACTACTGCCTGGACCCCGAAGAGGTCGAGCGCCGGGTGACCCCGCGCACCCGCGCCGTGGTGGCGGTGCACCTCAACGGCTGCGCGGCCCCCCTGGCCGAACTGCGCGAGGTCTGCGACCGCCGCGGCGTCGCCCTGGTCGAGGACGCCGCCCAGGCGCACTGCACCCGCTACGACGGCAAGCCGGTCGGTGGCTTCGGCGCGCTGGGGTGCCTCAGCTTCTGGCAGGACAAGATCATCACCACCGCGGGCGAGGGCGGCGCGGTGCTGACCGACGACGACGCGCTGGCCGAGTCGGTGCGGCTGCTGCGCAGCCACGGGGAGGAGCCGGTGGCGGGCCCCCGGCGGCTCTACCACCACTCGGTGCTGGGGTACAACTACCGGCTCACCGCGCCGCAGGCCGCGGTGGGCTCGGTCCAGATGGGACGCATCGCCGAGTACGACGAGCGCCGCAGGCGCAACAGCGACCTGCTGGCGCGGCTGCTGGCCGACGTGCCGGGCGTGCTGCTGCCGCAGCCGTCCCCGGCCGCGGACCCCTGCTGGTGGAAGTACACGTGCGTGCTCGACCGCCAGCGGACCGGGATGACCGCGGCCGAGTTCACCGGCAGGCTGCTCGCCGAGGGCTACCCGGTGCTGCCGCGCTACCCGATCCCGCTGCACCGGCAGCCGGTGTTCGCCAAGGTGGTGAACACCAGCGACTCCTTCCCGGTGGCGGACATGCTGTCCGAGCAGGCCTTCTCGCTGCCGGTGCACCCCGCCATCACCGACCGGCACGTCGAGGCGATCGTCTCGGCCATCGCGCGGACGATCGCCTCGGGCGCCTGACCGACCGGTTCCCGGTGCCCCACCGCGCGGCGGGGCACCGGGAAGCTCGCGGATCAGGGCGTTCCCGCCCCGCTCTCCAGCCAGCGGCACTCGGCCGCGGTCAACCGCACCTCCACGCCCGCGAGCGCGGTCCGCAGCTCGTCGGTCGAGCGCGGGCCGATGATCGGGTACGCCGGGAACGGCTGCGCGAGCACGTAGGCCAACGCGATGTTGATGACCTCGACCGAGTGGCGCCGGGCCAGGACCGCCGCGCGCTCGCGCCGCTCGCGGTTGGCGGGGGTGTCCCAGCACCGCACCATGTTCGGGTCCAGCAGCGCGGGGTCCACGCCGGAGAAGAATCCCCGCGCCTGCGAGGACCACGGGAACAGCGCCGTCCTGGTGGCGGCGAGGTGCTCCCGCCCCGCCCGGTCCACCGCGACGCAGCCGGGGTACAGCGGCTCCACGGGCTCGGCGAGCGAGAAGTGGTTGCTCAGCGCCGTGAAGCCCTGCCCGGACACGCGGGCGGCGTGCTCGTCGGCCGCCCGCACCCGCTCCACGCTCCAGTTCGACCCGCCGTAGCAGCGGATGCGCCCGGCACGCACCTCGGCTTCCAGCGCGTCGACGAACTCGTCCACCGGCACCTCCGGGTCGTCCCGGTGCAGCAGGTAGACGTCCAAGTGGTCGGTGCCCAGGCGGTCCAGGGACTCGGTGAGCTGCGGCCCGATCGCCTCGGGGCGGCAGTCCGGCGGGTGCGCCCCCTTGCCCACGATCACCACCTCCTCGCGCACGCCCCGCTCGGCGAGCCACGCGCCGACCGTCACCTCGGACCGGCCGCCACCGTAGACGTGGGCGCTGTCCAGGCAGTTGCCCCCGGCCTCCAGGTACGCGTCCAGCAGGGCGTACGCGCCGGCGTCGCGGCACCCCGAGGTGCCCAGCACGCAGCGCGACACCTTCAACGGCACGTGCGGCACATCGCCGTGGATCATCGGACCGCCTCCCTCAACGCCTCGACCGCCGCCGCGGGGGACGGCTGGGCCATGACCTCGTCCCGCAGCGCCCGCGCCGCCGCGGGGTACTGCGGCTTGGTGAGCACCTCGTCGACCGCCGCCCGGACCGCGCCCTCGCTGCCCGCCACCGCGGGGACCGGGACGACGGCGCCGGTGTGCGCGAACCGCTCGGCGTTGAACGGCTGGTCCGCGATCGCCGCGGCGACCACCTGCGGGACCCCGTAGTAGGCGGCGGACATCGCGGTGCCCGCGCCGCCCTGGTGCACGATCGCCGAACAGCCGCCCAGCAGCGCGTGCAGCGGCACCAGCTCGGCGAACCGGGCGTTGGCGGGCAGGTCGGTCAGCTCGGCGCGCTGCGCGGGCGTGCCCGCGACGACCACCTCGGCGTCCGCGCCGGACAGCTCGCGCAGCAGCTCGGGCAGCAGGACCGAGTCCTGGTTGCGCAGGTTGCGGGTGAGCAGCCCCATGGTGACGCAGACCCTGGGGCGCCGCGGCGGCTCGACCGTCCACCGGGGAGCCTCGGCCGGTCCGTTGTAGGGGATGTAGCGCATCCGCAGCCCGTCCACGCCGGGCAGCTGCGCGCTCGGCGGGCAGGTGTCCAGCAGCGCCGTCCCGCCCCACTCGGCCCCCGCGCCGCCGGGTTCGGCGCCGAAGCGGCCGTACAGGTCGGACAGCCAGCGGTCGCGCCCGCCGGGGTCGGCCTCCTCGGCGGCGCGCCCCAGCCGGGTCAGCAGGTCCGGGCCGTAGAGGAACCGCGCGCTGGGCACCCCCGTCAGCCGGGCCGCGATCGGGCCCCCGAAGGTCATCCAGTCCCAGACGACCAGGTCCGGTCGCCACGCCCGGCAGAAGTCGGTCAGGTCGGGAGCCATCGCGTCGGCCAGATCGGTGATCCGGGTGGTGGTGTTGCGCCACATCCGCCGGTAGTCCGGCACTGACCCCGGCGGGGGCAGCTGGTCGACCGGCTGCACCCGGTCGCGGGCCCGCGCCGACAGGAAGTCCACGTCCTCGCCGACCGCGACCGCGGTCAGGCCGGTGCTGCGGATGGCCTCGACGAGCGCGGGCTGGCTCGCCACCCGGACCTCGTGGCCCGCCGCGCAGAAGGCCCAGCCCAGCGGCACCATGTGGTACATGTGCGTGGCCCACGCCCAGCTGGTCAGCAGTATTCGCATGACCGCGATGGTCGCCGCGCTCCCGCTCCGGTTCTGCTCAATCGGGCGCAGTGCCGACGCCGCTCAGCTTTGAGCAGTCCGCCCCCCGACCGCTGCCTAACCTGCCGGACGTCGGCTGGTGCGAGCACAGCGGTACGGGGAGGAACGGCGTGACCGATCTGCTGAACACCGAGGAGCTCGAGAGGCTCATCGCCGCCGCGGGCGGACCGGACCGCGCGCTGGACGAGGTGGTGACCGAGCTGGGCGCGGACCGGGTGAACCGGGTGCTGGTCGACGAGATCGCCTTCCGCGCCGACCTGCCGGACGTGGACCGGCTCACCGAGGTGGGCCTGGACGTCGAGCACGGCGGCGCGACGACCTCGTTCACGTTCACGGTGCGGCCGCACGAGCCGGTGCGGGTGTCGGAGGGGGTCGGCGACCGGATCGCCCAGAGCGTCGCGTACTCCTGCGCGGACCTGGTCCGCGAGCTGTTCGGCAGCGCGCGCGAGCACTACGCGAGCAGGCGGGCGCTCAAGTCCCGCTTCGAGGTGGCCAACATCCCCGGCAAGAACCGGCCCTCGCTGGAATCGGTCCTGGCCATGCAGAAGGCCACCGCGGCGGTGCTGAGCGGCATCGACTCCCGCCCACCGGACCTGGGGGCGCTGGCCGCCAGGTACTACTCGGACAAGTGGGGCGGGCTGCACTGGTTCACGCCCCACTACGAACGGCACCTGCGCGGCCTGCGCGACGAGCCGGTGCGGGTGCTGGAGATCGGCATCGGGGGCTTCCAGGGGGCCGAGTCCGGCGGGGGTTCGCTGAACATGTGGCGGCGCTACTTCGCGCGCGGCCTGGTGTTCGGCGTGGACCTGTTCGACAAGTCGCCGTTGGACAGGCCGCGCGTGACGACCCTGCGAGGAGACCAGAACGACCCCGCCACGCTGACGGAGATCGCGCGCCGCCACGGCCCCTTCGACGTGGTCATCGACGACGGGAGCCACGTCAACGAGCACATCCTCACCTCGTTCGCCGCGCTGTTCCCGCACGTGCGCACCGGGGGCCTGTACGTCATCGAGGATCTGTGGACCTCGTACCTGTCGGGCTACGGCGGCGACGACTCCACCACCGCCGGACCGCGAACCGGCCTGGGACTGGTCAAGCGGCTCGTCGACGCGCTGCACCACGAGGAGCACCCGCCCGCCCTGCGCGGCGAGCGGTTCGCCGAGGGGGCGGGCATCGCCGGGCTGCACGTGTACCGCAACATCGCCTTCATCGACAAGGGCGTCAACCTCGACGGCGGAATCCCCTTGTACATCCCGAGAAAGGCCTTCGCGCCGAACGCGGGCGCGGCAGGAGGTCCGACTTCCTCATCCGGGTGACCACCCTGGTATACCATCCGGTGACTCTGAGTGATCATGTGGGGGCCGCCGCGAAGCTCGCACCGCGTGCCCGCGCACCAGTTGAGGAGGCGATGTCGATGGGGCGGACCGGACCGGGCACGACAGCGGAGGGGGTCGGTGGGCCGCTGTCGCCGCGGGTGCGCTCGATGGCCACCGCGGGCGCGCTGATCGCGGTCGTCCTCGCCTCAGTGGACGTCATGATCGTGGCCACCGCCATGCCGGACATCATCGACGAGCTGGGCGGCCTGGAGCTGTACCCGTGGGTCGGGGTGTCCTACGGCGTGGTGGCCGCGGCGTTCATCCCGGTGGCGGGCAAGCTCGGCGACATGTTCGGCCGCAAGCCGTTCATCCTCGCGGGCCTGCTGGCCTTCGTGCTCTCGTCGCTGCTGGCCGCCGTGGCGCGGGACATGGGGGTGCTCGTCGCGGGCCGCACCCTGCAGGGCGTCGGCGCGGCCGTGCTGACCGCGAACGTCTTCGCCCTGCTGGGGGAGATGTACTCGGCCGAGCGGCGGGCGCAGGTGCAGGGCGTGTTCTTCAGCGCCTCGGGGTTCAGCATGGTGATCGGGCCGCCGCTGGGCGGCCTGCTCACCGACGCCCTCGGCTGGCGGTGGATCTTCTACATCAACGCCCCGCTGTGCGCGCTGGCGTTCGTCGCCATGCTCGGGATACCGCTGGCGCGGTCGGCGGCCAGTTGGCGCGACATCGACTTCCTCGGCGTGCTCACGCTGCTGTGCGGCATCGGCCCGCTCCTGGCGGCGGTCTCCCTGGCGGGGGAGGGGCGTTCCTGGGGCGCGCCCGAAGTGCTCGTGCCGCTGGTCGCGGGTGTGCTCGTGCTCGTGCTGTTCTACCTGGTCGAGACCCGCGTGGCCACCCACCCGGTGCTGGACTTCAGCCTGTTCCGGGTCAACCAGGTCGCGGTGCTGTCGGTGGTGGCGTTCTTCTCGTCGTTCGCGATGGCCGCCACCACCTTCTACGTCCCCCTGCTCTACCAGGGCGTGCTCGGGGTCAGCGCCACCGCGTCCGGCGGCCTGCTGATCCCGATCGCGGCCGCGATGATGCTGGTCCCGCCGGTCGTGGGCAAGCTGCTCCCGTCGGTGCCGAGGTACCGCTTCCTGGGCACCGCGGCCTTCGCCGCGATGGTCGGCGGGCTGCTGCTGCTGACCCTGGTGGACCCCGGCAGCGGAGGAGTGCTGCCGGTGGTCGCGATGGTCCTGGTGGGCATCGGCATCGGAGTGTCGTTCCCGCTGGCGACCACGGTGGTGCAGAGCGCCGTCCCCCCGGAGCGGCTCGGCGTCGGCACCAGCCTGGTCCAGTTCTGGCGGACCGTCGCGGCGCCGGTGTCCATCGCCGTGCTCGGCGCCTTCCTGGGCAGCGGTGTCCAGGCCGACGGGACCACCGCCGTGCCACCGGCCGAGCTGGCGGGCGCGATGCACCAGGTGTTCCTGGTCGGGGCCGTGCTGACCGCCATCGGCCTGGTGGCCACCCTGCTGCTCAGCGAGGTGCCGCTCAAGGCGCCGCCCAAACCCGGCAAGTGAGCAAGCCGCCGTCGGCGTGTCGGCCCCGAGCCGCGGTCGGCGCGCCGACGTGGGAAGGAAACCAATGGACAACGGGGTGCAGCTCTACCTGGACCTGCTCAAGAAGACGCTGACCAACGTCATCTACGAGGACCCGTCGAACCCCGCCTACCCCACCGGGCCCGCCGACCCGCGGCCGCACGGGGACTACGACCCGACCCGCCGCGCAGGCGGTGAGGACTGGCCGCTGACCGCGCACACCATGGTGGGGCTGAAGCGGTTGGACAACGTCCAGGAGTGCGTGGAGCGGGTGCTGGCGGACAACGTGCCCGGCGATCTGATCGAAACGGGGGTCTGGCGCGGCGGCGTGTGCATCTTCATGCGCGGGGTCCTCAAGGCGCACGGGGTGCACGACCGGACGGTGTGGGTGGCGGACTCGTTCCAGGGGATGCCGCAGGTCGGCCCCGAGGGCAGGCCGCGCGACCACCGGATGAAGATGCACGAGTTCAACGATGTGCTGGGCATCCCCCTGGAGCAGGTGCGGGAGAACTTCCGGCGCTACGACCTGCTCGACGAGTCGGTGAAGTTCCTGCCGGGCTGGTTCCGCGACACGATGCCCACCGCCCCGGTGGAGCGGCTCGCGGTGCTGCGCTTGGACGGCGACCTCTACGAGTCCACCATGGACGTCCTGGAGAACCTGTACCCCAAGCTGTCCGTCGGCGGTTACGTCATCATCGACGACTACGGCCTGCGCACGTGCGCGGAAGCGGTGCACGACTACCGCGACGCCCACGGCATCACCGAGGAGATCGTCACTGTCGACAAGTTCGGCGTGTACTGGCGCCGCACCTCCTGACCCGCGCGCAATTGTGGGCGGTGGCCCGGCTCCGGTCTCCCTAGCGTCGTTCCCGTCCAGCCAGTCGGACGGGGAGGACAGCGGAGATGACCCACGCCCGGACCACGGCCACCATGTCCCGGCTCGTCCACTCGCTGCTCGCGCGGCAGCCCGACTCGGTCGCGCTGGTCGTCGACGGCGAGCGCGCCCTGACCAGGGGGCAGTGGGCGAGCGGGGCCGCCCGGATCGCGGGCGGACTGGTCGCCAGGGGAGTGCGCCCCGGTGACCGGATCGCCGTGCTGTGCGGGCACGGCGACTGGATCGACCACGTGGTGGCGGTGATGGGCGTGCACCTCGCGGGCGGCGCGGTGGTCACCCTGTCACCCGACCTGCCGGAGGAGGAGCTGGCGCGGCGGCTTGACCGCTGCGGCGTGACCGGTCTGGTCCACACCGCGGCGGTCCAGCCGCCCACCTCCCCCGGTTGGACCGCTCTGACGTCCGAAGTGGACGGTGAGCCGATCGGCCTGCCGGTCGAGGTGGACCCCCGCGAGATCGCGGAGATCCTGCACACCTCCGGCACGACCGGGCAGGCCAAGGCGGTGGCGGTCAGCCATGCCAACCTGACCCACGGCCGCGGGGCGCGCGGCGCGTTCCTCGGCGACAACCCGCGACTGCTGTGCGCCGTGCCGATCGGGACCAACGCCGGGCACAGCGCCACCATGCTGGCGCTGACCTCCTCCGGCGAGACCCACGTGCTCAGCGATCCAGATCCGGCTTCGGCGGCGCGGGCCATCGCCCGCTCGCGGATCGGCGCCGCCGTCGTGTCGCCGTGGGCGATCCAGCGCTGGCTCGCCGACGACGTGCCGAACCGGTGCGACCTCGGCGCGCTGCGCGTCCTGATGCTCGGCTCGACCGCCGTCCCGATGGCGACGATCAGCGCCCTGTCGCGCGCGCTGCCGGACGTGCGGGTGCTCCTGGGCTACGGGTCGACCGAGGCGGTGCCCGCGTCCGTGCACCACGCGCTGGCCGCCTGGAACGAGCACGCGGACCCGGCCTACCACCGGCTCCCGCGCACCGCGTCCCAGGGCAGGCCCGCGGCGGGCACCGAGGTCTCGGTGGTCGACGAGCGCGGCGAACCGGTGCCGCCGGGCGTCGTCGGCGAGATCCGCCTGCGGACCACCGCACCGCAGCGCTGGTACCTGGGCGACCCCGACCGCAACCGGGAGGTGTTCGCGGACGGGTGGACCAGGATGGGCGACTACGGCTCGCTGGACGAGGACGGCCACCTCCACTTCTTCGACCGGATTCCCGACGCGATCCGCACCGCGGGCGCGCTGGTGTCCTCCGCGCGGGTCGAGAACGCCCTGCTGTGGCACCCGAACGTGGTCGAAGCCGCGGCGTTCGGCATCCCCGACATCGAGGCGGGCCACCTGGTGGCCGCGGCGGTGGTGCTCGACTCCCCGGTGCCGGAGGGGGACCTGCTGGACTTCGCGCGGTCGGAGCTCACGGGCGCCGAGGTGCCCGTGCGCGTCTTCGTCGTCGACTCGCTGCCGCGGGGCGACAACGGCAAGCCGCTCAAGCGCGTGCTGCGCGTGCGGTTCGCGGACGGGTGAGGAGGAACGACATGCGGGTGCGGGTCGACGTGAACAGGTGCGTCGCGTCCGGTCAGTGCGTGGTGGCCGCGGCCGGGGCGTTCACCCAGTCCGAGCAGGAGGGCACCGTGGTGCTCCTCGTCGCGGAACCGCCGCCGGAGCTGCGGGCCGCCGTGCGCGAAGCGGCGTCGCTGTGCCCCTCGGGGGCGATCACCGTCAAGGGCTGACCCTCAGCCCTTGACCAGCACGGTGAGCGGCACGCGCCAGGACTGCTGCCTGGCCCGCTGGGGGTCGGGCAGCGCCCGCAACGCCGCGATGACCGGCTCGACCACCCGGACCCAGGTGGCGTCGTCGACCCGCCACAGGTACGGGTACTGCTTGCCGGTCAACGCTTTCGCGAAGTCCTCGGGGCTGAACGCCGTCTCGTACGGCCCGGCCCACGACTGCGCGACCACCCGCAACCCCGCGGCCGCCGCCGCCGCGGCCACGCCTTCGGGACTGTCCGGACGCGCCCGCAGCGGTTCCAGCGCAGCCATCGCCTCGCTCACCGGGTCGGGGTCGCTGACCGTGTTGCCGTGCAGAGCGACCAACCGACCGCCGGGGCGCAGCACGCGGGCGGCCTCCGAGATCGCTGCACCCATGTCGCTCACCACGTGCAGCACGTGGGCGCACACGACGTTGGGCAGGCAGCCGTCCGCGACCGGGAGCGCCACGGCGTCCGCGCGCGCCACCGCGCCGGGGAACCGGTCGCCCGCTTCGCGCAGCATCTCGGCCGAGATGTCGACGCCGACCACGGGGTGCCCGAACTCCCGCAGCCCTGCCGCGACGGCGCCGGTGCCGATGCCGACCTCCAGCACCGCACCGGGCACCAGGTGGCGGGCGATGATGGCCGCGGCGGTCTGGCCGCGCTCCAACCCGCCCCGCGAGTTGTCGTACTGCTTGGCGATCCGGTCGAACGACGATGATTGCGCCACAGCGACAGCTTAGTGCGTCCGAGGTGGATGGTCACCGGTTCGACCAGAGGGCAACCGCACTGCTCGCGGCCGTCGCCGATGCGCAGTATCGGCTTGCGGGACAACGAGAAGCCTCTCACCGCCGGGACCCGCCGGGTGGGTCGATGCCCGCGAGCCGGGTCTGCGTCCCGTGGTGCAGGTGGAAGCGCTCGAACGCCAACGGGTCGACCGCGGCCGGATCGTCGAGCAGGGCGATCACCGCCGCGCCGCTGGCCGTGCGGCGGACCGTCGCGTCGATCCCCGGCGGCAACGGCGGCATCCGCCGGTACAGCTCGGCGGTGACGTAGGTCCACCACCCCATCCGCTCGGGCCTGCGGCCGGGTGGTGGGGGAGCGTCGGAGACGGGCTTGGTCAGCGACGGGTACACCTGCTCCAGCGACCACTCGTCCTCGACCCGCCCGAACAGCGCTCCCGTCCGCTCCGCGACGGCCACCCACAACTCGGTCAGGCCGCCGTGCAGCCGCCGGTAGGGCTCCGCCTCGGGAACGGGGGACCGCCAGGTCCAGCAGGAGTCCAGCGACAGGACGACGGCGCTCGTCTCCGGGTCCGTCGCCAGCCAGATGTCCACCCCTTCGGAGTTCCACAGGTTCGTGGCGATCGTCCCCGCGGCCAACCCTGCGACCAGTTCGCGGTGGTCCAGCAGCAGTAGGTCGCCCTCCCGCTGGAAGCCGTTGATCGCCCCGTCCGGCCGGTGCGGTGACAGTCCCGCGTTCCCCGCGAGCGCCAGCACCGTCTCGACCAGGTCGGCGGTCAACGAGCCGGGCGGCAGGGACAACGACCACCACCAGTCAGAACCCACGGCCGGTCATTGTGCCCCAGGAGGCGCTCACCGGTTCATCGCGGAGCCACGGCTCGGGGTGGCGGCCCGATCGGCTCAACCGAGCGGTCGGAGCGCGGGCGTTTCCCCCGGTTCCCAGCAGGTGAACGCCGAAACGCAAGATCGCGGCCGGAAGGTACGGTCCGTCGCGCAAGCCCTGATGGGGCTCATCGGGGGAGCTGTCGTCTGCTCGACGAGCAGGGAGGGAGACCAACTGTGCGTCGTCCTGTGTCCGGCACCGCTGTCGCCGCGCTCGCGCTGACCGGCCTCATGGTGCTGAGCGCCTGCGCGAAGGACTCCGGCGGCACCACCGCGGCGACCGGCGTCGTCGGAGCCGGTTGCGAGTTCGCGACCCCGCCCGCCGCGCCAGCCGCCGCGACCACCAGCGCCGCGGGTCGCCGGGAGGCCGAGGGCGAGCAGGTGGACGGGAGCGCGCTGAAGATCGGCTTGGCCTACGACATCGGTGGTCGTGGTGACGCCTCGTTCAACGACCTCGCCGCCGCCGGGTTCGACCGGGCGATCCAGGACATGGGGGTGCGCAAGGAGAACACCCGCGAGGTCTCCGCCGCCCCGGCCGAGGACGAGTCGGTGAAGCAGTCCCGGCTGCGCCAGCTCGCGCGCGAGGGCTTCGACCCGATCGTCGGCGTCGGTTTCGCCTACACCGAGGCGCTGCGGGTCGTCGCGCCGGAGTTCCCCGACGTCCGGTTCGGTCTGGTGGACTCGGCGGTGGAGGGCGCGGCCAACGTCACGCCGCTGGTCTTCGCCGAGCAGGAGGGGGCGTTCCTGGCGGGCGTCGTGGCCGCGTACCAGAGCAAGAAGTGCCACGTCGGTTTCGTCGGCGGCGTCGACATCCCGCTGATCCGGAAGTTCGAGGCCGGTTACACCCAGGGCGCGAGGGCCGCCGCGCCGAAGGTCGTGGTCGACAAGAAGTACATCACGCCCGCCACCGACTTCAGCGGCTTCCAGGACCCGGCGAAGGGCCTGGAGACCGCGAAGGGGCTCATCGCCGAGGGCGCGGACGTCCTCTACCCGGCCGCGGGTGCTTCCGGCATCGGGGTCTTCTCCGCGGTGAAGCAGGCGGGCGTGCTGGCGGTCGGGTGCGACGCCGACCAGTACAACCAGCCGTCGCTGGCGGACAGCAGGGACGTCATCGTCGCGTCCAGCCTCAAGCGCGTCGACGTGGCGGTCTACGACTTCTTCAAGGCCGCCGCGAGGAACGACCTGGCTTCGCTGCCGAAGGTCTTCGACCTCAAGGTCGACGGTGTCGGCTACGCCACCTCCGGTGGCAGGATCGACGCGAAGCTGCAGGGCATCCTCGAAGGGTTCAAGGCCCAGATCATCCAGGGCTCGATCAAGGTCGCGGACAAGCCGTAGCCGCCGTGGACCAGCCGCTCAGCGCCACGCTCGTCGTCGACGACGGCACCGGGATCGCCTACCACCGCTGGGAGCCTGACCCCGGCACCGACCCGGACCCGGTGCCGGTCGTGCTCCAGCACGGCTTCGCCGCCAACACCGCGGTCGAGTGGGCCGACCGCGGCACGGTGGCCGCCTTCACCGCCGCCGGGCGCGGCGTCGTGGGGGTCGACGCCCGCGGCCACGGCCGGTCCGGGAAATCGCCCGACCCGGCCCGTTACGGCGAGCGCCGCATGGCCCGCGACCTGCGCGCGGTCATCGCCGCTCTGGGCGTGCCCGCCGTGGACCTCGTCGGCTACTCGATGGGCGCGGTCGTCGCCCTCCTGACCGCCGCCGAGGAACCCGCCGTGCGCAGGCTGGTCATCGGCGGCGTCGGCGCCGGAGTCGTCGAACTCGGCGGCGTCGACACCCGCGTGCTGCCCAACGACGTGCTGTCCCTGGCCCTCCTCGCCGACGCCCCCGGCACCCTGCCGCCCGAGGTCGCGGCCATGCGCGCGTTCGCCGAGACGGTGGGGGCCGACCTGCCCTCCCTGGCCGCGCAGGCCCGCTCCGCGCACCGGGGGCGCATCGACCTGGCCGCCATCGCCGCTGCGACCCTCGTCATCGCCGGTGACGTCGATCCGCTGGCGCAACGCCCGCACGTCCTCGCCGACGCCATCCCCGACGCCCGCCTCCGCCTGCTGCCGGGAGACCACGGCGTCGTGGGCAGCCCGGCCTTCCGGGCCGCGGCCGTCGACTTCCTGCGGGGTTGACGCCCGCCCAAGCCCCCGGCGCGACCGGCTCCCACCGGACGGGACGGGCTCGCGCCTGATCGCTCCAGCGGTTGACAAGAATGATTTCGATCAATATGGGAGCGCATTTTCCGCGTGGTGTGGCGCACGTTGCTTGACTTATTTGAAGAGCGCCGGTTTTACTGCCTCCGCACGTTGTCCTACCGGCTGGTAGGTGATCTCCGTGCTAATGGTACGAGGGCAGGCGCGCCCATTCCCCGTTGTGCTCGACATCTTTGTCGCGCGCACCGGTGGGTGCCGCCTGCGGTAAACCGGGGAGTCCGGAATGGCCCTGTTCGACCGCCGCCACCGCGTCCGCCACCGGCTTGCGCGCCGCAGCCGGGGCGGCATACTGCTCAGCGTCGTGGCCGGTGTCGCGGCGGCGCTGCTGGCCGCGCCGTCGGGCGCGACCAGCGCCGTCGAGTCCTCGGCGGGCGGAGGCGGAGCGGTGAAGTCCTTCTGGCTGCACTGGAACGGCACCCCGGTGTCGGACGAGGTGCTGGCCACCGAAGCGCGCAGGCGCGCCTACATCGTGCTCAACGCCTGGGAAGGCGCGCTGGTCCCGAAGCTGAAGGCGGCGAACCCGGAAGTCCAGGTGTTCGTCTACAAGGACCTGTCCTCCACGCGCAGCTACGCCTGCCGCGGCGGCGTGGACGACGCGCAGCTGCCCACCGGCGTCGGGTACTGCCAGGCCGAGCGGGAGCACCCCGAGTGGTTCCTGCTCGACCAGGGCGGTCGCCGGTTCGAGTACAGCGGCTACGCCGGGCACTGGCAGATGGACGTCGGCAACCCCGCCTACCAGGACGCCTGGGCCGCCAACGTGGTCGGCAGCAGCAAGGCCGCCGGGTTCGACGGCGTGCTGATGGACAACGCGCTGTTCCCGTGCGACGCCTACCACGAAGGGGTCTGCCCGGCGAAGTACCCGACCGACGCGGCCTTCCAGGACGCCTACGAGTCGATGCTGGCGGGCACCCGCGACCGGTTCACCGCGGCCGGGTTGAAGACGGTGGCCAACCTGTCCAACGCCCGGCTGCACGCGGGCGCCTGGGACGCCTACACCGAGCACCTCGACGGCGGGTTCGACGAGTGGTGGCTGACCTTCGACGACACCAACCTGCTCTCGGAGTACCCCGAGGGCTGGAGCAGGCAGGTCGACCAGATCGCCGCCAACGAGGCCCGCGGCAAGATCACCTGGGTGCAGCCCCACCACAGCGCGGGCGCGGAGCGGCCCCGCCGGTACGCGCTGGCCAGCTACCTGATGGCCGCCGGTGACCGGACCGCGATCGCCGGCGTGGAGCGGACCGACGGCTACGGCGACCCCTCGCCGTGGCACGCCGAGTACGACTGGGACCTCGGCACGCCGACCGGGCCCTACCGGTCGGTGGCCGCGAACGTCTTCCGCCGCGACTTCTCCTGCGGCACGGTCCTGGTCAACGCCAACCGCACGGACAGCCCGCCGACCACCGTGCGGCTGGAGCAGGGGCAGGTCGACGAGCGCGGCGCGACGGTCTCCTCGGTCTCGCTGGCGGGCACCTCCGGGGCCATCCTCCGCAAGCCCTGCTGACCGGGGTTCCGGCGGCGGGCACCACCCGCCGCCGGGACACCCCGGATCTCCCTGCTGCTCCTGCGGTCAGTCGCGCACGTGCAGCCTGAAACCCGTGCGGCCCGCGGGCTCCAGCCCCTCCTTCAGCTGCAGCGAGGGGATCTCGTAGTCACCGGAGTTCTGCCGCCGGAACGCGATCGGCTCGGTCGACTCCAGGGTGAGCAGGCGCTGCTCCCACGCCTTGGCCGCGTCGGCGTACTCGTCGGCGGTCATCCGGTCCACGGCGTAGAGGACGAACGGCGGCAGCACCTCGATGCCGGGGTGGTAGAGGATGCCGTGCTGGATCGGGAACAGCAGGTCGTCGATGGGGCCGTTGATCCCGCGAGGGGCGTAGTGCGCCTCCGGGCCGCCGGTGGTCACCACCAGCATGCCCCGCCGACCCGCCAGGGTGCCTTCGCCGAAGCGCTCGCCGTACCGGGTGTCGCTGTGCTCGCCGACGCCGTAGGCGAAGTGGCAGGTGAACACCCGGTCCACCCAGCCCTTGAGGATCGCGGGCATCGTGTACCACCACAGCGGGAACTGGAGGATGATCGTGTCGGCCCACAGCAGCTTCTCCTGCTCGGCGAGCACGTCCGGGGTGAGCGCCCCGGCGTCGAAGGCCCGGCCCGAGTCGCTGTTGATCTTCAACGGGCTCGAAGCGTAGGGACCGTAGTCCGCGGCGTCCACGACCGCCTTCCAGTTCATCGCGTACAGATCGCTCACCCGCACCTCGTGCCCGGCGGACTCCAGTGTGGACACCGCGAGGTCCTTCAACGAGCCGTTGAGCGACTTCGGCTCGGGGTGGGCGTAGACGATCAGCACCTTCATGGGAACTCCTCAAGATCGGGTGCTCCCGATCCTGGGCGTCGCGGCACCCGGTGTTCAGGGACGCTTCCACCGTCGGACGGGACTTCCTGGTAATGGCAGGACCACCTTCGCCCGCGCCACCGGGGCCATACTGGTGGGCATGGACGATCTCGCGGGCTTCCTGCGGACCAGGCGTTCACGGGTCGACCCGGCGACGGTCGGCATCCCCACCGACCGGCGTCGCCGGGTCGCGGGGCTGCGCCGCGAGGAGGTCGCGCACCTGTCCGGTGTCAGCGTCGACTACTACGTGCGCTTGGAGCAGGGCCGCGCGACCCAGCCCTCCGAGCAGGTCCTCGACGCGCTGGCAGGCGTTCTCGGTCTCGACGAGACCGAACGCGAGCACCTGCACCGGCTCTCCCGGCAGCGCCACCGCCGCGCAAAGGTGCCGAGCGGACGAGTCAGGCCGGAGCTGCTGCGCGTGCTCGACCTGGTCGCGGGCGCACCCGCGATGATCATGGACTACCGCTTGCAGGTGCTCGCGGGCAACCACATGGCCCGCCTGCTGTTCGGCAAGCCGATACCGGGCCTGAACATCGCCCGGCACGTCTTCCTCGAAGAGGGCCCGCACGGCCTCTACGCGGACTGGGAGCACTGCACCCTCGACGCGGTCGGGCACCTGCGCCTGGCCGCGGGCAAGTACCCCGAGGACCCCCGGCTCACCTCGCTCGTCGGCGAGCTGGCCATGGGCAGCGAGCGCTTCCGCCGCCTCTGGGCGCGCGCGGACGTCCGCGCTCGCACGCACGGCCGCAAGCGCTACCGGCACCCGTTGGTCGGGCGGCTGGAACTGCACCAGGAGAACTTCGCGCTGCCGGATGAATCGGGCGTGGAACTGGTCGTGCTGTCCGCGCCTCCCGGCAGCCCCGCCGAGGACGGGCTGCGTCTGCTCGCGAGCCTGGGGGCGGACAGCGGTGACGTGCAGCAGGCGGTGAACGCCCAGGTCCGCGAGTAGTCCCGGCGACATCCAGCGCCCGCGAATCGACACGCGAAAGCGGATGTTCCACGTCGGGCACACTTGCGCCGTGATGTTGCACGATCTTGGGGCGGCGGTGCGCAGGTTGCGCGAGAACGCGGAGCCCAGCGCGATCGGACTGCCGGGCGGTGGACGGCGGGTCCGCGGGTTGCGGCGGGAGGAGCTCGCCGAGCTGGCCGGGGTGTCGGCGGACTACGTGCGGCGGTTGGAGCAGGGGCGCAGGCACCCGTCCGCCGGCGTGGTGAACGCCATCGCCCGCGCGCTGCGGTTGGAGCGGGCGGAGTACGAGCGGCTGTGCGCCCTGGCCGGGTACGCCGCGGCCGACGGACAGGTGCCGAGCGAGGCCGGGGTGGCCGCGCTGCGGCTGCTGGAGCGGTTCGCGGACACCCCCGCGTTCCTGGTCGACGCGGCGTGGAACGCGGTCGCGGTCAACGCCACGTGGGCAGCGCTGGGCTGCGGAGCGCCGACCGGGCACGCCCTGGACTGGAACATCGCGTGGCGCACGTTCCGCAACCCGCTCGGCGGGATCAGCCGGACCGAGGAGCACGCGGTGGGTTTCCAGGCGATGCTCGCCGCCCGGCTGCGCGACACGTCCTTGCGCTATCCCGCTGACCAGCGACTCGCCGAACTCGTTGACGAGCTGCGGAGCGAGAGCAGGCCGTTCGACGCCCTGTGGCGCGCCTCCAGACCGGTCGCGGGCTACGACAACCGCGCCGTGTTCCGCCATCCGGACGGCGAAGCCATCACGCTGGACGGCAACCTGCTCGAAGTGCCGGAGGACGACCTGATGCTGGTGGTCCTCACCGCGGCACCGGGCTCGGCCGACGCGGCGCGGCTGGGCGAGGTCGTCAGCGCCTCCGACGAGCAGCCCGTCATCAGGGTGGGCCAAGCCGGCCCAGGCTGACTGAGCCGGTGGGAGCAATCCTCTGAGCACCCGTCGGATCATCGGCGGCGAGCCGAGCGGGCAGGAGGAGTGCGCATTGGGCAGGACCGGGCTGGCGGACCGGTTGGCGGCGGCGCGGGCCGTCGCGCTGGTGGGCAGGGGGCCGGAGCGGGCGGTGCTCGACCGGATGGTGTCGGGAGCGGCGGACGCCCCGGTGGTGGCCTACCTGCACGGCCCCGGCGGCATCGGCAAGTCCTCGCTGGTGCGCTACGCCGCGCGGCAGGCGGAACTCGCGGGCCGCAGCGTGGTGCACGTCGACGCTCGCTTCCTCGACGGGAACCCGCGGCATCTGGAGGAAGCCGCCGCCCTGGCCTGCGTCGAGCCCGGCACGGCTCTGCTCGTGGACTCCTTCGAGCAGGGCGGGCGACTCGAGCCGTGGCTGCGCGACACCTTCCTGCTCCGGCTCGCCGAGGGCGCGCTGGTCGTGCTCGCGGGGCGGGGCGCCCCCGACGCCGACTGGTCGCTGGACCCCGGCTGGGCGCGGCTGTTCGCCGACCTGGCACTGCGCCCCCTCGACCCCGCCGAGGCCGACGCCCTGCTCGCCGCCCGCGGTGTCGCCGCCGAGCAGCGGGCCGCCTTCGTGGCCTTCGCCGGGGGCAGCCCGCTCGCGCTCTCCCTCGCCGCGTCCGCGCCCCCGGCGACACCGGGCGCGCCGTGGGGGCCCACCGGGGACGCGCTGACGACCCTGGTGCAGCGGTTGGTGGGGGACCTGCCGAGCGCCGCGCACCGGCGCGCCCTGGAGGTCGTCGCCCAGTCCTACGTCACGCGCGAACCACTGCTGCGCGCGGTGCTGGGCGATGAGGACAGCGCGGCGGTGTTCCCCTGGCTGCGCCGGCTGCCCTACATCGAGGCCACCCCTGAAGGGCTGCAGCCGCACGACGCGGTGCGGGCGACCCTGGAGGCCGACCTGCGCTGGCGCGACCCCGAGCGCTACGACGACGTGCGCGTGCGCGTCTCGGTCGCGTGCTTGCAGGCGGTGCGCCGCGCCTCCGAGGAGGATGCGCTGCCGCGTGTCGCGGAGTGGATGTTCCTCTTCCGCGACCGCGACGGCCCGGACGCCCTGTACGACTGGCGGGCGCATCCCCACGTCGAGGACACCCCGCTGCGACCCGGCGACGTGCCCGACGTCCTGCGCATGGCCGAGGAGGCGGAGGGGCCGACGTCGGCGGTCGCGGTCGCGCACTGGGCGCGCCGCCAGCCGGGGGCCTTCCGCGTCTACCGCTACGCGGGTTCGTCCGCGCCGGTGGCGTTCATGGCGATGCTGCGGCTGGAGGCGCCGCTGCCCGAGGACCGGGCCGCGGACCCGGTGATCGCGCGGCTGTGGGAGCACGTGGGGGCGAGCGGCGCGCTGAGGCAGGGCGAACACCTGGGCATCCGCCGCTTCGCGGTGCAACCGGGTTGGCACCAGCGTCCCTCACCCCTGATGGACCTCATCAGCAGGCGCACCATCGCGGAGGAGATGAGGACCCGCGGGCGCGCGCTGACCTTCACCGTGTTCCAGGACGCCGAGCGGTGGCGCCGCTACCTCGCCGACGCCGGGCTGCACGAGATCGTCGCGGTGCATCTCGACGGGCGCGAGCAGCACGTCTTCGGTCGGGACTGGCGGCGGCAGACGGTGGAGCAGTGGGTGGAGCACCGGGCCCGCGCCGCGACCGCGCCCGTGGTCGCGTGGTCCGCGTCCGCCGCCCCCGGTGACGAGCTGCCGCGTTCGGCGTTCGAGGCGGGCGTGGTCGAGGCGCTGCGCACGTGGCGCGCTCCCCGCGAGTTCGCGACCAGCGTCCTGCTGCGCTCGCGCCTGGTGCCGCGGGGTTCGGCCGACCCGGTCGCGGACCTGCGCGGCACCATCACGACCGCCCTCGACGCCCTGCGGGTCGATCCCGCGGGCGTCAAGGCCTACGAAGCGCTCACCACCACCTACATCTCGGCGTCCCGCACCCAAAAGGCAGCCGCCCGACGGCTCGGGGTGCCCTACGGCACCTACCGGCGCCACCTGGCGCTGGCCAGGCAACGGCTCGTCGAGCAGTTGCTGCGGCGGCAGGTCGAGGCGCTCGCGCCTTCTCCGCCGACCTCGTCGAAGACACCCGAGGACGCACCGGAGATGTAGACCTTCGCAGGAGGGCGAGGTCTCTGGTTCCGGAGAGCACGGGCAGCGGCAGTGCCCACCTGTGCCCGCGAGCGCCCGCCCCGGCCCAGCCGGGCGCGCTCGGCGCGGGCGTTCACGGACCGGGCGGTGGCGCGCGGTGCGGGCAGTGTTGAGCGCGGGTGAGCACCACAGGGCGCGGGGATCGAGCAGTGGTGTGGCGCAGGGTCGTCGGTGCTGGTCGCGCGCGGAGGTGACCGGCATCACTTGCTTCAAATTCGAAGCAAGATTACAGTAGTCCCAGTTGCTTCAAATTCGAAGCAACTTCCCCCGAGAACGAGAGCGAGCCCCGAGATGAAGGCAGTGCGCTTCCACGAGTACGGCGAGCCCGAGGTCCTGCGCTTCGAGGACGCCGAGCAGCCCGCCCCCGGTGCCGGGCAGGTCCGCATCCGCGTGGCCGCGACGTCGTTCAACCCCATCGACGCCGGTGTTCGCGCGGGCAGCAGGCGCGACGTCATGCCGGTGGCCCTGCCGCACACCCCCGGTCGCGACGTGGCGGGCGCGGTCGACGCGCTGGGCGAGGGCGTGCACGGCCTGGAAGTGGGTGACCAGGTCGTCGGCTTCCTGCCGATGATGGAGGACGGCGCTGCCGCGGAGCACATCGTGATGTCGGCCGAACTCCTGACGCCTGCGCCGAAGCGCGTCCCGCTGGCCGACGCCGCCGCGCTGCCGTTGGTGGGCCTGACCGCGTGGCAGGCGCTGTTCGACCACGGCGGGCTGGCGGCCGGGCAGCGCGTGCTGATCAACGGCGCGGGCGGCGCGGTCGGCGGCTACGCGGTGCAGCTGGCCAAGTGGGCCGGTGCGCACGTGATCGCCACGGCCAGTCCGCGCAGCGGCAAGAGCGTCAGGTCGGCGGGGGCCGACGAGGTTGTCGACCACACCGCCACCGAGGTGGTCGAGGCGGTGGGCGAGCCGGTCGACCTCGTGCTCAACCTCGCGCCGATCAC
>NZ_BMRG01000004.1:54726-54942 GCF_014648515.1 Saccharothrix coeruleofusca
CCCGGAGCGGCTGGCCGCGCTGGTCACCCTGATCCGTCCCGGCGGCACCCTGGTCAACACCACGGTGTGGATGCCCGCGCCGTCCGACGAGGACCGCGGCGTGCGCGGCGTCGACGTGTTCGTCCGCAGCGACGCCGAACAGCTGGCGCAGCTGGTGGAGCTGGTCGACCGCCACGAACTGCACATCGACATCGCCCGGCGGGTGCCGCTGGCGGA
>NZ_BMRG01000004.1:54977-57313 GCF_014648515.1 Saccharothrix coeruleofusca
GTTGGCGTCGGTCCACGCCGACGCCGCCGCCGGCACGCTGCACGGCAAGGTCGTCGTCCTCGCGCCCGGCGCCTGACTCCCCGCGTCCACCGATCCCCGAAGGACGCAGCCATGTCTTTGGACCCGGACCCCGAGATCGCCGAGGCGTTGGCCCCGATGGCGGACGCGATGGCGCGGACTACCCCGCCCGCGGTGGGTGACGTCGCGGCGCGGCGCGCCCTGTGGGAGCCGATCATCGGCGCCGCCGGAACGGCCCAGCCGATCCCGACCGACGTGACGATGAACGACCGCCACGTGACCACGGACGACGGCGCGCGGATCACGGTGCGCTGATACGCCAAGCACGGTGCCGCACCGGGTTCCGCCGTGCTGTTCTTCCACGGCGGCGGGTACGTCCTCGGCCACATCGACCTGTTCGACGGTCCCGTCGCCCGCTACGTGTCCGCCAGCGGCGTGCCGATGCTGTCGGTGGAGTACCGCCGCACCCCCGAGCACCCCTTCCCGACGCCGCTCAGGGACGCCTACGCCGCGCTGCGCTGGCGATCCTCGCCCGCGAGCGCGGTGGGCCCTGGATCGCCCGGCAGATCCTCGTCATGCCGATGCTCGACGACCGCACCACCACCCCCGACCCGCACGTCGCGCCCCACGCGCTGTGGTCCTACGACGACAACCGCACCGCGTGGCCCGCCCTGCTCGGCGACGCCGCAGGCGGGTTCGACGTGCCCGCCAGCCCGGCTGGAGGACGCGAGCGGGCTGCCCCCGGCCTACATCGAGGTCGGCCAGCTCGACGTCTTCCGCGACGAGGACACCGCCTACGCCACCAAGCTCAGCCGAGCCGGGGTGCCGGTGGAGTTCCACCTGCACCCCGGCGCCCCGCACGAGTTCGGCTCCATCGCCTTCGAGTCCGACCTCGTCCGCCGCGCCATGGCCGACCGCGTCCGAGTCCTCAAGTCCATCTGGGCTCGCGCCGGGCTCCCGCACCGTCACCGTCATCGGCGCTGCCGCTGTCAGCGGTCCCGAGGCGGCCTTCGGCTCGCGGGCGGGCCGGTCTCAGTCGGACGGGTCGGCCTCGCGGACGCCGGGCCGGATCGCGTCGACCAGCATGCGGACGAGCTGGTCCACGCCGACCCCCCACGTCTCCTTCGACAGGTGACCGCTCAGCTCCAATCCGGCGATACCGTGCGCGCTGGACATCAGCAAGGCGAAGTAACGTTGCGCGTCGGACTCGCCCACCACGTCCGCGACGAGGGTGAAGAACTCCTTTTCGAGGCGACCGGCGGCCTCGGCGGCGGCCGGTGTGTCCGCCGGAGTGCTGAACATCAGCGCGTATCGGTGCGGCCGCCGTCGGGCGACTCCGATGAAGGTCAGAATGGCCTGCTCGAGCCGCACCTGCGCGGGAGCACCGGCATCCGCGCGGAGTTTCCCGACCTCGTCCGCCAGCTCGCTCCACGCGTTGATGGCGAGCTGCGTCAGCAGGTGCTCCTTGTTCTCGAAGTGCCCGTAGGGCGCGCCGCGCGAGACTCCGGCCCGGGCCCCCACCTCGCGGAGGGTCACCGCGCCGGGTCCTCCCTCGTCGAGCAGCTCGGTGGCAGCGCGGACAAGAGCTCGTCGCGTGGCTGCGGCGCTCTCGGCTCGGGTCATGCGGACAGCTTAGTTGACAACGTCAGGTGAAGCGGGGACGACAATTCATATGACGTTGTCATATAAATTGTCCGTCAACGACGCCCCTCTGGATGACCGGGGACTTCGGCATTTTCCAGAGCGCCTTGGCCCACTAGCGGTCCTCCCCTGACCGGGGCACCTCCTCGGTGCCCGATCCCTTCCCGAGCGGCAGTCGGGAAAGCGTCCCGACATCACGGCCGACCCGGTGCGCGGCGCCGCGTCGGTCACCTCGCTCGGCGACACCACCCGTACAGGAGACGTGGCCAGTGGTGCCATCGCACGAAGTCCTGCCAGATCTCGCGGGGCGCAACATCCTGGGACCTGCCGCGCTGACCTGGCTGCTGATGCCCGCGTTGCGGGCAGCGGGAACCCCCGAACGGCCGTCCAGGGTGGTGACGACGTCGAGCCTGGCGCTCGACCGGCGGTTGCGCCTCGCCGGTGATCTGGTGCTGTCGATCGCCGCCCACTCCGGCCTGACGACATCGGAGACCCTGTTGCCCAATTGCATGCGGCATGAGCGAGCTCGAGCCCGGCCACGTAGGAGATTCGGGCCGGTGCGAGTGGTGTTCCGTTCCACCAGGCGTCGAGTCGGATCAGGGTGACAGCGGCGGTGAAGACGTGCGCGAGATGCGTTTTGGCCAGGCTCGTGCGGCGTGAGCGGCGTACTCCGGTGA
>NZ_BMRG01000004.1:57323-118958 GCF_014648515.1 Saccharothrix coeruleofusca
ATTGGCGTCGGTCCACGCCGACGCCGCCGCGGGCACGCTGCCCGGCAAGGTCGTCGTCCTGGTGCCCAGCGCCTGACGTTCACCACCCCGCCGTCCCCAGCCGCACACCCCGGTGCCGGGCCGACCGCACCCGACGGCTGGGGGCCGCGAGCCCGCCGCGCCCGCTCGAGCGGGGACGGCTTCCGGTTCGGCTAGACCGGTTCGAGCAGCGCGGAGAGCTTGGTGATCCGGTCGTGCGGGTCGAACTCGAAGTGCAGGTAGCGGTTGTTGACCCGGTACCGGTCGAAACTCGGCCCGGTCTGCTCGGGGGTGCCCAGCAGCGCGGTGACCTCGGCGCGGGTGGCGGTGGGGGACAGCCCGTCCACCAGCGCCGCCGGGCGCGGGTACCGGCCGTAGGTCTCGTCCTGCTCGTCCGGCTGGGTGCGCACCATGACCGACACCAGCACGTCGTCCTCGAACAGCAGGTCCGTGCCCGCCTGCTTGAAGGTGAAGTAGGTCGACTTCTCGCCGTCGAAGTCGAACTCCTCGACTTCCATGTCCGGGCCCACCAGGGCGATCGCGTCGAGGATGCGGCTGTCGCCCTGGCGGTGTCCCAGCACGCCCAGCAGCACGGCCATCTCACCGGTGATCGTCGCCGTCACGTTATCCCCCTCTGGCGGTTCAGGGCGCGCATCTTGTCGAGGGCGGCGTCGACGTCCTTGGCCGAGTAGCCCGCGTTGATGAGGTTCTGGCGGGTCGTAGCGTAGTCCCTCTTGGCCGCGGCGCTGAGGTCCGCCGCGTCGGCGTCGATCTGCGCCTGCGTGTTCCTGCCCCGGAAGGTGTCGCTCTTGGCGTGGACGTCCTTGGGCACCTCGATCGCGGCGCCCTGCTGGTGGATGTCCCGCGCTTCCTTCGGGGTCAGCTTGCGGCCGAGCTGCTTCTCCATGGCCTTCTTCAGCGCGGCCGAGGACGGGATGTGGTCGTGCTCCAGCTTGTCGCCGACCTTCTCGCGCTTCTTGAGGTCGTCGTAGGTCCCCACGTCGAGCGGCTTGACGTTGCCGCCGGACCCGGCGGGGCGCTTGCCGGTGCGCAGGTTCTTGACGACGGGGGTGAAGATGCCCGCGCTGGCGTTGGCGGTGCTGACCCCGCCCTTCTTCGGCTTCTTCGTCTTAGGCATTGAGCACCTGGCTGATGGCCAAGTCGACGGCCTGGTCGAGCAGCAGCGAGGTGATCTCCTTGAAGATCGGGATCTCCAGCAGCGACGCGCCGAACGTGGGCACCGCGGTGGCGATGGCCTGGGCGATCTGGACGGCGAGCATGCCCAGCTGCACGACGAAGGCGATCTTGAGCGCGACGACGACACCCGCGCACACGTAGAGGCCGGTGCCGACGAGCGAGGAGGCGGTGGCGCCGTCGTCGAGGTTCTGCTTGGGCGCCTCGCCGTCGGTCCAGAACGCCTTGAACCCCTCCACGGCCGCGCCGCTGTTGGTGCTGAGCACCTGCTGAGCCCGGCCGTCGGCTTCGGCGGCGGCGGGGGCGAGGCGGTCGGCGAAGCCGGACCACAGGCCGCCGAGGTCGAACAGCTTGCCCTCGTCGCTCTCGGGCCAGTTGAAGCCGAGGGTGTTGAGCAGACCGGACAGCTCGGGCGGCAGCATCATGCCGGAGGTCATCCCAGGCCTCCCATCAGTTGCCGGAACGAGTCGCTGTTGGCGGTTTCCGCGGTCGAGTAGTCGTCGGCCATGGCCTGGAGGGTGCGGCCGACCTCGCTCAGGCCCTCGGCGTTGTCGGTGAAGGACTCGAACGCGGCCTCGGAGACGACCTGGTAGATCGTGGCCAGCGCCGAGCCGAGGTCGTCGCCGCCGAAGGCGTCGGCGAGCGCGTCGACCTGGCCGCGGAACGCGGCGACCTCGCCTGCCAGCGCGTCGCCGGTGCTCAGGATCTGCTGGGCGGATTCGCCGATCGCCGCGGCGTTGACGTTCATCTGCTTGAACATCGCGCTGCCCTTCAGTCGATGTCGCGCATGATCGCGGTCAGGTTGGAGGTGTACGCGCGCAGGTGCTGCATGCTCTGCTCGCGGACCTGCTCGGCCCGCTCGCCGATCCTGCGCAGCGCCTCGACGTCCAGCGCCGCGCGCCCGGCGGTGGCGGCTCGCCGCTCCCAGTCGTCGAGCGCGGCGTTGACCGCTTGCAGCACCGCCCGCCCCAACTCGGCGGGGGAGAGCCGCACGGCGACGGTGGTCAGGTCGAGCGCGATGACCTCGCCGTTGGTGACGGCGGCGGAGACCTCGTTGGCTTCGTCCTGGCCCTCACCGGTGGCCGCGGGCGCCGGGTCCGCGGCCAGCGCGGCCCGCGTGGAGCCGACCACGTCGAGCGCGTCCTGGAACAGGAAGTCGACGTACTGGGGCGAGGTGTCGCCGCGGATGCCGGTCTTGTCGGCCAGCTTCGCCATCGACGCGTCCAGCGCGTCCTGGATGCGGCGCAGGGCCTGGCCGCCCTGGCGGGTGAACTCCGCCAGCTGCTCACCCAGCGCCCCGAGGTCCGGGCCGGGGTCCCCGGCGGCGGGAGTGTCGATCAGCGACTGCGCCAGCGCGGGGTTGACGGCCTCCCGCAGCAGAGCCGACACCGCGCTGGGAGGTTGTCCGAGCACGCTGGGCTTGATCTCCACCGAGAGGATCCGGCGGTCGCGCACCACGACGCGCACCGCGCCCGCACCGGCCGTGCCGACCGAGTCCTCCATCTCGGGGTCCGCCGCGGGCGGCGGCGCCACGCCACCCGCTCGGAGCTGGGCTAATCGCCTGCGCTGCTCGGTGAGTCGGGCCTCGTAGTCCCTGTCCTGCTCCACCGTGCCCCCTACGTCGAGCGCCGACTGCTCAAAGCGCAACCCTAGTGATCCTGGCCGCCGATGCCTACCGCACGAATACGGCCGCGCTCCACCCAGCGCGGCTCGACGGCCCGTCCACGTCGGCTACCGGGGAGCACGGGCCGTCATCAGCCTGCCCACCTCACGCCGAGGGGGCTTTCCGGTCCTGCCAGGGCTCGGTCGCCCGCCAGGCTTCCAGCGACGGGGACAGGCCGTCGACCAGCAGCGGCAGCTGCGGGACCAGCGCCAGGCAGGCGACCACCTGCAGGTCGCGCAGGCGCTCCATGGCGCGCAGCACACCGGTGTCGACCGCGCGCAGGCCCAGGTCGGCCGCGGCGGCGTCGTAGGCGGAGATCGCTTCCTCGCCGGTGTGCGCGAGGTCCCACTCGACCGGGGCGACACCGACGTGCTCGTAGTCGGAGTACAGCACTGAGTCGGCGGTCTCGATCAGGTTGTAGTACGGGGCGTCGCCGTGGACCACCTGAACGGGAACACCGGGGAACATCCGCGCGAAAGCGGAGGGCGACGCGATGGCGGGTGAGAGGGCGGCCCACTCGGCGCGGGCGCGGGCCAGATCGGCGGCGGGCAGCAGGTCTTCACGGCCTTCGAGGTCGTCGAAGGCGAGGTCGACGTAGCCCTGCATGCCGGGGAAGAAGCCGGTCCGGCCGGGGTAGTCGGCCAGGATCGAGTGCAGGCGGGCGACGGCGGGCATCCGCTTGACCGCGTCGTAGTCGTTGGGGAGCACGCCCTCGACCTTCTCCCAGAAGGTCATCGTGAACCCGTCGCGCTCGACGGGCTCCGCCGGGACGAGCCCGCTGGGCACCACGGTCGGCGCGCCGCGCGAGGCCATCCACCTCGACACGTCCAACTCCGTGCGCTGGAAGCCCGCCGAAGTGGTGCCGCGCGGGACCACCACCGGTATGCGCGCGACGACCGGCGACGGCGCGAGGTCCACCACCACCGAGAAGACGTCGTACAGGACCGTCGCCTCGGAGGCGTCCAGCCCCAGCGCTGTCGCGGCGGCGACGGCGGCGTCGCGGGCGCGTTGCGAGCGGGCGGTGCGTTCTTCCTCGGTGATCACGCCCGCCACCCTAGGACCTCGCCCGATGCGGCAGATCGTTGACTGCGCGCTGCCGCGTTGGCAGCATGCGATTCCGCGCCGCCCGACGAAATTCATGAATGTGAAATTTCATGAATGTGAATCAGCCGGAAAGGTGTCTGTCGACGATGACGCTCACCCGCCGCCAGTTCGGCCGTCTCGCCGTCGTGCCCGCGGTCGCCACCGCCGCGGCCACGACGACCGCCACGACCGCCAGGGCCGCCACCGCACCGACCCGCGCCGAAGTGCTCGCCGCGATGCGCAGGGCCGCGGCCTTCCTCGACGAGCACGTCTCCTACCGCGGCGCCTACGTCTGGAACTACCTGCCCGACCTGTCCCGCTCCTGGGGCGAGATGGAGGCCAACCGCACGATGTGCTGGGTCCAGCCGCCCGGCACGCCCTCGGTCGGGCACGCCATGCTCGACGCCTACCACGCCACCGGGGACGAGGTGTTCCTGCGCGCGGCCGAGCGGACCGGCCTGGCGCTGGTCGCCGCGCAGCTGCCGGTGGGCGGGTGGAACTACGTCCACGACTTCGCGGGCACCGCGTCGCTGCGCCGCTGGTACCGGACCGTCGGGGCCAACGGCTGGCGGCTGGAGGAGTTCCAGCACCACTACGGCAACGCCACGTTCGACGACGCGGGCACCGCCTCGGCCGCGCAGCTGGTCCTGCGGCTGTACCTGGAGCGCCGCGATCCCCGGTTCCGGGCGTCACTGGAGCGCGCGATCCGGTTCGTGCTCAAGGCGCAGTTCCGCGGCGGCGTGGCCGACGGCGGCTGGCCGCAGCGGTTCCCCCGGTTCAGCGGCTCGGTGGCGCAGACGCCGTGGCCCGACCAGCGCCCGTCATGGCTGCCCGACGACGTGGCGCACGGCATGGAGGACGGCGAGTACACCCAGCACGTCACCTTCAACGACGACGTGCTGGGCGAGAACGTCAAATTCCTGCTGATGTGCATGTCCACCCTGGACCGCGACGAGCTGGCCGGGCCGGTGCGGCGCGCGATGAGCTGCCTGCGACGGCTCCAGCAGCCCGCGCCGCAGGCGGGCTGGGGCCTGCAGCACCTGTCCACCGCGGCGGGCGGCCGACCGGCGGGCGCACCCGCGGGAGCCCGCTCCTACGAGCCGAGGGCGTTGGCCACGCACACCACGCAGACCAACGTCCGCCAGCTGTTCCACTACTTCCGGCTCACCGGCGACCGCGCGTTCCTGACCCGCGTGCCGGAAGCGATCGCCTGGCTGGACAGCTGCCCGCTCACCGACCAGCAGGTCGCCGAGAACCCCCTGCTGGCCGGGCGGACGCACCCCACGTTCGTCGAGCTGGGGACCAACCGCGCGAGGTTCGTGCACCGGTTCGGCTCCAACGTGCGCAACGGCGCCTACTACTTCGACCACGACCACCGCCGGACGCTGAGCCACTACTCGGCGGGCCGTGCCGTGGACACCGCGTCGCTGCGCGCCACCTATGACGAGCTGATGTCGTTGAGCGACGAGCAGGTCGCCGACCTGCGCGCCCGCTCACCGCTCAGCGGCGGGGCGATCCCGCTGCCGAGGTTCTTCTCGCTGCGCGACCTGGAGCTGACCGACCTGTTCCGCGACGCGCCACTGCCGCTGCCCGCCGTGACCGACGCCGAAGCCGGGGGACTGGTGGCCGACCTGGGGGACAAGGACCACTGGCTCACCCCGGTCGACGCGGTGACCAACCCGTACCGGGGAGCGCCCCCGGCCACCCCGTACGACGGGCAGGCGTACATGAGCAAGCACGTGGGCGACCTGCACGACACCTCGCCCTACGACCCGCGCACGCCCCCGGAGGAGCCGCCGTACCAGCCGCAGGAGCGGCCGCTGGTCATCAGCACCAGCGCGTTCGTGGCGAACATGGGCAAGCTCGTGGCGTGGACCGCGCGGTGATCGTCACCCGGCGGGGCTGAGCCGGTCTCAGTACAGTGCGGCCATGGCGCAGTGGACGCGGCACGCGGTGTGGTGGCAGGTCTACCCGCTCGGGTTCGTCGGCGCGCCCGCCGAGGGCGATCCGCTGTCCACAGTGGTCGAGCACCGCCTGCGCCGCATCGAGCGCTGGCTGGACTACGCGGTCGAGCTGGGCGCCTCGGGGCTGGCGCTGGGGCCGGTCTTCGCCTCGCACACCCACGGCTACGACACGGTCGACCACTTCCGGATCGACCCGAGGCTGGGCGACGACGACGATTTCGACGCGCTGGTCGACGCCGCCCGCCGCCGCGGCCTGCGGGTGCTGCTGGACGGGGTGTTCAACCACGTCGGGCGCGGTTTCCCCGCGTTCGCCGAAGTGCTGGCCAAGGGGCGGGCCGCGTCAACGGCGTCGTGGTTCCACCTGTCCTGGGGCGACGGGCCCGAACCCGACTACGCCACCTTCGAGGGCCACCGCGGGCTGGTGGCGCTCAACCACGACGAGCCCGCGGTCGCCGACCACGTCGCCGCGGTCATGGCGCACTGGTTGGACCGCGGGGCCGACGGGTGGCGGCTGGACGCCGCCTACGCGGTGCCGCCGCGGTTCTGGGCGCGCGTGCTGCCGCGGGTGCGGTCCGCGCACCCGGACGCCTACGTCGTGGGCGAGGTCATCCACGGCGACTACACCGCGATCGTCGCCGAGTCCGGGATGGACTCGGTCACCCAGTACGAGTTGTGGAAGGCGATCTGGAGCTCGCTCAACGACGTCAACCTCCACGAGTTGGCGTGGGCGCTGGAGCGGCACAACGGCTTCCTGGATTCGTTCGCCCCGCTGACCTTCGTCGGCAACCACGACGTGACCCGCCTGGCCAGCAGGCTGCACGACGTGCGGCACCTGCCGCACGCCCTGGCCGTGCTGATGACCGTCGGCGGCACGCCGACGGTCTACGCGGGTGACGAGCAGGCCTTTCGCGGGGTGAAGGAGGACCGCGTCGGCGGCGACGACGCGGTCCGCCCGCCGTTCCCGGACGACCCCGGTGGCCTCGCCCCGCACGGGTGGGACACCTACCGGCTGCACCAGCGGCTGATCGGGCTGCGCAGGCGGCACCCCTGGCTGCACCGGGCGCGCACCGCGGTGCTGCACCTGACCAACGCGCACCTGGCCTTCGAGGCCGCAGGCGAAGGGCGGCTGGTCGTGGCGCTCAACCTCGACGACCAGCCCGCCACCCTGCCCGTCGCGGGCGTGACCACCTTGGAAGCGGGCGCTCCCGAAGTGGGCACCGCCGACCTCCGGCGCGGCGTCCACCTGCCCCCGCACGGCTGGGCCGTGCTGTCCTAACCCGCGAGTCGAACGCACGGCACCTTCGAGTTCGACGCTCAGGCGTCCAACGCGCGCGCCAGGTCCTCCCACAGGTCCTCGACGTCCTCGATGCCCACCGACAGCCGGATCGTGCCGCCGGTGATGCCCGCGGCGTTCAGCTCCGCCTCGTCCAACTGCCGGTGCGACGTGCTGGCCGGGTGGAGCACCAGCGTCTCCGGCCCGCCCAACGAGGGCGCCAGCACCACCAGGCCCAACCCCGCCACGAACTTCCGCCCCGCCTCGGCGTCCGCCAGGTCGAAGGAGAACGCGCTGCCGTACCCGTCGAGCACGCGCGAGGCCACCGCGTGGCTGGGGTGGGTGGCCAGGCCCGGCCAGTGCACCGCCCGCACCGCCGGGTGCTCGGCCAACCGGCGGGCCAGGACGGCGGCGTTCTCCTCGTGCCTGCGCACCCGCAGCGCCAACGTGCGCATACCCCGGATGGTCAACCACGCGGCGAACGGGTCCGGCGTGACGCCCAGTTCCACGGAGTGGCCCCACGTCGAGCGGTGGAGGCGCTCGTCGGCGAAGACCGCCACACCGCCGGTGACGTCGCTGTGCCCACCCAGGTACTTCGTGGCGGAGTGGACCACCACGTCCGCGCCGTGCTCGATCGGACGGCACAGCAGCGGTGTGGCGAAGGTGTTGTCCACGACCACGAGCACGTCCCCGACCGCCTCGGCCAGCGCGGGCAGGTCGCTCACGTGCCCGCTCGGGTTGGCGATGCTCTCCAGGTAGAGCACCCTGGTCTCCGGCCGCGCCGCCGCGCGCACCTCGTCCGGGTCGTGGCCGCCGACCCAGCTCACCGCGATGCCCCACCGCGCCAGGTCGCGCAGCAGGGCGTGCGTGCCACCGTAGAGCGAGCGCTGGGCGATCACGTGGTCGCCCGCGCTGAGGTTGGCCAGCAGCACGGCGTTGATCGCGCCCATCCCGGACGAGGTGGCCAGCGCCGCCGCACCGCCCTCCAGCGCCGCGACGGCGTCCTCCAGCACCCGGACCGTCGGGTTGCCGAACCGGGTGTAGACGAACGCCCCGTCCGGCCGGGTCATGCTGTCGGCCAGCACGTCGAGGTCGTCGAAGGCGAAGTTGGAGGTCTGGTAGAGCGGCACGGCGAGTGGCCTGCTGCCGGTCTGCGCGGGGATCTCGGTGCGCACAACGCGGGTGTCGGGTCGCATGGGCCGATCATCGGCGCGGCGGCGCTGCGCGGGCAGTGCCAATGCGGCTAAATTGGTCTGCCGATGAGGCCAATCGGCGTGGACGACCTGGCGGGGCGGCTCGGGCGGTGGTCGGCGGGCCGGGGCTCGCTGTACCTGCTGCTGGCCGCGCGCCTGCGCGAGCTGGTCGACGAGGGGCTGCTGCCCGCCGGGACGCTGCTGCCGCCGGACCGGGCGCTGGCCGCCGCCCTCGCGGTCGGCCGGACCACCGTGGTCGCGGCCTACGACGTGCTGCGGCAGGAGGGGCGGCTGACCCGGCGGCGGGGCAGCGGGACGTGGGTCTCGGCGGGCGGCGCGGCGGCGGCGCGGGCCGAGACCGCCAACCCGATGTTCGTCAACCTCCTGGAACCGGAGGACGGCGTGCTCCAGTTCGCCTGCGCCGGACCGGCGTCGCCGCCGCCGCGACTGGTCGCGGCCTACCAGCGGGCGATGGCCCGGCTGCCTGCCGACGACCTGGGCTACCACCCGCTGGGCCACCCGCGACTGCGGTCCGCGCTGGCCGCCCGGTACCGCGCGCTGGGCGTGCCCACCACCCCGGACCAGGTCCTGGTGACCACGGGCGGGCAGCAGGCGCTGGCGCTGGTGGTCCGCGCGCTGCTGCGACCCGGCGACGAGGTGCTGGTGGAGGCACCCACCTACCCCGGCGCGCTGGACCTGTTGCGGGAGGCCGCCGCGGTGGTCAGGGCCGAGCGGGACCTGACGGCGGCGCCTGTCGGACGAGCGGCGCTGGTGTACGCCATGCCGTCGTTCCGCAACCCCACCGGCACCTCGATGAGCACGCTGGAGCGGCAGCGCCTGGTGCGGGTGGCGGGCGGGGTGCCGCTGCTGTTCGACGAGGTGCTGTCCGACCTGGACTTCGACGCCGGGCCGCCGCGCCCGCCGGAGGCGGCGGCCATCACCGTGGCGTCGCTGAGCAAGGTGGTGTGGGGCGGCCTGCGGGTGGGCTGGGTCCGCGCCGACGCCGCGCTGATCGCGCGCCTGGCCCGGTTCAAGGCCGTGCACGACCTGGGCGGGGCGGTGCTGGACCAGCTCGCCGCCGCGGAGCTGGTGGCCGACTACGCCGACGTGCGCGAGGAGCGCGTGGCGGCGTTGCGCGCGCAGCACGACCACCTGTGCGCGCGGCTGCGGCGCGATCTGCCCGAGTGGGAGTTCGCGCCCGCCGCGGGCGGCCAGACCCTGTGGGTGCGGCTGCCCGGCGTGGACGCGGCTTCCTACGCGCAGGTGGCGTTGCGGCACGGGGTGGCCGTGCTGCCCGGCGGCTCGCTCGACCCCACCGGCGGCAGCGGCGATCGGCTGCGGCTGCCCTTCAGCGCGCCGGTCGAGGTCGTCGACGCCGCGGTGGACCGGATGGTGGCGGCTTGGCGGCGGTTCTCGGCGGGCACCACCGCCTCGCCGGTGGTGCCGTCGCTGGTGGTCTGAGGGCGTTCCCGCCGTCGCCGACCGGCGGCGTCCGGTCGGCGCTTGGGCTCAGGTTCCCTGATGCCGCGCGTTCCCGCGGTGGGGCGGGTGGTTCAGTCCCGTCCTCCCACCGCGATCCGCCGGGCCACCGCGATCGCGGCGAGCGAGGAGATCCCGTGCTGCAGCACGCCGCGGAACTCCGCCTGCCGCTGCGGGCTCAGCCCGATCAGCATCCGGTCCTCCAGTTCCCGCACCGCGGGCACGCACTCGGTCATCAGCGCGTGCCCGGCCTCGGTGAGGCTGGCCAGCAGGATGCGCCGGTTGCCCGGCGCGGGCGTGCGCGTGATCAGGCCGCGCTTCTCCAGCGTCAGGACCATCTCGTGCATGGTCTGCGGGCGCAGGAAGGAGCGCCGCGCGAGCTGGGCGGAGGACAGCGCGCCCCGGCTGCGCAGGACGCTGAGGGCGGTGTACTGCAGGGTGGTCAGCCCCAGCGGTCGCAGGGCGTCGTCCAACAGCGCCCGGATGACCATCTCCAGCCGCTTGACCAGGTACAGCGTCAGCGGCGCGCCAGGGTACCCCGGATCGGCCCGTGGCGGCTCTGCCTCGGTGCTCACGCTGGCCATCATCACTCAGCGGAGCGGAAGTCGGAAGGTCTCCGCGATCGCGGCATCCACCGAACGAGACGCCGAACCGGACGCGGACGGCTCGACGAACAGCTCCCGCAGCAGGAGCCGGGACAGGTGCGCGGGGTCCACGCCGGACTGCCTGCCGGTCAGCGCCTGCGCCAGACCGGTCAGCCGCAGCCCGGCGCGCACCACCGCGGCGGGCAGCGCGCGGACCGGGCGGCGGTTCCCGGTCGCGGCGGCCACGCGGTCGAGCAGGTCGCGCCAGGTGAGGTTCTCGTCGCAGACCGGGATGTCCTCCCCGGACGCCTCCTCCAGGGCCCGCACCGCCACCTCGGCGACGCTGCGCGCGGTGGTGGCGGCGCTGCCGCCCTCGGGCGCGAGCAGCGGCGAGCGCGAGCGCGCCCAGCGGTCCAGCGGGGCGGCCCAGTTCGGCAGCCGGTCGCCCGCGCGGCCGAACACGAACGGCAGCTCCAGCACCGCGACCGGCAGCCTGGGCCCGGCCGCCTCCCGGCCCGCGCGGGCCTGCTCGACGCGGCTGCGGATGTAGGGGTGCAGGTCGGCCAGCCGCCACTCGGGGTGCTCGCGGTGGAAGTGCGTGTAGTACGACCCCAGCACCACCGCGCGGGTCAGCCCCTCCTCGCGGGCCGCGGTCAGCAGCCGCGCCACCGGTGCCACGTTGCCCCGGTGGAACACCGGGTAGCACGGCTTGCGCGGCACCTCCCGGTCGTCCACGCCCGCCGCGAACACGACGCCGTCGTGGCCCTCCAGCAGCGCGCGCAGCTCGGTCACCGAGGCGGTGGTGGCGTCGAGGGCGTGGTCCACGCCCTCGCGGGCGGTGCGCGCCACCGCCGTCACGTCGTGCTCGCGCTGTCGCAGCCGCTCGACCACGTGCTGCCCGACCAACCCGCTCGCGCCGATCACCAGAACCCTCATGCCGTGATCATCCCGCCCCACCCCACCGCACCGGCAAGTACTACCCGCCCCGCCCACGCGGGCCGGTAACCACTACCCGGCTTCGGGCCGGGTAGTGGTTACGCGCGCTGTGGGACCACACGGGTAGTACTTGCAGGCGCGGGGGTCGTAGGATCGCGGTCCCGCGCCGCTGGGGCTGGCGGTGCCGAGCCAGGGGAGCGCCGTGCTCGATGCCTTCGCCGACCTGTCCACACCGCTGGTGGCCGACGCGTGCCTGCGCCACGGGATCGCCCCGCGCCTCGCGCCCGCCGGGGTGACCGCGCTGGTCCCCGGCCAGCGGCTGGCGGGCCGTGTGCTCCCGGCCCGCCACCACGGCAGCGTGGACGTGTTCCTGGCGGCCATCGGCTCGGCCGCGCCCGGCGACGTCCTGGTGGTGGACAACGGGGGCCGCACCGACGAGGCCTGCGTCGGCGACCTGGTGGTGCTGGAGGCCGCCGGGGCGGACCTGGCCGGTCTGCTGGTCTGGGGGCTGCACCGCGACACCCCGGAACTGGTCGGCATCGGCCTGCCGGTGTTCAGCTACGGCCGCTACCCCTGCGGCCCGGTGCGCGAGCCCCGGTGGGAACCCGACGCCCTGACCGACGCCCGCGTCGGATCGCACGTGGTGAACTCCGAGGACGTGGTCTTCGCCGATGACGACGGCGCGCTGTTCGTCGCGGGCGAGCACGTCGAGGCGGTGCTGGCCACGGCGGGGGAGATCCACCGCGTCGAGCGCGACCAGGCCGACCGGATTCGCGCGGGTGAGGCGCTGCGCGCGCAGACCGCTTTCGACGACTACCTGGCACGCCGCGCCGCTGACCCGTCCTACTCCTTCCGCGCGCACCTGCGGCGGATCAGCGGTGCGGTCGAGGAGTAGCGATCGCGGAGGTCGGGCGGAGGTCGCGGACGGCTCTGCGCCCGCGGCGCACGCGCGAGGACTTGTGCGAGCAGAACGCGATCAGCAGGCCCGCGAGCACCGGCAGGATCCAGGCGCCGCCGACCACCGACACGCACAGCAGCGTGATCCACAGCAGCAGTCTCATGGGATGAGAATAGGGAGACGTCGGTCACATCGCCGCTGATTTAAGCAAGGCTTGACATCCGGGGCCGCTCTCGAAAAAACATTCGCTTCCGCCTTCGCCTGCCCGATCGTGGATCTCGCCCCCATTGGGGTGAGCCGCACGTGAAGCCTTGGTGAACGCATCGCGATCACGGGTCCGGCGAGCGGACGGACCGATCGACAATCGGCCGTGCGATTCCTCCGATCGGCGTTGGAATTCCTCGGTGGACCCGGTCCGGTCGCTTTGGCGATCGCCCTGCTGTTCGCCGCCCCGGTCATCGACCGGCTGTTCGTGCGGCGCAAGCGCATCAGCTACCGCGTGCTCTACAACTCCAAGATCGGTCTGGGCCCCGAGCAGCTGCACGACGGCGCGGACGGGGCCCCGACCGACGCGCCCCGGCTGCGCGAGCTGGTCGACCTGCTGGACCGGATGAGCATCGTGGTCCTGCGCGTGCGCAACAGCGGCAACTACGACATCGAGCCCGACGACTTCGAGAAGCCGCTGTCGGTGACCTTCGGCGAACGGGTGGTGTGGAACGCCAGGGTCTCCGAAGCCGCCTCCGACGAGCTGCGCGGACAGGTCCGGCGCAACCTGCGCTTCCTGCGCTCCGAGGCGGCTCCCACCGACCGGGACACGCTGCGGACCGTGCGCGAGCGGCTGGGGCAGCGGCTGGTCAGGTGGTGGTACCCGGCCGCGGACACCGCCGCGGCGGACACCGCCGAGCCGCTGTGGCACGGCGTGCGGCTGGAGCCGTTCACCCTGCCCCGCAAGCAGAAGTTCAAGCTCGTGGTCGTGCTGCGCCAGCCCGGTGACGGCGGCGAGATCGACAAGGAGGTCAAGATCAGCGGACGGCTGGGCGGCGCGGGCGTGCTGCACGACGAGAAGCGGCAGCGCACCTTCACCCTGCGCAGGCTCACCGGTGGCCTGGGCGTGGTGCTGGCCGCCGTGCTGCTGGTCACGCTGTGGTTCGCGCCGCCCGCCGCCGACCCGTCGGTGGCCTGCGCGGGCGGCGCGCTGCGGGTCGAGGGGTCGAGCGTGTTCATGCCCGCGCTGAAGTCCGTGGCCGACGAGTACACCAGGATCTGCCCCGGCGCGACCATCACCACCCAACCGACCGGCAGCATCGAGGGCGCACGCGCGGTCGCCGCCGTGGACCCCGCCAAGGACCCCGCCGGGGCGGGCGGGCTGATGGCGCTGTCCGACGGCAAGCAGGACGGGGTGGACCTGCCCGCGCAGCAGGTCGCCGTGGTCGTCTACCACGTGGTGGTGCACAGCTCGGTCGGGCTGGACACGCTGACCACCGCCCAGTTGCGCGACATCTACGCGGGCGTCTACACGGACTGGAGCCAGCTGCGCGGCGGGGCCGCGCTGCCCATCCGGATCGTCGGCCGGGGTGGCGAGTCCGGGACCAGGGAGCTGTTCGAGCGCAGGGTGCTGCTGGCGGGGGAGAGCGGGCTGTCCTCCGACGACTGCCGCACCAAGGACCGCGACCCGGCCGCCCCGGTGATCCGCTGCGAGCGCTCCCGCAACGCCGACGTGGTGCGGGAGATCGCCTCGGTCGAGGGCGCCATCGGCTACGCCGACGCCGCGTCGGTGGCCGAGACCCGCAAGACCGGCGCGCTGAGCGCGATCAGCCTGGACGGCCGGGTGTTCGACGCGGCGGCGGGTGTAGAGGCGGGCTATCCCTTCTGGACGGTCGAGTACCTCTACACCCGCACCGAGCCGAAGCCCGGATCGCTGCAGGAGGCCTTCCTGCGCTACCTGCGCACGCACGACACCGCGCGGGTGCGGGTCAAGGACGCCGGGTACCTGCCGTGCGCCACGGCCGAGGGGACGCCGCTGGAGTTGTGCAACCTGCGGTGAGCGGGGGCCGCGCCCGGACGATCCCCATCGTCAGCCGAGCCGGTAGGCGCGGAGCACGCTCTGCCGGAACGCGTTGCCGCGCGTGTCGGAGCCCTCGACCCGCAGCGAGGCGAACGTCCCCGGCGCGTCGGGGTTGCGCACCAGCGCCGCGTTGCCCAGCACCCGGACGCGGCTCCAGGTCCCGCCGTCGTCGAAGGACACCTCCACCCGCAAGTCGCGCACGGGCGTCCGCACCTGCTGCCCCACGACCAGCGGCACGGGCAGCAGCCCGCCCGCGGGCGCGGAGCCGGTGGCGTCCAAGCGGAGGGCGAAGCGGACGGTGGTCAGCGGGAGCGCGCGATCACCGCCCTCGGAGCGGAACGTCCAGCTCCCGCTCACCTCGGTGCTGAACGCCGACACGCCCGTCGCGCGCACCGCGCGGGTCTCCAACCGGAAGTCGCCCCCGCCCGCGGGCACGTCGAAGTCGCCCCGCCCCGCGGTGGCGGTCTCGCCGACCAGCTCACCCCCGCGGAACAGGGCCGTGCGCGCCGACGCGGTGAGCGAGGTGCCGGTGTGGCCCGCACCGTCACCGAACAGGGGCAGGTCGAAGGTGATCCGGTCGCCCGCGCGGTGCAGGTGCCGCGAACCCCGCTCAGGCGGGACCGGGCCGAACACCGGCCGGTTGAAGCCCTCCTCGTACCTCCGCCCAGGGCGGTAGGTGCGTGCCGGACTGGTGAACTGCGCCTCGGTGGTCGACGGCGGCGACCACTGCGAGGCGTACCAGGTCCACCGGACGTCCTCGGTCGTGACGTAGTCGACCGACTCGCCCGTGGGGCCTGCGCCCTGCGACCACACCAGCCCCCGGATGCCCGCCACGTCGGACTCGGCGCCGTGCGATGCCCCCCGACCCTGCGGCAACAGGCCGGACGTCGTGCGGACCTCGGCCAGTTCGGACTTGGCGGGCGCGCGGTCCAGCCCGGTGAACGCCTTGCCGCGCGAACCCCAGGCGAACCGGTAGCGGACCCTCGGGTCGGTCGTCGGTTCGGTGGCGAACTCCGCGGTCACCTTGGTGGCGAACCGGTCCGGGGCCACTTCCGGGCCGAGGTGGCCGACTGCCATCGGGACGTCGTCGAAGCCGCCGAACATCACCACGAGACTCCAGCCGGAGGTGATCCCCTCGTGGACCCGCCGCCCCGCGACGCCCGCGAGCATGGCCTGCGCGGTCGGGTCGGGGGCGGTGACCCGGACCGGCTTGGCCGCCCTGGCGTCCATGGTGACCGCCGCGTCGCCGCCGACCCGGAAGTCCGGTTGGAAGAGCAGGGCGACGGTCCTGCCGGTGGAGATGCTCGCGGTCGCGAGGTAGTCGCCCGCGGGCAGCCGGTTGACGCCGGACCCGACGGTCAGCATCTTGCCGGTGGTGACGTCGAACAGGCGGGTGCCGTACTGGGCGGGCTGCCCGTTCGCGTCCAGGTGCTGGAAGGTGAGGTCGTAGCTCTCGACCTCGCGGACGACGGCCATCGGGGTGCGCAGCACCGCCGTCCCGCCGGAGGCGGTCACCAACCCCGCGTAGCCGCCGTCGGGGCCGTCCACGCGGGTGTCGGCGGCAACGGTCACCGTCGCCTGGCCGCCCGCGGGCACGGTGACCTCGGCGGGGGAGGCGGTGACCAGGCCCGCCGGGGCGGGTTCGCCGTCCGGGCCGGTCATCTCCGCGGTGACGCGCAGCGCCACCGGCTCGGTGCCGGTGTTGCGGTAGACCAGTTCGCGGGTGACCGGGGCGTCGTCGTGGTGCGGCCACCGCTGGTTGCCGAAGGACAGGCTCGCGGGCTCGGCGGTGAGGGCCTGCGTGAGGGCGGCGGCCACGTCGATCCGGCCCGTGCCCTGGTCGTACGGGGTCGATGCCGGGTTGGGCCGGGCGGAGGAGGTGAGCGCGGTCTTGATCCGGGAGCCGGACCAGTCCGGGTGCCGCTGGGCGAGCAGCGCGGCGGCACCCGCGACGTGCGGGGTGGCCATGGAAGTGCCGGACAGGGCGACGTGGTGCTCGTCGACGGGGGTGCCCGCGCCGCCCTTCGCGGCCTTGGCGGCCACGATGTCCACTCCGGGAGCGGTGACGTCGGGCTTGATCCCGCCGTCACCGACGCGCGGGCCGCGGCTGGAGAAGTGGGCGACGGCGTCCCGGCGGTCCACCGCGCCGACGGTCAGCGCGGCGTCGGCGCTGCCGGGGGAGTCGATCGTGCCAGGCCTGCCGGAGTTGCCCGCGGCGATGACGAACAGCGCGCCGCTGCGCTCGGACAGCCGGTCGACGGCCTCCTCCAAGGGGTCGACCGCCGGGGTGTCCACGCCGCCCAGGCTGAGGTTGACGATGTCGGCACCCTGGTCGACGGCCCACTGCATGCCCGCCAGGATCGCCGACTCGGAGCAGCTGCTCGTCTCGCACACCTTGCCGTCCAGCAGTCGCGCGCCGGGGGCGACGCCCCGGTACTTCGCGCTCGTGCTCGCGATGGTCGAGGCGACGTGAGTGCCGTGGCCGACGGTGTCGGTGTTGTCGGGCGCGGCGCTGAAGTTGGCCTCGGCCAGCTCCCGCCCCACCAGGTCGGGGTGCTCGCCGTCGACACCGGTGTCCAGCACGGCGACCACGACGCCCTCGCCGGTCAGCCCCGCCTCCCAGGCTGCGGGTGCCCCGATCTGCGCGGTGCTGCGGTCCAGGGCCAGTTGCCGCACTCCGTCCAGCAGGATCTCGTCCACGCCGGGGTCGGCCATCAGCGCGCGGAACGCGGTGGCGGCGTCGGTCTTGGCCACCTGCCCGGCGACGGCGTCCACCGCGGTCAGGCTCCTGGTGCCCCGCAAGTGGGTGGCCCCACCGCCGGTGACCAGCAGCGGCACGGTGTCGCGGTGCGCGTCGTCATAGCCGGCCTCGACCAACCCGGTGATGTCGAACAGGCGTCGGTCCAGCTTCCCGGCGTCCATCGCGGGCAGGGCGTCGGAGGGCACGACGTGCTCGCGCCCCGCGTCCTGGAAGTGGTGGAAGAACACGCCTTCGCGGCCGGGGCCGGGGGTGATCGACAGGACGCGCTCCCCCTTGAGCACCACCCGGTCGCCGGTGATCAGGGTGACCGGGACCGGTTCGGCGGCCCGCTCGGCGGCGACCGGCCATGCGGCGGGGTCGTGCGCGGGATCGTGCGCGGAATCGTGCGCGGTGGCCGCCCACGCCGGTGGCGTCCCGCTCGCGGCCAGCAGTGCCACCGCCGCCGCCGCGACCCCCCAGCGGCGTAAGGAATCCTCGCTCGACACAGGTACCTCCCGGTTCGGTTGCGCGGAAGGCGCCACGCGCGCCGCGGCGGCGTGCAGGACGTGCCGGGAGCCTCCATTCCCTGCGACGCTAGTGATCCCCGGAGTGGCGGGTAAGGGTGCCGGTGGACGATCGGCCGCGCGGACGGAGCAACCCGCCGGTCACGCCCGGACGAGGTGACCGTCCCGCTCGGCGAACGCCGCGACCAGGGCCTCGGTCAGCAGGCGACCACCGCGCAGGCCGGGGTCGAGGTCCGGGTCGTAGATGGCCACGTCCAGCCCCACCGCGCCCGGCGAGGCGAGCAGCCGCCCCAGCACCGCCGCGAGGTCGTCGAAGGTCAGGCCGTCGGGTTCGGGGCTGTCCACGGCGGGCAGCAGCGCGCCGTCCACGACATCGGCGTCGACGTGGACCCAGAAGCCGTCCAGGTCGGCGCGCTCCAGCACCTCCAGCGCCCGGTCGGCGGCCGCGGCCGGGTCGGCGCGCACGGTCGGGGCGTCGACCAGGCGCAGGCCGTGCGCCGCGGCCTCGGCCGCGTACTCGTCGCCCGGTCGCAGGCCGAGCACCGCGGTGTCCCCTGGACGCACGCAGGGACGGGTGCCGCCCAGCTCCGCCAGCGGCCCGCCCAGGCCGGTGACCATCGCCAGGCACTCGCCCGCCGCCGCCCCCACGTCCTCGGTGTCGTGCCGGTAGTCCAGGCCGTCGAGGTAGGCCAGCCCGAAGCGGCCGCGCCGGTGCAGCGCCAGGGACGTGCCCAGCACGATGCTGCAGTCGCCACCCAGCACGACCGGGAAGTGCTCCCGGTCCAGCAGGGCGGCGACCCGGTCGGCGAGCAGGCGGGAGTAGCGGGCGATGGCCTCCTCGTTGCGCACCGACCCCGGCGTCCAGTCGGGCCGGTAGCGCGGCGGGGTCACCACCCCCGCGTCCACCGCGCCCAGCCTGGTCAGCAGGCCGTGGTCGCGGTAGACGCCGGGGGCCTTGTAGCAGCCGGGGACCAGTCCGGGGGCGGGCGGGCGCAGACCCAGGTTCGAGGGCGCGTCCAGCAGTGCGGGACGCCGGTGCGCGGCGGACTCCATCACCCATCTCCCGGTCGTGGGACACCCGATCCGGCGCAGCGGCCGACCCGAGACCACGATAGCGCCGCGCGAGGACGGGGCCACCTGTGGTTCGCCTGGGCGTCGAGGCGGTGAACTCTTGTCGAGCGCTCTCCGGTTTCCCCAGGCGGGCAAGCACAATCGCGTCGTGATCCGACCTCTCCCCACCCGTCCGCGCGCCGTGCTGCTGGGCTGCCTGCTGGTCGCCGGACTGCTGGTCCCCGGTGTCGCCGCGTCCGCCGCGCAGGCCCAGCCGCGCGAGGGCCGACCGCCCTACTCGCTGCTGCACATGAACGTCTGCTCCAGCGGGTACGCGGGCTGCTACCCGCGCACCGAGTACCCCGCGATCGTCGACGAGGTGGTGGAGCGCATCCGGGCCAACGACGTCAACGCGGTCACCCTCAACGAGGCGTGCAGCGGTGACGTGGCCGCTGTCGCGGCGCGCACCGGCTACCACTTCCGCTTCGCCACCGTTGTCTACCGAGGCGCTCCGCTGGCCTGCAAGTCGCCGGAGGGGCGAGGGGTCTTCGGCAACGCCGTGCTGGTCAAGGAGGCGATCCGGGCCTCGGAGGACGCGCCGTTCTCCGTGTTCAACGGCGTGGAACAACGGCGCTGGCTGTGCGTGACGACCGCGCGCGGCGTGGACGTGTGCACCACGCACCTGTCCACCGGCGGCGAGGCCCCCGGCAGCGCCAACTCCGTCCAGTGCGCCGAGCTGACCGCGCTGCTGGCCTCCCGAGTCAGGCCGACCGTCTTCGCCGGTGACGTCAACCGGCGCACCTCGTGCGCTCCACCCGACCACTGGACGCTGACCGACGCCGAAGCCACCCAGGCCCCCGGAATCCAGCACGCCTACGGCGACCTCGCGGCGCCGCGGCTGGAGATCGAGCCGACCACCCACACCGACCACGACGCCCTCGTGGTGCGCGCGGGACTGCGGCGTTGACCCGGCGAGGGGTTCCGCGCGGCCTGCCCTCGCCCGCGTCGTGCGTCCGCCGATGATCGGCGGCCACGGCACCGCCGACCCGTTCGGCGTCGCCCACGCGCGTGCCCTGACCGAGGAGCTGCTGGCCGGGTTGCCCGACCGGGCGCGCCACTGCGCCGGGGTGGCCGCCCGCGCCGCGGAACTGGCCCCGGCGGTGCCGCGGCGGGATCGGGAGCTGCTGATCGCCGCGGCCTGGCTGCACGACATCGGTTACGCGGAAGCGGTGGTGGACACCGGGTTCCACCCCCTCGACGGCGCGCGGTACCTGCGGCGGCACGGGTGGCCGCCCCGGTTGTGCGCGCTGGTGGCCAACCACTCCGGCGCGCGGCTGGTGGCGCGGGTCGTGGGCGTGGCCGACGGGTTGGCGGAGTTCCCGCAGGAGGTGTCCCCGGTGGCCGACGCGCTGACCTACGCCGACCAGACCGTGGACAGCCGGGGGCGGCGCGTGGCGATCGGCCAGCGGCTGGCGGACATGCTGCGGCGGCACGGTCCCGACTCGCCCAACGCGCGGGTCCACGACCGGCGCGAACCGCTGCTGCTGGCCGCCGCCGACCGGGTGGAGCGCCTGCTGCCGGGGGCTTGAGCGCCCGGTCAGGCGGCGGTCCTGCGGCGGACGGTGCGCGCGAGGACCCCGAGGGTGGCCTTGAGCGCGGACTCGGGGACCACCGGGAAGCTCAGGCGCCGCCTCCACTCCGGACCGACCTGCGACCAGTCGTAGTAGGACGTGACGAGGGTGCCGCCCTCGGCGGGCTCCAGCCGGTAGCCGTAGACGTGGCGGGCGTGGGACCGCGCCGGGCCCTCGACGGTCCAGGCGATCTCCCGGTTCGGGATCAGCTCGGTGATGACGACCTCGACCTGGTACCTGCCCAGCGGGACGTCGCCGAGGGCTGCCCGGTCCATGTGGACCAGGAACCGGTCGCCGGGCCGCTGGACCGGCTGTCCTTCGGCGTCCATGAGCGTGCCCGAAGCGTCGATCTCCACGTGGCCCTTCGGGTCGGTCAGCACCGCGAAGACGGCGTCGGCGGGGGCGGGGACGACGCGGGAGACCTCGATGCGCTCGGCGTCCCCGCTCGCGGGCGGTGTCCGCGCGGTGGCGATCAGGACCGCGCGACCGAGCGTGTGCGGGGCCATGGTGAGGCCGAGGAGGGCGGGCGTGGCGTCGGCAGGCACGCCGATGGCCTCGACGTCGAGCGCGTGCACCACGACGAAGTAGCGGTGCGGGCCGTGCCCGGCGGGCGGCGCGGCGCCGGTGAAGCGGGCCGCGCGGGTGTCGTTGGGCAGCTGGAAGGCACCCTCGGGCAGTCCCGAGCCGGTGTCGTCGCCCGCGCCCTCGGGCAGTTCGGTGACGGTGGCGGGGATGTCGGCGACCGCCCAGTGCCAGAAGCCCGATCCCGTGGGGGCGTCGGGGTCGTGGACGGTGACGGCGTAGCTCCTGGTGCCCTCCGGAGCGCCGCTCCAGGACAGGTGCGGGGAGATGTCCTTCCCGCCGCAGAGGTGGGAGAACTGCTCGCGCGGCAGGGCGGAACCGTCGGTGATCGTGGTGCTGACCACGGTGAAGGCAGTCGCCTCGGGCAGGCGGGCGAGGGGATCGGTGCTGGAAACCATAGATCGACTATAGCGTATATAATCGATTATCTGCGTGATCGTCTAAGCTGGTGGCATGGCCAGGACGTCCCGCCCCGCGACCTCGTCGGGCAAGCAGATGCTCTCCGAGCAGGTCTACGCGCACCTGCGGGGAGCCATCATGCGCGGCGACTACACCCCCGGTGACGCCCTCAAACCGCAGGAGATCGCCAAGGAGCAGGGCGTGAGCCTGGCCGTCGTGCGCGAGGCGCTCGTGCGGGTCGTCGGGGACGGCCTCGCCGACCGGTTGCCCAACCGCGGCTTCGCCGTGCCCGCCTTCACCGACCGCCGCTGGCAGGAGATCGCGGAGGCCAGGCGGACCGTCGAACCGCTCGTGCTGCGCCTGTCCGTCGAGCGCGGCGACCTCGACTGGGAAGCCCGCGTGCGCGCCGCCCACCACCGCCTGGCCCGCACCCCCGCCTTCGCGCCGGGGCAGGGCGAGCACTACAGCGACGAGTGGGCCGAAGCCCACCGGGTCTTCCACCGCACCCTCCTGGAGGGGTGCGGCAACCCGGTGCTGCTGGAGACCTTCGACCGGCTGTGGTCGGCGAGCGAGCTGGCCCGCCGCTGGTCGGCCCGCCGCAACCCCGGCCGGGACCACGTCGGCGAGCACCGCAGACTGGAGGAGGCGGCGCTGGCCCGCGACGCCGACACCGCGGCGCAGGTGCTGGTCGAGCACCTCACCGCGACCGCGGCCGGGCTGACCGGGTGACCACCGGCCTCGCGGCTGGGACTTCGGCTGGGCGTGCCATGCGCGACAGGCAGGCCCGGACCGGGCAGAGCACCAGGTGGCAGAGTCTGTCGACGCCTCCGGTCACCGCAGCTCCGGTCCCCGCCCCTTGGCCAGGCGTGGCGCGAGTCGTGAGCGGGGGTGGGGCAGCGCCAGAAGCTCCTGCACCACGTCGGCGAGTGCCCCGGTGTGCTCCCAGGTGATCGCGGTGTCGCGGTCCAGGCGCAGTCCGAGTGCGTCGTCGGCGTCGCGGAACCGGATCGCGTCGCGCCACCCGTCCGGCCACACGCGCACGCCGTCGATCTGGTCGCGGCCGGGCTGGAGCGGCAGGAATCGCCACGCGGCATCGCGCAGGTACAGCAGGTGCCGCAGCGGCGGGTACGCGCGGACGATCTCCGCCTCCGCCCGGCCGGGCACGATCAAGCCACTCACCGCGCCCGCCCCGCCTCGCCGCTGGGACCGACCCTGGCGCGCGGCACGTCGGGCAACCGCCGCACGCGCCCAGGACGGAGTCGGGGATGACAGGGCGGTCCGGACGTGCGGTGGCGCAGCGCTTCCCGACGGACGTGGTGCCAGAGCCAGGCGACCAGACCGACGGCTACGAGAGCCAGTAGGGCGAGGACGACGGATGCTCCCGACATGCTCCGACCATCCGGTACTCGGGTACGGGGAGGGAGGCCGGATCGCGGGGTGGCACGGGGCGGATCGGGGCACGCGGAGCACTCGCGCGTTGCGTTGACACGGTTAGGCTCGCGTGGTGCCCGAGCCCAACCGCCTGCTTCGCGCGGTGCGCGAAGCCACCGCGTCCCGACAGGTCGCGGGCGCGCACATGTCCCGCCGGGAACTGGCCGACGCCGCTGTCGCGTGGCTGCACGAGACCACCGGGAGAACGGCGGCGCTGGACGCCCACTACATCGCCAAACTGGAGCGTGGCGTGGTGAGGCGTCCCTCCCAGCACTACCGCGCCGCCCTGCGTGCCGTGTTGGGCGTGGCAGCCGACGTCGACCTCGGCTTCTCCGCGCACCGGCCCCCGGCCCTCGTCGCGACCCCGCCCGTCGGCGCGGTGGCGACGCCGAACACCGTGGAGGAGCTGCTGATGAGCGCGGCCGAAGAATCTTCCGGTTTCCTAGCGTGGGCGGAGACCACCAACGTCGGCGAGTTGACCGTCGACCAGATGCACGCCGAGGTGCGGCGCATCGCGCACAGCTACCTCAAAGCGCCGACCCTGCCGCTGTTCGCGCGCACCAAGGCGCTGCGGGACCGGGCGTTCACCCTGCTGGCCGGGCACCAGGACCCGCGCCGCACCCGTGAGCTGTACGCCGCCGCCGGGTGGTCGCTGACCGTGCTGTCGTGGATCTCGGTGGACCTAGGGCGGCCTGACGCCGCCGAGGACCACGCGCGCGCCGCGTGGATGTGCGCCGAGCGGGCCGATCACAACGCGCTGCGCGCCTGGGTGCGCGCCACCCAGCACACCGCCGCGTTCTGGCAGGCCGACTACACCGCGGCCGCCCAGTACGCCGCGGACGGCCTGAGCTACGGCGGCACCGGCACGGCGCGGTTGTTCCTGTCCAGTGCGCTCGCGGTGGACCTGGCCCACGCTGGGCAGGTTGAGGCCGCCGAGCGGGCGCTGCTGCGCGCACAGCACGTCGCCGAAACCGCCGCGCCCGCCGAGGACGAGCTGGCCGGACCGCTGACGTGCTCGACCGACCGCGCCGGGTCGCTGTGGTCGGACGCCGAGTTGGCGCTGGGTCGCGCCGACGCCGCCCTGTCGTTCGCGGACCGGGCAGTGGCGGCGTTCGAGGCCACTGCCGAGCAGCGCCGCAACCGGGGAAGCGAGCGGATGGCCCGGCTCCAGCAGGTCAAGGCCCACTTGGCGCTGGGCGACCTGCGATCGGCGGAGGACGCGCTGCGGCCCGTGCTCGACACGCCTGCCGCCCAGCGGGTCCGCCCCCTGGTGCACCGAGTCACCGAAGTGGGTGTGCTCGCGGCACAGGCGGGCGGGACCGGCGGCGCGGCGGCGAGGCGAATCCGCGGAGCCGTCGCGGACTTCCGCGGCAACACCGTGGCGACGAGGGAGCTGGGCCCGTGAGCGGACTTGAGCCGATGCGGGACCACTGGTGGTGGCGGCCGGGCTGGCAGGTCGGCAGGTCGTTCTACACCTGGCACGTCACCCTCGCCGACCAGCCCGGCGCGCGGCGACTCGTCTCCGACTACGCGCCGGTGCTCGCGCGGCTGCCCCAGCTCGACCCCGTCCCGGCGCGGTGGCTGCACCTGACGCTGCAGGGCATCGGCTTCACCGACGAGGTGGACCGGGCCGACGTGGAACGGATCGCGCGAGCCGCCCGCAAGCGCTGCGCCGAGCTGGAGCCGTTCACCGTCACCATCGGCCCGGCCCACGTCGACCCGGAGACCATCCAGATGCCCGCTCGGCCGCTGGAGCCGCTGGCACGGCTGCGACTGGCCATCCGCGCCGCCATCGGCGAGGTGTGGGGACCGGACGACGTACCCGAGCCCGAAGCCGGATTCCGGGCACACGTCAGCCTGGGCTACTGCAACACCGCGGGTCCCGCCGAACCCGTCGCCGCGGCGCTGGACGCCCATGACAGGCGCACGGCCGAGGTCACCGTGTCCTCGGTGACGCTGATCGACCTCAACCGCGACCACAAGGCGTACGAGTGGACCGATGTGGCGACCGTGCTCCTGGGAATGCCCTGAGCGGCAACCTGCCTCCGCTCCGGGTGATCCGTCCGATTGGGTACGTCCATCTGGTCGTCGACCCTGACGTGGAGCGCGGTTCACGTATTGCCCGGCCGGGCGCGCAGCGCGCGCGCCCACGGGGCGTCGATGGCGGCGGCGTCGATCGCCACCACGACGTTGCTGAGCAGGGTGTCGGCGAAGTAGCGGCGGATCTGCTCATCCGAGGCGCCGGAGACGGAGCGGATGTACTCCACCTGCCGGGCGTAGCACCTGCGCACCGCCTCGCCGATGACCGGCTCGCCGACGCTGCACTGGGCGTGCATGAGGATCATCAGCACGTCCCGGTCGGCGATGACCTCGTCGTACGAGGCGGTCATCGCCCGCAGGACCGACTCGGGATCGGTGCCGCGCACCGAGGCCGCCGCGGTGGCCACCGACTCCCGCAGGCGGTCCGAGCAGTAGTCGACCAGGGCCGCGAACAGCGTTTCCTTGTCCTTGAACAGCCGGTACAGGTAGCCCTGCGAGATGCCCGCGCCCTTGGCCACGTCCATCGTCGAGGTGCCGTAGTACCCGCGCTCGGCGAAGGTCTTGATCGCCGTGCGCATGACCGTGGCCCGACGCTGCTCGGCGGTGGAACGCTGTCGCGTCCTGGTCTCCATGCGAGTAATCAACCAACCCCGTGCCGGGCCGTCAAACCGCCCGGCCGTCAAACCGCCCAGCCGCGGCGTCGGTGCGCTCAGTCGTCGCTGAACGCCGAGACCATGTCGTCGGCCTCTCCGCCGAGGGCGTCGATGGCCGCCAGCGGGTTCCAGTAGTCGACGTAGTGGCTGATCTTGCCGTCGCTGGTCTCGACCACGGAGATGTAGCTCTGGTCGTAGCTCCGGTTGGTCTTCAGGGCCAGGCCCTCGCCCTTGAGTTCGGCGATGACCAGCGAGGGGTCGACGGTCTCGTGGAAGCGCAGGTCGGTGAACCGCACGCGGAACTGCTCGGCGAAGTTCGCCATGTGCGCGAGCAGTTCCCGCCTGCCCGTGAGCCGGGTCGGGTAGCCCTTCGGGGCGTAGGGGAACTCCAGCACGCCGTCCTCGGTGAACAGGTCCGCCCACTCGGCGACCCGGCCCGCGGCCAGGTGGTCCAAGTGGTCCCGGAACGCCTGCTGCGCGGCGGCGCGGACCTGGTCGGCGTGCTGCTGGGTAGGGGCGGTGTCGTTCATGCCTGAACCTTCACTTCGTCGGATGGACTTCACAAAGTTAGCGGTTAACCGCTCACCTCACAGGGCGTCTAGAGCCGCCTGTACGACTGGCTTGACGGAACAGCTCTGTGGTCGTCCAGCACATCTCTTGGACCGTGCGGATGTAATTAATCAACCACTTCCATAATCCGCTGTCAAGCGCCCCGTCGCGAGTCGAACCTCCAAGACCCCTGAGTTCAACGCTCAAGTCGTGCCCGAGGTCGTCGGAGCGCGCGGGGCGGGCCTGCCGCGAGGGTGTGGGAGCGTGCCCGGGCGCTGCTCCCGCAGGTGGTCCGGTGGGGGAGCCGGGCTCAGGTCACCAGGCCGCGGCGGTAGGCGTAGACCACGGCCTGCACGCGGTCGCGCAGGTCGAGCTTGGTGAGGATGCGCGAGACGTACGTCTTGACGGTCTCCTGGCTGATCACCATTGCCGTGGCGATCTCGCTGTTGGACAGGCCCTCCGCGATCAGGCGCAGCACCTCCAGCTCGCGGGGGGTCAGCGGCACGTCGTCCGTCCCGCCCCCGGCGGGGCGGATGCGCGCGGCGTACCGGCCCACGAGCGCGCGGGTCACCTCGGGGGCCAGCAGCGCCGCGCCGGAGGCGACGGTCCGGATGCCGTGCAGCAGCTGCGCGGGCGGCGCGTCCTTGAGCAGGAACCCGCTGGCGCCCGCGCGCAGCGCCTCGTACACGTACTCGTCCAGGTTGAACGTGGTCACCACGAGCACCTTGACGGGATGGGCCACCGCGGCGCCCGCCAGCAGGCGGGTCGCCTCGATGCCGTCGAGCACCGGCATCCGGACGTCCATCACCACCACGTCCGGGCGAAGCCGGTTGGCGAGGTCGACCGAGGCCTTGCCGTCCCCGCACTCGCCCACCACCTCCAGGTCGGGCTGCGCGTCGATGATCGTCGCGAAACCGGTGCGGATCAGCGCCTGGTCGTCGCAGACCAGGACGCGCACCGGCGCGGTCACGACGAGCTCCCCGCGGGGATGCGGGCCCGCACGACGAAACCGCCCCCGTTCCGCCTGCCCGCGCTGAACTCGCCGCCGAGCAGGCCGACCCGCTCGCGCAGCCCGACCAGGCCGCGCCCGCTGCCCCCTGGGGAGGCGGTGTGCGCCCCTGAGCCGTCGGTGCCCACTTCCACCGTGATCTCCCGTTCGCCGTGGTGCACGTGAACCGTGGTGCGGCTGCCGTGGGCGTGCTTGAGGGCGTTGGTCAGCGCCTCCTGCACGACCCGGTAGGCCGCCACCTGCGCGCTGCCGACCATCTCCGGCGGGCCGCCCTCCTCGGTGAACTCCACCGGCTGTCCGGCCAGCCTGGTCTGCTCCACCAGTGCGCGCAGCTCACCGACGGAGGGCGTGCGCGGCTCGGCGCTGTGGTCGGGGTTGAGCAGGTCGAGCAGGTGTCGCAGGTCCGTGATGGATCGCCTGCCGGTGTCGGTGATCGCGGTCAGGGTCTGCTCGAGGCGTTCGGGGGAAGCGGTCAGATAGCGCGCCGCCTCGGCCTGCACCACCATCGCGGTCACGTGGTGGGTCACGATGTCGTGCAGTTCGCGGGCGACGCGGGTGCGCTCCGCGGCACGGGTGGCCTCGGCGACGTGGTGGCGCAGCTCCGCCTCGGCGGCCCTGGAGCGCCGCAGCCACACCCCGGAGCCCCACACGATGGCCAGTCCCAGGTAGAACGTCGTGAACCCGGCCGCGCCCTCGGGTGAACCGATCCGGTCGAGGGACACGGCCAGCGGCACGTACGCGGCCGAGGCCAGGACCACCGTGGTGCGCCGGTGGTGCTCGAGGTGCAGCGCCGTGCTCAGCAGCGCGATGAGCAGCGCGGTGCCCGCGACCGTGTGGTAGCCGCGGAGCTGGTCGGCGGCGAAGCCGATGGACACCAGCACGAGGCAGGTCAGCGGCCACCGCCTGCGCACGACCAGCGGGAGGCACTCCAGGGCGACCACGGCGACGGCCGCGGCGTCCATGGGACGGGTGGGCAGGTCGCCGAGCTGCGTGCCGTGGCTGTTGACCGCGGGCACCAGCGAGGTGAGTGCCAGCAGCAGCGCGAGCGGGAGGTCCCGGACCGTGACGTCGAATCCCCGCCACAGGTCCGGGACTCGCCGGAGGTCGATCACGGCACGAGGGTAGCCGCCGGGGCCGTGCGTCGGCGGAGGGGGACGATGTGCCCGCGCCGCCGGGCCAGCCACATGAACGCGGCGGTCACCACCACGCCCGCCAGCACCGAGTACACGCTCGCCTCCGGCCCGAACTCACCGCCGGTGAACACGGCCGGACCCGAGGTCGCGCTCTCCAGCAACCCCTTCGGGCTGTCCATGCCGGAGACGTTGCTGCTGAAGATGCCGCCCTGGGCGAAGTTCCAGCCGAAGTGCACGCCGATCGGCACCCACAGGTTGCGGGTCGCCGCGTAGGCGGCGGCGAGCATGCCGCCCGCCTCGATCGCGATGGCGAGCGAAGTCCACAGGGTGGCGTTCGGGTTGAATATGTGCGACGCGCCGAACAGCAGCGCGGTCAGCGCCAGCGCCGCCCACGTGCCGATGCGCCCCTCGACGATCCGGAACAGCACGCCGCGGAAGAGCACCTCCTCGGTCACCGCGGCGGCGGCCGTGAAGCCGAAGAACGCCACCGCGCCCGCCGCCGAACCCCAGCCGATCACCTCGTAGCCGCCGAGGAAGGCGATGTTGGCGATGACAGCGGCGAACATCCCGGCGCCGATCAGGAGCCCCCGGCTCAGCGCGCCGACCGCTCCCCGCGTGGCGACTTCCACGGGGTCGCGGTGCTCGCTCCGCCGCACTACCCACGCGTACCCCAGCAGCGACAGCACCGCCGTCGCGACGCCGATCGCCAGGGTGAGGGGCGGGTTCCACTGCACGGCGCCGACGCCCGCGCTGCCGACGAACGCGATGGCCACGACCACCACCAGCTGCTTCAACAATCGCACGATCGATCCTTAGTCAGACGTCCGCGACGGGTGCGCCGCGGTTGCCAGGAAAACTAGGGATTCGGCCGGACGAAATCGTCACCGCGCTGTGGACACTCGCGTGTAGCTCGCACGGGGGACAGGCATGGTCACTTCGGACTACCGCCGCCGCGATCCGGGCGTGGGCGAGGTGTTGCCGCCGGTGCCACCGGCGGCAACACCTCGTGCATCAGCTCGCGTAGAGCGCCGCGACGGCCGCGTGCACCGAGGACGAGTACACCGGGTCGGAAATGTGGATGCCGCCGTTGACCGGGCCGTTGCCCCTGGTGAACGTCCAACCGCCGGTGGTCTCGAAGTCGGCGTTCGCGATGTGGCAACCGGTCAGCAGCACGTCGTCGAACCGCGCGACCACCCGGTAGTTGCCGACCCCCTTCGCCTCGTAGAGGCGCAGCGTCAGCGTGGCCGAGCCACCCGTCAGGTACGGCGTCAGGTCCTTCGGAGCGGAGGTGTACCAGTCGGTCCCCTCGCTGGCGACATCGCGCTGCCACACCCGCGTGCCCGCCACGAGCGCCTGCTTCATGTGGTAGCCCGCGGTGGCGGGCTCCCAGTCATCGCTGTGCCACAGCACCATGGAGCACGACGTGGAGCCCTCGTCGAGGCGGATCGTGGTGCTGGCCGCGGCGAAGTCGCCCGCCTGGGTGGTGGTGTTGCCGTGCACCGTGAACACCAGGCCGCCGCGTCCGGTGTGCGCGAACGAGACGTCCTTGTTCTGCGGGACGTCCGGGGTGAGCGGCAGGGCGTACTGGATGACACCCGCGATCCTGCCCGCCTTGGTGTACTCCACGCCGACCGCGGTGACCGCGCGCACGTAGCCGACGTCCGGCGTGACCGTCGTGTTGGACAGCGTCGACGCGTAGACCATCAGGATCAGCTTGCGGTTCTTCTCCGCCAGCAGGGCGATGGCCCTGTCCAGCTGGCCGCGCAGTGAACCGGTCCAGAGGGTGTTGCGGTTCGGGGCGTCGTTGAACGGCAGGATCAGGCTGTCCATGGTGCTGCCGTAGCGGGTGACGAAGTCCGCGGTGAGCTGGTTGCCGTAAACCACCGGGTAGAAGTCGATCCCGGCGGCGGCGCGCACCTGCGCGGTGTAGGCCGGTGTGAAGAAGGACCTGTTGTAGTAGAAGTCGTCCATCGCCAGCGCCCGCAGCACGGGGTACTTCTTGGCCAGCGCGCCGACGGCCTGCGCCCACGCGACGTAGTTCTTCTTGTGCGGCAGGTACTGCGCGCAGGTGTCCTCGCCGCCGGGGCACTCGGACGGAGGGACCAGGTAGGCCCACACCGTCAGGTCGGCGGCCTGGGCCTCGCGCAGGAACGGCTCGAAGTCGTTCCAGTCGTTCTCGTTGTGCACCAGGAACGCGTAGGTGTTCGCGTTCAGCGCCCGCAGCCGCGCGACGGTGGCCGCGGCGTCGACGCGACCACCGGAGCGGACCGGGTTGGCGTAGCTGGCGCGCACCCCTGGCGCGGGTGCCGCGTCCGCGATCGCGGGCAGCACCGCCGCGCCCACGGCCGCGATCAGCGCGGTGGCGAGTAACGCCATCCTTCTGCTCTTCAAGGAAATCCCCCATCTGTGAACCGGTCCGGTCGGCGACCGACCGGACTCGCGAACCCGCGGAGTATTCCAGCCGGTCCGTCATCGGTGGCCCGGATTCGGTGCGAGTGCGCCGATCGGGCCAACCGGCGCGGGCCGAAAGGCGGTCCAGGCACGAAGTCCCGCGCCGCGGGGGACCAAGGACCCCTGTCCCGTCCCCTCCGCGCGCCTAACGTCGAGGTGGGACCGGAGAGGAGCGGCCGATGACCGGACCGATCGTGGTGGGCGTGGACGGCTCGCACGCGGCGCTGGCCGCGGTGCGGTGGGCGGCGGTGGAGGCCGCGCGGCACGGCGTGCCGCTGCGCCTCGTGCACGCCTACGACCCGCCCACCCGCAGCTACCCGCAGATCGTCCTGGTCGCGCAGGACCTGAGGCGGACGGCGGAGCAGCGGGGCGGGAGCCTGCTGGCCGAGTCCCAGCGGGCTGCGCGCGCCGCCGCTGCGGACGTGCCGCTGACCACCGAGCTGGTGCCCGCCGGGCCGGTGGAGGCGTTGGTCCGCCAGTCCCGCAGGGGGCGGCTGGTGGTCCTCGGCTCCACCGGCCCGCGTGCCGGGGCCTCGGCGGTCGCGGTGACCGAGCACGCCGCGTGCCCCGTCGTCGTGGTCCGGGGGCTGGGGACCGAGGACGGTCCGGTGGTCGTCGGCGTGGACGGGTCTCCCGCCAGCGAGCGCGCGGTCGAGTTCGCCTTCGAGGAGGCATCGCTGCACGGGGTGCCGCTCACCGCCGTGATCGCCCGGACCGGTGAGGCGGAGCCCGCCTCGCGGGCGGAGGAGCGCAGGCTGCTCGCCGAACGTCTCGCGGGCTGGCCGGAGAAGTACCCCGACGTCCGGGTCGAGCGGCTGGTGCTGCGCGACCCGCCGGTGCGCGCGCTGCTGGGCGTGGCGCGCGGGGCGCGGTTGCTGGTGGTGGGCAGCCGAGGGCTCGGTGAGGCCGTCGGCGCACCGCTCGGCTCCACCAGCCGGGCTCTGGTCCACCACGCGCCGTGCCCGCTGGCCGTGGTGCGCCCGAGCCAGGAGGCGCGGTGAAGGCGCGGGACGATGGCGGCTGACCGGTGTCAGGACCGCTCGGGCAGCGGGATCAGCGCGGGCGGCGACAGCGGGTCCGAGCAGCCGCAGCGCCGGGTCGGGCACAGCGCCCCGCAGCCCACGTGCGTCACCGGCCCCAGGCACGGCACGCCGTCGGTGGCCGCGGTGCAGGTCAGACCCCGCAGCTTGCAGTCCACGCACACCCTCTCGTCGAGCGGGTCCGGCTCGTGTCCGGCCAGCAGCGCCGAGAGCACGCCCCGCAGCCGCTCCCGGTCCACCGGGCAGCCGCGCAGCTCCAGGTCCACCCGCACGTGCTCGGACACCGACGTCGCCGTGTCCAACGAGCGGATCAACCCCGGTGAGGCGTAGACGATCGACTCGAACCCGTCCACCCCGTCGACGCCGCGCAAGGCGCGGATGCCGTCCGCGGTCGCGCACGCGCCGACCACCACCAGCACCTCCGAGCGCGCCCTGATCCGGGTGAGCCGCTCGACGTCGTGCGCGGTGGTCACCGAGCCCACGACCACCGACACGCGGTGGGGACCGGGCCCCGGCCGCGCCCGCGCCTCCGGGAAGCAGTCCAACAACACCCGCTGACACCCGTCGCACGAGGTCAACCGCCACATCGCGATCCCAGGGCGCCCCGTCACGGTGCTCTCACCGGCTCCACGACGCCCTCCCCTCGACGGCTCGGCGACCGGTGTCACGTCCGGAGTGCCATGTCCAGGGTGCCACGTCCGGCGTCCGCGCCGCAGCGCGCAGGAGGGCGGTGGGCGAAGCGGCCCAGGGGGGGAAGGGCTGCGGGAAGGAGCGATCAAGGACAGCGCGATCCTAAGAGGACGGTCGGGTCGACGTGGTGCATCCGTCCTCTGTGGGCAGTCAGGTGCTCGGGCCCACGCCGGTGAGGGCCGGAGCGCCGGGAGGGTGCGCACGCACCCTCCCGCGCGCCTCGGCGGTCGTCAGGCGGGGCAGCATGTTCTGCCACAACGGGGTCAGCCGGTCCACCTCCCCGCTGGTGATCGCGCCCAGCGCCTGCGCGCCGACCACCACGGCGGTGATCTGCTCGGCTTCCGCCCGCACGTCGGCCTCCGGGCGCAGCTCGCCACCGGCCAGAGCGCGGTCGAGCAGGTCGCGCACCATCACCGCCAGGCAGACGAAGTGGGTGCCCGCCAGCAGCTCGAACAGGTCGCTGGTGAACAGCAGTCGCGCGCCCACCCGCACCGACGGGTCGACGAGGGTGCGCGCGCTCATCCGGTGCGTCACGTCCACCAGCGTCTGCAGCGGGCCGACGCCCGCGCGCTCCAAGTCGTCGCGCACGTCGTGCCAGGTGCGGAACAGCTCCTCCACCACAGCGGTGGCCAGGGCCTGCTTGGACGGGAAATGGCGGTAGAGCGCGCCTTTGGTGACCGATACCCTGCGGCAGACGGCGTTGAGCGAGGTGCGCTCGTAGCCGTCGCGGTCGAACAGCTCGATGGCCGCGGCGACCAGGCAGGCCCTGGTGCGGGCTCCTCGGGCAACGTCGTTCACACGGCCCCACTTCCTCACGTGCTGCATTGCCCCAGACACCCACCGTAAGGGGGCGTGCGGCGCAAGGTCAACGCGGGAGCGCTGGTGTCCCAGGACCGGCTCGACATCGAGGTGACCGGCCGGGGTGGCGCCCTGGTGCTGCGCCCCCGCGGGTTGCTGTGCTCCGCGACCTACTCGCGGATGCTCGACGTGCTGTTCCGCAGTGTGCTGGCCGAACCGGTCGCCGTCGTGGTGGACCTGTCCGCGTTGCGCACCGACGAGCGGGCCGAAGGGGTGTTCCTCGCGGTCCGCGCGCAGATCGTGGACTGGCCGGGCGTGCCGCTGCTGCTGGCCGCGGGTCCGCCCGAACCGTGGAACCGACCCGGTCACCCCAGCGTGGCCGCGGCGCTGGCGTCGGTCGGCGAGCAGCGCGCCCGCCGCACGCCGAGGCTGCCGCTGCCGGTGGGTTCCAGCGCGGCGGTCATCGCCCGGCTTCTGGCCGAGGAGACCTGCCTGCAGTGGGGCCTGGACGCGGCGGTGGACGCGGTGGCCGAGGTGTCGGGCGCGATGTGCGAGCTGGTGCGCCGGGTGCCGGAGGCGCGCGTGTCGATCGGCTTCACCCTGCGCGGGACGCGGCTCACCGTCGCGCTCAGCGCCGACGTGGAGATCCCGTGCGACCACCGGGACGTGCGCCGGGCGCTGGCGGGCGCGCGGGCGCTGCTGCCGCGCGGGGGCTGGTCGACGACGTGGTCGGGCGGCTCGGTGCTCTGGGTGGTGCTCACCACCTGACCTCGGGGGGCTCCAGCCGCAGCGCCGCGCACGCGCCGGGTGTGGCCACGGCGGGGAGCCAGGTCCGCCACAATTGGGCCACCCGCCGCGACACGTCCTGGAAGTCGTCCATCGCCATCGAGGCGATGTGCACTCCCACCAGCGAGGTCACCATCCCCTCGGCGCAGCGCCGCTGGTCCACCCCGTCGCGCAGCTCCCGCCGCGCCGCGGCGGCCCGCAGCAGGCCGTGCACCGCACCGGTCCACCGCTCGACCTCGCGCTCGGCCAGCTCGTCGCACATCGGGTACTGGAACAGCATCCGGTGCGCGCTGGAGGTCGGGTGCGCGCCGTCGGGCTCGCGCCGCACCGAGTACCCCAGGTCGACCAGCACCTGCAACGGGCTGGCGTGCACCCGCAGCAGGTGGTCGCGCCTGCGCCGCCACACCGTCGCCTGCCGGTCGAGCACCGCCGTGGCCAGCGCGTGCTTGGAGTCGAAGTGGCCGTAGAGCGCGCCCTTGGTGACACCCGCCCGCCGGCACACGTCCTCGACGGTGGCGCGGACGTACCCGTCGCGGGCGAACACCGCCGCAGCGGCGGTCAGCAGGACCTCCCTGGTCCCGCGCGCCTGGTCGCCTGGTGACATCGAGCCCCGATTGTGATTCTCCGGTGGTGGGCCCACCACCGCGGCGCGGCCCGTTCGGGTGCGTCCGTTCCGGGGTGACGCGCTTCGGACCACCTCCCATGCGGTAGTCCGGTGCCATGGGCTTCGCGGCCGGGAACAGGGACGACCAGTGGCACGCCGACGAGGAGCGCAACGCGCTGGTGTGGCAGCGCATCGAGCGGCGCGCGGCGCTGGAGGGAACCGCCGTCATGCCTCGGCACGTGTGCGGCGCGGCGGGGGAGGCGCTCAACGGCACGGGTGTCCTGCTCTACCAGGGCTGGGGCGAGGCGGGCGTGCGCCCGGTGGCGCTGTCGGGGCCGCCCGCCGAGGAGCTGGGGGAAGCGGAGGTGACCCTGGGGGAGGGGCCCGCTCTCAGCGCGCTGCGGCACCGCTGCCCGGTCCCGGCGGCGGACCTGATGGCTCCCACCGGGGCGGCCCGGTGGCCGGTGTTCGCCTCCTGGGCCGTCTCCCGCGACGTGGCGGCGGTGTTCGCCTTCCCCGTGATGATGGGCGCGGTCGCGGTGGGCTGCCTGGAGGTCCACCGTGCCGCCGCGGGCCCGCTGACCCCGCAGGAGTGGGCCGACGGGCTGCTGCTGGCCGATTCCGCCATGCTGGTGCTGCTGCGCGGCGGTCCGGCGGGCGCCGCGCGCGATCCGCACACCGACGCGGTCGAGGCCCGCTGGGTCCGCGTGCAGCAGGCGATCGGGGTGCTGTCGGTGCAGCTGGACAGCGACCTGGCCACGGCGTCCGCGCGGCTGCGCGCGCACGCCTACTGCACCGAACGCAGGCTCACCGCCGTGGCCGACGACGTGGTGGCACACCGGTTGCGGTTGGAGTCGGACGCCGGTGGTGACGACTTCCCCTGGTGGTGATACGGGTCGGAGGACAGTCGCCTGCGCGCCCGGCCGTGACGCGGTTTCCGCTGGCCGTTTTCGGCAGTCCGCCAAAAGCACTGGTGCCGCTCAGCGGAATTTTCCGAATGTTTTCGGGAGTCGTCGGGATGGCGAGCCCGACGCGGTCGGGTGCGCCCGCGGCCCCCTCCGCAGGGCCGCCCGCCGGGGCACCCGACCGCGGGAGCGGCGCCTGCCCGCCGCTCCGGAGCCGGGCTCAGCGCCGCGCGGTCGGTGACGGACCGTCGCGGTGGAGCCGGCGGGATCTGCGTGCGGCGGTGGCGGCCCGCTCGAGTTCCGCGCGGGGGACTTCCAGCACGTCGCTGAGCCAGTGCCGCCAGTACGGGCCCGGAATGCGCTTACCACGTTCCCAGCGCGAGACATCTTCGCGGGTGACGCCCCGGTTGCCGGAGACGGCGTGCAGTCTCTCGGTCAGGCCGCGCTGGGTGAGGCCGTGCCTCCGGCGCACCAGGGGCAGGAGTGCGGAGGTCGTCAGGGGTCGCTCGTCCTGGTCGTCTCGGGTGGCTGGCCGCGGCACAGCTGATTCCCCTTTCTCGACGGGCTGGTGCGCACGCCCAGTCTGGCACCGACAGCCCGCCCACCACCGAATGCATACCGGTGATACCCGCAGAACATGACGGCGGCCGGACGAATTCCGGGAAAGTCACGGCAGCCTCGATTGCGGGTCCAGTGCCCTGGCGATGGCCAGTGTGTCGTGGAAGAAGCGGAATTCGCAGATGAGCCCGTCCCGCACGCCGATCCACAGCGCGAAGTCGTAGACCAGTTCGCCGCCGGTGCGCGGCACCCGCGCGTGCACCCGGCCGAGCAGCACGCCGCTCGCGTGCTCCACGACCAGTCCGCGGGTGGTGATCCGGGTCAGGTCGAACGCCGAGAGGTAGCCCAGGAAGAACGATTCCAGCTCGCGGTGGTTGCGGACCTGCGCGGGCCACGGCGCCCCCGGCACTCGCGCCGCCCACCAGCGGAACCCCCGGCAGAACAGCCTGGCCACGCCGGAGGCGTCGCCCGCGGCCCAGCGCGCGACGAGCTTCTCCACCACCGCGGCGACGTCGTCGCGCCCGCGGGTCATCCGCGGACCTCGTCGGAGCGGGGCGGTGGCGGCGGCACACCGGTCCTGCGGAGTGCGGGGGTGGTCGTCATCGGTGCTCCCGTCGTCGCGATCACCGCGGGCCGCCCCTCGCGGGCGGCCGGGCCGCGGCCGTCCCGTCCACCCTGGCCCCGGAGCCGTCGAGCACCAAGCGCTCCCCGCCGCCTACCGGTCACCACCGAGGCGGATCACCGCGGCACACGCGTCCGGGGGAGTGGTACCGGCAGTCGAGGGCGGGCCGCGGGGAAGCGGGTGGTGGCGATGCCGGAGGCCGGCGCGGATGGCGGGCGCGGCACGCCATCGCGCTGCTGCGGGCCGATCAGGCATCGGCGCCTGCCACAGTCGGACACCGCGCCCACGTGTGTGCGGCTCTCCGACGAGTGGACCTGGTGACGATGCTCGGCGTCATGCGCACCGAGCAGGCGCTGCCCGCCGGGTCGGCGAGCACCTCGCCGCCCACCTCGGTGTCGACCTGCGCCACCGGGTCCTGCGGGGCCGGGCACGACCCGCCGCGCCGACCACCGCGGCGCCGTGGACGTCTCCGCCGTGGCGGACGGCGACCCGCCGCTCACGTCGACCGGCGTCATCCCGGCTGCCGCGAGGTGCTCGGCCGCAGGTGGCGAAGTGAGGCCCTGGGTTCTCCTCGGCTTCTCCCTGTGGACAACTGCTGTTAACCTTCGTGCGCACACCGTTCCGGTCCTGTGTGGACACGATCGGACTGCAAGGATTCTGCAAGCGGCACCACCGATAGTTCGCGCGGCGCAACAAGTCGCCGTCTTTCGGCTGGGGGTGTTCGTGCGCGGTCGTCGGTCTCGTCCCGGACTGACCGGGTTGTTGTTCCTGCCTGCGGGCGGGGTGAAGTTCCTCGCCATCGGGCTCACCGTCGCGGTGCTCGCCGGGGGAACGGCCGGTGACGCCGTCCTCGGCGGCGCCGGTCCGGTCGACGGCTCGGTGCTGTCCGCGCTGCGCGGGCCCGACCAGTTGTGGGGCTCCGCGGCCGCGGCGGCGGCCGCGGGGCACGTCGAGGGCAAGCCGGACAACCGGACGTTGCCCGAGTCGATCCGCGGCCGCTACCCCAAGCAGGTGTGGGACCAGAAGGTCGACAACACCGTCGAGGAGGTCGAGGCACCGGTCGCCCGGACGACCGGGTACGACGCCGCCACGAGCAAGGAGATCCCGGAGGCGCGCACCGCCCACGAGCGCGTCTACACCAACGCCGACGGCACCCAGACCACGGAGTTCTCCACCGCCAAGGTGAACTACCGCGCCGCCGACGGCTCCTGGAAGCCGGTCGACCCCTCGCTGGTGGCGGACCCCGGCAAGGGCTGGCACAACGCAGCGGACGAAGTGGACGTGCGCCTGGCGGGCCAGTCCGGCGGTGACCTGGTCACCCTGACCGTGGACCAGGACCACTCGGTGTCCTACTCGCTGGCTGGCGCGAACCGGGCGACCGCCACGGCCGACGGCACCACCGTCACCTACCCCGGTGTCCTGCCCGGCGTGGACCTCAGGGTGGAGTCGGTGCCCAGCGGTGCCAAGGAGACCCTCGTCCTGGCCGGGCCCGACGCGCCGACCGAGTACCTGTTCCCCTTGACGCTCAAGGGTTTGACGCCCAGCGTCGTGGACGGCGAGGTCGTGTTCGCCGACGCCTCCGGCGCCCGGCGGGCGGTCATCCCGGCGGGCGACATGGTGGACGCCAAGTCCGCGCGCTCCACCGGCGTCTCCTACCGCCTGGTCACCTCCGGCGGCGCGCCCGCGCTCCAGGTGAGCGTCGACGGCGGCTGGCTGCGCGAGCCCGGCCGGGCGTTCCCCGTCTCGGTGGACCCGACGGTGAAGCTGCCGGTCGCGGGCGACGCCGCGGACAGCAGCATGTACGTCTCGGGTGGTGCTTCCTCTCCCGGTGGCAACGACTTCTCCATCGGCCCCAACGCCGCCGCGTACCTGAGGTTCGGCGGCCTGGTGAGCAGGCTCCAGCACCACACCATCTTCGGCGCGCAGCTGTGGGCGGTGAACTACGAGGCCGAGTCGTGCAACCCGCGGCAGGTCACCGTGCACCCGGTCACCAGCTCCTGGGTCTCCGACGGCGACTACTCCTACCCCGGCCCGTCCGTGGGCGGGGCGCTGGCGAGCAAGTCCTTCGCGCACGGCTACATCGCGTTCGGCCAGTCCTCCTCGGCGTGCCCACGCGCGGGCGAGCTGTTCAACCTCGGCTCCGGGGGCCGCGACCTGGTGCAGCGCTGGGTCGACGGCGAGCAGGCGAACCACGGCCTGTCCCTGCGCGGCACGGGGGCCAAGAAGTTCACCGGCCCCGGCACCGCCAACCCGCCCAAGCTGTTCGTCACGCACAGCCCGTACAACGCGACCTACAAGCTGGCCGACCCGGTGCCCAAGCCGCCGGTGCTGCAGAACCAGGACGGCAAGGTCAAGATCACCGTCACCAACCGCAGCGCCGCCGCCTGGGCGCCCGGCGACTACTACCTGGCCTATCGCGCCTACAAGGCCGACACCGGCGCTTCGGTGGTCCAGCAGCGCGCGGCCAACCTCACCTCGACGGTGGCGCGCGGCGGCAAGGTCACCCTGGAAGCGACCATCAAGGCGCTGCCGCCGGGCAAGTACTTCCTCGACTTCACCATGGTCCGCTCCGGCGGGCCGGTCTTCACCGACCACCAGGTCCCGCCGGGGCGGATCGTGCTCCAGGTCTTCGACATCCCACCGGTGGTGCAGGAGCTGTTCCCGCCCAACGGGTTCCGCGCGCCGACGCTGACCCCGCAGCTGTGGGCGCGGGCGCTGGACATCGACGCCCCGCCGTCCTCGTCGCTGCAGTTCAAGTTCGAGGTCTGCGAGAGCGACGCGGCGGGCAAACCGGTCAACTGCGTCAACTCCGGCTACCAGGCCAAGACCGCGTGGACCGTGCCCGCGGGCACCCTGCGGTGGAGCAGGACCTACCAGTGGCGCGCTTTCGTCAAGGACGCCACCACGGAGGTGCCCTCGCCGTACTCGGTGCTGCTGGCCCAGGTGCCGCAGCCGGAGATCACCTCCCGCATCGCGGGCGCGCCCTACTCCGACCAGAACCAGGACTTCGACCCGCAGAGCGGCAACCACACCACCTCCGCTGTCGACGCGACGGCGGCCACGGTGGGTCCGCAGCTGACCCTGACCCGCACCTACAACAGCCTCGACCCGCGCCGCGACGGTCTGTTCGGCGCGGGCTGGAGCACCAGCTACGACATGAAGGTGGTGCCCGACGACGACGGCTCGGGCAACGTCGTGGTGACCTACCCCGACGGCCAGGCCGTCCGGTTCGGCCGCAACGCCGACGGCACCTACGCGGCCCCACCGGGCCGCACCGCGTCGCTGACCTCCGACAGCACCTCGTGGAAGCTGCTGGACAAGTCCGGCACCACCTACCAGTTCGCGACGACCGGCAAGCTCAACAGGATCACCGACGTGGCCAACCGCTCGTTGGTGCTGACCTACGCCGAGGGCAAGCTCAGCAAGGTCCAGGCGTCGGTGAGCCAGACCAGCACCGCGGGTCGCGCGCTGCTGTTCACCTGGACCGGCAACCACGTCACCAGCGTGCGCACCGACCCGGTCGACGGCACCGCGCTGACGTGGAACTACACCTACGACGGCGACGTGCTCAAGAAGGTGTGCGCGCCCGGTTCGGCGTGCACCGGCTACGACTACAGCGCGGGCTCGCACTACCGCAGCGCCGTGCTCGACGCGCGGCCCGAGTCGTACTGGCGGCTGGGCGACACCGAGGGCACCGCGGCCTCCAGCGAGGTCGCCGTCAACCTCGGCAAGGACGTCGGCACCTACAAGAGCACCACCCCGAGCACCGAGACCCCGTTGGCGGGCACCACCGACCAGTCCACGGCGTTCAACGGCTCCACCTCCGCTGTGGAGCTGCCCAAGGGCACGCTGAAGAAGAGCCGCGACGCGGCGGTCGAGCTGTGGTTCAAGAACAACCCCAGCGGCTCCGGCGGTCCGCTGCTGGGCTACCAGGACAAGGCGCTGGGCAGCGCGTCCACCACCGGTGTGCCCGTGCTGTACGTCGGCACGGACGGCAAGCTGCGCGGCCAGTTCGCCACCGGCTCGATCTCCCCGATCACCTCGGTCGCGACGGTCAACGACGGGCGCTGGCACCACGTGGTGCTGTCCTCGATGGGCAGCACGCAGACGCTGTACCTGGACGGCGCGAAGGTCGGTGAGCTGACCGGCAAGACCGTCGACCACGCCCTGCTGACGTTCAACCAGATCGGCGCGGCCTACGCGGGCACGCCCGCGTCCTGGCCCGCCTGGGGCGCCACCGCCCAGCGGTCCTACAACGGCACCATCGACGAGGTCTCGCTCTACGCGGGCCCACTGGGCGCGGCCTCGGTCGCGGCGCACTACAAGGCGGCCACCGCCAAGGCCGACCAGCTGGCCAAGGTGACCCTGCCCAGCGGCCGGGTCGCCGCCACCGCCACCTACGACGTCAGCCGCGACCGGCTCAAGGAGTACACCGACGCCGACGGCGGCACGTGGCGGATCGGCGCGCCCGCCGTCTACGGCGGTGACACCGACCTGCGCCGCAGCGTCGAGGTGCTCGACCCGGCGGGCAGGCCCAGCCTGTACGAGTACGACGCGATCGGCGGCTGGCTGCTGCGCTACGGCCTGCCGCTGGGCGTGGAGGCCCGTTCCGAGGACAAGCCCGGCGAGCCGGCCCCCAGCGAGCCGGAGCCGGTGGAGACCTGCACCCAGCCCGACCCCAACGACCCCGCGTTCTGCACCACGATCCCGGACGACTCCGGCGGCCCGGTGTTCGTGCGCTACGGCACCGAGGGCACCAGCATCCGGGCGTTCTCCTACGACGACAACGGCAACCTCACCACGGTCACCGACGAGAACGGCGACTCCACCTGGTTGACCTACGACGCCCGCGGCAACGTCACCTCCACCAAGACCTGCCGCACGGCGACGGTGTGCCACACCTCGTACAAGACCTACCCGGCCACCATCACCAACCAGTACGACCCGCGCAACGACCTGCCCGTCGAATCCCGCGACGGCCGGTCGGCAGGCCCGACCGACAACACCTACCGGACGAGCTACAGCTACCACTTCACCGGCCAGCTGGCCTCGCAGACCAACCCGGACAACAGCACGACCTCGAACACCTACACCAACGGCTCCGAGGTGGCGGTCGGCGGCGGCAGCGTGCCCGCCGGCCTGCTGGCGGGCTCCACCAACGGCCGCGGCAAGGTGACCCGCTTCGCCTACTACGCCAACGGCGACCTGGCCCGGATCACCCACCCCAACGGCCTGGTGCGCGAGTACACCTACGACGCCCTGGGCCGCCGCACCACCGAGAAGGAGATCTCCGACTCCTTCCCGTCCGGAGTGGTCACCACGTTCACCTACGACGGCATGTCCCGCCCGCGCACCACCACCGGGCCGGTGACCACCAACCCGATCAGCGGCGTCAAGCACCAGTTGCGCACCACCACCGACTACGACGCCGACGGCAACCCCACCCGCGTGGAGCAGGCCGACCTGCTCGGCGGGGACCAGCCGCGGGTGACCACGACCGACTACGACGAGCACGGCCGCCCGCTCACGGTGACCGACGCCGAGGGCGGCGAGACCGGCTACGACCACGACGCCTTCGGCAACGTCACCTCCGTCACCGACCCCAACGGCAACCGCTTCGACATGGCCTACACCGCCCGCAACGCGCTGGCGGAGGTCCGGCTGCGGGACTGGCGCAGCGACCCGCCGGGCGCGCCTGCCCCCGGCACCGGCGACTACCTGGTGCTGAACTCCTACGCGTACGACTTCGCGGGCAGGCTGGCCAGCACCACCGACGCGATGGGCCGCCGGGTCGAGCACGAGCACTACGACGACGGCCTGCTCAAGCGGTCGGTGCTGAAGAACTTTCGCAACCCCGACGGCAGCACGCGCGACTACGTGCTGGAGGACAACACCTACGACGGCGCGGGCCACCTCGTCCAGGAGGTGGTCGACAACGGCAAGACGGTGGCGCGGAACACCGTCGACAAGCTGGGCCGGGTGCTGACCGCGGTGCTGGACCCGAACGGCCTCAACCGCGCCAACGCCTTCACCTACGACGGCAACGGCAACGTCACCTCGGTGACGTCGACGGGCAAGTGGTCCAACGTCTCCGGTGTCGTGCCCGTCAACGAGCAGAAGGTCACCTACGTCTACGACGACGCGGACAACCTCGTCGAGGAGCGCGTCAGCGACGGCACCACCACCCGCGTCACCAAGACCGGCTACGACCAGCGCGGCCTGGCCACCTCCGCCACCGACGCCCGCGGCACCGCCGCCGGCGCGGACCCGGCGGCGTTCACCACCCGCGTCTCCCACGACGAGCTGGGCCGCCCGGTCACCACGACCGGCGCGCCGGTGCTCGCCGAGACCGGCGGGCAGGCCGCGACGACGGTCACCCCGACCGTGGTCACCGGCTACAACACCTTCGGCGAGCCGACCGAGGGCAAGGACGAGCTGGGCAACGTCTCCCGCGCCGCCTACGACCGGCTCGGCAGGCCGGTGAGCAAGTCGTCCCCCGCCTACCAGGCGCCGGGCGCGAGCAAGCCGATCACGCCGACCACCACCACGAAGTACGACGGCAACGGCAACGCCGTGGAGGTCACCGACGCCCGCGGCAACACCACCCGCAGCGCCTACGACCAGCTCGACCGGCTGACCAAGTTGGACCAGCCCGCCTCCACCGACGACGAGCGCGCCACCACCTGGTTCACCTACACCCGATCCGGCCAACTGCTGTCCACAGTGGATCCCACTGGCGCGCGGACCGAGGCGACCTACGACGACCTCGACCGCCAGGTGACCGCCACGGCCGTGGAGCGCCGCCCCGTCCCCGGCGCGTTCACCACCAGGGTCGGCTACGACGACGCGGGCAACGTGCTCACCTCCGCCCTGCCCAGCGGGGCCACGACCACCAACACCTTCGACACGCTCGGCCAGCTCATCAAGTCCGCCGACCCGAACGACGTGCGGGTCGAGCACGGCTACGACTTCATGGGCAGGCGGGTGCGGACCACCGACGGCTTCGGCCGCACCGCGCAGAGCACCTACGACCTGTTCGGGCGCAAGGTCGCCGAGGCGATCCTGAAGGCCGACGGGACCGTGCTGCGCAGCTCCGGCTACGGCTACGACCCGGTCGGCAACCTGACCACCGCCACCGACCCGCTCAAGCAGACCAGCACCTACACCTACGACGCGGCCAACCGGCTGGTCAAGCAGGTCGAGCCGGTCGCGGACGGCAAGTCGATCACCACCACCTCCGGCTACGACGCGGCGGGCCACCGCACCCGCTACACCGACGGCCGCGGCAACGCCACCATCACCACCTACAACAACCTCGGCCTGGCCGAGTCCACCACCGAGCCCGCGACCGCCGCGCACCCGAACACCGCCGACCGGACCTGGACGGTGGGCTACGACGGCAACGCCAACCCGGTCTCGCTGACCGCCCCCGGCGGCGTGACCCGGCAACGGATCTACGACGCGGCGAACCGGCCCACCGACGAGACCGGTGCGGGCGCGGAAGCCGAGACCGCCGCCCGCGAGATCGGCTACGACCTGGCGGGCAGGCTCACCTCGGCAGGCGCGGTGGGCGGCACCAACACCTACGCCTACGACGACCGGGGCAACCTGCTGAGCACCACCGGCCCCGGCGGTGTCGCGGAGTTCACCTACGACCCCGACGGCAACACCGCCACCCGCGAGGACGCCGCGGGCACCGCGAGCTACGGCTACACCAGGAGCAGGCTCAGCAGCATCACCGACGGCCTCACCGGCACCGCGCAGAAGTTCACCTACGACCAGGCGGGCGCGGTCAAGGCGATCGACTACGGCGCGGGCCGGGTGCGCTCGCTGGGCTACGACGACGTCGGCAGGCTGGCCTCGGACACCCTGACCAACGCGGGCAAGCAGACCGTGGCCTCGATCGGCTACGGCTACAACCCCGACGACACGGTCGCCAGCGAGACCACGGCGGGCCTGGCGGGCGCGGGCACCACGACCTACACCTACGACCACGCCGCCAGGCTGACCGGCGTCACCGCGGGCGGCGCCACCACCACCTACGAGTGGGACGACGCGGGCAACCGCGCCAAGGCCGCGGGCAGGACCGCGACCTACGACGAGCGCAACCGGCTGCTGTCCGACGGCACCAGCACCTACGCCTACTCGGCCAGGGGCGGCCTGCGGTCGAAGACGACCGCGGAGCAGACCGAGCAGTACTCCTTCGACGCGTTCGAGCGGATGGTGTCCGCCAACGGCCAGACCTACGGCTACGACGACCTGGACCGCGTCGCCACCAGGGGCGCCACCCGGTTCACCTACGCGGGCCTGGCCGACGAGGTCGTCTCCGACGGCGCGCAGAGCTTCGCCAGGGGACCGGGCGACGAGCTGGTGGCCACCGCGCGCGGCACCACCGAGCGGCTGACGCTGTCCGACGCCCACGGCGACGTGGTGGCGGGCTTCGACCCGGTCGACAGCGCGCTGACCGCGCTGCCCGACTCCACCGGCTACGACCCGTTCGGCAAGGTGACCGCCAGGAACGGCGACACCGGCGCGCTGGGCTTCCAGGGCGACTGGACCGACCCGGCCACCGGGCGGGTGGACGCGGGCGTGCGCTGGTACGACCCGAGCACCGGCGGGTTCTCCTCCCGCGACACGCTGGACACCTCCGGCGGCTCGGCCTCCTACGCCAACCGCTACGCCTACGGCGCCGGTGACCCCGTGGGCTACAACGACCCCACCGGCCACTTCCAGGGCCCGCGCCCCTACCCGGCCAGCCCGTACACCCCCACCAAGCCGAAGGCGCCCAGCGGACCCAAGGGCGGCAAGTTCGGCTGGGTCGGCATCGGCCTGGGGATGATCTGGAACGTCATCAAGCCGACCCCGCTCGGTGACTCCTCCTGCACCGGCCGGTACGGCGTGACCTGCGACGTGTACTACAGCGCCGGCTGGCAGCACCAACCGTCGGTGCTGGAGCGGTTCTGCGACACCCACCCGTGGACCAACCAGTGCGGCGGCAGCGGCACCAGGTTCTACCCGCCCGTCGGCGACCCCGGCACCGACGCCTCCCCCGGAACCGGCGCGGGTCCGGGCGGCGGTGGCGGTGGCGGGCCGACCGCGGAGGAGATCGCGGCGGCGGCCCGGCTGGCGGCCTACCTGCGCGCCAAGCGGATCTCCGACCAGGCGCGGGCGGAGAACGAGCACGCGGCCAAGAACACGCCGATCGCGCTGCCCGCCGGGGCGACCGCGCCGGTGGTCACGCTGCCCAAGCTGGTGTCGTCCTCGCCGTCCAAGCCCGCCGCGAAGCTGGGCACCAGCCGCGACGTGGTCAAGGACGCCAAGGCCGCGACCGACGACATCTACCAGAACGCCGTGCGGCGGGTCGGCAGGCTCGTGCACGACGTGTCCAGCGCGGCCCGCGTCGTGGTGGCCACGGTCAGCTCGCTCGGCGACCCGTACTCGATGCGGGTGACCAACGCGCGCGGCGGCGACTGCCGCGAGCAGCTGCCCGAGCCGAACTACAAGCCGGTGGACACGGCCAGGGGCGGCCGGGCGACCGGCGTGGAGGCGTGCCTGACCATCGATGACCTCGACAACGGCAAGGGCACCCCGGCCTCGGTCAACCCGCCCGGCATGGGGTGGGCCTTCGGGTACGCCCGGAGCCTGGGCGTCGAGCGCGAGGAGCTGACGCGCTGGATCAACCGGTGCCACCTGCTGGGCAAGCAGTTCGGCGGCAGCGGCAGCGACCTGCGCAACCTGTCCACGTGCGGCCGGACCGCCAACGCCACCAAGGTCGCCACCAGGGACCAGCCCATCAACCACCACATGTACAACTTCGAGAAGAAGGTCGAGGCGGCCTTGAGGAGCAAGCAGATCGTCCGCTACGAGGTCACCCCGATCTACAAGGGGCGGCGCACGGTGCCGGTGTCCTACGAGATGACCGCCGAGGGCATGTACGAGGGCGGCGCACCGGGGATCAACATGCACGCCGTGGTGCCCAACACGATCTACAGCCCCAAGACCGGCGGCAGGCACAACCTCGGCCTGATCGAGGACGGCGGCGCGCCCGTCCCCGTCGGGGCCACACCGTGACCGCCGCCCGTCCCCTGAACGCGAGCTGCGCGAGCCAGCTCGGTCGAGGAGAGTGAAGTGTTCAGAAGAACAACGATGGCGCTGGCGGCCCTGCTGCTGGTGACCACCCTGCCGCAGGCGCCCGCCGCGCTGGCGGACGCCGCGGGCGGCGGCGGCGACTACGTGCCGCTGCCCGCGGCCCCGGCTGTGCTGGACACCCGGTCCGGCGTGGGCGGGGTGACCGGGGAGCGGGGCGCGGCCAGCACGACCGCGTTCCCGGTGCTGGGCGTGGGCGGGGTGCCCACCTCCGGTGTGGGGTCGGTGGTGGTGCGGATCACGCTGATGAACCCCACCGAGTCGACCTTCGCCGAGCTGTGGCCCGACGGCGCGGCCCGGCCGACGCTGACCCACATCTCGGCGGTCAAGGGCGAGACCATCTCCAACTTCGCCGTGGTGCAGGTCGGCGCCAACGGCAAGCTGGCCGTCTACAACGCCTCCGGCAAGGTGGACATCGGCGTCGAGGTGCACGGCTACTTCAAGAGCAGCCAGGGCACCACCGGCGGCGGGTTCGTCCCGGTGGCGCACACCAGGGTCGTCGACACCCGTGAAGGTCTGGGCACCACGACCGGCACGATCGCCTCGGACGCGAACCGGACCGTGACGCTGGCGGGCGGCCTGGTCCCGGTCGGCGCCGCGGCGGTCGTGGTCAACCTGCTGGTGCCGGGCGCGAGCGCGGGGGGCTGGCTGAACGCGGGCGCGTCCAGCACCCGGCCGGTGTTCAACTACGCGGCCGGGTCCACCCAGTCGCAGGCGATCATCCCGCTGTCCGCCGACGGCAAGGTGGTCTTCCGCAACAACGGCTCCGCCGCGGTCAACCTCAGCGTCACCGTGCAGGGCTACTTCACCGCCAACGCCAGCCAGGGCGCGGGCTACCGACCGGTGGCCAAGCGGCTGCTCAACACCCGCACGGCGGGCGCGGGCCTGCCGGTGGCCGCCAACGGCACGATCGACGTCCAGGTGGGCGGCACCAACGGCCTGCCGACCCGCGGCATCGCGGGCGCGGCGGTGAACGTGGTCGTCACGCCCGCGGAGGCGGGCTACCTCAAGGCGTGGCCGGTCGGCCAGGCCGAGCCGTCGGTCAGCGTGATGGACTTCAAGGCGGACTCCTGGCGCGACAACATGATCGTGCTCAAGCCCGGCACCGACGGCAAGATCCGCCTCCGCAACGGCAGTTCCGGCACCGCGCACGTGGTCGTGGACCTGCTGGGCTGGTTCGCCGACCCGCTGCCGACGCTGGAGATCGCGAAGAACACCCGGATGGCGGCGTTGCAGCTGCCGCCCGTCGAGGGGGCGTTGACGGGCAAGATCTGGCACGCCTACGTGGACAACTCGGGTCGCGTGGTGGCGGGCCTGCAGGAGAACCCCGACGTCGTGGGCGCCGTGCGGTGGCAGGTGCTCTCGGGCAACGAGGCGTTCACCGGTCAGCCCACCCTGGTGCGGCTGTCCGACGGCCGCGTGCGGATCACCGCGCAGCACACCGACGGCGACCTGCGGTCGATCACCCAGACCGCGCTGGACGCGGTGAGCTGGGGCGCGTGGGCGGACCTGGGCGGCTCGATGGCGTCGCCGCCGAAGACCGCGCTGGTCGCCGGGACCGCGGTGCACTTCGCGGTGGACGCCGACGGCAAGCTGTGGGCCCACGCGCAGACCGGTTCGGTGCCGTACTGGCGCAACCTGGGCGACCAGGACCTCACCGGCTCGCTGGAGGTGGTCGCGGTGCGCAGCGGCGTTCAGGTGTTCGGCCTGACCACCGCGGGGTCGATCAAGGTGATCCAGTACTACGACGACGGTTCCGTCTCGGCGTGGGCCGACCTGGGCGGCGTCGGCCTCAACAGCGCTCCGTCCGTCGTGGTGCGCCCCGGCTACTCGGCGCAGGTGTTCGTCCGCGACGCGGGCGGTGCGATCGTGAGCAAGCTCCAGGACGGCAGCGGCGCGTGGCCTGCGGACTGGACGCCGGTCGGTGCGCTGACCTCCGCGGGTGCGCCCGCCGCGATCCTGGACCCGGCGCTCGGCCGCGTCGCGGTCGTGGTGCGCGGAACCGACGGGGAGGCGCACGGCATCTGGGAGACGGCCACGGCCAGCAACGAGTGGGGTTCGGTGTACGACATGTCCGGCCCGAACCCGGACCCGGTGGCGACCGACCCGTTCGCCTTGGCGTACCGCAACTCCAACACCTCGGAGCTGCTGTTCTCCTACCTCAACGCCAACGGCGCGATGAGGTTCTACGGGCGGGAGATCCCGACGTCGTGACCGAACCGGAACGGCCGGGGGCCGCGCGGTCCCCGGTCCGCTTCCGCGTGCTGGGCCCGGTCGCCGCGGACGGCGCGACCGGGCCCCTGCGCGTGGGCGGACCGAAGCGCCGGGGCCTGCTGGCGGTGTTGTTGCTGCACGCCAACCGGGAGGTCGCCGACGAGCGGCTGTGCGCGCTGCTGTGGGGCGACCACCCGCCCGCCAACGCGCGCGGCCAGCTCCAGGTCTACGTGTCGGGTCTGCGCGGACTGCTGGGCAAGGCGGCCGTGGTCCGCGAGTCGCGCGGCTACCGGCTGGTGGTGGCACCCGGCGAGCTGGACCTGGAGGTGTTCACCGGGCTGGTCGGGCGCGGTGTCGAGGAGTTGGCGCGCGGTCGGGCCGCTGCGGCGTCGGAGGCGTTGCGCGAGGCGCTGGCGCTGTGGCGCGGCCCCGCGCTGGGCGGTGTGCCGGAGTCGCTGGTGGCGCGCGAGGGACCGGCGCTGCAGGAGCGGCGGGTCGTCGCGTTCGAGCACTTCGCCGAGGCGCAGTTGGCGTTGGGCGGGCACGCCGGGGTGATCGGCGAGCTGACCGCGCTGGTGCGCGAGCACCCGCTGCGGGAGCGGCTGACGTGGCAGCTGATGGTGGCGCTGTCCCGTGCGGGCCGCGTGCCCGAGGCGTTGGCGGCTTATGACGCGTTCCGCCGCGGGTTGGCCGTCGAGCAGGGGTTGGACCCCGGTGACGCCCTGGTCGGGCTGCACCGGAGCATCCTCCAGGGGCGGGAGGCGGGGCCGCGACCCGCTGAGCTGCCGCACGACGTTCCCGGTTTCGCGGGGCGGGAGCGGGAGCTGGCCGAGCTGACCGGCTGGTTGGAGGAGTGGGAGCGCGCGGGCGGGGTGCGGGTGTGCGTGGTCAGCGGGATGCCCGGTGTGGGCAAGTCGGCGCTGGCGGTGCACTGGGCGCATCGGGTGCGCGACCGCTTTCCCGACGGTCAGCTGTATCTGGACCTGCGCGATCCCGGTGACCCGGTGGCGCGGCTGCTGCGCACCGTGGAGCCGCACGGGCGGGGAACGGGGGAGCCGGACCGGCGCTACCGGACGGCGGTGGCGGATCGGCGGTTCCTGCTGCTGCTCGACCACGCCGAGGACGCCGCGCAGGTGCGGCGGTTGTTGCCGGGTGGGTCGGCGGTGGTCGTGGTGACCAGCAGGAACCGGCTCGGCGACCTGGTGGTCCGCGATGGTGCTCGGGCGTTGCCGCTGGACGTGCTGGCGGTCGGGGATTCGCTGGAGGTGTTGGGGGAGCGGGGGGCGGCGGCGGAGGAGTTGGCGGAGTTGTGCGGCCACCTGCCGCTGGCGCTGCGGATCGCCGCCGCCGACCCCGGTGGTGCCGCCCGGTGGTTGGCCGAGACTCCCCCGGATCGGGTGCTGGACCGGTTGGTCGTGGGCGGGGAGTCGGTGGCCGGGGCGTTCGCCGGGTGGTTCGCCGCGTTGCCCGCCGAGTTGCGCGACGTGGCGTTGCGGTGGGCTCCGCTGCCGGTGTCGGAGTTCAGCGCGCGCACCGCCGCGGCGGTGGCCGGGTGCCCGGTGTTCGACGCCGGGACCGCCCTGCGGGCGTTGGCCGGGGCCTGCCTGCTGGCGCAGCCCCGGCCCGGCCGGTACCGCTGGCACCCGCTGGTCCGCCGCTTCCTCGCCCGGACCCGCGAGTCGAACGCCGGGGTGGCGCGAGTCGAACGCCGGGGTGGCGCGAGTTCCGCGTTCGGGTAGGGCTCGGGTTGCCCAGGCGTTGAACTCGGGCAACCCGAGCGTTCGACTCGCGAGGACGTGTCAGCCCGCGTTGTCCAGCGGCAGTCGGACCGCGGTGACGGGACCGAAGTCGGTTCCCCGGCGCAGCGCGGTCAGCTCGACGTCGGTCAGGGCCCTGCGGTGGATCGTGAAGTCGTCGAGCAGGCCCTTGAACCGGTTGGTGCCGTCGGGTTTCGCGCCGAGCCGGAAGCCGTCCACCGCGAAGGTGTCGCCGTAGGTCAGCGAGCCCGACACGGCCGCGCTGCCCAACTGGGCGCCGTCCACCAGCAGCGCCACCGAGTCGCCGGAGCGGCGCAGGGTCACGTGGTGCCAGGTCCCGTCACCGAACGCGACCGCCGTCGACTGGTCCGGTGCGGACACCTCGGCGACGCCTGCGTCGGTCTGCACGTAGGCGTGCAGCCGGTCCCTGCCCGGCTGGGCGCGCAGCCAGAGGTTGCGCTCGGTGGACCCGGAGCCGTAGGCCCAGAACAGCACCTGGTCGGCGGTCGTGCTCGTGGCGCGGTACTGCACCCACGCGGACGTGGTGAAGTCGCCGGACCCCAGCGCGGTGCTCGGCGCGTACGGCAGCCGCACGGCGTCGTCCACGCCGTCGAACGACAGCGCGCCGCCCACCTTCCCGGTGACCACGGCCGGGTCGCCCAGCGCCGCCGCGCGCACGCAGTGCGCCGAGGCGTCCGGGGTGCTGGGCCCGGTGACCGGGTCCACCATGTCGTGCGACTGGGTCCGCTGGCCGTCGAACGTCCACCACACCGCGGGCAGGTCGCCGGGGAACCGGCCCGCCGCGGCCTGCGCCAGCTCGGTGGCGGTCAACGCGCGGTGGTAGAGCCGGAAGTCGTCCAACGCCCCCTGCAGCACGTCGGTGCCGCCCATCTTGGACCCCGCGCGCAACCCGCTGATGGTGTCCTGCTCCGCGGTCACCGAACCGGTCAGGCCGGTGACCGAGGCGGGCGTGCCGCCGTCGACGCTGAGCCGCACGGTGCCGCCCTCGCGGGACAGCGCCATCAGGTGCCACCCGCCGTCGCCGAACGCGGTGCGCGACGCCGAGGTGTCCGGCAGGGCGACGGAGACCTGGGCGGTGTCGGTCTGCACCCACGCGTAGAGGCGGTCCTGCCCCGGCTGGGCCCGCACCCACAGCGACCGCTTGCCCGAGGTCGTCCCGTAGGCCCACACCAGCGCCTGGTTCGGGCTGCTCGCCGTGGCGCTGTAGCGGAACCAGGTGGCGAAGGTGAAGTCCCCCGAGCCGAGGTCGAGCGCGGGGGAGAAGGGCGTCTCCACACCGGGGTGCGCCGCGTTCACCTGGATCGCGGACGAGGACTTGCCCTCCACCGGCGACTGGAGCCCGCCCAGCAGGGTCGCCGTGGCGCAGTGGCCGGACACGTCGTCGGTGATCGGCGTGGCCGTCCGGCTCGGCACGGTCGCCGTGTCGACCGACTGGAACGCCAGCCGCAGCACGCCCGTCGGCCCGTAGCCGCCGCGCACCGAGGTCAGCTCCTCGACGCTCAGCGCCCTGCGGAACAGCCGGAAGTCCTTGAGCCTGCCCGCGAAGCTGTCGCTGGCGCCCGCGTCCTGCTTGGCGCCGAGGCGGATGCCGCCGACGCCGCTGTTCACCGGGCCCACCACGCCGGTGGCGCTCGCGGTCACGCCGTCCACGGTCAGCTCGACCCTGCTCCCGGCGCGCGTCAAGGACAGGTGGTGCCAGGCCCCGTCGCCGAACGCGACCCGCGCCGCGGTGTCCGGGAGCGAGACCGACGCGCCGCCACCGCTGCCCTGCACCCACGCGGTCAGCTGGTCGTTCGCGGGCTGCGCGCGCAGCCACACCTGCGGCTGACCGGAACCGACGCCGTAGGCCCACAGCAGCGCCTGGTTGGGGCTGCTCGCCGTGGCGCTGTAGCGGAACCGGGTGGTGAAGGTGAAGTCGTCCGCGCCGGGGTCCAGGGTGTGCGAGTGCGGGACGTCTGCGTGATCGCCCGCGCCGTCGAGCAGCAGTCCGTCGTCCAGCGCCGCGTTCCCGACCAGGTAGGCGTCGTTGGCCTCGGGCGAGCTGTCCGGCGTGGTCGGGCCCGCCGGGGTGGACGGCTGCGCCGACGGCGTGCCGCGGGTGGTCCCCGGCAGACCCAGCTGGCCCGGCGTGAAGCGGGTGAAGCGGATCTCGTCGGCGGAGAACGCCACGCCGCCCTCGTAGAGCACCCCGATCTCGCCGCCCGCCAACTCCGCCAGGTCGGAGTAGCCCGAGCGGTCGTTGGTGACCAGACCGCTCGCCGGGCTGAGCCAGGTGTTGCCGCGGTCGGTGGAGTAGCGGATCTTGAGGTGCTCGCGGTCGTTCGGGTCGGAGGGGCCGGAGAACACCAGCACGTCGCCGGGGGTGGACCGGTAGGTCCGCTGGAGCGCCAGCACCGAGCCCTGCACGGTCGGCGTCACCAGCGAGGGCACGGTGGTGAAGGAGGGCATCGTGGTGCCGCCGTCGAGGCTGACCGCCTTGGCCCGGTGGTTGCCGTCGGTGACCTCGTTGCGCGCGAGGGCGTAGACCGCGCCGTCGGGCAGCTCCGCCACGGCGATCTCACCGGGGCTGAGCTGGCCCTCCACGTAGGAGTTGGGCACCGTGCTGGCACGCCAGGTGTCGCCACCGTCGTCGCTGTAGAGCACGCCCGCCAGCACGGTGCCGTTCCTGGGCTTCTGGTGCGCCCCGACGACCAGCCGCCCGGCGTGCTCGCCGTGCTGGAGCTGGATGCCGTGCGCGGGCCCGGTGGCGAACCAGCCGTCGTTGGTCCCGTCGAAGCTCGCGCCCAGCGGACGGGCGGTGCTCCAGGTCAGGCCGTCGTCGTCGCTGTGCTGCACCCACGGCAGCCGCTGTCCGCCGGGCACGGCCTCGTTGGAGGTGGTCACCAGCACGACCCGGCCGGTGCGCCGGTCCACCACGGGCACGGCGTTGCCCCTGGTGAACGGCGCGTTCGGGTCGTCGGGGGTGCCGGAGAGGACCACCCGGATGGGCCCCCACGTGCGGCCGTCGTTGGTGGACCGCCGCACCACCAGGTCGATGTCGCCGCGGTCGGCGCAGGACGGCGACTTGCGCGCTTCCGAGAACGCCAGCAGGCTGCCCGCGGCGGTGCGCACCAGCACGGGGATGCGGAAGCACCCGTAGCCGTTGGTGCCCGTGCGGAACAGCACCTGCTGGGTGCCGACCAGCGAGGTGGACGGTGAGACACCGCTGGCCGCGGCGACCGGTGGCGGTAGCAGGCCCACGACCAGGGCCAGCAGGACGAGGTGGGCGAATCGCATCACGGCGCCAACGTAGGGAGCCGCGCTTTACCGCCGCTGAACTTCCGCTTCCACCGCCCCTCAACGTCTGCAAGTACTACCCGACGTGCTCCTCGGGGCCGGTAACCACTACCCGACCACTCGAACGCGCGGCTTGCGGCGTGGACGGACTCGATCGTGTTCGGGCCGGGCCGGCTACCCTCGGCAGCAGCCGGGAGGTGCCGATGAACGTCGCAGAAGGCTCACGATCCGAGCCGACCCCGCCCGAGATCGGTGAACGCGTGCGGACCATCCGGAGGCGCCGCGGCCTCGGGCTCGACACCGCCGCCGGGCTGGCCGGGATCACGAAGTCGTACCTGTCCATGCTCGAACGCGGTCAGCGCTGGTTCGAGCGGCGGGGTCTGCTGGAGGACATCGCCCGCGCGCTGGGCTGCTCCGTCGCAGACCTGACCGGCCAGCCGTACTTGCCCGGTGACCGCGTGGCCGCTGAGGCGCTGACCGCGCTGCCGGAAATCTCCGTAGCCCTGTACGACGCCACTTTGGACGATGTTCCGGACTTGCCCGCCCGGCCGCTGCACGAGTTGGCGGGGCTGGCGGCTCAGGCGAACGAGCACACCGCGCACAGCCGCTACGCGGCAGCCGGACGAGGCTTGGGTTCACTGCTGACCGACCTGCACGTCCACGTCGTGACCGGCGAGGACCGCCGAGCCGCGCTCATCGCCCTGGTGGAGACCTGCCTAGTGGCCTGTGGTGTCGCCCGCAGCCTCGGCAACGCGGACCTGGCGGTCACCGCCGCCGCCCGTGCGCAGGAGGCTGCCCGCAGGGTGGAGTCCCCGGCACTGCAGGGGTTCACAGCCATGGCGGCTACCGGGGTGTTGAGCAGGCTGGGCGCTCGGCACCGGGCCGAGCGGATCGCCCGCACCGCCCTGGAGCACCTCGTGGACGTGGCCGACCCGACCGCGTCGGACACCGCGGCGGCGGAAGCGGCCGGCATGTTGCACCTGTCGTCGGCGCAGCTGGCCGCCAAGTCCGGACGCGCGGCGGACGCGGCGGCGCACCTCGCGGAGGCGGTCGAACTGGCGCGACGGACGGGGGAGCGGAACGCGCTGTGGTTCAGCTTCGGCCCGGCGAACGTGCGGGCGTGGGCGCTGTCCGTGGCCGTGGAATCCGGACGCGGCCCGGTCGAGGCCGAGCGGGTCGAGGCCACTCCTGGTTACGCCGATGCCCTCACCGCCGCCGACCGGCGTGCCGCGCTGCACTTCGACCTCGCCCGAGCCCACTGCCAGGCGGGCGGCTCGCGGGACGCGGCGGCGCTGCGGCACCTGGACACCGCCGACCGGATCGCGCCGCAACGCATCCGACACGACCCGGTGGCCCGCGAACTGCTGATCGAGCTCGATCAGCGCGCCCGCGTGCGCACGTGGGAGCTGAAGTCGCTGAAGAGTCGGCTCGGTGTGGGTTCACATTCTGTGAACAGTTGATCGTCAAAGCCGACCGTTGAGGTCGACGCCGACACCGCACCGACGGCCAGGAAGCGCGAACGCTCGGCTCGCGGTGTCCGAACGCGCGACTCGCGCTCAGCGGGCGTGGTGGATCTCGCGCAGTTGGGCCAGGTATGCCTCGGCCTCGGTCTCGCCGGAGAACCGGCTGCTCAGGACAGCGGCTAGGTCCTGGGAAACCATCGCCAACGATGGCAACGACTTCCGCTGCCCGGTGAGCGCCTGCCGCCCGAAGGCCACGGCGCCCTCCAGGTCGCCTTCGCGTGCCGCGGCGACACCGAGAGTGATCCGGGCTTCCGCGATCCGCATGGGCGAGCGTTCGAAGCCGTTGAAGTCGGTGCCCCCTCGGATCACCTCGTTCGCCAGCGCACTGGCCAGCCGGTCGCCCCCGACGTGGCGGTAGCAGTCCATCGCGTAGAAGTCGAACTTCGACGGGTCGACCACGAAGTGGTTGTCGACGTTGTCCGGGTAGGGCAGCGAGTCCAGCAGCACTCTGCCACGCTCCAAGGCGTCCTCCATCTCGGCCGGACGGCCCATGCGCGCCCACGCCTTGGCCTCCTGCGCCAGCAGTTGGACGCCGACCGAGTGCCCGCCCGACACGGCTCGCCCCGCTCGCGCCGCCGCGACGGCTCCCCGGTGATCGCCGGAGGTGAGGGCGAACCACGCCCTCATCTCGTGCGCCCACCCGAGCACGCCTGCGCTGCCGACCTCCTGCCCAAGGGAGAGGGCTGCCTGCCGGGTCGCTTCGGCGGACCGGCGGTCGCCCGTGTCGTACTCCAGGCAGCCGACCAGCAGCGCCAGCCACCCGGCCAGCTCCAGCGTGTCCCGCCGCTGCCGGAAGCCGAGGCGCTGTTCCTGCAGGTCGACGATGCGTCGCAGCCACTCGCGCCCTTCGACGAGCAGCTCGTCCGGATGGCGGTGCGCGTACTCGGAGCAGAGCCGGTCGACCGTGATCCGCAGCGCCTGCACCGTGGCCTCGTCCACCGACGAGGCCCGCAACCGCGACACGATCTCCATCGTGTCCATGCCGGTCACGCCGAGGATTTCCGCTCGCGCGCGGTGTTCGGGCGGGAACAGGGCGGTCGTGACGGTGTGCAGCGCGGCGGCGATGAGCGGTGCGTAGTGGGGGCTCGGCTTGTTCTCGCCGCGTTCCCACGCCTTCCACCGCCGCAGCAGGTGATCGGGGTCGGGGAGCGCGGCGCGGCTGTGCTCGCGCATCCGCTCGGCGGCTTCTGCCTGCGACCACCCCCTGGCTTCGCGGAGCGCTCGGATGCGCCGGGCCCAGCTCGGAATCCCGTCGCCCATCGGTCCACCTCCTGGTGTCGAACCGCCCTTCGCCGAGTGTGGCAGCAGGCCGGGGTGCTGCGGGGGTGACACGGCCGCGTCACCACTTTCGACACCTGCGGCAGCACTGCGGTCGCGAGCCGGGTGCACCGAAACCCGGAGCATGGACATGATGACCGCGCAGGCCGAGCAGGAGCAGTTGTGGGATGAGGCCGGTTTCGCCGGGTTCCTGAAGGGCTTGGCCGCCGATGACGCGCCCAGGTTGTTCGCCATCGCCCACGAGTACGGCGAGCGCCGTGACGGTTGGATCGCCGCTTACGGCATGGCGTTCCACGACCGGGCCGAGGTCTTCTCCGTCGAAGGCGGCTTCCACACCCGCGCCGCGAGCCCGGAGAGCGCGCTGACCACCTTCGCTCGGGCGGTGGACGGGGACGTGAAGCTCCACCTGATCTGGCTCGACGGGCCGGAGTCCTGATCAGCGGGTGCGCACCGCCCACCGGGTCAACGCGGGCACCGCCGCGCCTGCGGCCAGGAACACGGCCGCGGCCAGCACCCACCCGCCCGCGCCGAGGCCGGCCAGCCCCACCGTGAAGAAGCTCGGCGCGAGCATCTGCGCGGTGGCCGTGGCCGCCTCGGTCGCCCCTTGGTAGGCGCCGTGGGCGTGCGGTCGCATGAGGGAGATCGACAGCCGCCACCCGGCGGCGACGTAGCCCAGTTCGCCCGCCAGGTGCAGCAGGGCCGCGATCAGGACGATCCCCACGCCGACACCCGTGCCGGTGGAACCGGTCACCGCCAGCAGCAGGCAGCTCGCCGCCAGAGCAACCCCCGCGCCGACGGCCGTGCGCGCGGCGCGGGTGGTCGAGGTGGCGAGCCGGGTGGCCGCGACCTGGAGCGCCGCGATGCCGACCGAGCTGAGCACCACCACGGCTCCGCTGAGCGACAGCGGCAGCCCGGTCGCGGCGATCCACAGCGGCAGTCCGGTCGACAGCATCGCCCAGCACAGCGACAGCACCGCGGTCACGGCGGTGACCGCCAGGTAGGGCAGGTCGCGCAGGGCCGTCCGCGCGCTGGGGCGGCGGACTGCGACACCGGGTGACGGCAGGCTGACCGTCACCGCGGCCAGCACCAGGAAGCTGACCGCGTTGCCCGCGATGGACAGGTGGTAGACACCGGGCTGGTCGACGGAGAGCACCAGCGCGCCCAGCCCGGCGCCCGCGGCGTAGCCGACGTGCTGGGCGACCCGCTGCCGGGCCAGCACGGCGACCCGTTCGTCGTCATCGGACACCAGAGCTGACACCAGGGCGGTGCGGGCGGCGTTGCCGCCGTTGGCCAGCGCCACGAACGCCACCGTGACGACCAGGAAGGCCCAAGTGCTGTCCACCAGCAGGTAGCAGGCCATCGCGACCGCGCGCACGCCGGTGATCGCCACCAGGACGCGGCGCGGGTCCAGGCGGTCGGCCAGCGCGCCCAGCGGGACGGCCGCCAGCAGCCCGCAGGCGCCCGCCACCGTCATCCCCACGCCCACCACGACCGGCGGGAACCCGGCCACACGGGTGAAGTACAGCGCCCAGGTGGTGAACCACAGGCCGTCGCCCAGCGCGGACACCCCGCGTCCCCACATGAGGCGGCGCTGCCACCCCGCCGCCCGTTCCAGCACGACGACCATCGGAAACCACCCTTCAGGAAGACGTGAATGGTCACTGTAGGGGCGCACGGGATCTGCCGCAATAACAGTTCAGGCAGGCTTGAAAGGTGCTAGCCTGACGACGTGGCGGGATGGATCGACCCGGAGAACCGGGTGCTCGCGAAGGCCACCGCGCTGGCGGGCGAGCTGGCCGACCCGGTGCGGCTGACCGCCTTGCAGCTGCTGGCCGCGGAGGGGCCGCACACGCTCACCCAGCTGGCCGACGCGATCGGGGTGTCCGCCTCCCGGCTGGGCAACCACCTGGGGCGGCTGCGCGCGAGCGGCCTGGTCGCCGTCGAGCGCTCCGGCAGGCACGCGCTGTACCGGGTGGCCGACGCGGGCCTGTCGGGCGTGCTGGCGGCGCTGTCCCGCTACGCCGGTGCCGACGCGGCCGTCGACCGCGAGCCCTCGCCCGCCGACATCGCCCACACCTGCTACGACCACGCCGCGGGCAGGTTGGGCGTCGTCGTGTTCAGCACCCTGGTCGAGCGCGGCGCGCTCCGGCCGCCCGACGGCCGTGGTGACGAGGTGGCGCTGGGGCCGGACCCGACGGCGTTCGCGGAGCTGGGCGTCGACCCGGACGCGGTGGCGGCGGGCAGGCGCAAGCGGGCCACGGCGTGCCTGGACCGCACGCACCGCCTGCCGCACTTGGGCGGGGCGCTGGGCAGCGCGGTGCTGGACGCCCTGCTGGAGCGCGGCCTGGTGCGCAGGCGACCGGAGGGCCGCGTGCTGGACGTGCTCGACGCGGGCGAGCTGACCCGCCTGCTGCCCGCCTTCGGCTGACCCGCTCCGCGTCGGCAAGTACTACCCGACCCCTGGGAGGGGGCAGATAACTACTACCCGCCCCGGACGTTCATGAGACGGGTAGTAGTTACGCGCTCGACGAAGCGGCACGGGTAGTACTTGCTGACGCGGGTGGGGTGTTCACCGGAAGTGGGCGGGGTCAGTGCGCTTGAGACGGAAATCCGCGGGTACTACGCACGGTGACCGATGACCTCATCGACGACGAGGAGGAGACATGGCCACCGGTGAGACCGGCTTCGACGACGTCAGCTTCGACCTGATCTCGGTGCAGTACCACTCGCTCAAGGCCGGGCACGACTACGGCCAGTACGTGCGTGACGCCGAGAACGCGGGCAGGCAGGACATCGCCGACTTCTTCCGCCGCGTCATGGAGGAGGACTCCGCGCGGGCGAAGCAGTGCCACGAGTTCCTCCGCGAGCTGTCCGGGAGCGAGGAGTCCGGCCCCGCCCTCACCTGACGGCGACCTCGACGGCAGCCCGGCACCGGCCCCGGTGCCGGGCTGCCGTCGTGCCCGCACACCCCCGTTCGGGCCCCTCGCTCCTGTACCTGCGGTCTCCGCTGTCCCTCGGACGACTGACATGTGTGTAATTTGGTCGCGGTGCACCGCCGCCTGAAGAAGCCGGGCGCGGTGGTGGTGTCGGCTTTCACGCGCGATCGCGCGACAAGCGGAACGAGGGTGACGTGGGCGACGTGACGGTGGAAGCCGATCGTCGGGTGGGACGGGGCAGAGCGGCGGCGGTGGACCAGCCGGAGCTGAGGCAGCTGCTGGCCGGGCTGACCGCGGTGCGCGACGGCGACTTCGGCACCCGGCTGCCCGATGACGCCGATGGCCTGCTCGGCGAGATCGCGACCGTGTTCAACGGCATGGTGGACCAGCTGTCGCTGTTCACCTCCGAGGTCACCCGCGTGGCGCGCGAGGTGGGCACCGAGGGGCGGCTGGGCGGCCAGGCCGAGGTGCCCGGCGTGTCCGGCACCTGGGCCGACCTGACCGACTCGGTCAACGCCATGGCGGGCAACCTGACCAGCCAGGTGCGCGACATCGCCCAGGTGGCCACGGCGGTGGCCCGCGGCGACCTGTCGCAGAAGATCGACGTGGACGCGCGCGGCGAGATCCTGGAGCTGAAGGAGACCGTCAACACGATGGTCGACCAGCTGTCCTCCTTCGCCGACGAGGTGACGCGCGTGGCGCGCGAGGTGGGCAGCGAGGGGCGGCTGGGTGGCCAGGCGCAGGTGCCCGGCGTTGGCGGCGTCTGGCGCGACCTGACCGACTCGGTGAACTTCATGGCGGGCAACCTCACCGACCAGGTGCGCAACATCGCCCAGGTGACCACCGCCGTGGCGCGGGGTGATCTGAGTCAGAAGATCACGGTCACCGCTCGTGGTGAGATCTTGGAGTTGAAGAACACCATCAACACGATGGTGGATCAGCTGTCGTCGTTCGCCGACGAGGTGACCCGTGTCTCGCGCGAGGTGGGCACGGAAGGCGCGCTGGGTGGTCAGGCGGACGTCAAGGGCGTCTCCGGCATGTGGCGCGACCTGACCGACTCGGTGAACTTCATGGCGGGCAACCTGACCGCGCAGGTGCGCTCCATCGCCCAGGTGGCCACCGCGGTGGCGCGGGGTGATCTGAGTCAGAAGATCACGGTCACCGCTCGTGGTGAGATCTTGGAGTTGAAGAACACCATCAACACGATGGTGGATCAGCTGTCGTCGTTCGCCGACGAGGTCACGCGCGTGTCCCGCGAGGTGGGCACCGAGGGCAGGCTGGGTGGTCAGGCGGACGTCAAGGGCGTCTCCGGCACCTGGAAGGACCTCACCGAGTCGGTCAACGTCATGGCCGACAACCTCACCGCCCAGGTGCGCTCCATCGCCCAGGTGACCACCGCCGTGGCACGGGGCGATTTGAGCCAGAAGATCCGGGTCGACGCGCGCGGTGAGATCCTGGAGCTGAAGGAGACCATCAACACGATGGTCGACCAGCTCTCCGCCTTCGCCGACGAGGTCACCCGCGTGTCCCGCGAGGTGGGCACCGAGGGCAACCTGGGCGGCCAGGCCACCGTGCGCGGCGTGTCGGGCACGTGGAAGGACCTGACCGACAACGTCAACGTCATGGCGTCCAACCTGACCAGCCAGGTGCGCTCCATCGCGCAGGTGGCGACGGCGGTGGCGCGCGGCGACCTGTCGCAGAAGATCACCGTCGAGGCCAAGGGCGAGGTCGCCGCGCTCGCGGGTGTGATCAACACCATGGTGGACACCCTGTCGGCGTTCGCCGACGAGGTCACCCGCGTGGCCCGCGAGGTGGGCACCGAGGGCATCCTGGGCGGCCAGGCGCGCGTGCCGAACGTGGCGGGCACGTGGAAGGACCTGACCGACAACGTCAACTCGATGGCGAACAACCTGACCAACCAGGTGCGCAACATCGCCCA
>NZ_BMRG01000004.1:119163-150391 GCF_014648515.1 Saccharothrix coeruleofusca
CTCGGCGTTCGCCGCGGAGGTCACCCGCGTGGCGCGCGAGGTGGGCAGCGAGGGGCGGCTGGGCGGCCAGGCCGAGGTCGAGGGCGTGTCGGGCACCTGGAAGCGGCTGACCGAGAACGTCAACGAGCTGGCGGGCAACCTGACCCGCCAGGTGCGCGCCATCGCCGAGGTCACCAGCGCGGTCGCCGAGGGCGACCTGACCCGCTCCATCACCGTGGAGGCCTCCGGCGAGGTCGCCGAGCTCAAGGACAACATCAACTCGATGGTGGAATCGCTGCGCGAGACCACCAAGGCCAACCAGGACCAGGACTGGCTCAAGTCCAACCTGGCCCGCATCTCCGGCCTGATGCAGGGCCGCCGCGACCTGTCCGTGGTCGCCGAGCTGATCATGGACGAGCTGACCCCGCTGGTCTCCGCCCAGTACGGCGCGTTCTACCTGGCCGACGACACCGCGCAGACCCCCGAGCTGCGGCTGATCGGCTCCTACGGCAGCCCCCAGGACGCCGACCGGCCCGAGCGCTTCGGGTTCGGCCGCTCGCTGGTCGGCCAGGCCGCCCGCAGCCGCCGCACCATCGCCGTGGACGACGTGCCCGCCGACTACGTCACCATCACCTCCGGCCTCGGCCGCACCGCGCCGGTCAACCTGGTGGTGCTGCCGATCGTGGTCGAGGAGCAGGTGCTCGGCGTGATCGAGCTGGCCTCGGTGCACCGGTTCACCCCGATCCACCGCGACTTCCTCGAACAGCTGATGGAGACCATCGGCGTCAACGTCAACACCATCGTCGCCAACGCCCGCACCGACGAGCTGCTGGTGGAGTCCCAGCGGCTGGCCACCGAGCTGCAGGCGCGCTCGGGCGAGCTGCAGGTGCGGCAGGAGGAGCTGCAGCGCTCCAACGCCGAGCTCGAGGAGAAGGCGGCGCTGCTGGCCAGCCAGAACCGCGACATCGAGGCCAAGAACCTGGAGATCGAGCAGGCCCGCCAGGAGCTGGAGACCCGCGCCCAGCAGCTGGCGCTGGCCTCGAAGTACAAGTCGGAGTTCCTGGCCAACATGAGCCACGAGCTGCGCACCCCGCTCAACAGCCTGCTCATCCTGGCCCAGCTGCTGGCGCAGAACCCGACCCGCAACCTGACCCCCAAGCAGGTGGAGTACGCGGGCATCATCCACTCGGCGGGCTCGGATCTGCTGCAGCTGATCAACGACATCCTCGACCTGTCCAAGGTCGAGGCGGGCAAGATGGACATCACCCCGGAGCGGGTGCCGCTGCGCCAGCTGCTGGACTACGTCGAGGCCACCTTCCGGCCGATGACCACCCAGAAGAGCCTGGGCTTCCGGGTCACCACCGCCCCCGGTGTGCCGGTGGACCTGCTCACCGACGACTCGCGGCTGCGCCAGGTGCTGCGCAACCTGCTGTCCAACGCGGTGAAGTTCACCGAGGCGGGCAGCGTCGAGCTGCGCATCGAGCCCGCCGACGCGGCCGAGCTGCCCTCCTCGGTGCGCCACCACGGCGCGGCCATCGCCTTCCGGGTGACCGACACCGGCATCGGCATCGCCGAGCACCAGCTGGAGTCGATCTTCGGCGCCTTCCAGCAGGCCGACGGCACCACCAGCCGCAAGTACGGCGGCACCGGCCTCGGCCTGTCGATCAGCCGGGAGATCGCCTACCTGCTGGGCGGCGCGATCACCGCGGAGAGCACCCTGGGCCAGGGCAGCACCTTCACGCTGTACCTGCCGGTGGCCCGCCCGGACTTCCAGGAGTCGCCCGCGGTGGCAGGCCCGGCCGCGGCCACGACCGACCCGGCGCGGGGGACGCAGCGGCAGGAGGACGCGCCGCAGTCCGCGCACACGCCGCCCCAGCAGCGGCGGCTGCTGGTGGTGGAGGAGCGACCGCAGGGCCTGCTGTCGCTGGTGGCGCAGAGCGCGGTGGCGGACCTGTCCGACGCCCACGACCCGCGCGGCCCGGTGCAGGTGATCACCGCCATCGGCGCGCAGGAGGCGGCCGCGGCGCTGGCCGCCGAAGCCTGCCACTGCGTGGTGCTGGAGCTGGACATGCCCGACGGCGCCGCCCTGCGGTTCCTGGAGGCGATGGACGGCGACTCGGCGCTGCGCGGGGTGCCCGTGCTGGCGCACAGCAACCGGCGGCTGGACGTGGAGCAGGAGCGGCGGCTGCAGTCGCGCACCGAGTCCCAGCCGCTGGAGCTGCTGTCCAGCCTGGACGAGCTGCGCGAGCGCATCGCGCTGCACCTGACCGCGGAGGTGCCCGGTGACGTGCTGCCGCTGGTGCGGCACGAGGAGGCGGTCCAGCCCGCGCCGCAGCACGTGGACCGCACCCTGGCGGGCCGCACCGTGCTGATCGCCGACGACGACGCGCGCAACCTGTTCGCGCTGAGCAGCATCCTGGAGTTGCACGGCGTGAACGTGCTGCACGCCGAGAACGGCAGGGAGGGCATCGAAACCCTCACCGCGCACCCGGAGATCGACCTGGTGCTGATGGACGTGATGATGCCGGAGATGGACGGCTACGCGGCCACCGCGGCGATCCGCGCGATGCCGGAGTACGCGCGGCTGCCGATCATCGCGGTCACGGCCAAGGCGATGCCGGGCGACCGGGACAAGAGCCTGGCCTCGGGAGCCAACGACTACGTGATCAAGCCGGTGGACGCCGACGACCTCCTGGCGTGCATGCGCCGGTGGTTGGACGCGTAGCCGATGTCGTCACCGAACCCGCCGGGAACAGGCCCGGCCACGGAGAACACGGCGGACCGCGCGGGCGAGGGCGGCCTGGGCAGGTTGGCCGCCACCGTCGAGCGGCTGCGCAAGCAGGTGCGGGAGGCCAACGCCGCGGCCGACGGCCGGGCGCTGGTCGAGCTGGCCAAGGGCGTGCTGGTGGAGCGGCTGCGCTGCGGGCCCGCGCAAGCCGCCCGCCAGCTCTCCGAGCTGGCCGAGCAGGCGGGCCTGACCGTGCTGGAGCTGGCCGCCGACCTGGTCAACCAGGCAGCCCAGGACCGGTTCACCGAGGTGGTGGACCAGTTCCTGGCGCACGCCGTCGGCGAGGGCGAGGACCGTCCCGCGCAGGTCGGGGACGGGACGTCGGCCGCGGTGCGGCTGCGCACCGCGGAGAGCGGCGCGCTGGCCGCGGGCGACACCCAGACCGTCGCGGAGTCGCTGCTGGAGCACGCGCTGACCCCGCTGGGCGCCACCGCGGTGGCGATCTGGTCGGCGGGCAACGACTCGTCGCTGACCCTGGCCGGGTTCGCGGGCATCACCCCGGAGGAGGCTGCCCGGTGGCGGTACGTGCCGCCCGGTGTCGTCACGCCCGCCCGGCGGGCGCTGGTGGAGCGCGGTGCGGTGTGGGTGGAGGACCTGGCCCGCTCCGGGCTGCCCTCGGTGGCCCACCGCGACCTGGCGGGCGGCGGCCGGGTGGCGGTGCCCGCGGGCGCGGGCGGTCGGGTGCTGGGCGTGCTGGAGATCTGCTGGCCGCAGCCGCTGGAGCCGCAGCCGCAGCCGGTCCGCCGCCAGGTCGAGGCGCTGGCCGAGCTGTGCGCGCACACGCTGGAGACCTTCGACCCGCACGGCGGGGAGGACGACCCGGCGGGCCGGGCGCTGGCCGAGCTGGTGGACCTGGCCGACGGGCTGCTGGACTCGGCCCTGGTGCTGCGCCCCCACCTGGACGCCAACGGGGAGCTGAGCGACTTCCGCATCCACCACGTCAACCGCCGGTTCGTGGACCTGGCGGGCAGGCCGCGCGGCGCGATCGTCGGCGCGCTGGTGCTGGAGGTCTACCCGATGGCCGCCGACGACGGCAGCCTGTTCGACAAGGTCGAGCACGTGCACGCCACCGGCGAGCCGTTCCGCGCCGAGCGGATGACGCTGACCGAGCTGGTCGACCAGGTGCCGCTGACCGTGGTGGCGGCGGTGAGCATCAGCCGCCACGGCGACAACGTGCTGGTGGTGTGGCGGGTCCAGGACGAGACCGCCCGGCTGGCCAACCTGCTGCAGCACGCGCAGCGGCTGGGCCGCATCGGCGGGTTCGAGGAGAGCACCGCCACCGGCGAGATCACCTGGAACAGCCAGCTGTTCGCGCTCTACGGGTTGCCCGCGAGCGCGGACCCGCTGCCGCTGGCGCAGCTGCCCCTGCACGCCCACCCCGACGACGCCGTCGCCATCAACCGGTTCCTGCGCGCGGTGCTGCACCACCGCCGGGCGGACTCCGCGGCTTTCCGGCTCCAGCGGCCCGACGGCGTCACCCGGCACGTGCGGGTGATCGCCGAGCCGGTGCTCGACGCCGCGGGCAGGCTGCTCGCGGTGCGCGGCGCCTACCAGGACGTCTCGGCCCAGCACTGGACGGAGGTGGCGCTGTCGGCCACCCGCGACCAGCTGGCGCACACCGAGCAGCAGGCCGCCGAGCACAACCGGCTGGCGCTGCAGCTCCAGCAGGCGATCATGCCGCCCGCGCAGCCCTCCATCGACGCCTTCGGGCTGCGCATCGCGGTGCGCTACCGCCCGGCCGAGCAGGAGCACCTGGTCGGCGGCGACTGGTACGACGCGGTGGTGCTGCCCTCCAAGCAGATCCTGGTCTCCGTCGGCGACATCACCGGGCACGGCATCAAGGGCGCGACCGGCATGGTGGTGCTGCGCAACGCCCTGCGCGGCCTGGCCGCCACCGGTGCCGGTCCCGCGCAGCTGCTGACGTGGCTCAACGTGGTGGCCCACCACCTCAGCGACAACATCCTGGCCACCGCCATCTGCGGTCTGTACGACCCGCAGACCCGCGTCCTGCGGTGGGCCCGCGCGGGCCACCTGCCGCCGGTGCTGGTGCGCGGGCAGCACGCCACCGTGCTGCCGATGCTCGACGGGGTGCTGCTGGGCGCGCTGGCGGAGGTCGACTACGAGGAGGGGCAGGTGCAGTTGGAGCAGGACGACGTCCTGCTGCTCTACACCGACGGCCTGGTCGAGCGTCGCGACACCCCGCTGGACGACTGCATCGAGGCGTTGTCGAGCGCGGCGGCCGGGGCGTGGGGACCGCTGGAGGAGCGGCTGGACCACCTGCTGACCCACAGCGACGCCGACACCGACGACGACACCTGCCTGCTGGGCATCCAGATGTTGTGAGGCCAGCCCCGACCGCCGCCCGCAGGACGTCACCCCTCCAGAGCGCCTGCAAGTACTACCGGGTCGCTCCGGGAGGGCAGGTAACTACTACCCGGCATCGCGAACGCCCGGTTCGCGTCACAGCTAGCCGTCACAGCGAGCCCCAGTCGCGGGCGCGGTCGAGCAAGTGGCGGTGGGCCAGTGCCACCTGCGGGGTGGCCAGCCCACTTAAGCGAGTCGCCAGGAACAGCATGGCCAACGGGGGCACGCTCGCCTGCTGCACCAGCTCCACCGACCCGGCCGCCAGCGCCGGGTCGGCCAGGTAGCGGGGCAGCACCGATGCCCGGCGGCCACGGTCCGATGGCGGACCTGGCCTTCGACGCCGACCTTGGCGGGCTGCTGGTGGAGTTCGACGTCGGCCGCGCCACCGCCGGCGAGGTCGGCGAGGTCGGCGAGGTCGGCGAGGTCGGCGAGAAGGTCAAGCAGTTCGCGGGTGAGGCGCGGAAGGCGTTGCAGGGCGAGGCTTCGCAGAGCGCCTTCGAGACCGCGGACAAGGTGCACAAGCAGGTCGAGGACCTCGAGGGCGGCGTCGAGGCGATGGGGCGCGTCGTCGCCGAGTCGGCCGAGCAGGTCGGCGGCAAGGCGGCATCGAGACCGCCGGAGGCATCCTGCGCAACGGAAGGGAGTCCGCGACGTGAAGAAGTTCCTCGCCGTGCTCGCCGGGTTCGCCGTGGCGGTCGTCATCGCCTACGCCAAGGGCGCGGACCTGACCTCCGCGCTGGTGGTCGGCCTGTTCTACACCGTGCCCATCCTGTTCGCCCTGGTGCTGCCGCCGTGGGGGCCCGGCGCGATAGCGGTGGTCGTGGTGGTGGCGATGCTGCTCGCGGGCCCCCCGGTGCCGCGCGACCAGCAGGACCGGGTCATCGGCTCGTGGGCGTTCCTGTGGGTGTGGGTCGCCATCGGCGTGGCGATCACCGTCGTGTGGGCCTGGTTCGAGCAACGCCGCAAAGCCAGTTCGTAGCACTCCGAGTGAGGGGGAACGGGCATGACGGTTTCACTGCGAAGAGCCGCCGGGAGCGCGGTCGCGCTGGTGCTCGCGGCAGGGGAGGCGGCCGACCGGCGCAGGCTGTTCGCGGTGACCCACGTCGAGCCGGACAGCAGCCCGACCCTGCGGGTGGTCAGCGATCCGTTGCTGTGACCCGGTGGGCGGCGCCGCGCGGCGAGCACCGCGCGGCGCCGCCGCACAGGTACGAGCGGGACAGCGCCAGGCCGGTCACGGTCAGACCGAGTCCGAGGACGACGGGCGCCAGGTGGAAGAAGTCGACGTAACCGATGACGCCGTGCACCAGCAGTGCGGGCAGGAACCCCGCGGCGGCGGCCACCGCCAGCGACCACCAGACCCACCACTCGCCGCGCCGCCAACCCCACGCGCTCAACAGCGTGATCGCCGCCGCGGCGGCCATCAGCGCCCCGCCGAAGCCCGCCCGGTCGTGGGCGATGAACGACAGCAGTCGCTGGTCGAAAGCGTCCGCGCCGACGCGCAGGAAGTCCAGGTCGCTGTCCACGAAAACCCCGGTCAGTCCCACGAACGACACCACAGCGCCACCGATGAACAGGCTGATCCCGGTGCACACCAGCAGGAGCTGGCCGACCAGCGCCCGGTGCCGGAGGTGCTCGGGCCCGTCCTCGCGCACCGTCCACCGGGGCCCGGTGCGGCGGCGGGTGGCGAGCAGGAACATCGGGAACAGCACGACGACGACCGCGGTGTGCAGCGGCTCGACGAACCCGAAACCCAGGAAGTACAGCAGCGTCGGGAACGCGATCCACCCGCTGACGAGGTAGGCGTCCCGCGCCCACGCCATCCCCTGGCGCAGCCCGCCCGCCGCCAGCCCGGTGTAAACCGCGCCGATCGCCACCATGGTGCCCGCCATGGTGATCCGGTCGTGCTGCAAGAAGTGCACCAAGTGGTGGTTGACCGCGTGCAACCGCGCCACGTCCATGCCGAGGAAAGCGCGGTCGTACCAGAGCAGCACCGGCCCGAGCGTGATGGCGGCGGCGCCCAGCCCTGCGCCGATCATGCCCAGTCCGACCAGCAGACCCCACCACCACGCGGGCCAACCGCGTTGACGACCCGGTCCGGGGTCGGTGGGCGTGGCCGCGTCGATCACCCGGCCGAACCAGCCGGGGCCAGCGCGCACCAGCACCGGGGGCGTCACCAGCACGGACTTCCCTGGATCGGCCAACACCTCGGCGGCGTGCGCCACCGAACCCGTACTGGTGTGCTCCAAGCCCTCGGTGACGGCGGCATCGACATGAGGCGCCACGGCATCCCGCGCTTGCGCGCTCACGGCGTGCGCGATCACCGGAACCCGCCTGCCCGCGGCGGCCTCGCGCACCAACGGCACGTCGTCGACCGCGACCGGCGCTACGACGACCACACCGGCGCCGATCAACGGCAGCGCCCGCACGGCGTCCCGCGCCACGCCCGGCGGGACGACCGCCCCGAGCCGACTGCGCACCGGCACACCCGCCACCGCTCCGGCCAGGTGCGGCGGTAGATGGCGATGCCCCAGCGCGTGGGCCACCAGCCACCCGCCACCGGGCAGCGACCCGACGCGGGCCAGCGTCCGCAGCGCCAGCCGTTGGGAGCGCCGCACACCCAGCGACCGGGCGGCGATGCCGCGCAGCGGGTGGTAGGTCCAGTCGGGCATCAGGGCGTCCAACCCAGGACCGGGTCCATCGACCGCGACGCCACCGCCGAAGGTGTCAACCGGACGACCGAATCCCGCAGCACCACCGCGGGCGGCCAGGCCCACCGCGCCACTGCCTCCACTCGCGCCGACCGGCGCACGACCTGCCGCGCCCTGGGCCTGCGCAGCCGGTCGTACCGGCGCAACGCCTCGTCGACCGGGCCGCCGTCGAGACGGTCCGCCAGGGTGACCGCGTCCTCCAGCGCCTGGCACGCGCCCTGCCCCAACGCCGGGCTCATCGCGCGCGCCGCGTCGCCCAGCAGCGCCGCCCGACCACGCGCGCACGACGGCAGCGTGGGCAGGTCGCACGGCTCGTGCCGCAGCACCCCGCCGACCACCACTGCGGTCCGCTCGTCCATCATCCCCCTGAATTCCGCGCCGCTGCGCGAAGTTCAGGGTAGGCCCTCGCGAACGCGAGCCGAACCCCGGACTTGGCAGCCCGCACGCTGAACCGCGTCACCGCGACCCGCCGCGCTCGGTGACCTGCCGCGTGTCGAGTGCGCGCTACGCTGCCCGGCAAGCCGATCCGGGGGGAGAACCATGGCTGCCGCATGGCCGTCGCCGATGTCCAAGAGCTGGTCCGAAGCCGCGGACATCCGCGCGGTGCTGGACTCGGGAGCGGACCCGAACGCCCCGATGTGGGGCGACTACGGCAGACCGCTGCACATCGCCGCCGAGCACGGCTCTCCGGAAGTGGCCGCGCTGCTGGCGAGCCGGGTGACCGACGTGGACGCGGAGGAGGAAGGCCGCACCGCCCTGTGGCGGGCGGTCCACAGCCACCGACCGGACAACGCCCGCGTCCTGGCCGAGGCGGGCGCGGACCCGTGGCGGCCGATGATGGCGGGCTGGTCGCCGGGCCGGTTGGCACTGGCGGGCCCCGAGCCCGACCTGTTCGGCGCCCCGCCGGAAGGGGTGGCTCTGTCCGAGCGGGAGGTGGCCGCCGCGGCGGAAGCCCCCCGGCTCATCGCGGCCCTGGGGGACTTCTACCTCGACGGCATGAGCCTGGCCTGCGTGGCGGGCATCGACGCGGCCGAGGCGGCGCGGCGGCTGGGGGCCGTGCCGGTCGCGGACGGCGATGCCGAGGACGACCTGGCGGTGGTGGGCGCCACCGACGTGCCCGGTGGCTGCGTCGTCCTGCAGCCGAGGGGCTTCGCGGCGCAGATGTCCGCTGTGCTGACCGCGTTGTCCGAGGGCACCGCCTGCTACGGGTTCTACGCCAACCCCAAGAGCGGCGACCAGGGCTCGGTCGCCCGCGACGGCGTCCTGGTGGACTGGGACCTGGACCCCGGCGGCGGCGTCAGCGAGCACGACCCGTCCGAGTACGTGCTCGCCTCCTACCTCTACCAGGACCGGCCGGTGGCCCACTCGTGCGCCTACGCCGGTCTGCGCCTCACCGGCACCAGGGCGGTCGCGGGACCACCGGACGTCTGGCTGCGCCTCCCCGAGGACCTGTACGGACCGGGGGAGGCGGCCAAGCGCTCGTTGCGGGGTGGCTGGTAGCGCTCGCGGGCGAGTCCGGGTCAGGCGGGCGGGGCCGCCAGCGGTCCGAACGCGCGCCGCAGGTCCTGCGCCCGGCCGCGGTTGACCGCGGCGAGCGGCGCGTAGTGGTGCAGCTCGCCGTCCGGGACGCGCAGCAGCGGCCTGCCGCGCTCGTCGCGCGGCCACTCCACGTCGCCGGTGACCGTGCGCGCCGGGATCAGCCAGTAGTCGCCGGGCCGCGGCGTGCCGCCCTTCTCGAACCACACCTGCACGCCGTCCTCCAGGTCCAGCCACTGCTCCTCGACCAGTTCGACCCCGCCGCCGACCGGCTTGGCGGGCCGCTGGTCCCAGCGGCGCAGCAGCGGGTGCCTGCCCGGCACCTCGCCCACCCCGCGCGGGCGCTCGCCCGCCAGCTCCACCCGCAGCCGCTCGGTGTCCACGTCCACCACCCGCAGCAGGTCCGAGGTCTCCCCGCGAGCCGTGGTGGCGTCGTCGAGCAGCTCCACCCAGTCGCCGACGTCGAGGTCCAGCTTGCCGTCGCGGCCCGCGTCGGACAGCGTCACGAAGTCGCCGTCCACCGAGGCGACGCCGAACACCACCGAGCCGTTCTCCCGCGACCACTTGAACGTCCGCTTCGGCGCCACGCTGTGGATCTCCAGCCGGTACAGCTGGTTCTCCTCGCCCCGGTACCGGGCGTCCGGCGCGGCCAGGCACGGGTTGTCGTCGGCTTTGGCGGGCCGCTCGGTGCGCGCCGCCAGCCGTGCCGTGGAGGCCTGTCCGCCCACCCACTCGGCGAACTGCTCGGGGTTGCCCTGGAACGCCAGCACCTGCCAGCTCACCTTCAGCCGCGCGGCGGTGTCCGGCAGCGACGGTCCCAGCGCCGTCTCCCGGATCGCCGGGTCCTGCACGTGGGTGACCAGCCGCTCGGTCACCTTCAGGTAAGCCACGAACGGCTGCTCCGGCAGGTTGTCGGTCTCCGGGCGCTCCTTGTCGCGGTAGGCGTCCGGCTGGTCCCAGTAGGTCCAGTTGTCCGGCGTCGGCACCGCCCGCTCGTCGTCGTCCGCCGGGACGCCCGAGGCGGGCCGGGTGGCGTCGACCAGGATGCCGTCGACGTAGTAGCGGCCCGCAGAGATGGACAGGTCGGCCGGTTCGCCGTCCTTGGCCAGGTACTCGACGCCGAACCCGAGCGCGTCGACCGGACCGCCGTGCGGGCCGATCAGGTCGGCCGCCAGGGTGCGCGCCCGGTGCAGGTCGAGCAGCACCTGCTCGTTGGCGTCGGAGTCGAGTTGGACCCGGCCCTGCTGCGCCAGCACCGCGGAGTAGCGCCGGTCGGGCCGGAAGCCCAGCTTGGAGAAGTCGCCGTGCATGGGGCCTTTCCCTTCAGGAGACGAAGACGACGCCGGCGGCCGTGCCGGCGGGGAGGAACTCCTCCAGTCGGGCCCGGAGGTTGTCCTCCCGCTGCGGCTGGAACAGGTCGTGGAAGGCGCCCAGCTCGGCCCCGTCCTCGGCGCCGCGGGCGATCTCGGGCGGGCAGCCGGGGGCGAGCTGGGCGTAGCCGGGCGTGCCGTACCGGGTGCTGGTGAAGCGCGGCCGGTGCGCCGATTCGCAGCGGTATCGCCGCGGCGTGCGCGATCCCGCCGTCACGTAGCAGAAGCGCAGGCACCCGATACCGCGCCTGGCCACGTGCACGAAGCCGTCGAGGATGCTGTTCTCGGCGATCCGGATGGCGTGCGCGTAGACCTCGCCGATGACCGTGGTGCGGTGCAAGGAGAGCACGGCGTGCGCGTGCGAGCAGTCCGGGCCGGACAGGGCCTCGCGGTCGCGACCGGTGGCGTCCAGGACGCTGTCGGCGACGTGGATCTCCAGCGGTTCGGTGCGCACCTCATTGCCCTGCACCAGGATCGTGCCCATGATGCTGCGCTCCACCTGCACGCACGCGGTGGTGTCCTCCAGCACCAGGCTGGGTTCCTCGGGCTGCACCGGGTGGCACTCCGGCTCCAGCGTCCAGCCGGGGACCAGCGTGCTGTGCCGGATGACGACCTGCCCCACCGGTCCGCTGACGTGCACGCCACGGCCGGTCACCAGCAGGCCGTCCAGCACCACGCGCGGCGGTCCCGGCCTGCCGCAGTCGTCGCAGTCGCCGTCTTCGCGGCCCCTGGCCCGGATGATCAGCGCGTCCGGCCGGTTGCTGTACCAGTCCAGCAGCCGGATCACCGGTCGCGCGCCTTCGGCCGCGCGGACCTCCAGCCGGTCGCCGCGGTCGAGCGCGAACTCGATCTGCTCCTGGTAGGCCAGGCTCCGGGTGATCTCGATGACCGCGTCGGCGGGCGCGTCGCCGGAGGCCTTCTCCCGCCGCCAGCGGCGGTAGGCGTCCATGATCTCCGAGTCGTCCTCGTCGGGCCCGACCCGGTAGAGCTTCGCGCCGGGGCGCACGGGCCGTTCGCGCGGGTACTCGCCGCCGCCGGTGTCGTCGCTGAACCCGTGGTGGTAGCTCACCCACACGCCGCGCTTGGGCGCGGTCCGCGTGCCGAACGCGATCCGCCCCAGCACCGGGTCCACCACGACCTGCCCGCGCTGCGCCCGGTACCGCCAGCGGGACAGGTCGGCCACCACGATGTCGCCCGGCGGCACCGGCCGGTTCTCGCCGTCGCGCCAGATCTGGAAGCTCTTGCCCGGCCCGTAGTGGTCGGCGAGCCGGTCGCGCAGCGCCCGGCGGCGGATGAAGCCGGGCACGTTGGCGGGTGTGGCGATGTGGTCGGGCGAGGGCTCGGGGACCGGTTTGGTCATCAGCGGGGTGTCGTTGCCCAGGATGGAGAAGGTGTAGAGGCTGCGCGCCCGGTCGACGCAGTACGCGGGCGCCTTGGTGATCGAGTGCGGCTTGAGCCGCCACACGAACAGCCCCGCGCTCGCGGGCGTGCGGGTCCGGCTCGCGGTGTGGGCGAACTCGTCGAACGCCGAGTCGACCAGGTCCAGCTCCGCGCCGCGGCGCAGGTCGACCGTGCGGGCCGGGGCGGCCAGGTGCCGCGCGGTGGCGCGCTCCGGCCTGCCGGGGTAGAGCCGCACCGGCTGCGACCCCGACAGCAGCGGCCCGAACTCCACCGCCCGCGCGGGCCACTCGGCCACGGTCCGCGCGGTGGCCTCCAGCAGCGGCAGCGTTCCCTTGCGCCGCCGGTTGGCCACCGTCGCGGCCACGTCCGCGCGCGGCGCCAAGCGGGCCGACAGCAGCCGGGCCGCCGCCCCGCGCCCGGACACCGCCTCCTCGTAGCCGCGCAGCGCCCGATACCCCACGAGGTCGCCGATGTAGGGCACCGCCCAGTCCGCGCACGTCTCGATGAACCAGTTGTCGTACAACTGCTCCAGGTCGCTCTCGACCAGGTCGAGCTGTTCGGCGACCACTGCCAGCAGCGCGCGCAGCGCTCCGCCGCTCTCGGCGTCGCGCCTGCGGTGGAACTGGGGCAGCAGGTCGAACAGGCGGTCTGGCTGGCGGCTCATGACCGGACCTCCTTGAGGATCAGCGTGTCGGGCACGGTCGGGGACAGCACCGCCAGCTGCGCGGGCCGAACCCCGCGGAAGACGACCACGGAGCGGTTCTCCAGCAGGTCGCCGGTGGTGATGTCCGGGTTGAGCCGAACCAGTTCCACGACCGTGATGCCGTGCTTGGCCGCGACCGCGGTCAGCGTCTCGCCGCCCGCCGCGACCCGGTAGCGGGTCTCCTCGAACACCGCCTCGCGCGCGGGCACCACGGTCCGCGGCCTGCCCAGCGACCCGGCCAGCGCGTCCAGCTCCACCGGCGTGACGCTGCCGGGAATCCCGGCGAACACGTCCACGTCCACGTGGTCCACACCGGGCACCGCCTGCGCGGCGGCCAGCACCTCCGACAGGTAGGCGGGCTGGCCCAGCTCGCGGTTGCGGAAGCCGAGGCGCTCCAGCAGCGCCGCGCGCACCGCGGGTTCCACCACCTCCCAGTAGTGGTCCGGGCGCACCCCGATGTTGGCCGAGACCACCAGCAGCACCGGCTCCCGCACGGCGACCTCCACGGGCAGGCCGGTGTCGCCGTGGGCGGCCAGCGCGGCGCGCAGCGTGGTCACGATGTCGGAGTCGTCGTGCAGCGCGATGTCGTCCACCCCGGCCACGGTCAGGTGCACCACCTGCCGCACGCCGTTGAACAGCCGCCGCGCCGACGCCCGGCCGATGCCCGCCCGCGCCCGCGCGAAGTCCTCGTGGTCGGGCACCGACACCAGCCGGTCGAACGCGGTGACGCCGAGCGGGATGTTGCGGCGCAGCAGGTTCGCGTCGTCGCGGTCCGCGCCGCCGTGCGCGGGCAGCGGGTTGGTCACCGCCGACACGCCCAGCGGCCGGGTGGTCAGCTGGGTGATCCGGCCCGCGCCGACGTTGCCCGCCTCGCCCAGGCCCACGCGGTAGCGGGCGCGGACGTTCTCCACTCCGGTGGGCAGCCGCGCGCCGCGCACCCCGTCGCCGAAGGCCACCACGAGCGAGCCCTGCTCGCCGGGCCGGGTCACGTAGACCCGCTCGGTCGGCCCGCGCCCGGCGAAGCTGTCCACCTCGCGCCAGCGCACCCCGTCGACCCGCACCTCCAGCGTGCTCTCCGCGCCGCGCGGGTTGTCCGCGGCCAGCCAGGTCAGCGGGCCCTGGCGGAGCAGGAACTCCTGGTTGGCCTGGCCCTCGTCGCCGCTGCCGATGGGCTCGTCGCGCCCGGCGCCGTGGGTGGCCCGCACGACGTTGGCCAGCAGGCGCACGGTCTCCCGCCGGTAGGTGTAGGCCAGTGGCGCGGCCAGGGTGAGCGTGGTGCGCACCTTGTCTCCCGGCCGCTCCCGGTCGTGCCCCTGCCGCACCGAGGCGATCATGGCCAGCTCGGTGCCGAGCACGCCGGGGGTCCCGCCGGGCAGGTCGGTGCGCTCGCCGGTGACCACCAGCCAGCGGCCCGGCGTCAGCCCGTCGTGCAGCTCGGCCAGCTCGACCTCGCTGCCCGCCACGTCGTCGGTGATCGGCTCCTCGGCCAGCGACAGCCGCTCGCCGCGCAGGTAGATCGTCGTGTCACGGATGTCGGACAGCCGGGTGTCGAGCGCGTCCAGCCACGGCCGGTCCAGCACCAGCTCGGTGACCTTGCCGCTGATCCCGAAGCCCTGCTTGGCGATCGTGCGCACCCCGGCGACCCTCGCGGTGACCAGGCCGAGCCCCTGGACGCCGGGCGTGCTCGACCGCTTGCGCGGCCGTTCCACCACCACCCAGCTGCCGATGCCCACCCCCTCGTACACCGCGTCCAGCGCCAGCACGGTGGAGGGCAGGCGGGCCTGGGTGAAGGCGGTGACCGAGACCGACGGCCGCGCGCCCGCCTCCGCCGGGGTGATGCGGGTGAAGTCGATGCGGACCTGCCGCTCGGTCATCGGGTCCCACTTCCACCGGGTCTGCCGGTCGTTGGCGGCCAGCACCACCGCGTCCGGCAGGTCGTCCGGGAGGGTGACGGTGACCCGGTCGTCCGCGCTCGCCCTGGACAGCACGATCCGGTGCTCGGGCAGCTGCGGCTCGGTCTGCAGGGTCACCGCCCCGTCCTCGTCGACGCTGTGCCTGACCCGCCCCGGACCGAAGTCCAGCTCCCCCTCCACCGACAGGTCGTCGATGCCGTCGCGCCACGCGTTGGCGTCCAGCTGGAAGACCAGCTCGGCCGAGGACGGGGTGTCCTTGGGCTTGGGCTCCTCGGCCTCCGGTTCCTCTTCCCCCGGTGCCTCGTCGTAGAAGACGGTGGCGGTGAAGGTCTGCGGGACGTCGAGGTTCCACTCCACCTGCCGGGTGGTGGGTTGGCCGCTCTGCGGGTTCTCCACGGGCTCGGTCCTCAGCGGCGCGGTGGCGGCGAAGGGCGTGGCCACCTGCCGCATCGCCAACAGCTCTTGCAACGCCAGCGGCGCGGCCAGGTCCACCCGCCGCCAGGCGGTGTAGAGGTCGTCCGCGAGCCTCGGGTCCAGCGCGGAGAGCAGCTGCGCGGCCAGGTCGGAGCCGGACCCGTACAGCTGGCCGACGTCCCGGCGCAGCTTGCGGGAGCTGCCGGGGGAGCGGCTGGGCGGGGTGCGCAGCGCGCCCAGCAGCGCCCCGAGCCCCAGCAGCGCGGCACTGCCCGACGGGGGCGTCGTGCCCAGCGACAGCGCCCGGTAGAGGCTGGTCTCCTCCTTCTCCGGCTGCGGCGGTTCCAGCATGCGGGCCTTGTCGTGCTGGTCGACGACCTTCGCCCGCACGTCCTCCAGCCACTTGCGCACGTGCGCGTAGTGCTCGGCCACGGCCAGCGCCTCGGCCAGCCGCTCCAGCACCTCGGCCAACCTGGCGGCGTAGCGGGTGGGGGTGGGCAGCGCGCCGGGGTCCTCCGGGGTGGCGCCGAGGTCCGCGCGCAGGGGTTGCAGCACGCCGTCCACGAAACGCCGCAGGATCACGCTGCGCCGCACCACGTCGCCGGGGTTGGCCAGCAGCTCGTCCAGCCACTTCCGCAGGTCGGCGCGCAGCTCGGCGAGGTTGGTCAGCGCGGGCGCGGGTTTGCCGACCGTGGTGGTGTCGCTGTCCCGGTCGACCGCCACCTCGGCCACGTCCTCCAGCACCTGGCTGCCCGCCTCGCTGCCGAAGACGAACAGCAGGCGGTCACCGGGCCGCAGGTTGGTGGTCACGCCCTTGAGCTGGACCGCCCGCCGGTCCGCCAGGTCGTCCTTGGTCAGCTGGTAGGGCCTGCGGGTGCGCACCCGCAGCTCGTTCCAGGAGTGCCGGGCGAGGAGGTCCTCGACGCTCTCGAACGCCTGCGGCTCCTCGCCGGGGCCGGGCACGCTCTGGGCGCGGGCCCCGCGCGGGATGCGGGCCTCCAGGTCGCGGCCGGGGGTCGGATCGGCGTCGACGGTGTAGGCCAGGTAGGTGCCCGCCGCCACGCCGGGGCGCGGCAGGTGACCGACCAGCCTGCCCAGCAGCTCCAGCGACCGCTGCTCGGTCGCGGTGCGCAGGTAGCCCTCGTCGGCGATCCGCTCGGTGTAGAAGGTGAGCAGGTCGGCCAGCACCGCCGAGGCGTCCAGCAGTCCGATCGCCGGGTCGTCGAGCGCGCGCGTGGTCAGCGCGTTCAGCGGCCGGTAGCCGGGGCTGGACAGCCGGGCCAGCATGGTGGCCATGAACTCCGCGTGCGTGCCCACCCGGTGCGCCAGCGCGGCCTGCGCGGGCGGGGTGAACACCTCCACCGGGGTCCGCGCCGACGCCGCCGCGCGGCAGTCCTGGCAGCCGCAGCCGCTCATCGCCCACCTCCCAGCACGATGTCCAACCGGCCGTTCTCCGGGTGGTCGGGGTCGTTGTCCAGCTGGGCGACCTCCAGCGGGCCCAGGCGCAGCAGCCCGGCCTCCAGCGCGCCCTCGTCCTGGCCGAACTGCCTGCGCAGCACCGTCACGCGGGCGGTGACCACACCGGGCACCGCGGCCGCTGCGGCGACCAGCGCGCTCACCCGCACCGGCTCGCCGAAGGTCAGCGCGTCGGGGCGGAAGAAACCACGCCCGCCCAGCGCGGCCCGCAGCGCCGCCAGCACGTGACCGCGCTGGTAGCCCTCGGCCACGCACACCGCGACGCCGACCTCCAGCGGCACCAGCACCGCGGGGCCGACGCTGACCTGGTGGCCGATCCGCCGCACCCGCGCCAGCGCCCGCGCCACGGTGTCCAGCAGCGCGGCGTCCGGCTCGGCGCGGCCCACGGGGTCGACGGCGACCTGGACCTCCCGCCCGGCACCGGTCCACCGCAGCCGCGCGGCGGCCCGCTGCACACCGGGCACCCGCGCCGCCAGCGCCGCGTAGTCCTCGGCGGTGACCGCGCGCAGCAGCTCCCGGCGCAGCGCCAGTGGCGCGAGCTGGCGCACCTGGTCCAGCGTCTCCGGCTCCACCCCACCGACCGCCGCGAGCGGGTTGCGCACCCGCTCCACCGCGTCGTGCTGGTCACCCCGGCACAGCACCAGGTGGTTGACCGCCTCGGCGCCGACGTTGCCCGCGAGGCCGTTGCCGACCCGGTAGCGGACCTCCAGCCGCCCACCCGGCGGGGGAGCGGCGCCGTGCCCGCCGTCGCCGAAGCGCAGCGCCAGCCGCCCGGACTCCTCGACCTCGCCGACGAAGTGCCGGTCGCGCGGCCCGCTGTCGAGCAGGTCGCGCCGGGGAGTCCACTCGGCGTCACCGCGGAGGACCACCGACGGCAGGGCCGTGCGCGGGTCGGTGACCAGCGCCGCCCTCGCCGGACCGCGCAGCGCCGCGCTACCCGGCGACAGCCCCGCCGCGTAATCCTCGCCCCAGGTGTGCTCCAGCTCCCAGGCGATCCCGTCGTCGAGCACACCGCCCGCCAGCGCGCGGGTGCGCAGCACCTCCAGCCGCCGCGTCTTGGCGGCCAGCAGCTCGGCGCGCCGGGCCAGCAGCTCGCGCAGCGCCCGCTCGGGCCGCTCGCCCAGCCGCAGCTCGGTCAGCACCCGCTGGCCGAACAGCACCGTCAGCGCGGCGACCTGCTCCCGGCTCGGCCGCCTGCCGCCGCGCGCCTGCCGCCACAGCTCCTCCAGCCAGGCCCGCACCCGCCCCGGGATGGTCGCCAGCAGCCGCGCCTGCGCCGCGGCGACGTGCGCGGGCAGCGGGAAGGGCGCCCGCTGCGTCACCGGTGCCCGCTCCAGCACCGGCCGGAAGCGCGGGCGCACGGCGGGGTAGGTGATCTGCGCCAGCAGGGCCCGCAGCGCGGCGTGCTGCTCCTCGGCGGTGTCCGGCACCACCACCTCCCGCCCGCCGTCCAGGTCCAGCACCAGCCCCGCGCGGTCGGTGGTGCTCTCGCCCAGCAGCCGCACCAGGTCGTGCACGTGCTCGGGGGTCAGCGGCTGCCGGTCGCCGGTGCGGCCGACCAGGTCCTGGACGAACGCGACGACCGGGTCCACCGCGTCGTCGCCGCCGCAACCGAACTCCGGCGGGTCGCAGGTCGGCGGCACGACCGGCGCGGGCGGCACGGTGATCACCTCCACCGGCCCGCCGCACGCGTCGAGGCTGCGCCCGTGGTCGGCCAGCACCACGTTGCCGCGCGCCACGCTCACGTCCGGGATGGGGCAGCAGTCCTGCCCGCCGCGCGAGGACAGGCAGGCGCTGAAGGCCAGCGCGTCCTCGACGTCCCAGGTGACCTCGACGACCGGCTGGTCGTAGAGGTCGTCGACCCCAGGGGTCACGCTGACCAGCCGCACCGCCTGCCGGTGCGCGGGATCGGCGTCGGCGGGCGCGCCGCTGTCCGGGCCGACCCGCTCCTCGATGATCAGCACGTCGCCCGGTCGCAAGCGCAACGCGCGCCGCCCTGGGCGGTGGCCACCGCTTCGCGCCTCGCTGTCACTATCCTCGCTGTCGGCGTCGCTGTCGTGGTGCAGCCACTCGTCGCGCAGGGTCGCGGCCGTGGCGCCCTTGGGCAGGCGGCACTCCTCGTCGCCCCACGTCCAGAACCGGATCTCGTTGTGGGCGGGCAGGACCGACAGGTCACCGGGGTCGACCGGTTCGAAGAACTCCCACGTCGCCGAGGTCGGCAGTTCGGCCACCACGTCCTCGGACACCACCGGCCCCAGCTCGGGGCGGCGCAACGGGTCCACGTGGCTGAGGTCCACCGCGAGGAAGCGGAAGTCGCCCGCCCGCAACGTCGCCTCGCGACACACCTCCAGCGCCACGAACGTGCGGGCGTTGCAGCCGTCGTGCATCGCGTAGTCGACCAGCCGCGCGTGGCGGCGCACCGAGACGCGCCTGCGCGCGGTGTCCAGGTACGCCTCGGTGGCGATGGCGTCCTGCTGGTAGCTGAGCCGGTCGCCCACGTAGGCCAGCAGTTCGACCACGGTGACGCCCAGGTCCGGGGCGTGCCGCTCGACCCAGCGCGGCGCGGTCAGCGTCAGCCGGTCCAGCAGGAGCCCGCGCAGCGAGGCGTAGTCGCGCGCGGTGTAGTTGACCACCTGCTGCGGCCCCGGCGCCGGTGGCGGCGGTTCGTCGGGCACGCAGTCCAGCTCCGTCGGGCACATGCGGCGGAAGTCGAAGTCCGCGCCCGCGTAGCGCGGATCGAAACCGGGGTAGGGCTCGGTGCCGGGCAAGCCGTGCCCGTCGGAGCGGACGACGGACAGCCGGTAGGTCGAGCTGTCGCCGGGCCGGTCGACCTCCACGCGCACGCGGTCGTCCAACTCCGGGTCTTCCTCGTCCTCCAGCCGGACCGAGACCGCCACGATGCCCCGGACGCGGCGGCCACCGTCGATGCGGATGTTCTCCGGGCCCAGGTCGCGCGGCGCGCGGCCCAGGAACGTGACGGTGAGGGTGCGCCCGTCGTCGGAGACCTCCACCCCGTCGACGCCGTTGCGGTGCTTGGCGCGCACCCGCGCCCGCCTGCGGTCGGTGCGGCAGTCCTGCGTCATCGGTCGCCGCTCCTCTCGAACGTGTCGGTGCGCCGCGTTCCGGTGGGCCGCACGACGTAGACCAGGTGCACGCGCAGCGTGCTGTCCTCGCTGGTGACCTCCAGCGCCTCCACGTCGATCACGTCACCCAGCCAGCGCTGCAAGCCTGCCTGGATGGACAGCCGCAGCGCGGAGGCGAACTCCGGGCTGTTGGGCGCGAAGACCAGGTCGAGCAGGCCGCAGCCGAAGTCCGGCCGCATCACCCGCTCACCGGGGCTGGTGAACAGCAACTGCTCCACCATGTCGCGGACGTGGTCGTCGTAGCCGCGGTCGGCGGTGCGCCCGCGGCCGTCGACCCGGAAGGGGAAGGCTATGTCGGTGCGGGTCATCGTCCCACCGCTCTCTGTTGCACCACGACGACGTTCGGCGGCCCCTGCGGGACCTGTTCAGCGCTCTGGCACAGGCCGACCGACCCCTGCAGCAGGGCAGGCTGGCCGTCCAGGGTGATCCGGGAGGACGGGGTGACCCACTTGATCGTCACGCACGGCTGGGGTTTGCCGCTGACGGTGAAGGAGCAGCCCGCGATCGTGTAGGTGTCGGCCAGCGTGGCCACCGGCTGGCCGCTGACCCGCACCCGCGTCCGCGCGGGCAGCAGCGTGGCCTGCCCGCCGTGCGGGCACACCACCGTCGCGTTGACGTGCAACAAGTTTCCCGACATCGTTCCCCCTCAGGTGACGGCGAGCGCGCCCTGGTTGATCGAGACCGTCGGCCCCACCAGCGAGATGGAGGCGCCCTGGCCGTTGCTGATGACGATCCCGCTGTCGTTGACCGTGATCATCGCGCCGCCCGCCGTCTTGAGCGTGATGCCGACCCCCGGCACGTCCGACAGCACGATCGAGTGCTGCCCCAGCGTCTGCAGCACCATGTTCGGCGAGGCGGGCAACCCCGCGTTGGCAGGTGCGGGCAGCTCCGCCTGCCCGCCGTACCAGCAGCCGGTCCAGATCGGGAAGTCCTTGTTGCCCTGCTCGAACTCGATCCAGACGCCCGCTCCGACCGGCGGCACGACGTAGTGGCCCATCTGCGGCCCGGCCACCGGCAGGCACGGCAGCGCGAACGTGGACGGCGTCGTGCCGTACACGTCCGACACCAGCGCCTGGATGCGCCCGCGGCGCTCCGGGTCGACGTTGTTGAACACGGTGCCGCGGTACTTGCCGAGGTACCTGGTCGGTTCGGTCATCTGGCTCCCCTCACGGCCGGACCACTGGAGCCAGGGAGATCAACCCTTCCCTGGCGAGGGTGAAGTTCTGGGTGTAGCTGCCGCGCTGGAGGTTGTGCGTGACGCTCTTGACGTAGTACAGGCCGTCGTAGGTGATGCCCGCCCCGCGCACACCGACCAGTTCGCGCGCCCGCAGCACGTGCCCGTAGCGCACCACGTCCAGCTGCCCGGACCCGGACACCGCGTCGGCGGACTCGGCGGCCTTGGCCAGCGTCTCGGCCAGCGCCTGCGGCGCGTCCTTCTTCGCGGTGTCCTTGATGACGGTCTTCTTCAACGCTGGCGCGGGTTTCAGCGCCATCGGCGGACGCAGCACGCTCACCTCCGGGACTGGCAGCGGCAGGGAGATCTTCGTGGCCGGGATCTGCACCATGGCCGTGGGCTGCTCCCGAGCGGTGCCGTCGAAGCTGAACGTCATCTGGTCCACGTTGGACGAAGCGTCGGAGTTCACCGTCAGCGCGGGCTGCGGCGCGCCCAACCGCACCTCAGGCCCCCAGTAGGCGCGGCTGACCCCCGGCGCCGGACCGGGATCGAGGTAGAACACGTACCCGTTGGCCTTGGCGATCTCGTTGAGGTAGGCCAGATCGGTGCCCTTCTGCGAGGGCACCTGCTCGGTCGGCATCTTCACCTGGGGGAAGATCTCCGGCACCACCACCGGCACGATGCCGTAGGTGGCGTACTCCGCGATCACCACCGCCGCGCGGGCCGCCGGGGAGGTCGCCGGGAACTGCCGGTTCTCCTTCTCCTCCAAGTCCATCAGCACCGTCAGGTCCTCACCGGTGACCGTCAGCGTGGACTGGCCCGGCTCGTTGCTGATGCCGACCTCCTGGCGGATGCAGATCCCGTCCATGATCACGTTCGGCACGCCGCGCACGGTGACCACGAGCACCACCCGCGTCTCCGGGTCGAAGAACCCGGCGGGCAGCAGCGCGTTGCGCAGCACGCCCATCTTCGACAGGTCGAACGCCAGCTGGAACCCGCTGCGCTGTCCCGCCGAAACGGTCACCTGCGCCGACAGCAGCGCGTCGGTGACCTCCTGCGGCACGGGCACCGGGATGCGGCGGCCCATGAGCAGGGTGAGGTGGACGGGAGCCAGGTCAGCCATTCGGCATCGCGATCCTGAGCAGGCGGCCCGGTGTGCCCGTCAGCTCGTCCGGGCTCAGCACCGGGTTCGCGTCGGCGATCCGCCACCACGCCTCGGCGTCCCCGAAGTACCGGTGCGCCAGCAGGTCCGGCCGATCGCCCTCGCTCACCTCGTGCTCGGCGATGGCGGTCGACGGGGGCGGTGGCAGGAGCCTGCGGGTGAGGTGGGGGACCTGCCTGCCATCCGCGGTCACGTGCACCGCCGTGGGCACGCCGTAGTAGCGGCTGCCGCGCGGGTACGGCGTGGGTTGCGGCACGGCGGCGGCCATCGCGTCGGCGGGGTTGGTCATGGCGTGCTCCTTCAGATGTTCCGCAGCCCGAGCGCTTCCAGCCGCCCCGGCGCGGCCGAACCGGCGAACCGCTCCTTCTGCGACAGGTAGGCCATGTAGAGGTCGGCCCCGCGGTGGCCCGCGGGCAGGTCGTTGACCGAGAGGACGCGCAGCCCGATGCTGACCGTGGCCCGGTACGGGTTCAGGTCGGCGTCGAACGCTTCCTCGGTGATGGCCAGCTCGGTCAGGCGCACCGGCATGACCCGCTTGGCACCCCAGACGAACAGCGTCAGCGGGGTCTCGACGGGAGTGATCTCCAGCGTGCCCAGGCTCGCCAGGCGCAGGTTGGTGTTGATCTGGGTCGTGGTGGGGTGGACCAGCATCTCCAGCGTCGCCAGCTGCGGGTGGATGCCGAACTCGCTGGGCACCTCCGGCTGGTCGGTGGCGTCGATCTCGGCGGTGAACCGCCAGGTCTCGATGGCCGGGCCCTTGAGGCGCAGGGCTTCGGTGCGGTCGCCCTGCTCCGCCCCGGAGGCTTGGGGGGCGAGGCTGCGTTCGAGGGTGTCGGGGTTGAACTGCATGACGATGACCCGGCGCGTGCCCTGGTCCGGGTCGACCACGATCCCGGCGCGAACCGGCTTGGGGATGTCCAGGTAGCGGGTCATCAGGTCTCCAGTCGCAGCTTGTCGATCACGTCCAGAACGCGGACGGCGAGGCCGCGGACGAACTCGTCCGGGTCGTTGTCCGCCATGTCCTGCACCAGTGGGTTGAACAGGTTCCACTCCGTGTAGGTGATTGCCCACAATGCGCCTTCACGAAGGATCGGATCCTGTTCCCTGGCGGCTCCCGTGATGCGCTCCACGAAGTCGTCCTGGGGTTCGAGCGGCGACCCGAGTCCAGCTCTGGCGATCGCCAGGGCCTTGGTTTCTGTATTGTCGGCCGAATCAACGGCGGCGATGAGTTCCTGGAAGCGAAAGATTTTGGGATGTACTTCGAAGACGGCTGCCGCTGTCTCGACCTCTTGAGCTCCCAGCCAACTGGTTATGATGATGTACGCGCACTGGAGCGCGCTGTCCTCGACGTACGACACCCGCAGTCCCGCTGCTAGTTCCCACTTCACCAGGCGATCTTTGTTCTGTTCGGGAGCTGCTGGCCTGTCCAGTATCCTCTGCCAATCCGACCCCTGGGCAATGAGTTCTACTTCGAGGAGCGGTGTGTCGCCCTTGAGTATGTACCGTCGTGACCGGTAGCCGTCGGGACGTTTGATCGCCTTCATTGCATCAGCCTCGCACTGGGAGTCCACCAGGGAAGTTCGGTGCGCATGCGGTCTATTATTTTCTGGAAGAGGAGTTTCTGTGTGCGCTCCATGTTCCCGTGCGAGTCTACGTCAATCGGTCCTTGCGAGTTGAACCAGGCCTGGAGGAGTCGTATCTCGCGGTTCATCAGGTTTCTCGCGTCCTGCTGCTTCTCCAGTTGCTGCAGGGAGCGGAACTGCTTGGTGTTGTACTTCGCAACCCCTTGTTTGGCGCTGCGCACTCGTGCTTCGGCTGCGCGGACGGCGCTGCGGTTGCCACTTTCACCCTGCTTGTCCAGGTTCTTCTGCGCCAAGTCGAGTTCTTTCTCTGCTTTTCTTACCAGCGCTACCTGGCGTTGCCACTGGGGCAGTTCGCGGAGATTCCCGCTAAGTAGTTCAGGCGGTGCGCCGCTGCGCTCCAGCGCTTTGATCCTCCGTTCGATGGCTTGGTCGAGCGCGCCGGGCTTCTTCTTCAAGTACTTGCGCATCACCGTTGCAGCACTGGATGATCCCTCCGGTGCCATCGGCTGCAAGCGGAACGCCCTGAGGAACTTCTTGGCCTGCTGTCGCTGATCGCCAGCGTTCGGAACCTCGGCGTACATGTCGGACAGCAGGATCGACAGTACGCGAGTGCCGGGGTTTCGGCGGTTCTCCGTGTCGTGTGCCAAAGTGCCGAGCAGTGCGACCTCTCCTGGGTCGGCGCCGAAGTCGGTACCCCTCGACCGGTGGAAGGCGGCGAGCGCGGCGGCTGTCTCCGGAATTTTTCCGGATGACATGATGCGGTTCTCTGACTCGACGTAGCGCCCGCCTTCCTTGGTGATCTTGCCATTGTTCATCTTCTGCAAGAAGAGTAGTCCGGGTTGGCTGTACGGACTCATCATCAAGCTTGAAACTTCGCCGCCGCCAGCGCCTTCGTACTTGATGATTCGCCGTTGGAATGGTTTGCTGGTCTGTGCTTGGAGGAGCCCGCTTCGTGTTGTGATGTCCTCGTCCTCGGGCACGTTGAGCTGCGTGTGGCCTTCAGGAGAGGATCCCTCCTGCTGAGTTCTTCCCTTGATTCGTTCGTCGCGCTGCTTCTCGATGTCCTCGGCAACGTCCCGGATGAACTTGAGGACTTCTTCCGGAGGAAGTTGGACACCGTTGATGACAAGTTTTTCAGGATTGAGACGTGCGGTGTCCGTGAAGCTCTTCTGTCCCTCGCTGCGCAGTGAGGTGAGGCGGTGCCACAACCGCCACGCCGTCAGTGTCAGCGCATGTATCCGGCGACCGATTCCCTTGTGCAGGAGGTTCTTCAACTTTGGCCTGATGCGAGCGACTATCAGGTCCAGGCGGCGCTCCTTCGCCGCAGGCGAGTTCTTCTGCTCGTCGCGCTTCTTCTTGGCTTCCTGCCGCTGCTTGGCCTTGGCCTTCATGCGGTCGCGGAAGTTCTGGTACTTGTCCCGCAGCTTCTTCGCGGTGTTGCGCAGCGACTTGCCGATCTTGCTGTTCGCTACCTTCCTTCCGACCTTCTTCAGGGTGGTCGCGACTCGCTTGACCCCGTTCGCCACGGCGTTCTTCGCCTGGTTCAGGCGTCCCCGAGGCGATCCGGCCGCGGGACGGCCGGGGCGAGCCGGGCGAGTGGGGCGGCCGGGACGTCCGGGGCGACCGGGCCGTTCCGCACGGTCGGGACGTCCCGGACGGCCCGATGGACGTCCAGGGCGGGCGGAGGGACGGCGGAGCGCAGCACCCGCGCGCTGAGCTCCGCGACGGGCCGCGTTGACGGCGCGACCGGCGGCCTTGCGCGTGCCCTTCCCGGCCCGCTTCAGACCGTTCATGATCTTCTTGGCCATTCCCTTGAGCGCGTTGCCCACGCCCTTGGCCGCCCCGGCCAGCTTGGCCATCAGGAAGTTGGTGATGAACTCCAGCAGCGCCACCACGCCGGCGGCCACGGCGGCGGCGAACAGGCAGGCGGCAGGCCCGGCCTTGACCGCCTTCACGAAGGCCACGAAAGCCCCGACAGCCGCGATGATCTTGCTGATCGTGCCCCACGCCGCCATCAACCCCTGCACCACGGCCAGCACGGCACCGGCGGCGGGGACGATCAACGACACCAGTCGTTCGATGACGACGGCCACGATCATCATGGGCAGCGCCGCGATGATCGCGTCCCAGACCATCTTGCCGATCTTGGCCATGCTGATGCAGCCCTTGATCAGCACGTCGATGACGGACTTGCCCAGCCCGACGATGGCTTGGACCTTCTCGTTGAACCACTGCCGCACGGCCGACTTGATGGCGTCCCACAGGTGGTTGCGGATGCCCTCGACCGCCGCCGCGCCGAGCTTGCCCAGCCACGCCCCGACGCCCATGGACGCGATGTCGGCGATGATCGCGGCGAACTCGCCGAGCATCTGGATGGCGGCCTTGGCGAACTCGATCGCGGCGTTCACGGCACTGCGCACCAGCTCGACCGCTGCCTTGAGGCCCTTCTCCAGCAGGCGCAGCAGGCCGGTCAGCGCCTCGGCGAGCTTGTTGAGCAGGAACTCGACGCCCGCCTTCAGCGCGTCGGCGAGCTTGTTCACGGCGGCTATGGCCGCGTCGCGGGCGGCCTCGATGCCCTTGCGTATTCGCGCGGCCAGCTCGGGGAAGAACAGCGCCAGGACGTCGCAGAGCTTGAGCAGGACGGTGGCCAGTGCGTTGATCAGGCCGATGATCGCGTTGCGCGCCAGGTCGATCAGGCCGGTGACCACCGAGGCGAAGGTCTTGATGATGCCGTTGACCACCGCGACGGCCGCGTTGAAGATCGCGGTGATCGCGTTCAGCAGGCCCTCGAAGAAGGCTTTGACCTTGGAGGCGATCCAGCTGAAGAAGCCGCCACCTTCGGACTCGCGCTGCTTGGCCTCCTTCTCCTTGCGCGCTTTCTCCTCGGCCTGCTCGCGCTCGTGCTCGATCTTGTCGTTGTCGTCCTGCTGGCGCTGCTCGGTCTCCTTGTCGGTGTCCTCCTTCTCCTTGTGGATGCCGGTCCGCGACGCCTCGTGCTCCTTGGTGGCCTCGCCGTTGCTCTCCTCGATCTTGGCGTCCTGCTCGGCCCGCCACTGCTCGCGCTGCGCCTGCACGTCCGCGGCGACCTTGCCGCGCTCGTCGGCCTGGGCGGCGCTGTTCTCCTGGACCTGCTGCGCCACCTGGGCCTCGTGGTCGGCCTTCGCCTGGGCCTCGCCCTGCTGCTTGGCCTGCCGCTCGGTGCCCATCTGGGCTTGGCCCTGCGCCACGCCCGCCTGGATCTCGGCGCCGCGCTCCTGCTGCGCGACGACGGCGACACCCTGATCGGCGTCGCCCGCCTGGGCCGGGCCGCCGCCTCCGCCGCCCTCCGCCGAGGGCACCTGGGCGGTCAGCGTCTCCGGCGGCGCGTTGGGGAAGATCTGGTCCTCGCCCATCGGCTTGGCCGACTCCTCGCGGCCCGCCGTGTGCAGGGTGGTGGAGGCGTCCCGCAACTCGTTCGTCTGCTCGTCGGTGCGCGCCGGGTCGTGCTCACCGGTCAGCTCGACCTTCGGGGCAGGGCCCACGGTGGTGTTCAGCGCCGGGTCGGTGGTCGGGACGTTGTCCACCGCGTCCTGGACGTCGCGGACCTCCTGCTCGGACATCTGACCTTCGGCGTTGCCCGCGACGTGCGGGCGGCGGGCCTGCTGGGCCTGGTTCTCGCCCTCGACGCGCTTGGCCTCGGCCTGGCGCTGCTCCTCGGCGGCCTGGGTCTCCTTGGCCTTGGTCAGCTCGACCTGCACCGGGTCGCCGGGCGGCGCGGCCTCGGGCGCGCCGGTGAGGATCTGCGGCGCGCCGGACGGGCGGGTGGTCGTCGGGGGAGCGGCCTGCAACGCCTGCTGCTCCTTCGCGACGTCGTTCGTCGCCGCCGCGTCCACTTGGGACAGCGAGGTCTGCATCTTGTCCGGCGGCAGGGTGGCCACCGTGGCCAGCGCCCCCTCCGGCGGCTGGTTCGACACGTCCGGTGGGGCCGGCTGCTGTTGTTCGGCAGGCGCGGGGGCCGCCGCGCCTGCACCGCCACCACCGCAGCCCGCGCCACCACCGACGGCCTCGGGCTCGGCCGGGGCCGGACCACCGTCACAGCCGCCGCCGCCCGGCTCCAGCGACGCCTCGGGAGCCGGCCCCGGTGCGCCGCCGCCGTCCGGCTCGGGCCCCGCGGCCCCTGGTGCCGCTTCACCGCCAGGACCCGCGCCCCCCGCCAAGTCGGGGCCCGCGTCCGGACCGGCCGGGCCAGCGAGATCGGGGCCGGCGGGACCGGGGCCGCCTGCGAACGCGGCGGAATCGGGGGCCGTGGACGGCGCGGGTTCGGCCAGGGCCGCCGCACCGGCGGGTTCGGTGGACTCGGCGCGGCCGTCGTCCGCGCCGACCGGGCCGGGGGACACCGGTGCGGCGGGCGGCTCGGCGGTCGGTTCCGGACCGACTTCGGCGTCCAGCGGCTGTTCGGCCGGTGGCTCGTCCTCTTCCTCGCGCTCGGCGGCGAACGGTGATTCCGGCGCTGGCTCCGGCGCTGGTTCGGGGGTGGCCGCCTCGGCTTGCTCGGGTGGCTCCTGCTCTTCGACCTGCTCGGCCTTGGTGGGCGGCGGGCTGGGGAAGCTGGGCGCCTCCTGCTGAGGCGGAGGCGATCCGCTGGCAGGCAGGGTGATCCGGTCGGCGGTCGGGACGTTGGAGACGTCCAGATCGGTGGCTGGCAGGTGGTCCTCGGGCTTGAGCTCCGGCGGCTCGGGCCGCTCCTGCTCCGCCCTGGGCTCCTCGGGCTCGGGAACCGGCACCTCGCTGTCCGCCGCCGCCTCCAGGCCGATCGGCTTCTCCTGCTCTTCGAGGCGTTCGTCGGTTTCCGGGCGGTCCAGCAGGCCGTGCTGCACCAGCGGGCTGTCCGGCGCCTGCGCGGCGGCCTCCACCCGTTCCGGGGCCACCTGGCCCTCCTGCTGCGCCATCGGGGCGACCTCGGGCGCGGGGGTGGCCCCGGCGGGCGGACCCTGACCCGGTGGTGGTTGCGCACCCGGTGCGCCGGGCCCCTGCGCGGCGGGGATCTCCTCGGCGGGCGTGCCCTCCGCGGGGGCCTCCTCCTCGGCGGGCTTCTCCTCGCCTTCCTCCTTCTCCCGTTCCTCCTCGCCTTCCTCCTTCTCCCGTTCCTCCTCGCCTTCCTCCTTCTCCTCCTCGGGCTTCTCCTCTTCCTCCTCCGGAGCGGGTTCTTCGGTGGAGGGCTCCTCCGCGGGTTCTTCGGTAGAGGGCTCCTCCGGCTGCGGTTCTTCGGTGGAGGGCTCCTCGGTCGACGGGTCTTCGGGCTGAGGCTCCTCGGGCTGTGGTTCTTCCGGTTGAGGTTCCTCGGGCTGGGGCTCTTCGGTGCTGGGCTCCTCGGGCACCGGTTCCGGCACGCTCGGCGTCTCCACCGGGCCGGGCGTGCTCTCCGCCTCCCGCACGTACTCCAGCACCCGCGCGTACTCCGCCGAGGACAGCCGCCGCTCCAGCCGGATCAGCACGTCCTCGCGCAGCTCCGGGGTGAACCGGGCCAGCTGGGCCCGCACCCGCCGCGACGAGTCGGTGGGGTCGCCGCGCAGGCTGCGCAGCACGCCCGCGACCAGCCGGTCCACCAGCGTCGCGGGGTCCAGCCGCTCGGTGCGCAGCCGGTCGGCGTTGACGGTGGCGTAGCGCAGCCACGCCGCTCCCTGCGCCACGCGCGCGACCGGCTCCTCGGCCTGGTCGGACCGCGCGACGCGCTCGGCCTCCTGCTCCACCGGCTCGCCCGGCAACGACACCGAGCCGGTGTCGCGGCCCTGCACCAGCGCGCCCAGCGGGTGCGGGACTTGCGCGGTGTGCAGCAGCTCGTGCACCAGCAGCCGCTCGCCGTCCGGGGTCTCGGGGCGGAACATGCCGTGCCCGAAGAAGATGTCCTGCCCGACGGTCACCGCGTCCGCGCCCAGCAGCTCGGTCAGCTCGGCCGCCTCGCGGTCGTGGTGCACGCGCACCGCGGCGAAGTCGTGGCCCAGCCGCGACTCCAGCTCCCGGCGCAGCCCGAGGTCGATCGGGTGCCCCGGCGAGGCCAGCACCTCCCGCAGCTCGCGCGGCTTGCGCGCGAACACCGACGGGCTGTCCTGCTTGGGCTTGCCCGGCTCGCCCGCCGTGCGGGCCGCCGCGCGCGTCACGGCGCACCCCCGCGCAGTCCGGTGTGGACGGACCTGGCCAGCGCCACGCCCAGCGCCCGCGCCGACGAGGTCCGGGGCAGCGCGGGCAGCCCGGCCACGACCTCCCGGTCCACCAGCGCCACCGGGGCGTCGCGCAGCAGCCGGGTCAGCTCCCGCCGGAACGACTCCACCAGCAGGTCCGCGTCCAGCCCGCCGAACCCGGTGAGCACCAGCTCGTCGATCCGCACCCTCACACCCACCCGGCCACCTCCGAGGAGGTCAGCGAGCGGTCCAGCTTGAGGTACTCGGTGCGGGCCGCCGCCAGCACGTGCCGCATCCCCAGCGGCGCGGCCTCCTCGGCGGCCAGGAACGCCGCCGAGAGCGCGATGTTGCGGATGCTGCCACCCGCCACGGTCAGCTGCGCGAGCTTGCCCGCGTCGACGCCCTCGGTGGGGGTGTCGGCGGGGATCACCCGGCGCCAGATCTCCGCGCGCTCGACCGGGCCGGGGAAGGGGAAGTCCACCACGAACCGGATGCGCCGCAGGAAGGCGGTGTCCAGCGCCTTCTTCATGTTGGTGGTCAGTATCGCCAGGCCCCGGTAGGACTCCATGCGCATCAGCAGGTAGCTGACCTCGATGTTGGCGTAGCGGTCGTGGCTGTCCTTGATCTCGCTGCGCTTGCCGAACAGCGCGTCGGCCTCGTCGAACAGCAGCAGCGCGCCGCCGCCCTCGGCCGCGTCGAACACCCGGCGCAGGTTCTTCTCGGTCTCCCCGATGTACTTGCTGATCACCTGGGACAGGTCGATGACGAACAGGTCCAGGCCCAATTCGCCCGCCAGCACCTCGGCGGCCAGCGTCTTGCCGGTGCCGCTGCCGCCCGCGAACAGGGCGGTGACGCCCAGCCCGCGCCGCAGCACGTTCTCGAAGCCCCACTCCTGGTAGACCCTGGAGCGCTGGCGGACGTGCGCGATGATCTCGCGCAGCACCAGGCGCTGCGCGTCGGGCAGCACCAGGTCCGCGGCGACCGCGCGCGGCTCGACCCGCTGGCCCAGCTCGTCCAGCGCCATCCTGGCCTGCTCCAGCCCGGCCCGCCACGCCCGATCCGCCGGATCGCCCCGCTCGTCCGAAGCCCGGCCCACCGCCGCGCCTGCCGCCCGGATCACGTGCGAGGGCAGGGAGAACTGCGCCACCAGGTCGCGCAGCCGCTGCTCGGGCACCGCCGACCCGCTGCCGTTGAGCGCGGAGCGCCACAGCGCGCGCTGCTCGTCCTGGGTGGGGCGGGTCACCGCCACCCGAGGCCAGGTCCGCTGCCCGGAGGGCACCGGGTCGAGCGCGGAGACGACCACCGGCACCGCCAGGCCCTCGACGAACGACCGCACCGCGGCCTGCTGCGGCCCGC
>NZ_BMRG01000004.1:150427-180926 GCF_014648515.1 Saccharothrix coeruleofusca
TGACCTCGACCAGCAGCGCGGACGGCAGCAGCAGGGCCTCGCGCTCCCACAGCCGGGACAGCGCCTCCCGCTCGGTGGCGGAGGTGGGCACGTCGTCGGAGAACATCGCGTGCAGCGCCACGCCCGCGTGCCGGGCGGCGAAGGCGGCGACCTCCCAGCGGGTCTGCTGGTCCGCGCCCACCAGGTGCACCAGGGGGCCGTCGGCCCACCGCGATGCCATCGACTCGGCCACGTCGCGGTGCGACTCCGGCAGGTCGCGCGGCACGTCGACCCGCGACAGCGTGCCGTGCAGGCGGCTGTCCACGTAGGGCACGCCGACCAGGAAGTGCAGCACCCGCTCGTCCACGCGCAGCCGGGCGGCGGTCAGCACCGGGTCGGGATCGACCTCGACCAGCCGCCACCGGCGCAGCGGCGCGACCGGTGCCGCCGCGCTCCAGTGCGCGTCGTCGAACGAGGAGAAGGCGTGCGCGAAGGTCGGCACGGGCGCTTGCGGGCGCAGCTCGGCCGCGACGGCCAGCAGCAGCACCTTGCGCTCGAACGGGCTCAGCCCGAAGCACGAGCACACGGTGTCCAGGGCGCTCAGCCCGTCGCCGGGGGGCTCCTCGCGGCCCGCGAGGACGGCGTCGACGGCGGCGAGGAGCACCCGCCGGTGCCGGTCGCCGTCCTCCGCGAACCCCGCGCCCCCCACCGCGCTCATCCCGAGATGTCGACGGTCGGCCCGGCGAAGGTGCCGTCGGCGTGGGTCAGCGGGCTCTCCGCGCCGTCGACCTGCACCCGCACCAGGTAGGTGCCCGCGCCGACGTCGCGGATCGGCACCACCTGGGTGGCGCCCGGCGGCAGCGGGAAGGGGGCGGTGAACTGGTGGCCGCGCGCCTTGCCCTGGGGCGCCCGCTCGTCCAGCAGCAGGGTGACCCGCTGCTCGGGTCGGACCGGGATGTCCAGCTCCACCCGCAGCGCCCCGTCGCCCTCCGGCGCGGCCTGCAGCACCCTGGGCCGCCGGACGTAGGGCGCGGCGTTGGACTCCAGCCACGGCCGCGCCGCGTCGCCGATCGCCACGTCGTAGCGCAGCTGCACCGGGTGCACGCCAGCGGGCAGGTCGTCGGGCTGGGCCAGCACGACCGCGTTCTCCCGCGCCCGCACCACTTCCGCCCCGACCCCGCCGACCAGCGCGCTCAATCCCGGACGGCCGAGGTTCGCGCCGCGCAGCACCAGGTGCCGCTCGGCGGTGATCGGCCCGTCGTCGGGCGGGGTGCCCTCGGGCGCGTCGGGGGCCAGCGACAGCACCTCGTCGATGACCGGGCGGGTGAACGAGGTGACCGCGACCTGCCTGCGCAGCACCGGTTTGCCCGAGGTGGGCAGGGACTGCCCGTCCAGCAGCACCGCGGTCGCCTGATAGGGCACCGACAGGGCATAGGGGGTCTGGAGCATCGTCGACCACAGCTTGGACAGGTCGTCGAGGTCCATCTGGGTCGGGGTGAACCGCACCAGCTGGGGCGAGGCGGCCAGGTCCGAGCCCAGCAGCGGCGGCCTGCTCACCGCGTCCTGGATGTCGGAGCGGGTCAGCACCGGCTGCTCGTGCAGCGCGGCCACCACCGCGCCCAGCAGCCGCTGCGGCACGAAGTCGGACTCGTCGCCGTAGAAGCTGATCAGGTAGTGCAGGTCGATCGCGGCCTGGGGCCGTTTGAGCACGGTGCCGTCGCCCGCGCGGGTGACGGTGTCCCGGTTGCGCAGCGCGGCGTTGGGGACCACCTGGTACAGGAAGACCGTCACCAGCGCGTCGGAGGTCGGGTCGGCGGGCGGCTTGGTGGTGGCCACGGTCGCGCCGACCTCCACCGCGGCCACGGCGCGGGCCAGGAAGGTCTGCAGCGCCCTGGTGGCGGTGGCCACGGCGAGGAAGTTGCTCATCGGCGGTCGTCCTCACGGGCGAGGTAGCGCTCCAGGCTCAGCACCGGTTCGGGACGCCGGGCGCGCGGGCGGGGGGCTCTGCCGCGCTCCGGCTCCGCCGCGGTGACCTCGACCCGGCCGATGGACACCTGCACCACCGGCGGCGGTGGCGACGCGATCACGGGTGGCGGTGCGGGTGCGGGGGTCCGCCTGGGCTCGGTCACCGGCGTCGGGGCGGTGACGGTGGTGTGCACCGGCCGGGGCACCACGACCGGTGCGGTGGGCAGCACGGTCACCTCCACGGTCGTGGAACGCTGCTCCACCAACGGCTCCCGGACCACTTCGTGCCGCGTTCGCTCGGTGCTGACGACGGTTTCGGTCACCACCGCGGGCACCGGTTCCGGCGCGGGCGGGCTCACCTCGGCGGGCCTCGGGGACGCGGGCGGCGGTGCGGCGGGGGTGTCACCGGCCGGTCCGCGCGGCCCCTGCGGACCTCGCGCACCCGGCGGGGCGGGCGCGACCGGAGCGGGCGGGGTGGACCAGACCTCCGCTTCGGCTTCCACCTCGGTGTCGAGCTGCTCGTAGAGCTGCGGCAGTCGCGGCCGGACCACCGGGTCGGCCGGCGGGAAGCCCGGCACGCTGCGCGCGAGCAGGCGGTCGAAGTGGTCAGCCATGGTCGACCAGCTCCAGGTAGTGCCGCCGCCGGGTCGGGCTCAGCGCCAGCACCTCGGGTTCGGTCCAGCCGTAGGCGCGGGCCAGCGCGTGCACCTCCAGCAGCAGGGTCCGCGCCCACGTGTCCAGCTCGGCCCACAGGTGGGAGACGATGTCGACGGTGGCGGTGTTGCGTTGCCCGCACTCCACGCACGGCATCGCCACCCGCACGTCGGCGGCGGGATCGGCCTCGGCCACGGCGGTGGCGAGCAGGTCGACCACCTCGGCGGGCGGGGTGTCCGGGACCGGCCGCCCGTCGCGCCGCACCGCCAGGGCGCACCGGGCCAGCAGCACCGCCTTCGCGGCGGGCGGGTCGGCCGCCGCCGCGAGCAGGTCGGCGGAGGTGGGCAGGCGCAACCGCACCCGCCACCCGCCCGCCTCGACCTCCAGCTCCTGCCCGGTGGCGGGCGGGGTGCGCAGCACGTTGGCCACGTCGAAGTCGAACTCCTGCTCGGTGCCGCACGCCGGGCAGGCCAGCCGCCCGGTGAGCCGCTCGCCGAACAGCGCGCGGCGCAGCTCGAACAGCAGCCGGTCGCGCGCCCCGACCGCGAGCTCCGCCGAGCGCTCGCCCGCCAGCGCCTGCAGCAGCAGTGCCCGGCGGACCGGCCCGGCCGCCAGCCCCGCCTCCCAGGTCGCGAGGAGCTCCGCTGGTCCGCGCATGGTCAGGCCGGGAACTGGATGGACGGCTCTTCCGGCTCGGCGACCTCGTAGTCCCGGTCCCAGCCCTCGTGCTCCAGCTTCAGGCTCTGGATGGCCACGGCGTTGGCGTTGGCGTCCAGCTCACCGACGATCTGGTACTCGGCGACCCAGGCCCGGTAGACCTTGTAGGCCACGGCGACCTGGCCCGCCTCGTTGAGCACCTGGATCACGATGTCCTTGCGGAAGTCCCGCAACGACGACTCCGCGCCGCGGCCCTGCCCGACCATCCAGACCTTGTTGGCCCAGCGGTCGAATTCCACGTCGTGGGTTATTCCGCGTTCCAGCGTGATCGCCTCGAACTCGGTGCGCCCGGCGGATTTTCGCGGTGAGCTGGCATCACCGCCGCTGCGGTGCTTCACCACTTCGGTGGTGCGCTTGAGCGGGCTGATCTTCGACACGCCCGCCACCGGGCGGCCGTCCCACAGCACCAGGAACTTGAAATTCTTGTACGGGTCGAACCGCTGCGGATTGACGATGAACTCGGCCATGCGAAACCTCACACCTCGATCTGCCCGGCCATCTGCTCGATCTGGATGATCACGAACTCGGCGGGCTTCAGCGGAGCGAAGCCGACAAGAATGTTCACGATCCCGTTGTTGATGTCGTTCTGCGTGGTGGTCTCCTTGTCGCACTTGACGAAGTAGGCCTCCCGCGAGGAAACGCCCTGGAACGCGCCGCGCTCGAACAGCGAGTTGAGGAACGCGCCGACGTTGAGCCGGATCTGCGCCCACAGCGGCTCGTCGTTGGGCTCGAACACCACCCACTTGGTGCCGCGGTACAGGCTCTCCTCGATCATCAGCGCCAGCCTGCGCACCGGCACGTACTTCCACTGCGACGCCAGCGCGTCCGCGCCGTCGAGCGTGCGCGCCCCCCAGACCACCGGCCCGATCACCGGGAAGGACCGCAGGCAGTTCACGCCGAGCGGGTTGACCAGGCCGTTCTCCGGGTCGTTGAGCGGCACGGTGAGCGCGCGGGTGCCCGCCAGGCGGGCCTCGGTGCCCGCGGGCGCCTTCCACACCCCGCGCCCGCTGTCGGTGCGCGCCATGATCCCGGCGACCGCGCCGCACGGCGGGAAGGCCCGCAGCCGCCCGGTCAGCGGGTCGACCTGCTCCAGGTGCGGGAAGTACAGCGCCGCGTGGTCGCTGCGCACCGGGTCCAACCTGGGCAGTTCGGCGCGGGCGCGGTTGAGCGTGTCCCACGAGGACGGGCTGTCGACCAGCAGGAACGCCCGCTTGTCCACGCACAGCCGCTCGGCCGCGGCGAGCACCGGGATCTGCTGGTCGATCGTGGGGTAGCCGCAGACCTCGGGCAGGCACAGCAGGTTGACGTCCTCGACGTCGCGCAGCGCGTGCAGGCCGGTCTTCGCGCTCTCCGCGCCGATGATGTCGGTGGGTCCGGGCAGGCCGCCGTCCTCGCCGGCCTGGCCGCCCTCGCCGCCGACCGCGTAGGCGGTGACGTTGGGGGAGGCGTTGAGGTTGAGCGCGGTGGCGACCGCGCCGCTGAACTCCAGCACCGTGGCCGGGTCGTCGGAGCCGGACACCACCTGCAGCCGGTTGCCCATGGGGGTCACCCGCGCGGCGCCGAAGGTGCGGGTCCCCGGCTGGTCGGGGATCGCGCGCAGCGCCTGCTCCAGCGCCAGGCCCAGCGCCACCAGGTTCCCCGGCTCGCCCTGGACGCGGGTCCGGAAGGTCTCGGTGCCGCCGCGGAGCTTGACCTCCAGGTCCTCGTCGGGGATGGCGGGCAGCTCCGCGCCGAACGCGCCGGACACCGTGCCGACCGGGTCGGGCCGCAGCCGGGGGTCGGTGCCCGCGGGCGGTTCGGCGGTGATCAGGTCCGAGCTCGCGTTGACCACGTCCACGACGTAGCGCGGGTGCTCGGGGTCGGGGGAGACGTCGTTGAAGGTCTCGCCGCCGACGCGCAGGTTGTAGGTCTCGTTCGGGGTGCGCGTGGCGTAGTCGACCGACACCCGCAGGCCGTTGCCCCAGGCGCCGGGTTCCTTGGCGCGGATCACCAGCGCGGTGCCCGCGGGCTGGTCGACGTCGGAGGAGCTGTTGGGCAGTTCCACCGAGGCGGCCCGCGCCCCGGACGCGACGCGCACGACCACCGCGATCGACCCGCCGTTGAGGAAGAACTGCTGCACCGCGTAGCTGACCGGGCTCTTCGCCGCCAGCCCGCCGAACTGCCGCTCGAAATCGGCGAATCCGGTGATGGTGACCGCTTGGTCCACCGGGCCTCTGGAGGTGTATCCGACGAATGCGGTCACCGAAGTGGACACCGCGGTGATCGTGCGAACTCGACTGGGCAATTCTTCGATGTAGACACCGGGATAGGTCGGTGTGACAGGCATGTGCTCTCCACGGTCCTCGACACGCTAGTGGTGAGAGGAAATGGGCGAGCGACACCCAGCTTTAGCTCCCCCGTTCCCCAGCGCTCACGGCGCCATAGGATGGGACCGATACTTGCCCCCTCCGCCGTCCGCGTCAAGGGATTCGGCGATCTTCCGGAGGAAGTAGCCCGGATGGCTGATGATCGAGAACGCCCCCTTTCGGCACCCGATCGGTCCGGAACAATAGGACCGATTGTTCCGGCGAGGCCCCGGAAGTCGTTGAATTCCCTGGTCGACAACTGAACCGACGTGGTGTCGAACCGGCTCCGGTGTCCGCAGAGGACGAACGGGGGTGCGGGCTCTCCCGTCCGTCCGGCCGCCCCTGTGGCCGCCCCTCCGGTCGCACGAGTGGGCAGCGCCTGTCCGCAGAAACGAGACGAGACGTTTCGACTCGTTCCCTGGTACCGTAGGGTGATGACCGCTCCGCGCAAGACCCCGGACCGCAGTCGTCGCAGCGCGCGCTCCCGCCGCGCCATCTTCGACGCCGCCCTCGCGCTGATCGGCGAGGTGGGCTACGCCGCCACCACGATCGAGGGCATCGCCGCCAAGGCGGGGGTCGGCAAGCAGACGATCTACCGCTGGTGGCCGTCCAAGGCGGCGGTGCTGCTCGACGCCTTCCTCGACCTCGGGGACCAGGCGGCGATGGCGGCGGGCGCCGACGACCGCGCGTCCGCCATCCCGGATTCCGGTGACCTGGAGGCCGATCTCAAGCTCGTCCTGCGGGCGACCGTGGACGAGCTCGGCGACCCCAAGTACGACCTGCCCTTCCGCGCGCTGGCCGCCGAGGGGGCGGTGAACGAGGATCTCGGCGTCGAGGTGGTGGAGCGGCTCCTGCGCCCGCAGCGCCAGCTCTACGTCGAGCGGCTGCGCGCGGCGCGGGAAGCCGGGCAGCTGCGCGAGGACTCCGACCTGGAGATCGCGGTGGACCTGCTGGTCTCGCCGTTGGCACAGCGCTGGTTGCAGCGCACCGGCCCGGTCACCCACGAGTACGCCGAAGCGCTCGTGGAGCACGTCTTGCGAGGGCTGACGCGATAACGAGACGTCGCGTCTTGTTTTAGTGGGTGAGGTCGTCTACGGTGTGCTCAACAAGACGAGACGGTTCGTCTTGTTCTGGAGGGAGACACCATGACCACCGCTCGCGTCTGGTTCATCACCGGAGCCAGTCGAGGACTGGGCCGCGCCTTCGCCGAGGCCGCGCTGGCCGCCGGGGACCGCGTGGTCGCGGTGGCCCGCACCGCCCCGGCGCTGGAAGCGCTGGCCGCCGAGCACGGCGACCGCGTGCTCGCCCTGCCCGTGGACATCACCGACCGCGCCGCCGTGCGCGACGCCGTCGACCGGGCGGTGCGGCACTTCGGCAGGCTCGACGTCGTCGTCAACAACGCCGGGTACCTGGCCATGGGCATGGTCGAGGAGTTCGACGAGGACGGTGCCCGCGCCCAGTTCGACACCAACTTCTTCGGCGCGCTGTGGGTCAGTCAGGCCGTGCTGCCCACGCTGCGGGCCCAGGGCCGCGGCCACATCGTGCAGATCTCCAGCATCGGCGCGCTGGCGGGCTTCGCCTCCACCGGGCTCTACAGCGCCAGCAAGTTCGCGCTGGAGGGGATGAGCGAGGCGCTGGCCGCCGAGGTGGCCGACTTCGGCGTGAAGGTGACCATCGTCCAACCCGGCGGCTACTGGACCGACCTCTACACCAAGGGGCTGGCCACCACCGAGCCCATCGACGCCTACGCGCCGTTGCGCGCCCGGTTGGCGGAGCAGTTCGCCGAAGGTTCCGTGGACAGCCTGCCGCACCTGGCCGCCGAAGCCGTGCTCAAGCTCGTCGACAGCGACCGGCCGCCGCTGCGGCTGCTGCTGGGCAGCGCCGCCTACGACATCGCCTTCGACGTCACCCGGCAGCGGATGGCCACGTGGGCGGAATGGGAGGAGACCAGTCGTGCCGCCGAACACCCCGTCCCGGCACCCGAGGGCTACGGCTCCTGAGAGGAGGAATCCCGTTCACACCGCACAACTGGCCCTGCACGGGGTCACCAAGCGCTACGGCGAGCACGTCGTGCTCGACCGCGTCTCCATCGCCGTCAAGCCAGGGGAGAAGGTCGGCGTCATCGGCGACAACGGCTCCGGCAAGTCCACCCTGCTCAGGCTGATGGCCGGGGTGGAGCGGCCGGACAACGGCGAGGTGGCCGTGGCCGCGCCGAACGGCGTGGGCCACTTGGCGCAGGCGTTGGAGCTGCCGCCGGGGGCCGCCGTCCAGGACGTGGTCGACCTGGCGCTGGCGGATCTGCGCGACATCGAGGCGCGGATGCGCCGGGCCGAGGGCGACCTGGCGGCCGGGCACGACGTGCTGGACGCCTACGCCGCGCTGGTCGAGCGCTACGAGGCGCGCGAGGGCTACCGCGCCGACGCCGGGGTCGACGCGGCGCTGCACGGGCTGGGGCTGCCCGGCCTGGACCGCGAGCGGCCGCTGGGCACCCTGTCCGGCGGCGAGCGCTCCCGCCTGGCGCTGGCCGCGACCCTGGCGGCCCAGCCGGAGCTGCTGCTGCTCGACGAACCGACCAACGACCTGGACGACGAGGCCGTCGGCTGGTTGGAGGCACGCCTGCGGGCGCACCGCGACACCGTGGTCGCGGTGACCCACGACCGGGTGTTCCTGGAACGCCTCACCACCACCGTGCTGGAGGTCGACTCCGGCGCGGTGTCCCGCTACGGCGACGGCTACGCGGGCTACCTCACCGCCAAGGCCGCCGAACGCGCGCGGCGGCTGCGGGAGCACGAGCAGTGGCGGGCCGAGCTGGACCGCAACCGGAAGTTGGCGCACAGCAACGCGGACAGGCTCGGCGGCATCCCGCGCAAGCTCCCGCTGGCGGTCTTCGGGGCGGGTGGGTTCCGGGCGCGCGGGCGCGCGCACGGCGCGATGAGCCGCATCCGCAACGCCAAGGAACGGGTCGAGCGGCTGACCGCGAACCCGGTGGCGCCGCCCACCGACCCGCTCGTCTTCACCGCCCGGCTCGCCACCGCGGAACTGCCGCCCGCCGTGGCCGAGCTGGAGGACGTGCGCGTCGACGGCCGGGTCAGCGTGCCGTCGCTGCGCGTGCGACCGGGCGAACGGCTGCTCGTGACCGGCCCCAACGGCGCGGGCAAGAGCACGCTCGTCCGGGTGCTCGCCGGGGAACTGCGCCCGGACGCGGGCGTGGTGCGCGTCCACGGGCGGGTCGGGCACCTGCGCCAGGAGGAGACCCCGGAACCGCCGGACCGGACCGTGCTGGAGACCTTCGCGCGCGGCGGCGACCCGGAGGAGCACGCCGAGACCCTGCTCGCGCTGGGCCTGTTCCGCCCGCGGGACCTGACCCTGCGCATGGGGGAGCTGTCCTACGGGCAGCGGCGGCGGGTCGAACTGGCCCGCCTGGTGAGCGGACCGGTGGACCTGCTGCTGCTCGACGAACCCACCAACCACCTCGCGCCCGCGCTGGTGGAGGAGTTGGAGCAGGCCCTCGCCGGGTACCGGGGCGCGCTGGTGGTCGTCACCCACGACCGGCGGATGCGGTCCCGCTTCACCGGCTCGCGCCTGGCGCTGCGGGACGGCGCGGTCGAGTCGTCCGAGGCGGCGTGACGACCGGCCGCAACCGTCCCGACAGGAGGATCCACGCGCTGGGGACGACCACCGGCAGGGTCATCAGCAGAGTGGTCGTGGCCGCGTCCACCCCCGGCAGCAGCAGGCCGGTCAACAGCGACAGCACCATGTTGTTCCCGGCGCGGGCAGCAGGCGCTGCCGCAGGTAGCCGGTCCAGCCGAACTCCTCGCCCCAGTACACGGGGGTGAGCACCGGCACGGCCAGCAGGACCGCCACCAGCGCCCAGTCGCCCGCAGCGGCCCGCCCGCCGCCGCCAGCGCGACGGCCGCGACGGCGGGCGCGAACGCGAACGGCAGCTGCACCAACGGGTTGACGATGGACAGGCCGAGCAGAGGGGCGCCGATCATGCCCGCCCAAGCGCGTCCGAACGCCAGCAGGAGGAAGATGAGAAGACCGCGGTCGCGCATGGCAGCACAAGACCACCGGCGCTGTCCTCCGGTCACTACACCTGAACTCCGGACAGGGGTAGGGCTGGACATACCCGAGGGAGTGGGCGGAGAGGGCGGGACGTCGCCGGGTGCCGCCGGTTAGCGTCGGAGCCATGATCAGGGGGAAGCCCAAGACGGCGCTGGAAGCGCTGACCCGACGCCGGTTCCTGCTCGGCTCCTGGCCGTGGCGCGCGCTGGCGCACCTGCTCGGCACGCCGGTGGTCGCGGGTGCGGCGGCGCTCGCGCTGTTCCCGCCCGCTCTGCCGTGGGCCGTCGCGCTGGCCAACGCGACCGGTCCCGCCCCCGTGCCGTGGGAGACGGTGCTGCTGCTCGTGCTGGTCGGGGGAGTGCTGCTCGGCGCGGCACTGCCGGTGGTGGCGGCACCTGTCGCGCGGGTGGAGCGGTGGCGGCTGCGGCTGGTGGACACCCGCCCGCTCGGCGGCGGCTCCCGACGGCTCGGCCTGCCGCGGCGGTACACCGACGCCGCGGCGTGGCGGGAAGCCGGGTACACCGTGCTGCTGGCGAGCGCCGGGGCACTGATGTCCACCGCTCTGTGCGGGCTGCTGTTCATCCTCGGCGTGATCACCGTCTCGCCGCTGCTGGTGCTGAGCGGGGAGCCCATCGTGATCGGGGTCGACACGCTGACCGCGCCGGAGCAGGCCGTGGGCTACGCGGTGGGCGCGGCGCTCGTGCTGGTCGCGGCCCCGTACCCGGTGGCGCTGCTGGCCGCCGCGCACGCGGCGGTGGGCCGGGCGCTGCTGGGCGGTGAGCCGCTGCGCGCCGAGCTGGTCGAGGTGTCCCGTTCCCGCGCCCGGCTCGTGGACCTGTTCGAGGCCGAGCGCCGCCGCATCGAGCGCGACCTGCACGACGGCGCGCAGGAGCGGTTGGTGGGGCTCACCCTGCGGCTCGGCCTGGCCAGGGTGGACCTGCCGCCGGACTCGCCCGCCCACGACGACGTGGTGGCCGCGCACGACCAGGCCAAGCAGCTGATGACCGAGTTGCGCGAGCTGGTCCGCGGCATCCACCCCCGCGTGCTCACCGACCGCGGCCTGGCCGCCGCGCTGGGGGAGCTGGCCGACCGCTCGGCCATCCCGGTGGCCGTCGAGGCCGACCTGCCCGAGCGGTTGCCCGCGCCGGTGGAGGCCACCGCGTACTTCGTGGTCTCGGAAGCGCTGGCCAACGCCGCCAAGCACAGCGGAGCCACCGGCGTCTCGGTCACCGCCCGCGTGCGCGGCGGCGCGTTGGTGGTGGAGGTCGCCGACGACGGCGTGGGCGGCGCCGACCCGGCGGCGGGCACCGGGCTGACCGGGCTGGCCGACCGGGTGGCCGTGCTCGACGGCAGGCTGCTGCTGTCCAGTCCGGCCGGCGGTCCGACGGCGGTGCGGGCGGAGTTGCCGTGCGCGCGGTGACGAGGGTGGTGCTCGCCGAGGACGGGGTGCTGCTGCGGGCGGGCCTGGCGGGCCTGCTGGAGCGGTTCGGCTTCGAGGTCGTCGCCGCGGTGGGCGACGCGGGCGCGCTGGTGGAGGCGGTGGCCGCGCACCGCCCGGACTTGGTGCTCACCGACATCCGGATGCCGCCGGGCTTCAGGGACGAGGGGCTGCGCGCGGCGGTGGAGCTGCGCCGCGCCGACCCCGACCTGGCGGTGGTGGCGCTGAGCCAGTACGTGGAGCGCAGCTACGCCGCCGAGCTGCTCGACTCCGGCGACGGGCAGCGGGTCGGTTACCTGCTCAAGGACCGGGTGGTCGACGTCGAGGAGTTCGCGGGCGTGCTGCGGCAGGTCGTCGCGGGTGGCACGGTGGTCGACCCGCAGGTGGTGCGCCAGCTGCTCAGCAGGCGGCGCGACCCGCTGGCCCGCCTCTCGGCCAGGGAGCGCGAGGTGCTCGCGCTGGTCGCCGAGGGGCGCTCCAACGCCGCCATCGCCGCCCACCTGGCGGTCACCGAGACGGCGGTGGGCAAGCACGTCGGCAACATCCTGGCCAAGCTCGACCTGCCGCCGGACCAGGACAGCAACCGCCGGGTCCTGGCCGTGCTGGCCTACCTGCGGGCGGAGGGGTGAGCGGGGTGCTCACTCGTCCACGTCGAGGCTGACCACCGCGCCGTCGGGCAGGTCGTGCAGCTGCTGCGCGACCGGCCCGCGGATGCGCATGGCCTGCGCGGCGTCGCGGGCCACCAGGTTGTCCAGCGCCACCTCGCCGCCCAGCGCCAGGAACTTCAGCGGCACCAGGCGCTCGTGGGGCTGGAGCGGGCCGCGTTCGCGCTCCCACTCCACGACCAGCCCGGCCGTGGCGTTGACCAGCGGGTCGGACAGCAGCCACGCCGCCCAGTCGTCCAGGCTCCGGCCGATGTCCTCGGCGTCGGCGGTCTCCGGGTCGAACAGCACCACGCGGCCGTCCAGCACGGCGAACTGGGTGCCCAGCGCGTCCTGGCCGAAGCAGAAGAAGTCGTCGGCCAGCCCGCCGAAGGTGTCCTTCCACAGCTCTCCGGTGTTCCACGACAGCAGCTCGGGCCCCAGCCCCTCGTCGCCCGCCCGGTAGACCTGCACGGCCGAGCCGAACGCGGTGAACCCGTTGAGGTGGCTGAGCAGCCGCGCCAGCTCGGCCAGCGGACCGTCCGGAACGCCGAAGTCCACCTGCGTCGGCCTGCCGAGCGGGCCGTGCGCCCTGGTGAGCAGGTCCTGGACCGGAGTCCGCATCAGTTCTCCTCGTCGTGGCCGCCTGCCGGAGCGGCCGAGTCTAGCGAGCGGCTCACTTGGCTATCAGCTGGATGACGGCGCCGTTGGGCAGCCCCTTGATGGCCTGCCCGATGACCGCTCCGGACCCCCGGTTGTCGCCCGAGGCGATGTGCTTGATGCTCGCGCCGCTGCCGCCCTCCTTGAAGACGGCGGGCGGGTACTCGTCGCGGTCCTTCTTCGGCTGGGTGGGCACGCCGCGCAGCGAGTCCTTCCGGTTCTGCTTCGCGCCGGTGCGGTCGATGGTCAGGATCGACGGCTTGCCCAGTGTCTTCTGCGCGTCCTTGATGTGGGCGGCGGACTCGGGGTACTTCTTGCTGTCGATGACGATGGTCTTGCTGAACTTCGGCACCTTGGCGGGCTTCGGCGGCGGTTTGACCACCTTGCCGCCCGCGCTGACCCGCTTGGACCGCCGCAGCACGCCGGTGACGTTGTTCGCGGTGCCGGAGGTGGCCTTGGTGGCCGACCGCAGCTGGCGTCCGGACGTGGCCGCGGACTTCAGCACCGTTCCGCGCCTGCCCATCAGAGGAATTCCATGATCAGGAAGACCAGGTCGGCGATGATGCCGGGCAGCGCGAGCCCCGCGGTCGAGGCGACCAGCCCCAGCCAGATCGGTAATCGGGACAGGATCGTGGAGACGCACTCGACGATCAGCTCGCGCACCATGTCGCGCACCGAGCCGATGACGTCGCCCGCGCTGCGCACCGCGGCGGAGACGGCGGCGGCGGTGGCCGCCACCGCGGCCAGCCCGCCCTCCTGCTCGCGCGCTTGGCGGCGGTAGGCGTCACCGGCCTCGCCGGTCCAGCCCGCGGTGTCCGCCCGGACCACCTCGGCCAGCCGCTCCTGCGCCTGGCCGACCTTCTCGGCGATGCCCTTCCAGGTGTCGGCGTAGGCGGCGATCGCGGCCGGGTCGCCCGCCAGCTCGTCCACCGCCTCGCGCAGCGGCTCGACGTGCTCGATCAGCCACGACACCCCGGCGCCCAGCAGCGCCTGCGCCGGGTTGACGATCGTGCCGAGCACCTCCAGCGCCCCGTCCTTGACGCTGATGCCCGGATCAGCCCACTGGGCCTGTTCGAGGGACCGGGTGGCCTGGTTGATCTCGTCGGCCAGCCGGAACCCGGCTTCGGTGTCGGTCACGGCCCTCCTCAGGGCGCGAACGCCTCGGCGTTGCCCCGCTCGACGGTGTCGTACTCGGCGACCGTGTCGACCACCAGCTCGGTGGTGGTCGACACGGACTCCACGGCTTCCTTGACCAGCTGCACCGCCTGCTCGACCATCGGCGCCAGATCGCCGGGGATGGCGGTGAACAGCACGCCGAAGGCATCCGGCGGCGTCCCCGCGCCCTGCGCCTGCGACAGCGCGTCGGCGAGCAGGTCGGACACGCCGCGCAAGTGCTGCGCGTGGCCGCGGAGCTCTTCGGCCACGACGTCGAATTTCCCCGTCACGTGGACACTCCTGGCAGATGTCTAGGCACGCAGCGTCACGGTAGAGCAGAATGCGGGACTCTGAACACGACTTCGGCGGAAGCGACGGGCAGTTGCTCCGCTCGTCCCAACCCTCTCCTTCGAAGGGGGCAGCCTTGAGCAGGGTCGAGGAAGACGCGCTCGAACGGCGCATCGAGGAGTGGTCGGCCAGGGCCGCCGAGAAGGTCGAGCGCTACCAGGCGCTCCAGCGGCGGCTGTCGGGTCTGGCCATCACCGAGCGCGGCCTCAACGGCGGCGTGGAGGTCACCGTCGGGCAGAGCGGGCTGGTCACCGCCATGCACGCCTCCGACGCGCTGCAGGTGCGGCCGTCGCAACTGGTCGAGGAGCTGATGTCGTGCATGCGCAGGGCGCAGGCGCGGCTGGCCGACCAGGTCGAGGCGGTCATGCGCGAGGAGGTCGGCGACGACCCGGAGAGCGTGGCCGCCGTGTCGGAGAGCTTCCACCGCGCCTTCCCCCGGCCGGAGGACTCCGAAGTGGACGATGACGAGCAGGACGAGGAGGACGGCGAAGAGGGCTACGACCCGATGCGCTGATCGACCGCGCCCCCTCCGCCGTCACGCCCGGTTCAGCGCGCCCGCATGACGATCAGGTCGCCGTGACCGCCGTAGCCGAGGACGGGTTCGGCGTACTGCGTGCCGTCGAAGGTGATCATCCACCACTCGCGGCCCACCGGGAACAGCGTCGGGTGCGGGATGTTGGTGCCGTAGGGGGCGTCGAGCGTGCCCAGCTTGCGCATGGCCAGGTCGTAGACCGGGTACTGGCGGGCGTCGCCGTCGCTGGCCAGGACGTACCAGTCGGGGCCGACGCGCTGGATGATCGTGCCCTCGGTCTGGTCCACGGAGGTGTCCGCGCCGGCCAGCCGCAACGACTCCGCGTAGTCCGCGCCGCGCGGTCCGGCGGCCAGCGCCGGGTGGAAGACGAACGCGGGCTGCTGGGCCTCGCTCTCCACGAACGCCAGGCGCCACCGACCGTCCACGCGGGTCAGCGCCGGGTCCCAGGAGCTGACCGAGGTCGGCAGCGGCAGTCTCTCGGTGGGCAGGACGTGCACGCCGGAGAGGACGTTCGCGGTGGTCGTGGTGTGCCGGATGTGCACGCCCCGGAAGGCGAAATCGCCCCAAGAGCTCATCAGCACGATGAACCGGCCGGTTCGGTCGTCGTAGACGATCTGTCCGGCGTGGTCGCCGAGCACCAGGCCGTCGCGCTGGAAGAACAGCGTCGCCACCTGCTCCACGCGGGTCGGGTCGGCCAGGTCGACCGTCCACACCGCCCAGTGCGCCTGCTGGAAGAAGCCCAGCCCGGCGTTGGTCAGGGTGAGGAAGACCTTGCCGTCCCGGATGAACGGCCTGCCGTCGGCGTGCTGCACCAGGTGCGGGTCGCGCACGCCCACCTGGCCGAAGTAGCCCGCGCGGACCCGGCCCAGGAGCACCGGCGCGTCGCCGCGCCCGCCGTAGGTGTAGGACAGCGCGCCCAGGACGGCCGGGTTCCGCAGGTCGACCAGGGCCTGCACGTTGTCCCGCTCGGTCGCCACGGGTTGCCACCCGGTGCCGGTGCCGGTGTGGTCGACCAGCACGGTCACCGCGTTCTCGTTGAACACCACGGCGAAGCCGAACGGACCCGCGTTCGCCGCCCGCACCTGCGCCGAGGCCGCCACGGTGCGCCCGCTGTCCGCGCCGACCTCGATGGTGACCATCCCGGTCTCCGCGTTGTACGTGCCGAGCACGGATGTCCGTCCGCCGGTCAGCCCCGCGACCGCGGTGCCCCCCTGCCGCACCTCGACCACCACCGCGCCGAACGGGGCTCGGGGTCGCACACCGGTGCTGACCAGCGTGTCCGCTGCGGACGGCGGCGCGGTGGCGCTGTCGTACTGCACGAACCGGGGTGCGATCAGGTCGAACGGGCGGAACCGGTGGGTGGTGGAGAAGTGCAGGTCGAAAGGACTGCGGACGGGTTGGGCCACGGCGGGCGGGGCGCTGATCAGCCCGGCGAGCGCGCCGGCGGCGGTGCCGCGCAGCAGCGTGCGTCGCCCGATGGGGTGTGCGGCCAAGAGTCCTCCTTGATCCGGTGTCATCCCGTGTTACCTCGGACGAGCGGGCTTCCACCAGCCCCGGAGGTCGGGTTGTCCGGTGGACAGATCGGTCGATACTCGTTGACACCGGATCGTCACTCTCAGCAGTGTGGGGATCATGCGCAGGAGGGTGTTCCTCACCGGTCCGGTAGTCGGCTTGGGATTGGCGACCACGTCGCCGCCCGGTGCGGCGTCGCCGGGCGGGGGCGGGCTGCGCGTCGCGCGCACCTCGGTGGAGCACGCGGAGACCCTGCTGGGCACCGATGTCGCGCGGCCCCGGCTGTCCTGGGTGCTCACCGCGGGCGGCCACGGGGCGAGGCAGACCGCCTACGAGGTCGAGGTGGGCACGACGCCCGGCCGCGCGGACGTGTGGTCCTCGGGCCGGGTCGACTCGGACCGGTCGGTCGGCGTCGAGTACGCGGGCCCCGCGTTGCGCCCCCGGACCCGCTACCACTGGCGGGTCCGCGTCCGGGACGCCTCCGGCGCCCCCTCGCCGTGGAGCGCGTCGAGCTGGTGGGAGACCGCCCTGCTGGGCGGGCCGTGGACGGCGAGCTGGATCGGCGCGGGCGACTCGCTGCCCGGCTTCGGCGCCGCGCGGTGGATCTGGACCGACACCGCGCCGGTGGCCCCCCGCTGGTTCCGCGGCGCGGTGGAGCTGCCCGCAGACGTGGCCAGGGCGCGGCTGGTGGCCACAGCGGACGACGACTTCACCCTCTACGTGGCCGGGCAGCAGGTGCTGCACGTGCCGGAGGAGACCGACGCGTGGAAGACCGGCAGGCGCGCCGACGTGACCGGGCTGGTGCGCGGCGGCGGTCGGGTCGTGGTGGCCGCGCGGGCCACCAACCGCGGCGCCGACAGCCCCGACAACCCGGCAGGCCTGCTGGTGCGGCTGCTGGTGGAGCACGCCGACGGCAGCACGCGCGAGCTGGTCACCGGGCCGGGCTGGAAGGTCGCCACCACCGAGCAGGCCGGGTGGCAGACGCCGGAGTTCGACGACAGCGGTTGGGTCGCGGCGCCCCCATCGCACCCCTACGGCCAAGGCCCCTGGGGCAGCTCCGTTTCCCTCGGCGAGGCGCCCGCCCCCTTGCTGCGCAAGGAGTTCACCCTCACCAAACCCGTCGTCCGCGCGCGGCTGCACATCAGCGGCCTGGCCTACTACGAGGCGGAGATCAACGGCAGGCGGGTCGGCGACAGCGTGCTCGACCCCGGCTTCACCGACTACGACGACACCGTGCTCTACGCCGTGCACGACGTGACGGGCCACCTGCGGGAGGGCGCGAACGCGATCGGCGCGACGCTGGGCCGCGGGTTCTACGGCATGAGGTCGCCGAACGTGTGGCGCTGGGAGCGCCCACCGTGGCACGCGGAGCCGAAGCTGCTGGCACAGCTGGAGGTCGACCACCCCGACGGCACGCGAACCGTGGTGGCCAGCGACGGCACCTGGCGCGTCGCGGACGGCCCGACGTTGGTCAACTCCCTCTACACCGGGGAGACCTACGACGCGCGCCGCGCCACACCGGGGTGGTCCTCACCGGGGCTCGACGACTCGGCATGGCGCCCGGCGGCGGAGCAGGACGCCCCGCGCGGCGTGCTGCGCGCCCAGCAGCACGAGCCGATCCGCGTGGTGGAGACGGTGACGCCGGTCGCCGTCACCGAACCTCGCCCCGGCGTGTTCGTCGCCGACATGGGGCGCACGATGGCGGGCTGGACGCGGCTGGAGGTCACCGCTCCCGAGGGCACGGTGGTCGGCCTGCTGCACGGAGAGAAGCTCAACCCGGACGGCACCGTCCACATGCGCAACGAGCACGTCTCCGGCTCGCGCGTGCAGTACGACGAGTACATCTGCGCTGGAGGTCAGGAGACCTGGGAACCCCGCTTCTCCTACAAGGGGTTCCGCTACGTCCAGGTGACCGGCTTGTCCTCCGCGCCGGGCCTGGCGGGCCGCGTGGTGCACTCCGACGTGCGCGAGGCGAGCCGGTTCTCCTGCTCCGTGGCGATGTTCGAGCAGCTGGACCGCGCCATGCGCCGCACCGTCGTGAACAACCTGCACGGCATCCCCACCGACACCCCCACCTACGAGAAGAACGGCTGGACCGGCGACGCGCAGGTCGGCGTGCCGTCGATGACGCACGAGTTCGACCTCGCGCGGTTCTTCACCAAGTGGCTGGGGGACCTGGCCGACAGCGTGGACGCCGCCGGGCAGGTGCCGGTGATCGTGCCCAGCGGCGGTTGGGGCTACCGGGAGCTGGCGCCCGCCCCGGAGTGGACCACCGTCTACCCCTACCTGGTCCGGGAGATGCACCGCGTCTACGGCGACACGCGCGTGGTGCGGCAGCACTGGTCCTCGCTGGTCCGGTACCTGGACTGGGAGCTGGGCAGGCTGCGCGACGGCCTGGCGGTCACCGCGCTGGGCGACTACCTGGCGCCGGGAACCGGCGGCAACCCGCCGGAGGACACCCGGCTCACTGCGACCGCCTACCTCTACCGCGCTCTGCTGCACACCGCCGAGCTGGGGGAGCTGATCGGGCAGCCCGAGGTGGCGGCTCGTTACCGCGAGGCCGCCGGGGGGCTGCGCGACGCGCTCAACGCCACCTTCCTGGACCCGGCGGGGTACTACCGCACCGCCAAGGACCCCGGTTACCGGCAGACCTCCAACGCCGTGCCGCTGGCCTTCGGCATGGTGCCCGCGGGTTCGGTCGCCGCGGTGGCCGACCGGCTCGCCGCCGAGGTGCGCGCGGCGGGCGACCACCTCGACACCGGGTGCCTGGGCACCAGCGTGCTGCTGCCGGTGCTGACCGAGCACGGCCACGCCGACGTGGCGCACGCGCTGGCCACCCAGCGGACGTACCCGAGCTGGGGGTACTGGCTGGACAGCGGGGCCGACACGATGTGGGAGATGTGGGACGCGGAGACCCGCTCGCGCAACCACTACTTCAAGGGCACCGTCGTGCAGTGGCTGTACGAGAACGTGGCCGGGCTGCGACCGGGGGAGGACGGGTTCCGCACCTTCGTGGTGCGGCCGGACGCGCGTGTCGGCGTGTCCTGGGTGCGCTACCGGCTGTCCACGGTGCGGGGTGAGATCGAGGTGGGCTGGTCCGCCGTGGACGGCGGACTGCGGATGACCGTGGACGTGCCGGTGGGCTCGACGGCCGAGGTGCACGTGCCCGGAACCGCGGCGACCGCCGACCCGCCGGTGGCCCCGGTCCGGACCGACCGGGGATGGCTCGTCTTCCGAGTGGACCACGGCCGCTGGAACTTCCACTCTCCCTGACACCCCGCCTGCAAGTACTACCCGTGGTGCGCACGAGGGCCGTTAGCTACTACCCGCCGCCCCGAAGCGCGCGGGCCGGGTAGTAGTTAACTCCCCCTGGGAGGGGGTCGGGTAGTACTTGCAGGCGTTGGGTCAGGAGGCGGTGATCAGGTAGGCGGGGGCCCACCAGTAGTCGAAGATCCGTTCGGGTTCCCGCACGGTGAACCCGGCCGCCTCCAGCTCGGCCACCCAGCGGCTGACCGGCTGCTCGGTGTGCAGGGGCGTGCCCTGGTCGAGCGCGTTGAGGAACACCGGCACCAGGAAGCCCTGCGCGACCAGGTCGCGGTCCTCGTCGTACTCCCGGACACCCCGCTCGTAGCGGTCCACCAGGTGCCGGAACCACGCGGGCTCCACCCCGGAGCCGATCTCCGGCACGTCGAACTCGACCATCGCGATCCGCTCGGTGCGCTCGCGCAGCCGGGCGAGCACCCGCACGCGGTCCTCGCGCGGGACGACCAGCATCGAGAAGGTCTCCTGCACCAGGTCCCACGGTCCGACGTCCTCGCGCGCCAGGAAATCCTGCACGGTGCTCACGTGCGCGCGGTGCGCGACACCGCGGTCGCGCAGCGCGGCGGTGGTGACGGCCAGCCGCTCCGCGGCGGGCTCCACCAGGTCCACCTCGGCCACCTCGGGCGTCAGCGCGGGCAGCAACCCGTGCCCCTCACCGGTGCCGATGTCCAGCAGCCGCAGCCCGTGGTGGCCCGCGTAGCACGACCGCAGCGCCCGGTGCTCGGCCCGGTAGAGCCCGACGTTGCCGCCGCCGGTGGCGAACGCGGTGAACGCCTCCGTCGAGCGGTAGACGTCGGCGTCGTCGTCGCGTTGCAGGTAGCGGGCGGTCTGGGCGTAGAGCTCCCGGCCGGGGGCCCGCTCGGCCGCCGCCCCGGCGAACTCCCGCGCCCCGGCCCGGTCGCCGCCCGCGTCGGCCAGCACCGCGAGGTAGAACAGCTCCAGCGCGGTGTCCGCCCGCAGCTCGGTCAGGGGCGTGCCCGCCCGGTGCGCCTGCCAGATCGCCTCCACGTCCACGTGTCCGAAGCTACCGAAGCCGGTCCACAGCGGACCCGCGACGGCTTCCCCGAACGCCCCCCGACGGGCACAGTGAGCCCCCTGGGGTCCGCCGACCCGCGAGAGGACGTCCCGTGACACCGCTGAGACGAGGCGCTTTCGACCTGCTCGGGTTCGAGCACCTGGCGCTGGTGCTGCTGTTCGGGTCGGCCCGCGACCCGCTGGCTTCCCCCGATCGACCGAAGCGGGCTTCCGGCGGTGCCGCGGATGTGGTGGCATGTCCCCGCGCTGATCACCGGTGCGCGGCGCACGACCGGCCCCGCCCGGTGCCCTCCACCGCGCCGGAAGGAAGGTCGTCGGACATGTCGCAGCAGGTGCGCGGGGTCATCGCCCGCGGCAAGGGCGAGCCGGTCTCGGTCGAGACGGTCGTGGTGCCCGATCCCGGACCGGGGGAGGCGGTGGTGGCCGTGCAAGCCTGCGGCGTGTGCCACACCGACCTGCACTACCGGGAGGGCGGCATCAACGACGAGTTCCCGTTCCTGCTCGGCCACGAGGCGGCCGGGGTGGTGGAGTCGGTCGGCGAGGGCGTGACCGGCGTGGCCCCCGGCGACTTCGTGGTGCTCAACTGGCGCGCGGTGTGCGGGCAGTGCCGCGCCTGCGTGCGCGGCAGGCCCTGGTACTGCTTCAACACCCACAACGCGACCCAGAAGATGACCCTGACCGACGGCACCGAGCTGTCCCCGGCGCTGGGCATCGGGGCGTTCGCGGAGAAGACGCTGGTCCACGCCGGGCAGTGCACCAAGGTCGACCCGGCGGCCACCCCGGCGGTGGCCGGGCTGCTGGGCTGCGGCGTGATGGCGGGCCTCGGCGCGGCGATCAACACCGGCGGGGTGCAGCGGGGCGACTCGGTGGCGGTGATCGGCTGCGGCGGCGTGGGCGGCGCGGCGGTCATGGGTGCCCGGCTGGCCGGGGCGTCGCGGATCATCGCGGTGGACATCGACCAGCGCAAGCTGGAGACCGCGCTGCGGCTGGGGGCCACCGACACGGTCGACTCCAGCGGCACCGACCCGGTGGCGGCCATCCGCGAGCTCACCGGTGGCTTCGGCGCGGACGTGGTGATCGACGCCGTGGGCAGGCCGGAGACCTACCAGCAGGCCTTCTACGCCCGCGACCTGGCCGGGACCGTGGTGCTGGTCGGCGTGCCCACCCCGGAGATGCGGCTGGAGCTGCCGCTGATCGACCTGTTCTCCCGCGGTGGGGCGCTCAAGTCGTCCTGGTACGGCGACTGCCTGCCCACCCGCGACTTCCCGGTGCTGATCGACCTGTACCTGCAGGGCAGGCTGGACCTGGCCGCGTTCGTCAGCGAGACCATCCCGCTGGACGACGTGGAGGCGGCGTTCGGCCGGATGCACCGCGGCGAGGTGCTGCGCTCGGTGGTGGTCTTCTGATGGCGGCGCGCGTCGACCGCGTGGTCACCTCCGGCACCTTCTCCCTCGACGGCGGCACCTGGGAGGTGGACAACAACGTCTGGCTCGTCGGCGACGACGAGGAGGTGCTGGTGGTCGACGCCGCCCACGACGCCCGAGCCATCGCCGAGGCGGTGGGCGGGCGGCGGGTGGTCGCCATCGCCTGCACCCACGCCCACGACGACCACGTCGACGCCGCCCCCGCGCTGGCGGAGCTGACCGGCGCACCGGTGCTGCTGCACCCCGACGACCGGCCGCTGTGGCGGCTCACCCACCCCGAGCGCGCCCCGGACGGCGACCTCGCCGACGGGCAGGAGTTGACCGTCGGCGGAGTCGCCCTGACGGTGCTGCACACGCCGGGGCACGCGCCGGGGGCGGTCTGCCTGCACGCGCCCGAGCTGGGCACGGTGTTCACCGGCGACACCCTGTTCCAGGGCGGCCCCGGCGCGACCGGGCGGTCCTTCTCGGACTTCCCGACCATCGTCGAGTCCATCCGCACGCGGCTGCTCACGCTGCCGCCGGAGACGGTGGTGCGCACCGGGCACGGGGACAGCACCACCATCGGCGACGAGGCCCCGCACCTGGAGGAGTGGATCGCGCGAGGTCACTGAGGGGACGAGGTGGCGACGGAGGACGACAGAACGCACAACGAGGTCAACGCGCAGGTCACGGGGCACGTCGTGCAGGCGGGAAGCATCTCCGGTGATGTCCACCTGCACGCCGTGCCCCCGCCGGGACGGCTCACCGCGCACGTGTCGGTGTACGCGGAGGACGATTCCGACGACGATCCGCGCTACCGGGGCGACCCGACCGGGGACGGCTTGCTCATCAGACCCGAGCACCCCTACCTCGACCGGGTGTGGTCCGGCGGCGATCTCATCGCGCCGAGCGGGGAGGGGCCGCCCAGGGGAGCGAGCGGCCCGCAGTTGGACGTCAAGATCGTCAACAACACCGCGCGCACGGTGTTCTTCCACGCGGTCCACTTGGAAGTCACACGATCCCGCCCCGACCCGCGCCCGGTGCCGCACGTGCGCCCCATCCTGTTCTCATCGATCCCGCTCTTATGCGGCAGCCCGATTGCAAACCGGGGCGGCCCGATGGCGGACTGCGTCCTCGCCTTCCACTTGGAGCATCCCGGCCACCCCGGCAGGGTGACCGGTACGCACCACGTGGAATTGGGGCCGGACGGGCGGATGGAGGACATGGGACCGGTTCTGGCGGCGCTCGGTGAGGCCGGGGTGAGGCTGGAACCTGGCGGGCTTGAACCCGCCCACCCGGACGCCCACCGCGCGTCCTACTGGTCGCTCGGCCCCTTCGTCGACACCGCTGACGTCGTCTACGACGGTAAGGTGGCGCTGGTCGGCAGCATCGAGTACCGCTGGACCGACCTGGGTGGTGCGCGGGTCGGTGGCGGGCACGGCGTGCGCTCTCTGATCTTCTTCATGAATGAGAAGCGCTTGCCTGCGAGTTACGAGTTGGTGCGCCCTTCAGCCAGCTACCACGCTCCGCTGCTGCGGGCCGACCAGAGCGATTACCGGGTCTCGGTGCCCATCTCCCACGCGCTGGCCACGGGTGAGGTGGACCGGATTCTCGTTCGGCTCGACGCGCCCCGCTCGTCCCTGCACGACCTCACCCTGAGCCTGCACCACGACACGGGTGTCCTCGACTGCGGTCGGATCTCCTTGGAGTACTTCCGCCCCTGAACCCCCAAAAGCGTAACCAATGGGTTACGCTTCATGGGTGGACGAGGTGGTCGCGGCGATCGCGGACCCGGTGCGGCGGCGCATCCTGGAGATGCTGCGCGACGGCGACCTGCCCGCCGGGCGGATCGCCGAGGAGTTCGCCATCAGCAGGCCCGCCATCAGCAGGCACCTGCGCGTGCTGCGCGAGAGCGGGCTGGTGCGCGACGAGCTGGTGGGCAGGCAGCGCCGCTACTCGCTGGACCCGGCGCCGCTGGCCGAGCTGACCGACTGGCTGGCCCGCCTGACCCGGCCCTCGGGCTGGGAGCACCGCCTCGACGCGCTGGAGACCGAGGTCCACCGCACCCGCCGGGACCGCCGTGCGGGCCGAGCGAAGGGGAACACCGCATGACCCCCAGCGGCAGGCTGTTCCGCACCGACCAGGGCAGTGACCTGGTGCTCACCCGGACCTTCCGGGCCTCGGCGGACGACGTGTGGGCAGGCGTCACCGAGCCCGAGCGCACCGCCCGCTGGTTCGGCCCGTGGGAAGGGGAGGCGAGCCCCGGCCGGACCATCCGGGTGCGGATGGCGTTCGAAGAGCGGACGCCGTGGATGCGGCTGCGCATCGAGGCATGCGAACCACCGCGCAGGCTGGCCGTGTCGACCGTGGACGAGCACGGGGCCTGGAACCTGGAGCTGCTGCTGTCCGATGTGGACGGTGGCACCGAGCTGCGGCTCGTGCAGCACCTGGACACCGAGGAGGGCATCGGCGAGATCGGTCCCGGCTGGGAGTACTACCTGGACATGCTCGTGGCCGCGCGCGACGGCTCGCCCCGGCCGGACTTCGACGACTACTACCCGGCGATGAAGGAGCACTTCGAAGGTCTTCGCGCATGACCGGCCCGGCTGAGCCTCAGGCCGCGGCGTCCACCGCGGCCTCCAGGTAGGGGGCCAGCGCGTCGGCCACCAGGGCGTAGCCCGCGGGGGAGGGGTGGAACCGGTCGGCGGAGAACAGCGCCAGGTCCGAGGCGAAGCGGGCGGACAGCTCGTGCCCCACCGGGGCCACCACGCCACCCGCCCGGCGCACCGCGTCGGCCTGGGTGCGGGCGTAGTGCCCGCTGGCCGTGGAGACCAGCGTCCGGTAGGCCGGGGGCACGTGCGAGACCACGCTGAGGTCCGGGGCCGTGGCGACGATGACGTGCGCCCCGGCGCGCTTCAGCTCGGCCACCGCGTCGTGCAGCAGGCCCGCGCCGACGGCGGGCGGGACGAACGCGGTCAGGTCGTTGGCGCCGATCACCACCAGGGCCAGGTCGACACCGGAGGCGACGGCGGCGCGGACCTGGCGCGCCAAGTCGGCCGAGCGGGCGCCGGACACAGCGTGCACACCCAGGTCGACGTCGTGCCCGGCCGCGCGCAGGCGTGCCGCCAACCGGTGACCGAGGGTTTCTTCGACGCGGGTGCAGCCCACCCCGGCTGCCAGGGAGTCACCGAGGACGCGGAAGCGAAGAGTCATCGCCGGGTACAACGCCGCCCGTCCGCCCGCCGTTCCCGCGAAAGGGGCCGGGTGTCCCAGGACACCCGGCCCCTTCTCAGAGTGGTGTCAGCGCCGCACCTGCGCGTGCAGGGCCGCCACCTCGGACTCGCTCAGCGCCCGGTCGAACACCCGCACCTCGTCCACCGCGCCGGACCAGAAGTCGGTGTCCTGGCCCGCGTACTTGGCCCGGCCGATGGCCAGCGGGCCGGTGCTGACCTGCTCGGGACCGCCCTGCGCGGTGGCCACCTGCTTGCCGTCCACGAACAGCCGGGTCGTGCCCGTGGCGTCGTCGCGCACGCCCACCAGGTGGTACCAGCGGTTCAGCTCGGGCGTGACCTCGTAGCGCGCCCGGTTGCCGCCGGGCAGGCTGAACGCGAACGCGCCGTGCCCGTACTGCAGGTAGAACGGGTTCTCCGCGCGCCTGCCGTCCTGGCTCACCGCGGAGGCGTAGTTGCCGGGCAGTTCGTCCAGGGTCACCCACGCCGAGACGGTGTAGCTGCCGGTGGTGTCCACGACCGGGGCCTGCGTCTGCGCGAAGTCGCCGTCGCCGTCGAACTTCAGCGCCGACCCGCTCACGCCCGGCGTCCACCCCGCGTCGCCCTTCAGCGCCACCGTGCTCTTGCCGCCGCTGAGGTCGCGGCTGTCGGTGCCCCGGCCCTCGTTCAGCGGCCAGTGCCCGTTGCCGGGGAACTCGGCGTCCTCGGCCGCGTTCGCGCCCGCGGCGATCACCTTCCGGTTGATCTCCCGCACCGGCTTGGGGTCGACCTTGATCTCCCGCCGGTCGTAGGTCCACATCCCGTTGAGCTCGGTCTCCAGGTCGGTGACCTGGGTGTAGACCGACCCGGACAGCTCCGCGCCCGCCGCCGCGAGGTAGAAGGTCTCGGTGTTGCTGACGTACTTGGCCGTCAACGCGGCCTTGTCCGGCACCCCGCTGTAGATCTGCGCGGGCGTGCCCGGCCACATGTGGCCCGGCGTGCGCAGCGTGAACCCGCCGTGCTCGCCGTCCATGGCCGCGCGGGTCGAGTCCGGCCACGGCGGGTCGTTGTTGACGTAGTCGTGGTGGTCGATGATGTCGCCCTTGCCCGAGTCGCCCTTGGACGCGCAGCAGTTCACGCCGCTGTGCGCGTTGACGACGCGGCTCGGGTCGGCGGCCTTGACCGACTCGGTGATCTGCCCGGTGGCGGTGCGGTCCCACTCGCCCCAGCCCTCGTTGAACACGATCCACCCGATGACCGAGGGCGAGTCGTGCAGCTGCTCCATCGTCCGGCGCCCCTCAGTCAGGAACGCCTGCTGACCGGACTCGTCGGTGATGTTGGTCGAGACGAAGTCCTGCCACACCAGCAGGCCGAGCTTGTCGGCGTGGTAGTACCAGCGGGCGGGCTCGACCTTGATGTGCTTGCGCACCGCGTTGAAACCGAGGTCCTTCTGCGCCTTGAGGTCCCAGGCCAGCGCCTCGTCGCTGGGCGCGGTGTGCAGGCCGTCGGGCCAGAAGCCCTGGTCCAGCATCGCCAGCGAGAAGATGGGCTTGCCGTTGAGCACCAGCTTGGGGAAGCCGCCGACGTTCTGGATGCCGATCGACCTCATGCCGAAGTAGCTCTTGACGCGGTCGCGGCCGAGGGTGACCTCCAGGTCGTAGAGGTACGGGTCGTCCGGCGTCCACAGGTGCGGCTTGCGCACCTTGAGGGTCAGCGGGGTGTTGGCGCGCCCGGTGACGGTGCCGACCACCCTGCCCTCGCGGTCCCTCGCGGTGGCGGTGACGGAGTCGCCCGGCGTCGCGGTCGAGGACTTGACGGTGAGCGTCAGGCTCTCCTTGGCCAGGTCCGGGGTGGTCACCACGTCGTCGATGGCCACGTCGGGCACCGGCTCCAGCCAGACGGTCTGCCAGATGCCCGAGGACTGGGTGTAGAAGATGCCGCTGGGGTTGCGGGTCTGCTTGCCGACCGGCTGGTTGTCGCCGGTGGTGTCGGTGACCGCGACGATGAGCTCGTGCTGCCCGCCGCCGCGCAGCGCGTCGGTGATGTCGGCGGTGAACGCGGTGTAGCCGCCGGAGTGCTCGGCCACCTGCTTGCCGTCCACCCAGACCCTGGCGTGGTGGTCGACCGCGCCGAAGTTCAGCTTCAGCCGCTGGCCGCGGCCGACCCGCCAGTCCGCGGGCACGGTGAAGGTGCGGCGGTAGAACATGTGGTCCTCGTGCCGCTCCAGCCCGGACAGCTGCGACTCCACCGGGAACGGCACGATGATCCGCTCGGGCAGGCGCTTGCCGAACACCGGCTGCTGGCCCGCGGTCGCGCCCGCGAACTCCCAGGGGCCGTTGAGGTTGAGCCACTGCTTGCGCTCCTGCTGCGGCCTGGGGTACTCCGGCAGCGGGCGGTTGGTGTCCAGCTTGTCGCCCCACGGCGTGGTGAGCCGGTGGGTGGACTGGTTGGTGGCGCTGCGGATGGTCTGCGGCACGGTGTCGTCGCCGACGCGCAGCCCGCCGTTGCCGTCGTAGGCCACCCGCACCCGCTGGCCGCGCTGGATGGGCTTGGTCAGCCCCACCACGACGCGGGACCGGTCCTCGCGGGTGACGCGCGCGGACCCCAGCGGCATGGCGGTGGTGTCGGCCTCCACGACCAGGTGCCCCACCAGGTCGCCCAGCGCGGACACCGGCTCCTCGAAGTCCAGCACCAGCGAGCGGCCGTCCTGGCCCACGGTCAGCTCGACCGGGTAGATCTGGAACCCCTCGGGCGGGGTGAAGGCCGACTCGGGCACGATCTGCTTCGGCGTCGTGGCGCCGGACCAGCGCAGGAACATGTTGGCGCCGCCGATGTCCTGGAACATCTCCAGACGGAACTCGTGCGCCTTGCCCGCCGTCAGCGCCACGGGGGCGCTGTTCTGCTCCACGTCCCAGTCACCGACCCAGTGGTCGATGACCGGCGCGCCGTCGATGAACAGCCGGAAGCCGTTGTCGCCGATGGCGTGGAAGGTGTACTGGCCGGTTTCCGGCGGGGTGATCCGGCCGGTCCAGCGGGCGGTGGTGTGCTCGCTCTGGCCGGTCAGCGAGGCGAAGGTGCCCGCGAGGCCGGGCAGGTCGATGTTCGGGTCCAGCGTGACGCCGCCGAGGTGGGCGAAGTCGCGCGCGCCCGGCGCGGACATGCGGAAGTACTCGCCCTTGAGGCCGTGCACGGCCGGGGCGTTGTCGGGATCGGGCTGGGCCTGGCCCGGCGGTGCGGCCAGGACCGGGGCGGTGATCAGGGCCAAGAAAGCGGTGAGCAGCCGTCTGGCGGTGCGGGGCATGTGGTTCTCCTCAGTCCCGTGCTGTGAGTGCCATCACAGCGCCGCCCATCTATCCACATGTTTCACCAAAAGACAACAAAAAGTTTCACAGGTCCGACCAATTCGACGGTCGTGTTACGCCGCGCGCACGACACGAGCCCCCACCCGAACGGGGGTGGGGGCTCGTCCCTGTGGGCTCAGGCGAGTTGCACGTGCTCGTTGGGCACGCAGTGGGTCATCTGCAGGCCGCTGACGTCGCGCGGGCCGTTGGCGCCGAGGTTGCTCAGCCGCTTCTGGTCGTTCTCGCTGAGGTCCTGGCTGGCCAGCGGCTTGAGGTGGGACACGTCCTCGGGCCCGATGCCCAGGCCCTCGCCGACGCGCAGGCCCAGGTCGTCGTCCACCATCAGGAAGTGCCACACCATGCGCTCCTGGACCGCCCGGTCGCACTGGGAGATCGCGGAGATGAAGTTGCGCACCAGGTCGTCGCGCTCCCACTGCTCCATCAGCGCGTACCGCTGACCCGCCTGGGTGTAGTCCTCGGTGCGCGGGATGCGCTTGCGGGTCAGCCTGCCCCGGATCTCGGGCCCCTGCTCGTCGTGCGTGGGGTACTGCGCCTCGCGCAGCCCGCCCATGATCGAGGGCTCGTAGTTGACGTGCGGGTTCTCCCCGCCGGGGCGGTTGTAGTAGGCCATCTGGCCGCCCTGCTGGTTGGTGCGCACGTCCGCGTTGCGCGCCTGGTTGACGGGCAGTTGGAGGTAGTTCGGCCCGACCCGGTAGCGCTGCGTGTCGCTGTAGGAGAACGTGCGGCCGACCAGCATCTTGTCGTCGGAGAAGTCCAGCCCGTCGACCAGCACGCCGGTGCCGAAGGCGATCTGCTCGTTCTCGGTGAAGAAGTCGCTGACGTTGCGGGTGAGCACCATGCGGCCGACCGGCTTGGCCGGGAACTCGTTCTCCGGCCACACCTTGGTGTCGTCCAGCGGGTCGAAGTCCAGCTCCGGGTGCTCGTCGTCGGACATCATCTGCACCAGCAGCTCCCACTCGGGGTGCTCGCCGCGCTCGATGGCCTCGTAGAGGTCCTTGGTGGCGTGGCCCAGGTCCTGCGCCTGGACCTTGGCCGCGTCCTCCTCGGTCATGCTGCGCACCCCGCACTTGGGCATCCAGTGGTACTTGACCAGGTGCGTCTCGCCCTCGGCGTTGACCCACTTGTAGGTGTTGACGCCGAAGCCCTGCATGTGCCGGTAGTCCGACGGGATGCCGCGCGGGCTGAACAGGTTGACCAGCATGTGCATCGCCTCCGGCGTCTGCGACATGAAGTCGAAGATCCGCCAGGGCTCCTGCCGGTGGGTCACCGGGTCCGGCTTGAGGGCGTGGATCACGTCCGGGAACTTGATGGCGTCGCGGATGAAGAACACCGCGAGGTTGTTGCCCACCAGGTCCCAGTTGCCGTCCTCGGTGTAGAACTTCACCGCGAACCCGCGCGGGTCGCGCGCGCACTCGGAGGAGTCCACCCCGCCGATGACGGTGGACAGCCGGATCGCCACGTCGGTCCGCTTGCCCTTGCCCTGGAACAGCTTGGCCCTGGTGTACCGGTCGATGGGCTCGTCACCCCAGGCGCCGTAGCTCTCGAAGTGGCCGAACGCGACCGCGCCGCGCGCGTGGACCACCCGGTTGGGGATGCGCTCCCGGTCGAAGTGGCTGATCTTCTCCAGGAAGTGGTAGTTCTCCAGCGTGGCGGGTCCTCGCGCGCCCACCGTCCGCTGGTTCTGGTTGTCGTAGACGGGGTGTCCCTGCCTGTTGGTCAGCACGGGGCGGTCGTCGCCTGACTCCGGCCCCTTGCTCGCCACATCCGTCATGGCGGTGTGGTCCCTTCTGGCTGCTGAGGTCGCTCGTCCGTCTCGGGTACCCCATTACTCCGATCGACCCACACGGGTAGTCCAAAAGGGGTGCGTCGGACGTGCTGCCCGGTCGGTCGCGTCGAGCGGCGCGGCGATATGTTGTTGTTGACAACAATGTTGCTGCCGACTACTTTCGCTGGGGTGAGCCCCTTCGCCACTTCAGACGTTCCCCCGCAAGCGGGACGCACCTTCGTCGTCACCGGAGCCAACAGCGGCATCGGGCGCTCGGCGGCCCGCGTGCTCGCCGCCCGAGGCGCTCGTGTCGTGCTCGCCGTCCGCAACCCCGACAAGGGGCGCGAGGCCGCCGCCGGGATGCCCGGCCACGTCGAGGTCCGCACGCTCGAC
>NZ_BMRG01000004.1:180960-234845 GCF_014648515.1 Saccharothrix coeruleofusca
CTCGCCGACCTCGCCTCGGTCCGCGCCTTCGCGGCCGGGTTCACCGACCCCGTCGACGTGCTGATCAACAACGCGGGGGTGATGATCCCGCCCCTGTCCCGCACGGCCGACGGCTTCGAGCTGCAGTTCGGGACCAACCACCTGGGGCACTTCGCGCTCACGAACCTGCTCCTGCCGCGCGTCCGGGACCGGGTCGTCACCGTCTCCTCCACCGGCCACCGGGTGGGCTCGATCGACTTCGACGACCTCAACTGGGAGCGCAAGCCGTACCGGGCGATGCCCGCCTACGCCCAGTCCAAGCTCGCCAACCTGCTGTTCACCTCCGAACTCCAGCGGCGGCTCACCGGGGTGGGCTCGCCGGTGATCGCCACCGCCGCGCACCCCGGCATGGCCGCCACCAACCTGCTGCGCTCCAGCGGTCGCCGCGGCCTGCTGCACCGCGCGCAGGAGGCGGTCGCCTGCCTGTTCGCGCAGAGCGACGACGACGGCGCGCTGCCCACGCTGTACGCGGCCGTGGCGGACCTGCCGGGCGACAGCTACGCAGGCCCAGGCGGGTTCATGCAAGGCCGCGGCGCGCCCGAGCTGGTCGACCGCGCGAGCAACGCCAGGGACGCGGAGGTGGCACGTCGCCTGTGGCGGGTCTCCGAGGAGTTGACGGGCGTCGCGTTCCCGACCGCGCTGAGCCGCTCGGCCTGAGTTCGGTCGAACCGCCCGCGCGGTCGTGCGCCCGTCAGTGCCGTGTCGCGGTGCACCTGTCGGGCGAAGCGGAGAACCGATCGCGGTGACGACTCATCGACAACCGGTCGTGATGAACCTCAACGCGGGCGGGGCGGTTCACCCTGGCGGCCTCGGCGGTGCTGACGGGCCTGGCCGCGCTGGCCGTCCTGGGCGGGGTGTTCCTACCGGGGTGATCACCTTCACCGACAGCGGGTCGACCTTGACTTGGGGAACCGTGAGGGTCGCCCTCCGACGGGGTCGCGCGACTGGCGCCTCCGGCCGGGTGGGCTGGGCCTAAGGTGGCGGCGTGGAATCCCGCGAGGCCGTGGAGCGCCAGGTGAGGTTCGGCACGGCGCGGCTGGCGCCCGCCCCGTACCGCCCGACCGCCTGGCTGCTCACGGTCGACGGCGTCCTGCAGTCCTGCGTGGACCTGACCGACCCGACGTACCTGCACATGCCCTACGCCACGTGGGCGGCCAAGGTGCTGGACCTGCACTGGCCCGAGGGGGAGCCGGTGTCGGCCCTCCAGGTCGGCGGAGGCGGCTTCACGATCGCCAGGTACCTGGCCGCGACCCGCCCCGGCTCGCCCCAGACGGTCTACGAGCTGGACGGCCCGCTGGTCGACCTGGTGCGCTCCCACCTGGACCTGGACCTGGACGCGATCGCGAACCTCCGGGTGCGCGTCGAGGACGGCGAGCCGGGAGTCCGGCGGACCCCCGACGCCACCGCCGACGTCGTGGTCATGGACGTCTTCCAGGCGGGCACCGTGGCCATCCACCTGGCCGCCGTGGAGTTCCTGCGCGAGATCGCCAGGGTCCTCCGCCCCGGTGGTCTCTACCTGGGCAACATGTGGTCCTCGGCGGAGATGACCCTGCCGCTGCGCGCCGCGGCGTCGCTGGCCGAGGTGTTCCCGCACGTGGTGCTCCTCGCCGAACCGGGCCTGCTGCTGGGCAAGCGGGCGGGCAACGCGGTGCTGGCCGCCTCCGACCGCGAGCTGCCGCACCGGGCGCTGGCCGAGTGGGCGCAGGCCGGGGGCAACCGGGTGTTCTGCCTCTCGGCCGCCCAGCTCACCGCCCTGCGCGGCACCGCGCCCCCGCTCACCGCCGACCACCCGGCGGACGCGGTCACCCCGGTTCCTCGCTGATCGCACCGGCCTCGGCCGCGGTGGGCGTGTAGCTGTCGATCATGGCGGGTATCCACGCGCGAGCACTCGACGAGGAGGACGCGTTGGACTCGAAGAACCCGGCCAAGGTGGTCAAGGACGCGCTGGACAAGGCGGTGGAGAAGATCGCCGAGATGACCACGCCGCCGATCCCCGGCGCACCGGGGTCGCAGCCGCCCTCGCCGGAGCCGCCGTCGCAGCCTCGGGAACCGCTGCCGCCCAAGCCCGACCAGAGCGCGCCCGCCACCGGTACGGCGACCGGCGCTCCCACGGGCGCGCCGCCGACGGCGAGGGCGCAGCAGGGGGAGTACCTGACCACGTCGACCGGACTGCGCCTGCACGACACCGACCACTCGCTCAAGGCGGGCGAACGCGGACCGACCCTGCTGCAGGACCACCACCTGCGCGAGAAGATCATGCACTTCGACCACGAGCGCATCCCCGAGCGCGTGGTCCACGCCCGAGGTGCAGCCGCGCACGGCGTGTTCATCGGTTACGGCACCGCGTCCAAGGTCTGCAAGGCGGAGTTCCTCGAAGAGGGCGTGGAGACGCCGGTGTTCGTGCGGTTCTCCACCGTTGTGGGCTCGCGCGGCTCGGCCGACGCGGTGCGCGACACCCGCGGCTTCGCCACGAAGTTCTACACCAAGCAGGGCAACTTCGACCTGGTGGGCAACAACATCCCGGTGTTCTTCATCCAGGACGGCATCAAGTTCCCCGACATCGTCCACGCCGCCAAGCCGCACCCGGACCGGGAGATCCCGCAGGCGCAGAGCGCGCACGACACGTTCTGGGACTTCGTCTCGCTGCACACCGAGGCCACCCACCACGTGATGTGGCAGATGTCCGACCGCGCCATCCCGCGTTCCTACCGGATGATGGAGGGCTTCGGCGTCCACACCTTCCGGCTGGTCAACGCCGAGGGCGAGACCTCGCTGGCCAAGTTCCACTGGAAGCCCAAGCTGGGCGTGCACTCGCTGGTGTGGGAGGAGGCGCAGCTGGTCAACGGCGTCGACCCGGACTACCACCGGCGCGACCTGTACGACGCCATCGAGGCGGGCGCGTTCCCGCAGTGGGAGCTGGGCATCCAGGTGTTCCCGGACAGCCCGGACCAGACCTTCGAGGGCATCGACCTGCTCGACTCGACCAAGATCGTGCCCGAGGAGCTGGCCCCGGTCCAGCCCATCGGCACCCTGGTGCTCAACCGCAACCCCTCCAACTTCTTCGCCGAGGTCGAGCAGGTCGCCTTCCACGTCGGGCACCTGGTGCCCGGCATCGACATCACCGACGACCCGCTGCTGCACGCGCGGCTGTTCTCCTACCTGGACACGCAGCTGTCCCGCCTGGGCGGCCCCAACTTCAACCAGATCCCGATCAACCGCCCGCACGTGCCGGTCAACGACATGCTGCGCGACGGCTTCCACCAGCACGCCGTGCACACCGGTGTCGCGCCGTACAAGCCGAACTCGCTCGACGGCGGCTGCCCGTTCATGGCGGGCAACACCACCGGCGCCTACATCGAGGTGCCGCAGCCGGTGGCCGCGGCGACGAAGGTGCGGCGCTCGCCTGCGTCTTTCGACGACCACTTCAGCCAGGCGCGGCTGTTCTGGAAGAGCATGAGCCCGGTGGAGAAGGAGCACCTGGTCCGGGCGTTCACCTTCGAACTGGGCAAGTGCTACGAGCAGGCCATCAAGGAGCGCCAGCTGCGCGTGCTGGCCAACGTGGACGCCGAGCTGTGCGCGCAGGTGGCGGCGGGCTTGGGCCTGCCCGTGCCGGAGGCGGACAAGCCCGCGCCCGAGGTCGAGCCCAGCCCGGCGCTGTCCCAGCTCGGCGGGGTGTGGCCGACGGACGGCCGGATCATCGGCGTGGTGGTCGACCCCGAGCACCTCGACGGCGTCCGCGAGGTCACCGCGGCCATCCACGCGGCCGGGATGGTGCCGCTGGTGGTCGCGCCGCACGGCGGCCCGGTCGGCGACGGCCTGCAGGCGCAGCGCACGCTGCTGACCGCGCGGTCGGTGGAGTTCGACGCGCTGCTGCTGGCGGGCAGCCCGCCGCCCGGCGCGGACGCGATCCCGGCCAGGGACGCCAAGACCGGCGACCCGGCCACCGCGACCGCCCCGGTGGACCCGCGCGTGGTGCTGATGGTCCAGGAGTGCTTCCGCCACGCCAAGGCGATCGGCGCGTGGGGCACGGGCGCGAACGCGCTCGCCCTGGCGGGCTGCGCCGCGTCCGACCCCGGCGTGGTCGTGGGCGAGGACGCGGACGAGGTGTTCGCCGCGATCTCGGGGCTGCTGGGCGCGCACCGGGTGTGGGAGAGGTTCCCCGCCACGATCGCCTGATCCGCTCCGGCGGGTGGGCGCCACACCGCGCCCACCCGCCTCCGGCCCTCCGCGAGTCGCGCGCTCACGCACCCCGAACCGAGCGTTCGGACACCGCGAGTCGCGCGTTCAGGTCAACCGGACGCGGCCTGCCCGCTCACGACCGGGGCGGCGTGAGCCACAGCAGGTGCAGCTTCACGTCTTCACCGCCCGCCATGCGCGCGAACATGGCCAGAGCGCTGTCCGGGCTCTGGGTGCTGGTGCGGAAATCCCCTTCGGTGGACACGACCTCCGCGCGGTCGCGGAAAGCCATGCCCCACGCGGCGATCCAGCCGTCGTGCCGAGTGCCGTACTCGTGCGCGATGGCGAACAGCCGGGGAGCGTCGTCCTCGGACAACCCCTTGAGGAAGTCGGCGAACCCGGCCTCGTCCCACAGCGGTTCCAGTTCGGCCAGCTTGTCCATGCGATGTGCCTTTCAGTGGTGAGAAGCCCTGCCGGTGCTCGCAAAGCGCGCGGTTGTCATCGGGTACCGATGAACCCCTGGGTTTGGGACGGCTGGGCACTGCGGGACGAGCGCTCGCATGGAACTTTACGAATGGAATGTTCCATACGGAAGTCGCTCGATGGAAGTAACTCGACGGAGGAGGCGAGTCGCGACCCTGCACACTGAGCGGCGGCCAAGAGACGATGGAGGTGCTCGATGGTTCGCCCGCGGCCCACGATCCGACGCCGCCGAGTCGCTCGCGAGGTGCGACGCCTTCGGGAGGAAGCGGGGCGGACCCGCGATGACATCGCCCGGTTGCTGGAGTGCGGGCTGCCCAAGATCAGCAAGCTGGAGACCTATCGCGCCAACTTCAACCCGTCGGAGTTGATCCGCGTCCTCGACTACCTCGGTACCCCCGACCCCTTGCGCACCCAGCTCATCGAGTGGAATCGAGAGGCCCGTCATCGCGGTCTGCTCCAAGAGCACCCGGAAGCCGCGCCTGAGACCCGCCGGCCCTACATGGCCTTCGAGCAGGACGCCTCCCGGCTTCAGGTGTACGAGTCCGAACTCGTGCACGGCTTGGCCCAGACAGAGGACTACGCCCGTGCCGTGGTGGAGGCGATGGCTCCCCAGATGTCCGACGTCGAAGTACGACGTCGAGTCGAACTCAGGATGGCAAGACAAGCCCTCGTGACCTGTGACGATCCGGTCGACTACTGGTTGATCCTCAACGAGGCGGTCGTCCGCCGCGCGGTGGGCGGTGCGAAGACCATGATCGGGCAGGTGGAGCGACTGCTGGAACTGGCTCGACGGAAGAACGTGACGCTCCAGGTGCTGCCGTTTTCCGCCGGTGCGCACGCTGCCATGTCCTCGCCGTTCACCATCCTGTCGTTCGACAACGACGACGAGCCTCCGATGGTGTACGTGGAGGACGTGTCCCACTCGTACCTGCTGGAGAAAGCAGGACAGCTGGACACCTATAACGTGGCGTTCAACCGTCTGCGCGCCTCGGCGTTGAGCCCCGATCTGTCCTTCGAGCTGTTGCGCACGGCGGCCAACGAGTGGACAAGAGCAGGAGGCATCGCATGATCGACAGCGCTTGTTTCGCCAGCGCTCGCTGGAAGAACGCGAGCAACCACGACGGCAGCTGCGTCGACCTGGCCCTGATTCCCGCCGCGCTGGCCGTGCGGGACTCGAAGAACCCGCAGGGGCCGCTGCTGGCTTTCCCGGCTGAGCGCGGGGCAGCCTTCCTGGCGGCGGTGAAGAGCGGCCGGTTCGACCGCTGAACCCGGCCATGTGCCGTCCCTGTCAACTCGGGCTGAGGCCGCGTCGTCGCCTCTCTCTGCCCCTAAGACGCTTGTGGCGCGTCGTCCGGCACCACTAGAACTGGTCGGACGTCGGTCGATCAAAGGGGATTGCCATGCGCTCGCTGAGCACCCTGTTACCCGCGTTATTGGTGGCGGCTCTGGTCACGCCGATCGCGGCTACGGCTCAGGCTCAACCGGTGCCGGACTCGCCGTCGCCGGGGTGGGTGGTCAGCGGCGCGCGGTTGACGTGGACGGCGCCCGCTCCGGTTCCGCCGGGTGGTGCGGCGGTGGAGTTCTGGAACGGTGACCGGCTGCTGGGTCTGCCGCGCCCGTCCGCTGACCTGCGGACCTACACCCTGGAGTCGGCGGAGGTCGGCGACGCCGCCGACTTGCAGGTGCGGGTGTCGGGCAGGCGCCTGGACGTCGAGGAGCCCGCTTCCCCGTCGGCCGGGGTGATCGCGCCGCTGCCCGCGCCGCTGCCCGCCGGGGAGGTCGATCCCGGCACACCCGGCCCGTTCGCCACCAGCACGGGGGAGTACGAGCTGGACCCGATCAGCGTGCCCGGTTACGCGGTGCCGCTGGAGATGCGGGCCGTGGTGGTCGCGCCGACCGGTGCGCCGGGGCGGCGTCCGCTGGCGCTGCTGCTGCACGGCAGGCACGCCACCTGCTACGACGGGACCACGATCCTGCTGGAGTGGCCCTGCCCGGCACCGTCCAAGCCGATACCCAGCCACCGCGGCTACCTCCAGGCGCAGCGACTGCTGGCCTCGCAGGGCTACGTGACCGTCTCCATCTCGGCCAACGGCGTCAACGCGCAGGACGCGCTGGACCAGGACTCGGGTGCGGGCGCGCGGTCGGCGCTGGTGCGCGCGCACCTGGCCAGGTGGGCGGACTGGGCGGGCCAGGGACGGCCCTCGGCACCCGAGGTCGTCCGGACCGCGCCGGTGGCCGATCCGGGCAGGGTGTTGCTGGTCGGGCACTCCCGTGGCGGCGAGGGGGTCAACCGGGCAGTGGTCGACAGCCTCGTCCCGCCGCCACCCGGCAGCGGCCACGACGAGCCCGCGCGCTGGACGATCAAGGGCCAGGTGCTGATCGGTCCGACGGTCTTCGGGCACAACCCCGCACCGGACGTGCCGTCGGTGACGGTCCTGCCCGGCTGCGACGGGGACGTGGCCGACCTGCAGGGCCAGATGTACGTGGACGCCACCCGCGGTGTCAGCCGTGGAACCGCGTTGCACAGCGCGCTGTACTTCGTCGGCGCGAACCACAACTACTTCAACGCCGAGTGGACCCCCGGTCAGGCGGAGGCCCCGGCCTCCGACGACTTCCGCTCCCCGCCGGAGGACCCGGTGTGCTCGCCGGGCACCGCCACCCGCCTCACGGCCGAGCAGCAGCAGAGCGCGGGCGCGACCTACATCGCCGCGGCGGCGCGCCTGTTCGTCGCGGGTGACCGGCGGGTGCTGCCGCTGCTGGACGGCTCGGGCGCGCGTGCCCCGTCGGCCGACCCGGCGCGCGTGCTCGCCCACGCCGTCGGCGCCGACCGCACCCCGTTCGTCGTGCCCGACGAGACGACCACCGCCGGTGGTGGCGCGCGGATGTGCGCGCAGGTCTCGGCCGACCCGGCCGCGGCGTGCGTCGACCCGGCCGCCAGCCGCCCGTCGCCGCACTTCGTCCGGTTCAACCGCATCGCGTCCGAGTCCGGTCGACTCGCCGTGGCGCTGCGCTGGAGCGCCGACGGGCAGACCGCGACCGCGCGCCCCGGCGCGCCGGTGTCCCTGGCCGGGTCGCGGGAGCTGGCGCTGCGGCTGGCCGTGCCGCCGAACACCACGGCCACCCGCTTCGACGTGGCCGTCACCGACTCGACCGGACGCCGCGCGCGACTGGGCGCGGTGACGCTGGACGGGCTGCCCGCCACCGACCGGGTGTCCGGCCGCTGGGCCCAGGAAGTCCGGGTGCCGCTGCCCGCGCGCGGGATCGACCTGCGCCGCGTCGCCGAGCTGGAGCTGGTCCCGCACGGCGGCGGCGGGGAGGCGTGGCTGATCGACGCCCACGGCTGGGCCCCCGGCCTGCCGGACCCGCGACCGGTGGCGCTGCCGCGTGTCGACGTGGGCGCGCTGACCGTCGAGGAGGGCGACTCCGGCACGCGGACCGTCCGGTTCCCGGTCTCGGTCACCGGGGACGGCGCGGGCTCGGTGCGGGTGTTCGTCCAGGACCAGGGCGCGACCACCTACACCGAGCAGCTGGTGGCGGTCGAGCCGGGACAGCGCGAGCTGGAAGTCCCCGTTCAGGTCACCGGCAACACCCGGTGGAGCTTCGACGCGCGGCGCACGGTCGTGGTCAAGGCCGTGCGGGGCGCGGTCGTCGGCCGCTACGCGGGCAGGTTGACCGTGCCCAACGACGATCCGCGACCGGTCCTCACCGCCACCCCGGTCACCGACGAGGTCTCCGAGGGCGGCACCCTGCTGTGGCGGTTGACGCTGTCCGCCGCGGCCGACTCGAACGTCTCGGTCGGCGGCCTTCCGGTGGCCCCCGGCGGGGTCGAGCTGTCCACCACCGACGTCGACGAGACATGGTTCCGCGAGCGCGTCTTCCAGGAGGAGCCGCTGCCCTCGCGGCCGCTGTCGACCACCGGGTTGCAGGACAGCACCGTCTTCCTGCCCGGCGACGTGAGCGAGGACCTCTTCGTGCCGACGGTGATTGACGGGGAGGCCGAACCGGTCGAGCGGGTTCGCTTCGACCTGCCGAACTCCGCGCCGGACGCCCCCGGCATCTCACTCGTCGGCGCGGTCGCCGACGGCGCGCCGGACGGGCGGTGACCGCAGGCCCTGCGCAACGCGCATTGCGTAGGGCCTACGGAGTGGGTTCCTATGATGGTGTCATGGTGGAGAGCAGCGGCAGTGGCGATCCGGCGCGCACGATCGCCATGCTGTGGGGCACCCGACAGCTCCCGCGACGCGGACCCAAGCACACCCTGACCACCGCGCGGGTGGTCGCCGCCGCCGTCGAGCTGGCCGACGCCGACCAGGACCTGGCCGCGCTGTCCATGCGCCGGGTCGCGGAAGCGCTGGGCGTGGGCACGATGTCGCTCTACACCTACGTCGCGTCCCGCGAGGAGCTGGTCGAGGCCATGCTCGACAAGGTCTACGGGGAAGCCGTCGAGCAGCTGGGCGCACCGGAGGACAGCGGTTGGGAAGAGGGTCTGCGCCGGGTCGCGCGGGTGAACTGGGACCTGTGCATGCGCCACCCGTGGGTGCTCCAGGTGTTCACCGGCCGTCCTCCGCTGGGACCGCACGCGACGGCGAAGTACGAGCGGGAGCTCAGCGTGGTCGAGGGCATCGGGCTCACCGACGTCGAGATGGACGCCGTGATCACCCTCGTGCACACCCACGTCGAGGGGGTGGCCCGCCGCCGGGTCGAGGCCGACCGGGTCGTCCGCCGCACGGGCATCACCGACGAGCAGTGGTGGCGCGAGGTCGAGCCGTTCGTCGCGGAGGTCATGGACCCAGCCCGGTTCCCGATCTCGGCGCGCGTGGGCCAAGCGGCCGGGCAGGCGCACCAGGCGGCGCACAACCCGGAGCACGCCTACACCTTCGGGCTGGACAGGCTGCTCAAGGGCGTGGGGGCGCTGATCGAGGAGCGCTCCGCCTGATCGACCGCGGTGCCGCCGAACTTCAGTCCAGTGGTGCCAGCTCGGGGGAGGCCAGGCAGCGCGCGGCCTGCGCCGCCCCGGCCGCCAGCGCGCCCGGCACGTCGGCACCGCCCAGGTGCGCCACGAGGTAACCGGAGAAGAAGGCGTCCCCGGCCCCGTTGGTGTCCACGATCCGCTCGACCGGTGCGGCGGCCACCCGGTGCACCGCGCCGTCCACCGCCGCCACCGCGCCTTCGGCCCCGAGCGTGGCCACCGCGGCCCTGCGGGAGGTGATGAACCGCATCAGGTCCGCATGGGTGGCCATGCCGTCATCGTTGAGGAACACGTGGTCGGCGGCGTCGACGAAGTCCTGGTGGAACGCGGAGGCACCGTCGTAGTCGTGCAGGTCGCACCATACCGGCACGTCGGCGGTGCGGGCCGCGGCCAGGAACGGGCGCGCGTGGTCGGCGAGGTCGACCACGGCCGCGTCGGCACCCGCGAGGGCTTCCAGCGCGCGGTCGTCGTGCCGGGGGGAGCGCAACCGCGGCAGCTCCAGGTAGATCGAGAGCCTGCCGCCGCGCGGGTCCATCAGGTTGAGGTGCCGCTCGGTGGCACCGTCGATGACCTCGGCGATCACCTCGACGCCCGCGGCCCGCAACTTGTCCAGCACCAATCGGCCCGCTTCGTCGTCGCCGACCACGGTGCGCAGCGTCACCCGCGCGCCCAGTGCCGCCAGGTTGAGCGCCTTGCCCGCGGAAGTGCCGCCGAGGGCGAACCAGTGATCGGAGGCGAACACGGCGTGCGGTCGGGGCTCGGGCAGCTTCTCCACAGCCACCAACTGGTTCCAGGACACCGGACCTGCGATGAACACCTTGGGCTCGCGCATGGCGCTCATTGTGGCCGTGTCGCGCTCAGGTCGTCGCGCCCGGCGGGTCGACCGACAGCTTGCGGGCCCCGAACCCGGTCCAGGCCAGCGCGGCGGCGGTCACCGCGAGCACCCCGGCCGCGCCGAGGCCGCCCGCGACCAGCCCGACCACGCCAGGCAGCACGACCTGCCCCGCGCGGTTGCCGGTCAGCCGCAGCGACATCGCCCGGCCGCGCATCCCCGGCGGCGCCGACTCGGCCAGCCAGGACATCGTCAGCGGCTGGCCCACGCCCAGGCCGAGCCCGGCGACGACCACGGCCACCGCCAGCGCCCACAGCGGCACCGGCAGCGCCGCCACACCCAGTCCCGCCGCGCCCAGCGCGGTGCTGACGATCAGCAGCCGCTTGCGCCCCACCAGCGGCGTCAGCCTGCCCAGGAACAGCCGCGAGGTCATCGACGCGGCGGCCCGCAGTCCCAGCAGCACCCCGACCGCACTCGCGGCCAGGTGCCGCTCCGCGCCCAGCGCGGGCAGGTAGACCAGCGAGATGTCCACCGAGGCCAGCACCACGCAGCTGGTCAGCAGCGCGCGTGGCAGGCCGGGCAGGCGCAGCAGCGCGGCCCACCCGCCGGATTCCGCTGTTCGTCCACCACGAGCCGGGGTGCGGCGGACGAACAGCGAGCCCAGCAGCAGCACGCCCGACAACACCGCGCCGCCCACGAAGATGGCGCGGGTGTCGGGGATGGCGCGGCTGCCGCCCAGCACCGGGATCAGCAGCGGGCCGACCAGTTGGCCCAGCGAGGCGGAGAAGGTGTAGTAGCCGAACGCCGCGTCGAACCGGCCGGGCGCGGAGCTGTTGGCCACCAGCGCCTGCTGCCCGACCATCGCGAACAGGTGGCCGGTGCCCAGCAGCGCGCTGGCCGCGAACAGCCCGGCCACGCCGCCGTTGGACGGCAGGAATCCCAGGCACGCCACCGTCATCAGGGCGGCGCCCGCGACCAGGGTCCACCGTTCGCCGAACCGGTCCGCCCAGTGGCCGGCGGGCAGCGCCACCACCAGGGGCACGAACGCGAAGGCCGCCGACAGCGCGCCCAGCCACGTGGCGGGCACGTCCAGCTCCAGCGCGCGGTAGGAGGCGGTGGGGCGCAGCAGGAAGATCACCACCTGGGTCAGCGCCGAGTGCGCGAACACCGCTACCACCGGTCCACACCCCCGTCGCGGGCGAGGCGCTGCCCACGCGCCGCGCGATGGACGTGGACGAACAGCGACGCAGATCCGGTCATGTAGTCATCCTCTCTATAGGTTATAACCTAATCCGCTCCACCCTCGACCGGGCACCATGGCGCAGTGGAGTTGGACACGTTCCTCCCGCTTGCCGAGGAGTTGCTCGCCATCCGGTCGACCGCCGACCGACCCGATGACCTGCACCGCGCTCTGGACTTCGTGCTGGACGTGGTCGGCACGGGGTTCGCGGTGGAGCGCTTCGAGTCCGACGGCAAACCCAGCGCGCTGGTCCACCTCGGCGGGTCGCGGCCGGAGTTCCGGGTGATCCTCAACGCCCACCTCGACGTGGTGCCCGGTGCGCCCGAGCAGTTCCGCCCGCGCCGGGAGGGCGACCGCCTGCACGCCCGAGGCGCGCAGGACATGAAGCTGTCCGCGCTGGTGCAGGCACTGGTCTTCCGGGACGTGGCGGCAGGGTTGCCCTTCCCGGTCGCGCTCCAGCTGGTCACCGACGAGGAGGTCGGCGGTCGCGACGGCACGCGCCACCAGTTGGAGCGGGGTGTGCGCGGGCGGTTCGTGGTCATCGGCGAGCACAGCGGGCTGCGCCTGGTGACCGAGTCCAAGGGGCTGCTCAACGCCCGCCTGCGCGCGACCGGGCGCAGCGCCCACAGCGCCTACCAGTGGTTGGGGGACAACGCGCTGCTCAAGGTGATGCGGGCGGTGGACGGGCTGCTCGCGGCCTACCCGGTGGCGACCGGCGAGGCGTGGCGCACCACGGTCAACGTCGCCGGGGTCGAGACCACCAACACCGCGTTGAACCAGGTCCCGGCCGACGCGACGGCCTGGCTGGACATCCGGTTCCCGCCCGAGGACGCCGACTTCGACGGCCGCTCGGCGCAGGAGGTCGCCGCCCACCTCGCGGCGCTGTGCCCGCCGGGCGTGGTGGTCGAGGTCGACCAGGTGGAACCGCCGCACCGGGCCGATCCGGGCAGCACCGACGTGGCGGCGCTGCGGCGGGCCGCGCGGTCCCAGGGTTACTCGGGCGACTTCCTGCGCAAGCACGGGGCCGCGGACTCCCGCTTCTACTACCAGCGCGGCGTGGACGCGGTCATCTTCGGCATCGGCGGAGACGGCCAGCACGGTCCGGACGAGTGGGCCGACCTGACCACCGTCGTGCCGTACTACCGCGCGCTGGCCGCTTACCTCCGCGCCATCGCGTGAGCGTCCACCGCCCCAGGTCGACCTTGAAGTGAAGGCGAAATTCAGGGTATCGGGGCTGTTAGCGCTAACAGTGGGATGCGGCGGATCTCGCCAGCGGATTTCCCCTGGATTCCGGGCGAAGTACTCCATTCGACACCGTTCGACGTCTCCGTCGAATACGTTCGACAGGGAAGTCGAAATCGGTCGAGGAAGGTGAAGTGTTGACACGGTGCTGGAGGCACCGTTACGAATGAGGGCGTCCGTCCACGTCGAGCGGTCACTCGGCTCGTCTCGGAGTGTTAGCGATAACAGCGGGAGGAACAGCCGATGAGCGTGCGCCTCTTCCGGCGGGCGGCCGTGCCGATCGTGGTGGCGGTGCTGGCCGCGGCGGCCGTCGTCGCGGTTCCGACCGCGCAGGCCGCGCCCGCCGTGCGGTACACCAACCCGCTCGCGAACAATCGCGCCGATCCGCACATCTTCAAGCACACCGACGGCTACTACTACTTCACCGCGACCGCCCCGGAGTACGACCGGATCGTGCTGCGCCGCGCGACCACTCTGCAAGGTCTGGCGAGCGCGGCGGAGACGGTCATCTGGCGCAAGCACGCCAGCGGCGAGATGGGCGCGCACATCTGGGCGCCCGAGATCCACTTCATCAACGGCAAGTGGTACGTCTACTTCGCCGCGGGTCGTGCGGACGACGTGTGGCGCATCAGGATGTACGTGCTGGAGAGCTCCAGCGCCAACCCGCTGACCGGTTCCTGGACCGAACGCGGCCGCATCACCACGCCCTGGGACACCTTCTCCCTGGACGCTTCCACGTTCGTCGCCAACGGTGTCCGCTACCTCGTGTGGGCGCAGCAGGAACCGGGCATCAGCACCAACTCCAACGTCTACATCGCCCGCATGGGCGCGACGCCGTGGACGATCACCGGGGCGGTGACGCGGCTGGTGGTGCCGACGCTGGCGTGGGAGACGCGTGGCTACAAGGTCGCCGAGGGGCCTGCGGTGATCCAGCGCAACGGGCGGCTGTTCCTGACCTACTCGGCCAGCGCCACCGACGCCAACTACTGCCTGGGCCTGCTCACCGCCCCGGCGTCGGCCGACCCCCTGGACCCGGCGGCGTGGACCAAGTCGCCGAACCCCGTGTTCGCCAGCAACACCGCCACCGGCCAGTACGGTCCGGGGCACAACTCGTTCACCGTGTCCGAGGACGGCCAGAGCGACATCCTCGTCTACCACGACCGCAACTACCGCGACATCTCCGGCGACCCGCTCGACGACCCCAACCGCCGCACCCGCGTGCAGAAGCTGTACTGGAACGCCGACGGCACGCCGAACTTCGGCATCCCCGTGCCCGACGGCGTCACACCGGTCCGGCTCAAGGCCCACGGCACCGAGTCCTTCGTGCGCCACTACGACTTCCAGGCACGGGTGGAGGCCGACGTCCGGCTGCTGGCCGACTCGCAGTTCCGGATCGTGCCCGGCCTGAGCGGGGCGGCGGCGGTGTCGCTGGAGTCCACCAACTACCCCGGCTACTACCTGCGGCACCGGGACCACCAGCTGTGGGTGGAGCGCGACGACGGCACCGCGACCTTCCGCGCCGACGCCACCTTCACCCGCCACGCCGGACTGGCCGACAGCGCCGGGATCTCGTTGGAGTCGCAGAACCTCCCCGGCTACTACGTGCGCAACGACAACCCCCGCCTGGTGCTGCGGACCGCCTCCGACGCGCCCGGACGAGCCGCCGCCACGTTCACCCTGGAATGACCCGCCGCCTTCGACAACGCAGCGAGGAGGTACCGCGGTGACCACACCCCGGTCTGCCGGAGTCCTGCTGGCGGTGGCGGCACTGGTCGCCACCGCGACCGGACCGGGAACTCCGGCGGAGGCGCGCGCGGCGGCCTACCCCGGTCCCGGCTACGTCACCGGGGACATCGGGGTGCACGACCCGACCGTGGTCAAACGCCCCAACGGCGGGTACCTCGTCGCGCACACCGGCGACGGCATCGCGCTGAAGACCTCGGCCGACCGCACGGCCTTCCGTGACGCCGGATCGGCCTTCCCCGGTGGCGCGCCGTGGACGACCGCCTACACCGGCGGCAGCCGCAACCTGTGGGCGCCGGACCTGTCCTACCACGACGGCCGGTACTGGCTGTACTACTCGGCCTCCACCTTCGGTTCCAACCGCTCGGCGATCTTCCTGGCCACCAGTCCGAGCGGCGACTCCGGCACCTGGACCGACCACGGACTGGTGATCGAGTCCCGGACCTCGGACGACTTCAACGCCATCGACCCGAACCTGGTGGTCGACGACCAGGGGCGCTGGTGGCTGAGCTTCGGCTCGTTCTGGTCGGGCGTCAAGCTGGTGGCGCTCGACCCGTCCACCGGCAAGCGGTCCGACAGCGCCATCCGCTCCATCGCCGGGCGCGGCGGCGGTGCTGTCGAGGCCCCGGTGATCGTCAAGCGCGGCTCGTACTACTACCTCTACGTCTCGTTCGACCTGTGCTGCCGAGGGGCCGCCAGCACCTACCGCGTCATGGTCGGCCGCTCCACCGCCGTCACCGGCCCTTACCTCGACCGCGACGGCACCGCCCTGACCTCCGGCGGTGGGACGGAAGTCCTCGCAGGCCACGGCGACGTCCACGGCCCCGGACACCAAGCGGTGTTCACCGACACCGACAGCGACGTCCTGGCCTACCACTACTACGCCGACAACGGCGCGGCACTGCTGGGCGTCAACCTGCTCGCGTACGACTCGGCGGGCTGGCCCTACGTCCACTGAGGACAGTCAGGGCGCGGGGACCTCCACGGCGATCTCGGTGCCCAGTCGGGCGCCGGACAGCAGTTCCAGGGCGTCCCCGCTCCAGAACCGGCCGGGGTCGTACCAGTTCACCCGGCGCCCGGCGGGCAGCAGTCCCATCGCCTCGTAGGTGACCGCCACGACCTCGGCGCAGTAGGCCGTCTCCAGCGCCGCCTCGGACCGGCCGCGCCGCGGCAGCGGCAGCCGTCCGCGCAACCACCGCGTGGCCAGCTGGGCGGTGGAGGGGAACGGCGTGCCGTCCAACCGGGCGATGGTGCGCAGCACCGCGTCCTCGGTCTCGCGGGTGGGTTCGTGCTCCAGCTGGCGCAGCCACGCGCGCTGGCCGTACTTGCGCGCCCACACCAGGACCGCTTCGCGCAGGTCGTGCAGCTGCACTCCGCGCTGGTGGGTGCCCGACCACAGGTCCGGCAGCGAGCGGCCCAGCTCGGCGTGCCACATCAGCGGCGGCAGGTCGTCCAGCACCACGGACATGCCGACGTGGTTGACCGGGCTGTTGGTGGTCATCCGGATGGCCCGGTCGGCCGCCGAGCTGCCGCGGAACAGCCACACGTCGCCGGTGCGCGTCAGCTCGACGGCCTCGTCGAGGCTGATCCTCGTCTCGCCCATGCGGGCAGCCTAGTGTCACCACCTCGGGGGAGTGGTCTCGCAAGGGCGTGTCAGAATGGCGATATTCCTGGGGCAGGTGGGGCGTCCGATGCGAATCGCCAACGTCGAGGGCAGGCTGGTGGTGTCGACGGCCGCGGGCTACGTGGACGTCGCCTCGGCCAGCGGTGGCCGTTTCAGCCACGACCCGCAAGCCGCGTTCGAGGTGTGGGACGAGCTGGTCGACTGGTCGCACGCCCTGCCCGAGCACGAGGTGCCGGGAGCTCACCGGGTCACCGAGGACGCGGTCCTCGGACCGCCCGTCCCGCGACCTCGGCAGGTGTTCGCGATCGGCCTCAACTACCGCGACCACGCGGAGGAGGTCGGGCTGGCCGTCCCGGAGACCCCGGCGGTGTTCACCAAGTTCCCCACCTCCCTCACCGGTCCCGCCGCGTCCGTCCGCCTGCCCGCGGGTTCGGTCGACTGGGGGGTCGCGCTGGTGGTCGTGATCGGCAGGCGCTGCGAGCGCGTCGGCGAGGCCGAGGCGTGGCACCACGTCGCCGGGGTGACCGTCGGCCAGGACCTGTCCGAGCGGGGGCTGCAGCTGGCCGGGTCCGCTCCCCAGTTCTCCCTGGGCAAGTCGTACCCCGGATTCGCGCCGACCGGTCCCGCGCTGGTCACCCCGGACGAACTGGCGGACCCCGACGACCTCGAACTCGGCTGCGGCCTGGCGGGCGGGGAGGTCCTCCAGCGCGGGCGGACCGGGGACATGGTCTTCGGCGTCCCGGAACTGATCGCGCGGCTGTCCGCGGTGTGCCCGCTGCTGCCCGGTGACCTGATCTTCACCGGCACGCCCGCCGGTGTCGGCGTGGCCCGCACGCCACCGGTGTTCCTCACCGCGGGCGACACCCTGGTCAGCTGGATCACCGGCGTCGGGCAGCTGCGCAACCCGATGGTCGACGGCTCCGCGGCCCGGCGCGGCTCGGCCGGGCAGCCTTGATCGGGTCCGCCGCGCGGAACATACTGGCCCCGTGCGGTGGTGGAAGTGGCTCGGACTGGCGGGCGTGGTCGGCGTGGCGGCGACCGGCGCGGTGATCGCCCGCGCGGAGCGGCAGCGCCGCGCCTACACGCCCGACGAGATCCGGGAACGCCTGCGCGCCCGCGCCGCCGACATCGGCGCGTCCACCGACCAGTCCCCTCCTCACCCCGCGCGTGCAAGTACCACCCGACCCGCCCCACGAGGCCGCTGACTACTACCCGGCCACCCGACCGCGCGGAAATGGGGTGCGGCGCGGGGGAGTGGAGACCATGCTGCGCGGGTGGCGGTGACGCAGCAGCTCGTGCGCATTCCGGTGAAGCGGTTGGCCAAGTGCCGTGCGTCGGTGGCGCAGCTGCACCGGGTGTGCTCGTTGCGGTCGGTTTCGCGGGCCGACCACCTCGACCTCGACTGGTGGCCCGCAGTGCTGGAACGGGTGTGGGAGCGCACCGACATCGCCCCTGCGGCGCTGCCCGTGCTGCGGCGGGCGTTCCACGGTGACGAGGAGGTCAACCCGGCCTACCGGAACCACCCCGACACGGTGTGGGAGCACCCGGTCACCGCGTTGGAGCCGGAGGTGGTCGCCGAGGTCGCCGACGCGCTGCGCGCGTTGTCCCCAAAGGCCGTTCGCGCGGCCGTGCCGGAAGACTCCGGCGGTGTCCAGGCTGTGCTGCGCGGTGTGGCGAGCGAGGTGGTCGGACTGCGGGACGAGGTCGTCCGTCAGTACATCGCCCTGCGCGACTTCTACGGCGAAGCGGCCGACCGCGAACGGGCGGCAGTGCTGTGGTGGGACTGAGCTGACGGCACCAGCGGACCCGCGTCCGCGTAGAACCGCTTGAGCGCCTATGCCCGCGCGATCCGCTGCGCCGGCGCCGTGGTGCAGCCGTCGGCCCGCCGGACGACCACCGTCGTCCGGCGGGCGGTGGTGACCACCGCGCCGGCTACCGCGCCGGGCTGTGCTGGTAGGTGTCGGCGTAGTACTGGCCGAGCTTGCTGCGGTACTCCTCGCTGTCGAAGGTGTCCGGGTCGTACTCCGGGGAGTCGACCACCTGCTGCCGGGTGCGGTCCACGTGCACCTCGCGCCGCTGGTGGTCGACCCGGTGCACGGTGCCGACCGGCAGCACCACGCGGCGGTCGTCGGTGTCGACCAGCAGGCAGTCGGCGGGCACGCGCGCGTTGATCTCGGACACGGCGCCGATGGGACCGTCCTGGGCGTGCACCCGGTAGCCGATCAGACCGATGTCGGGGCGCTCGTGGCCGGGGTCGTCGGGCAGGTCGTGCTCGGGCTGGGTGATCAGTTGCACCGCGTCGCGCCACAGCCACGGGGCGAACGGGAACGCTTGCATCCTTGCCTCCGGTTCTCGGTGGACGCCGTCACCCCATCGGGTTACCCACGTGATGTGCCATCGATGCCATCAGCTCGCTTGCCGGTGCCGCTTGGCCACCGCGGCGGTCAGCAGTTCACCGGGTCGGGGCAGCCTGCCGAACAGCCGGGTGAACGTGCTGTGCCGCAGCACCGGACCGGGGTGGCTGCCGTGCACCTGGCCCGGCTCGTCCAGCGGCGCGTCCAGGTTGTCCACGCCGTTGTCCGGGCGGTCGTTGCGCAGCACGTTCGCGCCCAGGCGGCGGATGGACATCACCGCGTCGGTCAGCGCGGGGGCCAGCCGCTGGCCGAGGAAGAACGCCACCGCCGCGCCACCGACCGGGATCTCCCGGCTCGGGTGCTCGGCGGCGTGCACGATGCTCTCGGCCACCACCTCGGGCGCGTAGACCGGCGGTGGCGGCTTGGGCAGCGCGCCGAGCTTGCTGCGCGAGTGCTCGAAGAACGGCGTGTCGATGGACGCGGGCAGGATGGTCGACACCGCGATCGGGGCGCCCTCCTGCGCCAGTTCCATGCGCAGGCAGTCGTAGAAGCCGCGCAGCGCGAACTTGCTGGCGGTGTAGGGCGCGTGCAGCGGCACCGAGCGGATGCCCTCGACCGAGGCGACCCCGATGATCACGCCGCCCCCGGCGCGGCGCAGCGCGGGCAGCGCCGCCCGCACGCCGTGCACGTGACCGAGGAAGTTCACCCGCATGACCCGGTCGAACTCCTCGTCGGTGATGTCCTCGACCTTGCCCCACACGCCCACCGCGGCGTTGTTGACCCAGGTGTCGATGCGCCCGAACCGCTCCTCCGCGGCGGCGGCCAGCGCCCGCACCGCGACCGGGTCGGCCACGTCGGTCGGCACGGCCAGCGCGCGCTCCGGCCCGATCTCCCGCACCAGCGTGTCCAGCGCCTGCACGCCCCGCGCCGCGCACACCACGCGAGCGCCCTGTTCGGCGAAGGCCAGCGCGGTGGCCCGGCCGATGCCGGTGGACGCACCCGCTATGACGACGACCTGCTCGGACACCGGTTTCGGCATCGCACACCCCTTGGGTTCGAGTTCCGCGGAACCGGTGGGTACCCGTGGCGCGCGGGTGTAGGCGCGCGGTTCACGGGTAGCCCCGGCCGGTGACCGAGAACGACGCGCCGCCACCGGACGACCCGACCGCCGAACCGGACCCCGAGGAGTTCGCCGAGGAGGCGGGCGTGGACCCGACTCCGCAGCAGGTGGACGAGTACCTGGAACTGGCCGAGGAGCAGCCGCCCTGGTCCAACCCCAGCGACACCTGACCCGGTAGCCCGCGCGCTGTCGCGCGGGCCGTCTCGCCGGGCGTGACCGGAGCCGCACAGCGCGCCCTCGGGGCGCTCGCCGCCTGTCTGCTGCTCGCCGCGGCCGCACCCGTTGTCCCCGCCACCGCGCTCCCGCTGCGGTGGCGGTCCTTCCCGGACGTCCCCGAGGCCGACTGCGCCACCCTCACCGTCCCGGTGGACCGGGCGCGGCCAAGGGGACCGAGGGTGGACCTGGCCGTCGCCCGGCGCGAGGCGACCGACCCCGCGCGCCGCATCGGCGTGCTGGTGGTCGTCGGCTTCGACCCGCGCGGAGTGGGCGACAGCAGCCCGATCTACTGCGACACCGAGGCCGTCGGGCTGCCGCACCCCCCGGCCGACCGGACGCGCGGGAGGAGTTCGACCTGCTCGCCGCCTACAACCGCGGTCTGGCCGAGGACTGCCGCGCGCACCGGACCGGTGTTCGGCCGGGTCGACGCGCAGAGCGCCGTGCGCGACATGGACGACCTCCCGAGGCGCTCGGCGAGGAGAAGATCAGCTACTACGGCATGTCCCACGGCACGCTCTACCGCCAGGAGTACGCCGACCGGCTCGGCGAGCTTCTCTGCACCAAGCAAGAGGACACGCCGGGCTGATCGGTTCGGGTGCTTGAGGAGTTGGCCGTCTCGCCGTCACACCTCGCGGTGTGGCGGTGCCGCCAGACGATCGCACAACGTCCTTGATGCCGATGAGCGGCAGGTGTGGCCGGAGGGCGCTCCGCCTCTGCGTCGGTAGCCACGCAACCGCTGAATACCCGGCGGCGCGGTTCCGGAAGACGCGGCTCCGTGGCGTCAGCATGATCGTCACACCATGCACGTCTCGCGGTCGAGCGCACCTCCGTGGCCCAACCGCCTGTCACCGTGCTCCCCGCCGGATGTCAAGAACCGGTCGACCGCTCCGACCTGTCCGTGACAACCGGCCCGGCCGGTGGGCGGACCACCGGTGAACTTGGAAGGACCGCCATGAACGACATGGCCCCGACGAGGGCGGGGCGGCGGGAATGGATCGCGCTCGCCGTGCTCGCTCTGCCGACGCTGCTGGTCTCCATCGACGTGTACGTCCTGCTCCTCGCGCTTCCCGACCTGACAGCGGACCTGGGCGCGAGCAGCATCGAGCAACTGTGGATCACCGACATGTACGGGTTCCTGCTCGCCGGGTTCGTGATCACGATGGGCACCCTCGGCGACCGGATCGGCCGGAGGAAGTTGCTGCTGATCGGGGCTGCGGTGTTCGGCGTCGCCTCCGTCGCCGCCGCGTACTCGACCAGCCCGGCGATGCTGATCGTGGCCCGTGCCGTGCTGGGTGTGGCCGGTGCGATCCTGGCGCCGTCGACGATCTCGCTGATCCGCACGCTGTTCCGGGACCCCAAGCAGATGGGGCTGGCGATCGGGCTCTGGGGGATGTGCTTCTCGGTCGGCGCGGTGATCGGCCCGGTGGTGGGTGGTGCGATGCTGTCGGGGTTCTGGTGGGGTTCGGTTTTCCTGCTCGGCGTGCCGGCGATGGTGCTGCTGCTCGCGGTGGGTCCGGTCCTGCTGCCCGAGTACCGCGACCCGAACCACGGGCCGCTGGATTTGACCAGCGTGGCGCTGTCCCTGGCCGCCGTGGTGCCTGCCATCTACGGCCTCAAGGAGTCGGCCAAGAACGGCTGGCAGGCGCTGCCGGTCGCCGGCATCGCGATCGGGTTCGCCTTCGCCGTCCTCTTCGTCCGCAGGCAGCAGCGGCTGGAGCACCCACTGCTCGACCTACGGCTGTTCGCTGATCGGTCCTTCAGCACGGCGCTGGGTGCCATGATGTCCGGCACGCTGCTGATGGGCGCGATCATGCTGTTCATCACCCAGGACCTGCAGTTGGTCGAGGGTCTCTCGCCGTTCGAGGCCGGCTTGTGGATGATGCCCGCGGTCGCGGTGAACGCGCTGTCGTTGACCGTGTCGCCGATCCTTGCCCGCCGGTTCCGACCGGCGTATCTGATCGGTGCCGGATTGGTGATCTCGGTGTCCGGTCTGATCGTGCTCACCCAAACCGACACGACCTCCGGTCCCACCACCCTCGCCACCGGATTCGCGCTGATCTTCCTGGGCTCAGGCCCGCTCGTGACGCTGAGCGTCCACCTGATCATGGCCTGCGCGCCGCCGGAGAAGGCCGGCTCCGCCGCCGCGCTGAACGAGACGAGCGGCCAGTTCGGCTTCTCGTTCGGGCTCGCCGCGCTCGGCAGCATCGGTGCCGCCGTCTACGACAGCCGGTTCACCCCACCGAGTGACGTTCCCGCGCACGCCGCCGATGCCGCGCGGGAGAGCCTCGCCGACGCGGTGGTCGCCGCCCGCGACCTGTCCGAGGACCAGGCCGGGGCGCTGCTCGCGCCGGCGCGGGAGGCGTTCGTCAGCGGGCTGCATCTGGTCGGCGCGATCAGCGCCGCGGTCCTCGCGGTCGTCGCCGTGCTGATCGTTCGCCTGCTGCGCGGCATTCCCCCGACCGGCGCGTCACCGGCCGGCGAGTCGCCCACACCGGGCACCCCACGCGGCGCGGACAGCGAGGACGGGAGAGGCGTCCCGGCCAACTGATCGGGATCTGCACGACGGCACACCCATCAGGAGGTCGGGTCCGTCTCTGTGAGCCGGTCGGCCCTGGTGCGGAGGTAGCGCTGCTCGGGCAGGCTGGTGGTGAGACGGGACGCGAGCAGGTAGTCCTCCCGCGCGGCCGCCGTGTCTCCGGCGAGTTCCAGCAGATGAGCCCGTGTGGCCGTGAGCCGGTGGTGACGAGCCATCCGATCGTCGGCCGCCAGCGCCGACAACATGGCCAGGCCGGCGTCCGGACCGTCGGTCATGGCCACCGCGATCGCGTGGTTGAGCGTGGCCATGGGACTCGGCGCGATCCGGCACAGCACCTGGTAGAGGAACCTGATCTGCGGCCAGTCGGTGTCCGCGGCACGGGGCGCCTGCACGTGGAGGGACGCGATCGCCGCCTGCAACTGGTACGGGCCGAGCGGCGATCGCAGCATCGCATCGGTGACCAGCCGAGCGCCTTCCTGGACCATGTCGCTGTCCCAGCGGGTCCTGTCCTGCTCGGCCAGCGGGATCAGACCGCCCTCGGCGTCGGTGCGGGCCGCGCGGCGGGCATCGGTCAGCAACATCAGCGCGAGCAGGCCTGCGACCTCGCCGTCGTCGGGCAGCGAACGGTGGATGGCGCGGGTGAGCCTGACGGCCTCGGTGGCCAGGTCCGGTCGTTGCAGGTCAGGGCCGGAGCTCGCGGTGTAGCCCTCGTTGAAGATCAAGTACAGCACGTGCAGGACGGCGCCCAGCCGCTCCACGTACGCCGGCCCCTCGGGCGTGCTCAACGCCGTGCCGGCGGCCCGGATCCGTTGCTTGGCACGGCTGATCCGCGGACCCATGGTGGCCTCGGGCACCAGGAAGGCGCCGGCGACCTCGGCCGTGGTCAGACCACCGACGGCGCGCAGCGTGAGGGCGACCTGCGAGGCCGGGGTCAGCGCGGGGTGGCAGCACATGAACAGCAGCGTCAGGGTGTCGTCGTGGTCGCGCGGAACCCGCTCGTCGGGGCCGGGGGCGACGAGCGCGTCCGGGAGTTCCCGGCTCGCGCTGGATGTTTCCCGGTCGCGGCGGGCCCGTTCGCTGCGGATCTGGTCGATGACCCTGCGGGACGCGACCGTGACCAACCAGGCGCGTGCGTTGTCCGGCACGCCGTCGACCGGCCACTGGATCGTCGCCGCCAGCATGGCTTCCTGGAGCGCGTCCTCGCAGGAGTCGAAGTCGTGGTACCTGCGCAGGAGTGCGCCGAGGACCTGCGGTGCCAGCCCCCGCAACAGGCGACCGAGGTCCTCGGCGCTCATCTCACATCTCCATCCCGGCGGCCAGCATCACCGGCCGCACCTCGACCGCGTCGTAGTGCGCGGCCAGGACCGTCGCCGCCAATCCCACAGCGCGATCGCGGTCCTCGCAATCGACCAGGTAACAGGCGGCAAGTCGAACAGGCGAGTCGAGGTGGGGCCCGTCGGCCACGGTGGTCCGGCCTTCGCGGGCACGTACCAGCACACCGGTCGACGAGTCCGCGAGCACCCCGCCACCGATCAGTTCACCCGACTCCCGCGCCGCCGCCACGAAGTCCGCGTGATCCACCACGGCATCCCGCTCGGCCTCCGACCGCGCCACCGTGACCGCGGACGCGGCATATGCGTTCAACAGGAACTTCATCCCTGCGGCACCGCTCACACGTCCGCCGCCGCTTCTGCCCCCGCCGCGAAAACCACCGGGCGGACCTCGACGCCGAGTCCCTCCACCTTGGCGTCCGGGATCATCCCGGCCAGTTCGAGAGCGCGGTCCCGGCTCGCGCATTCGACGAGGTAGTAACCACCGAGAAACTCCTTGGCCTCCAGGTACGGTCCGTCGCTCACCGTGGGAACACCTCCGCGGACCCGAACTACGGCGCTGTCGTCGGGGCCGGCCAGCGCGGTCGTGCCGAGCAGCTCACCGGATTCGCGGATCGTCTCGATGAACCCACCGTGGCCCCGCATCACCTCGTTGCGCTCATCCTCGGTGAGGGCCTCCCAGATCTGCGGGTTCACGTGCATGATCAACAGGAACTTCATGTCTTCTCCTCGACAGCCGGCGCGCCCTGGTGACGTCGCTCGTCCAGTGGTCGTCGCCGAGCAGCCGATCTTGACATCGCCTGGGGGCCATGACGCGGGATCAGCCGCCTCTCCGACCGCACGCGGACAAACCGAGTGGACTTGCCCCGCTTCGACCGCCGAGTCTCGTCGACGTCCGCGCACGCCGCGTGAACGTACGCTGCTGCTTCTGAGGACGCTTCGCCGGCTTGCCTGCAGCTCACTCCCAGCGAGATTCAGCCGCTCTTCACCGATCTACCGCTGGAACAAATGCGGCATCGGCGCGGCCCACTTCCGATCGTGCCCGTCGTAGCGGGGGACCAGCGGGATCGGGTCGTGCGCGGTCTGGCGCAGCACGATCGTGGCGATCACATGGAACAGCTCCGCCGGCATGGGGATGACGCGCTCCCGGTCGGTCTTCGAGGGGGCGATCACCAGCAGGGCGATCATCTCGCCGTTGGGCCGCTCGTACTGGCGGATGCCGGTGTGCGCCAACTCCACGAGTTCCTCGGCCCGGACGCCTGTGGGACGCAGGACCTCGACACAGGCCCATTCCCAGCGGGAACTGCGGATCGTCGCGATGGCGCTGATCGGCGCGAGCGCCCATCCGCTGGTAGGAGCGACCGCCGTGGCGAACACCCCGTCCAGCGGCGCGGAGCGCGGCCACCAGCAGCTCCCGCAAGCCCGTGTAGCGCTCCTCGACGTGCGCGACGAGCGTCGACAGCAGCGGCTGGCGCTGGCGAACCCGGTCGGCCATCCGCTCCTTGATCCCGCGTCGCCGCCTGCCGAAGCCCCGTACGCACGCACCGGAAGCAGCAGGCCGGTGCCTCCGCCAACCCGAGGGCTGCCGTCCTTGCGTACGCGCACGGTCTCACGCCACTGGTCGTAGACCTCCGACGCGATGTCGAAGTCCCGCTGGCCGGGCGCGATCTTCTCGATCCCGCTCCGGAACGACCCCGCGATGGCCCTGGCCAGCCCCTCGCGGGTGACGTAGTCGATGTCGCCCTGGCGATGCACGATGTAGTCGATGATCAGCTGCCGGACATCAGGATCGCGGACGCCGTGGAAGTCGACCAGCTCCTCCGGTGAACGCCGCCCCTTGTGGATGTGGGTACGCAGCGTCGGCGGCGTCCCTGGTGGGAAGTGGCCATGCCGCGCAGGATGTCCCAGGCCATCAGCCCGGCGAAGCGGTTGGAGTCCGTCCGGGCACCGACGACGAGGTTCAACCTGCGGTACTGGTGCCGCTGCGCCGCGCGAGCGGTCCGCCTCCTCGAAGAACTTGTCCAGCTGCGTGGATCAGCGGTTGCACAGGCGGTCGTACCAGGCACCCCGCGTCGACCAGGCGGGACCGAGCTTGGTGGTGCCGGGGTTGACGCACCGCTCGCTGTCGAGCCCGGCGACGACATCGATCTTGATCCAGATCTTGCTGCCGTCCGACGTGCAGTGGTTGTACCAGGCCGAGCCCTCGGATTCCGAGTAGCCGCACGGCTTGTCAGCGGCCATCGCGGCGTTCGCGATCGAACCGGTCCCCACGAACATGAACGCGACCGCTGCCGTGGCAGCTGCCAGGCGGACGACACCTGCGCGAGTGTTCCGAATCATCGACTTCTCCCCCCAAGAGGCATTACCTCAACACCACACCACTTCATGCGGGTCGGGCACCACCATCTCCACCCGGTCAGGTGACGGCGCGCGGACACCCGCCTCCGACGAGCAGATCCTGGTTGCGCCACACCGGAAGCACGACCTAAGAGGACATCAGTCCGACGCGCCACGCCCAGGAGGCGATCTCCACGCGGTTGCGCGCGCCGAGCTTGCCCTGCGCCGACGCCAGGTGGGTCTTCACCGTCGACAGCGACAGGAACAGCGCGGCCGCGATCTCCTGGTTGGTCAGCCCCCGCGCGACCTCCCGCACCACGTCCCGCTCGCGCGGCGTCAGCAGCTCCGCCCCCGGTTCGTCCAGCGGCCGGGCGAAGTGGCGCAGCATCCGCACGGTGACCTGCGGCGAGATCAGCGCGTTGCCCGCAGCCGCGGCGCGCACGGCTTCCACCAGCAGCGCCGGGCCCGCGTCCTTGAGCAGGAAGCCGCTGGCCCCGTGCCCCAGCGCCGCGTGCACGTACTCGTCGAGGTCGAAGGTGGTCACCACGACCACCTTCAGCGGGTCGGCCACGCCGGGACCCGCCAGCAGGCGGGTGACCTCCAGGCCGTCCAGCTCGGGCATTCGGACGTCCAGCAGGCACACGTCGGGCCGCAGCTCGCGGGCCCTGGCCACGGCCGCAGCCCCGTCGGCCACGTCCGCGACCACCTCGATGTCGGGCTGGTTGTCCAGGATCATCCGGAAGCCGACCCGGACCATCTCCTGGTCGTCGGCGACCAGCACCCTGATCGTCACCGGCCGCTCCCTTCCAGCGGCAGCTCCGCGAACACCCGCCAGCCCCGGTCGTCGGGGCCCGCGGCGAACCGGCCGCCGAGCAGCTCCACTCGCTCCCGCATCCCGAGCAGACCGTAGCCCGCGTCCCCGGTGGCCGGGGCACCGCGCCCGTCGTCGGCGACCACCAGCCGCAGGACCCCCGCGAACGCGGACAGCCGCACCTCGACCTCGGTCGGCGAGTCGGCGTGCCGCCGGGCGTTGGCCAGCGACTCCTGGACCAGTCGCAGCACCGAGCGGCCCACCTCGGGCGGCACGTCCTGCTCCAGCTCCACGCACGTGCGCACCGGCAACCCGTCCTGCCCGGCCCGCTTGGCCGCGGCCAGCACGTCCGCGCGCAGGTCGACGGTCGCTTCCGCGGTCGCGTCGTCGCCTTGACGCAGCGTGCCCACCAGCCGTCGCATCGCTGACAGGGCATCCGTGCCGGTGCTGACGATGCCCGGCAGCAGCCGGTGGGCCGCGGTCGGGTCGTTCCCGGCCACCTCCAGGGCGGCTTGGGCCTGCACCACCATCCCGGACACGTGGTGGGCGACCACGTCGTGCAGCTCGCGGGCCAGCGAGATCCGCTCCTCCCGGCGCACCCTCGACTCCGCGCCGATGAGGGCCCGGTTCCGCTCCGCGTCCCGACCCCGCAGGTACAGCCCCACCACGACGGTGAGCGCGAACAGCAGGACGGTCGCCAGCGCGTCGGACGAGTCGCCGATGACGCGGACGAGCACGGGGTCGCGCACCACCGCGCCGACCGCCGCCGCCACGCAGAGCGCGGTCACCGACAGCGCCGCCTGCCTGGCAGGCGCCTGCCGCACCGCCAGCGTCACCAGCACCGCGCACGCCGCGGTCTCGGCCGGGGTCAGCGGGCTGACCACGGCAGGCAGCACGGCGTTGAGCCAGCGGTCCGCGGTGGACGCGACCAGCAGCCACCCGGCGGCCAGCAGCGACGCGCGCACCGGGGTCCGGACGGCCAGCACCGCCAGCCCGATCACCGGCCACGTCAGCAGCCACGCGGCCAGCTCCCGGTGGGCGCCGAACCGGAACCCCGGCAGCATCTCCAAGACCAGCAGCACCGCGAGGCAAAACCCGACGAGTACCGGGACACGTCGCTCGTTGAGGGGAAGTCCGTCCACGTGGGGCACCGTACGGAGGCGCGCGGCGGGCCACCTCGGCCGGCGGGTCGCACTCGCCTCGGTCATCCGGCCGATGCGGACGTGGTCATGCGCGCAAACCTCAGTGCGGCAGGACGAACCCGCCACGTCTGCAAGTACCACCGGGTCCTCCTGAACGGGCCGCTATCCGCCACCTGACCGGCGCGGGTAGCGGTTACGCGCGCGAGGACACCGGTCGGGTGGTACTTGCGGGCGTGCCGCAAGAGGTGCGGACGGCGAGGGTGGGCCACAGGGCCACCCGGTGCACCGGCCGGTCCAGCGGGTCGGTGATCCGCGCCAGCGCGAGTTGCGCGGCCAGCGCGCCGAGGCGGTGCTTCTGCGGCCTCACCGCCGTCAGCGGGGGATCGGAGGCGGCGGCCACCTCGTCGTCGTAGGAGACCACCGCGAGGTCGCCGGGCACCTCCACACCGCGCTGCCGCGCCAGGTCCAGCACCCCGATCGCCTCCCGGTCGGCGTGCACCAGCAGCGCCCGCACGCCGCTGCCCGCGCACTGGTCCAGCACCTCCTCGCACGCCGCGGCCCACCCCGGCGACCCGTACGGCGGGACCTCCACCACGGGGACGCCCTGCGCGGACATCCCCAGCGACGCCAGCGCGGCGGCCCACCCCGCGCGGATCGCGGCGCTGTGCGGGCTGTGGCGGGAGGCCACCAGGCCCACCCGCCGGTGGCCCAGCGTCGCCAGGTGCCGCACGGCCAGCCCGGCGCCCAGCGAGTGGTCGGTCACCGCCGCGTCCAGCGCCACGGTGGGCAGTTCCGGCGGCGGCACCCGCTCGACGAGCACCACCGGCACGTCCAGTCCGTCCAACCAGCGCAGCAGTTCCGCCCCGGCCCGGCCGCTGGTGCTGGGCGCGACGAGCAGCGCCCGCACGCCCCGGTCCAGCAGTTCGGCCACCTGTCTGCGGTCCTCGGCCGGGTCGTAGCACGACGTGCGCAGCACCAGCCGCCCGCCCGCCGCCGCGACCGCGGTCTGCGCGCCCTGGATGATCGCGGGCCAGTAGTACTCCACCGACGGGGCCACCATGCCCATCAGGGCGTGCGGGGCGGTGGGACCGACCAGCGCGTGCGGTTCGTGGGAGGGGTGTTGCCCGTGGCGGGGCAGCGTGATCCCGCCGTGCACCCGCACCACCAGGCCCCGGTCGGCCAGCGCGGTCACGTCCCGCCGAACGGTCACCGGGGTGACGCCCAGCCGCGCCACCAGCTCCGCCAGCCGCACCGCGCCCTGTTCGCGGACCGCGGTGAGGATCAGCTCGTAGCGCTGCGCCGCCAGCCTCATCGCACCTGCCTCACCCGGACGGCGCACGCGCAACCCATCACCGGCATATCAGTTCCGATCGACTTTGATCGTTCCTGTTCGTTTCGTTGACCTTGACTATGCCACGCGCTGGAGTGATGTCCACCACTCCAGCGGGAGGACGGCGATGGCGCTGCGTTCTCGGCGTGCGGTCCTGCGCGCCTCACTGGCACTGGGGTCGCTCACTCTCGCGGGCTGCTCCTCCTCGGCGGCCCCGCCGGGCGCGACCCGCGTCCGCGTCTGGTCGTGGCTGACCGGCATGGACCGCTACGTGGCCGCGTTCAACGCCTCGCGACGCGACGTCTTCGTGGAGCTGAGCGTGATCGCCGCCGGTCTGTCGGGCGGCTACGCCCAGCAGAGCAACGCCATCCGCGGCCACAACGCGCCGGACGTCCTGCACGTGGAGTACCAGGGCCTGCCGCAGATCCTGCTCACCGGCGGCCTGCGCGAGCTGACCGACGACGTGGCCGACCTGGCCGACGGCTACTCCCCGGCGGCCTGGCGCGGCGTGCGCCCGGACGGGCGCACCTGGGCGGTGCCGATGGACCTGGCGCCCATGGTCTTCTACCACCGCGAGGACCTGTTCGACGCGCACGGCATCGCGGTGCCGCGCACCTGGGCGGAGTTCGGCTCGGCCGCGCGGGCGGTCCGCGAGGTGGACCCGGCCGCCCGCATCACCACCTTCCCGCTCAACGACGGGTCGTTCTTCGCCGGGATGTGCTGGCAGGCGGGCGATCCGTGGTGGAGCGTCGACGGCGACGCCTGGCGGGTGGACATCGCGGGCGCGGGCACCCTGCGCACGGCGGCCCACTGGCAGGACATGATCGCAGGCGACCTGGTGGCCGGGCTGGTCCACGGCTCGCAGGACTGGATCGCCGCGATGCACGAGGGCAGGCTGTGGGGCCTGCTGGGCGCGTCGTGGAGCGTCGGCACGCTCAACCGGTCCATCCCGCAGGACGCCGGGCGCTGGGCCGTCACCACCATGCCCACCTGGGACGGCGCACCCGCCAACGGCATCCAGGGCGGCACCGCGTTCGGCGTCTCCGCGGAGAGCCGGGTGCCGGAGGCCGCCGTGGAGTTCCTGCGCTGGCTGAGCACCGACCCCGAGGTGCCGCGCATCGGCTCCGCGTTCACCACGCCGTTCCCGGCCCACCTGCCGAGCAGGCAGGTCGCCCGCGACGCCTACCGGGGCGGCTACTTCCTCGGCGACCCGGTCTACGACGTGCTCGACGAGGCCGCGCGCCGGGTGCCGGACTGGACGTGGGGGCCGAACGCGCTGCGCGTGTTCTCCACCGCCGCCGACCGCTTCGGCCCGGTGCGCACCGGCCGCGCCACCCTGCCCGACGCGGTGCGGCGCCTGCAGGACGACGCCGTGGCCGACCTCAGGGCCAGGGGCCTGTCGGTGCGCGAGGGGAGGCGGGCATGAGCGTGCCGGTCCCGCGCGGACCCGCCGTCGCGACGCCGCCCGCCGCGCGGGTGCCGCGACGCCGCGAGCGCGGGGTGGCCGGACTGCTGCTGGCCGGGCCCTTCGCGCTGCTGCTGGCGGGCACCGTGCTGGCCCCGGTGCTGTACGCGCTGTACCTGAGCCTGTTCACCGAACGCCTGGCAGGACTGGGCTTCGACGGCCCGCGACAGGTCTTCACCGCCATGGGCAACTACGCCGCCGTGCTCGGCGACCGGGCGTTCCACGACAGCCTGGGCAACGTCGCGCTGTTCGCCCTGGTGCACATCCCGGTCATGCTGGGCGCGGCGCTGCTGCTGGCCCTGCTGCTGGACTCCGCGGTGGTGCGGCTGCGGCAGCTGTGGTCGCTGGCGGTGTTCCTGCCGCACGTGGTGCCGGTGGTGATCGGCGGGCTGGTGTGGGCCTACCTCTACAGCCCCGGCATCGGCCCGCTGGCGGCGGTGCTGCCCTTCGACCCGCTCAGCGACGTCGGCGTCCTGCCGTCGGTGGTCAACATGGCCACCTGGCAGTGGACCGGCTACAACATGGTCATCTTCTACACCGCGTTGCAGGCGGTGCCGCGCGAGGTGGTGGAGGCCGCGCGCGCCGACGGAGCCGGGCCGGTCCGCGTCGCCCTGTCGGTCAAGGTGCCGATGGTGCGGCCCACCGCCTTCGTGGCACTGGTGTTCACCGTGATCGGCTCGCTGCAGCTGTTCACCGAACCGCTGGTGCTGCGCGGTTTCACCGGCTCGGTGACCAGCACCTGGACCCCGAGCCTCTACGTGTACGAGGCGGCGTTCATCGCGGGCGACCACGGCCGTGCCGCCGCCGCGTCGGTGCTGCTGGCGGTGGTCTGCGCCGCGCTCTCGGCGCTGGTGATGCGCCTGTCCGCGAGGAGGTCGGGGTGATCCGGTCGCGCTGGACGTCGGTCCCGGCGGTGCACCTGGTGCTGCTGCTGGCCGCGCTCTACAGCCTGCTGCCGCTGGTGTGGCTGGCCACCTCGGCCACCAAGTCGCTCGGCGAGTTCTCCACCACCAGCCCGTTCGAGCTCGGCCAGTGGCACCTGGGTGCCAACCTGGCGGCGCTGTTCGCCCAGGAGGGCGGGATCTTCCTGGTCTGGGTGGGCAACTCCGCGTTCTACGCGGGCGGCGGCGCGGTGCTCGGCGCGCTGATCTGCGCCGCCTGCGGCTACGCCATCGCCAAGACCAGGTTCCCCGGCAGGCGGCTGCTGTTCGCGCTCACCCTCGCGGGCGTGCTGGTGCCCACCACGGCGCTGGCGCTGCCGCTGTACCTGCTGGCCTCCCAGCTGCGCGTGGTGGACACCGCGCTGGCGGTGTTCCTGCCGCTGCTGACCAACCCGTTCGGCGTCTACCTGGCCAGGGTCTACGCCGAGGCCGCGGTGCCCGACGAGGTGCTGGAGGCCGCGCGCGTCGACGGAGCGGGCGAGCTGCGGACCTTCTTCGCCGTGGCGCTGCCGATGATGCGGCCCGGCGTGGTGACCGTGCTGCTGTTCCAGTTCGTCGGGATCTGGAACAACTTCTTCCTGCCGCTGGTCCTGCTGACCGACCCGGAGCTGTTCCCGCTCAGCCTGGGGCTGTTCCAGTGGAGCACCCGCCAGTCGCAGTTCCCGCAGTACACGCCGCTGGTGGTGACCGGATCGCTGCTGGCGGTGCTGCCGCTGGTGGTGGCGTTCCTGGTGCTGCGGCGGCAGTGGCGAGCCGGGCTGGCGGCGGGGAGCGCGCGGTGAGGCGCCCGGAGGCGCTGCTGGTGATGAGCCGGGAGACGATGCGCGTGCAGTTCGGCGCGGCCGAGCTGGCGCGGCTGCGGGAACTGGCCGGGGTGGGCGACCCGCTGGTGACCGACGAGCTGCGGTCGCCGGAGGTGCGCTCCCGCCTGGCCGAGGTGGAGGTGCTGCTGACCTCGTGGGGCTGTCCGCCGCTGGACGAGGCGGTGCTGCGCGCCGCACCCCGGCTGCGGGCGGTCCTGCACGCGGCGGGCAGCGTGCGCGGCCACGTCGGCGACGCGGTGTTCGACCGAGGGCTGCGGGTCACCACCGCGGCGGGTGTCAACGCCGAACCCGTCGCCCAGTACACGGTCGCGGCGGTGCTGTGGGCGTTGAAGAAGGTGCCCTTCCTGGCCGCCGACGCGCGCGCCCACCGCGAGGACTGGAGCTATCGGGAGCGCCGGGGCGAGCTGTCGGCCAGGGACCGGACGGTGGTGCTGGTCGGCTTCTCCCGCGTTGGCCGCCGGGTGGTGGACCTGTTGCGCCGCTTGGACTTCCCGCGCCTGCTGGTGGTGGACCCGGTGGCCGACCCGGCGGCGGTGCGCGCGGCGGGCGCGGTGCCGGTGGCGCTGGCGGAGGCGCTGCCGCAGGCGGACGTGCTGAGCCTGCACGCGCCCGCGCTGCCGCGGACCCGGCACCTGATCGGGGCCGCCGAGCTGGCCGCGCTGCCGCCGGGGGCGACGCTGGTCAACACCGCGCGGGGGGTGCTGGTGGACACCGCGGCGCTGGAGCGGGCCTGCGCGGTGGACGGGCTGCACGCCGTCCTCGACGTCACCGACCCGGAGCCGCTGCCCGCCTCCTCCCCGCTATACGACCTGCCGAACGTGCTGATCAGCCCGCACGTCGCGGGGTCGCTGGGGTCGGAGACGCGGCGGATGAGCGCGGCGGCGCTGGACGAGCTGGAGCGCTACGGGGCCGGGCTGCCCCCGCTGGCCCCGGTGACCAGGCGGGCGCTGGCGGTGGAGGCGTGATCCCGCCGGAGGACCGGGCGCGGTCGCCGTTCACCGGGTGGACCCGCGCGCACTGGGCGGCGCTCGCCGACCGGGTGCTGGCCGCGCTGGACCCGCACTGGTCGCCCGGCCGCGCCCGGATCGACCTGCCGGGCCCGGCCAGCCGCAGCGGTCGGGAGTCCGACGGGCTGGATGGCTTCGCGCGCACCTTCCTGCTCGCCGGGTTCCGGGTCGCGGGGCGGGGCGGTGATCCGGGCGGCCTGCTGGAGCGCTACGCGCGCGGCCTCGCCACCGGCACCGACCCCGCCTCGCCCGAGGCGTGGCCCCGCCCCGACCGGCTGGGGCAGGCCAAGGTCGAGGCGGCCTCGATCGCGCTGGTGCTGCAGCTGACCCGGCCCTGGTTGTGGGACCGGCTCGACGACGCCGTGCGGGAGCGCGTGGTGGCCTGGCTGGCCACCGTCGTCGGGCAGCCCTACCCGCCCATCAACTGGGTGTGGTTCCGCGTGGTCGTGGAGTCGTTCCTGCGCGAGGTGGGCGGCCCGTGGTCGGCCGACGACATCGCCGAGGACCTGGCCGTGCACGCCTCGCTGCGCCGCCCCGGCGGGTGGCTCAGCGACGGCCATGAGCGGGCCTACGACCACTACACCGGCTGGGCCCTGCACCTGTACCCGCTGCTGTGGACGCACCTGTTCGACGTGACCGGCACGCTGTGCCCGGTGCAGGTCCGCGACCAGTGGACCGCCGACCTGGCCGCCTACCTCGACGACGCGGTGCGCCTGGTCGGCGCGGACGGCTCGCCGCTGTTCCAGGGCCGCAGCCTGACCTACCGGTTCGCCGCGGCGGCGCCGTTCTGGGTCGGGGCGCTGACCGGCGTGGGCGCTCCGGGCCTGCTGCGGCGCGCGGCCAGCGGGGTGCTGCGGCACTTCGCCGACCGCGCCGCGCCGGACCAGGACGGCCTGCTCACGCTGGGCTGGCACGGCTCGTGGCCCGCGCTGCGGCAGTCCTACTCCGGGCCGGGGTCGCCGTACTGGGCGGCCAAGGGGATGCTCGGCCTGGCGCTGCCCGCCGACCACCCCGCGTGGACCGACGTGGAGCTGCCGCTGCCGGTGGAGACCGGCGACGTCGCCCGCGTGGTGGCCGCGCCGGGATGGCTGCTCTCGGCCCGCCGCGACGACGGCATCGCGCTGGTGCTCAACCACGGCACCGACCACGCGCTGCCCGGCGACACCCGCTCCGACGCGCCGCTGTACGCGCGGCTGGGCTACTCGACCGCCACCGCGCCGCTGCCCGAGCCGGTGGACAACGCCGTGGTGCTGCTGGACGCCGCGGGCCGCCCGAGCCACCGGGCCGGGTTCACCACCCTGTTCGTCCGCGAACTGCCCGGCGGCGTGCTCGCCGGAGCCTCGACCGGACCGACGCGCTGGGTGGACACCAGCGCCGACGACTCGCCGGACCACGGCTCGGGCCGCACCGGACCGGTGACGCCGGGACCGCGGATGACCGTGGCCTCGCTCGTCCGCGACGGGCTGGAGGTCCGACTGGTCATGGTCCACGAGGCGGACGGGCGCCGCCTGCGCCTGGGCGGCTGGCCGATCTCCGCCGACACCGAACCGGCCACCGCCGCGGAACGGCACGCGGAGGTCCGCGGCGTCGACCTGCGCTCGCGCGTGACCCCGCTGCGCGGCTTCACCGGAGCCGGTGTCGACCTCCGGCGCGACGCCACCGCGTTGGGCGCGGTCACCGCGACCCCGTGGCTGTCCGCCGTGAACACCGGCGGTGTCCTCGCCGCCGCAGTGCTGCTCGACCGACGCACCACCGAGCCCGTCCTCCCCGCCCTGGCCGTCGAGCGGGCCCGCGACGGCCACCGCGTCACCGTCGCCTGGCACGGCGGGCCCGCCACCCGGATCACCCTGCCGGACCGCCCCGGCGACTCGTGAACAGGAGGAGCTCATGGTCACCCGCAGGACCCTGCTGACCGCCGCCGGAGCCGCCGTCGCGGGCGCAGCCCTCGGCCCCGGCGCGGCACGCGCGGACGCCACCATCGTCATCGACCCGGCCGCCGACTACGGCGCCTGGGAGGGCTGGGGCACGTCGCTGGCCTGGTGGGCCAACGTCTTCGGCGACCGGGACGACTTCGCCGACCTGTTCTTCACCACCGGCACCGTCACCTACAACGGCACCGCGCTGCCCGGCCTCGGCCTGAACATCGCCCGCTACAACCTCGGCGCGTGCGGCTGGAACAGCGTCGGCGGTGAGCGGATGGTCGCCTCGCCCAACATCCCGCGCTTCAAGCAGATCGAGGGCTTCTGGCAGGACTGGAACAACGCCGACCCGGCCTCCTCGGCGTGGAACTGGGACGCCGACGCCAACCAGCGCGCCGCCCTGGTCAAGGCGACCCGCCGGGGCGCGGTCAGCGAGCTGTTCGCCAACTCGCCGATGTGGTGGATGTGCCTGAACCACAACCCCTCCGGCGCGGCCGACGGCGGCAACAACCTCCAGCCGTGGAACTACCGCCAGCACGCCGCCCACCTCGCCGCCACCGCCCGCCAGGCCGAGGACCGCTGGGGCGTGTCGTTCGCGACCGTGGACCCGTTCAACGAGCCCTCCTCGGACTGGTGGCGCGCCGACGGCAAGCAGGAGGGCTGCCACGTCGACGCGGGTATCCAGCGCACGATCATCGCCCACCTGCGCGCCGAACTGGACCAGCGCGGCTTGTCCAACATCGTGGTCTCGGCGTCCGACGAGACCGGCTACGACCTCGCCCGCACCACATGGAACAGCTTCGACGCGCAGACCAGGGCGCTGGTGGGGCAGGTCAACGTGCACGGCTACCAGGGCTCCGGCGGTCGTCGCGACCTGCTGCACAGCGAGGTCCGGGCGGCGGGCAAGAAGCTGTGGAACTCCGAGACCGGAGACAGCGACGGCACCGGCCTGACCACCGCGCGCAACCTGTGCCTGGACTTCCGCTGGCTGCGCCCCACCGCGTGGTGCTACTGGCAGGTGATGGACCCCAGCGCGGGCTGGGCGGCGATCCACTACGACCCGACCACGCTGCGGGCGGGCGCGGTGCAGACCAAGTACTACGTGCTGGCGCAGTTCACCCGCCACATCCGGCCGGGGATGCGCGTGCTGCCCACCGGCGTCGACAACGCGGTCGCCGCCTACGACCCCGCCGGGCGACGCCTGGTGATCGTCGCGGTCAACACCGGCGCGGCGCAGGCGCTGACCTTCGACCTGTCCCACTTCGGCCAGGTGACCGGGGGAGCGGACGGACAGGTGCCGCGCTGGGTGACGTTGACCTCGGGCGCGGGGGACCGGTACACCCGATACCTGGACACCCGCGTGGACGGCAAGTCGGTCCGGGTGCCCTTCGCCGCGGGTTCGGTGCAGACGCTCCAAGTCGACGGGGTGGTGGAGTGACACGAACGAATGAAACGTTTCAGGCGCCGCGGTTGGCCCTCCGGGAGGTCTCCAAGACCTTCGGGTCGGTCCAGGCGCTGCGCGGTGTCTCGCTGTCGCTGCACGCGGGGGAGGTGCACGCGCTGGCGGGCGAGAACGGCGCGGGCAAGTCCACCGCGGTGCGGATCATCGGCGGCGAGCACCGCCCCGACAGCGGCGAAGTGCTGCTGGAGGGCCGTCCGGTGCGCTTCGCGTCGCCGCGCGAAGCGCACCGCCACGGTGTCGCGGTGATCCACCAGGAACCCGCCTGCTTCCCGGACCTGTCGGTGGCCGAGAACGTGTTCATGGGCGTGCTGCCGCTTCGGGCGGGGCGCCGGGTGGACCGGCGCGAGACCCACCGCCGCACCGCGGAGGTGTTCCGGCGGCTGGGCGTGCGCGTCGACCCGGCCCGGCCGGTGCGCGGGCTGTCCGTGGCCGACCGGCAGCTCATCGAGGTCGCCAAGGCGCTGGTCGCCGACGCGCGGGTGATCGTGATGGACGAGCCGACCGCTGCGCTGTCGCCGGTGGAGGTGCGACGGCTGTTCGAAGTGGCTCGTGGTCTGGTCGCGCGGGGTGCGGCGCTGCTGTTCATCTCGCACCGCCTGGACGAGGTCTACCAGCTGTGCGACCGGGTCACCGTGCTGCGCGACGGCGCCCCGGTCACCACCGGGACCGTCCCCGAACTCGACGCCGACGCGCTGGTCCGCGCCATGGTCGGCCGCCCGGTCGAGCAGCTGTTCCCGCGCCGCGACACCGAGCCGGGCCCGGATGCCCTGGTGGTGCGCGGGCTGACCAGGGCGGGGGCGTTCGAGGACATCTCCTTCGCGGTGCGCCGGGGCGAGGTGGTCGGACTGGCGGGCCTGGTCGGGTCCGGCCGCTCGGAGGTGGCGCGGGCGATCTTCGGCGTGGACGGCCGCGACCACGGCCGCGTGCTGCTGCACGGACACGAACTGCCCGCAGGCGACCCGCGCGCGGCCATTCGCGGCGGCCTGGCGCTGGTCCCGGAGGACCGCCGCGAACAGGGGCTGGTGCCGGAGCTGCCCATCGAGCGCAACGCGGCACTGGCCCGGCTGCGCCAGGTCTCGCCGCTGGGCCTGACCCGGCGCTCGCGCGAGCGGGCACTGGCCGCCCGGTGGGCGCGGCGGCTGGGCATCAAGCACCGGCGGCTGTCCGACCCGGCCGCCACGCTCTCCGGCGGCAACCAGCAGAAGGTCGTGCTGGGCAAGTGGCTGGCCACCGAGCCGACGGTGCTCATAGTCGACGAGCCAACCCGCGGCATCGACATCGGCGCGAAGGTCGAGGTGCACGCGCTGCTGTCGGACCTGGCCGCGCGCGGCATGGCCGTGCTGCTGATCTCCTCCGAGCTGCCCGAGGTGCTAGGCATGGCCGACCGCGTGCTGGTGATGCGGGAAGGGCGGATCACCGCCGAGCTGTCCGGGGAGTCGGCCACCGAGGAGGCCGTGATGCGCGCGGCTGTGCTGGATTGACCCGGCTCTGCCGGGTCGGGCTCGGCCGCCTGGGAGTCGGTCCATCGGCACGCGTTTCGTGCCGATCGAAGGGCGTGATCGGCACGAAAGGCATCCCGACAGACCGACGCGGCTGTGTTGGATGGCCGCTGCTTCGCAGACGGCGGCTCGGCCGCCCGGAAGTCGGTCCATCGGGACGCGTTTCGGAAAAAATCGAAGAGCGTGATTTTTTCCGAAAGGCATCCCGACAGACCGACGCGGCCTCGCGTGGTGGTTGGGAAAGGACGGCATTGCGCGGAGTGGGTGGTGGGAGGTGGTTCGGTGTGAGGTTGGGGCGGGAGAGCGGCGTCGCGCTGGTGCTGGTGGTCGTGGTCGGGGTGACGGCGGCGGTGAACCCGGCGTTCGTCAGTGGCCGTGGGGTGCATGATCTGCTGCTCAACGCCTCGATCGTCGCGCTGCTGGCGATCGGGCAGGCGCCGCTGGTGATCACCCGCAACATCGACCTGTCGGTCGGCTCGGTGCTGGGGCTGGCGGCGTTCCTGTCCGGCCAGCTGTTCCTGGCCGACCGGGACACGCCGGTGGTGCTCGTGGTGCTGGCGGGTGCGGCGCTGGGCGCGGCGTGCGGGGCGCTCAACGGCGCGCTGGTGGCCGTGGCGAAGGTGCCCGCGCTGGTGGTCACCCTCGGCACGCTGTACGTCTTCCGCGGCGTCGACTACGGCTGGGCCAGCGCCTCCGGCGTGCACCAGGTCAACGCCGACCGGATGTCCCCGCGGTTCCTGGCCTTCGGCAGCGGCTCGGTGCTGGGCGTGCCCAACCTCGCGCTGATCGCGCTGGTCGCGCTGCTGGTCGTCGGGTTCGCCCTGCGCGACTCCCGATCCGGTCGCGAGCTGTACGCCATCGGCTCCAACCCCGACGCCGCGCGGCTGGCGGGCATCCCGGCGGGCAGGCGGGTCTTCGGCGCGTTCGTGCTCTCCGGGACGCTGGCGGGTTTGGCCGGCGTGCTGCACGCCGCGTACTTCGGCACGGTCAACGCCTCCGTGGGCACGGGGCGTGAGCTGGCCGTGGTGGCCGCGGTGGTGGTCGGCGGCGTGGCGATCTTCGGCGGCAGCGGCACCGTGCTGGGTGCGGCGCTGGGCGCGCTGCTGCTGACCACGGTGACCGGTGCGCTGCCGGTGCTGGGCGTGCCCGCCTTCTGGCAGCGGGCGGTGGACGGGGCGGCGCTGCTGGTGGCGATCTCGCTGGACCGCGCAGTGCTGCTGCGCGTGGTCGAACGCCTGCGAACGGGGAGAGGAGCGCGCCGTGGGTGACAAGCCGCTGCGCTGGGAGGCGGTCCTGCTGGTGCTGTGCGCGGCGGTGTTCGTCGCGGGAGCCGCGACCACGCCCGGTTTCACCGACGCCGACAACATCGGCTTCCTGCTGCTGGACCACACCGCGGTGGCGCTGCTGGCGCTGGCGCTGCTGCCGGTCGTGCTGGTCGGCGAGATCGACCTGTCGGTGGCCTCGACGCTGGGCCTGTGCTCGGCGCTGACCGGCGTGCTGTGGGACGCCGGTGTGCCGTTCGAGACGATCGGACCGGTGGTGCTGCTGGCGGGCGCGCTGCTCGGCGCGGTCAACGCCGTCCTGGTGGTGGGGCTGGGCCTGCCCTCGCTGGCGGTCACCATCGGCACCCTGGGCCTGTACCGGGGACTGGCCTACGTGGTGCTCGGCGACGGCGCGGTGACCGGGTTCCCGGAGAACTACCGGCCGATCGCCACCGACGCGGTCCCCGGCACCTTCCTGCCCTTCTCCGCGCTGCTGGTGCTGGTCGTCGGCGCGGCGATCGCGGTGGTCGTGCACGCCACGCCGGTCGGGCGCGCCCTGTACGCGATCGGGCTGGGGGAGCAGGCCGCGCGCTTCTCCGGCATCCGCGTGCGGCGGATCAAGTTCGCCCTGTTCGTCGCCTCCGGGCTGCTGTGCGCGGTGGCCTCGCTGGTCTACACCCTGCGCTACAACACCGCCCGCGCCGACAACGCGAGCGGGCTGGAGCTGGTCGCGGTCACCGCGGTGCTGCTGGGCGGCGTGTCGATCTTCGGCGGGCGCGGCACGGTGCTGGGCGTCGCGGGCGCCCTGCTGCTCACCGCTGGCCTGCGCAACGTGCTGCTGCTCAACGACGTGACCAACGAGGTCCAGAACGTCGTCAACGGACTGCTGCTGATCGTGTCGGTGCTGGTCCCGGTGGCGGCAGGCGCGCTGCGCGCCCGCCGCCGCACCGCCCCGGCCGCTGTTCCCGCACCCGTTCCAGAGGAGGCTCGACGATGACCCATCCCCGAACGCCGAACCGCGCCGCGGCGGCCACCCTGGCCGCGCTGCTGCTCCTGGCCGGGTGCGGCAGCACCACCAAGGGGTCCGCGCCCACCGCCGACGCGGGTGCGGGCACCGCGAAGGCCGATCCGAACGCGCCGATCAAGGAGGGGCTCAAGGTCGCCTTCCTGCCCAAGGAGATCGACAACCCCTACGAGGCGCTCATGGACCGCGGCGGCATCACCGCGGTCGGGGAGCTCAAGGGCGAGGGCAAGGAGGTCGGCCCGTCCGACGCCTCGGCGTCCTCGCAGGTCTCCTACATCACCACGCTGGTCCAGCAGCGCCAGGACGCCATCGTCATCGCGGCCAACGACCCCGACGCGGTCGCGCCCGCCCTCAGGGAGGCCATGGCCGAGGGCGTCGCGGTGGTCACCGTCGACTCCGACGCCGCCCACGACGCCCGCCGGGTGTTCGTCAACCAGGCCGACTCCGAGGAGATCGGCCGCTCGCAGATCCGGATGATCTCCCAGCAGATCGGCGGCCGGGGCAAGATCGCGGTCCTGTCGGCCACGCCCAACGCCACCAACCAGAACACGTGGATCGAGTTCATGCGCGATGAGCTCGGCAAACCCGAGCACGCGGGCATCGAACTGGTCAAGGTCGCCTATGGGGACGACGACGACCAGAAGTCCTTCCAGGAGACTCAGGCGCTGCTGCAGTCCACTCCGGACCTGAAGGGCATCGTCGCGCCCACCACCGTGGGCATCTCCGCCGCGGCCCGCTACCTGTCGACCTCGCCGCAGAAGGGGAAGGTCGCGCTGACCGGTCTGGGCACGCCCAACCAGATGCGGCAGTTCGTCAAGGACGGCACGGTCACCGCCTTCGCCCTGTGGGACCCCGAGGAGCTGGGTTACCTCGCCGGGTACGCCGCCGCCGCACTGGCCTCGGGGCGGATCACCGGGGCCCAGGGCGAGGTCTTCGAAGCGGGGTCGCTGGGCGAGCGCACCATCGGCGAGCACGGCGAGGTCATCCTCGGTCCGCCCACCACCTTCGACGCCGCCAACATCGACGACTACGACTTCTAGCTTGAGTTTTAACCTGTTCGGCGGGGGCGTGGAGTGGTCGACTTGGTCTTCTTGCCGCGTGTGGGTTTCTGCTTGTTTGTGCTGGTGACGGTGTGGACGTCGTGGCGTGCCGCGGGCTGATGGTTGGGCAGTCCTGTGGGGCGTCCCGGGCCGGGGCGAGAGGGTTTCGGGACACAGGCCGGACAGGCCAGTTGTGGACGCAGGTTCCGAAAACCCCGGCGGATCCGTGACGGGCTCAGCCGCTGGGTCGGCCGGGGTTTCTCCCAGGGACGACGCAGGTCGGTGGCAAGTTCGCGGGCGAGGCGGAGCTGGGTGCAGGTGAGGCCGGTGCGGGAGTGCCAGAGCCACACGGGTTTCGGAATCGCGCCCGATGGCAGACGCTCGACCTGCAGCCGGATCACGGTGCCTTCCAGGATCGGCAGCTCCTCGTCATGGGCGGCCCAGGCGATGCGGTGGGTCAACCGTGGGTGACACCAACCGCCCGCCCGCCGCCTGCGGGATCGACACCGCGCTCAACGCGGTCCGCAACCGCGCGAGGTCGATCCCGCCGCGAGCGAGCGCGGCATACCCGCTGCCATGCCCTCGCCGATGCTCGCCCACCAGGGACGACTCCGCGATCGAGCGTACCGGCCCATCGGCACACAACACCGCATCGGCGAGCTCGAACAACGCATCCGCACGCCGGGTCAGGCACCCGTAGAACTCACGCCGGAATCCGGACAACTCCCCGTCGACACGCCTGCCATCGGCGTGAGGCACACTGATCACCGCAGCCCTCTGGTCGATCTTCCAATTGTCGCAAGAAGGAATGATCGACCAAGGGCTGCACGCATGATCAACCAGGGGCAAGCAGACACCACCCGAAGGTTAAAAATCAAGCTAGTGACGTCGATCCGCGTCGAAGCAAGCGGCATTGCATCATCGCCGGTGCGTTCGTCGTGGTCGTCAACATCATCGCGTTCATCTTCAGCGATCAGGCTTCGCGGGCCACGGTGCTCGCCGGTGCATTGCTGGGCGGCTTCCTGGTGGACGCCGTCGTCGATTGGGCGAAGTACCGTCGCACCAAGGGATAGGACCCGAGGGTTGCAAGATCAAAGACGCCGGGGTTTGCGACCCGTCCAGTGTGGTGATCGATCCCAGGGCCGTGCCCGCCGGTTGGACCACGATCTGTCGACCCTGCGGCTGACGAGGCCCACAAGCCCACCGTGGACGGTGTCGGGGTAGCCCATGACCTCGTGCCACACGATCGTCTGTGGTTGATCGGCGCTATACGTATGGCGGTTTGGAATTGGAGCTCTACGGAGCTTCGGTCAGGGCCGAAGCTCCGCGCCGCCCCGCGTGCGCGCTTGGTGGTCGGGGACGACCCCACCACAACCAGCTCGGTCAATGGAATCCCACCCGCAGCCATGCTGACGCTCGATCACCAGCAGACGCCAGTCGTCGCATCGGGGACGACCGCTCGGATCACGATCGCACCGTGTGGGTCGGTGGTGGCTCACACCGATGCCGGCGTGAGCCACCACCGACCCGTGCGGTCCTACGCCGGCCGAATCGCCTTCAACCACAACCACACCCTCGATTTGTCACAACCCGAAGATCACCAGCTCGACAGTCGATAGCATTCACGTGCCCGTGGCGTTCGCCGAGAGGGAATGCGCACCCATGTCCGAAGCTCTCTCCCCGGCGAGAGATGACGTGGTCACACCGGGGGCGCGGCGCAGGTTCGTGGCCTCAACGGTGATCGACGCCGTCGGCAGCGGACTGTGGATGCCCTTCGCGCTGTTGTTCCTCGTGCACGGACGCGGTCTGGGGCTGGTCGAGTCCGGGGCGGCGCTGACCGTGGGTGGTTTCATCGGGTTGGCCTCGGTGCCGCTGGTCGGCACCGCCGCCGACCGAATCGGGTTCGTTCGCGTGCTCGTAGCGGGCAACGTCATCCGGTGCGCCTGCTTCCTGTGCTACCCCTTCGTGTCCAGCGCCTGGCAGGTGATAGTTCTTGCGGCGGTCATCAGCATCGGCGATCGGCTCTTCTGGACGGCCAACGCTCCGCTCGTCACCGCGCTGACCAGCGGTCGTGACGCCGAGAAGTTGATGGGAACCCAGACCATCGCCCGGTTCACCGGCGCAGGCATCGGTGCTGCCGCCGCGGCTGTGCTGCCTGCCATCGCCGGTGCCGCGATGTACAACCTGTTGGCGCTGGCCAACGCCGCCAGTTTCGCCCTCGCCGCCGTGCTGCTGTTCGGAGTCCCCGTGCCGGGTGCGCCGAGCGCTCCTCCCGATCCGACTGCCAAGCCGGTGAAGGGCAGTTGGCTGCTGTTGCTCCGCAACCGGCCGTACGTGGCGTTCTGCGCCACGCACGTGCTCTACGCGCTGGCCAGCGTCAGCAAGTTCGCCGTTCTGCCTCTGGTGGTGTTCGATGTCCTGCGTGGCCCCCAGTGGCTGCCCGGTGCGGCGGTCGCGGTCAGCACGGTGATCATCGTCACCAGCCAACGACCGATCACCGCGTGGTTCGCCCGCCGCAACCGGAGCACGGGCATGGTGACGGCAAGCATCCTGTTCGCCGTCTCGTTCGCCACGCTGGCCACGCTGACCGCGCTACCGATGTCGTTGGCCACGGTAGCGATCCTCGCGTTCAGCGTGCTGGCATCCGGCGCCGAGGCGATCTTCGCGCCCATCACCACCGCGACCGCCGCTGCCGCGGCGCCGCCGCACATGGGCGGGCGAGCTAGCGGCCTGTTCCAGCTGTCCTGGGGTGTCGCCCAAGTGGCTGCCCCGGTGTTGCTGACGGGCCTGTTGAGCCAGGGGAACGTGGTTCTGTGGTCGACCCTGGGCATCCTGGCCGCCCTGACGATCCCGGCCGTTCTGCGGCTGCGCGCATCCCTTCCTCCCGGCACGCTCTCCTGAGGCGTCGCGTCCCCCGCGCACGCGCCCTTCGAAGAAGGAGGCGATTTCCGAGTGCCGTGAGCTCACGTCCTCAACCGCCTCTGGTAACGGGAGATGCCGCAGGGCATTCCACCCCTTCCCATGCCGGCGCAGGCACCGCCCAACGCAGCCGCGCGGTGCAAGGAAATCATCCGTCACCGCTCTACCTGCCCCAAGCTTGAGTTCTAACCTTTGATGTCCGTTGTTGGGGTCTTGCCGGGCTCATGGTGTTGTGCCGGAAGCCGGTTTCGTGATCCCGCTGGGCGTCCGGGACCTGGGCGGCAGGGTTTCGGCGCGTTTGCGGGCAAGGCGATCATCGGTCGGATCGCACGAAACCCTCGACGGACCCGGGCCGGAGACAACCGGGCGGGTGTGGCCGGTGCGCGTTCCCGGGGACGGCGCCGATCCTCCACGAGAGACCGGCCGGACCGGAGCTGGGTGTAGACGGCGATCATCAGCCAGGTCCACCGATCCGCCGCCTGCGGGTCCCGGATGCGGGGTCGGGTCCAGTCCGGGGTCTGTCCGAAGACCCGGAACGTGTGTTCCGGGTCGAATCGGCGCAGGAACGTCTGCCACAGCCGGTCCACCCGTGCCGCGGTGACCTCTTCCCGGCCAGTGCTGAAGTGCCACAGCCACAACGGTTTCGGGGTGGCGGTGCCGGGCAGAGGCTGAACGTGCAAACGGATCCAGGTGCCTTCCACGATCGGTAGCACGTCCTCGTGCTCTGTCCAGGCGCCGACCCGCGTCAGCTTGGTGTGCAGGCGGTCCCAGGACTGGGCATGCGCTGCGCCGTAGCGGGTGCTGTCAGTGGAGGTGGACTGTGCCGGGGCCGGCCGGGTTGGTGAACCCGAACCGGGGTCCGTGACGGACGGGGCGCCCGCGCGTGCCGGGCGCTCTGGCCGGAGCGGGAGAACGCAAGACTCGATCGGAGCGCAGCCGGACCAGGACCGGGACCGGGAGATCGGCCGGCAGGAACGTCAGCCGGACACCGTCGTAGCCACTGCCGGCGACGGTCCGGATCTCCGGGTCGCCGGTCTGCCAGTGCCCGGCGACTATCAACCGGTCCACCACGTCGCGCAGCTGAGCCGCAGCCAGGTCGGTGCGGTCATCCTCCGGGCCGACCCGCACAGCGTCCGGCAACGCGGTCCAGGAGCTGCGACCCGGTTCCAGCGCGGCGACGAAGGAGTAGGGCCAGCCGGGGATCACCTGGGCTTGGCCGGCCCTTGCCCCGGCCGTAGGTGTGGCGGAACAGTCGCTGTGGGCTGGTGTCGGCGTCCGGGCGCAGCCAGTGGCTGATGTCGATGGCCGGCATGACGCGGCCGTCGTCGTCGCGCGGAATCGGTTGGCGGGCAACGATACCGCGGAACCGGTCGGTGTCGATCCGCCCCTGGTTCAGCGCCTGGTACAGGGTGCCATGGCCGCGCCGGTGCTCTGGCGTCAGCGACAACTCGACCAGCGAGGTGACCGGCCCGTCGGCACAGAGTGCCGCATCGCTCAACTCGAACAACGCATCCGCTCGTGCGGCGAGACACTGGTGGAACCGTTCACGGAACCGAGAAAGGTCCCCGGTGCGGCGCCCGCGCCGGTGTGATGCACACCGATCATCGAAGCCCTTGGTGTGATCTCCCATCTTTCGCAAGAAGGATGATCAACCAAGGGCTTCATCCATGATCAACCAGGACGCCGTGCCCGTCCTGCAACGCCCGCCCTACATCGCCTGGCCACACAGCGGATCCGACTTTGCCGGGACCCTGGGGATTGACCCCACGTGTGGAATTTGTGGTCCGATCAGTCCACCGAGCGACGAGCGCATGGATGCTCCGTACCGGCCTCCCGGACGCTTTCGCGTGGTTCTCCAACGGTTCGCAGGCCAAGATGCCACCTTTGAGTGCTGAATCTCGTCAGGAGTTGACGGGAGCCGTGATCGTCAAAGGAGGGAACACGCAATGAGCAGGACGGTAAGAGCCGGGCTCGCCACGGTGTTGGTCGGCTTGGCCTTCGCAGGCGCGACCGGTCTGACGCCCGCCGCGTCAGCGTCACCAACGGCCAACGAAGTCCGCAATACAGGCACGATCGGCATCGGTGCCATCCAGGTGTTCGACGGTCAATACAAACATCCCGGTCAGTACGATGACCTGATTCCAGGCGGGCGCTTTTCGGGCTACGCCCACACCGCAGGCCTTTACGTCGGGCCGGGATTCTGCGTAAGACTTCGCGGTTGGCTTTACGGGACCGAGCAAAATCCCCCGCCTCCGTCAGGCCTGACGGACCCTCAACTCCTTCCAGGTGGAACAAGCGGAGCTCAATGGGAGCTCAGTGACGCCTACCCTGGTTTCGACGCGAGGGCATTGCCGGCCAGCGATCCTGGCTGTCAAAACCCGTAACCCAGCGCCAACGCCGAACAGTCCTGGACACCTGAGTAGTCACACTGACAGGGCCTGGCGCGTCCAACAGCTCCTTGGCGGCGAGGAGGCTGTCACCGTGGAGAAGGCTGGCCCGCTCGCTGATATCTCGGCGACCGGGTCGGCCTGAGCCGCTTAGTGATCAGTTCAGAATGAGTTTGCGCAGGCAGATGATCGAGCAGGCCGGACTCAGGATGGCTTGGTGGACGTCGGCTCGTCGTTCGGTGCGGATGCGGAGTCGTCGGAAGCCTTTGAGCCAGGCGAAGGTGCGTTCGACTGGCCAGCGGACTGTGCCCAGGTCGAAGGCCGGTGGTCGTCCGCCGTGTGAGCCCAGGGACGCTCGGCGGGCGATCTGGTCCTTGCGTTCGGGGCAGGTGAACCGGACGTGGCGGGTTCGCATGGCCTGTCGGGTCGAGGTGTGCGAGTAAGCCTTGTCCGCGGTGACCGCCTCGGGTCGGACGCGCGGGTGGCCGGGACCGGTGCGGGCGACGCGGATGCCGTCGAGCAGCGGCAGCAGTTGCGGGTTGTCCCCGGCCTGGCCGGGTGTGATCAGGATGCGCATCGGCAGGCCGCGTCCGTCGACCGCCAGGTGGATCTTGGTGCTCAGCCCGCCCTGGGAGCGTCCGAGTCCTTCCCCGTCGACGGCGAGGGCGTCGACCCCAGGGGTGGCATCCCCCTTTTTTCCGGGCCTCGGCGGCGTGCCGGTGGGGCCCGGACGACGCTGGAGTCGACGCTGGAGTCGACGCTGATGACCCACTCCAGCTCGCCGACCGAGTCGTCCTTGACGATCACGCGGTCCGGGTCCGCAGCCGTTCGTGCGCGGTCTTGCGCGGCCCGTACCGGTCGGGCAGGTCCCGCCAGGGGCGCCGGTGCGCAGCTTCCACAGGATCGCGTTGATCACCTGACGGTGATCCCGCCACCTGCGACCACGCCCCGACACCGGTAACAACGACTCGATCGCCGCCCACGCCCGATCGGTCAGCTCACCACGGCCTACCACCCACCAGAACTATCAGACACCCTGATCGCAGACTTACAGGACACTGCCTAGGCGGAGCCATGCGCAAAGCCCTCCCCGCGGCCGTGGCGCTGGCCGCGGGCCTCACCCTGCCCGGCGCGGCCCACGCGGCACCCGGTGTGACGTTGCTGTCGGACACCCTGCTCGACCGCTCGGGCATCTACTTCGTGTCCTACGACGGGCTGGTCAACAACAACGCCTTCCAGCAGGACGCCATTCTCACCCATGCGGGTTACCAGTACGCCGCCTGGTACACGGCGAGCCGGAACGCTGTAATCGCCCGCCGCTCCCTGGCCGACAGCACCCGGTGGGAGACCGCGACGCTGCCGCACACCCTGAGCGCCAACGACTCCCACAACGTGATCTCGCTGGGCATCTCGCCGCAGGACGGCACCCTGCACGTGGCGATGGACACCCACAACACCCGCCTGTACTACGCGAAGTCCGTCGACGGGCTGGCCTCGCGGCCCGCCGCGCACCAGTGGGGATCAGCGGTGTTCGGCGCGGTGCAGCGCACGCTCGGCGGGGCCGAGCTGGGCGACATGACCTACCCGCAATTCGTCGTCACCCCGGAGGGCGTCCTCCAGTTCAGCTACCGGACGGGGGGATCGGGTAACGGCGTCAACGAGCTCGCCGAGTACTCCGGCGGATCTTGGCGCAAGCTCGGCGCGTGGAGCTCAGCGACCGGGAACTACACCGGCCCCAACGGCGTGGTGTCCACGACGCGCAACATGTACCTGCACGGCCTGACCTACGACCACCGAGGACGGCTGCACGCGGCGTTCACCTGGCGCGAGGGCAACACGGGCGTGCTGTGCAGCTCCGGCGGCCTGGCCAACCACGACACCGGTTACGTCTACAGCGACGATCGCGGCCGGACCTGGCGCAACGGCGAGGGGGCGGTGGTGGGCACCACCGGCGGGACCGGGGTCGGCATCGGCTCGCCGGGCCTGGTGGCCGACCCCCTCGACCCGAACCACGGCCTGATGAACCAGGAGGGGCAGGCGGTCGACTCCACCGGCACGCCGCACGCGGTGATCAGCTACGTGCCCGGCCGGTTCACTCAGTGCGTCACCAGCTACGCCCGGCAGCGCGCGCAGTACGCGCGCGCGTTCCACCTGGTGCGCGGCTCCGACGGCCGGTGGACCAAGCGCGAGGTGCCCGTGGCCCCCGGCCACACCCAGCGCACGAAGATCGTCTTCGACCGGGCCGACAACGCCTACCTGATCATGCCCAGGGGGAGGATCGTGTCGGCGAGCAAGGCCAGCGGGTGGACCGACTGGGCCCTGGTGTTCGACAACCCGGCCATGAACGCCTTCGGCGAGGTGAACGTGGACACCTCCCGGCTGCCCGCTGAAGGCGTGATCTCCGTGCAGTACCAGCAGATCTCCAGCGGCACGACGCCCTCGCCTGTCAGAGTGGCCGACCTCCGCCTAGGTTGACAGGAGAACCCGATGCGCACCCGCTTGCACACCGCTGTGCTCGCTGTGGCCGCGACGCTGGTCGCCCTGCTCGTCCGCGCCCCCGCGGCCGAAGCGGTCGGTCCGGCCCCGCACTACCTGATGACCGCGTTCACCAACACCAGCGAGTCCAACATGTACGTCTACGACTCGCCGGACGCGACGGACTTCGCACTGGTCAGGGCCAACGCCTACACCCCGCCGACCGGCCTGATCCGCGACCCGAGCGTCATGCGGCACACCGATGGCCGCTACTACGTCGTGCACACCACCGGATGGACCGGCGACACCATCGCCTTCGCCCGCAGCACCGACGGCGTGAACTGGACCTTCCTGCGGACCCTCACCGTGGGGCTCAACGGCGCCACCGGCAGCACGTGGGCGCCGGAGTGGTTCAAGGACACCGACGGCAGCGTCCACGTGATCTTCTCCGCCTCGCGCGAGGGCGTCGGCGGGCAGTTCCGCCCGTACCGGATCACCGCCACCCGCGGCGACCTGTCGAGGTGGACCGCGCCGACCCCGCTGGGCATCCCGGCGAACTTCATCGACAGCTTCCTGGTCAAGGTCGACGGCACGTACCACAACTTCCTCAAGAACGAGACCACCAAGTACGTCGAGCACGCGGTAGCGCGGTCGCTGGCGGGACCGTGGCACTTCGTGGGCACCGGCGACTGGGCGGGCTGGGGACCGGGCCTGGAGGGGCCCGCCCTGGTGCAGCTGCCCAACGGGCGGTGGCGGATCTACTTCGACCAGTACGGCGCGGGCCGCTACTTCTACGCCGACACCCCGGACCTGCGGGCCTTCGGCGCGAAGGCGGAACTGCCGGGCCTGTCCGGCGTCGCTCGGCACTTCACCGTGCTGCGGGAGGAGGTCGGGGACCGCACCGCCGTCCCGGCGGGCAACCGCTCGCTGCGCTCGGTCGACCACCCCGACCGGTATGTGCGGCACCGTGACAACGTCGCCTACCTGGAGCCGGTGAGCACGGCCCTGGACCGGCAGGACGCCACCTTCTCCGTGGTGGCGGGCCTGGCGCACACCGACTGCTACTCGTTCGAGTCGTCCAACTACCCCGGCCACTTCCTGCGCCACCGGGGGACGGCGCTGGTGCTGGGCCGGTTCGACGGGTCGGCCGAGTTCCGCGGCGACGCGACCTTCTGCGGCCGGGCCGGGCTGGCGGGCCGGGGGACCACGTCGTTCGAGTCCTACGACCACCCCGGCCACTACCTGCGCCACGCGGGCCAGGAGATGAGGGTGGAACCACGGGAGTTAGGCGGGAGGTTCGCCGCTGACGCCTCCTTCAGCGTGGTCGCGCCGCTGGCCTGACCGCCACGGCGACAGGTCCAGGCCGGGGTAGCGCAGCGCCGTGCCCGCCAGCGTCTCCTCGGTCCAGAACGGGTGCCCCGGCGGCGGGAACCCGAACAGCGCGAGCTGCCGGGGCGTGGCGCGCTCCACGAACCGGTACCAGGCGGGCTCGTGGCCTGCCGCGACCCACCCCGTGCGGTGCCCCCACTCGACCTCGGCGCGCCGGTAGCCCAGTTGCATCGAGTAGCGCGCGCCGCCGGGGCGGGACAGGCCGGTGCCGCGGTGGAAGGTGCCCGTCTCGAAGGCCACCACCGTGCCCGCCGGTCCCGCGGCGGACACCTCGTGCGCGTACAGGGCGGCATGCCCTGGTTCGACGAAGTCGTCCGCGACGTCGGCCGGACCGGGGACCAGCCAGTTCGGCTTGGCCCCGAACCCGGTCGTGCGCGTCCTGGGAACCAGGTGCGGCGGACCCAGCTCCTCGGGCACGTCGACCAGGTAGACGAACATCTCCAGCTGCCGGAAGCGCGGGTCCGCGCTGGGCACGGTCACCGTGTGGTTGAGGTAGTCGCGGTGCAGTGCCTGGTCGTAGTCGGCCGCCCCGGTGTACTTCGCCCACGCCTCGGCCGTGTAGAGCCGCAGGTCGTCGTCCTCCAGCAGGGTCCGGGCGAGGTCGATCAGGAGGTCGTGCACGGCCAGCAGGCTGATCTCGGTGCTGGCGAAGGGGAAGCTGTCGATGCCCGCGAACTCGTCTTCGAGGAAGCGCTGCCGCCGCGGGTCGCTGCCGTCGTGGAACGCCTGCGGTGAGGGGAACATCAGCTCCAGTTCGGCCAGCGCCGGGCGCAGCACCTCGGCGGGCAGGTAGCCGGGCAGGACGGCGAACCCCCGGTCCCGCCAGCTCTTCACGGCCGCGCTCAGCTCCACCCGCCCACTGTCGCAGCCCGGATTCGATACGGTCGAACGAGTTTTCGCCGCTGCGGAGAGGCACGCCCATGGAACTCAGCGCAGAGCTGGTGGTCGACGGGTGTCCGCCGTCGACCCCGGTGCTGTCGCCGGACGGCCGCTGGGTGGCTTACGCCGTGGCCCCCATCGGCCGCACCGGCGAGCACCCGTCGAGCCGGTTGTGGGTCACCGCGGCTGGCGGCAGCGCGCCGCCGCGGCAGCTGGACCTGCCACCGGCCTACGTGTCGTGCCCGCAGTGGGCCTCGGACTCCGAATCCCTGTTCTTCCTGTCCGACCACGGCTCACCGGGCGTGGCGCAGCTGCACCGGGTCGGCCGCACCGGCGGGGACGTCCAGCGGCTGACCGACTGGCGCGGCGGGATCGACGCCTGCCGCCGCTCGGCCGATCCCGACGTGGTGGTGATCATCGCCGCCGACGAGCCCGCCGAGCCGGAGAACCCGGCTGACGCCTGGGTGCGCGGTCGTCCGGCCCCGTCCCGGCTGCGGTTGCTCGACCTGCGCACCGGGCGGGTCCGCACGCCCGCGTCGTTCGGCGGCAGGCACGTGGTCGACGCGGTCCAGCGCCCCGACGGCGGGCCGCTGGCGGTGCTGACCTGGTCCACCCCGGACATCGATCCCGGCCTGGTCAACCCCGCGCTGCACCTGCTCGACCCCGGCACCGGCGAGGCCCGCGACCTCGGCCCCACCCCGGCCGACGCCCACTCGCCCGCGTGGTGGCGCGGCGAGCGGTGGCACCTGGCCTACCTCGCGCTCACCCCGCCGGGGCTGCACGGCGGAACCGCCGTGTTCGACCTGGAGGTGCCCGACACCGGACCGGCCGGGGCGCACCGCAACCTCACGGCCCGCCTGCCCGCGTGCCCGGCGGAGCTGGTCCAGGTCGACCGAGGTGCGCCGCTGGTGCTGGTCGCCGACGGTCTGGACACCGCGATCCACCGGTTGGCACCCGACGGCCCGGTGCGGCTGTCGCGGATCAGGGGCCGGGTCGGACAGCTCAGCGCCGACCGGGGCGGTGACGTGGTCGCGGCGGTGGTCAGCGCGGCCGACGAGCCGCACGACGTGCACGCGGGCCCCGTCGGCGGTCCGCTCACCCGGCGCAGCGACACCCGCCCCGAACTGCGCGGCATCCGGTGGGGCGACCAGCAGCGGCTGTCCTGGCAGGCGGGCGACGGGCTCGCGCTGGACGGCCTGCTGGTCCTGCCACCGGGGCGTTCCCGGCAGGACGGGCCGTTCCCGCTGGTGACCCTGGCCCACGGCGGCCCCTACGACCGGTACGCCGACGAGTTCGCGCTGCACTGGGCGCCGTCCGGGCAGTGGCTCGCGCACGCCGGGTACGCGGTGTTCCTGCCGAACCCGCGCGGCGGCCAGGGCCGGGGGCACGACTTCGCCGCGGCCGTCGCGGGCGCGGTCGGCCAGCAGGAGTGGACCGACGTCCTCAGCGGGATAGACCTGCTGGTCGCCGAGGGCGTCGCCGACCCCGACCGGCTGGGCATCGGCGGGTGGAGCCACGGCGGGTTCACCGCCGCCTGGGCGGTCGGCCGGACCGACCGGTTCGCCGCCGCGGTGGTGGGCGCGGGGATCAGCGACTGGGGGATGCTGGCGGCCACCGGCGAGTGGGGCGCGTTCGAGGCCGCGCTCGGCGGCAGCACCGGCTGGGAGGGCGTCGGTCCGCACCCGCACGACCGGCTCAGCCCGATCTCCTACGCCTCGGCCATCCGCACGCCGGTGCTGATCCTGCACGGGGCGGAGGACACCAACGTGCCGCTGTCGCAGGCCGAGTACCTGCACCGCGCCCTGCGCCGGTTCGGCGTCGAGCACGAGTACGTGGTCTACCCCGGCGAGAACCACTCCATCCGCGGG
>NZ_BMRG01000004.1:234885-375383 GCF_014648515.1 Saccharothrix coeruleofusca
CGCGAACACCAGATCGACGTGCTCCGCCGCACCCGCGCCTGGTTCGACAGGTGGCTCACCCCGTCCACGCGGTCGGTCTGACAGGCGAACCGATCGCGCCGCTGCCGCGAACACCGGGTGGTGAGAGGGGGAGCGATGGATGTGATCGGGTCCTGCGCCGCGGTGGAGTACGCCAACGAGCTGCACGCCACCGTGGAGCGCTGCGCGCTGCGGCTGGGTTGGCCGCTGGTGCTGGTGGACGGCAACGTGCACCTGGCCACCGATCGGGGAGTCGTGGGCCTGCTGGTGGGCGCCAGGTTCGGCGGGCACCTGCTCGGCGAACTGCGCGGCCGGGGCTGGGAGGTCCCGGTGCTGGCGCTGCCGGGCGTCGCGCTGCGGTGGGCGTTCCTGGTGCGGACACCCGTCGGGCCGGTGCCCCGGCTGCCCGCCTGGGCGCGCGTGGTGAGCGGTCCCCAGCTGCTGCCCCTGCCGCCCAGCGTCACCGGGCACGGCCCGGCCCGGTGGGTCCACGCGCCCACCGGGCACCCCGCCTGCGTGCCGCCGTTCGCCGCCGCGTTCGAGGTGGTCCTCGCGGCGGCGGGTCACGCGATCGGGTGATGCCGCGCTGACCTGAGCGGTCGGGGTATCTGCGCCGCCCCGACGCCCCCTGGGTTGGTATCCGTCTTGGATGCGCCAATCGGGGGTATGAATGCGTACGAAGAGCGCCCTGCCGGTGCTGCTGCTCGCCGCGGTGGTCGGCGGGTGCGGTGGGACCGAGCCGGGCGGCCCCACGGGGGAGGGGACCGGGGTGACCTCCTCCGCCGCCGACCCGACGACCTCGCGGGAGGGGACCACACCGGAGAAGCCGGACCGGCCCCGCCGCACCACGGACGAACCGCCGGGGGTGCCGCCGAAGGTGCCCGGTGTGCCGATCAACGTGCCCGAGAACTTCGGCCTGGAGCAGACTTGGCGCGACTTCGAGGCCAACGCCGTCGAAGTCCTCACCTCGCTGTGCGGGGGCACGCTGTGCGTGAAGATCGTGGCCCGGCCGATGCGGCCGACGCCGGGTGATTGCCGGATCGTCGACTTCTCGCCGAAGCGGGTGCGCTCCGGTGACACCTTCACCTTCATCCTGGACAGCCCGTGCCGGGAGGAGGGGACCGCCGAGGAGACGACCGAGGAGACGACGGGGAAGACGACGGGGATGACCACCGAAGCCACTACCGAGGTCACCACCGCTTACCCGGTCGAGACGCCGTGAGACCGCGGTCCCACCGCCCCGCCGAGAGCGGGGACGTCGACCTGGCACGCCCCAGGGCGCTGCGGCTGCTCGGCGCGGTGGCCGCGCCGACCACCCTGCTCGCCGCGCTGCTGTACTTCTTCGGCCACCAGCAGGCCCACCACTTCTACCGCTACTTCGGCGTGGAGCAGACGCTGCTGGACCTGAGCACCGAGTACTACCTGTCCCGCAGCGTGGAGGGCCTGTACCTGCCGCTGGCCTACGGCTCCGCGGGCGTCCTGCTGGCGCTGTGGACCTACCGCTTGCTGCGCGCCCGGCTGTCCGACACCGCGTGGCGCGTCCTGCTGGAAGTGGCCGCGCCGGTCGCGGCGGTCACCGGGCTGACGATGGTCGGCGGGGCGCTGGCCGCGGCGGCCGACCCGGAGCCGGTGACGCACCTGGTGGGCCTGCCGGGACTGGCCCTGGCGGCGGGGGTGCTGCTGGTGGTGTCGGCGTCGCGGTTGCGCACCGCCGCGGATCGCACAGGGGTGCGCCGCTCACCCGCCGGTGCGACAGCCGAGTGGGTGGCGGTCTTCGCGCTGATCAGCCTCGGGTTGTTCTGGGCGGTCGGGGACTACTCCGCGGCGGCGGGCCGCAGCCGGGCGCAGCACCAGGAAGCGGTGCTGCCGCTGCTGCCCGAGGCCGCCCTGTTCAGCGCGGAGGGCTTGGCGCTGCCCGAGTCGGTGCCCAGGGTGGAGTGCTCGGACTCGGCCTACCAGTACCGCTACGACGGGCTCCGGCTGGTGGTCCAGTCCAGCGGCCAGTTGCTGCTGCTGCCGTCGGACTGGACCCCCGGTGCCGAGGCGTTCGTGCTGCCGCGCACGGACTCGACGCGGCTGCAGTTCAGCTCCGCGCCGGAGCGGTCACCCCGGTGCTGACGCACGTGACCGCCCGATCCGGTAGCGGGCCAGCGCGTCCGCCAGCTCGCCCCTGTCCTGCGCCTCCACCAGCGCCGAAGCCACTTCGCGCAGCTTGGTGTTGGTGCGCTGGGAAGCCTCCTTCAACAGGCCGAAGGCGTCGTCGGTGCGGCAGGCGAAGTGGCGCATCAGCAGGCCCTGCGCCTGGCCGATGACGTGCCGGGTGCCCAGCGCGGCGGTCAGGTGCTCCACCATCCTGCGGTTGTGGTGGAACAGCCGGGCGTTGTCGAACACGACTCCGGCGTGCACGGTCATCAGCAGCGTCACGTCGTGGGTGTGCTCGTCGAACCCGTGCGGCTCGCGCGAGAGCAGGGTCAGCGCCGCGGCGGGGGAGCGCTCGGTGGGCACCGGCAGGCTCAGGCAGCTGCGGTAGCCGTCCTCGGTCAGGCGTGCGAGGTACTCCGGCCAGCGGTCGTCGGACAGGGTGTCCTCCACCCTGCGGGGTTCCCGGTAGCGCAGCACCTCGTGGATCGGTCCGGCGTGCCGGGGATCGGCGGGCGGCAGACCGTCGGTGGCGGCCGCGGTGTCGAACCCGGCACCGCTGAGCACGGTGATCATCGCCTGGTCGCAGCCGTGCACGGTGCGCACCAGGTGGTCGACGAACCGCCGCAGGGCGGTGGACACGTCGTCCTCCTCCAGCAGCCGCGACACCCGTGCCAGCTCCCCGGCCAGCTCCGCCACGTGGTCCGCCACCGCACCCTCCCCGCTCGCACACCGGACGAGGTCTGGTGTCCCACGACCGGGCGGCGGTGAAACCCGGTGGCGCTACGTCAGGCGCGGGACGCGCAAGTCGTCCCTGAGCTTGTCGCGCGACAGCGCCGGGCTCGGCGCCGTCGCCGACTCGGCCATGCCTGCCAGCTGCTCGCGGGCCGCTTCGACGCTGCCCACCCTAGGCCGCCAGCCCAGCTCCTCGCGGGCGCGCGTGGTGTCCACCACGGGGGAGCGGGTGCCCACGTCGAACCAGCCGGGTGACATGCCGATCGCCCGCAGCCGCCACAGCAGCCCCACCGCCACGCGCATCACCTCGCCGGGGACGGGCACCGCGCGGGCACCTGCCAGCCGGGCCAGGTCGTGCTCGGTGAGCACGTCGGCGGCCAGGTTGAACGCGCCGCCCGCCCGCAGCCGCAGGATGCGCGCCACCGCGTCACCCACGTCGTCGGCGTGCACCAGCTGCACCAGCATCCCGGCGGGCAGCGGCAGCAGCGGCACCTTGCCGCGCTGGAGGAGCCGGAGCAGCCACTGCGGGACGATCGGGTCGAAGAACAGCGCGAGCAGGCTGGCCGAGGTGGCGGACTGGGCCACCAGCGTGGGGCGGATGACGCTGACGGTGGTCTCGGGGTTCTCCGCGGCGAACCGGCGCACCGCCTGCTCCGCCTCGACCTTGCCCGCGGCGTAGACCGAACCCGGCACGCCGGTGGTCGGCCACGTCTCGTCCACCGGCTGCCTGCCCGCCGGGGCGTAGGCGGCGATGGAAGAGGTGTGCACGACGTGCGGCACGCCCGCGCGGCGGGCCGCCTCCAGCACCGCGGCGGTGCCCTTGTGGTTGGTGCGGTGCAGCCGCTCGCCCTGCCGCAGCGGCTGGATCATCCACGCCAGGTGCACCACCGCGTCGGCACCGACCATGACCTCGTCCAGCACCTCGGGGGCGCGGTCGTCGCCCAGGTCGCAGGCCCGCCAGGTGGCCGCGTCGTAGGGCGGCTCCGGCTGCGGCGGGCGGCGGCAGATCCCGACGATCCGGTGGCCGCCCTCGGCGGCCAGCGCGCGGAGCACGCCGGTCCCCACGTTGCCCGACGCGCCGGTGATCACGATCTTCACGACTGGTGCTCCATCCGCTCGGGTGGCGTCCCGTGCCTGTACCCAGGCCGTGCCGGGTCAACCGCCACGGCCGCTCAAGGCACCGGATCGTGGATGCGCAACGCCCAGCCCGCGCCCAGGTCGGCCGTGGCGGGGACGACCACGACGGTGTCCGCGGCGTGGCTGAGCCCGCGCAACCGCAGGCCCGCGCGCCGGTAGAACCGCAGCTGCACGCGCCTGCCGAACAGCCGCCAGCCCAGCCGCATCCACCACGGCGCGCGCGGGTGCAGCTGCGAGTAGCTGCGCGCCACGAACTCGACCTCCCCGCTGGCGTGGTGCTTGACGACCTCGTAGTCGACCCGTCCGCGCTCCAGGTGGCCCCGCAGGGTCTCGTAGCTCCACCCCCACGTCGTGCGCTCGGCGTCGGCGTCGTCGCGGACCGCGGTGACCCGCACGCCCATCAGGAACCGCAATCCCGGCAGCCGGGCCTCCAGCAGCATGTCGCGGCCCAGCAGCTCCGAGCCCGCGGCGTGGAAGGCCCGGATGATCTCCGGCGGGGTGAACTCGTAGGCCGCGACCAGTTCCCGCGCCCGCCGCCACAAGCCGTGCCCCTCGGGCGGTCCGGGCGCTTCCCTGCCCAGCACGTGCCGGTGCTCGTCGAAGACCCACTCCGGCGGCCGGACCTCGCCGGGGGAGTAGTTGAGGTCCCGGTCGCGCAGGCCGCGCAGCACCGAGGCGGGGTCGGTCCGACCGGGCAGCACCACGCGCACGACGACTCCTCACGTTGTCCGACCAGGTGGGTTGCCGCTGGGAACCGGCGCAAACGACGCACGTCCGGCGGAGGAAAAGCCTTTGGTCGCAGCGCCACCCGACTTCCGGACGGTGCTGGGCGCCCCGCGGCTTGCCTAGCTTGGCGGGGTCCCCACAACTTGATCCGAGGATGAACGATGACCGCAAGCAGAGGGAGCCGGGCGGCCGCCGTGGGCGCCTGCCTGGCGATCGCGGCAGGAGGCGTCGCGGTACCCGCGGCGGTGGCCGCGCCGTCGTTAACCCAGTTCTACCAGCAGGACGTCGAGTGGGCGCCGTGCGACACCTGGCCGGACCTGCAGTGCACCCAGGTGGTGGTCCCGCTGGACTACCGCGAGCCGGACGCCGAGCGCATCTCGATCGCGGTCAGCAAGCTGCCCGCCGCCGACCCGGCCCGGCGCCGGGGCGTGCTGCTGCTCAACCCCGGCGGTCCCGGCGGCTCGGGCCTGTCGCTGCCGCTGGAGTTCGCCACCCAGCGGATCGCCCGCAGCTACGACATCATCGGGTTCGACCCGCGCGGCGTGGGAGCCTCCACGCCGCTGCGGTGCGAGCTGGAGAGCGACCCGCCCCTGCTGACCCGGCCGACCGACGCGCAGCTGGAGCTGTTCACGTCGAACGCGCGGGCCAGGGAGGACGCCTGCCGCCGGGCGGCGGGCGGCATCCGGCCCCACGTCAACACCCCGAACACGGCCAGGGACATGGACGTCGTCCGGGCGGTGCTGGGCGAGCAGAAGATCAACTACCTGGGTTTCTCCTACGGCACCTACCTGGGCGCGGTCTACGGTTCGCTGTTCCCCGGCAAGCTCGACCGCAGCGTGCTGGACTCGGCGGTGCACCCGGACTGGATCTGGCGCGAGCAGTTCAGGGCGCAGTCCAGGGCCATCCGTGACAACGTCGACGAGTTCATGACCTGGGTGGGGCAGCGCCACGGCGTCTACGGCTTCGGCACCTCCCGCGAGGAGGTGCTGGCCACCAGCGAGGCGCTGGGCGCCAAGCTGGCGGTGACGCCGTGGCAGTCCGAGATCGACCTCAACACCTACGACATCGTCGTGGGCTCGAACGCCCGCTACCGGGAGATCTGGCACGAGCTCGCCTCGCTGATGAAGGTCATCCGCGACGACGTGGAGGGCGCGGCGCCCGGTCCCGAGCTGCTCGCCGACGCGACCAGGGCCGCGCGGGTGCTGCGCGAGCTGGGCATCGCCGAGACCATGTCCGGGGTGTTCCAGACCGTCACGTGCGAAGCGGACTGGACCACCGACCTGAACACCTACTACAGCGACATGCGCGAGTTCCGGGCCAAGTACCCGTATGGCTGGGGCGTCCTGCGCGCCGCGCCGAACGAGTGCACGTTCCGCAGCTTCACGCCGACCGAGCGGGTGACCGACCTCAAGCGCGTGAAGTACCCGGCGGGGTTGGTGGTGCAGGCGGAGTTCGACCCGCAGACGCACTACGACGGCGGACCGGCGATGGCCACCAGGCTCAACGAGCCGCTGATCTCGGTGGCCGACGAGGGCATCCACGGTCTGTACTCCCGCAACGACTGCGTCACCGCGCTGGTCGACCGCTACCTGGTGGACGGTGTGCTGCCCGGTAGCCGCACGGTGTGCGCGGGCACGCCGAGGCCGGACGTTCCCGCCGACGAGCAGGTGGGTGCCGACCTGCGCCCGCAGGCCCAGCCGAGCCCCACGCTCGAGCGCGAGATCCGGGCGTTCATCGACGAGAAGAAGCTGATGGGGCACCACTTCTGAGCCCGACCGCCACGGGTGGTCCGGACCGCTCCGGCGTCCGCACCACCCGTGGCGCGGTGTGCGCGCCACGGGCCCGAGTGGGATGTTGGACCACACGGACGACGGGGAGGCGGAGCGGTGGCGAAGACCGTGGCGTTGCTGGGCACCGGCTTGATGGGCGCGGGCATGGCCCGCAGCGTGCTGCGCGCCGGGTTCGACGTGGTGGTGTGGAACCGCACCGCGGCCAGGGCACGGCCGCTGGCGGATGACGGTGCGACCGTGGTCGAGCAGCCGTCGCGGGCCGTCGAGGGCGCGGACGTGGTGGTCACCATGCTGTTCGACGCCGACGCCACCGCCGAGGTGATGGCCGGGGTGCTGCCGTCGATGGGCGGCGACGCGGTGTGGGCGCAGTGCGGCACGGTCGGGCTGGACGGCACGCGGCGGCTGGCGGAGCTGGCCCGCGAGCACGGCGTCGGCTTCGTCGACTCGCCGGTCCTGGGCACCCGGCAGCCCGCCGAGAACGGGCAGCTGGTGGTGCTGGCGGGTGGCCCGGTCGCCCTGCGCGACGCGGTGGTCCCGGTGTTCGACGCCATCGGCTCGCGCACGGTGTGGGCGGGGGAGCGGCCCGGCGACGGGCACCGGCTGAAGCTGGCGGCCAACGCCTGGGTGCTGTCGATCACCGCGGCCACCGCGCAGTCGCTGGCACTGGCCCGAGGCTTGGGGCTGGACCCGGCTTCGTTCCTGGACGTGATCTCGGGAACGGCCACCGACAGCGCCTACGCCCAGCTCAAGGGGCGGGCCATGCTGTCGGGGGACCTCGCGCCGTCGTTCGGCATCGACGGCGCGGTCAAGGACAGCGAGCTGATCCTGGCGGCGATGCGCGGGACCGGGGCGGACGACCGGCTCATGCGGGCGCTCAACGAGCAGTACCGCGAGGCCGCGGCGCTGGGCGACGGGGTCGAGGACATGGCCGCCGTCATCCGGGTCCATCGCGGCTGATCTCCTCTCCGAGCGCGGGTCCAGCGGAATCAGGCGACTGCGATCGGCCCGCGACCAGTCGATTCGAACTGATCAATGATTTCAGTGTTGACAGAATTTAAATCGGTGCGGGGCGAACCCCGCACCGATCACCCCGATCAACCGAAAGCAGCCGTGACGAGAACAGGGCTCGTCCGCGGGCAGCGCCCACGTGACGCGCATCTGCTGGTCCCTGGTCGGTTCGGATCACCCCGACTGTTCCTCGGGGTGGGCGATGATCACCCGGTCGGTTGGCGGGTCAGCCGACCGGGCTGTGGGAGGGCATCCCGGTGACCGGGCGGCCGGTGGCGTCGGCGATGGCCGCGGCGATGGCCGCCGCCGCCGGGGGGAAGGCGAGTTCGCCCGCGCCGCCCAAAGGCGCGTCGGAGGGGACGATGAGGACGTCGATGTCGGGTGCCCGGTCGATGCGCGCCCAGGTGTAGTCGCGGAAGGACGATTCGACGACTCGGCCTTCGCGGACGGTGATCTGGGCGCCCAGGACGGTGGAGACGGCGTCCATGACGCAGCCCTCGACCTGGGCGCGCAGGCCGGAGGGGTGCAGTGCGCGGCCGACGTCGACGGCGGCGGTGACGCGGCGGACGCGGGGCTGGTCGGCGCGGGCGTCGACCTCGGCGATGACGGCGATGGCGGAGCCGTACTCGGCGTGGCAGGCGACGCCGAGGGTGTGGCCGTGGCGGGGACGGCGGTGGTGCTCGCCTGCGGTGTCGAGGACGCGCAGCAGCCGGGGCTGCTGGGTCAGCAGGCGTTTGCGCAGTTCGACCTGGTCCCAGCCGCCGAGGGTGGCCAGTGCGCTGAGGAAGACCTCCTCGGCGTAGGCGAGGTGGCCTGCGTAGACGGAGCGCCAGAAGCCGGTGCGCAGCGGTGCGGGTTTGATGACGACCGTGGGCGTGCCGGGCACGGAGTAGGAGAAGTGGTCGCCGTTGACCAGGACGAGTGAGGGGTCGGTGGGCAGGGGCAGGACGGTCAGCGGCCAGGTGGCGATGTCGTGGGAGCGCCAGGTGGGCAGGCCGGTGGCGTCGGTGGTGGCTTGCAGGCGGTGCACCGACATGGGGCGGTAGGAGTCGTGGCGGGTGTCGTCGTCGCGGGTCCAGAGGACCCTGACGGGTGCGCCGGTGTGGCGGGAGCACAGGGCGGCTTCGGCGATGTAGTCGAAGTCGAAGCGCCTGCCGAAGGCGCCGCCGGTGAGGGTGGGTTCGACGCGGACGGTGTCGGTGGGCACGCCGAGGAACCGGGCGAGGGTGACGCGCAGGTTGCCGGGGTCCTGGGTGGGGACCCACGCGGTGGCGCCGTCGGGTCGGACGTGGACGGTGGCGTTCATGGGTTCCATGGGGGCGTGGGCGAGCAGGGGCAGGGAGTAGGTCGCCCGCAGTGCGACGGGGGAGGGGGCGGTGGGGGCGGGGGGCAGGGCGGCGGTGAGGTCGGTGAGCCAGGCGCGGCTGTCGGCGGTGGGGGTGCCGCCGGTCCAGGTGCACTTCAGCGCGGCGCGGGCGGCCAGCGCGGCGGCGGTGGAGCGGGCGATGACGGCGACGCCGCCCTGGGACCCGGTGTCGGGGTCCAGGCGCAGCACGTCGACCACGTCGGGCAGGGCGCGGGCGGCGGTGTCGTCGACGGTGTCGAGGCGGGCGCCGATCCAGGGTGGTCGGGCGACGACGGCGACGAGGGTGCCGGGCGGTGCGGTGTCGATGCCGTAGCGGGCGCGGCCGGTGACGATGTCGCGGGCGTCCACGCGGTGGGCGTGGCGGCCCAGGACGCGCCACTGGTCCTCGGGGGTGAGGGTGACCGGGACGGTGGTGGGGTCGAGTGCGGCGGCGTCGTCGACGAGTGCGGAGTAGGGGAGTTTGCCCTTGCGGCGGTGGTGGACGACGCCGTCGCGGGCGGTGCACTCGTCGACGGGCACGCGCCAGCGCTGGGCGGCGGCGGTGAGCAGCAGGCAGCGGGCGGTGGCCGCGGCGCGGCGCATGGGGTCGGCGAGCTGGGGGACGGAGGTGGAGCCGCCGACGGTTTGGATGCCGTAGCGGGCGGTGTCGCCGGGGGCCTGCTCGACGCGCACGGAGTGCAGGGGGACGGCGAGTTCCTCGGCGATGAGCATGGTGACCACGGTGCGCACGCCTTGTCCGCTGTCGGGGCGGGGGATGGTGGCGGTGACGCGGCCTTGGCGGTCGACGCTGACGAAGACGTTGGGGGTCAGGCCGGTGGGGGAGGCCAGGGCGGGGACGGGCAGCGCGACGGAGAGGGCACCCAGTCCGGCGGCGGCGAGGAAGCCGCGGCGGCCGATCACGACTGGGCCTTGCGGGTGTACTGGGCGGCCAGGCGGACGGCGGCGCGGATGCGGGAGTAGGTGCCGCAGCGGCAGACGTTGTCGCGCAGGGCGCGGTCGATGTCGTCGTCGTCGGGGTCGGGGTTGGCGGCCAGCAGTGCGACGGTGCTCATGATCTGGCCGGGTTGGCAGTAGCCGCACTGGGCGACGTCGAGCTCGATCCAGGCGCGCTGCACGGGGTGGTCGCCGTGCTCGGAGAGGCCTTCGACGGTGGTGATGTCGTGCTCGCCCGCTTCGGCGAGCGGGGTGACGCAGGGGCGGGCGGCCTGTCCGTCCACGATGGAGGTGCAGGCTCCGCAGGCGCCGATGCCGCAGCCGTACTTGGGGCCGGTGAGGCCGAGTTGTTCGCGGAGCACCCACAGCAGGGGGGTGTCGCGTGGTGCTCGGACTTGGTGGTGTTTCCCGTTGACCTGGAGCCGGAACTGGTCCACGCCTGCCTCCTGATTGCACGTACTGCCATCTTGGCAGTCACTGCCACATTACAGATCTCCTGGCAGTCACTGCCAGGAGTGGTGGAACATGGCGGCGTCGGAAGGCACGAGTGCCCGAAGGGGCGGTCTCAGCGCGGTGAGGTGCTCGGGGCCCCGCCGCGGCGGGGCCCCGAGCCGGTCAGCTCCCCTCGGCCTGGCCGGTGCTCCCGCTGGTGCGGTCGGTGAGCAGTTCGGCCAGCGCGTCGCGGATCTGCGGCGGCAGTTGCCGGTAGACCACCTCGGCGATCCGGCGGGCGTTGGCGGCCGGGGCGTCGCTTCCCTGCGCGGCAGCCGCCGCGGTGGACACCTCGTTCGAGGCCCGCAGCGCCGCCAGCAGGTTGGTCTCGTCCTCGGTCAGGTCCCCGGCGTGCGCGTCGAGCTTGACCTCGACCCGGCGCGAGGTGGCCTCGGCGCTCTGCGCGCTCCACATGCCCTGGATGGTGTTGTTGACGATCGAGCGGTCGGGTTGGCCGTCTCCGTCGGTGTCGTAGCGGCGCTGCTCCATCTCGTCGAGCACGGCCTTGGCGATCTCCTGCGCGCTGGGCAAGATGTCTCCTTCCAGAAGCGCGGCCAGCTGTTCGCGCGTGCCGCGGTAGGCGTTGCCGTCGATGCGGCCGTTGGGGTAGTTGGCCACGGCCAGGCTGCTGGTGAACTGGGCGATCTCGGTGTGCAGGCCACCGAAGCTGGGCCAGTACTCCGGGCCGAGGGCGAACTGCTCCTTGCGGCGCACCACGTTGTCGGGGTAGAGCGAGTGCCACAGCGGTGGCAGGCCGGACAGGTTGGGCGAGCCCATGCGCCCCTGCCAGTACCAGCGCGGGATGTAGATCAGCGGGGAGGCGTAGCCCGCCCGCCGCAGTTCGTCCACCAGCGCCCGGATCGAGGCCAGCGTGCCCGCGCCGTCCTCGATGTCGAGGATCACGGGGGTGTCGGTGGAGACCATGGCCCGGATGTTGGCCAGTTGGCTGCCCACGTCCGAGCCCCGCATGTAGTGGTAGGCCGCGACCAGCATCCCCGCCGACCGCGCGCGGCCCAGCTGGTCGTGGTAGTTCGGGGACCGCCAGGTGGCGCCCTCGGTGGCCTTGATGATGGCGAACTCGATGCCCTCCCGCCGTGCGGCGGCGAAGTCGAAGCCCGGCTGGTAGGCGGAGACGTCGACGCCGTAGATCACGGGCGACCTCCTGGAGTAGTAGTTGCGGTGCCGTTCGGTCCACTGCGTGATACGTGTGCTGGTGGCGATCGGATCACCCGAATCCCGGGCAAGTGATGCCGCCGCCTGCGCATCGGGAGGTCGCCGGGGACCGGCCTGCTCGGCAGGCGGCCCCCCACCACGTGAAAAGGACCGCGCGAGGCCGCGGTGACGACCGCGGTGGTACGCGCGAGCCCTTGCCCCCGGTGGCGCGAATTCCCCCGTGACCTGGAAAACCCCGGGAAGTCCCGGTGTGCCCGATGTGCCACTTGTCCCTGCGGTGGTGGTCCGGTTGCCAAGTCGTTTCCCAGATTCATGGATCGGTGGGTGTGTGTCAAAGCATTACCCGGTAGTAGTGCGACTTACCACTCGATTGCGCTACTTAGGGGTTGCCGATGGCGACATCGGCAGCAGGGGCGGGGGTCCGATCGCACACCGCGAGCGGACAGCGGCACCCGACTGACCGACGCCGACCACCGGGCCGCCTTCGGCGCCGCAGGCGTGCCCGACCGACCACGACCGCGGCACGGACCGGGCACAGGGACGCCTCCGGGTGGTCTGCGAATGGTGTCGCCTACTAGTAGAGCGCGTTCCCGGTCCCCGTTCGCCCGGTTTCGCACATGACGTGGCCGGCGATTCCGCCGATGACGCGAAATGCGGCCAGCGGGCCGCTGCGGTCGATATGAGGACTGTTCACAGTGGCGTCCCCCTCGGATGGTCCCCTCCGTGCGGGCGGTTCCGCCTCATCGGAATGCGACCGGCTATTTCATGGGAGGTCCGTCGTCTGCCGCTGGTCACGATGCGGATCGCGACTGAAGTGGATAATATTTCCACTTGCTACTCTGGCCCCATGCCGGACCGTCGGCCGATGCGCGTGGACGCCGCGCGCAACCGCGACCGGGTGCTGTCCGCCGCGCGCGAAGCGGTGGCGCGCGGTGACACCTCGTTGCAGCTCAACGAACTGGCCCGACGGGCGGGCGTGGGCGTGGGCACCGTCTACCGCAACTTCCCCACCCGCCAGGCGCTGCTGGAGGCGCTGTCGGAGGACCGGCTGCTGGCCCTGCTGGCCGAGGCGAGTGCGGCACTGGCCGAAGCCGACCCGAGTTCCGGGCTGCGACGGCTGCTGCGCGCGGTGCTGGACGTGCTGCTCGCCGACGAGGCCTTCGCCGAGGTGCTGGCCATCCGGCAGGAAGCCCGCAGCGCCGCGGCCGGGCTCAAGACCCGTTTCGACCGCGCCGCCGAGGACCTGATCACCCGTGCTCGCGAGGCGGGGGCGCTGCGGGCGGACGTGGACGCGGAGGACCTGCGGCTGATGGTGTGCGGGGTGGTGCACGCCGCGCGCAACAACGGCGGCGACACCGACTCCGCCGCCGAGCGCTACCTGGCCGTTCTGATGGCCGGGCTGCGCCCTGACCCACGGTCAGCCGTACCCCGTTGCGGCACTCGGTCCCTTCCGCCGGAGTGAACGGCTCATTACGGTCAGTGTCTGGGAGCGTTCCCAGAACTCGACAACAAAGGAGTCGTCGTGCGAAGCCTGCTGCGATGGGCCGCCCTGCTGGCGGCCGGGATCTCGACCGCGGGGTTGGTGGTGGTGGGCGGGAACGGAGCCGCGGTCGCCGTGCCCGCCTGCACCGTGGACTACGTGCCCAACCAGTGGTCCGACGGGTTCACCGCCGACGTCACCGTCACCAACCGCGCCGCCCCGGTCAGCCAGTGGGAGCTGAGCTGGACTTTCCCCGGAAACCAGGCGGTGATCTCGGGGTGGGGCGCCGAGGTGCGGCAGACCGGCGCGAAGGTGGTCGCCACCAGCCTCGCCTGGAACGGCTCGCTGGCCACCGGCGCCAGCGCCCGGTTCGGCTTCCAGGCCGGCTACCAGGGCGCCAACGATGCCCCGGTCGACTTCGCCTTCAACGGTGTCTCCTGCAACGAGGACGCGCCCACGACGACGACCACTACTACCACCACTACGACCGGGAACCTGCCGGTCGACTGCACCACGGCGACCGTCTGCGACGATTTCGAGGCGCACTCCGGGAGCACTCCCGGAGCGCCGTGGACAGTCGGCGCGGCCAACTGCACCGGCACCGGCCGGGTTTCCGTCGACAGCTCCGTGGCCCACAGCGGCTCCAAGTCGGTGCGCGTGGACGGCAAGGCCGGGTACTGCAACCACATCTTCTTCGGCGCGCCGCTGAGCGGCAGCGTGGTCCACGGCCGCTTCTACGTCCGGCACACCACGGCCCTGCCCGCCGCGCACGTGACGTTCCTGGCCATGAAGGACACCTCGGACAACAACCGCGACCTGCGCATGGGCGGGCAGGGCACGAAGCTGCAGTGGAACCGCGAGTCCGACGACGCCACCCTGCCCGAGCAGAGCCCGCAGGGCTTGGCCCAGAGCCCTCCGCTGCCCACCGGCGAGTGGAACTGCGTGCGCTTCAGCCTCGACAACGGCAAGCTGACCACCTACCTGGGACAGCAGGAGATCGCGGGCCTGAAGGTCGACGGCGTGCCCACGCCCGACATCGACCGGCAGTGGCTGAACAGGCAGGGGTGGCGGCCGACGGTGACCGACATCCGGCTGGGCTGGGAGAGCTACGGCGACGGCAGCGACACCCTGTGGTACGACGACGTGGCCTTCGGCCCCTCGCCGATCGCCTGCTGAGGTGCGCGCACGCCTCCGGGCGCCGTGGGGGGAGACGGCGTCCGGAGGCTGGTCGAAGGGGTCGGCGCGGCGGTCGCCTCTCGGCGAGTGGCACGACGCGGCTCCAGCCGAACGGTATTCCGCGAAGGCGTTAGGTGAGGCCCGGGGACACGGACCGCACCGACCGCTCCGTACAACGGCGCGCGCCCGCCCGGTGTTTCCGGTGTGGGTGTGCCCTGCGTCTCACCGTATAGTGTGATTATTCCTATAGCTTCAGTGTTGACCAAAACAAACAGTCATCAACGCCGAAGCCCCGAGCAGGGCGCAGAAGGATCAGTGGGCCAACACCGCGAGTTCCGCGTTGGCGCGTTGGATGACCAAAGCGAGGACGCGACCTGCCGCGGCCAGGTCCTCGACGGGCATCCCTTCCCAGATGCGGGCGGAGATGGGGGCGACCTCCGCGTTGACGGCGGCCAGCAGTTCGCGCCCTTCGTCCGTCGGTCGGAGGTGCGCGCCGTCGACGACGAGCAGCCGCTTGGCGAGCAGTTCGTCGATGGTGGCGCGGATGCCCGCCGGATCGGCCTTGAGGAAGTCCCGGACCAGGTCGACCACCTCGTCCGGCGTTCGCGGGGCGTTGACGGTGGCGGTGCGCAGGGCGATCTGCTGCTGGAACGTGATGCCGTGCCGGGCCAGGACGTGCTCCAGGACGCCGCGGGCGGCGTAGTGGGCCAAGCCGAGCAGGCGGGAGTCGACGGCGGGGGTGGTCATGGGTTCCTCCTTCGAGGGCTGTCGTTGGGCGCGAGTGGGGCGAGGGGTGTGTCGAGCAGGGTCGTCAGCTCCTGGGTGAACGCGCGCGTCCGAGGGGCGTCGAGGCCGCCGAGCGGTGCCAGCAGCCGCTGGAGCAGTTCCTGGACCACCGCGATGGCCTGTCGCGTGACCGCCTGGCCCTGTTCGGTGAGGGCGAGTTGCACGGCGCGCGGGTCGTGGGGGTCTCGGCTGCGCTCGACCAGACCGGCCGACTCCAGGGCGCGCGCCAGCTTCGAGACGTAGAGCGCCTCCAGGCCGGTGTGGTCGGCGAGTCGGCGTTGGCTGGGGCGTTCGCCCGTGCGCTGCACGTCATACAGCGCTGTGACCAGCGCATACTGCGCGTGGGTGAGGCCCAGTGGAGCTACCGCGCGGTCGACCGCGACGCGCCACTTGTTGGCCAGCAGCCACACCAGGTAACCGGGTGTGGGGGCCGGTGAGTCCTCGTCGTCCATGAGATTTAGAGTACATGTACATTATGTACATGGCTACTGATTAGCGGACGCCACCGGCCCGGTCCCTCCGAGGGCGCGCTCGTCTGGTGCGAGCGGCATCACCGTGCTAGGCGGTCCCCTCCCCGGTGGCGGCCAGCTTCTCCCGTGCCTCGGCCAAGTCCTCCTCGGTGGGCGCGTCGTCCTGGGTCAGCCGCAGCCGCCAGTAGCCGCTGAAGTCCACCGCCCGCTTGGGCAGGCCACGCTCCCGGACCAGGTGCGCGCGGATCGCGCGCACGACTCCCGCCTCACCCGCGACCCAGGCGCGGCCTTCACCGGGCGGGAAGTCGGTCGCGCGCACCGCGCGCAGCAGGCCGTCGCCCAGTCCCGGCGGCTGATCGCCGCGGTGCACCCAGCGCACCGACAGCCGCGCGCGGGTGGGCAACCGCTGTTCCTCGGCCTCGTCGCGCACCTCGATCACCGCCGTGGCCGGGGTCGCCGGTGGCAGTGACGCGACCAGCGTGGCGATCGCGGGCACGGCCGTCTCGTCCCCGGCGAACAGGTACCAGTCGGCAGCCCCCAACGGGCGGGCGTAGGCCGCGGCTGGGCCGTAGCGGCCGATGGTGTCGCCTGGGCGTGCCGAGGCGGCCCACCGGGTGGCCGGTCCTGCTCCGTGGTCGTGCAGCACGAAGTCCACCGCGATCTCCTGGCGCAGCGGGTCGTAGCGGCGCACGGTGTAGCTGCGCATCCACGGCCGTCGCTGCTCGGGCACCGAGGTGAACGCCCGGTACCAGCCCATGCCGTGCTCGTCCTCGGTGTAGGACAGCTCCGGCAGGCCGTGGCCGGGTCGGGGGAACAGCAGCTTGAGCTGCTGGTCGGGCCAGATCGGGAACTCCTCCAGCCCCGGTCCGGTGAAGCTGACGCGCACCACGTGCGGGGTGACGCGCTCGACGTGGGTGACGTGCAGGGCGAGCACCGTGTCCTCCTCCGTGCGTTCTCAGCGGCCGACGTAGGCGCGCAGGTGGTGGGCGGTCAGCGTGTCGGCGCTGTCCACCAGCTGCCGGGGCGTGCCGGTGAACACCACCCGGCCGCCGTCGTGGCCCGCGCCCGGTCCCAGGTCGATCACCCAGTCCGCGTGCGCCATCACCGCCTGGTGGTGCTCGATCACGATCACCGTGTTGCCCTGGTCGGCCAGCCGGTCCAGCAGTGCCAGCAGCTGGTCCACGTCGGCCAAGTGCAGTCCGGTGGTGGGCTCGTCGAGCACGTAGGTGGAGGACTTCTCGGCCATGTGGATGGCCAGCTTGAGCCGCTGCCGCTCCCCGCCCGACAGCGTGGTCAGCGGCTGCCCCAGCCCCAGGTAGCCCAGGCCCACGTCGGCCAGCCGGTCCAGCACCGCCCTGGCCTGCTTCTCGGTGAAGAACTCCCGCGCCTGGTCCACCGACATGGCCAGCACCTCGCTGATGTCCTTGCCGCGCAGCTTGTGGGTGAGCACCTGCGCGGTGAACCGCTTGCCGCCGCACTCCTCGCAGGGCGAGGCCACCCCGGCCATCATCGCCAGGTCGGTGTAGACCAGCCCGATGCCCTTGCAGTGCGGGCACGCGCCTTCGGAGTTGGCGCTGAACAGCGCCGCCTTGACGCCGTTGGCCCTGGCGAAGGCCGCGCGGATGGGGTCGAGCAGGCCGGTGTAGGTGGCCGGGTTGCTGCGCCGCGACCCGCGGATGGGGGACTGGTCGACGACCACCACGTCCGGTCGGTGGTCCAGCGAACCGTGGATCAGCGAGGACTTGCCCGATCCGGCCACCCCGGTCACCACCGTCAGCACGCCCAGCGGGATGTCCACGCTGACGTCGCGGAGGTTGTGCAGGTTCGCGCCGGTGATCGGCAGCACCCCGGTCGGCGTGCGCACCTGGTCCTTCAGCCGCGCCCGGTGGTCCAGGTGCCGCCCGGTGAGGGTGCCCGAGGCGCGCAGCCCCGCCACGTCGCCGGTGAAGCACACCCGTCCGCCCGCCGCGCCCGCGCCCGGTCCCAGGTCCACCACGTGGTCGGCGATCGCGATGGTCTCCGGCTTGTGCTCGACCACCAGCACCGTGTTGCCCTTGTCCCGCAGCCGCAGCAGCAGGTCGTTCATCCGCTGGATGTCGTGCGGGTGCAGGCCCACGGTCGGTTCGTCGAACACGTAGGTCACGTCGGTCAGCGCCGAGCCCAGGTGGCGCACCATCTTCACCCGCTGCGCCTCGCCGCCCGACAACGTGCCCGACTGGCGGTCCAGGCTCAGGTAGCCCAGGCCGATCTCCACCAGCGAGTCCAGGGTCTGCCGCAGAGCCGCGAGGATCGGTGCCACCGAGGGCTCGTCCAGCTTGGCCGCCCAGTCGGCCAGGTCGCTGATCTGCATCGCCGAGCAGTCGGCGATGTTGACCCCGTCGATGCGCGAGGCCAGTGCCGCGGCGTTGAGCCGCGCGCCCGCGCACTCGGGGCACGGGGCGAAGGTCACCGCCCGGTCGACGAAGGCCCGGATGTGCGGCTGCAGCGCTTCCCGGTCCTTGCCCAGGTACAGCCGCTCGACCTTGACCGCCAGACCCTCGTAGGTGACGTTGGTCCTGCCGACGCGGATCTTGGTGTTCTGCCGGTGCAGCAGCGCGTCCCACTGCTCGGGGGTGAAGTCGGCCAGCTTGGTGTCGGGGTCGTACAGGCCGGAGTTGACGTAGGTCTGCACGTACCAGTGGTCCACCGAGAAGCCGGGCACGGTGATCGCGCCCTCGTTGAGCGACTTGCTCCGGTCCACCAGCTGGTCCACGTCGATGGTGGAGACCCTGCCCAGCCCCTCGCAGCGCGGGCACATGCCCTCGGGCAGGTTGAAGCTGAACGCACCGGAGGTGCCCGCGTGCGGGGTGCCCAGCCTGCTGAACAGGATGCGCAGCATGGTGTGCGCGTCGGTGGCGGTGCCGACGGTGGAGCGCGCGTTGGCGCCCATGCGCTCCTGGTCGACCACGATGGCGGCGCTGAGGTTGCGCAGCGAGTCCACGTCCGGCCTGCCCAGGGCGGGCATGAACGACTGGACGAAGGCGGTGTAGGTCTCGTTGATCAGCCGCTGGGACTCCGCGGCGATGGTGCCGAAGACCAGTGAGGACTTGCCCGAGCCGGAGACGCCGGTGAACACCGTCAGCCGCCGCTTGGGGATGTCCACCGACACGTCGCGCAGGTTGTTCTCCCTGGCTCCGCGCACCTCGATGACGTCGTGGCTGTCCGCGACAGCGTTCATACCGCCGGCCCCCTGAACGTTTTATGGCGTAAACTGATCTCGGGCACCGTACTTTACGCTGTAAGGAGTGGCAAGTGGTCCTCTACGCCGGACAGGGCGACGCGCAACGGTCCATGTCGCTGCTGTGGCGCGGACCCGACCCGGCGTCCGGTTCCGCGTCCGATCGCCGGCCGTCCCGGCCGGGCCCCAAGCAGGGGCTGAGCGTCGACGCGATCGTCGAGGCCGCCGTCGCGGTGGCCGACGAGCAGGGCATGGCCGCGCTGTCGATGCGCGCGGTGGGGCAGCGGCTGGGGCGCACCGCGATGGCCCTGTACACCTACGTGCCCAGCAAGGCCGAGCTGATCGACCTGATGTACGACAAGGTGCTGGGGGAGTTGCCCGCCGAGCACGACCTGTCGCGGGGCTGGCGCGCGGCGCTGACCGCGTGGGCGCGCGAGACCAGGGCGTTCTACCTGCGCCACCCGTGGGTGCTCCAGGTCTCGCAGGCCAGGCCGGTGCTGGGGCCCAACGAGTTCGCGACGCTGGAGGCGCTGGCGCGCGTGCTGCACGGGACCGGTCTGCCCGCGCCGGTGCTGCGCGGCGTGATCGGCGCGGTGGCGCAGTTCGTGCGCGGCGCGGCCCAGGTGGTCGCCGACGCCCGCCAGGCCGCGCGGGCCACCGGGGTCGGCGACGAGGAGTGGTGGTTCTCCCGCTCACCGCTGCTGGAGCGGCACGCCCCCGACCTGGCCCGGCGGTTCCCCCTGGTGGTGTGGATCAACCAGGACGACCCGCCTGCGGTGCCCGACGCCGACGACGCGCCCTACCTGGAGCGCGACGCCATGCACAACTTCACCGTCGGGTGGGAGGTCCTGCTCGACGGGATCGAGGCGAGCATCGCCAAGCACGGCGGCGATCAACGCTGACAGCTTCCTGACCGGCGCGGATTCTGACCACCACAGGTGTGGTACCACACCTGTGGTGGTCAGAATCCGCGCCGCTAGGTGATCAGACCGGGCATGACCGCCGCGGTGCGCTTGCGGCGCAGCCACACCTTGCGCGAGCCGTCGCCGAACAGCAGGGTCCTGGACAGCTCCCACCCGGAGAACTCCGCCTGGATGGACAGCTGCGTCGTCACCGCGCGACGGGACAGACCGGCCGGGAGCCGCAGCGGCCGGTACTCCCAGTCCCCGTCGACCACCCCTTCGTTCATGGCTGGATCACCTGCATCCCTTCTCCTGCCGCGGAGGCGACGAACACGCGTCCGCTGCCGGGGTCGACCGCCACCGAGTCCGGTTGGCGGACGGTGGCGAACCGGTGCCTCTCCACCGGCTCGCCTCCCGCGACGTCCAGGCCGACCACCTCGTTGCGCTCGGTGAGCGTGATCCAGGCGAGGTCGCGCCGGTCGTCGTAGGCCAGTCCGTACGGAGCGCCGGGCACCGGGTAGCGCTGGCGCATGATCAGCGGGTCGGTGGAGAACGCCATCAGCTCGCCGCCCCTGGTGTCGACCACCAGCACCCGGCCGAACCGGTCGGCCACCGCGTTGGTGGCCCCGTCGCCCGCGCGCAGGCCCGCGCCGGGCCGGTCCGCGGTCGGGTCCAGGTCGAACACGGCGCTGCGCGGGCGGTCGAGCACCACGGCCGCCCCGCCCACCGCCAGCACCCGGTCCGGGCTGGACACCCCGGCGATCGTCCGGTCGTCCACGCCGACCAGCTTGGCCTCGCGGCGGGCCACCAGGGTCCGTCCGCCGACCACCGCCACGTCCACCGGGCCGCCGTCGACGGCCCGCTCGGCCGTGCTGCCGTCCGGCCGCACGGTCACCACCACGCCGCTGCCGGGCACCGCGGCCGCCACGTCGGAGCCGATGACCTCCAGCGACTCGGCCCGGCCGGGCAGCGGCACCGCGACCGGCGCGGCGGCCGGGTCGGCCAGCGGGTACAGCGCCACCGACGGCGGGTCGGCCAGCGCCACGGCCACGTGCCGCGCGGTCACCGCGACGGCGTCCGCGCCGCCCAGCGGCAGCACCCGACCGGCGGGCGCGGCGGTCGGTTCGGGGGAGGCGGCGGGTTTCGCGGCCTCCAGGGTGGCCGCGACCTGCAGCGGGTCGCGGGGGTTCTCCTCGCGCCCGCACCCCGCCAGCAGCGCAACGGCGAGCACGACCGCCGCCAGACGACGCAACGTCAGACCTCCCAGCACCCGTTCGCGGACTGCTCACCAGCATCCATCACGCGCCCGCGATCGTCACGCAGGGGGCGGGTGTCGTCGTTGGTCCCCTGGGGTGATACCCGCTGCCCGCCCGTGCCCGGCGGTCGGGTCGGCGGTCAGGTCAGCCGGGTGACCCGGCCGGTGGTCAGCTCGTAGCTGGCGGCCACCACCCGCACGCCGTGCTCGGCGACCGCGGCGCGCAGGGTCGCCGAGCGCTCCAGCAGCAGCCGGACCGCGCGCTTGGCCTGGTTGTCCACGCACCGCGCCAGGAACACCGCGTCGTCGGGATCGGCCGGGGTGCCCAGCACGGCGGGCTCGATCGCGCGCACCAGGCTGCTGATGCCGCCGGTGACCTCGCCCCGGCCGCGCACGACGTCGACGGCCGCGGACACCGCGCCGCAGTTGGCGTGCCCGAGCACCACCACCAGCGGCACCTCCAGGTGCTCCACGGCGTACTCGACGCTGCCCAGCACGGCCTCGTCGACGACCTCGCCCGCCGCGCGGACGGTGAACAGGTCGCCCAGGCCGTGGTCGAAGACCAGCTCGGGCGGAACGCGGGAGTCGGCGCAGCCGAGCACCGCGGCGAACGGGTGCTGCCCGCCCGCCAGCGACTCGCGCCACCTCAGCGACTCGTGGGGGTGGCGCTGGTGGCCGCCGACGAACCGCGCGTTGCCCTCGGCGAGCTTGCGCCAGGAGCCCTCCGCGTCGCGTCGCCCCTGCCGGGCCGTCGCGGGCGCCGCGCCCGCGACCACGGTGGCGGCCGTTCCCGCCGTGATGCCGAACAACCGACGCCGCGTCACCGCGGAGCCATCGCCTGTGTCACCCACGGCGCGGAATTTAGTCCTGTTTCACTTCAACGAGTGAAATTACGTGGTCCGGTTCACAATTTCCGATAGACGTATCCGGCGAACCGGACAGTTTGTTTTCGGGCGACGGAATTCGCGAACCGGACAGCGGCGCGCGATCACCGGTCAGCCCACCGGGCACTCGGGGTAGCCGAACTCGATCGCGCTCACGTCGTCCAGCGCGGCGCGGATCGCGGGCGGCAGCGTCAGCTCCTCCGCGGCCAGCGAGCCCAGCAGCTGCCCGGTGTCGCGCGCGCCCACCACGGGCGCGACCACGCCCGGCCGGTCCCGGACCCACGCCAGCGCCACGGACAGCGGGGAGGTGCCCAGCCCGTCCGCGGCCGTGGTCACCGCCTGCACGATCCGCGCGGCCCGCTCGGTGCGGTGCTGCTCCACGTAACCGGCGAAGTGCGCCGAAGCGCCGCGGGAGTCCGCGGGGGTGCCGTTGCGGTACTTGCCGGTGAGCACGCCCCGGCCCAGCGGAGCCCACGGCAGCAGGCCGATCCCGTGGTGCGCGGCGGCGGGCACCACCTCGCGCTCGATGCCGCGTTCCAGCAGCGAGTACTCCGCCTGGTTGGACACCAGCGGGGTGTGCCCCGGCAGCGCGGCGGCCGTGGCCAGCTGCCAGCCCGCGTAGTTCGACACCCCGACGTAGCGCACCTTGCCGCTGGTGACCGCGGCGTCCAGGGCGGACAGGGTCTCCTCCAGCGGCACCGCCGGATCCCAGGCGTGCAGCTGCCACAGGTCGACGTGCTCCACGCCCAGCCTGCGCAGCGAACCCTCCAGCGCGTGCAGCAGCGCCCCGCGCGAGGCCCCGCCGCCGAACGGCCCGTCGTTGCGCCGCGCCACCGCCTTGGTGGCGATGACCAGGTCCTCGCGTGGCACCACCTCACCCAGCAGGCCGCCCAGGATGCGCTCGCTCTCGCCCTCGACGTAGACGTCGGCGGTGTCCACGAGCGTGCCGCCCGCCTCGGTGAAGGCCAGCAGCTGGGTGGCCGCCTCGTCCGCGTCGGTGTCCCGGCCCCACGTCATGGTGCCTAGGGCCATTCGGGAGACCCGCAGGCCGCTCCGGCCGAGGTATCGCTGTTCCACGCGGCGCAGCCTAAGGGTTGATCGACGTCCCGGCCTGGCAAATGGTGTTACCCGGCGGTAGGGTCCGGCTTCGTGCGACTGGGACTGAACCTCGGGTACTGGGGTGCCGGCAACGACGCGGCCAACCTCGAACTGGCCAAGGAAGCCGACCGGCTGGGCTTCTCGGTGGTGTGGGCGGCGGAGGCCTACGGCTCCGACGCGCCCACGGTGCTGGCCTGGGTGGCCGCGCAGACCGAGCGCGTCGACGTGGGCAGCGCGATCCTGCAGATCCCCGCCCGCACCCCGGCGATGGCGGCGATGACCGCGGCGACGCTGGACTCGCTGTCCGGCGGGCGCTTCCGGATGGGCCTGGGCGTGTCCGGGCCGCAGGTCTCCGAGGGCTGGCACGGCGTGCGGTTCGACAAGCCGCTGGCGCGCACCCGCGAGTACGTCGACATCGTGCGCATGGCGCTGCGCCGGGAGCGGCTGCGCTACGACGGCACGCACTACACCCTGCCGCTGCCCGACGGCCCCGGCAAGGCGCTCACCCTGACCGTGCACCCGGTGCGCGAGCACATCCCGCTCTACCTCGCCGCGGTGGGCCCGAAGAACGTCGAGCTGGCGGGCGAGATCGCCGACGGCTGGCTGGCCATCTTCTTCTCGCCCGAGGACTCCGCGGAGTCGCTGACCGCGCTGCGGGCAGGCCGGGAGAAGGCGGGCAAGACCCTCGACGGCTTCGACGTCGTGCCGACCGTGCCGCTGGCCGTCGGCGACGACTGGCGCGCGTGCGCCGACAGCGTGCGCCCCTACGCCGCGCTGTACGTGGGCGGCATGGGCAGCAGGCAGAAGAACTTCTACAACGCCCTCGCCGCGCGCATGGGCTTCGCCGCCGAAGCGGCCGAGGTGCAGGACAAGTACCTGGCCAGGGACTACCAGGGGGCCATGGCGGCGCTGCCGGTGGACTTCCTGGACCGCACCTCGCTGCTGGGCCCGAAGCAGCGCATAGCAGACCGCATGAAGGCCTACGCCGAGGCGGGGGTCACCACTCTCACGGTTTCACCCATGCTGCAAGATCTCGATCAGGGGATCGCCGCGCTGCGCACGGCGTCCGAAGCTCTGGATCTGGCAGGAGTAGGTAGTTGAGCTGGTTGCAGGCCCTTGTCCTCGGACTAGTCCAAGGCTTGACGGAATTCCTGCCCATTTCCTCGTCGGCGCACGTGCGGATCGTGTCCACGCTGTTCTTCGGCAACGACGCGGGCGCGTCGTTCACCGCGGTGATCCAGCTGGGCACCGAGGTCGCGGTGCTCATCTACTTCGCCAAGGACATCGGCAACTTCATCGCGGCCTGGTTCCGCGGCCTGTTCAGCAAGGCCGCGCGGCAGACCGAGGACTACCGGATGGCCTGGTACGTCATCATCGGCTCGATCCCGATCAGCGTCCTGGGCTTCCTGCTCAAGGACGTCATCCGGTCCTCGTTCCGCAACCTGTGGATCACCGCGACCGTGCTGGTGGTCTTCGGCCTGCTGCTGGGCCTGGCCGACCAGCTGGCCAAGCACGTGCGCACCAGGCTGGAGCTCAAGGACGCGGTGGGCATGGGCCTGGCGCAGGCGCTGGCGCTGATCCCCGGTGTGTCCCGCTCCGGCGGCACGCTGACCGCGGGCCTGTTCCTGGGCCTGGACCGCGCCTCCGCGGCGCGCTACTCCTTCCTGCTTGCGCTGCCCGCGGTGTTCGGCGCGGGCCTGTTCAGCATCCCCGACGTGCTCGACCGCTCCGAGCCCAACGCCGCGTCGGTGCCGCAGATGATCGTGGCCACGATCGTGGCCTTCGCGGTCGGCTACGCCACCATCGCCTGGCTGCTGCGGTACGTGTCCAAGCACAGCTACTCGGCCTTCGTCTGGTACCGGCTGCTGCTGGGCATCGTGCTCATGGGCCTGCTGTCGATGAACCTGATCAGCCCGTCGTAGTCCCTGGCTCCACGTGGAGGCCCTGCCGCACTGGTCGGCAGGGCCTCCACGCCGTTTACGAGCGTGTCGCCCTCCCGCGAGTCGAACCTCCGGACACCCCGAATTCGACATTCGCGCACCCCGCCCCCGCGCTTTCACGCATGTCGGGTAGTAGTTACCGGCCCTCCTGGCCTCGTCGGGTAGTACTTGCCGACGCGGGTGGGGGAGGGGCGAGGGGGGAGCGTCGCTTTTCACGGTGGGAGAACCGGCCGCATAGGGTGGGGGCCGTGGCTACCGTGATCTTGCTGCGACACGCGCGTTCGACCGCCAACGGCTCCGGTGTGCTGGCCGGGCGCCAACCGGGGGTGCGGCTGTCCGACAAGGGGGAGGAGCAGGCCAAGGCCCTGGTGGACCGCCTGGCGGACATTCCGGTCGATGCCGTGGTGACCTCGCCGTTGGAGCGCTGCGGGGCGACCCTGGAGCCGCTGCTGGCCGCGCGCGGGCTGACCCCGGTGGTCGAGCCGGAATTGGCCGAGGTGGAGTACGGCGAGTGGACCGGGCGTGAGCTCAAAGACCTGGTCGAGGAGCCGCTGTGGTCGGTGGTGCAGCAGCACCCCTCCGCCGCGGTGTTCCCCGGCGGGGAGGGGCTGGCCGCGGTGCAGGCGCGCGCGGTGGCCGCGGTGCGCAGGCACGACGCGCGGATCACCGAGGAGTTCGGGCCGCGCGCGGTGTGGGTGGCGTGCAGCCACGGCGACGTGATCAAGGCGGTGCTGGCCGACGCGCTGGGCGTGCACCTGGACGGCTTCCAGCGGATCGTGGTCGACCCGGCTTCGGTGTCGGTGGTCCAGTACACCCCCACCCGGCCGTTCGTGCTGCGGGTCAACGACAACGGCGGCGACCTGTCCGGGGTGGTGCCGCCGCCGGAGCGGCCCGCCTCCTCCGACGCGGTGGTGGGCGGCACCACCGGCGGGTGAGCCGCGCGGGTGAGCCGCAGCGGTAGTGGCCCCCGGACCTTGCAGGGTAGGCCGGGGGCCACCGGTGGGGCGGTGGTCCGACTGGTCGGCGGCCGACGACCAGGTGGGCTGATCGTATTGCGGTGAATGCCCTGGTAAATCCCCTGCCTGGAGGTGACGGCGGAGAGCTGTCTGCCGGCTTGCGCGGGTCAGGATGCGTCCCGCGGGGCAAGCGCCGGTCCAAAACCGCTGATCAAGCGGGGGAGTGCGACCAGGACGACGTCACCGGTAGCCCGAGTCGGGCGGTGCGCTGGGCCGTTCAGCTCCGTCCGGGAGCCGGGGTCGCGTTTACGGTTGACGACCGTCCGTGCGCTGTCGGTCACAACCCGAGGCGGGTGACGGTGTTCTCCTCAGCGCCCCAACCGACCCGGTCTGGGCGGTAGACGCGCACCGGTTCGGGCGGGGGCACGGGCGACCTCATCAAAATCAATATATTCGATGATTTCAGTGTGGAATAAAATCAATCACACAAAGTGGTCCCGTCGAACACACAGAACAAACCCAAAACGCAGGGACGCTGAGGCCCAGGTGGCGAAGGCGCTCGACAGCGCACCCAGGAGGACCGGTGACTCGTCAGGTGGCTGGGGTGTGGCGCAGGACGTGAACGCCTTCGGCGGTCTTGAGGTAGGCCCAGGCGGTGCCGGTGGAGGTGGTGGCGAGGCCGACGTGGGAGGCGGGGGTGGCGGCCAGGTCGTCGGGCAGGGGGATGGGGGTCCAGTCCTGGCCGGTCCAGCGGTGGAAGGCGGGGCGGGTCTCGAAGCTGCGGCGGGTGGTGCGCACGCCCCAGGTCCAGCCCGCGGTGACGCCGTGGAGGCTGAGCCGGTCGGGGCCGGTGGGGGTGGGGACGGGGTGCCAGCGGTGGCCGTCCCAGCGGTGGACGAGCAGGCCGTCGGTGTCGCGCTGGTGGCCCAGCCAGAGGTCGGTGGGGGTGGCGGCGGCGAGGTGGGCGATGTGGCCGTGTTCGAGGCGGGGGACGCGCAGGTCGGTCCAGCGGGTGCCGTCCCAGTGGATGAGGACGGGGTACTCGTAGCTGGTGGGGCCGGTGCCCGCGAGGCCGCCGCCGCCTGCCCAGACGTCGTGGGGGCCGGTGGCGGTGATGGTCTGGAGCCCTTCGCGGGGGGAGGCCAGGACGGTGGTGCGGGTCCAGCGGGTGCCGTCCCAGTGGAGGGTGTCGGGGCCGGTGCCGACGATGTGGACGTCGTGGGGGGTGATGGCGGTGACGGCTTTGGCCCAGGTGATGGGTGGCAGGTCGAGGAGGTGCCAGGTGGTGCCGTCGTAGTGGAGCAGGAGGGGTTTGCCCGCGCTGTTGCCGACGGCCCAGACGTCGTGGGGGCCGGTGGCGGAGATGCCCGCGAGGCTGGCGGCGGCGGGGAGGCGGGGGAGGGGTTCTTCCTGCCAGGTGTGGCCGGTCCAGCGCAGCACGAGGGGGGCCGAGGGGTGGCTGGTGAAGACCCCGGTGGTGCCCGCGAGCCAGGCGTGGTCGTCGCCCGCGGTGGCGAGGTCCGCCAGTGCGGTGCTGGGTGGCAGGCCGGGAACCGGCACGGGTTGGAACAAGTGCTTCCCCTCGATGGTCCCCCGACTCATCGACGGGTCTACCTCACCAGGCCCTGGCGTGGTGGGTATCCGCCGAATGGTTGGTCTCGGGTGTGGTTGGCAGGTGTTGTGTACCGGATCTTCGTGCGGCCGGGTGGGGTTTGGGGGGTTTGTCGCTAGGTTGTGGGGTGTCGCCGGGGGTGTGGCTGGGGGGGCAGTGGTGAGACGCACGCCTCGAACGGTGCTCGGCGGGGGTTATTCGGGGGCTTGTGCGGGTGGAGCTGACTATCCTTGGGCGCAGTATGAACACCTCGCTCTTCGCCGATCTGCATCAGCGCCTGCCCGAGCTCATGTCGCGGGACCAGCGGCGGCTTCGCCGCAGGTTGGAGGGGGCCCGCAAGGTCCGTGACGACAAGGCGCGGTTGGCGGTGGTCGCCGAGATCGAGGCGGAGCTGGAGCAGGCGGAGCTGCGGGTGGCGCTGCGCCGCGAGGCCGTGCCGAAGATCACCTATCCGGCGGAGCTGCCGGTCAGCGCGCGCAAGGACGACATCGCCGCGTTGATCCGCGAGCACCAGGTGGTGATCGTGGCGGGGGAGACGGGGTCGGGCAAGACGACGCAGCTGCCCAAGATCTGCCTGGAGCTGGGTCGGGGGGTGTTGGGGCAGATCGGGCACACGCAGCCGCGGCGGTTGGCGGCGCGGACGGTGGCCGAGCGGGTGGCGCAGGAGTTGGGCACGCCGTTGGGGTCGGCGGTGGGCTACAAGGTGCGCTTCACCGATCAGTCCGGTGATGACACGCTGGTCAAGTTGATGACCGACGGCATCCTGCTGGCCGAGATCCAGAGCGACCGGATGCTGTCGCGCTACGACACGATCATCATCGACGAGGCGCACGAGCGCAGCCTCAACGTAGACTTCCTGCTGGGCTACCTCAAGCAGTTGCTGCCGAGGCGGCCGGATCTGAAGGTGGTCATCACCTCGGCGACGATCGATCCGGAGCGGTTCTCCCGGCACTTCGGCGGTGCGCCGATCATCGAGGTCTCGGGGCGCACGTACCCGGTGGAGGTGCGCTACCGGCCGATCGTGGATCCCGATGATGTCGATGCCGATCCGGATCGGGATCAGACGCAGGCGATCTGCGACGCGGTGCGGGAGTTGCAGGCGGAGGGGCCCGGTGATGTGCTGGTGTTCCTCTCCGGTGAGCGGGAGATCCGGGACACCGCGGACGCGTTGGCGGCGTTGGAGCTGCGTGATACGGAGATCCTGCCGTTGTACGCGCGGTTGTCCTTCGGTGAGCAGCACCGGGTGTTCCAGCCGCACCGGGGGCGTCGGGTGGTGTTGGCGACGAACGTGGCCGAGACGTCGTTGACGGTGCCGGGGATCAAGTACGTGGTCGATCCGGGTACCGCGCGCATTTCGCGCTACAGCCACCGGTTGAAGGTGCAGCGGTTGCCGATCGAGCCGATTTCGCAGGCTTCGGCCAACCAGCGCAAGGGGCGTTGTGGGCGGGTGTCGGAGGGTATCTGCATCCGGCTCTACACCGAGGACGACTTCGACGCGCGTCCGGAGTTCACCGATCCGGAGATCCTGCGCACGAACCTGGCGTCGGTCATCCTGCAGATGACTTCCATCGGGTTGGGTGATATCGCGGCGTTCCCGTTCATCGACCCGCCGGAGTCGCGCAACATCGCCGATGGTGTGCAGTTGCTGCAGGAGTTGGGTGCGATCCTGCCCGCCGAGCAGAAGTTGACGCCGCTGGGGCGCAAGTTGGCGCAGCTGCCGGTGGACCCGCGGTTGGCGCGCATGGTGATCGAGGGTGATCGCAACGGCTGCGTGCGGGAGGTCATGGTGATCGCCGCGGCGTTGTCGATCCAGGACCCGCGTGAGCGGCCCAGTGACAAGCAGCAGGCCGCCGACGAGCAGCACAGCCGGTTCCGCGATCCGGACTCGGATTTCCTGGCTTATCTCAACTTGTGGAATTACCTGCGGGAGAGGCAGCGGGAGCTGTCGTCCAACCAGTTCCGCAAGCTGTGCCGGTCGGAGTTCCTGAACTACCTGCGGGTGCGGGAGTGGCAGGACGTGTACACGCAGTTGCGGCAGGTGGCCAAGACGTTGGGTGTGCACGTCAACGACGAGCCCGCCGATCCGCGCAGCATCCACATCAGTCTGCTGTCGGGGTTGTTGTCGCACATCGGTGTCAAGGACGTGCTCAAGCGTGACGCGGGCAAGCGGCAGGCCACCGAGTACTTGGGGGCCCGCAACGCGAAGTTCGCGATCTTCCCCGGTTCGGCGCTGTTCCGCAAGCCTCCGCAGTGGGTGATGGCGGCGGAGTTGGTGGAGACCTCGCGGTTGTGGGGTCGGATCGTGGCGCGCATCGAGCCGGAGTGGGCCGAGAAGCTGGGTGAGCACCTGGTCAAGCGCACTTACAGCGAGCCGCACTGGGAGGCTCGCCGGGGTGCGGTGGTGGCGCTGGAGAAGGTGACTTTGTACGGGGTGCCGATCGTGGCCTCCCGCAAGGTCAACTACGGGCGGATCGATCCGGAGCTGTCGCGGGAGCTGTTCATCCGGCACGCTCTGGTGCAGGGGGAGTGGACTACCCACCACAAGTTCTTCCACCGCAACCGGGAGCTGTTGGCGGAGGTCGCGGAGCTGGAGAACCGGGCGCGGCGGCGCGACATCGTCGTCGACGATGAGACTCTTTACGACTTCTACGACCAGCGGGTGCCCGCCGAGGTGGTTTCGGCCCGGCACTTCGACAGCTGGTGGAAGAAGACCCGGCACGCCCAGCCGGAGCTGCTCAGCTTCGACAAGGACATGCTGGTCAACGACCGGGCGCAGGTCAGTCCCGAGGCTTATCCCGACCGGATCGACCGCGGCGGGCTGACCCTGCCGTTGAGCTACCGGTTCGAGCCGGGCACGGATGCGGACGGGGTGACCGTGCGGTTGCCGCTGCCCGCGTTGACCGCGCTGCCCGACGACTCGCTGTCCTGGCAGGTGCCGGGTCTGCGCACGGAGCTGGTGGTGGCGCTGATCCGGTCGCTGCCCAAGCCGTTGCGCCGCAACTTCGTGCCCGTGCCGGACGTGGCGGCTGCCGCGCTGGCCCGCATCGGCGCCGACGAGGCCCTGCTGCCCGCCTTGGAGCGCGAGCTCAGGGCGTTGACCGGGGTGAGCGTGCCGCGCGAGGAGTGGCGGCTGGACCAGGTGCCCGAGCATCTCAGGCTCACCTTCCAGGTCGTGGACGACAACGACCGGGAGCTGGCCAGGGGCAAGGATCTGGGGGCGCTCAAGCAGCGGTTGCGCGCGGAGTTGCGCGACAGCTTGGCCGCCGCCGCTGCCAGCCTGGCCCGCACCGGTGTGACCAGCTGGGACATCGGTGATCTGCCGCGCACCGTGCAGCGCCGCCAGTCCGGCATCGTGGTCACCGCGTATCCGGCGCTGGTGGACAAGGGCGATTCGGTGGCGGTGGAGATCCTGGACACCCCCGGTCGGCAGCGCCAGGCCATGTGGGCGGGTACCCGGCGGTTGTTGTTGCTGACCGTGCCTTCTCCGGTCAAGCTGCTGCAGCGGGGTCTGAACAACGCCGAGAAGTTGGCGTTGACCCGCAATCCCCATGGCGGCGTCGCGCCCCTGCTGGCGGATTGCATCGCGGCCGCGGTGGACCAGCTGATGGCGCAGGCCGGGGGGCCTGCGTGGACGCAGGCGGGGTTCGCCAAGCTGGCCGAGCACGTGCGCAAGCACCTGGGTGAGACGGTGTTCGACGTGGTGGGCAAGGTCCGGCGGGTGCTGGAGGCGGCCCAGGACGTCGAGTTGCGCCTGGCCGGGGTGCGCGGCGCGGTGTTCGAGGAGTCGCTGGCCGATGTCCGGGCTCAGCTGCGCGGTCTGGTGCACAAGGGGTTCGTCACCGAGGCGGGGGCCGGGCGGCTGGGGGATGTGCACCGCTACCTGCAGGGCATGTCCCGGCGGTTGGAGAAGCTGACCGAGAACGTGGGGCGTGACCGGGAGTGGATGGACCGGGTGCACCAGGTCCACGCCGAGTACCGGGAGCTGCGCGCCCAGTTGCCCGCCGACGAGCCTCAGGAGGCGTTGGAGGAGGTGCGGTGGATGATCGAGGAGCTGCGGTTGAGCTACTTCGCCCAGACCATCGGCACCCGCTACAGCGTTTCCGACAAGCGCATCTACAAGGCCCTGGACGCCATCGAGCGCTAGGGCGGGCTCCGCGGCCGAGGGTGCGTCGTCTTCACGGCCGGTGCGTTGCGGTGGGGAAGAAGACCGCGCTGACCAGGTAGGGGGCCCGGCCCGGCGCGGGCCCGTTGCCCGCTCTGGCCGCGTACACCCGGCGCATCCCCTCGGCGACCTCGGCCAGTTCCTCGCGGCTGAGCCACAGCACGCCCTGGCGGTAGCCGACGCCGTCGGTGGCCGGGTCGGCCCCGTCACGGTCGAGGTAGGAGCCGAACTCGCCGATCATCGCGGCCATCGCGGCGGTGAACCCGCGGCGGTGGTCCTCCAGCGACATGGCCTCGGCCGCCTGCTGGTCCACCGCGTACCGCTCGCGGCGCAGCCGGTAGTGCCGCTCCACCGCGCCGTGCACGCGCTGCTCGTCGGCGACTTCCAGCACCCCGCCCTCGACCAGTAGGCCCACGTGGCGGTACACGGTGGTCTTGGGCACGTCGGGCAGGCGGGTGCACACCTGCGAGGTGGTGTGGGTGCCGCTGTCGGACATCACGTGCACGATGCGCAGCCGGATCGGGTGCAGGAGCAGGTCGAGGGCGTCCACGCCCCGGACGATCTCACATCTGGTACCTTTCCCAAAATTGGAAACGGATATGGGGGGCGACATGACGACCGCACCGGACAGGCTCGGTGACCAGGCGGTGGTACCGCTGCGCACGCTGGACCCGGACGCGCCGCTGGACGACCTGGCGCACCTGGACCGGGCCATCGGCGACGCGCGGGTGGTCGCGATCGGCGAGAGCGCGCACTACAACGCCGAGTCCTACCGGCTGCGCCACCGCCTGCTGCGCTACCTGGTCGAACGGCACGGGTTCACCGCCTACGCGATGGAGACCGGGGCCTGCGAGGCGTGGCTGGTCGACGACTGGGTCCGCGGCGGGGCGCAGCCGGTCGGCCGGGTCCTGGCCGAGGGCCTGACCTCGCTGATGGGGTCGTGGACGCAGATGCGCGAGCACCTGGAGTGGATGCGGCGGCACAACGCCGCCGCATCCACTCCGGTCGGCTTCTACGGCATCGACCTGGGGTGCGCCAACGCCTCCCTGCTGCCCGCCCTGGACGTCGTGCTCGACCACCTGGCCCGCGCCGAGCCCGAGTCGCCGGTCAGCCCCGCCCTGCGCGCGACCGCCGCGACGTTCCCGGCCACCTCCGCCTTCGCCATCCCACAGGCGCTGGCCGCCTACGGGCAGTTGCCGGTCGAACGCCGCGACGCGCTGACGGCGGGCCTGGCCGAACTCGCGGCACGCCTGCGGGCGGGCAGCCTGGACCACGTCCGGCGCACCGGCGCGGAAGACTACGAGCGCGCGCTGCGGGCGATGGCCAACACGGTCACCCTCGACGTGGTGCTGCGCGGGATGGCACGCGGCGACCTGCGCAGCGCCGCGCTGCACCGGGACACCACCATCGCCGAGACCGTCGAGTGGGTGCTGGGCCGGGAGCGGCGCGTGGTGCTGGCCGCCCACAACGGCCACATCCAGCGCCAACCCGTCACCATGCCCGGCGCGGCGGCACCGGTGACCACCATGGGGATGCGCCTGGCCGACCGGCTGGGGCGGGACTACCTGGTCATCGGCACCACCACCGCCACCGGCCGCACCCTGGGCCCCGGCTTCTTCGCGGGCGAGCTGTTCGAGCGTCTGCCACCGCCCGAGCCGGGCAGCCTCGACGCGCTCATGGCCGCAAGCCATGACGGGCCTTTCACCACCGATCTGCGCACCCTGTCCTCGCGCGACGCCGAGGCCGTGCGGGCCGCGTCACGGCAGCGCTACGGCACCTACTACGCCGAAGTCGACCCTCTGGACGCCTACGACCTCCTCGTCCACCTCCCTTACGTCACCGAGGCCACCCCCGACCCCGACGCCCTGACGGCCTCACCCGAGGAGGTGCGGGCGGCCGTCGCCGCGTGGCAGGCGCGCTAGCGGGTCAGCCACGCGGCCACGTGCACCCGGTTGCCCCGCAGGGGATTCGGGCGAGATCAAGCGCCATGCCCACCCCGCAGCTGAACGACGACCACCGTCACGTTGTCGTGGCCCCCGGACTCCAGGGCCACCTCCACCAGCGCCCGCGCCACCTCCAGCGGCGGTGCCCCCACCGGTAGCGCCGCCTTGAGGTCCTCTGGTTCGGGCAGGTAGTTCCACAGCCCGTCGCTGCACAGCACCAGCAGCGCCGGTGTCCCCGCCTGCAGCGTCACCACCTGTGGTGTGCCGAAGCCCGAGTCCCCGCCCAGCCACTTGGACAGCACGTGCGCCCGCCGGTCGGTCAGCGCTTCCCGCTCGGTCAGCACCCCCTGTGCCACCAGCTGCGCGGCCCAGGTGTCGTCGCTGGTCAGGCGCGCGGCACCGGTTTCGGCCACCAGGTAGGCGCGGCTGTCGCCCACCCAGCCCACGGTCACCGCCCCGTCGATCACCACCGCCGAGACGAAGGTGCACGACGGCGCCAGCTCCGGCGCCTCCGGCCGCGCCAGCGCGCTCACCGCGCGGTCGGCCGACATCGCCGCGTCCACCGTGGCCGCCTCCGCGTCACCTCCGCACTGCACCGCCGCCAGCAGCACGTCCAAGGCGGTGTCCGCGGCCAGCTGGGAGGCCTGCTCGGCGCGCTCGGAGGAAGCCACCCCGTCGCACACCACCGCCGCGACCCCGCGCCCGCGCACCCGCCCGAACGCCAGCGAGTCCTCGTTGCGGCGCCTGCGCCTGCCCAGGTCGCTGACCCCGGCCACGCCCGGCAGCGAGAACTCCACCCGGTCGCGCCCCTGCCCGCGCGCCCGGCCGCACCGCGCGCAGCACCGCCCGGCGTCGAACTCCTCCCCGCCGCACGCGCACCGCGTCGCGGGTCCGGCGCCCGGCCCGCCCACCGGGGTGCGCTGCACCCGCAGGTTGCGCCCGCACGCCTCGCAGAACCGGTCCTGCGCCGAGACCGGCGCCCCGCACTCCGGACAGCACTCCATGATCACACCAACGTCCTTGGCCGGACCGCGTTCGCGCGGTCGACGAGAGCGATGCGCTGCTCGGGGGTGTCGGCCAACCGGGCCAGCTGCCGGTAGCAGCGTTCCAGCCCCAGCCGCAGGCCGGTGTCGGTGACCGGGCAGCCCAGCAGGGTTCCCGGCACCGCCTCGCCCGCGCGCAGCGACTCCAGCGCCCGCCCCAGCACCTCCGCGGTCAGCTCCACCCGCCGCGCCACGTCCAGCTCCAGCCCCGCCAACCGGGTACCGGCCGCCAGCACGTCGGGCAGTTCCCCGCCCGCCTGCGCCCGCACCGCGCCCACCTGCGCGGTCACGTGGTGGCTGGAGGTGTCGGGCACCGAGTGCAGCACCGCCACCGCCTCCCGCCGGGCCCCGCGCGCCAGCAGCACCCGCGACCAGCCGAAGGCGGCGCTGACGTAGGAGTGGTCGGTGCACCACACCACCTCGTAGAACCGCGCCGCGGTGGCCGGGTCGCCCTCGGCCTCCGCGCACACCGCGATCGCCAACTTGGGGGCGGCTTCACCGGGCAGCACGTCGCAGATGATCTCGAACGCCTCCCTGGCCTGTCGCACCCGCCCGTCCGCCAGCGCCGCCACCCCCAGGTACCAGCCGGGACGCCAGTCGTCCTCGGCGAGGTCGTCCTCGACGTCCCGCGCGGCGGCCAGCGCGTCCAGCTCCGCCTCCGCCTCGGCCACCCGGCCCGCCTCCACCAGCGACCGCGCCAGCTGCAGCCGCACCTCCACCGTGGTCACCGGCGCCGACCGCAGCGCCCGCACCAGCTCCTGCGGGTCGCCGCCCGCCGTGGCCAGGAACCCCGCCGCCGGGTCGGCGGCGTCCACCTGCGGCACCGGCAGCGCCCGCCACGCGGCCCCGGCGTCGCGGGCCACGTCGAACGCGGCGGGCACCCGCCGTTCCGGGGTGAACTGCCGCGACAGCCCCGGTCGCGGCAGGCCGTCCTGCTGCGCCAGCACCTCCCGCAGCACCCCGGTCAGCTGCTCGGCCATCTCCTCGGCCGAGGCGAAGCGCTGGTCGGGGTCGCGGTGCGTGGCACGGGCCAGGAACCGGCGGAACGAGTCGTGCCGCGCCAGCAGCGGCTGCTCCTGCGGCCCCGGCAGCGACTCGCGGTGGGCGTGGCGGAAGTCGAAGTGGAAGCTCATCACCGCCAGCGCCCGGCCCACCGTGTACAGGTCGGAGGCCACCGACGGGCCGCGCTTGCCGATCTCCGGCGCCTGGTAGCCGATGGTGCCGTAGATGGGGGAGTGCCGGTCGTCAACGCGCCGCACCGCGCCCAGGTCGATCAGCTTGAGCTGCTCCTCGGTCTGGATCACGTTGTCGGGTTTGAAGTCGCAGTACAGCAGTCCCACGCTGTGCAGGTAGCCCAGGGCGGGCAGCGCCTCCAGCGCGTAGGCGATGGCCTGCGCCACCGGCAGCGACTCGGTGCCGGTGCCCCGCGCGCGCAGCTGCTTGATCATGTCCTTGACCGAGGTGCCGCCGACGTACTCCATCACGATGTAGTCGACCAGCTCGCCGCTGCGCCGGTCGGCGTGCCGCACGAAGTTGTGGATCTTGACGATGTTGGGGTGCTCCACCTCCGCCAGGAACCGGCGCTCGGCCATCGCCGCGGCCATCGCGTCGGCGTCCCCGGAGTCCAGCAGGCCCTTGAGCACCACCCACCGGTCGCTGACCGCGTGGTCGGCGGCCAGGTAGATCCAGCCCAGCCCGCCGTGCGCCAGGCACCCCAGCACCTCGTACTGCTCGTGCAGCACCTCGCCCGGCTCCAGCTTCGGGGTGAACGAGTAGCGGTGGCCGCAGTGCGCGCAGAACCCCTCGACCCGCCCCGGCCGCCCGTCGCGGCCGCGCCCGACCTGCTTGCCGCAGTTGCTGCAGAACCGCTTGGCCTCGGGCACCTCCGGGTCGGTCAGCACCGCGGTCTTGGGGTCGCGGTAGGGCACGCGCGGCACCTCCACCAGGCCCGCGCCCAGCCGGCCCCGTCCCGAGGAGCGCGTCGACGCGCGGGTGACGGCCCGCCGCGACCGGGTCGCCGCGGCGCTCGTCCCCGTCCACGGCGCGGTGCCCGGCCCGGTCGACGGGGAGCTGTCCGGCGCGGTGCGGGGGCCGGTGCCCGCAGCGGCATCAGCAGCGGTGGCCGGAGCGGTGTCCTCCAGCACCGGCGCCTCCAGGCCGCACCGGTGGCAGAACCCGTCGCTGCCCACCCGGCCGCCGCACGCGGGTCGCGGGCACGTCCTCATCGCCTCTCCATCCTGCCCGGCAGGCGCACCCCTGCCACGGGACTGCACGTCAATCCCGGTAGACCGGCTCGGGCGGGGCGGGCGGGGCGGGCGGGTCGCCCAGCCACCGGCGGTGGATCGCCGCCCAGGTGCCGTCGGCGCGCAACCGCTCCAGCACGCCGTTGACGAACCGCACGAAGTCCTCGTGGTGCCTGGGCACGGCCATGCCGTAGGGCTCGGTGGTGAACCGCGGCCCCACCACCTTGGTGTAGGGGTCCTGCGCGGCGAACCCGGCCAGGATCGTGTCGTCGGTGGAGATCGCGTCCACCTGGCCCTGTTGCAGCATCACCAGGCAGTCGGTCCAGTTGGGCACCCCGACCGCGATCGGCCGCGACGGGGCGGCGGCCACGTTGGTCAGCGAGCTGGAGCCCTTGGTCGCGCACACCCGCCGCCCGCCCAGGTCCTCGATGCCGTCCGCGTCGGAGGAGGTGGGCACCAGCACCTTCTGGCCCGCCAGGTAGTACACCGCGGAGAAGTCCACCCGCTGCCTGCGCTCGCAGTTGACCGTCATGGTGCGCACCACGATGTCGACCTCGCCGCGCTCCAGCGCCGGAATGCGCTCGTCGGAGGTCAGCACCTTGAACTGGACGGCGTCGCGATCGCCCAGCACCGCCGCGGCGACCTCGCGGACCATGTCCACGTCGAAGCCCTCCAGCTGCCCGGACAGCGGGTTGCGGAACCCCATCAGGTAGGTGTTCTGGTCCACCCCGGCGATCAGCTTGCCGCGCTGCTGGATGCGCTCCATGGTCGACCCGGCGGGCATCCGCCCCGGCGCGGGCTGCTGCCCGGTCGGCCGCAGGCTGGCCAGGGGATCCCCGCAGGAGTCGGGTGGCGCGGTGGCGCTGCCGGGCGCCGCGGGCAGCTCCACCACGTCGGCGGGCCGCGGTGGCTCCACCACGCCGCCGCCGATCTCCGGCGCCGAGCTGGGCACCGGGGCGCAGCCGCACAGCAGCGGCAACGATGCCAGCGCGACCGTCATCAGCGCCCTGACCAGCGGGGTCGCGCGCGGCCATGAGCGGGGCGGCAAGGGGCGGGGTGGCGGTCTCACCGGTACTCCTTCAACCGCTGCCACAGCCCCGCCGTCGAGGCCGCCGCCGCGCCCAGCGCCAGCAGCACCACCACCGGCACCGCCCCGGTCAGCGCTCCGCGCGCCCGCGCGATGGAGTCGGTCAGCCCCTGCCGCGCCCCGGCCAGCGCCTCGACCAGCCCGGCGTCCAGCGCGTCGAACGCCGTCGCCGCACCCGCCGGGTCCTGCCCCAGCGCCAGGGCCACCGCCTGGGCGACATCACCGCCGTCGTCGGCCGCGCGCACCCGCGCGTGCACCTCCTGCCAGCGCTGCTGGTGCCGCACCGCCGCGGCCACGGCGGGCGCGTCGGTCATGCCGCGCGCCTGCGCCAGCAACTCCCGCAACTGGGCGTCCGCCTCGCCGTAGCGCTGCTCGTACTGCGCCCCGCTGCCGCGCGCCACCAGCGTCAGCGTCTCGTCGCCGCGGGCGGACAGCGTCGCGATCCGCGCCCTGGCCAGCACGTCCACCAGCGCCGCGTCCCGCGCGCTGGAGTCCACCCGCGCGACCACCAGCAGGCTGGCGGCGAGCACCCACAGCAGCGACACCACCGCCATCGCCGTGGCGACCAGCAGACCCACGTTGAGCAGCCGGTTGGTCTTGCGGGTCAGGTACCGCTGCGCCAGCGCCAGCGCCGTCAGCAGCACCGCCCCCAGCGCCAGCTCCGACCACGGCAGCGCTCCGGCTCCGCGCAGGTCGCGCGCCACGTTGCCGGTCTCCGCCCGGTAGAGCTCCTGCGCGGCGGGCAGCAGCCGCGAGCGCATCAGGTGCGAGGCCTCCCGCAGGTAGGCCGCTCCTACCGGGTTGCCCTGCCGGTTGTGCGCGCGGGCGGTCTCCACCAGCCCCGTGTAGACCGGCAGCTGCCCCGACAGCGTCGACAGCACCGGCGACAGCTCGGGGGAGCGGGTGCTCTCGCTGGTCGCCGCCGACAGCGCCGCCGCGGCCTTGGCCACGTCCGCCTCGTAGCGCCCGCGCAGGCGCGGGGACTCCACCCCGCCGGACAGGAACGCGCTGGCCGCGGTCGCGTCGGCGTCGGCCATCGCCCGGTGGACCTCCTGCGCGGCGAAGGCCAGCGGCTCGCTGCGGTCCGCCAGCGCCGCCAGCGCGTCGGACCTGCGCTGCACCGACAGCGCGGTCAGTGCGCCCGCCAGCAGGCTCGCCGAGATCAGCAGCAGCGCGACCAGGCTCAACCGGCCGGGGGTGCTGCGGGCCAGCCCGGTCACCCGGCGCAGGACGCGCCTGTTGCGCTGGCCCTCGACCAGCACGACCGCCCCCTTCCCGAGGTGATCGGCGTCACCCGCCGCTGCGCCCAGCGTACTTTTCCGGTGAGCGGAATCGGACGTAATTCATCGCGACCCGTCGGAGTGCGGGCGCGATTGGCGCACCTGGGCGACCTGCCCCAGGATCGGTCCATGACTGCCATGCGCACGATCAGCCAGGACCGGTTCGGCGGTCCCGAGGTGCTGCACGAGGTGGAACGGCCCCGGCCCGAACCCGGCCCCACCGAGATCCTCGTCCGCGTGCACGCCGCCGGGGTCAACCCGGTCGACGCCAAGACCCGCGCGACCGGGTACCTGCTGGGCGAGCTGCCGTTCGTGCTCGGCTGGGACGTCTCCGGCGTGGTGGAGGCCGTCGGCTTCGGCGTCACCCTGTTCCGGCCCGGCGACGAGGTGTTCGGGATGCCCCTGTTCCCCCGCGAGGCGGGCGCCTACGCCGAGTACGTCGTCGCCCCCACCCGCCACTTCGCGCCCAAGCCCGCGGCGCTGGACCACCCGCACGCCGCCGCGCTGCCGCTGGTCGGCCTGACCGCGTGGCAGAGCCTGGTGGAGACCGCCCACCTGCAGGCGGGCCAGCGCGTGCTCGTGCACGCCGCCGCGGGCGGTGTCGGCCACGTGGCCGTGCAGCTGGCCAAGGCCAGGGGAGCGCACGTGATCGGCACGGCCAGCGCCGCCAAGCACGACTTCCTGCGCGAGCTGGGGGTGGACGAGCCGATCGACTACACCACCGCGGACTTCGCCGAGCAGGTCCGCGACGTCGATGTCGTGTTCGACACCGTCGGCGGGGACATCGGCGTCCGCTCGGTGCCCGTCGTGCGGCCCGGTGGCACCGTGGTCACCATCCTGGGCAACACCCTGCCCGCGCTGGCCGAGGCGGCCGCGGGCCGCGAGGTGCGCGCCGCGGCGGTGCTGTGCGAACCCGACCGGTTGGGCCTGACCGCGCTGGCCGACCTGGTCGAGGGCGGGGCGCTGCGCACCGAGCTGGACGCGGTGCTGCCGCTGGCGCAGGCCGGGAAGGCCCACGAGCTGATCGAGTCCGGCCGCACCCGCGGCAAGATCGTGCTCACCCCCTGAGCGCGGCCCGTACCTCCAGCAGCGCCTCGCCCAGCAGGTTCGCGCTCTCCGACGGTGAGGACCGGGGCTCCACGACCAGCCTGGACGCGCTGCTGGAGCGGATCGCCCCCCACTGCGAGAAGTCCGCCGCCGTCATCGAGATGCCGGGTTGCTGCTACCGGCGGATTCGTGGGCCTCGTTGAGCCGTGCGAGCCACTCGCGCAGCAGGCCGGCTTCGAAGACGCTGAAGCCCGCGTCGACCACGGGGTCGGCATTGCCGGCGGGGGTGATGATCGCGAGCAGTGACTGTGCGCGGTCGGCGATGTGGGAGCGGTCGTCGGCGCGCGGTTCCGCCTGCTCCATCAGGGCGTCGAGCACGATGTCGCGCAATGGTCGGATCAGCTGGGCGTGCCGCGCCTGTTCCGGCTGGGCCAGCAGGAGGAGGACCGCGCCTGTCGTGGACGCCTCGATGGCCACCACGGCCGTCTCGACAGGTACCCGGAGCAGGCCCTGCACTTTGGCGCGTTCGAGCATGCCGCGCAGGATGGCCCGGTTCTCCGTTGCCGCCGCGGGGCGGCGGCCCGGCCGCAAGTTCCCGTACATCAGCGTGTAGATGGCGGGATTGGCCAACCCGAACTCGACGTGTACCTCCCAGCCCCGGCGCAGGTCGTCGACCGGGTCGTCGCTGGGCTCGAACGCGCGCTTCTCGGCGAGGTAGCTCTCAAAGCCGAAGCTGGCCACGGCGTCGAGCAGCCCGTCCTTGTCCGCGAAGAGCCGGTACAGCGTCGGCGTCTGAACTCCGGCCGCTGCCGCGACGGCTCGAGTGGACAACGCGGATGGCCCGGCATCGGCGAGCAGTTTCACCGCCGAGCTCAGGATGCGCTCGCGTTGCTCGTCGGACCCGCCGCGTCGATCGTCGGGTTTCATGTGCCGACGATAACAGAAGCCTGTTGACGTTGACAGTGACATCGTCACGGTTCTAGCGTTATCAACGTCAACAGATGGGGGACGGAAGTGGCTGACGGCAAACGGCTGGAGCAGGTCCGGCTCGGTGGTCGGGGTCTGGTGGTGGGGGCGCAGGGCCTCGGCTGCATGGGGATGAGCGAGTTCTACGGCGACACCGACGAGTCGGCCGCTCGCGCGACATTGGATGCGGCTCTGGAGCGGGGCGTGACGATGTTCGATACGGCCGACATGTACGGCCGCGGCGAGAATGAACGCTTCCTCGCCCCGTTCGTGCGGGCTCACCGCGAGCAGGTCGTCATCGCCACGAAGTTCGGCAGTGTCCGCGACGACGACGGTTCGATGTCCGTGAACAACGATCCACGTTATATCCGACAGGCCATCGACGGCAGCCTGTCCCGGCTCGGCCTCGACGTGATCGACCTCTACTACATGCACCGCTACGACCCGAAGGTGCCATTGGCCGATTCGATCGGAACGATGGCCGATTTGGTGACGCAGGGCATGCGCTACCTGGGGTTGAGCGAAGTCACGGGCGATGAGCTACGCGAAGCCAACGCCATCCACCCGATCGCTGCCGTGCAGTCGGAGTGGTCGCTGTTCACTCGTGACATCGAGCGCACCCTGGTGCCGGCCGCCGCTGAACTCGGCGTCGGCGTTGTGCCTTACTCGCCGCTCGGGCGGGGCTTCCTGACCGGCGCGATGCCTGCCCAGTTGCAAGGCAACGACATCCGCTCGGTGTTCCCCCGTTTCACCGGCGAGAACGCCCAGCGCAACGCCGAGCTGCTCACACCTGTCGCCGAAATCGCCGAAGCTCGCGGTGCGTCGATGGCGCAGGTCGCCCTGGCCTGGCTGCATCGACAAGCCGTCGTGCGGAACCTGACCGTGGTGCCGATCCCCGGCACCCGCAAACCGGCCCGACTGGCGGAGAACCTGGCCGCGCTCGAGATCACCCTCACCGACGACGAACTCGCACGTCTGGACCCGATCGCCGAGCAGGTGGCCGGCGAACGCTACCCGGACATGACCGAGACCGCCGGCTCACGCGAGTCCTGAGCCGGCCCCGCACGACGAAAGGAAATCCGATATGCCATCCGTTCAAGTCGCCATCGCTTACTACTCCGGCTACGGGCACACCCTGCAGATCGCCAAGGCCGTGCGCGACGGTATCGAGTCGGTACCGGAGGCCCGCGCCGACATGGTCGACGTAGCGGACATGACCGACGCGAAGTGGGCGATCCTCGATACCAGTGACGCGATCATCTTCGGAACACCGACCTACATGGGATCGGCATCCGGGGCGTTCCACGTATTCGCCGAAGCGACCTCGAAGCGCTGGATGACCCAGCAATGGTTGGACAAGCTCGCGTCCGGGTTCACCAACTCCGGATCGATGAGCGGCGACAAGCTGCACACGCTGCAGTACCTGTCCCTGCTCGCCGCGCAACACGGCATGCACTGGGTCAGCCTGGGCCTGATGCCCGGCTGGAACACCACCACCAGCAGCGAACACGACGACAACCGGCTCGGGTTCTACCTCGGCGCGGGCGCCCAAACCTGGAACGACCAAGGCCCAGAGGCCGTCCACACCGCCGACATGACCACGGCACGCCACCTCGGGGCCAGGGTCGCAACCCAAGCCCTGCGCTATCAACATCCGGTTGCGCCGTAGACCCGCGAACGGCTCGACAACGCCTACCGCGCCCAGCGCCGGTCGGGGCCTTGTCACCGTGACGTGGCCCCCCGGTGTCGCCTCCCCTCCATCAGCAAGGGCGTTCGGGGTCTGCCTCCACGTCGAGCGATCGCTCTGGCTGCGACCGGGACAGCGGCAGCGTCATCGCACGCCGCGCGAGGTGAACCGGGCGTGCGGGGTGTCGGCCACCGCCGCGTCGATGCGGGCGCGCATGGTCGCCTCCAACTCCGGCAGCCCGTCCAGCGCAAACCAGCGGGCCTCGGTGTTCTCCCCGTCGGCGGGGTAGGGCTCGCCGGACTCCCACCGCAGTCGGAACACCAGGTCCAGGTACTGCACCTGGTCGCCGTTGGCGTACCGGGCGGGCGGCAGGACGTGCACCATCGCCAGCCGCTCGGGCGCGGCGTGCACGTCGGCCTCCTCCAGCACCTCGCGCACCGCCGCGTCGGCGGGCTCCTCACCGGGGTCGACGATGCCCGTCACCGGGGTCCAGGCTCCCGAATCGGCCCGGCGCACCAGCAGCACCTCCTGCCCTCGCAGCACCACGGCGGTCACGCCGGTCAGCCACAGCATGTCGGTGCCGATCTTCTCGCGCAGGGCCAGGACGAAGTCAGGAGTCGCCACCGTCCCATCCTCCACCGTCGCGCCCGCACACCCGCAGCCACCCGGCGTGCACCGGGCAGCGCGGGCAGCTGTCCCGGTCGCACAGCCTGCACAGCTCGGCCAGCAGCTGCTCGGTGCGCGCCTCGGGGCCCAGCAGGGCGTCGGCGATCTCCACCAGTTCCTGCCGCTGCCGCCGGGTCAACCGCTCGCTCAGCTGCGCCAGCACCGCCTGCCGGGCCGCCAGCGCATCGGCCGCCACCCGCTCGCCGGCCTCGGTCAGCCGCAGCGGGCGGCTGCGCCCGTCGCGCGCGGTGCCGCGCGCGACCCAGCCCGCCTCGGTCAGCCTGCGCACCAGGTGCGCCGACCCCGGCTGCGAGATGCGCAGCACCGAAGCCAACCAGTCGGCGGTGCGACCGGGCTGGTCCTTGATCGCGATCAGCGCCTCGCCCAGCACCCCGCCCGCGCCGACGACGCCGGTGACCGCTTCCCGCACCGCCCCCGCCACCAGCAACCCCACCGCGCCCAGCACGTTTGCCGCTTTGGCGTCCAGGTCATTCATAACTCATGAATCTACGCCTGCTGGTCGTGGTCATCGCGATGAACCTCGGCCAGTTGCCGGTGGCCATGCGCCCGCTTCTGGTGACGCTGCTGGGCTCGCACGTCACCGGCAGCTTCGCCGTGGCGGGTCTGGCGGGCGGTGCGGCGGCGGTCGGCATGGCGGTGACCTCGCCCTGGTGGTCCCGAGCGCTGGCCCGCTTCGGCGACCGGCGCGTGCTGACCGTGTCGTGCGCGCTGTTCCTCGTCGCCCAGGCCGCGCTGATCACCGCTCGCGCGCCCGCCGCGTTCGTCGGCGTCGCCGCGCTCTCCGGACTGTGCACCCCACCGGCCGCCAGCAGCGTCCGGGCGCTGCTGGCCCGCCTCGCGCCGGGGGAGCGGACCCGCGGGTACGCGGTGAACGCGGTCGCGATGGAGACCGTCTACATCGCCGGACCGCTCTGGGTGACCGCGTGGACGGCACTGGCCGACCCCGTCGTCGCGGTCCTGGCCACCGCCGCGTGCGGAGCGCTGGCACTGGCCGTCGCGGTCCCCTCGGTCGCGACCGGTCCCCACGCGCCCACGCCTCGCGGCGAGCCGAACACCCGACCGCACGCCCTGCCGGTGGTCCGCACCCTCGCGGGCACCTACCTCGGCTACTGGATCTGCATGGGCGCGATGTGGGTGCTGGTGCCCGCCTTCGCCCAGCACAGCGGCCAACCCGGCCAAGCGGGCGTGCTGGTCGCGATCTGGTCGGTCGGCAGCCTCGTCGGCGGCCTGGCCCTGGTCGTCCGCCCACCCCGGCTGCCGCTGCGCACCACCTACCTGGCGCTGCTGGCCGTGCTCACCCTGACCTCGCTGCCGCTGGCCCTGCCCTCGGGGGTGACCCCCATGGCCGTCGCGATCGGCGGGTTCGGCCTGGCCCTGTCGCCGTGGCTGGCCACCGGCGACCAGGTGGTCGCCGCGGCGGTGGGGGAGCAGCGCAGCGCCGAGGTCTACGGCTGGCTGACCACCGTGGGCCAGCTCGGCGGCGCACTGGGGTCGGCCCTGGCGGGCCCGCTGGGCGACCGGCACGGCGGCGGGCCCGCGTTCCTGCTGGTCACCGCCGCCCTGGCAGTCGCCTTGGTCTTCGCCCTGACCCGCCGCCAAACCCTGCCCACCCGGTGAAGCACCCCCGCAGTGCGTCGGCAAGTACCACCCGGTGGCTGTGCGGGGACCAGTAACTACTACCCGTAATGCGCTCGCCGCGCGGCAGGTCGCCAAAGACGGCGCTCGCGGGCACCCCCTGCTGCGTCGGCAAGTACCACCCGGCGGGGCGGGGAGGGCCGGTAACTACCACCCGAGGTGCGAGGAAGTACGCGTCAGGTGCGCGAATGTTGAATTCAGGGTGCTTGGACGCTCGACTCGCCGGAGCGACACGCCCAACACGCCCATAAGTGGACGACGCCGGAGGCGGGCGTGTTGGGCGTGTCGGGCCGGGATCGGTGATCCCGTTAGGGCCGGGCAGGCAGCGGCAGCGGGATCGCGGGCAACCCGTCGATGCTGCTGACGTTGTGCGGCTTGGACTCGCAGTAGGCGGCGAACTCCTCGTCGGACTTGCGGCCGAAGTGCTCCTTGTGCAGCGTCCGCTCACCCCGGTAGTCCATGAACGGCACCGCGAACCCGCACGTGTCGCTGATCAGCTTCGCCGTGACCACCACGACCGCCCGCAACGCCGGCCCGTCGGCATCGCCGAACCCGGCCACCAGTTCGGGGAAGCGCGGGTCGTCGCGGAACACCGGCTCTCCCGTCCCGTGCACCCGCACGATGTTGGGCGGACCGTCGAACGCGCACCACATCAACGTGATCCGGCCGTTCTCCCGCAGGTGCGCGACGGTCTCCGCGTGGCTGCCCCCGAAGTCGAGGTAGGCCAGCGTCCGCTCGTCCAGCACCCGCAACGTCCCCGCCCGGCCCTTGGGCGAGAGGTTGACGTGCCCGTCCTCGGCCAGCGGCGCGGAGGCGACGAAGAACACCGGCTGCGCCTCGATGAACTCCCGCAACCGGCCTTCGATCCGCTCGTAAGTCTTCCCCATGTCGATCAGTATCACAGTCCGCGAGGTGGCACCCCACTGCTTTGAACCGAGCGCCCGAGTAGCCCGAACTCCGCGTCCGCGCTTACGGGATCGCTCGCAAGGCCGCCTGCCAGGGGTAGCTGTCCACGACCTTGCCGCCACCCCTGGGCGGATGCGGGGTGAAACCACCTTCGCCAAGCAGCACACGTACCCCAGAGAGTCGCAATTCCTCCACACTGCGCCCGAAGACGCGGTTGGCCGCGAGAGCAGTGTTCACGAATGGCAGCACCGCGATGGGAACACCCAATCCGGTCAACTCCGCGAGCTGGGTCAACACGTAGGTGTCAGCGATCCCCGCAGCCCACTTGTTGATCGTGTTGTAGGTGGCAGGAGCGACCACTACCGCCTCGGCGGGCGGAAGGGCGGGCTGTTTCGGTACCTGGTGGCCCGTGCGGACCGGATGACCGGTGAGCTGTTCCAACGCGCTGAGGTCGAGGAAGTGCTCGACGGCGGCCGGGGTGGCCAGGCAGCGCACGGACCACCCCTCGTCCACGGCGAGCCTGACCATCACCTCGACGCGACTGGCGGGCCCAGCACCGCAGACCACGAGGTACAGCACACGTTCGCTCACGCGGGAACTCCAGCTCGCTGAGCCACCTGCCGCACCATCCGACCGGGTTCTCCGCTCGTGTTCGCTAGCAACAGCCGCAACAAGCCGTGTGCCAGCGGGCGGCAGCGCACCTCCTGTGGCGCGGCGCGTTCTGCTTGGCCAAGAGATCGCGACGCTTCGCGGTAGTTGCCGCACCGGGCATTGGCCTCGGTGAGATCGAGCAGGAAGTTCGCCCGGCGTTCCGGTGGCAACGCGGTGATCGCGTCCTGGGGGATCTTCTCCGCGAATCGCAAGGCGGGCTTTGCTTCACCGAGACGCACGAGCGCGGCAACGCGGTGGATCGCGACGTTGGTCCTGCCGAAGTGGGTGTGGTGCGTCGCGTAGTGTTCGCCCATGCTCCGAGCGGCCCGCTCAGCCTCGTGGTGCATGTCCAGGGCCAAGGCCGCGTCCTCTTGTTTGGCAGCGGTGATCGATGCGGCGAGGTGAAGCATCCCGTACAGCGACAGCAGGCTGCCCGCCTGCTTCGACAGTTCGGGGCGCATCCGGTCCGCCATGTTCAGCAGTGCCTCCACTGCCTCCGAGCGCTGACGGCAGGCGGTCATGGAGCGGGCAACGCTGCGGGTGGCGCGGGCCAGTGACCAGGTGTCGTCCACTGCCATCGCGGCCTGCATGGCCCGGTCCGCGGCCAGCCAAGCGATGTGGTGGCTCTCGAACTTCAGCAGCATCGATGAGGCGAGCCGGTAGGCCGTGACGAGCACCCGATGAGCATCGACCAGCTCGACCGCAGGCACTGTCGCCACGGCGCTTCGGGCCGCTTCCATCAACTTGGGCAGGTGCTGCGCCACGGTGGTGAAGTGCGATGACGCCCAGGCGTGGTCCAGGTAGTCGGCCTGCCGCGCGACCTGGATCAAGCTGATCGCCTCGACGGGTCGCCGGTCGAGTTCGGGGTACTTGCCCAGCGCGGCGCGGATGGCACTCACTTCCACCGCATCCACGCACTGCGCGGTCCGCGCCGCCGCAGGCGCGTCGGTGAGCGCGCTCGGGTCGATCATGAGCGCTTCCGCCACCAGTTCGATCACCGGCAGGCGCGCCAGGTTGCGCTCCCCGGTCTCGACCTTGTCCAGCCAGGACGTGGAGCGTCCGATCATGTCGGCGAATTGCTTGCGGCCCAGGTTGCGACGCAGCCGCCAGTAGCGGACGCGCTGACCGATCTCGCCGGATGCGTCGACCATGCGGTCAGAGTAGCCGTCCGACAGTCACACATTTTGTACGACTTGTGACGCTCCGTTGCTTCTACCGTTTCGGCGACAGGGCTCGAACTCGCACGGGACTTCGCCGAACCGGCACAGACGATCGTGCGCAAAACACAACCGGAAGGGACCGCCGCCATGAACCACCTGCTCCACCAGTGGTGCACCAGCGACCAGGACTTCACCGCCTACCTCACCGGCCTGGCCGTCGACGACGCCCCGCGCCTGTTCGCCATCGCCCACGAGTACGGCGACCGCGAGGATGGCTGGATCGCCGCTTACGGCATGGCCTTCCCCGGCCACGCCGAAGTCGTCTCCACCGAAGGCGACTTCCACACCAAGTCCGCCACCCCCGAGGCCGCCCTGACCGCCTTCGCCCGCTTCGCCGACGCCGACGTCAAGCTCCACCTTTTGTGGTTGCCCGGCCCACGGGGGTGAACGGAGACTGCGGCGCATGGCAGAGATCCGACGTTCTCTCGTCGCGCACGCGCCGCTGCGCCGCGACCCGCACAAGATCCTGAGCCGCCTGCTTGAGCGGGTGCCGCCGGGGACGCGGCCCGACGCGCCGGTGGCCGAGCTGGAGGAGCGGATCGCCGGTCTGCTGGGCAAGCCCGCCGCCCTGTTCTTCCCCACCGGCACGATGGCCCAGCAGACCGCCCTGCGGGTGCACGCCGACCGGCGCGGCAGGCCGACCTTCGCCGCCCACCCGCAGTGCCATCTGGCGCTGTGGGAGAACAACGGCTACAGCGCGGTGCACGGCCTGCGGTTCCAGCCGGTCGGCGACCACAACGGGCTGATCACCCTCGACGACCTGCACGAGGTGCGCGAACCGCTGTCGGCGCTGCTGCTGGAACTGCCCCAGCGCGAGATCGGCGGCCTGCTGCCGCCCTGGGACGACCTGGTCGCGCAGACCGGGTGGGCCGCCGAACGCGGCATCGCCCGGCACGTGGACGGCGCGCGGCTGTGGGAGTCGCAGCCGTACTACGACCGGCCGTTCAGCGAGATCGCGGCGCTGTTCGACACCGTCTACGTCTCCCTCTACAAAGGACTGGAAGGCGTGCGCGGCGCGGTGCTGGCGGGGGAGCAGGACGTCATCGACGAGGCGTCGGTGTGGCGCAGGCGGCTGGGCGGGGACATCCCCGACGCGTGGCCGCTGGCGGTGGCCGCGCTGATGGGCTTGGACGAGGTGCTGCCCAGGATGGCCGAGTTCCGCGACCACGCGGTGGCGCTGGCCGCCGCGATCAACGCCGACGGGTTCGCCCGCACCGTGCCCGAGGTGCCGTGCACGCCGATGTTCCACCTCCTGCTGCCCATGTCCAGGCAGGAAGCGGAGGCCGCGGCGCGCGAACTGGTCGAGGAGCGCGGCATCCACCTGTTCACCCGCGCGCAGAGCACCACCGACCCGAGGGTGAGCAAGGTCGAGGTGACCGTCGGCGTCAACGGGATGGGGTTCGACCCCCAGGAGCTGGTGGAGCTGCTGCGAGCACTGCGCTGAGCCGTCACGCGTCGTTCCCCGTTCGCGTGAGGCGTGCGAACGGGGAACGACCGGATCGACACCCCGGCTCAGGGAATCCCGACGAGCTTGCCGACCTGCCGGTTGTGCTCCAGGTCGTCGTGCGCGCGGCGGATGTCCTCCAGCGGGTAGACCGCGGTCGGCCACAGCCTGGTCTCCCCGGAGGCCACCTGGTCCAGGTAGCGCTGCAGCACCTCGGCGGGCAGGTCGTCGCTCTCGCCGCCGTAGGCGGTCAGCCGCACGCCCTTGGGCAGGTAGCCGATGGGGTAGAAGTCGGGCACGATCCACTCGTTGGACAGCATCCCGGCGAAGCACACGGTGCCGTGCACGCGGGTGGCGGCCAGCGTGTCGGGCAGCGTGGGCGTGCCCACCAGCTCCAGCGCCGCGTGCACCCCCTCGGGCACGATCTCGCGGACCTGCTCGGCCACGTGCCCGTCGTCGACCAGGGGGTGGTCCACGCCGTGGTCGCGCAGCACGGAGGTCCGGTCGGCGCTGCGGGTGGTCGCCAGCACGGTCGCGCCGATGTCCTTGGCCAGCGCCGCGGTGGCGAACCCCAGGGCGGAGGTGCCGCCGCGGATCAGCAGCGTCTGGCCCGCGCGCAGGTCCAGCCCGGTGGTCAGGGACCCGTAGGCGGTCTGCAGCGTCTCGGGCACCGCGCCCAGCACCTCCCACGGCAGCCGCGAGGAGAACGGGACCAGGGTGTGCCGGGGCACCACGGTGTACTGGGCGTACCCGCCGTCGAAGACCCGTCCCATGCCGCCCATCATCGCGGCGACCTGCTGCCCTCGCGGCAGGTCGCAGTCGCTGTCGACCTCGCCCACCGCCTCGATGCCCGGCACGCGCGGGAACGTCACGCCCTCGGCCAGGCCCAGCCGGGTGTGCAGTTCGGAGCGGTTGAGCCCGAAGGCCCGCACCCTGATCCGCACCCAGCCCGGTTCGGGCTCGGGGACCGGTTTGTCCACCACGGTCAGGTTCTCCACCGGGCCGGGTCCGCTGAGCACGGCCGCGCGCATCGTGCCGCTCACGCGCGGTGCTCCGGCACCAGGGTCGACATCCGCACCAGTTCCTCCTTCTCGGCCGCCGACAGCGGCGTCGGCAGCGGTGTCGGCAGCGCGTCCTGCGCCTGTTCGACCCCGGCCTACCCGGTTCGTCCAGGAACGTCCAGGAGTTTCCCGGATCGGTGCCCCAACGGGCTGTCGTGCGGTGGACTGTCCCCGCGCTCGACGGGGAGTGCGGCGGGGCCCGGCACGCCGGGGGGACGCGCACAGGTCCCGCTGCTTGAGCGCAGGCACGGGCCACTCCGCCACACGGGCGGGGTGGCCCGCCGCCGTTCGGGTCCGGAACGCGCCGCGCGCCGATCTCCTGCGCGCCGACTTCCGTGAAAATACTTCAGTTCCTGGTTCACGCGAACGGCACGCGCGTGTTTGCTCGATTCAGTGACACAATGCCACTCGACTGAGTGACAACTGGAGTCGAAGGCGTGTCATCACATCGTCGAAATGACCGCCCGACGCCCCCCTCGAAAGGACAAACCCGCTTTTCGGCGGTCCACCGGGCGGATAAGTTGGCCCGGAATTCGCGCATCTCTGGGGGGAATGATGCAGAGCAGGATCATGGTGACCGGCGCGGGCGGCTACCTCGGCTCGGTGCTGCTGCCGGTGCTGCTGGAGGCGGGCCACCACGTCGTGGCCGTGGACAAGTTCTACTTCGGGGGCCACGTGCTGGCCGCGGTCGACGGGCACCCGGCGCTGACCGTCCGCCGCTGCGACGTCCGCGACCTGGCCGCCGCCGACCTGGTGGGCGTGGACGCGGTGGTCGCGCTGGCCGCCATCAGCAACGACCCGGCGGGCGATCTGGACCCGGACTGGACGGTGGAGGTCAACCAGGACGCCACCGTGCGGCTGGCCGAGCTGGCCGCCGCCGAGGGCGTGCGCACGTTCGTCTTCGCCTCCTCGTGCAGCGTCTACGGCGCGGGCGGGGACGGCGTGCTCGACGAGTCGTCGCCACTGCGCCCGCTGACCGTCTACGCCTGCACCAAGCAGGCCACCGAGAAAGCGCTGGACGCGCTGGCCTCACCCGATTTCCGGGTGCTGTCGCTGCGCATGGCGACGCTGTTCGGCGCCTCGCCTCGGATGCGCCTGGACCTGGTGGTCAACCGCATGGTCGCGCACGCCGTCGCGGGCAGGCCGATCCACGTCCACGGCGGCGGCCAGTGGCGTCCGCTGCTGCACGTCGCCGACGCCGCGCGGGCCTACCTGCGGTGCCTGGAGCTGCCCCGCGAACGCGTCCCGATCAGCGGGGTGTTCAACGTGGTCGGCGAGAACGCCACCATCGCGGACCTGGCCCGCCGGATCGGCGCGCGCCTGGGCGCGGTCCCGGTGCGGATCACCGACGGGGGCCCGGACCAGCGCAGCTACCGGGTCGGCCAAGCGGCGTTCCGGGAGCTGACCGGCTTCACCGCGGACACGGGCGTCGAGCAGGGCGTCGAGGAGCTGCGCCACGCGCTGGCGGACGTGGACGTCGACGACCCCCGGTACTGCACGGTCGAGGCGCTCAAGGCCGTGGTGAGCACCCCCGCCCGCGACGGCGGGGAGAAGGTGCGGCGCGCCTTCCTGCCCTTCGCCCTGCCGCTGGTCGGGCGCGAGGAGGAGCGGGAGGTCCTGGACACGCTGCGGTCGGGCTGGCTGACCACCGGCCCCAAGACCAAGCGGTTCGAGGCGCTGTGCGCGCAGTACCTGGGCGTGCGCCACGCGGTGGCGATGAGCTCCTGCACCGGCGCGCTGCACGTGGCCCTCGCCGCGCTGGACATCGGCCCCGGCGACGAGGTCGTCACCTCGCCGGTCACCTGGCCCGCCACCGCCAACGTGATCCTGCACCTGGGCGCCACACCGGTCTTCGTCGACGTCGAGCCCGACACGCTCAACATCGACCCCGCCGGGGTCGAAGCCGCGATCACCCCGCGCACCAGGGCCATCGTGCCGGTGCACATGGCCGGGCAGACCTGCGACATGGACGCGCTGGCCGCCATCGCCCGGCGGCACGGCCTGCCGATCGTCGAGGACGCCGCGCACGCCATGGGCGCCACCCACGGCGCGCGCAAGGTCGGCGGGCTCAGCACCGCCGCGGCGTTCAGCTTCTACCCGACCAAGAACATGACCACCGCCGAGGGCGGGCTGCTGGCCACCGACGACGACGCGCTCGCCGAGCGGGCCAGGGTGTTGAGCCTGCACGGCATCTCCCGCGACGCCTGGAAGCGCTACTCGCCCGACGGCGCGCTGCACTGGGAGCTGGTCGAACCCGGCTTCAAGTACAACATGACCGACCTGCAGGCCTCCCTGGGCCTGCACCAGCTGGGCAAGCTGGACGCCTTCCGCGACACCCGCGCCGAGTACGCGGCGCGCTACGACGAGCGGTTCGCCGACCTGGCCGCGCTCCGGCCGCTGGCGCACCGGGGCTTCGGCGTCCACGCCCACCACCTCTACGTCGTGGTGCTGGACCTGGACGCGCTGACGATCAGCCGCGACGAGTTCCTGCTGGCGCTGCGCGAGGAGGGCATCGGCACCGGCGTGCACTTCACCTCGATGCACCTGCAGCCCTACTACCGCGACCGGTGGGGCATGGACCCCGACGCGCTGCCGGTCGCCGCGGACCTGTCGCGGCGGATCGCGTCCCTGCCGCTCTACCCGAAGATGACCCGGCAGGACGTCGAGGACGTGGTGGCGGCCGTGCGCAAGGTCGTGCTGGCCTACACCCGGACCGCTTGAGAGGGGTCGACGTGGACGAGGGCACGAACATCGTGATGGTCAACCCGGTCGGGCAGGTGCTGCTCCACCAGCGCGACGACAAGCCGACGATCAGCTTCCCCGGCCACTGGTGCCTGCCCGGTGGCTACCTGGAACCGGGGGAGCGGCCGCACGAGTGCATCCGGCGCGAGATCGAGGAGGAGATGGGAGTCGTGCTCGACCCGGCCGCGGTGCGCCCCCTGTGCTCGCGCCGCCGTTCCTACGGCGTCGAGCACACCTTCTGGACCGCCATCGACCTGGACCTGTCCGAGGTGGTGCTCACCGAGGGGCAGGGCCTGCGGTGGTTCACCCGCCAGGAGGCCGCGGCCCGCAGGCTGGGCTACGAGGACAACGCGATCCTGGCCGAGTTCTTCGGCCTGCGGGACCGGGGTGCCCTGTGAACGGTCCGGCGGGCGGCGACGCGGCGGAGGTCACCGCGTTCGTCGAGGAGGTGCTGCGCGAGGCGGGCGCGCTGCTGCTGCGGATGCGCGACGACCACGTGGTGGGCCACAAACCAGGCGGCCACCTGGTGTGCAGCGCCGACATCCGGTCCGAGGCGCTGATCGTCGAGGCCCTGCGCCGCCGCTTCCCCCACGACTTCGTCGTCGCCGAGGAACGGGGGGTGCTGATGGGCGATCCGGACCGGATCTGGCTGGTCGACCCGCTCGACGGCACCGGCAACTACGTGCGCGGGCTGCGGCCCTGGGGCGTGACCATCGCGTTGGTGCGCGAGCGGCGAGTGGTCGTCGGCGGGTTCCACGACCCGCTGGAGGGCACGGTGCTGCTCGCCGAACGCGGCGGCGGCGCGTGGCTGGACGGCAGACGGCTGGCCCTGGGCCCGCCGCCCACCACCGCACCGGCCGTCGCGCTGTCGGCGTCCGCGCCGCCGTGGCAGGGCCAGGCCCGCAACATCCTCGACCACGTGTGGGATTCGGGCGCGGAGATCCGCATGACCGGCTGCGGGGCCGCCGCGCTGAGCGCGGTCGCCACGGGCGCGCTGTCGGCGTTCATCGAGGTCGACGGCGGCCCGTGGGACTACGCCGCCGGGGCGCTGGCCGTCGAGGAGGCGGGCGGCCGGGCCACCACGCTCGACGGGGCCGAGGTCGACCACACCAGCACCACGGTGCTCGCCGCGCACGCGGCGCTGCACGCCGAGCTGTCGCGCGTGGACTGGGGAATGTAGTGCGGGGCGCCAGGCTCAGGGCCGCGGTGTACGCGGTGGCGTTCCTGCTCGGGTGGAACCTGGTGCTGCTGCCCTCGCTGGTGCGGTCGCTGCTGGGGCACTTCCAGCGCGGCGACACCGACTTCGGGGTGCTGCTGTTCACCGGCGCCCTGCTCTACACCCTCGGCGCGGTCACCAGCGGCCACCTGGTCGACCGGTGCGGGCGGCAGGCCGCCCTCGGCACGGCCGCGCTCGCCTACCCGGCGGCCCTGCTGGCCATGGCGCTGTGCCCGACGTGGGCGCTGCTGGTCGTCGCGGCCGCACCGGGCTACTGGGCCGTCGGCGTGCTGGAGGGCGGCCTCAACGGCCTGTTCCTCGACCTGCACCGCGACCAGCGCGGCCGGGCGATGAACCGGCTGCACCTGTACGTGGCGCTGGGCGCGTTCACCGGGCCGCTGGCCGTGGGCGGGCTGTCGCTGCTGGACATCGGCTGGCGACCGGTGCTGGTGGGCACCGCCCTGGCGGCCGCGGCCGCCGCGGCGGCACTGCTGGGCGGCGGGATGCCGTCGGGCCGGGGCCAGGACACCGCGGCGCGCGGCGGGGGCCTGCGGCTGGCGGGCAGCCTGGTGCCCTTCACCGGGCTCGCCCTGGCCATCAACCTCTACGTCGCCGCCGAACTGGCGGTGTCGAACTGGGTGGTGCGGCTGCTGGACAGCACCACCGTGGCCGCGGCGACGCTGGTGCTCGCGGTCTACTGGGCGGGCCTGGCGCTGGGCCGGTGGACCGCCGAGCGGGTCGTGGAGCGGATCGGCTACACCGCCTTCGCCTGCCTGTGCGTCGTGGCGTCCGGGGTGTTCCTGCTGGCCGCGCTCGCGGTGACCGGGACGGGGCCCCGGCTGGTGCTGTTCGGCCTGGTCGGCGTGTGCTATGGCCCGGTCTACCCGATGATCATGGCGATCGGCGGCGGGTTGTTCCCCGGACGGCTCAACCGGGTCAGCGGCGCGCTGTCGGCGGCGGCGGTGTCCGGCTCGGTGCTCTACCCGCCGCTGCTGGGCGTGGTCGCCGACGCCGTGGGACTGCGGGCGGGCATGGTCGGTGCGGTGCTGCTGGTGGTGCCGATCGTGCTCAGCCTGCTGCTGGTGCGGCGGCGCGGTCCCACGGCGGTGGTCACGCCCAACCGCCCTGGTCGAGGATGATCCAGCGTGGCACCGCCCGTGCCCGGTTCGTCCAGGAACGTCCAGGAGTTTCCCGGATCGGTGTCCCAACGGGCCGCGGTGAGGTGGACTGTCCCCGCACTCAACGGGGGAAGCGGGGTCCGGTGCGCGTCGGGGGGACGCGCACCTGGTCCCGCTGTTTGGGGGGCAGGTGACGGCCACCGCGCCGATCGCGGTGGCCGTCACTTTCGTGTTCCTGCCGAAGATTGCCCGCGGACCGGTGATCGCATCGAGGAGGGGGCGGCTCAACCGGCCCGTCCGCCGTGGAACACCTCTTCGACCAACCGCCGCGTCGCCTGCTGGAACGGCCCGGCCAGCGACTGCGCGGCGTCGTCGACGTAGTTCAGCGCGGCGGTCAGCGTCCTGCTGCCGTCGGGCGTGGTGTACATCAGCGCCGCGTGGCCCGCGATGCCGCCGTTGTGGGTGATGACGGTGCCGCCGCGGTCGGTGTCCTGCACGAACACGCCCAGGCCGTAACCCGCCTTGGGGTGCGGGGTGAGCATCTCGGCCAGCAGCGGGGCGGGCAGGAGCCTGCCGCCCACGAGGGCGGAGAGGAACGCGCGGAGGTCACGGGTGGTCGAGATCATGTCACCGCCGCCGGAGATCCAGGAGGGGTTCTGACGGGTGACGTCGACCGTCTGCCGCGCGCCCGCCTCCTCGTACCGGTAGTACGCGTGGGCGTGCGGCTCGGGGACGTCGGTCCCGGTTTCGGGTGCCGAGGTCTCCGACAGCCCCAGCGGATCGAGGACCAGCCGACGCATCTCCTCCTCGAAGGGGCGGCCGGTGATCCTCTCGACCAGCAGCCTGGCCAGCACGTAGTTGGTGTTGGAGTAGCTCCAGTCCGCGCCCGGCTCGAAGCGCGCCCGCTTGGCCAGCGCCAGCCGCACCAGGTCCTCGGGCCGGTGGGTGGTGAACCGGTTGTCCACCCACTCCCGGCCCTGCCAGGCGATCCCCGGCACCACCGTCCCGTCCTCGTAGTACTCGCCGGTGAAGTTGAACAACCCGCTGGTGTGCTGCAGCAGCATCCGCGCGGTGATCCGCCGGTCCAGGCCGAACTCCGGCAGGTGGTCGGCCACCGGGCTGTCCAGCCCGGTCCTGCCCTCGGCCACCAGTCGCAGCACCAGCGCCGCGATGAAGGTCTTGGTGTTGCTGCCGATCCGGACCCGTCCGTCCACCGGCGGCGCGGCGGTCCCGCCCAGCTCGCCGAGCCCGGCGCTGCCGACCCACTCGCCCCGCTCGTCGTGCACGCGCAGCTGCACCCCGAGGAAACCGGAGTCGACGATCTCCTGGATGACCTTCCGCAGCTCGGGGCGGTCCGGGCCGGTCTGCGGGGTGAACTGGTCCTGGTTGGTGGTGGCGGACACGGTGTGCGCTCCTTCGATGGTGGTTGCCAGCCTGTGCCGGGGTCAGAGGCTGCGGGCGGTGATGTCGCCGTGGGCGGTGGTGGCGTGGATGGCGAGTTGGGGCGCGGCGCCCCCGGTGTTGGTGAGACTGTTGTGGATGCGGCCGTGGCCGGTGCCCGCGTCCAGGGATGCCGAGACCCCTGTGGCGGCGCCGACGCGGACCTGGCCCGCCTGGGTGCGCAGCACGAGGGTGCCGCGGGTGGCCTCGGCGATGTCGATGTCGCCCTGGTCGGTGCTGATGCGCGCGGGCCCGGTGAGACGGCCGACGGTGATGTCGCCCGCGGCGGTGGTGAGGTGCGCGCCCGCCGCCTCGTCGAGCTTGATCGCGCCGTACGCACCGGTGACGGCGACCTCGCCGAGCCGTCCGACGCCGCGCACCTCGGCGGCGGCCTCGGCCTCCACGTGGGAACCGGCGGGCAGCCCGACGGTGACCTCGACGGCTCCGCCGGGGCTCAGCAGCCGGTTGCCGGTCGGGGTGGTGATGCGCAGAACGCCGTCGCGGTAGTCCACCGCGGTGCGCTGCGCCGCCTTCACGTCGCGGTCCTTGGCGGCATCGGCGGGCAGGACCTCGACCGCGGTGTCGGGCCGGTCGGCGGCGATGAACCGGACCCGCCCTGCGGGCACGTCCAGCACCACGGAGATCGGGGAGGGGGTGGGGAACTCGTGCATCGTGGCACTCCCGGAGTCGTCGATCGGTGTTTCTGACACCGGAAAAGCTACGTTGCGTTTGAGGACCTAGCAACAAGATCGTTGCGATCTAACTGCATAACAGCAGCTCAGATGCACAATATCATTGCAATGGATCAAAATTTAAGGCAACGGAAGTGCCTCTTTGTTGCAATGAGTAGAAGCTGAACGCTACTCTGGGCGTCCCGAGGAGAGCACGAGGAGACCGCGATGCCCGGAGGCAGGCTCACCCAGCAGGAGCGCCAGCAGATCGCGCTGGGGCTGGCCGAGGACCTGCCCTACGCCGAGATCGCCCGACGACTGCACCGCCCCACCTCGACGATCACCCGCGAGGTCATCCGCAACGGCGGCCCCGCCGCCTACCGCCCCGACCTGGCCCAGCACGCCACCCAGCACCGCGCCCGTCGACGCAGGAAGACCACCCCCCGAAGCCCTCAAGCACTCTCGCAGGCGCACGGGCGCGACGCCTCGACCGTGCGCGACTACGAGGAGACCTTCACCGCCCTGCTCATGCAGTCCGGCCTGCCCAGGATGGCCGCCCGAGTGCTGACCAGCCTCTACACCACCGACGCGGGCAGCCTCACCGCCGCCGAACTCGTCCAGCGCCTGCGGGTCAGCCCGGCCTCGGTGTCCAAGGCGACCACCTTCCTGGAGAGCCAGGGTCTCATCCGCCGGGAACGCGACGAACGCCGCCGCGATCACTACACCGCCGACACCGACGTCTGGTACCAGTCGATGATCGCCGCCGCCCGCTCCCACGCGGCACTCGCCGGCACCGCGCGGCAGGGCGTCGACGTCCTCGGTCCGGGCAGCCCCGCCGCCACCCGCCTGGAGAACATCGCCCGCTTCATCGACTTCGTCGGCGAGAGCATCGCCCGCGCCGCCGAACAGGCCCACGAGATCCTGCACACCCAGCCCGGAACGGCCACGAGCGGCATCGCCGCGCCGGCCTCGGATCGCGGGTAGGCCGGACTGAACGGGTTGGCACATCAGTTGAGTGCTTGGATCCCGGTCGCCCGCTTCTCCCGGCCTGCCGCCCACGACGCCAGGAGGGCCAGACCGTCCGCGGTCGCCGTGCCCGCGGGCGCGGTGTAGACGTTCAGGAGCAGGCCGGGTTCGGCGGACATCTCCATCGACTCGACGTCCAGGTCGAGCAGGCCCACTACCGGGTGGTGCACACGCTTGCGTCCGGACCGGTGGAGCCGGACGTCCTGGGATGCCCACCGCTGCCGAAACAGCTCACTGCTTGTCGCCAGTTCACCGACCAGGGCGGTCAGTTCCTCGTCGTGCGGATCGCGACCGGCTTCCATGCGCAGCTTCGCGGCCACATCGCAGGCGATTCGGTCGTAGTCGACGAAGAACGTCCTTGCCGCTCCGGGATCCAGGTAGATGAACCGAGCGGTGTTCGCCTGCCGCCGCGTGTCGGCGAGCACCGGTGAATACAGCGCGCGGGCGAGTCGATTCGTGGCCAGCACGTCGTAACGAGCGTTGCAGATCCACGCCGGCGCGTCGGTGATGGCGTCGAGCACCCGCTGAAGTGCCGGACGCACCGTCACGGCGGGTCGCGGGCGGCGTGGACCGCCGGGTGCCCTGGACTGCCGCGCGAGGTGGAACAGGTGATCGCGCTCGGCCTCGTCGAGCTGCAGGGCGGAGGCCATCGCGTCGAGCACACCGTCGGAGGCACCGGTGAGACTGCCGCGCTCCATGCGCACGTAGTAGTCGACCGACACCCCTGCCAGCAGAGCCACCTCTTCGCGACGCAGACCTTTGACCCGGCGGTTGCCGCCGTGGACGGGCAGTCCGGCCCGCTCGGGCGTGAGCCGCGCGCGACGCGAACTCAGGAATTCCTTGATCTCGGTGCGCGGATCGATCGGGGCCACGCCTTCACCGTAGGGGCATGTCCGCAGGCGAAGGGAGGTTCTGCTGGTACCCCGATGACACGGCCTCGCGCCGACGCCTAGGTACCTGATGCGGTCGTGGCGATGCCGCCGTCGACCGGGATGACGGCGCCCGTGAGGTAAGCCCCGGCCCGGCTGGCGAGGAACACGGCGACACCCGCCATGTCGTCGTCGCGGCCGAGCCTGCGCAGCGGGGCTTTCGCCACGATCGTGTCGCCGATGGCATCGAGCGCGGCCGCCATCATCTGCGACGGGAACGGTCCAGGGGCTACCGCGTTCACCGTGACGTGCTGCGGGCCCAATTCCCTGGCGAGCACCCTGGTGAGTTGGTGGAGTGCCGCCTTGCTGCTGGCGTACGAGTAGTTCGGCGAATCGGCGACGTGGATGGCGGCGATACTGCCGATGTTGATGACCCGCGCGGGATCATCGGCGGTGCCCGCCCCGCGAAGTGCCGGGAGCAGTGCCTGCACCAGCCAGAACGGCGACTTGAGGTTGAGGTCGATCACCGCGCCCCAGGCCTCGTTCGGGAACGTCTCCAGCGGCTCGCGCCACATCGCTCCCGCATTGTTGACGAGGATGTCCAGGCGTTCCGAATCGGCCTTGACGAGATCGGCGAGGCGCTGGCACTCGTCGTACCCGGACAGGTCCGCGGGGAATGCTCGAACGTCGCCGAATCCGGACAGCAGGTGCTGTGCCTCCGCGCATGCGTCCGCCTTGCGCGAGCTGATGATGACGCGGGCACCGGCCTGCAGGAGGCCGCGCGCTATCATCATCCCGATGCCCCTGGTGCCGCCAGTGACAAGTGCGCTCTTCCCACTCAGATCGAAAAGGTCCGCGTGAGTGGTGAACTGGTTTTCCGTCATCGGTTTTCGTTCCTTCTGCCGTGGCAGCACGTGCCGACACGGCCGCGCGTCCGTGCAGCCGAGTCGAACTGATGGGGGTGAAGCCGCAGTGCGTTCCTCGGGCGGCCGCCGTGCGCGTCTCCCGTGGAGCTGTTACCTCTGCTCTGCGTCGACTCGTACAGGCTGACAGGCGTCCTGCGTGTCCGGGAGATCCTGGTGATACAGGTACCGCGAGTGCCCGTTCCGGAGCGGGTCGGGGTTGCACCGCTGCTGCTCAACCCCGGCTTCAGGCGCGGCGAGGAGTCCTCAGCCCGGTGACCACCATGTGGATCAGCAGTTCGTAGGTCTCGTCCACCTGATCGGGCAGTTGGAACGCGTTCTCGGTTTCCAGCACCGCGAAACCGTGGACGGCCGCGCGCAGGCAGCGCACCGCGTGGATGGCCTCGGACTCCTCCATGCCGTAGGCGCGCAGGGCCGCCAGCATGATGTCGACCAGCTTCTCCCCGGCCCCCGCCGTCTCCGGCTCCGGGGCTTGGACGAGCGCGGCGTACCGGTGGCGGTGCTCCACGGCGTAGTCGCGCCAGGTCGTCATCAACGCGCGGATCGCCTCGTCGGCGGAGCGGCCGAGCACGGCCCGCCCGATCCGCTCGGCGAGTTCTTCCAGGATCCGCGCCGACATGAGCGCGCGCAGCTCGGCCAGGTTGCGCACGTGCTTGTACAGCGACGGCGTGGCCACCCCCGCCCTGGAGGCCACCGCCGCCAGAGTCAGCGCGGCGGGCCCCTGCTCGTCGACCAGCCGCAGCGCGATCCCGACGACCGCGTCCGCGGACAGCGCCGCCCTAGCCACGGCTGACCTCCCGGAGGAAGGCCAGGATCACCGCGAGCACCTCGGTCGGGAACTGGACGTGCGGGTAGTGTCCCGCCCCCTCGATCACCTCGACCCGCCCCAGCCCTGCGGGCATGGCCGCCACGACGGCCTCACCCTCGGCGCGGGGATCGGTCCAGTCGGGGTCCAGCGACCCCTCCACGACCAGCACGGGACACCGGAGGTCGCCGAGCCGGGCGCCCGCGTCGGTGGCGGGGGACAGGCCCATCCTGCTCACCACCGCCATCCGGCCGGGCCTGCGCAGGTCGGCGTCGAGCGCGGCGAGGTGCCCGGCGAAGCCCGCCTGCCTGGCGCCGGGGTAGGCGTGGTGGAGGTAGCGCTTCCACAGCCCGACGCTGCGGAACGCGCCCATGCCCATGAGCAGCGCCATGCCCTTGCGGTACCGGGCGTGCGAGAACAGGCCACCGAAGTCGACCTTCTGCGCGCGGGTGAACGGGGCGATCTCCACCACGGCACCGACCAGTTCGGGCTCCTGGGCCGCCGCGATGGTGGCGGCGCCGCCCGCGAACGAGTGGCCCACCAGCACCGCGGGGCCGCCCAGGTGGCGTACCACGGCCAGCAGGTCGGCGGCCGAGTCGGTGCGCGTGTAGGAGGCCCAGCCGGTGCTGGACTCGCCGTGGCCGCGCTGGTCCACGTTGGCCACGCGGTAACCGGCGGCGGCCAGCCCGGCGGCCACCTCGCGGTAGGCCGACCGGTTGTCGCCGATGCCGTGGGCCAGCACCACCAGCGGCCCCTCACCGGCCACGTCGTAGGCGAGCCGACCACCGTCGAACTCCAGGAACTCCGTCATGTCCACCGCTTCCACTGGCTAATGTCTATAGCCTAAAAGCTAATGACATTAGCCAGTGGTGTCAACCCGCCGCTCAGAACAGCGCGATCGGGTTGACGGGCACCCCGGTCAGGCCGTGGATGCGTGGCGGCGCGACCACGAGCAGGAAGGAGTAACGGCGCAGCTCGGCGCAGACGGCGGCGAGCTCGTCCACGGCGGCCCCGTCCACCAGCGGCATCCCCATCAAGGGCAGGGCGACCCCGTGCAGCGGCAGGGGGCAGGCGGGGTCCAGCGCCGGGTGCGCGTCGCCGATGTCGCCGACGTAGAGCGACACGCCGCGCCCGTGCATCCACCGGACCGCGTCCAGGCTCATCCCCGGCATGGGGCGCTCGGGGTCGGGAGCGGCCGACCACCCGCAGCGGACCACCAGCGCGTCCCCCGGTTCCAGCCGCACCCCCTGGCGTTCCTCGGCGGCCTCGAAGTCCCGCGAGGTGACCGCGTGGCCCGGCTGCAGCGGGCCGTCCGCGGCCAGGTCGACCAGGACTCCGCGGGTGGTGATCCCGGCGGCGAACGCCGTCGTGGAGCCGTGGTGCACCCCGGCCAGGGTCACGCTCTCCGCCAGGCTGCGCCCCGGGTAGACCAGGCCGTCGCGGTGGATGTGCGCGAGCGCGTCGATGTGCGTCGAGCCCAGGTGGTGGTTGGCGACGAGCATGACGTCGGCCGTCGCCGGCGCCGGGGAACCGGTGTACGCCATGACCTGCTGGACCGCCGAGACCTCCTGGCTGGAGGGGGCGAAGGGGCCGCTGACCAGCGGTCGGGGCCGGACCGGCTGCGCCAGCGACACCGCCCTGCCGGTGCGGACCTCGGCGGCGCCCCTGGCGCGGGCCTCCCCGGTGATCAGGTTGAGCGTGCCCAGCTCGTCGTCCTCGCCCCAGCGGCCCCAGTTGTCCGGCAGGTCCTCCGCGCCGCGCGCGACGGCCTCCGCGTGTCGTTCTTCCATGGGGCCACACTACGTGGTTGTAATGACAGAAATCAATTTTTGTCATTACATCGAGGTCGGGCGGGTACCGCCACCACTGGCAGGCGGTACCCGCCCGGTCGTCACACCTCCACCACGTCGGCCACGACGCACGCGATGTTGTCCGGTGCCCCCGCCTCGTAGGCCAGCTCCAGCAAGTCGTCCAGCACCCGCTCCGGATCGCCCGTCCCGATCAACGCCTCGCGCAGCGCCCCGGTGGGCACGACCGCGGACAGCCCGTCGGAGCACAGCAGGTACCGATCACCGGCCAACGCCGTGTGCAGCGACAGGTCGGGCCTGCTGGTGCCGGAGCCGGTGAGCGCACGGACCAGCATCGCGCGGTGCGGGTGCGAGGCCGCCTCCTCCGCGGTGAGCCTGCCCTCGTCCACCAGCGACTGCACGTGGCTGTGGTCGTGGGTGATCTGGAACAGCTCGCCACCGCGCAGCAGGTACGCCCTGGTGTCGCCGATGTGCACCAGCGCGAGCCTCGACCCCGCCCACAGCATCGCGGTCAGCGTGGTGACCACCTCGCCCGAGGGCGTGGACTCGGCGATGTCCCGGATCGCCTGGTCCGCTTCCCCGACCGCCTCCGCCAGCACCCCCAGCAGCTCGTCGGCGGGCACGCTCCTGGTCTCCAGCGGCACGAGCGCCGCGACGGCCGCCGCACTGGCCCGGTCCCCGCCGGGTCCTCGCATCCCATCGGCCACCGCCAGCAACCTGCTGCCCGCGTAGGCCACGTCCTCGTTGCTCGTGCGCACCAGCCCCGACACCGAACGCGCGGCGTACCGGATACCCAAGGTGCTCACCTCGTCGGCCACGGCACTTCCCCTTCCGGACAAGTAGTCGACGAGGAAGGTGGCCAGCCGTCCACGCGCGGCGGTCTCGGCCACGACGTGGTCCCAGTAGGCGGCGATCTCCGCGGCCGCTTCCGCGGCCCCCAGGTCGCACACCCGGCGGACACGCGCCAACGGCATGCCCAGCCGCCGCAACCAGGCGATCAGCCGGGCCCGCTCCAACTGGTCGGCGTCGTAGAACCGGTAGCCGGATTCCGCGTCCACCGCAGCGGGTCGGAGCAGACCCAGTTCGTCGTAGAGCCGCAGCGCCTTCGGCGACAGCCGCGCGGCCCTGGCGAACGCCCCGATCGTCAGCAGGTCCCCCACCACCTTCCCCGTCCCCGGTCACCGCGACCGGTGATTTGATGCTGCTGCTTCCCCCAGGGGCAAGGTCAACAGGCCGTGGCGCGATCATGCCGGTTCCCGGTCCAAGCCGAACCGGTGCGGCGGCAGCGTCCGGACACCTCGGGCGGACGAGTGGTACTGGTACAGGTCCCACGCGCCGACGGCCCGGTTCGGCGCCCGACCGCCCGACGGCACCGCTTCCCCGCCGGTGAGGAACCACGCGATGACGACTCCGCACGCCTTCCCCCTGCAGCCCACCCCGATCCGCGTGCCCGACGAGGCCCTCGACGACCTGCGCACCCGCCTCGCGCTGACCCGCGCGCCGCTGGACGAGGGGAATCAGGACTGGTCCTACGGCGTCCCGGACGGCTACCTCCGCGAGCTGGTCGACTACTGGCGGCACGGCTACGACTGGCGCGGGGCCGAGGCCGCCATCAACGCCTACGAGCACTACCAGGTGAGCGTGGCCGGTGTGCCGGTGCACTTCATGCGCAAGGCCGGCCGCGGCCCCCGGCCGATCCCGCTGATCCTCACCCACGGCTGGCCGTGGACGTTCTGGCACTGGTCGAAGGTGATCGACCCGCTGGCCGACCCGGCCGCGTTCGGCGGCGACCCCGCCGACGCCTTCGACGTCGTCGTGCCGTCCCTGCCCGGCTTCGGCTTCCCCGGCCCGCTCACCGGCTTTCCGGACGTCAACTTCTGGAAGGTCGCCGACCTGTGGCACACCCTGATGACCGAGACCCTGGGACACCGGAAGTACGCGGCCGGGGGTTGCGACATCGGCGGGCTGGTCTCCAGCCAGCTCGGCCACAAGTACGCCGACCAGCTCTACGGCGTCCACATCGGATCAGGGCTGCCGCTGGACTTCTTCGCGGGTCCCCGCTCCTGGGACTTCGCCCGCAACCTCCCCCTGACCGAGGACCAGCCCGCCGACGTTCGCGCCCGCATCGTCGAACTGGACCGCCGCTGGGCGTCCCACCTCGCCGTGCACACGCTCGACGGCGCCACCCTGGCCCACGGGTTGAGCGACTCGCCCGCCGGACTGCTGGCCTGGCTGCTGGAGCGCTGGAACGCCTGGAGCGACAACGGCGGCGACGTCGAGTCCGTCTTCACCAAGGACGACATGCTCACCCACGCCACGATCTACTGGGTGAACAACTCCATCGCCACGTCCATGCGCTACTACGCCAACGCCAACCGCTACCCCTGGGCCCCGGCCCACGACCGCACCCCGGTCGTGCAGGCCCCGGTCGGCCTCACCCTCGTCACCTACGAGAACCCGCCTGGCGTCCACACCGCGGACGAGCGCGTCCGGGCGTTCGAGGCAGGCCCGCAGGCCCGCTGGTTCAACCACGTCAACGTCAGCGCCCACGATCGCGGCGGCCACTTCATCCCCTGGGAGAACCCCGAGGCCTGGGTGAGCGACCTGCGCCGCACCTTCCGCGGCCGCAGGCCCTGAAACCCTCGCGCAGTGGTGCGAGGCGGTGCGGACAACGGCCGGTGGACGTCTGCCGCGGCCTGCGCCCGGCGTGAGGGCCTCAGGGCTGGATGTTCTCCAGGTCGTCGAGGAGGCTGGGGTGCCGGGGCCACCACCCGAGGACCTCGCGGGTGCGGGCGCTGGAGGCGGGCTGGTCCATGGCGAAGATCGGACCGAACGGGCCGAAGTTCTCCTGCGGCACCGGCTCGACCGGCAGCCCGAGGCGCCTGCCGATGACGGCCGCGATGTCGCGGACCGCGTCGCCCTCGTCCGCCACGGCGTGCCAGGCCGTCCCGGCCGGTGCCGACTCCAGCGCCAGCCGGAACAGCACGGCCGCGTCGCGGGCGTGCACGGCGGGCCAGCGCTGGGTGCCGTCGCCGGGGTAGCCCGCCACGCCGGTGCGGCGTGCCTGATCGGTCAGCAGGCCCGCGAATCCGCCCCTGCCCTCGTTGTGGACCGTGCGCGGCATCCGGACGGCCGTCGCGCGGACGCCGCGCGAGGCCAGATCCAGCAGCGCGTTGACCGAACGGCCACGACCGCCGACCGGCCCGTCGGTGGGCAGCGGATCGGCCTCGGTGCAGGCGCGACCGGCCACCCAGGGCGTTCCGGAGACGGTGACGATCGGGCGGTCGCTGCCGACGAGCTCTTCCCCGAGCACGGCCATGGCGGCGCTCTCCTCGGCGATCGACCGCGCGAGGGCCTGCTCGGTGCTGTAGTCGCTGCCGAAGGCCAGGCTGATCACACCGTCGGACCGCGCTGCGCCGGCCCGCAGGACGTCGAGGTCGGCTAACTGCCCGCGCAGCACCCTGGCCCCGACGGCGGCGAGGGCTTGCGCGGACTTGTCCGAGCGGGCCAGCGCGAGCACGGTGTGGCCGCCGTTGAGCAGCTCGGCGACGACGGCGGAGCCGATGGTGCCGGTACCGCCGGTGACGAAAACGCGCATGGGCCCTCCCCAAGTGATGCGACTTTTGTCCCGTCACCGTACACAGTGATGGGACTTTTGTCCCATCACCTATGATGGGCACATGGCCCGATGGCAACCGGACACGACCCACCGACTCGTCGTCGCGGCCGTCGACCTGTTCACCGAACAGGGGTACGACGCCACCACCGTGGCGCAGATCGCCGAACGCGCGGGCGTCACCAAGAGCACCTTCTTCCGGCACTTCTCCGACAAGCGCGAACTGCTGGTCGCGGGCCAGGAGACGCTGAGCAGGCTGCTCGCCGAGGGGATCGCCGAGGCGCCCGCGAACGCCAGCCCGCTGGAGGCCGTCGCGGCAGGCCTCGAACGCGCCTCCAGCGCCATGGGCCCGGCGAACCGCGAACTCGGCCCCCGGCTGAAAGTGGCCGTGGCGGCCAGCACCGAACTGCAGGAGCGGGACGCCCTCAAGAGCGTCGGTCTCGCGGCCGCCATGACCACCGCGCTCGTCGCCCGCGACATCCCCGAGCCCACCGCGCACCTCGCGGCCGAACTGGGAGTCCTCGCCTTCAAACGGGGTTACGCCCAGTGGTCCGAACAGGACCGCGACGACGGGCGGGGGCTCGCGCACCACGCGCTGGCCGCGTTGGACGACCTGCGCGCGGCAACGGCCTCGCTGGGCTGACCGGCTGACGCGGACAGCGGGACGATCGCCTCGGGTCAGGAGGTCTTGCCGGGTTCGCCGCCGAGGGACGCCCGGTAGATGTCCGTGTAAGTGGGGGAGTCCTTGATCAGGTCGTCGCAGAAGGCGGCGACGTCGTGGCCGACGAGTTCCAGGACCGGCCTGCCCGCCGCGGCGCCCTCCTCGAAGAAGTCGACGATCCCCGACAGCAGGCGCCCGTCGGGCAGGTTGACCGGCCCGACCTTGAAGAAGTACTTCTGGATCTCCCCGTAGACGATCCGGTAGTCCGGCGGGAGCGCCTTGACCCGAGCCACGTGCGCCCGCCAGTGCTTCTTGCCCTCGATGATGTCCCGGATGCCCATGTCAGCCCCCCAGCCTGCTCAATTTGCGCGCGACGTTGCTGTTCAACTGCTCGCGCCACCGGTCGCGGTAGTCGCGGAGCCCTTCTCCGCCCGCCAGCGCGGCGCAGAAACCCGCGATGTCGTCGCCCAGCACCTCGTCAACGCCCTGTCCGTCCGCGGCCGTCTCCTCCAGCAGTCCCAGGACGCCGTCGAGGACCGGCAGCAGGTCGCGCCCCGTGAAGCCGGAACGGGGGAGGAGGTGGGCCTTGATCCGCTCCCACGCCGCCCGGTGGCCTGCGGGCAACGCCTTGGCCCTGGCCTCGAACGCCTTCCACGCCCTGGTCAGATCGCTGCCCGTCACGGTCTCCCAGAAGTTCATCTCCCGCCCTCCTTGAGCTTGTCGATCCGAGATGAGAGGTACTCCCACTTCGCCCAGAACCTGGCCAGTTCTTCGCGTCCCGCGTCGTTGAGCGCGTAGAACTTGCGCGGCGGCCCCTTCTCGGACGGCCGTTTCGTGACCCGGACCAGCCCGTTGCGCTCCAGTCGCAGCAGGATGGTGTAGACCGTTCCCTCGATGACGTCGGTGAAGCCGAGTTCGTTCAGCCGACGCGTGATGGCGTACCCGTAGGTCTCCTCGCCGCCGATGATCTGCAGCACGCACCCCTCGAGCGTGCCCTTGAGCATCTCCGTCAGGTCCTCCACAGCCCTCCTTCCGGTACTGCGTAACACCGACTACCGCTATACGGTATCACCGAGTAGTGGTTCGTGTCAGCCACTCCTGACGCGGCGGCGGGGTTGATCATCGTTAGGATGGCGCGGTCTTGCCGGGACGCGTCCCGGCGAAGCAACCGCCGGAGCGCACGGAATCCGCAGCGCCAGTCGACCCGCTCGGAGGGGGTGCCGTGAAGCCGCTCGCAGCGTCCGACCCGACCGCCATCGGCCGCTACCGCGTCCTCGCGGAACTGGGCCGGGGCGGCATGGGGCGGGTGCTGCTCGGTTCCGGCCCGGACGGACGACTGGTCGCGGTCAAGCTGGTCCGCGCCGCCCTCGTCCAGGACGAGGGGTTCCGCGCCCGCTTCAGCCGCGAGGTCGAGGCGTCCAGGAGGGTCTCCGGCGCCTACACCGCCGCCGTGGTCGAGGCCGACGCGGACGCGGACGTGCCGTGGCTGGCCTCGGTGTTCGTGCCGGGCCCCTCGTTGCACGAGGCCGTGGCGACGGCCGGACCGCTGCCGGAGGAGTCGGCGCTGCGCCTGGCCGCCGGACTGGCGGCGGCGTTGCAGGAGATCCACCGGGTCGGCCTGGTGCACCGGGACCTCAAGCCCTCCAACGTGCTGCTGACCGACGACGGCCTCCGCGTGATCGACTTCGGCATCGCCAAGGCCGTGGACGACCCCGGCGGACACCTCACCCACGTGGGTTCCATGGTCGGCTCGCCGGGGTTCATGTCCCCCGAGCAGGCCGAGTCCCGCCCGCTCGGGCCCGCCGGCGACGTGTTCTCCCTGGGGGCGGTGCTCGCCGCGGCGTGCACGGGACGCAGCCCGTTCGCGGGCGCCTCCACGTGGCAGACGCTGAGCAACGTCGTGAGCGCCCACCCCGACCTCTCGGCACTGCCGCCGCGGGTGCGCCTGCTCGTGCAGCGGTGCCTGGAGAAGGACCCCGGCAGGCGCCCCAGCCCCGAGCAGGTCCTCGACATGGCGCACCCCGTCCCGCCGTCGGTGCGGCCCTGGCTGCCCGCCGTGCACCGCATGATCGACGACCAGCGCGCCGCCGTCGCCCGACTGCTGCCCGCCGGACGGCAGGACCCCGCGCCCGCAGCGCAGACGGCCCGCTCCGCCGTCTCCCCGCCGCCCTCCACCTCGCTCTTCGCGGGCGAGCCGACGCGGGTCGGGCACCCCTCCCCGGCCCCGCCGCCCGCCCGCCGGGGCCTGCGGTGGGCGGTGACGGCCATCGCGGGCGTGGCCGTGCTCGCCCTGCTGACCGCGGCGGCGATCGTTTGGCAGCAGTGGCCGCACCAGGGAACCGCGAGCGGTGGAACGGTGGAGGGGCCGCGCAGCACGACACCGCCCGCACCGGCCTCGACCGCTCCGACGTCGTCCACCACCGCCTCGTCGTCCACAGCCGCGAGGCCCGTTCTGGAAGATCTGCGGCTGTACTGGAACCCGGGCCCTCAGGACAACGCCACCTGCGCCGCCGACGCGTGCCTGGGGCAACGGCGCGCCGAGTACGGCCTGGCCCGCACGGAGGGGCGGGTGCTGGCCTCCCGTGCGGAAGGCACCGTGCCGCTGAGGACCTACCGGAACGACGCTCGCGGGGACATCGTCACCTGCGGGACCGAGGCGTGCGTCCGGCAGCAGGAGGAAGTGGGGTACGTCTTCGTCCGCGAGGAAGGGCACGTCTACCCCGCACAGCGGGAGGGCACCGTCGCACTGCGGCTGTTCTGGCACGAGGGTCGCGGGGACAACGCCACCTGCGTGACCGACGCGTGCGCCCAGGACCAGATCAGCGTCGGCTACCAGTACATCCGGGACGAGGGCTTCGTCTACCCCGCCACCCCGTCGAACTGACCGCCGAGCGCGACCGGGCACGACGCTGTCAGCGAATCACCTGTCACCGGTTCTCCTCCAGGGAAGGCGTGGGCGATGAGCGGACCACCATCCGGGCGCGGGGTCCTCGACGGGGCCTTCACGGTCCTCGGCGCTCTGGAGACCTCCGGCACCCCCATGCGCTGCGCCGAGATCACCCGCGCGACGGGCATCCCCAAGCAGACCGTGTCCCGGTTGCTGACCCAGCTGGAGGACCACGGTGCCGTGACTCGGGTCGGCGAGCGCTTCACCCTGGGCTCCGGCCTGTTCCGACTCGGATCGCGCTGGTCGGGAGCGCGACTGGCCGCCGTCGGGCAACCCGTCCTGGCTGAACTGCACCGGCGCACGGCAGCGACGGTGCACCTCGCGGTCCTGGTGGACGACGCCGTCTGCTACGTGGCCAAGCTCGTGGGGCGTGACGGGGATGTCGCGCCTTCGGAAGTCGGGCTCCTCCAGCCACCGGCGGGCAGCGCGGTCGGCAAGGTCCTGCTCGCGGGGCTCCCCCAGGAGCGGCGCAAGCGCGCACTGGAAGCCGTGACCGACCGGGGGATCGCGAAACGCACCCGTGCGGCACTCGACGGGTTCACCCGCTCCGGCGTGGCCTTCGACCACGAGGAGGTGAGCGACGGCCTGTGCTGTGCCGCCGCACCCGTCCTCGCCCGCCACGGGGCCATCACCGGAGCGCTGTCGGTGTCCGTCCCGGCGTCCCGGCCGCTGCCCCCCTTGACGGATCAGGTCCGCGCGGCCGCCAAGGCGCTCTCGCGGCTCAGCGGGACCGTCTCACCGTGAACCGGACCGATCATCCCGCTGCGACCCAGCGCCTGCTCATGCCCCACATGTCCCACTGAACGGGGCAACGGCTCCCCCCAACCGCGTCATCACCGGCATCCTCGCGGGCATGACCAGTGACGACAGCACTCACAACAGAGTCGTTCGGGCGGGCGTCGTGCAGGCCGCCCCGGTCCCGTTCGACCCGGTGGCCACGTTGCGCGTCGTGGAGCGGTGGCTGTCCGAGGCAGCCGAGCGGAACCTGGATCTCGTGGTGTTCCCCGAGGCGTTCATCGGCGGCTACCCCAAGGGATCGGCGTTCGGGGCAGTGGTGGGCGACCGGACCGCAGCCGGACGAGAGGAGTTCGCCCGGTACTGGAGCGGCGCCGTGGAGGTGCCCGGCCCCGTCACGGACCGGCTGGGCGAACTGGCGGCCGATGCCCGCACCCACCTGGTCATCGGCGTCGTCGAACGGGAGCACGGCACGCTCTACTGCACGGTCCTGTTCTTCTCCGCCGCGGGAGCGCTCCTCGGCAAGCGGCGTAAGCTCATGCCCACCGGCGCCGAGCGGATGATCTGGGGATTCGGCGACGGCTCGACCCTCGACGTGCACCGCACCGAACTCGGCAGGCTCGGGGCCGTGATCTGCTGGGAGAACCTCATGCCCGCGACACGGCTGGCCATGTACGCGCAAGGCATCGAGCTGTACTGCGCGCCGACGGCGGACAGCAGGGAAAGCCACCACGCGACCATGCGCCACATCGCCATGGAAGGCAGGTGCTTCGTGCTGGTGGCGAACCAGTGCCTGCGCGTCGGGGACTTCCCCCGGACCACCCCACGCCGTACGGCACCGACCCGGAGCAACTCGTCTCCCGCGGTGGCAGCAGCATCATCGGCCCGCTGGGCGAAGTGCTGGCCGGGCCCGTCCTGGACCAGGAGATCCTGCTGACCGCGGACCTCGACATGGCACTGATCCCTCGCGCCCGCTACGACTTCGACCCCGTCGGCCACTACGCACGGCCCGACATCTTCCGCCTCCACGTGGACACCACGGACCGCCGCGCCGTGCGGACCAGCGACAGTCCGAGCGCGTCCCCCTCAGCCGACTCGCCCACCACCTCCCTCGGACACCGCCCATGAACGAGCAGCCCGTCAACATCCCCTCGTCGGCGGACATCGCCCGCGCGGCCGAACGAATCCGCGACGTGGTGCGCCGCACCCCCGTGATGCGGGTGGCGGCCGGGGAACTGGACGTGCCCGTCCCCGTCACCCTGAAACTGGAATTCCTCCAGCACACCGGCTCCTTCAAGGTCCGTGGCGCGGCCAACACGCTCGCCCTCCTGCGCGTCGCGGAACGCGGCGCCCCGACCGCGGGCGTCTGCTGCGCGTCGGGAGGCAACCACGGGGCCGCCGTGGCCTGGGCGGCACGCGCAGCGAACCTGCCCGCCACCGTGTTCGTACCCGACTTCTCGCCCAAGGCCAAGACCGACATCATCGAATCCCTCGGCGCGCGCCTGCGCCGCGTCGAAGGCTTCTACGCCGACGCGCTGGCCGCCAGCCGGGATCACGCCCGGCGCGAGGGCGCCTTCCACGTCGACGCCTATGACGCCCCGCAGACGGTGGCCGGGCAGGGCACGCTCGGCCTGGAGCTCGCCGAGCAGGTGCCGGAGGGACAGCCCGTGCTGGTCGGGTGCGGTGGGGGAGGCCTGTACGCGGGAGTCGCTCTGGCGCTGGACGGGCGCAACCGCGTGATCGCAGCCGAACCGTCCTCGGCGCCTTCGCTCACAGCAGCGCTGGAGGCGGGCGAACCGGTGGACGTGGAAGTCGGTGGGATCGCCCTGGACAGCCTCGGCGCCCGCCGGGCGGGGCGCATAGCCACTGCGGTCGGCCTCTCGCTGGGCACGAAGACCCTCACCGTCGCGGACGAGGACATCGCCGCCGCCCAGGCACTCCTCTACCAGCGGCTGCGCATCGTGGCCGAACCCGGCGGAGCCACCGCTCTCGCCGCGCTGCTCGCCCACCCCGAAGACTTCCCCGACGGAGCCACCGTCGTCGTCTCGGGGGCCAACGCGACACCGCCGTCGAGTACCGGCCGCTGAGAAGTCGTTGTCCTACCGGGAGGTCGGCTTGACACGGGGGCGGTACCGCTTCCGAGCATTACTCGCGACCTGGACCGGTGCCGGCCCTGCCGACAACCGGCCCAGAGCACGGGAGCTAACCCAAAATACAGCCGTTGGACAGCCTGTCCAGGTAGGACTGGTCGGTGGTGATGATTTTATCCCAGTCGAAGTGCCAACGGTTGAACGCGGATTCACTTGCGATGTAGTGCTTCCTTCCCCCCTCCGGCCTGACGAGGTACACGTGCGCGCTGGGTCCCTTCGCGAGGAACGCGCCGTTCAGGCCTGCCCCCTGGCCGATGGAATCCACGTCGGACATCGTCACGATACCCTCCCAGTCCCGGAAAAGGCCTTCGTAAATGCGCTCATTGGGAATGTTCGCGCGCTGTCCGCACAAGACCAGCCAGACCTTGGGGTCGCCAGCTTCCTTGACGCGGTTCCCTTCGTAGGAGGCCAGCGAACCAACCGGGCCAGTCGGCTGCGCACCGGCTGGTGACGCCATGCCTTGCGGCCCCGCGACCAGCACAGTGACTCCCGTCAGGATCAGGACCAAGAGGCCCGAACGAATCCTTCGCGTGAAGGTGGACATGTTCCCTCCGTCGTTTCACAGTAGGGCCGATCCCCTTGCTGCGCCTCAACTCAACGGTCGCCTGTACCGCTGTGCGCTCTACTGAGCTTGACGGTGTCCACGGGGACCGGTCCCGGCTGGCCATCAACCCCGGAGAAGCCGGAGTGGACGTCGCCGACCAGTCCCCGTTCCGGAACACCGCGATTGAGTCGATTTCCTGCCCTTCCGAACGACGACAAGAGGCTCGATCTCCCCGACGTCCGTCTGATGTCGGCGGGATCACCATCTCGATGCGCACAGTCGACAGGCACCGTCCCCACGGCATCGATCGCCGACGAGAACGCGGTCACCGCGATTTCCTTCGTCGACCGCGCGAACCTTCTTCACCGCCAAGGCATCACCCAGGCGCATCGCGTCGTCGCCGGCGACAGTTCCTGCTGCCACGTCCACACCTGGACCAGCCAACGGCACCGCACCCGTGCCCTGGCTGTGTGGAACGTGGACAACAACCACCACCGACCCACGCCAACTCGCCGGCCTCGTACGCCGAGCCACTCGGCGCGACATCGACCGCGAGGACTGTCAGTGCCCGACGCCAGCACGCTCACCCGGGACGTGCCCCAGATCCTCCGTCACGGGCAGGCACTCGGCGAGCAGGTCGACGACGTCGCGCCAGGCGCGCTGCGCGTGCCGCGGGTGGTAGCCGACGCCGGGGACCACAGGGTGGTCGACCGGCGGGTGGTGGAAGGCGTGCAAGGCGCCGCCGTAGACCGTGAGGCGCCAGTCGACGCCTGCGGCCTGCATCTCCGCGGTGAACGCGTTCCGTTGCGCGGGCGGCATGATCGGGTCTTCCGACCCGACACCGGCCCACACCGGGCAGCGAATGCGCGCCGCCTCGCCCGGTCGGCCCGTGGTCAGTGCGTTGACTGTCCCGATCGCGCGCAGGCTGACGCCGCCGCGCCCGAGTTCCAGCCCGACAGCGCCCCCGGTGCCGTAGCCGATGGCGGCGATCCGGTCGGGGTCGGTCCGCGGTTCAGCGCGCAACACGTCGAGCGCCGCATGACCTATGCCCCGCATCCGGTCGGGATCAGCGAGCAGCGGCAGGCAACGGCCCAGCATCTCCTCGGGGTCGCCCAGATAGCGCCCGCCGTGAAGGTCGAAGGCCAGCGCCACATATCCCAGTTCGGCGAGGGCGTCGGCCCGGCGGCGCTCGACATCGCTGAGCCCCATGCCCTCTGGTCCGAGCAACACCGCGGGCCGGTGGTCGGCACCGGCAGGGAGTGCGAGGTGCCCGATCATCGTCAAACCGTCGGCCGGATACTCGACCGCACGCGTCGTAATCGTCGTCACGAGACTGGACGGTAGTGATCGTCGAGCCCGCTCCGGCTGGTGTTCTGCCACGGGCAGAACACTTCCGAACTACGGCGAGGACTCACGAGAACCGTCACAAACCCCGGCCCCACGGCAGCGCTATCGGACTAGTTCACCTCCGCCGGAGCTTGGGCGCGGCGCAGCGCCGTGGCCTCGGCCAGCACGCGGGGATGCGGCTGTGGCTGGGCGATCAACGCCGAAAGCACCCGATCGGCAGCCGAGGAGGGCGTGTCGGCGCGGAGGGCCTGTCGCAGCAGTTGCAGACCGTGCAGTTGTTCCACCGGGTCCCCGGTGCGCAGTCCGTTCCACAGCACCTGCAGCGCCGAGTGCTCGTCCGCCTCCGACACGTCCACAGGGAGAAGCGGCCTTTCGTCAGTCATCGCCTGAGCCGCGGCGGGCGGCGGGGTGTGGCGGGCACGGGCGGCGAGCAGGACCTGTTCCACGGCGTCCACGGCCGAGCGGTCGGGGGAGCGGGCGGCCTGGTTGTAGACGCGGTGGGTGGTCTCGACCGAGGAGTGACCCACGTCGGCCTGGATGTGGGTCATGTCCACGCCCGCTTCCGCAGCTGTGGTGACGTAGAAGTGACGCAGCACGTGCGGCCCCATCCGATCGGCGACATCGGCCAGGGCAGGGCCCGCGCTGCGGGCCAGGCGACGCAGCAGCGACCACATGTCGCGCGGGTCGACCGGGCCGCCGTCGCGGGTGGCGATCAGCGGGGAGAGCTGCCCGCGCAGTTGTCCGGGCAGGGCGGGTACCGCCGCGGCGCTCCACCGGTCCCGCTCGGCCAGGTAATCGTCGAGCGCGGAGGCAGCCAGGGTCGACAGGTAGACGGTGCGGACCTTGTTGCCCTTGCCGGTCACCCGCAGCGCCCGCCGCCCTCGGGTGGTGTGCACATCGCCACGCCGCAGACCGGTCAGCTCGCCGATGCGCACCCCCAGGGTCAACAGCGCCACGATGGCCACCGACCGATAGCGCATCACCGGATGCACGCCCCGCCGCGGGGTGGCCGCAGTGCGCATCAGCCGCTCGACCTGCTCGGCGGTGAGCACCACGGTGGGGGAGGTGTCGCGATGAGCGCCCAGGCCGAGCCGGGAACGGTCGAAGCGAGTCGGATCGACCGTGACGGCACCGTGCTCGGCCAGGTGCGCGTACATCGCGCCCACAGCGGCCAGCCGATGGGCACGGGTCGCCTTGGGCATGCCCAGCGCGCCCAACTCCAGCTGCCAGCGCTTGACCGCAGTGCTGTCCGCGCGCAGTGGGTGCACCTGGTTGCGGTCACACCACCGCAACCACGCCCAGTCCCGGTAACGCCCTGGTCTGGTGGGCGGCGCGTGCCTGCTCGTGCCTCCCGACCCCGCAGGTGTGCCTGTCCTGTTCGCGCCCGCAGTCGCCGGGGGGATGAACGCGAAGTCCTCGGGGCGCCCGATGGCCTCGACCCATCGACGGTCCAGCCCCAGCGCATCGCCGTAGGACCGGCGCGTGGCAGCCGAGGCATAGCCGGAGAGCCAGTCGTGCAGCAGCCGCTCCAGCGTCCGCATCTCCGACTCGGTGACGAAGGAGAAGTCGTGCCGCCTGCTGGGATCGTGAGCCGTGTCCTCGGCGAGGACCGGTGCGAACACCGACGGACCAGGCGACTGCGGCGGTTCGACGATCACAACCGGCAGCCTATCGACAGTCGGCACCACCGACACCGGATGACGTTTCCCAGTCGGGAAGTGTTCTGATGTGGCTCCCAGAACGGGTGGACATCGGACTTGGCCTGCCCTTGAACCGTTGCCGGAGCGACCATCGGGCCTCCTGCCCCGACGCCCAGCCCGATCCCCGCCGGCTCCCCGCAGCCGATGATCAGGCTGTGTCGGACGGGGGGAGGACCGCTGTCGTCACGTGACCGGACCGCGGTGCGTCCGGGCCGCTGGACCACGCCGCTGCTCGTCCTGACCGGGTTGGCGTCGGTGGTTTTCACGGTCGGGACGGCGGGGTGTGGCTGGTGCCGCCGGAGGTGCTCACCGCAGCGCGGGAGCGGTTCGGCGTTGCCGGGGTGCTCCCGTCGATGGTCACCGACGTCGGCGCGCTGGCGCTGGTCGTCGTGCTCGCCACCGCGTCGGCGAGTCCGTCGAACTGACCCCTCACTTCGACCACCGGGGGTGAGCAGCAGCGGTTGACCCTGAGCCGAGATCCGCAGGTCAGGGCTGATCGACCAGGTTCCGGTCTGTGCCCGTTGAGTTCCTGGCCGACGAGCACGCTGAGTCTCGCGGGACGTTCACCCAGGAGCCGACCCGCCCGGAGCTGGAGCAGTGAGGACGACGACGGGAGCGGGCAGGAGTAACACCAGGCACGCGCGTCCTTGGCTCAGCTCGCGCGCGGGGCCCCGTGGCGCAGACCGTCGAGGAGGAGGGCGGTGATCTGCCGGGCCTCGTCGAGCCATCCCTCGGTCACCCGCATGGCGCAGATGCCGCCCAGAGCCCGCAGCAGGGTGGGTCCGGTGACGTCGCCGCGGATGGTGCCTGCCGCGCTGCCCGCATCGAGCAGACGGGTCAGGGCGTCGCCCATGCGGGTGCGGGCGTCGTCGAAGACCGGTGAATCCGTGGCCATGATGCTCTCCAGCGCGACGGACATCCCCTTGCCCACGGCGGCGTGGTCCACGAGCAGCAGCAGGAACCGCCGCAGGGCCTCCTCCGGGGCGTGCTGGTTCAGCAGGTCGCCGGGCGCGGTGCACAGGTCGTCGACCTCCTTGCGGTAGACCTCCTCGATCAGCGCCTCGCGGGTCTCGAAGTGGCGGTAGAGCGTGCCCACGGCGACGCCGGCGCTGCGGGCGATGTCCTCCACGTGCACGTTGATGCCGCCGCTGAGGAACGCCTGACGGGCTGCGGACAGCAGTGCCTCGCGGTTGCGTCGCGCGTCGGCGCGCAGCGGGCGTGATGACGACAAGGAACCTCCATAAGGTGAGTCCGGTTCCGCTTATGTGTACAGTTTCCGGAGTCAGGTTCATCTTACGGAGGGGATTTGCCATGCCGAACACCGACGAGGGCCTGGACGGCTTGCGAGTGCTGGTCACCGGTGGCAGCAGGGGCCTGGGCGCGGCTGCCGCGCGTCGCTTCGTCGCCGCGGGCGCGACCGTGCTGACGGCCTCCCGCAGCCGGCCCGAGGAGGACGACGGCGCCATCTTCATGCCTGCGGACCTCTCGACGCAGCAGGGCGTGGCCGAGCTCGGCCGCCGAGTCGTCGACCAGGTGGGCGGGGTGGACGTGCTCGTGAACAACGCCGGCGCGGCCAGCGCCCCGGCGCCGACCCTGAGCCGGTCCGACGCATCCTGGCAGGCGGACCTGGATATGAACCTCCTCAGCGCCGTGCGCCTGGACCGGGCCCTGGTGCCGGGAATGGTCGAGCGGGGCTCCGGCGTCGTCGTGCACGTCTCCTCGATCGCCAGCCAACTGCCCCAGCGCACCGAGGCTTCCTATGCCGCCGCCAAGGCCGCGCTCAACACCTACAGCCGTGAACTGGCCACCGAGGTCGGCGCGCACGGGGTGCGTGTGGTCTGCGTCCTTCCCGGCTTCGTCGTCACCGACGGCGCCACCGCCCACCTCCGGCACATGGCCGAGGAGCAGGGCGTGACCACCGAGGAGGTCACGCGGCAGATCGTGGACCGCCTGAACGTCCCCATGGGCCGCCCCGGAGATCCCGAGGACGTCGCCGAGATGATCGCTTTCCTCGCCTCCGGCCGCGCGAAGTGGCTCACCGGGGCGCAATTCCGCGTCGACGGCGGCATCATCCCGACCGTCTGAGCACCGACCAGTACCAGCGCGAAGAACAGGACCGTCACCATGCCCATCACCCTGAGTTCCGTGATCATCGACGCTGCCGGGATCGAGGCGGAGAGCGCCTTCTGGCACCGGCTGCTCGGTGGCTCGATCCACCGCACGCCGACCCACCACTTCATTCAGACCCCCCGGCCTCCCGGTCATCGTCGTCCAGTCCGCACCCGAACACGTCTCCCCGAACTGGCCGGACGGCACCTCCCAGCAGATGCACCTCGACTTCGGCGTCGTGGACCTCGCGACCGCCGACCGCGCGGGACTGCGCGGGACTGCGCGGAAACGTCGGTCACCGAACGCGCGCTATGCGGCATGAACGGATACCGGCAATGCCTTCCAAAACGCGCTGCACTCAGCGCCACGGACAATGCCGGATGCGGAGGAATGGGCGGCGCGGCGCCGCGGCGCCGCGGCATCCGGGCGCAGCCTCGTCGGTCATGTGGTGGCCGGAGCAGGGAGCGCGCCGGGCGGGGCCGGTCTCGGCAAGCTCAGCGGCTTACGGCGATCTCCTGCTCCACGCGTGACAGCTTCTCAGGGTTGCGCACGTGGTAGGCGCCGGTGACGTAGCCGTTCTCGACCCGCACCGCGAGCACGCCGTCGATCTCCCCGTTGACGCGGATGAGCAGTCCTGGGCCACCGTTGATCTGTACCGGCTCGACTGACCTTCCTGCGTCGCGTTTCCACCAGCCGGCGGCCAGCAGACGAGCCACGTTGTCCGCGCCGATGATGGGCCGCAGCAGGGCGTGTTTGACTCCTCCGCCGTCGCTGAGGGCGACGACGTCCGGCGCGAGGATGTCGAGCAGGCTCTGCAGGTCGCCGGTTTCGACCGCTGATTGGAAGGCCTGGAGTGCGGCCCGGTGCTCGGCGGGGGAACCGGTGCCGCGCGGTCTGCGCGCGGCGACGTGTGCCCGTGCCCGGTGGGCGATCTGGCGCACCGCGGCCGGGGTCTTGTCGACGGCTTCCGCGATCTCGTCGTAGTCGAGGTCGAACACTTCACGCAGCACGAACACTGCCCGCTCGGTCGGGACGAGCGTCTCCAGCACCAGCAGCATCGCTATCGAGACGCTCTCGGCGAGTTCGACGTCCTCGGCCACGTCCGGGGCGGTCAGCAGCGGCTCGGGCAGCCACGGGCCGACGTAGGACTCCTTGCGCCTGTCGAGCGTCCGCAGTCGTTTGAGCGCCTGCCGGGTGGTGATCCGGATCAGGAACGCGCGCGGGTCCAGCACCGTGTCGAGGTCGACGCCCACCCACCGCAGCCAGGTCTCCTGCAGGACATCCTCGGCATCGGTAGCTGAACCGAGCATCTCGTAGGCCACGGTGAACAGCAGGTTGCGATGGGCCACGAACGCCTTGGTCGCCGAGTCCATGGCGCGGTCCACGTGGCTGCCACGAGCGAAGGGGCCTGCCGCGTCCGTCGGTTGCTCGCGTCGTTCGCCCATCGCTGGTTCTCGCCTGTTCGTTCGCGACCGTGCCATGTCCATACGATCCCGCCCCTCACCGCTTTGTGACACCAACTATCGGTGGCCCCCGTCACATGGCCGAACTGTCACAGGGAGCAGGTCACCGGGATCTCTTGCTCGTCACAACGCGACACCACGAGTGAGGAAGTCCTGACCATGTCCACAAGCACGACGACCGACCCGCGGTCGCGCATGCCCAACCCCATCCGGTTCGTCCCAGAGATGGCGGAAGTCGCCGGAGCCCTGCACAAAGTCCTCAGGAACGATGCGATTCCCCCGGCGACCGTCAGCCTGATGCAGCTGCGCGCCGGGCAGATCCTCGGCAGCACGTACTTCACCGTCCGGGAAACCAACAGCCTTCGCGGGCTCGGGGAATCGGAGAAGCGCATCACCGCCGTGGCCACCTGGCAGGACGCCACCTACTTCACCGCCGCCGAACGGGTCGCGCTGGAGCTCGTGGAGGCTGTCCTCACCCCGAACCCGTCCGGGGAGCGCGTCCCCGACGAGTTGTACGCCAAGGCATCCGCGCACTACGACGACAAGGCGCTCTGGACGCTCGTCATGGTGATCGCCCACATCGGCTTCTTCACCCCCGCCGCGCTCATCGCCAAGCCGATTCCCGGCATGCCCCCCGGCCAGAACTACAGCGAGTAAGAAGGGCACACACCATGAGCACCACCAAGTTCGCGGTGGCAGGAGCGACCGGGCGGCTGGGCCGCCACGTCGTCGACGTCCTCACCGAACGGGGGCACCGTGTCGTGCCGATGTCCCGGGCCACCGGCGTGGACATCATCACCGGTGATGGCCTCGCCGCGGCGCTCACCGGAGTCGAGGTGATCATCGACGTCGCCTCGTGGCACGGCTCCGAGCAGGAGGCGGCGACCGAGTTCTTCCGCACGTCGGCCCGCAACCTGCAGGAGGCGGGCCAGAAGGCGGGGGTCGCCCAGATCACCGTGGCGTCCATCATCGGCGTCGACAAGGCCACCGCCGGTTTCCTCGCCGCCAAGAAGGTGCACGAGGAGCTCCTCCTGTCCGGCCCGCTCCCCGCTCGCGTCCTGCGGGCCGCGCAGTTCCACGAATTCGTCGGGCAGCTCTTGGACTGGCAGCAGAGCGACGTCGCCTACATCCCGGCCCTGCCCACCCAGCTCGTGGCCTGCCGCACCGTGGCCGAGGAACTGGTCGACCTGGCCACCGACCCCGGCGCGACCGCCCCTGAAACACCGATCCCCGAGATCGCCGGACCCCGCAAGGAAACCATGGCCGAGGCGGCCCAACTCCTCGGCGCCCGTCGAGGCATCAAGGTCGTCGGCGTCGGCGGCTCCGGCATACCCGATGCCGAGATCGCCGCCAACGGCGGGTTCCTGCCCAGCCCGCACGCCAAGCTCGCAGGACCCACCTTCCAGGAGTGGCTCGACACCCACCCCTGAACCGGCCTGCCCTACGGCGCGGCCTTGCCCTTGTTCTCGGAACGCCACGGCCCGAAGTTTCGAGAACAAGGGCCCCTCCGGACCTTGCGCTCGGGGACTCGGTAGTTCCTCTGAGCCAAACACAACGCGATACCCCGACAACTGCGACACCGACGCAACTGCGACAGCTTGACTGTTTACATGACCCTTGCGGTTGTGGTGGCCTGTCCTGCGGATCTCGGCTTGGCGTCAACGGCTGTACCGCTGCTGTTCAGCCCCGACTACCTGTTCGGGTTATCCGCAGCCGGTCGAAATCTGCTCCCGTATCCGTCCCGCCCGGTCGGTCGGTCCGGGCGGGACGGAAGCGGAATGCACGACCTCGTGACGCACTTGCCTCGTTGGTCACTCACGGTGAGGACGGTGCCTCGGTGCCGTCGGGTGTGACCCGTGCGGACTCCAGCATGGCGATGACAGCGTGCAGGGTGTTCCGCGCCCCGTGCTCGACATCCGCCTGCTCCCGGTCGGCGGGGTCCTGCGTCGGGGTGGCGGGATCGGTCCGGGCCGTGGCGAGGAGGCGGTCGATCAGCTCGCGGTGGCGGTCGTGGGCCCGCTGGAGCCGGTCGGCTCGTTCGGTCTGGGCGCCGAGCTGGCGGCCGAGGTCGAGAACACGGCGCTCGTGCTGCTCGCGCAGCGCCGCGAGCTCCGCGCGGGCCTGCTCGACGCGGCGCTCGGCGTCGGCGACGGCCTGGTCGATCCGGTGTGTGGCGTCGGCCGCGGCCTGGGCGAGGCGGTGCTCGGTGTCGGCGCGCAGCCGGTCGGCGGCCCGTGCGGCCTCGTGCAGGCGTTCGTCGCGGTCGCGGAGTTGGTCACGCAGGCTCTCGACCTGGGCGCGCAGTGCCGCCGCCTGCTCGCGGGCCGCGGCGGCGGCGTCGGCGGCGGCCTGGACGCGCCGATCGGCGGTGGCGGTGATGTCGGTGACCGTGGCCGCTGCGGTGGCGGCGGCCTGGTCGGCCTGCTCACGGGCGGCGTCGCGTTCGGCGCGCAGGCGTTCCTGAGCGCGCAGGGCGTCCTGGGTGGCCTGTTCAGCGGTGTCGCGGGCGCGCAGCGCCTCGGTGCGCTGGGCGCGGGCCTGCCGAGCCTGGTCGAGGGCGTCGTCGCGGGCGACCTCGGCGGCCAGGGCGCGCTGGTCGGCCTGCTCGCGGGCGGCCGTGGCCTGCTCGGCGGCCTGCTCGGCGCGTTCGACGCGGGCGATGAGGTCGTCCCGCAGCGTAGTGAGCAGGGTACGGGCGCCTTGGGCGGACTCGACGAGGTCCTGCAGGGGTTCCCAGGCCTCGTCGAGGTGTCCGGCCAGTTCGACCACGCTCTGGCGCAGCGCGGCGGGCCCGCCGGCGGTGTCCGCCGCGCGGGCGGCGATCCGCTCGGCGCGGGCGCGGGCCGCGCAGTCGCGCTGGTCGGGCGGGCAGTAGCGGGGCGGGCGCCCAGTGGGTTTGCGGGCGGTCACCGGACGCCCGCAGTGGGCGCACGGGCGGGTTCGGGGCTCCGGGGCGGGCGTCACCTGCGGCTCTGCGGCGTTCATCATCCGATCATGCTAGCCGAGTTTACGTTTCTAGAAACGACAACACGCCACTGTTTCCGGAAACGAGAACTCGCCTGGCGATGTTGCCGAGATAAGTGACATTATGTCGGCAACGTGTGCTAAAGCGAATCTCGATGATGGTGTGGGCCGGACGGGTGCCGTCGCAGGACTAGGAGGTCGTCACCGTGACGAAAGGTGGTGGTGTCCTTTGATGGACCTATCACAGCCTTCTTCTCGCCGAGTCCCGGCAGAGGCAGACGTCCAAGGTCGTTGCCCCGGCGGGTCCGCGTCGCGGGTGACGGCCTGGCCGGGTGCGACCGCCTGGGTTCGCGGAGTGCCACGCGGCCATGGCCGCGCACCGCGGGCCGGCTCACCCATGTGGGCTTGCAGGCCGGTTATCCCGTCGACGACATCGTGGCCTTCACGGACAACGAGGGGTTCATCGCCGTACAGGTGAAGAAAGGCCTCAAGCTCGGCCGGACAGAGAAGTCCCCGCTGGGACAGGCGCTCGAGCAGGCGGTTCGGATGTTCCGTCGGAAACCGCCTGGCGCGGCAGCGGAATCGGGAACGGAACGGGAGTAGTGGAACCCGACGATCGACCACATCGTGATCGCGACCGACACGGATGCTCCCGAACCGGTCCGTCGCCACCTGGTGACCGTGGTCAACCGGCTCGCGACGGTGCCCCCCTTCCTCCGGCGAGGAGCAACTGGCCAACAGCGCGGGCGAGCGGACGGCGCTGGCGGTCTTCACCGGGCACGTACGACGACTGTGGCGACAGCAGGTCGGCTCGGAGATCGCGCGAGGATCTTCGCGCATTCTGTTCGGTGCTGCGGGTGATGGCGTTCGACCTCCAGCCGGGCGGACGGGACCCGCAGACCGTGCACGCCATGCTGGGCAGGACGATGGTCGATGCCTCCCAGGTCGACACAGCCTGGCGCAGTCTGCTGGTGACCTGCGAAAACCTGTCGACCGACCGAACATTCACCAACGCCCAGGAGCTGCGCGGCGAGCTTGCCGCCGACGAACTCGAATGCCGCCCACAGTGCGCTGCGCGACCGGCTCGCCGAAGCCGACAAGCTGTCGAAGTCCGACGCGCGGACCGCCCAGCGGTACAAGTCGGTAATGGCCGACCTGCAGGCGGACGGCTACCTCCGCCAGGCCGCCAGCCTGCAGCCGCAACTGACGCGGACACTGCGGGCGAGCGGACAGCACGACGCCGCGATGCGCGCGGCCGTCGGCGATCTCCCATCCTCGATCAAACGGTCGTTGACCTGGGACTGCGGCTCTGATATGGCCCTGCACAAGCAGGTGGCCGCCACCGGACTGCCGGTGTACTTCGCCCACCCGCACTCACCCTGGGAACGCGGCAGCAACGAGAACCTCAACCGCATCGTGCGCGAGTTCCTGCCCACGGGCGTCGACATCCCCTCCGACCCGCTACCTCGCCGCCATCGCCGCCGAGATCAACGACCGACTCGTAAGATCCACGACTGGAGAAAACCCAGCGAGGTATCCACCGAACTCCTCGAAGCGGATGCTTCCACCGCCTAAACTCGCCAACAGGTCGCTGACCAGGTGATTCGGCGGTTTTGTTGGGAACCTCGGTTATTGGAAGTTGCGGAGTCCGACATCACGGGCGTGGGTCCGTTGGGCTCATGGGATGGGCCGGGTTCGCCGGGCGTGGACCGGGAACCTCCCATCCAGCGCGGACAGCGGCACTGGTTACAGGGTCTATGATCCGTCGATGCCCTCGCCCCGCACTGGTTCAGTTCCCCGCGTTCCGGTACCACGAAGCCTCTCGGGAGAGTGCGAACAACGCGATGATGACGCTCCTGGTGGGCGTCCAGGTGCCGACGTAGTTCCTTGAACTCACCCGTGACTCGCCTCGGCAACTGTCGGAGGTCTTCCCTGCGATCCCTCACGTCGAACGGTTCGACCTGCGTCCGACCGTGTGAGGTAACTGGCCGAACCAGTTAGGCCGCCACCCGTGCCTCGACCTTCTGATGCTCCGACGATCCGCTGCTGAAGCCGTCGGCGGAGCAGCCTGGATCAGGTGCTCCGCCGACGGCGACGATCTACTAGAACCCGGACCAAGCGGGGGCGTGGCCACCTCGGCGAGCGCGTGACGGTCCCCTGCCAGGGCTCTGCTAATAAGTTCCTGTGCAGGTCCCGCCACCAACCGGCGTGCAGGCGTAGGCGAACAGGCCTGCGTCGTTGACCATGCCGGTGAATGTGGTGGTGGAACCGATGGGGATCGCCTTCCAGTACTCAGTTCCGCTGCTGCTATGGACGGACACATAGTCGCCGCCGACGCCGTTGCGGATGCGCCCCCACGCCGCTCGACAGGTCGGGCTGTAGCGCAGCTCGATCACCCTGCCTGAGATCGTCTTGCTCTTGGCGGTGATGGCATCGGAAGCGCACCCGGTCTTGTCCGGCCACTGTCCCGTGCAGGAGGACGCATAGCAGGTGGCCGCAGCCCCAATGGGCAGGTGACCGTCGTTTTCCGCGGAGGCCGAGGGAGTGGACGCCAATGCAGCCAGTGTCGCACCGGCGAGCGTCAGAGCGCCAAAAAGTTTACGCATCAAAATTTCCTTCCACTAAGGGATGTCACGTAACTCGTCTTGTGCTGAGGGCCGAGCGCTTCCCGGTCAGCCGGTGAGGGTGAGGTTGTGGAGATGGGCGATTCCGGAGGCGGTGTCGTGCAGGGTGCGGGCGGCGCGGCGGTAGTCGCGCAGGATGTTCCAGTTCTTCATGCGGGCCAGGGCATGTTCGGCGTGGGCTCGGATTGACCGGCGGATGGTGCTGAGGTCTTCCTGCCAGTCGGCGAGTTGGCTGCCGTCGCGTGGTTTGCGATAGGGCATGATCACTTCGGGTTGCCCAGGTGGCCGCCGTCGGCCATGACGGGTTGGCCCGCGGGTGTGTCGGCGATGCCGGAGTCGCGATGGACGGTGCAGTCGTTGCGGTTGCCCGGCTTCGGTTTCCCGGTGGTGATGACCATGCGGGTGTCGGCGTCGATGGCCACCGGCAGGTTCGTGGAGTACCGGTAGTTCTTCGACCGGCCAGCCAGGCGGTGGTCGCGGGTGGGCACCAGGGTGCCGTCGATGATGACCTGGTCAACGCGACGGCACCGGAGCAGGGCCAGCGCGAGCAGCGGGCGAGGGTGTCGATGACCTGGTAGGCCGTGGCGTGGGAGACGCCGAACAGCGGCCCGAGTTGGCGCATGGTCAGGTTAGTGCGCTAGTAGGTGGCCATCAGCAGTACCCGGTCGGCCAGGCGGAACTGTCCTGGCTGCAAGCCGGTGAGGATGCGATCCACTCCGACCTGGACGCCGAGCTCACCTGCACGGTCACGTCATCCCAGCTGATCGGTCACCGAGTTGCGTGACACCCCATAGAGAATGCCCATCGACCGCCTCGTGTCGCCCATGCTCAGCCGACAGTCGCACCAGAGGATGCTCATCGACCACCGCGTATCACCCCAGCCCCGCCAACAGTCGTAGTCGAGAGCGCCAGGAATGTGCCCGGAGCTCGAGGGGTTGACGATGGCGTTGCCGCGCGCCTCGCAACTGGCTACCGAGTAGAACCAGTTCTCGTAGTAGACCTCCCAGCCCGGAACCTTCTGGGCCGCCACTTGTGGCGCTTCTACGGAGGGTTCAGTGGCGGCAGCCTGCGTCGCGGTGACAGTTCCGAAGCCGAGGAGCATGGCGCACATGGCCCCGCTTACAGCGAACCTCGAGAAGTTCATGACAAACTCCCTCGTCTGTTCAGGTACAGCTTTTATCGATCGCGTTGAACGTACCTCCAGGCATCAGGGACCGGTCCCGACATCCTTGCCGAGACGTGCACGACTGTCGCTCGATCGGAAGGATGACCTTCCATTGCCACAGACGCCACAATGGCTCCTCGGTAGTGATCACGTTTCCATTCGGTGGTCACCGTGAGGTTCCCCGGTAGCTCGGAGACTTCCAAGCATGGTCCGATAGGGCCTGAAGGGAGTCGTCCGTGGCAGCACCGAAGAAGTACCCCGACGAGTTGAGGGCTCGCGCGGTCCGGCTGTATCGGGAGCCGGATCCCAAGCCGGTGATCCGACGGCTGGCCGAGCAGCTCGGCGTGCATCACGAAGCACTGCGCAACTGGATCCGACCGGACGAGGCCGACCGCGGCGAGCGCGACGACCGGCCCACGACCAGCGAGTCCGAGGGACTGCGCCGACTGCGGCCCCACGGCACGCAGGTTCGCCCTGGCGGTACTCGAAGGAACTCGATTCCTGGCGTCCACATTCCCGGCACAGCTGGTTCCGGCGGCCGGAGAACCTGCGCGGAATGACACGTGGGACCTCAGCGAAATCGACCAAAGCACGTTCCCGCTCTGACGGTGGACGGTCGGTGCCACCCGGCCGCCCACGAATGCCGCCAGCCGTCTCGTCGCGCCACCGCGGCGCAGTCGACATCGAGGAGCACCGGGCAGGGTGCTGTCAGCAGTAATCGGGTGCGTATCGCAGACGACAGACGACCAACTCCGCCGGTCTGGTTGAACGCGTGGATCACGTCACGCATGTAGTCCTCGTTCACCTGCATCAACGAGGTGATGTCCCGGACCGCCCGGCCCTGGCCGGACATCAACACCACGATCACCCGCCGCAACCGCACCGGCTCCTTCGCGGTCCTGGTGACCCACTGAAGCTTCCGGCTATCCTCCCATCGGCAACGGCCTCACCAACCAATCGATTACCGGGCCAACCCCCAAGACGCGCCCCTAGCGTCGACCGCTGCCGCCGACGCCGGTGCGTTCGCGCACGATCATCAGAAGGTCGATCGCCTCGCGCAGTGCGGCGCTGTGCTTCGCGGGGTCCACCTCGGCCAGTTCGCGATAGAGCACGACCGACCGCGCCACCGCCTGCATCGCCCTTCCGGGGTCCGTGGCCTGGCCCACCAGTGCCGCCGCGAACCTCATCAGCGCGAGTGCCAGAAGAGGGCGGAACGTCCCGTGATCGGTTTCGGCCAGCTCGTCGAAGTACTCGACCGCACGTCCGAGGAACCCGATGACTTCGCGATTCCGGTCCGTCCCGACCAGACGCAGGGCGTGGATGTACACGGTCCCCGCCAATCGCGGGAGGTGGGTAGCACGATCGTGGGTGGTCAACACCTCGAGAACTTCGATGAGACGTGCCGAGTACACGAGAGTTTCAGGCCACAGCTCGGCCTCGGCCAACCTGGTCACGTGATTCTCGAGGATCATCGCGTAATAGGGGAGGTTGGCCGAATCGGCCTCTATCATTTCACTGAAGTACTCGACAGCCCTCGTATAGCAGGCCAGGGCGTCAGCTTTCCGTCCGGCTGCGGTGAGAAAGCCCGCATGGTTGTTCACCATTCCGGCGAGCTTCGCCAGGTAGGCGGGGCGGTTCGTCTCGACCAGCTCACCGAGGTAGTCGATGGCTCGCGCGGAATGGCGCAGGGCAACCGCCGGGTGCCCGCTCTCCGCCAGGTTGACGGCGTGGTTCTGCAACGCCGTGGCCAGCTCGGGCAGATGGGCGGCCCGGTTGGTCCGGGCCGCCTCGTCATAGCAGGCGACCGCCCGCCCGGAGGCGGTCACCGCAGCAGGCAGCCGTGCGGTGCCCCGCAGCGCGACGGCGTGGTTGGCCAGTGACAACGCCAGACCCGGCAGGTAGGCGGCGCGGTTGTCGGCGGCCAGTTCCTCGTGCAGGCCGACGGCCCGCTGGGAGTGGATGAGAGCATCCGCCGGCCGGCCGAGGTCCACCAACAGCGCTGCGCGATTGGTGATCGCCATCGCAAGATCCGCCAGATGCGTGGCGCGGTCCTGCTCGGCCAGTTCCTCGTGCAGGCGGATGGCGTGGTGGGAGACCTCCAGGGCCTCTGCCCGCCGACCGGCCTCGACCAGCCGGGTCGCGTGGGCCAGCAGGACACCCGCCAGTTGAGGAAGGTGCGTGTCCCGGTCGGATCGGGCCAGTTCCGTCAACAAGTCGACAGCCCGTTGGGACAGCGACAGCGCTTCGGACCGACGCCCTACGGCCGCCAACCGGACGGCATGGTTACCGAGTGCTGCCCCCAGGTGGGGCGTGGGGGCGTGTTCGGCCAGTTTCTCGTACAGGTCGACCGTACGCCGCGAGTAGCCGAGGGCCTCCACCAACGATCCGCTAGACGCCAATCGGGCCGCACAGGTCGCCGTGCACGCCGCGAGCTGGGGCAGGTAAGCGATCGGACTGGTTTCGGCAAGCTCCTCGAACAGCCCGACAGCGCGGGTGGATGCCGCCAATGCCTCCTGCGTCCTGCCCGCTCCAGTCAGCAGATTCGCGTGGTTTCGCACCGACGGGGCGAACAGCACCAGCTCCCCGCGGTTCGCCGCGACCAACTCCTCGCCCAACGCCACAGCACGGTAGGAGGCATCCAGGGCATCTTGGAGCTGCCCTGCCTCCGCCAGCCGCGCCGCGTGCCCGCCGACCGACATCGTGAGGTACCGGAGGTGCGCAGCGCGATTGGCGGCCACCAGTTCCTCGCTCAGCTCCACGGCGCGGCGGGTCGCCTCCAACGCGTCCTGGGGTCGTCCGGCGTGGGCCAACCGGCCTGCGTGGTTGTGCGTCGCCAGCGCCAAATCGGGCAGGTTCCGGGCGCGGTCGTGCCCGACCAGTTCCGTGAACAGGGCGACGGCACGGAACGACGCCCCAAGGGACTCCTCGGCTTCTCCGACTTCGGCTGCCGCAGTGGCCAAGTTGCTCACCGACATCGCTAGGCCGTAGAGGTGCTTCCTGCGGCCGTCCGCAACCAGGTTCTCGTTCAGCCCGACCACACGGCGGAACATCTCCAGCGCCTTCTCCGGCTGTCCGGCCTCCGCCAGCCTGCACGCCAGGCTGCCCACCGTCCGTACGAGTCGCGGGAGGTGGGCGGTGTGATCGGTCCCGGCCAACTCCTCGCATAGCTCGGCCGCGCGGCTGGCGGCGTCGAGCGCGTCCTGCCTGCGCCCGACCTCAGCCAACCGGATGGCGAGGCTGTCCAACGATCCGACCATGTCTTCGAGGTGGACCGCGCGGTGTCGTCGGAATGGTTCGCCCAGCAGGGCGACCGACTGTTCGGCCTGATCGAGCGCTTCGTCGAACCGGCCGACGGCGGCGAGCCGCCAGCTGTGGCCGGCGAGCAGTCCCGCCCTGACCCCATCGGGGAGGGAGGCCCCCAGCCGGGCCACCACGACACCGGAGATCGCCGCGGCGCCGAGGTCGAGATCGACGTGCCGCCCCGAGGGGAGGTGCCGCCAGATGGACAGGACCACGTCGTCGGGAATCTCGCCGATGCCGGCGACGGCGGTCAGGGCGGCGCTGCCGGCCTCGACCGCGAGCCGGGGATCGGCGCGCAACAACGGGTAGAGCACGTCGCGGCCGACGTGCGGCCAGCGGACGGCGGCGGCGGCGAGGAACGTGATCGCACGGGCGGCGATGTCAGACCGGACCCCGTCCGTCGCGGTCAACAGGACGGAGGGGACGTCGAAGGTCCAGGGATCGGGGTCGTAGGCGTTGACGTCGTGGCCCGGTACGAGCAGACCGAGGAAGTCCTCGGCGAGACGATCGGGGTAGAGGGGCTCCAGGACGAGCGCGTTGTCCACCGGCGGGTAGCAGAAGCGGTGGTCGACCAGGATGTGCTCGGGATGGTCGGGCAGGTCCACCGCCCGCAGCACCCAGGTCCCGACCGCGTGCCGGACCGCGCCGGTGAGCGTCGCGATGAACACCGCTTTGGCCATGACGGCAGGTCGCGTCCGGAAGTCCTGACCGTGGCCGCCCGCATCGGACAACCGCTGCCAGGCCCGGTACTCGCGGTCCAGGAGGTAGGCGGACAGCTCGTGCGGCCCGCCCGGCGGACGGAGGCCGCGGCAGTGCGCGTCCACCGCGACCAGAGCCGCCATGTGGACGGTGAGCGTCAGCCCGAAGTCGCGGTGGTCGAGCGCGTCGGGCGGCCCCACGGCCGTCACGTCGGGAACGTCGTACAGGTCGGCCTCGCCGTACCGGTTGCGCGCGGCGATGAACATCGCGAGCCGGTCTGACTCCAGCGACGGCAACCGGAGGTCGTCGACCCCGGCACCACGGTCGGCGAGTTCACCTCGCAGCGCGGCGAACCACCGGACCGTCCGTCCGATCAGGAGAACACGGGTGCAGGGCGACTGGTGGAGCACCGGATCGGAGAGCAGGTGTTCCAGTTCGCTGTGCGCCCATCGATCGGCGTAGTCGACGATCAGCAGCACGCCGTCCGTGCCGTGACCTGTCCGGTCGACCGGACCACCCGGCGCCATGACGGTCGACGTGCCGTGGAAACCTGCTTGGAGGACACGCCATCGGCGGGACGCCGTCGCCTGGTCGTTCCGGGACTGCTCGGCGAACTCCGCGGCCAACCTGGTCTTGCCCTGCCCGCCCGGCCCGTGCAGCAACAGTACCGACAACCGGCTCTCCGGCTGGTCCCGCCACTGCCGGAGGCGGCGCAGTTCCGCGTCCCGACCGAGGAACGGCACGACACGACTGCGGGCGTCCAGCAGACGACTGGGCTGCTCCATCAGCCAGTCAACGTCGGGTGTGCCGGGGACTTGTAGTTCCTCGAGGACGTGGTGGCGGGTCCCGGCGTGGTGATGGATGTGTATCCCGCCCTCGACCGTTCCTGCCTGCACCAGGGCGCCGGACACCACGCCGGACACCAGGTTGACCACGTCGTGTGCCGAAGGGCCGAACCCCGCAGTCATCGGTCGACCGACCGTCGTGCGAGCGTGGCAGGCATGATCGAGCTCTCCAGGTTCCCTGCACCATCGGATCTCGCCACGGGTTCACCTTTCCTGCACCCGGCTCGGAGTACTCGTCCGCTGACGTGAAACGCCAGGATTCACCCATCCGCTGGTCCTGACATCGCAAAAGTCGGGCCACCACGTTCACCGGACGAACAGGTGTCACACCGAGCAAGCGCGCAGGAAGCGGATCAGCCCGCGCCGAGGTCCAGGTTCCGATCGACCAAGCCCGCGCGGATGCGCGGGTGGAAGTCGACCGCGCCAAGGCCGAGGCCGCTGCCCCGGTGGAGCGGGGGCGGGTCTCCGCGCGGAGACCGAAGCAGCGGTGCGGGCTCGGACTGCGAAGAGCGGACCGAGCAGATCGCGGTGGACGCCCGCACCGAACTCGACCACACCCGCGCCGAGCTGGCCGAACTGTGGCGCGATCACCAGGACCGGCTCGACCGGGTGGAGCGGTCCGCACGGGAGCGCCTGGCCGCCTTGGAGGAGGGGCGGGCGTAGACGCTGGCCCGCGCGGAACGGGCCGAAGCGCGGTTGGACCGCGCCTTGGCCGAGGTGGGCCGGTTGCGCGCCGAACCCGTGACCGGACAGCGTCGCGGGCTGGGCGCGGCCTTGTCAGCGGGCGATCTTCTCGATGGCGGCGGGGGTGACGGGGGTGAAGAAGTTGACGAGGTTGCCGTCGGGGTCGCGGAGCAGGAGGGCGCGGTTGCCCCAGGGCATCGTGGTGGGTTCGTTGACGAACTCCTCCACGAAGCCGGTCAGGTTCTGGTACAGGGCGTCCACGTCGTCGACGAGGAACTCGATGATCACGCTGCGGTTGTCCGCCGGGTGGGCGGAGCCGGGCGCGAACAGGGGAACGGTGCGGGTGCTGCCGATCGCGAGGGTGGCCGAGGCCGTCCTGAGCTCGGCGAAGTCCTCGTTGGCCCAGCTCGCCCGCACCCCGGTGGCGCGTTCGTAGAAGTCGACGAGGCGGGCGACGTCGCCGGTGATGACGCGGGTCGAGACGAAGTGCACGGATTCTCCTTGGTCGGTCGGTGCTGCTGAACGCACGCTATGACCAATACCGGGCAGAATCCGCCCGGTATTGGTGGGAGACTTCCGGATGTGCCCCAGCCCACTGCTCGCGTGCTCACCCTGCTGGAGCTCCTGCAGTCAGGAGGCGTTCGCACCGTGGCCGAACTCGCCGACCGGCTCGGCGTGGACGAGCGCACAGTGCGGCGTTACGTCAACCACCTCGTCGACCTCGACGTGCCCGTCGAGTCGGTGCGCGGCCGCTACGGCGGCTACCGGCTCGCCCCCGGCTATCGCATGCCTCCGCTCATGCTCAACGACGACGAAGCGCTCGCCGTGCTGCTCGGCTTGGTGGCAGGACGGCGAGCCGGTTTGATGACGGGCACGGGTACGGCGGGGGAGACGGCAGCGGCGAAGATCCGGAGGGTGCTGCCTGAGCGGCTCGGCCGCAGACTCGACGCCGTGCTGGGCTCCCTCGCCTTCACCGCTCCAGCCGGTGAGCCGACCGCCCCTGAGTCGGCGGTCCTGCTCTCGATCGCCGACGCGGTCAGCCACCACCGGCCGATCTCGATTCGGTACACCGCCGCGGATGGCAGGCGCAGTGAACGCACCTTGCACCCGTACGGACTGGTCACCCACTCGGGCAGGTGGTACGTGACGGGCGTCGATCCCGCGATCGGCGAGGACCGGACGTTCCGACTGGACCGCATCGCCAGTGCGAGGGCCCTGCCCGGCTCGTTCGACCCGCCCGACGGGCCCGATCCGGTGAAGCGAGTCCTCACAGGACTCGCCACCACTCCGTACCGGCACGAGGTGGTGCTGCGGGTCCGGGGCACCGCCGAGCAGATCCACACGCGGCTCCCCGCCGGAATCGCGACCGTGACGGAAGCGCCGTCGGTGGACCGAGCGGGCTCGGACAGCACGCGCTGGTCCCGCGTCGAATTGCGGGTGGAACGGCTCGACTGGCTGCCCGGTGTGCTCGCGTCGTTGGACCTGCCGTTCCTGATCGAACGCCCCGACGAGCTCCGTGACCTCGTCGGGGCGCTGGCCGACCGGCTCGCGCACTCGGCCCGGAGGCGTCCGTCCCGCGCGGGCCCGCAACTCGACGGGTAGTGGCAAGACCACCTTCCGGTTGGCGTTGATCCGCGAGGCCACCGGCCGGTCTCACCGCGGAAGGCCGATCCGTACCTCTCCACCGACGCCCGTGACGGCCAGCAGGTCCGCGCCTTCGTCGAGCAGGTCCTGGCGCTGGTCGCGGGTCAGCGGTCGGAACAGCTCGACCCGCAGCCCGTCGGGTGTGAGCCGCCATGTGCCGTGGACGAAGCCGTCGACCAGGACGGTCGGCTTGCCGCCCACGACGATGCCGCGCCGGTAGTCCTCCTCGGAGATCACGCGCGTGCGGTCGTCGTGGCCGAGCAGGAGGTTGTCGAACTCGGGCAGGAAGCGCACCGGCGCTGGGGTGTCGGGGTCGGGCAACTCGGCCTCGGGCAGGTCGAGCAGTTCGCGGCCGTGCTCGTCGCGCAGCACCCGCAGTTCCATCGCCTCGATCACGGGCCGCAGGCCGCTCAGCCCGGACCACGCCCGCACGTCCCCGACCGTGGCGGGGCCGAACGCGGCCAGGTAGCGGCGGACCAGACCGGCGGGGTCGGCGTGCTCGCCCGACTCGCCCAGCCAGTGGGAGGCGGTGGTCCAGCGGGCCTGGCCCGAGCTGCCCCACACCCCGCGCGGCGGGACCTGCACCACGGGCACCAGGTAGGTGGCGGCCTGGCCGAGGGCTTGCGGGATGGTCCCCGGCCAGTGCGGGGCGAGTGCGTCGCCCAGTTCGCGCCGGGTGAGCGGGCCCTCGGCGACCAGCGCGGCCACCTGCTCGCCGAACCGGACGGGGTCCAGTCCGTCGAGCGCGGAGCGGAACGGCGATGAGGCGAACCGGCGGCGCACCAACGGGCGCAGCGCCGGTTCGACACGGCCGTGGTCGGCGGCGGTGACCAGGTGGATCGTGACGCGGTGCAGCGGGGCTCGCACCACCTGGCGGGTGGTGAGCAGCTCTGCCAGGTGGTGCGGGTGGAAGTCGCGCAGTCGGGACCACAAGCCGTAGTAGGGCGCCATCGGTTCCTGGGCCTGCATCCCGACCAGGTGCTCCACCGCGTCGGTCACCGGCAGGTCGGCCCGGTCGAGCAGCAGTTGGCGGTGCAGGGTGGCCCGGTTGAGCGCGCGGGTGGTGATCACGACCGCACGCTAGGCGTGATCGCGGACAGGTTCGGTCCTGGATCTGCCTTCCCGGCGAGTCGAACCTCCGGACATCGCGAACTGAACGTTCGCCCACGTCGGGTAGTGGTTACCGGCCTCCCGGCCCTGTCGGGTAGTACTCGCTGGCGCGGTGGGGTCAGCGGGCGTCGACTTCGCGGCGCAGGGCGACGGCGTCGGCCCGGACGCGGTGCGGGGGTTCGCGGTCGAGCAGGGCTCGTCGCATCAGCACCGCGATGGCCTGCTGGTCGGCGGGCAGGAAACCCCGCCGGGTGATCTCCTGGGTGCCGATGCGCAGCCCGCGCAGGCCCTCGTCGGGGTGCTGCCAGGGCAGGCCGATGCCGCTGAGGTAGATGCCCGCCTCGCCGAGCAGCACCGCCGCCGCGTCACCGCCGCCCAACGGCGCGGCGTCGACGGCCACGTGGTGGGAGCGGGTGAACTCCGCGTCGCGGCGGGCGAGCCGGAAGCCGTTGTCGTGCAGGGCTTGGGCGAGCGCCTGGGCGTTGGTGACGCAGTCGGTGGCGTAGGCGCCGCCCCACTCGGCCAGCTCCGCCGCGGTGACGGCCAGCGCGCCGAGCCTGCCCGCGTCGTAGTTGGCCAGCATCCCCGGATAGGCCACGGCGGACACGCGCCGGGCCAGTTCGGGGTCGCGGGTGACCACGCAGCCGCCGGACGGGCCGCCGAAGGACTTGTAGGTGGAGAAGGTCAGCACGTGCGCGCCCTCGTGCAGCGGGCGCTGGAACACCTTGCCCGCCACCAGTCCGGCCACGTGGGATGCGTCGTAGAGCAGCACCGCGCCGACCTCGTCGGCCGCCGCGCGGGCCGCGGCCACGTCGTGCGGGAACAGCATGAGGCTGGCGCCGATGACCACGATCCGGGGCCGGTGCGCGCGCAGGAACGCGGGCAGCCGGTCGTAGTCGATGTCCAGCGACTCCGGGTCGTAGGGCAGGTCCACCACGGTCAGGCCGCGGATGGCGGGCGCACCTTGGGCGTGGTGGCTGGCGTGGCCGCCCGCCGCCTCGGGCAGCACGGCGATCGTGTCGCCGGGGCGGGCGAAGGCGGCGTAGACGGCGAGGTTGGCCAGCGTGGCGCTCTGCAGCCGCACCTCGGCGTGCGCGCCTTCCACCAGCTCGGCCACCAGCAGCGGGGCCAGCACCTCCAGGGTGTCCAGGTGCTCCAGGCCGACCTGGTACTTCTCGCCCGGCCAGCCCATGCTGGGCCTGCTGGACACGCTGGTGCGGTGCGCCGCCGCGGCGGCGGGACTGAGCACGTTGGTACCCGCGTAGAGCACGATGCCGTCGTCGTCGAACTGCGCGGTGTGGGCGTCGAGCGCCTTGCGGACGGTGTCGGCGACCCCGGCCGCGGTCAGGTCGGCGGACACGGTGGCTTCGACCTCGGCCAGGCGGCGCTGCGCCCCTGCCGAGGCCCACGGCGCGATGCGGCTGCTGGTCACTGGGCGGCTGTTGGTCACGGTGCGGACGTTAGGGGTGCGGCGCCTGCCGGGGCGACCGCGCGCGGTAGGGACTTGTTCCTACAGTTGTCGGAATGCAGGAGCTGCTGGACGAGCTGTCCCGCTCGGTGGGGTGCGGTGTGTCGGTGGACGACGTGTCGGGGCGGGTGGTCGGGCACAGCGAGCAGACCGACTCGGTGGACCCGGCGCGGGTGCGGGCGATCCTGGCCCGGCGGGTGCCACCGGAGGTCGCGGCGTGGCAGGACCTGCACGGTCTCGCCACCGCCACCGGGCCGGTGCGGGTGCCGTCCAACGAGGCGCTGGGGTTCCGGGCGCGCGTGGGGTTCCCGCTGCGGGACGACGGGGTGCTGGTGGGCTATCTGTGGGTGCTGGGCGAGCTGCCCGACGCGCTGGCCGCAGTGGTGCAGGAGCAGCTGCCCGCGGTGGCGGCGCAGGTGCCGTCGGGGGAGCGGGCTGCGGTGCGGGTGGTCGTGGCGCTGTCGCCGCGAGTGGTGCGGACGGTGCCCGCGGGTGCCGCGTTGCCGGAGCTGGACGGTCACGTCGGTGTCAGCGACCCGCACCCGCCCGGCCGCGCGGGCGCGGCCTACCAGCAGGCGCTCGCGGCGGCGGAGCTGTCGGCGCTGGACCCGGCGCTGCCGCGGGTGGCGCGGTGGTCGGAGCTGGGCGCGTACCGGCTGCTGCTGGGCGCGTCGCCGGGGGAGGTGCTGGCCGGGCTGTCCGCGACGCTGCTGGCCACGCTGGAGACCTACCTGGACTCCGGGTGCGACGCCCGCGCCGCGGCGGCGCGGCTGCACCTGCACCGGACCAGCCTGTACTACCGGTTGGGGCGCATCGCGGAGCTGACCGGTCGGGACCTGTCCGACGGGGCGGCCCGGCTGGAGCTGCACGTGGCGCTGAAGCTGGTGCGGCTGGCGCGGCGGCCGTGACGGCCCGGTCGCGGTTCACCGGCTGGCGGTGAGGGCGTGCCAGCTGCTGGAGCACGGCGCCGAAGAACTGCTCTCCGCCGAGCTGCCCGACTTCGCCCGCTGATCACCGCGGGGCTTCAGGAGGACAGAAAGCGGTCCAGCACGCGCGTGCCGAACCGCAGGCCCTCCACCGGCACCCGCTCGTCCACCCCGTGCGCCATCGCGCGGTAGTCGTAGCCGGGCGGCAGCAGCAGCGGCGAGAAGCCGTAGCAGTCGATGCCCAGCGCGGAGAACGCCTTGGCGTCGGTGCCGCCGCCCATGCAGTAGGGCACCACGACCGCCTCCGGGTCCTCCGCGCGCAGCGCCGCGGCCATGGCGTCGAACCACGGCGAGTCGATCGGGGCCTGCACCGGCGGCTGCGCCTCCAGCTGCTCGCGCACCACGTCCGGACCGATCAGCGAGTCCACGGTGGCCATCAGCTCCTCGGCGGTGCCGGGCAGAGCCCGCACGTCCACCTCCGCCGACGCGGTGCCGGGGATGACGTTGACCTTGTACCCGGCCCGCAGCACCGTCGGGGTGGTGCTGTTGCGCACCGTGGACTCGGCCAGGGCGCCGACCGGGCCCAGGCGGGCCAGCGTGCCGTCGACGTCGTCGAGGTCGACCTCGACGCCCAGCGCCGCGCCGGTGCGCTCCAGGAACGCCCGCACGGTGGGGCTCAGCCGCACCGGGTGCCGGTGGGCGGCCAGCCTGCCCAGCGCCCCGATCAGCTTGACCACGGCGTTGTCGTCGTTGCGCCGGGAGCCGTGCCCCGCCCGCCCGCGGGCGGTCAGACGCAGGTGGTACGTGCCGCGCTCGGCCGTGGCCACGGGGTAGATCCGCCGGTCGCCGAAGCGGTAGGAGTAGCCGCCGGACTCGCTGATCGCCGCCGCGCAGCCCGCGAAGAAGTCGGCGTGGTGCTCCACCAGCCAGCGCGCGCCCAGCACCCCCTGGTCCTCCTCGTCGGCCACGAACGCCAGCACCACGTCGCGCCGGGGCCCGCGGCCCTCGCGGGACCAGGTGCCCAGCACGGCCAGGACCATGGCGACCATGTCCTTCATGTCCACCGCGCCGCGCCCCCACAGGTAGCCGTCGCGCTCGACGCCGGAGAACGGCGGCACGCTCCACTCGGTCGGGTCTGCGGGCACCACGTCCAAGTGGGCCTGCACCAGCAGGGCGGGCAGCGACGGGTCCTCACCGGGCACCCGCGCCAGCACGTTGGTGCGCCGGGGCGCGGGTTCCAGCAGCGTCGCGGTGATGCCCAGGTCCTCCAGGTGCCCGGCGACGAACTCGGCGGCCTCCCGCTCGCCCGCCGAGTCGCCCCGGCCGCGGTTGGTGGTGTCGAACCGCAGCAGCGCCGAGCACAGGTCGACGACGTCCTCAGCCATAAATCCCTTCCACCGCCCCCGCCGCGATGGCGGTGACCACCTTGAACGCCTGCATCGCCAGGGTCATCGACGCGGCGTCGAACCCGACGCGCCGAGCGCCGACCCGCTCCACGGTGGGCACCACCGCCGCGGCGGCGGCCAGGTGGGTGGCGTCGAACTCCACCTCGACGCGGTGCGGCGCGGTCGCCGGGGTACCCCGCCGGGCGCGACCCATGCCCTCCCGCGCGGCCTCGGCGATGAGCCCCGCGGTGACCTCCGGCGGGGAGCAGATGGCGGCGTAGCGGCTGACGCACTCCTTGACCGCGACCAAGCGCGCGTCGGGAGCGTAGGAGCGGGCGTCGGCGCAGGTGCGGTCGTCGCCGGTGACCAGCAGGACCGGCACGCCGTGCTCGGCGGCCAGCGCGGCGTTGAGCCTGCCCTCGCAGGCGGGCAGGCCGTCCAGCCACACCCCGGTGATGGAGTTCTCCAGGTAGGTGTGGGCGAGCACGCCCTCCTCGCCCGCGCCCGCGTGGTAGCCGAGGAACACCACGCCGTCCACGCCGGAGTCCACGCCCTGCATCATCGACAGCGGCTTGTGCCTGCCGGTGAGCATCCTGGCGCGGGTGTCCAGCTCCTCCAGCAGCAGGTTGCGCTGGCTGGAGTGCGCCTCGTTGACCAGGACATCGGTCGCGCCGCCGTCGACCAGCCCGGCCACGCAGGCGTTGACGTCGCCGGTGAACAGCCGTCGGAAGCGCTGCCACTGCTCGGTCTGGGGGACCACGTCGGCGGTCCAGGTGACACCGGTGGCCCCCTCCATGTCCGCCGAGATCAAGATCCGCATACGACTACCGTATCGGGCTATGGAAATTCTTGACTAGGAGACCACGATAGTGGTTATTTCTTGACTTCACATCCGTGGGGAGGCGGTCGCGATGGGTGTACGACGGCGGATCGGCGCGGTCGGCGCGGTGGTCGGGCTGGTGGTGCTGCCCTGCGCGGCACCCGCACAAGCACAGTCCCCCATCACGCTGCGGGTGGCCATCACCCAACAGGTGGACTCGCTTAACCCGTTCCTGTCGATCACGCAGGCGGGCACCGAGGTCGGCAGGCTCATGTACGACTACCTGACCGCCTACAGCCAGGCCGACCAGCGCCCGGTGGAGGGCGTGGCGGACGAGTGGGAGTCGTCCGACGACAAGCTCACCTGGACCTTCCACGTGCCCGATGGCAAGAAGTGGTCCGACGGCAAGCCGGTCACGGCCAAGGACGTGGCGTTCACCTACAACCTGATGATGCGCGACCCGGTGGCCGCCACCGCCAACGGCAGCTTCACCGCCGAGTTCGACAGCGTCACCGCCACCGACGACCGCACGGTGGTGATCAGGACCAAGGCCCCGCAGGCCACCATGCTCGCCCTGGACATCCCGATCGTGCCCGAGCACGTGTGGTCCGCGGTGCAGAACATCGGCGAGTACCAGAACGAGGCCGTGCCGGTGGTGGGCAGCGGACCGTTCGTGCTCACCGAGTACCGGGCCAACGAGTTCATCCGGCTCACCGCGAACAAGGACTACTGGCGCGGCGCGCCCAAGTACGACGAACTGGTCTTCACCTACTACAAGACCGTGGACGCCGCCGCGCAGGCGCTGTCCAGGGGCGAGGTCGACCTGGTCAACCGCATGGGGCCCGCGCAGTTCGACTCGCTCAAGGGCAAGGAGGGCATCACCCTCAACAAGGCCAACGGCCGCCGCTTCAACGAGATCGTGATCAACCCTGGGGCGGCGACCAAGACCGGCGAGCCGATCGGCGACGGCCACCCCGCGCTCAAGGACGTGGTCGTGCGCCGCGCCATCGCCCAGGCCATCGACCTGGACGAGATCATCGAGAAGGTCAACGGCGGCTACGCCCAGCGCGGCACCGGCCTGATCCCGCCGGTCTTCCCCGACTTCCACCTGGACAAGCCCAACCCCGAGCGGGTGTACGACCCCGCGGCGGCGAACAAGGCGCTCGACGACACCGGGTACCGGCGCAACGCCGAGGGCACCCGCGTCTCCCCGGAGGGCCGCGAGCTGGAGCTGCGCCTGATCGGCCACGCCAGCCGCGCCTACGACGAGCAGACGGGTGAGTTCGTCAAGCGGTTCCTGGCCGACATCGGGATCGTGGTCGACGTGCAGATCGTCTCGGACAACCAGCTCAACGAGTCCACCACCGCGGGCACGTTCGACCTGGCCTTCTCCGGCTGGGGCACCAACCCCGACCCCGAGTCCATCCTGTCGCTGCACACCTGCGCCCAGCGGCCCAACGCCGACGGCAAGGGCGGCACCACCGACACGTTCTTCTGCGACGCCGAGTACGACGCCCTCTACGCCCAGCAGAAGGCCGAGTTCGACCTGGCCAAGCGCTCGGAGATCGTCAAGAGGATGCAGCAGCGGTTCTACGACCAGGTGCCCTCGGTGGTCCTGGGATACGACAACGCCCTGGAGGCGTACCGCAGCGACAAGTTCGCCGGCTTCCCGCTGCAGCCCGAGAAGGGCGGCGTGATCATGGCGCAGAACGGCGTGTGGGGCTACTACGGCGCCACGCCCACCGACAACGCGGGCCGGTCGTCCTCGGGCGGCAGCACCGCCCTGGTGATCGGCGGCGGGGCGGGCGCCCTGGTCGTGCTCGTCGGAGGCGCGTGGCTGGTCTCGCGCCGCCGGGGCGCGTCCGCCGGAGAACGGGAGTGATCGGCCACCTGGCCCGCAAGCTCGGCGGCGCGTTGGCCAGCCTGGTCTTCGTGGTCGTGCTGGGGTTCTTCCTGTTCCGGGTGATCCCCGGTGACCCGGTGGTCGCCATGACCAGGGGGCGCCCGGTGGGCAGCGCGCAGATCGCCGACCTGCGCGCGCGGCTCGGCCTGGACAAGTCGCTGGGCGAGCAGTTCCTGGACTACCTGGTCAACGCCGCCCGCGGTGACCTGGGCACTTCCTACGTCTACAACCGCCCGGTGGCCGACCTGATCGGCGAGCGGCTGTGGCCGACCGTGCTGCTGGTCGGCACGGCCACCGCGCTGGCCGTGGTGGTGGGGCTGTGGCTGGGCATCCGGGGCGCGTGGCGGCGCGGCAGCCGCTTCGACCGGGTCTCCACCGGCGTGGCGCTGACGCAGTGGGCGATGCCGACGTTCTGGCTGGGCATGCTGCTGTCGATGGCGACCGGGGACCTGTTCCCCACCGGCGGGATGCGCTACCCCGACACCCCGCCGGACTTCCTGTCGCAGTCGCTGGACGTGGCCCACCACATGGTGCTGCCGGTCATCACCATGGTCGCCGTGGTCTACGCCCAGTACCTGCTGGTGATGCGCTCGTCGCTGCTGGAGGAGATGCACGCGGACTACCTGGTCACCGCGCGCGCCAAGGGCCTGCGCGACGACCTGGTGCGCCGCCGCCACGCGGTGCCCAACGCGCTGCTGCCCACGGTGACCCTGGTGTTCCTGCACCTGGGGCTGGTGGTGTCGGGGGCGATCACGGTGGAGACGGTGTTCTCCTGGCCCGGTCTGGGCCTGCTGACCTACGAGGCGCTGACCGGACCGGACCTGCCGCTGCTGCAAGGCACCTTCGTGGTGCTGGCGGGCGCGGTGATCACCATGAACGTGCTGGCCGACCTGGTGTACCGGGTCCTGGACCCGCGGGTGCGTGCGGCATGACGGCGATCGTGTGGGAGCGCCGCCGGGCGGCGGCGTGGGCGACCTGGCGCGAGTTCGCCTCGCACCGGGGCGGCCTGGTGGGGTTGCTCGGGCTGGGCGCGATCGCGCTGCTGGCGCTGCTGGCGCCGCTGCTGACCGACCAGACCGGGCTGGACGTCACGCGCGCGCCCGGCAGGCCGTTCGAGCCGCCCAGCGGCGAGTTCTGGTTGGGCACCGACAACACCGGCCGCTCGGTGCTGCTGCTGACCTGGTGGGGCACCAGGGTCTCGCTGGTGGTCGGCCTGTCCGCGACCGTGCTGTCGGTGCTGATCGGCACGCTGGTGGGCGTCGCGGCGGCGCACTTCGGCGGCTGGACCTCGGCGCTGCTGATGCGGTTCACCGACTTCTTCCTGGTGCTGCCGTCGCTGGTGCTGGCCATCGCGCTGTCCACCGTGCTGCCGCGCGGGCTGGGCACGATCGTGCTGGCCATCGGCGCGACCTCCTGGCCCGCCACGGCACGGCTGGTGCGGGCGCAGACCCTGGCGGTGGAGGCGCGGCCGTTCATCGAGCGCGCCAAGGCGCTGGGCGGCGGCCACGCGCACGTCATCGGCAAGCACGTGCTGCCCGCGGTGCTGCCGCTGGTGTTCGTCAACACCACGCTGACCGTGGCAGGCGCGATCATCGCCGAGTCGACGCTGTCGTTCCTGGGCCTGGGCGACCCCACGCAGATCTCCTGGGGGTCCATGCTGCACGCGGCGAACGTGCACGGCGCGGTGTCGCAGCGGGCGTGGTGGTTCCTGGTCCCGCCGGGGCTGGGAGTGGTGCTGGTGGTGCTCGCGTTCACGATGTGCGGGCGGGCGCTGGAGACGGTGCTCAACCCTCGGCTGAAGGGGGAGCGGTGAGCCCACTGCTGGAGCTGCGCGACCTGAGCGTGCACTACGGGGGCGCGCGCGGCGGCACCGCCGCGGTCAAGTCGGTGAACCTGGCGCTGGATGCCGGGCAGACCCTCGGCCTGGCGGGCGAGTCCGGCTGCGGCAAGTCCACCGTGGCCATGTCGGTGCTGCGGCTGTTGCCCCGCGACGCCCGCATCGACGGGCAGGTGCTGCTCGACGGCGAGGACGTGCGCACCATGTCCTGGGGCAGGCTGCGGGCGGTGCGCTGGGCGTCGGCCTCGATCGTGTTCCAGGGCGCGATGCACGCGCTCAACCCGGTGCACCGGGTGGGCGAGCAGATCGCCGAGCCGATGCGCCTGCACGGCACCAAGGGGTCGGTGTCGGAGCTGCTGGCCCAGGTCGAGCTGCCGCCGCGGGTGGAGCGGGCCTACCCGCACGAGCTGTCGGGCGGGCAGAAGCAGCGGGTGATGATCGCGATGGCGCTGGCGTGCTCGCCTCGGCTGGTCATCGCCGACGAGCCGACCACCGCGCTGGACGTGGTGGTGCAGGCGCAGGTGCTGGCGCTGCTGAGCAGGCTGGTCACCGAGCGCGGCATCGGGCTGGTGATGATCAGCCACGACCTGTCGGTGCTGGCCGCCACGTGCGACCGGCTGGCGGTGATGCAGCGTGGCGAGGTCGTCGAGGAGGGGCCCGCGCGGTCGGTGATCAGCGCGCCCACCCATCCGCACACCCAGGCGCTGGCCTCGGCGTTCCCGGTGATCGGCGACCCGGCGTTCCGCTACGTCACCGAGTCCGCGCCGGAGGGCCCGGTGCTGCTGCGCGCGGAGCGGGTGAAGGTCGACTTCGGCTCCACCACCGCGGTGGCCGGGGTGGATCTGGAGGTGCGCGCGGGCGAGATCGTGGCGCTGGTCGGGCAGTCCGGCTCGGGCAAGACCACGCTGGCCCGGACCCTGCTGGGGCTGCAGAAGCCCACCTCCGGACGGGTGCTGTTCGACGGCAGGCCACTGCCCTCCTCCTCGGCCGGGCTCAAGGACTACCGGCGGCAGGTGCAGCTGGTGCTGCAGGACCCGACCAGCGCCCTCAACCCCCGGCACTCGGTCTACGAGTCGGTGGCCGAGGGGCTGCGCATCCACCGCGTGCCCGGCGACGAGGGGCAACTGGTGGCCGAGGCGCTCAACGCCGCCGAGCTGCGCCCGCCGGAGCTGTTCTTCCCCTCGCTGCCGCACGAGCTCTCCGGCGGCCAGCGCCAGCGCGTGGTGATCGCGGGCGCGCTGGCGCTGGGACCGCGGCTGCTCGTCGCCGACGAGCCGGTGGCCTCGCTGGACGCCTCGGTGCGCGGCGAGATCCTGGCGCTGCTGCTGCGGCTGCGCCGCGAGCTGGGCCTGGGCGCCCTGGTGATCACCCACGACCTGGGGTTGGCGTGGAGCATCGCCGACCGGGTGGTGGTGATGTACCACGGCGAGTTCGTCGAGCAGGGGCCGGTGGAGGGGGTGCTGCTGCGCCCCCGGCACGACTACACCCGCAGGCTGCTGGCGGCGGTGCAGCCGTTCGGCTCGGTCTGAATCGACCGGTTTGATTGCCGCCGGTGATCGAGCCGTTCGGGTGGTGGACCGGTTCCGGGTTGCTGTCGGGGGTGCGAGGGCTGCTGGTCCGACCAGCTTTCCAGGACTTCGGGTCGTGGGTGTCCTGTTCGAACGGGGTCCGGGCGATCCCGGCGACCGCAGCGCCGGGACGCACGACGCTGCGGTACGCGATCGACGGCGCGCTCTACGCCCTCGACTGCCCTCGCCCGCTCACCTCAGCCCGGAGTTCGGCGTAGGGACGACCCTGGTGACCTCGATCCGGTCGACGAGCAGGAAGCTCTTCACCTTCGGGTCGAGCTCGTCCCGCCAGCGGTCGCTCTGGTAGACGTTGGCGTACAGGGCGGCCCGCTCCTGCTCGTCCTCGAACCGGCGGATCCACACGTAGCCGTCCGGGTCCTCCTCGTCCACGAACGACGCCGTGACCGACATCCCCCGTTCGACCTGGAACGGGATGACGGTGTCCTCCATGTAACGGACCCATTCGTCGCGCAGCCCCGGCCGGACCTGGTAGCGGCGGATCTCATAGAACATCGGGTGCTCCAGTGCTTTCGAGGCGGGGATTCAGGAAGCGACGTGCAGGACGAGCTTGCCGCGGGTGCGGTTGGACTCACCGCGGGTGTGAGCCTCGGCGACCCGCTCGAGCGGGAACACCTCTTCGACCTCCACCACCACCTCGCCGGAGTCGATGAGCGAGCCGATGGTGGTGAGCGCGGGCCCGTCCGGCTCGACCAGGAACGGCGACACCCGCTTGCCCTTGGCCTCGGCCGCGGCGGCCAGCTCGGGCGAGACGCCTGCCGGGATGGCGACCAGGAGCCCACCGGGGCGCAGCACGTCCAGCGACCGCGTGCTGGTGTTGTCGTGGAGGTCGCCGACCAGGTCGATCACGACGTCGACGTCGGAGACCGCGTCCTCGAACCGGACGGCGGTGTAGTCGACGAGCTCGTCCGCGCCGAGCTTGGTGAGCCAGTCGTGGCTGCCCGCCCGAGCGGTGCCGATCACGTGGGCGCCGAGGTGCTTGGCGAACTGGACCGCGAAGTGGCCGACGCCGCCGCCCGCGGCGTGGACCAGCACGCGCTGCCCCGACTGGAGGTGCGCGGTGTCCACCAGGGCCTGCCACGCGGTGAGCGCGGCGAGCGGCACCGCCGCGGCCTGCTCGTGGCTGATGCTCGAAGGCTTGCGGGCGAACTGGCGGGCAGGCGCGGTGACGTACTCGGCGTAGCCGCCCGCCGCCCGCGGGAACCAGGGCATGCCGTAGACCTCGTCGCCCTCGCGCAGGGTCGTGACGCCGAAGCCGACCTTCTCCACGACACCGGAGACGTCCCAGCCCAGGGTGAACGGCGGCTCGCCGAGCACGCCCGCCATGCCCGACCCGGCGCGGGTCTTCCAGTCCACCGGGTTGATGCCTGCCGCGTGCACCTTCACCCGGACCTCGGTCGGCAGCGGTTCGGGGCGGGGCACCTGCTCCACCGAAAGCACGTCGGGACCGCCGATGGCGTGCTGGACGACGGCGCGCATCGATGCGTCGGACACTGGTTCTCTCCCTGGATCAGTTACTCGGAAAGACCCGAGGATGATCTTTCCCTGAACGCCGAAAACGTATCCCCAGGGATATAGTTACCTGCAAGGGTTAAAACTTCCCAATGGGAAGTATCGAGGTGAAGGGCTTGCCATGACCACCGTGTGCCTGACCGGACAGCACTCCGACCACGACGTCTACGCCGCGCAGTGCCCGTGCCGGGCGATGCTGGACCTGCTGGCGAACAAGTGGTCCGCGCTGGCCATCGGCGCGCTCGAGGACGGCCCGCGGCGTTTCGGCGAGCTCCAGCGGCACCTGCAGGGAGTCAGCCCGAAGGTGCTGACCCAAACCCTGCGGCGCCTGAAGGACTTCGGCCTCGTGGACCGCACTGTCTACCCCGCGGTGCCCCTGCACGTCGAGTACTCGCTCACCGAGCTCGGGCACAGCGCGGCAGTGCCGCTGCGGATGCTGCGCAGCTGGGTGGAGGACAACATCGACAGCGCCGCCCGCGCCGGGGCGTCCTGCGCGGGCTAGACCACGACGAACCGCCGACAACGCCGGGCACCCGCCGAAACCGCGCCCGCCGGCCGGTGAACTCGGGCTCAGCCGAGCAGCGGGCGCAGCCCGTCGAGCAGGGCAGTGCTGGGGCGGCCCGCGAGGCGTGACAGGTCGCCGGTGGTCAGCGCCAGCGCGCCCGCGCGGGTGCCCGCGTCGAGCGCGACGAGGAACCCGGCGGTCTGCTCGTCCACGCCCGCATCGAGAAGTGCGGCCAGGTGCTCCTCGGGGGTGACACCGCGGTGCACCACCTCGCGGCCCAGCAGGGTCGAGAACGCCAGGGCCAGCTCGTCGAAGTCCCAGGCGTAGTCGCCGGAGAGCTCGTAGACCTTGTTCTCGTGGCCCTGCCCCACCAGCGCGCCCGCGGTCGCGGCGGCGTAGTCGGCGCGGGTGGCGCTGGCCACGCGGCCCTCACCCGCGCTGGTGAGCACCTCGCCGGTGGCCGCGGCCTGCTGCAGCGCCGGGGCGTAGTTCTCGGTGTACCAGCCGTTGCGCAGGAGGGTGAACGGCAGACCGGAGTCCCTGATCAGCTGCTCGGTCTCGACGTGGTCGGCGGCCAGCACCAGCGGGCTGCCCTCGGCGGAGAGCACGCTGGTGTAGAGCAGCCGGGACACCCCCGCGCGCACGGCGGACCCGATCACGGCCCGGTGCTGGGCGACCCTGGTGCCGACCGCGTCGCTGGAGATCAGCAGCAGGGTGTCGCCCTCGGACAGCGCGGCGTCCATGCTCGCCGGGTCGTCGTAGTCGAAACGGGTGGTGGTGACGCCGAGCGCGGCCAGGTCGGTGATCCTGTCCAGGTTGCGCCCACCCGCCACGATCCGGTCGGCGGGCACGCCGCGGTCGAGCAGTTCGGTGACGACCAGGCGGCCCAACTGGCCGGTGGCGCCGGTGATGACGAACGACATGGCGCGACGGTAACGGCCCGCGCGCACGCCTGCCCGTTCGGACAGCGGATCGGGGGTTCACCCCCTGGAGCGCTGTGGGCGCAGGAGCTACTCCTGGGAGCGTGGCGACTCCGCCGCATGCGCGGACCAGGCGCCGGACTCGCCCGCGTCGCGGACGAGCAGGGCGATCTGCACCCGGTTGGTCAGCCGGAGCTTGGCGAGCGAGCGGCTGACGTGGGCCTTGATGGTGGTCTCGGTCATGCCGAGTGCCCTGGCGATCTCGGCGTTGGCCAGCCCTCGCGCCACCGCGTGGGCGACGTCCCGTTCGCGAGCGGTGAGCACGGCCAGGCGTTCCCGCGCGGCACGGACATCCGGTGAGAACTGGTCCGCGAACGCGTCGATCATCCGTTTGGTGACCGTGGGCGCGAGTACGGCGCTGCCGTCGGCCGCGGTGCGGACGGCGGCGATCAGGTCGCGGGGCGCGGTGTCCTTCAGCAGGAATCCCGCGGCCCTGGCGCGCAGGGCCGCGTGGACGAACTCGTCGCGGTCGAAGGTGGTCAGCATGAGCACCTTCGGCGGGCTCTGGGACCGGTTGATCTCCTGGAGCGCGGCCACTCCGTCCATGCGCGGCATCCGCACGTCCATGAGCACGACTTGCGGCCGATGGCGGGCGACGGCGGTGATGGCCTCCGTGCCGTTCCCGGCCTCGGCGACCACCTCGATGTCGTCGGCGGCCTCCAGGATCATGCGCAGCCCGGTCCGCACCAGGGTTTCGTCGTCGACGACGAGCACCCGGATCATGTCGGAAGCGTCGCGGACACGAGGAAACCGCCGTCCGGCTCCGGTCGGGCGACGAACGTGCCGCCCAGGACTTCGACGCGCTCCCTCAGACCGATCAGGCCGAGGCCGCTGCCGGACATCGCCGGTCCGGGATCGGACGGTGCGGTGTTGCCGACCGTGATCTCCAGCGCCGAGGGCGAGTACCGCACGACCACCCGCGCGGTGGCGGTGCTCGCGTGCTTGTGCACGTTGGTCAGGGCTTCCTGGACGATCCGGTAGGCGGTGTGCTCCACCACGGCGGGCAACCCGCGTGCCGTGCCGCTGTCGTGCCGTTCCACGACAACGCCGACCGACCTGGACTGGTCGAGCAGCCAGTCGAGGTCGGCGAGCGTCGGCTGTGGTCGGGCGGCTTCCCCGTCCGCTTCACCGAGTATCCCCAGAACCGCTCTCAGCTGGGTGAGCGCCTGCTTGCCCGTCGTGCGGATGAGTTCCGCCTCCGCCGCGGTCCTGTCGTCGGTCGCGTTGATCTCCAGCGCTCCGGCGCGCAGCACCATCAGCGAGACCCGGTGGGCCACCACGTCGTGCATGTCCCGCGCGATGCGGGCGCGTTCGTGCGCACGGGCCTGCTCGGCGCGGGCGGCTTGCTCCCGTTCCAGCCTCTCGGCGCGCTCGCGCAGCCCGTCCACCACCTGGCCGCGCGCGGCCGCCCACAGCCCGATCACCAGCGGAAGCCAGACGAACAGCGGTGCGCTGCCCAGCGAGGAGGCGATGTCGGTGCCGGGGCGCGGCAGGACCGCCGGCAGGCTCGCGGTCACCGCGTAGAGCACCAGGTGGAGCGGTCGCCGGTAGGTGGTCGCCGCGACGTACGACGTCACGGCGACCAGGAGGCCCGGTGACCGGACCACGGCGTCCACAGCCGTCACCACCAGCAGCGGCCATCGCCGTTGCGGCGTCATCCGGATCGCGACCGCGGCCAGCAGGCCGACTGCGGTCGCCTGGACGTAATCGGGGACTGACGCGAGTCCGAGCAGGTCGAGGCTGCGCAGCCCCGCGTCGGGGAGGGCCGAGGGGAGGAAAGCGCCGCAAAAAGCAGCCGCTGGAAGCCACCAGGGTGCCGCGCCACCGCGCGAGGAGCGCATCCGCGGCGACACGTTGCCCATCCGCCTGATCATAACGAGGTACCGGGTCCGGGGAACGACGTGTCACCAGCTCAAGATCTTCAACGGCTCGCGGCCGGAAGCGTGCGGGCCCCTGATCCGCAGCTCGGGCACGGCGTTCCGCAGCACCCGGATGCCCAGCGGCACGAACACCGGGCACAGGGCGGCGGAGGTGACGACACTGGCGAAGGTGCTCTCCTTCAGCACACCGGTCCACAACGTCCCCGACAGGAGGAACAGCAGGAGACGCCCCGTGCCGAACACCCCCGACCGGTAGGCGCCGATGGCCAGCACGAGGGTTCCGATGTACAGGCCGAAAGCCGCCGTGATGGGAACCCGCCACGGACCGTAGGAGATGTCCACGTACGCGTCCATCACGGTCTCGGTGGCCTCGTCGAGTCCCAGTCGCCCCACCAGTTCGAAAGCGGTCTGGTCCACGCCCGCCCAGTACAGGCGGGAGAACAGGCCCACGACGACGAGCGTGCCCGCCACGAAGGCGAGCTTCGGGGAGTGCACGGCGACGATCTGGGCCAACGTGACGACCGCGGGGCACAGCAGGATGGCCCCGGCCGCGAAACACGCGTAACCGGCCGTGGTCAGCGCGGGGTTCGCCAGGTAGACGGCCAACTGCGACGCAGCGGCGAACGGCTGCCTGGCGAACCAGTCCACCTGCTCGGCCGAGAAGGTGGCCGAGCGCTGCGCCAGATGGCGCAGGAGCAACCCCGTCAGCCACACGAGGGGGCCGAGTACGAGTGCCGTGCCTCCGATGACCCTGCCGGGGAACAGGGCATCGTGGTGGGCCACCGGGGACGTCTTCCCCCTGCCGCCTGATCCGGCGTTCGTGTCCGGTCGTGTCATGGCCGGAACCCTGGACCACCGACGGCGCGACCACATCCTTCGATCGATGCGCGAGCCGTCTCCTTGGTAGTACCGCCGCCCTGCGCGGCGGCACCGCCTGGGACCGGGGGCGTGGGCGGCGCCGCACCCTCGTCACAGGTACTTCTTCAGCTCCCGCTTGGCCAGCGACATGCGGTGGACCTCGTCGGGGCCGTCGGCCAGCCGCAGGGTGCGGGCCGCAGCCCACAGCTGGGCCAGCGGGAAGTCCTGGCTGACCCCGCCCGCGCCGTGCGCCTGGATGGCCTTGTCCAGCACCCACTCGGCCATCAGCGGGGTGGCGATCTTGATCGCCTGGATCTCGGTGTGCGCGCCCTTGTTGCCCACGGTGTCCATCAGCCACGCGGTCTTGAGCACCAGCAGCCGGGCCTGCTCGATGCGCACCCGGGACTCGGCGATCCACTCCTGCACCACGCCTTGGCGGGCCACCGGCTTGCCGAAGGCCACCCGCTCGATCGCGCGGCGGCACATCAGCTCCAGCGCCCGCTCGGCCATGCCGATCAGCCGCATGCAGTGGTGGATGCGTCCCGGCCCCAGCCGGGCCTGGGCGATGGCGAAGCCCTCGCCCTCGCCCGCGATGAGGTTGTCCGCGGGCACCCGCACGTCGTCGAAGACGATCTCGGCGTGACCGCCGTGGTCCGCGTCGGTGTAGCCGAACACGTGCATCCCGCGCTTGACGTGCACACCGGGGGTGTCGCGGGGGACCAGGACCATCGACTGCTGGCGGTGCCGCTCGGCCTGCGGGTCGGTCTTGCCCATCACGATCAGGATCTCGCAGTGGGGTGCCATCGCGCCGGAGGACCACCACTTGCGGCCGTTGATGACGTAGTGGTCGCCGTCGCGCTCGATGCGGGTGGCGATGTTGGTGGCGTCGGAGGAGGCCACGTCCGGTTCGGTCATGCAGAACGCGGAGCGGATCTCGCCCGCCAGCAGCGGCTGGAGCCACTGCTGCTTCTGCCGCTGGGTGCCGAACATCGCCAGCACCTCCATGTTGCCGGTGTCCGGCGCGGCGCAGTTGAGCGCTTCGGGGGCCAGGTGCGGGCTGCGGCCGGTGATCTCGGCCAGCGGCGCGTACTGCAGGTTGGTCAGCCCGGCGCCGTGCTCGGCGTCGGGCAGGAACAGGTTCCACAGCCCTTGGCGGCGCGCCCGGGCCTTGAGCTCCTCCAGCACCGGGGGGCGCGCCCACGGGTCGGTGGCGGTGGCCAGCTGCTCGTGGGCCACCGCCTCGGCCGGGTAGACGAACTCGTCCATGAACGCCAGCAGCCGCTGCCGCAGCTCCTCGGTCCTGGCGTCGTACGCGAAGTCCATCAGTGCTCCCCTGCTGTCTGGGCGAGACCGCGCCGGACCAGCGGCAGGGTCATCGCGCCGATGGTGTCGAAGCCCGCGCCCACGGTCTTGCCGGAGGTGAAGCGGTAGTGGATGCCCTCGATGATCACGGCGAGCTTGAAGTAGCCGAAGGCGGTGTACCAGCCCAGGCCGGTGACGTCGGCGCCGCTGCGCAGGGCGTAGCGCTGGACCAGCCGCTCGGTGTCGGCGAAGCCGGGCAGCGACGGGACGGTGCCGGTGATCGGGTCGTCCTCGGCGCCGCCGAGGCCGCTCCAGTACACGCACAGCAGCCCCAGGTCGGCCAGCGGGTCGCCCAGGGTGGCCATCTCCCAGTCCAGCACCGCGCTGATCCCCAGCGGGTCGGCGGTGACCAGCACGTTGTCCAGCCGGTAGTCGCCGTGCACGATGGCGGCGCGGCGGGGGGAGGGCACGCTGCCCGCCAGCCGGTCGCGCAGCTCGTCGATGCCGGGCAGCTCGCGGCTGCGCGAAGCCTCAAGCTGCTTGCCCCACCGCGCGACCTGGCGCCGCAGGAACCCGTCGGGGCGGCCGAAGTCGCCGAGGCCGACCTGGGCCGGGTCGACCGCGTGCAGGTCGACCAGCACGTCGACCAGCCGGTCGGACAGCGCCGCGGCCTTGTCCGGGGTCAGCCACGGGCACTGGTCGCGGTGCCGCAGCGCCTGGCCGGGCATCTCCCGCATCAGGTAGAACGGCGCGCCGAGCACCTCGGGGTCCTCGCACAGCAGCTCCACGCCCGGCACCGGCACCGCGGTACCCGCCAGCGCGGAGATCACCCGGTACTCGCGGGACATGTCGTGCGCGGTGGCCAGCACGTGGCCCAGCGGCGGGCGGCGCAGCACCCAGCGGTGTCGCCCGTCGGTGACCCGGTAGGTCAGGTTGGAGCGGCCGCCGGGGATCAGCTCGCCGGTCAGCGGGCCGGTGCCCAGGTGCGCGGCCAGCCGGTCGAGGTCCAGACCGGGCAGCTCGGTGCCGCTCACGCGGCGGCCCCCAGCAGTTCGGCGATCACCGCGCGGGTGCTCTCGGCGTCGGTGTGCCGGTGGGCGTGCAGGCCCACCGCCCTGGCGCCCTCGACGTTGGCGGGCGCGTCGTCGAAGAAGGCGCACCGGTGGGCGGGCAGGCCGAGGCGCTGCAGGGTGTGCTCGAAGATGCGCGGGTCAGGTTTGCGCAGCCCGACGCGCCCGCTGATGACGACCACGTCGAACAGCTCCAGCAGCAGGGTCTCGGGGTAGCCCTCGCCCCAGCTGTTGGACAGCAGCGCCGTGGTCACCCCGTCGGCGCGCAGCCCGCGCACCAGCTCGACCATGGCGGGGTCGGGGTGGGCGCTGCCGAACATCCGGCGCAGCAGGCCCTTGGCGGCGACCTCGCGGCCGTCGAGGGTGACCAGCTCGGCGGCCAGCAGCGCCTCGAACTCGGCCACGGTCAGCTCGCCGGTCTCCAGCCGGAGCACGGGGCTGTCCGGCATCGCCTCGCGTCCCATCCAAGCGCGCATGGTGCTCCGGTAACGGTCGCGGTCGATGCCCTCCGCGCCCAGCCAGTCCTCGATGAACTGCGGCACCGAGACGGTGAGCACGCCGCCCCAGTCCAGCACCACGGCGTCGATCCGACGCTGTCTCGCATTGGCCACGCGGCGAGGGTACCGACCGGTCGGTATGTCAGCAAGCGGTTCTTTTCAAAAACGTGAACACGTTGTTCGCGTCTGACTTCTCGCAATTTCGCGGAAATTCGGGCGCGTTCTCCGGAACCGTCCCGCCGATCGGGTCCGTCGAACAGCGCGGAGGGGTCGTGCCGATTCTGGTCACCGGTGCCACGGGCACCGTCGACAGCAGCGTCGTGCGCTTACTGCTCCACCCAGGGCAACAACCATCCCGGCCTGGACGACGACGATCCGCCGGAGGCCCGGCACCGGGTGTTCCAGCGCGCCATCGAATCCTCGGAACGGACTGGACGCATGTGTTTCCCGGCGAATTCATGGCCAACACCAGGGAATGGGCGCCGTCGATCCGGGCCGAGGCGGTGGTGCGGGCCCCGTTCGGCGACTGGCTCAGCGCCATGGTGCACGAGGACGACGGGCCGCGATGACGCGGTGCGGCGGCTGATCGGCGAGGTGGTCGGCAGGCCGGTGCGGGGCACTGGCGGGAGCTCTACTCGCCGCAGGTGGTCGAGTGGTTCCCGGAGAGGGGCGAGCACCCGGAGGGCGACGCCCGGGTCTCGCCCGACGTCGCCGAGGTCACCCCGGCTCGGGCCTGCTGACCGCGTTGCGCAGCCGGATGCCGCTGAACCCCAGCGTGGAGGCGGTGACGCGGTCCCAGAACGGCCACAGCGAGGTGGTCAGCCGCAGCTCGACGCCCGCTTGCCCGTGCAACCGCACCAGGTCGCCGACCGGCTGCGGCGGGCCCAGCGGCACCACCGGACCGGTGGCCACGTGGGCGTGCGGAGGGTCGCCGATCGGCCGGAACGCCGAGGCGTCGAACCGGTAGGCGTAGAGCCTGGCGGACAGCAGCGCGGGCAGCCACCGGTACTCCACGACGTGCACGCGACCCGCGCCCAACCAAGCCCGGTCCGCCTCGGTGGTGGTCGGCTCGACCCAGGCCATCGCCCGCGGGCACTGGCGGGGGAACCAGTAGTCGGGAGCGCGTGCGCCGTCAACCGCCCACACGTAGGCGCCGGGGACCTTGGCGGTGGCGGCCACGTGCGGGACGAAGCGGGTGATCGTGGAATCCTCGGAGAAGTGCAGCACTTCTCCCGCGGCCGGTCGCATGGTGGCAGTCTGGCGGGAACCCGGCCCGCCGAGGACCGGATTCCCGCCGGACGCGTGATGGACCGCGGGGTGCGCGCGCGGTGGTGTCGGCCGCGCGTCAGGCGTTGATCTCCTTGCGGCCGGTGTCGCTGCCGCCGATGGCGATCTTGCGCGGCTTGGCCTTCTCGGCGATCGGGATGCGCAGGGTCAGCACGCCCGCGTCGTAGTCGGCCTTGATGTGGTCGGTGTCCAGCGTGTCGCCCAGGAACAACTGCCGGGAGAACACGCCCAGCGGGCGCTCGGAGACCTGCATCTCGACGTTGTCGCCGGAGTGGGCGGGACGGCGCTCGGCCTTGACCGTCAGCACGTTGCGCTCCACGTCGAGCTCGATGGCGTCCGTGGCGACACCGGGCAGGTCGAACTCCACGACGAACTCGTCCCCGACGCGGTAGGCGTCCATCGGCATGGCCGTGGGGCGGGACCAGGTGCCCGGTCCGGTGAACAGCTGCTGGGTCAGCCTGTCCAGCTCACGGAACGGGTCGGTGCGCATCAACATGGGAAGACACCTCCTGTGTGGCTGTTCTCTGGACAGTCAATGCGCTGTGCCACCACAGTAGCGCGTCGTCACTTCGTTGACAACCCCTTTTGTCGTCCATACGATGACCACATGGCCATCGAGGACTACGAAGCCGTCCGGGCGGCCGCCGCCGCGGGCGAGGACCTCACCGCCGAGCAGGTGCTGTCGGCCCTGGTCCTGCTGCGCAGGCTGCGCGAGGAGCTGGCCGGGTGGGAGCCGCAGCTGATCGCCGCCGCGCGCGAGCTGGGCACCAGCTGGGCGGAGCTGGCCCCGGCGCTGGGCGTGGCCAGCCGCCAGGCCGCCGAGCGCCGCTACCTGCGGCTGCGTCCGTCGGAGCTGGGCTCCACCGCCGAGCAGCGGGTCCGCGCCGAGCGCGACCGCAGGGCGGGCGAGCGGGCGGTGGCGCAGTGGGCGCGGGAGAACGCGGCGTCGCTGCGCGGACTGGCGGGCCAGGTCGGGCGGGTGGACGTGGTCGTGCGGCAGGCGCTGGCGCACGACGACACCGCCGCGCTGCTGGAGCCGCTGGTCAACGCGCTGGGCCGGGTGCGGGACGCGGACCCGGCGCTGGCCGAGGAGATCCAGGCGATCAGCGAGCGCAGCGAGGAGGTGCGCCGCGACACGCTGTCGCTGCGCGACAGGAGCAGCTGACCGGCGCGGCGCCGGGTTCAGCGGGTCAGGGCTGTCGACCGCTCGGGCTCGACGGGGAAGAGCTGCCGGGTGGACCCGTCGACCAGGTTGCGGGTGTGCACGCGGTAACCGGTGGCGACGGCACCGGTGAAACGGCCACCGGTGGTGCACTGGAAGGCGGCCGGGTCCGGGACGCGGTAGCCCTTCTCGATCATCTCCGCGACCTCGCCGAAGCAGCGCTTCCAGCTGCCGCCGTCGGCCCACCGGATGTCCAGGAACCCCCGGACCTGCAGCACCGCGGTGAAGGGGGTGCTGATCCTGCCTTCCAGCACGGAGAAGGTGGTCTGCACGCGGCAGCGCGCGGGCACCGGGATCTGCGCGCGGTAGCGCCAGTGCCGGGTCACCGCGGTGGTCTGGGGCCGGGTGGAGGTCAGGTCCAGCTCGGCGCGGACCCCGTCGTCGTCGACGAGCGGCACCGGAACCTCGAACGTCGTGCCGACCCGCAGCGCCTCCGACAGCGTCCAGCCGAAGGTGTCGGTGGTGGTCTCGTCCACCGCGAAAGTCCGCGTGCGGGTGTTGTCGGTGTCGTTGGTGAAGACCGACTGCCGCACCACCACGGCGCGCTGGTCCTCGACGTCCAGGGTGGTGTAGCGCAGGGCGGCCAGGCCCAGGGTGACGTCGAACCTGTCGAACCGGAAGTCCTGCTCCGGGATCTCGCCCCGGATCTGCTGCCTGATCACCTCGACGGGATCGCGCATGGGTGGTTCCTCTCGACGCTGGGCGGGCCCTCCGCCGGGCACGCCCGCTCCAGCGTCCGCCCCGAGGAGGGCGTGTCCAGCGCGAAGTGCGCCGTCCGGGCGACGGTCACCCACCACCGCGGGGTCGTCACCGCGCCACGGTGAGCAGGCCCGCGTCGGCGTCCAGGACCGCGGTGACCCCCAGCGGCACGGTGCGCTGCCCGGCGCAGTGGCCGAACCCGACCGAGCCCAGCACCGGCACGCCCAGCCCGCCCAACCGGTCCACCAGCACCGCCTCGACCTCGGCGGGCTCGCCGCAGTCGACCCACGAGCCCAGCGCGACGCCCGCGACCCGGTCGAACCAGCCCTGGCGCAGCAGCCCGGTCAGCAGGTGGTCGAGCCGGTAGGGCTCCTCGTGGACGTCCTCCAGCAGCGCGATCGCCCCCTCGGGCGGGGTGGTGCCGCCCAGCAGGCTGACCGTGCCGCCCACGGCGGTGCCGGTGGCGCGACCGGGCACCACGGGCACCCCCGGCAAGCTTCCGGAGGAATCCCCGGACAAGCCCTCGACGCCGGAGAACAGGGCGTGGCGAAGGTGCTCGCGCGCGGTGGCGTCCTCGACGAACGCGGCCGTGGCGATCATCGGCCCGAACCAGGTGGGCACCCCCAGCCGCCACAGCCTGCCGTGCAGGGTGGTGGTGTCGCTGGAGCCCGCGAAGACCTTGGGCCCGGCCGCGGCCACCGCCGCCCAGTCCACCAGGTCGACCACGCGCTCGCTGCCGTAGCCGCCGCGCGCGCACAGCACCGCGCGCACCGACGGGTCGCACCAGGCCGCGGTGAAGTCGGCGGCCCGGTCGGCGTCGGCGCCCGCCAGGTAGGGCAGCACCGGGTGTCGATCGCGGGCGTGCGCGGTGAGCACCACCTCCAGCCCCCACGAGCGCAGCAGCCCCAGGCCGCGGTCGAGCAGCTCCGGCGGGCAGGGGCCCGCCGGGCTGACCACCGCCACCCGGTCACCGGGCCGCAGCGGCGGGATCACCCCCGCGACCGGTGGCGTGGTCACCGGCGCAGCTCCAGCACCGGCACGCCGAGCGGGGTGAAGCCGAAGACCTGGCCGTAGAAGGACAGCTCGGCCTGCAGCGCGGCGACGATGGTCTCGGCCCGGCGGAAGCCGTGCTGCTCGCCCGCGAAGGTCAGGTAGGCGTGCGCGATGCCGGTGCCCGCCAGCGCGGCGGCGAACCGGTCGGCCTGCTCCGGCGGGCAGATCTCGTCCTCCAGGCCCTGCAGCAGCAGCACCGGCCCTGCCAGCCGGTCCACCCGGTTGACCGGTGAGCGCTCGGCGTAGCGGTCGGCGGCCTGCGGCAGCGGCCCGACCAGGCCCTCCACGTAGCAGGACTCGAAGTCGTGGGTCTCGCCGCCCTGACGGGTCCACCCGGCCAGGTCCAGGATCGGGAAGGCCACCATGCCGCAGCGGTAGGTCTTGACCGAGGTCAGCGACGCCGCCGCGGTCCAACCGCCCGCGCTGCCGCCGCGGATGCCCAGCCGGGCGCGGTCGGCGGTGCCCTCGTCGGCCAGCGCCCGCGCCACCGCGGCGCAGTCGTTGACGTCGACCACGCCCCACTGGCCGCGCAGCCGCTCCCGGAAGGCCCGCCCGTAGCCGGTGGAGCCGCCGTAGTTGACCGCCACCACGCCGATGCCCCGGCTGGTGAAGTAGGCCAGCTCCAGGTCCAGCACGGGCGAGAACCGGCCGGTCGGGCCGCCGTGGACGTGCACCACGTACGGCGGCAGCTCGCCCTCGGGGGCGGCGAAATCGGGGTTGTGCGGCGGGTAGAGGTAGGCGGGCACCTCCCCGTCGGGGCCCTGGAAGACCCGCTCCACCGGGGTGGGCAGGTACTCGGCGTGCGCGACCTCGGAGGGCGTGAACCGGGTCAGCTCGCCGGTGGCCAGGTCCAGCGACACCACCGCGGTCTCCGCGCGCGGCCCGGCCGCGGCGCCGACCAGGACCCCGTCGTGGGCGGCCAGCTGCGCGCTCCACCAGGGCAGGTCCACCTCCACGTCGGTGACCGTGCCGGTGCGCTCGTCGAGCACGGCCAGCGCCCCGGAGCGCAGCACCGCGTACCGACCGGGCGCGACCGGGGCGAACCAGCGCTGGCCCAGCCGCCACATCGGCCCGCCCAGCTCCTCCCGGCACGGCGCCAGGTTGACCGCGGTGCCGTCGAGGCTGATCCGGTGCAGGTTCCACCAGCCGTCGGGGTCGGTCAGCGCCAGCAGCGCGTCGCCCTCCCACTCGACCTGGCAGACCGCCTCGGCCGGGCCGCCCGCCAGGACGCGGTGCCGGTCGGAGCCGACCTCGGCCACGCACAGCTCCGTGCCGTCCCACGGCATCCGGGGGTGGTCCCAGCCGATCCAGGCGAAGTGGCGGCCGTCGGGGCTGAGCCGGGGGCCGGTCATGAAGTGGTGGCTGGCGGCGAGCACCCGCGCCGGGGAGCCGTCCAGCGGCACGGCCACCAGCTCGCGCCGCACGTCGGTGCGCGCGTCGCCGGTCACCGTCTCCCGCACGCACCACACCTCCGTGCCGCCGGGCCCGGCGGTCAGGTCGGCGTAGCGGTAGCCGTGGCGGCGCTCGGGCTCGGGGGTGATGGGCACCGGGTCGGGGTCGGCGGGGTCGAACAGGTAGATCCGCTGGTCGTCCCAGTGGGTGAAGGCCACCCGGTCGCCCTCGGGGGTCTCCAGCACCGCCCAGGGCCTGCCGCCGTACTCGTGGACCCGGTTGCGGAGGTTCCACGGCGGGGGCAGCAGGTCCCGCCCGTCGCGCACCAGCGCCACCCGGCCGCCCTCGGCGGGCCGTCCCTCGGCCCACCAGAGCCTGCCCCGGTGCAGGTCGACCCACTGGGGGCCGCCGCCCGCCGCCGCGACATCGGCGGCCTGGACGGGCGATGTCCACGTTCCGTACGGCGCGATCTTCACCACGCGGCGACTGTATAGGGGTCGCGGGTGCGTCGGGGCACCCGAGCGCGGCTCGCGGGGCGAAAGCCGGGGGGAGGGCTGCCGGTCACCGGCCGGTGGCCTAGGGTCGTTGTCGTCATGGCACGCGTCATCCACGTATTCCGCCAGCCCGACCGGTTCGTCGCCGGCACCGTCGGGCAGCCCGGCGAGCGCACGTTCTACCTGCAGGCCTCCGAGGAGAGCAGGCTGGTCAGCGTCGCGCTGGAGAAGCAACAGGTCGCCGTACTCGCCGAGCGCATCGGCTCACTGCTGGAGGAGGTGCACCGGCGGTTCGGCGCGGAGGTCCCTGCGGAGGTCCCCGACGACCTCCGGGACACCGAACCGCTGGTGGTGCCGGTCGAGGAGGAGTTCAAGGTCGGCACGATGGGCCTGGGCTGGGACGCCGAGTCCCGCGCCGTGGTCATCGAACTGCTCGCGATCACCGAGGAGGAGGTCGACGAGGCGGTGGTGCTCGACGACACCGAGGAGGAGCACGCCGCGCTGCGGGCCTGGGAGCCCTCGCCGCGGGTGGTGCGGGTGCTGGAGGCCGACGTGCCCGCCGGGGCGCTGCTGCTGGAGGGACTGGTGCCGGGGACCCAGGTGGGCTCCTCGGGCGGTGTCGCGGCGGTGCCGGTGCGGCGGTTGGCCGACCTGCTGCGCGAGCTGCACACGCCGCCGCCACCGCCGGGGTTGCCCACGCTGGCCCAGCGGGTGGACTACATCTTCGACCTGTTCCGGCGGCGACGCCCGGAGCAGGACCACTCCGCCGCGCACGCCGCGGCCGCGGCGTTGGCGGGCGACCGCGTGCCCACCCGGCTGCTGCACGGCGACCTGCACCTGGGCAACGTGCTCGACGGCGGGGCGCGCGGGCTGGTGGTGATCGATCCCCGTCCGTGCGTGGGCGACCCGGCGGTGGACGCGGTGGACTTCGCCTACGCCGGACCGGACCTGCGAGCGCGGATCGAGGCGTTGTCGGCGGTGGTGGACGGCGACCGGCTGGCCGCCTGGTGTGCCGCCTTCGCCCCCTACTTCCCGTCCCAGCCGGCCTGACACACGCCCCCCGCACCCCCTGCGGGTAGTACTCACCGGCCCTCGCGGCGGCCTCGGGTGGTACTTGCCGACGCGCACCGCCTGCCGACCCCGTGGCTACGCCGATGCGAGACTGAGGCCGTGCGATCACACGACTACGGCCGCGACGTGCTCTCGGGTGGCAAGCGGCGGACCGTGCCGGAGGTGGCGGCCGAGCCGGGGCTGGTGGTGGAGGACCCGGTGTCGGGGTTCTGCGGCGCGGTGGTGCGCTTCGAGCACGGCCAGGTGGTGCTGGAGGACCGGCACGGCCGCCACCGCCTGTTCCCGCTGCGCCCGGCGGCGTTCCTGCTCGACGGGCGGCCGGTGACGCTGGTGCGCCCGGCCCCCGCGGCGACCCGGCCCGCGCCCTCGCGCTCGGCGTCGGGGTCGGTGCGCGTGGAGGGCCTGCGGGCGCGCACCGCGCGCGACAGCCGCATCTGGGTGGAGGGTCTGCACGACGCGGAGCTGGTGGAGCGGGTGTGGGGCCACGACCTGCGCGTGGAGGGCGTGGTGGTGGAGCCCCTGGACGGGGTGGACGTGCTGGCACAGCGGGTCGCCGAGTTCGGCACGGGGCCGGGGCGGCGGCTGGGGGTGCTGGTGGACCACCTGGTGCCGGGCAGCAAGGAGTCCCGCCTGGTGGCCGCCGTGCGTGACGAGAACGTGCTGGTCACCGGCCACCCCTACGTCGACGTGTGGCAGGCGGTCAAGCCCTCGTCGGTGGGCATCGCGGCCTGGCCGGAGGTGCCGCGGGGCGTGCCGTGGAAGGAAGGCGTGTGCGCGGTGCTGGGCTGGGGCGAGCCGCACGAGGGGTGGCGGCGGGTGCTGGCGGGGGTGCGCGGGTTCCGCGACCTGGAGACGCCGCTGATCGGCGCGGTGGAGCGGTTGATCGATTTCGTCACGGAACCGCCCGCGAGCGGGTGAAACCCGCACGGGTGATGCCGCGGGGTGTCAGGATGGCGGTGTGGCCGCGGTGATCTGGTTGGTCCTCGGTGTGCTCCTGGTGGCCGCCGAGGTGCTGTCGGGCGATTTCGTGCTGGTCATGCTCGGTGTGGCGGCGCTGGGGGCGGCGGGGGTCTCGGCGCTGGGCGCGGACGCGCTGGTCGGCTCGGCGGTCTTCGCCCTGGTCTCGCTGGGCCTGCTGGTGGGGGCGCGACCCGCGCTGCGACGGCGGATGACGCGCGGGCTGGACCACCGCTCCGGGGTGGAGGCGCTGGTGGGCGGCACCGCGGTGGTGGTGGCCAGGGTCGACGGCCACGGCGGGCGGGTGCGCATCGGTGGCGAGGTGTGGTCGGCCAGGTCCATCGACGGCAGGGTCGTCGAGCCGGGCGAGGAAGTGACCGTTGTCGAGATCTCGGGCGCGACCGCCGTGGTGCTGTCCGGGTCCTGAGTGGAGGCTGCAGAGTTGACCACGACACTGGTAGTGGCGGCGGTGCTCGCGCTGTTCGCGCTGATCGTGCTGTTGAAGTCGGTGCTGGTGATTCCCCAGGCCACGGCCGCGGTGATCGAGCGGCTCGGCCGCTACCGCACCACCGCCGCGCCGGGGCTGAACATCCTGGTGCCCTTCTTCGACCGGGTGCGGGCGCGCATCGACCTGCGCGAGCAGGTGGTGTCGTTCCCGCCGCAGCCGGTGATCACCCAGGACAACCTCACCGTCTCGATCGACACGGTCGTGTACTTCCAGGTGACCGATCCGCGCGCGGCGGTCTACGAGATCTCCAACTACATCGTCGGTGTGGAGCAGTTGACCACCACGACGCTGCGCAACCTGGTGGGCGGGATGAGCCTGGAGGAGACGCTGACCTCCCGCGACCAGATCAACAACCAGTTGCGCGGGGTGCTGGACGAGGCGACCGGCCGGTGGGGCATCCGGGTGGCGCGGGTGGAGCTCAAGGCGATCGACCCGCCGCCGTCGATCCAGGACTCGATGGAGAAGCAGATGCGCGCCGACCGGGAGAAGCGCGCGATGATCCTGACCGCGGAGGGCCAGCGGGAGTCGGCGATCAAGACCGCGGAGGGGCAGAAGCAGAGCCAGATCCTGGCCGCGGAGGGCGCCAAGCAGGCGGCGATCCTGGCGGCGGAGGCCGAGCGGCAGTCGCGCATCCTCAAGGCGCAGGGCGAGCGGGCGGCCCGCTACCTGCAGGCCCAGGGCCAGGCCAAGGCGATCGAGAAGGTGTTCGCGGCGATCAAGGCGGGCAGGCCGACCCCGGAGGTGCTGGCCTACCAGTACCTGCAGACGCTGCCGCAGATGGCGCAGGGCGACGCGAACAAGGTGTGGCTGGTGCCCAGCGACTACGGCAAGGCGCTGGAGGGGTTCGCGCGGATGCTGGGCGCGCCGGGCGAGGACGGGGTGTTCCGCTACGAGCCGCCCGCCGAGCAGCCGCCCGCCTCGTCGCCGGAGGAGGACGACCCGGCGGTGGCGTCGTGGTTCGACACCGCGCCGGACCCGGCGGTGGCCGAGGCGGTGCGCGCGGCGGAGGCGGTGGCGCGGCAGGAGGTGCCGGGGCCGCTGGAGTCGGCGCGGGCGGCGTCGCTGGAGGCGCCCACCGCGTCCCCGGCGGCGGGACTGGCGGTGCCCCAGGACGCGCCTGGTGAGGTGTCGCAGGAGGCGCCCCGACCGCCGAGGCAGTGAGCCGGGTCCGACGGGAGGGGTGGCGGCCGGTCATGGCCGCCACCCCTCCCGTGTGAACACCCCGTCCGCTGGGACGGTCGTCGGCATTTGATCACCACAGTTGGTCACTGTCGGTGATTACGGTTGGATGTTCCCGTGACGGTGTTAGCCGATCGGGTTGTCGACGTGCTGGCTCGGGAGCTGCCGTGGGCGCGGCGCTGGGACGAGCTGTCGGCGGTCGTGGCGGAGCTGTCGGAGGTGGTGCGGCGGGGTCCGGGGGCTCGGGTGCAGGCCGAGCGGGTGGCCGAGGCGCTGCTGGCCGGGGTCGATCCCCGGCACCGGGCGGCCTTCGCCGAACTGGTGGACCGGGTGCTGGACCTGCACGCGGTGGCCTGCCAGAGCGATCCGCCGCCGCCCGAGACGCTGGCGGACTGGCTGCTGCGGTTGCAGACCGCCTTCCCCGAGCCGCCGGAGGTGCGGCTGGCCCCGTACGCGGCGGCGCTGGGCGAGCGGGGGCTGGCCCGCTACCGGGCCGAGGCGGTGGCGCGGTTCGAGCGGCTGCCGGTAGTCGGGTTCGGCGGCACCGGGCACTACGACCGGGCGCGCTGGGCGCTGCTGCGGGTGGTGGAGGAGCTGGCCGAGCACACCGGGGACGTGGACCTGCAGGTGTTGCGGCTGAGCCGGGACCTGTCCTCGGGGTGGCACTACCTGCAGGTGGCCACGGTGCTGCGGGAGGCGGGCCGCCCCGCGCAGGCGCTGGAGTGGGTGCGCCGGGGGTTGGCGGCCACCGGCGGCCGGGGCGCGGCGGGGCGGCTGGCGGACCTGGGCGTCGACGAGTGCCTGCGCCACGGTGAGGTGGGGCAGGCGCTGGAGCTGTGCGGCGATCTGCTGCGGCTGCGGCCCTGCCCGGAGACCTACGGGCGGTTGCGCGCCCTGGCCGCGGCCACCGGGCAGTGGCCGCGGGTGCGGGAGCGGACCTGGGAGCACCTGGTGTCGGCGGCCTCGCCGCAGCAGATCGCCGAGCTGGTGGAGCTGGAGCTGCGCTCGACCCCGCCGCGGCAGGTGCTGGAGTGGGTGCGGGAGGCGGCGCGGCGCGCGGGGCGGCCGCAGGCGTGGGCCGGGTGCCTGGACCTGCTGCTGGCGGCGGTGCCGCTGGAGGGGCCGCTGGAGGGGCCGCCGGAGGGGCCGGGGGTGCTGCTGGAGCCGCTGCGGGTGTCGCACGCCGAGGAGATGGTCCCGGTGCTGGCCGACGCGCGGTTGCACGCGTTCACCGGCGGCGCGCCGCCGACCGCGCAGGAGCTGCGCCGCCGCTACGCCGCGCAGGTCGCGGGCCCGGTGGGCCAGGCCGGGCGGTGGTGGCTGAACTGGGTGGTGCGCCGTGGTGACGACGGCCGGGCGGCGGGCTTCGTGCAGGCCACGGTGGCGGAGGCGGACGAGGGGCTGCGCGCGGAGGTGGCGTGGGTGGTCGGGGTCGAGCACCAGGGCCGGGGCGTGGCGCGGGCGGCGTCGCGGCTGATGGTGGACTGGCTGCGCGGGCGCGGTGTGGCGCGCGTGCTCGCCCACGTGCGCCACGGCCACGTCGCGTCGGAGGCGGTCGCGCGCTCGGTCGGGCTGGCGCCCACCGGGGTGGTCGTGGACGGCGAGCGGCGCTGGCAGGACTGATCCGGCCCGCGCCGCTCACCGTGCGCCAGCCGGATCAGCCGGTCAGCGCGGGCTCCTCCGGCTCCTCGGGCTGCTGCCTGCGGGCGCGGGTGCGGCGGGCGCCCAGCAGCAGGTCCACCGCGAGGAAGACCAGCAGGCTCACGCCGAACACGGGGGCGAACCAGCCCACCGCCGCGGCGAGCACGAGCACGACCGCCAGTTGGGCGCGGGGCAGCTTGCGCCACTGGCCGCGCGGCACGGGCCTGCCGAAGCCCCTGGTGGGCCTGCGCAGCCACCACATGCGGTAGCCGAGCACGACCAGCGTGACCAGCCCCAGGCCCAGCAGCACCAGCAGGACCTGGTTGAGCGGGCCGAACAGCGTGCCCATGTGGGCGTCGATGCCCCAGCGGGCGAGCTTGGCGACCAGCGGGTAGTCGGCGAAGTCGACCCGGTCGACCACCGCGAAGGTGGCCGGGTCCACGGCGACGGTGTCGACCTGGGTGGGCCAGCCCCGGCCGATCTCGGCGACCTTCCACGCCTGGCCGGGTCCGGCGGGCAGGGAGACCTCGACCTCGCCGCCGTCGATGCCCGCGGCGCGGGCCGAGGCCAGCACGCGGTCGACGTCCTCGGGGGAGGCCGCGACGGGGACGGTGGCGGTGGTGTGCTCGGCGTGCCCGCCCGCGCTGTGCAGCGCGGGTGTGCTCCAGCCCAGCGCCTGGCGCAGGTCGGCGACGTTCTCGCCCGCGTAGGTCGACCAGGTCAGGCCGGTGGCCGACAGGAACAGCGCGCCCACCAGCACCCACAGGCCCAGCACGGCGTGCCTGCGGCGCACGGGCTTGTCGGCGGCCGCGCGCCTGCGGGTCAGCCACAGCGCCAGTCCGCCCAGCGCGACCAGCCACAGCCAGGAGGCGGCCAGTTCGCTGTAGAGGCGGCCGGGTTCGCCCAGCATCAGGTTGCGGTGCAGCTGGTCCAGCGTCGTGCGCAGCGGCAGCACGCCGCTGGTGCCGTAGGTGACCAGGTCGCCGACGACCCGACCGGTGGCGGGGTCGACGAAGGCGGTGCGGTGCTCGGACTCGCCCAGGTCGGGGTCGGCGAACAGCACGCGGGTGGTGGCGCCGGGTTCGGGGGCGGGCCGCACGGCGAGGACCTCGCCGCCGGGGTGGGCCGCCCGCGCGGCGTCGACCTGCTCGGCGAGGGTGAGCGAGGACTCGGCGGCGGGCACGCGCAGCTGCTCGGCGTAGAGCCGGTCCTCCAGCTGCGGGGTCAGGGCGTAGAGCACGCCGGTGAGGGCGGCGACGAGCACGAAGGGGCCGACGAGGACCCCCGCGTAGAAGTGGAAGCGCAGCACGAGGCCGCGCCAGGGCTTGGTCATGGCCGAACTCCTGGACATCCGGGGACGACGGGGGGACCGCCCGTGCGCCTGCGCGGGCGGGTGGGGGATCTCTCAGGAGTGGGCGGGCGGTCCGCGGCGGGGTGCGGCGCGGCGGCGCAGCACGTCGCGCACCGGCGGCAGCGGGTGGGCGGCGATGGGGATGCGCAGCGCCGCGGTGGCGGGCGGCGGGGCGAGTCTGCGGGGCAGTGCGGCGGCCAGTGCGGCGGCCAGTGCGGCGGCCAGTCGGAACACGGCGGTCTCCGCGCCGGTGAGCACGGCGACGACCAGCAGGGTGGCGACCAGGTGGCCCAGCGCCATCGCGGGGGTGGGCACCAGCCGGTGGGGGTGCGACAGCAGCGACAGCGACAGGTGCGCGGTGAGCTGGACCAGGCCGACCACGGCCAGGATCGCGCCGGGTCCGCGCCTGCGGTCGGCGAAGGGCAGCGCCAGCCACGCCACGCCCGCGGTGAACACCACCACCTGCGGGGCCGGGGGAGGCTGCCCGGCCGCGCCGGTGTGCACCAGGGCGGCCAGCAGCCCGCTGGTGGCCCCGACCGCGCCGCAGCGCGCCGAGCGCAGCGGGCCGCGGGTCGGGGTGATCGCCACGGCCCGAGCGTAGGGGGCCCACGACCCCCTGTCACCGGTGCGACGCGACGGGTGACCCCTGAACACTATTGCCACTTACTTGCAACTGCTACTGTGCGGCGGCAGGACCGATGCGGTGCGAGGAGAGTCGATGAGCCAGTACGTGCTGCCGGATCTGCCCTACGACTACGCGGCGCTGGAGCCCGCGATCACCGGGGAGATCCTGGAGCTGCACCACAGCAAGCACCACGCCGCCTACGTCAAGGGCGCCAACGACACCCTGGAGCGGCTGGCCGAGACCAGGGAGAAGGGGGACTTCTCGGGCATCGTCGGCCTGGAGAAGACCTTCGCGTTCAACCTGTCCGGGCACGTGCTGCACACGATGTTCTGGGACAACCTGAGCCCCGACGGCGGCGACCGGCCCGACGGCGAACTGGCGGCGGCGATCGACGAGCACTTCGGCTCCTTCGACGCCTTCGCCAAGCAGCTCTCCGCCGCCACCACGCTGGTGCAGGGCTCGGGGTGGGGCGTGCTGGCGTGGGAGCCGCTGTCGCGGCGCCTGGTCGTGGAGCAGGTCTACGACCACCACGGCAACGTCGGCGTGAACACCACCCCGGTGCTGGTGTTCGACGCCTGGGAGCACGCCTACTACCTGCAGTACCGCAACGTCCGCCCGGACTACGTGCAGAAGCTGTGGTCGCTGGTGAACTGGGCCGACGTGACCCGGCGCTTCGACGCCGCCCGCGCGGGCGGCACCGGGCTGGTGGCGCCGGCGCGCTGACCTCCGCGCGTTGCCCCCGGGCGCCGACCTCGCGCGCCGGCTCCGGTCCGGGTGGCGGGTGCTCCGACAAGTGGCGCCACCCCGCCGCGCGTCCCCGTCCCCGCGTCGGCGGGGACGGGGACGCGGGGTCAGGCGGCGAAGGCGTCGCGGTGGGCGGTGACGAACTCGCGCAGCGAGCGCGGCGGGCGGCCGGTGAGGTCGGCGACGGTGGTGGTGACGCGGTCCTCCGCGCCGTCGCGGATGGTCTCGTCCAGCGCGGCCAGCACGGCGGCGAAGGGCTCGGGCATCCCGTCGGCGACCAGCAGGGCGGTCAGTTCGCCCGCGCTGACCGACCGGTGCCGCACGGGGCGCCCGGTGACCTCGGTGATGGTCTCGGCGACCTCGGCGTAGTCCACCGCGCGGGGGCCGGTGATGACGTGGTCGGTGTCGTGGGACACCGGGTCCAGCAGCGCGCGCACCGCGACCGCGGCGATGTCGTCGGCGTCGACCAGCGCCACCCGGCCGGAGCCGGTGGCGGTGACGATCTCGCCGCGCTCGCGGATGCCGCGGGCCAGCACGTGCTCGCGGGTCAGGTTCTGCAGGAACCAGGAGGGCCGCAGCACCGCCCACTGCGGCGCCAGGTCGCGCACGGCCCGCTGCAGCGCGCCCAGCCCTGGGGTGTCGGGGGCCACGGCCGAGGAGCTGAGCAGCACCACCCGTCGCACGCCCCGGTCGACCGCCCGCGTCAGGAACGGCTCGACCACGGGCAGCGGGTCGACCGCGCCCAGCGGCGGGATCAGGTAGACCCGGTCGACCTCCGCGGTCGCGGGGTCGTGGGTGGCCGGGTCGGCCCAGTCGAAGCGGACCTGGTCGGGCCGGTCCGGGCGCGGGTGGCGGGTGGCCACGCGCAGTCCGGCGCCGCGCTCGCGCAGCGCGGCGGCGACCCGGCTGCCGGTGGTGCCGGTGCCGCCGATGACCAGGGTGTTCACCGGGCGCCCGCGAAGGAGGAGGTCCCGCCCAGTGCCTCGGCGGCGGCCTGCGGGCTCCAGTAGTCGCGGTAGGAGGCGATCCGGCCGTCGCGGGCGGTGATCACGGCGACGTAGCGCATCCGGTAGGGCTTGCCGGTGCCCACCACGACACCCGCGATCTCGAGCTCGACCACGACGGTGTCCGGGTCGGTGGTGGTGTGGGTGGTGCGGGAGGTGATCTCGCGCGGGTCGACGGTGTCGTTGTAGTCGCGCAGGTACTCCCGCACCGCCTCGCGGCCCTCCAGGCGCTGGGGGGCACCGGCGGGGGCGAAGGGGAACTCCAGGACCCCGTCGGCCGCCCACAGGTCGGCGAAGCCGGACATGTCGTGGGCGAGCACCAGTTCCAGGGCCTGGTCGACGAGTTCGTGGACGCTGCGGTGGGGCATCGGGCACTCCTGAATCGAACGGACGGGACGGTCCCGTCCGTTCAACTATACGACGGGACGGTACCGTTCCGTCCAGTGGGATGCCCGCCGCCCCGCCCCGGCCGGGATGAGCCCGTCGTTGAAGCGGCTCAAGCGGGTTCCGCGTGTTGTGCCTGCCGACCGCGTCCGAAGCCCGCAGCACGGGCGACGGCGTTGCGCACGGCGAGTCCGTGGCGTGTCCGTGGAACCATCAGCGAGGCGAGCAGGCCGACGCGCCGCTGGCGTTTCTCCACCTCCCGCCGGTGCTTGGCCTCGTAGACGCGGAAGGCGCGCGCGTGGTCGCCCGGATGAGCCGCGAGCGCCAGGGAGAGCGCATGTGCTCCGGCGATCGCCATGCTGGACCCGTCGCCGAGCAATGCCGTGGCGGAGGCCGCGTCACCGAGCAGGGCCACCCGGCCTCGGGACCACCTCGCCAGACGTACGTTGGTCAGCGGGTCGAAGTAGGGGGCCGGGTGCTCCCGGTAGGCGGCGATGAACTCCGGTGCCCGCCACCCCACGCCGGCGTAGGCCCGGGCCACCATCCGCTTGCGCAGGGCGACGTCGTGACGGTCGTACCCGTGCGCGGGCGCCGCGCGGAACGTGAAGTTCACCAGCGGCGTGTCCCGCGACGGATGGAGTGCCAGCATCCGGCCGGGGGCACCCAGGACGGTCATTTCGCTCGGGTCGTCGATCGCGTCGGGCGCCAACGGCACCGTCGCCCCGTGCATGCCGAGGTCGGTCGTGAAGCCCCGTTCCGGGCCGAACACCAGTCCGCGCACCGCGGAGTGGATGCCGTCGGCGCCGATCACCAGGTCGAACCGGCGGGGTGCGGCACGGCGGAAGGTGACGTCGACGCCGGAATCGTCCTGCTCGATGGCGGTGACCGTGTCGTCGAAGACGAACTCGGCGTCATCGGCCGCTCTGCGGTTGAGCACCGCGGACAGATCCGACCGGGTGACCTCCAGCGCTCGCGACGGGTCCGGGTTCAGCGGAAACCGCGCGATCCGTCGGCCGCCGGCGTCCAGGAGCGATACGTGGGTGGCGCGTGTCCTGAGTTCGCGCAGTTGCGGCGAAATGCCCATCTCGTCCGCTACTGCGAGTGCCGGCCCCCTGAGGACCACCGCGCTGCCACCGGAGCGCAGTTCCCTCGACCGCTCGACGACCGTCGGCCGCCACCCGGAACGGGCGAGCCAATGAGCCAGCGCGGGGCCGGCGACGCCGGCGCCGACGATCAGCACACCAGGAGAAACCATGTCACGACCTCTGAATCCACGAGTGGGCATCCGGGGCCGTCGGCTTGCCGTCGCCCCGGACGTGTTCGCACGGGTCCACCCGTACTTAGGTACGAAAAACTTCGTACCTAAGTGGAGCACAAACCGAGGTACGATTCAAGTCGTACCTACGGGAGGGTGGCGTGATGCCGGAGACGAGTGCGGTGCCGGGAGACGAGCTCGACCTGGGCACCGTCCTGCGCGCCCTCGCCGACCCCCACAGGCGCGCCGTCGTGATCGAACTGGCCGCGGACCGGACCGACGGCGAGCGCGCCTGCCACTCCTTCAACCTCCCGGTGAGCAAGCAGACCCGGACCCACCACTTCCGGACGCTGTGCGACGCCGGCCTGCTCTGCGAGGTCGACTACGGCAACAAGAAGGGGGTCCGGCTGCGTCGAGCGGCGATCGACCGCCGGTTCCCCGGCCTGCTCGACCTGCTCGCCGCGGAGTTCACCAGGTCCGCCCGGTAGTTCCCGGACCGGTAGTTCCCAGACCGGTAGTTCTCAGAAGCCGGGCGGGCGGCGGTCGGCCCACGGGCGGGCGCGTTCCAGCTGGGCGGCCGCGGCCAGGACGGTGCGCTCGTCGCGCGCGCGCCCGACGAGCTGGACGGCCAGCGGCAGGCCCGCGCGGGTGTGCCCCGCGGGCACGGCGGCGGCGGGGTTGCCCGCGATGTTCCACAGGGGCAGGAAGGTGGTCATGCGGGCGGCGGAGAGCAGCGCGGTGACCGTGGGGCGGCCGGCCCACTGGCCCACCCGCAGCGGCGGGCGCGTCAGCACCGGGGTCAGCAGCAGGTCGTGCCGGTCGAAGACCCGGTTGGCGTGGCGGGTCAGCGGCTCGCCCTGGGCCAGGGCGGCGCGCACCGTGCGCGGCGGCAGGGCGCGGCCCAGCGCGGCGACCCGGCGGGTGGCGCGGTCCAGCCTGCGGGGGTGGGGCAGCTCGGCCACCCCGCGTGCGGCGATGTGCAGGTAGCGGGCGGCGAAGGCGGCCGATCCGGCGACGTCGCGCATCTCCGGGTCCAGCCGCACCACGTCGTGGCCGAGGTCGGCCAGCAGCCGGGCGGTGTCCAGGACGGCGTCGCGGACCTCCTCGGCGATGGGGATGCCCGGACCCCAGGTGCGCAGCGACACCGCCACGCGCAGGCGGGGCGGGTCGACCGCCGCCGCGGCGGCGAAGTCGGCTCCGGGGGCCAGCACGTCGGTCAGCAGGGCGGCGTCGCGGACGTGGCGGGTGATGGGCCCGGCCACGACCATGCCGGTCCAGGCCGCGCCGTCGTCGAGCGGGACGCGGTCGCGGTGCGGTTTGAGGCCGAACAGGCCGGTGCAGGCGGCCGGGATGCGGATCGACCCCGCCCCGTCGGTGCCCACGGCCGCACCCACCATGCCCGCCGCCACGGCGGCGGCCGAGCCGCCGCTGGAGCCGCCCGGCGAGTGCGCGGGCGACCAGGGGTTGCGGGTGGGCCCGGCCCAGCTGCTCTCGGTGTGCGGCCACAGGCCCAGCTCCGGCATCCGGGTGCGACCCACCACGACCGCGCCCGCGCGGCGCAGCCTGGCCACCACCTCGGAGTCGGCGGGGGCGGGCCGGTCCACCGCGGCGGTGCCCTTGGTGGTGGGCAACCCGGCGATGGCCAGGTCCTCCTTGACCGCCACCGGCACGCCCAGCAGCGGGGCGTGCTCGCCGCGGGCCGCGCGGGCGTCGGCCCGCTCGGCCTCGGCCAGCGCGCCGGCCGCGAACACCAGGCGGAACGCGTTGAGCACCCGGTCGTGGCCGTCGATGCGGCGCAGGCACTCGGCGACCAGGTCACGACTGCTCAGCGCGCCCGCGCGGATGAGCTCCGCTTGCCGTGCGGCACCCGCGAAGCACGCCTCGGTCAGGTCCATGGCCGCACCCTACGGTCAACCGGGGCCGGTGTGGTGACGGAAGCGGCACGCGCGGTTCCCGGCGCCGACCCGGCCGGTGCGGGCATGATCGGGGACATGGTCCCGACGTGGCTGCAGTGGGTGTTCGTGGCGGTGGTGATCGGCGTCGTGGTCCACCGCCACCACCGGACCTCACGCGCGGAAACGCTGCTGGACGAGCACGCGCGCAGGCGCACCGCGCCCGCCGCCCCGGCCCCGGTGTCGCGGTGGCGGCAGGCCAACCGGCTGCTGCGCGCGGGCGAGCGGGCCGGGCTGGACCTGCTGGAGGAGATCGGCAGGCAGCAGCCGCGGCGGCGCCAGGACGTGGTCGACGCCTGGCTGGCGGTGCTGCGCGGCGGGGTGGAGCGGGGGCTGGACGCGCCGTGGCGGCGGCTGGTGCAGCAGCGGCTGCGCGCGCACCTTCGCCCCGGCGAGGACTTCTGGCCCGGCGTGGAGCTCAAGGCGGCCGGGGCGATCCTGGTGGACTGGGACCTGTCGGGCTGCCGGGTGGCCGCGGCCGACTTCACCGGGGCGGTGTTCCTGGGCGACGCCCGCTTCACCGCGGCGACGGTGACCGGCGCGGCCCGGTTCGACCAGGCGCGGTTCCTGCGGCACGCCCGGTTCGACGAGGCGCTGTTCGTCGGGCCGGTCTCCTTCGCGGACGCGGTGTTCACCGGCAACGCCGGGTTCGCCGGGGTGCGGGCGGCGCGCGAGGCGGTGCTGGACGGGGTGCGCGTCTCCGGTCGCGCGGACCTGCGGCGCGCGGAGTTCACCGGGCCCGCCTCGGTGCGCGGAGCCCGCTTCGGCGGGCGGGCGCTGTTCGGCGGGGCGGTGTTCCAGCACGACGCGGTGTTCTCCGGGTCGTGGTTCCGCGGCCGCACCGACGTGGGCTCGGCGCTGATCGGGGAGTCCGCGCGGTTCGACGGCGTGCGGTTCGGGCGGCGGGTCAACCGCTGAGCCCGCGCCTGCGGTGCTCGCGGACGTGCACCCGGTTGGCGCAGCGGGTGTCGCAGTAGCGGCGACGGCCGTTGCGGGAGGTGTCGACGAAGACCACGCCGCAACCCTCGCGGGCGCAGCGGCCCAACCGGTCGGGGTCCTGGCACACCGCGTGGGCCAGCCCGGCGGCGGTGAAGGCGCGCACCCGCTCGGGGGTGGGCGCCCGCTCCGGGGCGAAGTGCAGGTGGGGCGGGCGGTCGTCGTGGGTGGAGATGTAGGGCCTGCTGGCGCTGTCGACCAGCAGCGCGTTGACCAGCCCCACCCGCCGCTCGGGCCGGGTGAACACCTCCTCCAGGCGGCGGGCCCAGGCCATCAGCCCGGCGGCCTGGTCGTCGGTGAGCGTGCCCACCGGCCGGTAGCCCTGCGCGTGCAGCAGCCGCTCCAGGTCGCGGGCGCTCGTGCCGGGGGAGGCGTTGACCAGCGCGGCGGCCAGCTCGGCCGCCGCACCGCCGTAAGGGTTGAAATGCACTGAACCATGACACCACGCTGGGGGGCGTGACCACCACGTGCCCCAGCTGCGGCTGGCCCGCCGACGACCCCGCCTACCCCGTCTCCACCCACGGTCGCGTGCGCTACGTGCGCTGCGTGTGCGGGATCTGGCTGGTCCTGCGGGACGGCAGGCTGCTGGCCACGGCCGGACGGCCCGCCCGACTCCGCTAGTGTCCCCTCCCCGTGACGAGCCGTCGGGAACTGCTGTGCGACACCGCCATCTCCGTGCTGGCCGCCGAAGGCGGGCGAGGGCTGACGCACCGCGCGGTGGACCGGGCGGCGGAAGTGCCCGAGGGGACCACGAAGAACTACTTCCCCAGCCGCGACGCGCTGCTGCGCGCCGCGGCGCAGCGGATGACCGAACTGCACGCCGCCGCCGTGGCCCGGCTGCGCGCCACCACCCCCGCGGGCATCTCCGCCACCCAGGTCAGCGAGCTGTACCCGGCGCTGCTGCGACGCGCGGTGGCCGAGGACCCGACCCAGTTCCTGGCGATGGTGGAGCTGTACCTGGAGGCGGTGCGCAGACCGGGCGTGCGCGAGGCGCTGGGCCGGATGGTGGTGGCCAACGCCGAGGCAGGCGCGCGCCTGCACCGCGCGGCCGGGCTGCCCAGCGGCGTGCGCGACGCCGGCCTGCTCGACGCCTACTTCCTCGGGGTGGCCGTGTCGCTGCTGGCACTGCCCGCCGAGGCGCTGCGCGCGGTGGGCCTGGACGACCCCTACGCGCTGGGCCTGGGCCTGTTCCACGCCGCCGTGCCCTCCTCGCAACCCACCCCACGCCCCTCCGCGGGGCCTACCTCAGCGCCGTCCCCCCTGCCGCCCTCGCGCAACGCCCGCCAGCCGCTGGACCTCGACGACGACCAGGACGACGGGCACGGAGGGGGCCGCGCCGCAGCTGGCGGGGCGTGCGGGCGGTAGGTCGCGACGCAGGCAGCGCACCCGCCAGACGCGGCCGTCGACGTGCCGGACGTACCCGCCCGCGGCGGTGAGCACGTCACGGGTCTCCCCGGTCCGCTCCCGCACGGCCAGCTCGGCGACCTGGTCGACCGGCAGGTAGGCCGAGCGGCCCCGGCAGCGCTCGACCACCACGCGCCCCTCGGCGGCACGGCGCAGCAGGTGCTCGCCGAAGACCGGGTCCAGACGCGCGTAGTGGTAGCCGGTGGGCAGCAGCACCCCGGTCGGGGCGAAGCGGTGCCCACTGGTGTGACTGCACTCCCACACCGCCTCCGGGTGGGCGGCGGCCAACCCCGCTATCGCGGGACGCCCGCGCAGCGCGCAACAGGCGTCACGCCGACCGTGAGTGCACACCAGCAGCAGCGGACCCGACACCGGACGCCCCAGACCGGTGGGACGAGCACCACCCAGAGCGGCGAAGTCCAGCTCCAGCAGCTGCTCGGGCGCGACCAGGTCGACCCGCTCCAACCACGACCCGCCGGGAGTGCCCGCCGCCAGGTAGGCGCGACGGACCGGGGACGTCCCGCGGCGGTCGTCGGCGTGACGGCCGGGACGGCGGATCAGCAGCACACGCGCACCCACCGCCCCTGCCCGCCGCTGCAGCTCGACGCCCAACCTCGGGTCGAGGCGGCTGCCGGTGAGCGCCTCGCGCCCCCACGCACCGGGCTGCTCCAGGCAGATCCACCCGGCGGCGGTCGGCGCGGTCCCCGCCTGCGGCTCGCCGCAGGACTGCGACAGCGCGGCGCAGCGGACATCTCCGGTCACCACCACGGGGTGCCCCCATTCCTCCCTTCGAGTGGTCCCACCACCCCGTGCCACCCAACCGGGTGACATGGTCACCGGTATGTTCCCCGGTCATGACGACCAGGGGGAACGACAACGGGGCAGCCAACGGCGCGCACAGCCCTCTCACCGTGATCACCGGCGGCAGCCGCGGCATCGGCGCCGCCACCGTGCGGCTGCTGGCCCGACGCGGCCACCGCCTGATCTTCAGCTACCGCACCGCCGCCGAACGCGCCCGCGCCCTGGCCGACGAGGTCGGCGCGGTGGCCGTGCGCGCCGAGGTCGGCGACGACACCGACGTCGACCGGCTGTTCGACACCGCCGCCGAACTCGGACAGGTCACCGGTGTGGTGATCAACGCGGGCATCACCAGCCCCGTGGGCCCCCTGGCCGACACCGACCCGAGCGACCTGCGGCGCGTGGTCGAGGTCAACGTCGTCGGCGCGCTGCTGTGCGCCCGCCGCGCCGCCCGCGACCTCGTTGAAGGCGGAGCGATCGTCTCGATCTCCTCGGCCGCGGCCACCCTGGGCTCACCGGGGGAGTACGTGCACTACGCGGCCAGCAAGGCCGCCGTGGACGCGATGACCATCGGCCTGGCCAAGGAGCTGGGCCCACGCGGCATCCGGGTCAACGCCGTGGCCTCGGGCACCGTCGACACCGAGATCCACCAGCTCTCCCGCGTACCCGACCGGGCCCACCGCGTGGCCCCGTCGATCCCGCTGCGCCGCGCGGGCACAGCCGAGGAGATCGCCGCGGCCGTCGCCTGGCTGCTGGGGGAGGAGGCCTCGTTCACCACCGGAGCCGTGCTGCGCGTGGCGGGCGGCCTGTGACCGCACCACCCCGCCACCGGCGACACCGGTACTACCATCGCGCCATGGCGCGACAGCCACTCCGCCCCGCCGACCACCACCTCACCACCTAGTGGACGACCCACCCGTGGACGACCTGCTGGCCAGGGACACCACGCTGCGCCCCGTGCCCCTGGTACCCGAGATCGCGCTGCACACCGCTGACGACGTCATCTCCCTGTGGGAGCACACCGGCACCACCGACCCGCCCTTCTGGGCCTTCCCCTGGGCGGGCGGCCAGGCACTGGCCCGCCACGTGCTCGACCACCCCGCCACCACCGCCGGACGCCGCGTGCTGGACCTGGCCTGCGGCTCCGGCCTGGTCGCCATCGCCGCCGCCCGCACCGGCGCCCACGTCACCGCCAACGACGTCGACCCGCTGGCCACCACCGCCACCACCCGCAACGCCGCCGCCAACGCCGTGGACCTGACCGTGCTCACCGGCGACCTGCTCGACACCGACCCCGACACCGACGTGGTGCTGGCGGGCGACGTGTTCTACGACCGCGACATGGCCGCCCGCGTGCTGCCGTTCCTGCTGCGCGCCCACACCCGCGGCGCCACCGTGCTGGTAGGCGACCCCCAACGCGCCCACCTGCCCCGCGACCGGTTCACCGAGGTCGCGGTGTTCCAGGTGCCCGTCTCCCGCGACCTGGAAGGCCGCGACGTGCGCACCACCACCGTCTGGCGCCCCCGCTGACGCCGAAAACCCCGCGACGGAAAACCCCGTGCCCGCCGCACCACCGCCGTGTCAAGATCGCCCACCATGCGCGCCCTGCAGGACATCGCCAGCACCTGCTGGCCCACCGGCCGTTGGCACATCGGCGGCCTGACCTGGTCGCTGACCCAGCACGGCCGCACCGACTGGCCCACCCTGGTCCTCGACCACGCCTGGGGCTGGCTCAGCGCGCCGGGGGAGCTGGAGCTGGGCGCCCACCCCGACCACCCCGAGGAGGTGGAGCACCTGCTGGACTGGGCCGACCCCCGCACGGTCACCATCCTGGACAGCGAGACCCACCTCGCCCGCGCCCTGCACCGCCGCGGCCTGCGCCCCCGCCCCGGCCCGTTCTTCCAGCGCCTGGTCCACGACCTGACCGACCTGCCCGAACCCCGCCTGCCACCGGGGCACCACCTCGACCACGTCACCGACCCCGACGTGCCCGCCAGGGTGGCCGCCCACCGCGCCGCCTTCCACCCCTCCCGCGTCACCGACCACAGCTACCGCCTGGTCCGCGCCACCTGGCCCTACCGCGCCGACCTCGACCGCGTCGCCCGCACCCCCGACGGCAGCGTCGCCGCCTACTGCCTGGCCTGGCTGGACGAGCGCACCGGGGTGGGGGAGTTGGAGCCGGTGGGCACCCACCCCGACCACCGCCGCCGCGGCCTGGCCGCCGCGGTGTCCCTGGACGCGCTGCACCGGCTGCGCGCCGCAGGAGCCCGCACTGTCGTGGTGCACCCCCGCGGCGACGACGCCTACCCGGTCCCGCGCCACCTCTACACCGCGCTCGGCTTCCGCCCCACCGGACAGCGCACCATCACCTACGGCCGGTAGGAGTCCAGCGCGGCCACCAACGCCTCGGCCATCCCCGCGTCCCGCACCGAGTGCGAAGCACCCCGCACCACCACCAGCTCACCCGCAGGCCACGCCCGGTCGACCTCCCACGCGGTCAGCAGCGGCCCCTGCAGGTCCAACCTGCCGTGCACCATCGTCCCCGGAATCCCCGCCAGCCTCGGCATCCCCCGCAGCACCTGCCCCTCCTCCAACCACGCCCCGTGCCGGAAGTAGTGCGCCGTGATCCGGGCGAACGCCATCCGCCACGCCGGGTCCTGCGCCTGCGGCGGCGGCGCGTGGTCGGGGTCCAACGACAGGATCGAGTGCTCCCACTCCACCCAGTCGTCCGCCGCCTTCTGCCGCACCGCCGGGTCCGGGTCGTTGAGCAACCGGTCGTAGGCCACCACCAGGTCCGCGGCGTCCTCGGGCGCACCCGCCCGGAACCGCTCCCACTCCACCGGGAACAACCGCCGCATCCCGTGGTAGAGCCAGTCGATCTCCTCCCGCCGCGTCGTGGTGACCGCGATCAGCACGATCTCGCCGACCCGGTGCGGGAACAGCTGCGCGTAGTGCAGCGCCAGCGTCGACCCCCACGACCCGCCGTGCACCAACCACTTCTCGACACCCAGGTGCTCGCGCAACCGCTCGATGTCGGCCACCAGGTGCGCGGTGGTGTTCACCGACAGATCCGCGCCGTACTCGCTGGCGTGCGGCGTGCTGCGCCCCGAACCGCGCTGGTCCATCAACACCACGCGGTACGCGCTCGGGTCGAAGAACCGCGCCGCGCCGGGGGAGCAGCCCGTCCCCGGACCGCCGTGCAGCACCACAGCGGGCTTGCCGTCGGGATTGCCGTGCACCTCCCAGTGCACGAGGTTGCCATCACCGACGTCCAGCATCCCCTGCTCGACCGGCTCACCCACCGGATAGGTCATCGACATCCCCCTCCACAACTACAACAGCACTGTTACATTAACGCCGTGGCCACCAACGACTACCTCGGCACCCGCCTACGACACCTGCTCGACCAACTCGAGAACGGCCTGACCAGCCTCTACGACGACCTCGGCCTCACCGACTACCGACCCCGCTACACACCGGTCATCCGACTCGTCGCCGCACGCGGACCCCAGTCCATCAAAGACCTCGCCACCGAAATCGGCGTCACCCACTCCGCCATCAGCCAAACCGCCAACCAGATGGCCCGCGACGGCCTGGCCCGACTGCAGGCGGGGGAGCAGGACGCCCGCCAGCGCGTCGTCCACCTCACCGACCGCGCCCGCGCCCTGCTGCCCACCCTCGACGCCGAGTGGCACGCCACCCGCGCCGCCGCCACCGAACTCGAAGCCGAACTGCCCCACCCGCTCGGCGACCTCATCGACGCCGCCCTGGCCGCCCTGGCCCGACGCCCCATGCACGACCGGATCAGCTCACACCTGGCAGCACCACCCGAGACCGCGCCTTGAACAGCTCCAACCCCCGCCCCAACACCATCAACCCCACCGCAGCGGCGGCCAGCACCGGCCGCACCGACTCCGCCACCGAGGCCAAGTCGATCCCCGGCTGCACCTGATCCACCACCTCCGCCCTGACCAGCACCCCGTCCACGGCAGGGGAGAGGCCGTCACACGCCCGCCACGCCGCCACCGCCAACTCGGCCCCCACCGCCGGAGCCAGCTCACCCGCCCGCCGCACCAGCGCCGACCGCTCCACGGCCACCTCCGAGGCCGCATCCGCCAACCGCTCGGCCCGCGACGCGCCCAACAGCCACACCCCGCAACACGCGTTCTCCACCGCGCCGCGCACCAGCGCCCGGACCACCCGCAGATCACCACCGTCCGCGCACACACCACGCGCGGCACGCAGGAACTCCACCGACTCGGTGAGCGCCGTCCACGCACGGGCGCTGATCCGGTGCGGCTGGGTGCGCAGGTCCTCGGCCGCCAGGGGACTGCCGGGACGCACCACCCCCAAGCGCGAGCCCTCCGCCACCAGCGGCACCACCCGGTCGACCTTGTCCAGCACCACCAGCAGTTCGCGCATGGGCGTTGAGGCTAGGGGAGCCCGGACCGCCGGGCGGGAGAGGGCCGCGAACGACTTACTTAACATAATGTAGATTATCGGCATTACGGCGACCTGGCCGGAGGTCACCGGGTGGGGGTCGTCCACAGTGGCCGGTGCCACCTCCGGCACGCACGCACCCGACGCATTGCAGCGCAGCCGCGACGACGACCCGCCGTGTCCTGCGAACGGCTCCGCCCGACGGCGCACGATGAACGGCGCGGACGAGCGAG
>NZ_BMRG01000004.1:375425-376588 GCF_014648515.1 Saccharothrix coeruleofusca
GCGGACGACCGAGACCACACGGCCGCCCGAGGGCTCCACGGGCACGCTCGACGGCCAGCCGGACACACCACGCCGAAACGTCACTGTGACGTATCAGCGGCAGCGCGGTCCGGTGATGGCCCGCCGGAGCACCTGCGACGCGAAGCCGCCCAGGCACCTGCGCGCCCAGGTTGCCCAGGACCCCGGACTCGCCTTGCTCATCGAGTCGCCCGATGACGAGTGACCGTGTTCCACGAGCGGCCACATTCCGCTGCGACGAGCAGAGCGCGACACGGCAGGGGCAGCCTCCGGACAGCCTGAGGACGACGGCCGCCGTGGGGCGTCCCCCGCCGGGAGCGGTCGCCCGGCACCCGGCCCAGATCCTTGTTTGATGGATAATCGCCATTATCCATCAAACAGGGGCCGCTGTGCTGCGATGCGGGCGTGTCCACCCCCTCGCCGCCCAGAGGCTGCCCTCCCCCTGTTCCGCAGGAGGTCCACCCCGGCTCCTCCTTCCACGTCGCCCTCTCCCGCGTCGTCGATGGACTGGCCGCAGGAAGGCGCTCGCCCGGTTGTCCTCCGCCGGCCCGCCCGGCCGGGTGCTCCCCTCCCCTGCTCCGCCCGGCCGGGTGCCCCCCTCCCCTGCTCCGCCCGGCCGGGTGCCCCCCTCCCCTGCTCCGCGTGGACGGGAAGTTGTCGGTGCGGTGCGGTAGGAAGATCAGGTGGATGTTCTGGCTGCTCAGGATGCGTTCTTCCTCGCGCGCAGGCCGCGGAAGGACTCCCCTCACACGACTGCGGCGTACCGGCGTGACCTGGCGGGGGTGACTTCGCTGTTGGCGCAGGTGCTGGGGTGCGCGGTGGCGGAGTTGCGGGTGGAGGACCTGACGGGGGCGAACCTGCGGGCGGCGTTCGGGTTGTTCGCGGACACGCACGCGAAGAGTTCGGTGTTGCGGGCGTGGTCGACGTGGAACCAGTTCTTGACCTTCTGCGTGGCGGAGGACTTGGTGCCGGGCAATCCGATGGGTGCGGTGGCGCGGCCGAAGACGCCTCCGCTGGTGCCGAAGCCGTTGCGGGGTGAGGACACGCCGGAGCGGTTGTTGGAGGCCGCGGCGGAGGGGGTGCGGGGTGGGCGTGACCCGTGGCCGGAGCGGGATGTGCTGGTGCTGGCGTTGGGGCTGGTGGCG
>NZ_BMRG01000004.1:376628-381613 GCF_014648515.1 Saccharothrix coeruleofusca
GGGTTGCGGTCGGCGGAGATGCGGGCGTTGACGCTGGCGTCGGTGGTGGGTCGGCCGGGTGAGCGGCGGTTGCACGTGGTGGGCAAGGGGAATCGGGATCGGTCGGTGCCGATCGAGCCCGCGATGGATCGGATCGTGGAGCAGTACTTGGCCTCGTGTCGGCGGCGGTTTCCGCAGGGGCGGTTCGATCGGGGGTCGGCGTTGTTGCGGGATCGGCGGGGTGAGCCGATCGGGCGGGGCGGGTTGGAGTATTTGGTGCGGTCGTGCTTCCGGTGGGCGGGGTTGCACGATCGGGTGCCGTCGGGGGCGAATCTGCACGCGTTGCGGCACACGTTCGCGACGCGGTTGGCGGAGGACGGTGCGTCGGCGTCGGAGATCATGGCGTTGTTGGGGCATGCGAGTTTGGCGACGAGTCAGAACTACATCGAGGCGACGGCGCGGGAGCGGCGGGCGGCGGTGGCGGGGAATCGGACGTACGTGTCGTTGTCGCGGTTGCCGCAGCGGGAGTAGGGCTCTGTTGGGGTGGGGTGCGTGAGGTGCTGTGGCGGGGTACCCACGTGGGATGAGGGCTGTGTGGCGTGGGGCGATCTCCTTCGGGTTGGTGACGATCGGTGTGCGGTTGTACACGGCGACGGAGGAGCATGATTTCCGGTTTCACCAGGTGCACCGGGAGGACGGGGGGCGCATCCGGTATCGGCGGGTGTGTTCGGTGTGCGGTGAGGAGGTGGCGTTCGCCGACATCGCGAAGGGTTATGAGCTCGATGACGGGCGCATGGTCGTGATGGCGGATGAGGATTTCGACAAGTTGCCGATCAGTACTGATCACGCGATCGAGGTGTTGGAGTTCGTGCCCGCGGAGGAGATCGATCCGATCTACTTGCAGCGGGCGTACTACTTGGAGCCGGACAAGGCGGCGGCGCGGCCTTATGTGTTGTTGCGGTCGGCGTTGGAGCGCAGTGGTCAGTTGGCGGTGGTGAAGATCACGGTGCGTCAGCGGGAGTCGTTGGCGATGGTGCGGGCGCACGGGGATCTGCTGGTGTTGCACACGATGTTGTGGCCGGATGAGGTGCGGAAGCCGGATTTCGAGTTCTTGGACGACGATGTCGAGGTGCGGCCGCAGGAGTTGCGGATGGCGGCGTCGTTGGTGGAGAGCATGGCGGGGTCGTTCGATCCGGGTGATTTTTCCGATGACTACACCGAGGCGTTGCAGAAGGTGATCGCGGCGAAGGCGGAGGGGGCGGAGTTGCCCGCGCGGCCGGAGTCGGTGGATTCCGGTGAGGTGGTCGACCTGATGACGGCGTTGGAGCGCAGTGTGGAGCAGGCGCGGTCGGCTCGGGCGGGGCGGGGGTCTGCCGGGCGGGGGTCTGCGGGGAAGGGATCTGCGGGGCGGAAGTCGTCGGTGAGGAAGAAGGCGAAGCCTGCCTGAGGTGCGGGAGGGTTCGCTCCCCCATGTCGTGGGCGCTGCCCGGGGGTTGCCGTCGGAGTCGGGGGCGGTGCGGTTAGCGGTGCGGTCGGGTTGGGTGGGGTTGCCGGAGTGGGTGGCGCCGATGTTGGCCACGCCGGTGTCGTCGTTGCCGCCCGCGGAGCAGGACGCGTTGTGGTCCTACGAGTTCAAGTGGGACGGGGTGCGGGCTCTGGCGCGGGTGCGGGGTGGTCGGGTGCGGTTGGTGTCGCGGTTGGGCAACGACGTGACCGCGGCCTATCCGGAGGTGCAGGGGTTGGGGGCGCAGGTGGGGGCGGCGGAGGTGTTGTTGGACGGGGAGGTCGTGGCGCTGGCGGGTGGTCGGCCCAGTTTCGCGGCGTTGCAGCGGCGCATCCATGCGACGGGGGCGCAGGTGCGGCGGTTGGTGGCGCGGGTGCCGGTGACGTACCTGGTGTTCGACGTGCTGCACCTGGACGGGCGGTCGACGGTGGGACTGCCTTATGCGCGGCGGCGGGAGTTGTTGGAGTCGTTGGGGTTGCGGGGTGGGCATTGGCTGACTCCCCCGGCGTTCGCCGGTGCGGGGCCGGAGGTGCTGGCGGCCAGTCGGGAGCAGGGGCTGGAGGGGGTGGTGGCCAAGCGGCTGGATTCGCCTTACACGCCGGGGGTGCGTTCGCCGCACTGGATCAAGATCACGGAGGTGGCGGCGCGGGAGGTGGTGGTCGGGGGGTGGCGTCCGGGGGTGGGCAGGCGCGAGGGGGTGGTGGGGGCGTTGCTGCTGGGGGTTCCCGGTGAGGGCGGGTTGGTGTTCGTGGGGTCGGTGGGCACGGGGTTCAGCGATGGGGAGTTGGCGGCGTTGACGCGGCGGTTGCGGTCGGTGGAGGCGGGGCGTTCGCCGTTCTCGGGGCAGGTGCCCGTGGCGCGGGCGAGGGGTGCGCGGTGGGTGCGGCCGGTGCTGGTGGGCGAGGTGGTGCACCGGGGCTGGACGCGGGAGGGGCGGTTGCGGTTCGCGGTGTGGCGGGGGTTGCGGACGGACAAGGCGCCGGAGGAGGTGCGCGGGCTTGGGTGAGGCGTTGGTGGAGGTGGAGGGCCGCCGGTTGCGGTTGTCGAACCTGGACAAGGTGCTCTACCCGGAGGTGGGGTTCACCAAGGCGGAGGTGATCGACTACTACACGCGGGTGGCGCCGGTGCTGCTGCCGCGGTTGCGGGACCGGCCGGTGACGGTGCGGCGGTTTCCCGAGGGGGTGGACGGGCCGTCGTTCTTCGAGAAGAACGTGCCCTCGCACGCGCCGGAGTGGGTGCGCACGGTGCGGTTGGCGACGCCGGGGTCGGCCAAGGGCGCGCCGTACGCGGATTTCGTGGTGGTTGAGGACCTGGCGACGTTGGTGTGGTTGGCGAACCTGGCGGCGTTGGAGTTGCACGTGCCGCAGTGGAGGGTGGGGCCGCGCGGTGGCAGGCACTCCCCCGACTTGCTGGTGTTCGATCTGGATCCGGGGGCGCCCGCGACGGTGGTGCAGTGCTGTCGGGTGGCGTTGTGGTTGCGGGAGGCGCTGGCGGCGGACGGGATCGGGGCGGTGGTCAAGACCAGCGGGGCCAAGGGGTTGCAGCTGTACGCGGCGGTGCGGGTGTCGCGGCCGGAGCGCACGGCGGAGTACGCCAGGGGGTTGGCGCGGCGGTTGGCCTCGGAGCACCCGGATGAGGTGGTGTGGCGGATGGGGCGGTCGCAGCGGGCGGGTCGGGTGTTGATCGACTGGTCGCAGAACAACCCTGGGAAGACGACGGTGGCGCCGTATTCGTTGCGTGCGCGGTCGTTGCCGTCGGTGTCCACTCCGGTGACGTGGGAGGAGGTGGAGGGCTGTTCGCGGCCGGAGGATTTGCTCTTCGTGGCCGAGGAGGTTCTCGAACGGGTGAGTGGGGGCGACTTGATGGCGGACTTGGGGGCTGATCCGGTGTTGTTGCCCCGGTGAGGTCCTACTCTGGCGGGCTGTTTGGCGTGGCCTGCTGGAGAGGGGACGGGTGTGGACGAGGCGGCGGAGCGGGAGTTGGAGCGGGTGGTCAACCGCGCGTGGATCGGCGGGGCGGTCCGGCACGACGCGACGATCACGCTGGTGGAGTACGACCCGGAGTGGCCGCGGTTGTTCCGCCGGGAGGCGGAGCGGATCAGGGGGGCGTTGCCGGAGCGGGTGGTGGTGGCGCTGGAGCACGTGGGGTCGACGTCGGTGCCGGGGTTGGCGGCCAAGCCGATCATCGACATCCTGCTGGTGGTGCCGGATTCGGCGGATGAGGCGGCGTACGTGCCCGCGTTGGAGTCGGTGGGGTACCGGTTGGTGATCCGGGAGCCGCATTGGCACGAGCACCGGATGTTCAAGGGGCCGGACACGGATGTGAATCTGCACGTGCACACCGCCGGTGACGCGGAGGCCGAGCGGATGCCTGCGTTCCGGGACCGGTTGCGGGCCGACGCGGCTGATCGAGTGCTGTACGAGCGGACCAAGCGGGAGTTGGCCGCGCGGCGGTGGAGCTACGTGCAGGGGTACGCCGAGGCCAAGTCCGGGGTGGTGGAGCGGATCATGGCGCACGCCCGCCGGGCCTGATCCCCCTGCCCTATCCCCTGCCCTATCCCCTGGGCCCTGATCGCGCGGCCCTGATCGTGGGTGGGGTCGGTGCGGGACAATCGCGCGCGTGCGGTTCGCGGTGCTGGGTCCGATGCAGGTGTGGCGTGCCGACGGGACGCCGGTGCGGATCGGTGGGCAGCGGCTGCGCGCGCTGTTGGCGCTGTTGCTGGTCCACCCCGGCCGGGTGGTGGGAGTCGACCAGCTGATCTCCGGGGTGTACGGGCAGCGGCCGCCCGCGGGGGTGGCCAACGCGGTGCAGTCGCAGGTGTCGCGGTTGCGGCGGTTGCTGGACGTGGAGCTGGTGCGCACCCCGGCGGGTTACCGGCTGGAGGTCGACCCCGGTGAGGTCGACGCGCACCGGTTCGAGGAGCTGGTGGCCGCGGGCCTGCCGGGGCAGGCGCTGGCGTTGTGGCGGGGGCCCGCGCTGGTCGACGTCGGTGACGCGCCGTTCGTGGCGGCGGTGGTGGCCCGCTGGGAGGAGCTGCGGCTGCGGGCGGTGGAGGAGCACGGCGGTGTGGGCGCCGTGCCGGTGGAGTTGCTGCGGGAGCTGGTGGCGCGTCATCCGGGGCGGGAGCGGCTGGTCGCGGCGCTGGTGCGGGCGCTGCACCGGCAGGGCAGGCAGCGTGAGGCGTTGGAGGTCTTCGACCGGGCGCGTCGGGAGCTGGCCGAGCGGGTGGGTGCTGATCCGTCGCCGGAGCTGGCCGCGGCGCACCTGGAGGTGCTGCGCGGGGACCGGCCGCCCGCGCGGCAGGTGCTGCCCGCGCAGCTGAGCGGTTTCGTGGGGCGGGAGGAGGAGTCGCGGCAGCTGGCCGAGGCGTTGGGCCGGGCTCGGCTGGTGACCGTGGTGGGGCCGGGCGGGGTGGGCAAGACGCGGCTGGCGGTGCAGGTGGCCGAGGCGGTCGGGGGGCAGGTCGCGCAGGAGGTGTTCTTCGTCGACCTGGTGCCGGTGG
>NZ_BMRG01000004.1:381645-432387 GCF_014648515.1 Saccharothrix coeruleofusca
GGCGGGGCGAGGACGTGGCGCGGGCGGTGCTGGCGGCGCTGGGGCTGCGCGAGGACGGGACGGGTCCGGTGACCGAGCCCGCGCAGCGGGTGGTGGCGGCGCTGTCGCGGGGCTCGGTGCTGCTGGTGCTGGACAACTGCGAGCACGTGGTGGAGTCGGTGGCGGTGCTGGTGGCGCGGCTGCTGGCGGGGTGCGCGCGGGTGCGGGTGCTGGCCACCAGCCGGGAGGCGCTGGGCGTGACCGGCGAGGTGGTGCGGCCGGTGCCGCCGCTGGGGTTGCCCGAGCACGACGGGCGGTGGTCGGACTCCCCCGCCGTGCGGTTGTTCGCCGAGCGGGCCGCGGCGGTGCGGCCGGGGTTCCGGGTGGCCGACGACGTGGCCTCGGTGGTGGCGGTGTGCCGGGCGCTGGAGGGGTTGCCGCTGGCGATCGAGCTGGCGGCGGCGCGGGTGCGGTCGCTGCCGGTGGCCGAGCTCGCGCGTCGGGTGCACGACCGGTTCGGACTGCTGTCGCGGGGCAGCCGGGGCGCGGCGGCGCGGCACCGGACGCTGCACGCGGTGGTGGAGTGGAGCTGGGAGCTGCTCGACGAGCCGGAGCGGCGGTTGGCGCGGTGGCTGACGGTGTTCCGGGGCGGGGCGACCCCGGCGGCGGTGCGGGCGGTGTGCGGTGCGCAGGCGGAGGAGCTGCTGTCCGCGTTGGCGGACAAGTCGCTGGTGGAGTTGGCGGGCGACCGGTACCGGATGCTGGAGACGATCCGGGAGTTCTGCGCGCGGGAGCTGGTGGCCTGCGGGGAGTCGCAGCGGGCCGGGCGCGCGCACGCCGAGTACTTCCTGGAGCTCATCGGCCGGTCGGGGCCGCGGTTGCGGCGCGCGGAGCAGGTGGTGCAGCTGGGGCGGCTGGCCGGGGAGCACGAGAACTTCCGGGCGGCGGCGCGGTGGGCCGCGCGGCACGACCCGGTGCTGGCGTTGCGGCTGGTGGCCGAGCTGGGCTGGTACTTCTGGCTGCGCGGGATGCGGTCGCAGGGTTCGGCGCTGGCCGAGGAGGTGCTGGCGGCGGTGGGGCCGCGCGCGCCGCTGGGGGCGGAGCAGGAGCACCTGCTGTGCCGGTTGATCGGTGTCTCCGACGGGCGGGCGCGGGTGGAGTTGGCGGGGGTGCCCGAGCGCTGGGGTGCGCCCGATTTCCCCGATCCGCCCCGGTACCCGTTCCTGACCCTGCTGTGGGGCATGGCGCATGGCGCGCCGCAGCTGGAGGGCGAGGAGCTGGAGGGCTACCGGCGGGCGCTGGTGGGGCAGGACGCGTGGAGCCGGGCGCTGGTGGAGCTGGGCGCGGGGATGCAGCACCAGTACAACGGGCTGGTGGAGCAGGCGTGGCAGGCGCACCGGCGGGCGCTGGCGGGGTTCCGGGAGCTGGGTGAGCGGTGGGGCGCGTCGCTGGCGTTGTCGCGGCTGGCGGACCTGGCGGCGGGCCGGGGTGAGCCGCGGCGGGCGGTGGAGCTGGTGGGCCGGGCGCTGGCGCTGGCCGAGGAGCTGGGGGCCACCGAGGACGTGGCCGCCCTGCTGGGGCAGCGGGCGTGCTGGCTGGAGCGCGTGGGGGCCTGCTCGTCGGCTCGCCGGGACCTGGAGCGGGCCGCGGAGCTGGCGCGTCGCGCCGGGTCGGTGGAGGCTCTGGCGGCGGCGTGGTTGGGGTTGGCGGAGCTGGCGCGCAGGCGGGGCCGGTCGCGGGAGGCGCTGCGGTGGTGCCGGGAGGCGCTGCGGGTGTGCCCGTCGGACTGGTTCGGGCCCGCGGAGGTGCGGGCGCAGGCGCGGGTGTGCCTGGGGCGGCTGGCTGCGGCGCGCGGTGAGGTGGAAGGGGCGCGGCGGGAGTGGGCGGCGGCGCTGGACTCGGCGGTCCGGTGGGGCAACCGGGTGGTGCTGGCCGGGGTCGCCGAGGCGCGGGCGGCGGCCGAGGCGGGTCCGCCGCCCTCCCCCGACTCCGACATCGACATCGACTCCGACGCCGGCGTCGAGTCGGAGTCCGGCGTCGAGGAGGGGGTCGTGGCCGGGGGTGACGCGCGGCGGGTCGCGGTGCTGCTGGGCGCGGCGGCCACCCTGCGCGGGGCGGCCGATCCGGCCGATCCGGAGGTGCGGTGGGTGCTGCGGTGGGCGCGGCGGCGGCTGGGCGGGGACTTCGAGGCGCTGTTCGCCCAGGGCGCGGGGATGTCGCGGGAGCAGGTGCTGGCGGTGCTGCGCGCGTGAGCGGTGCGCGGCCCCTACGCTGGGGATCATGCCGAGGATCGCCACCAACACCACCGTCGACCGCGCCGGGCTGGTCGAGTTCCTGCGGCCCCGCCACCGGGCGCTGCTGATCACCACCCGCGCCGACGGCCGCCCGCAGGTCTCCCCGGTTACCTGCGGGATCGACGACGAGGGCCGGGTGGTGATCTCGACCTACCCGCGGCGCGCCAAGGTCCGCAACGCGCGCCGCGACGAGCGGGTGAGCCTGTGCGTGCTCTCCGACGACTGGGACGGTCCCTGGGTGCAGCTCGACGGCCGCGCCGAGGTGCTCGACCTGCCCGAGGCGCTGGAGCCACTGGTGGACTACTACCGCTGCATCGCGGGCGAGCACCCCGACTGGGACGACTACCGCGCGGCGATGCGACGGCAGGGCAAGTCGCTGATCCGGGTGACGATCGACCGGTGGGGGCCGATCGCCACCGGCGGTTTCCCGCCCGAGCTGGCCGACTGAGGCCCGACCGGGATCAGGAACCGGCCAGGGCACCGCCCCAGGCGGGCGGGTCCTGCAGCAGCGCGCACACCGCGCCCGCCGGATCGGCCACGGCCGCGACCAGGCCGGTGGGCACCTGCCGGGCGGGCGCCACCACCGTGGCCCCCAGCCGCCCCGCCGCCGTCAACGCCCCGGCCAGGTCGGGCACGGCGAAGTAGCACAGCCACCCCGGCGGAAGCTCCCCGGTACCCCGCAGCCGCCCGGCCACCGGCCTGCTCCCGCCCTCGGCCGGGCCCCCGGCGGCGTCACCGCCCGCGACGTCGAGCAGGGTGAACCCCTCCCCCGGCGTCCGCGCCGCCCAGCCCAGCTCACCGGTCCAGTACTCGTCGGGATCGGCCGGGTCGACCAGCTCCACCCAGCAGGGCTCCCCCTGCCGGGGAGGCGGCGCCCACGGGCCGTGCAGGGCGCGCCCGGTATCGACCAGGGCACCGGCGCGCAGCTCACGGGCGGGGGAACCGGTGAACACCACCTGCCAGCCCTCCCGTCCCGGCCGCACGCGGGCGGCCAGGCGGTCACCCACCCACCCGGTGAACGTCCCGTCCGGCTCGGCGATCACCGCCCAGCCCAGCCACCGGGCGTAGAAGTCGGCGATCTGCTCGGGCTCGGCGGTGCCGCGCTCGAGGCGGCGCAGCCCCCGCGCGGCGGGCACGGGTGTGGCGGGTGTGGACACGAGGGTTTCCCATCCGGCGGTGATCAGGAAGAACGCGCCCCATCCTGCGCAGCGCACAACCCCTGCGACAATGCTCCATTCGGGTGTACGGGATGGGCCGATCGGAGTCCGTGCGCCGGAGTGGCCCTGCCGGTCAGCGCAGCCGCTCCAACCCGCGCGCGGTGGCGGCCAGCTCACGGGCCAACCGGCCCAGCTCCGGGGCGTCCGCGCCGTCGTCCGCGGCGGTGGCCACGTCCTCGGCGGCGCAGCGCAGCTGGAACAACCGGTCCTGCAGGTCGGCCAGCTCGGCGGCGGAGAGCACCACCGCGTCCTCGGGCAGACCACCGCGCTGCACCGCGGCACGCCGCTCGTAGGCGCGCTGCCTGCACGGCTGGGCGCAGTAGCGACGAGGACGACCGATCCGGCCGGAGTCGGGCAGCCTGCGCCCGCACCAGGCGCAGTGCCTGGCCTCCTCCCGCCGCCCCGACGCACCCGCCGCGACGTGCCCACCCGCCGCCGCTCCGGTCAGAAGCTCCATGGGCGGCGACGGTATCCGGCTACCCATCGGTCACCACGACGCCACGCCGCCGGGGCACACTACGGCCGTGACCCACCCCTACCTGTCCGGCCCGCACCCCAGGGCCTTCGCCCACCGCGGCTGGCACCTCGACGACCTGGCCGAGATGGAGAACTCGCTGTCGGCGTTCCGCCGCGCGGTCGCCGAGGGCTTCCGCTACCTGGAGACCGACGTGCACGCCACCTCCGACGGGGTCGTGGTGGTCCACCACGACGACGTGCTCGACCGCACCACCGACGGCACCGGCCCGGTGGCCGCGCAACCCTGGTCGGCGGTGCGGCGGGCCCGCGTGGGCGGGCGCGAGCCGGTGGCGCGGCTGGAGGACCTGCTGGAGGAGCTGCCCGACGCGCTGGTCAACATCGACGTCAAGGCCGACTCGGCGGTGGTGCCGGTGCTGGAGGTGCTGCGCCGCACCCGCGCGCTGACACGGGTGTGCCTGGCCTCGTTCTCCGAGCGGCGCCTGGCGCGGCTGCGCGCGCTGGCAGGCCCCGACCTGCTGACCTCGATGGGACCGCGCTCGGTGGGCGCGCTGTGGGCCGCGGGCAGGCTGCCCCGACTGCCCGTGCGGCTGCCGGTGCGCGGCGCGCTGGCCCAGGTGCCGGTGCGGCAGGGCGCGCTGACCGTGGTCGACCGGCGGTTCGTGCGCGCCGCGCACCGGCGCGGCCTGGAGGTGCACGTCTGGACCGTCGACGCCGAGGACCGGATGCGCGCCCTGCTGGAACTGGGCGTCGACGGACTGGTCACCGACCGCCCCGACACGCTGCGCCACGTGCTGCGCACCCGCGACGCCTGGTCGCCCGGCAGGTGAACGCAGAGCAACAGCTTGGCAGTGATGCCACCCGGACGGAGGACGGATCGATACCGCCCGGATACAGTCCGCCCCCATGAGCGTGGCCGACAGCACAGCCCCCACCGCCGAACGACGCCGCGAACAGCGGGGCTGGACCTGGTACGACTGGGCGAACTCGGTGTTCCCCACCTCCGTGATCACGGTGTTCCTCTCCGGTTACCTCACCGCCGTGGCCAAGGAGTCCGCCCGCCAGGACACCGCCCGCAACGGCCCCGCCGCCTGCGCCGAGAGCGCCCTGCGCGACTGCGACATCTCCGCCTTCGGCCTGCACTTCCCCGCCGGATCGCTGTGGGGCTACCTGCTGTCCATCGCCACCGTGGTGCAGGTGCTGGTGCTGCCGGTCATGGGCGCCATCGCCGACCGCACCCAGAACAAGCGGCGCATGCTGGGCGGGCTGGCCTTCACCGGCTCCGCCGCCACCGCCGCGCTGGCCCTGGTCGGCGGCGCGGACTGGGGCCTGGGCGTGGCGCTGTTCATCCTGGGCAACATCTGCTACGGCGCCTCGGTGGTGGTCTACTACGCCTTCCTGCCCGAGATCGCGGGCCCCGACGAGCGCGACGCGGTCTCCTCGCGCGGCTGGGCCTTCGGCTACCTGGGCGGCGGGCTGGCGCTGGCGGTGCAGCTGGCGCTGTTCATCGGCCACGACGCGATCGGGCTGTCCGAGTCCGCCGCGGTGCGCGTCGGGTTCGTCTTCTCCGGCCTGTGGTGGGCCGGGTTCACCCTGATCCCGCTGGCCCGCCTCAAGCGCCACCAGGCCCCGCACGGCACCGAGACCGGCGCCTCGGTGCTCACCGCCGGGTTCGCCGAGCTGCGCTCCACCGCCCGCCAGGCCCGGATGTTCCCGCTGACCCTGGCCTTCCTGGGCACCTACCTGATCTACACCGACGGCATCGCCACGGTCGCCAACGTCTCCGCCCAGTACGGCCGCGACGAGCTCAGGCTCGACGAGACCGTGCTCATCACCACCATCCTCATCGTGCAGTTCGTGGCGTTCCTGGGCGGGGTGCTGCACGGCCTGGCCGCCCGCCGCTGGGGCGCCAAGCGCACCATCATGGTCAGCCTGCTGGTGTGGATCGCCGTGGTCGGCGCGGCCTTCTTCGTCCAGGCCGGGCAGCAGGGCCAGTTCTACGCGCTGGCCGCGGGCATCGGCCTGGTGCTGGGCGGGACCAACGCGCTGTCGCGGTCGCTGTTCAGCCAGATGATCCCGCCCGGCCGGGAAGCCCAGTACTTCTCCCTCTACGAGGTCGGCGAGCGCTCCACCTCCTGGCTGGGACCGCTGGTGTTCGCGGGCGTGGGCCAGGCCACCGGCTCGTTCCGGCTGGCCATCATCTCCCTGGTGGTGTTCTTCGTCGTCGGGTTGACGCTGATGGCGTTCGTGCCGGTGCGGCGCGCCATCAGCGCCGCGGGCAACCCGGTGCCCGCCAAGGTCTGAACACCGCCACCACCGCGGCGGTGACCAGCCACGCGGAGAAGTAGACCAGCGTGGGCGTCACCGCCGCCCACACCACCGACACCACCACGCCGAGCGCGGCGGCCCACCACCACCGGGCCGCCGCCACTGGCGGGGCCTCCCGGTGGAAACCCAGCAGCACCGCCGCCGCAGTCACCACCAGCGCGGTGTTGGTCACCAGCGACCACCAACCCGCCGCGCCCGGTCCGCTCACCACCACCAGCGCCGCGGCGACCACCGCCACCACCCCGACCGCGGCCCGCGCCACCCCCCGCCGCCCGGCCAACAGCGCCGCGAAGGCCACCACCAGCAGCAGGTCGAACACCGAGGGCCGCACCGGGCCGAAGCGCACCGCGAACGCCACCGACTCCGCGGCCAGCAGCACGTGCCCCAGCAGACCCGCCAGCGCCACCCCGCGCACCACCCGCCCGGCGGGCCTGCCCGAGGCCAGGCGCACCCGCACCGCCAGCGCCGCGGTCGCCGCCGCCTCCCCCCACCCCGGCCAGCCGTGCTCGTGGTCCAACTCGTCCACCCGGTCGGCGAGGAAGACCTCGACCATCTCCTCCTCGCGGCCGTCGCGGTACCAGGCGGGCAGCACCCGCAGCAGTGCCCGGTACCGGCGCTCCAGGTTCGACCCGCCTGTGCTCGACCCGCCGGGGTCCACCCCGTCCGCCGCGGTCCCGTCCGGCATCGGCGCGCTCACCGCGCCTCCCTGGCCCGCAGCACCGCCGAGGCCGCCCGCACGTGGGCCGACAACCGCGCCACCTCCGCCGACAGCGCCCGCACCCCGGCGTCGGTGAGCCGGTAGTAGCGGCGCAGCCGCCCCTGGTGCACCTCCTCGCGGTCCCGCTCGGCCAACCCGTCGGCGACCAACCGGTCCAGCACCCCGTACAGGGTGCCCACCCGCAACCGCGTGCGCCCCTGCGACAGCGACTCCACCGCCTGCACGATCGCGTACCCGTGCAGGGGCTGCTCCGCCAGCGCGGTCAGCACCAGGAACGCCTGCTCCGACAACCCCCTACCACTCATGTCCCATGTTATATCGGAAAGCATGATATTCGGTCCAGCCTGGGGTTCTTCTTCGAGGCGGGTTGTCCGGCCTGCTCTGCGTGCTTTGATGCCACCGTTGAGGTGAATATTTGATCCACACTGAGAGCATCGACAACACCGAGGTGTGGCGGTGATCGGCCACGGCGCTAAGGTGGCCCGCCGTGGAACCCTCGAACCCCGCCCTCGACCCGACCGACGCGCTGTCCTCGGTGCCCACCGCCGGGGCACGCCGCGCCGCGGCGGTGGGCAGCCTGAGGTTCTTCTTCGGGCCCATGGACTGCGGCAAGTCAACACTGGCCCTGCAGATCGACCACAACCAGGCCCGCCAGGGCCGCAGCGGCCTGCTGCTGGTGCGCCACGACCGCTCGGGCACCCCCACCATCTCCAGCCGCATGGGCCTGGCCCGCCGCGCCCTGGAGGTGCAGGAGGGGATGGACCTGTGCGCGCTGGTGCGCGAGCACTGGGCGCGCGGCGCGCGGGTGGACTACCTGATCGTCGACGAGGCCCAGTTCCTGTCCGCCGAGCAGGTCGACCAGCTGGCCGAGCTGGCCGACGAGGCCCGGCTCGACGTCTACTGCTTCGGCCTGGCCACCGACTTCCGCAGCACCCTGTTCCCCGGTTCGCAGCGGCTGTTCGAACTGGCCGACGAGCTCAACGCCATCCAGGTCGAGGTGCTGTGCTGGTGCGGCCTGTCCGGCCGCTTCAACGCCCGCGTGCACGACGGCGAGGTGGTCCGCGCGGGCAGCACCGTGCTGGTCGCCGACACCGCGCCGGTGGCCGACGAGGTCCGCTACCAGGTGCTGTGCCGCAAGCACTACCGCACCGGCGACCTGGGACCCGCGGCCGTGCGCGGGGAGCAGCTCAGCCTGACCTGATCGCCGGCAACCCCGCACACTGGAGCGATGACGGACGGGCGGACCGGTCGGCGCACGGGCAGGCGGGGTGCGGGCAGGCGCAGCGCGGGCATCCTGCTCTACCGGCGCGCCGCGCACGGACTGGAAGTGCTCATCGGGCACATGGGCGGCCCCTTCTGGGCCCAGCGCGAGGAGGGCGCCTGGTCGGTCCCCAAGGGCGAGCCCGTCGACGGCGAGCAGCCGCTGGACACCGCCCGTCGGGAGTTCGCCGAGGAGCTGGGCCTGCCGGTGCCCGAGGGACGGCCGCGGCCGCTGGGCCAGGTGCGCCAGGCCGGTGGCAAGGTGGTCGAGGTCTGGGCGCTGGAGGGCGACCTGGACCCGGCGCGGGTCGTGCCCGGCACCTTCCGCGTGGAGTGGCCCAGGGGCTCGGGCCACTGGCGCAGCTACCCCGAGCTCGACCGGGTCGCCTGGGTCTCGCCCGACCAGGCGCGCAGCAGGCTGGTCACCGCCCAGCGCGAGTTCCTCGACCGGCTCGAAGCGCTGTTGCGCGGGCCATCCGACGCCGAAGCCGAATCGTGACCGAAAGCCGGGTTTAACCGCCTGCCGGATGGGTGAACCCATTCAGGATGCCGTCATCGGCAACCACCGAACAACCACGCACAGTAGGTCCGTCGTCTCCCATGAGCAATGTAACTTTCCGTAATCCAAGTCGTTACGGACATCACTACTGCCGCGTAAAGCCCGCAGTGTCGTCGCCCACCGTGGTCGGTCTAAGCTGTCGCAACCGCACACTACGGGCCACTGCTACTCCATCCGAGTGATGATGTAGTCCAGCAGCCTGATAACGCGTCACGATCCCGCCGCGATTGCATCCCTTAGGAGGAAGCCTTCGTTGACGGGTGAAAGACGTCACTGTGGGCGACCATGACCGTCGAACCGGGAACGAACGGAGCAATCCGGACGTTGCACTCGGTAAGCACCACCGCCTGGGCCCCGGCCCTGAGCCGAGCGAAAGGACACCGCCATGGCCGACCGCGTTCTACGGGGTAGCCGGCTCGGAGCAGTCAGCTACGAGACCGACCGCAATCACGACCTCGCCCCGCGCCGGTCGGTGCGGTACGCCTGCCCGAAGGGCCACGACTTCGAGGTCCCCTTCTCCGACGACGCCGAGATCCCCCCGACCTGGGAGTGCCGCCTGCACGGCCAGGAGTCCAAGATCATCGACGGGTCCGAGCCGGAGGCCAAGAAGGTCAAGCCGCCGCGCACCCACTGGGACATGCTGCTGGAGCGGCGCTCCATCCCCGAACTGGAGGAGCTGCTCGACGAGCGGCTGGAAGAGCTCAGGGGCAGGCGCACCCGCACCGCCTGAGCACCACCCAACGCACTTGAGGGGGCCCGCCGCGCGGCGGGCCCCCTCAACCGTGCCTGGGGCCGCGCCCTAGCGCGCCGCCCCGGTCTTCGTCTTCGGCGCGAACAGCTCCCGCAGCTGGGTGTAGCGCCGCCGCAGACCCCACTTGGTCACCCGGATCAACGCCTCCCGCACGATGTCGCCACTCATCTTCGACACACCGATCTCACGCTCGGTGAACGTGATCGGCACCTCCACCACGCGGTAGTCCAGCTCGATGGTCCGCCACGCCAGGTCGATCTGGAAGCAGTAGCCCGCCGAGGCCACGTTGTGCAGCTTGAGGCTGCCCAGCACCCCGGCCCGGTAGGCGCGGAACCCCGCCGTGATGTCCTTGACCTTCGCCCCCAGCGCCAGCCGCGAGTACAGGTTCGCCCCCCGCGACAGGAACTCCCGCTTCTTCGGCCAGTTCACCACCGTGCCGCCGGGCACGTACCGCGAGCCGATCACCAGGTCGGCGTCGTGCAGCGCGTCCAGCATCCGCGGCAGGTCCTCCGGCGCGTGCGAGCCGTCGGCGTCCATCTCCACCAGCACGCCGTAGCCGCGCTCCAGCCCCCAGCCGAAGCCCGCGATGTAGGCCGCACCCAACCCCGCCTTCTCGGTGCGGTGCAGCACGTGCACGCGCTCGTCCGCGGCGGCCATCTCGTCGGCCAGCTGCCCCGTGCCGTCCGGGCTGCCGTCGTCGACCACGAGGGCGTGCACCTCCGGCAGGGCCGAGTGCAGCCGCTTCACGATCTTGCCGATGTTGTCCCGCTCGTTGTAGGTCGGGATCACCACCAGCACCGGCCCGAGCTCGCGGTCAGGCTGCGCCTGCTGGTCCGCCATCCGTTTCCTCCTCGCCGGCACCCACCGAGGGCACCGGGCGCGATCGTCGTCGTGTCACTGCCCGGCTCGGGGCCGGGGCCGCAAGGCCCGGCGCGCCCCTCGTCCGCGCACCGCGGACCGAGCCGGGTGGTCAGCGTAGCCCCCCGCGCGCGGGCACCCGCGCCACCAGCGCCCCTCCCCCCGATCACGATGCGTGGACACCACCCCCGCCGGGAACCCCGAGGCCGCGAAATCAGGGTTTCCACCGATGCGCGGCACCCCGGTGACAAGGAGTGTGGAACACATGACCACCACATTGAGCAGGCCCATGGACCGCAGGGTCATCGCGGGCGTGTGCGCGGGCCTGGCCGCCCGTTACGGCTGGAAGCCCGGCACCGTCCGGCTGCTGTTCGTGCTGTCCTGCCTGCTGCCCGGCCCCCAGTTCGTCGTCTACCTGGCGCTGTGGATCATGATGCCCGCCCGCGCGTACTGACCGGGGCCGCTCCCCCGCGTCCTCCGGCCCGCGACCGGGCGGGAGGACGCGCTAGTCGGCCAGCGCGGCCCGGACGATCTCCAGCGCCTCCTGCGCGGTCAGACCCTGTTCCCGCGCGGTGGCCGCGTACGCGCGCGCCGCGCGCAGCACCCGCTCCCTGCCCTGCTCCCCCGCCGCGCTGACCACCGTCCCGGCCCGTCCGCGCGTCTCGATCAGCCCCGCCTCCTCCAGCTCGCGGTAGGCCCGCGCCACGGTGTTGACCGCGATGCCCAGCTGCGCGGCCAGCGCCCGCACGGTGGGCAGCCGGGTGCCCACCGCCAGCTCCCGGTCGGTGATCTTGCGGGCGAACTGCGAGCGCACCTGCTCGTACGGGGGGACGGCGGAACCGGGGTCGAGGGTGATCACCCCACCGATCCTGGCAGAGGGCGCAACCCCTGCTCGTCCGGTTGTGACCGGTACCGGGTCCGATTGTTTATTTTATTCCACACTGAAGTCATAGAATCAATTGATCAGACGACGGTGGTCGGACTGCGCGCCACCACGCCCGCTGTGCCACCATTCCGCAGTGGACCGCCGATCGCTCCTGCTACTGACCTCGGTGGTCGCCGCCGCGGCGGCGGTGACCGTCGCCGCGCTGCTGCCCGCCGAGCGCGTGCCCGGCTCCCCCACCCCGTACTGCACGACCCTGCTGGTCTTCACCGACACCGACGAGGCGATGCGCGAGGCCGAGCGCGCCCTGCGCGCCGACCCCAGGGTCCGCGAGCTGACCGCGCGGACCAAGCAGGAGAACTTCGCGGCCTTCCAGGAGAGCCTGGGCGCGGAGGTCGTCGCAGGCGCCCGCCCGGACAAGGTCCCCGCCTCGCTGCGGGTGGTCGAGTCCTTCGGCGTGGACCCCAGGGCCCTGCGCGACGACCTGGAGCGCTACGGCCGCGCCACCTACGAGGACTACTGCCGCGTCATGGCCAACCTGCCGCGCTGAACACGCGCTCGAGCGCTGACCCGCCCGCCGCCGCTTCGGCCGCTCAGTCCGCGGCCTTGGGGGCCACCACGGTCCCCCTGGCCCGCGTCACCACCAGCGGCGGGTCCAGCACGTCGGCCGCCGAGGGCCCGCGCAGCGGGGCCGAGCGGCACACCACGCGCGCCTCGAACTCGATCTCCCGCGACCGGTTGCCGATGCGCACCAGCGTCGCGGTCGCCTCGATCACATCACCCGCCTGGATCGGCGCGACGAACTCCACCGAGCTGTACCCGGCGAACAGGCCCTCGTCGGCGTCGGTGTGGATGAGCAGCTCGGTGGCCACGTCCCCGAACAGCCCCAGCCCGTAGGCGCCGTCGACGAGGTCGCCCCCGTAGTGGGCGTGCGAGCGCGGCACGTAGCGGCGGTGGGTGACGGAGAATCCCTCGTACAGGCTCACGCGGCGACTTCCTTCCTGGACCGGACGGCGTGCACCAGGTAGCTGGCGACCTCGCCGGGGGTGGTCCCCCGGCCGAACACGCGGTCCACCCCCAACTCCCCCGCCGCCAGCGGGTCGAAACGCGGTCCGCCCGCGATCAGCAGCGGGCGGCGGGCGCCCATGGCCTCGCGGAAGGCCGCGGCCATCTCGCGGGTGTTGAGCAGGTGCGCGTCGCGCTGGGTCACCACCTGGGAGACCAGCACCGCGTCGGCCTTCTCCGCGCGGGCGCGGCGCACCAGCTCGGGCACCGGGACCTGGGCGCCGAGGTTGACCACCTTCAGCTCGCGGTAGTACTCCAGCCCCTTCTCCCCCGCGAAGCCCTTGATGTTGAGGATCGCGTCGATGCCCACGGTGTGGGCGTCGGTGCCGATGCAGGCGCCCACCACGACCAGCTTGCGCCGCAGCAGCTTGCGGACCGCCGCGTTGACCTCCGCAGGCGACAGCAGCGGGTACTCCCGCTCGACCACGCGCACCTGCTCCAGGTCGACCACGTGCCGGACCGGGCCGTAGACGACGAAGAAGGTGAACTCCTCGCCGATGGCGTGGGAGTGCACCACCATCGCCGGGTCGATGCCCATCCGGTTGGCCAGCTGCCGCGCGGCGCCGTCGGCCTTGGGACCGAAGGGCACCGGCAGGGTGAACGAGGTCTGCACCATGCCGTCGCCGGTGGTGTCGCCGTAGGGGCGCACGTGCCGCTTCACGCCGGGACCTCCAGCAGCTCCGAGGCCGGGTTGCAGTACCCGGCCGCCTTCTCCACCACGCCCTCGGCGCCCTTGCCGCCGTCGGCGGGGCGCTTCATCAGGCCGAACGTGCCGTCGGCGATGGCGTTGAGCAGGCCGTCGTCGACGATGCGGCCCAGCAGGTCCACCGCCTCGCCCAGCACCTGGTGGGCGCGCTTGACGATGAAGCCGTCCGGGGCGGGCCGGAAGTCCTCGCGCAGCCCGCCCGCGGCGCCCAGCACGTAGCGCACGTTGGCCAGCGCCAGGTCGCGGTCGGACAGGAACGGGGTGACCACGGCCTCGGTCATCATGCCCACCAGCAGGATGCTCTGGCCGGTGAGCACCCCGGCGAGGTTGAAGAACCCGTCGAGCAGGTAGCCGTCGAAGACGTTGCCGGTCATGTGCTTGGTGGGCGGCATCCACTTCAGCGGCGCGTCCGGGAACAGCTCGCGGGCCAGCAGCGCGTGCGCCAGCTCCAGTCGGAACGACTCGGGCACCTTCGGGTCGATCTCGAAGGCGTGGCCCAGGCCCAGCAGGTGGTCGGGCAGCCCCGCCTCGTGCGCGAAGTGCTCGTTGAGCAGCTGGGACACCGTCACGGTGTGGGCGGCCTGCACCGCGTCGGCGGTGGTGAGGTAGTTGTCCTCGCCGGTGTTGATGATGATGCCCGCGCGGGCGTGGACCTGGCGGGAGAAGCGCTGGTCGACGAAGGTGCGGATGGGGTTGATGTCGCGGAACAGGATGCCGTACATGGAGTCGTTGAGCATCATGTCCAGCCGCTGCAGCCCGGCCAGCACCGCGATCTCGGGCATGCACAGCCCCGAGGCGTAGTTGGTCAGCCGCACGTAGCGGCCGACCTCCTTGGACACCTCGTCCAGCGCGGCCCGCATGATGCGGAAGTTCTCCTGCGTGGCGTAGGTGCCCGCGAACCCGTGGTGGGTGGCGCCCTCGGGCACGTAGTCCAGCAGGGACTGGCCGGTGGAGCGGATCACGGCGATGACGTCGGCCCCGGCGCGGGCGGCGTTGCGCGCCTGCACCACGTCCTCGTCGATGTCGCCGGTGGCCACGATGAGGTAGATCCAGGGGCGCTGCGGCGGGTCGCCCCACCTGGCCACCAGCTTCTCGCGCTGGGCGCGGTTGCGGTCCACGGTGCGCAGCCCCCTGGCGACCGCGGCGCGGGCGGCCTTCTCCGCGCGGGCGCGGTCGCGGCCCTCGGGCACGGTGAAGCGGACCTGGCCCGCGGCGCACGCCTCGGCCAGCTCGGTGAGCGTGCCCAGGTCGTGCTGCCGCAGGGCGTGGAAGACCGGCAGCGCGGCGCCGTGCTCCAGGCCGCAGTGCTCGCGCACGGTGTCCACCACCCGGTTGACCCACGGCACGTCGCCTGCGCGGTGGGTGGAGTCCGCGCCGGTGATGCCCGCCAGGCGCAGGGTGGCGCGCTCGACCGAGACCGTGGTGTGCGCCTTGGCGATGGCCACCACCGGCTCGGCCGCCCGCGCGGCCAGCCGTCGCGCGGTGGCGACCACCTCCGGGTCCAGGTCGAGCAGCATGCTCACTCCCTCTCGTAGATCGTCCGGCCGCGCAGCACGGTGCGCAGGCAGGTCGGGGCGGGTCCGTCGAGGGCGGGCAGCGCCGGGACGCGCGAGCGCGGGTCGGTGGACCAGCGCTGCACCCGGCTGTCGGGCGCGGCGACCTCCAGCTGCCCCGCGTCCCAGACCGCGTAGGTGGCGGGGGCGCCGGGCTGCAGCGTGCCGGTGACGCCGTCGTCCACGCCCGCCGCGCGCCAGCCGCCGCGGGTGTGGGCGTTGAACGCCGCGCGCGGGGAGATGCCCAGGCCGTCGGTGCGGTGGTGCACGGCGGCGCGGACCGCCGCCCACGGGTCGACCGCGGTGACCGGGGCGTCCGAGCCGAAGGCCAGGACCACGCCCGCGGCGGCCAGGTGGGCGAAGGGGTTGAGGGCGGTGCCCCGCGCCACGCCCAGGCGCTGGGCGTACATGCCCTCCGGGCCGCCCCACTCGGCGTCGAACAGCGGCTGCACCGAGGCCACCACGCCCCAGGAGCCCAGTTTCGCGGCCTGCTCGGGGGTGACCATCTCCAGGTGTTCCAGGCGGTGCCTGCGGGCGGCCAGGGCGGGCACGCCGACCGCGGCGGCCGCCCGCTCGAAGCCCTCGACCACGGCGGCCACCGCGGCGTCGCCGATGACGTGGAACCCGGCCTGCAGCCCGGCCTCGGTGCACGCCACCAGGTGCGCGGCCACGGCCTCGGCGTCGAGGTAGAGCGCGCCGCTGGTGTCGGGGCGGTCGTGGTAGGGGTGGCTGAGCGCGGCGGTGCGCGAGCCCAGCGCGCCGTCGACGAACAGGTCGCCCGCCAGGCCGCGCACGGGCAGGTCCACGTGCTCCAGCGAGCCCCAGTAGGGCACCACCTCGGGGCCGTCGGCGAGCGCGAGCAGGTCGGCCAGGTCGTCGCGGCCGGAGATGTCGGGCCCCGCGCACTCGTGCACCGCGGCGATGCCCTTGGAGGCGGCGTGGCGCAGGAAGGCGCGCTGGGCGGCGCGGCGCTGCTCGACGGGCAGGGCGTCCTTGGCCGCGCCGCGCACGTGGTGGTGGGCGGCGCGGGTCAGCGGCCCGGTGTCGGACCAGCCGTCGGCCTCGCGCGCGCCGGGTGCCAGCTCGACCAGGGAGGTGGAGACCAGGGCCGAGTGCACGTCGACGCGGGAGAGGTACACGCGCGCGCCGCCCGCGGCCCGGTCCAGCTCGGCGCGCGTGGGCGGGCGCTGGTCGGGCCAGCGGGTCTCGTCCCAGCCGTGGCCCCAGACCAGCGACCCCGGCGCGGCGCGCACCGCGTCGAGCAGTTCGGCGCGCGAGGCGCAGCCGGTGAGGTCCAGGCCGGTCAGCAGCAGCCCGGCCGAGGTGGCGTGCACGTGCGCGTCGACGAACGCGGGCGCGACGAACGCGCCGTCCAGCTCGACCACCTCGGCGTCGGGGTGCAGGGCGCGGCCCACGGAGTCCTGGCCCAGCCACACCACGGTGCCGTCGGTGACGGCCATCGCGGTGGCGTCGGGCGCGGTGGGCGAGTGCACGCGCCCGCCTACGAGAAGGGTGGTAGTCACGCCTGGTGAGTCTGCCTGTGCTCGAACAGCGCCCGCACCGCGGGCTCGGCGCGCAGCAGGTCCAGCGCGAACCGGGCGTGACCGGGGACGTAGCCGTTGCCGATGAGCATCCGCACGTCCGCCGCCAGCCCCTCCGCGCCCAGCGCGGCGGCGCTGAAGGAGGTGGCCATGGAGAAGAACACGACCGTGCCGCCGTCGGCGGTGGCCAGGATCGCGCCGTGCTCGCAGCCGGGCACGTCCACGCACACCACGGTGACCTCGACCCGCTCCCCCACCGCCCGCGCCACCGCGACGGGGTCGCGGGCGTCGGCGACGACGACCTCGTCGGCCAGCCCGGCCGCGCGCACCGCGGCGGCCTCGTCATCGGTGGGCACCAGCGCCACCAGCCTGCGCGCCCCGGCCCGCCGCGCCGCGGCCAGCGACAGCGACCCGGACTTGCCGCCGCCGCCCAGCACCAGCACCGCCGGGGCCTGGGCGCACCCGCGCACCACCCGGTCGGTCAGCGCGGGCGCGCCGCACACGTCCAGCACCGACAGCGCCAGCTCCTCGGGCAGGTCGTCGGGCAGCACCGCGGCGATGGAGCGGCCGAACAGCACCGCCGTGCCGCGGCAGGGCACCTGCTCGGTGCGGCCGTCCCAGTCGGCCAGGCCGTCGGTGATGCGCAGCGGGGTCAGGGTGAGCGAGACCAGGCTGGCCACGCGGTCGCCCACGCGCAGGCCCAGCGGGGAGTCCGGGCCGACCGCCCGGACGGTGCCCAGCAGCATCCCGCCGGAGCCGGTGACCGGGTTCTGCATCTTGCCGCGCCGGGCCACGATGTCCAGCACGGCCTGGCGCACGCCGTCGCCGTGGGCCTCGCGCAGCTGGCGGAAGGACGCGGCGTCGAGGTTGAGCCGCCGCACGTCCAGCACGACCTCGTCGGCGCGCGGCGTGGGATCGGCGTCGAGCCGCCACGCCTGCTGCGGCAGCACCCCGGCGGGTTCCAGGACGCGGTGGAGTCCGTACGGCGAAACCGTCACGCTGGAAATCCTCCCGTCCGTCGAGCTACGGCCCGGATATCTTCACGCGCAAGGTCACCTCGGCGCAAGGTTCAGCATCCGCGCCCGCAAGTACCACCCGCCCCTCCCCCGAGCGCCGTTGACCACCACCCGCGCCCGGCACCGCCGCGTCACGCACGGCCGCGGCACAAGCGGCGGCAGGCACAGTGGCCGATACAGTGGCGGGGTGCGCGCGTTCGACGTCCTCGGCGACCCGGTCCGCAGGCGCATCCTGGAGCTGCTCGCCGAGGGTGAGCGGACCTCCGGCGCGGTGACGGAGGTGATCACCGCCGAGTTCGGCATCTCCCAGCCCGCGGTCTCCCAGCACCTGCGGGTGCTGCGCGACACCGGCTTCGCCACGGTCCGCGCCGAGGGCACCCGGCGGCTCTACGCGGTCGACGCCGCGCCGCTGCGGGAGGTCGACGCGTGGCTGGACCGCTTCCGCACCCGCTGAGACATCACGCGAAAAAGGGTGGCCGGGCGGGAGACCAACCCCGCCCGGCCACCCGGAAGTCCCCCGCGTCACACCGCGGTGGGCGTCTTGTCCTCCACCGCCGCCGCGGCCTTGGGTCGGCGCACCCGCACCACCGCGGCCACGACGACGACCACCGCCAGCACCGCGTAGACCACCGCGGCGAACGGGCTGGTCACCAGCGCGGACAGGTCGCCCTCGCTGATCTGCAGCGTGCGGCGCACCTGCTCCTCGGCCATCGGCCCCAGGATCAGGCCCACCACCAGCGGCGCGACCGGGTAGCCGTGCCGCCGCATGAAGAACCCGACGACGCCGATCACCAGCAGCACCACCAGGTCGTCCACCACGAAGTTCACCGCGTAGGTGCCCAGCGCGGCGAACAGCAGGATGCCCGCGTACAGGTAGGGCCGCGGGATCTGCAGCACCTTCACCCAGATCTTGACCAGGGGCAGGTTGAGCACCAGCAGCATCACGTTGCCGATGTAGAGCGAGGCGATCAGCGCCCACACCATCGCCGAGTTGTTGGTGAACAGCAACGGCCCCGGCTGGATGCCGTAGCTCTGGAACGCCGCCACGATCACCGCGGCGGTGGCCGTGGTCGGCAGGCCCAGGGTCAGCAGCGGCACCAGCACGCCCGCGGCGGCGGCGTTGTTGGCCGCCTCCGGCCCGGCCACGCCCTCGATCGCGCCCTTGCCGAACTCCTCGGGGCGCTTGGAGAGCTTCTTCTCCGCGGCGTAGGACAGGAACGTCGAGACGTCCGCGCCGCCTGCGGGGACGGTGCCGATCGGGAAGCCGATGAACGTGCCGCGCAGCCACGGCTTCCACGACCGCGACCAGAACTCGCGGGTGAACCACTTGCCGCCCACCGGCACCACCTCGACCGGGCCGTGCCGCAGCCGCGAGGCCACGTACAGGGCCTCGCCGACGGCGAACACGCCCACGGCCACCACCACGACGTCGACGCCGTCGGCCAGGGTGTCGACGCCCAGGGTGAAGCGGGACTGGCCGGTGAGGGTGTCGGTGCCGACCAGGCCGATGAACAGGCCCAGCGCCAGCGAGGCCAGGCCCCGCACGGGCGAGGAGCCCAGCAGCGCCGCGACGGTGACGAAGGCCAGCACCATCAGCGCCGCGTAGTCCGCCGGGCCCAACTGCACCGCCAGGTCGGCGATGGTCGGGGCCAGCGCGGTCAGCAGCAGCGTGGCGATGGTGCCCGCCACGAAGGAGCCGATCGCCGCCGTGGCCAGCGCCGCGGCGCCGCGCCCGGCCTTGGCCATCCGGTTGCCCTCCAGCGCCGTGACGATCGACGCGGACTCCCCCGGCGTGTTGAGCAGGATCGACGTGGTCGACCCGCCGTACATGCCGCCGTAGTAGATGCCCGCGAAGATGATCAGCGCCGCGGTGGGCTCCAGCGTGTAGGTCAACGGCAGCAGCAGCGCCACCGTCATGGCCGGGCCGATGCCCGGCAGCACGCCCACGGCCGTGCCGAGGGTGACCCCCAGCAGGGCGTAGAGCAGGTATTCCGGCTGCGCCGCGGTGGCGAAGCCGTCCAGGAGCGCGCTGAAGCTACCCATCGAGCAGCGGCACCCCTTCGAAGATCCCCGCGGGCAGCGACAGGCCCAGGCCGGAGGCGAAGACCACCTGCACCACCAGCGCCAGCACCACCGCCACCACCAGTGCCCGCCACCAGGTCGCGCCCAGCGTCCAGGCGGCACCGGCGAACAGCACCGCCGCCGCGACCGGCCAGCCGACCGCGTCGATGAGCACCAGGTGGGCCACCAGCACGGCGACCAGCTTGGCCACGGTGAGCCAGTCGGTGCGCACGTGGGTGTCGATGTCCTCGGCTTCCTCCGCCTCGCCCAGCTTGCCGCGGGCGGTGGCCGCGATCGCGGCGATCCCCGTCACGACCAGCAGCGCGCCCACGGCGTAGGGGAAGGCGCGCGGCCCGACGGTGTTCGCCGAGCCGCGCACGACGATGGTCGTGGCGTCGACCAGGGTGAAGACCCCCAGCGCCGCGACCAGGCCGCCGAAGACGTACTCCTCGACCTTCTCGCTGATCACTTCACCAGGCCGATTTCCTCGAGCACCGGCTTGATGCGGCCGATTTCCATGGTCAGGAACTTGGAGAACTCGTGGCCGGTCAGGAAGGTGTCGGTCCAGCCCTTCTTGGTCAGCTCGTCCTTCCACGCCTGGCTGTCGTGCATCTGGGTGACCAGCTTGACCAGCTCGTCCTTGGCGGCCACCGAGATGCCGCCGGGGGCCACCACGCCGCGCCAGTTGATCAGCTCCACACCGGTGCCGACCTCCTTGAGCGTCGGCGCGTTGAGGTCGGGGTGCGGGGTCGGGCCGGAGGTGCCCAACGCGCGCAGCTTGCCCGCCTTGATCTGCTCCTTGTACTCGCCGATGCCGGAGATGCCCGCGGTGACCTGGCCGCCCAGCAGCGCCGCCAGCGACTCGCCGCCACCGGAGTAGGGCACGTAGTTGAGCTTGTCCGACGAGATGTTCTTCGCCTTGAGCAGCATCGCGGCCAGGATGTGGTCGGTGCCGCCGGCCGAGCCACCGGTGATCGAGATGGCCTTGCCCTGCTCCTCGATGGCCTTGAGCAGGTCGTCGATGGTCTGGTACGGCGATTCCGCCGGCACCACGACGACCTCGTCCTCGGCGGTCAGCCGGGCGATCGGGGTGGTGTCCTCCAGGCGCTTGTCCGCGCCGTTGGTCTCCACCGCACCGACCATGACCAGGCCGGTGACCATCATGTAGCTCTCGGACTTCTCGGTGGCCAGCTTCTGCAGGCCGACCGTGCCGCCCGCACCGCCGACGTTGCTGACCTGGACGGAGTCGACCAGGTCGGCCCCGGTGATGGCGGCCTGCATGGCGCGCGCGGTCTGGTCCCAACCGCCGCCGGGGTCGGCCGGGGCCATGATCTCCAACTTGTTGACCGAGCCCGCCTGGCTCGATCCTCCACACCCCGCGAGCACCAGTCCTGCGGCGACGACGGCCGCGGCCAGTCGGGTGTGCTTTCTCGACATCTCGGGTCCTCCACCCTTCATCGGAGCGACGCGCTCCGGTGGCCGGGAACGGTAGGAGGACGGACTGTACTGGGTAAGACACTGGTCGTAACGAGCGTATTGGTCGTTTAGGTCGTGGAAGCGTTCACAGGCCGTACGCCAGAATGCCCCCCATGCGCCGCCGATCGGTCCCGCTCGGGGTCACCCTGCTGGTGTTGCAGGTGACCATCGTGCTGGTCACCACCTGCGCCGCTGGGCTGTTGGCGGCCAAGTTGCAGAGCGATCGGATCAGGCAGTCGTACATGGAGCGGATGCTGTCGGTGGCCGAGAGCGTGGCACGGCTGCCGACGGTCGTGGAAGCCTTCGACTCCCCGAACCCCTCGGAGACGATCCACCCGCTGGCCGAGCTGATCCGCAACGCCTCCCAGGTGACCTACGTGGTGGTCACCGACCGCAACGGCGTGCGCTACTCCCACCCCGATCCGGCGCGCATCGGCGAGCACGTCTCCACCGACCCGAGCACCGCGCTGGCCGGGCAGGTGTTCGTGGGCACCGAGACCGGCACGCTGGGCACCTCGCTGCGCGCGAAGGTCCCGATCCGGTCCGCGTCGGGGGAGATCATCGGCATGGCGTCGGTGGGCATCCTGGAGAGCGCCCTGGACGACGACCTCGCCGAGGACCTGCCCGAGCTGATCGGCTGGCTGGCGGCCGCCGCGCTGGTCGGGGTGCTGGGCTCGGCGCTGGTGACCCGGATGGTGCGCAGGCGCACGTTCCGGCTCGAACCCGCGGAGATCGCCCAGCTGCTGGAGACCCGCGACGCGATGCTGCACGGCATCCGCGAGGGCGTGGTGGCCGTGGACGAGCACGAGCGGGTGGCGCTGGTCAACGACGAGGCGGTGCGGCTGCTGGGGCTCACCGACGACCCGACCGGGCGGCCCGCCGCCGAGGTGCTGGAGGACGGCGGCCTGCTGGACCTGGCCCGCGGCGTGGACGACGTGGCCGACCGGCTGGTGCTGGCGGGCGAGCGGGTGCTGGTGGCCAACCGGATGACCGCCCGCACCCACGACCGCCGGGTGGGGGTGGTGCTGACCCTGCGCGACCGCACCGAGCTGCACGACGCGCTGCGCGAGCTGGACGGCCAGCGCACCGTCACCGAGGTGCTGCGGGCCCAGGCGCACGAGTTCACCAACCACCTGCACGTCATCAGCGGCCTGGTCGAGCTGGACCGCCGCGAGGAGGCGGTGCGCTACATCGAGCGGGTCGGTGGCGCCGGGTCGGTGACCTCCGAGATCATCGGTGGCGCGATGGCCGACCCGGCGCTGGCGGCGCTGCTGCTGGCCAAGTCCAGCACCGCGCACGAGCGCGGCGTGGCGCTGCGACTGGCCCAGGACTCGCGGGTCGTGGCCCGCGCCGGGGACGACGCGCTGACCGTGCTGGGCAACCTGGTGGACAACGCGGTGGACGCGGTGGACACCGGCGGGACGGTGCGGGTGCTGGTGCGCTCGGACGGCGAGGGCGTGCGGGTGGTGGTCGAGGACGACGGCCCCGGCGTGGCGGAAGCCGACCGGGACCGGATCTTCACGCTGGGTGTGAGTTCCAAAGCGCCCCGAGGGGCGCACGGACGAGGGATTGGACTGGCATTGGTGTCCAGGGTGGTCACCCGAAGACGAGGTCGGGTGCGGGTCTCGGAGTCGGAGCTGGGCGGGGCGGCGTTCGACGTGTGGCTGCCGGAAGCGGGTGCGCGGTGACGGTGCGCACCCTGGTGGTGGACGACGACTTCGCGGTGGCCGCGGTGCACCGGGCCTTCCTGGAGTCGCTGCCGCAGTTCGAGGTCGTCGGCGAGGCCCACGGCGGCGGGCAGGCGCTGCGCGCGGTGGACGAGCTGGAACCGGACCTGGTGCTGCTGGACATCCACCTGCCCGACATGTCGGGTCTGGAGGTGCTGGCCCGGCTGCGCGCCCGCAGCGGCCCGCAGGTCGACGTGATCGCGGTGACCGCGGCGCGCGAGCGCGAGACGGTGCGCCAGGCGATGTCCCGCGGCGTGGACCACTACCTGGTCAAGCCGTTCACCAGGGCGGCGTTCCTGGACCGGATGCGCGAGTACCTGGCCCGGCGCTCGGAGGTGCAGCGGCTGGGGCCGTGGCTGGACCAGGAGGACGTCGACCAGCTGCTGCTGCACCGGCCGCGGACCAGCGACCTGCCCAAGGGGCTCTCGGCGGTGACGCTGAAGCTGGTGACCGAGACCCTGCGGTCCTGCCAGGAGGACATGTCCGCGCAGGAGGTGGCCGAGCGGGTGGGGCTGTCGCGGGTCAGCGCGCGGCGCTACCTGGAGCACCTGGTGTCGGTGGGCAAGGCCGAGGTGCAGCCGCGCTACGGCATGGCCAACCGGCCCGCGCACGGCTACCGGCTGACCTGAGCGCGGGCCCGCAGCTCCTCGAACCGCTCGACGTGGGCGCGCACGTCGTCGGGATCGGTGAGGACCACGTCGCCCGACAGCAGCTCCACCACGACCACGCGGTCGTCGAGCACGCGGAAGCCGGTGTCGGGCAGCGGCACCGCGCAGGGGATGACACCGGTGCCCGGCGGCAGACCCGGCCACGCCGCCCGCTCGGGCACCAGCAGGCTCAGCCGCCCCCGGTAGGCCTCCAGGTCCGGCAGCCGCCCCAGGCTCAGCACGCGGACGGCGGTGGCGGCCTGTTCGGCGCGGGCCACACGCGGGCTGTGGCAGGCTCGGGTGCGCAGCAGGACCGGACGGCGGCGCTTCCGCGCCAGGGCTTCGGCGGCCAGCGCGGTCATGCGCCCGCGCACGTCCGGCGGGACGCGGTAGGCGTCGGCCAGCCGTGCGACGTCCTCCGGTTTCGGGGCCAGGCGGCCGGTCTCCAGCTTGGAGACCTTCGACTGGCTCATGCCCGCCCGCTCGCCCGCCTCCCGGCCGGTCAGGCCCGCGCTCAGGCGCAACGACAGCAGCAGCACCGCCAACTCCTCGCGCTGGGGATCGCCTGCCGCTTCCCGCGCCCGCAGGCCGCGCGACCGCAGCGCGACGCCCTCGGCGACCAGCGCGCTGCGCACCGTCCCGTAGGAGCGGCCCGTCAGCGCCGCCAGCGCGCGGATGGTCCTGCCCTGGGCGTACTCCGCCGCCACGAACTCGCGGAACCTGGTCATGGAGTCTTCCTCCTGCTGCGGTGCGGCGTTGTCGGGGTGGTTCACGACGCCTTCCCCGAGGGCGATCGCCCCGACCTGGGGTAGGCCGGTATGCCCTCGCTGGTGCGCCAGGCCAGGTCGCAGCCGGCGCAGGTGGGCCAACACCAGTCCGGGATGCGGGGCAGCGGCCGGTTGGGGACAGTGACCGCGATGCCGCACAGGGTCCGGCCCTCGTCGAACGCGGCCAGCTCGGTCGGGATGGCGTGCCGCCGCCCGGCGTGGGGAAGCCAGCGGAACTCGCGTACGTCGGTCATCGCAGCCGCCGTACTTCACCGGACTGTGCCACTGCCCCCTCAGTGGGCGCAGGCCCGGAGCAACCGTCTGTTTGCACTTTCTGGTACGGAGTGTCACCGGCGGAACGACCTTGCCCACCACTAGCTTGTTTAGTCGTTGTCATGAAAGTCCTTCGCAAGTGCTGTCGACCTGCCGCAAAAGCTAGACATGTTTAAACAAGTTCGCTAGTCAATCGAGAGGGTGAACATGGCTGCTACGTTCCGCTGCCAGAGGAGAGCATGCGAACCGGAGGCGAGATGATCACCGCCGCAATCCCAAAACGGGTGGCTAACGTCATCATCGGTCGCAAGCTGGCGGAACTGCGCGTCGCGTGCCGGATGAGCCAGGCCGAAGCGGGCAAGATCTTGGACTGCACGCAGAATAAGATCGGCAACATCGAGCGCGGCGACAGCGGTGTGACTCTGCCGGACCTGAAAGCCCTGTTCGAGGGCTATGGGGCAGACGAGCCGACGCGCGAACGCCTGCTGCGCTTGGCACGAAGTCGAGAGAAGCGAGCTTCCCGTACCGCCTTGCGCGCCAGCTTCGAGGGCACGATGCGCGAGGTGGTCGATCTGGAGACCAGTGCCCACCGGTTGTGGCAGCACAACAGCATGACGATCCCCGGACTGCTGCAGACCGAGCCTTACATGCACTCGCTGTTCCGCGCGGCCCGACCGTCGATGAGTGCCGACCAGATCGAGGTGGCGATCGCCTTGCGACTGCGACGGCAAGCGATCTTGGACAACCTTGACCAGCGATTCTGGTTCGTGATCGACCAAGCTGCCCTCGAGCGCATGGCCAACATGAACGGCAGCTCCACCATCCAGCGGGATCAGAGGAAGGTCCTCGCCGAAGCCATCGACCGCCCCAACGTCGAGGTGCAGGTCGTTCCGTGGAGTGTCGGCTACTACTTCGGGCAGGCGTTCACCTACACGATCTTCGGATACGACAGCGATCCCCGCGTGGAACTTGTGCACATGGAAGGGCTCAAGGACGGTTACGTCACCTCCAACCAGGAGGAGGTGACGGACTACCTGACGGTGTGGGAGCACCAGCGGGCCGCAGCACTCGGTCCCGAGCAGTCCCGCGACGTCCTGCGCGTGTAGTGATGGACTGATGGCATACGAGGGAGAAGAAACGATGACCAGACCATTGGGACAAGGACACCAGTTCCCAGGCGTGTTGCCGCAGGGAGCCGATCAGCTCACCGGGTGGCACAAGGCCGCGTACAGCGACCCCAACCAGTCCTGCGTCGAGGTCGGCTACAACACCGCCGCGCACGTGGTGGGTGTGCGCGATACCAAAAACCGCACCGCAGCCACATTGGTGTTCTCCGGTAGTGCATGGCGGAAGTTCATCTCGCACGCAGCCGGACATCGTCAGGAGCGCTAGCCGCAGCCCGTACTGGGGGTTCGGCGGACCGCGCCGCCGAACCCCCCGGCGTGTCATCGTCAAGTTCGTGATCTTGAACTGCCGTGCACCGTGGGCAATTGGGGGAACATCCGGCGGAGTGCTCGTGCGCGAGTCGCCCCTTGCGCCACAGTGAGCGAGGCTGCGGGTGATGCCCAGGGCCACCTCCGCCACCGCAGAGCAGTAGCCGGTAGTGATCGCGGAAGAGGTGAGAAGGATCGAGACCACCATGACTCGCCACTGGCGAAAATCAAGTCATTCAGGCCCCAACACCGACTGTGTCGAGATCGCCGGTTCCCACACCGCCCTGCGCGACTCGAAGAACCCCGTCCTCAAGCTCACCATCGGCCCTGCGGGGCTCGCCGTGTTCCTCGAAGCCGCGAAGCAGGGGTGCTTTACCCGATGACTCAATGGCGGAAGTCCAGCAGGAGCAGTGCTCAGACTAACTGCGTGGAAGTTCGCCGGGACCTCTGCGCGGTGCGCGATTCGAAGAGCCCGGAAGGCTCAGTACTCCGGTTCGACAACCGGGCGATCGTCGAGTTCATCGCTGCGGTGCGCAGAGGTCGATCGGGTGGTTGATGCCGGCCCACGACGCACGAGTGTGGAGTTCGGACGTCCTGAACGTTGAACTCGGGGTGTCCGGAGGTTCGACTCGCGGTGTCGGAACGCTCGGTTCGCGGGGTGGCCCCCGCCGGGAGGCGGGGGCCACGGCACGCGGGTCAGCCCTTGGGCGGGTTGGGGTCGCGGTCGCGGGGGTAGGTGTTCTTCTCCCCGATGGTGCCGTCCTGCTTCTTGATCACGTGCTCGACGCCGCGGTCGGACGCCATGCGACGGCCCTCCGACACGGCCTCGGCCTTGGTGGCGGCGGTGTTGGAGGCGCGCTCGCCGCCCTCGACCTGGTTCTTCCACCGACCGTCTTCGAACTGGGTTTCGACGTCACCCTTGGCCACTGGCCACCTCTCCTTCCTCGATGGACTTCACGAACCGCTCCGCGCCCGGAACCACCGGCAGCCGTACGCGCCGAGGTCGACCTCGGCCACGCCGTCGGAGGAGACCTCCACGGTGCCGTCGACCAGTAGGTCGGTCAGCGCGGCGATACCGCCGAGACCGGGCAGCTGCACCGAGACCTCGGCCTCGGCCAGGTTGTGCACGGCGACCACGGTGCCGCCGTCGATGTCGCAGCGGTGGGCGAACACCGCGGGCTCGGCGGTGTCGATGACCTGGAAAGCGCCCCACGCCAGTTCGGGGCACTCCCGGTAGCGCTCCACCAGCTTGCGGGTCCACGCCAGCAGCGAGTCCGGGTCGCGCCGCTGCTCGGCGGCGGCGTCCCACCACATGGGGGTGCGCACCGCCAGCCTGCCCTCCTGGGACAGGTCCTCGGTCATGCCCACTTCCTCGCCGTAGAACAGCACCGGGGTGCCGGGCAGCGAGAACAGCAGGCTGTAGACCATCTTCACGCGCCTGAGGTCACCGCCGAGCATGGCGGGCAGCCTGCGGCGCAGTCCCCGGCCGTAGAGCTGCATGTCGGGGTCGGGGCCGAAGGCGGCGAAGACCTCCTGGCGCTCGGGTTCGGTGAGCTTGTCCAGGGTCAGCTCGTCGTGGTTGCGCACGAAGGTCGCCCAGTGGCAGTCGCGCGGCGGCTGCGGGCGCTCCTTGAGCGCGTGGGTCAGCGGGCTGGCCTCCTCGCGCGCCAGCGACAGGAACATCTGCTGCATCCCGATGAAGTCGAAGCACAGGTGCAGCTCGTCGCCCACGCCGTCGCCGAAGAACTTCATCGTCTCGGTGTAGGGGAGGTTGACCTCCCCCAGCAGCACGCCCTCGCCGTTGCGCCGCGACAGGAACGCCCGCAGGTCGCGCAGGTAGTCGTGCGGGTCGGGCAGGTCCACCGCCTGCACGCGGTCGGTCTCCAGCAGGAAGGGCACCGCGTCGACGCGGAACCCGGACAGGCCCAGCTCCATCCAGAACCCCATGACCCGCGCGATCTCGTCGCGCACCGCCGGGTTGGCCACGTTGAGGTCGGGCTGGTGCTTGTAGAACTTGTGCTGGTAGTACTGCTTGGCCTTGCGGTCGTACTGCCAGACCGACTTCTCCTTGTCCGGGAAGACCACGCCCTGGTCGCCGTCGGGCGGCGGCTGGTCGCGCCAGACGTACCAGTCGCGGTAGGGCGAGTCGGGGCTGCTGCGCGCGGACTGGAACCACGGGTGCTGGTCGGAGGTGTGGTTGACCACCAGGTCCGCGATCACCCTCATGCCCCGGTCGCGGGCGGTGCGCACGAACTCCACGAAGTCGCCCAACGAGCCCAGCTTCGGGTCCACGCCGTAGAAGTCGGTGATGTCGTAGCCGTCGTCGCGGTCGGGCGAGGGGTAGAACGGCATGAGCCACAGGCAGGTCACGCCCAGGGCGTGCAGGTGGTCGATCTTCTGGATCAGGCCGCGGAAGTCGCCGTGGCCGTCGCCGTCGGAGTCGTGGAAGGTCTCCACGTCCAGGCAGTAGACCACCGCGTTCTTCCACCACACGTCGGCGGTGCGGGTCAGCTTCACGACCGGACCTCGGGCAGCACGCGCTCGCCGAAGGCGTCGAGGAACCGCTGCTGCTCCTGCCCCACGTGGTGCAGGTAGATCTGCTCGAAGCCCAGGTCTGCGTACTCGCGCAGGGTCTTGGCGTGCCACCCCAGGTCGGCGGAGATGTTGACCACCTCGGCCACCTGGGCCGGGGTGACCCGCTCGGAGACGATGTCGAACTGCTCGGCGGTCTCGGTGTCCCAGCACACCGGGGGCGGGAAGACGTTGCTGCGCCACTGCTCGTGGGCGATGGCGGTGGCGGTGTCCTCGTCGGGCGCCCAGCTCAGGTGCACCTGCAGGTGCAGCGGGCCGCGCCCGCCCGCCTCCCGGTAGGCCTCCACCATCCGCCGCAGGTGCTCGGCGGGCGCGTTGACGGTGATCAGCCCGTCGGCCCACTGGGCGCACCAGCGGGCGGTGGCGACGCTGACCGCGGCGCCGATCAGCGGCGGCGGCTCCTCCGGCAGCGTCCACACCCTGGCCCGGTCGACGGTGATCAGGCCGTCGTGGCTGACCTCCTCGCCGCGCAGCAGCGCGCGGATGACCTCCACGCACTCCAGCAACCGGGCCGAGCGCACGTCCTTGCGCGGCCAACCGGCGCCGGTGATGTGCTCGTTGCTGGCCTCACCGGTGCCCAGCGCCGCCCAGAACCGACCGGGGTACATCGCGGCCAGCGTGCCGATGGCCTGGGCGATGATCGCCGGGTGGTAGCGCTGGCCGGGCGCGTTGACCACGCCGAAGGGCAGCGAGGTGGCCTGCAGCGCCGCGCCCAGCCAGGACCAGGCGAACGCCGACTGGCCCTGCCTGCTGCTCCACGGCGAGAAGTGGTCCGAGCTCATGGCCGCGTCGAACCCGACCTCCTCGGCCCGCCGCACCGCGGCGAGCAACCGGGTCGGGTGAACTTGCTCGTGGGAAGCGTGCACCCCGTAGACGGTCATGACCTTCCACTACCCGCCCGGCGTGCGCGCGACACCGGTTCAGCGCAGTTCGGGTCGCTCGGTCGTGCCGGGCCGGTCCGGGCGGACGTCGATCACGTCGCCCTCGACCACGACACCGCCCGCCGTCGGGGGCCTGCCGTAGCGGTGGTTGAGCACGAAGGCCCGCTCGCGCCGCTCCGCGCCGCGCGCCATGCGCCTGCTGATCAGTCCTCGGGTCGGCGGGAACAGCAGGAACAGGCCCAGCACGTCGCTGATGAAGCCGGGCACCACGATCAGGAACCCGGCCGCGGCGATGAGCACCCCGTCGGCCACCTCGCGGTGCGGCGCGCGACGGGTGCGCAGCGCCTCGTTGAACGCGACCAGGGTGCGCGCCCCCTCCCGGCGCATCAGCAGCGACCCGACCACACCGCCCGCGATCAGCAGGCCCAGCGTGGGCAGGAAGCCGAGGGAACCGGTGACGGCCGCGAGGACGGCGATCTCCACGGCCATGGCGGTCAGCAGCACGACGAGCAGGCGCATACCCCCTCAACGCACCGACCCCGCAAAACGTCCCCGGCCGGAATATTTACGTCAATCCCCCCTTCTGGCAGCATATCTTTACGCCACCTAGCCAGTAGGGAGCATGGATGACTGCCCTGCACGACACCACGCCCGGCCTGCGGCCCGACCTGCAGCCCTACACCTACCGACGTCGGGAACTGGTCGAACCCGACTGGCGGCGCTTCCCCGGCTGGCGGGAGGTCACCGAGGCCCAGTGGCGCGACGCCCAGTGGCAGCGCGCCCACTGCGTCAAGAACGCCAAGCAGCTGCGCGCCCTGGTCGGCGACCTGCTCACCGAGCGGTTCTACGACGACCTGGCCGCCGACCAGCAGCAACTGGCCACCATGTCGATGCTGGTGCCGCCGCAGATGCTCAACACCATGGCCCCCGACGCGCCGCTGACCCCCGAGGCGTTCACCGAGGCGTTCCTGGCCGACCCGGTGCGCCGCTACATGATCCCCGTCCGCTCCGACCGCGACCCGCGCTGGCCCAGCCACCCGCACTCGGCCCGCGACTCCCTGCACGAGGCCGAGATGTGGGTGGTGGAGGGCCTGACCCACCGCTACCCCACCAAGGTCCTGGCCGAACTGGTGCCCACCTGCCCCCAGTACTGCGGCCACTGCACCCGCATGGACCTGGTCGGCAACTCCACCCCGCAGGTGGCCAAGCACAAGCTCGCGCTCAAACCCGCGGACCGGCAGGACCGGATGATCGACTACCTCAAGCGCACCCCCGGCGTGCGCGACGTGGTCGTCTCCGGCGGCGACGTGGCCAACGTGCCGTGGCCGCAGCTGGAGTCGTTCCTGATGCGCCTGCTCGACATCCCCACCGTGCGCGACGTCCGCCTGGCCACCAAGGCCCTGGCGGGCATGCCCCAGCACTGGCTGCAGCCCAAGGTCGTCGAAGGGCTGGAGCGGGTGGCCCGCACCGCCGCCCGGCGCGGCGTCAACCTGGCCATCCACACCCACGTCAACCACGCCCAGTCGGTCACCCCGCTGGTCGCCGAGGCCGCCCGCACCGCCCTGGAGGCGGGCGTGCGCGACGTGCGCAACCAGGGGGTGCTCATGCGCGGGGTCAACGCCACCCCCGACGACCTGCTGGACCTGTGCTTCGCGCTGCAGGGCGAGGCGGGCGTGCTGCCCTACTACTTCTACATGTGCGACATGATCCCCAACGCCGAGCACTGGCGCGTCGCGGTGTGGGAGGCCCAGCAGCTCCAGCACGCGATCATGGGCTACCTGCCCGGCTACGCCACCCCGCGCATCGTCTGCGACGTGCCCTACGTGGGCAAGCGGTGGGTGCACCAGCTCAACGAGTACGACCGCGAGCTGGGCATCTCCTACTGGACCAAGAACTACCGCACCGGCATCGAACTCGACGACCCCGAGGCGCTGGAGCGCCGCTATCCCTACTACGACCCGATCTCCACGCTGCCCGAGTCCGGCCAGAAGTGGTGGTCCGACCAGAGCTGACAGGTCGCGCGCGGACTCGCGGAAGCGAAGGACGGCGGCCGCGACGCACCGGTCGGGGACCGGCTGCCGAGTTGAGCCTGCCTGCGCGGTCGATCAAGTCGCGCATCGCCGGTTTCCGGGCGATGCGTCGATCGGAGTCGTCGCGCTCACGGCTGCGCGCAGAGGACCTTTGACCAGCTTGCCGACCGAGTTCTTGGGCAGCTGGTCCCGCACGTGCATCTCGGCGGGGGTCTTGTAGCGAGCGAGCGACGCCGCGCAGTGCCCGATCAACTCCTCGGCCGTCACCGCGCTCCCCGGCCGAACGACGACGAACGCGACGGGGACCTCGCCGTACTTCTCGTCGGGCTTGCCGACGACCGCGGCCTCGACCACGCCGGGATGACGGTGGAGACAGTCCTCGACCTCCTTCGGGTAGATGTTCTCCCCACCCCGAATGATCATGTCCTTCATCCTGTCCACGATGCGCAGGTAACCATCCTCGTCGAGAATTCCCACGTCACCGGTGTGCAGCCAGCCCGCGCGAAGGACCGCGGCGGTCTCCTCCGGCCGCCCGAGGTAGCCCCGCATCACGTTGGCGCCACGCACGACGACCTCTCCGCGCTCCCCTGGGCGCTGGGGCCTCCCATCGTCGGAGACGACCAGGACTTCCTGACCCGGCAGCGCGACACCGACGGTTCCGGGCTTGCGCGGACCCGCGACCGGGTTGATCGTGGACGCGACGCTGCCTTCGGAGAGCCCGTACCCCTCGACGACCGGAACGTCGAACCGCCTCTCGAAACGGGAGACGAGCTCGGCCGGGGCGGGAGCCGCTCCGCAGATGGCGAAACGCAGCGAGGACGTGTCCACCGCGCGGTCCGTGTGCGTATCGAGCACGGAGTAGACGGTCGGCACAGCGGAGAAGTAGGTCGGTCGGTTCACCTCGACCACGTCCCAGAACGTGTCGGGTGAGAACCGCGGGGCGACGACGACGTCCCCGCCTGCGCGCAGCGGGGACAGCACGCTGACAACCAGCCCGTTGACGTGGAACAGCGGCAGGACCAGGAGGCTCCTGTCCGCGGCGGTGAGCTCGAAGTGCTCGATGAGCGAAGTGCTCATCGCGTCCAGGTTCGAGTGGTCGAGGAGCACCCCCTTGGGCCTGCCGGTGGTCCCGCTCGTGTAGATCACCAGCGCGACGTCGGAGGCGTCGGCCAGCGGCAGCACTTCTGCGCCGGGTCCGACAGGCGGCTCGTGGCTGTCGCGGTGGAGCGTCTCCGCGTCGACCCAGGACGCGCCGACCGACGAGGCCAGCGCCCAGGCGCGCTCCCCGCCCACGACGACGGCGGAACAGGAGTCCCGCAGCTGGTACCGCACCTCGTCATCGGTGAGAGCCGGATTGATCGGGGTCAGCGCAGCGCCCCGACACCACGCGGCGAACATGACGGTGACGATCTCGGCGCGGTTGGGCAGCAGCACCGCCACCGTGTCACCGCGATCGACGCCGAGGCCTTCGAGCCTTCTCGCCGTACGCCGGACGACTTCGGCGAAATCCGCGTTGTCGAGGGCACGATCCCTGTCCTGGACGCAGGGTGCTCGAGCCGAACGGTGTTCGCGGCGGAACGGGATGCGCGCCAGCACGCTCGGCGTCGACGAGTCGCTCACGGGGCTTCCTCCTTCTGGATCGGGGTGGCGAATCGGCGGCACTACGTCGTCCGGCGCGTGGACGTACCGCCATTCGTGGAACGGGTGGTCGATCGCACCTACCAGGTCACCGGCGGCATCATCGGCGTCCTGGTGGGCGGGGAGCGGATGACGCCGACTCGACGCGGTTGCGGAGGCATCCGATCCCCTCGACCTCGACCTCCACCTCGTCGCCCTCCCTCAGGAACCGTTCCGAGAAGAACCCGATCCCGCGGGGGGTTCCGGTGCAGATGACATCACCCGGCTCCAGTGTCATGAACTCCGAGAGGTGGGCGACGAGCTCCGGAATGCTGTGCACGAAGGTGCCGGTGCGGTCGTCCTGCCGCACCTCTCCGTTGACTCGGGTGATCAGCCGTAGGTCGGGCTGCGCGCCCACCTCGTCGGCGGTGACCAGGCACGGGCCCATGGGCTTGAAAGTGTCGAAGCTCTTGGCCGTGCTGATCGAGACCGTCAGGTCCCCCGCCATCGCCCTGGCCTGGATGTCACGAGCGGAGACGTCGTTGACCACGGTCAGGCCCGCGACGTGCTCCCAGGCCCGGTGGACCGAAACCTCCTTCGCCGAGCGGCCGATCACCACGGCGACCTCGCCCTCGTAGTCGACCTCCGCGTCGGCGACCTTCGGCAGGACGACGGCCGCACCGGGCGCGACGACGGCCGCACCGGCGACGATCTGGAAGTTCGGGACCTCCGGCAGATGCACCTCGCCCCGTGCCTCGCGGACCTCGTCAGCGTGGCTCGGGTAGTTGTACCCGATGACCAGGACCTTTCCCGGACGAGCCACCGGGGCGAGCACCCGTGCGTCGTCGAGCGGGACGGTCGCGGTCACCGGTGCGTCCCGCGCGGCTTCCAGCCCCGGCCCGAGCAGGAGCTCCGCGACGTCCGCGCACGCGAGGTCGAGCAGGTCGAGGCTGCCCGCATCCGCCTGCCTGGCAATGCCTCGTTCGGTGCTGTAGATCCGCATTGACCTCGTATCTCTTCCGGTCGGTTCGTGTTTGTGGACCGAGAACCGCAGGTCGCCGCGGACCGTGCGCCCGTTCGCGTGCGGGTGCTGCTCGCTGCCCCGGCTAGCGCTCGGCGGGGACCGCCCCGAGCGTGGTCCGCAGTGCGCGCTCGAGATCGTCCTCCGGGCTGGGCGAGCCCGCGGGCGCTCGCCATGCGATGTGCCCATCGGGACGGATCAGCACGGCGCCGTGCTCGCCGAGGCCGAACGGATCCTCGTCGGCGGTGTCGATGTCACGGCCGACGAGGACCGGGGAGCAGGGGATGTCGCCCGCGACGCGGTCGAGCGCCTCGAGCCAGCGCCGCCCGTGCGGGGCCGCGATCAGCGTGAACCCTCGCGCGACGACGTCGAGGGTCGAAATCCTCTGACCGGATCGGCTGATCCAGCGGTGCGGTGGACGTCCGCCCTCGGCTCCCCTGGAGCGGGGGTAGACCGGTGCGACAGGCGGGCGGTCGGCACCGTACACGTAGCCGATCTCCTGGTCGATCGAACCGAAGTGTCCACGCTGGTGCGGGATCACCTCGGCCAGCCGGGCGCGCTCCGCCGCCGCCACCTGCGGGTCGTCGCTTTCGAGGAGTTGGGCGATCGCCGCCGTGGTGGGTCCGAGCCCGCACTCGGCCATCTTCATGGCGTTGTCGACGCTGAACCCGGCGTTGCTGCGGGCCACCGGGCGTCGCTCGGTCTCGTAGCTGTCCAGCAGGGACTCGGGAGCCCAGCCGGCGAGCACGGCTGCCAGCTTCCACCCGAGGTTGTCGGCGTCGGCGATGCCGGTGTTCATCCCCATGCCGCCGGTGGGCGGGAACTGGTGGGCCGCGTCCCCGACCAGGAAGACGTTGCCGCGGCGGTAGTGCCGCGCGATCCGCGAGGCCAGCCGCCACGTGCCGACGGACTTCACCTCGATCTCGACCTCGTCGACGCCCAGTGCCCTGCGGATCAGCTCGGCGCAGCGCTCGGGGGTGTAGTCCGCGACGGTCTCGGCCTCGGGGTCGTAGCCGAAGTTGTAGGTCCATCGGCGGCCACCGTCCATGCCGATGATCCCGCCGGGCGCGGCGGAGTTGATCAGCCACACGAGCAGGGCGGGGTCTCGGTCCGTCCACGGTGAGAGGTCGGCGTGGAAGTAGACGTTGATCTGCCGACCGAACTCCGGCACGCCGTCCATCTCGATGCCCAGCCTCGAGCGCAGCGCCCCCGAGGCTCCGTCCGCGGCAACGGCGTAGCGCGCCGTCACATGCTCGACGGCACCGTCCGCACAGCGGAGCGCCGCGGACACCCCGCTCTCGTCCTCGTCGAGCTCCACGACCTCGACCCCGAAGCGCACGGTAGCCGTCCCCTGCTGCCGCAGCGCGTCCAGCAGCACCCGCTGCACGCGGTCCTGGGCACAGGACGCCGCCGTCACCGGGGAGACGCTCCCGAAGTGCTCCTCCTCGTCGCGGGCGAGCGGGAGCCGGCCGAGCTCCTCACCGGTGAACGTGTGCTTCCACACGACGTTGCCCCACGCGGGACCGACGGCCTCGCGGAGGACGGCATCGGCGATGCCCCAGTCCCGGAAGATCTCCATCGATCGGGTGTTGACGACGTGGGCGCGCGGGTGCGGATTGACACCCTCGTACTTCTCGCAGACCACGCTCGCCACGCCGTGGCGGCCGAGGACGTAAGCGGTGGCGAGACCTGCCGGCCCGGCGCCGACGATCAGCACCGGCGCATCGGCCGAGCCGCTCACCGCCGCTGGCTCACGGTCGCCGGGCTGCCCGTCTGCTTGATCAACTCACTCCTGGGTTCGCCCGCCTTCAGACGCGCGTGGAGCTCGTCCGGGTCGAACTCGACCCCGATGGGGTTGGCGGCGAAGGCACCGGAGGCGAAGAACGCCTCCATCTGCTCGTCGGTGTCGAAGTTGTCGATCTGCAGCTCGACCTTGTTGCCGTCGGGGTCCGCGTAGTAGAGAGACGTCGTCGGGCCGTGGTTGACGCTCCACACGGGCGTCGTGCCGGCAGCCTTCAGACGCTGGTAGTTGTCCAGCAGGTCACCGAGGTCGGCGTAGGTGAAGGCGACGTGCTCGAGTCCGGAGTGCGCGGAGGTGGGCCGCTCGGTCGCACCCGCGTTCACGAGGGCCACGCGGTGGTGCTCGTCGTCGTAGGTGAGGAAGGCCAGCTGTTCGTTGGCGTGGACGACGCGTGCGTCCAGGACGGCGACGTACCAGTCGATCATCGTCTGCAGGTCGCCGGTGCGCAGGACGACATGGGCGAGCTTGGCGGGTGAGACCACGGGGGTTCCTCTCATGCGGCGGCACTGCCGTGCCACCATCTCTTAACTGGCGATTAAGAGATGGTGGCACGGGACCGGGCGCACGGTCAAGAGCCCGTTGTGCCGCCTCGGGGGCGCGCGGCCGCCGCGGCCGCCAGCGGATCGATGAGGAGGTCGATCATGTCGGCTATCGACCGGTCCCTCGTGCGCACGCTGACGAGGAGGCCCTCCAACAGGACGTGCGCGGTCTCGGCCAGGAGATCGACGTCGGCGTCTTCGGACACGCGCTGGGCGATGGCCCGGATGAGGCGGTCGTCGGCCCACTGCAGCACCTTGGCGTACGCCTCCCGCAGCGTCGAGGAGGTGTTCAGGCGCTCGTACGCCTCTCGCACGAGCGCCTTGTGGGGATCGAGCTCCTCGAGGACGCTGATGAGCTCGGCGCGCGGATCACCACCCAAATCGGGATCACCGGACGCCCGTTCCGTGGCGGCGTGGAACATGCTCGTGAGCACTTCGGCGAATAGGTCGTCCTTGGTCGGGAAGTACCAGTGGACAGCAGCGGAGGAGAGCCCGAGCACCTTCGCGATGGCCGTGATGCTGGTGGCGCGGTACCCGTTGCCGGCGAACTGGCGGATTGCCTCGTCGAGCACCTTCGCACGGCGCTCGGCGTGCGGGATCTCCTGGCTATTCTTCGGCATGCGCACAATTCTGACCTACGAGTGGTGCGCCCGCGGCCGTCGTCGCCGGATTGAATTGTCAACCGCGCCAACAAGTTCCGTCCTGGTGCCGCAGAGGTGCCGGCAGTGGTGCCCATGCCTGAACGTCGACCGCAACGACGCCGCGGGGCTGTTGTCCCGGCAGTTACCGGTCGCGCCCATCGACTGGCGCAGCCCGTGCCGGAAACAGGCCTGTGCGGTCAGGTTCGCCGCGCACTCGCCGCCGCGGTCGAAATGCGGGACCGTGCCACGACAGTCACCGCCGACGACCCCGAGGCGCTGGAGCGCCACCACTCCTGCTGCGACCTGGCCTCCACGCCGCCCGAGTTCCGGCGTGCCTGGCCGGCGGAGCACGGTTGATTAATTTTAGTCAACACTGAAATAATCGATAGAGTTAAGATTCCAATCACGGCCCAGGGCTCTGGGTAACGCAGCGTGATGCGTCTCCGGGAACGGGTGACTACCATTCCTGATAGGGGTATCTCGGAAGGAGGAAGCGTGGTCTCCAACGACCAGCCCGATCCCGACTACACCGAGCCGCTCCGGGTCGGCCGCGAGCAGCGCGAGCGCGCGGTGCTCGTGCACGCCACCGGCGAGGTGGACCCGTCCACCGCTCCCCTGCTGCGCGAGCAGCTCACCGCGGCGTTCGAGGACGCCGGGACGAGCAGGCTGCCGGTGGTGGTCGACCTGAGCGGAGTGAGCTTCTTCGCCTCGGTGGGGCTGTCGCTGCTGGTGGAGCACCACCAGCAGGGTCAGCGGCAGGGCACTCCCCTGCGCGTGGTCGCACCGGCCCGCACCATGCTGCGCGCGCTGCGCGCCACCACGCTCAACCAGCTCCTGGACCTCTACCCCACGCTCACCGACGCCCTGGACGCCTAGCGAGTCGGATCTGCCTCGTCGTCGTCGGCGGCGATGCGGGCCAGCACCCGGTCGAAGGCGCGTCCCAGCACGTCGAGCTCTTCCCGCGAGAGCACGTCGAACAGGTAGCGCCGCACGCTGTCGACGTGCCCCGGCGCGGCGGCCCCGATCGCCGCGCGACCGGCGGGGGTGAGCCGCACCATCGAGCCGCGCGCGTCCTCCGCGCACTCCTCGCGGACCACCAGCCCGCGCTTCTCCATGCGCTTGACCTGGTGGGACAGCCTGCTGCGCTCCCAACCGACCCGCATGCCCAGTTCGCGGGCGCGCAGCAGGCCGTCGGGGGCCTCCGACAGCGGCACCAGCAGTGAGTAGTCGGCGTTGGACAGCCCCGAGTCGCGCACCAGCCCGCGTTCCAGCGCGCCCGTCAGCTCGCGCTGCAGGGCGAGGAAGGCCCGCCACACGTGCGCCTCCCGCTCGTCCAGCCACCGCGGTTCGCCCATGCCTCCACGGTAGCGGTTGTTGATGCATCACCAAAGGTTTGTTGACGTGTCACGCCGAGCGGATTACTTTGGTGACGCATCAACAATGGAGGCGTCATGGAACTCGGGATCTACAGCTTCGCCGACCGCCACCGCGACCCGTCGACCGGCGAGCAGGTCCCGGTGGCCACGGCGCTGGCCCAGACCTTGGAGCGCATCAGGCTCGCCGACGAGCTGGGGCTGGCCTTCTACGGGCTGGGCGAGCACCACCTGGAGGACTTCGCCATCTCCAGCCCCGCCACGGTGCTGGCCGCGGCGGCGAGCGTCACCGAGCGGATCACCCTCAGCAGCGCCGTCACCGTGCTCAGCACCGAGGACCCGGTGCGGCTCTACCAGCAGTTCACCACGCTGGACCAGCTCAGCCGCGGCCGCGCGGAGCTGCTGGCGGGCCGGGGCTCGTTCACCGAGTCCTTCCCCCTGTTCGGCGCGAGCCTGCGCGACTACGACGAGCTGTTCGAGGAGAAGCTGGAACTGCTGCTGCGCCTGGACCGGGAGAACCCGATCACCTGGTCGGGCAGGTTCCGCGCGCCGCTGGAGGACGTCTCGGTCTTCCCCCGGCCCTACCGGGGCAGGCTGCGCGTCTCGGTGGGCACCGGCGGCAACCCCGAGTCCTCGATCCGCGCGGGCGTGCTGGGCCTGCCGGTGGTCTACGCCGTCATCGGCGGCGAGCCGGAGCGCTTCGCGCCGCTGGTGGACCTGTACCGGAGGGCGGGTGAGGCGGCCGGGCACACCCCCGAGGACCTGCACGTGACGATGGGCGGGATCGGGCTGGTGGCCCGCGAGTCCCAGCGGGCCAAGGACGCTTTCTACCCGTACTGGCTGGAGACGATGAAGTACGGCGCGCGGGCGCGCGGCTGGGCGGTGCCCTCGCGGTCGGACTACGACGCCTGGGCCGAGGGCGCGCGGTCGATCTTCGCGGGCAGCCCCGACGAGGTCGCCGAGCGGATGATCTCGGTGGGCAGGCTGGTGGGCGCGGACCGCTACGCCATGCAGATGGACTGGTCCGGAGTGCCGCACCGGTTGGTGATGGAGGGCATCGAGCTGCTGGGCACCGAGGTGCTGCCCAGGGTGCGCGCCGAGCTGGGCTGACGCCCGATTCTCGACGTCGTGTAGATTTAAATCTACGCGATGTAGAGACATGCGCCCGGTCCGCGCGGACCGGCTGCCCCGCAGGGACTGGAGTGGCACCCGCATGAGCACACCCACCAGCCGGACCTTCCTGATCACCGGCGTCAGCAGCGGCCTGGGACGCGCCTTCGCCACGGGGGCGCTGGAAGCGGGCCACGTGGTCGTCGGCACCGTGCGCAAAGACGGGGACCGAGCGGCGTTCGAGGCACTGGCACCCGGTCGCGCACACGCCCGGCTGCTCGACGTCACCGACGACGACGCGGTGTTCACCGCGGTGCGGGAGACGGAGGAGCACGTCGGCCCGATCGACGTGCTGATCGCCAACGCCGGGTACGGGTACGAAGGCGTGTTCGAGGAGTCCCCGCTGGCACAGCTGCGGGCGCAGTTCGCCGCCAACGTCTTCGGCCTGGCCGCCACCGTGCAGGCGGTGCTGCCGTTCATGCGGCGGCGCCGGGCCGGGCACATCTTCGCGGTCGGCTCGATGGGCGGCCTGATGACCGTGCCCGGCCTGGCGTTCTACTGCGGCAGCAAGTACGCCGTGGAGGGCATGATGGAAGCCCTCGCCAAGGAAGTCGCCCCCTTCGGCGTCCGGGTCACCATCCTGGAACCGGGCTCGTTCCGCACCGACTGGGCGGGTCGGTCCATGATCCGCTCCGAGCGGTCCATCGCGGACTACGACGAGTTGTTCGAGCCGCTGCGCGCCGCCCGACAGGCGGCCAGCGGCCACCAGCTGGGCGACCCCGCCAAGGCCGCGGCGGCGGTGCTCGCGGTGCTGGACGCGCCCCGACCACCGGTGCACCTGGTGCTGGGCTCGGACGCGCTGCGCCTGGTCGCGGCGGGCCGCGCGGCGGTGGAGGCCGACCTGCGGGAGTGGGCGGAGCTGTCGCGCTCGACCGACTTCCCCGAAGGCCACCAGATCACCTCGTAGCGCCCGGCCGCGCGCGGGTCACCACCGCGCAGGTCACTACACTGCGCCGCGGTCGGAGGAGGCGGCACGGCGATGGGCAAGCGGCGGGAGACACCGCGCAAGGGCGACCTGCGGGAGCAGGCCATCCTGGACACGGCCGAGGCGCTGCTGGAGCGCGAGAGCACCGAGCCGATGACGGTGGAGACCATCGCCAGGGGCGCGGGCATCTCCCGCGCTTCGCTGTACTTCTACTTCGGCTCCAAGCAGGAGGTGCTGACCGCCCTGGTGGCGCGCACCGTGGCCGTGCTGCGGCAGGACGCCCTCGGCGCCTCCGAGGCCGTGGGCTCCTCACCGGAGGACACCGTGCGCGAAGCGGTGTCCCGCACCGGGAAGATGTGGCGCGAGCACGGCCGCGTGATGCGCGCGGCCGTGGACTTCTCCCCCTCGGTGCCCGACATCGCGGCGCTGTGGAACGACACCGTGACCGCCTACGCCCAGGCCATGGCCCGCGTGCTGGTGCGGGCGGGCATCCCCGACGGCGAAGGCCCGACCGGCGCCGCGGCGCTGGCCCGCGCGCTGTGCCACATGACCGAACGCGCCTTCTACCACGCCTCGGGGACCGGCGACCTGGACGCCGCGACGCTGACCTGCACCGAGATCTGGTTGCGCGTCATCGACCGGTCGGGTGACGCGGCCCCGCGCCACCCGACCGGTTGACCGACCCGACGCGGACCGGCGGCTCAGCCCAGCGCCGTCCAGCCCGACCAGGCCCCCAGCGGAGTGCGGGAGGCCAGCCGCACCTGCCCCTCCCCGGTGATGCCGAAGACGTGCAGCGTGTCGTCGCCCACCGCCAGCGGCACCACCGCGGTCAACTCGGGTGCGCCGTTCCACCCCGCCTGCCACGCGGTCCACGCCCCCGACGCGTCGCGGGAGGCCAGGTGCAGCACGTCGTCCGGGGCCACGCCGAACACGTGCAGACCGTTGGCCAGATCGCCCACCGGGACGACGGCCCGCAGCGCGGGCGCACCGTTCCAGCCCGCCTGCCAGGGGCTCCAGCGGCCCTGCCCGTCGCGGACGACCAGGTGGACGGTGCCGTCGGCGGCCACGCCGAAGACGTGGACCGCGCTGGTGCGGTCGTGCGCGGCGGTGATCGCGGTCAGCCGGGGCGCACCGCTCCAGCCCGCCTGCCACGGCGTCCACGACCCCGAGGCGTCGCGGGAGGCCAGGTGGGCGGTGCCGTCCGGGGCCACGCCGAAGACCAGGACGTTGCCGACCAAATCGGCCACCGCGGCGACCGAGCCCAGCCGGGGCGCGGCGTTCCAGTTCGCCTGCCACCGCCCCCAGGTGCCCGCCGCGTTGCGGGCGCTGTGGTGGACGGTGCCGTCCGAGGCGATGCCGAACAGGTGCAGTTCGTTGGCCTGGTCGACCAGCGCGGTGATCGACTGCAGCCTCGGAGCGCCGTTCCAGTTCGTCCGCCACGGCCCCCAAGCGCCCGCGGTGTCACGGGCGCTGTGGTGGACGGTGCCGTCCGGGGCGAGACCGAAGACGAACAGCGCGTTGCTGCGGTCGTTGACCGCGGTGACGTCACGCAGCGCGGGCGCGCCGTTCCAACCGGCCTCCCAGCGGCTCCAGGCCCCCTGTCCGGTCGACGAGGCCAGGTGGAGCACGCCTTCGGTGTCCAGGGCGAAGGCGTAGGCGTTGTTGCTGCGGTCGGCCACCGCGCTGACGGTGGTGATCCGCAGACCGCCTGCGGCGCGCAGGGTCATGCTGGGACCGGGGGCGGAGATCCGCTCCAGCCGCAACCCCGAGGCGCTGCCGTCCCACCAGCGACCCGACGGCGCGGTGAAGTCGCTGAAACTGGTGGCCGACGGCGCGCCGAACAAGTCCGCGGCGTCACCCTGGTTGAAGCCCCGCTCCAGGTCGAAGGCGTTGTCCGCCTGCTCCAGCGAGCACATGTAGTGCAGGCTGGGGGTCATCTGCTCGTTGCTGTTGCTGCCGTCCTCGTCCACGTGCCAGATCGCCAACCCTGCGTCGGGCAGGTTGGCGTCGCGCCCGGAGCGCGCCCGGTTCTCCAGGATGAAGTACTCCCGGTCGTTCCTGCGGTGCAGCAGGAAGTCGTTGCGCCCCGCGTCGAGGGTGTAGGTGCTGCCGGGGACGATGTCGGCGGTCTCCTCGGCCCACCCGGCCTCGTTCTTCAGGAACGCGCAGACCTGCACGGGATTGGTGCCACCGCTGGCGCTCATCAGGCAGTAACTGCCGGTGCCAGCGGATTCACCACCGTAGTCGTACAGGTCGGGGAAGTCGCAGACCATGTGGCCGTTCTCGTGGCAGAACGTGCCCAGCGTCAGCGCATCACCCATGTTGCTGATCTGATAATCGCTGAACCGGGTTGTCGGGGTGGCCTCGAAGGGCTCGGCCAGCGCCCAGGCGTGCGGCCACAGGCCCTCCGACCAGTTGTTGACCACCGGACCGGCGTAGAAGACGTTGAGCGCCCGGATGTAGCCCTGGTCGTCCGGGGTCAGACCGGAGAAGTCGAAGCCCCGCGAACGCAGCGCGGTCAGCGCCTCCACGATGACCTCCCGCGCCCGCGTGCCGTAGGGGACGGCGGGGTCGGTGTAGTAGGCGCGCTCGCGCGTGGTGGTGTAGTAGGCGGTGACGACGTTGGTGTAGTCCAACCTGCCCGCGGAGATGTCGCGGAAGTAGTCGCGCACCGAGCCGTTGTTGCCGAAACCGGTGTAACCGAGCTGGTTGCAGTAGTCCTCGACCTGCCCGACGCTGATCGTCCCCGGCACATCCGGGAACTGGATGAGCAGGCACAACCCGGTGACGCTGCCGGTGATCTCCAGCGCCCCCACCTCGCCCAGGGCCCGCAGCGCCGACTTCTCCTCCCGGCGGCGCATCCAGCGCGGCCTGCCCGGCATCGCCTCCAGCGCGGCGGCCGCCGCGCGCTTGCCCGCCCCGGCCACCGGGCGCAGGTGGCGGGGCAGGCCCAGGGTCGCCGGGTCGACCTCGCCGACCCGCGCGCCCTCCAGCGGCACCAGGGCCGACCGGTCCGGCGACAACCCCGCGTAGTGGTGGTAGCCGGTGCCGGGGTGGCGGACCACGGTGTGACCGTCCAGCGCCTCGAACACGGCGGTCCACTGGTTGCCCCAGCCGCGCACCCTGATCGACGAGCCGTCCGGCTCGGTGAACGTTAATTCTTCGTCGAAAAATGGAACAGGCATTGCCGCCCCTCCCCCAGAGGACCCGCGGACCATTCCTGACCGCAACCCCCTGCTGCGGCCCGGCGCGGGCTACCACCAGTGTATCCGAGAATCAGCCCGGACCCCCGGCGGAAAAACCTGGGCGAAGTAGGTAGAATCACCTTTGGACACTATTCCAGGGCAATCCGAATAATTACTTCCGGTCATTGTCCGATCGCAATTCGTCGCCCCCGTCGGCCCGGCTCGCGCCAACCGGGCGCTCCGGCAGCACCCGCGGCCTGCGCCGCCCCAGCGCCACCCCGTTCGCGATGTGCCGCGACGCCTCCCGCCCGCCCCACCCCTCGACCCCGTCGTGCACCGCGGCGGCGGCCGACAGCAACGACACCGCCGTCGCCTCGTCCAGCCACCCCGCCCCCACCAACTCCCCCAACCGGCACGCCGCGGTGAACACCACGTGCGCCCGCGTCCCCGGCGCGGCCTCGCGCACCCGCTCCACCTCACCGCTGACCACAGCGGCCCGGTACGCGCGAACCCGACGCCCCGACGACACCACGCGCGCCACCCCCGGCCCCAGCAGCGGCCCCGAAACCTGCCGTGGCGCCAACGCCGCCACCAACCACGCCGGAGCGGGCGCCACCGGCCCGTCCCGCACCACCCGGTAGCGACGCGGCCCCCGCGCCGTCCGCCGCACCGACCCCGCCGCCGTGACGAACCCGCCCACCCCGCGCGTGTCCACGTGCACACCCAGTCGCGCCACCGAATTGCCCAGCACGGGCCACTCCGGAGCCAGGAAGTACCGGTGCTGCCCTCCGCGCGGCGTCTCCACCGTGTACGTCTCCCGCGGGTCGTCCGCACCGTGCGCACGCGCCAGCTCCCGCAGCACCTGACAACCGTGCGGACGACCGGCGTCCAGATCCACCACCAACAACCCCGCGCCCCGGCACGAGATCCCGACGTTGTACGGGGCACGCGCCCACCAGGACCGCACCACCGCCGGATCGAGCGTCGCCCGCCGGTCCCACTCCCGCCACACCGGCACCTTGCCGCCGGGACGCAGCGGGATCACCGGCCAACCCCGCTCCACGGCGGCCAACGCCGCGGCCAGCCTGGGTGGTGTGACGGACATGGACGGCCCCCTCCCCCACTACGGGCGCGGGGGAAGCGCGCCACCGCCAGTTTTCCACTACCGGCCCGATGGCACCAAGCTGCCCAACGCAGAATGATTTATTCTTTAGTCAACACTGAAAAGATTAAGTAAATTACGCACGACTCCGACACGTCCACTGTGGACCGGACTGCGCCGAATGCCGCGATCTTCTTGCGCCGCACCCGGCGCGGCCTCGCTGCACCAAGCGCGGCCGTGGCGGCGGTGGACCGATCGTGTCGCGCTGTTCACCGATGATTCCGTCGAGTTGACCACGACCAGCCGGGCCGAACTCGCGGCGCGGTATCGCCGTCGTGCCGGGTCTGCCTGCGCGCGAGGAGCAGCGGATGGACGGCCGGTTCGTCGGCGCGACGGTGACCGCCGAGGAGGACATGGGCACGACCGGGGTCGCGGGGGTGCGGGTGGCCGGGACGCGGGACGAACTCCCCGGCCCGGACGGGACCTTCGGCCGTGTGGCGTGGCGGTGGCCCCGACGGACAGTGGGTGTGGTTCGTCCGGATGACCCGCCGGGTCGGTGGAGCGGAGGTGGCGTGGTGGACGGTGTGAAGCCGGTGCTGGGGCTGACGGCGCAGGAGGTGACCGAGGTCCTGCGCGCCGCCGCGCTGGCTCCGTCTGTGCACAACACCCAGCCGTGGCGGTTCCGACTGGCGGGCGACCGCGTCGAGCTGCACGCCGATCCCGCCCGCAGGCTGCCCGCGACCGACCCGGAGGACCGCGAGCTGCGCTTGGCCTGCGGCGCGGCGCTGTTCAACCTCAGGGTCGCCCTGCAGGCGCGCGGGGTCCGGCCGCTGGTGTCGCTGCTGCCCGGCAGCGACGCGCCCGGCGCGCTGGCCGCGGTGCGCCGCGGTGGCACCTTCCAGGTCGACGAGCAGACCCGCGCGCTGGCCGCCGCGGTGCCCGCGCGGCGGTCCAACCGCAAGCCCTTCCGCGACGTCGCGGTGCCGGTGGGCCACCGCCAGGCGCTGGTGCGCGCCGCCGAGCGCGAGCGGTCGTGGCTGCACGTGGTGGGCGACCCCACCGACCGGGCCAGGTTGCAGGAGTTCGTGGCGCGGGCGCACCGGATCCAGTCCGCCGACGCGGACGTGCGCTCCGAGCTGGCGGCCTGGACCGGTCCCGACCGCGACGGGGACGGCGTCCCGCCCGCGTCGGCCGGGTTGCGGCCCGCGCCGCAGGACGAGTGGGCGCTGCGCGACTTCCAGGCCGTGGAACGCCCACCGGGCAAGGACTACGAGTCCGACCCGCTGGTCGTGGTGCTGTGCTCGTTCTACGACGGCCCGCTGGCCGACCTCCAGGCAGGCCAGGCGCTGCAACGGGTGCTGCTGACCGCGACCACGCTCGGCCTGTCGGCCTCCTTCCTGTCCCAGCCCGTCGAGGTCCGCCCGGTCCGCGAGGAGCTGCGCCGCGCGCTGGGCGGGACGCTGGTGCCCCAGGCGGTGCTGCGCATCGGCTTCGGCTCGCCGGTGCCGCCCGCGCCCCGCCGCCCGGTCGCCGAACTGCTGCTGGAGCCGACCACGACGCGGTGAGCGGCGGGTGGGCGCGTGGCTACCGGTCCAGCGGGACCGCGGCCGCGGGCACCTGCTCGGCCTCCCCCTCCGGTTCGGCCCGGCTCCCGGCCTGGGCGGTGGCACGCCGCCGCCCAGGCGAACGCGTCGACAGCGCCACGCACGCGGCCAGCGCCGCGGTGACCGCGCCGACCACGGGAACGGCCTGCACCCCGGCCGTCGCGGTGACCGCGCCACCCACCACGCCCGCGCCCGCGATCCCCAGGTAGATCGCCGAGGCGTTGAGCGCCAGCAGCACCCCGGCGCGGCCGGGGTCCACCGCGACCAGCGCGGCGAACAGCGGCGGGTTGAACGCCCAGAACAACCCGCCCCACGCGGTCAGCACCGCCACCACCGCCACCGGATCGCCCAGGGCGGGTCGCAGCAGCACCAACGCCACCGCGGTCCCGAACAGCGCCACCAGCAGCGGACCGCGCGGGCCGCGGCGGTCGGCGGCCCGGCCGCCCAGCACGTTGCCCAGCACCCCGCCCACGCCGTAGGCCAGCAGCAGCAGGCTCACCGGCAGCGCCGCCGGGCCTGCGGTCAGCAGCGGCGTCAGGTAGCCGTACACGCTGAAGGTGGCCAGGCAGGACAGCAGCGACACCAGCAGCAGCCGCCGCGCCCCCGCGCCACCGCCGGGCAGCGCCAGCCGCTGCCGCAGGCCCAGTGGCGGGCCCGCCGGGGTGGCGGGCACGACCAGGGCGACCACCGCGGCGGCCAGCAGGCACAGCCCGGCGGTCAGCGCGAACGCGGCCCTGGGCCCGGCCAGCTCGACCACCGCCCGACCGGCGGGCACGCCGAGCACGGTCGCCGCGGTCAGCCCTCCGGTGACCACCGCCATCGCCCGCGCCCGCGTGCCCGGCGGGTGCAGCTGCGCGGCCACGGCCGTGGCCGCCGGGGTGGTCAGCGCCGCGCCGCAGGCGGTGACCACCCGCGCGGCCAGCAGCGGCCCCAGGCCCGGCGCCAGCGCCGAGGCCAGGTTGCCCAGGGCGGCCACCACCAGCGCGGCCACGATCAGCGCGCGGCGCTCCCACCGGGCGGTCAGCACCGCCAGCACCGGCGAGCCGACCGCGTAGGCCAGGGCGAACGCGGTGAGCACCTGCCCGGCCGAGGCGAGGGTGACGTCGAGGTCGGCGGCCAGCTCGGGCAGCACCGCGGCCACCACGTAGCCGCTGGTGCCCGCCGCCACCGAGGCCGCGGCCAGCGCCCGGGTGCGCGCGGACACCACGGGCATCAGGACACCAGGCCGTGCGCGGGCGGGTGCAGGTGCGACAGCACATCCGGTGGCCTGCGGCTGGTCAGGGTGACCTCGTAGACGGTCTCCCTGACCAGCGCGACCGGGCGGCCCGCGCTGAGCAGGGTCGCCTGGCAGCGCAGCACGCCCACGTCGCCCGGCTCGTCGGGCAGCGGGTCGTCCAGGTCCGGGTCGGCGGCGCCGGCGGCGACCGGGCAGGCGTAGTGGGTGACCCGCCGCGCGTCGTTGAGCAGCAGGCCCAGCGGCAGGTAACCCCTGGACAGCTCGGAGTGCTGCGGCTCGTCCAGCTCCAGCGACGAGGTGTGCAGCAGCGCGGTGATCGCGGCCAGGCGCGGCCCGCCACCACCCAGGTACGGCACGAGGTAGCCCTCGCGCCGGGTCACCGGGGTGCCCGTGGGCAGGCCGCCCATCAGCTGCGCCTGGCGGGCGGTGAGGTGGTGCACGCGGTCGGGGCACCGGGGCTCCCGGCGCACGCGGTAGCCGACCCACAGCGAGACCACGCGGGTGAACGGCACGGGGACGTCGCGGAGCAGCCTGGCCATGGTCTCGGCGCGGGAGCCGAGTTCGTCGGGGTGCGGGAGCGGGCTGACGTCGATCATCGGGGTGCACCTCCAATGGGGGCCGCGCACGTCCTGGCGCGGGCACCGCGGGGCCGTCTCGGTGCGGGCGCCGAGGGGGCGAATCGCCCCGTCCCCTCGACTCGCCCGCGTCCACGGTGCACCGGCGTGCCCGCGCAAACATCGGTCGGATGACGGATGGCAGGCGCACCGGATGAGACGCCCGCCGGACGTGTCCGGTCCGCTTGCGCCCCAACGGTCCCCGGCACTGGGCCGAACAGCCGCCCGGCGTTCACGCGGTGTTCGCCGGACCCGCCTACGGTCCGCGGCGTGGACATCGCCAGGCGCACCCTCCTGCAAGCGGCCATCGGCACACCGGCGGCCATGACGAGCGCGGCGCACCTCGCCGCCCCGGCCTCCTCGGCCGCCGCACGCCCGGACGCCGACAGCCCCCGGTTCACCATCGCGGTGCTGCCCGACACCCAGTACCTGATCGACGAGGGCGGCTCCGACGAGGAGCCGGTCCGGGAGACCCTGCGCTACCTGGCCCGCAAGCGGCACGAGGAGAACGTGGTCTTCCTGACCCACCTGGGCGACGTCACCGAGCACGGCACCGAGCGCGAGATGCGCGTCGCCGACACCGTGTTCGCCACCGCGACCCTGCCCTACAGCGTGCTGGCAGGCAACCACGACATCGCCTCGAACAGCACCGACCAGCGCGGCGACAGCCCGTACCTGCGCACGTTCGGCCCGCACCGGTTCCGCCGGATGGCCACCTACGGCGGCTCCTCCCCCGACGGCTACAACAGCTTCCACGTCATCCCGGCGGGCGGGCGCCGCTGGCTGCTGCTGGCGCTGGACTGGCGGCTGTCCGAGCGCGGCTTCGGCTGGGCGCAGCAGGTCCTGGACCGGCACCGCGACCTGCCGACCATCCTGACCACGCACGACCTGGTGTGGGCCGACGAGCGGGGGCAGGCCGACCTGTCCACCTACGGGCGGGCGCTGTGGGACCGCCTGATCCGCCGCAACGACCAGGTCTTCCTGACCCTCAACGGCCACTACTGGCCGCCCGGCCGGACCACGCTGACCAACGACCGCGGCAACCCCGTGCACCTGCACGTCACCAACTACCAGGACCGCTACTACGGCGGCGCGGGGATGATCCGGCTGTACTCGTTCGACCTGGCGCGCGGTGTGATCGACGTGGAGACCTTCTCCCCGTGGCTCAGCGCCGCCGACCGCTCGCCGCTGGGCGCGCAGAACCGCGAGCTGAGCGGGGACGTCGACCGGTTCACCGTGGCGGTGGACTTCGCCGCGCGGTTCCCCGCTCCCGCCCCGGCACCGCGCCCGGCGCGCGAGGTGCTGGTCAAGGGCACGGTCGCGTACTGGCGCTTCGACCGCGAGGGCTTCCCCGCCGCCGACGGCCCGGTGCCCGACGGCGCGGTCGCGCGCGACCTGTCCGGCAACGGCAACGACCTGACCGCGCAACGGGTCCACGGCTCCGCGCCGGAACTGCTGGCCTGGTCCGGGGAGCACCACCAGGCCCAGCCGGGGCACGCCAGCCTGCGCTTCGACGGCGGCCAGGGCCCCGACCGCTGCGCCGTGCTGCGCACCGCCGCGACGGCTCCGCTGAACCGGATGAAGTTCGAGTCCGGCTACACCATCGAGACGTTCATCAAGCTGCCCGAGCCGTTCGAGGGCGAGCACGCGTTCATGGGCATCCTCAGCTGGGAGGGCCGCAGCGGCGACGCGGGCAAGACCAGCGGGTGGTCCGACGACGAGCCCACGTGCAGCCTGAACGTCTCCGGCGAGCGGTTCCTGCAGTTCGTGGTCTACCCGGTGCCGGTGGACTCGGACCCGACCTCGTGGAGCCACGCCGTGCCCACCGGCCGGTGGACCCACGTCGCGGTGGTCAACGACGGGCGGCGCACCACCATGTACGTCGACGGCTCGAAGATCGCCCGCAACGCCGCCGAGGACTCCAGGGGGATCTCCACGCTGGGCAAGCCGTTCGCGTTGGGCGGCACGCAGTTCGCCGAGCGCTACGGGCAGGGCTTCTACGGGTGGATCGGCGACACGCGGATCGTCGCGCGGGCCCTGCGGCCCGACCAGTTCCTCACCGCCCCGTCGCGGTGATGCCGGGTGTGGCCGGACCGCCTCCCGGTCCGGCCACACCGCCCGCCCGGACCTCACCCCATAACGCCTGCAAGTACTACCCGAGCGCCCTCTCCGAGCGCGTAACTACTACCCGCTCCGGCGGGGCGGGTAGTAGTTAGCGGCCCGCTGAGGTGGCACGGGTAGTACTTGCAGGCGCGGTGGGGGTGCTGGTCAGTTCGCGAACGGGGCGGGCGCGGTGTCCTCCGGCGGGTCCGGCGTCAGGAGGCTGCCGGGCACCGGGCGGCCCGCCGAACCCAGCTTGTTCATCTTCTTCGGCACCGGGGCGCCCTGGTACTCCAGCGGCCGCGCTGCCAGCGGCTGGTGCACCTCGACGAACTCGCCGTGCGGCAGGCGCTTGATGATGCCGGTCTCCACGCCGTGCTCCAGCACCTCGCGGTCGGCGCGCTGCAGGCCGATGCAGATCCGGTAGGTGACGAAGTACGCGATCGGCGGCAGCACCAGCAGCCCGATCCGGGCCATCCACGTCATCGCGTTGAGCGAGATGTCGAACTTCAGCGCGATGACGTCGTTGGCGGCGGCCAGCAGCGCCACCATGAAGCAGGTCAGCGCCATGGCGCCCAGCGAGGTCCGCACCGGTGCGTCGCGGGGCCGCTGGAGCAGGTTGTGGTGCGCGTGGTCCTTGGTCATCCTGCGCTCGATCCACGGGTACACCGCGGCCAGGCCGGTCAGCAGCGGCAGACCCAGGATGAACGGCAGGAACGGCTCG
>NZ_BMRG01000004.1:432435-434980 GCF_014648515.1 Saccharothrix coeruleofusca
CGCCCAGGTACAGCTCCCACGCGGGCCAGATCCGCAGCAGGCCGTCGGTCCACCCCATGTACCAATCCGGCACCGTGCCCGCCGAGATGTGACCGGCGTTGTACGGGCCGAAGTTCCAGATCGGGTTGATCTGGAACACGCCGCCCATGATCGCGGTGACACCGGCGACCACCGCGAAGAAGCCACCCGCCTTGACCGCGAACACCGGCATGATGCGCACGCCGACGACGTTGCCCTCCTTGCGTCCCACACCGGGGAACTGGGTGTGCTTCTGGTACCACACCAGGCCCAGGTGCACCGCGACCAGCGCCAGCATGACCGCGGGCAGGAGCAGCACGTGCAGGGTGTAGAAGCGGGGGATGATCTCGGTGCCGGGGAACTCCCCGCCGAACAGCGCCCAGTGCAACCAGGTGCCGACCACCGGGATGGACAGCAGCAGCGACGAGGTGACCCGCAGGCCACCGCCGGAGAGCAGGTCGTCGGGCAGCGAGTAGCCCATCAGGCCCTCCAGGCAGCCCAGCAGGAAGATCACCACGCCGATGACCCAGTTCGCCTCCCGCGGCCTGCGGAACGCGCCGGTGAAGAACACCCGGAGCATGTGCACCACGATCGCGGCCATGAACAGCAGCGCCGCCCAGTGGTGCACCTGCCGGACGAACAGGCCGCCGCGCACGTCGAAGGAGATCTCCAACGCGGACTCGTAGGCCCGCGACATCGGCACGCCCCGCAGGTTCTGGAAGCTGCCGTCGTAGACGACCTCCTGCATGGAGGGGTCGAAGAACAGCGCCAGGTAGGTGCCCGACAGCAGCAGCACGACGAAGCTGTAGAGCGCGACCTCACCCAGCAGGAACGACCAGTGCGTCGGGAACACCTTGTTCAACTGCCTGCGCAGACCGCCCGCCGCGCCTAATCGGTCGTCGGCCCACCGCGCGGTCGCACCGATGAGCGGACTCATGAGCAGCATCCCATGCGAGGACCCCCTAGCCCCGTGGTATGACCCGTTCGACAGCCTACTCCCCCACCACGTCCCGAAGACGGGAATCGGCCGACCCACTTCGGTCCACTGTGGACATGACCGCTGGCACCGGGCGGTCTGGGACGATGGCCCGATGCGCGAAGAGGTCATCCCCGTTCTCCGCGTCGAGGACGCCTCGGCGGCGGTCGCCTGGTACGAGCGTCTGGGCTTCGTCAAGCAGTGGGAGCACCGCTTCGAACCGGGGTTCCCCGCGTTCGTCGAGGTCGCCCGGCACGGGGTGCGGTTGTTCCTGTCCGAGCACGAGGGCGACGCCCGCCCCGACACGTTGGTCTACCTCCGCGCTCGTGACGTCGACGCCATCGCCGCCGAGTTCGGCGTGCGGGTGGAGGACGCGCCGTGGGCGCGCGAGGTCGAGCTGCGCGACCCCGACGGCAACCGGCTCCGGGTCGGAACACCGCGCGAGTGACGGCAGCCCCGCACCGTTCCACGCGACGCCGTCGTCCACGCCGGTCACGGCGGGACCAGTCGATCAACTACGGTGGAAGCGAACGTCCAACGAGGAGGTCAGGTCCATGCCCCGCGCGCAGGCCAACGGGATCGAGCTGGAGTACGACACGTTCGGGGACCCGGCGAACCCGGCCCTGGTGCTGGTCATGGGGCTGCGCACGCAGATGATCGCGTGGGAGGAGGAGCTGTGCGGCCTGCTGGCCGACCAGGGCTTCCACGTGATCCGGTTCGACAACCGCGACTGCGGCCTGTCCACCCAGTTCGACCACCTGCCCGCGCCCGACTTCGCGGCGATCTTCGCCGGTGACCGCACCACCGTGCCCTACACGCTGGCCGACATGGCGCTCGACCTCGTCGGTCTGCTGGACGCGCTGGGCGTGGACAAGGCGCACCTGGTCGGCGCGTCGATGGGTGGCATGATCGCCCAGCAGTGCGCGATCGACCACCCGGAGCGGGTGCTCAGCCTGTGCTCGATCATGTCCACCACCGGCAACCCCGCCGTGGGACAGCCCTCCCCGGAGGCGTTGGCGCTGCTGGACCAGCGGCCCGCCACCACGCGGGAGGAGGCGGTGGAGGCATCGGTGGCCGCGTGGCGGGTCTTCGGCTCGCCGGGGGTCGACGAGGAGCAGCTGCGGGCCCGCTCGGCGTTGGCCTACGACCGCGCGTACAACCCCGCGGGCGGGATGCGGCAGTACGCCGCGATCATCGCCTCCCCCGACCGGACGCCGGGCCTGCAGGGCGTGCGGCTGCCCGCCCTGGTCGTGCACGGCACGGCCGACACCCTGGTCAACCCCAGCGGCGGTCAGGCCACCGCCGCCGCCATCCCCGACGCGGAACTGCTGCTGGTCGACGGCATGGGCCACGACCTGCCCCCGACCGTCTGGCCCACCCTGGTCCGCGCCATCCGGCGCAACGCCGACCGGGCGGCCGCCTGACCCAGGGCGCACGGCCCGCGCCGCCGCCTCCTTCTGGCATGGTCGTGGGGTCGACCGGGCCGGTCGACCTCGGCCGCACACCACGGAGGAAGGCCCAGTGAAGCGCGTCGGCATCATCGGAGTGGGC
>NZ_BMRG01000004.1:435013-446680 GCF_014648515.1 Saccharothrix coeruleofusca
GAGATCGGCCGGGCCATCGTGACGGGCCTGTGCGACGGGGAGGGGTCACCGGAGGTGTACCTCTCCCCACGGGGAGCCCGCACGGCCGCGGAGCTGTCCGAGCGCTACGACGGCGTGCGGGTGTGCGCCGACAACCAGGCGGTGGTGGACCGCTCCGAGCTGGTGGTCATCGCCGTGCGCCGCCAGGACCGGCACGAGGCGCTGGCCGGTGTGCGGGTGGACGGCGACCGGGTCGTGGTCAACGTGATGGCCGGTGTCGCCAACGACGACCTGCGCCGGACACTGGCCACCGACGTCCCGGTGGTCCGGGCCATTCCCCTGCCCGCGGTGCGCGAGCGCCGTTCCGTCACGGTGACCTGCCCGTCGCACCCGGTGGTGGACCCGTTCTTCGAGCAGCTGGGCGGGGTGCTCCCGGTCGCGGACGAGGCGGTCTTCGACGTCTTCTCCGCGCTGACGGGAACGCTGACCACGCACTACAGCTACCTCGCGACGCTGACCTCGTGGGCCGTCGGCCACGGCATCGCCTCCGACGACGCCGACAGCTACGTGCGCGGCCTCTTCCAAGGCGTCGGCCGTTCCCTGAGCGAGACAACCCGCTCCCTGAGCCAGCTCGCCAACGACCACGAGACCCCGAACGGGAGCAACGAGCGCATCCGCACCACCTGGTTCACCCCGGCCAACTCCCGAGCCCTGGAGAAGGCGCTCGACGACCTCCTGGCCGATCTGCGACGGTCCCGCTGAAGGGGCTCACCCGCCGAAGTGCGCGAGCGGCGTCTCAGTCCTTCCAGGGCATCTCGTCGCGCATCCCGGTGTCGATGGCGTAGGCGTTCTTCACCGCGGCCTTGAGCGCGCCCTCCACCCAGCGCCGGTGCCGCCGGTCGCAGGCGTCGTTGGCGAACCAGACCCGGTGCACCGGGCGGATCACGTCGTCGTAGGCCGCCTCGCTCATCTCGAAGGCGCGGAACAGCGGGCCGATGCCGCAGGCGAACCAGTCCAGCGCCCAGTCCTTGTAGACGCCGAACTCGAAGGTGTCACGGGCCTGCGGGTGGATCTTGGCCAGGTCCTCCAGCGCCTGCAGCACGCACTCCTCCCCCGCCAGCGGGGTGTAGGGCATGCTGTCCTGCTCCCAGCAGTAGGACGCGATCATCACGCCCTTGCGGTAGCGGGGGTCCTGCCCCGCGGGCGGGTAGACGACGTTGCGGATCGCCAGGTCGGTCACCGTCAGCCCCTGGGTGATGCCGTAGTCGTTCTCCCACCACCGCTCGCTGAACTGCATGAACAGCTTGTGCGCCCGGCCGTAGTAGGTGTTGCGGATGGCGTACCACTTGTCCGGGTCCAGCCCCTGGATCTCCATGTGCCGCAGCCCGGCGAAGGGCACGGTCACCACGCACTCGTCGGCGGTGAGGCGCTGGGACCGGCGGCCGACCCGGTAGTGCACGTGGACGTTCTTCTCGGTCTGGTCGATGGCGTGCACCACCGCGCCCAGCCGGATGTCGTCCATCAGGTGCGGTTCGAACGCCCTGGGCAGCGCGTCGGCACCGTCCACCAGGTAGACCAGGTTGCCGAACACGTCCTCGTAGTAGTGCGAGAACCACTCGACCAGTGAGAAGTGGTAGCGCCCCTCCAGGTTGAACAGAGGGCCGAGCATGGACAGCGCGCCATCGCTGAGCCCGCGCTCCTTCAGGTAGCCCAGCAGCGTGTACTTGTCGTAGTCGGTCAGCAGCCTGCGCCACGCCTCCGGGGCTTCCTCGCCCTCCACGATGTCGACCAGCGGTTGCACGGTGTGCCGGAGCAGTTCGTGGGGCGTCCGCGCGGCCTCGTGGGACAGCAGGTCGAAGTCGAATTGGTCGGCGCTGAACTCGGCGCGGCGCACGCCTTTGCCCTGCAGGTAGATGAACGTGTCCTCGTCGTACATCGGGAACGGCCGCACGGCGAGCTTGAACTTGTCCTGGATGAGCCACTGGACCAGCGGGTGCTGCAGCGGGAAGCGCATCGCGCCGAATTCGCCGTACATGTCGCCCGCGAATCCGCGGTGGGTGAGGATGCGGCCGCCCAACCGGTTCTGCCCCTCCAGCACGGTCACCTCGTGACCGGCCTCTTTGAGCAGCAGCGCGGTGGTCAGACCGGCCATTCCGGCGCCGATCACGACGACCCGCTTGCGCGGCCCGGAACTCTCGGGCAGTCCTTCTTTGAGCAGGGCGAGAACGTCGAGCGACATCAAGGGCACCTCCGCCAGAGCGCTTCCACGGCACAGCGACGGTACGCGTCCGCAGAATGCCCTGCCAGTACCCGAAAGCATGAGGAGGAATTACCGAGAATTGCGGATATTCCGCAGCGGCGGAAATGTTCGGCAAAAGATTTGACCGTTTGCAGGCAAATCCCACCCGTTCGAGTGATGGCGGGCCCCGCCGCCGGGAGTCCGGCGGCGGGGCCCGCCGTCGTCACACGGAGACCGGCTCGCGCTCCCGCACCGGTTGCCCGCCGTCGGCCGCGCGGGACCGGCGGCGCTCCTTGCGGCTCTCCACCATCGAGTACAGCGTGGGCACCAGCAGCAGCGTCAGCAGCGTGGAGCTGATCAGCCCGCCGATCACCACGATCGCCAGCGGCTTGCCGATGAAGGCGCCCTCGCCGGTGATCCCCAGCGCCATCGGCAGCAGCGCGAAGATCGTCGCCGCCGCGGTCATCAGGATCGGCCGCAGGCGGCGCCTGCCGCCCTCCACCACCGCCTCGGTGACCCCCATGCCCTCCGCCCGGTACTGGTTGACCAGGTCGATCAGCACGATCGCGTTGGTCACCACGATGCCGACCAGCATCAGCATGCCGATCAGCGCGGGCAGCCCCAGCGGGGTGCCGGTGGCCAGCAGCAGGCCGATCGCGCCGGTCGCCGCGAACGGGATGGACACCAGCAGGATCAGCGGCTGCACCAGGCTGCGGAAGGTCGCCACCATGATCAGGAACACGATGGCGATGGCGGCCAGCATGGCCAGGCCCAGGTCGGCGAAGGTCTCGGCCTGGTCGGCGCTGACGCCGCCGATGCGGTAGTCCGCGCCGCCGGGCAGGTCGAGCGCGTCCAGGCGGGAGGTCAGCTCGGTGGTCACCGCGCCCAGGTCGCTGCCGGTGGCCTTGGCCGAGACCGTGGCGCTGCGCGCGCCGTCGGTGCGCCGCACCTGCACCGGGCCGTCCACCACCGACACCTCGGCGACCTGCCCCAGGGTCGCGCCGCCGGGCAGCGGCAGCGCGCGCAGGGCGTTGACGTCGGCCGGGGTCGTGCCGCTGCGCAGCAGCACGCGCTGCGGCTCGCCGCCGATGGGCAGCTCGGCCACCGGCACGCCGCGCAGCGCCTGCGCCGCGAACTGGCCGATGGCCTGCCCCGACAGGCCGCGCGCCGCCGCGGCGGCCTGGTTGACCACCACCTGCACGCGCGGCGCGCTGACCGCGAGGTCGTTGGTCACCTCGCCGACGCCCGGCGTGCCGGAGACCGCCCGCTGCACGCTGTCCGCCGCCGCGCGCAGGGTGTCCGCGTCCGGCGCGGTCACCAGCACGTCGATGGAGTCCGAGCCGAACCCGGACGCGGCGGCGCCGAAGGCGACCTCGCCCGCACCGCCGGTGGCGCCGAGGCGCTCGGTCAGCCGCTGCTGCAGGGCGGCCAGGTCGGTGCCCTCGCGGACGGTGGCGCGGATGCTGGTGTCCGAGCCACCGCCCATGCCGAAGGCGGCCAGGCCGCTGTCGCCGCCGATGGTGACCTGGTAGGTCTCCACCTCGTCGGTCTCGGCGAGCACGGCCTCGACCTCGCGCGCGGCCTCGTCGCGGGCGGCCAGGCTGCTGCCGGGAGGCAGCTTCTGGGTGCCCTGCAGCGCGGTGCCGCCCGCGTCGTCGATGAAGTTGGTCTCCAGACCACTGGCCAGGCCGAGGGTGCCGCCGAAGACCAGCGCCGCGATCAGCAGGGTGGCCCACCGCCGCCGCGTGGCGAACCGCAGCACGGGCACGTAGGCCCGCTGCAGCGGGCTGCGCCGCTCCTTGTCCACGGCGGCCTGCCTGACGCGCTCGGCCTCGGCCGGGTCGGCGGGCACCTCGGGCCGCTTGAGGAACCAGTACGCCAGCACCGGCACGATGGTCAGCGACACCACCAGCGACGCCAGCAGCGCCACGGTCACCGTGATGGAGAACGGTCCGAACAGCTCGCCCGCGATGCCGCCGACGAAGGCGATCGGCAGGAACACCGCCACCGTGGTCAGCGTGGACGCGGTCACCGCGCCCGCCACCTCGCGGGTGCCGTCGAGCACCGCGCGCTGCTTCTCGTCGCCGTACTCCAGGTGCCGCTTGATGTTCTCCAGCACCACGATCGAGTCGTCCACCACCCGGCCGACCGCGATGGTCAGCGCGCCGAGGGTGAGCAGGTTCAGCGACAGGTCCCCGGTCCACAGCGCCAGCAGCGCCACCAGCACCGACAGCGGGATGGACACCGCGGTCACCAGCGTGGAGCGCACCGACAGCAGGAACAGCAGGATCACCACGACGGCGAACAGCAGGCCCAGCAGCCCCTCGGTGGTCAGGCCGCTGATGGCCTTCTCCACCGCCGGGCCCTGGTCGAAGGCGACGGTGAGCTTGCTGTTCGCGGCCTCGCCCAGCTCGTCGAGCCGGTCGCGCACGGCGCGGGAGATCTCCACCGCGTTGCCGTCGGCGTTCATGGTGACGCTGATGCCGAGGGTGGCCTCGCCGTCGGTGCGGGTGATCGCGGTGGCCGCGGCGGGCGCGGACTGCACCTGCGCCACGTCGCCGAGCCGGACCGGCCCGGCGGGCGAGGTCAGCACCAGGGCGCGCAGGTCGTCCACGGCGGTGATCGGCCCGCCGACCTGGACGGTCAGCGTGCGGTCGGCCTCGGTCAGCGAGCCCGCGGGCACCGTGGCGCCCGCGGCGGACAGCGCCGCGGTCAGCGCGGTCGGGTCGACGCGGGCGGCGGCCAGCCGGGCGTAGTCCACCGCCACGGTGACCTCGCGCTCGCGCTCACCGCTGACGGTGGCCTCGCGCACGCCGGGCAGGGCCTCCAGGGCGGGCACCACCTCGGCGCGCAGCCGGGCGGCGGTGGCGATGTCGTCGTCACCGGCGGTGGCGGCCAGCGCGACCACCGGGATGTCGTCGGTGCTGCCCTGGGCCACGGTCGGCTCCACGCCCTCGGGCAGGCGGGGCTGCAGCCTGTTCACGGCCTGCTGGAGCTGGGAGACCCCGGCGTCGAGGTCGGTGCCGTAGGTGAACATCACCTGCACCGTCGCGGAGCTCTCCGCGGAGCGGGTGAGCACCTGCTCCACGCCCGCCACACCGCGCGCGGCGGCCTGGATCGGCTCGGCGACCTGGCTGTCGACCAGGTCGGGCGAGGCGCCGGGGTAGGGCGCGACCACCACCGCGGCGGGCAGCTCGATGGACGGGAAGAGCTGCTGCTTCAACGAGGGCAGCGTGAGGACGCCGAAGCCGATGACCACCAGGCTGAGCAGCCCGACGAGGCTCCGGTTGGCCAGGCTCAGCCGAGCCAGCACGGACATGTGCCGTTTCTCCTTGGGTGACAAGCGCATGGGGACGCCCGCGAGTGGCGGCGGACGCGGGAAGCCTTTCACAGTCCACCTGAGACCGGCTCAGCCGGAAGTCGTCGCGTTCTCAGCCGTTGGTCGTCGCCTGCGCGACGCGGAGCGCCGACCCGGCAAGGACATTGCCCAGCGCGCACGCGTTGGTACCGTGGGTGACGAAGCCGCCCGGTCAGGGGGACCGGGCCGGAGGAGGACTGATGTCCGACACGCCCACCGCTTCCCACCCGCGCCCGGACCTGGACAGGTTCGGGCTGTCCCTGCCCTCGGTGCTCGCCGAGCGCCCCGAGGGCCACCCGTTCGACCCGCCCCGTGAACTGGTCCGCCTCAGCGGTCAGGCGCCGGTCCACCGCATCGCCACCCGCGACGGCGCCCCGGTCTGGGTGATCACGGGCATGGCCGAGTGCCGCGCCGCGCTGGCCGACGCGCGGCTGAGCTCCGACATCCTGGGGCACCCCGCGGTGCGGGAGAAGTTGCTGCCGCACGTCCGCGAGCGGCTGCTCGACGAGCGCGCCCGCGCGGGCAGCTTCATCACCATGGACGCGCCCCGGCACACCCGCTACCGCAAGCTGCTCACCGGCCAGTTCACCGTGCGCCGCATGAAGCAGCTCGTCCCGCGCGTGCACCAGATCGTCACCGACCAGCTGGACGCGATGATCGCGCAGGGGCCGCCCGCCGATCTGGTGCGCGACTTCGCGCTGCCGGTGCCGTCGCTGGTGATCTGCGAGCTGCTGGGCGTCGACTACGCCGACCGGGCCGAGTTCCAGGAGCGCTCGGCCAAGGTGCTGCGGGTCGACCTGCCGGTCGAGGAGCTGCTGGAGGCGGGTGACGGCCTGCGCGCCTTCATGCACGAGCTGGTGCGGCACAAGCGCGAGCGGCCCGCCGACGACATCCTGTCCGGGCTCGTCCACAGCGCGGCCGAGCCGCCGCTGGACGACGACGAGCTGGTGGGCATCGCCAACCTGCTGCTCGTGGCGGGCCACGAGACCACCGCGAACATGCTCGCGCTGGGCACCTTCGCGCTGCTGCGCAACCCCGAGCAGCTCGCCGCGCTGCGCGCGGACCCCTCGCTGGTCGACGGCGCGGTGGAGGAGTTGCTGCGCTACCTGTCGATCGTCCACCTGGGCATCAACCGCGTCACGACCCAGGAGGTGCGGATCGGCGACGAGGTCATCCCGGAGGGCGCCACGGTGGTGGTGTCGGTGCCACTGGCCAACCGCGACGCCCGCCAGTACGCCGACCCCGACGAGCTGGACGTGACGCGACCGCGCGGGGCGCACATCGCCTTCGGGCACGGCATCCACCAGTGCCTGGGTCAGCAGCTGGCCAGGGTGGAGATGGCGGTGGGGTTCACCGAGCTGCTGCGCAGGCTGCCGGGGCTGCGGTTGGAGGTCGAGCCGGAGCGGGTGCCGATGCGCAGCCAGATGATCGTCTACGGCGTGCACTCACTGCCGGTCAGCTGGGACGGCTGATCCTCAGGTCCGGGCGCTGGAGATCAGCGCCTCGGGCAGGTCCAGCCACCACCTCGCCCGGCGCGCGACGTCCGGCGAGGTGGTGGCGCCTGCTCGACGCCTGCGGCAGCGCGGCTGGACCATCCCGGCGCGCGGTGCCTGCGGAGCGTCGGCGATGCTGTCGGCGTGGAATACGTGTCCAGAGCGCCGCGGCCGCCGCTGGACGAGCTGATCGACGACCTCTACTACCTGGAGGGTGCGCCGCCGTACGCCCGGCTGATGCTGCCGCCGATGCCCGCGGCGTTGCTCATCGTCAACCTCGGGGCGCCGTTCCGCATCCGCGCGGGCACCGACATCGAGACGGCCGAGTACGCCGACGGCTGCGTGGTCACCACGCCCACCCGCGCGTTGGAGTTCTGCTACCCGCTGCCGACCCGATCCGTCGGCGTGCACTTCAAGCCGTGGGGGCTCGCGCCGTTCCTCCCGATGCCCGCGGCCGATCTGCGAGACCGGCCGGTGACGGTGGAGCAGGTCTGGGGCAGGCCCGCCATCGTCGATCTGCGAGACCGGCTGGCCACGGCGGACGAACCGCACGAGATGCTGACGCTGTTCGAGGAGGAGCTGGTGCGACGGCTGTGCGAGACCCTGGGCCTGGGGCTGGTCCGCCACACGAGCAGCGTCATCGCGGCGACCGGCGGGGCGGTGGCGATCGGCGACCTGAGCGCGGCTGCCGGTGTCAGCGGCACTCACCTGGCACAGCGGTTCAAGGAGCTCATCGGCGTCACGCCGAAGCGACTTGCCCGCACCTACCGCTTCGCCGCCACCGTGTTCGCGATCGACCCCGCCGGACCGGTCGACTGGGGCGACCTCGCCGGTGGCGCGGGCTACTTCGACCAGGCCCACTTCGGCCACGAGTTCCGGTCGTTCACCGGGCTCACGCCGACCCGGTACATCGAAGTCCGGCGGCGGTTCCTGCGCGAATACCCCGGCCACGCGATGGACGGCTGGCCGCTGCCCGTCGATTGATTTCTTACAAGAGCGACGGCTCGCGACACGCTAATTTCGGGGCACCCCAAGCAGAGGAGAGCCCTGTGGGCGAGGTTGTCATGTACAGCTCGGTGTCGGTGGACGGCTTCATCGCGGACGAGAACGACCAGCCGGGACCGCTGTTCGACTGGTTGTCCAGCGGGGACGTCCCGTTGGACGGCAGCGGCGAGCTGAAGGTGTCGCAGTCCTCCTACGACTACACCCGGCGGTACTGGGACCAGATCGGGGTGACGGTCGTCGGCCGGCACGTCTTCGACATCACGGACGGCTGGGACGGGAAGCCCCCGAGCGGGGTCGACCACGTGGTCGTCGTGACGCACCGGCCCGCGCCCGAGGGCTGGGACCCCGAGGCGCCGTTCCACTTCGTCGACGGCGTCGAGGCAGCCGTGGCCAAGGCGCAGGAGCTCGCGGGTGACCGCATCGTCGAGGTCGCCGCAGGCGACGTCGGGGGCCAAGTGCTCGCCGCGGGCCTGGTCGACGAGGTGCGCATGGACGTCGTGCCCGTCGTGCTCGGGTCCGGCAAGCGCTACTTCGGGTCGGTCGGCGCGCAGCACCTGTTGGAGGATCCCGATGTGGTGGTTCAGGGCAATCGGGTGCTCCACCTGAGCTACCGGGTGCGCCGTTGACCGATCCGAGCGGGAACGCGGAGAAGCCCGCCGCGAACCGCGGCGGGAAGGAGCCTGCCGGACGGACGGGGGTCGGGGAGGGTCGGCGGGCCGACCCTCCCCGACCGGTCAGTGGCCCGCCATCTCGGCGGCCAGCCGCTCGTCGCCGCTCTGCGTCTTGAGCGGCTTCTCCTTGATGAACAGCACCGCGATCAGCGCCACCGCCGCGATCGGGGCGCCGATGAGGAACAGCTCGGCGGTGGCCGTGGCGTAGATGTCCTGCACCACCGCGCGCACCGGCTCGGGCAGTGCCGCCAGGTCCGGCACCTCGCCGCCGCCCGCCGCCACCGGCCCGAACTTCTCCGCCATCAGCGAGGTGACCCGGTTGGCCAGCACCGCGCCCAGCACGCTCACCCCGATCGCGCCGCCCAGGCTGCGGAAGAAGGTCAGCGTTGAAGTCGTGGTGCCCAGGTCGCGGGCGGGCACGTCGTTCTGCGCGGCCAGCACGAGGTTCTGCATCAGCATGCCCACGCCGACGCCCAGCACGGCCATGTGCACGCTCACCACGAACACCGTGGTGCCCGCGTCGATGGTGGACAGCAGCAGCATCCCGACGACCATCACCACGCCGCCCGCGATCAGGAACGCCTTCCAGCGGCCCCACTTGGTGATCAGCTGCCCGGCCACGGTGGAGGACACCAGCAGGCCGAAGATCAGCGGCAGGCTCATCAGCCCGGCCTGGGTGGGCGTCTTGCCCATGCCGATCTGGAAGTACTGCGACAGGAACACCGTGCCGCCGAACATGGCCACGCCGACCAGGGCGCTGGCCACGGTGGCCAGCGCGGCGGTGCGGTTGGCGAAGATCGACAGGGGCACCACCGGCTCGGCCGCGCGGCTCTCCACCCACACCGCCAGCGCCAGCAGCACCACGCCCGCCGCCACCAGCACCGCGCTCCAGGCCGAGGCCCAGGCGAACTCGTTGCCCGCCAGCGAAGTCCACACCAGCAGGGTGGACACGCCCGCGACGATCAGCGCCGCACCCAGGTAGTCGATCTTGACCTCGCGGCGCACCACGGGCAGGTGCAGGGTGCGCTGGAGCAGGTAGATCGCGGCCAGGGTGAACGGCACGCCGATGAAGAAGCACCACCGCCAGCCCAGCCACTCGGTGTCCACCAGCAGGCCGCCGATCAGCGGTCCGGCCACGGTGCCCACGCCGAACACCGCGCCGAAGATGCCCGAGTAGCGGCCCAGCTCGCGCGGCGGGATCATCGCCGCCATCACGATGGTGGCCAGCGCGGTCATGCCGCCCGCGCCCAGGCCCTGCACGACGCGGCTGGCGATGAGCACCTCGACGTTGGGCGAGAAGCCCGCGATCAGCGAGCCGACCACGAACAGGCCCAGCGACAGCTGGATGAGCAGCTTGCGGCTGTAGAGGTCGGCGAGCTTGCCCCACAGCGGCACGGTCGCGGTCATCGCCAGCAGCTCGGTGGTCACCACCCAGGTGTAGACCGACTGCGACCCGTTCAGGTCGGCGATGATGCGCGGCAGCGCGTTGGACACGATGGTGGAGGCCAGGATGGACATGAACATGCCCATCATCAGCCCGGACATGGCTTGCACGACCTCACGGCGCGACGTGCGCGGCGGGGCCGTCGTGGAGTCGGTCATCATCCCTCGTCGGATCGGTGCGGCGGGTCCGCCAAGCCGGCGGCCACCAGGTCCATGGCCTCGATGAACAGCTCGGCCAGCCGCGCCGGGTCACGACGCCCCTCCGGGCTGGCCCACCGGGTCATCGCGACCCGGAAGGCGGCCCCGGCCGCGGCGGCCAGCAGGTGCGGGTAGATGTCGTGGGGGGAGAGCCCGCAGCGCGCGGCCACGGCGGCCACCATGTGCTGCTCGGTCTCCTCCCCCGCGGCGAACAGGCGGGTCAGCAGGGCGGGGTGCTGGTGCACCACCTTTATCCGCAGCAGGCACAGCTCGGGGTCGTCCGCCAGCTCGTCGGCTATCTCCGCCAGCAGGGTGTCGCGCACCACGACCGCGGCGGACCGGTCCTCGGGCTGGGCCGCGATGCGCGCGGCGATGCGCGCGGCCGCGTCCGGGTCGGGCCCGATGACGGCTTCTTCCTTGCCCGCGAAGTAGTTGAAGAAGGTGCGCGGCGACACCCCCGCCGCGGCGCTGATGTCGTCCACGGTGACGTGGTCGAGCCCCCGCTCGGCGGCCAGGAGCACGGCGGCGCGGGCCAGAGCCGCCCGTGTGCGCCGCTTTTTGCGGTCGCGCAATCCCTCCCCCGGCACGGCTCCACGATACGGAGAACGTGCAGACACTGCAAATTTGCATGATCGGCATTTCCGGTCGCTGTCCGGCACCGGGGACGCCCGCGAGCACACGTCCAGGTGAATCGGCAGGTCGGGCGGTTGCCCGCACTTCTGTCGGGCAGCCCTAAGCGGGCACGCGTCGGGAGGTGGGTTCGTGGCGTCGCTGTCGGCACGGGTACGCGGTGCGGCGCTGCTGGCCGCGCTGGTCGTCACGGCCCCGGTGTCGGCGCTGGTGTGCGGGGTGGCGCGCGTGGTGCTGCCCGAGCGCCCCAGGAACGAGCCGCCACGGGCGCGCACGGTGCTGGTCACCACCGCGCACATGACCAAGAGCCTGTTCCTGGCCAGGAAGTTCCACCAGGCGGGCCACCGCGTCGTGGCCGTGTCGATCCCCCGCCACCGCTGGGGGCCGCTGCGGTTCTCCCGCGCGGCCCGCGCCTTCCACCTCGTCACCGACCCCGCCGAGGACCCCCGCGGCTACGTCCGGGACCTGATCGCGGTCATCCGCGCCGAGGGCGTGGACACCGTGGTGCCGGTCATCGACGAACCGGGCCGCGCGCAGCCCACCTCCGACGCCGCTCCCCTGCTGGCCGAGCACTGCGCGGTGCTGGCCAACGACCCGGCGACCCACCACCTGCTCAACGACAAGGCGAGCTTCGCCGAACTCGTGCGCGCC
>NZ_BMRG01000004.1:446714-482619 GCF_014648515.1 Saccharothrix coeruleofusca
GCGGGCCTGCCGCACCTGGAGACGCGCCGGATCACCGACGTGCGGCAGCTGCGCGAGGTCGACTTCACCGGCCGCGAGTTCGTGCTCAAGCCGCCCGAGTGGACCTGCATGGCGACCGACCACCGGGTCGTGGTGATGGCCGACCCGGCGGCGGCACCGCCGGACCTGGCGATCGGCCGGGACCGGCCGTGGGTGCTGCAACGACGCGCCGCCGGCCGCGAGTACTGCGCGCACACCACCTGCCACGACGGCCGGATCACCGCCTACACCTGCTCGGAGTCCTCGGCCCTGCAGCTGAACTACCACCACGTCGAAGTGCCCGCGATCTGGCTGTGGGCCCGCGATTTCGTCGCCGCGCACCGGCTCAGCGGGCAGGTGTCGTTCGACTTCATCGTCGGCGACGACGGCGTCCCCTACGCCATCGAGTGCAACCCGCGCACGCACTCCGCCGTCGTGGCCTTCCACGACAGGCCCGAGCTGGCCGCGGCCTACCTCGACCCGGTGCCCGGCGAAGTCGTCCGCCCCCGGCCCGGCTCGCCGCCGGTGCACTGGCTGGGCGCGGAACTGGGCAGGCTGCCCCAGGTGCTGCGGCGGCGTGCGCTGCGGCCGTGGCTGCACGACCTGCTGCGCGGCAAGGACGCCGTGTTCGACTGGCGCGACCCCGTGCCGTTCCTGGTGGCGCACCACGTGCAGCTGCCGGTCCTCCTGCTGCGCGCGCTCGCCGAGGGCAAGCGCTGGCAGCGGGTCAACTGGGCCACCGGCAAGCTCGTCTGACACCGCCGCCCCGGCGAGAAAGGGCTTTCGATGAGCGCCGCGCGAGACAGCGACAAGTACGCCACTTCCGCCCACTACGGCGGTTCCGGCCGGATCAGCCGCGCCGCGGACCGGCGGTCGCTGACCGTGGAGGCGACCTTCAGCCTGCGCAGCGAGGTCCGGCTGGTGACCGACGTGTTCGCCCCGACGACACCGGACCTGGCGGAGGTCTACCGGCCCGCGGGCCGGTGCGCCGCGATCGTGGACGCCACCGTCGACCGGTTGCACGGCGGCGCGCTGCGGGCGTACTTCGCCGCGCACGGCATCCCGCTGACCACGATGGTGTGCCGGGCGCTGGAGGAGGACAAGACCTTCGACACGGTGCGCCGCATGGCCGCGTTCCTGGGCGGCGAGGAGTGCGACGTCGCGCGGGACGAGCCGGTGCTGGTCGTCGGCGGGGGCGTGCTCACCGACACCGCGGGCCTGGCGTGCGCCCTGCTCAACCGGCGCACCCCCTACGTCATGATCGGCACGAGCATCGTCTCCGCGGTGGACGCGGGCCCCTCGCCCCGCACCTGCGTCAACGGCACGCTGATCAAGAACGCGATGGGCGCCTACCACCCGCCCGTGCTCACGCTGGTCGACCGCGCCCTGTTCCGCACCCTGGCGCCCGAGCACCTGCGCCACGGCGTGGCGGAGATCGTGAAGATGGGCGCGGTCGACGACGAGGGCCTGCTCGTGCTGCTCCAGCGGCACGGCCGCGGGCTGCTGGAGACCCGGTTCGCCACCACCGGCGAGGACCGGGGACTGGCGGCGATCGCCGACGAGGTGCTGTTCCGCTCCCTCTACGCCTACCTGCGGCACGAGGGCACCAACATGTTCGAGACCCACCAGGACCGCCCGCACGCCTACGGTCACACCTGGAGCACCAAGTTCGAGCCGGTCGCCGGGCTGCTGCACGGGCACGCGGTGGCGGTGGAGATGGCGTTCACCGCGACGCTGGCCACCCTGATCGGCTGGCTGGACGAGGACAGCCGCGACGCGCTGCTGGAGGTGTGCCGGGACCTGGGCCTGGCCGTGCACCACCCGGTGATCGAGGACCTGGAGCTGATGCGGGTGGCCCAGGAGTCGGTGCGCCGCAAGCGCGGCGGGTCCGCGCTGTGGGCGGTGGCCCCGCGCGGCGGCCTGGGCAAGTGCGACTACCTGGCGGAGGTGGAGGACTCGTTGCTGGCCGAGGCGGTGGACAGGCACCGGGTTCGCTGCGCCGGGTTCCCCGACGGCGGCGCCGGGCTGGGCATGTACCTGCGCGACGCGAGGTGGTCCTGATGCGGCCGGTGACCCCGCTGGCCGTGCTGGTCGGCGAACTGGCCGCGCTGGGCCGGGAGCAGCCCTCGCCGCGGCTGACCAGGGCACTGGCGCTGGCCTCGGGCCTGGAGGACTACCTGTCCGCGATGACCACGGCCGAGTCCGAGCGGCTGGCCGCGGTGGCCGAGCGGACCGCCCGGCACGTGTGGGCCCACTCCCCCGACGCGGTGGCCACCCTGGAGCCGGAGATGCTGTCCGGCCACGTGGAGGGGCAACTGCTGAAGTTCCTGGTGGCCGTCTCGGGAGCGCGGCGGGTGCTGGAGATCGGCACCTTCACCGGCTACTCGGCGCTGGCCATGGCCGAGGCGCTGCCCGCCGGGGGCCACGTGATCACCTGCGAGGCCGACCCGCGCGCGGCGGAATTCGCCCGCGCCGCGTTCGACGGGTGCGACCGCATCACCCTGGCTCCTGGCCCCGCCCTGGAGACGCTGGACCGGCTCGCCCGGCAGGGCGCGATGTTCGACTTCGCCTTCATCGACGCGGACAAGACCCAGTACTGGGCCTACCTCGACACCGCCTACCGCCGCGGGCTGCTGGCACCCGGAGCGGTCGTGGCCGTGGACAACACCCTGTACCAGGGGGAGGTCTACCTGGACGCGCGGCACCGGTCGGCGCAGGGCGCGGCCATCGCCGAGTTCAACGCGCGGGTGGCCGCCCACCCGTCGTTCGAGCAGGTCCTGCTGCCGCTGCGGGACGGGGTGACGCTGATCCGGGTGCCCTGAACCGAGCGTTCGCGCACCACGAACCGAACGTTCGGGCCGCCCCGCCGCGGCGGGGCGGGGCTTAGCGGCGGCGCACCTTGATCAGGTCCACGTCGGTGGCCGAGGCGCGCATGTCGCGGAAGTCCACGCCGAACGCCTCGACCGCCTGGGCGGCCAGCGCCATGGCCCGGTCGCACACGGCGCGGTCGCTCGCCTCGACCTCGGCGCGCAGCTGCACGCGGAAGCTGAAGAAGTCCAGCGACCGGTCGTAGGACAGCGCTCCCCGCTCGGAGAAGCCGTTGGTGAGCAGGCCGTGCCGGTCGACCTGGGCCAGCAGCCGCTGTCGTCCGGCCTGATCGAGGTCGGTGAACCTGCCACGCACGATGACCCGGTAGGTGTGCTCGACCATCCGTTCCGCCCTCTCGCCCGCCGTTGTGCGGGCGTCAGCTTGGCCACCCCCCAGGCAGGGCGCAACCGATATACCCGTCCGCCGGGGCGTCACCTCTCCCGGTCCAGCGGTCCCCACCGGTCCGCGCCGTTGGCCTGGTCCACCAGCCGCTCGCACTCGCGCAGCACCTCGTCGGCGATCCAGCCGACCGGCCGGTGGCAGATCACCAGCGGCTCGTTGTCCGGGCCACGGCTGACCTCCTCCCCCTCGATCAACCAGGGACGCACCTCCGGGCCGCGCCGCTCGCGCAGGTGGCGGTAGTCGTAGAGGCGGCGGGCCACCCACAGCCGCAGCGGGCGGTCACCCCACCAGGGCTCCACGCGCAGCGGGTTGGCCGACAGCCCCGGCAGCCGCACCCCGGTCAGGGTGTCCCGGCTGGACTGCTCACCGCACCCGACCCCGTCCGCGTCCGGTCCCTTGGACCAGCGCACGAACAGCTCCGGCCCGCGCTGCTCGACCAGCTCGACGAGGTCCGCCAAGTCGGTGAAGGTCGTCATCGGCACCTCCTGTCCCACGGCGGACGGGTGCCCCGAACGGCGTGGTCCACACCTGCGCGTGACGAGGTCCGCCTCACCCGGTGAACGCCAGCAGCAGCACCCCGGCGGTGGCGACCACCGAGCACACCCCCAGCGCCCACGGGCTGGCCCGCTGCCAGGCCGCGATGCGGCGGGCCTCGCGCGCGGGTCGGGGCTGCTGCGCCGAAAGCCTGCAGGCCAGGCTGAACAGCGCCAGCCCGGCGCCCCACAGCAGCGCCCACGCCACCAGCGCGGCGCCGAGATCGGTCCCGGTCACCGCGCGCCGCCCAGCAGCGGCTGGACCAACCGGTTCATCTCCGGCGACGGGCTCAGCCCCAGCTCGGCGCGCAGCAGGGACCGGTAGGAGGCGTACTGGCGCAGCGCCTGGGCCGGGTTGCCGTCGGCGATGTGCAGCTCCACCAGCGTGCGGTGGGCGCTCTCCCGCAGCGGGTCGCTGTGCACCGCGGCCAGCGCGGCCTGGTGGGCGCGCAAGTGGTCGCCGCAGGAGCGGAACCGCTCGCTGAGCGCCTCCAGCGCGCGCAGCCGGGCCTGCCGCCACCAGTCCTGCTCGGTGGCCACCCACGGCTGGTCCCAGCCGGGCAGCAGGTCGGCCTTGAACAACGCCACCGCGGAGGCGTCGGGCGGCGGGCCGGGCGCGGCGGCGCGCGCGACCAGCACGCAGGCGCGGCGGAAGTCGACCTCCACGCCGGGCCCCAGGCGCAGCGTGTCCTCGGCGGTCTCCACTAACGGCCCGGCGGGTTTGGCCAACCGCCACAGCGACGAGCGCAGGCAGGCCGCGGCCCGCCGGGCGGTGGCCTCCGGCCACAGCAGCGCCGCCGCGACGGTGCGGCTGACCGGGGACTCGCGCAGGGCCAGCAGCGCCAGCAGGCGCCGCGCCGCGGGCACGACGTGCACCTGCTGGTGCCCGTAGTCGAGTCGGAAGCCGTCGAGCAGGCGAATGCTCAGCCGGGAAGCGGGTTCAACAGGAGCAGCAGTCATCCGGGTCGGCCCATCGCGTGTGAGGGTTGGTCATGTCGGATGCCCGAACCCGGCCTCCTCACACCGGTTGTCACTCGTTTTCCGGCACCGCTCACCTGCGGCGGTGACGCGGCGGTCACGCGGGCGTGCCGCCGTCGCGCGAGTCGCGTCACACGCCCCCCATAGCGTCACCGCACCCCGCATGGATCGAGGAGGTCAGATGTTCCTGCACACCAGCAGGTTGCAGTTCGAAGCGAAGCCGGCGAACCCCGACGCCCACTTCGCCCGCAAACTCCAAGAGCTCATCGGCGGCGCCTTCGGCGAGATGACCGTGACGATGCAGTACCTGTTCCAGGGCTGGAACTGCCGGATGGAGGGCAAGTACAAGGACCTGATCATGGACGTGGCCACCGAGGAGATCGGCCACGTGGAGATGCTGGCCACGATGGTGGCCCGGCTGCTGGAGGGCGCGCCCTCCGAGGTCACCGCGAAGATGGTCGCCGACGACCCGGTGGTGGCCGCGGTCATCGGCGGCATGGACCCGCAGCAGGCGATCGTCAGCGGCGGCGGGCCCACCCTGTCCGACGCCAACGGGGTGCCCTGGAACGGCCGCTACATCGTGGCCAGCGGCAACCTGATGGCCGACTTCCGCGCCAACGTCGCCGCCGAGGCCCAGGGCAGGCTGCAGACCGCGCGGCTGTACAACATGACCGACGACCCCGGCGTGCGCGACATGCTCAAGTTCAACCTCGCGCGCGACACCGCCCACCAGAACATGTGGCTGGCGGCCATCGAGGAGTTGCAGGAGGACGGGCTGGAGGGCCCGGTCTCGCCGAGCGCGCTGTTCGACGAGGAGCACCAGGAGCACGCGGGCACCATCTGGCACAACTCCGACGGCACCGCGGGCCCGGAGGGCCGCTGGGCCTCGGGCCCGGCGCCGGACGGCACGCACGAGTTCTCCTACCTGATGAACGTCGAGCCGCTGGGCGGCAAGGCCTCCGCGCCGCCGCCGGACCCGCTGCTGTACGCCACCAGCCCGGCCAACCTGGGACTGATCGAGAGGGCCATCCGCAAGCTCACCTGAGCACCGGCTGCCACCGGCGCCGCCCGGCCCCGCGCCGGGCGGCGCCCCCGTGCACGGAAGGAGTCCAGGCATGGTCGGCATCTCGACGCGGGCGCCCGTCGCGGCGCGCCTGCGCTCGGCCGCGGTGGTCATGGGTCCGGCGTTCGTCGTCGCCGTCGCCTACGTCGACCCCGGCAACTTCGCCACCAACATGGCGGGCGGGGCCACCCACGGCTACCTGCTGCTGTGGGTGATCGTCAGCGCCAGCGCGCTGGCGATGTTCATCCAGTACCAGTCGGCCAAGCTGGGCATCGCCACCGGGCGCAACCTGCCGCAGCTGTGCCGCGAGCACTACCCCAAGCCGGTCACCGGGTTGCTGTGGCTGCAGGCCGAGCTGGTGGCCATGGCCACCGACCTGGCCGAGTTCGTCGGCGCGGCGGTGGCGCTGAACCTGCTGTTCGGGGTGCCGCTGCTGCCCGCGGCGCTGATCACCGCGGTGGTCTCGGCGGGAATCCTGGTGCTGCAGCCGCTGCGCAGGCGGCGGTTCGAGTCGGTGATCATCGGCCTGCTGGCGATCGTGCTGGGCGGGTTCCTCTACCAGACCCTGCAGCTGGGGCCGATGACCGGCGCGGCGGCCGGGCTGGTGCCCGGCTTCGCCGGGGTGGACAGCGTGCTGCTGGCCACCGGGATGCTCGGTGCCACGGTCATGCCGCACGTGATCTACCTGCACTCGGCGCTGACCCAGCGGTACCACCAGCCCGACCCGGCGACCCAGCGGCGGATGCTGCGGGCCAGCCGCGCGGACATCCTCCTCGCGCTGGGGGTGGCCGGGGCGGTCAACGCCAGCATGCTGCTGGTGGCGGCAAGCGCATTCCACGGTCAGGGCGCGCCCCGCGAGTCGTTGGAGGACATGCACGGCGGGCTGGGTTCGCTGCTGGGGCCGGGCGCGGCGCTGGCGTTCGCGCTGGCGCTGCTGGCCTCCGGGCTGGCCTCCTCCAGCGTGGGCACCTACTCCGGTCAGGTGGTGATGGAGGGGTTCCTGCGCAGGCGCATCCCGCTGTCGCTGCGCAGACTGGCCACCATGGCGCCCGCGCTGGGCGTGCTGGCACTGGGGGTGGACCCGACCCAGGCGCTGGTGCTCAGCCAGGTCGTGCTGTCCTTCGGCATCCCGTTCGCGCTGGTGCCGCTGGTGCTGCTGGGCAGGCGGGCCGACGTGATGGGGCAGGCGGTCAACAGCCGCGCCACCACGGTGGCGGGGGCGGTGGCCGCCGGGGCCATCTCCGCGCTGAACCTGTTCCTGCTGGTGCGCACGTTCACCGGGTGAACACGCGACTGCCGCTCCGCCGGTGGTGCGCGGAGCGGCAGTCGGGCGGGCGGCGGGGATCAGACCCCGCCGCGAGGATTGTCGGGCACCGACCGCTTGCCCAACGTCAGTCCCAGGGCGATCATGCCCAGGCCCAGACCGAGGTGCAGCCAGTTGTCGGCGTCGTTGAGCGGCACGAAGTTCGCCGCGCTGTCGTGGTCGACGAGCAGGCCGTACAACCACAGCAGCAGGTAGACCACGCCGCCGCCGACCAGGTAGGACGCGGCGCCCCGGACCGAGCGGGCCATCAGCAGGCCCACCGCGCCGAACAGCAGGTGCACCAGGTTGTGCAGCACGGACACGTTGAATATGCCCAGCAACTGCGCTTCGGACTGGTGACCGGCGAAGTGCAGCTGGTCGAAGTTGGTGGTCAGACCGGGGATGAACCCGGCGATGCCGACAAGGACGAACACCGCGCTCACCGCCATGGCCGCTGTCTGCACCGGTGTCCGGGTGACCGTCTGCATTCGGGACATCTTGACTCCAAAGGGGGAGGAAGAACGCGCTCCGTCACCGACCGTCTACCCGTGCCCCCCTGCCGCAAACGCCGATCACACGTAGGTCCGCCACTCCTCCTGCCATCCCACCCGCGTGTCGTAAGCGGCGGCCAGCATCCGCAACGTCGGCTCGTCCGCGCCCGCCTCCACCTCCGCGCGCAGGAACTCCACCTTCTCCCGGAAGGTCACCGGCGGGTCGTCGACGATGGGCACCGTGCCGCCCGCGGCCAGCAGCAGGCCACGCCCGTCGTCGGTGCGCATGACCCGCAGCCTGCCCATCTGCTCCGCGTCCTGCAGCAGCGGCGTCTTGCCCTCGGCCGCGCGCCGCTCGTCCTCGGCCAGTCCTTCCAGCACGAACTCCCGTAGATCGCTCATGGGCCCGTGGGTAACCGGTCGGGGGCGGTTCGAACCAGCCGCAGCGGGTATGCGCCGGGTAGTCGACCGGAAGGAGCACCGTGACCACCACGACCGCCGAGAACTCCCTGTGGCTGGAGGCCCTGCCGCGGCGCCGCTACCCCGCCGTGGCGGGCGAGGAGACCTTCGACGTCGCCGTGGTCGGCGGCGGCATCGCCGGGATCACCACCGCCCTGCTGCTCAAGGCCACCGGTCTGCGGGTGGCCGTGGTGGAGGCGGGCCGGGTCGGCACCGGGGTCAGCGGCAACAACACCGCCAAGGTCAGCGCGCTGCAGTCCACGGTCTACTCCAAGATCATCGACAAGCACGGCGCGGACGCGGCGGCCGACTACGCCGCCGCCAGCCTCGCCGGTGTCGCCCAGGTGGGCGTGCTGGCCGAGGGGATCGACTGCGACCTGCGCCGCGACCCGGCCTACACCTACGCCTACACCGAGCAGGAGGTCGCCGCCGTCGAGGCCGAGGCGGAGGCCGCGCGGCAGGCGGGACTGCCGGTGCACCTCGACCGCGGCGAGCTGATGGGCGTGCCGTTCCCGGTGCACGCGGCCGTGCGCCTGGACGACCAGATCGCCTTCCACCCGGTCAAGTACGTGCACGGGCTGGCCGCCAGGGTGGACGGCGAGGGCAGCCGGGTGTTCGAGGACAGCCGGGTCACCGACTTCGACGACGGCGAGCCCTGCCGGGTGCACACCCCGACCGGCACGATCACCGCCGACCGGGTCGTGATCGCCACCCACTACCCGCTGCTGGACCGCGGCGGCTTCTTCGCCCGCCTGGAGACCACCCGCTCCTACTGCGTGGCCGCCCGGCTGCGCGGGCAGCGGCCCCCGCGCGGGCTGGCCATCAGCGCGGGCAGCCCGTCCTGGTCCCTGAGCGCCTGGCGGGACCTGCTTATCGTGTGCGGGCAGAGCCACAAGACCGGCAGCGACGAGGGCACCCCCTACCAGGAGCTGGAGCGCTTCGCCCGGCAGCACTGGGACGTCGAGGCGATCACCCACCGGTGGTCGGCCCAGGACGTCAACGCCTACGACCAGCTGCCGATGGTGGGCAGCTACCTGCCCGGCTCCCGGCGCCTGTTCACCGCGACGGGGTTCATGAAGTGGGGCCTGTCCGGCAGCACCTTCGCCGCGATGATGCTGGCCGACCTGGTCACCGACCGGGACAACCCGTGGGCCGAGCGGTTCAGCCCCCACCGGGTGTCGCTGCGCTCGCTGGGGTCGGCGGCCAAGATGAACGTCGAGGTGGCCGCCGACATGGTCGGTGACCGGCTCAAGCCCGCCGACACGCGCTCGGTGGAGGAAGTGCCGCGCGGCGAGGCCAGGGTGGTGCGGGTCGGCACCGACAAGGTGGGCGTGTACCGGGACGAGGCCGACGGGCTGCACGCGGTGTCGGTGCGGTGCACCCACCTGGGGTGCATCGTGCGGTTCAACTCCGCCGAGCGGAGCTGGGACTGCCCGTGCCACGGGTCGCGGTTCGACGTGGACGGCGGCGTGCTGGAGGGCCCCGCCACCGAACCCCTGCCCCGCCACGAAGTCTGACCCGCAAGTACCACCCGTCACCCCTTCGCGCGCCGCCGACCACCACCCGACTCCCCGTCCGTCCTGACGCGACGGTCGGTGGCCGGTGTCGGGTAGTGGTCAGCGGCGTCTGTGGGCGGGTCGGGTGGTACTTGCCGACGCGCCGGGGGTCAGTGGGAGCGGAGCGCGGACACGAAGGTCGTCAGCGCCTTGGCGTCGGTGAAGCGCAGCGCCGGGCCGTCAGGGTTCTTGGAGTCGCGAACCGCGCTCATGTCCCTGCGGATCTCGACGCAGTTGGTCGCGGCGTTGCTCCTGCTCGCCTTCCGCCACTGCTGAATTGCGTTCACATCAGTCCCCCGTCACTCGACGTGCCTCGCGGGCGATGAGTTCGCGAGTCTGGTCCTCGCTCATCGACACCGCCAGCACCCTGTTCACAGCTGATTCGAAGACCTTGACATCTTCCGGCTCCTGCAGGAACAGACCGGAAGCCGTGTTCTCCAGGTGCACCACGGACTTGGCACGATCGATCTTGAGCATGGAGAAGGCTCCGGCGAACGCGTCGTGCCACATGTCGTCCACGGGGAAAGCACGCAGTTCGACGTTGTCCTGCTCGGCCATCTTCAGCAAGTGTTCGAGTTGGTCGCGCATGACCTCTGGTCCACCGATGCGCTGGCGGAAGACCTGTGCCCCGATCAAAGCCGTCAACCGCGTGGGATTCGCACGGGTGAGCACGTCACGCCGTCCCATCCTGATGGCGACGCGGGTCTCGATCTCCGTGTTCGGGACTTCGGCGGCACGCATGATGGCGCGGGTGTAGCCGCTGACCTGGAGCAGACCCGGAACGACGAGCGGGCTGACGTCGACGATCTCGGTCGACAGCTGCTCCATCTGGAGCAGCGCGTCCAGCTGCACCCGCTGTTCGGGCAGACCGATGGCCAGCCACGCCGAACCGGCGGCCACATCATCGCGCGCCAGCGCCATGATCTCGTCCCGTCGAGCACCGGTCACACCGAGGGCACCCAGGATGGCCGCGGTCAGTTCGGCGTCGGGTGGACGCTCACCCGACTCGGCGCGGGACATGGTGCCGCTGTCCACGCCGAGTTTCCTGGCCAGCGCGCGCTGACTCAGACCGGACTCCTCGCGAACACCGCGGAGCTTCGTGCCTAGAGCCATGCCTTTGGCGCTGCTGCGGACCATGCGGCGCAGCATACGCACCCCATAATCGCAGGTGATCTCACTCGATCGAGGAATTGACCTTCAGTGCTGCGCAGCAAAGACTAATGCGCGCAGCGCTGCTGCCGCAGTGCATCCCGGCATTCGTCGCACTCGGATAAGCAACGCCCAACACCCCGAACCCACGCCCGTCCACGCGGTGCGTGACAGCGAGGACGAACTCACCCGAAAGGACACCGCACAACCCATGAGCACCATCACCACCAGCACGGGTGTCGGCATCTCGGCCTACGCCAAGGTCGTCGGCGACCAGCCGGTCAAGTGCGCGATCACCGCCGACGGCGACGTGGAGATCGGCTTCGGCCGGGATCTCGACCTCTGCCTGAGCCAGGCGGTGGCCCGCCAGGTGCACCAGCGTCTCGGGGCCGTGCTCGACCGGCCGGAGCCGCCTGCCACCGTGGCGGACGTGCGACTCGTCGTGGACGAGGATGCCGAGCAGGACTGAGGACCGCACGGGCGGCCCCTCGGCGAGGGGCCGCCCGTCCAACCGGGGGCGCCTGCTCAGAACTCCAGGACCGCCCGGTAGCGCGCCTGGCCCCTGCGGACCCGGTCCAGCGCCTCGTCGGCCCGCGCGACGGGGAACACCTCGGCTTGCGCTCCGATGCCGTGGCGCGCGGCGAAGTCGAACATCTGCCGGGTTTGCGCGGGCGAGCCCGGGATGGCGCCGCTGACGGCCTTCGCGCCGGGCAGCAGGCCCAGCGGTCCGACGGCGATCGGGCCGGTCGGGACTCCGACGACGCAGAGCTTGCCGCCGGGTCGCAGGGTGGTGAGGTAGTCGTCCCAGGGCAGGTCCGCCGAGACGGTGGACAGCACGAAGTCGAAGGAGTTCGCGGCCGCCCGCAGGGCTCCCTCCTCGCGGGTGGCGATGAACCCGGTCGCGCCGAAGCGGCGGGCGTCGGCCTCCTTGTCCGAGGCGGTGGAGATGGCGGTCACCTCGCACCCCCACTTCGCCAGGAACTGCACGGCCAGGTGCCCCAGGCCGCCGATGCCGACCACCGCCACCCGGTCCACCGGCCGCACCCGGTGGGTGAGCAGCGGTGCGAACACGGTGGCGCCCGCGCAGAGCAGGGGCGCCGCCTGGGCGGAGGGGATGGCGTCGGGGATGGGCTGGACGTGACGCCAGTCGCCCGCGCGCACGTGGTGGGCGAATCCGCCCCGGACGCCGCGCAGCACCAGGTCGTCCTTGCGGGGGCACAGGTTCTGCCGCCCGCTCAGGCACCACTCGCACCGGAAGCACGACCCGGCGATGGCACCGACGCCGACGCGCCGCCCGATCGGCAGCAGTTCCTGGTCGACCGCCTCGCCGACGGCTTCCACGACGCCCACGACCTCGTGCCCGGCGACCAGGGGGTAGCTGAAGTAGTCCCACTCGTTGTCGATCGCCCCGACGTCGGTGTGGCAGATGCCGCAGTGCGTCACCCGCACGTCGACTTCGTCAGGGCCCAACGGCCCCGCTTCGTACTCGTAGGGGCGCAGCCCCGCCCCCGCCTCGTATGCCGCGTACGCGCGCACCTTCATCCGTGCACATCCCCTCGGTCGACAGTATACAACTAACTAGTTTGTTGCTTAATTCACCGTAGGGATCACCGAGCGCAAGTGTCAAACCAACCGGTTGGTTACACTGCTGCCGTGAAGGACGCACAGGCCACCCGACGCCGTCTGCTGGAGGCGGCCACCGCGGAGTTCGCCGCCTACGGCATCGCGGGCGCCAGGGTCGACCGGATCTCGGCCAACGCCAAGGTGAACAAGGCGCAGCTCTACGCCTACTTCGGCGACAAGGACGGCCTATTCGACGCGGTGTTCAAGCAGCATGCCGAGGCCATCGTCGACACCGTGCCACTGGACGCCACGGACCTCCCCGGCTACGCGGTCGCCCTCTACGACGCCTGCCTGACCCGTCCCGAGTTGGCCCGCCTGGCCACTTGGGCGCGGTTGGAGCGCCTCCCTCGCGGCCCGCTGGCCACCGGCATGGACGAGCAGCACGCGCGCAAGCTGCGCGCGGTCTCCGACGCCCAGCGCGACGGGCACGTCGATCCGTCCTTCGACCCGGCCGACGTGCTGGCCCTGGTCGGCACGATGGCGCTGACCTGGTCGCCTGCCAGCCTGTTCGACGCGGTCACCGAGGACGACCCCGAGGCCGACCACGCCCGGCGTCGCGCGGCGCTCGCCGAGGCGGTGCGCCGCGCCTTCGCCCCCGCCGCGGGGGCATGAGGCGCCGGTGGAGCCCCCGCCGGGACGGGGGCCCCACCGGGTGGACGCGAACGGCGAACCCGGTTGTCCGGAGGTTCGCCTCGCGGGTTACAGGGGGCGGGTTACAGGGGGATGTAGACGCCGAAGTCGCGGGAGGCGGTGCGGAAGTCCTGGAAGCCCAGCCGGGCTCCGGCGGTGCGGGTGACCGTGCCCTTGGCGATCACGCCGCCCGCCGAGGAGGGCCCGTAGACCGGGCCGCCGCTGTCGCCGGGGCGGGCGGCGGGCCTGCCGCCCTGCTGCTCGGCCTCCACCAGGTCCTCGCGGTCGCTGTAGAAGAACAGCACCTTCAGGTCGCAGACGGGTCCGCCGGTCTCCCGCGCGCTGGTGACGCCGGACTGGCACAGGTACTCGCCGGTGTAGACATCGCCCCAGCCGCGCACGATTTCGGTGCTGTTGCTGTCGCCGCCGCCGACGTACTGCTGGTTGACCACGTTGCCGGTGGGGATGAGCATGATGTCGTGGTCGGCGTGCCTGGCCCCGGCGTTGCCGATGTGCTCACCGGTCGGGTCGGTGACACGGGCGCCGGACTGGCCGCAGTGGGCCGCGGTGAGCAGGTACCGGGCGTTGTCGCCGGTGCGCACGGAGAAGCCGGAGGTGCAGGCGGCCGAACCGCCCAGCACGATGGTCGCCCCGCCCTTCCACGGCGGGCTGTCGTTCTGCCGTGAGACCGGCGCCAGCGGTTCCTCCACGACCGTGCGGACCGGGACGTCGACCTCCAGCGAGGCGGTGAACGCCTCCGCGCCCGGCCGGGTGCCCAGCACCAGCCCGCTGCCGTCGGCGGGGATCTTCACCGCGTGCACGGGCGAGTCGGGGCCGCGTCGGGCGTCGATGGCGGCGGCCGCCGCGCGCAGCTCGGCGTTGGAGTGCGCGGCGGGGCGCACGCGGACCGGGGCCTGGCGAGTGGCGCGGGCGACGGCGGTGGTGATCGGCTCGGGCACCTCCCCCTTCCACCACAGGGCCACGTGGTCGTCCTCCAGGACGATGCCCGCGAACCCGGTGTGCCCGCCGCGCAGGACCTCGGCCTGGATCACGTCGGCGGCGCGGATGAGCGGTTGCTGCGCCAGCATCCGGTCCACCGGCTGATCGGCCAGCGCGGTGGGGACGGTGGCGGACGCGGTCGCCGCGGCGGTGGCCACGGCCAGTGCCAGCAGTGTGCGTGCTGTCCTCACGGGATGCCAACTCCCTTGTGTCGCAGGGGACCAAAGGACGGCGGCGGCACGTGCGAGCCTATGGTTCAGACCAATAAGCTGTCACTGACACGATCGGACAGAATCGGCGCGCGGCACACGCCGCCAGGCAGCGGCGGCGCGAGGGCACCGGCTCACTCCGCCATCCGGTGGATCACCAGGATGCCGCCGTGCACGGGCCGGTCGAGGCGCTGGTGCTCGGTGTCCGCGTACTCGTCGAGCACGGCGCCGATGCGCCGGTCCAGCTCGGCGAGGTCCTCCTCGGACAGGTGCAGCGAGAAGCGCGCGACCGTCCGCACCGACCCGGCGCCCGCCTCCCGCAGCTCGTCCTGGAACGCCTCCACGGGCGCCAGCGGCGAGTCCGGTTCGACCTCCTCCTCCGGCGCGCCGAGCCACCACGACCGCTCGGTGGACCGGTAGGGCTTCTCCAGGGCGCCGCTGTCGCCCGCGCGCACCGGCCCCTGCTCCAGCAGCCCCGCCCGGACCAGTTGGCGGACGTGGTAGAGCACGGTTCCCGGATCGCGGTCGAGCCGGTCGGCCAACTGCTTGTTGGTCAACTCCTGCTGCCCGCACAGCCGCAGCACGCGCAGGCGCAGCGGGTGGGACAGGGCCTTGGCCTCCTGGGCGGTGGCAGGACGACGGCGCATGGCCGGAGCGTATCCGCTGATCGAGAACTCCCACATCGATGGAGTTTTCTCCATCGATGTGGGATTCTCCACCGATGACGCGACACCCCCTCGGTGCGCCCTTCTGGCGGCTGTGGGCCTCCTCAGGGCTGTCCAACCTGGCCGACGGGCTGGTCAAGGTCGCCCTGCCGCTGGCCGCCGCCCACGCGACCCGCTCCCCCGTGCTGGTCGCGGGCGTGGCGGTGGTGACGACCCTGCCCTGGCTGCTGTTCGCACTGCCCGCCGGGGCGCTGGTCGACCGGGTGGACCGCAGATGGGCGGCGCTGGGCGCCAACACCGCGCGCGCCGCGCTGGCGGGCGTGCTCGCGGTGGCCGCCGCAGGGGGCGCCGACTCGATCTGGGTGCTGTACGCAGTGGCGCTGGGCGTCGGCATCGCCGAGACGGTCCACGACACCGCGGCGCAGTCGGTGCTGCCCGCACTGGTGCCGTCCGAGGCGTTGCCGCGCGCCAACGGCCGCTTGTTCGCAGTCGAGTTGACCACCAACGAGTTCGCAGGCCCGCCGCTGGCCGGGCTGCTGGTCGCGACGGGCACGACCCTCGCGTTCGGGGCACCCGCCGCGCTGTGGTGCGCCGCGGTGGCGGCGCTGTGGTCGGTGCGCGGAGGGTTCCGGACCGACCGCCGCGAGCCCACCGCCCTGCGCGCCGACATCGCCGAAGGACTGCGCTACCTGTGGCGCGACCGACTACTACGGACACTGGCGGTGACCGGCGGAGTGTTCAACTTCGCCCGCGGCGCGGTGGGGGCGGTGCTGGTGCTGCACGCGGTCGGACCCGGCTCCGCGATGGGGTTGTCGGACACGGGCTTCGGCCTGCTGCTGACCGCGATGGCGGCGGGCGGGCTGGCCGGCTCGCTGGTGGCCGAACGGGTGGCGGGGGCCCTGGGGCGGACCGGCTCGTTCGCGCTGGCCGTCCTGGCGGGCACCGCGATGGCGGGTGCTCCGGCGGTGACGACCCAGCCGCTCCCGATCGGGGCCGCGTTCTTCGCGGGCGGGATGGGGGTCGTGGTGTGGAACGTCGTCGCGTTGTCGCTGCGGCAGCGCACCACCCCCGACCGGTTGCTGGGACGGGTCACCAGCGGCAGCAGACTGCTGCTCTGGGGTTCGCTGCCGCTGGGCGCGGCAGCGGGCGGCGTGCTGGGACAGGCGTTCGGGCTGCGCGCGGTGTTCGCCGCCTCGGCGCTGCTGACGTTGGGCCTGCTGACGGGAGTGCTCGCGGTGGCGCGCCGCTGACCGGGTCCGACCGCGCCCGCGCATACCCCACCGCCGCCACCGGGTCAACCGAGTGGTCCGGACAAATCCTGTCCTGCTGATCCCCATCGGTGGTCTTGACCCCGCCTCGACCGGCCGGTGACGATGGGCAGCGATCCCGCTACCGAGCGCGAACGGGCACAGGGGGCTGACAACGATGTCATCACTTCGGCGCACACGGTCCACGACCACCCGCCTGGCAGTGCTGCTGCTCTTGCCGGTCCTGCTCGCCACCACCGGTGCCGCACCGGGCGGCTGGACGCCCAAACCGCCGAAGCTGCCCACGCCGTGGTCGGCGCAGGTCTCCCCCGACAACGCCCTGCCCGAGTACCCGCGCCCGCAACTGGTCCGCCAGGACTGGCTCAACCTCAACGGCGTGTGGCAGTTCGCGGGCGCCACCCCAGGCGAGACACCCCCCTTCGGACGCACCCTGGGCGAGCGCGTGCTCGTTCCCTACCCCATCGAGTCGGCCCTGTCGGGCATCGAGCGGCACGAGGACCGCATGTGGTACCGGCGCACCTTCGAACTGCCCCGGCACTGGAACGACCGGGTCGTGCTCAACTTCGGCGCGGTGGACTACCGCGCCACCGTCTACGTCAACGGCAAGCAGGTCACCCAGCACGTCGGCGGCTACGGCGCGTTCTCCGCCGACATCACCGACGCCCTGCACCGCAGGGGACCGCAGGAGATCGTGGTCGGCGTGGAAGACCTGGCCGACGCCACCTGGCAACCGGTGGGCAAGCAGCGCCTGGTCCCCGACCGCGGCATCTTCTACACCGGCGCCTCCGGCATCTGGCAGACGGTCTGGCTGGAACCGGTGTCCAAGGCGCACGTGCGGTCGCTGGACATGACACCCGACGTCGACACCTCCACCCTCGCCCTGACCGTCCAGACCTCCGAACCGGACCTGACCGCCGACGTGACGGTCAAGGACCACGGCAAGGTCGTCACCCGCACCAGCGGCAAGGCGGGCACCAAGATGGACGTGCGGGTGCCACGCGCCAAGCTGTGGACACCGGACTCGCCGTTCCTCTACGACCTGGAGGTCACCCTCAAGCGCCGCGGCAAGCCGGTGGACCGGGTGTCGTCCTACTTCGGGATGCGCGAGATCGGCACCACCACGGGTGAGGACGGCAGGCAGCGCATCACCCTCAACGGCCGGGTGCTGTTCCTGATGTCCACACTGGACCAGGGCTACTGGCCCGACGGCATCTACACCGCCCCCACCGACCAGGCGCTGCGGTTCGACCTGGCCGAGCACAAGGCCCTGGGGTTCAACACCGTCCGCAAGCACATCAAGGTCGAACCCGACCGCTGGTACTACCACGCCGACAAGCTGGGACTGCTGGTGTGGCAGGACATGCCCTCCACCCGACCCGGACGCCCCCCGGCCGACGCGCAGCGGCAGTTCGAGGAAGAACTGCGGGAAATGGTGCGGCAGAAGAAGAACTGGACTTCGATCATCGGCTGGGTGCCGTTCAACGAGGGCTGGGGCGAGTGGTCGCGCGAGGACACCGGCCGCATCGCCGACGAGGTCAAAGCACTGGACCCCAGCAGGCTCGTCAACGCCCACAGCGGTGTCAACTGCTGCGACTCGCTGGGCGACTCCGGCCGCGGCGACGTCATCGACTGGCACAGCTACCCCGGCCCGGCCGCCCCGCGACCCGACGCCCGCCGGGTCTCCATCGACGGCGAGCACGGCGGCTACGGCCTGGAGGTCGCCGACCACATGTGGTTCGGCGAAGGCCACGGCTACGAGATGACCCCCGACAGCGCGACCCTGACCCGCAAGTACGTGGAGAACCAGCGCGACGTGCTCGCCGCCGCCCAGCGCTGCGCCATCAGCGGCGCGATCTACACCCAGATCACCGACGTCGAGCACGAGGTCAACGGCTTCCTCACCTACGACCGGCAAGTCCGCAAGATGGACTACGCCCAGGTCAAGGCGATCAACGAGCAGATCATCCGGGAAGCCGACGGCAGCGGCGGCCACACCCCGCCCGGACCGGGCACCCCCGGCCTGGCCGGGGTGCACGCCTACCGCTTCGACGAGGGCAGCGGCACCACCGCGCGGGACTCCGCGGGCGACGCCGACGCCACCCTGATCAACGCCGAGTGGACCGAGGGAGCGGTCTCCTTCAACGGCAGCGGTTTCGCCGACACCGGCGCCGCCCTGATCGACACCGCGGGCAGCTACTCGGTCGCCGCCAGGGTGCGGCTGGACGAAGCGGGCGGCGCGTTCCAGACCGTGGTCAGCCAGGACGGCGACCGCGACAGCGGGTTCTTCCTGCAGTACTCCGGCCAGGACCAGCGCTGGGCCATGAGCTTCGTGGGCCTGCGCGCCCTGTCGCCGACCAAACCCGAACCCGGCCGCTGGTACCACCTGACCGGCGTGCACGACGCCACGACCGGCACCGTCGCGCTCTACGTCGACGGCGAGCAGGTCGCCACGCGCCAAGCCTGCGTGCTCAAGAAGGCGGGCGGGCACACCGTCATCGGCCGCGCCCAGTACGGCGGCAACCAGGTCGACTTCCTGCGCGGCGACGTGGACGAGGTCCGGCTGTTCGACCGCGCCCTCTCCCCCGCCGAAGTCGCCGAACTGGCCGCCCGATAACCCTCCCCGCCGCCGCCCCCGGAGGTCACCCGTGCCCCGACCACCCCGACCCGCGCTCGGCGCGGCCATCGCACTGGCCCTGCTGGCACCCGCCCCACCCGCGCAGGCCGCACCCGACCGGTGGGTGGTCGACGGCCCGTCATCGCTGTCCGCCCAGGTAGCGCTGGACCCCGCCGACGGCACGGTGACCTTCGCCGCCACCCGCGACGGCCGCCAAGTCCTCGCCCCCGCGCCGGTCGGCCTGCGCACCACGCGGGCCGACCTCACCCGCGGACTGCGCCCGATCGGCCGCCGCGACCGCGTGGTCACCGAGCGGTACGCGATGACCACCGGAAAACGCCTCCAGCGCTCGTCGCGGATGACCGAGAGCACCCTGTCGTTCCAAGACGAGCACGGCGAGCGGCTCGACCTGGTGGTGCGAGTCGCCGCCGACGGCGTGGCCTACCGCTACTCCACCCCCGGCCCGGTCACCGTCACCGGCGAAGCCTCCGCCTTCGCCCTGCCCCCCGACGCACCGGCCTGGCTGCTGCCCTACAACGCCTGGTACGAGGCCAACCGCGTGCGCACCACCGCAGCCGCCACCGGCGAGTTCGGCTACCCCTCCCTGTTCCGGGTCGGCCAGGACCACGTGCTGCTCACCGAGTCCGATGTGGACGGACGCTACTCCGGCAGCAGGCTGCGCCACACCGAAGGCTCACCACTGCACGAAGTGGTGCTGGCCGACCAGCGGATCACCTCCCCCGGCCCGCTGCGCACCCCCTGGCGCACCGCCATCATCGGCGACCCCGCCACCCTCGGCGAGTCCACCCTGGTCGACGACCTCGCCCCACCCGCGAAGTTCACCGACACCTCCTGGATCGCACCCGGCAAGGTCGCCTGGTCCTGGCTGAGCGAGCACTCCAGCCCCGGCGACTTCGAACGCCAGAAGCAGTACGTGGACTTCGCCGCCCGCAACGGCTGGCAGTACACCCTCGTCGACGAGGGCTGGAGCGCCCAGTGGGTACCGGAACTCATCCGCTACGCCCGCGCCAGAGGCGTGCAGATCCTGCTGTGGTTCCGCTGGACCGACCTGGACACCCCCGAAGAACGCGACTCGGTGCTACCACAGGTCAAGCAGTGGGGCGCCCGCGGCGTGAAACTCGACTTCATGGAATCCGACAGCCAAGCCCGCTACCAGTGGTACGACGCCGTACTGGCCAAAACCGCCGAACTGCGCCTGATGGTCAACTTCCACGGCTCGACCATCCCGCACGGCCTGGCACGCACCTGGCCGCACGTGATGACCATGGAAGCGGTGCGAGGCGCGGAGAACTACCCGCCCGCGGCCAACAACCCCGTGCAGTTCTTCACCCGCAACGTCGCAGGCTCCATGGACTACACGCCCGTATCACTGGAAGTCGGCAACCGCGAAGCGTCCATCGCCCACGAAGTCGCACTACCGGTGGTCTACGAATCCGGCTGGACCCACTTCGCCGACAAACCCGAGGCCTACCAACGACACCCCCGAGCACTGCGCTACCTCAACCAGCTGCCCACCACCTGGGACCGCACCGAAGTCCTCACCGGCGACCCCGACACCCACGCCGTGGTGGCCAGGCGCAACGCCGACCGCTGGTTCATCGGCGGCATCTCCGCGGGCGAGGCCCGCACCCTGCGAGCACCGCTGAACTTCCTCGACGGCGGCCGGTGGCTGGTCGAGGTGATCCGCGACGACCCCGCCCACACCCGCGGCGACGTCCAACGCGACACCCACCTCCTGCACCCCTGGCAGACGCTGACGGTCGACGTGCGCGCCAACGGCGGCTTCGCCGCCATCGCCTGCCGCCACCACCCCGGCCTGCACACCTGCGACCAGCCCATCCCCCAAGTCCCCACCACCTCGCTGACCGTGACCCCGCAGCAGGTCGTGGACGCACCCAAGGGCACCACCGTCGAGATCACCGGCGAGTTCACCCTCACCGGCGACGCACGAGCCACCAACGTCGTCCTCACCACCACCCCACCCCAAGGCTGGCAGGTCGACGGCCCACCCGTGCGACGACACCTGCTGCGCCAAGGCGAGAACATCAGCGGCAAGTGGACCGTGCGCGTGGCCGAGCACAGCCCCACCGGAAACATCGACCTCCCGGTGCACGCGGAATTCGACCTACCCGGACAAGACCGCGTCCACGTGGAACAAGCGGTGCGCGTATTCGTCCCACCACCCGCCCCCACCGGCACCCCCTACCTCAGCGACCTCCCCTTCACCAACGAGACCAACGGCTGGGGCCCCGTCGAACGCGACCTGTCCAACGGCGAGACCAACAGCGGCGACGGCAACCCGCTGACCATCGGCGCGGTCGTCTACCCCAAGGGCATCGGCACCCACGCCCCCTCCGAGCTGTCGGTCTACTTGGGAGGCCAGTGCACCACCTTCACCGCGGCCATCGGTCTGGACGACGAGACCACCTCCCCCGGCTCGGTCTCCTTCCAAGTCCTCGGCGACGACCGGCCACTGCACGACAGCGGTGTGCTCCGAGGCAGAGGACCAGCACGACCGATCCAGGTCGACACCACCGGCGTACGCCTGCTCACCCTGCGAGTGACCGACGGTGGCGACGGCCGCAACTTCGACCACGCCGACTGGGCCGACGCCCGGCTGTCGTGCACCTGACCCCAACGGGCACAGGAGAACCCTTTTCGTCCAGAGGCGGGTCCATTCCCGCTGTTCACGCCGAACGCGAAGACTTTTCGATTTATTCCAGTCAACACTGAAGCTATTGAGCAGATCGCAAGCGCTGTGCCGCCAGGCGGCCGGAGATCAGCACCGGCGGGATGCCCACGCCGGGGGTGGTGCCGCTGCCCGCCAGCACCACGTTGCCGCGCCGGGACGGCAGGTTGCCCGGCCGGAACGGGCCCGTCTGGCCGAAGGTGTGGGCCAGCGAGAACGGTGTGCCCGCCGCCTGCCCCGCGCGCGCCCAGTCGTCCGGCGTGGCCAGCGACAGCCCGGTCACGTCCGCCGCGGCCGGGACGAGCTTGCGCCGCGCCAGCTCCCCCACCAGCTCCTCGGCGTAGCGCGGCCCCAGCACGTCCCACCGCAGCGGCGCGGCCTCCAGGTTCGGGCACGGGGCGAGCAGGTACTGCAGGTGCCTGCCCGCGGGGGCCAGTCCGGGGTCGGTGAGGCTGGGCGTGGTCAGCAGCAGCGAGGGGTCGCTCATCAGCGCGCCATCGCCGACGATCTCCCGGAACGTGCGGTCCCACGCTTCGCCGAAGGAGATGGTGTGGTGCGCCAGGTCGTCGGCCACCCTGGCGGCCGACAGGTGCACCACCACCGCGGAGGGCGACCACCGCGGCGGCACCGGCCGCGCCCGGCCGCGCAGCAGGCGGGCGCTCTGCCCCGGCCCGGTGGCCAGGACCACCGCGTCGCAGGGGACGCGCCCCTCCGCCGTGCGCACGGCGGTGACCCGCGCGCCCGACCGCTCCAGTGCGACGACCTCGGCGCCGTAGTGGAACCGGACCCCGGCCGCCTCGGCGGCGTCGGCCAGCGCCTGCGGCACCGCCCGCATCCCGCCGCGCGGGAACCACACGCCCGCGACGGTGTCCATGTAGGCGATGACCCCGTAGGCGGCCAGGGCGTGACGCGGGGCGACCCCCGCGTAGAGCGACTGGAAGGTGAACACCCGGCGCAGCCGCTCGTCGCGCAGGAACCGGCCCACCGCGCCCGCCAGCGACCCGAAGCCGCCCATCCGGGTCAGCGCCACCAGGTCGCGTCCCAGCAGGTCCAGCGGCGAGTCGAAGTTCGCGCCGATGAACCGCTCGCGCTCCACCTGGTACAGCCGGGTCAGCCACGACCTCAGCTCCCGGTAGCCCGCCGCCTCCCGTCCGCCCGCGAACTCGCGGACCGCCTGCTCCATCCGCTCGGCGTCGGTGTGCACGTCCAGCGCGCTGCCGTCGGCGAAGGTGGCCCGGTAGGCCGGGTGCAGCGGCAGCAGCTCCATCCGGTCGGCCAGCCGTTCGCCGACCGCGGCCAGCGCCTCGTCCAGCAGCTCCGGCATGGTCAGCACGGTGGGGCCGGTGTCGATCCGGTGCCCCTCCAGGTCCAGCCGCCCGGCCAGGCCGCCGGGGTGCGGCAGCCGCTCCACGACGGTGACCTCGTGGCCGTCGCCGCGCAGGTGCAGCGCGGCCGACAGCCCGGCCAGCCCGGCCCCGACCACCACGACCGAGTCGGTCCGACCGGTCACGACGTGCGCCACGGTGTTGCCCTCCGGTCGTCGTCCTCAGTACTTGCGGGCCGTGGCCTCGGCGGCCAGTCGCACCAGGCGCTCGCGCGCGACCGGCTCCACGGCGACGCCCTCCAGCGCCTGCAGCCCGCGCGCGGTCAGCGCGCCGATCCGCTCCTCGATCGCGGCCACCGCGCCCAGCTCGACCAGCAGGGCGCGCACCCGTGCCACGGTCTCCTCGTCGATCGGACCGCCCAGGCAGTCCCGCAGCAGCCGCACGTCCCGCTCCCGCCCCGCGGCCCTGGCCAGCCCGAGGGCGGTGGCCACCAGCGGCGTGCGCTTGCCCTCGCGCAGGTCGTCGCCGACCGGCTTGCCGGTGACCGCCACGTCGCCGAACACGCCGAGCAGGTCGTCGCGCAGCTGGAAGGCCACGCCCACGTCCCGGCCGAACGCGCGCAGCGCCTCGACCAGGGCGGCGGGGGCGTCGGCCAGCGCGGCGCCCAGGTGCAGGGGCCGCTCCACGGTGTAGGCCGCGGTCTTGAACCGCGCCACCCGCAGGGTCTCCTCCAGCGACTCCTCGCGCCGCGCGGTGGCCACCAGGTCCAGGTGCTGCCCGGCCATCATCTCGGTGCGCATGGCCTGCCACGGCCGCCAGGCCCGCCGCAGGGCCGCCGGGTCGAGGCCCGCACCGACCAGGGCGTCGTCCGCCCAGGCCAGGGCCAGGTCGCCGACCAGGATGGCCGCGCAGTCGCCGTAGTGGCGCGAGTCGCCCGCCCAGCGGGCGCGGCGGTGCCGGGTGGCGAACGCGCGGTGCGCGGCGGGGCGGCCGCGCCGGGTGGTGGAGCGGTCCATCACGTCGTCGTGCACCAGGGCGCACGCCTGCAGCAGCTCCAGCGCCACCAGGGCGCGCAGCGCCGTCTCGGCGGCCTGCCCGCGCGGCGCGCCACCGGCCGCGCGCCAGCCCCACCAGGCGAACGTGGGCCGGACCCGCTTGCCACCGCCCAGCACCAGGGCGCGCACCTCCTCGGCGAGCTCGGGGGCCAGCTCGGCGTGCGGCCGCTCGCGCAGGAAGTCCTCCAGCGCTAATCCCAGCCGCGCCGGGAGGGCGTCGTCGGCGGGTGGCGCGGACGGGTGGCCGGAGTCGACCGTGGTTGCCAGCGACATCGCTGCCTCCTCGCGGGTGGTGGCCGGTGTGGTTCCGAGCTAAGCAGTGGCCGGGTGGGTCCGCATGACAGACGATCTCGCTGTGCGCGCGCGCACGCGCGGCCCTAGCGTTGGAGCCGCCCCTCCCGGAAGGACCACCCCGAATGTCCGTCGACCGCGAACTGGACGCCGCGGCCATCACCGACCCGGCGCTGCGCCTGGCCTACCGGCGCTGCCGCGCGCTCAACGCCCAGCACGGCCGCACCTACTACCTGGCCACCCGGCTGCTGCGCCCCGAGCAGCGGCCCGCGATCCACGCGCTGTACGGGTTCGCGCGGTGGGCCGACGACATCGTCGACGAGACCGGTGACGGCCGCGACCCCGCGCAGCGGGCCGCGGAGCTGGCCGCCGTGGACGACCGGCTGACCCGCGGCCTGGCCGAGGGCCGCAGCGACGACCCGGTGGTCTCCGCGCTGGTCGACACCACCCGCCGCTACGACATCGACCACCAGCTGTTCCGCGACTTCATGGACTCGATGCGGATGGACCTGACCGTCACCGAGTACCCCACCTACGCCGACCTGGCGCGGTACGTGCACGGCTCGGCGGCGGTGATCGGCCTGCAGGTGCTGCCGGTGCTGGGCACCAGCGCGCCGCGCGAGGAGGCCGCGCCCAGGGCGGCAGCGCTGGGCGTGGCCTTCCAGCTGACCAACTTCCTGCGCGACGTGGGCGAGGACCTCGACCGCGGCCGGGTGTACCTGCCCGCCGACGAGCTGGCCGCGTTCGGCGTGGACCGGCCGCTGCTGGAGTGGGCGCGGCGCACCGGCCGCACCGACCCGCGCATCCGGCGCGCGCTGGCCCACCAGGTCGCCCGCACCCGCGCGGTCTACCGGGAGGCCGCGCCGGGCGTGGCGATGCTCGCGCCGCGCTCGCGCCCCTGCGTGGCCACCGCGCTGCGGCTCTACGGCGGCATCCTGGACCTGATCGAGGAAGCCGACTACGACGTGCTCTCGCGCCGGGTCGTGGTGTCCAGCGGCAAGCGGCTCGCCGTCGCGCTGCCCGCGCTGGCCAGGGCGGTCCTGGCCCGTTCCGCCTGACCGACCGGAGGAGTGCCCGATGCCCAGCCGCATCCCGTTGCGCCGGTTCGCCGTCCGTCCGTGGGCGGAGCAGGAACCGACCTGGCGGGACGCCAAGCCCGCGCTGATCGAGGCGGCGCTCAAGCGCGCCCAGGCCCGCCCCTCGGGCAACTGGTACGTCGTCGGCGCCAGCCGCGAGGTGGTGGCGGACAAACCGTTCGGCCGCACCGTCGCGGGGCGCGAGGTGGTGTTGTGGCGGGGGCCCGCGGGCACGTTGAAGGCGGGCGACGGCTCGTGCCCGCACCTGGGAGCCCCGCTGTGCGACGGCGCGGTGCACCGGGGCAGGCTGGTGTGCCGGTGGCACGGACTGGCGCTGGGTGAGAAGAAGTTCGGCGCGTGGACGCCGTTGCCCGCGCACGACGACGGCGTGCTGGTGTGGGTGCGGCTGGACGAGGTGGGCGGGGAGGAGCCGCTGCCCGAACCAGTGCTGCCGGTGCGCCCGCCGTCCGGGTCGATCGACGCGGTGGCCACCCTGGTCGGCCGCTGCGAGCCGGAGGACGTGGTGGCCAACCGGCTGGACCCGTGGCACGGCGCGTGGTTCCACCCGTACTCGTTCGCCAACCTGCGGGTGCTGGCCACGCCGACCGAGCAGGACGACCGGTTCCTGGTCGAGGTGACGTTCAAGGTGGCGCGGCGGGTCGGGGTGCCCGTGGTCGCCACGTTCACCTGTCCCGAGCCGCGCACCATCGTCATGCACATCGTGGAGGGCGAGGGTGAGGGCAGCGTGGTCGAGACCCACGCCACCCCCCTGGCCCCCGCTCCGGACGGCTCGGCGCGCACCGCGGTCGTCGAGGCGACCATCGCGCACTCCAGCAGGCGCGGCTTCGGCCTGGCCCGGCCCGCCGCCCCGGTGATCCGGCCGCTGATGCGGTGGGCGGCGGCGCGGCTGTGGCGCGACGACCTCGCCTACGCCGAACGCCGCTACGCCCTGCGCAGCACCGGCCGCTGGCCGGACTGACCGCGCGGACCTTCGACGCGCACGGCCTCGCGGTCGCGCCCGGTCATCCGCCCGGTCATCCGCGCTGTCACCCGCGCTCCGGCAGGGGCGCGCGGCCCAGGAAGGTGTGCGCGACACCCAGTTGCGACCCCGGCAGGGGCGTGCTGCGGACGCCGGTGAAACCGTTGCGGCGCAAGCGATCCCGCAGCTCCCCCGGACTGTCGAAGCGCAACGCGCTGCGCCACAGGTAGGTGTAGAGGCGGTGGTCGCGGGTGACCAGCAGGCCACCGGGGATCACCACACTCCAGCACAGCGCGGTCCAGATCGCGGTGCGCAGGAGCGAGCCGCGCACCGCGTACTCGTGCACCACCAGCGGCGCGCCGGGGCGCAGCAGCTCGCGCACCACGCGCAGGGTCGGGTCGGGGTCGGGCAGGTTGCGCACCAGATAAGCGGCGAACACCGCGTCGAACGGCCCGCTCACCCCGGCCTCGGCCAGGTCCTCGGCGCGGGAGCGCACGAAGCGGACCCCTGCGGGCCAGGACTTGGCCCGAGCGCGGTCGAGCATCCCGGCCGAGGCGTCCACGGCGACGATCTCCGCCTCCGGCGCCACCGACAGCAGCGCGGCGGTCGAGGCTCCGGTGCCGCAGCCCAGGTCCAGCACCCGCAGCCCGGCCCCGCCGCCGGGCAGCCGCAGCGCCCGCGCGGAGCGGCGCAACCCCTCGTGGTAGCCGGGGTTGAGGCCGACCAGCAGGTCGTAGCCCGCCGCCGCGGTGTCGAACGCGCCCGGCACCTGGCTGGTGGACAACCGCGGTGTCACACGGCCTCCTCCCGCACCCGGCAATCCACGTCTCCTCCGCCTCGGCTCACAGTGCACCGTATGGGGCTACAGCGCGGTCCGCATGACAGCGGGCACAGGGGGTACCCCCGATCCCGCACCCGACTGCGACAGGAGCACCCCATGACCAGCAGCGCCACGCAGCTCTACACCACCACGGCCGTGTCCACCCGCGCGTCGGTCCGGGTGGACGACGCCGAGCCCGCGGAGCTGGCCGTCGCCGCCCCGCGCGAGCTGGCCGGTCCCGGCGGCGGGTGGAACCCCGAGCAGCTCTACGCCGCGGCGCTGGCGACCTGCCTGCACCAGAGCCTCGCGGTGATCGCCTCGTCGGCGGGTGACGACCTGACCGGCTGCCAGGTGACCGCGGGCGTGTCGCTGCGCCACGAGGGAACGCAGACCTACGACCTGGACGCGCGGTTGAAGGTCGAGCTGCCCGGCGTGCCCGAGGAGCGCAGGCAGGACTTGGTGGACCTGGCCGTCTCGCACGCGCCGATGATCGGCGGGTGGCACGTCGCCGTCGCCTGAGCGGTGTCCCCTGAGCGGTGTCCGGAGCCGCCGTGACGACGCCGGGGGCGCGGGTCGACGATCGGGCGTGCCGTCGGGGACGCCCGATCGATGGAGTGGTGTTCGAGGAGCTGAGCCGGGCTGGGAGCGCACGACCGTCCGGCCCCGGCGGTCGCCGGGGCCGGACGGGGCGGCTTCAGTTCAGACGGGTGCGCTTCGGGTTGGCCAGCGGACCCAGGACCAGGTCCTGTTCCGAGGGCTCGCCGGACTGACGCGCGGAGGTCTGCGACTGCTGGGCGTCCGGGTGGCCGAACAGGTCGGCGCCGGGACGCGAAGAGAACTGGCTGTGCATGTCCCCATGTTTCTCCACTTCGCGCCGTTTCCAACCGTGATCTCCGAAACACCCGTCGGTCCACGTTCCCGGCTCGCGTCTCGATAGGCTCCAGCGGTGCCAGGTCCCGTCATCCCCGCCACCCGTCCCGCCGGTCGTCCAGACGGGACGGCTCCGCGCGCATGAGCGCCGGGCCGCAGGAGGACCGACCGGGGACGTCCACCCTGGTGGACGACGTCGGCGCGGTCGTCTGGCGGGCCGACCCGCGCACCCGGCGCTTCACCTTCGTCTCCGCGCACGCCGAGGCGCTGCTGGGCCACCCGGTGCGCCGCTGGCTGGCCGAGCCGGACTTCCCCGCGACCCTGGTCCACCCCGGTGACCGCGCCGCCGGTGCCGCGCGGTGGGACATCGCGGGCCGCGACGACTTCGAGCTGCTCTACCGCGCGGTCACCGCGGGCGGGCGCGTGCTGTGGCTGCACGAGAAGGTGCACGTGGTCCGCGACGCCGATGGCGCGGCCCTGGTCCTGCAAGGTGTGATGGTCGACGTCTCCGGCCTGTGCGCCGCCGAGGAGCGGCACCGCTTCCTGGCGCTGGTCGAGCGCGAGCTGCGACGGCTCGACGACACCGAGGAGGTCGTGGCCGCGGCGACCCGGCTGTTGGGCGGGCGTCTGGGCGCCGACCGCTGCGCCCAGGCCCGTGCCGAGCCGGGCGAGGACCACTTCGTGATCAGCGGCGACCACGCCACCGGGCTGCCGCGGCTGCCCGGCCGGGTCGCCGCGAGCGAGCTCGGCGAGGACTGCCTGCGGTCCCTGCGCGCCGGGCGGCCGTGGGTGGTCGCGGACAGCGGGAGCGATCCACGGCTGGTCGGGCGTGACCTGGCCGCCTACGAGCGCGCGGGCGTCCGCGCGGCGGTCTGCGTGCCGCTGTCGCGCGGCGGGCGGTTCGCCGCGGCGCTGGTGGTGCACCAGTCGACCGCGCGGCGCTGGACGCCCGAAGAGGTCGAACTCGTGTCGGCGGTAGCGGTCCGGTGCTGGGAGTCGTCGCGGCGCGCGCACGCCGAAGCGGCGCTGCGGGACCGGGAGGGGTGGCACCGGCTGCTGGTCGAGCGGGCCGCCGACGGCATCTGGGCGCTCGACCGCGACCTGCGCTTCGTCGAGGCCAACCCGGCCGCCTGCGCGCTGCTGGGGTACAGCCGGGAACGGCTGCTGGGCGTCGGCGTGACCGAGCTGGCGGTGCCGGGCGAGGAGAGCGGACCGTTCGCGCTGGCCGCCGACCCGTCCACCGCGCGGGTGGTAGACGAGGTGTGGCGGCTGCGCCGGGCGGATGGTTCGGTGGTGGCGTTGGAGCTCAACGTCCAGGTCACCGCGACCGGTGTGCGGGCCATCGGGCGTGCCGCCGCCCAGCGGTCCACCGGGACCGAGGGGGAACCACCGCCGCACCGCGAGCACGGGATCGCCGAGGCGCCGCGACACGACCCGCCGCCCGCGCTGGACCGGCTGGCGATCTCCGCGCGCCGCCTGCCCACCGCGCACCACGCCCGCGTCGGCGGCGACTGGTACGAGGTGCTGCCGGTGACCGGCACGGCGGTGGCCTTGTCGGTGGGCGACGTGGCGGGCGGGGGCAGCACCACCGCGGTGGTGGGCAGGCTGCGCAGCGCCCTGGTCGGGTACCTGCTCCAGGGCCACTCCCCCGCCGCCGCGCTGCGGCGCCTGGACACCTTCGCCCGGCGGGTCGACGGCGCGGCGGGCAGCACCTGCGCCTGCCTGACCGTGGACTGGGCCACCGGCGCGCTGCGCTGGGCGGCTGCCGGGCACCCGCCGCCGCTGGTGGTCGACGGCGGGCGGGCGCGGTTCCTGCCCGGCGACGCGGGCCCGACGCTGGGCACCCCCGGCGGGCCGCCCCACCACGACCGGACCGCCGCGCTCACGCCGGGCGCCTCGGTCGTGCTCTACACCAACGGCCTGCTCCAGCGCCGCGGCGCACCGGTGGAACAGGGCCGGGAGCGGCTGCTGACCGCCGCCCGCGACGCCCACGAGCTGGCTCCGGAGGGGATGGCCACCGCCATAGCCGACGCGCTGCTGACCGACGACCGGGACGACGTGGCGCTGGTGGTGGTCCGGCGCCTGCCCGAGCCGCTGCGCGCCCGCGTGCCCGCCCTGGCGGGTGAGCTGGCCGCGATGCGCCGCCGCGTCGCGGCGTGGGCGGGCGTGGCGGGTCTGCCCGCGGACCTGGTCGACGACCTGCAGCTCACCCTCGGGGAGGCGGCGGCCAACTCGGTGGACCACGCCTACCCGGACGGACCGGGCGAGTTCGACTACGAGGTGGCGACCACCGCGCGGGGCGTCCACGTCACCGTGCGCGATCGCGGGACGTGGCGTCCGGCGCCCGCGGACAAGGGCCACCGCGGGCGCGGGATGCAGATCATCCGGACCATCGGCGAGCGGGCGGTGTTCCACCACGACGAGCACGGCACGACGGTCGATTTCGACCTGGTCGCCACACCGGCGGCGCCACCCGGCGCGACCACGCCCCCAGGCGAGCCGACCTGAGCTCTCGCGCGGCGCGGTCGTCGAGCCCCGTCACGCGGGCAGCCGCGCCCACACCGTCTTGCCACCGGGACGGCGCAGCACGCCCCACTCGGCGCTGATCGCCTGCACCATGAGCATCCCCCTGCCACGCAGGGAGCCCAGCGTGGACCTGCCCGGTTCGGGCACCAGGTCCGGGGTGCCGTCGTCGACCTCGACGCGCACCGCGCCCGGAGGCAGCGACACCTTGGCGCACCACGGCGCCCTGGCGTGCTCGAAGGCGTTGGTGGCCAGCTCGGTGACCACCAGCTCCACGTCGGCCACCACGTCCGGGTGCAGGTGCGCCAGCAACCGGCGCACCTCGGCGCGCAGTTCCGACAGCGGAGGCCGGTCCGGGCCGTCCAGGTCGAACCGGTGCACGGGGACGCTCACCCGCCCACCCCCGGCAGTCCCGTCACGGACGCCGGAACACCAGCAGCGCGATGTCGTCCCGCTTGTCCCGGCCGAACCGCTCGATGAGCCGGTCGCACAGTTCCTCCCCGTCGTCGTCCCAGGACACCGCCGCGCGCAGCAGCTCCATGCCCTCGTCGAGGTCCACTCCGGAGCGCTCGACCAGCCCGTCCGTGGTGAGCACGACCAGCGTGCCCGGCGGCAGCGGCACCACCGAGGCGGGCGGGTGCGGCAGGCCGACGCCCAGCAGCGGTCCGGCCACCTCCAGGTAGCGCGCGCCCGCCGCGTCGGCCACCAGCGGCGGCACGTGCCCGGCGTTGGCCACGGTCATGGTGCCCCCCTCCAGGTCCACCAGCAGCAAGCACACGGTGGTCAGGCCGCGCAGCGGGTGGAAGCGCTCCAGCATCCGGTCCAACCGGGTCAGGAGCGCGACCGGGTCGTGCCCCTCCACGGCGTAGGCGCGCAGCGCGTGCCGGACCTCGCCCATGATGGTGGCCGCGGTGATGGAGTGCCCGCACACGTCCCCGATGGCCACCAGCAGCTTGCCGTCCAACTCGGTGACCTCGTAGAAGTCACCGCCGACTTCGGCGGTGGCCGAGGCGGGCACGTAGCGCACCGCCATCGGCAGGCCGGTGTCCTCGGGCAGGCTCTGCGGCAGCATCCCGCGCTGCAGCGCCAGCGCCAGGTCGTGCTCCTCGGCGAACGCGCGCAGCGCGTCGGCGGCCAGCGCGGTGGTCTGCGCCAACTGGCGCAGCAGGCCGCGGTCCTCGCCGGTGGCCGCGGCGGCGGCCTCCACCGCGACGCACACCGGCGCCCGCCGGGATTTGCCCCGTGCCATCGCCACCGCCGTCGCCATGCCCTCCCGGCCGGGGAAGTCGGTCACCACCGCCAGGTCGGCGTGCTCGGCGGCCACGGCCACTTCCCGCAGCACCGGAGCCACCAGCGTGCGCGTGGTCACCTTCACGCCGCCCGCCCCCGCGCCATCGGCCCTGGCCGCGCAGACCGCGTTGTCGGTGTTGCCGACCAGCACCACGGCGGACGTGCCGAACACCTCGGCCGTCCCCGTCGCGGCCGCGGCGGCCAGCTCGGCGAACGTGGCCGCGCCGTTGACGCGCAGCGTCGCGGCGGTGAGCCGGGCGAGCCGATCGGCCAGGCGCTCGGCCAGCCTGCGCGCCCGGTACGGCCGCAGCGACACCTCCACGGTGGCCAGCAGCTCGTCGGGGTCGACCGGCTCGGTGAGGTAGGCGTCCGCGCCGCGGTTGAGGCCCGCGGTCCGGGTGTCGGTCCCCACGGGGGTGGCCGAGACGTGGATCACCGGGATGGCCGAGGTGCGCGGGTCGGCCTTGATCCGCCTGCAGACCTCGTAGCCGTCGATGTCGGGCAGCCGCACGTCCAGCATCACCAGGTCGACGTCCTGCTCGCCCAGCACGCGCAACGCCTGGGCCCCGGTGACCGCCTCGGTCACCTCGTGCCCGCCGCGGCGCAGCCTGCCCGCGGTGAGGCAGCGGCTGGTCTCGAAGTCGTCCACGACCAGGATGTGGGCGGGCCCGTGGGTCGGGGAGTTCATCGGGGCACCGTCCTTCGCAGCCACCACAGCTTCCCGCACGGCGGGGCGGGCCGCATCCGCCGGGAGGCGGGAGGCGGCACCGGGCCCGCCGGGCCGCGGGAGCCGTGACGATCTACGATTTGCCGTGTTCGAGATCCCCCATGTGAGTGAGCCAGGAGAAAGGGACGAGTCGCGCATGAGCAGGCCGGAACAACCCGCGTCCGCCGTGGCGGATTCAGCCCTGCGGGTGACACGCGAACGACGTGGTGACGCGGAGGTCGTGACCGTCGCGGGCGAGATCGACATGGCCACCGTGGAGCAGCTGCGGTCGGCCGTGCGCGCGGCGCACGAGACCGACCCCCGCCTGCTCGTGGTAGACCTGACAGGAGTCGGGTTCCTGGCTTCCACCGGGCTCGGCGCGCTGGTCGAGGCGCACGAGCTGTGCGGGCAGGCGCTGCGCGTGGTGGCGGCGAACCGGGCGGTGCTGCGGGCGCTGGGCCTGGTGGCGCTGGACCGGGTGCTGGTGGTGCACCCGACGCTGGACGAGGCACTGTCCGCTTAGGACGGACCGGGAAGGACGAGGATGAAGCGCAACATCACCTGCCCCTGCGGCGAGCGGATCACCGGCCAGGACGAGGACGACCTGGTGGCGAAGACCCAGCAGCACCTCAAGGAGAACCACCCCGGTCACGACTACTCCCGTGACGAGATCCTTTTCATGGCCTACTGATCCGCTCCGCACCGGCACGAGCAGCACCCTCGGCTCGTCGTCCCGCCAGGGCGACGAGCCGAACCGCGTTCCGGGGCGGCTCGGCCGCCGCACGGGCCGGGAACCGGTGGCGCAGGAGGGGATGACGCTCCCCGCCACCTTCAAGGTATAGCGGTCCAGGGGGCTTGCGGCAAGACCGGGGACCTGCTCCACACTTGCCGCCCGAAGCCGGGACGTGCGCAAACAGGGGGCCGGGAATGCGTGTGCTGCTGACGTCGTGGGGGTCGCGCGGGGACGTGGAACCGCTGGCGGCACTCGCCGTGGCGCTGCGGGGGCTGGGCGCCGAGGCACGGGTGTGCGCACCGCCGGACGAGGAGTTCGCCGAACTGCTGGCCCGCGTGGGCGTGCCGCTGGTGCCACTGGGGCCGACGGTGCGCTCGGTGGTCGCCCGACCGGAGCGCCCGACGGTGGAAGACGCTTTCCGGCTGGCCGCCCGGCTGGTCGCCGAGCGGTTCGAAACGCTCCCCGCGGCGGCCGAGGGGTGCGACGCGCTGGTGGCGACCGGTCTGATGCCCGCGGGCGCGCGGGACGTGGCCGAGAAGCTGGGCATCCGCTACGTGCTCGCCTGCTTCCACCTGCTCGGGCTGCCGTCGCGGCAGTTCCCCCCTGGGGCGCGGCCGGGCAAGCCGTCCCCGGAGGGCGAGACCGACAACCGGGTGCTGTGGCAGCAGGACGCCCAGCGGGTGAACGCCCTGTACGGCGAGGCGCTCAACAGCCACCGCGCGGCGATCGGCCTGCCGCCGGTGGACAACGTCCGCGACCACGTCCTGACCGACCGGCCGTGGCTGGCGGCGGACCCGGTGCTGTGCCCGTCGCGGGGCATGACCGACCTCGACGTCGTGCAGACCGGGGCGTGGGTGCTGCCCGACGACCGCCCGCTGCCCGAAGGACTGGAGTCCTTCCTGGCGGCGGGCGCGCCACCGGTGTACGTGGGTTTCGGCAGCATGGCCTCGTACGTCCCGAAGGACATCGCCCGCGTGGCCATCGAGGCGGTCCGCGCCCAGGGCCGCCGGGTCGTGCTCGCCCGTGGCTGGGCCGGGCTGACACCGGTCGACGACGCCGAGGACTGCTTCGTCGTCGGCGAGGTCAACCAGCAGGCGTTGTTCGGCCGCGTGGCCGCCGTGGTGCACCACGGCGGCGCGGGCACCACGCTGACGGCCGCCAGGGCGGGCGCGCCCCAGGTGGTGGTGCCCCAGATCGCGGACCAGCCGCGCTGGGCCGCCAGGGTGGCCGAACTGGGCATCGGCGCGGCGCACGAGGGCTCGACCCCGACCTCGGACTCCCTGTCCGCCGCGCTGGCCGCTGCCATGGGACCGGAGACCCGAGCGCGGGCCGAGGCCGTGTCGGGCGAGGTCCGGGCCGACGGGGCGGCGGTGGCCGCGCGGCTGCTGCTCGACACGGCCGGGTGAACCACGACGACGCCGGTCCCACCGGTCCGCGCAGCGCGCTGCGCCGGACGGGCTGGGCAGTCGCGCTGCTCTCGTGGGGTCGCTCCCCCGCCGCTGGCGTCCTCCCGGTGAGTCCGGGGTGCTCCGACCACCGGTGGCACTCCCCGCGTCCACCTTGGTGGTTCGACGTGATTGGTCGACGTCGGCGCTCCCCTGGCCCACGGCAGGCGCCTGCTCAGCGCGCGCTCAGCGGCGCTTCCCAGGATGGGGCGATGAGCGAGGCGAAGACGGGAGCCGGGGCCGCGCCCCACTGGCCGTTTCTGGGTCGTGACGAGGAGGTTCGGGTCGCCGTCGCGGCGTCCCGCCCCGGTGTGGTCCTCTCGGCCCGCCGGGCCGGACTCGGCCGCACCAGCACCGCCCGACGGGCCGCCGCGGTGTGGTTGGCCGGTGGCGGGCGCACCGAGTGGGTCACCGCCACGCGCAGCGCGGCGACCATCCCGTTCGGCGCGGTCCGGCACCTGCTGGCCGATCCCGACCCCGGCGGGGACCGGCCTGCCGCGCTGCGCAAGGTGCGCACACGCCTGCACGGCGCGCTCGTGGTGGTGGACGACGCCCACCTGCTCGACGACGCCTCCGCCGCGGCCGTGCACCACCTCGCCACCGCCGGTGACGCGGTGCTGCTGGTGACCACGCGCGAGGGTGAGCCCGCGCCGGACGCGGTGACCTCGCTGTGGAAGGACGAGGTGCTGGCCCGCGTCGAGCTGCCGCCGCTGTCGGCCGCGGCCACCGCCGGGGTGCTGCGCGAGGCGCTCGGCGGCCCCGCCGACGAGGTCAGCGCCCGGCTGCTGCACGAGCGCAGCCAGGGCGTGCCCGCCAGGCTGCGCGACCTGGTCACCTCGGCGCGGCGGTCCGGTGAGCTGGCGCCCGGCCGGGCCGGGCTGTGGCGCTACCGCCCCACGGGCTCGTCGACGCCTCCGCGCGTCCGCACGGGTATGGGGCTGGTCCGGGCGTTCCTGGACGGCACCCTGCCCGGCGCGGGTGGGCTGGCCGCCGAGCGGTACCGCGCGGCCGTGCGCACCGGGTCGGCGGCGGGCGCGGGCGGCTGGGCGGTCGGTCGGGGGGTGGTGGCCCGGCTGCGCGGCGACGTGAGCACCGCGATCGAGGCGCTGCACCAGGCGGTCACCCTCCTCGACGGCCCCGAGCCCGCCGGTCCGGTGCGGTTGTGCTGCGCGGAGCTGGCCTCGGCGCACGCGCTGGCCGGTGACGCGGCGCGAGCGCGGCAGTGGCTGGACCAAGCGGTCACCGCCGGGCGGG
>NZ_BMRG01000004.1:482644-521444 GCF_014648515.1 Saccharothrix coeruleofusca
GCTTCGAGCCGTGGGTGGAGCTGGCCGCGGCGTGGACAGCGGCGGCCGGGGGCGATTCACTGCGCGGCGCACGGCACGCCCGCGCCGCCGCCGCTGTGGCCCGCGACCGCGGCGACCACGCCTTCGAGGCGACGGCGCTGTACGACGCGGCCCGGCTCGGCTCACCCCGGCCGGTGCGGCGCAGGCTGGACGAGCTGACCGGCCTCCTGCCCGGTCCGGCCGCACCGGTGCTGGCGGCCGCGGCGACCGCGTTGGCGTCGGGCGACGCGACGGCGCTGGACGGGACGGCGGCCGCGTTCGAGGACCTGGGGATGCCGCTGCTCGCCGCGGAGGCGGCCACGACCGCGGCCTTGGCGCACCAGCGCGCGGGCCGAGCGGTCGCGGCGGTCCGCTCCCGCGAGCACGCCGCTTCGGCCCGGCTGGAGTGCCCGCTGGCGCGGACCCCGCTGCTGCTGGTCGAACGGCTGGTCGGGTTGACGCCGAGGGAGCGGGACATCGCGGCGATGGCCGGGGAAGGGCTGTCCAGCCCGGCCATCGCGCGCCGGTTGGAGTTGTCGGTGCGGACCGTGGACAACCACCTGGGGCGGGTCTACGCCAAGCTCGGTGTGACGGGCAGGCGCGCCCTGAGGGCGGTGCTCCAGCCTCGCGGCACCCGCTGAGTCCCCGCGCCCTTGGTGCGAGTGGGGCCTGCGGGGACTCGGGTGTTCACGACCTCGACCGGAGCGGCACCTCACCGCTCCGGTCGAGCGGGCGACTCGGTCAGCCGGGCGTGCCGCGGTACCAGTCACCGGCCGAGGTGCACACGGTCACCTTGAGGCCGCGCGCGAACGCGGAGTTCGCGGTACCCGAGCGTTCGACTCGCGGGGTCAGGGGGTGAGGGCCCTGGCTCGGGTCAGGAGGTGGGTGGTGGCCTGCTCGCCCTGTCGGTGGCCGATCTCGCGGTGCAGGTCCAGCGCCCTGCTCGCGGACTCCACCGCGGCGTCCACCGCTCCGGCCGCCAGGTGCAGCTCCGCGCACAGCGTGCGGGCCCGTGCCTCCAGCAGGCGGTAGCCGGTCTCCACCGCCACGGCCAGCGCGCGCTCGGCGTCGGGCAGGTCGCGGCGCGCGGCCGCCAACCCGATCATCGCCTTGACCTCGCCGAACCGGTACGACGCGGCGCGCGCGGTGGCCAGCGCCTCGCGGAGGTGGCCGATCGCCTCGGCGTGCCCGCCCAGCGCCTGGTGCGCCAGGCCCAGCACCACCAGCACGTCCACCTCACCGCGCCGGTAGCCCGCCTCGCGGGCCAGCTCCAGCGCGTCGCGGGCCAGCCGCGCGGCCTCGGCGTGCCTGCCCGACTCGTGGTGGGCGGCGGCCAGCTCGCCCGTCGCGTCGGCCTCGCCGCCCCGGTCGCCCAGCTCGCGGTGCAGTGCCCGCGCCCGCTCCAGGTGGTCCGCCGCGCCGTCCAGCTCGCCCAGGTCCCGCCAGACGCCGCCGAGGTAGGTCAGGCCGTTCGCCTCGCCCTGCCGCGACCCGATCTCCTCGTTGATCGCCAGCGCCTGCGCGTGCTTGTCCAGCGCCTGGCGCAGCCTGCCCAGGTGCCGGTAGACGATGCCCAGGTTGCTCAGGTTGTTGAACTGGTTGGTCAGCCTGCCGGTGCGGCGGTTGAGCTCGAAGGCCCGCTCGTGGTGCTCGGCGGCCTCGACCAGCCTGCCCGAGGTGCGCGCCAGGTTGCCCAGGTTGCCCAGCGCCGCGGCCTGCCCCTCCAGCCAGCCGCCGCGCCCGCCGTGCTCCAGCGCGCGGGTGGAGTACTCGGTGGCCTGCCGGTGGTGGCCCTGCCGGTGGTGGGCGTCGGCGATGCTCAGACACGCCGCAGCCTGCGCGCGGTCGTCCTGGTTGGCCTCGCCGATGCTCAGCCCGGCGTGCGCCACGGCCAGCCAGTCCACGGTGTGCATCCGCAGCCAGAAGTAGCCGCGCAGGGCCTCGGCCAGCAGACCCGCCTCGGGCAGCGGCCGGTGCCGCGCCGCGTGGGTCACCGCGGCGACCAGGTTGCCCCGCTCGGCGTCCAGCCACTCCGAGGCCGCCGCGTGGTCGGCGAACACCGACTGGGGCGCGGGCCTGCCGGGCAGCGTCAGCCGGATCATCTGCGGGTAGAGCACCGAGGCGGCGGCGTCGACCGCCCGCAGGTACCAGCGGTGCAGCCGCAGCACCGCCGCGTCCCGCTCGGCGGCGGGCAGGTCCTGCTCGCGGGCGAACAGCCGCAGCAGGTCGTGGTAGCCGTAGCGGCCGGGCGCGGGCCGGGTGAGCATGTGCGCGGCGGCCAGCTCGTCGAGCAGCCCGGCCACCTCGGTCACCGGGTCGCCGCTGAGCGCGGCGGCGGCCTCGGCGGTGAAGTCCGCGCCGGGGAACGAGCCGAGCAGGGCGAACAGCCGCCGGGTGGGCTCGCCCAGCGCCGCGTGGGACAGCTCGAACGCGGTGCGCACGGCGGTCTGCTCGTCGCCGTCGACCCGCAGCGCGGCCAGCCGGTTGCCCGCCAACCGGTCGGTGTAGGAGGTCAGCGACCCGGTCGGGTTGGTGATCAGGTTGGCCGCGGCGATGCGCAGCGCCAGCGGCAGGTGGGCGCACAGCTCCGCGAGCCAGACCAGCGCCTCGGGCTCGGCTCGGGCGCGCCGCGCGCCGAGCAGGCCGGTCAGCAGTGCGCGGGCCTCCTCGGCGGTGAGCACGTCCAGCGGGACGCTGTGGGCGCCGTCGCGGGCCACCAGGCCGGTCAGCGCGCCGCGGCTGGTCACCACCACCGCGCAACCGGGCGTGCCCGGCAGCAGCGGTCGCACCTGCTCCAGGTCGCGGGCGTCGTCGAGGACCACCAGCGCGCGGCGGCCCGCCAGCTCGCTGCGGTAGAGCGCGGCGGCCTCCTCCAGGTCGGTTGGCACCCGGTCGGGCGGCACGTCCAGCCCGCGCAGCAGCCGCGACAGCGCGGTCAGCGGCGGGGTGGGCGGCGCGGTGGCGTTGCCCTGCAGGTCCACGTGCAGCTGACCGTCGGGGAACCGGTCGCGGGCGCGGTGCGCCCAGTGCCTGGCCAGCGCGGTCTTGCCCACGCCCGGCGTGCCGGTGATCACCACGATGGGCACCGCCCCGGTCTCGTGGGCCTGGCCCACGACCCGGTCCAGCAGGCGCAGCTGCCCGGCACGGCCGGTGAACAGGCTGACCCCGGCGGGCACCTGAGCGGGTACCGCGCGCGGCCGGGCGGCAGGCCGGGACGGCCGCAGCCGCAGGTCGTCGGCGAGCACGGCGCGCTCCAGCTCGCGCAGCTGCGGCCCCGGCTCCACCCCCAACTCCGAGACCAGCAGGGCGCGGCCCGCGCGGTAGACCGCCAGCGCCTCGGCCCGCCGCCCGCACCGGTACAGCGCGGTCATCAGCAGCGCGCGCAGTCCCTCGCGCAGCGGGTGCCGCTGCACCAGGCGGGTCAGCTCGTCGACCACCTCGGCGTGGCGGCCCAGTTCGACCTGGGCACCCAGCCGCAGCTCCAGCGCGGTCACCCGGCGCTGCTCCAGCCGCGTCACCTCGGCGGCCAGCGCGTCGCTGGCGGGCACGTCCTGGAACGCCTGACCGCGCCACAGCCGCAGCCCCTCCGCCAGCCGCCCGACCGCCGCCTCCAGCTCGCCCGCGGCCAGCTCGCGCTGCGCGGACTCCACGCAGCGCTCGAACACCGCGGCGTCCACCTGCCCTTCGGGCACCACCAGCTGGTAGGCCGCGCCCTGGGTGACCAGCCGGGCCCCGCCGTTGTCGCCAAGGAGCCTGCGCAGGCGCACCACGTAGCCCTGCACGGTGTTCAGCGCGGTGCGCGGTGGGTGGTCGCCCCAGATGGCGTCCACCAGCCGGTCGGCGCTGACCGCGCGGCCGGGCTCGGTCAGCAGGACCGCGAGCAGCACGCGCTGCTGCGGCGCGCGGACCGCCGCCCAGTCGTGGCCGTCCCAGACCTGCAGCGGACCGAGCACCTGGAATAACATCGGCTCACCCCGAGGGTGAATCTACTCACGGCGGGATGGCGTTACCAGGTCCGGTCAACCGGCGGCCCGATCATCCCCGTGCGGCGCATCCACGACCGGGGGCAGCGCCCAGCGCACCACCCTGGTGACGCCGTGGCCCGCCAGGCGGGCGGCGGTGGCTTCGAAGACGGGCAGGAACGGCAGGCGCAGCGGCAGCCGGGTCCACACCGGCAGCGAGGCCACCGCGGCGGCGGCCAGCGCCGCGTAGGGCGCCCGCACCGGCACCGGGATCGGCGGCTTGACCAGCAGGAACCATGCCGCTTCCCGCGCTTCGGGGGTGCCGCGCAGCTCCGGCCGGTACGCGGCGAGGCGGGCGGCCAGCGCGGCGGTGGTGGTCGGCGGGTCGGGCACCCCCAGCGCGAGGGCCACCCGCGCGGTGTCGGCCACGTAGCCGTCGGCCTCGGCCGGGGTCAGCGACGTCGCGCCGTAGCGCTGGTGGCAGCGCAGGAAGCTGTCCACCTCGGCCACGTGCACCCACTCCAGCAGGTGCGGGTCGGCCGCGTGGTAAGGCACGCCGTCGGCGGTGACCCCGCGCACGCGCTGGTGGATCGCGCGGACCCGGCGCACCGCGGCCTCGGCGTGCGCCGCGGTGCCGAAGGTGGTGGTGGCCAGGAAGGTGCTGGTGCGCTGCAACCGCCCCCACGGGTCCTGGCGGTAGTCCGAGTGCCCCGCGACCCCGGCCATGGCCAGCGGGTGCAGCGACTGCAGCAGCAGCGCCCGCAGCCCGCCGACGAACATCGCGGCGTCGCCGTGCACCCGCCGGATCGGCCGGTCCGGGCCGAACCAGCGGGGACCGGCCGCGCCGTGGATGCGGTCGCGGGCGCGCTCGCCCTGCGGGCCCGCGACGCGGTCGAACAGCGCCGCTCCGACGCGCTTCCTCAGCGGCTCCAGGTTCAGGTCCACGTCCACGTCCCTTCGGCACCCCGGCGGTTCCGACTCACGCCGCTGGGTGCGCAGGCGCACTGCCGATCGACGCCCTGTGCTCTCAAGACGCCTCGGAGAGGTGACCCGGTGCGGTCGGGGCAGGCCCCGTCCCGGTCAGGTCACCTCGACGATACGCGCTTGGACCAGCGATCCTTCCTCGATCCGCAGCAACCCGATGGTGCCGTGCGGCTGGCGGCGGCGGTCCGTGGGCGATCCGGGGTTGAACACGCGCACCCCGTCACCGGTCGCGTCGAGGGGGATGTGGGAGTGGCCGAAGACGACGAGCCCGGCGTTCGGGAAGCGGCGGCGCATCCGGGCGGTGCGGCCTGCGGCCGGGCCGCTGTCGTGGACCATCGCCACCGGCAATCCGGCCAGGTCGAGCTCGACGGTCTCCGGCGCGCCCCACGCCGCCACGTCCGGCCCGTCGTTGTTGCCCAGCACCGCGGTCACCGGCGCGTACTGGGCCAACTCGTCGAGCACCGGCGCCACGCAGACGTCCCCGGCGTGCAGGACGGCGTCGGCGTGGCGCAGGTGCTCGGCCACGGCGGGCGGGCAGGACTTCCAGCGACGCGGGGCGTGCGTGTCCGACAGCACCACCACGCGCACGATCAGCCCCGGTCGGGGTCGTCGGCCACGGACCGGTCGGCCGTGCCGATGGTGCCGGTCGGGTCGGCCTCCGGCCGGTTGGGCCTGCCCGGTTGGAGCTCGCCCCGGTCGACCGGGTCGGCTCCCTCCTCGGCCAGCGAGGTGCGCTGTTCGGCGTCCTGGTCGCGCATCGGGTCGGTGTGCTCCATGCGCCGGGACTACCCGATCGGGCCCGACCTACGCGCCGCGCTGGCTGTCGAAGGCCCACTGGCCGTTGACGTTGACCATCGAGTAGACGTGCCGCTCCCGCTCGGTGTGGCCGTCCTTGAAGGTGTAGGTCACCGTGGCGAAGACCTGGTCGCCCTCGGACCGCACGTCGGAGACCGCCACCGCGCTCATCCGGTTCCAGAAGTCCTGGTAGTTGGCGAACGACAGGTTGCGCTCGGCCTTGAAGCGGTCGGTCAGCCTGCCGAAGGCGCTCTGCTGGTCACCGGGCAGCAGGCCGTAGTAGTCGATCACCGCCTGGTCCGGGCCGACCTGCTGGGGTGGCTGCTGGGGCGGCTGCTGCTCGGTGGTGGTCGTGGTGGTCCCGGTGGTGGTCGTCTGCTGCTGGGACGTCGCGGTCGTGGTGGGTTCGCCGGACGTGGCGGGCGGCGGCTGCTCACCCGCGGAGGTGGTAGTCGCCGCAGCGGTGGGGGTGGTCCCGTCGCCGGAGGGTTGACCGTCGTCGCCCAGGTTGCGGGTGAGCAGGAAGGCCAGCGCGGCGACGGCCAGCACCACCACGGCCAGCAGGGCGATCCGGGCGCGCCGTCGGCCGCTGTCCCCCGCCGGTGGCTCGGGGGTCGGAGCCGGTGCGGGGACCGGGGGTTCGGGAGTCGGGGACTCCGGAGCCGAGGACTCGGCAGCCGGGGGCGCGGTGGTGGGTGCCACCGGCTCGGAACCGGCGGGCTCCGGCTCCACCGGCTCCTCCACCAGCGTCGGCGCGGGCGGGGTGGGAGTGCTCAGCACCGCGGTCGGCGCGGGGTCGAGCACGCGGCCCTCCTGGAGCATCTCCGCGGCCTCGGCCATGTTCGGCCGGGTCGAGGGCTCCGGGTCGAGCAGGCGCTCCAGCACCGGCGTCAGCGGCCCGGCGTGCCGCGGCGGCGCGTACTTGCCCTCGGCGACGCGGTGCAGCAGGGCGATGGTGTTGCTGTCCAGGCCGAACGGCGGCTCCCCCTCGACGGCGGCGTAGAGCGTCGCGCCGAGCCCGTAGACGTCGGACGGGAAGTCGGCCTTGGCGCCGCGGGCCACCTCGGGGGACAGGTACGCGGGGGTGCCCACCAGCATCCCGGAAGCGGTGACGGTGACCTCGTCGGCCGCGCGGGAGGTGCCGAAGTCGGTGACCTTGACCGTGCCGAACTCGGTCACCAGCACGTTGGCGGGCTTGACGTCGCGGTGCACCACGCCCGCCCGGTGGGCGGCGGCCAGGCCCGCGGCCAGCTGCGCGCCCAGCCGCTGCGCCTCCTCGTGCGGCAGCCTGCCGCGCTCGGACAGGATCGCCGCGAGGCTGCGCGAGGGCAGGTACTCCATGACCAGCCACGGGTGGCCGTCGTGCTCGACCACGTCGTAGAGCGCGATGACGTTGGGGTGCTGCAACCGGGCGGCCATCCGCCCCTCCCGCACCGCCCGCCGGGTGGCCTCGTCGTCGAAGCCGGTGTGCGACAGCAGCTCCTTGACCGCGACGACCCGCCGCAGCCGGGTGTCCTGGGCCCGCCACACCACCCCCATCCCGCCCGAGCCGATCCTGTCAGTCAGCCGGTACCTCCCGGCGATCGTGCGGTCCTCCACCGGTGCTCCCAACCATCGCCGCGCACGTTCGGCTTATGGGATACCCAATCGAGTGAGGGATGACTCACTCACTGTTCCCATGCCGTCGTTCAGCCTTCCAGGTGTGCCGCCGACAGGTGAACGGGGCCTCCTTGATCCATTCGGGTGCACCCGATCACTCCACTCCGGACCGCGGCGGGGTCGGCCTGCCGGATGGCTGCAAGCCCGTTGCAGGCCCGTTGCAGGAAGGGTCGGGGACGCTGGTGCCATCCCCGAGCGGAGGTCCCCCGCCACATCCGGTGCGGACCGCGCAGGCGGGTGCAGCCCGCCGGGTCCCTCCCCATGGGGGTGGGGAGGGACCCGGTGCCGTTCCGCGGCCAACGGCTCCGATCGGCCCTGTCGCGGACCACGGGGCCGTGCTGTGGTTTCCAGGAGTCCCCGAATCCGCCCCGCGGTTGGAGGAACGATGGAGATCAAGCACGTCCTGGCGGCGGTGCTGCTGACCGGAGCGGTCGCCGCACCCGCGAGTGCGGCACAACGGGCGGTGCTCTACAGCGGCCACGGCGAAGCCGTCGACGGCAGCTACGTCGTAGTCCTCCACCCCGGACAGGACACCGCCGCGGCGCGCTCGCTCGTGACCCGATCGGGCCGCGTGGAGCACACCTACACCTCGGCGCTGCACGGCTTCTCGGTGCGCGCCACCCCGGCCGCGGCCAGGAGCCTGGCCGCGGACCCGCGAGTCGCCTACGTCGCCCAGGACCTGGTGGTCCGGCTGCCCGACGCGGTTTCCGCGCGGGAGGTGGTGGTGCAGCCGGACCCGCCGTCGTGGGGCCTGGACCGGATCGACCAGCGCTCCCTGCCCCTGGACGCCAATTACCACCACGCGAACACCGCGCCGGACGTGCGGGCGTACGTCGTCGGCACCGGCATCCGCTACTCCCACCATGAGTTCGGCGGTTCGGCGGTGCCGGGCGTCGACGCGGTGGGCGGCGTCACCCCGCCCGGCGGCGACTGCAACGGCCACGGCACCCACATGGCGGGCACCGTCGGCGGGCAGAGCACGGGCGTGGCCAAGGACGTCACGCTGGTGTCGGTGCGGGTGCTGGACTGCTCCGGTGCGGGCTCCTACAGCCAGGTCCTGGCGGGCGTGGACTGGCTGACCCGCGACAGCGGCGGCAGGCCGTCGGTGGCGCTGATGAGCCCGGGCGGGTCGTTCTACCGGCCGCTCAACGACGCGATCACCGCCTCGATCAACGCCAACGTGCACTACTCGGTGATCTCCGGCGCCTCCGGGGCCAACGCCTGCGACTTCTCCCCCGGCAGCACACCACTGGCCACCACCGTCGGCGCCACCGACCGCACCGACGCCAAGACGAGCTGGTCCAACCACGGCGGCTGCATCGACGTGTGGGCGCCCGGCGCGCAGATCACCTCGGCGTGGGGCACCGCCGACGACGTGTACGCCGTCATCAGCGGTGCCACTGCCTCCGCCCACGCGGCGGGCGCCGCCGCGCTGTGGCGGCAGCGGTTCCCGACCGACCCGGCCACCGCGGTGGCCGACGCGCTGCGGGCCAACGCGACGCCGGGCGTCATCGGCGGCCTCGCCCCGGACTCGCCGAACCTGCTGCTCTTCACGGGCGCGGTCCCGTCGTGACAGCCGCCCCGAGTCGCGCGTCCGGACACCGCGAACCGAGCGTTCGGGCACGTCGGGTAGTAGTTAGCGGCCCGTGTGGAGGCCACGGGTAGTACTTGCAGGTGCTGGTCAGGCCAGGCGGAGACGGCGGTGCAGCACCCAGGCGCCCAGGCCCAGCAACGCGGCGCTCAGCGCGAGGAACACCCCGGCCTCGACCGCCTGGAACGCCCAGAACCGGTCGTCGGGGTGGAACAGCGCGTGGACGCGCACCTTCCCCTCCTCGAAGCACCGGTTGACGTCGTCCCCGCAAACCGCACGCAGGTCCACCGGGTTGCCCGCGCCGTCCACGTAGCTCGTCTCGACGCGCCACGCCTTCTCCCGCAGCATGGTCGAGTCGACCACGCCGCCCTGCGGCTCGGCGTAGTGCGGGCGCAACCCGTTCCCCACCGCGATCAGCACCGGCACGTACCCGACGATGGCGGTGACCATGGCGCCCAGGGTGTTGCGCACGAGCAGCCCCGCCGTGGCGCCGAGGGTGAAGGCCAGCGCGGTGTACGCGCCGATCGCCACCCCCTGCACCTCGAAGGACGGGATCGCCAGGCGGGCGCCGCGCAGGGTGGACAGCGCCGGGTCGGCCCAGGCGTTCACCAGGCCCAGCAGCGTCATGCCCAGGACCACCGGCAACCCGGCCACCGCGATCTTGGTCGCCCACCAGCGCGTGCGCCCGATCGACTGGGTCAGGCTGAACACGTGCGCGCCCTGCTCGATCTCCCGCGCGAACAGCGGTCCGCCTGCGAACGCGCCGAGCAGCACCGGCAGGGCGAGCAGCAGCAGTTGGAGGTAGCCCAGGTACATCCCGTACTTGTCCTCCACCGCCGTCTCGTCCAGCGACCTCGCGTCGAAGCCCGTGTAGACCATCACCGCCGCCAGCGCGGTGATGATCGCCAGGCTGATCAGGACCTGCAGCCGCTGCTGCCGCCACGCCACCCAGGTCATGCCGCCACCGCCCGCGCGGACCGCAGGTACGCCATCGCCAGCTCCTCCAGCGACGGCTCGTCGGCTTCCCAGCCGGGCACCGGACCGGTGCGGGCGATCACCGTCGCCTGCCGCTCGGTGGTGCGCGCCTCCACGACGCCGTCGGGCATCACCAGCTCGCGCGAGCCGATCAGCACGCGGTGCTGCGCCAGCAGGTCCTCCACGTCGCCCTGCAGGCGCACCCGTCCGCCCGCGAGCAGCAGCAGGTGGTCGCACACGCCGTCCAGGTCGGCGATCACGTGCGAGGACAGCACCACGGTCATGCCGCTGTCGGCGACCTCGGCCATCAGGGTCCGCATGACGTCCTCACGCGCCAGCGGGTCCAGGTCGGCCAGCGGTTCGTCGAGCAGGACGACCTCGGGTCGCCTGCCCAGCGCGATGGCCAGCGCCACGCGGGTGCGCTGGCCGCCGGAGAGCGTGCCCACCTTGGCCTGCGGCGGCACGTCCGCCTCGCGGACCAGCCGCCAGGCGTACTCGTCGTCCCACGACGGGTTGAGCACCGCGCCCGCGCGCAGCATCTCCGCCACGGTGAACCCGCGGTAGAGCGGCTTGTCCTGGGCCAGGAAGGCGAGCTTGCGGTGCGTCCCGTGGCGACCCGGCTCCTCCCCGAGCACCCGGATCGAGCCGGTGGTGGGCCGCAGCAGGCCGGTGGCCAGCCGCATGAGCGTGCTCTTGCCCGCCCCGTTCGGCCCGATCAGCGCCGAGATGCGGCCGGTGGGCAGCTGGAACTCGCAGTCGCGCAGCCCCCAGCCGCGCCGGTAGCGCATCCCCAGCGCCGTCGCGTCGAGCGCGTAGGTGGTCATCTTTGGTCCGTTCCCCTCAGTAGTGGGCGTCGAGCTCGGCTTTGAACAGGGCCTCGACGTACTCGCGGTCCAGCCCGTCCGCGCGTGCCCGGCGCACCCAGTCGGTCAGCTGCTCGCGCAGCTCCCCCGCGTCCGGTTGGGCCAGCGAGGCCGACACGAACGTGCCCATGCCCCGCTTGCCCTCCACCAGCCCCTCGCGCTCCAGCTCCCGATAGGCCTTGAGCACGGTGTTGGGGTTGATGGCGGTGGCGGCCACGACCTGCTTCGCGGTCGGCAACTGGTCGCCGGGCCGCAGCAGACCCAGCCGCAGCGCGTGCTTGGTCTGGTCGACCAGCTGCTGGTAGGTGGCCACACCGGAGCGCCGGTCGATCCGGAACTCGATCACCCATGACCCTTTCACTAGTTAACTAGTGAAAGCAGGATGCAGTACGGCCGCCGCGGTGTCAACCGCCGCCCCTCGGCGAGCGAAGCGCCGCACAGGGGCCACCCCTGCCGCACGACCGCCGAATTCCCGCCCGGAAACGCCCGTTGGCGATTTCACGACAAGGCGGCGAAACCGCGCCACCCCGCCCCTGCGGTTCCCGAGGTCCGCCAATACCGCCATCGACAGCCGTTCGCAATTCCTTGATCACGCGGACTCCCTACGCCGAACGGTCCAGCGCAATAAGCCACTCGTGGGGACCGCTCTTCGCTTTCTGCACTTTTACGGACCAGGCCGACACAATTCGTCACCACGAACAGAACCGTCGAGCGATATCCGATGCCCGCTGACCGCGCTACGGTCAGACGGCTTTCATTTCTCGCGATCGAGGGGATGAACTCCGTGAGACCACGCCGTGGTTCCGCACGCCTTTTTTCGCCGCTCATCGTCCTTTTCCTGGTCCTCGCCACCATCGTCGCGCCGGTCGGCACCGCGCAGGCGGCACCCGGCCTCGGTGCTCCGCACATCACCGAGGCGTACTCCCGCGACGAGGCCGCCGACGTGGTCTTCGTGGCCGCCAACCAGCACCGCGACCCGGCTGCGGAGTGGTCGATCACCATCACCGCGGCACCGGGCGGCCAGAGCGCCGTGGTGAAGAACCGGGAGAAGACCTCCGCCCGCGTCAAAGGACTGACCAACGGCACGAAGTACCGGTTCACCGCGGTGGAAACCCTCGGTCAGGCGTCCTCCCCCACGTCCCGCAGATCCGAGCCGGTGGTGCCCCGCACCGCCCGCAGACCCCTGCCGCCGACCATCGACTCGGTGTTCGGCCGGGAGGGAAGCCTGGTGGTGCACTGGAATCCCGGCGCCGACCGGGGTGCCCCCATCACCGGGTACACAGTGAGCGCCTCGCCGTCGGGCCGGAAGGTCACCGTCGACGGCGACACCCGCACCGCCACCCTGACCGGACTGCCCAACGGCAGGGCGCAGACCGTGTCGGTGGCCGCGACCAACAAGATTGGCACCGGCAAGGCCGCCACCTCCCCCGACGCGGTGCCCAAGCCGCCCTACGCGCCGAGCAGGCCCCGATCGGTGTCGGCGACCCCCTCGGCCGACGGAGTCCAGGGTTCGCTCGACGTCGCCTGGCAGCCGCCGAAGGACGATGGTGGCGCGGCGATCACCTCCTACACCGTCACCGCTTCGCCGGGCGACAAGTCGGTCTCCGTTCAGGGATCGGTGCACCAGACGAGGCTGACCGGGTTGAACCCCGAGGTGGTGCACACGGTGTCGGTGACCGCGGTCAACGGCACGGGCGACCGGCTCGCCGCAGCGGCCACCGCCAAGGCCAAGCCCGGCTACAAGATCAACGGCAAGACCGTCAAGCTGACCGCGAACAGCATGGACGCCATCAGCCGCGTCGCCCGCGACCGCGTGGTGTTCGAGCAGGCCACCCCGCAGGTGAAGAAGCTCGACCAGGGACAGATCATCGTTGCCGAGGCCAGACTGCCCAGACCCCGCAAGGGCTTGCTGCGCAAGATCACGGAGGTGCGCACTTCGGGCGAGAAGGTAGTGCTGATGACCACCGACGCCAGGCTCCAAGAGGCGATCGACACCTCGTCGCTACGGGTCGCCCCCAGGGCCGACTGGATGCGCGGCGGGCAGGTCCGCTCGCTGGTGCCGGAAGCTCGCGTCGAGGCCGAGCAGTCGCTCGGCGGGTTCAGCACGGACTTCACCTTCAAACCGCAGTCGCACTCCAGCGAGACCAAGGAGCAGTCCGAGGCCCACGTGGGCTTCGAGGCCTCGGTGACCGGTCACGTGGCGATCACGCCGGACTGGTCGATGGACCTGGACATGTCCTGGCTCAAGCTCAAGAGCGCCTCGCTCACCGCGCGCGCCACCGTCCAGGCGTCGATCACCGGCCAGCTCACCCCGCAGTTCTCCGGTTCGTACCAACCCGAGAAACCCCTGCTGGAGTACAAGTTTCCATGCTTCACGACCTGGATCGGCTGGTTCCCGCTGGTGACGTGCCCCGAGTTCACGCTCAACGGCACGCTCGGCGCCGAAGGATCACTGCAGTTCACCTTCAACGCCTCCTACGAACAGGTCGTCGGCGGCAGCCTCTCCTACAGCGGCGAGACCGGTGAGTGGACCCCGAAGACGCTCACCACGGCTCCGGCCACCACCTTCGACCCACACCTGGGGGCAAAGGCGCAGGTCAAGCTCGCACTACCGGTCGACCTGCAGATCCGGCTGTACAACGTCGCCGGTCCCGGCCTGCAGGTCACCCCGTCGCTGGCCTTCGACGCCGACTCCGACCGGACGCCCTGGGGCAAGGTCCTGCTCGGCGTCAACGTCGCGCTGACCTTCCGCGTGCCGCCGCTGGGGTTGGACCGCAGCACCAGCGTCTACACCGACGAGTGGCCGCTCTGGGAGTCCAGCGGCAAGATCACCACCCTGAGGGTCTCACCGACCACTCGCCGGGTGAGACCGGGCGAGAGCGCGCAGTTCACCGCCGAGTCGGTCGGGTGCGACAACGCCCAGCCGATCACCTGGTCCCTCGCGGAGCCCGCGCTCGGCTCGATCACCCCCGACGGGCGCTACACCGCGCCTGCCTCCGGGTCCAGCCAGGACCGGGTGATCGCCACCCAGACCGCGTCGGCGACCTGCGACAGGAGCACCGGGGAGGCGTTCGTGCAGAGCGGCGTGGTGGCGCCCAGCGCGCCGCAGGGCCTGGCCGCCCGCTGGGAGGGGGAGAACCTCGTGCTGACCTGGTCGCCACCCGCCGACGACGGGCACGAGGCCGTCCTCTACGGCGTGGTCGCCTGCCGCTGGACCGACTTCGGCGACTCGTGCGCGTTCTACGGGGAAACCCCCCACACTTCCGCCACCATCGGACCCGATCCCAACACCGCGGGCCAACTGGTCCGGGCCACCGTGCTGGCGCGCAACAGCGCGGGCAACGGCCCGCCTGCGGCGTACGTCGACTTGCACTGACCAGGTGCACCGAGCAGCCCCGGTCGACGTGGACGCGGCATCGACCGGGGCAGGCGGGTGACCGGATCAGGTCGCGAACGCGGTCCCGATCCGGTCACCCGGCCGCGACCTGCGCCAGACCACCACGAGGAACAGCACTCCCATGATCATCGGGATGACGCTCATGGACCAGCTCAGCGCCATCGGCGGGCCGGGTTGCTCCAGCACGCTGAGCCGGGGCAGGACCCCCTCGCCCCGACCGAGCGGTCCGTCCACCGAGAACCGGAGCGTCCACGGGCCGGGGTCGTCGAGCGCATAGACGTCCAGACCCCACACCTCCCGCTTGCGCGGGTGCCGCGAGAGCGGTTCGGTCTCCCCCGAGCTCGGGTCGGCGTCGGGCATCAGCTCGACCGTCCCGCTCCGGTCGGCGATGCCGCCCTCCGGCATGAACGTGAAGTCCAGCGAGTGCAACGCGCGCAGCGGCCACTCGCTGAACCCGACCGTCACCGGGTAAGGGCCGACCTGCACCTGCTCGGTGTGGACGATCTCGACCGGTTCGTAGGCGAGCGCGGGCGTCGCGGTGGCCAGCGGCAGGGCGAGTGCCGCCGCGGCGGCGAGGGCCGCGGCGCGCAGCCATGAGGTGCGCATGATCAGTGTCCTCCGGTGGTGGCGGGGATGGGGGCGGTCGCGGCGGGAGTGGCCTCAAGAGCGCGGAGCATGACCGCGAAGCGGACGCCGAGGTGCCCGGCCAGCGCCCCGAGACCCACGCCCAACAGCGCGGTCAACGCGGTCTTGCCCAGCTGCTGCAGCGGTTCCTGGCCCACGACGGCGAGCTGGACCGGCATCGTCACGGCGACGACCAGCCCCACGGCCGCGCCCGCCAGCGGGGCGACGCGAGCGGGTGACCAGCCGCGGGAACGGCCCGCGGCGAGCAGGGCGGTCAGTCCCGCCGTCATCGGCAGCAGTGCCATGGGCAGCATCGCTGGCACGTCCGGCGAGGGCTCCCGGAACTCCCGCAGCGGCAGGCCCACCGAGTTCGCGTACTCCGCCGTCGCCCACGGGGAGAACCACCACAGCAGCGCCTGGACACCCACCGCGATCAGGCCGATCGCCACGACTTCGCGCCCGGTCCGCAGGAAGTAGGCCGCGGTGACCAGCGCCAGCGCCGTGCAGAACGCGATACCCGCGTGGAAGGCGTTCACCGCTCCTTCGAACTGCTTCAGCGCCAGGAGCGGGACGAGCACGAAGAAGACGAACATCAGGACGGCGAGCTGGAAGCCGCGCCGCCCCCACGCGGTCCGCCCGGCCGCCGCGCAGGTGATCACCGCGCCCATCATGGTGAAGGTGATCGACAGCAGCAGGGCCACGTGCGGCGGCGAGGCGATGGTCACGTCGAACCCGTAGGTCGTGTGCCAGATCTGGTCCCACAGCCCGGCGGTCAGGAACACCGCCACCGCGACACCGGTCACCAGGTAACCGAGGGGGGCGGAGAAGGTCTTGCCGAAGACGCCGACGGCCTGTCCGCCCGCCGTGAGGGCCACGGAGCGCCCCGCCTTGGCGGCCGCCGTGGTGCGCAGGACCATCGCCAGGCTGGTGATGCCCGCGATCGCGCTGCCCGCGTAGATGAACAGGTGGGGCAGCGTGAAGAAGGTGTCGGGCCCGACGTCCCCGTGCCACTGGATGTCCCAGCTCATCCCGACCAGCGACAGCATCGTGCCGATCAGGATCGTGGTGCTCGCCGCGATACCGGCGCGATCCGCGCGGGCAGCGGCTTGCGCCGTCGTGTTCCGCCCTGGTGAGAGCCGATCCATGTCTTCTCGTTCTCCTGCTTCTCGGTGTGGTGCGCCGGTCATCCGCTGACCAGCAGGGGGAACACGACCCGGTCATCGCCGTCCGGGCCGCTCAAGCGCACGGTGAACTCGTACTGGCCGCCCATCGGCAGCGACACCGCTTCGGCGCGGTAGGCGCCGGGGGAGGTGGCGGAGGGCCGCACCGTCGACAGCACGTGCCCCATCTGGGGCATCAGCACCTCCAGCTCGATCTCGTCCGGTGTGGACGGTCGGCCGTCGGCGCCGGTCACGGTCAGGTCGACGGCGGTGGTGCCCGCCCGCGCGGCGGCCACGGTCAGGTTCACCGCGTGGCGCGCGCCGCCCGCCCGCAGCGTCGCCGGGCCGCCGCCCGCCGCCCCGGCGAGCACGACGGCGAGCGCACCGGCCGCCACCAGGCACAGCAGTCCGACCAAGCCGAGCACGAATCTCCGGTCGTGCTTGCGGTTGGTGACGAATGGGGCCCTCATCGGCCTTCCTCTCGCTCGGCGTCCTCGCGGCCGGTGATGGTCAGCTCCACCGGGACGGTCAGCACCGAGTAGTGCCGCTCGGCCTGGAGCCACACCAGGTACCGGCCCGGTAGGGAGAAGTGGTGGGTGAAAGTGGTGTCGGGGCCGTAGGCGGCGACCGTCTCGTCCGGCTGGTCGCCGGGCCCGGTCGGGACCATGTGGTGCACGTGCCCCCAGACCGGCGCGTCCTGCGCGGCCCGCCCGACGTCCTGCCCGCCGCGCAGCGGGCCCACCACGATCATGTGGCCGACCATGCCCAGCCACGGCTGCAGGTCGTTCCCGGTGCCGAAGCGCGCGTGCACGGTGGTGGCCCCAGCGGTGTCCAGGCCCTCGGTCCGCACCACCACGTCGGTGCCACCGATCCGCCGCGGCCCGTCGCCCGCCACCGGGGCAGGCGCGGTGGTGTCCGTGCCCAGGTCGAACCCGGTGGCGGAGCGGAGCAGTTGCACGCCGCCGCCGCGCCGGGCGATCTCCGCGGACACCGCGTAGTGGCCCTGTTCGGTGGAGTCCACCAGCACGCGGTAGGTGCCGGGGCCGGTGCGAGCCGGGTGCAGGTGCCGCAGGCCGCCCGAGGGCGTGACGACGACCAGGTGGACCAGTGCGCTGTCGTGCACGAGCAGGTCGTCGGCGGGTGCCCCGCTGGAGCCGTCGGTGACGGTGAGGGCCAGGTCGGCGCCGGTGGGCACCTGTCGCGCGGCCACCACCAGGGTGGCGGGCGGGCGGGAGAAGTCCTGCGGGGCCAGCGCTCCGCCCGCGTAGGGGTCGCGGACGTTGTCGACCGTCGCGTCCAGTTCCACGCCCGGCCTCGGCGGCGGGGGCACCAGGCCGGTGAGCAGCGCGCCGACCGCGCCCACGGCGATGGCCGCGACGACGCCTGCGGCCGGGATCAGCGGCACCCAGGCGCGGCGGGAGAGCACGGCCGTCGCGATGGCCAGCACCAGCAGCACGCCCGCGGCGAGGAACCCGTTCTGGGACAGCGACTGGACCGGCGAGACGACGGGGGCGGGCACCACGAACGGGATGCGCCCGGTGTGCTCGCCGTCGTCCAGGACCAGTTCCCACGGTCCCACGACGTCGACGGCCAGGTCCGCGTCGTAGGAGCCGGGCTCGGCGCCGAGGTCCAGTCGGGTTTCGCTGGGGCTGCCCGCGGCGTCGTCGCCGGAGCGCACCCCGGTGGGCGCCGCGGACAGCCGGATGCCGCCCGCGGGGGTGCCCGCGTGGGTGATCACGTTGACCCGCAGCGGACCGGGCACCACCTCGACCGCGCGGACCACCACGGTCAGCTCCCGCGTGCCGAGGGTCTGCGCGACGTGGACGTCCTGACCCGCCGGACCGCCGTCGGCCCAGGCGGGCGCGGCTCCCGACAGCAGCGCGACGACGACGCACAGCACCGCGCTGAAGCGGGCGAGTGGGGTGTGTCGTTGGTTTCTCATCACCGACGAAACTAGGGATCGCCCACCCCTCGGGGCGTCACGTGCGCGGGGGTTTGCGGTCCCCCTGGCGGGTGATCGACAACCCCGACCCGCGCCGGTGCGCGGTCAGGGTCGCGCGGGTCGGCGGCCCTCCCCCACCGCCCGCACGACCCCGTTGGTGTGGGCGAACACCGCCGCGTGCGCGCGGTCGCGCAAGCCCAGCTTGGCCAGCACCCGCGACACGTGGGTGCGCACGGTCTCCTCGCCGAGGTGCAGGTGGGCGGCGATCTCGGCGTTGGTGCGGGCGTCGGCGAGCAGCAGCAGCACCTCGTGCTCCCGCACGGTCAGCCGGTCCAGCTCCGGCGGCGGCTCCGGCGCGCGGACGCTGGTGGCGATGCGGGGCGCCAGGCGGCGGGCCACGGAGGGGTCGATGGCGGTGTCGCCGCGACCCGCGACCCGGATCGCCGAGACCATCTCCTCGGGCGGGATGCTCTTGAGCAGGAAGCCGTTGACCCCGGCGCGCAGCGCCCGGTGCAGGCTCTCGTCGCTGTCGTAGGTGGTCAGCACGAGCACCGCCGTGGTGTTGCCCGGCGCGGCCACGATGGCCTCGGCGGCGGTCAGCCCGTCGGTGTTGGGCATCCGCACGTCCAGCACCGCCACGTCCGGGCGCAGCCGGGCGACCGCCTCGACCGCGGCGCGGCCGTCGGTGACCTCGGCGACGCAGGTCAGGTCGGGCTGGGTGTCCACGATCGCCCGCACGCCCGAGCGGAACAGCGCGTGGTCGTCGGCGAGCAGCACGGTCAGCACATCGTCTCCTTGGCGAAGCGGGCGCGGACGCGCCAGTGCGCGCCTCCCGCGACGGGACCGATCTCGACGTCGCCCTCGAACAGGGCGACGCGCTGGCGGATGCCGTCCAGGCCGCGGCCGGGCGAGGACGAACGGGGCCGGGCGGGGGCGGTGGGCAGCGGATTGGTCACGGTCAGGGTGATCGCGTCGTCGCCGCGGTCGAGCCGCACGGTCACCGGGCCGGGCCCGCCGTGGCGCAGCGCGTTGGTCAGCGCTTCCTGCGCGATCCGGTACAGGGCCAGGTCCAGCGAGTCCGGCAGCGCGGTCGGCCCGGTCCCGGTGGCGGTGAAGGTGACCGCCAGCCCCGCGCGCCGCACGCCCGCGAGCAGCTCCTCCAGGTTGTCCAGACCGGGTTGGCGCTGCGCGGCCGCGTCCTCCCTGCCGTGCAGCACGTCGAGCAGCCGCCGCAGGTCGACCATCGCCGCCCGGCTGCCGATCTCCACGGCGTGCAGCGCCCGGCCCACCGCGCTGTCCTCGGCATCCGGTGCGGCGATGCGCGCCGCGCCCGCGTGCACCGCGATGGCGCTGACGTGGTGGGAGATCACGTCGTGCAGGTCGCGGGCGATGGCGCTGCGCTCCTCGGCCACGGCCTGCGCGACGGCCATCCGCTCGTCGTGCTCGCGGCGCTCGGCGAGCCGCTCCAGCGCCGCGAGCTGGCCGCGCCGGGTGGTGGTGTGCCGTCCCACCACCCACGGCAGCACGCCGTTGCCCAGGACGGTGAAGACCAGGGCGGCTCGGCCGTGCGCGCCGTCCGGCGCCAGCAGGGCGTTGGCGGCGACCGCGGTGCCGAGCACGACGAGCGTGCCCAGCGCGGGGGTGAGCGGCAGCCACGCCCCCGCCAGGTAGCCCGCGATCAGCACGCCGGTGCCCGACAGCTCGCGGGTGCTGTCGTCGGCGAGCAGCAGCGGGGCCGCGATCAGCACCACCGCGTGCAGCGCCGCCACGCCGCCGGAGAAGCGCGGCGGAGCGGCCAGGCAGGCGTCGACCGCCGCCACCAGGACGAGCACCGCCCACTCCCTGGGGGACAGCGCGAACTGCGGGCCGCTGAGCAGGAACTCGCCCACGTCTGCGACCAGGCAGATCACCGCGGCCAACCAGGACCGCCGCGCCAGCCTGCCCCTCAGCTCCCGCGCTTCCTGCGCGCTCACGGCGCGGACGCGGTCCGGGGATGGGCGACGCCCTCGGGCACCGCCGTCCCCTCAGCCGCGGACCGCCGTCCGCCGGTGGGCAAGGTGTCGAGCGTCGCCATCGCACTCCTCCGCAGACCAGAACCCGGCGGATGCTATAGCGAAGCTTTCAAAAATAGCAACGGTGTGCTGTGCGCTCCGGCGGCTCACCCCGCCTCCGAGAAGTGCCGGACCGCCCCGCCCGCCGCAGCGGGGCACTTCGGGCGCACGCGCAGCTCGACCACGGCGACCGCCAAGGCCAGGACCACCGAGGCCGCGGCGGCGCCGATCGCGATCGACGCGGCCACCGGGTACTGCCGGTCGTGGGCGGACAGGACCGCGTAGAACACACCGGGCAGGGCCGCGGTGCCCACCGCGGCCCCGATGCGCTGGCCGGTCTGCAACGCCCCGCCCGCCGCGCCTGCCACGGCCACCGGCACGTGCCGCAGGGTCAGCGTGGTGTTCGGCGAGATCACCCAACCGCCGCCCACGCCCGCCACCAGCAGCGCGGGTGCGATGGCCCAGCCCGCGGCGGAGCCGGGAACCAGCCGCAGCACCACGGCGGTGGCGGCCAGGCCCACGACCACCAGGCTCAGGCCGGTGACGGTCAGCTTGCGGCCCCAGCGCTCGACCAGCCGCCCGCCCAGCAGCGCCGTCACCGCCGAGCCCGCCGCGAACGGGGTCACCGCCAGCCCCGACTGCAGCGGGGTGTAGCCCAGGCCGACCTGGAAGTACAGCGCGAAGACCAGCCAGATGCCGCTGAACCCGATGAAGTAGACCATGCCCAGCGCCGCTCCCGCGCCGTAGCCGGGTGTGCTGGTGAACAGGCGGATGTCCAGCAGCGGACCGCGGTCGCGCGCGGCCAGCCCGCGCTCCCAGCGGACGAACACCGCCAGCAGCACCGCGCCCGCGGCGAACAGCCACCACAGCGCGCGCAGGCCGCCGGACTCGGCCAGCACCAGCGGCAGCATCACCGCCAGCACGCCGGCGCCCAGCAGCGCCACGCCGACCGGGTCCAGCTCGCCGCGCGGCCCGGTGCGCCCGCGCGGCAGCAGCCGGGCCGCCAGCACCAGGGCGGCCAACCCGATCGGGACGTTGACGTAGAAGATCCACCGCCAGCCCTCGTCCTCCCCCGCCACGGCCAGGATCAGCCCGCCGACCACTGGTCCGATCGCGGTGGAGACAGCCACCGTGGCGCCGAAGAACCCGAACGCCCGGCCGCGCTCGGGGCCGCGGAACAGCTGCTGGATCAGCGCCGAGTTCTGCGGGGCCAGCGCGCCCGCGCACACGCCCTGCGCGAGTCTGGCCGCGACCAGCACCCCGGTCGTGGGCGCCAGCCCGGCCAGCGCGCTGAACAGCACGAAGCCGCCGAGCGCGGCCAGGAACACGGTGCGCCTGCCCAGCGCGTCGCCCAGCCGCCCGGCGGGCACCAGCGCCAGGCCGAAGGTCAGCGCGTAGCCCGAGACGACCCACTGCACGCCCGCCGGGCCGGTGCCGAGGCCGTGCTGGATGGAGGGCAGCGCGACGGAGACGATGCTGATGTCGAGCAGACTCATGAAGCCCGCCACGAGCGTCACCGCCAGCGCCTTCCACCGGCGCGGATCGGGCTGGTAGGAGTCGGTCATGCCCACTGTCTACCCACCGCTGGGCGGTCTCGCAGGGTGAGCGATCAAGGTGCCCACGAGTCGGGGTGCGACGCGGACCGCCGGAGGTCGAGGGCGATGTCGGCGTAGGGCACCAGGGCGGTGCCCTACGCCGACATCACGGGGATGGCGGCCCGACCACCGCAGGTGACCATGTCGAGGTTCGGCGCGTCGAGGTGCCGCTCCAGGTTCACCGCCGGGACGATGAACGGGTCGAGCGCGGCCGGGGTGAGGTCGCGTCGAACACGACGCGGATGTCCGCGAAGTCCGGCATGGCGATCAGTCCCGCCACGCCGTCGGCGGTGGTGTCGACGATGCCGTCACCTGCGGTCGGACGGCCCGGAGAAGTTCCTGCACGGTCCGGGCGACGGCGTGCGGCGCGGGGTGCCCAACCCGCTGGGCCCGCTGTCGGTGCGGTAGTTCGGACTGGGGACCGAGGGCTTCTTCGAGGTGGTCGCGGACGGGCGCGGCACCGTGCGCCGCGAGCGGGCCGTTACGAAGATCATCCCGTTCTCGCCGCACAACTCGGACGAGGTGCTGGACGTCCTCGGGCTCAACGTCAAGGCACCGGCTCAGCCCGGTCGATCCGGCGGCGCACCGGGCCGTGACCCGCACCTCCCATAAGTCAACAGCTGTTGACCTGACTGCGGCGAACCGCCCGCGACTAAGTCAACAGACGCTGACTTAGTCTGCCCCCATGTCCACGAACCGACGCCGCTCCGCATCCGCCACCAGGGCCGCCATCCTCGACGCGGCCCGCGTGCGCTTCGCCGCCGAAGGGCTCGACCGGGTCACCGTCCGCGACATCGCGGGCGACGTCGGGGTCGACCCGGCCATGGTGATCCGCTACTTCGGCTCGAAGGAGGGCCTGTTCGCCGAGGCCGCGCGGTTCGACCTGGAACTGCCCGACCTCGGCGACGTGCCGCCGGAGGAGTTCATGGACGTGCTCATGCCGCACTTCTTCAGCGTGTGGGAGAACAACGCGGGCTTCCTGGCCTTGCTGCGCGCGGCGACCACCGACAAGAAGTCCGCGGCGAAGATGCTGGACCTGTTCACCGAGCAGGTCGCCCCGGCGCTGGCCGCCGCCGCGGTGGACCGCGCGCCCGAGCGGGCCGCCCTGCTCGGCTCGCAGATGCTGGGCCTGGTGCTGTCGCGGTACGTGCTGGGAGTGCCCCCACTGGTGGAGATGGACCGCGAGCGCCTGCGCGACTGGATCGCCCCGGTGCTGCGGCACTACCTCACGGCGGAACCGCCGAGCGCCTGAGTCAACAGCCGTTGACTTGCCCTCCACCCCGGTCTACCGTCGCGGTCAACAGGCGTTGACTTACTCGGTGGCACGAGGAGGAGCGGTGATCGACACCCGACCTGTCCTGATCGTCGGCGCGGGTCCGACCGGCCTGACCGCCGCGGTGGAGCTGTCCCGGATGGGCGTCCCGGTCCGCGTGGTGGACCGGGCGCCAGGTCCGGCGACCACGTCCAGGGCGCTGGCCGTGCACGCCCGCACCCTGGAACTGCTGGCGCCGCGCGGCGTCGGCGACGAACTGCTCGCCCTGGGCAACCGGGTGCGCGCGACCACCCTGCACGGGCGCGGCGGGCGGCTGGCGTCGATGCGGCTGGACATGGTCCCCAGCCACTACAACTACATCCTGATGGTGCCCCAGTCCGAGACCGAGCGACTGCTGCGCGAGCGGCTGGCCCACCAAGGCGGGCACGTCGAGCAGGGCGTGGAGATGGTCGACCTGGCCCAGCCGCCCGACGGCGGGGTGCACGCGGTGCTGCGCCACCCCGACGGGCGCGAGGAGGCGGTCGAGGCCGCCTTCCTGATCAGCGCCGAGGGCGCGCACAGCACCGCCAGGCGCATCCTGAACCTGCCCTTCGCGGGCCGCGCGCTGGCGCAGGGCTTCGCGCTGGCCGACCTGCGCGTGGACGCCGACCTGCCGGAGGACGAGCTGTCCATCTTCCTGGCCCCCGACGGCTTCGCGGCCGCGTTCCCGATGGGCGGCCACCGCTTCCGCCTCATGGCCGCCGACCCGGCGGACCGCGACAAGGACGCCCCGCCGCCCTCGCTGGCCGAGGTGCAGGCGATCTACGACCACGTCAGCCCCGTGCCCGCCACGTTGCGCGATCTGAACTGGAGCTCCCACTTCCGCGTGAACAGCCGCCACCTGTCCACGCTGCGCGTGGGCCGGGTGTTCCTCGGCGGCGACGCCGCGCACGTGCACAGCCCGGCGGGTGGGCAGGGCATGAACGCGGGCATCCAGGACATGGTCAACCTGTGCTGGAAGCTGGCGGCGGTGCTGCACGGCCGGGCGACCCCGGCGCTGCTGGACACCTACCAGGCCGAACGCCTGCCCGTCATCGCCGCCCTGGTGCGCGCCACCGAGAGGACCACGCAGGCGTCCACCTCGCGCAGCCCGCTGCTGTACCAGGTCCTCGCCCACCTGCTGCCACTGACGCTGGGCCGGGAAGCGGTGCAGCGCAAGGCCACCCGCACGCTCAGCCAGCTCGCCGTGCACCACCGCCGCGGCCCGCTGGCCAGCGACAGCCGCCTCGGCCCGCTGCGGGCGGGTGACCGCGTGCCCGACCTGATGCTGGAAGGCGGGTCACGCCTGTACGAAGTGCTGGACCTGAACGGGCCCACCCTGTTCGCGGTGGCGCCGCACGGGACGGCACCGGTGTGGCGGGAGGCGCTGCGGCGGTGGCAGGGGGCGGTCACGGAGCGCCGGTTCTTCGTCCACGCCGACCAGCTCGACGCCGACAAGGAGGTGGCGGACGCGCTGCGCGACCGGGGCGGGCTGCTGCTGGTGCGCCCCGACGGCCACCTCGCCGCGGCCGCCCCCATCACCGACCCGACCGCGATCGCCGAGTGGCTCACCCGCTGGTTCACCCCGCGCCCGCCCTCCACCACCACAGCTGTGGTACCGGCGACCTCGGGCGTCGCGTCCGGCGAACCGGACGCCTGACCGGGGCGCAGCCGACGCGATCCGACCAACCCCGGCTACCGGAAGGGCGCCGCGACCAGGTCGAGCAAGGTCCGGCGATGCGCGGCGAGCCTGCCCGTGCGGTTCACGGTCACCGCGCCGACCAGCTCCCCGCCTCGGTGGTGCAGGACCTCCGCGCGCCTGCCGCGCGGGTCGAGCTCCAGCACCTGTTGCCCGTCGGCCAGGTGGGGCAGGCCCACCGAGCGGATGCGCAGGTCGTACTGGTCGGACCAGAACGACGGCACCCGCGGTTCGAGCGGGCCGGGGCCGTGCAGCAGGGTGGCCGCCGCGGTGCGGGCCTGCTCCGCCGCGCTCGTCCAGTGCCCCTGGTTGACCAGTGCGCCCCCGGCCAGCGGCTCGGGGACGCGGCAGACGTCGCCCGCGGCGACCACGTCCGGCAGGAACCGACCACGGGTGGTGCGCACGCGCCCGAACCGGTCGCAGGCGACACCGCCCACGACGTCCAGCCCCGATCCGCGCAACCAGCCGGTGTTGGGGACCGCGCCCAGTGCCAGCACCACCGCTGCGCCGGTCACGCGGTCGCCGTCGGAGAGCACCGCGCGGACCCCTCCACCCGCACCGGCGAGTTCCACCACGGTCGTCGACAGGCGCAGGTCCACGCCGTGCTCCCGGTGCGCCTGCGCCACGAATCCGCCCACGACCGACCCGAGCGCCCGCTCCAGCGGTTGCGCGGCGGGATCGACCAGGGTCACCGCGACGCCCGCGCTCCGGGCGACGGCGGCGACCTCGCTGCCGAGGAAGCCCGCACCCACCACGACGAGCCTCCGACCGCCTTCGCGGGCGGCGCGCAGCGCCGAACGCAGGGCCAAGGCGTCGTCGAGCCCTCGGACGGTGAGGACGCCCCGGTCCGGGGCGGTGCCGGGGCCGGTCCACCCGCGCGCGGCGGCGCCGGTGGCGATCACCAGACCGTCGTAGGGCAGGGTCGTCCCGTCCGCGGTCTCGACAACGCGCCCGCGCGGGTCCAAGCGCGCCGCCGGGCAGCCGAGGCGCCAATCGACGTCGAGGTCGGCGGCCACCGGGAAGGCCACCCCGCCGGCCGGAACGGCTCCCGCCAGCAGCGCCTTGGACAGCGGCGGGCGGTCGTAGGGCATGTGCGGCTCGTCCCCCACCACGACGAGCGTCCCGCCGAACCCCAGCTCGCGCAGGGACTCGGCGGCCCGCAGGCCCGCCAGCGAAGCGCCGACCACGACGACGCGCCTCGGCGGCGTCCTCATCCCGCCTCTCCCACCAGGGCGATCGCGCGCACCGGGCACGCCCCGGCGGCCCGGACGACGTCCTCACGGAGCCCTGCGGCCGGTTCGGCCTCGGGTGGGACGGTCAGGGGTTGAAGCGGGAGTACGCGGGGGCGCTCCAGCGCAGCGGGCTGAGCGCGGGCACCTCCACCACCCCGGCGATGTCGAACCGGACGACGCGCTGGGCTCCCCGGTGGCGGGCGGCGCCGCGCGCGGACCAGTCGACCGCGGCGGTTCCGGTCAGGTGCAACGAGGTCCCGGTCTCCCAGTCGGGGAAGAGCAGCCCCGCGTCCGGGCGCAGTTCGAGGTTGCCGAGGGTGAGGAACATGGCGTTGCCCGTGTAGTCGGGCCACTCCAACCGGTCCTCGGACAGCACGTGGACGAAGCCGGGGTTCCCGCCCCGGTGCGAGGTGTCGACCTTGCCCTCGTCCGAGGCGGTGGTGACGAAGAACGTGTCCGCGGTGGTGACGCGGTGCCGCTGCTCGTCGCTGAGCACCGACGCGGACCTGCCCGCACCGGGCACCACGTCGGCCCTCGGCGTGGGTTCCCGCTTCTGGATGTACTTGGGGCAGTTGGCGAAGACCTGCTCGACCTCGACGACCAGGCCGCCGTCGCGCGGGCGGGCCACGCCGTTGATCCGCATCCGCCGCCGGGTGCCGGGTTCGACGGCGATCACGCCGACCTCGACCCGCCGCGACAGCGCCTCGGCCAGCGGATCGGCCTCGGCGGGCGCTGCCGCGACGGTGAGCGTGCGACTGTCGGGTGCCCGGAGGAACCCCGGTTCGCCGGTGAGCATCGTCGTCCACAGCCGACCGCCGCCGTCGTCGGCGCCCAGGAAGACGACGTGCTGACCGGCCAGGAACCCGGCGGCGACCTCGGGGATCGTCGAGCGGATGCCGTTGAGCCCGAACGCGGCCTGGTCGAGCAGACCGGCGCGCGCTTGGACCGCTCGCTCCCCGCGGTGGTAGGAGGGGTGGCGTTGGCTGGTCATGGCTTAGAAGAAGCCGCAGGTGGGAGCACCGGCCGTCGGCGCGGCGGAGCCGCCCGCGCCCGAGGGCGCGTAGATCTCCAGGCGGATGCCGTCGGGATCGGTGAAGAAGATGCCGCCGGAGTCCGCGCCCTCGCCGTGCGGCACCACGCCGTCGTAGGCGAAGGTCGTCGACAGCTCGCGCAGGACCGCCTCGGCGGCGCGGACCTCGTCGACCGACTCCACCTGGAAGGACAGGTGGTGCAGACCCGGCAGAGCCGTCGGGAAAGCGCCGTCGCTCTGCTGCCACAGCGTCAACAGCAACTGCCCGTCCCGCCCCAGGAAGACGAACCGCCGACCCGGCCCGGCGCCGTCGCTGAGCACTTCGAAGCCGAAAACCCGCTGGTAGAAGTCCCGCGAGCGGTCGACATCGGTGACGTTCAACCCGATGTGCCCGGTCTTCAGGCCGGTGAGTGCCATGCCGTTCCTCCCTGATCATCTTTAACCGTTGATCGAACGGTAGCCGGTTAGAAGGAGGTGCGTCAACCCGGCAAAGCTGGGTACAACGGTTAGAAGTAGGTTGGTCCGCGCACCGGCTGCCCAGGAGGTCCCATGACCGCAGACCCCAGGCCACTGATCGGCGAGCCGCTCGCCCTGGACCTGCTCAACACGCGCTGGATCGCGGGCGGCGCCCACGACCTGCTGGAAACCGCGGACGGACTGCGGACCTGGCTGCGCAGCGCCGGCCTGGCCGAGCGCTGCCGCGCCGACGAGGCGACGCTCACCGCGGTCCTGCGCACCCGCGACGCCCTCGCCGCCGCGATCGACCCGCCGCACAGCACCGCGGCGCTGGACGAGGTGCTCGGCCACGGGCGGATCCGCCTGCGGGTGGTGGACCGCCGCCCGGTGGAGGAGGTCGAGGTGGACGACCCGGCGTGGCTGCCGGGGTGGCTGGCCGCCCGCGATTACGTCGACCTGCTGCGGCGAGCGGCCGACCGCGTCAGGGCCTGCGCCAACCCGGCCTGCGTGCTGCACTTCTTCGACGTGTCGAAGAACGGCAGCCGCCGGTGGTGCTCCATGGCGGGGTGCGGCAACCGGGCGAAGGCGAACCGCCACTACGCCCGGCACCGCGACGACCCGACCCGCTGACCGGACCGGGCGACGACGAGGAGGGCCCGACGCGCGTGCGCGTCGGGCCCCGTTGACGGCGGGAATCCCCTTGCCCGCCCTCGTCGTCCGGGATCAGCGCGTGGTTGTGCGGTGTTCGGCGTGCACGGTCACCTGTGAGGTGTCCTGGGCTGCGTTGTGCCTCGGGGAGTCGAACCCCTCGCGCTGCCCTCCGCGCGCCGGAGAAAGTGGCCGGATGAACCGCCGGACCGCGGTGTGCGCTCGCTTCCCGGACGACTACCCGCGCCCGCCGTCCCTCGCTCAGTCCAGCAGGTCCACCTGCCAGTTCGCCTGCTGGATGTCGGTGTCGACCTCGCGGATGTCCCGCGCCAGCCGGTCGGCGTCCGCGCGCAGCCGCGCCACCGGCAGCGCGGAGACGTACAGCAGTTCCGAGCGGAGCTGGCGGGCCATGCCCGGCTGGTTGCGGCCCGTGGCGGCGTCCGCGGCGGCGGTGAGCAGGCCGTGGCGCAGGCGCAGCGCGTCACGGCGGGCCAGCGCGTCGCTGATGGTGCCGTCGCGCAGCGGCGTCGCGGCGTTGGTGCGGTTGATCCGGCGGATCAGCGACTCCAGTTCGTCGGACGCCTCCAGCGCCTGCGCCAGCAGGGCCTCGGCGTCCTCGGCGGGCGTCTCGCCCTCCTGGTAGCGCGCGTTGCCCGCCACTCGCGCGCGCAACTGCTCGACCCGTCGCGCGACGTCGGCGCGCAGCGCGAGCGCCTCACCCAGCTTCATCCGCACCTCTCCCGTGGCAGTGGGCGGAAGTATGCCACGCCGTCGACCAGGCCCTTCGGCATTCAGGTATCAGTGCGGTATCAGTGCCCCGTACCCGCTTCGGGGTGGGTGTGCACGGTGACCGCCACCAACCGGGGCACCGCGCGCACCATGTTCCGCTCCACGTCGTGCGCGATGCGGTGGGCGCGCTCCACGTCCAACCGCCCGTCGACCGCGATGACCAGCTCCGCGCGCAGGCTGTGCCCGATCCAGCGCATCCGCAGCTCCTCGGCTCGCGCCACGCCGTCCACCGCCGCGGCCGCCCGCTCGGCCAGCTCCACGGTGGCCGGGTCCACCGCGTCCATCAGCCTGCCGAGCACCTCGGTCGCCGCGTCGCGCAGCACGACCAGGATCGCCACCGTCATGCCGAGCCCCACCAGCGGATCGGCGACCGGGAAGCCCAGCGCGACGCCCGCCGCGCCCAGCACCACCGCCAGCGAGGTGAAGCCGTCGGCGCGGGCGTGCAGGCCATCGGCCACCAGCGCCGCCGAGCCGATCCTGCGGCCCACCGACACCCGGTAGCGGGCGACCAGCTCGTTGCCCGCGAAGCCGATGGCGCCCGCCAGCGCCAGCACCCCCAGGTGGCGCACCGGTTCGGGGTCCAGCAGCCGCTGCACCGACTGGTAGCCGGTGAGCGCGGCCGAGGCGGCGATGAGCAGCACCACGACCACGCCCGCCAAATCCTCCGCGCGGCCGAGGCCGTAGGTGAACCGGCGGGTGGCGGCCCGCCTGCCCAGCACGAAGGCGATGCCCAGCGGCACGGCGGTCAGCGCGTCGGCGGCGTTGTGCACGGTGTCGCCCAGCAATGCCACCGAACCGGTGACCAGCACCAGGGCGGCCTGGGCCAGCGCGGTGAGAAGCAGCGCGACGAACGACACCACCAGCGCCCTGATGCCCTGGCGACTGGTCTCCAGAGCCGGGTCGAGCCGGTCGGCGGTGGTGTGGCGGTGCGGCACGCCCCACCACGACCGCCCGTGCCCGTGTCCGTGCCCGTGTCCGTGCTCTCCGGTCACCGCTCCGCCTCCCGCTCGACTCCGCAACCTCTATATCTGCGCATACTCGCAGATACGCAGTCAACTAGGCTCACCCCGTGCACACTTCGCTGGCGAACTTCGACATGCCCGACGAGGAGCGCGTCAACCTCGCCGCCGAGTCCTTCCGCCTGCTGGCCGACCCGACCAGGATCAAGGTGCTCTGGGCGCTGCTGCAGGGCGAGTCCTCGGTGGCGTGCCTGGCGGAACTGGCGGGCGCGACACCCACCTCGGTCAGCCAGCACCTGGCCAAGCTGCGCCTCGCCGGTCTGGTGAAAGGCCGCCGTGAGGGCACCTTCGTGTACTACTCGGCGGCCAACGACCACGTGCGCGGCCTGCTGGCGCAGGCGCTGTTCCACGCCGACCACGTCGACCGCGGCATGGACTGAGCTTCACCGGTCCGGTCCTGTACGCACCGTGCGCAGCAGGTCACGATGAGCGTCGGGAACTCATCGAGACGGGGGATCATCGATGCACCCGTACGTGCTCGACCCGACCGGCCGGGACATCCACCGCGAGGCCGCCGAGCTGCGCGCCCGCGGTCCGGCGACCCCGGTGGAGCTGCCCGGCGGCGTGCGCGCCTGGGCGATCACCAGCGCCGAGCTGATCAGGCGTCTGCTGGCCGATCCGCGCGTGTCCAAGGACGCGGCCCGGCACTGGCCCCCGTGGTCCGCTGGTGAGATCCCCGAGGACTGGCCGCTGCACCTGTGGGTCTCGGCGCGCAACATGTTCACCGCTTACGGCGAGGAGCACCGCAGGCTGCGCTCGCTGGTGGCCAAGGCCTTCACCGCGCGCCGCACCGCCGCCCTGCGCCCGAGGGTGGAGCGGATCACCGCCGACCTGCTCGACGCGCTGGCCGCCGGACCGGACCGGGTGGACCTGCGAGAGCGCTTCGCCCACCCGCTGCCCATCGAGGTGATCTGCGGCCTGTTCGGCATCCCCGACGCGGCGCGCTCCGGCCTGCGTCAGGCGGTCGACCTCATCTTCGCCACCACCACCTCGCCCGCCGAGGCGCTGGCCAACCACCAGGCCGTCTACGCCATCATCGGCGACCTGGTCGCGGACAAGCGCCGCTCGCCCGGCGACGACCTGACCAGCGACCTGGTCGCGGTGCGCGACGACGACGGCTCCCGGCTCACCGAGGCCGAACTGGTCGACACGCTGCTGCTGCTGGTCTCCGCGGGCCACGAGACCACGGTGAACCTGCTCGACCACGCCATCACCGCGCTGCTGACCCACCCCGACCAGCTGCTCGGCGTCCGCTCGGGCGCGGTGTCGTGGTCGGACGTCATCGAGGAGACGCTGCGCTGGCAGGCCCCGGTGGCGAACCTGCCACTGCGCTACGCGGTGGAGGACCTGGTGCTCGACGGCGTGGTGATCCGCCGGGGCGAGGCGATCCTGACCGGTTACGCCGCCGCCGGGCGCGATCCGGCGGTGCACGGCGACAGCGCCGACCGGTTCGCCCCCGGCCGCGCCGACAAGAGCCACCTGGCGTTCGGCTACGGCGCGCACCACTGCCTGGGTGCGCCGCTGGCCCGGCTGGAGGCCGGGGTGGCGCTGCCCGCGCTGGTCGACCGCTTCCCCGACCTGGCGCTGGCCGTGCGGCCCGACGAGCTGCGGCCCGTGCCCTCGTTCATCTCCAACGGCCACGCCGCGCTGCCGGTGTCGCTGCGCGGCGTTTGACAGCACCAAAGTGTAAGTGTGTACTCACACACATGCCCGACATCCCCCGGTCCACCGCCGAAGCGCGTCGCGCGACGGTGCTCCACCGCGCCGTGCCCGTCTTCGCCCGACACGGCTACCACGCCACGCCGGTCACCGCGGTGGCCGAGGCCGCCGGGATCTCGCAGGCTTACGTGTTCCGCTTGTTCAAGGGCAAGCTGGAGCTGTTCGTCGCGGCGCTGGACCACTGCTACGAACTGATCTGCCGAACACTGCGCACCAGCGCGGAGACCGCGCCCGGTGCCGGCCCGGACGAGGTCCTGGAGGCGCTGGGGAACGCCTACGCCGACCTGATCGCCGACCGCGACCTGCTCATGCTCCAGATCCACGCGCAGAGCGCCTCGGACATCCCCGAGGTGTGCGAGGCCATCCGGCGCGGTTACGCCGCCGTGGTGGAGACGGCGCGGGAGCTGTCGGGCGGTACCGACGAACAGGTGCAGCGGTTCATCGCACTGGGCCAGCTGTGCCACCTCATCGTCGCCGCCGACCTCGACGGCGTGGACGCGGCCTGGGCACGCACGCTGACCCGCGGGATGCGCCACCCCACCTCCCGCGAGTCGAACTCCCAGAACCCCTGAGTTCAACGCCCAGGTGACACGCCGTCCACCCCGCATCGGACACGCGCCACCTCGGGTAGTGGTTACCGGCCCCTGGGAGCGGGTCGGGTAGTACTTGCAGGCGGGGTTGGCGATGGACGGGACGGTACCGTCCATGAGTTAGGGTGGCGCCATGACCCGTCGCGCACCGTCCGGGGCGGCCGTGCTGCAGCCCGGCATCACCGCTGCCATCACCGATGCCGTCCTGGCCGAGCTGGTGGAGCGGGGTTACGCGCGGCTGTCCATGGAAGGGGTGGCCAAGCGCGCCGGGGCGGGCAAGAGCGCCCTGTACCGGCGGTGGCGCACCAAGCAGGAGATGGTGCTGGCGGTGCTCGCCGAGATCAGCGTGCCGAGGGTCGAAGTGGTCGACACCGGCACGCTGCGCGGCGACCTGCACGCCCTGGTGACCTCCGTCGCCGCCTGGCTGACCGAACCGCCGTTCTCCCGGATCATCCCCGACCTGGTGGCCGAGATCACCCGCGCGCCCGACCTGGCCGAGGCCATCGCGGCCTCCATCGGCGCGCCCCGGCGGGCGCTGGCCAGGAAGGTGCTGGAGCGGGCCGTGGCGCGCGGCGAACTGGCCCCCGACACCGACCTGGAGATGGCCCAGGACCTGCCCGCCGCGCTGGTCTACTGGCGGATGGTGGTGCGGCGGGCACCGGTCGAGCCGGACTACCTCGACCGGGTCACCGACACCGTGCTGCGCGCGCTGGGGGCCGCGTCCGGCTGAAGCGGCCCGATCGCGCCACCGGGGCGGCCGCGGTCCCCCACCGTCACTGCCGGTCGTGCGGCAGGCGCGCGGAACTGGCGAACGAGCTGGCGTCGTCGGCCGTCTGACCGCGTCGCGCCGCCTCGGCCAGCGCCTCGTCGTCCAGGTCGGGGTCGGGCGCGGGAACGGTGTCCGGTTCCACGTCCGACGCGACGTCGGCCAGGTCCTGGTTGACCGGGTCCTCCTCGTCTGCGGTCTGCGCGGCCGTCTCCGGCTGCTCCTCGGCCAACCGCTCGTCCAGCGGGCGCGGGGTGCGCTGCTCGTAGGGGGTGGTGCCGTACTGGTCGGCGCCGACCCACCGCTCCGGCGGGTCCATGCCCGCCTCCAGGGGGTCGAGCCTGAGCCGGTCCTCGTCCAGGTCCTCCGCGCTGTTCAGCGCGGCGGGATCGGTTTCCACCGCATCGGGCGAACCGGTGTCGTGCGGCGGGGTGTAGGAACCGAACTCCTGTTCTTCGCTTGAGGTCATGGACGCCGTGTACCCACGATCATGCCGAAGACACCACTCCAGTCGGGAACACCACACGACCCGGTGTCCTCGCCGAGGGCGGTCGGTGCGCTCCGTGCCCTTTTCGTCAGCTCCGCGGGTGCGCGGGCGCCCCCCTGCCCTCGCGGGAGCCCCGGTAGGCCGCCAGCCTGAGCCTGACCAGCACGCCCGGCGCCGGACGCAGCTCGGGGTGGTGGTTGACCATCGGGTCGAACCACTCCACCCGCTCGGGCTCGCCGCGCACCTCCAGCTCCGCCACCGCCCGCCAGCGGCCGAAGGGCTCCGCCACGGTCAGGGTGAACACGACCGGGTGACGTTCGGCCGCCGCGCGGAACGCCTCGGTCGAACTGGGCAGCCGCTCGCCGCCCGCCGGGAACGCCCCGATCCACCGCAGGCCGCCATCGACCCGGTACGGCAGCACCGTGCTGTAGGGCCGGGCTCGCCAGTTCCGCCGCGGCAGCGGCAGCGCGCGCAGCACGGGCAGCGATCCCGAGCTGTCGAACAGCAGGTCCAGCGGCCCACCGGGCCTGCCGCCGGGCACGCGCACCGCCAAGCCGAGCACGTCGGGCCACGTGCCGGGCGTGCCCGCCCCCTTGGACACGCGCACCAGCACGTCCCGCTCGGGTTCGCCACCCGACAGCAGCCGGGCCACCGGATCTCGCCCGGTGGCCCGCAGCACGCCGCGCAGCGCCACTCCCGGCGAGTGCACCGCCCGCGCGTGCCGCCACCTCGCCAGTACTCGGAAGACCGTGTCGATCACGAGCACTCCTCCCTTTCCGGGTCGTCCCCGGATACCCCGCCCGCACGGGTGTAGGCCCCGTTTGCCCGTGGCCCGGTCGGGTAGCCGACCGCCATGAGCACCAACGAGCTACCGATTCCGGACTACGACCAGATCCCGCTGGGCGACTTGCGGCACCGCGTGCGGTCGCTCTCCGAGCAGGAGCTGCGGGGCGTGCTGGAGCACGAGCGCGAGCACGGCAACCGCGCGCCGGTGCTGCAGGTGCTGACCGCGCGGCTGGAGGAGCTGGAGGGCGGCGCCGAGCCGTCCGGCGGCGACCCGCGCAACGCGCCGGAGGTCGCGGGCGCCTCGGGCGTTCCGCCGGTCTCGCCCGAGCACTCGCCGGAGGACAACACGCCGCTGCGGCACGGGGTCTACGGGCAGACCCCCGCACGAGGGCGGAACTGAGCCATGGCCGAGCCGAGAGGACGCCCGGTCGAGCTCGACGGCAACACCGCAAGCGCCATGGCGGACGACCCGGACTTCGCCGGTGAGCACACCCGGCCGACGGTGGCCGACGACCAGGAGCGCCCCTCCGACGAAGCCGAACCGGCGGGTCGGGGTGGCGACGGCGGGATGGACCCCGTCTGACGTCCGGCCTCCGCGCCGCACCGCCGCGGCGCGGAGGCCGGACTCGGGAGCCGCTGGGCGCGTCAGGGCTGGAAGACCGATCGGACGCAGTCGTCCTCCTTGTCCTTGAACAGCTGGTAGCCGCGAGGGGCCTCGGCCAGCGGCATCACGTGCGTGGCCAGGTGCCCGGTGGACAGCTCGCCCTTGGCGATGCGGTCGAGCAGCATCGGGATGTAGCGCTGGCCGTGCTGCTGCGCCCCGCGCACCGTCAGCCCCTTGTTGAGCACCGCACCCAGCGGGAACTTGTCGACGAACCCGCTGAACACGCCCAGCACGAACACCGAGCCGCCCTTGCGGCAGTTGTGGATGGCCTCGCGCACCGCGATCGGCCTGTCGGTTTCCAGCTTGAGCTTGCTCTTGACCTGGTCGTAGACGTACTGCGGGCCGTCGCTGTGCGCCTCGCAGCCCACCGCCTCGATGCACACGTCCGGACCACGCCCGCCGGTGGCCTCGCGCAGCGCCGCGCCGACGTCGACCCGCTGGTAGTTCAGCGTCTCCACGCCGAAGGTCCGCTCGGCCTGCCGCAGCCGGTAGTCGAAGCGGTCGATCACCAGCACCCGCTCCGCGCCCAGCAGCTGCGCCGCCCGCGCGGCCATCTGCCCGACCGCGCCGCAGCCCCACACCGCCACGGTGTCGCCGGGCTGAACCCCGCCCAGATCCGCCCCCATCCACCCGGTGGGCACCGAGTCGGAGGCGAACAGGGCGCTCAGGTCGTCCACGCCCTCGGGGATCGGGATGGCGGTGTGGTCGGCGAAGGGCACCCGCACGTACTCCGCGTGGCTGCCCCGGAACCCGCCCATGGCGTGGGAGTAGCCGAAGATGCCGCCGGGGTCGGCGCCCCACAGCGCCTGCGTGATACCGGGGTTGGTGTTGGTGTTGTCGCACAGCGACCACAGGTCGTGCTTGCAGTAGTAGCACTCACCGCAGCCGATGAAGGACGCCACCACCACCCGGTCGCCGACCTTGTGCCGGGTCACGCCCGGCCCGACCTCGACCACCTCGCCCATGAACTCGTGGCCGATCACGTCACCGGCCTGCATGAACGGGATGTGGCCGGTGAGCAGGTGCAGGTCGGAGCCGCAGGCGGTGCTCAGCCCGACCTTGAGGACGACGTCCTTGTCGTCGAGGACCTTCGGGTCGGGCACGTCCTGCACCCGGACGTCGTTGATCCCCTCCCAGCACAGCGCCTTCACAGCCGCCCCTCCCCCTTCGACTTGCCGATGACCAGCTGCAGCACCTTGCCCGCCGGGCCGGGGTGGGTGGTGCCGGTGGTGTCCGGCTGGACCACCAGGCCGGTCTCCAGCAGCGACTTGGCCTGCCGCAGCGCGATCCGCAACTCCTCGCGGGAGACCTCCTCGCCGATCGGGCGGGCCAGCAGTTCGGTGCCCTTGTCGCCGGGAGCGGGGCGGAAGCGGACCTCGATCCGGTCGCGCAGCCGCTCCAGCGGCTCGGGCAGCGACGCCGCGCCGGTCACCTGGTCCAGCGGCCGGTAGGCGGTCACCGCCAACCAGTGCTCCTCCCGGCCCTTCTTGTGCCCGTCCGCGGTGTGGCTGGTCAACCTGCGCGCCAGCGCGACCGCCGCGCCGACCCCGGCCACGACCGCGGCCCTGCTCGCTGTCCTCATGTCCCGCCCTCTCGACATCGCCGAAGCCTGCGGGTACCCCCGCGGGCTTCGGCGACGCCTGTCCGGCCGAAATCGCCCCCATCGGTCGAGCCGGACGAGCCCCGCTCACCGTGCGGCTCGAACGCTCCTCCGGTGAGGGGATCGGCGCTGAGAACGAGATGCTCCTCCACCACGTCACCACGGGTATCGGAACGCCTCGTGCGCGCCTCCGACGACGTATCAAGCCCGTTAGCATCGCGGCAGCGAGGAACGCGGAGAGGACGGATGATGATCACGGGCGTGCTGATAGCCGAGAGCCTCCGCACCGGCACGACGCTGGACCACACCCGCCTCGTCGTCCAGGAGATCAAGCGCGTCGCCGTGCGGAACCCCACCGCGGACCAGCCCCCGGTCTGGACCCTGCTCAGCTTCGAGGCTCCCGACGCGGACGCGGACGCGTTGGCCCGCGCTTTCTCCGACGCGCTGGACCAACCCGGCTGGTACGCCGACTTCCGCACACCCGACGAGACCTTCGTGGTCTTCCCCGGCCGGATCTTCCGCTACTCGCGGGGTGACCGGACTGGACGGACCGAAGCCCAGGCGCACGGCCGGAGCATCGGCATCCCCGATGAACAACTCGACTGGCCCGTGTAGCCGGTCCCTCCACCCCGGTGACCGAACGCGCACCGAGGTGGACTTCCGCCGCCCCCCGGATACCAGTCGTCGCGCGGCGTCCGGGGCGGCCGCACCGACGGCGACCTCGCCGTTCACGGCACCAGCGGTAGCATGATCACCTGTGATGATCGAGGAGGCGATGGACCTCAACCTCGCCGAGCACGCCGCTCACCTGCACCGGGGTTCGCCGATCGCCGCCGTCACCGCTACCGGTGACCTGCTGGTCGCCGACAGCGGGCTGGACGACGACACGTTCAACATCATCGCCGCCGCCCGCTTCACGCCGGAGAACGCGATCCAGCGCATCGAGCAGGTGGTCCGGGACGTCCGGGCCACCGGCAGGCCCTTCTCCTGGTGGGTCGGCCCCGCCGCCACACCCGCGAACCTCGGCGACCTGCTCGCCTCGGCGGGGCTGCCCGCGTCGGACTCCGAGACCGGGATGTGGCGCGACCTGGCCGACCTGCCCGCGATCCCACCGGCGGGCCGCCTCGACATCCGCCCGGTGACCACGCCGGAGGACCTGGCCGACTTCGCCGCCGTGCTCGCCGCCAACTGGGATCCGCCCGCCGCCACCGTGCGCCGCTTCTACGGCGACGCCGCCTCCCGAGCCCTCGCCTCCCCCGCGCGCTACTTGGTCGGCCGCGTGGACGGCCGCCCGGTGTGCACGGCCGAGGCGTTCCTCCACGCAGGCGTCGCGGGCATCTACAACATCTCCACCCTGGTCACCGACCGTCGGCGCGGCTACGGCGGTGCGATCACCCTGGCCGTGCTGCACGCCGCCCGCGCCGCGGGCGCCACCACCGCCGTCCTCCAGGCCTCGGCCGACGGGGAACCCGTCTACCGCCGCCTCGGCTTCACCGCCCGCGGCCGGTTCACCGAGCACGCCCTCCCCCTCGCCACCGACTGACCGCTGTTCAAGGGTGAGGAGGACGACTGCGTCCGCGTGGTCTCCCAGCCCTGACCCGCGTTCGGCGCTTCATACCGGCCGGGCGACTGGTTAGGGTCCTTGGTCGTGGACGACGCCTTACCCGGCAACGGCGTGATCGGCGGGGTCTCCGGTGCGGTGGTCCAGGCGCACTCGATCACCGGAGGCGTGCAGGTGCACCAGGCCCTGCCCCCGGTGGTGGTCCCGCGCCAGTTGCCGCTGGTGAAAACCGGCTTCGTGGGTCGCACGACGTACTTGGCCGCGCTGGACCGCATGGTCGCGGATGGCCGTGCCGTCGGCGTCACGGTGATCGACGGCATGGCCGGGGTCGGCAAGTCGTCGCTGGCGGTGCGCTGGGCGCACGGCAAGGCCGAGCACTTCCCCGACGGACTCCTGTACGCAGACCTGCGCGGGTTCGGCGCGGCGGACGCCCCGGTCCACCCCGGTGAGGCGATCCGGGGGTTCCTGGACGCGCTGGGGATGCCCGGCATCGCCTGGCCCGTGGAGTTCGACGGGCAGGTGGCCCTGTACCGGAGCCTGATGGCAGGGCGGCGGGTGTTGATCGTGCTGGACAACGCGCGCGACAGCGAACAGGTGGAACCCCTGCTGCCGGGCAGCCCGACGTGCCGGGTCGTGATCACCAGCCGTTACCGGCTGGACAACCTGGTCGCCAGGTACGGGGTCCGCACGGTGACGCTGACCCTGCTCCCCGAGGAGGAGTCGCACGAGCTGCTGGCGGTGGCGCTGGGCCGCGAGCGCGTCGCCGCGGAACCGGGGGCGGTGCGGGAGCTCGTCCGCCAGTGTGGCCACCTGCCGCTCGCGCTGTCCCTGGTGGCCGCCCGCCTGG
>NZ_BMRG01000004.1:521479-564277 GCF_014648515.1 Saccharothrix coeruleofusca
ACGGTGAACCGCACCTGCCGCTGGGCGCGCTCACCGCGGAGCTGCGCGACCAGCGCGACCGCCTCGACGCCCTGGCCAGCGGCGAGCCGGGGTTCGCGGTGAAAGCGGTGTTCTCGTGGTCCTACGACGCGCTCAGCGCGCCCGCCGCGTCGTTGTTCCGCCTGATGAGCCTGCACCCCGGCCCGGACCTGCCCCTGGCCGCGCTGGCGTCGCTGGCGGGCACCGGCGTCGACCGCGTGCGCGGCCTGGTGCGGGAGCTGGCGCGCGCGCACCTGGTGGAGCCCGACAAGCCCGACCGGTACCGGGTGCACGACCTGCTGCGCATCTACGCCCGCGAGCGGTGCGACGCCGGGGAGACCGCGGCGGTCCGCGAGGCCGCCGCCCACCGGCTGCTCGACCACTACGCGCACACCGCCGCGGTCGCGGACAGCCACATGGGTTCGCCGTGGGAACCGCTCGCCATCACGCCACCGCCTGCGGGTGTGACCGTCCACGACATCGGCACCCAGGAGCAGGCGCTGGCCTGGTTCGCCGACGAGCACGCCGCGCTGCTCGCCGTGGTCGCGCAGAGCGCCGCCGCGGGCGCCGACCGGCACACCTTCCGCCTGACCCGCGCCATGGCCACCTACCTCGACCGGCGCGGGCACTGGCGCGACTTCGCCGACACCGCGCACCGAGCGCTCGACGCGGCCCGGCGATGGGGGGATCCCGCCGCCCTCGCGATGGCGCACCGCCTCCTGGCGCGGGCGTCGATCCGGCTGAAGCGGTTCGCTCCGGCGGGCGAGCACCTGGCGCGGGCCCTGGATCTGTTCGAGCAGCTCGACGACGACTACGGACGCACCCACACCCGTTACGCGCTGGGCTACCTCGGGGTCCTCGTCCGCGACCGCGCGCAGGCGCTCGACCACACCCGCGCGGCGCTGGAGCTGGCGGAGCGGGGCGGCTACCGCAACTGGCAGGCCAAGTCGTTGAACAACATCGGCTGGTGCCACCTGGAGTTCGACGAGCACCGGGAGGCGCTGCCGCACTGCCTGGCGGCGCTGCGCCTGTTCGAGGCACTGGGCACCGATCCGGACGGCCACGCCCACGTCCTGGAGTGCCTGGGCCGCGCCTGCTCGGGGGTGGGCGAGCCGGAGCGGGCGCTGGAGCACTACCGGCAGGCGTTGGCGCTGTGCAAGCGGCGGGGCAACCACTTCACCCAGGCCAGCACGCTCCGCTTCATGGCCGCCGCCCACCAGGCGCTGGGGCGGACCGACGCGGCCCGCGCCACCCTGCACAGCGCCCTGACCATGCTTCGACTCCTGGGTTCCCCGGAGGTCGCGGCGGTGCGGGAGCAGTTGTCCGCGCTCCCCGCCGCGGCGGTCCGTCAGCCGTCGCTGGGCGTGCCCTGTCCCCCGTGCGGGATCAACTGCTCCTCCGACGGCGTGGGGGTCCGGTGCAGCAGGCCGTCGTGCTGCTGGCCGTACTGACCGGTGTGCGACAGCGGCGGCGAGTAGGCGTGGATGGTCACCGTCGGCCCGGCGCCGGGCTCGCGGCGCATCCGGTGGATGTAGGTGTTGTCGAACTGGAAGCTCTCCCCCTCGGGCACGGCCTGGCCGGTCGGCTTCTCGCCCAGCCGCAGCTGCTCGTGCCGGATCGCGCCGCGGGCCACGTGCACCGCGCCGCAGGAGCGGTCGTGGTCGTGGTAGCCGGTGTCGTGGTCGTCCTCCATCCACGAGATCGCCCACACCCCGATGTGCTCGTTGGTGAACACGTCGGTGTAGGTGCGCTCCTCGCGGCTGTACTCCAGGCACTCCTCCCACAACGAGGGCTGCTCGGCCACGGCCTTGGCGATGGCCGCCAGCTCCTGGGGCGGCAGGGTCCCCGTCGGCGGGTCGAAGGGCAGGTCGGTCATCGGCGAACACCTCCGGTAGTGGAACGGGCGAGCAGGGCGCCCACGAGCAGCAGGACCACGCCCAGCACCAGGAACCCGATGTCGTAGGCCAGTTGCGACGGTCCGTGGCGAACGTGGTGGATGCCGAGGACGAGGTGGTCGACCACGCCCTCGACGAGGTTGAACACGCCCCAGCCCGCCAGCACCCCACCCCACAGGACTCGGGCGGGCAGCGGCGTGGAGCGGTTGAGCAGCGCGGTCCCGGCGAGCACCAGGACCAGGCACAGCAGGTGGAACCACCCGTCCCCGCGCATGTTCAGGTGCAGGTTCTCCGGGGTGTCGGGCGGGTACCAGCCGGACAGCATGTGGTGCCAGCCCAGCAGCTGGTGGGCCACGATGCCGTCGATGAACCCCCCGATGCCCAGCCCGAGGACCAGCGCGCCGCGGTTCACCGCTACTCCGCCACGTGCTTCTTGGCGGCGGCGTAGGCCAGGTGCAGGTAGTCCGAGCCCGCCACGGCGGTCAGCGCGGTGATCACCAGGCGGGTGGCCCTCGGGGCCAGCACCAGGCCGGCGGTCAGGCCGCCCGCCATCCAGACGCCGGTGCAGAACGGGCAGGTCACCAGCTCCCCCACCGCGTGCTGGACGCCGTTGTCGGCGCGCACCGACTCGTTGAGCTCCGCCTCGCCCGCGGGCTCCTCGTAGCGGGTGAACGGGGCGCGCAGCGCGCTGGCGATCGAGCTCTTGGTCAGCAACCTGCTGGCCTTGTGGGTGGCCACCGCCAGCAGGGCGGTGTCCGCCAGCGAGAAGCGCTCGGGCAGCCGGGCGCCGCGGCGCCTGCCCACCGCCGCGGCCAGCCCGACCAACCCGGCGTAGGTCCCCATGGAGGCGAGGTAGCCCGCCAGTGGGCGGTCGTCCTCCCCGGAATAAGCGGCGCGAACTCGGTAGAAACTGCTGACGAGCGACATGGGCGAGGAGTTACCCCTTCGTCGTGCCCCAAACGCCCGCGGGTCAGGCGGGCTCGGGCAGGGTGTAGGTCTGGCCTCGGCCGACGTACTGGACGGCCGCGGCGGGCCTGCGGCGTTCGACCTCGGCGGTGAAGTCCGACAGCGGGGACTTCATCAGGCCGTAGTCGTCGTAGTGGATCGGCACGACGTGCCGCGGGCGCACCAGCTCCACCAGCTCCACGCCCTGCTTGCCGTCCATGGTCAGCAGGACGCCCAGCACCTTGGTGCCGCCCAGGTGCACCAGGGCGACGTCGATGGTCGGGTAGCGCTCGCGGATCTGGCGCAGGTCCTCGTGCACCAGCGTGTCGCCGCTCTGGTAGATCCGCAGCGGCGTGGCCTCGGGCGAGGCCCGGTACTCCAGCAGCGAGCCCATGACCGGCGGCAGCACCTTGAGCAGCAGCGGGTGCCGCGCGTGCCTGCCGGGCAGCGCGGTCACCGTCAGCGTGGCCGCGCCCTTGGTGAGGGTGAACCGCTCCCACGTCGCCAGCCCCACCGGCTCCCGGAAGCCGCGCCTGCCCAGCCGCCGGGCGGCGTGCCCGGTGGTGGCGATGGGCAGGTGGCGGTCCAGCTCCCGGCTGGCGACCCGGTCGAAGTGGTCGCCGTGCAGGTGGGAGAGCACCACGGCGTCCAGCGGGGGCAGTTCGTCCACGCCGATGGCCGGGTCGCGCAGCCTGCGCGAGACCAGGCCCTGGCCGAAGTAGCTCCACTGGCCGCGGCGGATGAAGTTGGGGTCGGTGAGCAGGGTGAACGGTCCCAGCCGCAACACCGTGGTGGCGTTGCCGACGAACAGCAGCGAGTTGGTCACCCCTTCGCCACCACCCGCACGCTGTTCAGCCCGGAGTCGGCCGGATCGGGGATCTCCATGCCCGCCGCCAGGCCGCTGCGCACGTACTCCAGCACCTCGCGGGTGATCACCTCGCCGGGCAGCACGGCGGGCGCGCCGGGCGGGTAGGGGGTGATCATCTCGGCGGAGATCCGGCCGACCGCCCGGTCCGCGTCGACCTGCTCGACCTCGGCGAAGAAGGCGTCCCTGGGCAGCATGGCGGTCTCCAGCTGCAGCTCCCGAGGTGAGGGCAGGTCCACCGGCTTGGGGGTGGGCATCGTCTCGGCGGCCCGCGTCAGCGCCCGCAGCGAGTCGACCAGGACCGTCGCGGTGCGCTCGTCGTCGGCGTGGGTGAAGTGCGCGACGACGCGCCGGTGGTCGGACAGGCCCAGGGTGACGCGCTGGTGCTCGCGCAGCCAGTCCGCCGCCTGGTAGCCGCTGATGCCCAGTCCGGACACGTCGACCACGATCTTGAGCGGGTCCATGGACGCGGCCAGGTCCGGGCCGACGAACTCGCGCTCGCCCATGACCTCCAGCCCCGGCAGGGCGTGCACCGCCGCGCGGGTGGACTCCGCCAGTGCCAGCGCCGCGCCGAGCAGCCGCTCGCCGTGCTGGACCATCTGCCTGCGCCAGCCGTCCAGGGTGGCGTAGACCAGGGAGGTCGCGCTGGTGGTGCCGAGCAGGTCCTCGCGGGCCTTGAGCACGTTCGGGTCGATGCGATCGCCCTGCAGGTGGAACACCGAGCTCTGCTCCACCGCCGCGCCGGACTTGTGCACGCTGGTCACGCACAGGTCGGCGCCGGTGTTCATGGCCCACGGCGGCAGGCCGGGGTGGAAGGGCAGGTGCGCGCCCCACGCCTCGTCCACGATCAGCGGCTTGCCGAACTCGTGGCACACGTCGGCCACGGCCTGGATGTCACCGCACGTGCCGTAGTCGGTGGGGGTGACCAGCAGCATCCCCTTGGCGTCGGGCTCGGCCTCGAAGGCCCGGCGCACCTCGTCCGCGTCCGGCGGGTGGGTCAGGTGCCGCTGCTCGTCCCAGTGCGGTGACACCCAGACCGGCGAGACGCCGCTGAGGATCAACCCGGAGATGACCGATTTGTGCGCGTGCCGCACGACCAGCAGCTTCTCGTGCGGCCCGGCGACCGAGAGCATGGCGCTCTTGACCGACAGGGAGCTGCCGCAGGTGGAGAAGAACGCGTGCTCGGCGTTGACCGCGTCGGCCATCAGCTCCTGCGCCTGCTCGATGACGCCGCCCCTCATCAGGCGGTCGTCCAGGCCGTTGAGGGAGATGACGTCCGAGGCGAACACCGCCTCGCCCACGACCTCCAGCACCCGCGGGTCCACTCCCCGGCCCTGCCGGTGCCCCGGCGGGTTGAACGGCACGTAGCCGTGCTCGCGGAAGGACTGCAACGCTTCCAGAACAGGTGCCCGGTTGTGGTCCATGCCCTCGGAGTAGCCCGATCGGCCGGTGTTGAACCCGCCACCTGTCGGCGGGACCCACCTCCCCCGGTCAGCCCAGGGAGCACTCCGCGAAGCTCTCCAGCCCGCCGGGTCGCTGGTCGGAGACCCGGCCGATGGCGATCTCGATGCGGTCCAGCGCGGCGGCCCGCTTGCTCTCCAGCGGCCCGAGGATGGCGTTGTCGACGAAGTTCGGCCCGCCCTGGCCGCGCGTGCTGACCAGCCGCTCGTTGGCCTCCTCCACCTGCCGGTCCAGGTTGGCCAGCTCGCGCTCGACCTCGGCGCGCGCGGCCTGCGGCACCGCCGGGAGCGCGCCCGTCGGGTCCGGGCACGCGATCCGGGCGGCCACGTCGTCCTGCTCCTGCTCGGGCGCGGCGGTCGTGCTGGTCGTCTCCCTGGCGGTGGTGGTCGTGGTCGGCGCGGGCTGCTCCCCCTCGCCCAGCAGGGCGCAGGTCGCGAACTGCTCCAGCCCTTCGGGTCGGTCCGCTTCCCTGCCGATCGCGATGGCGATGCGCTCCAGCGTCGCGGCGCGCTTGTCGCGCAGCGGCCCGAGGATCGCGTTCTGCGCGAAGTTCGGGCCGCCCTGGCCCGCCGTGGAGACCAAGCGCTCGTTGGCCTCCGCGACCTGCTGGTCCAATGCGGACAGCTCGCGCTCGACCTGGATGCGCGCGCCCGCCGGGATGGCGGGCAGCTCGTCGACCGGGTTCGGGCACACCACGCCTGCCGCCACCGGCTCGGCGCCGGTGGCCAGCGCCGCCACCGCCATCGCCGAGGTCAGCGCCGCGGCGCCGACCAGGCCGACCACCAGCAAGCGGTTGCCGCGTCGGGGCATCTCATGCGCACGTGTCATGCGGAGGGGTACGAGCCGCTCGTGACGCGGGTTCAGGCCAGGCGGCCAAGACAGGGGTCCGGAAAACCCCTGTCCCACCGGGTGATCGTCGTTAGGGTCGTCTGTCGTGCGTTCCACTCGACTAGGTCCGGATTTCACCCGCCTGTGGTTGGCCAAGGCGGTGTCCAACGTGGGCGACGGGATGGCGTTGGCCGCCGGGCCGCTGCTGCTGGCCTCGCTGACCGACGACCCGCTGCTGATCGGTGGCGCGGTGTTCGTCCAGCAGCTGCCGTGGTTGCTGTTCTCGTTGGTCAGCGGTGTGTTCGTGGACCGGCTGGACCGGCGCAAGCTGGTCGTGGTGGTCGACCTCGCCCGCGCCGCGGTGGTCGCCGCGCTCGCGCTGGCCGTGGCCACCGGTCACGCCTCGGTGGCCGTGGTCTACGCCTGCCTGTTCCTGCTGGGCACCGGGGAGACGTTGGCGGACAACGCTTCCGGCGCGATGCTGCCCTCGCTGGTCGGCCCGGCGGAGCTGCCGCGCGCCAACGCCCGCCTGATGGCGGTGAACCTGCTGGGCAACCAGCTGTCCGGTCCCCCGCTGGGCGGTGCGCTGTTCGTGCTCGCCGCCGCGCTGCCGTTCGGCCTCGACGCGGCGAGCTTCGCGCTGTCCGCGCTGCTGGTCGCCGCGGTGCGGGGCGTGCCCGCCCGCGCGCCCGCCCCGCGCCGGTCGGTGCGGTCCGAGATCGGTGACGCCCTGCGCTGGCTGTGGCGGCACCGGGTGCTGCGGGTGATCGCGCTGTGCCTGTGCCTGATGAACGTGGCACTGACCGGCGTGCTGGCCGTCCTGGTGCTGTACGCGCGGGAGCGGCTGGGGCTCGGTGAGGCCGGGTACGGGCTGCTGCTCAGCGCTTCCGCGGTGGGTGGCGTGGTGGGCACGCTCATCGCGGCCAGGGTCATCGCCCGCTTCGGCCCCTCGGTGGTGCTGCGGGCGGGTCTGGTGGTGGAGACCAGCACCCACCTGTCGCTGGCACTGGCGCGCTCACCGTGGGTCGCGGGCGCGACCATGGGCCTGTTCGGCGTGCACGCGGTGGTGTGGAACGTGGTCACCCACTCGGTGCGGCAGCGCGAGGTCCCCGACGAGCTGCGCGGACGCGTGGGCAGCGCCTACTTCCTGCTGGTCATCGGTGGTTCGGCGATCGGGGCGCTGCTCGGCGGGGCGCTGGCGGCGTGGTTCGGCATCACCGCGCCCACCTGGGTCGCCTTCACGGTGATGGTCGTGCTGACGGCCACCGCGTGGCGCCACTTCGCCGCGGCCGACCAGCCCACCTCAGACCAGCCCGCCACCGGCCAGCCCACCTCCGCCTGACCACCTCCGCCTGACCGGTGCCGCCTGACCGGTGCCGCGCGGTCGCGCCGGTCCGGCGGGCGCGCTCGGTCGCGATGCCGGAGATCACCCGGTCGGTGCGACGCCCATCCTCCAGGCCAGGCCGCGCAGCTCCCGCCCAGCCGCGTCACGCCGGGCACGCCGCAGCAGGTCGGCGACAGCCTCGCGCACGAACACGTCGTTGCGAACGCGTTGCGGGGCGATGGACTCGGCGGTCACCAGCGCTCGGATGCCCTGGTCCACGGTGACGCGCTCGGTGAGCAGCGCCCGCCCCAGGTCGGTCCAGTAGACCGCGCGCCGGGCCTTGGCGGGCAGTTCATCGGGGTCGACCAGGCGGGCCAGCTCGGCGACCTTCGCGCCTTGTCCCAGCTCGGTCGCCAGCGACACCCGCCACACACCCAGGTTGGGGCGGCCGAAGTGGAGGAACGCGAAGTTCTCGCGCTGCTCCGGCAGGCGCTCCACCAGGGCGGCGGCCTCGTCCAGATGCGTGCGGACGGTATCGGCGTCGCGCATCGAGGCGGCGGCCAAGGCCGCGTTCAAGTGCAGCATTCCGCGCGCCTGGAGCGCGTTGGCCCCGTCGGAGCCGATCAGCCGGTCCGCACCGCGCACGGAGGCGGCGAGCTGGTGGGCACGGCTCTGCGCCCCGGCGACGTTGCCGCGCAACCACACCGCGAACGCCAGCCACTCCGGGGAATCCAGCTCCTCCGCGCACTGCTGCGCCAAGCGCGCGGCGACCAGGGGCAGGCCGCGCACCCCCAGGTTCTTCGTCAGCACGGCCGCGGCGTGGTAGGCGTGCAGCAGGCCCACCAGCACCGCGCGGCGGTGGGCGGGGTGGTGGACGTAGGCGGTGTGGAGGTCGAGCAGCAGACCCGGTACCACACGCCCCTGCGCCGCGTAGTCGGCTTCCGGGCGCAGCACCGCGTTGAGGTGGATCACCCGGTCGCGCAGCTGCGGCCACGGTGCGGGTTCACCACCGGGGTCCACGCCCAGGTCGACCGTCGACAGGACGGTTTCGACCTCGCGGATCGCGGCGTGGGCCTCGGCATCGGCGGCGTCGGTCGGTGCGAACGGGGAGCCGCTCAGCTCGGTGGGTGCGACTTGGAGTGCGTCGGCCAGCGCCTCCAGCGTCGACCGCTTGGTCACCGGGCGCAGACCGCGCTCGATCATGGACAGGTAAGCCGGGGTGATCCCGGCCAGCTCGGCGGCGGCGGTCAGGGAGAGCCGCCGCCAGGAACGCACTTCGCGGAGCCGGCGGCCGATGTGGCTGTCGTCGGTCATGCGCACCCACCTCCCAGTGCCGCTTGCGAGAGTAGCCAGGTCGGATCGGGCGCATCGTCCGGGTGACAGGGTGTCCAGCGCGCCGCGGGAGGGCTGGCCCGCTCGTGGGACGACCTGGTCACTTGGCGTCGCACGTTCGCCCCGGATCGCGCCGCGCCACCCGCCCGGCCGGGCAAGACCGGGCCGCTCACCGGGCCGGGTGGCGTGGCAGCGGGTCCGGGCCGCAGCGCACCGGGGCCGCTCGGCGGCGGCGCAGCACCTCGCGATAGGCGTGGTGGGCGCACCACATGACGGCGAACAGAGCCACGGCACCCAGGAACGCGAGGATGACGACCATGTCGGGCGACGCTAGGAGCGTCCGGCCGATGGGGCTTAACTGCTTGTTAACGGCCCCGCCGGTTCACCCGGTCGGTGCGACGGCCATCCTCCGGGCCACGGCGCGCGGCTCCCGCGTGAAGCACTCCCGCGTTGCGCCGAAGATCGTCCCGGGTCACCGTGGTGGCGACGGATCGTGATCGAGACACCTGGGGGCAGGCGTGATCCCACTGTCGCGGTTGGGGCTGGGCGGCGGGCCGCTGGGCAACCTGTACGCGGAGGTCTCCGAGGAGGACGCGCTCGGCGCGGTCGAGGCGGCGTGGGCGGCGGGCGTGCGCTACTTCGACACCTCGCCGCACTACGGCCTCGGCCTGTCCGAGCGCAGGCTCGGCGCGGCGCTGACCGGGCGTCCGAGGTCGGAGTTCGTGCTGTCGACCAAGGTCGGGCGGGTGCTGGAACCCGCGTCCGGCACCGGGGTGGACACCGGGTTCGCCGTGCCGTCGACCCACCGCCGGGTGTGGGACTTCAGCGCCGACGGCGTGCGCCGCTCGCTGGAGTCGTCGCTGGAGCGGTTGGGCGTGGACCGGGTCGACGTGCTGTACCTGCACGACGTGGACTTGGTCGAGGACCCCGTGGAACGGGAGCGGGCCTTCGCCGAGGGGTGGCCCGCGCTGGTGGAGCTGCGGGCGCGGGGCGTGGTGCGGGCGGTCGGGGTGGGCGTGAACGACTGGCGGGTGGCCGAGCGGTTCGTCCGGGAGGCCGATCCCGACGTGGTGATGCTCGCCGGGCGCTACACGCTGCTGGAGCAGGGCGCGCTGGCGTCGTTCCTGCCCGCGTGCGCCGAGCGCGGGGTGGCCGTGGTCGCGGCCGGGGTGTTCAACTCCGGCGTGCTGGCGCGGCAGGTGGTGCCCGACGACGCGAAGTACCACTACGCGGACGCGCCGCCCGACGTGCTCGCCCGCGCCCGCGCCATCGCCGAGGTGTGCCGTCGGCACGGGGCGACGCTGCCGCAGGCCGCCATCCGGTTCCCGCTCGGGCATCCCGCCGTGGTCGGCGTCGTCGTGGGCGCCCGGTCCGCGGAGGAAGTGGCGCAGAACGCGGCGGCCCTCGCCGCGCCCCTGCCCGCCGCGCTGTGGGCCGACCTGCGCGACGCCGGACTGCTCGACGCCGCCGCGCCGGTGCCGTGACCGCTTCCGGGCACGGCCCGCGGAACCCCGTACCGCGTCGACCCGTCGCGGCGGCGGCCCGGTTGCGTTCCGTCGGTCCCGGCGGTCGCGTGGAGTGGTTGTGCCAACCGGAGCCCGGACCCAACTGACCCGCGTTGTGCGGCCTGCGCTTCCTCCCTACGTTTCGGAAGCCCGAACCCGCGGCGAGGAGCGCGTCCCATGCGGCGAAGATGGCGGGCGATCGTGGCGGGCGCGCCAGCTTTGGTCATCACCGGCGCCACCCAGGCGGTCGGTGCCGCGAACGCCGACGACGAGTGCACGGGCATGACGTGGACGGTCAGGGACAACCACTGGGGCGGCGATCCGGTGCTGGTCGGCGCGGACGTCTCCACGGACGCTTATCGGCGCGGGCTACCGGATGGGCGAGCACCACGACGGCAACGGCGGCTGGGGCTGGTGGGCGGCGGGGGACGTCGGCCGGTTCTGGGTAGCCATCGACGACCAACCGGCCACCCCCTGGAACTGACCGGTCACGGGTCGAACCTCGCGCGGTCGGCGGGGTTCGACCCACACCGGGCCCGTCGGTGCGGTGGCGGTGCGGTGGTGGTGCGGTGGTGGTGCGCTCAGCCCTCGACCGGCCAGCGCACCGGCAGCGACACCACCCCGCGGATCACGCCGAAGGTCCTGGTCGGGGTGAACCCCGGCGGCACGGTGAAACCGGGGATCGCGTCCAGCAGCTCGTCGAAGACCACCCGCAGCTGCGTCCTGGCCAGGTGCATCCCCAGGCAGCGGTGCGCCCCGGCCCCCCAGCCCAGGTGCGGCGCACGTCCCCGGTCCAGGCGGAACCGGTCGCCGTCGGGGAAGCGGGTGGTGTCGCGGTTGGCGCTGCCCCACAGCAGCAGCAGCCGCTCGCCCGCGGTGAGCCGGACACCGCCGACCTCGGTGTCCTCCCGCGTGGTCCGGCCGGTGGCGGCGACGGCGGACTCGTGCCGCACGCTCTCCTCCACCAGCGCGGGGATCAGCGACCGGTCGGCGGTCACCCGCTGCCGCAGCCGCGCGTCGGTGGCCAGGGTCAGCGCGGTGTTGGCGATGGTGTCGGTGGTGGTCAGGTGGCCCGCGGCGACCATCAGGAACGCGTGCTTGAGCAGTTCCGCGTCGCTGGCGCGGCGGCCGTCGACCTCGGTGTTGACCACGGCGGTCAGCACGTCCCGCGCGGGTGCGCCGCGCCGCGCGGCGATCTGCTCGGCCAGGAAGGCGGCGAACCGCTCCCCCGCCCGCCGCGCCTGTTCTGCTGAGGTCGCGCCGAAGGTCGCCCGCGCCAGGTCGCCGAACTCCTCGCGGCGGTCCCGCTCGACGCCCAGCAACGCGGCGGTGACCAGCAGCGGCACCCGGTTGGCGAACTCCGCCACCAGGTCGGCGGAGCCGCGCGGGCGCAACGGCGCCAGCACGCCGCGGGTCACCTCGCGGATGTAGGGCTCGTGAGCGGCGGCGGCCTGCGGGGTGAAGAACGGCTGCATCGCCCGCCGCCACACCGTGTGCTGCGGCCGGTCGGTCTCGAACAGCGGCGCGTTCACCCGTTCGACGCCGGGCAGCACCATGGTGGCCCCGAGCCCCTCGACGGCCGAGCTGAACCGGTCGTCGTCCTTGGCCACCTCGTCGATCTCGGCCCAGCCGGTGAGCACGTGGAAACCGCCGTGCCGCTCGCTGCGCGCCACCGGGCGGTGCTCGCGCAGCGCGGCGGTCAACTGGTGGATCCGCCCGGCCACCGCCGGGTCGAAGTGGTCGAACTCGCGGACCTCTTCGACGACGTCCTCGATCACACAGCCCCCGAACACCGTTCACCTTCAGTGACGAACGAGGACTCTAATGCGTCAACCCATCATCCAACGATAGGACATTTGGGTTAGATCTCGATCACCCGGCGCACCAGCGCCCCGTCGAAGGCGCGGGAGCCGGACTGCACCGGCATCGCGTCGGACGGGCGCGGGCCGACGATCGCGGCGGCTTCGGCGGGCAGCCCCGCCCAGTGGTCGACCACCTCGACCTCCAGCACCGCGTCCGCCTCGGCTTCGCAGGTCAGCTCCGCGCCACCGCCCGCGCCGTAGAGCTCCAGCACCAGGGCGCCCCCGGTCGGCTCCAGCCGCTTGCCCGCTACCAGGCAGGCGCGCAGCCCTTCCCGCGGCAGCGCCACCTGCGTGCGCCACGCCTGCGCGTGCGGGACGACCCGGAACCGGACCGAGCGCACATCACCCGCGGTGCCGTCGGCCAGCACCTCCACCGACGGCGGCGGCAGCGGCAGCACCGGCGCGGGAGCCCGCAGCACCGGGTCGGCCAGCAGCGCGTAGCGGTCCGACAGGTCCACCCGCTCCGGCCGCTCCCCCAGCACGCGGGCGGTCCAGGCGTCCACCTCCGGGTCGCTGGACAGCCAGTTCGCCTGCCCCGTCGCGGTGTCGTGGAGGTAGACCAACGAGTCCGGCCGCTGCTCGTCGGGCCCGAACTCGGCGGTCCGCACGCCGACACCGAGCAGGGCGACGGCCAGCACCGCACAGGCCGCCGCGAGCGGCCCGGTCCGCGGCAACGCGCCCAGCAGCGGCACCAGCAGCACCCCGCCCAGCAGCGCGACCGCCACCCCGGCGGCCACCAGGGGCATCCCCAGCGCGATCAGCAGGGTGCCCACCAGCGGCGGGAACAGCGCGGCGGCCACCAGCGGCGGCGCGGCGGACAGTCCCCGGTCCGGCCGCTCGCGGATCGCCCACCACAGCGCGGGCAGGCCCGCCAACAACGTCCACTGGAACAGGAAACCGGCACCGGGCGCGAGGACCGCGGCGACCACCAGCAGCGCGCAGGTGAACAGCAGCACCCCGCCGAGCAGCTCGGCGCGGGAGCACCGCCGCAGCAGCCGGACCGCCGCGACCAGCACGGCCAGCGCCAGCAGCGAGAACCCGGCGACGTACCAGCCCCGGTCGTGTGGTTCGGACAGCGCCAGGAACGCCAGCCCCGGCCTCAGCAGGGTGATCACCCACCACGCGCCCCACGACAGCAGCGCCGCCACGACCGGTGTGCCCAGCGCGACGCCGAAGACCAGCAGAACCGCGCCGACCCGCACCTGCCCGCGTCGCGCGGCGTGCGCCAGCAGCGCCACCAGGCCCACCGCCGTCAGCGCGGCCAGCACCACCGCCGACCACACCGGGTAGTGCACCAGCACGCGGGCGAACAGGTCGAAGTAGACCGCGTCGGCGCCACCCGCCTCCCGCAGGTCGCGGTCGCCGAGGACGCGCACGAGTCCCACCATCGTGTCGCCGTGGTGCTGGAGGCTGCCGCGGTCCAGCCGCTCCAGGTCGTCGTGCTCGGAGTGGTAGTCGTGCACGTGCTCCAGGAAGGCGCTGTTGAGGCCGCGCGCGCCCGCGTCGCGGAACACGGTGAAGTCGGTGTTGTTGGGCATCACCCGGTAGATCTCGTGGGCCAGCGAGTTGCCCGCCGGCCGTGCGCTCGCCTCGCCGAACGCCGAGATCAGCGGCCCGTTGTCCGCGCCGGTCTGGAACATCCACACCGGGCCGCCGCTGCCGCGCGCCTCCCAGTTGAGCACCGCGCCGTAGTCGTCGACTCCGTGCCGCGCGACGAACTCCCGCGCGCCGAGCAGCCCCATCTCCTCGCCGTCGGTGAACAGGAAGACCACGTCGTTGCGCACGCCCCCGGAAGAGGTGAGCACCCGGATGGTCTCCAGCATCGCCGCGACCGCCGCGCCGTCGTCGGCCGCGCCCGGCCCGGTGGCCACCGAGTCGTAGTGCGACACCAGCAGCAGCGCCTTCCCGCCGCTGACCGCCGGGTCGTCGCCGCGCACGCGCGCCACCACGTTGTGGGTGGTGGCGGCCCGGAACACGTGCCGCCACCGCGAGACCACCTCACCGGTCTCGACTGTCACCTCCGCGCCGTGGTCGCGGGCGGTGTCGGCGACGAACCGCCGCACCCGCTCGTTGTCCGCCGTCCCGATAGGGTGCGGCCGGACCGCGATCTCGCGCAGGTGGGCCTCCGCGCGCCCGGCGGAGAACCGTTCGGCGGGCGCGTCCGCGCCCACCGGGGCGGGTGGGCGGAACGCCAGCACGGCCAGCACGCCGACCGCGGCGATCCCCGCCAGCAATACCGCCACCAGCCAGGAGGAATTCGCGCGGACCGCCCCGTCGCCCATCCACCGACACTAACCCCGAACCGCACCGGCAAGTACTACCCGACCCGTTCACAACGGCAGGTGACTACTACCCGGCGTCACGAACGCTCGATTCGTGGTGTCCCAACGCTCGGTTCGGGGTGCGTGGACGCTCGGTTCGGGATGTGGGAGGGGATCAGCGGCCGTTGGTGCCCTGCTGGCGCAATCGCACGGGCTGGTCCGCGTCCACGGCCGTGTCGGCCGCCTGCTGCTGAGGTGCCCCAGGTGCCGTGATCCCGGAGTCGGGCGGCGGCGCGGCGGGTTCGGAGGGGGCCACCACCCAGGACGCGCCGATCGCGCCCAGCAGCGCGGTCGCCGACGCCAGCAGCGCCCGCTTCGACAGCCGGGGCTGCGGCACCTCCGCGTCCTCCTCGTCCCGCAGCAGGACGGGGAACACCTGGTCCAAGCAGCTGCCGCCGGTGCGCAGCACCCGTGCGCACTCCGCCGCGCCCGGCCGGCGCCTCGCCGAGAGCGAGGTCATCGACGCCAGCAGGCGCGCCAAGTCCTCGGGCAGGTCGTCGGGGATGGCGGGCGGGCGGCGCAGGCGGGCCACCGCGGCCTCCACCTCGTCGCCGTCGTACTCCCGCCGCCCGGTCAGGCACTCCAGCAGCACCAGGCCGAAGGCGTAGACGTCGGCGGGCGGCCCCGCCTCCTCGCCGCGCACCTGCTCGGGCGCCAGGTAGGACGGAGTGCCCACCACGCGGTCGAGGCCGGTCGGTCCGCCCGCGCCCGCCGCGCGGGCCGAGCCGAAATCGGCCAGGTAAGCCCGGCCCTCCTCGTCGAGCAGGACGTTGGACGGCTTGACGTCGCGGTGCACCACGTCGTTGGCGTGCACGTGGGCCAGCGCGTCGGCCACCTGGGCACCGAGCCTGCGCACCTCCTCCAACGCCATCGGCCCCTCGGCGATCCGCTCCCGCAGCGTGTGCCCCTCCACCAGCTGGAGCACCACGAACGGCGTCCGGTCGCTGGTGCCCGCGTCGTAGACGGACACCAGACCGTGGTGGCACAGCCCGGCGAGGGTGCGCACCTCGTTGTCGAACCGCAGGCTCGCGGTGGGGTCGGCACCGCGCCGGAACACCTTCACGGCCACGTGCCTGCGCAGCAGCGTGTCCCAGGCGCGGTGCACGTCGGCCGCGCCGCCCCTGGCCAGGACGTCGACCAGCCGGTAGCGAGCAGCCACCAGGCTGTCGGTCGCGGAGACGGACGGGGACACGGTCGCACCTCTCGATCGCGGACTGGACGCCCTCGGGTGCCCGGCGATCGGCGACGGCAAACGGGCCGCATCACCGCGGCGCTCCCACGTCCTCCCGGCAGCAGGTGAGCCGGATTCGTCCTCGGCGGACGACGCAGGACCGCGCGATCCACTGTGGACGGCGCAGGTCCGGCCGGTGGACCTATGATCGCGTGGTGGTCACCATCGCCGACGTCGCCCGCGCGGCGGGAGTCTCGCCGAGCACCGTTTCCTACGTGCTGTCGGGCAAGCGCTCGATCTCCGAGGGGACGCGGCGGCGGGTGGAGCGCAGCATCCGCGAGCTGGGCTACCACCCCAACGCGGGCGCTCGGGCGCTGGCCAGCAGCCGGACCAACGTGCTCGCCCTGGTGGCGCCGCTGCGGGCGGACGTCAACGTGCCCGTGGTGATGCAGTTCGTCGGCGGTGTGGTGACCAGGGCCAGGGCGCACGACCACGACGTGCTGCTGCTGACCGAGGACGAAGGGCCCGACGGGCTGCGCCGGGTGGCCGGGTCGGCGCTGGCCGACGCGGTCATCGTGATGGACGTCGAGGCCGCCGAGCCGCGGTTGCCGGTGCTGCGGTCGCTGCCGCTGCCCGCCGTGCTGATCGGGGTGCCCGACGAGCCACACGGGCTGGCCTGCGTGGACCTGGACTTCACCGCGGCGGGCGCGGCCTGCGTCGGGCACCTGGCCGAACTGGGGCACCGCGCCATCGCGCTGGTGGGGCCTTCCCCTGCGGTCTACGCGCGGGGGACCAGCTACGCGGGACGGTTCCTGCGCGGGTTCCGGGCGGCGGTGGCGCAGCGCGCGGTGCGGGCGGCCGAGCGGCCCTGCCCGCCCTCCTACGACGGGTTGCGGGCGTGCCTGGACGACGTGCTGGGGCAGGGCGTCACGGCGCTGGTGGTGCACAACGAGGCCGTGCTGGGGCCGCTGCTGCCCGAACTGGCGCGACGGGGTCTGCGGGTGCCCGAGGACATCTCGGTGCTGGCGGTCTGCCCGGCGGACATGGCCGAGTTCCAGGCGGTGCCGCTCAGCTCGGTCGACATCCCGTCGGCCGAGCTGGGCGGTTTGGCCGTGGAGCTGGCCATGAGCGCCGCCCCTCCCGCCCGCGTGCGCCTGCTCCCGCCCCGGCTCACCTCGCGCGCCAGCACCGCCCCGCCCCGCACGGCCACACCACTTCCGTCCTCTTAGGACGCTGTCTCGTCACCGCGCCGCAGCAGCATGACCAGTGCGACCGCGGCGACCAAGGCGACCGCACCCGTGAACAGCACGCCCGCCCACACCAGGCCCCGTGCTTGCGCCGCCACGCCCACGCCGATGACGGGGAGCGAGATCGCGCCGTAGAGCACCAGGAAGAAGCTCGAAGTGACCTCACCGCGCCGTTCCTCCGGCGCGGCGGTGCCCACCGCGTCCAGACCGGCGCGGAAGCTCATGCCCTGGCCGACTCCCGCCACCACCGCGCCCGCCAGCAGCAGGAACAGCGACACCGCCGCGATACTCAGCCCGATGAGGACGACGCCGACGAGCAGCGCACTCGTCCCGACCAGGGCTGCCGAGCGCTCGGCCAGCCGTGCCGACGCCACCTGCCCGGCCGCCGAGGTGCCCAGCAGCGCGAGCACGACGAGCCCGCCTGAGACGTGGTCGGTGATCCCCAGGACCTGGCTCAGGAAAGCCGGGGAGACCGAGGTGAACAGGCCCAGCACCGCGAAGCCCGCCACGCCGCCGGTGGCCGCGCGGACGAAGGCCGGACGCGCGGCGGGAGGCACGCCCATCCGCTGCGGACGCCAGCGCACGGGTCCCGCCGCCCGTGGTCGCGGCTCGGCGACAGCCCGCAGCGCCACCGCCGCGCAGAGCACGAGCAGGAGGTGGACCAGGTAGGGGACGACCAGCGGTGCGGGGGCGAACTCGGCGAGGACACCGGCGACGACCGGGCCGAGGCCGACGCCGAGCATGTTCACCGACGCCGCGGCCAGGCTGTAGTGCCGCTTCCGTCCCGGTGGGGCCAGGTCGACCAGCATCGCCGTGGCCGTGCCGGTGAACACGCCCGCGGACAGGCCGGAGAGCAAGCGGCCCGCGAAGAGCGCGGGCAGGCTGTGCGGGATCAGGAACACGGCGCTGCTGGCCGCCGCCAGCGCGAGACCGGGCAGCAGGATCGCGCGCCTGCCCAACTGGTCGGACAACGGCCCGAACAGCACCAGCGCCGCGGCGACGCCGACCGCGTACGTGCTGAAGACGAGGGTGACCACGACGCCGTCGAACCCGAGTTCCCGGCTGTAGAGCGCGTAGAGCGGGGTGGGCAGGCTGACGCCGATCATGGTCACGCCGAACGCGGCGGAGACGGCGACGGCGGCCCTGGTGCCGCGCAGCCCGCGCGCGGCCGGAGCGGGACGGGCCGTGGGCGCCTCGGCTCCGATCACGACGACGCCCCGACCCCGGCACCGGCCCTGCCCACGGAGGGCCTCACCGCGGAGCGCATCGCGGCGCGGTGGACGCGGTCGCGCGATCGGGCGGCCTGTTCCGCGATGGTGTCCGCACCGCGGAGCACGCCGTCGGCCTTGACGGTGCGCCCGGCGACGAGCACCAGGGAGACGTTGCCCGCGTGCCCGGACGTGACGATCGCCGCCGGGATGTCGGTCGCGGGCAGCAGGTTGGGGTCGGTGAGCCGGATCATGATCAGGTCGGCTTCCTTGCCGGGGGTGAGGCTGCCGGTCCGGTCGTCGATCCCGCAGGCGCGGGCGCCCTCGATGGTGGCGAAGGCGAGCAGGTCCCGCGCGTCGAACGTGGTGATCGCGGCGTCCGCCCGGTCCAGCGGACCTCCTGCTCCGGCGCGCACCAGCTGCTGGTAGGCCAGTGCCGCGCGCATCACGCCGAACATGTCCCCGGCGACGGCGGACTCCACGTCCACGCTCAGGCTCGGCCGCACGCCCGCCGCCAGCAACCGGTTGGTCGCGGGTTGGCCGAGACCGGGCATGAAGACCTCCAGCGCGGCCGCGACCGATGCGCTCGCGCCGTGCTCGGCGATGCGGCGCAGCTCGTCGTCGGTGGAGGTGCAGCAGTGGATGAAGGTCATGTCCGGTCCGAGCAGGCCCGCCTCGTCGAGCTGCCGGATCGCCTGCTGCCGGGCGCCCCACTCCCCCAGCCCGACGTGCATGCTGATCCGCAGGCCCAGTTCGCGGGCCAGCGCGATGTCCTGGCGGGCGACGTCCATGGTGGCCAGCTCGGGCCCGCGCAGCATCGCGTTCAGGGTGACCCGCGCCGAGTCGTCCGGCAGCAGGGACTCCCGGACCCGCCGGATGTCCGGCGGGTGGAGCCTGCCGCTGCCGAACTGCCAGGACTCGGCCTCGGTGGAGGGCCAGCCGTGGTCGAACACGCAGCGGATGCCCGAGTCCCAGTGCGCCTGGACGGCGGCGTCCGCGTGGTCCGGGCTGTTCATGATGTGGGACTCGTCGCGGATCGTGGTGATCCCGGCGTCGAGGGCCATGAGATCGGCGGCCGTGTTGCCGATCCGGACGTCCTCGGGTTCGAGGTGCGGTCCCAGCCGGATCTGGACGTGCTCGCGGTACTCCGGGTAGGTCCACGCGGGCCCCAGGCCGCGCAACGCCCCCTGCCAGGCGTGCCGGTGGGTGTCGATGAAGCCGGGCAGGACGGCGTGGCCGGTCCCGTCGACCACCTGGGCGCCGTCGGCGTCGACGGACTCGCCGACGGCCGCGATCCGCCCGTCCGCGACGAGGACGTCGCCGACGAAGTCGCCGAGCCGGTCGTCCTGGGTCAGGACGTGCGCCCCCTTGATCAGAATCCGCTCCTGGTTCGAGCTGTCCACGTGGTGCGACCTTTCTTCGACAGTGCTGATCCGCTGCTCACCGACCCGTGAGGTGTTCCAGCAGCGTGGGACGGGTCGGTTGCCAACCGAGCTGCCTGGCGGCCGTGCCCGACGCCCGCTGGTCCAGCAGCAGCGCCTCGCCGAGCAGGCCCAGGCGCTCGACGGTGCCCGCGAGACCTTCGGGCTCGACGCGCCCGTCCAAGCCCGCGGCGCGGCTCGCCGCGACGGTGATCTCCCGGACCGTCGGGTTCACCCCGCTCGCGCCGATGAGGTAGGTGCCCGCCCGTGCCTTTTCCAGCGCCAGGACGTAGAGCGCGGCCAGGTCGTCCACGTGCACCGTGGCCCAGTGCTGCTCGCCGCTGCCGAGCACCGTCAACGCCTGGCTGCCCACGCCTCGCCGCGGTCCCCCGGTGATCACCCGCAGCAGACCCCCACCGCGGCCGTAGACGAGGGCGGGCGAGATGACCGCCGTGCGGACCCCCGTCGCGGCGAGGACCCGCCGGGTCACCTCGGGGCGCCACGCCGTGATCCGCGGCGCGCGGAACGGGCTGACCTCGGTCAGCTCACCACCGCTGCCGTGGTCCCAGATGCCCGCCGTGGAGACCAACGGCTTCCCCGTTCCCCCGAGCCCCGCCAGCACCGCGGTGACGAAGGCGTCCTCGGCCTCCGCGCTGGTCGCGTCGCCCGGCGAGGCGAGGTGGACGACTCCGTCGGCACCCGCTGCCAGTTCGCGGACCCGTGCGGCGTCGGTGATGTCACCGATGACGGGCGACGCGCCGCGTTCCCGCACCGCGCCCGCGCGATCCGGGTCGCGGACCAGACCCAGGACTTCGTGTCCACCGGCCACGAGGGCTTCGAGCACCGCCGAGCCGACGTACCCCGTGGCCCCGGTGAGCAGCACGCGCATCGTTCCTCCTCCTGTGATCGGACGAGTCCAGGATGATCGCGATCACTCATCGAGTCCAACGAAGAAAATCGATATGGTCATCGCGTGCTGCGATAGATTGCGGTGGTGCACCAGCGCAGCCTCGAAGCCTTCCTCGTCCTCGCCCGCGAGCTGAACTTCAGCCGCGCGGCGCACATGCTGCACATCACCCAGTCGACTCTCTCGGCGTCGATCAAGAAGCTGGAAGCCGAGTTGAGGACGCCGCTGTTCGCCCGCTCGACGCGATCGGTCTCCCTCACCGACGCCGGGGCGGCCTTCCTGCCCGCCGCTCGCGCGGCGGTCGAGGCCCTGGAGGCCGCGCGCGCCGTCGTCGACCCGTCGGGTGAGCTGCGGGGGCACCTGACCGTGGGCATGTTGAACGGGCTCACGCTGGTCGACGTCCCGGCGCTGACCGGTGACTTCCACCGCAGGCACCCACGGGTGCGCCTGCGCCTGGAGACCTCGCAGCGCGGAGCGGCCGGACTCGTCGAGGACGTCAAGCGGAGCCGGGTGGACGTGGCCTTCGTCAGCACCGACGCCGCCGACCCCCAGCTGCGGGTGGTGCCGATCAGGAAGTACCACCTGCGCCTGGCCGTGGCCCCGGACCACCCGCTGGCTGCCCGCCGCGCGGTGACCCTCGCCGAGATCGCGGACGAGCCGTTCGTCGACATGCCGCTGGGCTTCGGTCACCGCACGGTCGTCGACCGCGCTTTCGCGCAGCACTCGCGAATCCGGGACGTGCTGGTCGAGACCACCGACCTGACGACCATCCCGGACTACGTGGCCCACGGGCTCGGCGTGGCCCTGCTCCCGCTCGAACTCGCGACCAGCGGCTCCCGACCGCTGGCCACGCTCACGATCTCGGACGCGGACATCTCGTGGACCCTGGCCATCGTCATGTCAGCGACGCGCCCGCCCTCGCACCTGGTCACGGCGTTCCTGGACCTGGTGCAGCGGCACATCCGGCCGGAACGCCCCTTCTAGCACCGCCTGCTCCCCCGCACCTGACCTCGCGCGCCCGCGCCGCCGACCTTGCCTTGACGCCGACGTCAGGACCTAGCGTGGCGGCGGTGAAGTTCGCGATCAACTACAGCACGCCCCACTTCGGCGTGGACCCCGACGGGATCGTGGCCTACGCGCAGCACGCGGAGGACTGCGGTTTCGAGGCGTTGTACGTGCCCGAGCACATCGCGCTGCACCGCGGCGCGAAGATCGGGCCCGTGGATCTGCCGCCGTCGCTGCCCTACGGCGATCCGCTGGACTGCCTGGCCTTCGTCGCCGCCGCCACGCGGCGCATCCTGCTCGGGACCGCCGTGCTGCTGCTGCCCTACCACCACCCGGTGGTGCTGGCCAAGCGCCTGGCGACCATCGACGTGCTGTCCAAGGGGCGCATGCGGCTGCTGACCGTGGGGGTGGGCGCGCTGCCCGGCGAGGCGCGGGCCGCGGGGGTCGACTTCAGCACCCGCGGTCGCCGGGCCGACGAAGCGATCGACGTGCTGCGGCTGCTGTGGGCCGGTGGCGAGGACGGTGCCGACTTCCACGGGGAGTTCTTCGACTTCGACGGCCTGTTCAGCTTCCCGCGGCCCCACGGGGGCGCGTCCCTGCCGATCCACGTCGGCGGTTCGAGCCGGGCCGCCGCGCGCCGGGCGGGGCGACGCGGCGACGGCTACTTCCCCGGCGGGGTGCTCACCCCGCAGCAGCGCCGCGACCAGCTCGACCTGGCCAGGGCGACCGCCGTCGAGGCGGGCCGCGACGCCGAGCGGCTGGAGTGCACCCGGTGGGGTTCCATCGACATGTCCGCCGAGGACGTCGAACGGCTCGCCGAGCAGGGCGCGACGCGGGTCGTCGTGACCCCCACCGCCGCCGACCCCGCCCGGCGGCGCGACGAGATGTCCGCGTTCGCCGAGCGGTTCGCCCTGCCCCGGTGACCTCCGGACCGGACCGCTCCCGGCGCGGCTGAGCCGGGAGCGGTCCGGTCCGCTCGACCGCCGGTCAGCCGCCCGTGCGGTGGTTGCCCAGGGTCACCAGGCGCACCGGTCCCGGCCCGCCCGGCAGCTCCTCCTCCGCGATGACCGCGAACGTCAGGGTGTTGCGCTCCCGCAGCACGCCGTTGGGCAGCACGAACTCGCGCTGCGGTCCCAGCCGGTGCAGGTACTGCCCCGCGCTCCAACCGTTGACGAAGACCAGCACCCGGTAGTCGCGCTCGCCGGTGTCGTCGAAGCGCAGCCCGAGCGAGACGTCGTGCCCGCGCGGCAGGTCCAGCTCGAAGTGGGTCCGGTACCAGGACACCCCAGCGGGCAGCGCGTCCGGTGACCGCTGCCAGCGCCCGCCGCCGGGCAGGTGCCAGCCCGACAGCTCGCCGTGCAGGCCGCCGATGTTCAGCGCGCCGCGCTCGCCGTCCATGCCGCGCGAACCGCGGATCCGCCACGCGATGGGCGCCTCCGAGCCCTCGACGACCACCCCGAACAGGCCCCTGGGCTGCTTGAAGCGGGTGTCGTCGGCGGTCCAGTCGTCGTTGTGGCCCATGTTCTCGACCAGCACGGCCAGCGTGGCGCGCTGACCGGGGGCCAGCAGGCCGGGCGGCACGGCGAACTCGCCGCGGCCGGGGTCGGGGTTGACCGGCTCGCTGTCGGCCTGCGTGCCGCCCGCGGCCGAGCCGAGGTAGCGGCCGTTGAGCCAGACCAGGTAGACGCCGCGCCTGCCGGTGATGGCGTTGACCACCACCTTCCGCTCGGCGCCGTTGGCGGTGAACTCGCCCCGGTACCAGACGTTGCCGTGGTGGTGGCCGTACTCGTCGGCGTAGAGCACCGGCAGGGTCCTGGGCTTGATCGGGCTGGCCGTGGTGGTCTTGTCGGCGGTGGTCCAGCCCTGGTCACCGTGGGCGGGCGGCTCCGCCCGGTACTCCCAGCCCGACAGCTCCGGCAGGCGCACCTGTTCGGGGCCGGGCAGCGAGCCGAGCAGGGAACCGCTGGCGGTGCGGCGCACCGGCACCGACCGCCCGCCGACGCTCAGGTGGCGCGCCGGGGAGAACACCTCGACCTCGCCCGCGCGGTCGGTGTCGGCGCGCAGCGCCAGCCGGTCCCCCGCGACGTGGGCCGAGCGGACCAGCGCGGTGCCGCGGACCAGGACCGGGCCCGCAGGGGTGTCCAGCCGCCAGAACCGCGCGGCGGTCTCGTCGGTGCCCAGCAGCAGGAGCAGCGGCGGCCGTCCGCCGCCGGAGACCAGGACGCGGGCCAGCCCGGAGTGCGTATAGTCCAGGCGCAGGTCGCCGCCGTCGTAGGAGCTGCGCACCGAGCCCTCCAGCACCCGCACGGTCGGCCGCGAGGGGTAGCGCAGCACGGTCGAGCCCGGCTCGCCGTCACGGCCGTAGAGCACGGCCACGTCGCGGCCCGCGATCGGCAGGTGGGTCAGGATCTCGGAGTTGGACCACACCAGCCGTTGGCCGCCCATGTCGTAGCCGGCGACCAGGATCTTGGCGTCGCGCCCGTTGACCCGCACGGGGACCTGGTGGTCGCCGTCCGGGGTGGACCAGGCCAGCGTGGTGGACACGTCGGCCGAGGTGCGGCGGTCGGCGTGCCGCACCAGGACGAACTGCGTGCCGGTGTCGGGGTTGGCCCGCGCCCTGGTGGCCACCGCGGGGTCGGCGGGGGTCGGCGCGGGCGACTCGTCGGTCTTGGTCAGCGGGGCGACCGAGCCGACGAAGTAGCCCTGGCGCTTGAACTCGTCGTACTTGGTGGTCAGGGTGCGCGCCTCGGTGATCGCGGAGCCGTAGTCGTAGGAGGTGTAGACGTCGTTGGGCTGGGCGAGCCACCCCCAGTTCGTGCCGCCGTAGGTCATGTAGTAGCCGAACATCGTGGCGCCGCTCTCGATGATGTTCGACTTGTAGAACACCTTCATGTAGCCCGGGCCGGTCAGCTCGCGGCACTTGTCGTAGCCCGCGTCGTTCAGGTCGATCGCGCCCGCCTGGTACTCGGCGGCGTAGACCGGCGCGTCGTCGCGCAGCCTGCGCGTCACGCCGTCACCCCACCCGCCCCAGGTGTCGGGGTCGTGGCAGTTGAACGTCTGCGGGTAGTCGTCCACGCCGGGGATCTGCACCGCGCCCCGGCCGGAGGACCAGTTGGCCAGGCTGCCGCCGCAGCAGTTGTTGTGCACGATGGGCACGTCGATGCCCGCGGAGCGGGCCTGCGCCTGGAGGTCCTCCATGTAGGCCGGGTCGACGTTGACCGCGTACTCGTTCTCCACGTTGTAGGCGATCACCGAGCCGCCCCGGCTGACCTGGTGGCGGGCGATGATGGGGTTGATGCGCGACAGCCACTCGCGGTAGGCGGCGGTGTAGCCGGGGTCGCTGGACCGCGCCCGGCCCTCGACGGTCTTGAGCCAGGCGGGCATCCCGCCGCCGGTGGTCTCGGCGTTGATGTACGGGCCGGGCCGGGCGACCACGTGCAGGCCCAGCTCGTCGGTCATCCGCAGCAGCCGGTCCACGTCGCGCACGCCGGTGAAGTCGTAGACGCCGGGCGCGGGCGAGTGGAAGCCCCAGTGGAAGTACAGCGACACGCCGGTGAACCCGGCGGCCCTGATCTTCTCCAGCACGTCGCGCCACAGCCGGGGGCTGGGCAGGCGGAAGTAGTGGAACTCCCCCGACCACAGCAGCACCCGCTCGCCGTCGACGGTCAGGGAGTAGCGGTCGTAGGACACCTCGTGCCGCTCCGCCCCGCCTCCGGGCACCGCGGCGACGGGAGCCGTCGCGGTGAGCGAGCCGAGCAGGACCAGCAGGACTGCTAACAGCCTCATCGGACTCCTCGCACGGTCGTGGCGCCGCCGGCGGCGCTGATGAGCACCCCGTCGGGGTGCGGGCTCGCCGAACCGCCGTCCACGGCGTCCACCGACCGCGCGCCGACCAGCAGCAGCCGCCACCGCGACGGCGCGGCGTCGACCCAGACCCCGATCCGGTCGTCCTGCTTGCCGATGACGAACGTCGTGCCGCCCACCGCCGTGACGTGCTCGCCGTCGGCTAGGTGGTAGGCGCGCAGGGTGACGCCCTCGGCGTAGTCGTAGTCCGGGCGGTCGTCCACGGCGCCGACGGGCAGGATCGTGTCGGGGCGCACCAGCAGCGGCAGGGTCAGGAAGTCGTGGCGGTCGCGCACCCATCGCGGCCCCCGCACTTCCTCACCGGTGAGGAGGTGCGTCCACGTGCCCTCGGGCACGTAGTAGGACACCTCGCCCTCGGCGGAGAACACCGGCGCCACCAGCAGGTCGTCACCGAGCATGTACTGGCGCTCCAGGTGCGCGCACGCCGGATCGTCGGGGAACTCCAGCACCATGGCGCGCATGACGGGCACGCCCTCGGCGCACGCCTGCCGCGCCGCCTGGTGGAGGTAGGGCATGAGGCGGGCCTTGAGCTTGGCGAAGCGCCGCAGCACCTCCACGGCTTCTTCGTCGAACAGCCACGGCACCCGGTAGGAGGAGCTGCCGTGCAGCCTGCTGTGCGAGGACAGCAGGCCGAACGCGGTCCAGCGCTTGAACAGCGCCGGGTCCGGTGTGCCCTCGAAACCACCGATGTCGTGGCTCCAGTAGCCGAAGCCGGACATGCCCAGCGACAGCCCGCCGCGCAGACTCTCCGCCATGGACTCGTAGGTCGACTCGCAGTCGCCGCCCCAGTGCACCGGGAACCGCTGCGAGCCCGCCGTGGCCGATCGCGCGAACACCACCGCGCCACCGTCCCCGCGGCGCTTGCGCAGCACCTCGAATACCGTGCGGTTGTACAGGTAGGTGTAGTAGTTGTGCATCCGCTCCGGGTCGGAGCCGTCGTGGTAGACGACGTCGGTCGGGACGCGCTCGCCGAAATCGGTCTTGAAGCAGTCGACCCCCTGCTCCAGCAGCACGTCCAATTTGGACGCGTACCAGTCGCGCGCGGCCGGGTTGGTGAAGTCCACCAACGCCATGCCGGGCTGCCACATGTCCCACTGCCACACGTCGCCGTTGGGCTTGCGCAGCAGGTAGCCGCCCGCGACGCCCTCGGCGAACAGCGGGGACCGCTGCGCCACGTAGGGGTTGATCCATACCGAGACGCGCAGCCCTCGGGACTTGAGCCTGTTCAGCATCCCGACCGGGTCGGGGAACACGCGCGGATCCCACTCGAAGTCGCACCAGTGGAACTCGCGCATCCAGAAGCAGTCGAAGTGGAACACGCTCAGCGGCAGGTCGCGCTCGATCATCCCGTCGACGAACCCGGTCACCGTGGGCTCGTCGTAGGAGGTGGTGAAGGAGGTCGACAGCCACAGGCCGAACGACCACGCGGGCGGCAGGGCGGGGCGGCCGGTCAGCGCGGTGTACTTGCGCAGGACCTCCTTGGGCGTCGGGCCGTGGACGACGAAGTACTCCAGCGACTGGCCCTCGACGCTGAACTGCACCTTCGACACCGCCTCCGAACCGACCTCGAACGAGACCCGGCCGGGGTCGTTGACGAACACGCCGTAGCCCGCGTTGGTCAGGTAGAACGGGACGTTCTTGTACGCCTGCTCGCTGCTGGTGCCGCCGTCGGCGTTCCAGATGTCGACCACCTGGCCGTTCTTGACCAGCGGCCCGAACCGCTCGCCCAGCCCGTAGACCACCTCGCCGACGCCCAGGGCGAGCTGCTCGCGCACGTAGTGCCTGCCGTCGAGGGTCATGAACCCCATGCCCTTGGCACCGCTGGCGGTCAGCACCCGCCCGCCCGCGGTGAACTCCACCCGCCACTGGTCGCCGCGGTGCACGCGCGCCGACAGCGCGCCGGAGGTGAGCACGGCGGCCTTGTCCGCCAAGGTGATCTCGGGCTCGTGGGCGTCGTCGACGGTGAGCCCGAAGCCGGGCCCCTTGGCCACCTGCCCGGCGAAGTGGGTGATCCGCACCCGGATCACGTCCGGCATCGGCGCGGACAGCGACAGTGTGACCACCGGCCCCTTGAGCAGGTCGCCGCGGTGCCGGACGTGGTGGGTGGGCGCGTGCACCACCACCGCCCCGTCCTCCACCGAGACGTCGTGCACCTCGACCGGGTGGGCGGCGTGAACGCCGGGCCGCAGCAGCCAGTACCCGTCGCTGAACTTCATTTGACCGCCCCTGCCGTGATGCCGCGGGTCAGCGCGCGCTGGAAGATCAGGAAGAAGGCGATGGCGGGGATGACCCCGAGCAACGCCGAGGCGCTGGTCATGGTGGCGTCCATCATCCGCTGGCCCTGCAGCACGCCCAGCGCGACCGGCACCGTCTGGTTGTCGTTGGAGATCAGCAGCACCAGCGGGAGGAAGAACTCGTTCCAGGTCCAGATGAAGAAGAACACGAACAGAACGCCCAGCGTCGGCCTGCTGACGGGCACCACCACCCGCACCAGGGTCTGCCACTTGTTGGCGCCGTCGACGCGGGCGGCCTCCAGCAGTTCGCGCGGGAAGCCGCCGAGGGTGGAGGTCAGCAGGTAGGTGCCGAACGCCGCCTGGATGACCGTGAAGATGACGACCACGGCCGTCTTGGTGTCGTACAGGCCGACCTTGTTGGTCAGGAAGTACAGCGGGTAGACCAACGCCTCCTGCGGCAAGGTGTTGGCGATCAGGAAGACCACCAGTATCCACAGCCTGCCGCGCACGCGTCCGATGCCCAGCGCGTAGGCGTTGAGCACCGAGACGACTACGGCGAGCACCGCCACCGAGCCGCTGATCACGAAGCTGTTGAACAGCTTCTCCCCGAAGTCGACCCGTTCCCAGAAGTCGACGATGCCCGTCACCGATACGCCGTCGGGCAGGCTGAGCGGCCCATCGGTGGCGTACTCCGCCGGCGTCTTTACCGCGTTGAGCGCCACCACGCCGAACGGCACCAGCATCAGCGCGGCCAGCGCCGCGAACGACCACAGCACCGCGTGCCGCCTCATCAGCGCTCACCCCGGTTCTGCACCCGCAGGAACACCGCGGTGAGCACCAGGATCAGCACGGTGAGCACGGTGGCGATCGCCGCGCCGTAGCCGACCCTGGTCTTCTCGAAGAAGTTCTGGAACGAGTAGTACGACGGCACGGTGGTCGCGCCGCCCGGTCCGCCCCTGGTCAGCACGTAGATCGGGGCGAACACCTTGAGCGCGGCGATGGTGCAGGTGAGCAGGACGACGAAGACCTCCGGCCGGATCTGCGGGAGGGTGACGTGCCAGAACCGGCCCCACCACGACGCGCCGTCGAGCTCGGCGGCCTCGTGCAGGGAGGGGTCGACCCGCTGCATCCCGGACATGAAGATCACCACCGGGTAGCCGACCTGGATCCACAGCATGACGCCCATGACGGTCCACAGCGCCAGGTCGGGGTCGCCGAGCCAGTTGTGCGCCAACGACCGCAGCCCGACCGCGCGCAGGACCTCGTTGAGCGCCCCGTCCTGCGGCGCCAGGATCCAGGTCCACACGATGCCCGCGACCGCGATGGGCAGCACCTGCGGCAGGTAGAAGCACGCGCGCAGCACGCTGGCCCGCCGCGGGCCGAACCGCTTGCCCACGTAGTCGAACAGCCCGGCGGCGATGACCAGGCCGATCGCGGTCGGCAGCACGGCCATCGCCACCACCAGGCCGACGTTGTGCCGGAAGGAGGCCCAGAAGGTGCCGTCCTCGACCAGCCGCCGGTAGTTGTCCAGGCCGATCCACTCCGGTTCGCCCACGCCGGACCACTCGGTGAAGCTGATGCCGACGTTCATCAGGAACGGCACCAGCACCACGGCGGTCAGCAGCAGCGCCCCCGGCAGCAGGAACCACAGGTACGACCCGCGGCCGCGGATCGCGGTGGGGACGCTCATCCGCCGATGCTCTCCAGGTTCTCCCGGTAGGGACCGGCCAGTTCGTCGAGCACCTCGTGCGGCCCGGCGCTGCCGGTGATCAGCTTCTGCACCGCCGAGACGTGCACGTCGTAGTAGCCGGGCGCGGGCCAGTCGGGGTAGTAGGCCAGCCGGTCGCCCTCGCTGAGCGCCTTGAAGGTGTCGGTGACCTCCTGCATCGCGGGATCGCTCGCGGGCGTGCCGCCGGGTGCCACGGGCACGCCGCCCGCCTCGCGCAACTTGTCCTGGATCGGCTGCGACATGGTGATGGCGATGAAGTCGTAGGCCAGCTCCTTGTTCTTGGCCCCCTTGGGCACCACCCAGATGTTGCCGCTGGAGCCCGAGGTCATCCCCGGCCACGGGAAGGTGCCCCACTGGAAGTCCTTGACGTTGGCCCGCACCCGGCCGTACCACCAGCTGCCGCTGATCATGATGGGGTGCTCGCCCTGCATGAAGGCCAGGCCCATGTCCTCGGCCTTGAGCCCGGCGGAGTCCTTGCTCAGGTAGCCCTTGCCGACCCAGTCGGCGAACGTCTCCGCGCCGAAGGTCCACGCCTCGTCGTGGAAGTCCACCTCACCGGTGTAGCGCTGGTAGCGGTCCACCCAGTCGCGGTCGGCCTTGGTCAGCGCCAGCTGGTACAGGATCTGGTGCGCCGGGTACTCCTGGCCCGCCGTGGCCAGCGGGGTGATGCCGGCCGCGACGAACTCGTCCATCGCGGCGGTCAGCTCGTCCAGCGTGGTGGGCACCTGGATGCCCCGCTGGGCGAACATGTCCTTGTTGTAGTAGACCATCACGTACTCGGCGTAGTTCGGGACGCCGTACCACTTGCCGGAGCCCATCACGCCGCGCTCGTCGTAGCGGGCGGTGGTGTCGATGCCGGGACCGAGCTGCTTGTCCCAGCCGCGCTCGGCCACCTCGTCGCCGAGGTCGGTCAGCAGGCCCTGCTTGGCCAGCAGGCCTGCGGTGGCGTTGCCCTTGTTGTACTCGAGGATGTCGGGCGCGTCGCTGGAGTTGAGCACCATGGGCGCGGTCTTCTGGATCTGCTCGAAGCCCTTCTCCTCGAACCGCACCTTCACGCCGGGGTGGGTGGCCTCGAACTGCTTGATCGCCTCGGCCCAGGCCACGCCCATGGCGCTGTCCGGCCCCTCGAAGTGCCACAGCTTCAAGGTGTTGCCGTCGGCCGCGTCGTCCGAGCCGCCGCAGCCTGCCGCGGCCAGCGCGACGGCCACCGCGGCCGCCAGGAGTCGCTTGGGCGTCACTGTTCCTCCACGGTGAAGGTGTCGATCCGGGCCCTGCCCTCGAAGACCAGGTGGACGTCCTGGCGTCCGGCCGCCCCGCGCAGCGGCGCGGACACCGTGGTCCAGGCGTACTGGTCCCCCGTCGTCGGCACGTCGACCACGCCGACCCGCCTGCCGTCGGGACCGCCGAGGCGGACCTGCACGCGGGTCGGCTCGTCGGGGTTGGCCACCCGCAGCGAGATCGACCGCGCGCCCCGGCCCAGGTCGGCGTCGCGGAAGGCGATCCACTGGCCCGGTGCGGTGGCGGCGACCGCCGTGCCGCGCTCCCTGGTGGTGTCGACCAGCGTCACGCCGGAGTAGTCGTCGAAGTTCTGCGCCGGGGTGGACCTGCCGAGGTCGCGCGGCGGAATCCGCTCACCCCGCACGGCGAGTTCGCGGGTCAGCGGGCCGACGACCAGCTCGTGGGAGGCGGTCTCGACCACCGGCTTGTCCCGCGTCACGTCCCAGAACGCCAGGTCCGCCGCGCGCAGGGTGAACCGGACCGTCCTGGTCTCCCCCGGCCCGAGGCGCACCTTCTCGAACGCGCGCAGTTGCTTGACGGGCTGCCGCACCCGCGACCGCTCCTGGCGCGAGTACAGCTGCACCACCTCGACGCCCGCCCGGCCGCCGGTGTTGGTCACGTCCACCTCCACCCGGACCTCGCCGTCCGCGCCCACGGCGTGCCGGTCCAGGCGCAGCCGGGAGTAGCGGAACGAGGTGTAGCTCAGGCCGTGCCCGAACGGGTACAGCGGATCGCCCCGGAAGTACTGGTAGGTGTGCCCGGACTCGGCGATGTCGAACTGGAGCATGTCGGGCAGGTCGGCGTCGGAGCGGTACCAGGTCTGGGTGAGCCTGCCGCCGGGGTCGCGGTCGCCGAACAGCACGTCGGCCAACGCGCGCCCGGTTTCCTGCCCCGCGTGCGAGGTCCACAGGATCGCGGGCAGGTCGGCGGTGTCCCAGTCCCCCGAATAGGGGTAACCGCTTTCCAGGACCACGACCGTGCGCGGGTTCGCCGCGCGCACCGCGTCGATGACCGCGCGCTGGCCCGCGGGCAGCGCCGTGGTCTCCCGGTCGTCGTCCTCACGACCGTTGATGAACGGCATGCTGCCCGCCACGACCACGGCGACATCGGCCTCCTTGGCCGCCGCCACGGCGCTGTCCACGCCTGCGCGGACGACCTCGCGGACGAACTTCGACGCGGCCTGCGGCGTCGCGGCCCCGAGGGACAGCCCACCGTCCGCGCCCACCACGACGTACTTGTCCGGGCCGAACCACGGTTCGTCGACGTCGTTTCCCGCGTACTCCAGCACGTAGGCCCCGTCCGGCTGGGCGACCAGCTCGAACTGCTGCTGGACGAACCAGCCGTGGGGCTGGGCGGCGTCGTTGACCAGGTTCCGGTTCTGGTCCAGCGACACCGTCCGGCCGTTGGCCGCGGTCCTGAGCGTGACGGTGCCCTCGCCCCAGTCGAACACGTCCAGCCCGGTCCGCTCCCCCGGCGCCGGGGCGTCGGCGGTGAGCACGGCCCCGGTGTCCGATGTCGACGCGGCGACGTAGTTCCCGCTGGCCAACTCCTTCAGCGCGATGCGGTCCACGCCCTCGCTGGAGCTCACCGCGGCCCGTTCGGCGATGCCCTGCTTCGGCGTGACGCGGTAGGGCATCGTGCCGGAATACCAGTCCTCGTAGAGGGTGTCGGCCAGTTGTCCGATGACCGCCACCTTCTTGGTGCTCTCGGCCGAGAGCGGGAGCGCGTTCCCGTCGTTGCGCAGCAGCACCACCTGCTCGGCCGCGGCCCTCCGGGCCAGCGCCCGGTGCTCCGGCGCGTTGATGACCTCCGGGGTGATCCCCGCGTACGGGTTGCGGCCGGGCGGGTCGAACTCGCCGAGCCGGAACCTCAGCGACAGCACGTGTCGCACCGCTTCGTCCACTTCGGACTGGTCCAGCAGCCCTCGCGCGAGGGCGGTGTTGAGCGCGGCGACCGTGGGAGCGGAGTCGGGGCCGTTCTCGGTGAAGCTGTCCAGCCCCGCCTCGACGGCCGCCGCGTTCGCCTCGGCCTGGGTGGCGAAGTACCGCTGCGCGCCGACGAGGTTGGCCGCGCCCGAGGCGTCGCCGACGATCAGCAGGTCCTGGTCGGTCCACCCGCGCACCACCTCGTCGAGGTCGGGGTTGACGTGCGCGGGGCGGCCGTTGACCAGGTTGTACGACGCCATCACGCCGGTGGCGGCGTTGGCGGCTATGGCGTGCTTGAACGCGGCCTCGTCGTAGTCGTGCAGGATGCGCGGCGGGACCACCGAGGAGACCGTGGCCCGGTCGCGCTCCACGTTGTAGGCCAGGTAGTGCTTCAGGGTCGGCGCGGCCTGCAGGTAGGTGGGGTGGTCGCCCCGGATGCCGTGCCCGTACGCGGTGGAGATCCGCCCGGTCAGCAGCGGGTCCTCGGAGTAGCCCTCCTCGTTGCGACCCCAGCGCGGGTCGCGCAGCGGGTTGACCACCGGAGCCCACAGGTTCAGCCCGTTGGCCGCGGGGTCGCGGGCGTGGAACCCGCGCGCCTCCCTGCCGGTGACCGCGCCGACGCGCTCGACCAGGTCGGGGTCCCAGGTGGTGGCCAGCCCGACGGCCTGCGGGAAGACCGTCGCCTCGCCCAGCCACGCCACGCCGTGCAGCGCCTCGGTGCCGGTTCTGAAGGCGCCGAGGCCCAGCCTCGGTATCGCGGGCTGGTACTGGTGGAGCAGGGAGATCTTCTCGTCCGGGGTGAGCCTGCCCGCCAGGTCGTCGATCCTGACCGCCAGGGGCAGGTCGGGATCGCGGAACGGCTCCCGCTGCGCGTGCGCCGGGGTCGGCGACAGCGCGAGCACCGCCACGAGGAGCAACACGGGCACACGACGGCCTTGAGGCACGGCAGTTCCCCTCCGCACACCGATGAACGGAATCGAACTCGCAGTCGAAGCGCTTCGACTCCGACCATAGGGGCAGAAGGTGACCGGCACAACCAACGGCTCCACCGAAAGCGCGCGGGCCCCCTGGACCGGAGTCCAGGGGGCCCGCGCGGGTGTTCCCGGTCAGCAGTGGCGGTAGAAGTACCCCGGCTCGCCGACCGGCACCAGGTCGCGGTCCCGGATCAGCGTGGCGGCCGGGCGGTCGGCGGTGCGGCAGACCTGCTCGACGCCACCGGGCAGGTCGTCGGTGTACTCCACGTCGAAGACCCGCTGGCCGTAGACCGACGTGTAGGCCGAGCACTCGTCCCAGCGGACGCACTCCTCGGCCACGGCGAAGTCGAAGCCCGCCTGGTCGCGGCCCCGCGCCCCCAGCTCGGTGGTGTTCTTCTGGCCCGCCAGCAGGTCGTGGCGGTGCGCGATGGCGACCAGTTCGGTCGCCATCGCCAGGTTGTTCTCCAGGCTGAGCCTGCCGTTGGAGCGCGTGTAGGAGTCGAGGTTGTCGAACTCCACCGCGTCGAAGCCGGATTCGGCGCACACCCGCACCGTCTCGCCGATGATGGCGGCGATGCGGGCGCGCTTGTCCGCCTTGGAGGTGTCCAGGATCAGCTCGTCCGGCCAGCCGGGGTCGACCACGGGCCTGCCGCGCCCGTCGGTCAGCACCAGGTCGCGCCGCTGCTGCAACCACAGCTCCCGGTCCTGCGGCTGGGTCTGGAAACCGTTGACGTAGCAGACGTTGTACAGGCCGGGCTCGGGCTCGGCGGTGCTGTCGCGGACCACCAGGCCCACCCCGTTCGGCGGGTCGTAGGCGCCGCCGAGCTGGTAGTCGACCTTGACCCCCACGGGGAAGGCGGTCGCCGCGGCAGCGGCGGGCACTCCCGCTCCCGCGACCACCGCACCGAGCAGGACGACTCCGAGAACCGCTGGTTTCATCGCACCCCTCACATCGGATCGGTGAAGATCATCCTAGCGGCGCGCGATCTTCGCCCCGGTGCACCACTCGTAGCCCAGCAGCAGCCCGAAAAACGGGGGGCGGGCACCCCCGGTGCAGCACGGAACCGTGACCACTGTCCGCGTATCCCAGGTGCACCACGCGCCACACCGAGCAGGGACGCGGCAGCGCGGGCCAGCGTCCCCCCGGTCAGCAGCACCTCGTCGTCGGGATGGGCGTGGAAGGCCAGGACGGTTGCCATCGCACCATCCTGGCCCGCCACCGACCGGGCATCGGGCCCGGTCGGCGCTCACCCCTGCGCGCCGATCACCTCCACCGGGCGCGACCGCAGGGCGACCCTGGTCGGGATGCCGATCGCGAGCAGCCCCAGCACCGCCGTCACGCCCACGATCGCCAGGTAGACCAGCGGTGGCGCGGAGGGCATCGGCGAACCGGTGAGGCCCAGGCTGATCCCGACCAGGGTGGGCACCGCCGCGCCCGTGCCGACCACCACCGCGATGCCGATCACCAGCAGCGCCTCGATCCGCGTCATCCGCAGCACCTGCCGCCTGCCGGTGCCGACCAGGCGCAGCAGGGCGAACTCCCGCGACCGCTCGACCGTCGCCATCACCAGCGTGTTCACCACCGAGATGGCCAAGTACCCCAGGACCACCAGCAGGGCGAGCAGGTTGATCCAGGACTGGGCGTCGCGCTGGGTCTGCCCGGCGGCGCTGAGCGCGGCGCGGTCGAGCACCGACACGCCGGGGAACCGGTCGGCCAGCGCGCCGAGCTCCGCCGTGCCGTCCGTGCGCACCAGGACCGACTGGTCGAGCCGGGTGGTGGTGTGCGCGGCGAGCACGTCGCGGGACAGCGTCACGTCGCCGAACCCGAGGCCGCGGCCGTAGAGCGCGACGACCCTCGGCCGCAGCTGCGCGCCGTCGCCAAGGCGCAGGTCGATCCTCTCCCCGAGGCCGACGCCGATCGTCTCGGCGGCGAGCACGCTCAACGCGACCGCGTCGCCGTCCAGCTCGGCCAGGTCGCCCTGGCTGACGCGCAGGTCCAGCGTGCGGTCCAGGCCGTCGACGGCCAGCCCCTGCGCGGCGTAGGGGGAGATCTGCGGTTCCCCGGCCATCAGGTGGCGCACCAGCACCTGGCTGCGCACCACGGGCGTCGCGGCCCGCACGCCGGGGGTCGCCCGGACCGCGTCCACGACCGCCGGGGCCAGCCCCGCCTCACCGGAGACCACGACGTCGGCCACCACCCCGGCGTCGGCCTGCTCGGCCGCGGCGGCGCTCACCGTGGTCTGGGTGAAGATCTGCACCGAGGCCACGGCGACCGCCAGCACCAGCGGTGTCACCACGGTGGCCAGCCGCCGCGCGCTCGCGGTCACGCTCGCCACCGCGAGGTGCCCGCCCACCGGGGCCACCGCCCGCAGCGGCCGACCGGCCAGCCGCGCCGCCGCGACCACCAGCCGGGGACCGGACAGCGCCGCGGCGAGCACCAGCAGCAGCGCCGAGGCCGCCGCGCCCGCCACCGCCTGCTCGCCGGGCAGGAACAGCGGCACCGCGGCGGAACCCAGGCCCAGCGCCGCGCACGTCCACCCCAGCGCCACTCGCACGCGCCCCAGCCGCGCCGGTTCCACGGCCGCCTCGCGCAGCGCCTCCACCGGCGCGGTCCGCGCGGCGCGGCGGGCCGCGACCCACCCGGCGACCCGCGCCGTGGCCACCACCAGCAGCACCGCCGCCACGGCGGGCAGCGGGCCGATCGCCAGGCCGAAGTCGGCGGGCAGCAGTCCGGAGGCGGCGAACGCCGACCGCAGCAGGTGCGCCACGCCGTAGCCGGGCGCGACCCCCAGCAGCGCGGCGACCCCGGCCACGGCCAGCACCTCCGCGCCGACCAGGCGGTGGATCTGGCGGGGTGTCGCGGCCACCGCCCGCAGCAGCGCCAGTTCGCGCTTGCGCTGCTGGATCGACAGCCCCAGCGTGCCCGCCACCACCAGCACGGAGATCATCAGCGTGGTGCCCGCGAACGACAGCGAGACCAGCACCAGCTCCGACCGCGCCCGGCCCACGTCGAGGAACTCCGCGTCGCCGCGGTCGTCACCGGTGTGGGTGGCCACGTCGAGGTCGGGCAGCGCGGCCCTGATCCGCCCGGCCAGCTCGTCGGGGTCGACCCCCGGCCGGGCCAGCACGCCGATCACGTCCACCTGATCGGGCCGCCCGGCCAGCGCGCGGGCCCGCTCGTCGGTGAGGAACAGGGCGGGCTGCCGCCCGGTCCGCACGCCCTCGGGCGCGGCGGCGACACCGGTCACCGCGTACCGCTCCGGCACCCCGCCGACGGCCACCGGCAGCTCGTCGCCGACCCCCACGCCCAGCCGGTCGGCCAGGCCCGCGTCGAGCACCAGCTCCCGCGGCCCCTTCGGCTCGGCGCCCTCCCGCACCGCCAGCGGGGTCAGCGCGGCCGAGCTCCAGCCGTGCGCCCGCACCCCCTCCGCACCCGGCACCACCACCGGCACGGCCGTCTCGCCGATCGCGCGGTCCACGCCGGGCACCACCGCCACGCGGCCCACCGCGTCGGCGGGCAGCGGGACCCGCTCGACCAGCGGCACCTCGATGCCCGCTTCGTCCGGCACGGCCTGCCTGCCGCCGACGACCACCGCCGCCCCCGCGTACCGCTGCGGGGCCACCCCGGCGCGCAGGCCGGACTCGAACAGCACGCCCAGCGCGGTGATCAGCGCCGAGGCGCACAGCACCGCGACGAACACCCCCGCGAAGCCACCCCAGCGGTGGCGGATCGAGGCCAGCGCCAGCAGCCGCACGCTCACCACTCCCCCAGCTGCGTCATCCGCTCGGCCACGGCTTCCGGCGACGGCCGGTCCAGCGCGCCCGCCAGCCGCCCGTCGGTCAGGAACACCACGCGGTCGGCGTAGGAGGCGGCGACCGGGTCGTGGGTCACCATCAGCACGGTCTGCCCGGTGCTGTCCACGACGTCGCGCAGCAGCTCCAGCACCTGCCTGCCGGTGCGGCTGTCCAGCGCGCCGGTCGGCTCGTCGGCCAGCACCGCGTCCGGCCGGGTGATCAGGGCGCGGGCGATGGCCACGCGCTGCTGCTGCCCGCCGGAGAGCTGGCTGGGCAGGTGGTGCAGGCGGTCGGCCAGCCCGACGCGCCGCACCACGTGCCCCAGCCACTCCCGGTCGGGCGCGCCCGCGCCCAGCAGCAGGGGCAGCACGATGTTCTGCTCCACGGTCAGCGACGGGACCAGGTTGTATGCCTGGAAGACGAAGCCGACCCGCTCCCGCCGCACCTCGGTCAGCCGCTTCTCGTCCAGGGCGGCCAGGTCGGTCCCGCCCAGCAGCACCGATCCGGAGGTGGGCCGGTCCAGACCCGCGGCGCAGTGCAGGAAGGTGCTCTTGCCGGAGCCGGAGGGCCCCATCACCGCGGTGAAGGTGCCGCGCGGCAGGTCGATGGACACCGCGTCCAGGGCGGTCACCGCGCGGTCGCCCGAGCCGTGCACCTTGGACACCGCGGACAGCCTGATGGCGGGTTCTGCGCCGGTGACGCGCACCGGCTCGGTCGTCTCGATCACGCGAGTGACGCTATTGGCGTCGGTGCGGCCGAACGATCCCCCAGCCTGCCCGGTTCGGAGTACAGCCCGCTATACCTCCGGTCCGCGCGGAGCCACCGGTCAGACGACGGCGCCCTCGGTCGGGAACGGCAGGGCCGCCAGTTCGCCCCGGTAGCGGCGCAGCGGCTTGAAGGCGTTCCACGCCAGCGCGCCGGTCAGCCTGCCGCCCACCCGGTAGAGGGCCACGAACGCCGACCCCTCGGGGCTGCCGTCCACGACCTCAACCTCGGCGTCCGCGCCGAGCAGGCCGTACGCCTGGATCTTGACGTCGTACTGGTCGGTCCAGAAGTACGGCAGCGGGCTGAACGACGTGGTGTCCCCGTGCAGCAGGTTGACCGCCGCCGCCTGGCCCTGCTCCCCGGCGTTGCCCCGGTGCTCCACCCGCATCCGCCTGCCGAACCGGGGGTTGGGCCAGCTGGCCACGTCACCCGCGGCGTAGACGCCGGGCGCGGCGCGGCAGAACCGGTCGCAGACCACCCCGTCGGCCAGGTCCAGCCCGGAGGAGCGCAGCCAGTCCACGGCCGGGCGCGACCCGATCGCCACCAGCACGCACTCGGCCTCCAGCACCGTGCCGTCGGTCAGCGCCACCCCGCTCACCCGGCCGTCGGAGGCCACGAACCCGGACACGCCCACGCCCGTGCGCAGCTCGACACCCCGGTCGCGGTGCAGCTGGGCGACCCGCCCCGCCACGGTCTCGCCGAGCTGCGCCACCAGCGGCAGCGGCAGCAGGTCCACCACGGTGACCCGGTGGCCCAGCCCGGCTGCCGTGGCGGCCACCTCCGTGCCCAGGAACCCGGCGCCGACCACCACCAGGTGGCGCGCGGTCGCCAGGCTCTCGCGCAGCCCCGCCACGTCGTGCGCGCCGCGCAGCACGTGCACCCCGGCCAGGTCGTGGCCGAAGGGCAGCCGCAGGGGTGTGACGCCGGTCGCCACGACCAGGCCGTCGTAGGGCAGCGGGTCCGCGTCCTCCAGCAGCAGCCTGCGCCCGTCCAGGTCCAGCCCGGTCGCCCGGTCGCGGACCACCGCCACGTCCAGCGCCTCGAAGTCCGCGTCGGCGCGCAGCCGGGCCCGCTCCAGCGGCCACTGCCCCGACAGCACCTGCTTGGACAGCGGCGGCCGGTCCACCGGCGGCCCCGGCTCGCCCGCGACCAGCGCCAGCCGCCCGGTGAAGCCCTCGCGCCGCAGCGCTTCCACCGCGCTGATCCCGGCGGCGCCGCCGCCGACCACGACGATGTTGTCCGACACCCGGCAACCTCCCAGCGCGCGATCCCTGACGATCTTCATATCAGCACCCATGATCCCGTTCACAGGACCGTCGGGGCAGGACCGCGCCCACGCGTGTGGTGAGCGACACGGTCTGCGCCAATGGGGGCAGCACGCTGAGCCGTTCGCCGAAGCCACCGGGTCTGGAATCATGGCCGCCGAGGAACAGGAGGCCCATGGCGATCACCCGAGGGTTCACCCGGCGGGGCGGCGGCGAGCGCGATCCGAGGCTGCCACCCGGCCAGCACGACGCGGGCGACGACTGGCCGGTGCTGCACGCCGAGGCCACGCCGTCCATCGACACCGACCGGTGGACCTTCACCATCGACGGCCTCGTCGACACGCCCACGACGTGGACCTGGGACGAGATCCGCGCGCTGCCCCCGGACCACTACGAGGGCGACATCCACTGCGTCACCACCTGGTCGAAGTTCGGCATGAGGTTCGACGGGGTCTCGGTGGACACGCTGCTGGAGGCGGCGGGCCCGCAGGACGACGCGGCGTTCGTGCTCGCCCGGTCGCACACCGGCTACACCACCAACCTGCCGATCGAGGACATCACCGACGGCCGGGCGTGGGTGGTGTGGGACGTCGACGGCGCGCCGCTGACCGACGTCCACGGTGGACCCGCGCGGCTGCTCGTGCCGCACCTGTACTTCTGGAAGAGCGCCAAGTGGGTCTCCGGGCTGACCCTGCTGGCCGAGGACGAGCAGGGGTTCTGGGAGCGCAACGGCTACCACGACCGGGGCGACCCCTGGCTCGAGCAGCGCTACCAGGGCGACTGATGGTCGCGCCCGCGCGCACGGGGCCGTGGCAGCAGGCCACCGTGCTGGAGGTGCGGTCGGAGACGCCGACCGCGAAGACGTTCCGGCTCGGGCTGTCCCGGCCCGCGCCGCACCTGCCCGGCCAGCACTACGTGCTGCGGCTGACCGCGCCCGACGGCTACCGCGCGCAGCGCTCCTACTCGGTCGCCAGCGCTCCCGGTCGGGCGGAGATCGACCTCACCGTCGAACTGCTGCCCGGCGGGGAGGTCTCGGAGTTCCTGCACGAGGTCGTGGAGCCGGGCGACGAGCTGGAGGTGCGCGGCCCGCTGGGCGGCTACTTCGCCTGGGACGGCGAGCGGCCCGCGCTGGGCGTGGCGGGTGGCTCCGGGGTCGTGCCGCTGATGTCCATGCTGCGCCACGCGCGGGAGATCGGCAGGCCCGAGCTGGTCCGCCTGGTGGTGTCGGTGCGCTCCCCCGCCGCGCTGTACTACCGCGACGAGCTGCCGGGGCCGCAGACCACGCTGGTCTACACGCGGACCGCCCCGCCGGGCTCCCCCCGGCCCGCCGGGCGGCTCACCGCGGACGACCTGGCGCCCGCAGTGGAGGACCGGGACGTGTTCGTCTGCGGGACGCCTGCGTTCTGCGACACCGCCACCGGACACCTGCTGGGCCTGGGAGTGCCCGCCGGGCGGATCAGGGTGGAGCGGTTCGGCCCGTCCGGCTGAGGCGCCCGGCGGACCGATTCCGCTTTGACACCCCTGACACAGTGGACCTCATGGATCATGAGGACGACGCCGCCGACGCGCTGCGCCGCATGGCCGGGCTGGCCACGCCGATGGCGCTGCGGGTCGCGGCGACCCTGGGCCTGCCGGACCGCCTGCTCGGCGACGGCGCCTCCGTCGAGCGGCTCGCGGCCGAGCTCGACGCCGCCCCGATCGCGCTCGACCTCCTGCTGGCCCACCTGGCGACCCTCGGCGTCGTCGAGCGCACCCCCACCGGCTACCGGACCAGCGCGTACGGCGAGCACCTCCGCCTGGACGCGGGCAACGGCCTGACCGACCTGCTGCGCCTGGACACCGCGGGCGGCCGGGCGGAGCTGGCCTTCGTCGAGCTCGCCCACAGCGTCAGCACCGGTCGCGCGGCCTACCCGCGCCGCTACGGGCAGGACTTCTGGGCCGACCTGGCCGAGCACCCCCACCTGCGCGAGTCGTTCGACCGGCAGATGACGCACCGGTTCCGGGAGCAGCTGCCGCGGATCGTCGCCGGTGTCGACTGGTCCCGGTTCTCCAGCGTCGTCGACGTGGGGGGCGGCCAGGGCAGCCTGCTGGCCGCGATACTGACCGCCCACCCCGGTGTGCGCGGCCACCTGGTCGACCTCGAGCCGACCGCCGCCGACGCCCGCCGCACCTTCACCGCGCAGGGGCTGGACGACCGGGCGCGGGTGACGGCGGGCAGCTTCTTCGACCCGCTCCCGGCGGGTGCGGACGCCTACCTGCTGTTCGACATCCTCCACGACTGGGACGACGAGCACGCCCACCGCATCATGAGCCGCTGCGCCGAGGCCGCGCACCCGGCGGGGCGCGTCCTGGTGGTCGAGGCGGTCGCGGGGCTGCGCGCCGACAGCGAGAGCGACCTGGCCATGCTGGTGATCTTCGGCGGTCGCGAGCGCGGGCTCGACGAGTTCCGGGCGCTCGGCTCGGCGCACGGCCTGCTCCTGGACGGCGTGACCGAGCTGACCGACCAGCGCTGCCTGCTGGAATTCCGGCTCTCCGCCGACGGATGACCTCCCGCCTGCCGCGAACCGAGCGTCCGGACACCGCGAACCGAGCGTCCGGGACGCCGGGCGGGGCCGGCCGCCGTCAGGAGGGCAGCTTCTTGGCGGCCGCCGCCGCCAGGATCTTCGCCTCGAGGCAGTACTCCTCGCCCGACCGGTCGCCCTGCACTGTCAGCACCAGCACGTCGAGGTAAGCCCGCTTCGCCGGACTCGCGGGCAGGTGGGGGACGTGGATGGTGCAGCTCTTGCTCGAATCGGTGTCCAGCCAGACGTACACCACGCGACCGTCCTCCAGCCGGGTCAGCTCCCCCTTGGGCACCTCGTCCGCCGAGTGCTGGTCGTAGCGCAGGTTGATGCCGAGCCCACCGGTCGTGCTGCGCCACTTGCACGCCCAGTTGCCGAACACGTTCAGCGCCGAGCCGCCGTTCACCCCGGCCACCGCGGTGAGCACTTCGTCATCGAGCAGCGCGCAGGCGTCGACGCGGGCGAGCGAGTCTTCGGGGAACGGGGTGGCGCGCCGGGGAATCTGACCGCCGCGCAGCACCTCCAGCACGGTGGCCGCCGCGGCGTCGGCCAGGGGGCAGAGGTCCAGCGGCGGGTTGTCCAGCTTCGCGCTGACCCGGACGGCGTACCTCTCGTCGGCCACCACCGTGCGGTCGCACTCGTTGCTCCGCAGGGGTTCCTCGACCACCTCCAGGGGTTGTCCCTGCACGGTGCGGGACGCGCGGGTGATCAGCTGGATCTCGATGTCCACCGGCTCCTTCGCACCGACGTGGACCAGGGCGTCGCAGCGGTTGAAGTTGCCGTAATCGGTCACCACCCGCACGGTGCCGAACCGGCTCAGCTCCTCCTCGTCGATCAGCGCGCACGGGTCGGCGGTGCGCTCGTCGCCGATGAGCCCACCGGCGGACGCCTGCTGCTGCGCGGCGGGCACCTGGTGCTGCCTGATGACCACCGCGGTGCTGATCGCCACGACCAGCACGAACGCCGCGGCGATCCGCGCCAAGAGGCGGCGCCGCGGTGCCCTGGCGGGACGTTCCACCGCGGGCGGCTCCCAGTCGCCGACGATCTCCTTCAGGCGCGACCGGACCTCGTCGGCGGTCGGCCTCCCGGCGGG
>NZ_BMRG01000004.1:564306-664521 GCF_014648515.1 Saccharothrix coeruleofusca
GCGCGCCCGCAGCATCTCCGCCAGCAGCGGGGCCAGCGGGCCCGCGCGTCGCGCGGGCGGGACCTCGCCTCGCCGGACGCGCTCCAGCACCTCGTGCGGCTCACCGCCGCCGAACGGCGGCGTACCCTCGACCGCGGCGTACAGGGTGGCGCCGAGCGAGAAGACGTCCGAGGCCCGACTGGCCGGGTAGCCGTTCGCGACCTCGGGCGAGGCGTAGGCGGGGGTGCCGCTGACCCTGCCGTCGTCGGTGCGGGTCACCTCCCGCCAGATGGAGATGCCGAAGTCGGTGAGTTTGGCCAGGTCGTCGTCGGTGACCAGGATGTTGCCCGGCTTCACGTCCCGGTGCACGATGTCGCGAGCGTGCACCGCGGCCAGCGCGCCCGCGATCTGCACGCCGATCCGCGCCACCCGCTCCACCGGCAGCGGCCCGTCCTGCGCCAGCACCACGTCCAGGCTCCGCGCGGGCAGGTACTCCATCACCAGCCAGCAGCCGTCGGCGTCGACGGTGTCGAAGACCGCGACCGCGTTGGGGTGGTGCACCTGCGCGGCGGTCTGGGCCTCGCGGTGGAACCGCGCCCGGTCGGCTTGGTCGGCCGCCGCGTGCGGACGCTTGAGCGCCACCCTCCGCTTCAGCTTCCGGTCGAACGCGGTCCACACCACGCCGCCGGACCCGGAGCCGCGGGCGTCCTCCAGCTCGTAGCGGCCGTCAACGACATCGCCCGTACGCACGGAAAGCAGCGTATGGACTACGCTCGGTGGCGTCACGGCGTTCTCCGGAATTCAGCACAACGGGTCAAGGGCAGCCAGGTCCGTGGGCACGAGGGTGGTGGACAGCACCAGCTCACGCAGCAGGTTGTCGTTGAGCGCGTTGCCGACGGGTTCGCCGACCTCCTCGCGGAGCAGACCGGGCACGCCGCCTGCCGACAACCGGGCGCGCACGTCGGCGATCATGTGCTCGACCCGCTTGACGCTCCAGGTGGCATCCGGTTGCAGCTCCGCCAGCACCTGCGCGGTCTGCTGGCGGGACACCGGCTGGGGGTTGGCCTCGTGCATCAGGTAGCGCTGCCCCAGCACGATGAGCATCAGTCGCTCGTCGGGGGTGAGCCGCCACCGCGTCGGCGGTTGGGTCACCCAGTCGTGCTGGGCGCGCGGCGCCGCGTCCCGGTCGTCGGCGACGTAGAGCTCCAGCAGGTGCTCGCGGTCGCGGGAGCCGCGCACGAACAGCGGCGTGTAGCCCCTGGGCAGCGGCACGGCGTCCTCACCGCGGAACAGCCACCGGGTCCTGGGCAGCCGGATCGGCAGCTGCCCGGTGTTGGTGACCCACCAGTGGCCGCCGCGGCGGGTGAGCAGGCCGTGCTGGCGGCTGACCCTCGGGTCGGTCTCGCCGACGCACAGGTCGACGTTCGGGCGGTTGCGCCCGAACCGGACCGTGCGCCCCTCGACCGGGTCGACGTGGAGACGGCCGGTCAGCGCACTGGCGACGATGGCTCCGGGCGCGGTGCGGGGCACGCCGCGAGCCAGGCTCTCGTGGTTCATCGGTCTCCTTCGGCTCGTCGACAGTGTGACGGCGTCGTCGGGGACCCGTCCCGGAAACGCTGCGGCACGGTCGCACGCGGCGAGTCCGATCAACCGGAAGAGGGACGATGAGACGCATCCTCAGCACCACCCTGGCAGGCGCGCTCGTGCTCGGATCAGCGGGCGCGGCCGACGCGGCGGCGCCGACCGCGGGCAGTCCACTGGCCGTCGTGGGCGTCAGCGCGAGCGACCACGACGGCAACGTCCCCGCCAACACCCTCGACGGTGAGCTGAGCACCCGGTGGTCCGCCGAGGGCGACGGCGTCTGGATCAGCTACGACCTCGGCTCATCCCAGGTGGTCGGGTCGGTGTCGATCGCCTGGCACAAGGGCGACACCAGGCGGCACACCTTCGAGGTCGAGCTCTCCGCCGACGGGACGTCCTGGCGGGCGGCCGTGGCGCGCCGCAGCAGCAGCGGCACCACCACCCGGCCGGAAACCCACGACTTCGCCGACAGCTCGGCGCGCTACCTGCGCATCGTCGGCCACGGCAACACCTCCAACGACTGGACCAGCATCACCGAGGTGTCCGTCAACGGGGCCGACGGGGGCGGCGGCGGTGGCGGCGGGGACTGCCGGTACCCCGCTGACGTGCTGGACCTGACCAACTGGTACATCGGGCTGCCCATCGGCGAGGAGGAGGACCCGACCAACGTCGAGCAGCCCGAGCTGGCCACCTTCTCGATCGACCCGTGGTTCCGCACCACCCCGGAGTGCGACGGGGTGCGCTTCCGCGCCGCGGTCAACGGCGTCACCACCAGCGGCTCCAGCAACCCGCGCTCGGAGCTGCGCGAGATGAACGGGTCGAGCAAGGCGGCCTGGTCGTCCACCTCGGGCACGCACACGATGGTGATCGAGCAGGCCATCACCGCGCTGCCGCAGGACAAGCCGCACGTGGTGGCCGGGCAGATCCACGGCGGCAGCGACGACCTGGCGGTCTTCCGCCTGGAGGGCACCAAGCTCTACGTCACCAACGACGACGACACGCACCACAAGCTCGTGATCGACGACTACGTGCTCGGCACGAAGTTCCAGGCGAAGTTCGTGGTCAGCGACAAGAAGATCAAGGCCTACTACAACGGCGTCCTGCAGACCACGATCTCCAGGAGCTTCAGCGGCGCCTACTTCAAAGCGGGCGCCTACACCCAGGCCAACTGCTCCAACTCCTCGCCCTGCGACGAGGGCAACTACGGGGAGGTGGAGATCTACGACTTGAAGGTGACCCACAACTAGCCACCCGCGAGCACTACCCGAGGCCCGCCACGAGGCCGGTGACCACCGCCATTCCCACGGCGATCCCAGATTCTCCCCATCCGACTGCGCCAGGCTCGCCGGACCGACGGCGGAAAGGGTGTGCGCATGATCAAGGGTGATCCGGTGAAGCTGCTGCTCGTAGCGGTGATCGGCGCGGGGGTCCTGGTGAGCGGGCAGGCGCGGGCAGACACGCGGACCGACGTGCTGTGCCAGAACAACACCGGCGACGACGAGCGGATCAACGCCGCCGTCGCCGCCAGCGCCCCCGGCGACGAGCTGGTGCTCAACGGGACGTGCCTGATCAACGGCACGGTCCGGCTGGTGGGCGAGCGCACCTACCGGGGGCTCTCGCGCACCGGCACGGTCATCCGGCAGGCCCCCGGCGCGAACCTGGACGCGATGCTGGCCAGCGACTCCTACCTCGACGACGTGCCGTGGACCGGGGCGCCGGTGACCATCCGGTCGCTGACGCTGGACGCCGACCGCGACAACAACCCCGCCGCGCACGACGCCCTCGTGCTGCGGTCGTGGCAGACGGTCGTGGAGGACGTGGTGGTGCGCGGGGCCACCCGGCACGGCATCCGGGTGACCAACCTGTCCGCCAACCGGGTCGCGCTGACCAACACCCAGGTCAACGGCCGCATCGTGGGCAGCCACGTCGCGGGTTCCGGGCAGCGCGGGGTGTTCGCGGAGGACGTGGCCGGGGCGGAGGGCACCGGCAACTCGGTCACCGACTGGCAGCTGCTGGACAACTGGATCGAGGACTCCGGCACCGAGGGCATCGGGCTGGACAACGCGGCGGGGTGGCTGGTGCGCGGCAACCACGTCTACGGCGTCGGCCGGGTCGCGCTGTGGGCGGAGCGGCTCTACGGCTCGTCGATCAGCGACAACTACCTGGAGGACTTCGGCGAGGCGGGCATCCGGGTCTCGGTGCAGGGCGAGGCGGCGTCCACGATCGGCGGCAACCGGGTGTTCGACTTCGGGGGCGGCACGGGCACCTTCCTCCAGGCCCGGACCAACTACGGCACGGGCAACCTCGTGGTGACCGGCAACACCGTGCGCGGCAACGGCTCCGGCGTCGGCCTGGACTACCAGCGGGGTCCGGGCACCGCGCTGGTGGTGGCCTCGACCGGCAACCTGGTCACCGGGGTGACCACGGCACGCCAGGTGGGCGCGGGCGTCACGGTGAGCACCGGGGTCTGAAGCACGCGGCGGTGCACCGCGCGCAGCGCCTCGCCGGGGTCGGCGCCCAGCTCCTCGGCGAGGCGGCGGCGCACCCGCTGGTAGACCGCCAGCGCCTCGGCCGTGCGGCCGAGGCCGTGCAGGGCCAGCATGAGCTGGCCCGCCAAGCGCTCGTCCAGCGGGTGGGCGGCGGTGCGCGCGGTCAGCACGGCCAGCACCTCCTGATGCCTGCCCAGGCGCAGGGCGGCGTCCGTGCGGTCGGCCTCGGCGACGGACCGCTGCTGCTCCAGCGCCATCCGCACAGTGCTCAGCCACGGCGTGTCCAGGCCGGTGAACGCCTCCCCGCGCCACAGCGCGAGCGCCTCGTCGTACAGCGCGACGCGGCGCGCGTCGTCCTCGGCCCGGCGGGCCCGCGCCACCAAGCGCTCGAACCGGTGCAGGTCCACCGCGTCCGGGTCCACCACCATCCGGTAGCACCCCGGCACCCGCGCCAAGGCCACGTCAGGCACGTCGGACAGCACCTGCCGCAGCCGGTACAGGTAGCCGTACAGCGCGGCGCGCGGCTGCCGGGGCGGGGCGTCGCCCCACACCCTGGTCACCAGCTGGTCGTAGCTCACCGGCCGGTTCGCCTCGACCGCCAGCGCGACCAGCACGCACCGTTGGCGGGCGTGCCCCAACTCCACGGCGACGCCGTCCCCGAGCGCCTCCACCGCCCCCAGCAGCCGAACTTCGAACGCCATTCGCTCCCCCCTCCGCCGAACCGTGCCACTGGTATAGCCCGGCTCGGGCGCTCACCGCCGTTCGGAGTTGTTCGAGCATGTTCGCGCTGGTCGCAGGCGTGTCGAACAGGTATGTCGAAGCGGTGCCGCCGGTCGGTGCATGCTGTCCTGGTGAAGGAGCGACACGCCGAACCGCCGCTGCCCGAGGAAGTCACCAGCGCCGCCGACTACGTCGCCGCCCTCAAGCGGTTACGCGTCTGGTCCGGGTTGACCTACCGCCAGGTGGAGGCCAAGGCCAGGGCGCGCGGGGAGGTGCTGCCCGCCAGCACGACCGCGACCATGCTCGGCAGGCGGACCCTGCCCAGGGAGCAGCTGGTGGTGGCCTTCACCAGGGCGTGCGGACTGGGCGAGGAGGACGTCGAGCGGTGGGTGGCCGCGCGCAGGCGGCTGGCGATGGACCCGGCCGAACCGGAGGACCCCCGGCCCGAGCCCGAGCCCGAGCCCGACGACCGGCCGACCGGTCGTCGGTGGCTGCGCTGGTGGCCGGTCGCCGCGGCGGTCTCGGCCGCGGCGGTCGGCGCGGTCGCCGCCTCGGCGGTGCTCACCGGGTCGGAACTGCCCGAGGACGGCTGGTACCGGCTGCGACCGGCGCACGTCGCCGATCGCGACCTGTGCCTGGGCGAGGGCCGCGAGCGCAACCAGCGGACCGACCGGCCGCTGGCGGTGCAGCGGCCGTGCCAAGGGCTCGTCCCGGACACCTACCTGGAGAGCTTGGGCTCCGGGGTGTACCTGATCAAGTGGCGCAGCGACCAGGAGGGCTGGGGCTGCCTGTCGGTGGACGACGCCTCGCTGGAGGACGAGACGCTGATCGCGCCGCGCACCTGCACCGGCGCGGCGCACGAGCGCTTCCTGCTGGAGCCGGTGGACACCCCGGTGCCGGGCGGATTCGTGCTGCGCCCGGTGCACAGCGGCAAGTGCGTCGGGGTGCTGGGCGGCCCCGCCGACGTGGACGCGGGCGCGGAGGCGACGCAGAGCTCCTGCTCGGGCAAGGCCGACCAGGAGTTCCTGCTGGAGCGCGTGGACCGGTAGCAGGCGCTGACCGGGCACGATCGGTCCGGCGGGCTTAGCGTGGGCGCAGGGATGAGCACCACGGAGGCTGTCATGATCGGATTCATCGTCGCGGGGCTGGTCATCGGCGCGCTGGCGCGGCTGATCAAACCGGGCAAGCAGCGGCTGGGCATCCTGTCCACCCTGCTGCTGGGGCTGGTCGGCTCGGTGATCGGGGGCACCATCGCCAACCTGCTCGGCACCGGGAACATCTTCGAGCTCAACGTGCTGGGGTTCGTCATCGCGGTGATCGCCTCGGTGCTGCTGATCGGCGTGGCCGAGGGGTTGGCGCAGAGCAGGCACCGCAGCGCCCGGTAGCCCGGTCCCGCCCGGCGGTGCCTCGGTCGGGGGTACTCACCACCCGACGGCGCGGGGGACCATGCTGCGATGGCGGGGGACAAACCGGACGTGCTGAAAGTGGACGGCACCACCGCGGTCGTGCTGCGCGAGGCATACCACAAGATCGTGGCGTTACCGCCGGGCAACCACTACGCGCTGTACGACTACGTGCGCGCGGTCGCGGCCAAGATCGTCCCGTTCGACACCTTCTGGATCGGGTTCCTGCACGGCGCCAACCGGGTGCGCTACCCGTACGGCTACGAGGGCGGCAAGTACGACGACCCGGCGTCGCACACCTACGGGCCGAACGGGCAGACCGCGTGGCTGCTCAAGCACCGGGTGACCTACCGCTACGCCTACGACAACGGCGCGGCGCTGAACGCCGGGGTGATGACGGGCGACGTCACCCGGCGCTCCGAGGACGCGATCACCGTGCCGCTGTTCCGGTCGGCCAAGGACGGCGGGCGGCGGCTGTTCGGCATGCTGGCGCTGCAGAGCTACCAACCCCGCGCGTTCGACGACAACGCCGTGCGCGCCGTCGAGTGGCTGTCGGACCTGCTGGCCCGCGTGCTCAACCGGGACCACGAGGACCGCGACGCGCTGCGGCGGCTGCCCGCGGGTGACGGCCGGGCCTACCCGATCACCTCCGACCTGCTACCCCGGACCGCCGCCGGTCGCGTGGCGGCACGACGACCTGCGGGCCGTGGCCGAGGACACGGTCAGCCAGGCGGTGCTGGACTTCCGCGACCGGGCGCTGGTCGGCGGTGGCTGGCGGCCCGACGGCGGGGCCTGCCTGAAGACCTACTTCGTCGGGCGGTGCGTGCTGGCCTTCCCCAACGCCTACCGCAAGTGGCGGGTCGAGCAGTGGCACCGGCAGCACCTGGCCGCCGCGGAGTCGCCCGCGCTGGGCATCGCGGGGCTGTCCTCGTGCGAGCAGGACCCGGCGGACCTCGCGCTGCGGCGGCTGAGCCTGTGGCAGGGCTTCGACGACATCCCCGACGAGCGGACGAAGAAGGCGATCCTGCTGCAGGAGGCGGGCTACCGGGTGGAGGAGATCGCCAGGGCGCTGGGCGAGCCCACCGGCAACGTCATCCGCGGCGTGCCGGCTCGGCAGCGCAGGCGCGGCGGGCACGCGGGCGACCACCGCTGACCGGGTGCCCGGACGCTCGGTTCAGGGTGTCTGGGCGCTCGGTTCAGGGTGTCCGGGCGCTCGGTTCAGGGTGTCCGGGCGCTCGGTTCAGGGTGTCGGGGCGCTCGGTTCAGGGTGTCCGGGCGCGGGACTCGCGCTCGGGTGAGCGCAGGGTGTCCGCCGCGTCGTCGAGGAACCCGCCGGACTGGTGCTGCCACAACCTGGCGTAGCCGCCCTGGGCGCGCAGCAGCTCGTCGTGGGTGCCCTGCTCGACGATCCGGCCCTGGTCGAGCACCACCAGCCGGTCCATCCGCACCACCGTGCTCAGCCGGTGCGCCACCACGACCGCGGTGCGGTCCCGCATCAGCCGCCACAGCGCTTCCTGCACCAGGACCTCGCTCTCCGAGTCCAGCGCGCTGGTCGCCTCGTCCAGCAGCAGGACGGGCGCGTCGCGCAGGATGGCGCGGGCCAGCGCGACCCGCTGCCGCTGGCCGCCGGAGAGCTTGACGCCGCGCTCGCCCACCAACGTGTCGAAACCGCGGGGCAGCGCGTCGGCGAACTCGGTGACGTGCGCGGCCAGCGCCGCGCGGCGGATCTCGGCGTCGGTGGCGCCCGGCTTGGCGAAGGCGATGTTGTCGCGCAGCGTGCGGTGGAACATGGCCGGGTCCTGCGGCACGTAGGCGATCAGGCTGCGCAGGTCGGCCTGGCGCAGCCGGGAGATGTCCTGGCCGCCGATGAGGATGCGCCCGCCGTCGACGTCCATCAGCCGCAGCAGCAACCGGGTCAGCGTGCTCTTGCCGCCGCCGGAGCGGCCCACCAGGCCGACCCTGGCGCCGCTGGGGATGCTCAGGTCCAGGCCGCTGAACAGGGCGGGCCCGCCGGGGTGGGCGAAGTCGACCCGCTCGAAGCGGATGTCGGCCCCGCGCGGGCTCAGCGGTTTCGGGACGGGCGGGTCGAGCACCGTCGGCGGGGTGAGCAGCAGCTCGGTGAACTGGGCGGCCTCGGTCAGCGCGCTCTCCAGCCTGCGGTAGATCTGGTTGAACTCGAACATGACCCTGGTGGCGTTGGAGTAGTAGGCGAAGGCCACCACGACCGCTTCCACGCCCAGCCGCCCGCCGCTCAGGCTCACCGCCAGCAGCAGGCCCAGGGCGTTGGCCAGCACGGACATCGGCGCGACCAGGCTGTCGATGCGCAGGTTGGCGTAGTCCCAGGACCGGATGGCCAGGCTGCGCTGCTCGGCCACGCGGGCCCGGTGCTCGGCGGCCTCGCGCTCCTCGGCGGCGAAGGCGCGCACCGTCTCCATGTTCGCCAGGGTGTCCGCGACGTGGCCGGACACCCTGGCGATGGCCGCCTCGCGCGCGTCGACCAGCGCTTGGCGGCGGCGCACCAGCGGCGCGACGCCCAGCCCGGTGACCGCGATCAGGCCGACCAGCACGGCGACCAGCAGCGGGTCGTAGCGCCAGAGCACCACCGAGGCGAACACCAGCGGCACGACGTTGGCCACGACCGAGAACGCCAGGGTGTCGACGAACTGCTCGAACCGCGCGGCGAAGCTGAGCACGCGCTTGGTCAGCGAGCCCGCGAAGTTGTCGTGGAAGAACGCCGCGTCCTTGGCCAGCAGCTCGTCCATGCCGACCACCGCCAGGTTCTCGATGCTGCGGCCGTCGGTGCGGTTGAGGCAGTGCACCCCGATCCGCCACAGGAGTTCGGACAGCAGCAGCAGTCCCGCGAAGCCCAGCGCGTAGGGCAGCACCGCGGTCGGGTCGGTGTCGCCGCCCTCCGCCAGGTGGCCCGCGAGCGCGGCCACCACGAGCGGGGCGAGGTAGAACGCGCAGGTGTTGCCCAGGGCGGGCATGAGCAGGGCGGGCACCGCAAACTTGCGGTGGCGCAGCAGTTCTCGGGCGTAGTGGCGCAGTACCAGCAGCACCGCGGTCCTGCGGCTGGGCGAACTCCGGTCGGCGTTCTCGGTGTCACCACCCGGTCCGGGCGCGGCCATGGGGCCCCTTTCGGGAAACGGTGGGGACCCCATGCTGCCGCAGCACCCGCGCCACCGGCGATCGAATATGCGGGGCTCCCCCCGATGGTGAACCGCCTGCGTCGGCCGATCGGAGGACGACCATCCACACAGGACGGTCCGGTGACGCGTGGCGGATCAGCGGGACAGCACCCCCGGCAGCAAGCCGCGCAGCACCGCCCGCGGCAGCGGCTTCAGGTGGGTGATCGCGAACGACTGCTCGACCAGCTCGCCACCCGTCCGCGCCGCGTCCCGCGCCGCGGCGCGGGGGAAGCGGATGCGCTCGCACCCCTCGGCGGCGGCCAGCTCGGCGGCCAGCCCGCGCAGCCCGGCCTCCTCGACCACCCGCTCGTCCAGCGCGACCTGGACGGCGGTGGCGCCGGAGCCCGCGAACAGGCACAGCAGGTACGCCACCAGGCGGTCGTCCCGGAAGCAGGCGATCAACTTCCTGCGCAGCCCGTCCACGGGCCGCAGCACGCGCAGGAATTCCTCGTCCAGCACGTCCACGACCCCGGCCGCCGCCCGGTGCAGGTCCGCGACCTGGGGCAGGAGCCGTTGGAAGTCGTCGAGCACCTCCACCCGCGTCCCCGGCGGCGCGGGCAGGCGGGGCGGGTGGAAGCGGCCGAGGCGGAGTTCGAGGTCGGGCGGGGCGGGCGCGAAGAAGAACCGCGAGCGCAGCAGCGACCGCCGCAGCGGCGCGAGGTCCGGTTCGGCGAAGTCCTTGAACACCACCACGTCGAACTCCCGCAGGCGCGCGTGCGCCAGCACCTCGCGGACCAGCCGGTCGGCCACCGGCTCGAGCAGCGGTCCGGCGGAGAGCACCCGGCCCCGGCCCAGCGGGTTGCCGCACAGCAGCACCGACATGGGCGGCAGCACCCGGTCCACCCGGCCAGGCAACCCGCCATCCCCCGCCCCGAGCACGGACGGTAATCGCAGCCCGCGGAAGCCGCTCATCGGCAGCACCGCGATGACGTCGCCCTGACGCCGGACCGCCGCGTAACCGTGGTGGTCCGGCCGGTTGCGCGCCCGCTCCGCGGCGGCGAAGACCGGCCAGGCCCACAGCGGGTCGTCCGGCGGCAGCAGTTGCCCCCACCGGTCCTGGAGCAGTTCCGCCCCGGACAGCACCCCGGCGGTGTAGCGCTTCGCCGCCACCGGGCGCTCGTCCGCGACGATCGCGCCCCGCAGCACCGCGGGCCGCTCAGCGGCCCCCCACCGAGCGGCCCGCGGTCGCCGCGAGGCGATTCGGCCGTCGAACCAGGACGGCCGGAGCAGGATCGGTTGCGGGTCCATCCATCCCCCTCGGCGTCAGTCGCCCCGACGCCGACGACACCGCCGGCTCCCCCCGGTGGGAACGATCCCGACGACCAGTAGACCCGCGGCGGGCCCGGTGGACCACGCGGAACCACCTGCGGAACGAGACCTGCCTGTTCTTCGGGTGGCGCGCGGGCGGCACCCGAACCGGGCGGCCGGTCCGCACCCCCACTGGTCACGTAGCGGGCCGGATCCGCAGTCCACGCGACCGAGGTGACTGAGCCGCACGGGTGTTTGCTCTCACCCGACCGGGGTACGCATACGACCACCCGCACCGTCGAGAGGCTTCCCTTGGATCCCGGTCCCGCACTCTACGCAGGGGCGGGTTTCGTCACGCTGGCAGCGGCGGTGCTACCTCGCCTGCTGGCCAGGGCCCCGATCTCGATGCCGATGGTGTTCCTCGGCGCGGGGGCGCTGGCCTTCGGCCTGGTCGAGCCGCTGCCCGACGTGGACCCGCTCGCGCACGGCTCGGCGGTGCTGCACCTGACCGAGCTGTGCGTGATCATCTCGCTGATGGGCGCGGGACTGGCGCTCAACCGGCCGGTCGGCCGACGGCGCTGGGCGACCACGTGGCGGCTGCTGGGCATCACCATGCCGCTGTCGGTGCTGGCCGTCGGCGTGCTGGGCTGGGCCGTGCTCGGGCTGGGCGCGGCGGGCGCGGTGCTGCTGGCCGCGGTGCTGGCGCCCACCGACCCGGTGCTGGCCAGCGAGGTGCAGGTGGCCGAGCCCGCCGAGCACCCGGAGTCCGACGAGGACGAGGCGCGGTTCGCGCTGACCTCCGAGGCCGGGCTCAACGACGGGCTGGCCTTCCCGTTCACCCACGCCGCGGTGGCCATCGCCGCGCTGGGCGCCGCGCCCGCCCTGTGGCTGCCGCGCTGGCTGGCGGTGGACGTGCTGTGGCGGCTGGGCGCGGGCGTGGGTGTCGGCGTGCTGGTGGGGTGGCTGCTGGGCAAGCTGTTCTTCTCCGCGCCCTCGGAGAAGCTCCGGCTGGCCGAGCACGCGGAGGGGTTCGTGGCGCTGGCGGCCACCTTCCTGGCCTACGGGGTCACCGAGCTGGTCGAGGGCTACGGGTTCGTCGCGGTGTTCGTCTGCGCGTGCGCCATCCGCGCCGCCGAGCGCCGTCACGACTACCACCACGTGCTGCACCAGTACGTGGAGCAGGTCGAGCGGATGCTGACCGTGCTGCTGGTGTTCCTGCTCGGCGGCGCGGCGGCCACCGGCCTGCTCTCGGGCACGCACTGGCGCGAGGTGCTGGTCGCCGCCGCGGTCCTGCTGGTGGTGCGGCCCGCGGCCGGTCTGCTGGGCCTGCGCGGCGGCCGGACCGGCCCGCGCGAGCGGGTCGTCATCGCGTTCTTCGGCGTGCGCGGCATCGGCTCGCTGTTCTACGTGTCCTACGCCTTGCACGCGGGCCACTTCGCCGAGGCGGAGGCGCTGTGGCGGGTCGTGGGCCTGGTGGTGATCGGGTCGATCGTCCTGCACGGCGTGTCGGCCTCACCCGCCATGCTGCTGCTGGACCGGGTGCGCGCCCGCGCGGCGCGCGAGCGCGGCGATTCCGGCGCGGCCCCGCACACCCCGGTCTGACCCGTCCCCGGCTCCGGCCACCGCGGCTCACCGGCGCGGCGGGCCGGTGCTCTCGCGCACGATCAGCTCGGTGGCGAGGTCTATCCGCTCGTTGACCGGCCGCTCGCCCCTGGCCAGGGTGAAGACCATCTGGGCCGCGGTGGCCGCCATCTCGCGCAGCGGCTGGCGCACGGTGGTCAGCGGCGGGCCGATCCACTCGGTGACCGACAGGTCGTCGTAGCCGACCACCGACAGGTCGTCCGGGACGGCCAGTCCGAGCTCGCGCGCCGCGCGCATGACGCCCAGCGCCTGGAAGTCCGACCCGGCGAAGATCGCGGTGGGCCGGTCGGGGCGGTCGAGCAGGGACAGCCCGTGCGAGTACCCGCCGTTGACGTAGAAGTCGCCGTACCGCACGAAGTCCGGCTCGACCGGCACGCCCGCGTCCTCCAGCGCGCTGCGGAAGCCGTCCACCCTGGCGCGGCTGCACAGCACGTCGGTGGGGCCGGAGACGACCGCGATCCGGCGGTGTCCCAGTGCCAGCAGGTGCCGGGTGGCGGCCAGGCCGCCCGCCCAGTTGGCCGAGCCGACGGTCGGCACTCCCGGCGGTGGCTCCCCCGCGGTGTCCACGACGACGAACGGGGTGCTGCGCGTGGTCAGCTGGTGGCGCTCGCCCGCGTCCAACTCGGCGAGCACGAGGATGACCCCCAGCGGACGGCGGGCCAGCAGGTCCTCGAACCACTCGCGGCGGGGGCGGTGGCCGTCGCGCAACTCGGAGAGCACCACGGCGGCGCGCTCGGCGGCGGCGGCCTGCTCGACGCCGCGGATGATCTCGGTCGCCCACGCCGAGTGCAGTTCGTGGAAGACGACCTCGACCAGCGCGGGCCGGGACGACCGGCGCGCCCGCCGCCGCTGGTAGCGGTGCTGCTCGATGACGTTCTCCACCCGCGCGCGGGTGTCGGGGGCCACGTCGGGCCTGCCGTTGAGCACCTTGGACACGGTCGGCACCGACACACCCGCCTCGGCGGCGATGGACGCGATGGACGAGGTCCCCCTGCTCGCGCCCGGTTCGAGCGATGTGCTCATGCTGACCCCTGTCCGCGCGTCCACCGCTTCTAAACTATCGGTCTTCGAGCCTATGACTTTCGATGACCAGTGACCACCAGTCACCGGGACACGTCGAAGGCCGCGGTTCACCACGCAGTCATATCCCTCGCTGTTCACGTGCGTGAACAGCGAGCACTTCGAGCCTCCGATCGCCCCACCTCCGCCCCTAAGGCGGCCGTTGATAGACTCCGATGAGGCGATCACAGCCCCTTGGCACACCCTGCTGTCGAGTTCTGTTCCGATAGTTTCGAGGGTCGAGAGGACCCAGTGGACGTGGTCGGGGTAGCGTGACCGCACCGGGCAGCGCACTCGACCACGACCGTCCCGGTAGGACTGATCGGTGTCGGGATCTCGTCGCACCGTTCGCCGCACCAGCGGCGGGCGCGCGGCGGAGGAATCAGCGAGGTGGCGGCGTGGCGCTGTTCAGCCTGTCCGAGGCGCGCGAGGAGCTGGCTCGGCTGCGGCCGGTGCTGGCGGAGATCGTGGCCGTGCGGGCCGACGCCGCCGAGCTGGCCGCGGCGCTGGGCTCCGGGACGCCCAGCCCGCTGGGCGGGCTGCCCGAGCTGAAGGCGGCGCAGGCCAGGCTGGACGACCTGATGACGGCGGTGCAGGCCACCGGCGCCGAGTTGAAGGGCTTCGCCCCGCTGCTGGTGGACTTCCCCTCGGAGCTGGACGGCGCGGACGTGCTGCTGTGCTGGCTGGAGGGCGACGCCGAGCTGAGCTGGTACCACCGCGCGGACGTGGGCTTCGCCGGACGCCGTCCGCTGCCGCGCTAGACCCGCCGGGAGCGCGGGCGCGCCGCGACCAGTCCGCTGTCCGATCGGGTCACCCGGCGGCACTTCGAGGCAGGATTCCTGTCGACATCGACAGTCCCCGTCCCGTTTCGCCGCGCCCTGGAAAAGTCGTCAGTGTTGGTCCTCCCCCGATTGAGGAAGCACGGATGACACGCAAACGACACCGGGCGCTCGTCCTGTTCAGCGCCTTGGCACTGCTGCCCGCCGCCGTCCCGGCCACGGCGACGCCGGACGAGAGCTCGGTCCTGTACGAGGTGCACGCCCCGCTCGGCAGCGAGCAGGCCCTGTTCGAGCAGGGCTTCGACGTGATGGAGCACCGCGACGGCGACAGCCTGTTCGTGCTGGGCGACGCCGGCACCCGGACCGCGCTCGAACGGGCGGGCTTCAAGGCCACCGTGGACCAGGTGCTGCCCGAGCCGCCGCAGGCCGCCCAAGCCGCCGCGGACACCTTCTACGGTGGCTACCACACCGTCAACGCCCACTACCAGCACTTGGACCAGGTCGCCCGCGAGCACCCGGACCTGGCGACCGTGGTCGACTACGGCGACTCGTGGCTGAAGACCCAGAACCGGGGCGGTCACGACCTGCGCGCCATCTGCATCACCGCCAAGCGGCCCGGTGACTGCGCGCTGTCCCCCGACGCGCCCAAGCCCCGCTTCTTCGTCATGGGCCAACTGCACGCCCGCGAGCTGACCACCGGCGAGACCGCCTGGCGCTGGATCGACCACCTCGTCCAGGGGCACGGCACCGACCCCGAGGTCACCGCGCTGCTCGAGAGCACCGAGTTCTGGGTGGTCCCCGTCGCCAACCCCGACGGCGTCGACTACGTCGAGGTGGGCGGTGACGCGCCGCACTCCCACCGCAAGAACGGCAGGGACGAGGGTTCCCGGTGCGAAGCCAGGTCCGACAGCCACTACGGGGTCGACCTCAACCGCAACACCAGTTCGAACTGGGAATCGGCCCAGAACATCTCGTACTACGAGTGCAGGCAGACCTACCGGGGCACCGCCCCGGACTCGGAGCCGGAGACCCAGGCGCTGCAGGGGCTGTGGCGGTCGCTGTACCCCGACCGCCGCGCACCGGAGCGGACCCAGGCCGCACCCACCGACACCGCGGGCATGGTGCTGTCGCTGCACAGCTACGGCAACCTCGTGCTGTTCCCGTGGACCGGCGGGGTGATCGAGCAGCGGGCGGGCAACGACGCGGCGCTGCGGCAGCACGCCCAGGAGCTGGCCGAGATGGCCGGTGCGGACTGGCAGTACGGGCAGTCCGGCCAGGTGCTCTACTCCGCCTCGGGCACCACCGACGACTGGGTCTACGACGACCTCGGCGTGGCCTCCTACGTCTGGGAGATGGGCGGACAGCCCGACCAGGAGTGCGGCGGCTTCTTCCCCGCCTACTCCTGCCAGGAGACCTTCTTCTGGCCGAAGGCGCTGCCCATGCTGCTGCACTCGGCGCACAAGGCCGCCGCGCCCTACGCGCCGGTCCCCGAGCCGTCCACCGAGTGCGTCACGCGGGTCGACACCGACACCCCCCTGCCCGGCGGCACCGTGGTCACCCTGCCCGTCGAGGTCTCCGGCTGCGAGGACAACGCCCGGTCGACCTCGCGCGTCGACGTGACCCTCAAGAACCTGTCGATCTCCTACCTGCGCATGGACCTGATCGCGCCGGACAGCACGACCTACCGCCTGGAGACCCAGCGGCAGAGCACCGGGACCGACGACAGCGCCTCCTACACCGTCGACCTGTCCCGCGAGACCCGCGAAGGCACGTGGCAGCTGCGCGTGAACAGCCTCATCTGGCTGGCCAAGGGCGACGTGGACAGCTGGAGCCTGACGCTGTAGCCGGGAGCCGCCCGGCGCACGAGCACCCGCGCCGGGCAGTCCTCCCCAGGGCCCCGATGGGCGATCCCCCGGCCCATCGGGGCCCGCCGAGCGGGTGGTCAGGCGCCGCGGACGATCGTGCAGGGCAGTGGCGCGATCGTGCTGGTCGGGCGCGGGCTCGGCAGGGTGAGCCGGGCCGTGACGCGGTTGTTGGCCTCGTCGGTCTCGGCGAACTCGTCGTCGGGGTCGACGACGATGGTGATCACGTGGAAGCGGCCGAAGTCGCCCGCCCGGAGCGTGAACTGGGCGGCGGTGTACCCCGATCCGCCCCAGCCGGACCTGAACTCGGTGAACAGGCCCGTGTCGCTGGTTCCCCGCACCTCGACCAGGCGCGGCGGAACGGTTCCGCTGGTCCTGATCCGGAACAGGACGTTGAGCAGGTCACCGCCGCCGAGGGCGCCGTTGGGAACGTACTGGCAGCCGCCACCCGCCGGGTCGGCGTCGTAGTCGCCGGGGGCGGCCACAGCCGCTGGTGCGGCGCAGACCGACACCAGCGCCACCAGGGGCAGGACTTCGAGGATTTTCCGGAACATCGCGATCCACACCTTTCGCCATCGTGGTCAGAACGGAACGCGACACCGTTCTAACCCGCGCTCGCGACCGCGGACCCGAATTTGAACAACCGGGGGTGTTCGGGATTGTTCAGCGCACTGTTCAGCACGCGGTTCAGCGCAGGGTGGCCGCGAGGAGCGCCACGTTCCCGCCGCCGATGTCCTCGACCAGGACCAGCTCCACCGCGAGCCGCTGACCGTCGCGACCTGCCCGGTAGCGGAAGGAGCAGGTCGCGAAGCGGCCCGTGTTGAAGGTGCCGAACGTGTTCAGCGTGTCGTCCTCCACCGCGTCGGCGCTGCCGTCGCTCAGCGATCCGGCGCACTTCGCCTTCCCCTGGTAAACGGCGAGGTAGACGGTCAGCTCGCGCTCCGCGCGATCGGCCGGTGCGGTCAGCCGGAAACCGTTTCCGCGCATTCCCGCGTACTCCAGCGATTTCACGTCCGACGCGATTGGGGTGGGTTCGCCGTCACGCCAGGAGAAAGCCGTCGCGGCGTCCCGGTGGCGCAACCGGAACGGCGCGGCGTTGCCGATGGGCGTGTAGTCGCCGATGTGGTTCGCCCCGCGTTTCCGGTTGACGCAGTGCAGGTTGTAGTGGCACTCCCGGTCGACGTAGTCACCGACGTACTCCTCGGTGCGGCCCTCGTCGGAGTCGAGGTGGCCCCAGTGCACCCAGTCGAGGACGCCCAGGGCGGTCAGGTCGACGTGCGCGGGCACCGTGTCGCGGTGCAGTCGCAAGGCGCCGTCCCCGCCGGTGCCCACGCTGGTGCCGACGAGGAACGCCGCCACCAGCGCGACGGCGGCGGCGACCGCCGTGACGACCGCCCTCCGCCGCCCGGCCCGCGGCTCGGCGCTGGCCGCTGCCTCGGCGCGCTCGGTGACTTCCGCGGCCAGCGCGGGCGGCAACCACCCGGAGGGGGCGTCGTCGCCGCGGCAGTGCCCGATGACCTGTGCGGGCGGTGGACGCCGGGCCGGGTCCTTGTCCAGGCACGCCTCGACGACCTCGCGCAGCCGCGACGGCAGGCCCTCCAGCGCGGGCGGCTCGTGGACCAGGCGGTAGAGCACCGACTCGGCGGGGCCGTCGCCGAACGGCGGGCGGCCGGTGGCGGCGTAGGCCAGCACGCCGCCGAGGGCGAACACGTCCGCCTCGGGGCCCGCGGGCAGACCGCGGACCTGCTCGGGCGCGATGAATCCCGGAGTGCCGACGCCCGTACCGGTGCGGGTCAGCTGGGTGCGGTCGAGCGCGCGGGCGATGCCGAAGTCGATGATCCGCGGTCCCCCTTCGGCCAGCAGCACGTTGGCGGGTTTGAGGTCGCGGTGCACCAGGCCCGCGGCGAAGATCGCTTCGAGGGCTTCGGCCATCCCGGCCGCCAGCGGCAGGAGGCTGTCCACGGGCAGCGGGCCGTGCTCCGCCACGGCCGCGCGGAGCGTGGGACCGGGGATGTAGGCGGTGGCCAGCCACGGCCGCGCCGCGTCGGGGTCGGCGTCCACCAGCGCGGCCACGTACAGCCCGTGCACCCGCCGCGCCGCTTCCACCTCGCGAGCGAACCGGCGGCGGAACAGCGGGTCGTCGGCCAGCTCGGGGTGGATGACCTTGACCGCGACGGGACGCCCGGCCGGTGTGCGGCCGAGGTAGACCCGGCCCGCCGCGCCCGCGCCCAGCCTGCCCTCCAGCCGGAAGGGACCGACCTTCGCCGGGTCGCCCTCGGCCAGCGGGTCGCTGCGGCGCACTCCCGCCAGCCGCGACTTCACCCGCAGCCAGCGCTGCTCCCACTCCCGCTCGTCGCCGCCGCACGCCCGCACGTAGGCCAGCGTGGTCGCCAGACCGGGCAGCTTCTTGCCGCCCGCCGCCTCGGACAGCGCTCCCGCGGACACGAACGCCTTCCGGGCCAGGTCCCGGTACGACGGTTCCCCCGCGCGGTAGCGCAGTTCCCGCAACCCGTGCGCGAACGCCTGAAGCGGCCCCGCGTCCGGATCGAGCCTGCTCTCCCGCCTCGCCATCCGCACACTGTCCACCGCACCCCTGGCGCGGGCCCGGCAACGAGGACCGCACCACTCGAATGGTTCACCCGGCAGCCGCAGGCGTGCGGTGCTCCTGAAGGGCGGGGTGCCGCAGGAGGGCCACCGCGATTCGGTATTATTATACCGATCAAGTGGAGGAGAAGTCGTGATCGAGTTGAAGTCACCCGCGGAGATCGAGCGGATGCACGTCACCGGGCAGTTCGTCGCCCACGTCCTGTCCGAGCTCAGCGATCTCGCGGACGTCGGGGTGAACCTGCTCGACCTGGAGCACCACGCCCGCCGCATGATCCGGGAGCGCGGGGCCGAGTCCTGCTACTGGGACTACGCCCCCGAGTTCGGCAACGGGCCGTTCCGCAACGTCATCTGCCTGTCGGTCAACGACGCGGTGCTGCACGGACTGCCCCACGACTACGTGCTGCGCGACGGCGACCTGCTCAGCATGGACATCGCGGTGGCCATCGACGGCTGGGTGGCGGACTCGGCGGTGAGCATCGTCGTGGGCACCCCGGCCGAGGAGGACCTGCACCTGATCCGGACCACCGAGGACGCGCTGCGGGCGGCCGTCGAGGCGGCCCAGCCGGGCAACCGGCTGGGTGACATCTCCGCGGCGATCGGGGCGGTCGCGCACGAGCGCGGCTACCGGGTCAACACCGAGTTCGGCGGGCACGGGCTGGGCCGGACCATGCACGAGCCGCCGCACGTGCCCAACAAGGGGCCCGCCGGACGCGGCCTGACGCTGCGGCCGGGACTGACCCTGGCCATCGAGCCCTGGCTGGCCCGCTCCACCGACCGGATCGTCTTCGACCCGGACGGCTGGACCATCCGGTCCGCCGACGGCTCGCGCACGGCACACTCCGAGCACACGGTGGCGATCACCGAGGACGGCCCCCTGGTGCTCACCCGCCGCTGACCCGCGCCCAGGCGCGAACCGAGCGTTCGGGTCGCCGGGTGGTGGTCAGCGGCCCCCTGTGGGGCCACGGGTAGTACTTGCCGACGGGCATGGGGCAAGGGGAGGGGGGTCAGGCGCTGCGCGCCTCGCGCTCGCGGCCGCGGAAGGCGGCGCGGTAGGCGCCGGGACTGGTGCCGACGACCCGCTTGAACCGGTCGCGGAAAGCGGTGGGCGAGCCGAAGCCCACCCGGCTCGCGATCCGGTCCACCGGCTGGCTGGTGGCCTCCAGCAGGTGCTGCGCCCGGCGGATGCGGGTGCGCAGCAGCCACTGCAGCGGCGTGGTGCCGGTCTGCTCGCGGAAGCGGCGGTTGAGGGTGCGGGTGCTCATGCCCGCGCGCGCGGCGATGTCCTCCAGCACGAGGTCCTCCGCGCAGTTGTCCTCCATCCAGCGCAGCACCGGCTCCAGCGCCGAGCCGCGCGGCGTGGGCGGCTGGTCGTGGACGACGAACTGCGCCTGCCCGCCCTCCCGCTCCAGGGGCATGACCGACAGGCGCGCGGCGTCCGCGGCGACCGCGGAGCCGTGGTCGCCCCGGATCAGGTGCAGGCACAGGTCCAGCCCCGCCGCGGCGCCCGCCGAGGTGAGGAACTGGCCGTTGTCGACGTAGAGCACGTCCGGGTCCACCTCCACCGCGGGGTAGCGCTGGGCGAACGCGGCCGCGGCCAGCCAGTGGGTGGTGGCGCGCAGGCCGTCGAGCAGGCCGGTGGCGGCCAGGACGAACGCGCCCGAGCAGATCGAGGCGATGCGGGTGCCCCGCGCCGCGGCCTGGCGCAGCGCGTCGACGACCTCGTCCGGAACCGGGGCGGTGACGTCGGAGCAGCCGGGCAGGATGATCGTGTCCGCGTCGGCCAGCGCCTCCAGACCCCACCGCGCCTGCAGCACGAACTGGCCCGCGTCGACGGTGCGGGTGGCGGCGCAGACCCGCAGGCGGTAGGCGGGGCGGCCGTCGGGCAACCTGGCGCGCGTGAACACCTCGATGGGAGTGGACAGGTCGAAGGGGATGACCCCGTCCAGGGCCAGGACCGCCACGGTGTGCATGGCTACACGGTAGGGGTGCGCCCGATTCCGGCCAAGGGCAGTGAGCGGGTTCTGGCTTTCCGCCACCCTGGTGGGGGCACTGGCGAGAATCAAGCGAAACATGGCAGTTCTGCCAATACCTGTGGGGTCTCGACGTGGCTAGCCTCCCGGTCCGTGACGAAGTTCCTGCTCTCGGTGCACGTGCTGGCCGCCATCCTCGCCATCGGACCGGTCGCGGTGGCGGCCAGCATGTTCCCCGCCCACGCCCGCCGCGTCCTGGCCTCCGACGGGTCGCGCGACCTGACCTCACTGCGCGTGCTGCACCGCATCTGCCGGGTCTACGCCGTGCTCGGCATCGTCGTCCCGGTGTTCGGGTTCGCCACCGCCAGCAGCCTGGGCGTGCTGGGCGACGCCTGGCTGATCGTGTCGATCGGGCTGACCGCCATCGCCGCGGGCGTGCTGGCGCTGCTGGTGCTGCCGCGCCAGGAAGCGGTGCTGGCCGACCTCGACGCCGCGGACGCCGAGCCCGACCCGCGGACACCCGCGCGGCTGGCCATGCACACCGGGGTGTTCAACCTGCTGTGGGCCGTGGTGACCGTGCTGATGATCGTCCGCCCCGGCTCCACGACGGGGGTGTGACGGTGAAGTCGCTGCGGATCGCGGCGGCCGTGGAACTGGCGTCCCTGGTCGTCCTGCTGGCCAACCTCGCCACGGTGCACTGGCCACCGCTGTCCTCCCTGATCGGACCGACGCACGGGTGCGCGTACCTGTTCGTCGTCCTCGCCACCCTGCGCCACAGCGGCGCGACGACGCCGATCAAGCTCACCGCGCTGGCCCCCGGCATCGGCGGGCTGCTAGTCCTGCGCCAACTCACCCGGCGGCAACTGTCCACAGCGGACTGACCCCGGTGTCACAGCGGGCGCAACGACAACCGCGGCCACTCACGCGTGTCGCGCAGGAGCCTGCGGTCGTGCGTGGTGAGCACGACCGCCGCCGCGGTGCCCGCCAGCGCCTCGGTCAGCTCGTCCACCAGTGCGGCGGACAGGTGGTTGGTCGGCTCGTCGAGCAGCAGCAGGTGCGGTCGGGCGGCGAGCACCAGCGCCAGGTCCAGCCGCCGCTGCGCGCCGACCGACAGCTCGGCGACCGGCCGCTCCACGTCGTGCCGGTCGAGCAGCCCCAGCTCGGGCAGCGTCACCGCCTCCGCCTCCGGGAGATCCCCGGAGGCCACCAGCCGGGCGATCGCGGTGTCGTAGACCTCGCGCGCGACCCGCCGGGACGGCGGCGGGGACTCCTGCCGCAACCACCCGACGCGCGCCCCGCGCGCCACCGCGACCTCCCCCGCGCTCGGCGCGACCTCCCCGGCCACGACGGCCAGCAGCGTGGACTTGCCCGCCCCGTTGGGGCCGGCGACCACCAGCCTGCCAGCGGTCCCCAGCACCACCCCGCACGGCCGCAGTCGGCCGGTCACGGCCACCCCGTCGGCCCGCAGGAGCCAGTCGCCCGCGTGCGCGGGCAGCACCGGCGGCGTGAACCGCAGCGGTGGCTCCGGCACCGACACCTCGTGCGCGTCGAGCTGGTCCTGGCGGCGGTGCACCGCCCGGACCAGCGCGGGCGCGCGGGTGGCGCGGGTGTGCTTGCCGTGCCCCTTGCCCGGCCGCCACGAGTCCTGGAGGCGGTCGCGCGCCGCGGCCAAGTCGTCGGCCAGGCGTTGGCGTTCGGCGACCTGCTCCAGGTGCAGCGCTTCCCAGCGGGCGCGTTCGGCCCGACGCGCGGCGAGGTGGCCCGCGTAGCCGCCGCCGTGCAGGCGGGGACGGCCGTCGTGCGTGGGATCGAGGTCGAGCACGGTCGTGGCCACGTCGGCCAGCAGCGCGCGGTCGTGGCTGACCAGCACCACCACGCCGGGGTGGCGCAGCAGGCGTTCGGTGAGGTGGTCCAGTCCACCCGAGTCCAGGTGGTTGGTCGGCTCGTCCAGCAGGAGCAGGTCGTGCCCCGCGCCGAGCAGGCACGCCAGCCGCACCCGGTGGCGCTGCCCGACCGACAGCGACCCCAGCGGGCGGGACCGGTCGGCCACCGCGCCCAGCGCGGCCAGGGACACCTCGACCCGCCGGTCGGCGTCCCAGGCGTCCAGGCGCTCCGCCACCGCCAGCGCCTCGGCGTAGGCGCTCTCGGCGCCGGGTCCGCCCCCGGCCAGCGCTTCGGCGGCGATGTCGAGTTCGCGCAGCGCCGCGCGCACCGCGGTGAGTTCGAGGTCGACCAGGTGGCCGACGGTGTGCTCGTCGCCCAGCGGCAACCGCTGGTCGGCGAAGCCGAGGCCGCCCACCCGGCGGACCCGCCCCCGGTCGGCGGGCAGGTGGCCCGCGAGGACCCGGAGCAGGGTGGTCTTGCCGCGGCCGTTCTCGCCGACGACGGCGAGCCGGTCCCCCGCGGACGCGGTGAGGTCGACCCCGGCGAGCACGGGGCGCCCGCCGAAGGAGAGGTGGACGTCGCTCGCGCTCAAGTGGGCAGCGCGCGCGGGAGCGATCGGGGAAAGGGACATGGGAAGTCCTCGGGACGTGATGAGCGGGGACGGCGAACCCGGCGCACGGCGGAGCGGCGCCGAAGGGGTTGTCGTCCTCAGAGGTAGAACAGCTGCTGCATCACGCGCCCAGGCTAACCGGCGGGGCGGGCGGACGCGATCGATTAACCGCCGCGACACCGCCGTCGGTCCTTCGAGGTCCCACCCCTCGCGGCGACCCCGCGGACAGCCTCGGCACCGCGCCGAGGTGGCGCATCGCCGCCACGGCTGTCGCGTCGGGCACCGGGATCACCAGGTCCACCACCGAGGCGTCGAACGCGGGCTCCCCCCTCGGCCTGCCGATCCCCTCGATCCGCGGCGGTCCGGCTCGGCACCACTGCGGTGAAGGACAGCCCCAGCAGCCGCGCGAAGTGCGCCTCGGCGACGGCCATGTTGCCGCTGGCCGCGTCGACCAGCGGAATGCCCTCGCCGATCAGGCCTCGCGACAGGGCGTCGAGGAGCGGCGCAGCGGGGTGGCCGCCTCGGCTGCCCGGTCCGCCTCCAGCAGCGCGATCGCCTCGCGGACCCACACGTCCACGTCTCCCCCTGTCCGGTCGCGGTGATCGCGCCCTTGGCGGCGCTGGGGTCAGGACCGCGCGAAGCGCTCCCAGGCCGATTGCCGGGTCGTGCCCAGCGCCTCACCGATCCGGGTCCACGTCACGCCGCGCCCGCACAGCTCGGCGACCCGCTCGCGCAGCCCGTTCTCGACCCGCTCGGCGGTGGCGGCGATGCGCGGCAGGTGGTCCAGCAGCTCGTCGTCGGTCATGCCCGCCCACTCCGGCACGGTCGCCGCGTCGCCCGAGCCCAGGTCCTCGGCCAGCGCCTGGTCGCACAGCGCCACGCAGCCGTCGCAGATGTACACGCCCGGTCCGGCGATGATCCGCCGCACCTCCGCGGCCCGCTTGCCGCAGAAGGAGCACCCCAGCGGGGACACCGCGTTCGCCATCGCACCCACCCCCAGCTTGTCAGGGTTTTCCTGACATATTGGGGACGGTAGCGGGTGCGGCATCACCCGACAAGCACTTGCCGAAGCTTGTACCGTGGACTTGGTACAAGCTTCGGGAGGTGGCTGTGCGCCCGGACAACCTGCTGCTCCCCGGCTTCGCGCTGGGTCTGTTCGGCCTGGCCTTGCTGGTCGCGCTGTGGCCGGGCCCGCGTCAGGGGACACGCCTGCTGCGTCGGTGGGGTGTTGCCCGACCGGACGAGCCGGATGTCGCCGAAGCCGTGCGGTACCTGCGCCGACGACGCTTCTGGTACCCGTGGCTGTTCATGTTCCTGCCCCCGGTCGCCGACGCCGCCCGGCTCACCGAGAGCAGCTCCACCGGGACGTGGACGATCGTGGTCACCGTCCTGCTGGGCAGCCTCCTGGCGGAAGTGCTGGCACAGCGCCCGAGCGGGCGGGGGCGGCGCACCGCAGTGCTGGCCGAGCGGCGCGTGACCGACTTCGCGCCCCGGTGGGCAGTGGCGCTGTACTGGTTGGCCGCGGCGGGCGGCGTGGCGCAGCTGGCCTGGACGGGACAGTGGGTGCGGTTGGCGACGCTGGCCGGGGTCGTCCTCGTCACGTGGTCGACGGTGCTGCTGGCGGTGCGCAGACCCCCCTCTGGCAGCGCCGAGGTGGACAACGCGCTGCGCACCCGCAGCGCACGCGTGTCCACCGGGTTGGGCATCGCGGCGTCGGCTGTGCTGGCCGCACCGAACACCGGGTGGATCACGTGGCTGGCGGGCGCGATCGCCTGCGTCTGGATCGCCAATCCCGGCCCCACCACGAGGGCCGTCTCCGCGTGACACCGCCGAGGATCACCGTCGACCCGGACAGCGGGCTGGCGCCGTGGCGGCAGGTGCACGACCAGATCACCCGCGCGATCACCGCGGGCGCCCTGTCCCCCGGCACCCGGCTGCCACCCATCCGCCAACTGGCCCGTGACCTCGGGCTCGCCCCCGGCACCGTCGCGCGGGTGTACCGGCTGCTGGAGTCCGAGGGGCGGGTGACCACGGCGGGGACCAGGGGCACGGTCGTCTCCGACGCGGTGGTCCCGGCGGACCGCGGCGTCCTGCTGCGGGAGGCGGCCGACCGGTTCGCCCGCGCGGCCCGCGACCTGGGCGCGAGCGACGAGGAGGCGTTGGCCGCGGTGCGCGCCGCTTGGCCGACCTCCTGATCAGCCCAGCTTCCGCAGCAGCTCCAGGAAGATCCCCAGCTCACCCGGTGTCAGCGGGACCTCGCCCTGGCGGGCCACCAGCGTGGCCAGCAGCGTGCGAGCCTGCTCACCCAGCGGGTCGCCCGCAGCGGGCTCCTGGGTGGTGACCGCGGCGAACACCGCGTCGCGCGTGCGATCCGACAGCCCCTCGTTGCCCGGCGCCCCCGGATCGGAGATCAACAGCGAGGTCGTGCCGACGGCGGCGGCGTGGATGGTCCGCGCGGCCTGCTCCGGCAGCACGCGCAGGCGCCCCTGCTCCGCCAGTCGCGCCAGGATCGCCTGCAGGATCTCGTCGCCCTCCTTGGCCGCGGGGTGCCGCGTGGTGCGGCCGGCGCCGAACATCAGACCGTAGAACGCCGGGTGGGCGAGGCCGAACTCCACGTGGTTCTGCCAGCCGCGCCGCAGGTCCTCCATCGGGTCCTCGGACGGCCCGTGGCTGCGCTTGTTCGCCAGGTAGCGGTCGAACCCCTCGGTCGCCACCGCCTCGAACAGCCCCTTCTTGTCGCCGAAGTGGTGGTAGACGGTCGGCGCGGTGACCTCCGCGGCCTGGCACACGTCGCGGATGGAGACCACCTCGGCCCCCAGGCGTTCCAACAGCTCGGCGGTGACGTCGAGGATCAGCTGCCGCGTCGACCTGCGGTTCGTGGAGCTCATGTAACAAGGCTATAAGACGGACCTTGCACTCACTACAGTGGCGTTATATACATGAATCGTTAAGCCAGCGGGTCTAACAACGTTACAGTCGAATCGGAGCGACCGGTGACTGACGATCCCCACCCCACCCGGCGGGCCCACAAGCGCCGGACCGTGCTCAAGGGCAGCGCCGTGGCGGCAGGAGCCGCGGCGGTGCCACCACTGGCCGCGACCGCCTCGGCCGAGGCCGCGATTGCCTCCACTGTGGACATCACGCTGTCGGTCAACGGCCGGGACCACGACATCTCCCTGGAGCCGCGGGTCACCCTGCTCGACGCCCTGCGCGACCGGCTCGGGCTGACCGGCGCCAAGAAGGGCTGCGACCGCGGCGAGTGCGGCGCGTGCACGGTGCTGGTCGACGGTGAGCGCATCAAGTCCTGCACGACCCTCGCGGTGATGCGGCAGGGCAGCCGGATCACCACCGTGGAAGGCTTGGCCGACGGCGACCGGCTGCACCCGGTCCAGCAAGCCTTCATCCGCCACGACGCCTTCCAGTGCGGCGGCTGCACCTCCGGGCAGATCATGTCCGCGGTGGCCTGCATCCAGGAGGGGCACGCGGGTTCCGAAGCCGAGATCCGCGACTGGATGAGCGGCAACCTGTGCCGCTGCGCCTGCTACCAGAACATCGTCGCCGCGGTCGGCGACGCGGCGCGGGAGATGCGCCGATGAGGGCCTTCGGCTACACCGTCGCGAAGGACCCCGCCGACGCGGTCCGGCTGGTCACCACCACGCCGGGAGCCACCTTCATCGCGGGCGGGACCGACCTGCTCAACCTGATGAAGGACGGCGCCCAGGCGCACGACCACCTGGTGGACCTCAACCGGCTGGACATGGCCGAGGTGCGGGCGCAGGGCGCGGGCGTGCGCATCGGCGCGCTGGCCAGGATGCGGCACGTCGCCGAGCACCGCCGGGTCCGCGAGGGCTTCCCCGTGCTGGCGCAGGCGCTGCTGGCCTCGGCGTCGCCGCAGCTGCGCAACATGGCCGCGATCGGCGGGAACCTGCTGCAGCGCACCCGGTGCGGCTACTTCCGCGACAGCGGTTCGGCGTGCAACAAGCGGGAGCCCGGCAGCGGGTGCCCGGCGCTGGAGGGCTACAGCCGGGGCCACGCCATCCTCGGCGGCAGCGACCACTGCATCGCCACCCACCCCTCCGACCTCGCCGTGGCGCTGCTGGCCCTGGACGCCTCCGTGCACGTGCTCGGCCCGGACGGCGCGCGGCGCATCCCGATCGCCGACTTCCACCTGCTGCCGGGCAGCACCCCGGAGCGGGAGAACGCGCTGCGCCGGGGCGAGCTGATCACGCACGTCGAGGTGCCGGACAGCCACGCCGCCGCGCACTCGCGCTACCTGAAGCTGCGCGACCGGGCCACCTTCGAGTTCGCGGTGGTGTCCGTGGCGGCGGCGCTGGAGCTGCGCGGCGGCGTGGTGCGCGACGTGCGGTTGGCCTTCGGCGGCGTCGCCACCAAGCCGTGGCGCTCCGCCGAGGCCGAAGCGGCCCTGCGCGGCAAACCGCTGACCGCCGCCAACGTGGCCGAGGCGGGTCGGGCGCTGGTGCGCGGAGCCGCTCCCCGGCCCGACAACGCGTTCAAGGTGGAACTGGTCCAGCGCGCCATGGCCGGCGTGCTCGCCGAGCTGGGAGGCCCGCGATGAGCGAACTGGTCGGACGCGCCGTGGACCGGGTCGACGGCCGCGCCAAGGTCACCGGCGGGGCGCGCTACGCCGCGGACAACCCCGTCCCCGGCGCGCTGCAGGGGTTCCTGGTCGGCAGCACCATCGCCCGTGGGGAGATCACCGGGATCGACACGAGCGCGGCGCGGGCGCACCCCGGCGTGGTCGCCGTCTACACCCACCGCGACATGCCGCGGCTGACGGCGCCGCCGTTCCCCTACCTCAAGGGCTTCATCCCCCTGCAGGACACCAGGATCCACCACAGCGGGCAGCCGGTGGCCCTGGTGCTGGCCGAGACGGTGGAGCAGGCGCACGAGGCCGCCGCCCTGGTCGAGGTCAGCTACCGCGCCGAACAGCCGAAGGCGGTGATCGAAGATGCGCTCGACGAGGTCTACCTGCCCGCGCCGTTCCGCGACCGGCCCAACGAGATCGTGCGCGGCGCGGGCGAAGCCGCGCTGGCCGGGGCGGAGGTGCGCTTCGAGGCCGACTACTCCAGCCCCACCCACCACCACAACCCGATCGAACCACATGCCACCACGGCTGTCTGGGAGGGCGACCGGCTGACGCTGCACGAGACCGCCCAGGGCGTCAACCTCACCAGGGGCACGGTGGCCGCCGCCCTGGGGCTGCCGCCGCAGAACGTGCGGGTGATCTCCCCGTACCTGGGCGGCGGCTTCGGCGCGAAGGGCCCGCTGTGGCCGCACACCATCCTCACCGCGGCGGCCGCCCGGCTGGTGGGCAGGCCGGTGAAGCTGGTGCTCAGCCGGGCGCAGATGTTCACCTCCAACGGCCACCGCGCGCAGTTCCGCCAGAACCTGCGGCTGGGCGCGACCAGGCGCGGCGTGCTGACCGCGATCGTGGACACCAGCACCGCGCAGCTGTCCCGCACCGACGAGGCGATCTTCAACAGGAGCGACTCCGCCCACCTCCTCTACGCCTGCCCCAACGTCCACATCAGACATCGGGGTGTGCGGTTGGACGTGGCCACCTCCAGCTACATGCGCTCCCCCGAGACGACGGCGCACTTCGGCCTGGAGACCGCGCTGGACGAGCTGAGCTACGAACTCGGCCTGGACCCGCTGGAGCTGCGGCTGCGCAACTACACCGAGGTCAACCCGGAGACCGGGCAGCGCTACACCGGCAAGCACCTCGACGCCTGCTACCGGATGGCCGCGGAGGCGTTCGGCTGGGCACGCCGCAACCCCAGGCCGGGCAGCACCAAGGACGGCGAGGAGTACGTCGGCTGGGGCATGGCCACCGAGACCCACTCGCACGGCGCCATGCCCGCCACCGCGGCGGTGAGCGTCGACGCGGAGGGGCGGGTGCTGCTGCGCATCGCCACCCAGGACATCGGCACCGGCACCTACACCGTGATCAGCCAGGTCGCCGCGGACGCGCTCGGGATGCCGCTGGACCGCATCACCGCGCGGATCGGCGACACCGCGCTGCCCGAGGCGGGCCTTTCGGCGGCCTCGGCGACGGTCGCCAGCGTCACCGGCCCGGTGCACCGCGCGGCCACCGCGGTCCGCGACGCCGTGGTGGCCAAGGCCGTGGCGGACCGCCGCTCACCGCTGTTCGGCCTGTCCCCGGAGCGGGTCGTCACCGAGCACGGCCACCTGTTCGCCGCGGACGACCGCCGCCGCCGGGACAGCTACCGGGACGTGGTCGCGCGCGGCGGGCAACCCGTCGAGGCCACCGGCAGCGTGCCGAACACACCGGGCCACAGCTTCGGCGCGGTGTTCCTGGAGGTCCGCGTGCACGCCCGGTACGGCTCGGTGCGCGTGACCAGGGTGGTGACCGCGCACGACCTGGGCCGGGTGCTCAACCGCCGCACCGCGCGGGGGCAGGTGATCGGCGGGGTGAACTGGGGCATCGGGTACGCGCTGATGGAGCACACGGTGCTGGACCGCCGGACGGCGCGGGTGGTCAACCCCTCCCTGTCGTCCTACCTGGTGCCGGTGTGCGCGGACGCGCCGAGCGTGGAGACGCTGTTCGTGGACCGGCCGGACCCCGGCAGCACGGCGCTGGGGGCCAAGGGGTTCGGCGAGACCCCGATCACCGGTGTCCCGGCCGCCATCGGCAACGCCGTCTTCCACGCCACCGGCCGCCGCGTCCGCGATCTGCCCATCACCCAGGACAAGCTGCTCTGACGCCGCGGTTGTGCGCTTGACGACCGCCCCTGCGGGATCACCCGCGGGGGCGGCGCGGCGCGTGGTCGAGGAGGGTCTCGGCGGCCGCGCGGGCGTGGCGGCCGTAGTCGGGGTCGTTGAGGACCATCGCGCGGCTCACGGCGCCGTCGGCGAGGGTGACCGGGTCGCGCGTGGCTTCAGGGCTGGAGCTCGGCGACAGCGGCCAGGGTGGCGGCCAGACTGGTGCGGTCGGCGGGGGTGAGCGGGATCGCGCGCAGCTCGGCGAGCACGGCCGTCGCGCGGGCCGGGTCCTCCAGGGTGAGGGCCAGTTCGGCGCGGTAGGCCAGTGCCTCCACCCGCTCCACCGCGCTCGCGTCGGCGACCCGCCGCAGGGCTCCGTCGAGGATCTTGGCGGCCTGCGCCGGGTCACCGCGGCTGTCGGCCAGCACGACGGCGTTCTCCAGCGCCTCGGCCAGCTTCCCGATCGCGGGAGGGGTGCCGGTCCCCGCCACCGGGAAGATCCGTATCCAGTTCCCGCCGGGGTCGACCACGCTGAAGCCGGACAGGCCGCCCACGTTCTTGCGTGGTCGCGGGCGGGTCATCCTCGGGATGCCCGACAGCGGAACGCGACCGTAGGCCGCGCGCAGCCCTTCGGCGAAAGCGCGGTGCAGCGCCGCGGTGTCGGGCACCTGCACGACGCAACTGCCGTAGGACTGCGCCGGGTCGAAGCCGGGCATCCCGAAGAAGTGCAGCTCCACGTCCTCGCGACGCATCGCGAGGTACGGGTTGGGCTTGGTCTGCCGGTAGGTGCGGGTGAACCCCAGCGCCGAGTAGAACTCCAGCACCTCGTCGATCGAGGCGCAGGGCAGCAGCGGGATGACGGCCATCAGCGCTCCAGCAGGTCGGCGAGGTCGCGCAGGGTGCCGCACGCCGCGCGCAGGTCGTCCAGCGGGACGCGGTCGGCGGTCTCGTTGGCCCACGCCGCTTGCGCGCGCTCGACCCGCCGCAGCGCGGAACGGCCGCGCGGGGTCAGCACCAGCAGCCGGGCGCGGCGGTCGGCGGGGTTGTCCCGGAACTCCGCCATGCCCTCGCGGACCAGGCCCACCGCCGTCTGCCGCACGGCCTGCCGGGTCAGCCCCATGGTCCGGGCCACCGCGGCCACCGTGCACGGCCCGTGGTCGACCACGCCGAGCACCTGCCAGCGCGCGCTGGTCAGGCCGGCGGGCGCGGCCAGCCGGTCCCCCGCGGCCAACAGCAGACCGTTGACCCGGAAGACCTCGACCAGCAGCTCGGTGAACTCCGCTCCACGAGCGGTCAGCGCGACCACGTGGCGCATACTGCCCGCTTTGACAAGTACTTGTCAAAGCGGGCCGACTCCGATCAGCCGCGTCCGGGGCGGGGCAGCGCGGCCAGCGCGGCCGCCACGCCCGCCCGGTCGTAGGGCGCGTCGTGCAGCGCGCCGGACAGGTGCGCCTCGTAGGCCGACAGGTCGAAGTGGCCGAAGCCGGACAGCCCGAACAGGATCGTCTCCGCGCGACCTTCCTCCTTGCAGCGCAACGCCTCCCGGATGGCGGCCTCGACGGCGTGGGCGGACTCCGGGGCGGGCACCAGGCCCTCGGCGCGGGCGAACGCCACGCCCGCGGCGAAGCAGGCGGACTGCTCCAGCGCGACCGCCTCCACCAGCCCCGCCTCCACCGCGGCGCTGACCAGCGGTGCCATCCCGTGGTAGCGCAGGCCGCCCGCGTGCAGCGGTGGCGGCACGTAGGAGTGCCCCAGGGTGTGCATCCGCAGCAGCGGGGTCAGCCCGGCGGCGTCGCCGAAGTCCAGCGCCAGCCTGCCCCTGCTCAGGGTCGGGCACGCCGCGGGCTCGGCCGCGACCACGCGCACCCTCGGCCCGCCCGCGAACCCGGCGCCCAGGAACGGGAAGGCCAGCCCGCCCAGGTTGCTGCCGCCGCCCGCGCACCCGACCACCACGTCCGGGTAGTCGTCGGCCAGCGCCATCTGCGCGATGGCCTCCTGCCCGATCACCGTCTGGTGCAGCAGCACGTGGTTGAGCACGCTGCCCGGCGCGTAGTTGGTCAGCGGGTCGGCCATCGCCAGCTCCACCGCCTCGGAGACCGCGATGCCCAGGCTGCCCGCGCAGTCGGGGTCTTCGGCCAGCACCCGCCTGCCCGCCTCGGTCTCCTCGCTGGGGCTGGCCACGCACCGCCCGCCGTAGGTCTGCATCAGCAGCCTGCGGTGGGGCTTCTGGTGGTAGCTGACCTTGACCATGTAGACCTGCACCTGCAGGTCGAACAGCGCGCCCGCGAACGACAGCGACGAGCCCCACTGGCCCGCGCCGGTCTCGGTGGCCAGCCGCCGCGCCCCCGCCTCCTTGTTGTAGTGAGCCTGCGCGACGGCGGTGTTCGGCTTGTGGCTGCCGACCGGACTGACGCCCTCGTACTTGTAGTAGAGGCGGGCCGGGGTGTCCAGGGAGCGCTCCAGCCCGCGCGCCCGGAACAGCGGCGAGGGCCGCCACAGCGCGTACAGCCGCCGCACCGGTTCGGGGATCTCCACCTCGCGCTCACCGGTCAGCTCCTGCTCGGCCAGCGCGCGGGGCATGATCGGCACCAGGTCCTCGACGGTCACCGGCCGCCCGGTGCCGGGGTGCAGGTGCGACGGCGCGTCCGCCAGGTCGGCGCGCAGGTTGTACCAGGTGGTGGGGATGTCGTCCTCGGCGAGCAGGTACTTGGTGCGCTCGGTCATTCAGCCCTCCGGTGGTGGGTCGGACGCGCTACGCAGCGTCACAAGCGGTGCCCCGTTCCGGCTAGCCCGGTGAACGCACGGGTGGGCGGGCGTTGTCCGGAATGCGAAAGCGGTGCTGCCCGGTAGCTTGTGATCCACGCGCCACAGGTGGGGGGTGCCATGACCAGCACGCGGGCCGTGTCGGACTTCGAGACCACCGATCCCGAGGCCGGGCACGCCTTCCTCACCACCGCGTACGGGACGGGGATGCGCATCCGCTGGCGCAGCCGCGCGGGCTGGCGGTTGCGCCACCAGCGCGTGGACGCCGGGGCGTTCCGCCTGGAGTCGACGTCCCAGTCGACGCACCTGGTCCTCACCGTGGACCCGCAGCGCGCCCACGTCGTCTGCCGGAGCACCACCTCGCGGCTGGTCCGCCGCTGCGGCGCGGACGAGGGCAGGCACGGACCAGGGGAGGTGTTCCTGGCCAACCGCGCCGGGTCGCCGCACACCGCGCGGTGGCTGCCCGGCGGCCTGGAGGTGTGCGTGCTGGACCCGGACCTGCTGGCCGGGGTGGCCGCCACCGCTCCGGCACGCCACCCGGCGCCCCTGCGCTTCACGCGCTTCGAACCGGTCACCCCGGCCGGTGCGCGGTTGTGGTCCTCCGCCCGGCGCTACGTGGCCGGGCTGCTGGCCGACCCGGCCACGGCGGCCCAACCCCTGCTCGTGGCCAACGCCGCCCACCTGCTGGCCACGGTCACCCTGGCCGTCTTCCCCAACACCGCGCTCACCGACCCCACGGCCCAGGAGCGCCGGGACGCCACTCCCACTGCGTTGCGCCGCGCGGTGGCGTTCATCGAGGACAACGCCGCGCGGGACATCGACGTGGCCGCCATCGCCGCGGCGGCCAACGTCGGCATCCGGGCGGTGCAGCTGGCGTTCCGCAGGCACCTGGGCACCACGCCGACGGCCTACCTGAGGCGCGTGCGGCTCGACCTGGCGCACCGCGAGCTGCTGAGCACCGATCCGCGCGACGGCACGGTGTCCGCCATCGCCGCGCGGTGGGGGTTCGCCAGCCACAGCCGGTTCACCGCGCACTACCGCGCGGCGTACGGGGTGCCGCCCAGCCGCACCCTGGCCCTCAGGTGAGCCGACGCGCCCCGCTCAGCCCAGCTTGCCGCCGAGCAGGGCGCCGGTCAGCGACCGCCGCTCGTCGGTCATCGACCGCGTCAGCTCGAGCAGCTCGTCACCCACCACCGGCGTCCCGTCGCCACCCGCGCGCACCGCCTCCAGCACGGCCCGGCGCAGCAGCTCCTTGATGAACGACGCCGTCACGCCCTCGGTCGCCTCCACCACCGGGGCCAGGTCGGCGCGCAGGTCGACGCCGCGGCCGTAGAGCCGCAGCAGCCGCAGCCTGCCGTCGGCATCCGGGCGCGGCACCTCCACCGCCAGGTCCACCCGGCCCGGTCGGTCGGCCAACGCGCCCTCCAGCTCGTCGGCCCGGTTGGTGGTGAGCACGAAGGTCACGTCCGCGTCGGCGCCCACCCCGTCCATCGCGTCGAGCAGGGCGAACAGCAGGGGGTTGCCGCCGTGGGACCGCGCGCGGTCCATGGCTACCAGGTCGACGTCCTCGACCACCAGCATCGACGGCTGCAACCGCCGGGCCAGCGCCACGGCCTGGTTGATCAGCCGCATGGCGGGGCCGGTCAGCAGGATCACCGCGCACCCCGGCAGCCTGCTCATCAGGTACCGCACGGTGTGCGTCTTGCCGGTTCCGGGCGGACCGTGCAGCAGCAGGCCCCGCTTGAGGTGCTGCCCTGCCGCCCGCAGCCGCTCCGCGTGCTCGGCGACGCCCACCACGTGGTGCTCGATCGACTCCAGCACGCCCTCCGGCAGCACCACGTCGTCGGGCCCCAGCACGGGGCGCGGCAGGAAGGTGAGCAGCTCGTTGCCCCGGTGCTCGCTCACCCCGAAGGCCAGCACCTGGCCGCGGAACGCGTCGTGCAGGCGCATCAGCCGCTCGATCTCGGTGCCGACCGCGCGAGCGGTGGCCCGGTCCGCGGCGATGACCTCCAGCCTGCACGCGGGCGCCCCGTACTCGTTGTAGCCCTGCACACCGACCAGCACCGGTGTGCCGTCCGGCGCGCGGGTGGGCGCCATCCCGAGCTGGACCACCTCGACGCTCTCGTCCGGTCCGACCGCCGCGGTGGCGTAGTCGGCCGCGCCCAGGCCGTGCGTCCGCTGGTAGCGGGCGGCGACGATCATGCCCACCAGGTCCTCGCGACCGCGCTGCTGGCCGCTGAGCCCGAACCACTCCGCCTCGGGCGTGTGGGCGGCGAGGTAGGCGTTCACCCCGCGTTGCAGGTTGACGTGCTCCCAGACCTCGAACTTGCTGACCACCGACAGCACCTCGGTGATATCGCAGCCCAGGTGCCCGCACACCTTGGCGACCAGCGGCGCGGCGACGCCGTCCTGGTCGACGATGGCAGCGGCCTGTTCCACCAACCCGCGCAGGCTCGCGGCCAGCGCCCTGGCATCCGCCGCGGTGAGTCCCGCGGCGCCTTCCCCCGATTCAGTCATCCGGCCCATCCTCGCGCACCCTGCGGCACGCCGTCCGCAATACGGCGAAGGACGCCGGAAGCGGTGAGCCCAGCGCTACGAGGAACGCCTCGGCCGACCCGCGCCCACGCACTCCGGGCGCACCGCGCGGCCGTGCGCGCGTCGCCGCGCCTCGCTCACCTGGTCGGTCCGCTCCTCCTCCGCGACCAGCTGCTGGGCGAAGACCCGCAGCAGGTCGTGCATCGCGTAGCGGTCGCCTTCGGCGGCTTCCAGCAGGCAGGCGTCCACCAGCTCCTCCAGCGCGTCCGCCGCCGGCCCGGTGTCCACGCCCGCCAGCGCGGCGGCCAGCTCGACGTCCACGTTCCGGGTGGGCGCGAGGCCGAGCCCGCGGAACACCAGCGCGGCGTCGGGGTCGAGCCGCCGGTAGGAGGACGCGAACTGCTCGGCCAACCGCAGATCGCCCGCGGTCAGCGCGGTCAGCCTGCGGCGGGGGTCACGCAGCCGGTCCGCCAGGTGCGCGATCGACCAGCGCGGCCTGCTGACCAGGCGGTTGCCCGCGATGCGCACGGCCAGCGGCAGGTGGCCGCACAGCCGCACCACCTCGACGGCCGCCTCGGGTTCGGCGGCGACCCGCTCGCCGCCCGCGATCGACCGCAGCAGCTCCAGCGCGGCATCCTCGGGCAGTGCGCCCAACCCGATCCGGGTGACCCGCTCCAGCCCGGCCAGCGTCCGCCTGCTGGTGAGCAGCACCAGGCGACCGGCCCCGGCCGCCAGCACCGGGCGGACCTGCGCCTCGTCGGCCACGTCGTCCAGCACCAGCAGCAGCCGCCTGCCGCGCAACGCCGAGCGGACCAGGTCGACCCGGTCCTCCGGGTGCGCGGGCAGCTCCGCGCCCAGCACCCGCAGCACCCGGTCCAACACCTCGTTCGGCGAGGTCGGGCGCTCGGTGGAGCCTGCCATGTCGACCAGCAGCCCGCCGTCGGGGAACCGGGTCTGGACCAGGTGCCCGGCCTGGACCGCGGTGCTGGTCTTGCCCGCGCCGGGCGGACCGTGCAGCACGGCCGTGTCGGCGGCGGTGCGGCCCAGCCCGGTCAGCACCGCCAGCTCCGCCTCGCGGCCCGCGAAGTCGGCGGTCGGCATCGGCAGGGACGGGGCCACGCCCCCCGCTCGCGGCCTGCTCCTGGCCGCCACCCGGCCCTCCCTGGTCGCGCGCAGGAACTCCGCGCGCTCGTCGCCGCGCAGGCCCAGCGCGCTGGCCAGCGCCTCCCCCGTGCGCCGCTGCGGCCAGCGCGCCCGACCGCCCTCCACGTCGCTGATCGCCCGGACGCTGACCCCGGACAGCTCGCTGAGCTGCTCCTGGGTCAGCCCGGCCCGCCTGCGGTAGGTGCTCAGCAGCGACCCCAGAGCGGGTCCGGGGGTGTCGGCGCGCGCCACGTCCATCCACACCAAGGCGTTCTCCCTCGCCATCCGGTACGAGTGGCCCGCGCGAACCCCCAGCGCCGCGCGGTCGGGCCCGACGCTAGGCAACCGAAGTGCGTGATTTGTGAACGACGCCTTCACCGCAGGTGGGCCAGCTTGGCCCGCAACCCCTCCACGCGCGGCAGCTCCAGCTCCTCGAACGTCACCAGCGCCGCCCGCCACCGCTCGGCGGCCCGTTCGGGCCTGCCCGCCGCCGCCTCGGCGTCGCCCAGCCGCTCCCCCGTGTCGGCTGCGGCGTAGCGCACGCCCAGCCGCAGGTACGCCTGGAGGGCCAGCTCGTAGCTGTGCACCGCCTCCTCCACCCGGCCCAGGTGGAACAGCGCGTGCCCGATGCTGTCGCGCAGATCGGCCAGACCGTACTCGTCGCCGGTCCCCGTCATCAGCGCCAAGCCCTCCTGGCAGTGCTCCAACGCCTCGTCGTAGCGGCCGAGCAGGCTCAGGCACCAGCCCACGGCGTTGAGCGCGCGGGCGGTGCGCACCACGTCGGACCCCGAGCGCTGCGCCGCCAGCGTCTTGCGGGCGTGGGCCAGGGCGTGGTCGTAGTCGCCGGTGGACTCGTAGAGCCAGCTGGTGAACCGGTGCACGTCGGCCAGCAGCCGCTGCTCGGCGACCCCGTCGAGCACGGTCAGCGCCAGCTCGCCGTGCTCGCACGCCACCTCGACCCGACCCAGGTCGGCCTCGGCCCTGGCCAGGCCGACCAGCCCGTGGCCCTCGCCGAGCCGGTCGCCCGCGCGGCGGGCCGCCTCGATGGCCACCTCGCTGGCCACCACCAGGTCGTGCCAGTGCCCGGCCCGGTCCAGGTGGTGCGCCAGCGCCCAGCCCAGCCGCCACGCGATGCCGTCCTCGCCCCGCTCGAACGCCAGCGCCTGGGCGGCCAGCAGCACCACCCGCTCGGCGGCCAGCCAGCCCACCGCGCGGTCGGCGTCGGCGAAGGCGGTCGGCCGCGCGGTCGGCGGGGGCGGGTCCAGCGGGATGGGCACCCGGTCCGGGGACATCGCCATGGCCGCCGCGACGGCGGTGTGCAGGTAGTGCCCGAGCACGCCGGTGATCGCGGCGTCGCGCTCGCCGGGGGTGTCGTGGGTGTGGGTCAGCTCGGTGGCGTAGACGCGCAGCAAGTCGTGCAGGGCGTAGCGGCCGGGGGTGTGCTCGTCGAGCAGGTGGACGCCGGTCAGCTCGGTCAGCAGCCGCCGGGCGCGGGCCGGGGACGCACCCAGCAGCGCGGCGGCCGCGGCGACGCCGATGTCAGCGCCGGGGGCCAGCGGCAGCAGCCGGAACAGCCGGGCCGCGTCGGTGCTGAGCGCGTCGTAGGACCAGGAGAACACCGCGCGCACGTCCAGCGTGACGTCCCCCGCCGACAGCGCGTCCAAGCCCTCGCGGGCGTCGGCCAGGTCCTCCGCCAGCGCGGCGAGGGCGAAGGTGGGCCGGGTGGCGGCGCGGGCGGCGACCACCGCCAGCGCCAGCGGCAGCCGGGCGCACGCCGCGATGATCGTGTCCACCGCGGCCTCCTCGGCCTCGACCCGCCGCGCACCCAGCCGCCGGGCCAGCAGCTGCCGGGCCGAGGCGGGGTCGAGCACGTCCAGCCGGACCGGACGGGCGTTGTGCGTGGCCACCAGACCCGCCAGGTCGTCGCGGCTGGTCACCACGGCCAGGCAGCCCGCGCCGGGCAGCAGCGGCCGCACCTGTTCGGCGTCGCGCGCGTTGTCCAGCAGCACCAGCACCCGGCGACCGTCGAGCAGGCTGCGCAGCAGCGCCGAGCGCCCCTGCTCGCCCTCGGGCACGTCCCCCGGCCGCACGCCCAGGGCGTGCAGGAACTCGCGCAGCTGCACGGCGGGCTTCACCGCGGGCTCGCCGGGGTGGTAGCCCCGCAGGTTGGCGTAGAGCAGGCCGTCGGGGAAGCGGTCCGCGACCCGGTGCGCCAAGCGCACCGCGAAGGTGGTCTTGCCGACGCCCGCCATCCCGGTGACGGCGATCAGCCGCTCGCCGTCGGCGATGGCCCGTTCCACCGCCTCCGACTGCTCCCGCCTGCCCACGAAGGCGTCGAGCGGGCGGGGCAGCTGGGCGGGCCGCACCGAGAGCGGGGCCGGTCCCAGCACGCTCCGGTGCGCCGCCCGCAGCACCTCCCCCGGATCGAGCCCCAGTTCCTCGGCCAGCCGGGCGCGCAGCGCCTCGTAGACCTCGATCGCCTCGGCCTGCGCCCCGGAGGCGGCCAGCGCCAGCATCAGGTCCGCGTGCAACGCCTCGTCCAGCGGGTGCTCGCGCGCGGCCGACCGCAGCGCGGGCAGCACGACCTGCGCCTCGCCGAGGTCCGCTGCCAGCGCGGCGGCCCGCCGCGCCGCGACCACCCGCTCGTGCTCGACGGCCACGAACTGCGGGCCCGAGCGGACCTCCCCGGTGATCCCCGCGGCCACCGGCCCCTGCCACAGCTCCAGCGCCTCGACCAGCAGCGCGAGCGCTTCGCGCGGCTCCCGCCCGCCCGCTCGGCGCACCAGTTCGCGAAACCGCAGCAGGTCCAGGCTGTCCGCGTCGACCACGGGCTGGTAGCCGCCCGCCACCGGCAGCAGCCAACGCCCCGTGGCGCGGCGCGGCAGGTCCGGCTCGATCAGCCTGCGCAGCGCGCCGACGTAGCGGTGCACCACGTTGGCCGCGCTGGTGGGCGGGTCGACCGGCCACAGCGCGTCGACGAGGTGGGACAGCGGCACCGGCCTGCCCCCGCCCGTCAGCAGGAGGGCGAGCACCGCCTGCTGCTGCGGCGGTCCCAGGGCCAGCTCCGCCCCGTCCGCCCAGCCCCGCAAGGGTCCGAGGACCGACCAGCGAACACCTCTCCGGATCAGGGCATCTCCCCATCAGCGCGTGCTCGGCCCGGCACGGCGGCGGGCTTGGCGTCTTGCTGCGGCAGGACTCGCACTCTACTGATACAGCGCGTCGCCGGTGAGGACCACGGGCGCGGAAGGGGAACGTGATCGGTTCCACCCGGTCGGCACACCCCGCGCGGCCGACGCGGTCAGTCCAACGGGTACTCCATCGACACGCCCGGCAGCACGACGCCGTCGGGCAGGGGCACACCGGTGCGGCGCACCTCGCGGAAGCCGAAGGCCCGGTAGAGCGGCTCGCCGGGCAGGGTCGCCATCAGCACCAGTGCGCGGAACCCCTCGGCCTTGGCCGCCCGCGCGCACGAGGACAGGATCGCGCGTCCCAGGCCGAGGCGTGCCCAGTCGCCGCGCACGAACATCGCCCGCACGCGCGCGGGCTCGGTGGCGGGGTCGAGCAGGCGGTCGTCGGTCGGCTGGGCGCCGGAACCGGTGTAGAGCTTGTCCCGCCTGCTCCAGCCGCCGCACGCGACGATCTGCCCGTCGGCCTCGTGGACGAAGTACGTGCCGTCGTCGATGAGCACCACGTCGGGCACGGTCAGGTGCACCGCCGCGCTGGCCGTCTCCCGCTCGCCGTGGAAGGCCGGGAACAGCTCGAGCACCGACCTGCGCATCAGCGCCTCGATCTGCGGCACGTCGGATCGCAGCGCCTTGCGCTGCACGGCTGGCACGCTCACCGGGTCCTCCCCCACGTCCCGACGATCATCCCACTGATCCGGACCGCCGCCAGTGCTCGTCCGCCAGTGCTTGTCCGCCACCGCGGACCCGCCCTACCTTGCCGGTGTGGACCTCTTCTCGCGCTCATGGGCGGCGTTGCGGGCAGCGGTGGCCGACCTGCCCGACGAGCACTTCGCGCGACCGTCCGGCTGCGCGGGCTGGCTCGTCCGGGACCTGGTGTGCCACCTGGTCATCGACGCGCAGGACGTCCTGATCACCCTGGTGACCCCCGCCGAGGGGGAACCGACCAGGGACGCGATCACCTACTGGCAGGTCACCGCGACGCCGCCGAGCGGCGACGACCCGCTCGACGCGCTGGTCGTCCGGCTGGCCGCCGCCTACGAGCAGCCGTGGCTGCTGAAGTTCCACCTCGACGACGTCGGCTCCGCCGCAGGCCGGGCCGCCGGGCTGGCCGATCCCGAGGCCCGCGTCAGCACGCGCGGACAGGTCATCACCGCGGGTGACTACCTGTCCGCGTACGTCCTGGAGTGGACGCTGCACCACCTCGACCTCGTCGCGCACCTGCCCGACGCGGCGCGACCGCCCGCCGACGGCCTCGCCCGCTCGCGCGGGATGCTGGAGCGGATCGCCGCGGCCGCGTTCCCCCGGTCGTTCTCCGACGAGGACGCGCTGCTGATCGGCACCGGTCGCAAGGCCCCGACCCCCGCGCAGCGGGCCGGGCTGGGCGAGCTGGCCGCGAAGCTCCCGCTGGTCCTGGGCTGATCGCGGGCCCGCGCCGGGGCTTCAGTGGCTGCCGCTGAGCTCCCCGCTCAGCGCGCCGTGGAGCTCGGCGCTGCGCCGGTTGAGGCCGGTGATCCGGACGGTCTTGCCGCGTGCGGCGTACTTGCCGGTGATCGCGTCCAGTGCCGCGACCGAGGACGCGTCCCAGATGTGCGCCGCGCCGAGGTCGACGATGACCTCTGCGGGGTCGTTGGCGTAGTCGAACCGGTGCACGATGTCGTTGCTGGAGGCGAAGAACAACTCCCCCTTGACGACGTAGACGACCCTGGTGCCGTCCGGGTCGAGCACGGCTTCCACGGTGGCCGTGCCCGCGACGCGGCGGGCGAAGATGACCACGGCGGTCAGACTGCCGAGCACGACGCCGATGGCGAGGTTGTCGGTGGCCACGACCGCCGCCACGGTCACCACCATCACCGCGATCTCCCCGGCGGGCATCCGCTTGAGCGTCGACGGTGCCACGGAGTGCCAGTCGAAGGTGCCCACCGAGACCAGCACCATGACCGCGACCAGCGCGGCCATCGGGATGTCCGAGACCAGCGGGCCGAAGACCACGCACAGCACCATCAGGAACGCGCCCGCCAGGAACGTCGACAGGCGCGTGCGCGCCCCGTTCTTCACGTTGATCATCGTCTGGCCGATCATGGCGCAGCCGCCCATGCCGCCGAACAGGCCGGTCACCACGTTGGCCACGCCCTGGCCGATGGACTCCCGCGTCTTGTTGGAGCGGGTGTCGGTGAGGTCGTCGACCAGCTTCGCGGTCATCAGCGACTCCATCAGCCCCACCAGCGCCAGCGCCACCGCGTACGGCGCGATGGTCTTGAGCGTGTCGAGCGTGAACGGCACGTCGGGCAGCCCCGGCGTGGGCAGCGCCGACGGCAGCTCGCCCCGGTCGCCGACCGTGGGCACGGCGATGCCCGCCCCGATGGTCAGCGCGGTCAGCGCGACGATGGACACCAGCGGCGCGGGCACCGCCTTCGTCAGGCGCGGGAACAGCACCATCAGCGTCAACGCCCCCGCGACCAGCGGGTAGACCGGCCACGGCACGTCCACCAGCTCGGGCACCTGGGCCAGGAAGATCAGGATGGCCAGCGAGTTGACGAACCCCACCATCACCGAGCGCGGCACGAACCGCATCAGCCCGGCCACGCCCAGCGCGCCCAGCGCGATCTGGACCAGACCGCCCAGGATGACCGCGGCCACCAGGTGACCCAGGCCGTGCTCGCGCACCAGCGGCGCCACGACCAGGGCGACCGCGCCGGTGGCGGCGGAGATCATCGCCGGGCGACCGCCGACGACCGAGATGACCACGGCCATGGTGAAGGAGGCGAACAGCCCGACGCTGGGGTCGACCCCGGCGATGACGGAGAACGAGATGGCCTCCGGGATCAGCGCCAGCGCCACCAGCAGCCCTGCCAGGACTTCGGTGCGCAGCACCTTCGGGGTGAGCCAGGCCGGTCGGGCCTTCGGTGCGGAGAGGTTCACAGCGACCTTGTCGTGCTCGGACGCGCCCCAGCGGCGGGACGCGCGGGAAGAAGCGGCGCCGGAGGCGCTCGCGGGGGCCACCGCCGAAGCGGCGCGAGGAGGGGGTTCCCGCTACGGCGGGCAGGACCGGGAGCGAGGCGGGCTCGTGCGCACGCGTCGTCTCCTGTCCGTGAAGGGGTTCGTGGTGGGGACGACGTCGTCCCGCCGACGGCGTGCAACTCTACCCCCATCCCGCCGCGGTGATCCCGTGGTGAGGTCGGGATGTGGCGAGCGCAACGACCGCGCAGGCGGCTCCGATCCGGCATCGCGGTGACCCCGCCGACGGCGGTGCACCCGATCGGCGGGCACACCGCCGTTGACGGGGCATTTACTCCGTGCGAGCGCTGTTCGATACTGAACGCCGAGGGGAGTACTTCCGAAGCGTCCACCCGGTCAGTACGGGCATCCCGGCGGTGTCCCCGGGGGACCACCCCGGCGGGGTGAAGGAGACCTCGAACCACTCCGGTGTTCGAGGAGGCCCCGATGCTCGTACCGGCCGCGGCCGATGCCGCGGGATCGCTGGGATCGGCGCACTTGTGGCTGGTCAGCATCGCCGTGCTGGTGGCGCTGCTGATCGCCGACTTCGCGATCACCCATCGCCCGCACGAGGTCTCGGCACGCGAGGCGGTGGGGTGGTCGGTGTTCTACCTCGCGCTGCCGGTGGTGTTCGCGATCTGGTTGTGGAGCGCCTTCGGGAGCGGCCCGGCGGTGGAGTTCATGACCGGGTTCGTGGTGGAGAAGTCCCTGTCGGTGGACAACCTGTTCGTGTTCATGCTGCTGCTCGGCGCTTTCTCCGTGCCCACCGAGGTCCGGCAGCGCGTCCTGCTCTACGGCATCGTCGGCGCGTTGGTGCTGCGCGGCGTGTTCATCGCGGTGGGCGCGGCCATGCTGGCGGCCGGGACGTGGGCCTTCCTGGTGTTCGGCCTGGTGCTGTTCGTCTCCGCAGTGAAGCTCCTGCGCGACGCGTTCACCGGGGGCGAGGTCGAGCGGGACGTCTCCCGGATGCGGTCGGTCCGGCTGCTGCGCAAGCTGATGCCGGTCACCGGGGACTACCGGGGCGCCCGCCTGACCGTGCGCGAGCGCGGTCACCGCGCCCTCACGCCGCTGGCGGTCGTGGTGGTGGCCGTGTTCGCCACCGACGTGGTGTTCGCCATCGACTCGGTGCCCGCCGTCTACGGCATCACCGACGACCCCTACCTGGTGTTCGCCACGAACGCCTTCGCCCTGCTCGGCCTGCGCGCCCTGTACTTCGTGCTGCACTCCGCGCTGGCCAAGCTCGTCCACCTCAACCACGGGCTCGCGGTCATCCTCGCCTTCATCGGGGCGAAGCTGGCGCTGCACTGGGCGCACGGCATCTGGCCGGGGGTCCCGGAGATCCCCACCCCGGTCTCGCTGGCCGTGATCATCGGCACCCTCGCCGTCGTCACCGCGACCAGCCTGCGCTCCCGACGACGTTCCGGGACCTCCGCGGCCCGGAAGACCACCGCACCACAGGACTGACCATGCTCTTCGAATGGCTGCTCGACGCGCTGATCGACATCGTCACCACGGTCCTCGTCCTCGCCGCGCTGGTGATCACCTGCGCCTCGCTGCACCCGCCCCGGTCGCCGCGCTGAGCGCCACCGCCACCCGGCGATCAACGGCGATACCACCAACGTTGGCAACGGTGATAGCAACACCGCCCTTATCCTGAGCCGCGTGGTGGAGGCGAAGCCCGAGAGGCACCGGACGCGGACGAGCATCGTGGAGGTCGCCGCGCGGCTGCTGCGCGAGCGGGGCGCGCAGGCGGTCACCACGCGCGCGGTCGCGCAGGCGGCCGGGATGCAGGCGCCGACCATCTACCGGTTCTTCGAGGACAAGGACGCGCTGCTGGACGCCGTCGCCGAGCACGTCTTCGCCACCTACGTCGCCAAGAAGGCGGTCGCCGAGGACGGCGACCCGGTGGCGGACCTGCGCGCCGGGTGGCGGGTCCACATCGACTTCGGCCTGGCCAACGCGGCGTTGTTCGGCCTGCTCACCGACCCCGCTCGCACAGGCCGCTCACCGGCTGCGACGGCCGGGCTGGAGGTGCTGCGCGCACGGGTGCGCCGCGTCGCGGCGGCCGGGCGGCTCCGGGTCGCCGAACAGCGCGCCGTCGAACTGCTCCACGCCGCGGGCACCGGCACCGTGCTCACCCTGCTCGCCCTGCCGCCGCAGGAGCGCGATCCCGGCCTCGCCGACGCGATGTACGAGGCGGTGACGCGCTCGATCCTCACCGACCCGCCCCCGCTGCCCCCTGGCGGCCCGGCCGCACCCGCCGCGTTGCGCGCCGCGGCGGCGGAGCTGCCGATGCTCACCGCGGCCGAGCGCGCCCTGCTGTCGGAGTGGCTGGACCGGGAGGGCGGAACTCCGGGCTGACCTCGGCCCTGTCCTCCGCGCTCGCGCGGCGCGTGCGACTTCCCGAAGTCCACCACCGGCCGCGCGGTCGCCCGCTACCGGCCCAGCGTCCCCAGCGGGTCGTCCAGGACCGGCTGCCAGGCCAGTTCGGCCGCGCCGACCAGGCTGCCGTCCTCCAACTCGGCGGCCACCAGCGGAACGCTGCCGCTGCGGCCCCACAGGCTCCAGTCGGCCACCACCGCGGGCAGCCGCCTCGGCGCGGCCCGCAGCAACCCGCCGTGCAGCCCGCCGAGCAGGACGCGGTCCGGGTTGAGCACGTTGACCAGCCCCGCCAGGCCGATGCCCAGCCGGTCCACCACCGCGCTCGTGGCGGCCCGCACCGCCAAGTCGGCGTTCTCCCGGTCCAGCAGCGCCAGCGCCTGCTCCAGCGGCGACCGGTCGGGGTCGGGCTCCCGGCCCGCCGCCGCCAGCAGCGCCAACGGGTCGGTCTCCACGTCCAGGCAGCCCCGGCCGCCGCAGTGGCAGGGCCGCCCGCGCGGGTTGACCGTCAGGTGGCCGACCTCCATCGCCAGCCCCGCCCCACCCCGGTAGAGCCTGCCGTCGACCACCAGCGCGCCGCCGACGCCGCGGTGGCCGGTGGCCACGACCAGCAGGTGCCGGGCACCGCGGCCGGCGCCGTGACGGTGCTCGGCCAGCGCGGTGAGGTTGATGTCGTTGGCCACCGCGGCCGCTCCCGGCAGGCCCGCGCGGGCGATCTCCGCGGCCATGGTCTCGCGCACCGGAGCGCCGGTCGGCCACGCCACGTGCAGTGGGTTGAGCGCGGTCCCGTCGGGCTCCGCGACCGCCGACGGGACGGCCAGGCCCGCGCCCGCGCAGCGGCGCCCGCTGTCGCGCAGCAGCGCCAGTCCCGCCTCCACGGCCGCCCGGATGACCCGGTCCGGTTCGGCGGGTACGACCACCCGGTCCGCCGTCCGGGCCACCACGCGCCCGCCCAGGCCCACCAGCGCCACCTGGTACCCGTCCACGTGCACCTGCGCGGCCAGCACCACCGGCCCACCGGGGTGCACCGCGATCCGGTGCGAGGGTCTGCCCGCCCCCTCCGAGGCCCCTGGTCGCGCGTCGACCTCGATCAGCCCCAGCGCCTCCAGCTCCGCCACCACCGCACCCGCCGTGGTGCGGGTGACGCCGAGTTCCGCGGTCAGCGCGGACCTGGTGCGCACCTGCCCGGTGTGCACCAGCGCCAGCGCGCGGCCGAGCACCGCGTGGCCGCGCTTCCCCTTCTGCCCGCTACCGGTCATCGCCCTACACTCGGTTTGTGACGCCGATGGACAAATTATCCACGACCACGAAAACGGAGGCTTCCCCGGCCCTGGTGCGGCTGCGCGTCGCCACCACCGTCTTCTTCGCCCTCGGGGGCTTCGTCTTCGCGGGCTGGGCGGTCCGCATCCCCGCGATCAAGGACCAGGTCGCCGCGACGCCGGGCACGCTGGGCCTGGCGCTGTTCGCGATGACCGGCTCCGCGGTGGCCACCATGGCCGTCACCGGCAGGCTCTGCGAGCGCTTCGGCAGCAGGCGGGTCGCGGTCGTGGCGAGCGCCCTGCTCGCGCTCAGCGCCGTGCCGCCCACGCTCACCCGCTCCGCCCTCGCCCTCGGTCTGGCGCTGCTGCTGTTCGGCGTCGCCTACGGCGCGATCGACGTGGCCATCAACAGCGTGGCGGTCGACCTGGTGGCCGCGCTGCGCAGGCCGGTCATGCCCAGCCTGCACGCCGCGAACAGCCTCGGCAGCCTGGCGGGCGCTGGGCTGGGCGGCGTGCTGGCCGGGCACCTGTCCCCCACCGGGCACATGCTGCTGATGGTGCCGGTGGTGCTGGCCGCCACCGCGGTGGGCGGGTGGTTCCTGCTGACCCGACCGCTGCCCGCCGCGCACCACGAGCAGGCCCCGGTCGACCGGCCCCGCCGCCTGCTGCCGCGCGCGGGCACGGCCCTGCCGCTGTTCGCGCTGATCGCCCTGTGCGCCGCGTACAGCCAGGGCGCGCTGGACAACTGGGTGCCGCTGCACATCACCGACGACCTGGGTGGCGGCCAAGGCGTCGCGGCGGCGGGCTACGCGATCGTGCAGGGCACGATGACCATCGGCAGGCTCTCCGGCGTGGCGCTGCTGGAACGCCTCGGCCAGACCAGGGTGGTGGTCGTCGGCGGCGCCGTGGCGTCGGCGGGCGCCCTGGTGGCCGCGCTGGCGCCGGACCTGGGGGTGGTGTTGGTGGCGCTCGCCGCGACCGGCCTCGGCCTGGCCAACATCTTCCCGGTGGCCATCGCGCGGGCGGGCGCTCTTGGCGGGCCCAACGGGGTCGCCTTCGCCTCCACCCTCGGCTACGGGGGCATCCTGCTGGCACCTCCGACAATCGGTTTCCTGGCGAACGGCTTCGGTCTTCCGCTGGCCTTCACGCTCATCGCCGTGATGGTCGGCGCCGCGACCGTGACCGGCTACGCGGTGCGGAATTCCGCAGCGCGCTGAACGCACTTCGCCGCACGGCCTGCGCTACCGCCCGTGCGGGTCGGCCGCGTTGAGCGTGGCCACGACCTGGTCGTAGTCGCCGCGGGCCTCGCCGTAGCGCAGGAACTTCACGTTCTCCACCTGGATCTCCTTGGCGTCCGGCTGCGCTTCGAAGAGCGAGATCACCTCGTCGGCGAACTCGTCGAGCGGCATGGCGAACTCGCTGTCCTGCTGGCCGGGCAGCAGCGCGGTGCGCACCGAGGGCGGCTCCAGCTCGATGACCTGCACCGACGTGTCCGCCAGCTGCAGCCGCAGCGACTCGCTGAGCATGTGGATGGCCGCCTTGCTCGCGTTGTAGCTCGGCGTGGCCTTCAACGGCGCGAACGCCAGGCCCGAGGACACGGTCACGATGGTGGCCCGCGGGCGCGTCCGCAGGTGCTCGACGAACGCGGCCACCAACCGGATGGGGCCGAGCAGGTTCGTGGTCACGACCTCCTCGGCGGATGCCAGGAAGCCGTCGGCGTGGTGCCAGTCCTCGACGCGCATGATGCCCGCCATCGCGATGACCACGTTGAGGTCGGGGTGCGCCCGCAGCACCTCGGCGGCCGCGGCGCGGATGCTCTCCGCGTCGGCGGTGTCGATGGACACGGTGTCGAACCCGTGCTCGGCGGCGAGCCGCCGGAGCAGTTCGGTGCGGCGGCCGCCGATGATGACGGTGTTGCCCCTGGCCCGCAGCCGCTGGGCGAGCGCGAGGCCGATGCCGCTGGTGGCGCCGGGGATGAAGATGGTGTTTCCGCTGATGTCCATGCTCACAGCGTGGGCTCGCGGCGGGACCGGCGGGAGAGAGCGCTCATCGGGGGATCGGCGATCCCTGGTTCGCACGGCTCGGACCGGGATACTGGGGGCGTGGATCGCGTGGAGCTGGCGGCGTTCCTGCGCAGCCGCCGGGAGCAGTTGCGCCCAGAGGACGTGGGGCTGCCCGCCGGGGCGCGCCGACGCGCGAGCGGCCTGCGCCGGGAGGAGGTCGCGGCGCTGGCGGCGATGTCGACCGACTACTACACGCGGCTGGAGCAGCAGCGCGGCCCGCAGCCCAGCGAGCAGATGCTGGCCGCGCTGGCCCGCGCCCTGCGCCTGACCGACGCCGAGCGCGACTACCTGTTCCGGGTCGCGGGCCGCAACGCTCCCGCCGCCGTGGTCGCGGCGACGCACGTGGCGCCCGCGCTGCACCGCGTGCTCGACCGGCTGTCGGACACACCCGCGCTGATCCTGTCCAACCTGGGCGAGGTGCTGGTGCAGAACCGCATGGCGGAAGCCCTCTACGGCGACCGGTCCCACCTCACCGGCTGGGCGCGCAGCGACATCTACCGCTGGTTCACCGACCCGGCCGAGCGCCTGATCTACCCCGAGGGCGACCGCGACCGGCAGAGCCGCGCCATGGTGGCCAACCTCCGCGCCGCCCACGGTTCGATGGGCCCTCGGTCCCGCGCGGGCGAGCTGGTGCGGCTGCTGCGCGGGGCCAGCCCGGAGTTCGCGCGGCTGTGGGAACGCCACGAGGTCGCCAAGCGCTTCGAGGACCACAAGGTCCTCGTGCACCCCCAGCTGGGGGAGATCGAGGTGGACTGCCAGGTGCTGTTCACCGAGGACCAGGCGCAGATGCTGCTCGTGCTCACGGCCGCGCCCCGCACGGAGGCGGCCGAGAAGCTGCAACTGCTCGGCGTGCTGGGTCACCAGCGGTTCGACACCGTCCGGTAGGGCCCCTCACCGGCTCGGCTCCAGCTCGGCCAAGCCGGTGCGCGCGACGGCCAGCCGCTCCCCGGCCCCCACCACGGTCTCCCGCGCCACCACGCCGGCCACGACCACCGCGCCCGGCAGCACCACCGACCGCTCCACCACCGCTCCCGGTTCCACCACCGCGCCGGGGAACACCACGCTGGAGCGCACCCGCGCCCCGCGCGGCAGCTCGCCCACCACCAGGCTGTCGCTGTCCGCGTCGTACCGCGGCGACCGCCCCGCCAACGTCGTGGGCAAGGCGTTCAGCGGCAGCGGGTGCGGTCGCCGCAACAGCTTCAGCTGCTCGGCGTGGTACCGCTCCACGGTCCCGATGTCGGCCCAGTAGCCGCTGATCGGGTAGGCCAGCACCCGCCGCCCGGAGGAGATCATGAACGGCAGCACGTCCCGGCTGATGTCGTGCTGCCAGCCGTCCTCGCCCAGCGCGGCCAACTCGTCCAGCACCCGCCGCAGCACCTGCGCCCGGAACAAGCAGAAAGCGGTGAACACCAGGTCCGACGTCGGTTCGGCGGGCTTCTCCACCAACCGCCGCACCACCAGGTCGTCGTCGACCTCGACCATGCCGAACAGCCGCACGTACCGCCGCTCGATGCGCTGCACGCCGATCGTGACGTCCGCGCCGCTGGCCCGGTGCGCGGCGACCATCGGCCCGTAGTCGAAGGAGTAGACGTGATCGGCGTGCTGCACCAGCACGTCCCTCGCGCCGGGCGCGAACACGTACTCGGCGTTGGCCAGCAGCGCGTCCGCCGTGCCGCGCTCGGGTGGCCGCTCGGGCAGCGGGCCGGGGTCGCCGGAGCGGATCAGCTCGTCGTGCGGTCCGAAGTGGACTTTGACGCGCGGCCCGTCCCAGTGCCGCGCGAGGTGGTCGATCAGGTCGCGCTCGCGGTGCAGGGACATCAGCACCACCTCGGGGATGCCCGAGCGAGCCGCGTTGTCGACGCTGAAGTCCACCAGGCGGCACGAGGCCGCGTAGGGCACCAGCGGTTTGCAGGTGTCGTCGGTCAGCCTGCCCATGCGCTCGCCGAGGCCCCCGGCGAGCAGGGCGGCCCTCACGTCGTCCACGGCGTCACCACGTCCTCCCCTGCGGTTGGCTGTCGGGCAGCAGCGCGCGCAGCAGCCGCACCGAGTTGGCCACGCTCTGCCGCCGGGGCAGCAGGGCGTCCTCGTGCTCGACGTAGAGCACGCCGGTGAAGCCCTCGTCCAGCAGCGCGGCCACCAGCGCGGGCCACGGCAGGTCGCCGCTGCCCAGCGCGCGGAACCGGATCGCGGGCCCCGGTCCGTAGCGGGACCAGCCCGCCCCGGTCGGCAGGCCGGGGCCGGTCCAGCGCTGGAGGTCCTTGGCGTGCGCGGCGCCCAGGTCGAGGCCCCAGCCGCGCACGCACCCCAGCGGGTCGTGCCCGGTGGCGGCGATGTTGGCGACGTCCAGGCACACCCGCACCGACGCGCGGTGGTCCGCGACCGCGTCGAGCAGGGCGCGCGTGCTCGGCGGGTCGTGGGCGACCTGCTTGGGGTGCGGCTCCACGAGCAGCTCCACGCCGTGCTCGGCGGCCAGGTCGAGCACCGGCTCGGCCGCCTCGCGCCAGGCGGCGACGTTGTCGTCCCAGCCGACCTCGCTGTGCCACCAGGACAGCCAGCGCGCCAGGTCTGGCACGCCGAGCATCAGCCGGACCTGCGCGGCGCCGAGGTCGGCGGCGATCCGCACGGCGTTCAGGGCGTGCCGCAGCGCGTGCGCCCGCTTCTGGTCCGGACTGCCGCGCAGCACGGGATCGGTGTGCGGACCGTGCGGGCCGAGCAGGAGCTGGGTGTCGCGGCTGTTGCTGACGCAGGTGACGGCGACCGGGCGCAGCGCGGCCCGCAGCTGCGCCCGGTAGTCCGCGTCCCGCGCCCAGCGGTCGGCGTCGACCAGCCCGGAGGTGCTGTCGGTGGGCAGGTCCACGGCGTCCACACGGGCCTCGACGGCGGCGGCGACCGCGGCGTCCAGGCCCGCGCCGCCCCACGCGGCCAGGCACAGCCCCACCGCCACCGGAGCGGTGCTCGCCGGTCCGGCGGCCCTCGGCTCCGGCAGCACCGCCGCCCGCGCGTCGCCGTTCCCGGTCGCGGGCGGCTCCGGCGCGGGGACCGCCCGTTCGGGAGCGGTCGGGCCGGGAGCGGCCCGGTCCGGGGTGAGGTCCAGCAGCCAGGCGCAGGCGCCGTCGAGACCGGGCGGCAGGACGATGTCGCCGTCGCGGACGCAGGCGGTCAGCGCCGCCAGCACCGCTTCGTCCGGGTCCGGCACCGGCACCAGCCCGCTCACCGGCAGCGCGGCGCGCAGCGCCCAGTCCAGCTCGGTGAGCAGCTCGGGGTTGCCCCGCAGCACCCCGCCGCCCGCCGCGACCAGGTACTCGTCCTCCAGCCCCGCCGACCGCGCCGCCGCGGCGACGCCGACGACCAGCTCGTCCACCGCGCGCGCCACGATCGACGCGGCCACCTCGTCGCCCTCCAGCCACGCCCGGCACACCACCGGGGCCAGCGCCGCGACATCGGCCTTGGGGAACGCCCGTGCCGCGAGGTCGCGGGCCAGCAGCGCGGGTGTCGGCCGGAACGCCTCCGCCAGCGCGGTCCCCGGTCCCCGGCCGTCCCGCGCGCGCACCGCCGCGCGCAGCCCCGCGAGGCCGATGTCGAACGCGCTGCCCTCGTCGCTGCCCAGGTACTCGCAGCCGCCCACCCGCGTGGGCGCGTCCGCCCCGTTGCGGGCCAGGAAGCCCGACCCGGTCCCGCACACGACCACCGCGCCTCGGCCCGCCAGCGGCGGCGCCACCAGCCAGGGCAGCGCGTCGTTGGACACCACCGCCCGGCCGCGCAGCCCCGCGTCCGCGGCCAGCGCGCGCAACCGGTCCAGCTCGCGCTCGGGGTCCACCGGGTCGAGCGTGGCCGTGGCGATCCAGCCCAACCCGGCCCCGCCGGGCAGCCGCGCGGCCAGATCGGCGAACAGCGACCGCAGCGCGCCCTCCGCCCGCTGGGCGCCCACCGAGGCCGGGTTGACCGACCCGCGGCGCGACCTGCCGCCCGGTCCGGTGGCGGTGGTGGTGCTGCCCCCGGCGTCCACCGCCCACAGCGTGCTCACGGCGTGGCCGCCCGGTCGCGCACCAGCGCCCGGCGCACCTCGTCCTCGGTGACGTCCTCGGCGATGATCGTGGTGCCCAGCTCGACCGGCAGCACGAAGCGCAGGCTGCCGTCGCGGATCTGCCGGATCTTGCCCATCGCCGCCAGCACGTCGTCCACGGCGGGCTGCTGGGCCAGCTCGTGCAGCGCCACGGGCAGGCGCAGCCGCCGGATCAGCCCGATGACCCGGTCGGCCACCTCGGGCACGATCAGCCCGCGTCCGCGAGCCACGTCCACCGCCACCGCCATGCCGAACGCGACGGCCTCGCCGTGCAGCACGGGGCCGTAGCCGGTGACGGTCTCGACGGCGTGACCGGTGGTGTGCCCGAAGTTCAGCGGCCTGCGCAGGTCCACCTCGTAGGGGTCGCGGCCGACCAGCTGGGTCTTGATCGCGCCCGCCGCGTGCACCAGCACGTCGATGGCCGGGGAGGCGCAGGCGAGCAGCTCGTCCGCGCAGCGCTCGATGAAGTCGAACAGCGGCGGGGAGGCGATCACCGCCTTCTTGACCACCTCGGCCAGCCCGGAGCGGACCTGGCGCTCGTCCAGCGTGCGCAGGTGCGCCAAGCAGGAGATCACCGCCCTGGGCTGGTAGAAGGCGCCGACGAGGTTCTTGGCCTCGCTGTGGTCCACCGCCACCTTGCCGCCGATGCCCGCGTCGACCTGGGCCAGCAGCGTGGTCGGCACGTTCACGTACGGCACGCCGCGCATGTAGGCGCTGGCGACGAAGCCGACGGTGTCGACCACCACGCCGCCGCCCAGCGCCACCACCACGTCGCGGCGGGCGAAGTCGAGCTCGGCCAGCCAGTCGATCAGCTCGAAGGCGGTGGTCAGCGACTTGCTCTTCTCACCCGCCTGCACGGTGGTCGTGCCCAGCAGCAGGCCGCGCTCGGCCAAGGCGGTGGTGAAGCGCTCCGCGTGCAGGTCGGCCACCACGTGGTCGGTGACCACCGCGGCGCGGTGGCCGTCGAGTTCGTCCAGCAGCGCCGCCACGGCGCTGTCGACATCGGGCACCACGCGGATGTCGTAGGAGTCGTCCCTGGTGACGTCGACGCGCACCGGGCCCAGACTGGTCGGCAGAGGGATGTGGTCGCGGATCTGGTAGCCGTGACGGTCCATCGTTCTCCTCTCGGGGATCACCCGAAAAGGGCACGTGTTGTGTTTCCACCCGTACCAGAATAACTTAGAGTAGACACCTATGCACTTTAGGTGACAGGAGGTATCCGTGCCGGTCAGAGCAGCCACACGCTCCGCTTCCACGGGCCTGATCGCCGCCGCGGCGAGCTGGGGCCTGTTCTGGGGTGGCTGGGCCGCACTCCTGCCCGGTCTGATCGAGCAGGTGGGCGCGACCGAGGCCCAGTTCGGGCTCGCCCTGTTCGGCATCCCGGTGGGCGCCCTGCCCGCGATGGTGGCCACCGCACCGCTGGCCAGGGCGCTGCGCGCCTGGACGCTGCCCGTGGTGCTGGTGGCGTTCGCGGTGGCCTGCGCGCTGCCCGGCCTGGCGACCTCACCGCTGGCGCTGGCCGCCTCGCTGCTGCTGGTGGGCGCCACCTCCGGGGCGATCGAGGTCGCCCTCAACACCACCACCGCCGCGCACGAGGCGCGCGACGGCGTGCGGCTGTTCAACAAGGTCCACGCCGCCACCCCGCTGGCCATGGTGCTCGCCGCGCCCGCCGTGGGCCTGGCCAGGCAGAACGGGGTCGCACCGCTGCCGGTGCTGCTGGTGATCGCCGGACTGGTGCTGCTCAGCGCGCTGCTGGCGGTGGACCGCGACGGGTGGCGGGCGGCCCCGGCCGAACCCGGCCCGCGCCGCTCGGTGGCGCCCCTGCTGATCGCGTTCGGGGTGCTGGCCGCGGTGGTGCTGTTCGTGGAGAACGCCGTGGAGCAGTGGGGGGCGCTGCACCTGGAGCAGGGCATGGGTGCGGGCCCGCTGCTGGGCAGCGCCGCACCCGCCTGCTACATGGCGGGCCTGTTCGCCGGGCGGCTGCTGGCGCAGTGGCGCGGCGACCGGGTCTCCGGTCGCGCGCTGGTGCTGACCGGGGGTGCGCTGGGCGCGGTCGGCATCGGCACGGCCGCGCTGGCCGCGCGGGCCGGGCTGCCCCCGGCGCTCGCGCTGGCCGGGTTCGCGATCGCGGGCGTGGGACTGGCCCCGGCGCTGCCGACGCTGCTGGGCCTGGCGGGCGCGGCCGTCGACGACGCGCGCCGCCCCGGCGCCATCGCCGCCGTCACCACGCTGTCCTACCTCGGCTTCCTGGTCAGCCCGCCGGTGGTGGGCGTGATGGCGGGCGCCTGGGGGCTCACCCCGGCGCTGACCGCCGTGGCGTGCGGGGGCCTGCTCGTGGCCGCCGCGTCGATCGTGGTGCGCGCACCGGGAACGGCGTCATGAGGGCGCTCGTGGTCGGCAGCGGCTACCTCGGCGGCACGATCGCCGCGCACCTGCGCGAACGCGGCGACCACGCGGTGGTCTGCTCCCGACGGCGCCCCACCGCCGCCTCCGCCGCGGGCCTGCCGTGGCACCCGCTGGACGTTCGGGACCCCGAAGCCTGCCGGGCGGCGGTGCGCGAGCACTCCCCCGACGCGCTGGTGGCGGTGCACGGCCCGTCCGACATCACCTGGTGCGAGGCCAACCCCGAGGCCGCGCGGGCCGCGCACACCGGCGGCGCCCGGCACCTGGCCGACGCCGCGGACGGCCGCCCGGTGCTGCTGATCTCCACCGACAACGTCTTCGACGGCAGCAGGCCCAGCAGCGGCGAGTCCGCCCCGACCAGCCCCGCCAACGCCTACGGCGCGGCCAAGCTCGCCGCCGAGCGCACCCTGCTCGACACCGGTGCGGCGCTGGCGCTGCGGGTGAGCCTGGTGCACGGCTGGGACCCCGACGGGCTGCGCCCCAACTTCGCCACCACCTGCGCCCGGACCCTGCGTGCGGGCCAGGTCCTGCGGGTACCCGACGACCACTGGAACACCCCGGTGCACGTCGACGACGTGGCCGCCTGGACCGCGGCGCTGCTGGCCGCCGGGCGCACCGGGGTGCTGCACCTGGGCGGCCCGGACCGGCTGTCGCGCTACGAGTGGGCGCTGCGCATCGCCGCCGCGCTGGGAGCCGACGCGGACCTGGTGCGGCCCGCCAAGCGCGCCGACGGGCCGTACGCCTGCCGCCCGGAGAACGCCTGCCTGCACAGCGAGCGGGCGGACTCGCTGCCCGAGCTGGCGGGCCTGGAGCCGGAGGGGGTGGACGAGAGCGCGCGGAGGTTGTCCGAAGCACTGGGCAAGACGCACCGAGCAGTGGAGGACCGTTGACCGACAAGCACCTGTTCCTGGCGAGCAAGCGGGCCGTCGTCACCTACGCGCCGGACGAGGACACCGGCGAGCTGCGGGCGTGGCTGGCTCCCGGCGGCACCGGCAACGTGGTCGCCGAGCAGGCGGGCTACCTGGACGTGTCGTGGATCGTCAGCGCCGACACCGAGGACGACCACAAGGCCGCCGAGCAGCACCCCGACGGTTCGGTCGTGGAGCTGCCCTCGGGCCGCACCATCCGGGTCCACCAGCTGCGCCACGACCGCGAGATGTTCCGGGTGGTGCAGGACTTCTTCACCGCCGAGCTGATGTGGGCGGGCAACAACTACGGCTGGGACCGCTGGACCACGCCCACCTTCGGCGCGGAGACCCGGCGGGCGTGGGAGCGGTTCGCCGAGTTCACCGGCGACTTCGCCGACGAGATGATCACCCGCTCCGCCGACGACCCCGACCCGGTCTACCTGGTGCACGACTACCAGCTGGTGTGCGTGCCCGCGCGGATCAGGGCGCACCGGCCGGACGCGCCGATCCTGCTGTTCGTGCACATCCCGTGGCCGTCGGCGGACTACTGGCGCATCCTGCCCAGGCCGATCCGGGTCGAGGTGCTGGAGGGGATGCTGGCCGCCGACGTGATCGGCTTCTTCACCAGCCGGTGGACCGGGAACTTCCTGTCCTGCGTCGCCGACCTGCTGCCCGACGCCGAGGTCGACCACGCCGCCGCCGAGGTCCGCTGGCGCGGGCGCACCACGCGGGTGCGCACCCAGCCGCTGGGCTACAGCCCCGAGACGCTGGCCCGCCGCCGGTCCAAGCTGCCGGAGGGCATCGCCGAGTGGGCGGGTGAGCACCGGCTGGTCGTCCACTCCGGACGGACCGACCCCATCAAGAACGGTTGGCGCGCGGTGCGGGCGTTCGTCCAGGCGGTGCGGGACAACCCGGAGCTGCGCGGCACGCGGATGCTGGTGCGGATGAACCCCAACCGGCTCTACGTCCCGGCCAACGCCGACTACGTGCGGCGGGTCGAGGAGGAGGTCGCCGCGGCCAACGCCGAGCTCGGCGAGGACACCGTGCGCACGCACTGCGACAACGACGTGGACCACACCTTCGGCTGCTTCGAGCGAGCCGACCTGCTGGTGTTCAACTCCACTGTGGACGGCCAGAACCTCAGCGTGTTCGAGGCGCCGCTGGTCAACCGGCGCGACGCGGACGTGGTGCTGTCGGAGATGACCGGCGCGGCGGAGATCTTGGCCCCGGTGTGCCGCACGGTCAACCCGCAGGACGTCGTGGAGCAGGCCGAGGCCATCGCCGCCGGCCTGCTGTCCTCTCCGGAGGAACGCGCGCGGGCCGCCGAGGTGCGCCGCGACACCGCCCGGCCGTGGACGCTGGAGCGGTGGGTGGACACCCAGCTGGAAAGCCTGGGGCTGCGCTGATGAACCCGCTCACCGGCGTCGACCCCCGCGAGCACGCCTACTACGAGCTGGGCGACGCGCTGCTGGTGCGCGGCGAGGGCGTGCGCGTCTGGGACTCCACCGGCCGCGAGCACCTCGACTGCGTGTCCGGCACGTTCAACCTGGTGCTGGGGCACAACCACCCGGCCGTGGTCGCGGCGGTCAAGGAGCAGGCGGAGGAACTGGTGTTCGCCAGCTCCTCGTTCCAGACTGGCCCGACCAACGAGGTGATGCGGCAGCTGGTGGAGCTCAGCCCGGCCAACCTCACGCGGGTCAACCTGCGCAGCTCCGGCGGCTCCACCGCCAACGAGGGCGCGATCAAGATCGCCCAGTGGCACACCGGCAAGCGCGACGTGATCGTGCCCTTCCGCGGCCACCTCGGGCAGAGCATCGCCACCGCCAGCTACAACGGCACCTCGCGGATGCGCGCCCCGTTCCCCTACCACCTGCCCGGTGCGGTGCGGGTGCCCGACGCCTACTGCCACCGCTGCTTCTACCGGCAGACACCGGATTCGTGCGGGCTGTGGTGCGTCGACCGCATCGAGGACTTCATCACCTACGCCTCCTCCGGCAGCGTGGCGGCGATGGTCGTCGAACCGATCAGCGGTGTCGGCGGCAACGTGGTGCCGCCGCCGGGTTACCTCCAGCGGCTCAAGGAGTTCTGCGAGGCGCGGGAGATCGTGCTGATCTTCGACGAGAACCAGACCGGCATGGGCCGCACGGGACACCTGTTCGCGGCCGACCACTTCGGCGTCAGCCCGCACATCATCACCACCTCCAAGGGCCTGACCGGCAGCGGGCTGCCGCTGGCCGCGATCCTCACCGAGGAGCGCCTGACCGGGATGCCCAGGTCCATGCACGGCTTCACCTACGGCAGCCACACCCTCTCGGCCGCCGCCGCGACCGTGACGCTGGAGATCGTGCGGCAGCCGGAGTTCCTGGCCAACGTGCGCGCGACCGGCGCGGTGCTGCTGGAGCGGCTGACCGCGCTGCGGGCCGATCACCCCTGCGTGGACGACGTGCGCGGCGTCGGCCTGATGCTGGGCGTGGAGCTGGCCGAGCCGGACGGGTCGCGCTCGCCGCGGCTGGCCGCCGCGCTGAACCGGGCGCTGGCCCAGCGCGGTGTGATCACCAGGGTTTCCGAGCACGGCGAGGGCAACGTGATCGAGCTGCGCCCGCCCCTGGTGCTGACCGTCGAGGACGCCCACCTGATCGCCGACCGGTTCGGCGAGGCGTTGGAGATGCTGTAGGTGCGCGCGGTGCACCTGTCGACGGCGGGGCCGGTGCTCTCCGCCGGTCCACCCGTGCGACCGGAGGGCGCGCACGGGGTGCTCGTGCGCACCGAGCTGATGGGCGTGTGCCGCTCCGACCTCAAGGAGGTCACGGGCACGCGCGGTGGACCGGGACAGTTCGGGCACGAGCTGGTGGGCGAGGTCGTGGACAGCACCACGGCGCGGCTGCCGCCGGGCACGCGGGTGTGCCTCGACCCCAACCCGCCCGTGCGGCGCGGCACCGGCTTCGCCGAACAGCTGTGGGTGTGCGGCGAGGAGGACGCCGTGGCGCGGGCGCTGCCGGTCGCCCCACCGGGGGTGGCCGCGCGGCGCCTGGTGTTCGCCGAGCCCGCGGCGTGCGCGGCGCACTGCCTGACCTCGGCTGTCCGCCATCGCGGCGCGGACCTGCGCGGCGCGGCGGTGTGCGTGCTGGGGGCGGGCGTGGCCGGGGTGCTGATCGCGGCGCTGGCCCGCCGGGCGGGGGCGGTGGCGTCGCTGCGCAACCGCACCCCTGACCGGCTGGACTTCCTGCGCGACAACGGGGTCCTGCCGGAGGAGGTGTCGCGCACGGTGGCCCCGGACAGCCAGGACGTCGTCGTCGTGGCGGCCAGTTTCGTCTTCCCGGACCTGCTGGAGGAGGCGCTGCGCCTGCTCCGCCCCGGCGGGCTGGTGCTGCTCTACGGCGGCACCCGCGCCGGGGACCGGTTGCCGGGGCTGGACTGCGACCTGGACGGCGTGCGGCGCGGCGAGCGGGCGGTTCCCGCGCGGTGGCGGGGCAAGCCGGTGGTCGTGGGCGGCAGCTACGGCACCAGCACGGCCGATTTCGCGCTGGCGCTGGAAGCCCTGGTGGACGACGGGCTGGGCGTGGAACGCCTGGTGACGCGGGCAGTCGACCTCGCCGACCTGCCGGACGTGCTGCGCGAACTGGCCGTGACGCGGCACCTGGGCAAGGTGCTGGTGACCCCCTGATCCGCGCTCACCCCGGCAGATCTGCGGCCAGGAAGGGGTCGAGTAGCGCGAGCAGCGCGTCGGGGCGGTCGAGCGGGATGATGTGGCCGCAGTCCTGGAGGTGGTGCCCGACCAGGTCGTCGGCGATGGGACGGAGTTGGCGTTCGAGCGCGGTGCCTACGGGGTGGGAGCCGACGGCCATGGTGGGCGTGGTCAACCGGGCCATCGCGACCGCTTCCCGGATCTGCCGCGCGCTGGTGGGCAGGGCCCGGTAGTAGGAGAACGCGCAGCGCAGGGCCTCGCTCCCGGTGTACGCCTGGACGAAGGCCGCGCGGATGTCGTCGGGCACCCCTCGCCCGAGCGTCCCCGCGTCGAGGAACCAGTTGATGTACGGGGCCTCGTTGCCCGCCAGGACGGTCTCGGCAAGGCCGGGGACGGCGTGGAAGCCGAACCACCACGGGAGGCCGCGCCCGACGATGTTCTCCGCTCCGGGCAGGTCGCCGACCACGCCCTCCATCACGACCAGGCGACGGACGAGGTTCGGCCTGCGCAGCGCGAGCAGGACGGCCGGGGCGACGCCCGCGTCGATGCCGACCACCGCCGCCGAGGACTCGCCGAGCGCGTCGAGCAGCGCTTCGGCGTCGGCGGCGAGGGTGCCCGCGTCGTAGCCCTCGACGGCCCGCGCGCTGGCGCCGAAGCCGCGCAGGTCCGGGGCGATGACCCGGTAGCGCCCGGCCAGCCGGTCCATGGTGCCGCTCCAGAGCCGCCAGGTGTGCGGGAAGCCGTGCAGCAGCAGGACCGCGGGCCCACCCCCGGCGATCGCGACGTTGAGCTCGACGCCGTTGACCTCGACGCGGCGCAGGTGGTGTGCGGTGGTGACGGGCACGACGGCTCCTCCACGTGGTTACCATTGGTTACCACAAAACGATAGGTAACCGCTGTGCCGCTCGGTAGAAGGCACTTTCAGGGAAGGTGGTGAGCCGCAGGTGACCACCCCGGGAGCCGGGGTCGCCGGTCGCGGGGCGCGCGGCGACCTGTTCGACCCCCTTTGCCCGACGAGGCAGTTGCTGGACCGCATCGGTACGAAGTGGACGTCCATGGCCGTCAAGGCGCTCGCCGACGCCGCGCCGGAGGAGGTGCGCTTCGCCGAGCTCAAGCGTCGGATGCCCGGCGTCTCGCAGAAGATGCTGGCCGTGACGCTGCGCGCCCTGACCCGCGACGGGCTGGTGGCCCGCCGGGTCGAACCGACCGTGCCGCCGCAGGTCTTCTACCGGCTCACCGGCCTCGGGCTGTCCCTGGAAACCGCGCTCGCGGGACTGCGGACCTGGGCGGAGGAGCACATGGCCGAGATCAAGCACGCCAACGAAGCCGCCGACCGGCAGGCCGCTGAAGGGGTGTGATCGAGGACGGCGCACCCCGTTCTTCCCCGGAGCGCGCAGCGGGCCCGAAACCGACCATCGTGGGCACGCATCCGCGATGGCACTCAGCCGTCCTTGGTGTCCTTCCGAGTGACCGCCTTCTTCAACGCCGCAACGTCCGTCAGATCGGGGAGCACGGCTTCAGCGCCGACCCGCTTCAGCTCGTCGACACCGCTTCCCCCGCTCGCCACCGCGATCACTCGCACTCCGGCCGTGCGCGCGGCCTCCACATCCCTGGGCGTGTCCCCGATGAGCACGGTGTCGGCGCCGTCGAAGCTGCCACCGGTCCGCTCGGCGGCCCGCCGCTGGGCGATGCGCACCAGCCCGGCCCGTACGTTGTGGTCGTCGCCGTAGGCACTCGAGTTGAGGTCCACGTACCGGTCGAGCCCGAAAGCCTCCAACTTCACGCGTGCCACCGACCGCAGGTTGCCGGTCAGCACAGCCTGGTAAACGGTCGGGTCATCAGCCAGCGCCACAAGTGCTTCCCGCGCGCCGGGAAGCACCCGCCCCCGCTCGGCCAGCTCGGTGCGAGCGGCTTCGTAGCAAGCAGTCAGCGCCTCGGCCAGTCGGGTCGCGTTGGCCCGCGTCGGCTCGACGCCGTGCAGGACGAGGGTGTCCGCGATGATGTCCAGTTCCGTCCGGCCGCTCACGTCGGCCAGATCCACGAACGGCCGATCGAACGCGGCGGGCACAGCCCGGACGTACATCTCACGCCCCAAGCCGTGCGAGGCGAGCAGCGTGTGGTCGATGTCCCACAACACGAGCAACCGAGGCGTGATCACGACCATCAGTTTGTCACCCGGTGGTGGCGTTGGTCCGGCTCGTAGCATCGGGCCGATCCGACCTCGATGAACGGGAGCGACGGGTATGGACAAGCAGCTTGCGCGGCGCATCGGGGAGCGGGTCCGGTTCTACCGTGTCGCTGCGGGCAAGACGCAACCGGTCACCGCGGGCCTGGCCGGTATCACAGTAGATTACCTGTACCAGATCGAACGCGGCACGAAACTGCCGACGATCAGCGTGCTCGCTGATCTCGCCAACGTGCTGAAGCAACCCGTGGACGCACTACTCCACCACGTGCCCACTCCTCCTCGACGGACGGCGGAGGCCACAGGGGATGAACTGCACCGGGCTTTGACATTTCCCGTCACCGAGACCTGCACCACCAGTCCGGATGAAGTGAATGCCGCCATTGCGGTTGCCTGGCACGAGTGGCAGACATCACCGCACCGCTACAGCCAACTCACGCGCACACTGCCCCGGCTCGTCACGATGGTCGAAGGTGCGCTTGCAGCGCACTGCAGCCCGAGTGAAGCAGCCAGCCGGCAACAGGTTCACCGGCACGCGGCCGACCTCTACGCTCTCGTTCGCACAGTTGCCAAGCGGCTTGGGCGCGCGGACTTGTCCCTCCTGGCCGCAGATCGCGCCATCCGGGCCGCCGAGGTAGCCGATGATTCATCACGACTTGCCGTTGCCCGGTGGAATCTGGCGCAAGTTTTGCTGGCGAGCGGAGAGTTGGCGGGTGCCGAAGCCCTCGCCATGCACGGAATCGAAGAACTGGCGAACACCACGGCGGATGACAGCGCCGATGTGCTCGCCCTGCGCGGCTCGCTCCTGCTGGTGGCGGCTATCGCCGCCGCGCGTCGCGGGGACCGGTGGGTAGCTCGCGACCGCCTGCACCTGGCGGAATTCCTCGCTCGGTGCACCGGCGAGCGCAATACCCTGTGGACCGCGTTCGGTCCGACCAACGTCAGAATGTTCGCCGTATCAGTGGAGGTCGAGACGGGCGACGGGGCCGAGGGCTTGCGTCTCGCGGAACAGATCGACCACGACCGCTCACCATCCATCGAGCGGCGCGTAGCGCTCCTGCTGGACCAAGCCAAGGGGTACGAACAGCGCCGTGACTTCATGGGCGCGCTGGTGATGCTTGCCGCCGCCGAACGCCAGGCACCAGAAGACGTGCGCCACCGCCCTGCCGCCCATGCCGTGCTGCGCCAGCTCGTGCAACGCGGTCGTCGGACCTTGGCAGGCGAAGCCGCTCGTATTGCTGTTCGGGCGGGAGTACCCCTCTAGCCCACTCCCCTGGCCAACTCGAGCCGACAGCTCGGGTTACTCCCAGGTAATTGCCATAGCATCATCTGCGGTTCGCCTGTCCAAGGCAGATCCGAAGCACGCGGGAACAGCGAAGGCGGGATGCGACGTGTCGACTCTTTCCGATCTTGCAGTGCCCTGCGCGCACTTCCTCCTGAAATCACCGCCCGATGCCCGAATCAGCCCCGACAGGAGGTCAAATAAATGTTAAGGCTTGTCGACCCCGCACCTTGCGGGCATCTTACCGGAAATCTGACTGCGCCGTGACACGCGATCAAGATGCCGAACAGATGCCGATGCGGCAGTACTTGTATCGCGCGAACCACAGCCGCGCCTGCGCGAACTGCCTCGCCCTGGCGCACACATTCCACGTTCCGACCGCCGAAGACGTCGAACTACCCAGGGCCGGCGACCGCTTCAGACTGTGGCGATGGCGGTGCCAGTGCACGTATTGCACCTGCCCGGCCATTCTCGTGACCACCGAACCACCAGGTGGCAGAAGCACATACGAAAAGGACCGACCGGACCCGTGAAAAATGATTTCGGCATACGCACTCGAACGAGCACGGAAATCGATGTCAACTGCGTGGTCGAGCACGAGATCAGCGGCGGACAGGTATTCCTCTCGTTCGCCGACGGTGCGTTCTGTCTCCACTTCACCGACGAGCACGCTTTCAGAAGGTTCATGAGTGAGGCCATCAAGGTGCTGTCCACCCTCGGGCTGAGCACATAGAAGACCGTTCCGGGCTCAAGCACTGGCCAGGCGCAGCACCGCACCCAGACCGCGCTCGCGATTGACCGCGCGTTCGGTCGGCAGCAGGTACACCGGCAACCCCGCGCGCACCGCGGCACCGTCCTTGACCGGGTCGTCGCCGATGTAGAGCGTGCGGCCGGGCGGCGTCCCCATCTCCTGGCACGCCAGCGCGAACAGGGCCGGGTCCGGCTTCTCCAGGCCGTGCTCGCAGGACAGCACCACGGCGTCGAGCAGGTCCAGCACACCGGCGTCGGCCAGCGCGGGTCGGATGTCCCAACCGATGTTGCTCAGCACCCCTATCCGGACACCACGGTCGTGCAGGGCTTTCAGCACTACCGCAGTGTCCGGGTAGGGCGTCCACGCGGCCGGGTCGGTCAGCGCGGCGTAGACGGCGTCGACCACGTCCGGCGCGAAGGGGCCGGACTCGGCGATCAGCCGCGTCCACACCGCCCGGTGCGCCTCCTGTGACAGGTCGCAGCCACGGCGGGCTTCCAGGGAGGCGGGCGAGTCGACGTGCGCGAGCACCGAGCGGACCACCTCGGTGGCGGTCAGGCCGCCGAGGTCCGCACCGCTGGCGGCGATGGCGTCGGGGTCCAGGACGGAGGTGTCGTCGAACAGCGTGCCGGAGAAGTCGAACAGGACGGCGTCGAAAGTGCTGTCGTGATCCACCCCTCCGACGCTAGCGCTCGGCCCGGGACCGCGCGTTCGGATCACCGGGTGATGCCGCCGAGGCACGTCAGCCGCACGGCCTGCTCGAGCAGGTCGCGCGGACCGTCCAACGCGACGGCCTGGTCACCAACGACTGCTACCCCACGTCGGCAAGTACTACCCGTGGCACCCGATCGGGCCGATAACTGCTACCCGAAGCCGAACCGGGCAGTGGTTGATCGGGTAGTGGTTACCGGCCGTCCTGGGCGTGCCGGGTAGTACTTGCCGACGTGGTCAGGGCTGCCAGGCGCGAAGCAGGGTGGCCGCGTGGGTCGCGAGCAGGTCGCGCGGCAGCCCCTCGCCCGTGGCCAGGACCTGCGTCACGACCGGGCCGATGAGCTGCACCGCGGCCAGCGGGAGGTCCGGCATGGCGGGCGCGGAAGGGCGCACGCGCACGAGGACGTCCCGCGCGGCCAGCGCGAGCAGGTCGGCGTCGCGGACCAGGGCGCGCACGGCGGGGTCGTGCTGGGCCTCGCCCAGCAGCGCCCGGAAGGCCAGACCCGCGGGCGACTCCACCAGGAAGCGGTCCAGCACCACGAGGTAGCCGAGCAGATCCTCCCGCGCCTCGCCCACCCTGGGCGCCACCAGCTCCTCCCGCACGTCCTCCGCGCACGCCTCGAGCAGGATCTCGGCTTTGGTCGCCCACCACCGGTAGACCGTCTGCCGCCCCACGCCTGCCCGCTCGGCGATGCCCTTCATCGTCATCGCCGCGTAGCCCACGTCCACCAGCAGGTCGTCCACGGCTTCCAGCACGGCGCGCCGGGCCGCCTCGCTGCGGGGACGACCAGGGGCACCGGCTGAGCTGCGCTGCACCCCCGCAGTATACGAGTCACCGTGTCTCGTAATGTGCTAGCGTCCGCTTAACGAGGCACAGTGACTCGAAATCGCCTCCCGACCCCGCTGGAGACCCATCCGTGTGCGCCGCTTGCAACCCCACCGACGCCGCGCCCGTCCCACCCAGGCCCGCGCGGTTCGCGGCGCTGCGCAACCGGGACTGCCGCACGTACCTCGTCGGCACCGGCCTGGCGATGATGGCCGACAACATCGAGCACGTCATCACCTACTGGGTGCTGTGGGAGAAGTTCCACTCCCCCGCGCTGGCCGGGTTCCAGGTGATCAGCCACTGGGTGCCGTTCCTGCTGCTCTCGGTGTGGTTCGGCGCGCTGGCCGACCGCTACGACTGCCGCCGCCTCATCCAGGCCGCGCAGGGGCTGTTCATGTTCGTCTCCGCCGCGTGGGGCGTGCTGTTCCTGACCGGCGCGCTGGAGGTGTGGCACGCCTGCGTGCTGCTGGTCCTGCACGGCTGCGCGGGCGCGCTGTGGGGTCCGGCCGAGCAGATGATGCTGCACGACTTCGTCAGCCGCGAGGAGCTGCCCAGCGCGGTCCGGCTCAACGCCACCTTCCGCAGCCTCGGCGTCCTGTTCGGACCCGTGGTCGGCTCGGCCCTGCTGCTCGGCCTCGGGCCGGTTTCGGGGATCTTCGCCAACATCGCGTTCTACCTGCCGCTGACGCTGTTCCTGTTCCGCACCCGGTACACCGGCCACGTCCGCGACGCCGCCCCGCGATCGCGGATGGGGGTGCGCGACGCGCTGCGCGTCCTGCGCGACGTGCGGTCCAACCCGACGCTGGTCAGCATGATCGCGCTGGCCGGACTCGGCTCGTTCTTCATCGGCGCCTCGATGCAGTCCGCCATGCCGATCTTCGCCCACGACCTGGGCGCGGGCAGCGAGGGAACCGCCTACGGCGTGCTGCTGTTCGCCAACGGCGCGGGCGGCGTCATCGGCGGACTGGTGCTCGAAGCCACCGGGCGCGTCAAGCCCAACGTGGCCGCGGCCGTGGCCAGCACCGCCGTCTACGGCCTGACCAGCTTCATCTTCGCCATCACCGGCAGCTACCCGCTGGCACTGCTGATGCTCGTCGTGGGCGGGGTGGCGAACCTGGCCTCGATGTCGATCAGCCAGACCGTGGTGCAGCTGCTCGCGCCGCCGTCGGACCGGGGTCGCGTGATCGGCCTCTACAGCATGTCCTCCGGCGGTCTGCGGGCGGGCAGCGGCTTCACCGTGGGGCTGCTCGGGGCCGTCGTCGGTGTCCACTGGTCCATGGGGCTCAGCGCCGCCGCGCTGACCGTCGGCGCGCTGGTGATCGGCATCTACGCCCTGCGCGGACGGCGCGGGGCGGAACCGGCCTGACCGGTTCCGCCCCTGCAGCGCCCGCGACCGCCGACTGGTATCCCCGAACGCGCGGTTCGCACTACCCGAACGCTCGGTTCGCGGTGTCCGAACGCTCAGTTCGCGCAGACGGGGGCGAGTTAACGCTGGTAGGAGGAGACCAGGCCGGCCCATTCCCACGGGCGGGCGGTGCCGCCGGGCCGCGAGGTGAAGTACTCCCAGCCCGCGACGCCGCCGAAGGTCGGGTACTTGGCCACCAGCGACCGCACGGTGTCGCGCAGGGTCGTGGTCACCTCGACGTAGCCGCTGCCGCACAGCGACGGGTCGGTCAGCGAACCCGCCACCACCTTGGCGGCGGGGATCAGGCCGCGGTTGACGATGGCGTCGTAGCCCCTGGTGTTGGCCAGCGAGCCCCAGCCGCAGTAGAACTGGGCGTTGAACCAGTCGATCTGGCTGCCGCGCTCCCGGTACAGGGTCTCGTAGTCGAAGCCGGAGAGGTTGCCGCCGCCGCTGAGCGCGGAGGCCACCGGCGCGAGGGTGATCACGAAGTCCTGGCCGAAGTCGGCGCGCAGCGCGTCGATCACCCGCTCGATGCCCGCCAACGACATGTTCTCCTCGACGTCGAGGTCGACGCCGTCCAGGCCGTAGGTGGTGATGACGTTCTTCAGCCGGGGGTAGTAGGTGGCGAACTCGCGGTCCAGGCGCTGGAAGCTGCCCTGGGCGGCACCGCCGACCATGACCGAGACGCGCACGCCCCTGGCCCGCATGGCCGCCAAGTCCGCCCACATCTGGGCGTAGCGGGAGTGGCCGGGCGGGTGGTCGTTGAGGTGGACGGTGCCGTCGCCGTTGAGGTGCAGCGCGGCGACCAGCACGTCGGTGACGCCGGTGTTGTTGTCCAGCAGGGGTTTCGGCGAGACGTAGGTGCTGCCGCGGTACTGGGTCTGGTAGTAGACGACCGTGCGCTTGGGCTCCGTGGTGGCCGCCGAGACCTCGGCGACGGGCAGGGCCACGACACCCAGCACGGCGAGCGCGACACCCGCCACGCCGCCCGCCAGCCGGAGAAAGGTCGGTTTCACAGGGTTTCTCCCGGTTCGAGTGCTCCGCTCGGGAGGTCCGCGCGGGCGGCGGGGCGGCGAGCTCCCGAGTCCAGGTGGTGCGGAACGCACGCTACGCCACTCCGGGCACGCGGAGCTTGATCCACGGGGCGGTCGGTGGCAAGGTCTGCCCGTGCGGGCACCCAGGGAGCTGGTCGACCTGCCGTACGCCTCGCACCTGGAGGCGCACGCGGGCGGCGGGCTGGAACGCGACGAGGACTACGACGTCGTCCACTTCCGCGGACGGGAGTTCGACGAACCCGACGCGGGCAACGCGCGCTTCACCGAATCGGCGTTCACCGCCGTGAAGCTCAGCGGGGGCGTGCTGCGTCGCGCGCGGTTCAACGACGTGTGGCTGCACGCGGTGCAGTTCATCGGCACCGACCTGGTCGAGACCCGGTGGCTGGACGCCGAGGTGGTCAACAGCGCCCTCGCCGGGACCGCGGTGTTCGGCGCGGAGCTGAACAGGGTGGCCTTCTTCGGCTGCAAGCTGGTCTCGGTCAACCTGCGCGACGCCCGGCTGCGCGAGGTCGCCTTCGTCGACTCGGTGCTGCGCGACGTGGACTTCGGCGGCGCGGAGCTGACCGGCGTCACCTTCCCCGGCTCGACGCTGGAGGACACCCGGTTCGACGGGGCCCGGCTGAAGAAGGTGGACTTCCGCGACGCCGCCGCGCTCGGCATCGCCACCGGGCACGACTGCCTGGGTGGGGCCACGATCGGCCTCGCCCAGGCGCTGGACCTCGCGCCCGCCTTCGCGCGGGCGCTCGGCGTCACCGTCAAGGACCGCTGACTGGCCCGACCGGGTTCACTTCGGCCGCCACGCCCGGCGGGCGACCTACGGTGGTCGGTATGCATGACGACCGGGCTCTGGTGGAACGGCGCCTCGACCGCGTCCTGACCGAGCGCGTCCGGCCCGCCGTCCACGCGCGGGCGGTGCCGCTGCAGGTCGAGGTGTGGCACGCGGGCCTGGAACCCGTGCCGGTGGACCGCGCCCTGGCCGCGACCTACGCGCCCGCCGCCGTCGGCGACCGCTGGGGGCCCGCGTGGGGCACCAGTTGGTTCCGGCTGACCGGGCGGGTCCCCGAGGCGTGGGCGGGCAGCACCGTGGAAGCGCTGGTGGACCTCGGTTTCACTCCCCCGATGCCGGGTTTCCAGTGCGAGGGCATGGCCTACCTGGCGGACGGGACGCCGCTCAAGGGCGTCAACCCGCGCAACACCTGGGTGCCGGTCGGCTCCCCGGTCGACGGCGGCGAGCGGGTGGACCTGCTGGTCGAGGCCGCCGCCAACCCGACCATCGCGTTCGGCGGCGGCCCGACCGCCCTCGGCGACGTGACCACCTCGGGCGACGCGCCCCTGTACGTGCTGACCCGCGTGGACCTGGCGGTGCGCGAGGTCGAGGTGTGGGAGCTGGTCCACGACCTGGAAGTGCTGCAGCAGCTGATGGCCGCGCTCGACGCGCGGCAGCCGCGGCGGTGGGAGGTGCTGCGCGCGGTCGAGCGGGCGCTGGACCGGCTGGACCCGGCCGACGTGCCGGGCACGGCGAAGGCGGCGCGGGCCGAGCTGGGCGACGTGCTCGCCTCCCCCGCGCACGCCAGCGCGCACCGGGTCGTCGCGGTGGGGCACGCGCACATCGACTCGGCGTGGCTGTGGCCGCTGCGCGAGACCGTGCGCAAGGTCGCCCGGACCGCGGCCAACGTCACCGCGCTCATGGACGAGCACCCGGAGCTGGTCTTCGCGATGTCGCAGGCGCAGCAGCTGGCCTGGCTCAAGCAGCACAGTCCGCTGGTCTACGAGCGGGTCCGCCACCACGTCGAGGCGGGCCGCTTCGTGCCGGTCGGCGGGATGTGGGTGGAGTCGGACACCAACATGCCCGGCGGTGAGGCGCTGGCCAGGCAGCTGGTGCACGGCAAGCGGTTCTTCCTGGAGGAGTTCGGCGTCGAGTGCCGGGAGGTGTGGCTGCCCGACTCCTTCGGCTACTCCGGCGCGCTGCCCCAGCTGGTGCGGCTGGCGGGCGCGCGGTGGTTCCTGACCCAGAAGATCTGCTGGAACCAGACCAACAGGTTCCCGCACCACACCTTCGACTGGGAGGGCATCGACGGCACGCGCGTGTTCACCCACTTCCCGCCGGTGGACACCTACAACTCCGAGCTGAGCGGGGCCGAGCTGGCGCACGCCTCGGCCAACTTCGCCGAGAAGGGCCGGGCGCGCACGTCGCTGGTGCCCTTCGGCCACGGCGACGGCGGTGGCGGCCCGACCCGCGAGATGCTGGCCCGCGCCCGCCGCACCGCCGACCTGGAGGGCTCGCCGAAGGTCCGCATCGGCACCCCGGCCGAGTTCTTCACCGCCGCCGAGGCCGAGTACCCCGATCGCCCGGTGTGGTCCGGCGAGCTGTACCTGGAGCTGCACCGCGGCACCTACACCAGCCAGGCGCGCACCAAGCGGGGCAACCGGCGTGGCGAGCACCTGCTGCGCGAGGCGGAGCTGTGGTCGGCGACCGCCGCGGTCGCCGACCTGGCCGACTACCCGTACGAGCAGCTGGACCGGCTGTGGAAAGTCCTGCTGCTGCACCAGTTCCACGACATCCTGCCGGGCAGCTCCATCGCCTGGGTCTACCGCGAGGCCGACGCGGCCTACGCCGGGCTCGTCCGCGAGCTGACCGAGCTGATCGACGCCCGCCAGCGCGCCCTGGCGGGCGAGGGAACCGACGTGCTGTCGTTCAACGCCGCGCCGCACGCCCGTGACGGCGTGCCCGCGCTCGGCGCCGGTCCGGTGCGCGCCCCCGAGGGCCGGGCCGTCGTCTCCGCACAGCACAACGGATTCGTCCTGGACAACGGCCTGCTCAGGATCGTGGTCGACGAGCGGGGGCTGGTCACCTCGATCCTCGACCTCGACGCGGACCGGGAAGCGCTGCCGCCCGGCGCTGTGGCCAACCAGCTCCAGCTGCACCCGGACCTGCCGAACGACTGGGACGCCTGGGACGTGGACTCCTTCTACCGCAACACCCGCGTCGACCTGGTGGCGACGACGGCCGTGGAGGTCGAGCGGTGGGCGGGCGCGGAAGCGGTGGTGCGCGTCGACCGGGCCTTCGGCTCGTCGCGGGTCAGCCAGCGGCTGCGGCTGGGGGCCGGGCAGCGCAGGCTGGACGTGGACACCGAGGTGGACTGGCACGAGGCGGAGAAGCTGCTCAAGGTGGCCTTCCCATTGGACGTGCACGCCGACCGGTCCGCCGCGGAGATCCAGTTCGGGCACGTGCACCGGCCCGTGCACGCCAACACCAGCTGGGACGCGGCGAAGTTCGAGATCTGCGCCCACCGCTGGCTGCACGTCGGCGAGCCGGGCTACGGCTTCGCCGTGGTCAACGACTCCACCTACGGCCACGACGTCACCCGGCACCGGGACGCGCACGGCAGCGGCACCACCGTCCGGCTGTCGCTGCTGCGCGCGCCCCGCTTCCCCGACCCGCACGCCGATCAGGGCGTGCACCGGATGAGCTACGCCCTCGTGGTCGGCGCGGACATCGCCGACGCGGTCCGCGAGGGCTACCGCGCGAACCTGCCGCCGCGCGAGGTCACCGGCTCCGGGACGGTCGCGCCGCTGGTGTCGGTGGACGACCCGGCGGTGGTGGTCGAGGCGGTGAAGCTGGCCGACGACCGCTCCGGTGATGTCGTGGTGCGGCTGTACGAGTCGCTGGGTGGTCGCGCGACCACCCGGTTGACCACCTCCTTCCCGGTGGCCGCGGTGCGGGTGACCGATCTGCTGGAGCGCCCGCTCGACGACGCGGCAGCCGACCTCGCCGAACTGCGCCTGCGCCCGTTCCAGGTCTTGACGCTGCGGCTGGCACGGTCATAGCCGCCGGACGAGGACCCGCGGCTGGGCCAGCGAGTCGGAGAGCGTGACGCACTGCTCGGCGATCCGCGCGGCCAGCACGGGCAGGAAGGGCGTGAGCTGGACGGCCAGCGCGCGACAGGCCGTCAGCAGCGCGGCGAGGACCGCGTCGAGCCGCCTGCCCGCCGCCCGGTCGCCCGCGCGCTCGGCACGGGCCAGCTCCCAGGGCCGCTCGCGCTCGACGTGCCGGTTGGCCTCCTCGACGATCCGCCACACCGCCGAGGTCGCGCTCCGGAAGTCGAAGGCGGTCAACGCCTCGTGCACCAGCTCCGGCGCCTCCCGGCACGCGGCAGGCAGCTCCCCCGCCTGCTCGGGCGCCACGGCGGGAGGCCGGCCCTCGCGGTAGCGGTGGACCATCACGACCACCCGGTTGACCAGGTTCCCCAAGCCGTTGGCCAGTTCCTCGTTGGCGCGGGCGACCAGCCGGGCGGAGGTGAAGTCGGCGTCGCCGACGCGCGGCACCTCGCGCAGCAGCCACCACCGCACCGCGTCGGTGCCGTACCGGTGGGCCAGCTGCGCGGGGTCGTCGGCGTTGCCCGCGGACTTGCTGATCTTGTGGCCGTCGGTGGTCAGGTAGTCGTGGACGAGCACGTCGGTGGGCAGCGGCGCACCGGCGGACAGCAGCATCGCGGGCCAGTGCACCGCGTGGAACCGCGCCACGCCCTTGCCCACCACGTGCACGCGCCGGTCGCCCTCCACCCACCACCGCCGGTAGTGCGGGCCGTCGGTGCCGTAGCCCAGGCTGCTGATGTAGTTGGCCAGCGCGTCCCACCACACGTGGACGACCTGGTCGGGGTCGCCGGGCACGGGGATGCCCCAGCCTCGGGCCCGTGCCGTGGAGCGGGAGATGCTGAAGTCGTGCAGCCCGGCCCGGATGAAGGCCAGCACCTCGTTGCGCCGCGCGGTGGGCTCGACGCGCAGCTCGCCGCCGCTGATCAGCTCGTGCAGCCGCTCGGTGTACCGGGACAGTCGGAAGAACCAGTTCTCCTCGGCGACGGGGCGCGGCTCGACCCCGTGCTCGGGGCACTTGCCGCCGGGCAGCTCGGCAGGGCGGTAGAACTGCTCGCAGCCCACGCAGTACAGGCCCTCGTAGCGCTTGCGGTAGATGTCGCCGGACTGCTCGCAGTCGCGCCACAGCCGTTCGACGCCGACGCGGTGGCGGGTGTCCCGGCTGGTGCGGATGAAATCGGTGGACGACAGCGCCAGCGGCTCGCGCAGCGCGGCGAACGCCTCGGCGTTGCGGTCGACCAGCTCCGCGGTCGACAGCCCCTCGGCCTGGGCGGCGAGCACGTTCTTGAGCGAGTTGTCGTCGGTGCCGGTCAGGAACCGCACCCGGTCACCGCGCAGCCGGTGGTGCCGGGCCAGCACGTCGGCCTGCACGGCTTCCAGCGCGAACCCCAGGTGCGGGCGGGCGTTGACGTAGGGGATGGCGGTGGTCACGTAGAACCGCGGCATCGGAACCTCCTGCGGTGACGGGGCTCCGGCGGTCCCGAGGCCCCTGGGCGGGGGCCTCGGACGGTGTTACCCGTCCAGCACCGGCAGCCCCGCGTGGCGGGGCGACATGACCGGCGTCGGGAAGGACACGACCGCGACGGTAGCGGCGCAACCGCGCGGACCCCGCCCGGTTTTCGGAACCGCACCGGGGCTGACCTCTAGGATGCGGTTCCAGCGGGCGGTGCTTGAGGGGGCGGGTGTGGCGAGCCGGTTCGGCGTACTGCTGCGGCAGTGGCGGCAGCGGGCCGGTCTGAGCCAGGAGGCGCTGGCCGAGCGCGCCGAACTGGGGGTGCGCACCATCCGCGGCCTGGAGACCGGCGAGCGCGGCGACCCGCGGGTGGGCACCCTGCGATTACTCGCCGACGCGCTGGAGCTGACCGGCGCCGAGCGCGCCGAGCTCTTCGCCGCCACCGGCCGGGCCGAGCCCCCAGCCGAGGAGAGGTCCGCGGACGAGGCGGGTCCGCCTCCCCCCGATGCCGATCCGCTGCTCGACGCGCTCAAGGCGCTCGCGCACCTGATGCGCGCCCGCTGGCAGCGGGAAGAGGAGCACCGGCAGGTCCACGACCCCGTCCCGCTGCCGGTGCGCTGGCGAGCGGCGCCCGCCGCCCTGCAGGACGACTGGGCCAACATCGGCCGGGTCGAGGTCGGCGGGGCGGGGGCGGGGGCGGGCGGCACCGCGCCGGGGGTTGACCTGACCGGGCGGCTCGACCAGGTCGTGCCGGTCTACCGGCGGATTCCGTCCGGCAGGCTGGTGGTGCTCGGCCGCGCCGGGGCGGGCAAGACCATCCTGACCACACGGTTCGTGCTGGACCTGCTGGCCGCTCGCGGTCCGGCCGACCCGGTGCCGGTGATCTTCGGGCTCGGCGCGTGGAACCCCCAACGCGCCGGGCTGCGGGACTGGTTGGCCGAGCAGCTGGTGCGCGACGCCCCGGACTTGGCCGCGCCCGGCCCCGGTGGCGCGACGCTGGCCGCCGCGCTGGTGGACGACCACCGCGTGCTGCCCGTGCTGGACGGGTTCGACGAGGTGGCGGGTGGTCTGCGCCGGGCGGCGCTGGCCGCGCTGAACGCCACCACCCTGCCGGTGCTGCTGACCAGCCGGGCGGAGGAGTACCGCGCGGCGGTCGACGCCACCGATGTGCTCACCGCCGCCGCGGCGGTGGAGCTGGTCGACCTCACCGCGGACGACCTGGCGGGTTACCTGCCGCGGACCACCCGCAGGACCGGCCCCGCGGGCAACGCCTGGCAACCGGTGCTGGACGAGGTGCGCCGAGACCCGGACGGCGCCCTCGCTGCCGTGCTGACCACGCCGCTGATGGTGTCGCTGGCGCGTCGGATCTACAGCGACACGCCCGACCACGACCCGGCGGAGCTGCTCGACGCGGACCGGTTCGGCACGCCGGAGGCGGTCGAGCGGCACCTGCTGGCCGAGTTCGTGCCGGCGGTCTACCGGGAGCCCGACGGCGGACCGGTCGACCTCGACCGCGCCCGGCGGGGCCTCGGCTACCTCGCCGACCACCTGAGCAGGCTCGGCACGCACGACCTGGCCTGGTGGCAGCTGGGCACCTCGGCGCGGCGCGGGGCCAGGGCGCTGGTGGTCGGGTGCGCGGTCTTCCTCGCCGTGGCGCTGACCGACGTGCTGGTCGAGGGCCCGTTCCTGGAGGTCCCCCCGGTGCTGCTGCCGCTGCTCGCGGCGATGATCGGGGTGAACGCGGGCGTCGGGTTCGCGGTGGCGCACTGGCACGTGGTCGGCGTCCAGCCGCTGGAGCCGGTCCGGTTCCGGCTGCGGTTGCGCGGCGGCCCCGGACCGGGGTGGCCGCGAGTGCGGTCCAGGGTCCGGCTCGGCCTGCTGGGCGGTGCGCTGGTCGGCTGCAGCTATGGCGTGCTGCACAAGCTGGCGCAGTGGTCGCTGCTCGGCCTGCCCGTGACACCGGCGACCACGCTGTTCGACGCGGTCCTGTTCACCGCGGTGTTCGGGGCCGCGGCGGCGCTGGTCCTGGGGCTGGTCACGGTGATGGAGGCGCCGCTGGACGTCCGGTCGGCGGGCAGTCCGACCGGGTTGCTGCGGGCCAACCGGACGGCCGTGCTGGTCCAGGTGGTGCTGTTCGTGCCGCTGTTCGCGGTGCTCATCGCGGGCGTGACCTGGCTGGTCGCGCTGGCGGTGGCGGGGCTGCCCGGCGGCAGGCTGTTCGGGGTCGCGGTGATCTGGACCCCGCTGACCGGTCTGCTGCTGGGGCTGGTGGGCGGTCTGGGCGGTGGCATCGGCTACGTGCTCGGCCTGACCGCGTGGGGTCAGTGGGTGGTGTTCGCCCGCCTGTGGCTGCCGCTGACCGGGCGGCTGCCGTGGGCCGTGCCCGCGTTCCTCGACGACGCCTACCGGCGGGGTGTGCTGCGCCGGGCGGGCGCGGTCTACCAGTTCCGGCACGCCCGTCTCCAGGAGCACCTGGCCCGGACCCACCGCCTGCCCACCTGACCGGGAGCTCCCCCTTTCCGCAGGTCAACGCCACCGGCCAGATATGGCCGCCGGTGACGGCCTGTTCCGCCGCGCCGCGCCGACCCCACCATCGGCCGGGCCGGTGACGAGAAGGGGGCGCGGTGTCGATCGAGGAGCCGACGGGCCGGGTGAACTGGGAGGCGTACAGCCACGAGGAGCTGTACCGGATGGTGTGGCAGGACGCGGATGTCGCCGACGTCGGCGCGATCGCGGCCGAGTGGGGCTGGCACCGCGACGCGCTGGAGGCGCACGCGGAGGTGCTGCGGGAGCAGCGGGCCGCGCTGCTGGACGGCTGGCGGGGGCGGGCCGCCGAGGAGGCGGCCGACCGGCTCGACGCGCTGGCCGCCGGGGTGGAGCGGATCGGCGAGCTGGCGCGCGCGGGTCAGCGGGCCGCGCAGGAGGCCGCCGAGGCCTTGGCCACGGCCAGAGCCATGATGCCACCCCCGCCCGCGACGACCACCCCGTCCTTCACCACACCCCCCGCTCCGCCTGCCGCGCCGAACTACGCGGGGGTGTCCGCCCCGACGCTCAGCGCGTCCGGCCCCGGTGCCGCCTTCGGGGCCGCCTTCGGGGCCGCCTTCGGGGCCATCGGCACCGCTTTCGGCGCGGTCGGCGGCGCGGGCTTCAGCTTCTACTTCGGCGCGATCGCGGCGGACCAGGGGAAAGCCGAGGCGGTGCGGGCGATGCGGGCCTACGAGACCACCCTCACCGGCTGCGGCAGGCTGATCGACGCGGCGCGGACGGCAGCGCCCCCGCCCGCCCCGCTCCCCCGGACCGATCCCCCGCCCGTGGACGGGGTGCCGTGGACGCGCCTGCTCGGCAGCACCCCGGTCCGCCCAGCGGCAGCAGGCCGCGACCCGGTTGCCTGCCCGATCACGGGCGGGGTCACCGGTGCGGTCGTCTCCGGCCCCGCCGCATCCGACACCGGTCGCGCCGCGCCGCTCGGCGCGGGGTCGCACAGCGGGGTGCTCACCGGCGTGCTCACCGGCGCAGTCGGCGGCGCGGGCACGCCGACCGGGCACCCCGCCGGACCGAGCACGGCCCGCGCGGCGACCGGTCAGGTGGGGGCGCTGGCCCCGGCGGGCAGCAGGCCCGGCGACACCGAGGACGAACCGCACGAGAACCGGATGCCCACGATCGACCACGAGCTGTTCGACGTGGAGCAGGAGGCTTGCCCGGCGGTCATCGGCGAGACGACGGGAGCACGGCTGTGAGCGCGGAGCAGGGGTACCACGTCGAGCTGGATCTGGTGGACGCGCGGATCAGCGCGCTGACCCGACTGGGCGGGCTGACCGGTGACCTGGTCGCGCGCGTGCGCGAGCTGGCCGAGCGGCAGCCGATGCTGGGCACCGCGCCGCCCGCCGTGGAGCTGGCCGGGCGGCTGCGCGCCGCCGCGGGACAGAGCGGCCTGGCCGGTGTGCTGGGCGCGGCCGAGCGGGAGCTGGAGGCGTTCCTGCGGACCCTGGCCGAGGTCAGGGCGACCTACGCGGAGCGGGAGTCCGACACCGGGGCGGCGGTGCGCGCCATCGGTGAACCGGGCACGGCGCGATCCTCGACAGGAGGGGCGTGGTGATCCCCGCCGCGGCGCGCGGGACCGCCTTCACCCCCGTCGAGCTTGACCTGCTGGCCACCCACGCCGGCGTGCGCCCGCCGTTCCCGCTGCGGGTGCCCTCGTCCGGGCGCAGCGCCGACGAGCGGGACGCGCTGCTCGCCTCGGCCGCGCACGCCCTGTGCGCCCGCGGCCTGGCCACCGAGCGCGGCCCCGTTGGTGTCGCGCGGGAACTGGTCGAGGCGTTGCGCGGCTACCGGGCCGCGGTCGACGTGGTGGTGGTAGGCCCCGCCGGTGAGGACTGCGCGGTGGCCGTGGTCCACGGCGACCGAGCGGTGGTGTGCCGCCAACCACGGCCAGGTGGGCGGGCGGGAGCGGTCCACGTGACCCCCGTCGGGGCCACCGCGCTGGGCGTCGAGCTGGCCGCCGTGGTCTCCGCGGTCCCGGCGGCGGCGATCCTGCCGATCACGCTGCCGCCCGGCGTGGTCGAGGACGCGCTGCGGCTGCTCGACGACGCGCCCGACACCGAAGCCACCCAGCGGTGCGTGCGCGACCTCGTCCGCACCCGCGGCGGTGACCCGAGCTCGGTCGACCGGCTGGTCGGGCTGTTCCCGGCGGTGACCGGCCGGGGCCAGCTCGGGCTCGTCCTGCGGTCCGGTGCCCGGCCGGTCGAGCTGTCCTGGTTGGACGGCCCGCGCGGGCGAGTCCGGGTGGACCGCGCGGACTCGGGCTGGATCAGCCTCAACCCGTTGCGGCACGACGAACTTCTCCGCGTCCTCGGTGAGGCCGCGGCGGTCGCCCGCGCTTGAGGCGACCGGAGAACACCACAGGAGAAGGGAAACGACATGGAACCAGCTCAGTGGCTGGCGGACTACCGGGAACGCCTCGAACGCGCGGCACGCGGTGCGCGCGCGGCGAGCGCGGGCTTGCGCGAGGTGGGGGCGACCGCGACGTCGCCGCGCGGGGAGGTCAGCGTCACGGTGACCGCCGGGGGCGTGCTCGACCGGGTCGGCCTGACCCCGGCGGCGCGCAGGCTGGAAGTGGACGCACTGGCCCTGCTGATCGTCTCCACCGCGCGCGAGGCCCAGCGGCTGGCGGGCGCGCGGGCGGCCGAGGTGGTGGCGGAGCACCTCGGCGAAGGTGAGGCGCTGACCCGGATCACCGCGCACCTGCCGGAGGCCGCGCGATGACCGGTGCCTTCTCCGCCGACCCCGAGCGGCTGCGCGCCCACGCGAGCGGCCTGGCGGGTTACGCCGACCGACTGGCCGCCACAGGTGCCCGACTGCCCGACGGGCTCGGCGAGCAATCGCTCGGTGCCTTCACCGGCTTCCTCACCGCCGGGTTGGGCGCCGCGATGGCCGCCACGCTCGACGCATTCACCCACGCTGCGTCCACTGTGGACGCGGTGGGCACCGGCCTGCGGCGCACGGCCGAGGACTACCAGCGCACCGACGACGACCAGGCAGCCGGGTTCGCCCGCCTCGACGAGAACGCGGCAGGGGGTGCCCGGTGACCACGGCGCTGGACCGGCCCGCCGCGCGGATCGGCGACCTGCTCACCGGGCTGCGCGCCACCGGCGAGGCCATCAGCGGCAAGCAGTGGCTCTCCGACGAGCTGGCGGGCGGACCGGCCGCCCCGCTCGACGCGCTCGGCTCGACCGAGCGACCGCTGTCGGCCCTGGACGAGGCGGGCTTCGGCTTCCTCACTCCGTTGATCTCGTTCCTGGAGGAGCCGCTGGACCGGTTGCGCGGCGACCCCGACGCCGTGGCGGGCGGCGCGGCCGAGTTCGACCGGGCCGCCGGGGAGGCCACGGCCGTGGCCGAGGAGTACCGCTCCTCGGCTGGCGACCAGACCGACCAGTGGTCCGGCAGTGCCGCCTCGGACTACCTCAGGACCGGCACCGAACTGGCCGACGGCGTCCTCTCCATCGCCGAGACCTCGCTCACCGCGGCCAAGGCCCTGGTCGGCGCGGGCGAGGTGGTGGCACAGGTGGTCGCCACCACCACCGGGCTGATCGCCGAGGCGGTCGCCGAGATCGGGCCGATCATGGCCAAGGCGGTCGCCGAGGCCCCGGCGACCTTCGGGCAGAGCCTCGCGGTGGCGATCCCGCAGTGCGTGCGGATCGCCGTGGACTGCGGCGTGCGCATCGCCGCGCAGCTGGCCGCGCTGCTGACCAGCGGCGAGAACCTGATCAAACTCATCGAGGGCGCGCTCGGCGTGCTCAGCGTGGTCAAGGAGGTCCTGTCGTTCATCAGCGAGCGGAGCGAGAGCACCACGCCGGACACCGACCCCACTTCGGAGGAACCCGCATGACCAGGAGATCCCCAGCCCGGCTGATCGCGCTCGCCTGCGCGCTCGCCGCCTGCCTCACCACTCCGGCGGTCGCCACCGCCGCGCCGGACGACCACACCGCGACCCAAGCCCTGCTCGACCGGTACCGGTCGCAGGCCGGACCGGGCGCTGCCCTGCACGCCGGGGACCGCGCCGGGACGTGGACGCTGAGCAGCGGCACCGCGGTGGTGAACCAGAGCCGACCGATCACCTCCGACGACCACTTCCGCATCGGCAGCCAGACCAAGACCTTCACCGCGGCGGTGGTGTTACAGCTCGTCGACGAGGGCGCGGTCGAGCTGGACGCACCGATCAGCCGGTACCTGCCCGGCGTGGTCACCGGCAACTACGACGGCGACGCCATCACCGTCCGCCAGCTCCTCCAGCACACCAGTGGCCTGGTCCGCGACGTCCGCGACGCCGCCGCGGGCTCGGACGGGACCTACGCGCTGGCCGAGCTGGTCCGCTCGGCGATGGACGAGCGGGCGCAGTTCCCGCCGGGCACCGCCCAGGGCTACTCCAACGTGGGATACCTGGTGCTGGGGATGCTCGTCGAGCGGATCACCGGCGAACCGGTCGGCACCGCGATCACCGAGCGCGTCATCACACCGCTCGGGCTGGACGAGACCTCATTCCCGGCACCGGGCGTGCGCGCCCTGGACACCCCCTACCTGCCCGGCTACGTCGGCGGCAGGCTGGGGCCGCTGTTCTTCTGGGTCGAGGCCACCACCGCGATCGAGCTGTCGTTCTGGAGCAGCGCCGGGGCGATGGCGTCCACCCCGGAGGACCTGGCGGCGTTCTACCGGGCGCTGCTCGACGGCCGGGTCGTCTCGGCGGCCGCGCTCGCCGAGATGCGGCGGACCTTCCAGCCCGCCGACGTCTACGGCCTCGCCCTGACGCGCGTGTCCCTGTCGTGCGGCGGCTCGGCGTGGGGGCACAACGGCATACTGCCGACCGGGCACAACTCGACCACGCTGGTCACCGACGACGGCCGGTTCGCGTCGGTGGTCACCAACACCAACATCGTCAACGCCACGCCGTCCGCGGTCGACGTGCTGGACTCCGCGCTGTGCGAGGGGCAGTCGTGAAGAAGCTGACCGCACTGGCCGCCATCACCGCGCTCGGCCTGCCCGTGCCCACCGCCCGAGCGGACGGTGCGCCGCCCGCGTTCACCGACGGGCACGGGCTGACCGTGGTGGCACAGCCCAGGTGGGTGGACCACAACGAGCGCACGTTCGTGCTCACCGTGCGGACCGGGCAGGTGCCCGCGTACTCGGTGCTGCCGGGCCAGGTCTCCGGGGAGCACAGCGTCGTGGTGACGCTGCCGGAGGACTACGCCGTCTCCGGTGCCACCCGCTACCCGGTGCACTACCACCTGCACGGGCACCCCGACCGCCCGGACACCGCCGCGAACCAGCGGCTGTTCGAGGAGCCCACGGTCGGTGTCCCGCTGATCACGGTGGCGCCCAACGGTTCCGGCCGGGGCTGGTACTCGAACTGGGTCGCCCCGCCTGCCGGTCTGCGTCCGCAGAACTGGGAGAACTTCCACCTCGACCAGCTGATCCCGTTCATCGACGCGAACCTGCGCACCATCCCGACCCGCGACGGCCGGGCCGTCTCCGGGCACTCCATGGGCGGCTTCGGCGCGTTCCACTACGCCGAGCACCGACCGGAGCTGTTCGGCTACGTCGGCAGCTTCTCCGGCGGGCTGGACCTGCTCAGCCAGGAGCAGCGGGCGGCGGTCGTGGCGACCACGCAACTGCCCGGCAGCGGCACGCCGACCGTCCCGGTGGACGCCATCTTCGGTCCCCCGGTGTGGCCGCTGGACGGCGTGTGGAACGCGCAGAGCCCCGCCCAGCACGTCGGCGCGCTGCGCGGCACGGGAGTGGCGATGTACACCGGCGACGGCGGGGACCTCCTCGTGGACCCCGTGCGGGCGGTGACCGAGAACCGGGCGCGGGCGACCAACCTCGTCGCCCGTGACCACCTGCTCGCCGCGGGCATCCCGCACACCTTCGTCGACTACGGCGACGGCAGCGGCTGGGCCGAGGGGTGCACCGGCAAGCACGCGCAGCTGCCCTGCTTGCTGGCCGACATGGAGCACTTCGTGTCCCTGCTCATGGGGACACTCACCCACCCGTGAGCCCCACCGCGCCGATCACCGGGTGTCGCGTTCCGGCCCCCGGTGATCGGCATGCCGCGCTCGCCTCGCCGGAGGCGCTGGAGCACGGCCGCCACGAGTGGAGAACCGCCGGACCGCGCGGAAGGTACACCTCGGTCGCCCGGTCCTCCAGTGCGGTCGGGACCGGCGGGCAGCCGGCCGGGTTCACCGGGGCAACATTGTGACGGACGACACTTCGGGCGGGGATTCGCGATACACCATGGCGAGATGACGGTTCCGAACGAACTAGGCGGAGCCCCGGTCGACCTCTTGCTGGAACGCATCCGACGAGGAGTCGTCGGCGAGGGGTGGACCCTCGACGGCCCGTACGGCAGGCGGCGGATCACCTACGCCGACTACACCGCCTCCGGCCGCGCGCTGGACTTCATCGAGGACTTCATCCGCCACCAGGTGCTGCCCCACTACGCCAACACCCACACCGAGAGCTCCGGCACCGGCTTGCGGACCGGGCGGCTGCGCGAGCAGGCCCGGCTGCTCATCCGCGACTCGGTCGGCGGTACCGAGGACGACCTGGTGATCTTCTGCGGCTCCGGGGCCACCGCGGCGATCACCAAGCTGATCGGCGTCCTGGAGCTGCGCATCCCGCGCGGGCTCGACCACCGGATTCCCACCGACCGGCGACCCGTGGTGTTCGTCGGGCCGTACGAGCACCACTCCAACGAGCTGCCATGGCGGGAGTCCATCGCCGACGTCGTCGTCATCGGTGAGGACGGCGGGGGACGTGTGGACGCCGCGCAGCTGGCCGAGCAGCTCGCCCGGCACGCGGACCGCCCCTTGCGGATCGGGAGCTTCTCCGCGGCCTCCAACGTCACCGGGACGCTGACCGACACCGACCGGATCGCCGCCCTGCTGCACGAGCACGGCGCGCTGTCGTTCTGGGACTACGCCGCGGCCGGGCCGCACGTGCCGATCCGCGTGCGCGAGAGCGCACCGGGACGGCGGGACCACAAGGACGCGATCTTCCTGTCGCCGCACAAGTTCATCGGTGGGCCGCAGACCCCCGGCGTGCTGGTGGTCCGCCGCGGGCTGGTCGCCAACGCCGTGCCGACCGCGCCCGGCGGCGGCACCGTCGCGTTCGTCGGCCCCACCAGCCACCACTACCTGGACGACCCGGTCGCCAGGGAGGAGGGCGGCACACCGGCCATCGTCGAGTCGATCCGCGCGGCACTGGCGTTCGCCCTCAAGGACGCCGTCGGCGCCGAGCTGATCCAGGCGCGCGAGGAGCGGCTGTGGCACCACGCGCTGCGGCGGTGGCGGGCCGAACCGAACATCCAGGTCCTCGGTGACCAGCGCTCCGCCCGGCTGTCCATCGCGTCCTTCCTCATCCGGGCGGGTCGGGATCGGTACCTGCACCACAACTTCGTCGTGGCCGTGCTCAACGACCTGTTCGGCATCCAGGCGCGCGGCGGTTGCTCGTGCGCCGGTCCCTACGGGCACCGGCTGCTGGCCATCGACGCCGAGCGGTCCCGCGCCTACGAGGACCAGGTGCGGCGCGGGTGCCACGGGGTGAAACCAGGCTGGGTGCGGCTGAACTTCAACTACTTCATCTCCGACACCGTCCGCGACTACCTCGTCGAGGCCGTCGCGCTGATCGCCCGGTACGGCGGGCGCCTGCTCACCGATTACCTCTTCGAGCCCGAGACCGGCCTGTGGCGCCACCGCGCCGCGCTGGGAACACCGGTGCCACTGCCCGACCTGCGGCGGGCCGCGGTCGAAGGCGCGGTGCCCGACGAGGCGCGCCTGGGCGAGGACGCCCTCGCCCGCCACCTGGCGGACGCCCGGCGCCTGCTGGCGGCTCGCGCCGACCCGGCCGAGGAGGACCCCGCCGGGCCTGCCGCGGACTTCGAGGCGCTGCGCTGGTTCCCGCTCCCCCGCGCCTGCCTGGCCTGAGCGCTCTCCGCCCACCGCACGAGAGAGCACGAAGGTTGTCCGGGGAACAGCCCTTTGGGCCGTCATGGACCCGCCGGTCCGGGTCGGCGACCTGTCGGGGGGAACCGGTGGGCGAGACGTCCGAGGACGACGCGGTCGAGCTTTCCGTTGGCTGTCAGAGGGAAACAGTCCAACACTCGCACCACCGCGGGAACGAGGTAGGACGGAAGCGTCCGCGCCAGGTGCTCCTGCACACCCCGCGGGTCCGGCTCGTCGGTGGCGTTCCCCTCTTCGCAGAGGTAGAACAGGGCCAGTCCGGTGACCGTGCCGTCCTGGTCGTCGATCGGAACCACCACGCAGTTGTGGACGCCGGGCACGTCGAAGGCGGCGTTCTCCACCTCGCCCGGTTCCACCCGGTGGCCGCGGATCTTCAGTTGCCGATCGGCCCGGCCTCGGAAGTGGAGCGTGCCGTGCTCGTCGGTCAGTCCGAGATCACCGGTCCGGTAGGCGCGGACGAGCTGCCCGTTGACGCCGATCATCCTGAACTGCTGGCGGGTGTGCTCCGGGTCGTGCAGGTAGCCGGTGGCCAGCCCTTGGCCGGTGATCCAGATCTCGCCCACGGTGCCCGGCGGGCACCGGTTCCCATCCCGTCCCAGGAGGACCACCTCGGTCCCCGGCACTGCCGTGCCCACCGGGATGCCTCCGGGGATCAGGCAGTCCTCGGGCCTGATGCGGTGGACAGTGGTGAACATCGTGTTCTCGGCTGGTCCGTACCCGTTGAACAACGGCGTGCGCGGGTGATGCCGCAGGAAGGTCGCGACGTGTCGCGGGGAGAGCTTCTCACCACCGATGTACACGTGCCCGAGCCCGGCGAAGCACCCCGGATCCTCGTCCACCATGAGGTTGAACAGCGATGTGGTCAGGAACAGGGTCGTCACGCCGAGTTCGCCCACCGCGCGACGCAGGTCGTCGGGCAGCAGGTAATCGCTGTCAGTGACAACGCTGGTCGCGCCGCTGGTCAGCGGTCCCCATACCTCGAAAGCGTACATGTCCCAGGCGGGCGAGGCCGCTTGGGGCATCACATGACCAGGGCCGAAACCGGGCAGCCCTCCGTGCCCGAAGAGCCTGGTCACCGCCGCGTGCGGAGCGACCACCCCCTTGGGCACGCCTGTGGTCCCGGAAGTGAAGAACACGGTGGCCGGGTCGTGCGGGGCCACCGGCACCGCGACCGACTTCCGCGCTCCCGCCGCCACCTCGTGCAGGTCTTCGTCCGGCACGGCGAACACGGGGCGGTTCCAGGCCTCCGCCTCAGCGGATCCGGCCGGGACGGCGGACAAACGCGGCCGGATCCAGCGCAGGAGCTTCTCGATCCTGTCGCGCGGCCACCGCCTGTCCAGCGATGTGTAGGCGGCACCGCACTTCAGGATGCCCAATTGGAGAGCCACGGTCTGGGGTGTCCGGAACATCAGCACCGGAATCAGGTCCCCGCGGGTCACCCCCTGAGCGGCCAGGCGTGTGGCGAAGGCGTCGGCGGCCGCGTCGAGGGTTCGGAAGCTGACCGGACGGCCGCGGTACACCAATGCCGGGGCGTACGGCCGCTCGACGGCATGCCGGGCCACGGCCTCGTGGATGACGCGATCAGACATGGCCCGCGTCCCCGCCTTGCACGGGTGCGCTCCCCGGCGCATCCGTCCCACCATGCGGCCAGACCGCCGGGCCCGCGATCAACTGCCCGGTGCGGCGGGTGGCCTCGCGATCGTCCAGGAAGCCCTCGGCGGTGGCAAGCGTGGGGTCTGCGGAGCCCCTGCGGGGGTGGTTCATGGTCTCTCCAGGTGGGTCAGGGGCGCATCAGGACCGGCAGAGCTGACGGAGCTCGTCGAGGTGGTTCAACCCGTTCAGCACGTCGACGGCAGGCAGTCCGAAATCGATCAGGCAGGCCACCTCGTCGACCCCGACGCCGCGCAGCCTGTCCACCAGCTTCCGCCCCTTCTCGACATCGCCCAGCAGGCCGTTCTCGGCGTAGTACCGGTCGAAGGCGTTCTGGACCAGGAAGTCGACGTCGGTCGGACGCATCGTGGCCGGATCGAACTGCTGCGCCCCCTTGTTCCCGGAACCCGCGAACAGGTTGAGCGAGCTGCGCAGGTACGCGCAGAGCGGGCCTCGCACCTGCTCCCGGACCTCGTCGTCGCTGTCACCCAGAAAGGTGTGAACCATCAGCGCCACGTGCCCGTGACCGCCACCGGTCGCCGCGCGGAACTCGGCACGGTACTGCTGGATCTTGTGATCGAGCTCTTCGACGTCCTGCCAGAGCAGGTGGGTGAGCAGCCCCGCCCCGATGCGGCCCGCCCGCCGGAACGTCTCGACGTCACCACTGCTGGTGATCCAGACCGGCAACTCCGCCTGCACGGGAGGTGGGAAGACCCGGACGCGCTTGTGGGCTCCGGTTCCGTCGACGACGTCGAGGTCCTCCCCCCGCCACAGGCGGCGCACCGCCTGCGCGTGCTCGAAGACCAACTCGCGGCGCCGGGAGTAGTTCTCCGGGGTGAAGGAGAAATCGACCGCGCTCCAGCCGGAGGCGAACGAAACCCCCACCCGGCCATGGGAGAGGTTGTCGACGACAGCCCACTCCTCGGTCATCCGCGCGGGATGGTGCGCGGGAGCGACCACGCTGCCCGCGCGAATGGCGACTCGCTCGGTGACGGCCGCTATCGCCGCGCCGGTGACCGCGGGGTTGGGGTAGAGCCCACCGAACTGGTGGAAATGCCGTTCGGGGGTCCACACGGCGCTGAAACCGTGCGTGTCGGCGAACCGGGCCCCTGCCAACAACAACCCGTAGCGATCCCCCTCGTCCACTGTGGTGCTGTCGGCGGAGAAGTAGAACAGTCCGAAGTCCATCGTCAGGAACTCCTTTCGCACACGCCGGTCCGCATCGGCCAGTTGTCGCCGCTCACTCATCCGCCCGCACCGGCCCACCGGCGGGCAACCCGCGTTCCACCCCTTGCAGGTTTCTCACCTCCGCGGGCATGAGAGCCACGATCGTCATCACCGTTCCCGCGGCCGCCGCGGTGTAGAGCAGGGCATGGCTTCCGATCGCTCCGGCCAGGGGACCGGCCAGCGCCAAACCCAGCGGTCGCAAGGCAGTGGACCCGAACCAGTCGTACGACGACAAGCGGCCGACCAGGTTGGCGGGCACGTTGCCCTGCAGGGCCGTGTTCCACAATGTGTCCGCATAGGACAGGCCAGCGCCGAAGACGACCATGCTGGCCGCGAGCAGCGGCACCGGCGCCTCAGCCGCCAGGAGGACCAGCGGAGGCAGCGTCGGGAAGGTGAGCGCGTAGGCAGTGACCAGTATCCGCCCGGCGGTGTGCCGGTAGGCGGCCAGACCACCGACGACGTTGCCGAGACCCGAGCAAGTCAGCAGGAGGCCCCAGCTGCGCGAGCCGTCCTCGGTGCCCGCGAACAGGACGGGACCGATCACGAGCAGCGGGGCCAGGACCACCATCTGGTAGAGGGCGAAGTACGCCACACTGACGAGCACCCATCGGCGCGTGACGAACTCCCGCCAGCCCTGTCGGAAGTCCGCGCGGGCACGGGAGCCGCGACCGTCAGGGATGCGCCCGGCCGGTCGTCGGATCGTCAGCAGCAGCGCACCGCTCGCGAGGAAGGTGACGCTGTCGGCCATGAGCCCGAACGCCGGAGACGTGGCCGCGATCATCGCACCGCCCGCGGCGGGTCCGATCGCGACGCTGATTCCCCCCGAGACGCCCAGCAGGGCGTTCGCTTTGCGCAGCGAGTGATCCGGCACCACATCGCGGATCATGCCGCTGGACGCGGGTTGGAACAGCGCCGTTCCGAATCCGTGGAGAGCTTGCAGGCAGGCCGCGGCGACGACGGTCGCACTGTGCGTCAGGACGAGGACGGTCAGAGTCGCCTGGCCAGCCAGGCAGATCACGTCCGAGATCACCATCAACCTTCGCCGGCAGTACCGATCCGCCAGCACACCCGAGACGAGCGTGAAACCGACGATCGGGACGGCACGGGCCGCCATCACCACGCCCACCGCGACCGCCGACCGCGTGACCTCGAGGACGGCGAAGGTCACCGCCACCTGTGATATGCCGTCGCCGACGAAAGAGAGCGAACGAGCGCACAGCAGGCGGCGGAAGTCCCGTATGCGCAGCGGGGAACCACTGGCGCCAAGGCCGCTTCCCCCTCGGCTGGCAGTGCCGTCGGGTGATGGCAAGTGGATCCCCTTTCACAGAGTACCCGCGACCTGGGTAGGCGCAGGACCGCGCCGTCACCGGCAACGCACAGTCACACCGAGGTGATCGAGACGACTGCCGGAACGACCGATTCGATACCCCGGACGCGCAGGGAGTGGAGCAGACGTGCCCTGTCTTCGGGTCCGTCCGCCAGCAGGCACTTCGGGGACAAGCGCCCGCTGGCCAGGTCGCGAGCGGAAACCGCCTGCGGTGAGCCGGGCACCTCGCGCACCCGTACCTCCTTCCAGCCACGCAGGTCGGCCAGCCACTCGTCAACGAGGTCCGGCAACGCGCGCCCCTGCGGTAGCTCGGCTATCACCAGGACGTCGGCCGTTCCGCCGGGTACCAGGACGGTGCCCATGGCTCGGACGACCGACCTCAGCGCCCCCTGGGCGGACGTCCAGCCCGTTTCGGGTGACCGCCGCGGGCCCGTCGGGCTGTTGAAGACCAAGCGATCGGCCCGCTCCGCGGGCAGCGGGTTGCGGTTCATGTCGGCGACGGTGAAGGCTGCGGGTATGGCGTTCACCGCTGCGTTGACACGGGAATAGGCGACAGCGCGGGGGTTGACGTCGATACCGATGACGCTTGCGCAGGAGGTCCACGACGCCAGCGCCAGGATGCCGCTACCGCAGCCGATGTCGAGGAGGGTCTCCGACGCCGTGGTGCGGATGGCGTCGAGGAGGGTGAAGCTCGACGCATGTGGTGGCATCACCAGCCCGGCCCCGGTGGCCATGGTGATCGCGACATCACCGGGCCCGGTGGTGAACAGGGCGTCCGACAACAGGTACAAGGACCGCACCGGTGAGATGGAGACCGTCGGCGACACCTGGCCTTCGTCGATCCGCACCAGCGCGAGCGCCTCAAGGACACGGGCGAGCGGAGCGGACACGACGTGTTCGTAGCGGTCCCGCGGCAGGGGGCCGTTCCGGACGAACAACTGGATCAGCGCACCGGCGGTGTCCGTGGTGAGCGACTCGACGTCGAGGGCGGAGTACACCGCGTACATCGCCGAGTGGCTCAGCAGGTCGATGGCGTCCGCCGCGCCGAGCCTGCGCGCGACGACGTCATCGGTGAAGCCCGCCTCCCGCAGGGCGGGCTTCAGCGAGCCGAACCGGTCCGCTGCGGCGTTCGGGAGGTCCTCGGGGGCCCATGGCAGCTTCATCCGCGGACCTTTCGACGAAGTCGGACGGTGAACCGGTCGAGCCCGAAGTTGATGATCGAGCGGTTGTGCACCGGAGAGCGCACCACCTCCACGGACTCCAGCGTCGTGGCCAGCGCCGTGAACAACGCGCGCAACTCGATGCGCGCCAGCGGGGCACCGATGCAGTAGTGCGCTCCCCAGCCGAAGGCCACGTGCCGATTCGGACTGCGTCGCAGGTCCAGGTGGTGGGGCCGCTGGAAAACGGCCGGATCGCGGTTGGCCGCAGGTGTCCAGACCACCACGGCATCCCCCGCCCGGATGTGGCAACCCGCGAGTTCGACGTCACGGGTGGCGCTGCGCAGCACCTGCAGCCCGACGGATGTCCAGCGCAGCAGTTCCTCGACGGCAACACCCATGTCGGCGCCTGCGCGCAGGGTCTGCCAAGCGTCCGGGTGCTGTGTCAGGGCCAGCATCGCCATCGCGGCGGTGTGCCGCACCGTCTGGACGCCGCCGACGATGATGTTGTCGCAGTTGAGCACTGCTTCTTCCACGTCCAGGTCACCAGCCAGCGCGCTGGCGACATCTCGCCCCGGCTCCCGCCGCTTCCTGGTGACCAGCGAGAACAGGTACGGCAGGAGTTTCTGGTGGGCCTTCTGCCGCCGCAGCGCGGTGTCACCCAGGAAAGCCTCGTCGCACATGGCCACGACATCGTCGCGATCTTCGGCGGGGACACCCATCAGCTCGCACATGACCAGCAAGGGGACGACCGCACCGATCTCGTGCACGAAGTCGATGTCCTCGCCCTCGGGCAGCTCTCGCAACACACGCCGCGTCAAGTGAACCACGTGCTGCTCGAGCGCCGCGGCGCCACTCGTGGAGAAGAACGGGGCGACTGACTCGCGGTAGGCGCGATGTCGCGGGGGGTCGGTGAGGGCCATCATCTTCCCCGCCCCCGCCGGAGGCCGTCGGCCCGATCCCAGCAGCGACCCGCGTTGGGAGCTGAACGCGACCGGATCACCGAGGACCGCCAGTGCCTCACGATGGGCCAGCACCGACCAAACAGGGCCGTCGTCGGGTGTCTCATGGCGCTGGACGGTGCCTTCACGGCGTATTTCGTCCACGAGCGCGTGCGCATCCTGCCTCGCCCAGAACTCCGGACTGGTGATGTCATGCTGGTCCAGCAGCACCTGAGCTCCTTTCGGCCCGCTCGGCGACGGCCTCCGTCCCGAGGTCGATGCGCGTGGCGAACTCGCGCACTGTCGGATGGTCGAAAACCGCGCGTACGGGCAGCTCGACACCGAACTCGACGGCCACCTCGGCCACGATCCGCGGGGCCAGCAGGGAGTGACCGCCAGCGGTGAAGAAGTCGTCATCGGGCCGCGCCCTGGCACAGCCGATGACCTCCCGCCAAATGGCCTCGAGGCGTCGTTCCGTCTCGGTCGCGAAGTACGGCTCCGAGGGCGATTCGGCGGCGTTCGGGATCGGCAACCGACGGCGGTCGATCTTCCCGCTGGCCGCCAGGGGGAACTCGTCGAGCACGACGTAGGCGCCGGGCACCAGGTAGGTGGGCAGGGTGTTGATCAGTTGCCGGTGCACCGCCGCGATGTCCACACGGCGTCCCCGGCGCGGTTGCAGGTAGGCCGCCAGCCTCGGGTTCTCCGGGTCGTCCCCGTAGGTCCGAGCGGCCGTCCTGGCCACGTCCGCGGCTTTGCCCAGTGCGGCCTCCAGTTCGCCCAGTTCCACCCGGACTCCCCGGATCTTGACCTGGTCGTCGGCTCTGCCCGAGAACAGCAGCCTGCCGTCGGCCGTGCGACGGGCGAGGTCGCCGGTGCGGTAGACGTCGCCCGCCAGGAACGCGCTCGCCGTCTCCGCGGGGCGGTTCAGGTAGCCGTGCGCGAGGTGCGGACTGCGGATCCTGACCTCCCCGACCTCGCCGGTCGGCACAGGCAGGCCGGACTCGTCGGTGAGGTCGATCTCCCTGCCGGGGATGGGCGTCCCCAGCGGGATGGGGTCCTCGGCGGGATCGGCGACGACGTGGACGGTCGCCGAGATGCACTCGCTCGGACCGTAGAGGTTGCGGACCACTGCCCCTGGGAAGTTCCGCCTGACCTCGTGCACGAGGTCGGCCCGCAGCGCCTCACCGTGCAGGGAGACCGCGCGCACGTGCTGGAGCGGACCGCACTGGACGAGCGGACGGCACAGGCTGGGGACCGCCAGGAGGTGGGTAACCCGGTGCTCGGCCATCCAAGCATGGACCTTCGCGGGGTCCGCCTTGACCTCGGCTGGCGGCACGACAAGCGTCGCACCGGCGTGCACGGCCATCGCGATCTCCACGTAGGCACCGTCGTAGACCAGGCTGCCCCACTGCAGAACGCGGGCCCGCTCGTCGAGCGCCAGCTCGGCGGCGAGCCATTCGGCGAACTGCGCCAGGTTGCCCGCGCGTTGGACGATGCCCTTGGGCGTGCCGGTGGACCCGGACGTGTAGACGAGGTACTCGGTGTCCGTAGGCACGCTCGGCCTGGCTAAGCCAGGGGCCTTGGGGCGCAGTACCTCGACCGCCGCTCCGTCCACCGACAACAGAGCCGCGCCCTCGGAAACGGACGTCATGCCGTTCGGGCGCGCGATCAGCCCGGACGGAGCGCAGTCGGCGACGGTCGCGGCTCGCCGCTCGCCGGGCTGGTTCTCGTCGAGCCAGACGAATGCGACGCCTGCTTGCCGCGCGGCCAACAGCGCGCACACGGCGTCCGCGCCGTCGGGGAGGGAGATGGCGACGACATCGCCAGGCCGCAGTCCGGCCTCGCTGAGGGCGGTGGCATACCGGGCCGTCCGGTCGTCGAGTTCGGCACGGGTCAGCACGCCCTCTGCCGACAGGACGGCCGGGCGATCGGTGGGCACTGCGGTCATGTCGAATCCTTGGGCAGAGGTCAGGAACCGGGAAACCAGCTCGGCCGCGGCCGCGGGAGCCTCACCGATCACCAGGTGGCCGCCGGGGAGCGTGGCCTGGGTGAACGATCCGCCGACGTGGTGGCGCCACTCGGCCATCTCGGGGGGACTCGCGGTGGGGTCGTCCTCACCCGACAGGACCAGTACCGGGCAGTCGAGCAGCGTCTGCTCGGGGTGGCGGTAGCCCGCGCACAGGTCGAGGTCGCCTGCCGTGACCGCCAGGGATCGTTCGAGGAGGCCTGCCTCGGCGAGCGCCGCGGCGTCAAACCCGCCGGTGGCCTCCAGGAACGGGAGCAGATCCTGCCCAGCGGCCGGGCCGGGGGGTTCCTGCCAGCACCGGGGCGGCAGGAGTGCGGCCAGCACGCAGGCGACCGGCGGGCGGTCGAGGCAGGCGGCGACGTTGAACGCGACCAGCGCGCCGAGGCTCTGACCGAGGATCGCGTAGGGGTGCTCGATGTGCGGGTGCATGGCTGTCCGGATCCGCTGGACCAGTTCGTCCAGCGTCGCGGGCATGGGTGTCCCCGTCCGGCCCCCTCGGCCGGGAAGCCGCACGGCCCACAACTCGATGTCGTCGGGCAACGCCCGACCGAACTCCCCGAATGCCGCCACATCGCCGCCTGCGTGGGGCAGGCAGAACAGGCGCAGCCTGCTCGCGGGCCGTGGAGCGGGGAGCCAGAACCACTCCCCTGCCAGGCGCGGGGCCGGGACGGTGGACGGATCGGCCGGATCGGCGGGGCTGCCGGTCACCACGCGCGGCTCCCCAGTTCGGACAGCGGGGCCCCCGGATCGGCCGCTGCTGCCCAGAGGACTCCTTCGTAGCCGTCGAGCAGCCGTCGAGCGGTACCGGGCAGCAACCGGTCGGTGCGGTAGCACAGCGCTTGATCCATTGCCCGTGGTGCTCGGTCCAGCACGTGCAGTTCCAGTGCGAATCGCGTGACCGCCTGGCGCGCGCCACCCCACTCGGCCACTTCGAGACCGCCCCAGCGCGTGCGGCCCGCTCCCGTGTGCAGCAGCTGGAACGCGATGTCCGCCAGTGGTGTGCTCCCCTCACCACGCCGATCGCGGCTTTCGCTCACCAGGACGTCGAAGGGGACCGACGAGTGCTCCATCGCGTCGAAGGTGGCCGCGCTCACCCGTTCGGCGATCCGGTCGAACGGCAGCCCACGGGGGATGTCCATGCGGAGGGGGACGGTGTTGACGAAGAACCCCACCGTGGACTGGAACTCGGCGCGGGATCGCCCGGAGACCGGGACGGTGAGGACGATGTCATCCGTTCCGGAGACATGGGACAGCAGCGCCGTCAACGCCGTCAACGCGGTGACGAACATCGTGCGCCGGTACCGGGCAGCCAGTGATCGCACTTGTTCGACCAGATCCGGCGGGATGGGACGGAGCAGCTCCTCACCGGCCGCGGATGAATCCACCTGGTGTGGCCGGTCGGCGATGAGATCCAGCAGCGCGGGCGCACCGTCGAGCCGTTCCCGCCAGAAGGACAACTCCCGTTCGACGTGCTCCCGCGTGAGCGTGGCGCGCTGCCAGGCCGCGAAGTCCGAGTACTGCGCCTCGGGGGCCGGGAGCCGCACCGGAGTGCCACTCGAGTGAGCCGTGTACAGCACTTTGAGCTCCTCGGCCATGATTTCGATCGACCACGCGTCGATGAGGATGTGGTGCACGACGATGACCAGGACGTGCCTGTCGCGGTCGAGGCACAGCAACCAGATCCGGATCGGCGGCCCGGCGGCGAGCTCGAACGGCGTGCTGATCCGCTCCTCGACGAAGAGGGCGGCCTCGGCGTCCGAGATGTCCACCACCGGGATGTCGACGCCTCCACCGGGCGGAGCGATGTCCATCCTGGGCACCCCGCGCTGGGCCGGGAAACTCGTGCGCAGGGCTTCGTGCCGGTCCACCAGATCACTGACCGCGAGGCGCAGGGCACGCCGGTCGAGCGCACCGCGCAGTTCGTACGCGACGCACCCGTTGTATTCGGTCGCGCCCGGATCGAGTTGCTGCAGGAACCACAGCCGGTGCTGGGCAGGGGATACGTTCATGACCGGCGGTGGGGCTCGGCGCCGCCGGGTGCCGTCGCCCGGATGGGGTGGAGGACCATGGAACTCAACCTTCCCTGGGATCGGAGTGCGGCTGTTCTGCGAAGTCGCTCCCTTCGGCACCCACGTGCCTGATCAACGACTCCCAGCAGAGGTGGAGCTTCTCCACCGTCTCGGCGTCGAACGACGGCCGGTGCACGATGTCCACGAACCGGTTCTCGCCGATGCTGATGACGTCGAAGAACAACGGGTACTTGGCATGCCTGACCGGCGGGAGGTCGATCGAGACGTCGAGGCCGCTCATGCGCGGCTCGGGGACAGCGGGGTTGAGGTTGAAGACGGCGTCCGGTTCTCCGGCGGCCGCGGGGCGGTCGAGCAGGTTCACCAGGTGCGGTCGCGTCCGGGCCTCGAGATCGCGGAACGACTCTCCCCTGGACAGAGCTGTCCGCACCCCGGCGACCAGCACGTAGTGGCCCGCGAAGTCGTGCTCGTCGAGCGGCCGCTGGTCCACGTGGACACCCAGGCCCAGTTCGGCCTCACCGGTGACCTGGTGCAGGGCGTAGGCGAACGCGCTGAACGCCAGCGCGAAAGGGGTGCAACCGAGTTCAGCGGCCCCGGTGCGCAGAGCGGCCCAGAGATCCGGAGCCAGCGGGACGGTGTGCCGACGCGCCGGGTCGAAGGCGTCCGGCGTGCGGGGAAGCGGTTCCGCGACCGAGGTGACCTGCTGCCGCAGGCGTACGGGCACAGCAGGCCGACTCGGCGGAAGGGATTCCCCCGCCACGTGCCCGCTGTAGAACCCCGCCAGGTCGTCGAGCAGCAAGGACAAGCTCGTGCCGTCCATCACGAGGTGGTGCGCGGACACCAGCAGCGCGTGGTGCTGTGGCGAGTGTTCGAAAAGGGTCGCGCGGCACAACGAGCCGTCGAGGGGGGCGAACGGCGCGGCGGCGTCGTCGGCGATGGCCTCAGGCGTCGGCGGGACATCGGAAACCCGGATCGTCAGATCCGTGCTCCGGTCGCACCTCAACCACTCGCCATCAGCGGTCACCGCGGCGCGTAGCGCTGGGTGGTTGCGCCCGGCATCCCGCCAGGCCCTGCGGAGGGCGTCGCGGTCCAGATCACCGCGGAGGTCAACCAGCACGCTCTCGTGGTAGGCAGTCCACTGAGGACCGTGGTGGCGCTGCAGCTGCCACAGCTGCTTCTGCTGAGGCGTCATCGCCCACTCCAGCCGGGGAGCGGGTTGCGCGGCCGTCAGGAACCCCGGCTCGCGCAGGCGCCGCAGGCTCGCGTCGACCGCGTCGAGCAACCGTTCGGCGTCGGTGTCCTCGTGGACCGTCGACAGGAAGAACGTCCGCCCTTCCTGCACGTGGATTCCCTCCGACAACAGCGTGTGGTACAGCAGCTCCATCTCCAGCGGTTGGTGGAGGCTGGGGTTACCGCGGTACTCCAACCGCCACATCGACCCGAAGGACGCGACGGTGTAGGGGACGGCCGCTTCGCGGAAGATCTCGCGCAGCCCCTCGACGAGGCGGTCCGCACGCGCGTTCAGGTCCTCGTAGAGCCCCGGACCGGAATCGGCCAAGTGGTCGAGGACCGAAGTGGCCGCCGCGACGGCGAGCGGGTGCTTCTGGAAGGTGCCGCCGAACAACGTCGTGGTGTGCGTCGGCATGCTGCCGTCGCCCGGACGCCACACGCCGCCGTCCATCCCACCCATCAGGTCGCCCCTCCCGGCGATCACCGCGAGTGGCAGGCCACCACCGATGATCTTCCCGTAGGTGGCCAGATCGGGGGTGACGCCGAAGTGCGCGGCGGCACCACCCGGACCGATGCGGAACCCCGTGATCATCTCGTCGAAGACGAGAACCATGCCGCGCTCGCCGGTAAGCCTGCGCAGTGCCGCGAGGAAAGCGGCAGGCTGCAACGAGGGGTTGCGGCTCTGCACCGGCTCGACGACCACGGCCGCGACATCGTCGGCTGCCCGCAGGTACTCCAGCGCCGACTCCTGCCCGTACGGCAGGACAACCGCCTCACTCGCCGCCGCGGCGGACAGGCCGGGCGCGATCGGGGTCGCGCCACCGGCATCCGCTCTGGCCAGCACGAGATCGGTCAACCCGTGGTAGGACCGGTCGAAGTAGGCCACCTTGGGGCGTCCGGTGGCCAGCCGGGCAAGCCGGATCGCTCCCATGACGGCCTCGGACCCGGTGTTGCAGAACGTCACCCGCTCGTGGCCGGTGAGGTCGCCCAGCCGTTCGGCCAGTTCGTATGCCTGCTTGAGCTGGACGCCCAGCGAATACGTCCTGTCCAGCTGCCGTCGGATGGCACTGGTGACGAACGGCGGGTTGTGCCCGAACAGGTGAACACCGAAGCCCATGCCGTAGTCGATGTACTCGCGGCCGGAGTCGTCCCAGATCTTCGCGCCTGCCGTGCGCTCGGCGACCAGCGGGACGTGCAGGTCTTTCAGCTCCGGGCGGAAGTGGCTGAACGGCCTGCTCTCGGCCAGGCGAGGACGGTACCGCCGCACGAGCTGCCGGGCGTGGGAACTGGTCCGCGACGCGAGGTCGTTGACGAAGCGCTCCTGGGCGGGTGTCAACTTGCTCGGCCGCCACTTCGGCGGTTCGGGAGGCCGCCCTGCGGACGAACCGGTCCGCGTCCCGCCCGCTGGAACGCCCTCGGCGGGCTTGGCGCCCGCACTCGCTGACGTGGCCGTGCTCGCCGGTGGATCGGCGGAGATCCGCGCTCGCGCACCGAGGAGGGTGAGTTGATCGCGCATGAGCTTCAACTGCTCGGCGACTACGGCGGGCAAGCCGTCGACCGGCCTCGCGTCAAGTGGCGCGACGTCCACGGCCGGCGCACTCGTCGTCGGAACCGCGATTTCCTCAGCGGTGGTAGGCGCGGTTTCCCCCTCCTGGGCGTCTGCACCGTCGAGCACCCGCACGCCGCTGAGCCCCCCAGCCAGCTCACGGATGGTCATGTACTCCTCCAGGAGCTGCCTGACCTCGATCTGCGTGCCGTAACGCGCGTTGAGCCGCGCCACGAGCTTGAGCATCACCAGGCTGTCCGCTCCCAGCTCCAGGAACCGGTCGTCGTCGGAGATCTCCCGGACGTCGAGGCCCAACTGCCCGGCGAGTTCGCCCTTCACCCACGTACCGAGGTCTTCGACCGCCGGGTGTGTCATTTCGCTCCCCTTCGGGGTCGGATCGAGGCCCCAGTACCGCTGCCGCTGCCAGGGATAGGTGGGCAGGCCCTGGACGAACCGGCCGTGCGGGTACACAGCCGTCCAGTCCAGGTCGGCCCCGACCGAGTAGAGGCGCGCGAGGGTTTCCGGGAGGTCGCCGCCCGCGTGGACGACCTCCACCGGCGTCGTGCCTGCCCACCGCGCGGTGACGGCGATGTCCACGGCGTGGGCGGAGGCCGGACCGATCTCGAGGAAGCTGGTGAAACCCCGGCGCAGCAGCGCCTCCACGGCTTGCCGCATCCGCACCGGCTGGACGACGCCGCGAGCCCAGTAATCCGGCCCGAGCGCCGCCGGGTCCAGGACGTCACCGGTGACGCTGGAGCAGAACAGGGCTGTGCCGGAACCGGTGGCCGCCCCCACCCCCATCGCCCGCATCCGGTCCGCGGCCGGACGCATGGCCGGGCTGTGGAAGGCGTAGTCCATGGTCAAGCGCGTGCAGCGGTAACCAGCCCCGGTCAGCACCCCGGCCGCGACGGCCAGTCGCTCCTCCGGCCCGGACAGGACGCAGCCGCGCGGGCTGTTCTCCGCCGCCAGCACCAGTCCGGCCTGCTCAGCGGCTCGCCTGATGTCCTGCGAGTCCGCGGACTGCCCGGTGACGGCCAGCATGCCACCGGACCCGCGCAGGTCAGCCATCGCCGTACCGCGTTCCGCCACCAACCGGGCCGCGGACTCCAGGTCGAACAAGCCCGCTGCGAAGGCCGCCGCGGCCTCTCCCGCGCTGTGGCCGATGACGGCCGCGGGCCGCACGCCGAACGATCGCCACACCGCGTAGAGCGCGGCTTGGTAGACGAACAGCGCGGCCTGGGCCACGGCCGTGTTCCGCAAACGCTCCGCCCCGCCGCGGTTCCACCCCGCCAGCAACCCGTGTACCGACACTCCCAGCGTCTCGGCGAAGATCGGCTCACACGCGTCGACCACCTGCCGGAACGCGGGCTGTGCGAGCAGTTCGCGCCCCATGGCGGCGTGCTGGCCGCCCTGTCCGGGGAACACCAGAACGCTCTCACGCCAGAACCGCTTCTCGCGCCGCTCGTTGTCCGCCGTGGCACGGCGCAGCTCGGCGACCAGTCCGTCCCGGTCAACGGCGACGAAACCCCGACGGTGGTCGAAGTGCGCGCGTCGGACCGCTGCCGTGTAGCACACGTCCGCCACCGACGGGCCGTCCCCGGCTTCCAGCGTGTCGGCGTAGCGGCCCGCCAGCGCACGCAGGGCCGCGGCGCTGCGAGCCGACAGGGGCAGGACGAGGGCGGGGTGGTCAGGGATCGTCGTGGTCGGTGCGGGCACGCCCTCGGAGACGACGGCGTGCGCGTTGGTGCCGCCGTACCCGAACGAGCTGACAGCTCCGACCAGCTCCTTGCCGGTGTCCCACGGGCGCGTGCTCGTGACGATCTCGACCGAGCCACCGGTCGCGGGCAGCCGGGGGTTGAGCCGTTCGGTGTGCAGCGAGGCGGGCAGCTTCCGGTTGCGGAGGCACAGGACCAGTTTGACCAGGCCGGCGAGGCCCGCCGCCGCCTCGGTGTGGCCGATGTTGGACTTGACCGAGCCCACGTAGCACGGCCCGTCCGCGGGCTGCCGCTTGCCGTACGTGCGCAGCAGCGCTCCGAACTCGATGGGATCCCCCAGCGGAGTGCCGGAGCCGTGCGCCTCGACGTAGGTCACCGCGGAGGAGGGCAATCCGGCATCCACCAGAGCGCGGTTGATGACCTCCTCCTGCGCGGGCCCGCTGGGGGCGGTGAGGCCGTTGCTCCTGCCGTCCTGGTTGACCGCTGTTCCACGGATCACCGCGAGGACCTCGCTGCCGCGCCGCTGCGCCGACGTCAAGAGCTCCAGCACGAGCACCGCGCAACCGTCCGAGCGCACATAACCGTCGCCGTCCGCGCCGAAGGGCCGGCAACGACCGTCCGACGCCATCATGCCGAATTCCGAGAGCGACACCCAGTTGTCCGGGGCCAGCACGAGGTTCACCGCGCCGACGAGCGCCCGGCCGCACGTGCCCCGCCGCAGGTGCTGCACGGCCAGGTCGAGGGCGACGAGGCCGGAGGAGCAGGCGGTGTCGACCGCCAGGCTGGGCCCTCGGAGGTCGAACGCGTACGACAACCGGTTGGCCGCGATGGCCGGGGACTGACCAGTGCTGAAGTACGGACCGACACGTGCGAGGTCGGCGCCCAGCAGCCGCCCGTAGTCGCTGCCGCTGATACCGACGAAAACACCGCAGTCACGGGCTTCGTCACCGCGAGCGGGCAGACCTGCCCGCTCCATCGCCTCGTGCGAGACCTCCAGCAGCATCCGCTGCTGGGGATCCACGCTCTCGGCCTCGGCGGGCGAGATCCCGAAGAACCCCGCGTCGAAGTCGGCCGCGCTGGGCACCCGACCGGCCCAACGGGTGCCGGTCGTGCCCGGTGCGGAGATCCCCGCTGGGACGTACTGGTCGAGCGGTCCCGTGGAGCCGGGCAGTTCGGTGATGGCGTCGGTCTCGTCCATCAGCACCCGCCACAGGTCCTCCGGTGCGAACACGTCACCGGGGAACCGGCACGACATGGCCGTGATCGCGATGGGCTCGGCGTTCATTCCAGCGCCTGCACGAGGTCGGCGATGGTGGGGTGGTCGTAGACGAGGGTTTCCGGCACGCTGATCCCGAGCACCTTCGCCAGCTCACCGGCCAGTTGCTCGGCACGCAGCGAATCCAGCCCGTACTCGGACAGCGGCGCGTGGTCGTCGATCTCCGCCGCCTGCACTCCAACGGTCCTGGCCACCAGCCACCTGACCATCGGGCGCAGTTCGGGGCCGCTCGCGCGGGGCCGGTCCTCGGCGAGCGGGTACCGGTGGCGCACCTCGATCGCCCCGCTCCGCAGCCTGCGGGCGCACTCGGCGCGCTGGACCTTCCCGCTGGAGGTCTTGGGCACGCTCCTCGGCCGGACCAGGGCGATCATCTGGGCCCTGAGCTCGAAGGTCTCACCGAGGCGGCGCTGCACGGCCGCGGCCACCGCGGGCAACTCCTCGTCGGAGCAGGAGTCCACCACTTCGCAGACCACACCGACCTCCTCCCCCAGCGCGCCCTCCTCGGGGAACGCGGCGGCTCCACCCGGCCGGATCGCCGGGTGCGCCCGCTCGGCGACGTGCTCCAGGTCGATCGCGTCGTAGTTCTGCCCTCGGACGATGATCACGTTCTTCAGACGGCCGCTGATGTAGATCTCGCCGCCGTGCCGGAACCCGAGATCCCCGGTTCGCAGGTACAGCCGCTCCGGGTCGCCCCTCAAGTGCCCGTAGAGCTTGCCCCGGACGTTGCCCTGGTCGCCGTGCACACCGGTGGTGACCGCCCACCCGGCGATCCAGATCTCGCCGACGGTGTCGTCCCCCAGTGCGTCGTACGTGTCGGGCGAGACGATGGCCACCTCCAGCCCCGGCACCGGGCGGCCGCACGACACGAGCAGCCTGGCGTCGTCCGCGGCGGGCCTGACC
>NZ_BMRG01000004.1:664555-692915 GCF_014648515.1 Saccharothrix coeruleofusca
CAGCCCGCGGCGAGGCTTTCGCGGTCCGCGGCGAATGCCCGTGGGGACTCCCCGGAGCGGGGCGCCGTGGCGATGAGGGTGACCTCGGCGAGTCCGTAGCAGGGGCGCATCGCCTCCGGCTTGAAGCCCTGGGCGCCGAAAGCGGCCTGGAAGTCGGCGATCGTCTCGTGCCGGACCGGCTCGGCCGCGTTGGGCGCCACGCGCCACGTGTCGAGGCGGAGCTCGCGTCGCCGATCCGGGGCGATCTTGCGCACGCACAGGCTGTACGCGAAGTTGGGCGCGGGCGAGTGCGTGCCGCCGAAGTCGGAGATGGCGCGCAGCCAGCGTTCCGGATCGCGCACGAAGGCACGGGGGGTCATCAGCACCACCTGCCCGCCGTGCAGCAGCGGCATCTGAAGGCCCATCACCAGGCCGAAGTCGTGGAACAGCGGGAGCCAGTTGACGCAGACCGAGTCCGGGCCGAAGTCGAAGACCTCACCGACGATCTCGGCTTCGCGCAGGATGTTGTCGTGCGTCACGACCACGCCCCGCGGCAGATCTGTCGTACCGGAGGTGTACTGGACGTACGCGATGTCGTCCCGGGAGACCGGACCGGCCGGGGACACCTGCTCGCGGGTCACCGGCTCGGTGTCCGGTGAACGCAGTCCGAGAGCCTTCAGCGAGGTGGGCGTCACGTTCCCGATGCCGTACCTCGCCCCGGCGTCGTCGACCAGGCGGGACAGCCGCACGGCACTCCGGTCCTGCTCGGCCCGCAGTTCCGGCGCCGGTACCGGTACGACGCCTGCCATCATGCACCCGAGGAAGTCGACGACGAAGTCGGCTCCGCTGTCGCGCAGCAACACCACCGGTTCCCCCTCGCCGAGCACAGACCTGAGCCTGTTCGCGCGGTCGAGGGAGCGGTCGTGCAGCTGTGCGTAGGTGAGGACGGTCCTGCTGGGCCGGTCCCCGTCGGTGAAGTCGAGTTCCGTGATCGCGGGCTGGTCCGGCCTCGTCCGGGCGTGCCGTTCGAGGACCTGCGTGATGCTGTCCGCCTCGCCCAGAGCCGCTGTCATGGACGTACTCCCCTCTCCCTGATGCTCCGCGGCCGGATGTCGGTCCAGACCTCTCCGATGTGCGCCAGGCATTCCTCCTCTGAACCCCGGTAGCCCGTCGGCTGCCAGCCAGGCGGTAGTTCACGATCACCGCTCCACAGCGAGTACTGCTCCTCGTCGTTGACGACGACGAGGTAGTCCTGCCGAACGTCCACGGCTTCTCCGATCGTCAGCGGGAGGTGATGATGTGTTCGGGTCCGCTCGTCATCGCGCGCGCTGCTGCCAGGTAGGCGTCGGTGTAACCGACCGCCAGGGCGTGGGGAACACGGGCCGCGTGGCTGACGACGAGGAGCGCGCGGTCGGAGGCCGGGTCCTGGACGAACCCGACACTCAGCGGGAACGAGTTGGGTTCGTACCGGAGCGTCGGCGCCGATCCGATCCGGTCGTCCTCGATCCACGACTTCCTGACCGGCCCGTCGAGCGCGTGGAACCGGTTGTAGGTGAAGTTCACGTCCACCTCTCCACGCGCCAGCAACCGGATGAGCGAGGCGAAAGGCACCCTGCGATGGGGCATCACGGCGGTCTCGGCGTCATGCGCCTGTCCGATGAGGGCGCGCCACGTCGTGTTCTCGAAGGAGGCGACAAGGGGCACGATGTTCACGAACAACCCCAACGCCGTCGTTCCCGCCGCTTCCTCGGGCCGCCCGTTCACCGTGACGCCCGTGACGACCTGGCGCCGTCCTGTCACCTGGTGCAGTGCCGCGAAGTGAGCCGCGAGGAAAACGCTCTTGGCGCTCGTGCCCGCGGATCGGGCCAGCCGCACCATGTCGCGGCAGATGTCGCCGTCGACCTCCCGGTCGACGGTCCGCATGAGCCCCCGGGCGCTCGTCCCGCCGTCCGGCGGGATGGTCCCGGCCAGCATCACGCCGTCCACGCCGGTCAGTCGATCCGCCCAGAAGTCGAGCGAGTCCGCCGCTCGCACAGCACTGCGCTCCATGGCGACGAACCGGCGGAACACCGGACCGGAGGGCTGGGCCGGGGGCAGGTCGGGGCGCGCGCTGAACGCGGCGTGCCGGTCGAGCAGTTGGGCGAGCAAGGAGGTGAAGCTCCAGCCGTCCAGGATCGCGTGGTGCTCGGTGAGGGTGAGCTGGAAGGCGTCATCGCCGAGCCGCTGGGCGGTGACCCTCAGCAGCGGTGCCTGGTCCGGGGCGAACGGGGTCGCCCACTCGGCTTCGACGAGCGCCACCACGGCGGCCTCGCGCTCGGCGGGCGAGGCGTTGCTCAGGTCCCGCACGGTGAGCGGCAGCGGGACCGACCGGTGGACCAGCTGCATCGGTTCGCTGAACGACACGAGGTCGAAGCAGGTGCGCAGCACCGGGTGGCATGCGATCGCCTCGGCCAGTGCCCGTTCCAGAGCCCGCGCGTCCAGCCCGCAACGGATCCGGTAGCTGTTGACGTTGTGGTACGGCCTGAGCGCGGGTTCCACCTCCATGTGGTAGACCATCGCCAGCTGCATGGCCGTCATCGGGTAGGCGTCCTCGACATCATCCGGGAGCCGTTCCCGGTCGGCCGGGAGCAGCAACTCCTGCGCACTGGCCCCGGCCGCGCTCGGCCGCGTGCGCGGTGTCATCCGCCGCGCCCCCGCCGTGACGGTCGGACACGCGAAGAGCGCGTCGAGCGCGAGGTCGTATCCCATCTCCTGGAGCCTGCCGACGACCTGGACACCACGCACCGAGTCGCCGCCCAGGCCGAAGAAGTCGTCGTGCCTGCCGACGCGCGCCACGGACAGGACGTGGCCGAGCGCCTCCGCCAGCGCTGTCTCGGCATCTCCCTCGGGTGCTTCGAACGGAGCGTCCCCGCGGGCGATGGCCGGTGGGAGGGCACGCAGGTCGACCTTGCCGTTCGAGGTCCGCGGCAGGTCGTCCACGAAGGTCACCACAGCGGGGACCATGTAGTCGGGCAGTCGCAGGGCCAGTCGCTGCCGCAGGTCCGACGCCGTCGGGCAGTCCGGCCCCGGCACCGCGTAGGCCAGCAGGCGGCCATCCTCGCCCGCCACCACCACCGCTGCCAGGACACCGGGAAGATCGGTCAGTGCCTGGCGGACCTCCCCCGGTTCGACGCGGAAACCGCGGATCTTGACCTGGTCGTCGGCGCGTCCGAGGTATTCCAGGTCTCCATCGGGCAACCAGCGGGCCAGGTCGCCGCTGCGGTACACGCGAGCACCCGGCACGTTCGGATCGGGTACGAAGCGGCGAGCCGTCAGCTCCGGCCTGCCGATGTAGCCGATGGCGGTGCCACCGCCTCCGACGTGGATCTCGCCGGGGACGCCCACCGGGACGTGGCGGCCGTGCCGGTCGAGAACGGCGACCGACAGGTGCGGCAGCGGTCTGCCGATCACACTGCGGTCGAACCCGCTGTCAGCGGTGATGTCATGGGCAGTGACGTGAACGGTGGTCTCGGTGATGCCGTACATGTTGCACAACCGCGCCGACGGCGCCGCCCCGAGCGAGAACCACCGGCGCACCGGCTCGGCGGTCAGCGCCTCCCCGCCGAGGACGACCAGTCTCAGCTCCAGTCGCCGCGGCGAACCCCGCAACGCCCGCACCAACTGGTCGAACGCGGTGGGCGTCTGGCTGAGCACGGTGACCCGCTCTTGTCGCAGGAGATCGGCGAAGGCCGCCGGATTCCTGCGGACCTGCCTGGGGACGACGACCAGACGTCCGCCGTGCAGCAGCGCTCCCCAGAACTCCCAGACGGCGAAGTCGAAGGCGAACGAGTGGAACAGGGTCCACACATCGCCCCGGTCGAACCCGAACCGGTCCGAGGTCGAGGCGAACAACTCCATCACGTTCGCGTGGGCGACGGCCACGCCTTTGGGCCGGCCCGTGGAGCCGGAAGTGTAGATGACGTAAGCCGTCGCGCTCGGCGACACGGCCAGTCCGAGGTCGTCCACCGGCTGCGTGTCGATGGCTGCCGCGTCGGCGTCCAAGTGCACGACAGACCTGCCCCGCTCCGGCACGGCGGCGTCGGTGACCACGAGGCGCGCGGCGGCGTCCGAGAGGACGAAGTCGACCCGCTCCTCCGGGCTGGAGACCTCCACGGGCACGTACGCGGCCCCGGTTTTGAGCACCGCCAGCACCGCGATCACCTGGCGCACCGAAGGGTCCATCACCAGACCGACGTGGTCGCCCGGCCGCACGCCTCTGGCGACCAGCAGCCTCGCGAGCTGATTGGCACGGGCGTTGAGGTCGGCGTAAGTCGTGTTCGTCACGCCGTCGGTCACCGCGGTGCTCGCCGGGTGCGCGGCGGCTTCCGCCTCGAACAGCATGTGCGGGCAGGCCGTCGGTTTGCTGCTGACCGGCTGGTGCGGCCGCACCACCAGCCAATCGTCATCGGTGAGCACAGGCAGGTCGGCCACGGTCGTCTCGGGGTGGTGGACAGCGGCGGCGAGCAGGATCCGCCAGTGCGCAGCCATCCGCTCGATCGTGGCGGCGTCGAAGAGGTCGGTGCAGTACTCGACCTCCGCCCTGAACCCGACCCCGTCGTCGAACACCGACCAGGTGAGGTCGAACTTCGCGGTACCGGTCGGCAGCACCGCTGTGCGCCCGGTGGCGGGACCGATTCGCAGCAGCCGGTTCTGCTCCCCGTGGAAACCGAACACGACCTGCACCAGTGGTTGGTGGTCCGCCCACTGACGGGGGCCGAGCGCTTCCACGATCTTCGCGAACGGTGCTCGGCGGTGCTCCAGGTCGTCGAGGAATCCGGTCAGCACACGTGCGATCAGATCCGCGAACCGCTCGTGCCCGCTGACCGCGGTCCGCACCGGCAGCATCGAGACGAAGTGCCCGATCGCCGATTCCTCGTCGACTCCCGCGCTCTCCCGGCCGTCGAGCGGGGATCCGATCACCAGGTCCTCCATGCCGGTGTACCGGTGCAGCAGTGCCGTGAACGCGCTGAGCATGACGATGAAAGGCGTGACGCCCTCCTGCTTAGCGAGGAGCCTCACCTGGTCGCAGACCTCCCGCGGCAGATCGAACGCGAACCTCGTCCCGGTGCCCCGCCAGACGGGTGGCCGGGGCCGGTCCGCGGGCAGGACCAGCCTTTCCGGAGCACCCGCGAGCCTTTCGCGCCAGTACCGGAGAGCGCGTCGCTCGGCTCCGTCCGACGCCTGTGTCCGCCACCGTTCGACGACGACGCGGTACTGCACGGGCAGCGGCAGCTCAGGTGGGCGGCCCACCAGAGCGGCTTCGTACAGCTCGGCCAGCTCCTTCTCGAACACCGGCAGGGACAACTCGTCGAAGGCGATGTGGTGCAGCACCACCAGCAACTGCCATGCTTCCTGGCCGCTGCGCACCAGCCGGGCCCTGATCGGCGTCTCCCGCTCCAGGTCGAACGGGCGAGAGGCGTCCTGCGCTATCGTCGCGGCGTCCGCCGTGACGACCAAGTCGACAGCAGCGGTCTCCAGGACCGTCTGGCACGGACCGGCCGCGGAGACGCCGTACACGGTTCGCAGTACTTCGTGCCTGTCCACGATCGCATTCAGGGATTGCCTGAGGACCTCTTCGTCGACCGGGCCCTTCATGTCGAGCAGCCACGGCACGTTGTACGTGGCCGTCCCTGGTATCAGCCTGTCCAGGAACCACAGAGCACGCTGGTTGGGCGACAGCGGCGCGCCTCCGGATTGCGACAAGTCAGACCTCCTCGATCTGGAGGGCGGCGAGCTCGGCCAGCCACTCGGCGATCATCTCGGTCACCGTCGGGTTGGTGTACAGGTCCGTGTTGAACTCCACCACGCCGGAGATCCGGTCGCCGTGGTCGGTGATCTGCCAGGCGACTTCGAACTTGGCGGTGCCGGTCGGGATGAGCTCGCGGCTGCCGATGGCGTCGCCGAGCCGCAGGTGCTGCTCGGCGTGGCGGTGCATCTCCAGGGCCACCGGGGTCAGCGGCACGCGGTCCAGCGAGCGGGAACCCGCGACGTGCCGGACCACGAGATCGAACGGCACATCCCCGTGCGTGAGGTCGGCGAGCACGTCGCGACGCACCCGGTTCAGCAGCCCGCGCACGTCGGTGCGGTCCTGGCGACGGTCCAGGCGGATGCGCAGGGGGACCACGTTGACGTAGCAGCCGATCAGATCGGCCGTCGCGGGACTGCGCCGGGACGAGGGCGTGCCGACGACCAGGTCGTCCTGCCCCGACCGGTTCCGCAGCACCAGGCACAGGCAGGTGAGCAGCACCATGAACGGGGTGACACCCGCGGAGCGCGCCAACACGCGCACCTTCTCGACCAACGGCGCCGGGAGGTCGAACGGCACGACGGCACCCCGGACGCCCAGTTCGGCCGGACGGGGCAGGTCGGTCGGGAGGTCGGTCCACAGGGGCGCGCCTGCGAGCCGGTCCCCCCAGTAGGCCAGGTCCCGCTTCGCATCCGGGTCACCCCCGCGTGCGGGCAGCGCGGGCAGGCGGGCAGGACGCCCGGTCGACGCCGCCTCGTACAGCTTGCTCAGCTCCGCCTCGAAGATCCGGCGCGACTCCTCGTCCCAGATCAAGTGGTGAGCCACCACGACCAGGGCCGACACCGGTCCCGAGCGCAGCAGGCGGAAGCGGATCAGCGGAGCGCCGTGCAGCTCGATGGGCCGACGCGCCTCGGCGTCGATCACCGCGTCCAGATCAGCGGTCTCCTCGGGCTGCAGCTTGATCGGCACGTGCCTGAGGACACGGCAGAGCGGCTCGCCTAGATCGGACATGAAGACCGTCCGCAGCGCCTCGTGCCGTGCCATGATCGCGTTGACAGCGTGTTCGAGAGCCGCGTCATCGATCCGACCGGTCAACCGGAAGACCCAGGGCACGTTGTAGATCGCCGACCCGGGGTGCCATTCCGCGTCCATCCAGATCCCGTGCAACCCGGCAGGCAACGGCTGCCACGCGGGCATCCCGGCGTCGTCGTGGGACACCGCCTCGTCATCCGCGTCCGCCGTGGTCGTGGCCGTCTGAGCACACCGCCGTCCGGCCTCCGCGTCGAGCCGGGCGGCCAGGTCCGCCAGCACTGGTGTCTCGAAGATCCCCTGCGGGGACACGTCGTCCCAGGTGCCGATCAGCCGGGTGGTGATCCGGATGGCGGTCAGCGAGTCGCCGCCCAGCTCGAAGAAGTCGCTGTCCCTGCTCACCGAGTCCACTCCGAGCACTTCGCGCCACACCTCGGCCAGCAGTTCCTCCGTGGCCGTGGCGAAGGGTCGTGGTACGACGTGCGTCAGCTCGGCGTGGTCCAGCTTCCCCGCTCTGGTCCGGGGAAGCCGGTCGTGCAGGCTCAGCTCGCGCGGCAGGAGGTGGGCGGGCAACCGGTCGGCCAGGAACCGCATCAGTGCGTGACTGGTCACGTCGCTCGAACCGGGGACGACGTAGGCGGCGAGGTAGTCACCCCTCGCGTCCGCCACCCCCACGACGGCGCACTCTCCGACGTCCGGGTGGCGCTCCAGCACGGCCTGCGTCTCCGCGGGCTCGACCCGGAAGCCGCGGATCTTGATCTGCGCGTCGGACCGCCCGACGTACTCCAGGGTTCCATCGGTGCGCCGGCGCACGAGATCACCGGTCCGGTACATGCGCGTTCCGGGGACCGGGCTGAACGGGTCGGGGATGAAGACCCGTGCCGTCAACGCGGGCCTGCCGAGGTAACCAACGGCCAACGGCTCTCCACCGACGTACAACTCGCCGGAATCCACCGGGCGCAACCTGCTGTCCAAGACGTACAGGCGGCGGTCGGCCACCGCGACACCGATCGGCGCGGTCGCCGAGTCCGGGGCGCCGACGTCGTGAGCGGTGGCGGTGACGACGCATTCGGTCGGTCCGTACGCGTTGAGCAGACCGACGTCCGGAGCGTGGCGCATCCACCGCTCGACGGTGCCCGCGGACAGCCGCTCTCCGCCGGAGATCATCAACCGCAGCCGGTGCCCGGCGGGCAGCGGACGGTCGGCGAGGCTCCGGGTGACCTCTGCCAGGTAGGCCGCGGGAAGGTTGGCCACCGTCACTTCTTCCCTGGCGATCAGTCCGGTGATGCCTGCCGCCGAGTGCAAGCCCTCGGGGAGGACGACGAGCGTGCCGCCCGCCAGGATCGGCGCGAGCACCTGCTCAAGGGCGACGTCCACGAAGGGCGCGGCTGAGTACAGCACCCGGTCGTCCTCGCACAGCCCGAAGCGGGCTGTGATCGCACCCAGGTGACGGCCCAGTGCTTCGTAGGTGACGCACACGCCCTTGGGCGTGCCCGTCGTCCCGGAGGTGTAGACGATGTACGCGATGCCACCGTGCCCAGCCGGTTGGCAGGCGAACTCCGCAGCATCCTCTCCGGCAACGGCGATGGCATGCTCATCAAGCATCAGCGCAGCGCCACTGTCGTCCATCACCGTTCTGATGCGTTCCACGGGCGCGTCCGGGTCCAGCGCGACGTACGTCGCACCGGCGAGCAGGACACCGAACAAGCCGATGACGCCGTGCAGTCGGTTCCCCGTTCGGACCGCGAGCACATCACCCGGCCCCGTGCCGTTCGCCTGCAGGTACTTCGCCAGCCCTTTCGCCCGCCCGGCCAGCTCGGCGTACGTCACCTGGTCGGCCCCCGCCGAGATCGCCGGGTGGTCCGGGCGTCTCGCCGCCCAGTGCTCGACCACAGCCCTCCAACTACCACGAACGGCGAGATCCGCGATGTCCGGATCGAGATCATGCCGGGATTCGCGACCCCGCGGAGAAGTCATCGACATCTCTTGATCGGCTCCCAGTTAGTACGTTCACGCCTGGACTGACGGACAACTCAGTTGGGCCGGCCGCTCAGGGAGTGGTTTCGCCCGGAGAACGCTGAGGAGAAGTCGTGGAGAGATCGACCAGCAGATCTCCCGACACGTCTCGGGTGTGTCAGGACCGCGCTTTGCGCACCGATTCGGCTGGACTCATCATAAGAAGGCGGCCGGCGGCCTCCGTAGAACGATCCGATCAAGATCTTGCCCGATAGAGTCAACATCGGTTCGCCGCCGCGACCACGTAGCGGCGACGCCGTTGGTTCCCTATAGTGGGCGGCACCGGCCACGTGGAAACCGCGGCCGGAAGGCGTTCCACCTCCTGCTCCGACCTTGACCGGACACACCAGGGAAACCGAGCGGATCAGCTAGGCGAACTCGCTGCCGCGACTGCTTCCGCGATGCGAATCCTCGACGTCCGCTCGTCTCCGGCAGTTCACGACCGCACCTCCGCGACAGTAAAAGAGGAGGGCTACTTCATTTGTCGCGCACATTACGTGACCAAGTGATCTCGGCCGGCGGCGGTATCGAGTACCTACCTTCGCTCTCGCTGGAAGCGTACCTGCGGCACGTCGAGGTCGAGCACCCGGAACTCCACCGACTGCTCGACCTCGACAAAGCCCGTTCCGAGGGCGTGCTGCTGCGGCTCGTCTCCGTGACGAACGAGTTCGACACCGACGACACCGGGCGCGGTGATTCCTACCGCCGCGCCCAGCGGGACGCGTTCGCGCGGTGGAAGGGCATCCGGGAACTGCTGCGTCTGGCGACCCGAACCACCAGCGCGGGAGAGAAGACCGTCCTGGACGTCCTGGGGGGCGACGGCACTGTCGCGAGGGCCGCCGCCCTGCGGCCGGGCAGCCGCGCGGAGCGGCTGTCGGTCATCACCGGTGACATCTCCGGCAGGATGGTGGCCTGCGCGCTGGACTACGGACTGCCCGCGGTGCGCCAATCAGCGGACTGCTTGCTGCTGCGCGACGCATCGGTCGATGCGACGCTGCTGGCTTACGGTACGCATCACATTGCCGTCGAAGACCGACCGGAAGCCGTTCGCGAGGCCGTTCGCGTGCTCAAACCGGGCGGCCGTCTCGTTCTGCACGATTTCGACGGGCGGAGTCCGATGGCGAGATTCTTCGCTGAAGTCGTGCACAAGCACTCGACCACCGGTCATGACTACGCGCACTTCTCACGGGACGAGCTGGCCGCGCTCCTGGAACCGCTGCCGGTGCGCACCCGGATCGTCGACATGTACGACCCCCTGGTCATCGAGGCGGACAGCCCGCGAAAGGCGCGGTCCCGCGTGTGCGACTACATCGGCGACATGTACGGCATCCAGGGCTTCTTCGCCGGGCAACTGGGCCCCGATGTCTCGTGGCAGTTCGTTCAGGAGTTGTTCGACCACACAGCCTATTTCAGCGACCTCGGCCGTCCACCCCTGGGGCACCCGGTGCGCCCGATCGTGCGGAAAACCGACAGCCGTTGGACAGCCGAAGTGCCCCGAATGGCCCTGGTGGCCGTGGCCGAAAAGGTGGTTTGACATGGATTCGCGGTATGTTCCCGATCTCCTGCACCGACCGGACGGTCCTTCCGGTGATCGGCCGGCGATCATCAGCGCCGATGGTGAGATGTCCTACCGGGAGCTGTGGCACGAGGTCGCCGCGATCACCGCGCGACTGGCTTCGGCGGGTGTGGAGCCTGGCGACTACGTAGCACTGCACCTCCCGCGTTCGGCCACTTACGTCACCTCGCTCATCGCCGTGATGACGATGGGGGCCGCGGCGGTGCCGATGGATCCCGAGCTCCCAGTGGAGCGTCTGCTGCAGATGGCGGACGCCACCAAGCCCAAGGTGATCGTGCACGCAGCGGACGGTCGATTCGGCGCGCCGGATGAGGCGCGCTGGCTCCGGGTCGACACCGGTCACCGTGACGGCGTCCTCGACAGCGGTACCTTCGACGCCACGCCGCAGGCGGCATGGCGTGAGCGCCCCGCGGCCGAGCGGACCGCGATGGTCCTCTTCACCACCGGCTCGGCGGATCGGCCCAAGGGTGTGCTGCTCCACCACGCGGGTCTGTGCAACCGCCTGGAGTGGGGGCACCGGTACTTCGGCCTGACCTCCGACGACCGCGTGCTGCACAAGGCGTCCTCGTCCTTCGACGCGGCCATCCACGAGATCTTCGCCCCGCTGATCGCAGGGGGCACGCTGGTCATCGGCCCGCCGGGAATCCAGTTCGACAGCTTGGGCATCCTCCGGCTGATCCGGGACGCCTCGGTCACGACGGCGCACTTCGTTCCCTCGATGCTGCGATATGTAGTCGAAGAGGAGAGCTTGCCGGAGTGCACTTCGCTGCGCCGCGTGCTCTGCGGTGGCGAAGCACTGGACATGACACTCGTGCGACGGTTCCGTGAACGCCATCCAGCCGCGCTGTACAACGGGTACGGCCCCACCGAGACATCGGTGAACGTCACCTACTGGAACTGCGACGAGCCGTTCTCCGGCGACATCGCCCCCATCGGCCGCCCCATCGACGGAGTGACCTGTCACGTCCTCGACGAGGACATGGCGCCTGTTCCGGCAGGCCGGATCGGTGAGCTCTGGATCTCCGGAATCGCGGTGAGCGGCGGGTACCTCGACGACCCCGAGCTGACCCGGCAGCGCTTCCGGCCGAACACCCTGTCCGGCGACAGCCCGTTCGTCTACCGCACCGGCGACCTGAGCCGGTTGACCGAATCCGGCTGCCTGGAATTCCACGGACGCATCGACGACCAGGTGAAGGTGCGGGGTGAGCGCGTCGCGCCGGAAGAGGTCAGCACCGTCATCCGCAGTCATCCGCAGGTCCGGGACGCCGCTGTCATCGGCGTCCCGGACGCCGTTCACGGCACGCGGTTGGTCGCGTACGTGGTCGCGCAGCGCGCCCACTCCCCGTTGGTCGACGGACTCCATCGGGTCCAGCTGCCGAACGGCATGATCGTCGCCACGCCCACACCCGACGAAGCCATGTTCCTCTACCGGCAGATCTTCGAGCAGGACGAGTACTCCAGGTTCGGTCATGGAATCGGCGCCGGAGCTGTCGTCGTCGACGTCGGGGCGAACATCGGGCTGTTCTCCCTCTGGGCGTCCCAGCAAGCCGAAGGCGTCCGTGTCCTGGCGGTGGAACCGAACCCCGACGTGCTGCCGTACCTGAGGATCAATCTGGAGATGAACCAGGTCGTCTCCGAGGTGGTCCCCCTCGCCGTCACCGACACCACCGGGACCGCCCTGCTGACGTCCTTCCACCGTCTCAGCTACCTGTCCGGCTTGGGCGAAGGACGGCAGCAGCAGGCCATCGACTTGGTCGATTCCCACTACCGCAGGGCCTCGGCGGGCCGGGGAGGCCGCGGTCCCAGCCTCGACGAGATCTCCGGGCTGCGCAGGGAGGCCGAGGAACGGCTGGAGGCCACGCGGCACGAAGTCCGGACGGCCGACCTGTCGACCATCTTCGACCGCAGCGGTCTGGACCGGGTCGACCTGCTGAAGATCAATGCGGAGGGGGCCGAGCTGGCCGTGATCCGAGGAGTTCGCCCCGAGCACTGGCAGATGGTGCGCCAGGTCTGCCTGGAGGTCGAACGCGCGAGCTCGGCGGGCCCCGAGATCAAGGGCATCCTCGCGAACGCCGGATTCACGGTCCACGAGATCGACGACTGGAACGTTGGTTCCGATGCGGACGTGACCTACGTGTACGGAACTCGCGCGTCTGGTCCCCCGGCTCCCGAGGCCAAGCAGGCTCCGCCCCGGCACCGCGGCGGGCTGCTGACCGTCCGCGACATCCGCGACCACGTCCGAACCCGACTCCGGCCCGCCATGCGGCCCAGTCACATCATCTTCCTGGAGGATCTACCCCGGTTCCCCAATGGCAAGGTCTCCCGGCGTGAGTTGCCGCTCCCCGCTCCCGTCCCGGTGCCCGCAGGGGACGCGGCGGCAGGGGTCGGCGAGGAGTTGCGCAGGATGTGGTGTGAGGCGCTTTCCGTTGACCACGTGTCCGACGACGACGACTTCATCGGCCTCGGTGGGCATTCCCTGATCGCCCTGCGGATCACCGCGCGGGTCCGCCGGTTGCTGAACACCGAGACTTCGCCGAGTTCGCTGCTACGACCGCAGACGTTCGCCGCGTGGCGCGCCGACGTGCTGCAGGAGGCCCAGCGGTGACTGGCCGACTTCCGCTGCCGCGGTGATATCGCACAGGCGGACGCGTGCGCTGCTCATCGACCGGCCGCGAGTCCCCGTCCGCCGCTCCTCGTCAGTAAGGGGAACCGCGGTCGCCCCCGTCCTACGCTCCCTCGCCGTACGAGTCGGCAGCGACGCGGAAGCGCGCGGCGTCCTGTCCAGGCGGCGCACCGAACAGCCGGCGGTATTCGCGGCTGAACTGCGATGGGCTGCCGTACCCGACGAGGTGGGCAACTCGGGCGATGTCACCGCCGTGGCCGGCGACCAGCAGCGCCCGCGCCTCCTGGAGACGGATCCGCTTCTGGAACTGCAGCGGGCTCATCGTGGTGATGACGCGGAAGTGACGGTGGAATGAAGCGGTGCTCATCCCGGCCAGGCGCGCGAGGTCTTCGATGCGCATCGGTGCGGCGTAGTTCGTCCGTATCCACTGGATCGCCTGATTGAGATGGCCCACGTCACGGTCCACGAGACCGATCTGACGGACCAGATCTCCGTGTGGTCCCCTGAGCAGCCGCCAGAGGATCTCCCGCTCTACCAGAGGAGCCAGCACAGGTATGTCATCGGGGTGCTCCAGCAGTTGCAGCATCCGCACCACCGCGTCCAGCAAGCGGACGTCCGCATCGCCCACCGCGACCGACAATGATCGACGACCGACGGCACCGGCTGTTCGGGTCGCGGGGAGTTCGAGCAGCAGCGCGGCTATCGCATGGGAGTCCAGCTTGAATGTGACATCGAGGAACGGTGCCTGCGGGGAGGCTCGCACGACTTGGCTCATGAGGGAGAGGTTGGTCCCCGTCAGGAGGAACCGGCCCGCGACCAGCTCGTGAATGTGGCCGTCCAGGAGCAGTCGGCTGCTGCCCTGCGCGAGGATGACCAGCATGGGTTCGGTGATCGAGTGCTCCGGCACGGACGTGCCGTCCGCCCTGGACACCCGGATTCGGCCCGCCAGCGCTCGAGAACCACCTCGGGCGTGCGCTGCGATCAGCTCGGTCAGCTTTCTGACGTTCTGCTCCCTTGTCCGTGTGCTCACCGAGCCACCTCACCAGCGGTTGGCGCACCAGCCGGATTGCGCCCTCCGGCCGCACGGCATCGGCGGTCGACACCTCCTGCGGTGAGCCCGTCGCGGTCTCGCCTCGACGCCGGGACGATGTGCGGATCAACATGGACCAGCGTGACTCCCTCGCGCACGTTCATGCCTCCCAAGGATCACTCGACAGTCGCTGTCCTGCACCGAAAACGGGTTTCACGACCAACTACGGCGACTCGCTGCGCCACCGAGGCCCTTCGTGCTGTGCTCGGCGGCGCACATGGATCGAAACCTCCGCCCCGCGCGCCGGAGAGCCCGTGTGTGAGCACTGCGAAGAACGCGGCAGATCGGCCGCGTCACCACTCATCCACCGGTTCGACATCGCAACCAGGGAGTGCGCCGCCTCCCTTCCGCACGATCCCGCGCGGGCTCGGCCTGCGGTCAGCAGCCGAATCTCATGAGTTCTCCCCCGTTCCACCACTCACCCCTGCGGCGCGGGATCAGGAGGCGGTCGCGCCAGGACGAAGCGGCCCGCGGGCCGCTCCACCAGTGGGCCGCAGCCGCTGACGAGCAGGCACCACGGCTCGCGGTGCCATCCGGGGACAGCCCGTCGCCGGACGGCACCGCGATGTACCCCACCGCACCAACTGCTCCGCGTACGTGCCGTTGCCGCCGACGTTCACCACCTGCCGCACGCCGACGAGAGGCCGCAGCGAGCCGATCACCGCCGACATGCCATCGGCCTCGTACTCCACCCTCATGACCGCGGGCGGCAACCGGCGTCCGGCGCAGCGGTAGCCGTCGTGGTCGTCGCGCTCAGCACCATCCCGAGCGGGACAACCGGCGCGACGTAGCCCACCTCGTGCCTGAGCTTCCAAGGTGACCCGAATCCCATGCCCCCTGAACCGACGGGGTCGTTGCGCCAGTACGAGGCGAAGTCCACCACGGGAGTGCCGACCAGGCCGTGGCCGACGTGATCGGCTCCGCCAGCCCGTCACAAAGGACGGCAGTGGTGCGAGCGGGAAGATCGGCGCCAGCCACCACTGCGCGAACAGGTTCAAGCCACTGACCGTGCGTGGCGGCGACACTCGGATGCGGTCGGTCAGCCGATGGGAACAACAGCGTCCGCCAGGCACCGTGCAGCCACGACGTCACCCGTAACGCGGCCGACAGGGTCATCCGACAACGGTCGGCCAGATGACGGTCGGCCAGATGACGGGACGCGGTGCCGGACGCGGGACCGCCGCGCCGCCCGTGGAGATCATATCGCGGTACCACTCGAACACCCGGCCGCTGCCGATCATCTCGAACAGGCCGATTTCGGCCGCGCGTAAGGGACCGGTGCCGCCTGCGCCGATCACGGTCATGCCGCGCTCCACCGTGCCAGTGGCTTCCTTGTGCCGCAGACCAACTCGTGATGTCACAGGCCGTCCACGATGAACTCGGCGCCTCCGGCCCGGACGTCAGAGCCGAACAAGTCCCCCTGCTCGGTCGACGGACGCACCCGCCCGCCTGGAAAAGTTCACCGAGAACAGGAACCGGGCAGACGGATCCCGTGAAAACACGAACGGCCTCGCCCACCGCGACGCCTTGAGGCAGCATACCGCAGTTCTCCCAGCTTCCGATGGATGTCCGGAACGCCCACCGCGATTCTCCACGACATGTGGTGGCGTTCCCCCGCGCACAGTCGGTGTCGCAGCGGCGAACCCGCGGCCGCGTACTGAGGTCCAGCGGTCAGGACTTCACCACGCGCAGGTAGTGGCGAAATCCCGCACAGCACGTTCCGCCGACCAGCGGCTCAGGGGAACGCATAAATGCGAACCACCCACCCGTCGATCGCCAGAAACGATTCCCCTTGCGGAGCGTTTAAGTTTCCTCAATGCTTCCGGAAGTACTTTCAACATGAAACTAGCTCCATGGCAGTGCTTGTGAAAGTCGGATTAGATGATCCCACGCATCACTTCCAGTGATGGCAGGGCAGGATCACCTGGTGGAGGTCGGCTCGGCGTTCGGTGCGACGCGGAGTCGGCACAGGCCGCTGATCAGGCGAAGAGATCGGGGTGACAGCCGAGGGGACACCGGTGGCGCCGGTGACCAGATGGTGTCGGGAACCGCGCTTGCGGCGGTCGGTCCAGCGGGTCCGCGGCGCGCGGCTCGGGCAGCAGGCCTTCGGGCGACTGCCGCCGGACCCCGGCCTCGCACCACTCGGTCATCACCGGTCAGGACCTCCGCACCCGCACCGTGATCTCGGAGTACTTCGCGGCACCGGTGAAGTCGATACGCCCAACCATTCCGAACTGATCGCCGAGTGGAACTCGCCGAGCTACCGGTGGATCAGCAGAGCAGGGATGCCACGGGTTCGTACCGCCTGCGCGCACTGAGATGCGAGGACTGTGCCCGGACCGGCGACAGAAGTTCCGCGCTCCCGCGCAGGCATCGACCAGAATGCTCCGCCCGACCTCGACCCGCACTTGGTCGAGACAACCGCACTCCTGCAGGACCTCCGCAACCGAGCGTCGGCCGGCCAACGACCCTCATTCCACCCGAATTTTTACCACCGTCTCAGGAAGTCGGTCGGCCCGGTGGGCTCCGGTCCGCCGAGTCAGGACGACCCGAAACGCTTCGAGCGAGCGCGAGCTTTTATCCGAGAGCCGCAGCGGCATCGCCCAGTTCTTCGCGCAGCCAGGTGTGAGCCGGATCAGCGGTGAACTTCGGGTGCCAGTACATGGTTTCGGCGAACTGCCACCCTCCTTGGAGGGGCACGGCGCGCAGTCCGCACTGCGGACCGATCAACTCGTACAGCCGCGATTGGATCAGCGTCACCATCGGCGTGCCCATTATCAGGTTCAGCGCAGCGCTGAAGTTGACAGTGGCGATGGCCGCAACCGCGGGCGACTGCCCGTCCAGCAGTTTCACCCCCGCCATCGAGTCGACGAAGGGAAGCCGGACCAACTCGTCGATGCTCACCCGATCACCGAGTGCGATGTTGTTCTTGTCGGCGACGGCGACGAGCCGGTCGGCGAACAGGTCACGACTCTGGTAACCCAGTATCCCGGGCGGCATCAGATGTGACGGAGCGATGAGCAGATCAAATTCCGCACGGCGCGCGAGCGTGGTGATCCGATCACTGGCGTTCACTATTCTGACGGCGACGTGCGGTCGCATCCTCAGCACGGATTGCAGGAACGGCTTTATCAATACGATTGTGACGTAATCGCTGGTAACGATCGTGAATCTGCGTCGAAGTCGACTCGGGTCAAAGGTGACGTGCTGGTCCATCACATCGTACATGGAGCCGAGGGCGCGGCTGACCGGTTCCAACAACGACTCCGCGAAGCGGGTCAATCTCATGTTCCGACCATCGCGCACCAGCAGTGGGTCGTTGAAATGCCGCCGCAGTTTGGCCAGCGAGGCGCTCATGGCCGGCTGGCCGACATTCGTGCGTTCCGCCGCACGGGTGACGTTCACCTCGACGAGCAGCGCCTGGAGCGGAACGAGCAGGTTGAGGTCGATCTTGTGCACGGACCGCGGCGCGAAGGCCCTGGAGTCCCCTGGTTGATCGGGTTCGGGATCGCCGCCGCAGGAATTTCCGACAGACTTCCGGTTCGGTCGCCGCCTCTTCATCGGACTTCAACCCTCTCCCGTTGCTGATGACCGAAACATTCCCTGGAGGAGGGGTGCTCGACATCCGTTCGCGACGAAATCCGAACACACCTGCCCGATCGTGCTCCGCATCAATATCGACCACCACGTCGGCGGTGGCACCGGTCCCGGCCAGGAGCAGGACTCCCCCGAGGCGACAACGAGCTGCCGAGTCCTTCCAGCCCGGCCGTACGGGTTGCGGTCGTGGTGGAGGCATGGCGAAGCTCCTGACAGGTGACCAATCGGCCCGAGCAAGATCTCCCTGGGCAATTCTCCGTCCGCCGGCGGAGGTCCACGGTGCCGAAATCTTCCGGCGGGCCGACCGCGGCCTCACCTCAGACCGACACCTGCTCGAAAATCCAGGTCTACAGGCAAGCTCGCCTGAACCGCGTTCCGCCGACCGGTCCCGACTGCCGGGGAGGTGAGCGAGCACCGACCGGTCCTCTGAAGTCCCGCCGGCCGCGCAATGGCGAGAACACGCCCTGGGACCCGGACGCCCGCGCAGCCCGGCCATCGCCACACGTGCTCCCACAGCGTCGCCGAACACGCCGCCCAGCAGGCCACCCGACCGGCATGGCGCTCCAGATCACGCCGATCACGAAGCGCGCGGGGACTCCGGCCGCGCAGAGAACGAGGCCGAGGACGAACACCTGGGGCATTCGTGCCGCACCACCCTGACGGGTAGTCCATTCCGCCACGATCCCGCCGAGCACACCGCAGGCACCCGCGGTGGTCCCGCTGAAGGGCCTGCCCTGAGGAACGAGGGCAGGCCCCGGCTCGATGCCCCGACAGGCCGGTGCGGCGCCTGTCGTGCCCGCCGGTCCGGCGACCGCTCGGACCGCACCGAAGGTCGTGGCGCTGACCAGGAACGACGACGTGTCCACCATCCGCACTCCGACACCACCGATTGTCCCGACGAGGACGCCGCCCAGCGCGGGACCCGGCACCACCTCGGTCGACAGCGTCGTGCCCAGTTCGGCGTCCGCCTCGACTTGACCGGTCCTCGGCGACCGGGTCCGGCGGACAGCTGCGACAGGCGATGCCGAACACCGGGGCGGCGATGCCGACGACGAACGCGGCCAAGTGGAGTTGCCGCACCACGAACTGCCCCCGCGTCGTCAGCAGGAGAACCGCTCCCAGGACCGGGAAGGGCGCGACGTCGTGGCGGATCATGACCGCACGCTTTGGCGGTCGGTCGACCAGCACACCTGCCGGTAACGCGATCAGAACGCTCGCGGGCGTTCCCGACGCGATGAGGACAACAGCCTGGAACGCCGGGACGTGCAGCACGATCACAGCAACCATTGGCGGCACCAGTACGTTAATAGCGGATCTCACGTCACCAGCGACCTGTTGGAACCGCAGCAGCATGAAGCGACGATCGCGGGACAAGGGTGCAGAATACACTCGGTTCGCTCCCAGTCGGTTCTCGCAGCGGTGGGAGTCGCGTGGCACCGACTGCCCGTCAGATCATCGCAAGACAAATCCATCCGCTATCAGTGGTAGTCGGCATGTCCGGTTGTGTCAACCCGATCTCCACAGCGTAGCCGGGGCGTTCGACCGACTGGGCTAATCGAGACTTTTTCCAGGGCAGTCGCTCGTGAAGATTGGCACATGAGGGCAGTTACGCTTCCTTGACGTCTCCACACCGCCGTGGTAGCGCCGAACAACTGGTCCACCGATTCAGGAAATGGAGTCAAATCAGATCGCACTGACAGCGCACGCTCATCCGCACGCCCCACTTCCAGGCGACCGAAGGGCAGTGCGTCGCGACTCCCCCGTTCCCCGATCATGAGGCATCGGCGCGCAAAACTGGCTTCGACACGCGGACCGCCCCTCGTCGCGCCCTGCCCGAAATCAGCGGTCCGCTTGCCCCGGAAATCCTCGACCGTCGCCCCTCCGCGGAGAACGAATGCCCGCGGGTCCATTCACCTGCTCAATCCAGGGGGCTGAGGCGAGAGGACGGTCCGCCGGCGGTGGGATGGGAGTACGACCGCCCCAGCGCTGCGCACCGGCGGCCTGGGTGAAGAGTTCCTCCACGCCCGCACCCCGGTCAACGAACAACAACGCACCGACGCCCTGGCGGTCGTCCCCCACCACCGTGCGACCTGACTCCGGTCGTCCGACCGCCACGCCTCGCCGATCGCCGGAGTGCCCAGGCAACTTGTGCGGCGCGGAAGGAATGCGCACGCGCCGGTGGCGAAGCTGTGCGGGACGGACCGGCCCGGTTCATGGAGGATGGATGAGCACCTCTGGTTGCGGAAGCCCCTGGCGTTGGTCGCGGCAGCGGCGGCAGCGCTGTTCCTGGCACCCGCCGCGACCGCGCAGCGGCCGGTGGCGCGGGGGATCAACCCTGGCCTACCAGAACCTGATCAACAATCTCCACCACAAGTGCCTCGCCGTGAACTCGGCGGACAACCGCAACGGCAAGTCGTTGATCCACTACGACTGCTACACCGACTTCACCGACCAGTGCTGGCGGTTCGAGCCCATCGACGCCGCCCCCGGCTACTACCGCATCCGCAACCAGCGCACCGACCGGTGCGTCGCCGCGCCGGACGGCGGCAACGGGGCCAAGGTCGTGCAGTACGACTGCGTCGACGGCTACTGCGACCAGTGGTGGCAGGTCTGGCCGTGACCCCGCCCGCTGATCCCACCGGGCCGCAGGCGCGGCTGTCCGCGCCGCGCCTGAGGAGGTCCAGGACGTCGGCTTCGAAGTAGGTGCTGCCCGCTCGGCGCAGCAGGGTCCGGGAGCGCCCGCACCAGTCGACGGCCGCGGCGTACCCGCCGGTGCGCTGGGCGGCGTCGCCGAGGATGCCCATCGCCAGCGCCTCGTCCTCGGTGCACCGGTGGCGGCGCGCCATCTCCGGCACGAGTTCGCAGTAGGCGCGGGCTCGCGCGTAGTCGCCCAGCTGGGCGTGGTACCAGGCGGTGACGGTGAGCTGGCGGGTTTCCCCGGCGGGCATCCGGGTGCGGCGGTACAGGCGTCAGGCTCGGGCCGCGTGGTCCAGCGCCCGCCGGGCATCACCTGGCAGGGACCAGAACCAGCCCAGGGTGTGGTGCGCGTACGCCTGCGCGGCCAGATCGCCGATCCGCTCGGCGTGGACCAGGTGCCGCAGCGCCTCGGCGGGCCTGCCCAGTTCGGCGGAGATAGCGCCGAGCAGCTGGTGGGCGCCCGCCCGGCTGATCGGGTGGTCGAGCTGCTCGGTGGCGGCGTGCCCGGCCGCCACGCGGCCAGCGCCGCGTGGAACCGGCCCTGCCGGTAGGAGAACGTGGTCAGCAGCCAGGCCAGCCGGTGACCGAGTCCGCCCAGCCCCGCGCGGCGGCCAGGTCCTGGGCGGCCAGCGGGTTGGCGTGCTCGGCGGTGAACCACTCGAGGGCGGCGGCGCGGTCGGGCAACCCGAGAGGGCGGCAGCCGTCGGCAGGCTCCCCGGCATCGACCGGCGGGAGCAGCGGTTGCAGCAGCTCATCAGCCGCGAACGCCGTGTGCAGGTAGAAGTCCGCGACGCGACGCACCGCGCTCGTGCGGATCGCTTCCGGGTGATCATGGTCGGCGCGGTCGACGGCGTACAGGCGGACCAGGTCGTGCATCCGGTAACGACCGGGGAGGTGCTGCCGCAGGAGGTGCCCGTCCTCGAGTTCGTGCAGCACGCGGCGGGAATCCGCGCCGGACAGCGCGAGCAGGCTCGCCGCGGCGGGCAGGCTGATGTCCTCCCCCGGCGCCAGCCCCAGCAGCCCGAACGCGGTCGCGGCCGCCTGCGACATCGCGTGGTGCGACCAGGACAGCACGGCCCGGGCAGTCCGCCCCGGTGTCGGCTGGTGACCAGCACCGCGCAGGTCGGGCTGCCCGGCAGCAGCGGGGTGACCTGGGCTCTGTCACGGGCGTTGTCCAGCACGACCAGCACTCGCCTGTCCGCGAGCAGGCTGCGGTACAGCGCCGCCTGCGCGTCCGGCTCCGGCGGGGTGGCGGCCGGCTGACGCCGAGGGTGGCCACCGGGGTCGAACCCGCGCAGGTCGACGTACAGCTGGCCGTCGGGGAAGCGGTCGAGGTGGTGGTGCGCCCAGCGCAGCGCCAGCCAGGTCTTGCCGATGCCGCCCGGCCCGGTGATCACCGAGATCGGCATCGTGCCGACCGCCCCGGAGTGCTCGTCCAAGGAGTGCTCGTCCAGAGCGGCGAGTTCGCGGGATCAACCGGTGAACAGCCGGGGCGGGGAGCTGGCGCGGCGCGGGACGTGGACCGCCCGCGTCACGGCCGGGGGCGCCAGCGCCGGGTCGGTGGTGAGGATTTGCTGGTGCAGGCGTCGCAGCGGCTGTCCGAGGCCGCTGTCCAATTCCTCGGCCAGCCGCTGTCGGAGCCGCTGGTAGTGTGCCAGCGCGTCGGCTGGCCCCGCCACAACCCGAGGGCGCGCTCGAACAACGCGGCCGCGCGGTCGTCGTCCACGGCACGTGCCTGGCGGACGAACCGGTCGAAGCGGTGCAAATCCACCGCTTCCGGTGGCGCCACCAGCCGGCACCCCAGATTCCGCCGTCTTATCACAACATTCTCGGAAAGCGCTTTCCGGAGCACTGCCACATTTTGCCGCACCGCAGCTCGGGGATTGTGCGACAAACGCCGGTGCGCCCACACCCGCGCCACCAACCGCTGCACCCCGACGACTCGGTCGGGTTCCATCAGCAGGACTGCCAGCACCCAACGTCGTTGCAGGTGACCGAGGTCAGCGGGCCGACCGTCGAGGTGCGCTTCGATATCGCCGAGCAGGCGGAACTCCATGATCCCCCGACCCCGATGAACGACCATTACGCACACATTCGCGAAATTATTCCACCACCGCAGGCTGCTGTTGCCGACACAGCGGAGGTGGACATCTTTCGAATCAACGGGTTCCGGCGTAAAGTTACTCCACAGAAAAATCCAATCGCGAAGACCGCGGTCCGGACACCGACGAGCCCCGACCACGGGCGAGCACGCGTCATCGTTGTGCCTGTAACAACTAGTATGTACAGTCGCCCCCATGGACACCCGACAGCGGTTGCTGGACGCCACCAGGGAGCTGCTGTGGCAGCGTGGGTACGCCGCGACCAGCCCGAACGCGATCATGAAGGCGGCGCGCGCCGGTCAGGGCAGCCTCTACCACCACTTCGCGGGCAAGGAGGACCTGGCGGCCGAAGCCCTGCGGGGCAGCGCCGAGCAGTTGCGCGAGGAGGCCGCCGCGATCCTCGACGGGGAGGGTTCACCGGCGGAGCGGATCGAGCGGTACCTGACCAGGGAGCGCGACAGCCTGCGCGGATGCCGGATCGGCCGGATGACCGCCGACGCCGACGTGCTGACCTCGGACCGTCTGCGGCAACCCGTGAGCGAGACGCTGGCGTGGCTGGTGGACAGGCTCGCCGGGCTGATCGCCGACGCGCAGGCGGCGGGCGAGTTGCGCGCCGACCTGGACCCTCGCGCCACCGCGTCCTGCGTGGCCTCGACCGTCCAGGGCGGCTACGTGCTGGCCAGGGCGGCGGGCAGCACGGAGCCCTTCGACCAGGCGATCACCGGGGCGGTCCAGCTCCTGCGTGGCGCGATGGTCGGTTGACCGGCCTGCCGCACGACAGCTGAAGGGGAACACGCTCGTGTACGCGATGCAGTACCGGATAAACCTGCCCGCCGACTACGACATGGGGATCATCCGCGACCGGGTCGAGCGTCGCGGGTCGGCCATGGACCGGTTCCCCGGTCTGAGGTTCAAGGCCTACTTGATCAGGGAGCGGCGTCGGGGCGAGCCGACCAACGAGTACGCGCCCTTCTACGTCTGGGACGACATCGAGGGAATGCGGCGCTTCCTGTGGGGCGGCGCCGGGTTCGCCGGGATCGTCGCCTCCTTCGGACGGCCCGCCGTCCAGGACTGGACCGTGGCCGCGGTGCTGGACGGCCCGTCACGGCACCACGCACCGCGCTGGGCCAGCAGGACGACCACACCGCTGCCAGGGCGCGCGGTGCCCGAGGAAGCCGTCCCCGCGGCGATCTCCGAGCTGAGGGCGGGTCTGGCGCCGGAAGTCCACTCCGCGGTGCTCGCCGTGGACGTCACCACCTGGTCGCTGTGCGCGTTCACCCTCCTGACCCGATCACCGGAGGTCGGCGAGGCGGAGACTTACGAGCTCCTGCACCTGTCCACGGGACCGGCGGCGTGATCACCCGCATTCTCTTGATCATGGCGTGCACCTCTCTCGCTTCCAGTCGGCTTCATGTTGCAGGCAACGCGGCACAGAACCTCTGAGAAAATTTCTCTGCGGACAACGAACGTTGACCAGGTAGTCGCTAGCAGGACAGTATGTGAGCCGCAAGCGCTCGTCTGGGAGCGCTCCCGGTCCGCAACACTGTCGTTCTGGATCGAGAAGTTTTCGGCCAGGGTGGCATGATCCGAAGGAGGATCTGCCCGTGCGCACTCATCAGCGGCTCCCCCGGCGGGTGGCGGTCACGACGGCCTCGGTGCTGGTCGCCGCGGCCCTGACCCCGCCCGCCGTGCTGGCGGCCCCCGACACCGGTCCTGCGGTGAAGGTCAACCAGGTGGCCTACGTGCCGGGACTGCCGAAGCAGGCCACGGTGGTCAACGGCTCGGGGGCGCCCGTGGAATGGTCGTTACGCGACGCCTCGGGGACGAGCGTTGCCTCGGGGCGGACGAGCGTGCGCGGTCCGGACTCGTCGTCCGGTGACAGCGTGCACGTCGTGGACTTCTCGTCGTTCGACACGCCGGGCACGGGTTACGTGTTGTCGGTGGCCGGGGCGAACAGCAACCCGTTCGACATCTCCGCCGATCCGCTCAAGCGCCTGCGCTACGACGCCTTGGCGTTCTTCTACCACCAGCGCAGCGGCACACCGATCCAGGCCCAATACGTGGGCGACCGGTACGCGCGGCCTGCCGGACACCTCAACGTCGCCCCGAACAGGGGTGACAACGGGGTGCCGTGCCGGGTGTCGTGCGGTTACACCTCCGATGTGCGGGGTGGTTGGTACGACGCGGGCGACCACGGCAAGTACGGTGTGGACACCGGTATCGCCGCGTGGCAACTGGTCAACGAGTACGAGCGCACGCTGTACGTGAACGGCGCGGACCGGGCGGCCCTGGGCGACGGGAAGCTGGCGATCCCCGAGCGCGGCAACGGTGTGCCCGACATCCTCGACGAGGCCCGGTGGGGCGTCGAATTCCTGATGAGGATGCAGGTCCCCGAGGGCCGGGCGGACGCGGGGATGGTGCGGCACAAGGTCAGCGACGAGAACTGGACCGGCCTGCCGCTGCGCCCCGACCAGGACCCGCAACCGCGTCTGCTCTCGGCCGTGACCACCGCCTCGACGCTGAACCTGGCCGCCGCGGCCGCGCAGGCCGCACGGGTGTGGAAGACCATCGACCCGGACTTCGCCTCCCGCGCCCTGACCGCGGCGCGGCGCGCCTACACCGCGGCCAAGGCCAACCCGACGCGCTACGCCGATCCCAACGACGGCAACGGCGGCGGCACCTACGTCGACAACAACGTCACCGACGAGTTCTACTGGGCCGCGGCGGAACTGTTCACCACCACCGGTTCCGACAGCTACCGCGCCGACGTGGTCGGGTCGTCGATGTTCCGCGGCAGGGGTTTCGAGCAGGGCGGGTTCGACTGGTGGTGGACCGCGGGCCTGGGCGACACGACGTTGGCGCTGGTGCCCAACGGGTTGCCCGCCGCGGACGTGGCGGCCACCCGTGCCGCGTTCGCCGCCTACGGCGACCGGCTGCTCGGCCAGGCCGCGGCGCAGGGCTACCCGGCTCCGGCGGGCGGCTACTACTGGGGCTCCAACGGCGTGGTCGCCAACGCGGCCAACGTGCTGGCGCTGGCGCACGACTTCACCGGCCAGGCGAAGTACCGGACGGGCGTCTACCAGACGTTGGACTACCTGTTCGGCCGCAACCCGTTCAACCACTCCTACGTGACCGGTTACGGGGAGCGCGCCACCCGCAACTCGCACCACCGGTTCTGGGCCAACCAGCTCGACCCGTCGCTGCCGATCCCGCCCGCCGGCCTGCTCGCGGGCGGCCCGAACACCGACCTCCAGGACCCGGTCGCCCAGGAGCGGTTGGCGGGCTGCAAGCCCCAGAAGTGCTACCTGGACGACATCAACGCCTGGTCGGTCAACGAAGTGGCGCTGAACTGGAACGCCGCGCTGGCATGGCTGTCGGCGTGGGCCGCGGAGAAGTCCGGACCGAGCGCCCCCGCAGGCACGACCTCCCCCAGCACACCGTCGGACCCGACCTGACCGACTACGTCGGCCGACCGGTGCGGGTCGCCGACACCGGGGCGTCGGCGATCACGCGGGCGGCGGTGCGGTGCTGCCTCGGACGACGAGCTTCGTCGGCAACTCGACGCGGTCGTTGTCCGGCTCACCGCCCGCCGCCAGGGTCAGCAGCATCCCGGCGGCCTCCGCCCCCATCCGCCGCAACGGCTGCCGCACGGTGGTCAGCGGTGGATCGGACCACTGGGTGAACGCCAGGTCGTCGAAGCCGACCACGCTCAGGTCGTGCGGGACGCGCAGCCCCGCCTCGCGGGCGGCGTCGTAGACGCCCAGGGCTTGCAGGTCGTTGGCGGCGAACACGGCGGTGGGCCGGTTGGGCAGGCGCAGCAGCTCGCGGGCGGCGGCGCGGCCGCCGTCGTGGTAGAGGGGCGCGGTCCGCACGAGCTTGCGGTCCTGCGGCACGCCTGCCGCGTCGAGGGCCGCGCGGTAGCCGTCGAGGCGGGCCCGGCAGCACAGGAACTCCGGCGGACCGTTGACCATGGCGACGCGCCGGTGGCCGAGCCCGACCAGGTGCCGGGTGGCGACCAGGCCGCCGTTCCAGTTCGTCGCGCCCACCGACGGGATCGAGTGGGTCGGCTCACCGGTGGGGTCCAGCGCGACCAGCGGGATGGAGCGGCTGCCGAGCTGGGCCAACTGGGCCTCGCTGAACTCCGCGGAGACCGCGATCACCCCGACCGGCCTGCGGGCCAGCATCTGCCGCGCCCACGCGCTCTCCGGGGTGTGGCCGCCCTGCATCTCCGTCAGGGTCACCGCCAGCCCGCTGGGGCGGACCGCCTCCTCGACACCGCGGATGATCTCCAAGGCCCACAGGCTGTCCAACGACTGGAAGACCACCTCGACGATCGGGACCGCCTCGAACTTCTCGTTCTTCTGGAAGCCGTGCTCGCGGATCAACTCCTCGATGCGCCTGCGCGTGCCGTCGGAGACGCCCGGCCGCCCGTGGATCACCTTCGACACGGTCGAGGCGGACACCCCGGCCAGGTCCGCGATCCGGGAAACCCGCACCTCACCACCCGCGCGCCCACCCACAGCCACGACGGCAGCCTACGCGAACCAGCACGGTCGACCGATCATGTCCCGACGGTCCGTCCGATGCGGCCCGGAGGGCGGTGGTGACGTCGTGCGGACCCGGCCCACGTCCCTCGGGCCGCTTCCGGTATGACCGTGACCACGCGCCACCCGGCGTCGGGCCTGCGGTTCGCCCCTGGGAAGCCCCCGGGAAACCGCGCCTCGTCCGCTGCCCCCGATCCCGCGAACGGAGTGCCATGACCGCCGTGCTCGACCGGATCACCTCGGTGACCCTGTCGTCGGTGACCCTGCCCCTGCCCACGGGCGTCAGCGACGCCAAGGTGCTCACCGGCAGGCAGCGGCCGATGACCGAGGTCGCCTTCCTGTTCGCTGAGATCGGCACCGAGGCGGGCCTGGAGGGGGTGGGCTTCAGCTACGCCAAGCGCGCGGGCGGCCCGGCCCAGTTCGCCCACGCCCGCGAGGTGGCCCCCGACCTGGTCGGCGAGGACCCCAGCGACATCGGCAGGCTGTGGACCAAGCTGGTGTGGGCGGGCGCGTCGGTGGGCCGCAGCGGCGCCTCCACCCAGGCGTTGGCCGCCATCGACGTGGCGCTGTGGGACCTCAAGGCCAAGCGGGCGGGCCTGCCGCTGGCCAAGCTGCTGGGCGCGCACCGCGATTCGGTGCGCTGCTACAACACCTCCGGCGGCTTCCTGCACGAGTCGGTCGAGCAGGTCAAGGACAACGCCACCCGCGCGCTGGAGTCCGGCGTGGGCGGCGTCAAGATCAAGGTGGGCAGGCCGGACTGGGCCGAGGACCTGCGCCGGGTGGCCGCCGTGCGCGAGCACATCGGCGACGCGGCGCCGCTGATGGTCGACGCCAACCAGCAGTGGGACCGGCCCACCGCGATGCGGCTCTGCCGGGCGCTGGAGGAGTTCGACCTGGTCTGGATCGAGGAGCCGCTGGACGCCTACGACACCGAGGGCCACGCGCGGTTGGCGCGGTCGCTGGACACCGCCGTCGCCACCGGCGAAATGCTGACCAGCGTCGCCGAGCACTACGAGCTGATCCGCCACGACGCGGTGGACGTCCTGCAGCCCGACGCGCCGCGCATCGGCGGCATCACCCAGTTCCTCAAGCTGGCCGCCCTGGCCGAGCACCGCCACCTGCCGATCGCACCGCACTTCGCCATGGAGATCCACGTGCACCTGGCCGCCGCCTACCCGCTGGAGCCGTGGGTGGAGCACTTCGACTGGCTGCACCCACTGTTCAACGAGCGACTGGAAACCAGCGGCGGGCGGATGCACCTGTCGGACCGCCCCGGACTGGGCATCACCCTCAGCGAGCAGGCGCGCGCCTGGACCGTCGAC
>NZ_BMRG01000004.1:692973-693231 GCF_014648515.1 Saccharothrix coeruleofusca
GCACCCGCTGACGACCCGCGAACGCGGGAACCCCACCGCTGGTTCTCGTCGAACGTTCCTTCGGTTCAGGGCGGGGTCCAGCGTTGGTTGGCGCCGCCGTGGCAGGTCCAGACGATCAACCGCGTGCCGTCTGCCGAACCGCCGCCATCGGCGTCCAGGCACTTGCCCGACTGCCCGTTGACCAACGACCCGTTCCCGCCCACGGCCCAGTTCTGCCCACCACCACCGGTGCAACTCCACAACCGCACCACACTGCCG
>NZ_BMRG01000005.1:0-37551 GCF_014648515.1 Saccharothrix coeruleofusca
GCACGCGTTTCGCGGAAAATCGAAGAGCGTGATTTTCCGCGAAAGGCATGCCGACAGGCCGACGCGGCCTCGCGTGGTGGTTGGGCGTAGTGGTTGGGCGTGGTGGTCAGGGGCGAGGACAATCGGTTCCGTGGATCTGACCTGGTACGACGAGTTGACCGACGAGCGGGCGGGCGCGGTGTCCGACCTGCTCGCCGAAGCCGAGCGCGCTGACGGTGTCGCCCCGGTGGGCGAGGCCGTGCGGCTGCGGATGCGCCCCGGTGCTCGCGGCAGCGCCCACCTGCTCGCCCGCTCCGACGACGGCGCGCTGGTCGGCTACGCGCACGTCGACCTCCACGGCGACGCCGACGGCAACAAGGTCGCCGAGCTGGCCGTGCACCCCGCCCACCGCCGCCGGGGCGTGGGCACCGCGCTGGCGCGGGCCGTCGCCGAGCGCGCCGAGCCGCTGCGCGTCTGGGCCCACGGCGACCAGGTCGCCGCGCGGGAGCTCGCCGCCGCGCTGGGCTTCCGCAAGGTCCGGGAGCTGCGGCGGATGCGCATGTCGCTGGAGGCCGAGCTGCCCGCGCCGCGGCTGCCCGACGGCGTCCGGCTGCGCGCGTTCGAGCCCGGCCGGGACGAGGCGGCCGTGGTGCACGTCAACCACCGGGCGTTCTCCTGGCACCCGGAGCAGGGCGCGATGAGCGTCGAGGACCTCCAGCGCAAGCAGGAGGAGCCGTGGTTCGACGCCAAGGGCTTCCTGCTGGCCGTGGACGCCGAGGACCGGCTGCTCGGGTTCCACTGGACCAAGGCGCACGACCAGCGGCTCGGCGAGGTCTACGTGGTGGGCGTGGACCCGGACGCCCAGGGCGGCGGGCTGGGCCGGGCGCTGACCCTGGCCGGGCTGGCGCACCTGCGCGATTCCGGGCTGCGCGAGGTGATGCTGTACGTGGAGTCCGACAACGCCCCGGCGGTGCGCGTCTACACCAAGCTGGGCTTCACGGTCTGGGACGCGGACGTCCAATACGCCCAGTAGTGACGAACCCATCACGTGATGCAAACGCCCAGGTCACGTAGTCACCCGTACGGGGGTGGAGCCGGTCACCTCCCGTGTGGTGTTCACCTCCCGTTCACCCTGTTCTGGGCGGCTGTCCACCATGCCTACCTACCGTCCGTGCCGAGCGGCGTTGGTGCGCCGCGCAAACCGCTTCCGTTAGGTGGAGGACCCAGGTGAAGACCAAGCGGCACGGCGCCGTCATCGGCCTGATCGCGGCCGGCGCGCTTCTGCTCACCGCATGTGGCAGCGACAACAACGCCCCCGCGGGCGGCTCGGCGGCCACCGGCACGTCGTCCACGCCCGTCGAGTGCGGCGGCAAGAGCAAGCTCAACGCCGAGGGCTCCACCGCGCAGAAGAACGCCATCGACACGTTCATCCAGGCCTACCAGCAGCGCTGCCCCGGCTCGGACGTGGCCTACAACGCCTCCGGCTCCGGCGCGGGCGTGAAGAACTTCAACGGCGGCCAGGTGGACTTCGGCGGCTCCGACTCCCCGCTGAAGGCGGACGAGGTCACCAAGGCCGCCGAGCGCTGTCAGGGCAACCCGGCCTGGCACCTGCCGCTGGTCTTCGGCCCGGTCGCCATCGGCTACAAGCTCGAGGGCGTGACCGACCTGGTGCTCAACGGCGAGGTTACCGCCAAGATCTTCAACGGCGCCGTCAAGAAGTGGAACGACCCGGCCATCGCCGCCCTCAACAGCGGCGCGTCCCTGCCCGACAAGGACATCAAGGTCGTCTACCGCTCGGACGAGTCCGGCACCACCGACAACTTCCAGCTGTACCTGCAGGCCGCCTCGAAGGGCGCCTGGACCCAGGGCGCGGGCAAGCAGTTCAAGGGCGGTGTCGGCGAGGGCAAGGAGAAGTCCGCCGGTGTCGCGCAGGCCGCCGGTTCGGTCGACGGCGCCATCACCTACGTCGAGCTGTCCTCCGCGCAGGACAACAAGCTGTCCATGGCCAGGATCGACACCGGCTCCGGCCCGGTCGAGCTGACCACCGAGACCGTCGGCAAGGCCATCGACGGCGCCACCGTCAAGGGCTCCGGCAACGACATCGTGCTGGACCTGAACTCCATCTACGCCACCACCGCCTCCGGCGCCTACCCGCTGCTGCTGGCCACCTACGAGATCGTCTGCTCCAAGGGCTACGACGCCGACACCGCCAAGGCCGTGAAGGCGTTCCTCACCGTCGCGGCCACCGACGGCCAGGCGGGTCTGGCGGACGCGGGCTACGCCCCGGTGCCCAAGCCCTTCCAGGACAAGCTGCTGACGGCCATCAAGGCGATCGCCTGACCAGGCCGCCCACCCTTCCAGCGACACGTTGACGCGATGAACGAACGCATCGTGGCCAAGCGCCCCGCGGACACCGACACCGGTGCCCGTCGGGGCGTTCCGGCTGCTCGACCCGCCCCGGAGGCTCCGATTCCCCCGACCACGGAAGCCGAGAAGAAAGCACCGCACGTTCGGCCGGGCGACCGGATCTTCCGCGGCCTCGCGACGGGATCCGGCGTCTTCATCGTGGTCCTCATCGGGGCCATCGGCCTGTTCCTGCTGATCCAGGCCATCCCGTCGCTGGCCCTGGACAAGGTCAACTTCCTGACCAGCCGCGAGTGGTCCACCGGCGACGTCAACAACATGCGCTACGGCATCCTGGACCTGCTCCTGGTCACCGTGGTGTCCTCAGCGTTCGCCCTGCTCATCGCGATGCCGATCGCGCTGGGCATCGCGCTGTTCCTCACCCAGTACGCCCCGCGCAGGCTGGCCAGGCCCTTCGCCTACGTGATCGACCTGCTGGCCGCCGTGCCGTCGATCATCTACGGCCTGTGGGGCCTGTTCGTACTCGGGCCCGTGCTCACCCCGATCGGCCAGTGGCTGACCTCCACCCTCGGCTTCATCCCGCTGTTCGCCGAGGGCAACGTGAGCATCGAGTTCGGCGGCACGATCTTCACGGCGGGCATCGTGCTGGCGGTGATGATCCTGCCGATCATCACCGCGGTCACCCGCGAGGTGTTCGACCGCACGCCGCCCGCGCACGTCGAAGGCGCCATCGCGCTCGGCGCCACCAAGTGGGAGGTCGTGCGCACCACCGTGCTGCCCTTCGGCAAGGCGGGCTACGTCAGCGCGTCGATGCTGGGCCTGGGCCGCGCGCTGGGCGAGACGATCGCGCTGACCATCATCCTCAGCGCCACCGGCACCGCGTTCGGCTGGAGCCTGTTCGACGGCGGCGCCACGTTCGCCTCCAAGATCGCGCTGGCCGCGCCGGAGTTCAACGACCCCCGGTCGGCGGGCGCCTACATCGCGGCGGGCCTGGTGCTGTTCGTGCTGACCTTCCTGGTCAACGCCGCCGCCCGGAGCATCGTCGCGGGTCACAAGGAGTACGAATGACCACCACGCAGACGGCGGACCTCAACCGCCTGGCGACGCCTCCGACGTTCCAGAGCGTCAGCACCGCGCGCAAGATCAAGAACGGCGTCGCCACCGCGCTGGTCTACCTCGCGTTCCTGATCGCCGTCGTGCCGCTGGTGTGGGTGCTCTACACGGTCATCCAGCGCGGCTTCCCGGTCATCCTGGACATCGACTGGTGGCAGAAGTCCCTGTCCGGCCTGCTGTCCCGGCAGCAGGGCGGCGGCGTCTACCACGCCATCTACGGCACCCTCGTGCAGGGCCTCGTGTGCGGCCTGATCTCGGTGCCGATCGGCCTGTTCGTCGCGGTGTACCTGGTGGAGTACGGCGGGCGGTCCAAGCTCGCCAAGGCGACCACCTTCATGGTCGACATCCTCACCGGCGTGCCCTCCATCGTCGCCGCGCTGTTCATCTACTCGCTGTGGATCACCACGTTCGGCTTCGGCCGCAGCGGTTTCGCGGTGTCGCTCGCGCTGGTGCTGCTCATGGTGCCGGTGATCGTGCGGACCACCGAGGAAATGCTCAAGATCGTCCCGGACGAGCTGCGCGAGGCCTCCTACGCGCTGGGCGTGCCCAAGTGGAAGACCATCGTCAAGATCGTCATCCCGACCGCCCTGTCCGGCATCCTCACCGGCGTCATGCTGGCGCTGGCCAGGGTCATGGGCGAAACCGCGCCGGTGCTGGTGCTCGCCGCGTACGCGCCGTTCATCAACTACAACCTCTTCGACGGCCCGATGGCGTCGCTGCCGCTGCTGATGACCGCGGAGCGCAACAACCCCACGCAGGCGGGCTTCGAGCGGATCTGGGGTGCGGCGATCACCCTGGTCCTGATCATCACGCTGTTCAACCTGCTGGCGACCGTGATCTCGCGGTGGCTGGCCCCGAAGACCAAGTGAGCGGGCGACCATGGCCAAGCGCATCGACGTCAAGGACCTCAACCTCTTCTACGGCAAGTTCCACGCCGTGGACGGGGTCTCGCTCGCCGTGCCCCCGCGCAGCGTGACCGCGTTCATCGGCCCCTCCGGCTGCGGCAAGTCCACGGTGCTGCGCTCCCTGAACCGGATGCACGAAGTGGCGCCCGGAGCCCGCGTCGAGGGCAAGGTGCTGCTCGACGGCGAGGACATCTACGCCTCGTCGATCGACCCCGTGCAGGTGCGGCGGACCATCGGCATGGTCTTCCAGCGCCCCAACCCCTTCCCCACCATGTCCATCCGCGACAACGTCGTGGCCGGGCTGAAGCTGGCAGGGGTCAAGAACAAGAAGAAGCTCGACGAGGTGGCCGAGCGCTCGCTGCGCGGCGCGAACCTGTGGAACGAGGTCAAGGACCGCCTCGACCGCCCCGGTGGCGGCCTGTCGGGCGGCCAGCAGCAGCGCCTGTGCATCGCGCGGGCGATCGCGGTGCAGCCCGACGTGCTGCTGATGGATGAGCCGTGCTCGGCACTGGACCCGATCTCCACGCTGGCGATCGAGGACCTGATCACGGAGCTGAAGAAGGAGTACACGATCGTGATCGTGACTCACAACATGCAGCAGGCGGCGCGGGTCAGCGACCAGACGGCGTTCTTCAACCTGCTGGGAGTCGGTCAGCCTGGGCGGTTGATCGAGGTGGACGACACGGAGAAGATCTTCTCCAACCCGAGCCAGAAGGCGACCGAGGACTACATCTCGGGCCGCTTCGGCTGACCTGTTCACCCTTTCGGGGCCCTTCCGCGTCGTGTCGCGGGAGGGCCCCTTCGCGTTATTGGTACTACAGAGGTCCTCGGGGAGCATCTGCTTCCGGGATGTGTCGTCTCGCGTACAGCAACGGGTCGGTAGCGGTACGGTGTCGGATCGAGGACGTGATCCGCAGGGGGGTGATGGCGTTAGAGGGTACGTGGAGCGCGCCGTCGATGCAGACCGTGTTGCCAAGCACGAACAACCTCAAGCAGGCAGCCGAATCAGGCTCGTTCACGCTTAGCGAGTGCGGATTCTGGGCGTACATCGAGGCCGCACAATTCGACCTCGCTGGTCTCGACTCAAAATTGCTCTCCTTCGGTAGGAGGCGGAACTGCGCGCGAACCCCAATGGTCGGGCGATGAGTCGCCACAACATGGACAGCGCGCTCGGCGGGGCCGGTGCTGCGGATCAATGACAGCACGGCCAGCGTCCGCAAGCGTTACTGAGAGCCGTTGGGATGAGAACCCAGTTGCCCGTGAGTCCGCTGAGCCGATCAATCCTGCCGGTCAGCGTGCTCGGCTTGGTGTTGGTCGGCTGTGCACAGGAGGAGGCTGGCGATTCCTGGCTCATCAGGGGTGGCGTGGCCGCATCGGCAAGTGCGGGCCGAACGACGACTACGACGGCTTCCTCCGGGTGATGACCTGCTGGCTGACTTCGCCTCCTGCGTCGAGATGAACGCCGTTGCCGCTCAGATCAGGTTGACCGCCGTCGAGGAAGACGACATGCGGGAGGCGCGTGACCGGGCTGGCGTCGAGCACTTCGTGCGCGGTCACCGTCGAGGTGACCACCCCGTCCAGGGTTGATGTGGTGGCCTCTGCGAACGCCTCACTGGGCGAAGCCTGCAAGGCGGCGACGGAGGTCGCTGCTGCCATTGAACCGAAGCTTTTGGAATAACCTTCCGCTTGTGTCGCGCTGTTGGTGAAAGTAATTCGAACAACTCCGTCAATGCTGAGATTGGGAGTGCAGTTGATGAGTATGTCCATGGCTCGGACTGTCGTGCCGCTCGTGCTTCTTGGTGTGGCGCTAGTGGGGTGCACCAGCAATGAGCCGGGAAGCCCTTCTGCGGCAACCGCCATCACCACTGATGCTGAAGATGCCACCACGTCGACCAGGCCCGTCTCAGGCGGGGCCTCGCTGGCCGACTTCGATCCCTGTGCCCCGTTCAATGAGATCGCTTCCCAGTTCGGGCTTACGGAGATCGCCGAGGACGACAGCACGAGTTGCAACGCTGAGCTATCCAAATCGGTTAGTGTCCGGCTGGACGTTCATCCGACTCTCGGACTCGCGGACTACAGGTTGCTGCCTCATGCGGAGGCGTCCGACGCCGATGTCGGAGCCCGTAAGGCCAGGTTGGTCAAAAAGACGTTTTCCTCCTCGTCCTGTGCAATGGCCATGGAGGTGACCTCTTCATCCAGGATCGATGTTGTGGCTTCCGCGAACGCTTCACTGGATGAGGCTTGTGACGCGGTGACCAAGCTCGCCACTGCTGTTGAACCAAACCTGCCGAAGTAAGCACCAGGGCGGCAATTGAGACGGCGCTCGCCAATGCCGAAGCGGCTGTGCGTAAAGCGGTGGAGAACTACCGCGCAGTTGACGACGATCACTCAAGTAGATTGTGGAGTTACTGAGGTGAAGGTGCACTTGGTCCGGACCACCGCGGCGCGGACCACTGCGTTGCTCATGCTTGCGGGGCTGGCGCTGGTGTCGTGCTCCGGTGAGGATGGAACCCCTTCACCGGCGACCACGACGACCACCGCCGTAACGGCAAGCACGACCAGGCCCACCTCCACCTCGTCAACGGGGAACGCGCTGGGGAGCGTTGACCCCTGTGAGGCGTTCGACTCCAACGCGTCCCGACTCGGACTCACTCAGGTCGAAGAGGATGACAGCGACAGCTGTACCGCGACTTACTCCGACTCGGTGACCCTGGGGCTCGATATCCACCCGGATAAAGGGCTCGCTGACTTCGTGCCGCAAGCGGCCACGGAACTGTCCGACACGCAGGTCGGTAGCAGGAAGGCGAAGCTTGCCAAGAAGGCCTTCACCTCGTCCTCCTGTGCCGTGGTTATCGAAATCAGCGCCACTTCCAGGATTGACGTCTTCGCTTCGGCGGACGCTTCGCTGGATGAGGCGTGCGAAGCCGTTACTAAGGTGGTGGTGGCCATTGAGCCTAACTTGCCCAAGTAATCTGAAGGCTTGCTGGGTGGGGTGTGGTCTGCCGGGTAGTGGTGGCACTTGAAGGTGCATGGAGCGCTCAGTCCATGCAGGCAATGACGGTGAGCATGCAGGGGTGGAGCAGGCGACGGAGTTGGGCTCGTTCACAATCAGCAAGTCCGACCTGGGTGTACATCAATCAGGGTCGTCGAAGAGGCTCAAGCTGATCTTCGCAAGATTGAGAGCAATGCCCACGGCTTGAAGCGGGAGATCAAGCTTGACGCCAGTCTTGATGCGGTGGTCAGAACCGCTGCAACTTGAAAAGCGCTATGGGTAGGGCTAAAGCCATCGCTTTTACTTCCTGATGGAGCAATTCAAGGCTGCTTCCGCGGGACGTCGGGGTGGTCACATGGAAAGCAGTGAAAAACTGATGCGCGATTGACGATGACCGCGCGAATAACTGTCAGACCTACTGAGGTGGAGGTTAATTTGATCAGGACTAACATGGGTCGGACGGCTTTGTCGGTCGTGCTCACGGTGTTGGCACTGACGTCGTGTAGCGTCAAAACTGGCGATCCGTCTGTCGAGGCTACGGCAACCACCACTACAAGAAGCACGGTGGAGACGGCGTCCGCTTCGGCGGAGGAAAGTGCGTCACTGGTGGACTTCAAACCTTGTCCGGTGCTCGAGTCGATCGCCTCCCAATTCGGGTTGACGAAGATCGAAGAGGACGACAGCACCAGTTGCGATGCGGTGTACTCTGATTCGGTGAGCGTTCGGCTCGACGTCTACCCGGACGCGGGCTTGGTCGACTACTCGCCGGGCCCCAGTTCGGTGATCTCCGATACCAACGTTGGTTCCAGGAAGGCGAAACTGGTAGAGAAGGCGCTTACCTCTTCGTCTTGCGCCGTTGCGGTCGAGGTCGGCGTGTCGTCCAGGGTCGACATCGCAGCCTCTGCAGACACCTCGCTGGACGAGGCTTGTGACGCGGCGGCGAGGGTCGCTGTGGCTGTTGAGTCAAAGCTACCCAAGTAAGCGCCAAGTGGCTGCCGTGTCATCGATGAAGTTGTAGCTGCTTAGGGCGGTGTGGTGAGCAGCAGCGTCGGGATCGGCGACCAACGGGCCCCTTGGCCCTCGTCTCGTATGGTGTGGCGCTACACATGAGTCTTTCGCTGATGTTGAGGCAGGACGGAGTCCCTGTCTCGCGGAGGCAAGAAAGACCTCCACCCCCATGGGAACTCGGTTGCCAAGATGAACTCTTGCGTAGCGGAACTGTTGCGGAAAGGCTGATCTGGGAAAGCTCCTACCTGGTAGTTGTAAGGTGGGCTCGCTTCGCGGAGCTACGTGGTCGCTTTGGTCAACGTGTCGTGGGACGAGGTGTGCGAGGCAGCGGCTGAGGCTGCTGCTGTCGGTCGTGGGTGCCTTGCGGGCCGATCGTGTGATGTCGTTCGATCAAGATGATCTTGATCTGCGTTAGGGTCGGGAACCGGCCGCGTGCGACTGGCGTCGAAGTGGGGACGTGGCAGGTCCGGGAGCGGTACCGTGCTGGGTTGAGCGTGTGTGATCCGCAGGGGGTAGTGGTGGCGCTAGAGGGCGCGTGGAGCGCGCAGTCCATGCAGGCTATGACGGCGAGCATGCGGGGCCTGAAGCAGGCGGCCGAGTCGGGCTCGTTCGCGATCAGCGAGTCCGGCGCCCAGGCCTACATCAAGGCGATCGAGGACGCCCAAATGGATCTTCGCAGGATCGAGAGCAGTACTCACGACTTGAAGCAGGAGACCAAGCTTGGGACCAGTCCCGATGCCGTGGCAATGAGCCGCTACAACTTGGAAAGTGCTATGGGCGGAGCTGGGACCACCGGCATCATTCCCGCGATCGAGCAACTCAAGACCGCTCTTGAGGATGCCAGGGCGGCGATGCAGAAAGCGGTGGAGAACTACCGCGCTGTGGACGACGACCACGCGAACAACTTCCGGAGCTACTGAGGTGAGGGTGCACTTGATCAGGACCGCCACAGCTCGGACCACCGCCTCGCTACTATTGGTGGGGCTGGCGCTGGTGTCGTGCTCCGATGGTGAAGCTGGGGATGCGTCCCCCGTAAGCACCACCACTACCACCACTGATGCGGGTGGCGCGACCTCGTCGACTTCGAAGCAGGCATCGGGCAACGCACTGGAAAGTATTGATCCTTGTGAGGTGCTCAACTCCGTCGCTTCCCAGTTCAACCTCACCAGGATCGAAGAGGGTGATAGCGACAGTTGCGCCGCCGACTACTCGAAGACAGTGACGGTCCAATTCGACATACACGCGGACCGGCGCCTTGCTGATTACAGGCCGGAACCCACCTCCGAACTTTCGGACACAAGTGTCGGTGGCCGGAAGGCGAAACTGGTGAAGAAAGCCCTTACTTCGTCCTCCTGCGCGGTGGCCGTCGAAGTGAGCGCGACGTCGCGTTTCGACGTGTTCGCTTCCGCGAACGCCTCGCTGGACGAGGCTTGTGACGCGGCGACCAAGGTTGCCGCTGCTGTTGAACCGAAGCTGCCCAAGTAAGTACCAGGGAGTCAGCCGTGACATCGCCGAACTCGCAGCCGTCGCAAGGGGACAACCACCACGCGACGAGGGTCACCTACGCAGGCCAGAACGAGGCCGAGCTGCGCGCGGAGTACGAGCGCGAGCGCGATGCCAACGGTCCGTTCGGTGTCCTCACCACGTTCGACGACTACATCCGGTACAAGCAGCAGTCGGCGCAGTACCACCAGCAGCAGGAGCAGAACCTCGAGCAGGTGGTGGAGAGCTACCGCCCGCCGATGTCGCCCGCCGGGTCGTTCTACATGGGCTACGACCACAAGGCTCTCAAGTCCATGGTCACGGAGAACATGGACCCGGCCTCTGCCAACGAGCAGGGCGAGGCGTGGACCAAGATCGGCAACACGCTGGTCGACCTGCAGAACAACCTGACCAAGGCCACGGAGACCAGCAAGGGCGCGTGGCAGGGGCAGGCGGCCGAGGCGGCGCAGGGGTACTTCACCAGTGTCGCGGCTTGGTCGGGCAACGCCGCGCAGGCGGCGCAGCTGACGGGCAACAAGCTCTACAGCCAGCGCACCGCGGCCGAGACGGCGAAGAACTCGATGCCCGAGCCGGTGGAGTTCAGCACCGCCGACGCCTACAAGATGTTCTTCTCCGAGCCCAACCCGTTCAAGTGGGCCGAGACGATCGACAAGATCGAGCAGAAGTTCGAGGAGAAGCAGCAGGCCCACGAGCGGGCGGCCGAGGTCATGACGACCATGTCGACCTCCTTCCAGGAGGCGGGTTCGACGATGCCCGCGTTCGCCCCACCGCCTCCGATGCAGGGCACGGGCGGCAGCGGTGAGAGCGTCGGCACCGGCACCGGGGAGATCAGCGGCAGGCCGACGATGCCCAGCAGCGTCGGGACCGGCACCGGGACCGGCACCGGTACGGGTGCCGACCTGTCGAGCAGCGGTAGCGGTTTCGGCTCCGGGTTCACCGGCGGCAGCGGCACCGGCGGGACGGGCGGCAACACCAACCAGTCCTGGACGCCCGGCACGGGCGGCGGCACGGGTGGCACCGGCGGCGGTGGCGGTGGTGGCGGCGGCACGGGTGGTGGCGGTGGTTACCCCGGTCCCGGTGGCTGGGTGCCTCCCGTTCCGCCCGGTCCCGGTCAGGGGCGGCCCGGTCCGGGCACGCCGACCGGACGTCCGCCGGGCCTGGGTGGGTCCGGTGGGCCCGGTCGTGGCGGTCCTGGCGGCGGTGGCCTGCCCGGCGGCGGTCGCGGTGGTCTGGGCGGTGCCGGAGGCGGTGGTCTCGGCGGGCCCGGTGGCATGGCCGCGGCGGGTGGTCGTGGTGGCTTCGGTCCCGGTGGCCTGGGTGGCGCGCCCGGTGCGGGTGTGCTCGGCGATGCCGGGCGTTCCGGCGCGGCGGGTTTCGGGCCCACGGGTTCGGGGCCTGCCGGTGGTTTCGGCCCCGCGGGCGCGGGTCGCGGTGGTCCCGGTGGCATGGCCGCGGGTGGCATGGGCGGTGCGCCCGCCAGGGGCCAGGGCGACGAGGACAAGGAGCACAAGTCCGCGTCCTACCTGGTGGAGACCGAGGACGTCTTCGGGGACGGCACGATGGTCGCGCCTCCCGTCATCGGCGGGTGAGCGTGTTCTCGTTCGCCTTGTCCCACGCGGCGGCCGACGTGCTGTGGGAGGACCTCAAGCTCGGCAGCCGTCCCTACCCGTTCGACTTCCCCTACCTCGGCCAGACGCTCGACGAGCGGCGCGGCATCCGCAACGCGGTCTACCGCGACCTGGAGTCGCGCGGCCTGGCCGCGCGCGGTCGGGTGTCGGCCGAGGTGGAGGAGGCGCTCACCATGTTGGTGCGCTTCGACTTCTCGCTCAACGCGGTCGCTTCGCTGGACGCCCGCAACGTGGAGCGCCAGCTGCTGGTCCGCGCGGGCGCGCGGGGTGAGGCGGCCGCGCTGGCGACGTTGGACGAGCGGCAGCTGAAGGTCCAGGTGCTGCGCTCGGCCGGGCTGGTGCGCGCGGTGGTGGACCTGGTGCCTCCGGGCAGGCCGGGTCCGGGCCAGTCGGTGACGGTCGCGGTGCCGTCGGCCGCGCCGCCGCCCCCGCCGCGGCGGGACGAGGACTTCGGCCAGAGCACGTTCACCCGCGCGGTGGCGCCGCACTCCACGGGCTCCGCGCAGGTGCGGGCGCTGGAGGCGGTGTTCGAGCGGCCGAAGCTGCGCGCGGGCCAGTTCGGCGTCACGGTGCGCGGCAGGCACGGCCGGGAGCAGCGCGCGCCGCAGATCGCCTGGTTCGACAACGACCAGGGCCGCTACATGTCGCAGACGCGGCAGGGGCAGGACGGCCAGAAGTGGCTCACCCACGCCCCCGCCGACAACGCGCGCATCGCCGCCCAGCTCACCCAGGAGCTGAACGGTCTGCTGAACTAGGCGTCGTCGCCGCCGTAGCCGGGCATCTTGCCGGTGACCACGAAGACGGTGCGCTTGGCCACGGACACCGCGTGGTCGGCGAACCGCTCGTAGAAGCGGCCCAGCAGGGTGGTGTCGACCGCGGACGGCACGCCGTGCGGCCAGTCCTTGTCCATCAGCACGGTGAACAGGTGGCGGTGCAGGTCGTCCATGGCGTCGTCCGCGTCCTCCAGCGAGCGGGCGCGGTCGACGTCCTGGGTGCGGATGATGTCGGTGGCCTCGCGCGCCAGCTCGACGGCGATGCGGCCCATCTCCGCGAAGTACGGCCGCACGGTGTCGGCCAGCACCGGGTTGGGGTGCCTGCGCCGGGCGGCCTTGGCCACGTGCAGCGCCAGGTCGCCCATGCGCTCGACGCTCTCGGCGGCGTGGATCACCGCGAGCACGGTGCGCAGGTCGGTGGCGACCGGGGCTTGGAGCGCGAGCAGCGCGTACGCCTGCTCCTCGATGCTGGCGCGCACGTCGTCGATCTTGACGTCGTCGCCGATCACCTGCTCGGCGAGACCGAGATCGGTCTCCAGCAGTGCCCTGGTGGCGTTCTGCATCGCCTCGCCCGCCATGCCGCACATGTCGGCGAGCCGGTCCGCGAGTTGTCCGAGCTGGTCGTGGTAGGCCTCACGCATGGGGGCAGCCTACGTCCCGGCGGTCGCGCGGGCGACATGCGCCGGTGAACCGGAGGTGAACCCGGAACATCCAGTTCGTGGTGGGATCGGCCCCTTGGAGCTGGGGCGATCCCACCACGTGCGCTAGGCGCAGGGGTCGGCGTTGCCGTTCACGACGGGCAGGTTCGACGGCAGGGCGTTCTCGCCGGGGTCGGCGCCCTGCTGGCCCTGCTGCGGCTGCTGGATCACCTCGTCCCAGTCGGGGCCGATGACGAAGGCCACCGCGCCGCCCATGCTCTCGTCGACCTCGAGCTGGGCGCCGGGCACCGCGGCCTTGAGGGTGGCCGCCGCGTCCTCGTTGCCGGTGGCGTACTTGATGACGGTCTTGTCGGACGAGCCCCTGCTCGCGTTGACGACGGTGAAGCCCAGGTTCTTCAGGTTGTTCGCGGTGCGGGTGGGCGTCGCGTTGTTGGCCCTGTCGCCGTTGATGACCTGGATCTTGATCGTCTTCGGGTCGACGACCTTGCCCTCCTGCTTGGTGGGCGCGGCCTTCTGCTCGGTGGCGGGCGGGGTGGACCCGGCGTCCGGGGTCTCGCCGGGCAGCGGGGTGCCGTCGATGATGGCCTGGAACAGCTTGCGGGCGTCTTCCTCCTGCAGCATCTCCAGGTTGTCGCCGGTGTCGAGGGTCGGGCCCTCGTCGGTGTAGTGCGGGACGGTGACGAAGCTGACCCGCCCGGCTTCCAGGCCCTGCAGGGACTGGCCCAGCATCAGCATGTCCTCGACGCCGATGTTCTGGCCGACGGTCGACGCGGCGAACGCGTTGAGGAAGGCGTTGAGCTTGCTGGGGTTGAGCAGCATCTCCTTGGACAGCGCCTCGCGCAGCAGCGCGGACAGGAACATCTGCTGGCGCTTGATGCGGTCGAAGTCACCGTTGGGCTCGGTCTTGACGTACCGGGCGCGCACGTAGTCCAGCGCCTTCTGGCCGTCGAGCTGGTACTTGCCCGGCTTGTCGAAGATCATGCCCAGCTCGCCGTCGTCCATCACGTGGGGGACGCAGACCTCGACCTTGCCGACCGCGTCGACCATGCCCTTGAAGCCGTTGAAGTCGACGCTGATGAAGTGGTTGATGGTCAGCCCGGTCAGCTCGGTCATGAACTTGCTGACGCACTTCGGGCCACCGTCCGCATAGGACTGGTTGGCCAGCACGCCTTCTGCGGGCTCCAGCATGGTGCCGGTGTAGGTGTTGGTGTTGGGGTCCCACTGCTCGCACGCGGGCCGGGTGACCCGCAGGTCGCGCGGCACGGAGACGATCACCACGCGCTTCCGGTCGGCCGGGATGTGGGCCAGCATCAGCACGTCCGAGCGCGCGCCCTGGGTGTTCTGCGCGTCGCCGACGCCGTCCTGCGGCTTGGCGCCCGCGCGGGTGTCCGAGCCGACGATGAGGAAGTTCTCGTCGCCGAGCTGCTTCTCGGCCTGGTGCACCGCCTGGCTGTTGGCGCCCAGGGCGTCGATCTCGGTGAACTTGCTGTCCACGTAGAGCATCGCGCCCCAGCCGAGGCCGGTGGCGATGAACACGATCGCCGAGGCGGACAGCGACAGGCCCTTGATGATGCGGACGATCTTGCTGTGCTTGGGCGTGCGGCCGCGCCTGCGCGGGGTGTCCGGGTCGTCCGGGTCGTCGTCCTCGACGGGCGCGGCGTACTCGGTGGCGTCCTCGTCGTGCTCGGCCTTCCACGGCATGAGCTTCTGCCTGCGCTCCTTGCGCAGCCGCTCCTGCTCGGCCAGCTCGTCGTGGACGGCGGAGAACCGGGCGAGGGTGTGGTCCACCTCGCGCCGCTTCTTCACGTCCTCGCTGATGGCCTCCATCTCGGTGGTGAGGCTCATCGGGTCGATCTGCTCGCGCGGTTCGGGGCCGGGCCGCGCGCCCAGGGCGGGTTCGCCTGCTGGCGGACCGGGGGGCGGCACGGGTCGCGGCTGCCGGGTGCCGGTGCCCTCGGGAGCGCCCGCGTCGCCGGGGACGGGGCGTGGTGTGCGTGCGCCGGTGGCCTCGGGTGCCAGCCTGCGGGGGCCCTCGGGCTCACCGGGAATCGGGCGTGGTGTGCGTGCGCCGGTCGCTTCGGGTGCCAGCCTGCGGGGGCCGTCTGGTTCGCCGGGAATGGGGCGTGGCGTGCGGTTGCCGGTGGCCTCGGGCGCGAGCCTGCGCGGACCTTCGGGCTCGCCGGGGATGGGGCGTGGCGTGCGTGCGCCGGTGGGCTCGCCGGGGACCGGGCGCGGATGGCGTGCACCGGTGGGCTCGGGGGCGAGCCTGCGGGGGCCGTCGGGTTCGCCGGGAATGGGGCGTGGCGTGCGGTTGCCGGTGGCCTCGGGTGCCTGCCTGCGCGGACCGCCCTCGGCGGCGGGGAGGTCGTGCTCGGGGCCGTCCTCGCCCGGAGCCAGGCGACGGGGGCGGCGCGCGGCGTCCTCGCCCGGCGGCACGGGGCGCGGCTGCCGCTGGCTCGGCTCACCCGCGAGGCGGCGGGCGGCGTCACTCGGCGGGACGGGCCTGGGCTGGCGGTTGCCGGTGGCCTCGGGGGCGCTGCGGCGCGGGGGCTCCTCGTCCGGCAGCGCGCGGCGGGCGCGGCGGCCGGTCTCCTCGGGGCGGCCCGTGTGCGGGGGGCTGTCGGGGCGCGCGCGCCTGCCCGTGGGTTCCCCGGCGGGTTCCTCGGGACGGGCGCGGCGGCCCGTGGGCTCACCGGGGGCGGGCGGACGGGGACGGGTGCCGGTGGCGTCCGGTGCCTGCCTGCGCGGGCCGGGCTCCGGGGGGTAGGGCTCACCGCTCGCGGGCGGGGTGGGGCGTGGGCGCGCGGCGCGGCGGCCGGTCTCGTCCGGTCGCGGGGGCGCGGGGGGCCGCTGCGCGCTGCCGGGAACCGGGTGCGGACCGGCTTCGCGCGGCGGCGCGGGTCTGCGTCCGGGGTCGGCGGGCGGTGCCGCGGGGGGCGGGGCGGCGCGGCGACCGGTGGGCTCGGCGGCCGGAGGCGGGGTCGGGGCGGCGCGCCGCCCGGTGCCGGGCTCGGGCTGGGCGGGCGGAACGGGCCTGGGGATGTTCGTGCGGCTGTGCCGCTCCACCAGGTCGGACACGCTCAGCCCGCCACCGGTCTCCAGCGACCTGCGGCGACGGCCGGTCGGCTGGTCGTCCTGCGGCGTCTGCTCGCCTCGGGGTCCGGTGCCGCCACGGCGGGGCTCGTCGGGCACCCGATCTCCCTTCAGCGTCGGTCATTAGCGGGTCGTCATCACGAGTTGACGACATCAAGGACACAGTGGTTGCACCAACGGCGTGTCACTTGCGCACGCGATACTACGGATGAGCGCCAGTCCTGACGACCACTGCCGGTGATACAGGGGTCGTCAGTAGCCAAGTACGCGCAGCAGGCTACGCCCGAATGGGTGAGTTGTCCTTGTTGCTCAGTAACCAACGACGCGGGATTCGGCGATTCCCCGTCGCCCAGAAGCGGGACCGGCGAGACGCACCCGACCGCCCTCCCGGTACGCCACGGCGTTCCGCCCGGACTGCTTCGCGGTGTAGAGCAGGCTGTCTGCCCGCAACAACTGCTGCTCCGGCGCCACCGGGGGCCGCGACACCGCGTCCCCGGCGGGCGGCTCGTAGGCCAGGCCGATGCTGACGGTCACCCGCAACCCCGGCGCGAGCGAAGCCCAGGCGTGACGCTCGACACGCATCCTCGCCGCTTCGGTGATCTCCACCGCGCTCGCCGGGTCGACGTCGGGCAGCACGAGGACGAACTCCTCGCCGCCGTAGCGGGCGCAGAACCCGCCCTCGGGCAGGTCTTCCTGCAGCAGTTCGACCACGCGCTGGAGCACGCGGTCGCCCAGCAGGTGCCCGAAGGTGTCGTTGACCTGCTTGAACCAGTCCAGGTCGATCAGCGCGATGGCCAGCCCGCCGCGGGTGGCGCCGCGCTCGCTGACCATGGCCACCAGCCGCTGGTCGAGGTAGCGGCGGTTGTAGCTGTCGGTGAGGCTGTCCCGCAGGCTCTGCTCGCGCGCCTCGGCGTGCTCGCGGCGCAGCCGGTCGACCTCGCGGCGCAGCTGCTCGGGGATCTGCGGCTCCTCCTCCTGGTCGGCGCAGACCAGGTCGAACGCGGACCGCAGGTGCTGGTACGCCTGGCGCCACTGGCCTCGGGAGGCGAGCAGCGCGGCGATGGACTCGTGCAGCTGCACCAGGTCCGTGCCCCCGGACGCCGATGGCGCCCCGTCGGGCTGGCGGGCGCGGTCGGATTCGGCGACCTCTGGTCGCAATGCGGTCATCGTGCTCACCTCCCTACTTGCCAAGGTGTCGTCCCTCATGAGTCGGCGCTTGAGCCGGCGGGACGCGTCACAGGTTGATTTCCCTCGACTGGCTGACTGTGCACTGCCCCGAAACGGTGACGTTCGATGATCGAGTTGGCGGAGCGTGATCGCCGGTTGCTCAGCCCGCGCAGGGCGCGAAGCCGTACGCCTTGCCGTTGAGCAGCACGACGTGCTGGGAACCGATCTGACTGCCCAGCTCAGCGCCGTCCTGCAGCAGGGTGACGGTCACCGCGACCACCAGGACCACCCCGCGTGGGTGCTCGTCCTCCCCCGGTGGTGTCCAGTCCGCGTCCAACCGCAGCGTGGACATGGTCGGCTGGACCCTGAGCGTGCCGCTGGGCAGCTCGCACTCGTCCTCCCGGAAGTCCGGGTGCTGGGTGTCGCGCAGCAGCTCGCGCTGCTCGGCCATGCCCTGCCCGCCCGCCTCGTTGAGGTCGGTGAAGTAGCCCTCGACCAGTTGGCGCTCGACGTCGGTGACCCGCAGCGGGCGGGCCGCGCCCGGCACGGCCGAGCCGCACCCGGCCAGCAGCAGCGCGCAGACGGTCAGCAACGCGCCCCGCAAGCGGCCTCTGTCACCCACCCGAGTGCATCTCTTCGGTGTCGGGGACCATGGCGTCCTCCGGGTCGTCCAGCCAGCCCTCCGGCAGCACGACCTTCGCGGGCGAGCCCTGCCGCCCGCGCGGCCCCTCGGCGTCCTGCGGGTAGGGCGCGGTCGGGTCCAGCTGGCCGATCAGGTCCTCCAGCTCCGCCACGGTGCTCACCATCGCCAGCGACCGGCGCAGCTCCGCCCCCACCGGGAAGCCCTTCAGGTACCACGCCATGTGCTTGCGCAGGTCGCGGATGCCCTTGTCCTCACCGAGGAACGCCGCGAGCAGCACGCCGTGCCGCCGCAGCACCTCGGCGACCACGCCCAGGTCCGGCCCGGCCGGGACCGGCTCGCCCCGGAACGCCGCCTGCAGCTCCCCGAACAGCCACGGCCGTCCCAGGCAGCCGCGCCCGACCACCACGCCGTCGCAGCCGGTCTCGGCGACCATGCGCAGCGCGTCGGCGGCGCTGAAGATGTCGCCGTTGCCCAGCACCGGGACGCTCGTCACGGCTTCCTTCAGCCGTGCGATGGCCGACCAGTCCGCCTGGCCCGAGTACCGCTGGGAGGCCGTGCGCGCGTGCAGCGCAACCGCTTGCGCGCCCTCCTCCTCGGCGATGCGACCCGCGTCGAGGTAGGTGTGGTGCTCGTCGTCGATGCCGATGCGGAACTTCACCGTCACCGGCACCCCGGCGGGTTCGGCGGCGCGCACCGCCGCGCGCACGATCCGGCGGAAGAGCTGCCGCTTGTAGGGCAGCGCCGCGCCACCTCCCTTCCTGGTCACCTTGGGCACGGGGCAGCCGAAGTTCATGTCGATGTGGTCGGCGCGGTCCTCGCCCACGATGAACCGCACCGCCTCGGCCATCGACGCGGGGTCGACGCCGTAGAGCTGCATCGAGCGCGGGTGCTCACCCTCGCCGAAGGTGATCATCTGCATGGTCTTGGGGTCGCGCTCGACGATCGCCCGAGCGGTGATCATCTCGCACACGTACAGCGAGCCCGCGCTGCCGAACTCCCGGCACAGCTGCCGGAACGCCACGTTCGTGATGCCCGCCATGGGCGCGAGCACGACCGGCGGGTCGACCGCGTACGGGCCGATCTTGAGCGGGGGGATCGCAGGAGCCACGCTCCCAGGCTAGCCGCTGCGCACCCGGTGAAAGGCCGTTGTGCGCGGCGCTACCCGAACCCCGTGCGCGCAGGCGGGGCGGGTGCTGCTCGGGGCGCTCACCCGGCTCATCCGGCCACCACCCAGTCGTTGCAGCGGATGGGGTTGCCCGGCGGGTACTCGAAGTCGCACTCGCCGAGCAGGGTGAAGCCCGCCTTGCGGCACACCGCGTTCGACGCCGGGTGGTCGACGCGCGGGAAGGCGTGCACCGGTCTGCCGCCCGCGCGCCGCACCACGGCCTCGGCGGCGGCCGAGGCCACGCCCCGGCCCTGGAACGCGGGCAGGACGCTCCAGCCCACCTCGTGGACCTCCGCGTCGTGCCGGCTGCGCGGCCAGTACCCGACGCAGCCCGCCTGCTCACCCCCGACGCTGACCCGGTACATCCGGCCCCCGGTCAGCGCCAGGTAGCGCCGGTGCCGGGCGAGGACCTGCTCCGCTGTCTCGGGGCCGCCCAGCTGCGCCGTCAGCTCGGGCGCGTTGAGCAGGCGGAGGAGGTCGACGTCGCCCTCGGACCAGGGCAGGAGTTCGATCTTCGCGGTCATGGCGGACACCCTGCCCGAGGGGTGCGACAGTTCTCAGAAGCGGACCGTCAGGCAGCCCAGCCGGGCGCCCGCCGTGCCCGCGTGACCGGGCTCGGTGTGGGTGCGCTCCGCGTGCAGGACGATCGAGTTCGCCCGCCGATCGGTGAACTGCCACGGCACGACCGTGTGAGCGATGCCGCGACCGCGACCGTCCGTGGTGAAGTCGAGCCAGATCTCGTTGCGCGGGTTCGCGAACGAGGGATCTGTGGAAGGGCTCACCGGATCGGGGACGTTCTGGTAGTGCGGGCCCGCGTCCTCGGGCTTGGGGCCGCACGGGTTGACGTGCGCGTGCGTGCCGTAGTCGCGGTGCGGCAGCAGGCCGGTCACGCGCAGCGCCACCGCCGTGCGGCCCGCGACCGGCAGGACCATGACGGTCGCCCGCGCGCCCGCGGGGACCCGCTCGTCGTAGCTGATCAGCTCGCCGGGAGCGGGCGCGAACGAGGCGGCGAGCGCGAACGCCATCAACAGGTGCATGGTTCCTCCCTAGTGGGCGGCGGGGCCGCTCACCAGCGGTGCCACCCGTTCCGGTGGGGTGGCACCGCGCCGAACGCGTCCGTTCCGGCGGAAGGGGCTTTGGTGGGCCGCCAGGGACTCGAACCCTGAACCCGAAGATTAAAAGTCTCCTGCTCTGCCAATTGAGCTAGCAGCCCTCGGCCACAGCTTACCGAGGCGGCGGACCGCCGTGGGGGAGCGGTGGTCGGCGGGTGGATGTGGTCGCGGTCACGTGCCCGGCCCGCGCCGTCGAACGCGAGTCCACTGTGGATGGTCCGAGCCGGTGCGCGGTCAGGACATGGGACCGAGCCCGAAGCCGCCGTCGGCGACGATCTCGGTGCCGGTAGCGAAGCGCGCCCGCTCGGAGGCGGCGAACAGGATGAAGTCGGCGATCTCGTCCGGGGAGGCCATGCGGGGGATGGCGAAGTCGTCGACCGGGACCAGTTCCCGGCCATCGGGGCCGTAGGCCGGTGGCGTGTCGATGATGCCGGGGTGCACGGCGTTGACGCGGATGCCGTCGGGGGCCAGTTCCTTGGCGGCCGTGCGGGTCAGGCCGCGCAGCGCCCACTTGCTGCTGCTGTAGGCGGCCAGGCCGGGCGCGGCGGTGAGCCCGGCGATGGAGTTGACGTCGACGATCGCGCCACCGCCCGCCTTGCGCATCGAGGGGCCGCGGCGCGGATGCCCACCATCGCGCCGGGGGCGCCGGTGACGAGGACGGTCTTGCCGGTGAAGTCGAACACGGCTCCGCTGCTCGGTTCAGCTGTCGGCGTCGGTGGAGTGGGCCAGCTCCCGCTGGGCCTCCAGGGCGCGCAGGCGGTTCCCCAGCGCGTCGGTGGCCAGCGCGTAGGCGTCGGAGCCCAGCGTCAGGCGCAGCGGTCCGCCCGCCTGGTCGGCGCGGGCGATGATGGCGGCGGCGATCTTGGCTGGGTCGCCGGGCGCGGGCAGCGGGGGCAGTTCCCCGGCGGCCATGCGGCGCAGCTGCCCCGAGGGGCCGTCGGCGTACTCGGGCAGCGGCGGGCCGAGCACCGAGCCGCCCGCGCCGAAGTTGGTGCGGGACACGCCGGGCTCGACGATGGTCACGTCGATGCCGAACGGCGCGAGCTCGGCGGCGGCGGACTCCCAGAAGCCCTCGATCCCCCACTTGGTGGCGTGGTAGAGGCTCATCGCGGGGAAGGCGATCTGGCCGCCGACGCTGGCGATCTGGACGAACCGCCCGCCGCCCTGGCGGCGCAGGTGCGGGGTGGCGGCGCGGGCGAGCTGGATGGAGGCGGTGAGGTTGGTCGCGATCTGGCGGTCGATCTGCTCGTCGGTGAGCTCCTCGGCCGCGCCGAACAGCCCGTAGCCCGCGTTGGAGACCACGACGTCGATCCGGCCGAGTTCGGCGAAGGCGCGGTCGACGACCTCGCGCAGCGCGGTGGTGTCGGTGATGTCCAGGGCGGCGCGCCAGAGCTGGTCGCCGTGGCGGGCGGCGAGGTCGTCGAGGGTGTGCGGGCGGCGCGCGGTGGCGGCGACGCGGTCGCCGCGGCGCAGCAGCTGCTCGGTGAGCTCGCGGCCGAAGCCGGAGGACGTGCCGGTGATGAACCAGGTGCGGGTCATGTGCGCTCCCCTGTAGGTAACTAACTAGATACATTCGTACACGAACGCGCCGCCTCTGTAAACATCTGGATGGTTATGTACGGTGACCCCATGCCACCTGACGCCACCGAGACCAAGCGGCGACTGCTCAGGGCGGCGGTCGAGGAGTTCGCCACCCACGGCCTGGCGGGCGCGCGCGTCGACCGCATCGCCGAGACCGCCGCGGCCAACAAGCGGTCGATCTACATGCACTTCGGGACCAAGGAAGAGCTGTTCGACAGGGTCGTGGCGGAGAGCATGACCGAGCTGGCGGAGGCGGTCGCGATCGACGCGGGCGACCTGCCCGCCTACGCGGGCGCGCTGTACGACCGGCTGCGGCAGCGGCCGCACATCACCCGGCTGTACCTGTGGGCGGGGCTGGAGCGGCAGCGGCCGGTCGAGGCCGAGGCGGCGGAGTACCGGCGCAACATCGCCGCCGTCGAGGCCGCCCAGCGGGCGGGCCGGGTCCGCGCCGACATCCCGGCGGTGGAGCTGATGGCCATGGTGATCGCGCTGGTGATCAGCTGGGACACCGCCTCCTGGTCGCTGAAGGCGCTGCCGGGGGCGGCCGGTCGGGAGCCTGCCCCCGAGCACCGGGCCGCGGTGCTCGCCGCCGTGGCCGCGCTCGTCCGACCGCTCTGAGCGCGCCGCCCGCCGGGGCGGCTAGCGCGGGGCGCAGCCCACGCCGTCGCGGTTGGTGTCGAGGTGGTGCCGGTCGCGGCCGGGCACCTCGACGCGCGTGATGCCCTGCTCCCGCAACCACAGGCAGGTCCACCACACGTGCCGGGGGAACTCCCACGGGACGCACCCGGTGTTGGTGACGTAAGCGTGGTCGCACCCGTCCGACCCTTCCGGCGGCGCCTGCTGGACCTCGGAGGACGGCGGGGCGGTGGTCGTGGTGGGCGGCGGCGCCGTCGTGGTGGTGGTCACGGCGACCGGGTGCGGCGGCGTGGTGACCGCGGGCGGCTGGGCGGGCAGCGGCGCGGGGAATGACGGGGGGAGCGGTGGTGGCGCCACCTCGGTGGAGCGGACGGCCTGGACGCTGGTGGCCAACGTGGCGCTCAGCACGTCCGGCCCGGTCGGACCGGTGTCCACCCGCCGCACGTCCACCGGCCGCGGTTGGCCGCCGTTGACCAGCACGACCAGCAGTGCGCTCGCCGCCAGTGCCGCTACCGAGCCCACCACCAGGGCATGTCTGCCACTGCTCATCTCGCGCACCTGCTCCGCCGCATCCCCAAGTGTCACCTGGAATCGTTCGACGAACCGGGGGCGTTACCGCGCGACCCGGTCAGCCGCTGCGGTCGGGGCCCGCCCGGTGCGGTTCCACGCGCAGCAGGACGCGCCGCTCGGCGACCATCGACGCCCGGTAGTCGGCCCAGTCCCGGTGCTCGCCGGAAATGGCGCGGTAGTAGGAGATCAGCCCGTCCATCGCCGCCGGGAGCGACACCACCTCCGCGATCCCGTCGACCTGTATCCACCGGCCGAAGAACTGGTCGGGCAGCACGCACAGCCAGACGCGCGGGTCGTTGCGCACCTGCCGCACCTTGTAAGCGGTTTCCCGAGTGCTGATCACGATCCTGCCCCCGTCGTCGAGGGCGGCGAGCACCGGTGACATCTGGGGCGTGCCGTCCGACCGCATGGTGGCCAGCACCGCCCGGTGCTGCTTCCTGATGACGTCGCGCGCGTGATCCAGGTCCATCGGCCCATCATCCCGGCGGGGCCGGTGAACGGCTCGGTGCGCGATCGTGACCACGCGGTTACGTGGGCGCCCACCTCCGCCGCGCCGGGCCGGAATTGCGACGCATCCCACGCTTGACCGTGCAAGTAGGTCCTTTTTCGCTGCTTAGCATGTTGGCGCTCGGTGCGCAGATCCGCACCACGACACCCACCATCGAGAGGTGCGCAGCTGATGCTGTTCCGACGACTGCTGCCCGCGACCGCCGCGGTCGCCGCCCTGGTGCTCACCACCGCCTGCGGCGGGGCGGACGAGAACACCCTGGAGGGCCGGGCCCAGGACGGGAAGCTGACCATCGGCATCCGGTTCGACCAGCCCGGCATGGCGCAGCGCAGGCTCGACGGCAAGTACGTCGGGTTCGACGTCGACGTGGCCAAGTACGTCGCGGGCGAGCTCGGCGTGCCCGAGAACGGCATCACCTGGGTGGAGGCCCGCTCCGCCGACCGGGAGAGGCTGATCACCACCGGCGCGGTCGACTTCGTCGTGGCCACCTACTCCATCACCGACAAGCGCAAGGAGCAGATCGCCTTCGCCGGTCCGTACTTCGAGACCGGGCAGGGCCTGCTGGTCCGCTTCACCGAGGAGGCGATCAAGGGCCCGGAGACGCTCAACGGCAAGCGGCTGTGCTCGGTCACCGCGTCGACCTCGGCGCAGAAGGTCAAGGACCAGTTCGCGCGGGACGTGACGCTGGTGGAGTACGGCCAGTACTCCGACTGCGTGGTGGCGCTGCTGGCGGGCAACGTCGACGCGGTCACCACCGACCAGGCGATCCTGGCCGGGTACGTCGCGGAGAACCCCGAGCTGCTCAAGCTGGTGGGGCAGAAGTTCACCACCGAGCGCTACGGCATCGGCCTGGCCAAGGACGACCAGGCCGGGCGGGCCAAGATCAACCAGGCCATCGAGAAGATGGTCGACAGCGGCGCGTGGCGCGGCGCGCTGGAGCGCAACCTCGGCGAGGCCGAGGTCGAGCTGCCGGAGCCGCCCGAGATCACGGAGAAGTAAGCCGACCGCCCGTCAGCGGTAGTGCTCGCTGTGATCAACCGATACGCTCGGCCACGCAGGCCGTGGTTTCTGTGTTCGTGTCTCACGCTCGCGGAACGACACGCGGGCGTGCTGTCTCCCGCCCCACCGGTGGGGGAAACGCCCCGGGACGGCCGGGGCTGCACGGTGCAGCCCCAAGCTTTCCTGCGATGGAGGCAGGCAGATGGCAGAGGGCACTGTGAAGTGGTTCAACTCCGAGAAGGGCTTCGGCTTCATCGCCCAGGCCAACGGGGGGCCTGACGTCTTCGTGCACTACTCGGAGATCCAGGGTTCCGGCTTCCGCACCCTGGAGGAGAACCAGAAGGTCGAGTTCGAGATCGGGCAGGGCACCAAGGGGCCGCAGGCCCAGAACGTGCGCGCGGTCTGATCCAAGGCGTGGCGCAGGCCCCCGACCGCTCACCGCGGTCGGGGGCCTGCTCGCGTGCGGGGGACTAGTAGCCGCGCTGGCGGGCTTCCCACTCCAGCCGCTGCATGACCCACTCGGTGGCCAGCGCCTGGGGGGAGGTCTGCCGCTCCGCGGCCAGCTCCTTGAGCTGCTCGTTGGCCATGAGCTGCAGGCGGAGCTGGTAGACCTGCGCGTTGCCGAAGCTGCTGCCCGAACCCGTCGTCTCCGGGTCGGCCGTCTCGGGGGCCAGCGCCGCCAGGTAGGACTGCAGCTCCTCGTCGGGAACCAGTTCTTCCTGTTCGCGAGCGGGGGGCCGGTGACGGCCGGACTTCGAGCGTCCAAGGGGACCTAGAGGCACCGCGCCACGATAACGGTTGGATTGCGGAAGACCGCAAAGTGTGGCGCTGGTCACAGGTGTGTGCATGGAGAGGCCCCCGCGCCAGGGGGAGGAACGCGGGGGCCTGGAGGGGATCTCCACAGGCGCTGACCGGGGGTGTGTCAGCAAATCGGATTCTTGCACGCGCGGCAGGGCGGCGGGAGTGGGTTGAGGGGAAATCTTGGACCCGCGGTGGCGCGGGGGCGCGCCACCGCAGGTCGCGGGTCGTCCGGGCGGCGTCGGACCGGGCCTCGGCGTGCCCCGTGAGCACGGCTTTCGGCATTTCGCGGGGTCGCGGCGGCAAATCCGCCACGGTGCGCGCCCGTGTCGGGAAAACATTTCCCCGACGCGGGCGCGAGGTCAGCCCGCCAGTTCGTAACCCGCCTCGGTGACCGCCGCCTTGACCTCGTCCAGGCCCAGCTCGCGGGTGCTGGTCACGGTGACCGCCCCGGTCTCCAGCCGCACGTCCACGCCGGTGACGCCCTCCAGGGCGGTCAGCTCCTCGGTGACCGAGCTGACGCAGTGGCCGCAGGTCATGCCGGTGACGGTGTAGGTGGTGACTGCCATGTGCCCTCGTTTCCTCGTGACTGGTCAGTCCGAGGATACCCGTGGGGGGTAAGGGTTACGCGGGCGGCTCATCGGGCAGGTCCTCCAGTTGGCTGATCTCGCCCTCCAGCCGGTCGACGAGCTGCTCCAGGCCCGCGAGCATCCCGTCGAGTTCGCCCATCTTCTCGTTCATCAGCGCGTCGAGGTCGGCCTCGAAGGCGGCCATCGACGGGGCCGGGGGCGGTTCCGCGCCCGCGGCGGGCGGGGTCTGCCCAAGGGGCTGCTCAGGCGTCTGCCCAGGGGTGGGGTCGGGTTGGGGCTGCGTCATGGGTGCGCGTCCTTCCTGTTCGCCACAAGCACATCACGCCCCACTTGACACCGGGGTACCTGCACGGAAAGTGACACTCCGTCGGCTTCGAATCACTCTCCGGGGGGCTGCGGTACTTCGCAGGGCTCACTTAATCTCGCGCCAACCTCAAGTCGGGGAGGCGTCATGAGCGGGTCCCTAGAAGTTCGCCAGTTCCTGTGGAACCAGGACGACATCGTGTCCAGGCCGGGCAGCGGAGGCGTGCCCGCGCAACGAACCGGGGAGCCCTCGCGCATCTCCGACGAGCAGGTCCACCGGGCTCGGCTGTCCGTGGCGCGCGGCGCCACCAGCGCCGAGGACTGCCGGCTGCTGCTCGACATGCTCGGCCTGGTGCCGGGCGAGGACGGCGGGGTCCCGCCCGTCCAGCGGTAGGCGCGCCAGTGGCGGCCCACCCCGGACGCGCCCCCGAGGTGCGTCCGGGGTGGGCCGCTCGCCACCAGCCCGGTGGGGGCGACGGCCGTCCGGGGGTGGAGAAATTGCAGGTCAGAAAGTTTTGACCCCCCCGTTTTGGAGTATCGGGGGGACGTGTCATATGCTTACGATGCTTCCACCGGACAGCGGTTGGAGGGCCTGGGAAGAAGGTGGCCCACACGGGCTGCTGGAGGAACGAGGTCCCCATCGTCTAGCGGCCTAGGACCCCGCCCTTTCAAGGCGGTAGCGCGGGTTCGAATCCCGTTGGGGGCACGTAGTACTGTAAGAGAGCAAGGCCCAGTGGCGCAGTTGGTTAGCGCGTCGCCCTGTCACGGCGAAGGTCGCGGGTTCAAGTCCCGTCTGGGTCGCAAGGCTGTTCGGCTGAGGCCGGGCCGCTACCTGGCCAGGTAGCTCAGTTGGTACGAGCGACCGCCTGAAAAGCGGTAGGTCGGCGGTTCGACCCCGCCCCTGGCCACCAGCACGTGGAAAGCCCCACTCGCCTCCGGCGGTGGGGCTTTCGCCATTTCCGGGTTCGCCACCAATCCAGGTCCCCACCTTTCCACGTGATGTGCGCCACTTCCCGCCAATCGCCGCGCCCGAATTCCTTGATCCGCCCGGCAGGCCACTCGCCGGAGGGGTGAAGCAGCCCGATGGGTGGAATCGTGTCAACCTGGGTTGACACGAGGGCTGTTGTCAACCAAAGTTGACGTCATGGCGGAGGCAACGGAACTGGCGGTCGCGGCGGGCGACCAGGACCCCCGCGTCGGGCTCCGGGCGGTCAGCGCGCTGCGCAGGCTGCTCGAACAGCTCGAAGCGGTGCAGGTCCGCAACGCCCGCGCGCGTGGGTGGTCGTGGCAGGAGATCGCCGCCGAACTGGGTGTGAGCAGGCAGGCGGTGCACAAGAAGCACGGGGGAAGCCGATGATCGCGGAGCGGTTCACCAGGCAGGCGCGGCAGGCGGTGCGGGAGGCGGTCCGCGAGGCGGAACGCCGGGACGCGGACCGGATCGAGCCGGAGGACCTGCTGCTGGCGGTGCTGGACACACCGGTGCTGGCGGAGTTCGGGCTGGCGCGCGCGGAGGTCGAGGCGGCCTTCGAGCGGGCCCGGCGCAAGGGCGGGCTCAGCGACGCCGACACCGAGGCGCTGCGCGGCCTGGGCATCGACGTGGACCAGGTCGTCGACTCGGTCGAGGCGGCGCTGGGGGAGGGCGCGCTGGCGCGACGCCCCCGGCGCGGGCGGGCGCTGTTCGGCCTGCCCTTCGACGCGGCGGCCAAGCAGGCGCTGGCCCGCTGCCTGGTGGAGGCCAAGGACCTCGGCCACCGCACCCTCGACCGGGAGCACCTGGTGCTGGCGCTGCTGTCCGGGCGGGGACTGGTGGCCGAGGTGCTGGCCGGGCTCGGCGTGGACTACACCGAGGTCAGGCGGCGGGTCGTGGCCGCACCCAGGTGACCGGGGGCAGGAACGCCTGGGTGAGCGGCCCGATGGCCAGCGCGTAGAGGACCGTGCCGACGCCGACGGTGCCGCCCAGCAGCCAGCCCGCGGCCAGCACGATCACCTCCACCGCGGTGCGCACCAGGCGCAGCGAGGTCCCGGTCCGCGCGCAGAAGCCGGTCGTCAGGCCGTCGCGCGGGCCGGGGCCGAGCCGGGCGCCGATGTAGACGGCGGCGGCCAGGCCGTTGAGCACGACGCCCCCGGCCAGCAACAGCACGCGCACCGCCAACCCGGTGGGCGCGGGCAGCAGGGCCAGCGTCACGTCCACCGCGACGCCGATGACCAGCACGTTGCTCACCGTGCCCACCCCTGGGCGCTGGCGCAGCGGCAGCCAGCACAGCAGCACCAGCACGCCGACCAGCGCGGTCACCGTGCCGAAGCTCAGCCCGGTGCGCTCGGCCAGTCCCTCGTGCAGCACGTCCCACGGGTTCAGGCCCAGCGCGGCGCGGATCTGCAGCGCCATGCTCGCGCCGTAGAGCCACAGGCCCACCAGAAGTTGGATGATCCGACGTGTAGGTGCGATGGTGACCGGGGCCGGCGTGAGAGCGGCAAGCACTTGGCCATCTTGAGCGACCTTTGGCTTCCTTATCCATGACCAATACTCAATAATTGGCCTTGTGGAGCTAGGTTTCCCAGCAAGTGGACGTATTTCCGGGTTCCGGCTCGCCCGGCTGCTCGGCGAGTGGCGGCGGCGCGGCGCCCGCCAGGGCTCGGCCGACCTCGCCGCGGCCATCCGGATGCTGATCCTGGACGGCAGGCTCCCGGCGGGCACCCGGCTGCCCGCCGAGCGGGAGATGGCCGACGCGCTGCCGGTCAGCCGGACGATGATCACCGCCGCGCTGGACCAGTTGCGCGCCGAGGGCCTGGTGGCCAGCAGGCGCGGCGCGGGCACCTGGGTCAGCCTGCCCACCGGCCACCTCGGGATCGCGCCGGACACCCCGCTGGTCGGGCACAGCATGGTCGACTTCGCCCGCGCCGCCCCGCCCGCGATCCCCAGCACGCTCGCCGCGTTCGACGCGGTGCGGCTGCGGATGCCCGAGCGGCTGGCCGACCACGGCTACTACGAGCACGGCCTGCCCGACCTGCGGCAGCGCATCGCCGCCCGGTACGAGGCGCGCGGCCTGCCCACCTCGCCGGAGCAGATCCTGGTCACCAGCGGCGCGCAGCACGCGCTGGCGCTGGTGCTGCGGCTGCTGACCGGGCCGGGCGACCGGGTGCTGGTGGAGCAGCCCAGCTACCCCAACGCGCTGGACGCGATCAAGGCCGTGTCGGCGATCCCGGTGCCGGTGGCGATGACCGAGACCGGCTGGGACCTGCCCGGCATCGCCGCCGCGCTGCGCCAGGCCGCGCCGAGGATGGCGTACCTGGTGGTCGACTTCCACAACCCCACCGCGCACCGCATGGGCGCGGCCGAACGCGCCGAGCTGGTGGAACTGGCTCGGCGCGCCCGCACCCCGCTGGTGGTCGACGAGACCGTGGTGGAGCTGGACCTCGACGGCGACCCGCTGGACGGCCCGCCGCCGGTCGCCTCGTTCGGCGAGGACCTGGTGATCACCCTGGGCTCGGCGAGCAAGTCGCACTGGGGCGGCCTGCGGATCGGCTGGATCCGCGCCACGCCGGAGGTGGTGCACCGGCTGGTGGCGGGCCGCACCGCGCTGGACCTGGGCTCCGCGGTGCTCGACCAGATGGTGCTGGCCGAGCTGCTGGCCGACCCGGAGCCCGCGCTGGCCGCGCGCCGCGCGCAGCTGGCCGACCAGCGCGACGTGCTGATGGCGGGCCTGCGGGAGCACTGCCCCCGGTGGCGCTTCCGCAGGCCGTCGGGCGGGCTGAGCGTGTGGTGCGAGCTGGACGCGCCGGTGAGCACGCGGGTCGCGGTGGTGGCGCAGAACCACGGCATCCGGCTGGTGCCCGGCTCGCGGTTCGGCGCGCACGGGGGCTTCGAGCGCTGGCTGCGGCTGCCGTACGTGCTGCCCGCCGAAGTGCTGCGGGACGCGGTGCGCAGGCTCGGGCTGGTCGCCGCGACCGTGTCCGGCACGGGCGTGGAGGGCGACGCGGAGGTGGACGTCCCGGTCGCGTGACCCCTGGTCGTGTGGCCCCTGGTCGTGTGGTCGCTGCCGCCGGACCCCGGCGCAGCCCCTCGATGGGCCGGGGTCCGGCGGCGCGCGGACCGGAGACCTGCGGCGGAACGCTCCAGGGAGGGCGTTCCGCCGCAGGCTTCGGCGTGGTCCCAGCGCCACGGGGGCAGCGTGGCGACGGGACCTGCCCCGTTCCTGCCGGGGCGCGGTCGGCAGGACGGGAGTGCGAGGTCGTGCCGGTACTGCGGGTGGGTGCTACCGCGAGACGACTGCCGCGGTGTGCCCGGAGGTGTGCCGGAGGTGCGCGCAGGGGTGTCCTCGGGGCACACGGGTGCCGCGGCACCCGGTCGGGTCGCTCAGTCGGGTGAGGTGCTCGGCAGGCCGGGAACGCTGCCGGGAGACCGCCAGTCGTCGCGCCGCTCGACCGACCACGCGGTGGCGGGCTGGAGGGCGGACTGGGCGGTCAGCAGGGCGACGGCGCCGCCGCCGCGGTGGCCGTTCGAGCTGTCGTGCGTGCTCGACGAGGCGATGGGCGCGCTGGGCGCGGCCGGGGCGTGCTGCGAGGCCGGAGAAGGAGCGCCGGGCTCCGGGTTCTCCCAAGTCAGATCAGGTGTCGCAGGTGTCTCCGGCGCGGCCGGGACGGCCGGGGCCACGGAGGCCGCCGGGGCGGGTTCGGCGGATGCGGTGCGCACCGGGACGGCGGGCGGGGCGTGCGCGGGCGGAGGCGGCGGAACGGGGGCGGTCGCCTCGGGCACCGGCGGCGCCAGCGCCAGCGCGGCCTCCGCCCGCGCGGCCACCTTGGCCTGGTACACCTCCGGGGGCACGGTGTTGGACACCGCGCCGGTGCGGCCGGACACCTGGAGGTTCCCCGAGTGGAGGCCGACCGAGTGGAAGCCCGCCGCGACGGGTTCCCACTCCGGCTCGACGGGGTCGGCGGGGTCGGCGGGCCGCTCGACCGGCACCACCTGCTCGGTGGGCACGACCTCCAGCACCGCCAGCCGCGGCGGACCGGACAGCCGCTGGTCGAGCAGCGCGGCGATCAGCTCGTCCTGGTGCGCCGCCTGCTCCTGGTGCGCCGCCTGCCGCACGGCGTCCAGCGCCGCCCGCACCTCGTCCGCCGGGTCGTCCGAGACCGCTGCCGCGACCCCCGGCCCGAGCAGCCACGCGGCGCCCGCGAGCCCGCCCACGGCCGCGGCCCGCAGCAGCAGCGACCCGGTGCGGCGCACGGCGTTGCTGATGGCCACGGGATCACCACCGTTCGGGACTGCGGCGAACGGGCGGACCGTTCGGAGGGGCGACGTGGTGCTATGTCTAGCACTGGTCACCGCTTTTGCGAACGCCGCGAGCCCTAACCCACTCGGAAGGGCGGTCTGTTGCGGCTGTCCGGGGCGCGGGCGGGGAACTCGAACACCGTCCGTCGTGGTCACCGCATCAGGTGACTACCTGGGACGTCCGCTGTGGACGGAGCGCGAACCCGGCACCCTGTCCGCTGTGGACATTGGACTAGCGCAGGGTGCGGGCCTGGAACCGGTCGTCGAGCTGGTGGACCGCTGGCGCCGGGAACGGCCCGACCTGCTGGTGCACGACCCCGGCGGACCGACGGAGTGCTTGGTCCGTTCAGGTGAGGTACTGATACCTCCGGATGGACTCCCGGAGGCGGTCGACCGGCTGCGCCGGTGGGTGGACCGGCTGGCCGAACCCGCGGCCTCCGGGTTCACCCGCGTCCGGCTCCGCCCCGCCGAGCGGGACCAGCCGGTGCGCATCGCGCGCGAGGTGGGCCTGGGCATCGCCCCGAACCACGTGCACGTGGGCAGCCCGATCATGATCGGCACGGCGCACCCGCTGCCCGCCTCGGCCGCCCCGCCCGCGCCGCCGTCGGACGAGACCTGGGCGGTCACCGCCGCGGTGCTGGACACCGGGCTGGACCCGCACCCGTGGTTCGCCCACCGGGCGTGGTTCGCCGAGGGCGGCCACCCGCCGGAGGTGCTGGACGCCGACGGCCGCCCCGGCCAGGACCGCCAGGCCGGGCACGGCACGTTCGTCACCGGCGTGCTGGTCCGGCACGCGCCGGGGGTGCGCGTGCGGCACCGCCGGGTGCTGTCCTCGCTCGGCCTGTCCGACGACGTCACCGTCGCGCGTGGATTGAGGTCGGTGCGCGGGGCCGACGTGGTGGTGCTGAGCTCGGGCTGCCGGACCGCCGACGACACCTGCCCGCCGGTGCTGCGGCACGCGGTGGCGCGGCTGGCCGGGTCGGTGGTGGTCGCCGCGGCGGGCAACGGCGCGAGCGAGCGGCCGACGTGGCCCGCGGCACTGCCCCAGGTGGTGGCGGTGGGCGCGGACGCGCCGTTCAGCAACCGGGGGGACTGGGTGGACGCGGTGGCGCCGGGGGTGGACGTGGTGAGCAGCTTCGTCCGGCTCGTCCCCGGCTCGGCGGCGCGCGAGTACGGGTTCGCGCGGTGGAGCGGCACGTCGTTCGCCGCGCCGAGGGTGGCCGCCGAGGTGGCCCGCCTCCGCCACGCCGGGGAACCCGCCGAGCGGGCCCGCGCGGCGGCGGTGCGGCGGTTCAGCCCGCGCCGAAGCAGCTGAACCCGAGATCGCCGTGCTCGGCCTGGGCGTCGGCGAGCGCCTGGGCCGGGCCGGTGCCCAGCGCGGCGTGCAGGGTGGCCATCAGCGCGGGCGCTCGGGCGTCGGGCACGTCGCGGACGCAGGCGATCACGGCCCGCGCGCCGCGCCGCAGCAGCAGCGGGGCCAGTCCGGAGTGGCACGCCGACAGCACCACCACCGCCGGAGCCCGCTCCAGGCGGTCCAGGTCGTGGCCGTGCAGCGGGCCGTCGGCCAGGCGCAGGTGGGAGAACAGCGGACTGCCCGCGCGGAACTCGCCGTGCGCGGCGATGTGCGCGACGTCGGCGCGGGCCAGCGCGTCCAGTGTGGACTCCACGGTGGAGCGCCGGGTGCCGCCGTGCCGCCGCCGCAGCGCGCGGACCTCGGCGACCGCGTGCCGCAGGCCCGGCCCCGCGACCCACAGGCGGCGGTCGAGCGCCAGCGGTGTGCGCGCCGCGCGCAGCCAGCACGCCGCAGAGGGGGCGACGGAGACGGCGCGGCCCCGGCACGAGGGCAGCGCCGCCCACGGCAGGCGCTCCAGCTCGGGGCTGGGCACGACGACCAGCGGGCGGTCGCCAGCCGGTGCGGTGAGGCCGTCCAGCTCGCGGATCGCGGTCGCGTTGCGGCCCAGGGCCAGTGACCGGACGTGGTGGTCGAACCGGCGCGCGTCGCCCGCGTCGCGCAGGCGGACCCGGCCCGCCACGACCGACACCGCGACCAGGCGGCCCCGGTGGCTGGTGAAGTGGAGCAGGGCCCGCTCGCCCAGCGCCGCCGGGTCGGGGAACGCGCGGTGCCGCCGGTCGGTGCCCGCCGCCAGCGACAGCCTGCGGATCTCCCGCTCCAGCCGGACGATCCCGTCGTGGTCGTCGCGGGCGCGGGCCAGGCGCAGCTCGGCGGAGGGGCGGGCGGTGGCGGGGACCGGTGCGGGCGGGTCGGCGCGGCGGTGCTCGGCCCAGCGGACCACCGCCATGGCGTCACCGGCCGCCAGCGCGTGGTCCAGGGCGATGGCGACCAGCTCGGGGCCGGGGTGCTGGTCCGGTGGCTGGAGGGCCAGCCCGGCGCGGCACGCGGCGACCGCCGCCCGGCGGTCGCCCGCCAGCCGGGCGCGGGCCAGCCAGCCGAGCGCCCGCGCGCGGGCGGTGCCCCGGTGCCTGCGCGCGGCGGCCTCGACCAGGGCCCCGGTGGCCAGCCGCAGCTCGGCGGCGTCCTCGTGGTGGCCGTGGGCGTCGCACGCCGCGGCGATCTCGACAGCGGTCTCGACGGCCTGGGCACCGGCCCGCAGCGCCACCGCCGTCGCGGCGGGCACCCAGGCCGCCCGCCCCTGCGCGCGGAACATCGTCGCCGCCCGCGCCGCCAGGTCGCGGGCCGCCGCCGGGTCGTCGTCGCGCAGCGCGCAGCGCCCGGCGAGCAGCAGCGCCTCGGGCAGCCGCGAACCCCGGTCGCACCGGTCCAGCAGCGCCACGGCGGGCCGCAGCACCTCGCGCGCCTCGGCCACCAGACCGGCCGCGAGCAGCGCCTGCGCCCGGTCCACCAGCGCTTCCGGCTTGCTCGCCACGCGCAGCCCCTCCCGCGCGGCCCGCTCGTAGTGCCGCAGCGCGGCCGGGTGGTCGCCCGCGAGCACCGCCGCGAAGCCCCGGTTGTGCAGCGCCATCGCCGCCCGCTCCGGCTCGCCGATGGACAGCAGCAGCGCCCGCGCGGCGGCGAAGTCGGCGTCCGCCTCGGCCGGGCGCACCGCGTAGCACCGCGCGATCCCGCGCCCGATCAGGGCGTTGGCCTGCCAGCGGTGGTCGCCCCGCAGCCGCCGCACCGCCGCGGTCAGCGCCTTGACCGCCAGCCGGGGGTCGGCCTGCTGGCACAGCAGCAGCCCGCGCAGGCAGCGCGCCCGAGCCAGGTGCCGCACCGTCGCCCCGGCCTCGGCCGCCACCGCGTCCAGGTGCCGCGCGCACGCCGCCGGGTCGCCCCGGTCCAGCGCGATCCAGGCCAGGGTGAGCCGGAAACCGGCCCTGTCCCCGTCCGCGTCCCGGCTCGCCGCGCGCAGCCCCTCCTCGGCCACCCGCTGGGCCCGCGCCAGCTGGCCGGACTCGACCAGCGCCAGGCAGTCGTCGTGGCTCACGCGACGAACCACCCGGTGCCCCGGTCCGCCCGCCCCGGCCCGCGCAGCACGAACGCCACCGGCCCGCACGGCACCCCCTCGAACTGGAACCACCCCCGCTCGGCGGCCGCCCACGCGCCCCCGCCCGGCCAGCGCACCACCGCGTCGGCCGCCTCCCGCGCCCGCCCGACGACGTGCACGGCCCGCCGCCCGCGCGGTTCCAGGCGCAGGTCGAGGTCGGCGAACCGCAGCGTCCGCGCGCCGCCGACGCCGCGCACGCCCTCGGGGTCCTCCAGCGCGGAGTCGGCGATCAGCGGCAGCGGCACGGCCGGGTCCAGCCGCTGCGCCAGCGCCGCCGCCGCGGCGTCGGCCAGCGGCGCGGGCACGGGGTCGACCCGGTTGAGCAGGTCGGCCAGGTCGGCCAGCAGGTCGCGGGTCATCCGACCAGCTCCGGCACCAGGCGGCGGCGCAGGGTGGCCAGGCAGCGGCTGCGCAGGGGGCCGAGGCTGCCGGTGGGCACGCCCAGCGCCGAGGACACCTCGGCGTAGGACAGCTCCGGGGCGTGCGCCACCAGGCGCAGCACCTGCCTGCACCGGTCGGTCAGCGAGGAGTACGCGGCCCACAGCGCCCGCGCGCGGTCGTTGTCCAGCGCCACGTCCTCCGGCGTGGGGTCCGGCGGCCCCCACAGGTCCACCGGCTCCTGCCTGCCGCGCAGGGCCAGCACCCGCACGGACTCGTGACGGGCCGTGATCACCAGCCAGGCGCTGAGCTTCTCCGGTTCGCGGATGCGGAACAGGTGCTGCGCCAGCGCCAGCCAGGTCGCCTGGCAGACGTCCGAGGCGTCCTCCGGGGCCAGCCGGTGCGCCCGCGCCACGCCCCACACCAGCCGCTCGTACCCGCGCACGATCCGCCGCCACGCGCCCGCGTCGCCCGCCCGCGCCATGGCCAGCAGCTCCGCGTTGAGTTGATCTCGCATGACGGCTGGGAGGGGCAGCGGGCCGGTCCGGCTCCCCAGGTCACACGATCGTGCGGCCGGGAGGACCGGTCAGGGGAGCGGAGGGCCCGCCTCACTCGGTGCGCAGGGCGCTCGGGCGGATCGCCGAGCGCAGCGCGGGCAGCGTGCACAGCGACACCGCCAGCACCACCACCGCGGCCGTCCCGACGGTCACCACCACCTCGCTCCAGTCCACCCGGAACCGCTCGGAGGGCACCAGCAGCCACGCGGTGCCCAGACCCAGCGGGGTGGCCAGGGCCAGGCCCAGCGCGGTCGGCACCGCCGCCTGCCACGCCGCGGCCGCCGCCAGCGTCCGCCTCGGCACGCCGTTGGCGGCCAGCACCGCGACCGGGCGGCGGCGCTCCCACACCTGGTCCACCGCCGCGGCGGCCAGCCCGACCACGGCCAGCAGGGTCAGCAGCACCGACGCGCCGATCACGCCGCTGCGCAGCGAGGTGAACAGCTCCACCTGCGCGCTCTGCCCCGTCGACAGCCGCACGGCCCGGTCGACGCGGCCGGTGGCGGCCAGCAGCCGATCGGCGAACGCCGCGTCCGGGTCGCCCTCGACCACCAGCTGGTAGGGGCGCAGCGCGCTCAGCACGGGGTCCGCGCCGCCCGCCACCAGGAGCCCCGCGGGCAGCCGGGAGTCGGAGGGGGTGTCGATGAGCACCTGGTAGTCGGGGATGGTCCAGTCCCGGCCCGCCAGGACCGTCCGGGTGCCCGGCCGCGGCGCGTCGCGCCCGTCGTGCACCCAGTAGGCCCGGCCCGGCGCGCAGTCCCGCACGCCCAGCATGTGCGCCAGCTCGGCGCAGTCGGTGCTGACCACCCCGTGCGGCTTCCCGCCCGTGGTGGCGCCCCAGCGCACCTCGCTGATCCGGCGCACCCCGCCCACCAGGGCGATGGCCTCCTCCAGCTCGCGCAACGGGGTCGGCTCGGACAGCGCCAGCGTCCAGCGGCCGGTGCCCTCGTCGGCGGTGCCCGCGCCGAAGCTGTCCGCGGTGAAGTCCGCCGCCGCGGACAGCAGCACCTGCAGGGTCAGCGAACCGGTCAGCACGACCACCACGCCCGCCAGCACGCGCGGGGTGTTCCGGTCGTGGCGCAGGCCGCGCAGCGCCAGCATCGGCGCGATGCCCTCCACCTGCCCGCGCGAGACCCGGCCGACCAGCCACGGCAGCACCGCGCCGGTGCCCACCAGCACCAGCCCGATGCCCGCGCCCAGCGCCAGCGTCACGACGGGATCGGTCATCACGCTCCAGAAGTCGCTGGTCAGCGAGATCGACACGAGCACCAGCGCGCCCGCGCCGACCAGCGCGAACCGCCACCAGCCCCGGCGCGCGGGCACCTCGGTGCGACGGCTCAGGCCCAGCGGGCCGATGTCCACCGCGCGCAGCCCCAGCAGCGCCGAGCCGACCGCCACCACCGGCACGCCCACCGCGATCAGCACGCCCAGCAGCGGGTCGGGCAGCAGGTCGGTGGGGAAGAAGCCGACCCCCTCCACCTCGATGAAGCGGGCCAGCGGCCGGGCCGCGAAGTACAGCGCCACGCCCACCAGCAGCCCGAGCAGCGCCCCGGCCAGCGTCTCCCCGCTGGCGATCCGGTGCACCTGCGCGCGGCTGCCGCCCGCCAGCCGGATCGCCGCCAGCCGCTGCTCCCGGCCGGTCGCGCCGAGCCGGGTCGCCACCATCACGAAGATCGCCAGCGGCACCAGCAGCGCCACGATCGCGGCCACCACGAGCAGCCCGTAGACCAGGGGCCACTGCTGCCGGTAGTACTCGCC
>NZ_BMRG01000005.1:37576-65336 GCF_014648515.1 Saccharothrix coeruleofusca
GCCGAAGCCCAGGGCGGGCGCGGCCGCGGCGGTGTCCGCCAGGCCCGCGTAGAACAGCAGCGACTTGGGGCGCGGCAGGCCGACCTCGCCGATCACGCCGATCACCCGCTCGGGGAACCGGGCGCGCGCGGAGTCGTCGGCCGCCATCAGCTCCAGCAGCTCGGGCGAGACGACCACCTCGCCGGGCAGCGGGAGGCGCCCGACCCCCGGCGGCGGCGCGGCGCCCTGGCCGACCGCCGCCACCTCGACGCCGGAGATCTTCCGGCCCTGCCAGTCCACGAACACCTGCCGCACCCGCAGCGGCGCGGACTCGTCCTGGACGTAGGACGGCGCGGTGGCCGCGACCCGCGCGGACTTCGCCTCGCGGGCCGGGCCGATCGACGCCGCCAGCAGCAGGACCGTCACCCCCAGGCCCACCCCGGCGGCGGTGAGCGCCAACCTGGCCCACGACGTCCGGCCGCCCCCGACAGCCAGCCGCACGCCGAGGACCAGGTCGGCGGCCCACCGCATCCGCGCGCTCATTCCGAGCGCAGCCCCAGCGCGCCCGTGGCCCGGCGCAGGGACGGCAGCGTCAGCGCCGTCACCACCAGGCCCAACCCCGCCGCGGCGACGCTGAGCAGGCCGATGCCGCCCCAGTCGAGCGCGACCGGCAGGTCGAGCACGCGCAGCAGCAGCGCCGCCAGACCGGTGCCCACCGCCGTCGACACCACCAGCGCCAGCAGCAGCGGCACCGCGTTCTGCCACAGCAGCGACCGGCCCAGCGCGCCGCGCGGCACGCCGCTGGCGGCCAGCACGGCCAGTGGCCGCCTGCGCTCGCGCACCTGCTCCAGCGCGAGCACCAGCAGGCTGGCCCCGGCCAGCAGCAGGGTGATCAGCGAACCCGCGAGCAGGGCTTGGCGCACGCTCATGAACTGCACCACCCGATCCGCCATGTCGATCTCCCCCACGAAGCTGACGAACGTCCGCCAGGTTAGCGGTGCGACCGCGTTGCGCACGTGCTCGACGGCGTCGGCCTTGCTCTGGTCGAGTTCGACCATGATCTGGGTCCGGCCTGGCGGCAGGTCCGCGCCGCGCACCGCGGCGGGCGTGAGGAACAAGCCCGACGTGTTGCGCGTCACGATCTCGGCCCGCACCAACTCGTACTGCGGGACGGTCCAGCTCTTCGTGATCTCCTCGTCCTCGCTGAAGGCGGTGACGGTGGTGCCCGGTGCGACGGCAGGGTTCCCGGTGGCCGCCTGGTTGACGACCATGAAGGCGTCGCCGTCCTGGCAGTCCGGCAGGGCGGTCAAGGCGGTCATCGCCTCGCACGTGCCGATGGTGATCCCCTGGTAGTTGCGGGTGTCCGTGCGGTAGGCGAGCGACTGCGTCGTGTGCACCCGCTTGACGCCCTCGGCCCGCTCCAGCATGCCCACCGCCTGCGGGGCCAGGTCCTGCGGCTCCTGGCGCAGGCTGACGTGCACCTTGCCGCGGTCGGCCTCGGACAGCGGCTCCTCGATGATCTTGGCGGACACGCTGGTCAGCACCGACTGGAGGGCGATCGCGCCCGCCAGCACCACCGCGACCCCGCCGACGACCCGCGCCGCCGTGCCGCTCTCCAGCTGCAGCCTGCGGATGGCCAGCTGCCACGACGGCGCGCCGCCGCGCAGCCTGCTCACCGAGCGCTCGACCACCCACGGCAGCATCGTGGGGATGCCCAGCAGCAGCAGGACGATCCCGCCGATCAGCACCTCCTGGTTGCCCGCGCCGCCGGAGGACTCGCCCATCGAACCGGCCTGGGTCAGCAGCGCGACCGTGCCCAGCGCGATCGGCACCAGGCGCCACCACAGCACCCTGCGCACCGGCTTGGTGTGGCGCACCACGCCCAGCGGCTCCACCACCGTGCGGCGCATCGCCAGCACCGAGGTGACCACGGCCAGCACCGGGACCAGCGCGCTGATCAGCACCGCCAGCCACGGCACGGGGGTCAGGTCGCCGGTGAACACGCTGAGCCCCAGCAGCCGCACGTCCTCGACGAACCGCCTGCTGATCATGAACAGGCCGGTGCCCACCGCCAGCCCGATGACGGCGCCCAGCAGCGCCTCGCCCGCGGCGATCCGGCGCACCCGCTGGGCGCCCGCGCCGACCAGCCGCAGCGCGGCCAGCCTGCGGTCGCGCTGGGCCCCGGCCAACCGGGTGCTGATGCCGACGAAGACCAGGATGGGGAACAGCAGGACGACGCAGCCCACGATGACCAGCAGCGTCAGCAACGGGCCGAGGTCCTGCGCCTGCGTGGGGCCGCCGAACCTGGCGATGGGGTCGGCGGAGTCCCGAGGCATCCTCGGATCGCCCACCATGGCCACCAGGTCGTGCGGCGCGGTGAGGGCGTTGTCGCCGATGCTGCCGATGACCTTCTGCGGGAAGCGCTCGCGCAGCAGCTCGCCCTCGGGCGAGTCCAGCAGCTCCCGCAACGCGGGGGAGACGTACATCTCGCCGTCGCCGGGCACGGCGGGGATGCCCGGCGGCACCGGCGCCTGCGGCCCGCCCGCCATCATGTACCGGACGTCGACCGTCTCGGCGCGGTACTCGGTTATCCACCACCTGAGGTACAGGGCGCGGTCGTCCGCCTCGCCGGGGATGGCCGCCTGCTGTGAGCTGCGCTCGGCGCGCTCGGCGAAGATCGTGGGCACCGACGACGCGGCGAGCAGCACGGCCACGCCCAGCCCGATGCCCGCGCCGGTCAGCACGAGCCGCACCCACGAGGTCCGGCCGCCGCCCAGCGCCAGCCGCACGCCGAGGGCGAGGTCGGAGAACCAGCGCTTCACCTCGCGGGCTCCACTTCGCGGGACTTGCCGTCGCGCACGACGACCTCGCGGTCGGAGTACGCGGCCACCCGCGCCTCGTGGGTCACCAGCACGACCGCCGCGTTGGTCTCCCTGGCCGCGGCGGTCAGCAGCTGCATCACCCGCTCGCCGTTGAGCGAGTCCAGCGCGCCGGTCGGCTCGTCGGCGAACACCACGCTCGGCCCGGTGACCAGCGCGCGGGCCACCGCGACCCGCTGCCCCTGGCCGCCGGAGGTCTCGCCGGGGCGCTTGTCGGCGACGCCGGTGACCTCCAGCCGCTCCAGCCACTCGCGGGCGCGGGACTCGGCCGCGCGGCGCTTGATCCCGCCCAGCCGCAGCGGCAGGGCGACGTTCTCCAGGCAGCTCAGCTCGGGCACCAGCTGGCCGAACTGGAACACGAAGCCGAAGTCGGTGCGGCGCAGCTCGCTGCGCTGGGCGTCGGGCATCGAGCTGAGCTCGGCGTCCCGGTAGCGCACGGTGCCCGAGTCGGGCTGGAGGATGCCCGCCAGGCAGTGCAGCAGCGTCGACTTGCCCGAACCGGACGGCCCCATGACCGCCACGACCTCGCCCGCCCGCACGGACAGGCCCGCGCCGTCCAGGGCGGGCGTCGGCCCGAACGACTTGCGCAGGTTGGTGGCTTCCAGCAGCGCCCTCATCGGACGACCTCCGTCTTGAGCCGGTCCAGCCGGGCGGCGGTGAGCTCCAGCCACCGCAGGTCGGCTTCCAGGTGGAACAGGGCGTGATCGCAGATCAGCTGGTCGGCGAGGTCGCCGGCGGCCTTGCGCTTGGTCAGCTCGCGCATGGTGACCAGGTGCGCCGAGCGCTGGGTGTCCAGCACGTCGCCCGCGTCGCGACCGGACAGCAGGGCCAGCACGACCTTGGAGTAGAGCGTGTTCTGCAGGTAGGGCTCGGGCTTCTCGGGCGTGCTCAGCCACTTCTCGACGTCGGTGACGCCCGCGTCGGTGATGGCGTACCGCTTGCGCTCGGGACCGTCGCCCGCCTCCACCCCCGCTTCCTCGACCAGGCCGTTGCGCAGCAGTCGGGACAGCGTTGTGTAGACCTGCCCGTAGTGCAGCGGGCGGTCCTGCCCGAAGCGCTCGTCATAGGCCCGCTTGAGGTCGTAGCCGTGTCTTGGGCCCTTTTCGAGCAAGCCCAGCAGGGTGTGTCCGATCGACATGAGCGCCACTATACACACGAGGTATACACACTATGTATACGCAGGTCAGAGCGTATGTGAGGTGAGGTCGCGACACGAGGTCGCGGCGACGCCTACAGTGGTAAGGGTGACTGGTCTGGCGGCCGGCTTGGACCACGCTGCTATGGCGCACGGTCGAGTCAGCGATGCGGAACACGATGTGGAACTGCTGCTCGCCTTCCTCAACACCCGAGATCCGGGACTCGGCACGGACGTGCTGGACAGCGCGGCCTCGTGGCGCGCGTGGGTCGCCGAGCGCGACCTGGGCGAGGCGGGGGACCTCGACGAGGTCCGCGCCGTGCGCGCGGCGCTGCGGCACTCGCTCGGCGAACCCAGGGAGCGGCCCGACCCGCTGCCCGCCACCGGCGTGATCACCGTCGACCTCAGCCACGGGGTGCCGACCCTGGCCAGCGCGGAAGCGGTCGGCGCGGTGCTCGGCGCGGCGGCCAGGCTGGCCGTGCTGGGCTCGTGGGAGCGGTTCAAGCTCTGCCAGGCGGAGGGCTGCGGCTCGGCCTTCTACGACCGCTCCCGCAACCGCTCGCGCACCTGGTGCTCGATGCAGGTCTGCGGCAACCGCGAGAAGGCCCGCAACTGGCGCGAGCGCGCCAGGGCGCTGAGCATCACCTGACCCGCGAACCGAGCGCGCGGACACCGCGAACCGAGCGCTCGGACACCGCGAACCGAGCGCTCGGACACCGCGAGTCGCGCGTTCAGACCAGCAGTTGGCCGATCGAGTAGATGACCAGCCCGGCCAGCGCGCCCACCACCGTGCCGTTGATCCGGATGAACTGCAGGTCCCGCCCGACCTGCAGCTCGATCTTGCGCGAGGTCTCCTCGGCGTCCCAGCGCTCGACGGTGTCCGTGATCAGCGTGGTGATCTCGTCCCGGTAGTTGCTCACCACGTAGCCCGCCGCGCTCTCCAGCCAGCCGTCGACCTTGGCCCGCATCGCCTCGTCGGACACCAGCCGCGCGCCGAAGGACACCAGCCCCTCGCGCACCCGCTTGCGCAGCTCGCTGGACGGGTCCTCGGCCGCGTCCAGCAGCATCCGCTTGGCCGTGCCCCACGCCGAGCCGATCACCCGCTGCACGTCCGGGTGGTCGATCACCTGCTGCTTGACCTGGTCGGCCCGCCGCATGGTGGCCGGGTCGTGCTGCAGGTCCGCGGCGAACTCGATCAGGAAGTGGTCCACCGCCTGCCGCATCGGGTGGTTGACGTCGGTCTTCACCGCCCACGCGAAGTTCAGCAGCTCGCTGTAGACCTTGTCCGCCAGCAGCGAGTCCACGAACTTCGGCGACCACGTCGGCGCGCGGTTGGACACCACGTCCATGACCCGCTGGTGGTTGTCCCGCACCCAGTCGTAGGACCGGTCGCACACCAGGTCCACCAGCTTGTGGTGCGCGCCGTCGACCAGCACCTGGCCCAGCAGCTTGCCCAGCGGCGGCCCCCACGGCCGGTCCACCAGCCGGTGCACCACCGCCTGCTCGACGATCGCCTGCACGTCGTCGTCGCGCAGCACGGTCACCGCGGCCTTGGCCACGTTGGCCACCTCCGAGGTGACCCGCTCGGCGTTGTCCTCCTGGGCCAGCCACCCGCCGAGCCGCCGCGCGATGCCCACCCGGCGCAGCTTGTCCCGCACCACGTCCTCGGCCAGGAAGTTCTGGCCGACGAACGTGCCCAGCGCGTCGCCGAAGCTGTCCTTGCGGGTCGGGATGATCGCGGTGTGCGGGATCGGCAGCCCCAGCGGCCTGCGGAACAGCGCGGTCACCGCGAACCAGTCGGCCAGCGCGCCCACCATGCCCGCCTCCGCGGCGGCGCGCACGTAGCCCACCCAGGCCGGGCCGTCGTCCTCGAACAGCAGGGACACCAGGAACACCACCGTGGCCGCCAGGAAGAACAGCGTGGCCACGATTTTCATCCGGCGCAGGTCGCGCCGCTTGAGCTGGTCAGCCGCCGTCAGTTGCTCCACCCCGCCATTGTCCGTGAAGATTCCCGGTTGTGCGGGTACCAGCGCTTGTCCCCAGATTGCGGCCGTTCACCTCGACGATCTTCGCGGAGATGACCGCGTTGGCCACCCGCACCGGGGCGGTGAACCTGGGCCAGGGCTTCCCGGACACCGACGGCCCGGCCGGGATGCTCCAGGCGGCCAAGGACGCCATCGACGCGGGCGCGAACCAGTACCCGCCCGGCCCCGGCGTGCCCGAGCTGCGGCAGGCCGTCGCCGAGCACCGCACCCGCTACGGCACCCACTACGACCCCGACACCGAGGTCCTGATCACCGTCGGCGCGACCGAGGCCATCGCGGCCACCCTGCTGGCGCTGGTCGAGCCGGGCGACGAGGTGCTGCTCGTCGAGCCGTACTACGACTCCTACGCGGCGTGCGTGGCCATGGCGGGCGCGACCCGGCGCGCGGTGGGCCTGGTGGAGGACCCGGAGACCGGCAGGCTCGGCCTGGACGTCGCCGCGCTGCGGGCCGCGATCGGCCCGCGCACCAGGGCGCTGCTGCTGAACTCCCCGCACAACCCGACCGGCACCGTGCTCACCCGCGCGGAGCTGGCCGAGGTGGCGCGGCTGTGCGTCGAGCACGACCTGGTCGCGATCACCGACGAGGTCTACGAGCACCTGGTCTTCGACGCCCACGAGCACGTGCCGCTGGCCACCCTGCCCGGCATGGCCGAGCGGACCGTGACGATCTCCAGCGCGGGCAAGACGTTCAACTGCACCGGGTGGAAGATCGGCTGGGTCTGCGGGCCCGCCGAGCTGGTCGCCGCGGTGCGTGCGGCCAAGCAGTTCCTCACCTTCGTGGGCGGCGCGCCGTTCCAGCCCGCCGTGGCGCACGCGCTGCGGCACGAGCTGGAGTGGGTCGAGGGGCTGCGCACCTCGTTGCAGGACAAGCGGTCCCGGCTGGCCGAGGGGCTCACCGAGGCGGGCTTCGCGGTGCGGCCGTGCGAGGGCACCTACTTCATCACCGCCGACGTGCGCCCGCTGGGCTTCACCGACGGCGCGCGGCTGTGCCGGGAGCTGCCCGAGCGGATCGGCGTGGCCGCCGTGCCGGTGCAGGTGTTCACCGACCACCCCGACCGCTGGCGGCACCTGGTCCGGTTCGCGTTCTGCAAGCGGGACGAGGTGCTGGACGAGGCGCTGCGCAGGCTGGCGCGGCTAAGCCTGTGACCGCACCGGTTCCCGCGCGCCCGCCAGCCGGTCCTGGACCAGGGCGTGCCGGAACTGGTAGCAGGCGCCCGCCTGGCGCAGCACGCCGAGCTTGCGGGCGTCGTCCAGGAACACCATCAGCTCCCACGGCAGCTTCCCCCGCAGCGCCAACCAGATCCGCGCCACGGTGAACCACCACCAGCGCAGGTGCAGCACGCTCAGCGCGAAGCCCAGCAGCAGCCCGGAGGCCAGCCCCAGGCCCACCATCCCGCTCTGGTGCGGCCCGAACACCAGCCCCGCCGCCGCGCCGAACACCACGGCCAGCACCAGCGACCCGGTCCAGGTGGCCACCCGGTCCCGCGCCATCGTCCACTTCGGACTCGACGGCTGGGTCAGCTCGGCCGCGCTGCCCAGCGCGAAGCGCAGCGCGGTGGCCACGGCCAGCCCCAGCCCGACGACCAGGCCCGCGGACAGCCCGTAGAGCGCGCCGAACACCAGCCCCGCCGCCGTGCCCAGCACGGCGCTGGTCAGCAGCAGGCTGCGCCACGCGCCCAGCCGGGGCTTGGCGGTGCGCTGGCGGGACGCGGACAGCGCGGCGGCGGCCACCAGCAGGCCCGCGACCAGCCCGGTCAGCGGCGCCAGGTCCGGCGTGCTCGCGTAGGCCATCAGCCAGGCCACCCCGAACCCGCCGATGGAGCCCAGCGCCAGCGCCCCCAGCAGCGCCAGCCACGTCCGGCCCACCGCCCGCCGCAGCTCCCACCAGGCCAGCTCGCGGATGCCGCGCGCGTGCAGGTGGGTGGCCAGGAAGGTCAGCCAGCGGTGCGCCTTGTCGCGCGGCCAGACCTGGCTGGCGCGCACGTCGTGGGCCACCGCGCGGTCGCCGAACGCGCCGGAGACCAGCGCGTCCACCAAGTGGTGCTCGACGGCCCGGCGGTCCGGGAAGCGGTTGCGGTCCAGCAGCTCGCTGGGCTCGCCGGAGCCGTAGACGACGCCTGCCAGCCACACCGCCAGCGGCGTGGACAGCGCCTCGGCCAGCCGCCCGTCCGGCTCGGCGCGCAGGTGCAGGAAGATCGGCTCCCAGCGGGCGGCGTGCAGCGGGTCGGTGGAGGCGCGCAGGTAGCCCGCGATCTCCTCGTGGTCCAGCGGGTGCAGCTGCACCACGTCGGCCCCGGCCACCGGACCGGCGGCGGCCACCGCGTCGGCGAACTCCGCCACCCGGCTGGTCAGCACCAGCGGCGTGGCGGGCGGGAACGCCCGGTTCAGCCGCGCCAGCGCGTCGGCCCGCTTGGCCGCCGGGAGCTGGTCCAGCCCGTCGAGCACCGGGAACACCAGCCGCTGCTCCACCAGCAGGTCGGCCGCGTAGCTGCCGTACAGCTCGGTGTTGCGCAGGGCCGGGTGGTCCTCGTAGAGCCGCCGGGTCATCCAGGTCCGCACGTCCTCGGCGTCGGGGTCCCAGGTGGACAGCGGCAGCAGCACCGGCACCGGGCCGTCGCCCCGCCGCTCCAGCAGCCCGATGGTCAGCAGCAGGGTCGTGGTGCTCTTGCCCGCCCCGGCCTCGCCCAGCACGACCAGGCGTCCGCGCGGCTGCCGCTCGAACGCCTCGACCACCGCGTCGCTGCGTCCCGGCGGCGCGGCCGGCTGGTCGCCCAGCGGCGGCTCCGGTGCGCTCCAGTGCAGGTCCAGCAGCTCGCCCCGGCGCAGCCCTCGGGCGGTGAACTCCTCGGTCCACTGGCCGCGCAGCGCCGTGGCGAGCGCGGCGCGCGCGGCGGCCAGGTTGGCGTCGGTGGCCAGGCCCGCGGCCTTGCGGCGGTGCAGCCAGGGGTCCAGGGCGGCGAGGAAGAGCACGAACCCCAGGGCCAGCACGATCAGCCAGAGGTCGGGGTCGATGCCGTAGTCGGTGGCGAACAGGCCGGCCGCCGCGAGGAGGGCGGCCAGCACGCACCCCGCGAGCACGGCGCGCTGGCGAAAACTGGACACCCCGGCATCATGGCTCACCGGTCACCGCCGGTGTCGACGCGGCTACCCCTGTGTCGCGCCCCGCGCCGTGCGTACCCTCGATCGCGTGATCTGCCCGAAGTGCCAGGACCTGATGCGCACGCTCACCCGTGGAGCGGTCCACATCGAGCAGTGCGACAACTGCCACGGCGTGTTCCTCGACGGCGGCGAGCTGGAACAGATCATCGCCGCCGAGCGGGAGCACTACGCCCAGCCGCCCGCCGCGCCAGCCCCGACGGCCACCCTGCCCGTCGACGCCCCGCCACCAGGCGCCCCGCCCGCTGGCGCCCCGCCCGCGTACCAGCCACCGCCGCCGTACCAGCCGCCGCCGGGCACGCCTCCCCCCGGAGTGCCCGCCCCGTCGCCGTACGGGGGCGGTCACCCCGGCTACCCCGGCTACCCCGGCCACTACGGGCACCCGCGCAGGCGCAGCTTCCTGGAAGAGCTGTTCGACTGACGCCGCGCGGGTGGAGCGGGTCAGAGCGGCCAGCGGTGCGGTGAGTTCGGGGCGTCGAGCCAGAACCACTGCGCGTCGGGCGTGACGGTGACGCCGAAGCGCTGCCTGCGGGGCCGGTCCAGGGCGCGCCACCGGCGGTACCCCTCCTCGGCCAGGTCCCACAGCCGCCGGGGACCGCCCTGCTCGACCACGCCGTGCCGGTGGCGCGCCCACGACCCGTCCGGGTGCGCCAGGCGCACCGGGTCGAACCCCACCACCACGTCCCCCAGCACCAGCCCGGCGAAGAACTCGAACCCGCTGGACGCCTCCACCACCGACCGCGCCGACAGCTCCGTGGTCCGCGAGTCCTCCGGCGGCGCGGTGCGGGCGTGCTCCAGGGCGGCGCGGGACCAGGTCGGGGCGTGCGCCCGCAGCGGCATGAACCGCCCGTCCTCCCGCAGCACCCGCCCGACCCCGCCGCCCGCCCCGTCCGACTCGACCCGGACCAGCCCGGCCCCCAGCGCCCGGTTGAGCGTGGTGACGACCAGCCCGCCGGGCCGGGTCTGGGCCAGCCAGGCCGTCGGCACGCGGGACACCGCGCAGGTCCCCAGCACCCGGTCGTAGGGGGCCCGCTCGGGGCAGCCCCGCTCGCCGTCGCCCAGCACGCAGGCGGGCCGGTACCCGGCGAGCGCGAGGTGGCGGGCGGCCCGCGCGAGCACGCCGGGGTCCACGTCGACCGTGGTGACCCGCTCCTGCCCGAGGAAGTGGCACAGCAGGGCGGCGTTGTAGCCGGTGCCCGCCCCGATCTCCAGGACGCGGTGGCCCTCGTCCAGCTCCAGCGCCTCCAGCATGATCGCCATGATCGTCGGCATGCTCGACGAGCTGGTGGGCACGCCGACCGCGCCGCCGCGCCGGGCCCGCTCCCAGGCCGAGTCGTCACCGTCGAGCTGGGTCACGCACACCTGGTTGCGGTACACCGCCGTCAGCCAGTCGGGTGAGTCCGGGGTCATCGCGGACCAGGTGCCGTCGTGCCGCTGGACGAAGAAGCCCGGCAGGAACACGTCGCGCGGGACCTCGCGGAACGCCCGCACCCAGCGGGGATCGCGCAGCACCCCGGCGTCCACCAGGGAGTCGACCAGCCGTGCGCGCAGCTCCGTCGCCAAGTCCACGCCCCCACCGTAACGCCGGTGTGGTCGAGCACACGCCGAGGTTGCAAGCACTCCGCTTGCAGCTGCTAGCACCTCGCCGTACCGTGGAAGTCGGACCGGGGAGGTGCGCGAGTGGACAAGCCGCTGGACAAGGCCGTCGCGGACCTCGGCCGCGACATCGGCGAGTACATCCGCCAGCAGCGCAGCACCGCCAAGATCTCGCTGCGCCAGCTGGCCAAGCTCGCGGGCGTGTCCAACCCCTACCTCAGCCAGATCGAGCGGGGCCTGCGCAAACCCAGCGCGGAGATCCTCCAGCAGATCGCCAAGGGGCTGCGGATCTCGGCCGAGGCGCTCTACGTCCAAGCGGGCTTCCTGGAGCAGCGCGAGGGCGGCGCGCTGGCCGACGCCATCGCCACCGCACCCGACCTGACCGAGCGGCAGAAGCAGGTGCTGCTCGACGTCTACGAGTCGTTCCGGCGGGAGAACACCGCCACCCAACCCAAGCCCGAGGAGTGAGCTCCATGCCGAACCTGCCCACCACCGAAGAGCTGCGCAAGGCGGGCGAGCAGGTGGCCGCCGCCGCCCGCACCCCGCTGCTGGCCGCGCTGGGCGCGGGCGACCTGGCCGCCAAGGCCGTCATCGACGCGCTGGCCAAGGCCAAGGAGCGCGCCGAGGCCGCCCGCACCGCGGGCCGCGACCTGCCGACCGAGCTGAAGGACCTCAAGGAGAAGTTCGACCCGGCCGAGCTGCGCAAGATCGTCGACGCCTACACCCAGTCGGCGCTCAACCTCTACCAGTACCTGGCCCAGCACGGCGAGCAGGCGCTGGAGAAGATCAAGACCCAGCCGCAGGTCCAGGAGGCGCTGCGGCAGGTCGACACCGCGACCGACGAGGTCCGCGACGCCGCCGACGACGTGCTCGGCAAGGTCACCCGCCGCACCCGCGAGGTCGGCGAGAAGGTGGCCGACCAGGTCGACGACGCCACCGAGAAGCTGGCCGTCAAGGTCGAGGAGGTCGGCGGCGACGTGGCGCAGGAAGTGCGCACCACCACCCGCAAGGCCGCTCCCCGCAAGACGACGGGCACCGCCCGCGCCACGGCCAAGAAGGCCACCGACACCGCCGAGTGAGCCCACCGGAACGGGGCGTCCCACCAGGGACGCCCCGTTTCGGGTGTACCCCGCGCGCCCGGCGCACGTAGTCTGGAACCCGTGTTGCTCTTGCCCCCACCGCTCAGCCTGGAGTACCTCGACTTCTGGGTCCTCTTCTTCGTGCACTACGCCGGGCTGTTCACCGGCGTGTTCGCGTTCGCGCACGCGCTGTCGCAGCGGGCGGACGCGTACACGGCGGCGGAGCGCCTGACCAAACCCGCGTGGCTGGGCATCACCGGCGGCGGCACGTTCGCCCTGCTGCTGTTCCACCTCTACGGCGCGGGCGGCATGTTCTGGCTGGCCGGGCTGGTCGCGGTCACCGTCTACATCGTCGACGTCCGGCCAAGGCTGATCGAGGTCCAGCGCGGCCCCAGGTGGTGACCGCGAGGTGGTGACCTGGCACCGCCACGGCACCGGCTCGCCGGTCACCCTGGTGGGCCACGGCCTCGGCGCGACCCCCGGCGAGGCCCGCCTGCCCACCTCCGGCGTGCCGGGGACCAGGGTCGTGGTCACCCTGCCGGGGCACGGCGACGAACCCGACCCCGAACCGGACTACTGGACCTACCCCCGCATCGCCGCCGACCTGCGCGCCGCCGCCGCCGGGACGGGGGCCACCCGCGCCGTCGGCGTCTCGCTGACCTCCGGCGCGCTGCTGTCCCTGCTGGCCGACCAGCCGGACGCCTTCGAGCGCGTCGTGCTCCTCCTGCCCGCCGTGCTGGACACCCCGCGCCCCGCGCTGCCGCGCGAGGAGGCCATCACCGCCGTCGGCGGGCCACCCGAGTACCAGGCCCAGCGCCGCGCCGCGTTCGCCCGCCTCGACCACGCCCTCGCCCGGCTCCCCGGCCAGACCGCGGTGCCCGACCGCGCGCTCCTGGCCCGCGTGCGCGCCCCCGTGCTCGTGATCGGCGCGACCGAGGACCCGCTGCACCCGGAGGAGGTCGCCAAGGAGGTCGCGGCGGCGTTCCCGCGCGGGCGGCTGGAGCTGGTGCCGTCCTGGCTGGCGCACCGCGCGCCGGTCCGGCGGTGGTTGACCGACTTCCTGGCCGGGTAGCCGACCGGCATGGCCGAACAGAAGAAGATCGCGTTCCTGGTCGACACGGAGGGCATCGAGCAGGTCGAGCTGACCGACCCCTGGCAGCAGGTGGAGAAGGCGGGCGGCCTGCCCCGGCTCATCGCGCCGCAGCTCGGAGAGGTGCGGGGCTTCCACCACCTGACCCCGGCGGACACCTTCGAGGTGGACCTGGCCTACGCCGACGCCGACCCCGCCGACTACGACGGCGTCGTGATCCCCGGCGGCGTGGCCAACGCGGATTTCCTGCGGATGAACGCCGACGCCGTGCGGTTCGTGCAGGAGGTCACCCGCTCGGGCAAGCCGGTGGCGGCGATCTGCCACGGCCCGTGGCTGCTGGTCGAGGCGGACGTGATCCGGGGCAAGGCGCTGACCTCGTTCCAGAGCCTGGCCACCGACATCCGCAACGCGGGCGGCCAGTGGGCCGACGAGGAGGTCCGGGTCTGCCCGGCCAACGGCTACACGCTGGTCACCAGCCGCACGCCCGACGACCTGCCCGCGTTCAACCGCGAGGCGTTGACGGCCTTCGGCCTGTGACGCCCCGGCCCGTGCCACCCGGCTGCGGGGATCTGCAGCTCCCCGCAGCCGAGTGTCACAGCCGAACCCGCGCGTACGCCGCGATGGCGTCGCGCGCGTACTCGGCGACCCCCTCGGCGTGGGCGTCGAGCTGGGCCCTGAACTCGGGCTCGTCGACGTAGAGCCTGCCCAGGCCGGTGTAGGACTCCCGGTCGGGCGTCCAGCTGCGGCAGATCCACCGGTAGTGCCGGTCGGTCAGCTCCAGCGCCCTCGGCGCGTCCACCGCGACGCCCGCGCCGGACAGCTCCGCGTAAGCCCTGGTGATGTCCTCCCACTCGGCCAGGTACGCGCTCGCGTCCGCCTTGGTCCAGCCGCGCATCCGGCGCCTGCCCTCGTCGATGTGCTGCCGCGCGCCCTCGCCGAAGCGCTCGACCAGCTGGGCCTCGTACCGGGCCTGCCGGTCGGCGTCGATGCCGTCGAACAGCTCCGCCATGTCCACTTCCGCACCTCCTTCCACTTCCTCGATGGTCCGGGCGACGGTGCTCGCCAGCCGGGCCAGCCGCTCCTGCTCGGCGCGCAGCCACGCGTGGTGGGCGCGCAGCACGTCCACCACGCGGTGCCGCCCGTCCAGGACCTCGGCCACCGCGTCGAGGCCGAGGCCCAGGTCGCGCAGCAACAAAATCTGCTGCAACCTCAGCAGCTGCTCGCGCTCGTAGTAGCGGTAGCCGTTGCTGCCGACGTGGGCGGGCGTGAGCAGGCCGATCGCGTCGTAGTGCCGCAGCGTCCGCGACGTCACCTTGGACATCCGCGCCACCTCGGTGATCGACCAGGCCATCCCGCCTCCTCCGCCTGTTCGACGGTAGAGCTTGACGCTGCGTCAACGTCAAGGCGAGCCGGCAGGATGGGTGTCGTGTGGAGCATCGCTGGATCGCTGACGCCCGTCCCCGCGCTGGACCGGTTGGACCTGGTGGCCGAGCCGGTGGCCGCCGCGCTGCGCGCCCTCGACCCGGCCGACGCGGCCCGGCTCGCGGTCACCGGGATCGACCCCTCGCTGGCCGACACGGCGGAGTTCTGCGCCCACTACGGCTCGCCGCTGTCGGCGTCGGCCAACTGCGTGGTCGTCGCGGGCAAGCGGGGTGACGCGGTGCGCTACGCGGCGTGCGTGGTGCTGGCCACCACGCGGGCCGACGTCAACGGCGTGGTGCGGCGCAGGCTGGACGCGCGCAAGGCGTCGTTCGCGCCGATGGACGACGCGGTGACGCTGACCGGCATGGAGTACGGCGGCATCACCCCCGTCGGCCTGCCCGCCGAGTGGCCGGTGCTGCTGTCGCCCGAGGTGGCGGCCGCGCCGGAGCTGGTCATCGGCTCGGGCGTGCGGGGCAGCAAGATCCTCATCCCCGGCGAGGTGCTGGCCAAGCTCCCCGGCGCCGAGGTCGTCGAAGCCCTCGCCCGCTGATCGGGTGATGTGCGGGACACCCCGCACGTTCTAAAATCGAACATGTGGTGGTGGATGCGGCAACCCTCGGACGACGCATAGCCGAGGCCAGGACCCGCGTGGGGTTGACGCAGGAGCAACTGGCCAACGCGGTCTCCCTCGGCAGGCCCGCGCTGAACAAGGTCGAGAACGGGGTGCAGCGCCTCTCGGCGCTCCAGCTCGCCCGCATCGCCGACGAACTCGGCCTGCGCGTCGAGTGGTTCCTGGAGGAAGCGCCCGCCGCCATCGTGTCGCACCGCAACGTCCAGGACCCCGGCGCCGCCAGCCCGGTCATCGACGTGGTGGTCGAGCGCATCGCGCGGGAAGTCGAGTTCGTGCTCGAGGAGGACCGCCAGTTCGACCTCCGCTCGGTGGAGCCGGTGAGCCGCCCCGATTCCACCGCCGAGGTGGAGGCGATGGCGCGACGAGCTCGCACCCTGCTGGGACTGGACGAGCGCGAACCGGTCAGGGAGATCGCCGACCTGGTCGCCGAGCAGGGTCTGCTGGTGTTCGCGCTGCCCCTGGGGGCCGAATCCGCCGACGCCGCTTCGGTGCTGCTGGAGCGCGGCGGGATCGCGCTGGTCAACGGCGACCTGCAGGTGGGACGCCGCCGCTTGGCGGTCGCGCACGAGTTCGCGCACTACCTGCTGGCCGACGAGTACACCGTCGACTGGCGCCTCGCCGAGACCCTGGACGCCAACAGCTGGGAAGCCAGGCTCGACCGGTTCGCCCGCGCCCTGCTGCTGCCCGAAGCCGGGATGACCGCACTGTGGCGCGACGCGGCGGACCACGACGGCCTGCGCACCGCCGCGGTCCGGACGGCCAGCGAGTACCGCGTGGACATGTCCACGCTGGCGCGGCGGTTGCTGGACTTGGGGCTCGTGGACCACGGCGCCGCCCACCAGATCAGGGGCGTGCGCACGACGCGGGCCGACATCGTCGAGCTGAACCTCGTGGTCACCGACGAACTCAGCCCGCCGAGCCTGCCCCGAGCCTACGAACGGGCGGTGCTGCGCCTGTACCGCGAGGAGACCGTGTCCCCGGCACGTGCGGTCGACCTGCTGCTGGACACCTGGGACGAGGCGTCACTGCCCCCGCTGCCCCGGTTGCCCGAGGACGCCATCTGGTCGTTCGTGGGGTAGCCGATGAAAGCACTGGTGTTCGACACCGGACCGCTGAGCCACTTCGCCAAGCAGCAGTGGCTCGGCGTGCTGCGCGCGGTGGTCGGCGAGCGCGTCGCCAAGGTGCCCGACGCCGTCGTGGAGGAACTCCGCAACGGAGTCGGCGTCCACCCGCACCTCCGGTTCGTCCTCGACGCCCCGTGGCTGGAGGTCCACGAGTTGGCCGACGAGGCGGAGATCGACGCCTACCGCAAGTTCTCGAAGTACCTCGTGGTGCGGAACCGCAACCGGGGTGAAGCGGCGGTCCTCGCGCTGGCCCGCACGGCTGGGGCGGTGGCTGTCGTGGACGACTCGGCGGCGCGCAAGGCGGCCGACCGCTTCGGCGTCGAGCACGTGGGCACCCTCGGACTGCTGTGCGAGGGGATTCGGGGCGGGCTGCTCACCGTGCCCTTGGTGGCGCAACTCGCCGACCACCTCATGGAGGGCGACTACCGGTTGCCCTTCCGGCCCGGCGGCTTCGAGAAGTGGGCCTCCGACCACGGCCTGCTCACCCCCTGACCCCACAAGCCGAAGCCGCGTCGGCAAGTACTACCCGGCGGGATCGCGAGGGCCGGTAAGTACCACCCGAGGTGCGTGAACGCTCGGTTCGCGGTGCCGGAACGCGCGACTCGCGGGCGTCAGAGGGTGCTGGCGTAGTCGGTGAGGAAGGCGACGGCTTCGGCCACGTCGTCGGTGACCAGGACCCACCGCTCGGCCTCGCGCCCGCGCGCCAGTTGCTGCACCAGCGGCGCGGCGGGGATCTCGTTGACCCAGAACTCCTTGCCCAGGAACACCATCGGCGCGGCGGGGCCCACCGAGCCGTAGTGGTTCTGGGTGTAGTCCTGGAAGACCTCCTGCACGGTCCCGGCGCTGCCCGGCGTGTAGATGATGCCGCCGGTGGCCACGGTCAGCAGGCCCTCCTCGCGCACGGAGTTGGCGAAGTACTTGGCGTGCAGCTCGCACGCCGGGGTGGGCGGCTCGTGGCCGTAGAACCAGGTCGGGATGCCGATGGTGCGCGGCCGGTCGAACTCGGGCAGCGGCGGGCAGGCGGCGATCCAGCGGCCGATGGACTCGGCGTCGTGGCCGAACCCCGGCACGCGCGCCAGGTCGCGCAGCACGGACTCGTCCACGCCCGCCCGCACGCCCAGCGGCACGGCCTCCATCGCGCCCGGTCCGCCGCCGGTCAGCACGGTGAACCCGGCTTCGCCCAGCGCCGCGCCCAGCGCCACCGCGCGCCGGTAGCCGGGGGTGTCCCGGCCCAGGGCGTGCCCGCCCATCACCGCCACCGGCGACCCGGTGAGCGCGTCGCCCAGCGCCTCGGTGATGGCGTGGTCGTGCAGCCGCTCGGCCAGCGCGTGCAGCGGGTCCGGGTGGTGGCCCTGCTGCTTGCTGTGCCGGTAGGCGCGGGCGTCCAGGGTGTCGCCGTAGGACTCCGGCCGGGCCGGGTCGAAGCCGTCGAACAGCTCGGCCGGGGTGTACAGCCGCGACCGGTACACCTCGTAGGGCAGGTCGGGGATGGCGGGGAAGACCAGCGCGCCTGCCGCTTCCGCGCGCCGCCGGGTCAGCGGGCTGAGCGCGCAGCCGAGGAACAGCGCGCCGTCCAGCGGCACGCGCAGGTCGACACCGTTGAGGTCCAGTCCGACGAGCACCGCGCCGCGCAGGTCGCCCGCTTCGCGGGCCTGGTCGACGTCGAGGATCTGGGTGCGCACCGGCGCAGCCTACGTTGGCCGGAACCGGGTGGCGCAGGTGTCGGCGGAACCGGTGAGGAACCCCTCGCGGAACGCCTCCACCCTGGCGAAACCGGACGGGATGGTCTGCCCGCGCACGTCGCCCGCGATGAGGCTGTTCCGGCTGAGCAGCTCGACCACGGCCTCGTCCAGGTCACCCGGCGACAGCTCCAGCGCCGCGCCCTTGCCGCGCACGATCGTCGAGGCCCACAGGCCGGTCAGGCACGCGGTGCGCTGGCCCGCCACCAGACCTTCGACGGGCAGCCCGGCGGCGTCCTGCACGGCCAGCGCGTACCGGGACGCCACCGCGCCGAACGCGGCGAAGTCGCCGATCCGGCTCACCCCGACCAGGGCCCTGAGGTCCACGCCCACCGCGCCCTGGCAGTACGCGGCGGGCGAGGTGCCCCGGCAGGAGGCGTCGAAGCGCACCGGCACGTCCGGGAACGCGGCGGCCAGGCTGTCGCGCAGGTCGGCCAGCGCCTGCTGGTCGTCGACCTTGATGTTGCCCCGGCCGAAGCCCTGGTCCTCGTCGGCCTCGCCGAACGCCTGCTGCGTGCTGCGCCGCTGGATCTCCGCGAAGTCGATCTCCGCGCACCGCTTCGGCTCCTCGGCGAAGCCGAACTGGAACGCGGTCACCCGGTCGAACGCGGTGCCGTGCGCGCCGGCGGAGTCGAAGCTGGTGCCCGCCGAGTCCCGGATGGCGAACAGGGTGGCCAGGATCTGGTTCAGCCCCGGCCCGGTGGACAGCTGGAACCGCTGGGACTTCCCCTCGGCGACCCAGCGGAAGTAGTTGCCGGTGTAGCAGTCGGCCTGCTGCTCCTTGACGATGGTCGGGGTCTGCCCGTCCACGCCCAGCCGGAACTGCACCGCGTGGCCGATCTCGTGCGCCAGCACGGCGACCACGGAGATGTCGTCCAGCGACGGCAGCAGCTCGCCGCGGTCCCAGGCCACCAGGTCCTGCTCGCCGGAGCAGTAGAAGGCGTTGACCAGGCCCGCCGTGTCGGTGCCGCACAGCCGCTGGTTCGGGCCGCGCGAGTCGTAGGACACCAGCCTGCCGACCGGGGCGAAGTCCTCGTCGAAGACCTCGGGGAAGCGCTTGCCCCAGTACTGCTCGACGTCGGCGACGGCGGCGGTGGCGAGCTGGTCGATCCGGCCGCCGTCGGAGTTCTGGGCCTGCCGGTCCGGTGCGGGCGCGCCGGGCTTGAGGCCGCTGTCGCCGGTGGTGATGGCCAGGCCCGCCACCTTGGTGGGGTCCAGCCGGGGGGAGTCGACGGCCGTGCCGGGCACGCTCTGCGGAGCGCACCCGGCCAGCGCGGCGGCGGCGACCGCCGCCACAACCGCGGTCTTCACGTCAGCCCGCGAAGCGGACGGACTTCGGACCGTTGGGGAAGCCCAGGGCGGTCAGGTCGCGGGCGTCGTCGTCGACGACCACCGAGGTACCCTTGCAGCCGGGCTCGGCCCACAGCTTCACCGGGCCGGACGGGACGGCGGACAGGAACGTGCCGCGGATGTCCTTGCAGCCGGGGCCGGTGATGCCGGTGGCGAAGTTGTTGCCGCTGAAGTCGTCGAAGTCCTTGCCGGTGAACAGGGTCACCTGGTCGCCGAGCTCGGCGTCGTCGGCGGGCGGCGCGCTGCTCGGGGCCGTGGCCGGGGTGCTGGGCTTGGCCGCGTCACCGGCCTTCTGGCCGTCCGGGCGCACGCCGAACCACGTGCCGCCCACGCCCTGGCCGTTGGTGTCGCCGGGCTTGGCGTCCTTGTTGAACCGGTAGACCGGCCACCCCTTGACGGTGAGCTGGAGCTGGCCGTCGTCACGGGTGACCGCGCCGATGTCGGCCTTCTTGATGCCGCTGAAGAACACCTTGCCGCCCTTGGCGATGGTCACCGGCGGCCAGGTCTTGGCGCAGTCGCCGTTGCAGGTGGACTTCGAGGGGTTGGCCGTGTCCTTGTCGAAGCGGTACAGCGTGAATCCCGCGCCATTCACCACGACGGGATTCAGCTCGCCCGCTTGGGAGGCCCGCAGCTGCACCCACTTGTTCTTCACTTCCCGGGGTGCGGAATCCGGCGCGAGATCGCCCGCCTGCTCGTCGGCCTTGTTCGACCTGGCTGTGCCCGACAGCAGCGACACGTCCCCTGAGCTGCCGGTTTCCTGCTGCTGCGTGGGCGATGACGACGGCGACGGCTGGGCCGAGCCAGTGGTGCCGCAGGCGGACAACGCGAGCGCACCGGCGGCCAGGAGAGCAGCGAGGGGCGCGACATGCTTGCGCAGCATGGGATTTACTCCGTGGGGTTGTTTGCCGATCGTGAGGACACCAGGAGCACGAGCGCGGTCCCGGATCGGTTCGAACTTTTTTCCAGCGGAGTGAAATCGCAGGTCAGAAGATGACGGTCTGGTTTCCGTGCACCAGCACCCGGTCCTCCAGGTGCCAGCGCAACCCGCGCGCCAGCACGACCTTCTCGATGTCGCGGCCCTTGCGCACCATGTCGGCCACCGAGTCGGCGTGGTCGACCCGGATCACGTCCTGCTCCACGATCGGCCCGGCGTCCAGGTCGGCGGTGACGTAGTGGCAGGTCGCGCCGACCAGCTTCACGCCCCGGCGGCGGGCCTGGTGGTAGGGCCGCGCGCCGACGAACGAGGGCAGGAAGCTGTGGTGGATGTTCAGCGCCCGGCCCGCCCACTCCTGGCACAGCTCCGGCGGCAGGATCTGCATGAACTTGGCCAGCACCACGGCGTGCGGCTGGTGCTCGGCGACCAGTTCGCGCACCCGCGCGAACGCGGCCTGCTTGGCCGCCGGGTCGTCGGCCGGGAACGGCACGTGGTGGAACGGGATGCCGTGCGCCCTGGTGATGCCCGCCAGGTCGGCGTGGTTGCCGACCACGGCGGACACGTCCACGTCCAGCTCCCGCGACGTCACCCGGCCGAGCAGGTCGTACAGGCAGTGCGCCTCCTTGGACACCAGGATGACCACGCGCCTGCGCTCGCCGGTGTCGGTGACCCGCCAGTTGGCCTGGCCGCCCAGCTCCTCGACCACCTCGGCGAACCGCGCGCGCAGCTCGTCGGCGTCGAACGGCAGCGAGTCCGCGCGCACCTCCTGGCGGGTGAAGAACCAGTTGGTGTCCGGGTCGGTGTGGTAGGCCGCTTCGACGATCCAGCCGCCGTGCTCGGCCAGGAAGGACGAGATCCTGGCCACGATGCCGGTGCGGTCGGGGCAGCCGAAGGTGATCACGTAGCGGCGTTCAGGCTGGGGCACCCAGGCAGTATCCCCCGGTGCCCGCTACGCGCGCGGCAGGGACTCGAACAGCGACCGGTCGCCGGTGACGACGGCCCCGCTGGGCCTGCCCCACACCGCCCGGTAGACCGCGTCGGCGGTGCCCGCGACCGTGACGTCCTCGGCGGTGCCGGAGTCCACCACCGGGCCGACGCGCGGGGCCTCGCCCGGCGCCAGCTCCACCTGCCAGGTGCGCTGGGCATCAGCGGCGTGGAACAGCAGGCGACCCCCGCGCTCGACGGGCTTGCGCTCGGCGGCGCGCACGAGCATCCGCGTCAGGTACTCGTCCACCCCGTCGGCGGCGAAGGCGGTGTCGAACAGCAGCGTGGGCACCTCGGGGCCGTGCAGCGCGTGCTCGGCGTCCAGCCGGTGGATGGCCGTCTCGTGGGCCTGCCTGCGCGCCCAGAACCCCGCGTTCTTCGGGCCGGTGAAGGTCCAGGAGGGCTTGAGCGGGCTCTCGGTGGCGAGGGTGTCCTCCAGCTCCTGGAACGTGAACCGCCACCACTTGAGCAGCTCGTCCCAGTCGCGGGGGCGTTCCTCGGGCTTGGGCCGCTCCGCGTCCGGGGCGGTCCGCACGGCCTTGAGCGCCCAGGCGTGCGTGCCCGCGAGGTGGTGGCACAGGTCGAGCACCGTCCACTCCGGGCAGGTGGGCACCCGCGCCTCGGGGCCCGCCGAGCGCGCGGCGGTGAGCAGGGCGTCGTACTGGGTCCGGAGCTGTCGCACGAAGTCCGCGTGTTCCACGGAAAGCAGCCTAGGGACTCAGCGCTGCGCGCGGAGGAAATCCGTCCAGGCGGAGCGGGGGAAGTCCAGGGTGGGGGTGGGGTTCTTGGAGTCGCGGACGCCGACGCGGGTGGTGGTGACCGCGCATTCGACGCAAGCGCCCTGGTTCTGGCTGCGGCTGGATTTGCGCCAGGTCGTTCCTGTTGACGTCATGGTGTCCTCCGCTACTTCAGTTGGGCGATCAGCTTCCTGATGAACTCGGCCGAGCGGTGTTCGTCCAGTGCCTTGGTCTGAAGTTCTTTCGCGATCATCATATAGGTGGACGCCAGTTCCGGGGCCTCCACGTCGTAGCGAGCGCCGACCACGGGCGGGTGTTCCAAGTAGACGCCGGGGTTGTAGTCGGCGAACTCCAGCACGATGAAGTTGTTGGCGGCCATGCCCGAGTGCGCGCCGACCTCGGTCAGGATCACCTGCACGCCTACGTTGGGCAGCTCGCCCATGATCAGCAGGTGTTCCAGTTGCGCGCGTCGCACCGCGGGGCTGCCGATCGGGCGGCGCAGGGCGGTCTCCTCGACCACTGCGGTCAGGGCCAGCGGCTCGTCCTCGTGCAGTCGCCGCTGCCTGGCCAGCCGCAGGTCGACGACCTTCTGGCGGTCCCTCATGCGCACGGTGTTGCTGGCTTCGGTCACGGCCTCGGCGTACTCGGGGGTCTGCAGCAGGCCGGGGATGACCTGCTGCTCGTAGTTGAACTCGCGAATGGCCTCGCCCTCGGACCCGAGGAAGAACGCGAACCAGTCCTCCACGACCTCGGCGTACGGCTCCCACCAGCTCGGCAGCGCGGAGTCCTTCGCCATGCCGACCAGGCGCTCGACTTCCTCCGGTGGCGCGCCGTAGAACAGCAGGAGGTCGCGCACGTCGCGGAAGTGGAGCCGGTAGAAGCCGATCTCCATCTGGCTGATCTTCCCGCGTGAGCAGCCCAGCTCCTCGGCCGCCTCGTGGGCCGAGCGCTTGGCCAGGTAGCGGTGCCTCTTCAATTCCGTGCCGATTCTCTTGCGCAGGGCGATGGGGTCCGGCTTGGTCGCCAAGGTGTCGCCTCCAGATCGGGGATGCGGCGAGTCTGCCGTTCCTAGCCGACGGATGACATCACCCGATCGTTTAATTCCTTGGGATAGCAGCTAGCCGATACGTTGCCGTCCATGGATGAGAACACGCGGTATTGGACCCTGGACGGCGCGGAGCGCGCGGTGATCGGTGAACTGGCCGCACCAAGGCTGTTCGCGGTGTGCGAGTTGGAGCGCGACGACATGGGCGAATTGCTCAGCGGCACGGTGCAGGCGTGGGGAATGGAATTCCCCGACCGCGTCCTGTGGGCGAGTCCGAGCGGGACCGAACAGGGCGTTTCCGGGTCGGTCGACGCGGCGGTGCGCCGCTGGTCGGCCACCGCTGAAGTGGGTCTCGTCTGGCCGTGACCGCAGGACATGCGTAAGGCCAGGGTCCCGGTCTGCCCCAGGTGCACCTGGCCTTGCGACTCGCTCGGCACCCGCGGTGCCGAACTTCGACACCAGGGTAGGGGATGGTCAGGGGGCCACGGAGTCCCACGGGACGGTGACCTCGCCCAGGCGCCAGCGCTTGCGGTCGTCCAGGACGGGCCAGCGGGCCGACAGCAGGCGCACGGCCTCCACCCACCGGGCTCGCGGGCCGAAGGGGGCGAACGGGGCGGCGGTGGCCCAGCAGGCGTCCAACTCGGACAGCAGCGCGTGCACCCGCTCGCCCGGCACGTTGCGGTGGATCAGCGCCTTGGGCAGCCGCTCGGCCAGGTCGCCGGGGGTGTCCAGGTCGGCGGGCAGGCACGACAGGGTGAAGGTCCGCGGCCCCTCGGCGGTCAGCGACACCCACGAGCACCGGCGGCCGATCTCGTCGCAGGTGCCCTCGACCAGCACCCCGCCGGGCGCGAGCCTGCCGAGCATGGTCGTCCACGCCTCCAGGGCCTGCTCCTCGGTGTACTGCCGCAGCACGTTGAACGCCCGCAGCAGCACCGGCCTGGCCCCGGCCAGCTCGAACCCGCCGCGCCGGAACTCCAGCCACGGCGGGTCGGCCACGGCCTTGCCCGCCTCGACGCGCTCGGCGTCCAGCTCCAGCCCGAGCACCCGGACCTCCGGGCACACCGCGCGCAGCCGCGCGGCCATCTCCACCGTGGTCACCGGCGACGACCCGTAGCCCAGGTCGACCACGAGGGGGGAGCCGCGCAGCAGGTCGCGGTGCGCGGAGACCACCCACCGGTCCACTCGGCGCAGCCGGTTGGGGTTGGTGGTGCCCCGTGTGGGCAGGCCGAGCGCGCGGGCCCGGCCCGCCGCTAGGCGTGGCGCGCGAGCCATGCGGAGGTGAACTCGTTCTCGCGGTCGAGCAGCTTCACCACCTGCTCGGCGATCATCGCCTCGATCTTCCCGCCGACCAGCGGGATGCTCACCTTGATCTGGCCGGTCAGCGTCAGCGCGCAGCCCTCGCCCCGGTCGGCGACGGTCAGGGTGCCGTCGAGCCTGCCGGGCACGCCGTCGATGGTCACCTCCGCGGTGCCGGTGCGGCCCGCCTCGGTCCACGCCTCGGCCCGGTGGATGACCAGGTCGCCGCCGAGCACGCCGCGCGCCATCGACGGCAGCTGCTCGGCGGACAGGCCCTGCCGCAGCTGGTAGGACGTGGTCCCGCCCGCCGAGGTGTACGCCTCCAGGGCGGCGTCCTTGCCGCCCAGGACCTCCAGGCGCTCGCGCAGGTAGTCCTCGTCGACCAGCGCGGCGAAGACGTCCCGCGCGGGCCAACTCGACGTGGTCAGGTGCTCGATGCGGCGTGCCATGTCGCGGAGGCTACCGTTGACGCCCGTGACCACCCCGCTGTCCAGTGCCCAGGTGCGCGCCCGCGTGCCGCTCGCCGAGCGCACCACGCTACGGCTCGGTGGCCCGGCGGCGCGGTTCCTGCGCGCCACCTCGGCCGCCGAGCTGGTCGACGCCGTCCGCGAGGTGGACGCCGCCGGTGAACCCCTGCTGCTGCTGGGCGGCGGGTCCAACCTGGTCGTGTCCGACGCGGGCTTCCCCGGCACCGTCGTGCAGGTCGGCACGCTGGGCCGGAGCGCGGAGCCGCTGGGCGACGGCCTGGTGCAGCTGACCGTCGAGGCGGGCGAGGACTGGGACTCGGTGGTGGCCGAGGCGGTGGCGCAGGGCCTCGGCGGCCTGGAGTGCCTGTCCGGCATCCCCGGCCTGGTCGGCGCGACGCCGGTGCAGAACGTCGGTGCGTACGGCGTGGAGATCTCGCAGGTGCTGACCTCTGTGGACCTGCTGGACCGGCGCACCGGCCGGGTCCGCCAGATGCCCGCCGAGGAGCTGGGCCTGGCCTACCGGACCAGCGTGCTCAAGGGCACCGACCGGGCGGTGGTGCTGCGCGCCCGGTTCGCGCTGACCTCCGGCGGCCAGTCCGCGCCGATCCGCTACGCCGAACTGGCCCGCGTGCTGGGCGTGGCGCAGGGCGCGCGGGTGCCCGCCGACGCCGCCCGCGAGGCCGTGCTGGAGCTGCGCCGGGGCAAGGGCATGGTGCTGGACGCGGCCGACCACGACACCTGGAGCGCGGGCTCGTTCTTCACCAATCCGATGCTGGACGAGTCGACGCTGGCGGGCGTGCTGATCCGCATCGCCGAGCGGCTGGGCAGGCACGTGGACGTGCCGACCTACCCGGCCGGGCCGGGGTACCGCAAGCTGTCGGCGGCGTGGCTGATCGAGCGGGCGGGCTTCGGCCGCGGCCACCGGGGGCCGGGCGGGCGGGTGTCGCTGTCCACCAAGCACACCCTGGCGCTGACCAACCGGGGCGGGGCGTCCACGGAGGACCTGCTGGACCTGGCCCGCGAGGTGCGCGACGGCGTGCGCGGGGCGTTCGGCGTCGAGCTGCACCCGGAACCGGTGCTGGTGGGCTGCGAGCTGTAGCGAACCTACCGCCGGGTCGTTACCCGCAATCCGAACGGCCGTTCGGGTGACTCGGTGTGACGAATCCTCACTCCACGCGTTTCATGGAGTTGAGGGATTCCCGCGGAGGTCGTCATGGCCCATCCCGACCACGAGAGAGCATCGATCAGACCGGTCAAGCAGCTGGTCGAGGACGACTTCCTGAGCAGGCCGGGAGTCGTCGGAGTCGACATCGGGGAGAAGGTCGCGGGCGGTGAGCCCACCGGCAGGCTCGCCATCGTCGTCTACGTGACCGAGAAGCGCGGCGCGGGCCGGTTCGGCGTGCCGCCGGACGTGCTGGGCGTGCCCACCGACGTGGTGGAGGACGTCTTCGTGCCGCACCACACGCTGGCCTCGCCGGGGGGCGTGCCCGGCGCGGAGCGGCACGACCCGGTGGTGGGCGGCATCGGCGTCGGGCCCAGCCGGGCCATCCGGTTCGTGCCGCCGGACGTGCCCACCGCCGACGACTACCTGGTCGCGGGCACCCTGGGCGCGCTGGTCCGGCCGCGCGGCAACTGCCAGGTCATGGCGCTGACCGCGTTCCACGTGGCCTGTGTGGACGACGCGTGGGCGGTCGGCGACCCGATGGTGCACCCGTCCAGGGTGGACGGCGGGCACCCGGTGCGCGACCGGGTGGGCTCGCTGGCCCGCGCGGCGCTGTCCAGCCGGGTGGACGCCGCCGCGCTGCTGCTGCACACCCGGCACGTGCGGCCGGAGGTGGTCGACCTGGGCCCGGTGACCGGGCACGCCGAGGCGCGGGTGGGCGCCAGGGTGCGCAAGCGCGGGCGCACCACCGGGCTCACCGAGGGCGTGGTGGCCTCCACGGACGCGGCGATCACGCTCGACTTCGGCGTGGGCATCGGCGTGCGCACGCTGCACGACCAGATCCGGGTGGAGACCGCGCGCTTCGGCGACCACGGCGACTCCGGCGCGGTGCTGCTCGACGACGCCAACCGCGTGGTCGGCCTCTACTGCGCGGGTTCGGCCTCGCGGGTGTTCGCCAATCCCATCGGGCCGGTGCTCGACCAGCTCGACGTGGACGTGCTCACCCCCGGTGCACCCGACTCGCGGACGCTTGGGCGCGGGGCTTGAGCACGATCTGGTCCAGGTTGACGTGGGAGGGGCGGGTCACCGCGAAGGCGATCACGTCCGCGACGTCGTCGGCGGTCAGCGGCGTCACGCCCCGGTAGACCGCGGCGGCGCGCTCGGCGTCGCCGTCGAACCGGTTGACCGAGAAGTCGGTCTCCACCATGCCGGGCAGCACCTCGGTGATCCGCACCGGCTGCCCCAGCAGCTCGCCGCGCAGGGTGCGGTGCAGCGCGGACTGCGCGTGCTTGGCGGAGGTGTAGCCGGAGCCGTTGTCGTAGGCCTCGAACGCGGCGATCGAGGTGACCGTGACCACGTGCCCGTCACCGGAGGCGATCAGCGCGGGCAGCAGGGCCTTGGTGACCCGCAGCGTGCCCAGCACGTTGGTCTCCCACATCCACCGCCACTGCTCCTCGTCGGCCTCCAGCACGGGGTCCAGGCCGCGCGCGCCGCCCGCGTTGTTGACCAGCACGCGGGCGCCGTCGATCGCGGCGACGAATTCCGTCACGGACCGCGCGTCGGTGACGTCCAACTCGATCGCGGTTGCGTCGATCTCGGCGGCGATAGCCTTGATTCGGTCCAGGCGTCGTGCGCCGAGCACGACGTGGAAACCCTCGGCGGCGAGCCTGCGGGCGGTGGCTTCACCGATTCCCGCGCTGGCCCCGGTGACGACTGCGGTGGGACGGTTCACGCCGCGATCCTAGGCGTGTGACAGGGCTCACCCGCACCGGTCGTCGTTCAGCACGTCTCTTGGTCGGGAGGTCGACAACGTGCGCAGGAAATTGGTGGTTCTGCTGCTCGGCGGTGCGCTGCTGGCGGGGTGCTCGGCGAACGGCGAAGCGGGCAGCCCCGCGCCGGTCGGCGGGGACG
>NZ_BMRG01000005.1:65363-94322 GCF_014648515.1 Saccharothrix coeruleofusca
CCCCGCCCGCGGCGAAGGTCACCACCGCGCCGGCGGACGGCGCGAAGGACGTTCCGGTCAACGTGCCGGTCCAGGTCACCGTGACCGACGGCACCATCGACCAGGTCAGCCTGACCAACTCGGAGGGCAAGGCCGTCGCGGGCGCGGTCGCCGAGGACAAGAAGTCGTGGTCGAGCACCGAACCGCTGGGCTTCGGCAAGAGCTACACCTACTCCGGCCGCGCCACCGGCGCCGACGGCAAGCCCGTCGAGCTGACCGGCGCGTTCACCACGGTGACCCCGGCCAGCCAGGTGCGCGCGACGCTGTTCCCCGACGACAACCAGACCGTCGGCGTCGCCGTGCCGATCATGATCAAGTTCGAGGCCGACGTGGCCGACCGGGCCGCGGCGGAGAAGGCGCTCAGCGTCACCAACTCGGCCAACGTGCAGGGCAGGTGGGCCTGGCTGAACCCGCGCGAGGTGCACTACCGGCCGGAGACCTACTGGCCCGCCAACACGCAGGTGCGCGTGGAGGCCAAGCTCTACGGCGTCCACTACGGCAACGGCGCGTACGGCCGCGCCGACGTCACCAGCGACTTCACCATCGGCCGCAACCAGGTCGTGAAGATCCACACGCCGTCGCACCAGCTCGTGGTGCAGCGCGACGGGGCGACCGTGGCCACCTACCCGGCCAGCTTCGGCAAGGACGACGACTCGGAGCTGACCACGCCGAACGGCACGTTCGTGGTGATGCAGAAGAACGAGCAGTTCAGCTTCGACAACCCCCGCTACGGCTACACCAACGTGCTGAAGAAGTGGGCCGTGCGGTTCTCCAACCACGGCGAGTTCATCCACGAGAACAACGACAACGCGGCCAACATCGGCCGGAACAACACCTCCCACGGCTGCGCCAACCTGCTGGAGGCCGACGCCAAGGCGTACTACGACAGCGCGCTGGTGGGCGACCCGGTCGAGGTGACCGGCTCGATCACCACGCTGCCGCCGCAGTACGACTGGTACGACTGGCAGATCCCGTGGTCCCAGTGGCAGACCATGTCCGCCCTCTGACCCGACCAACGGCAAGGGGTTGACAGGATCACCTGCCCATAAGGGAAGCGTTGGTGCCCTCGGCGCGTTGAGGTAGGTCGTGCAGACATCTCTCCTCACCGCCGAGGGCGTGCGGCTGTCGCTCCGCGAGTCCGGCGGCGACGGTCCCGCCGTGGTCCTGGTCCACGGGTGGGCCCAGTCCGGGGAGGTGTGGACCCACCAGCTCGCCGCCCCGCCGTTCCGCGCCACCGCGCCGGACCTGCGCGGCCACGGCGACTCCGAGGTCACCGAGGACGGCTACCGCGACCCGGCCGCGTGGGCGGCGGACCTCAAGGCCGTGCTCGACCGGGTCGGCGCACCCGCCGTGCTGGTCGGCTGGTCCTACGGCGGCCTGGTGGTCACCGACTACCTGCGCGTGCACGGCACCGCCGCGGTCGCCGGGCTGGTGCTGGTCGGCGCGATCACCGAGATCGGCCGCGACCGGCCGGGCGGGGCGACCGGGCCGCTGATGCGGCGGGCGCTGCCCGACGCGCTGTCGGAGGACCCGGCGGTGGCCGTGCCCGCGCTGACCCGCTTCATCACCGACCAGGCCCCCGGCCTGGAGGGAGCCGTCGCGCAGCGGATGATCGGCGCCGCGCTGCGGGTGCCGCCCTGGGTGCGCCGCGAGCTGTTCCGCCGCGACGTGGGCAGCGCCGACGTTCTGCGGTCGGTGGACCGGCCGACCCTGGTGCTGCACGGAACCGCCGACCAGGTGGTCGACCCCGCCGCAGGCGAGTACGCCGCGGCCCTAATCCCCGGAGCGCGGTCGCACCGCTACCCGGACGTCGGGCACGCGCCGTTCCTGGAGCGCCCCGAGCGGTTCACGGCCGACCTGGCCGCGTTCGCGCGCGAGGTCGCCCGGTGAAGCGCGTGGCGGTGCTCTCGGTGCACACCTCGCCGCTGGAGCAGCCCGGCACGGGCGACGCGGGCGGCATGAACGTCTACATCGTGCAGACCGCGACCCGGATGGCCCGCCGCGGCGTCGAGGTCGAGATCTTCACCAGGGCCACCTCCTCCGAGCTGCCGCCGGTCGCCGAGCTGGCGCCGGGGGTGAAGGTGCGGCACGTGGTCGCCGGGCCGTTCGAGGGCCTGGGCAAGGAGGAGCTGCCCGGCCAGCTGTGCGCGTTCACCGCGGGCGTGCTGCGCGCCGAGGCCCGCCACGACCCCGGCCACTACGACGTGGTGCACTCGCACTACTGGCTGTCCGGTCAGGTCGGCTGGCTGGCGCGGGAGCGCTGGGGGGTGCCGCTGGTGCACACCGCGCACACCCTGGCCAAGGTCAAGAACCTGGCGCTGGCCGAGTGCGACACCCCCGAGCCGAGGATGCGCGTCATCGGCGAGGAGCAGGTGGTCGCCGAGGCCGACCGGCTGGTGGCCAACACCGACGTGGAGGCGGGCGAGCTGATCAAGCTCTACGCCGCCGACCCGGACAAGGTGCTGGTGGTGCCGCCGGGCGTGGACCTGGAGCGGTTCACCCCCGGCGACCGCGCCGCCGCCCGCGCCGCGCTGGGGCTGCGGCCGGACGCGGCGGTGCTCGCGTTCGTGGGTCGCATCCAGCCGCTGAAAGCGCCGGACGTGCTGGTCAAGGCCGCCGCCGAGCTGCTGGTGCGCGATCCGGGGCTGCGCTCCCGGCTGGTCGTGCTGATCGTGGGCGGGCCGTCCGGGTCCGGCATGGAGACCCCGCGCAAGCTGGTGGAGCTGGCCGCGCAGCTGGGCGTGTCCGACGTGGTGCGGTTCCTGCCGCCGCAGGGCGGCGACGCGCTGGCGCGCGTCTACCGGGCCGCCGACGTGGTGGCCGTGCCCAGCCACAACGAGTCGTTCGGCCTGGTCGCCCTGGAAGCCCAGGCGTGCGGCACGCCGGTGGCCGCCGCGGCGGTCGGCGGCCTGCCGATGGCGGTGCGCGACGGCGTGTCCGGCGTGCTGGTCGACGGCCACGACCCGGCCGCGTGGGCGCGCGCGCTGGGCGAGGTGGCGCTGCGCCCCGCCTACCGGGAGGAGTTGGCGAGCAACGCGGTCGGACATGCGCGAAGGTTCTCCTGGGACCGCACGACCGACGCGCTGCTGGCCGGGTACGAGCAGGCGCGGCAGAAGTTCCGCGAGGAGGTTTTCGCTTGAGCTCGGACCTGGACGCCGACCTGGACACCGTCATCCGCTCGACCCTGGACGACCGGGAGCTGGCCTACGAGAGCAAGGAGCCGGGCAAGTTCTTCGTGACCCTGCCGGGCACCAAGAAGCTGCAGACCAACTGCTGGGTGGTGGTCGGCAGGCACGCCGTGGTGGTCGAGGCGTTCGTCTGCCGCAGGCCCGACGAGGCGCACGAGGAGGTCTACCGCTTCCTGCTGCGCCGCAACGCCAAGCTCTACGGCGTGCACTACACGATCGACACGCAGGGCGACATCTACCTGGTCGGCCGCGTCGCCCCGCACGCGGTGACGCCGGAGGAGCTGGACCGGGTGCTGGGCCAGGTCGTCGAGGCCGCCGACGGCGACTTCAACACCCTGCTGGAGATCGGCTTCGCCAACGCCATCCGGCGCGAGTGGGACTGGCGGGTCTCGCGCGGCGAGTCGCTGGCCAACCTGAAGGCGTTCCAGCACCTGGTGTCCGAGTCCTGATCGTGATCGCGGCCGGGCAACTGGCCCGCCCGCCCCTCCCGTCCTAGCCGTGACGCGACCACGGGAGGGGGAGGCGGCATGGTTCGGCGATGGGGTGCGGCGGTCGTCGTGGCCGGTCTGGTCTCGCTGGCGGGGTGCACCGCCGGGAGCGGCGGCACGGCCGACAGCGGGGCGGCGGCGCGCGTGGCGGAACCCCCGCCGCAGTCCGCCCCGGAACAGTCCGCCCCGGAGCAGCCCGCTCGCGAGCAGGGCTCGGCCAAGGTTGGTGAGGTGGACCCCGCCGCGCGGAACCGGCAGCTGGTGCGCACCGCCAGGGTCGACCTGCGGGCGGGGGACGTGGCGGACGCGCTGGCGCGGGTCAAGGACGTGGGCGCGGCGCAGGGCGGGTTCGCCGAGCGGGAGGACTCCTCGCACGACCGCGCCTCGGTGACCCTGCGCGTGCCCGCCGACCGGCTGGACGCGGCGCTGAAGGCGGTCGACGGGCTCGGCGTCGAGGTGACCCGGCGCGAGGTGCGCACCGAGGACGTGACCGACCAGGTGGTCGACGTGGAGGCCCGATTGGCGAGTCAGCGGGCCAGCGTGGACCGGGTGCGGGCGCTGCTGGAGCGGGCGGGCAGCACCGCGGAGATCACCCAGGTCGAGGGCGAGCTGACCCGGCGGCAGAGCGAGCTGGAGTCGCTGCAGCGCCGCTACGACGCGCTCAAGGGCCAGGTGGCGCTGTCCACGCTGACGATCTCGATCAGCCGCGCCGAGGCGACCGCGGGGCCGGTGGCGGAGGACCGCCCGGACTTCCTGACGGCGCTGGCGGGCGGCTGGGGCGCGCTGGTCGACGTGGCGGCGCTGCTGCTGGCCGCGCTGGGCGCGGTGCTGCCGTTCGCCGTGGTGCTCGGCGTGCCCGGAGGGGTGTGGCTGTGGCTGCGGCGCAAGCGCAAGGCCGCCACGACCGGCTGACGCCTGTTCGGGGGAACGCCTGCGCGGAGTGATCTCCGAGGGGAGCGCGGGGCGGCTTGGGAGAGAGGGGGAGTCGCGAGCTCAAGCCGCCCCACGTCAGTCCCCGCTGAGGTGGATCAGGGTGGGGGGAACCCTGGAATCCGAGCGGGCCCGCGGTTCGACGGGGGGAGTGCGCACCGCGGGTTCGCCGCTCGGGTCGGCGGAGTGCGTGGGAGCCGACCCGTTCGGCCCTGCCAACTTGGCAGATCGGTATTGATCACCACAAGAGCCGTTACTACTCCGTTCGAGTGTTCTTGCTCCGGATGAGTAACGCCTGCCCGGACACCTGGAGTGCCTTGACCTCCACTGTGGCGTGACTCACGATGGCGTGATCACAGCCGCCGAGCGAATGAGGCAAGGCATGGTCTTCCGCAGTCCGTTCCCCGACGTCGAGGTCCCGGACGTTCCGCTGCACGAGCTGTTGTTCGCCGACCTGGGGGAACGGGCGGACCGCACCGCGCTCGTGGACGGCATGACCGGCGCCGCCATGACCTACGCGCAACTCGCGGGCGCCATCGACCGCACCGCCGCCGCACTGGCCGAGCGCGGCATCGGCAAGGGCGACGTGGTGGGCATCCTCAGCCCCAACACGCCCTACTACGCCGTCGTGTTCCACGGCATCCTGCGCGCGGGCGCGACCGCCACCACCATCAACGCCCTCTACACCCCCGACGAGGTCGCCCACCAGCTCTCCGACGCGGGCGCGAAGATGCTGTTCACCGTCTCCGCCCTGCTGCCCAACGCGGCGCCGGGCGCGGAGAAGGCGGGCGTCCGCGACGTCGTCCTGCTCGACGCCGCCGAGGGCTACCCCAGCCTCGGCGAGCTGCTCACCACCACCGCGCCCACCCCCGAGGTCGCCATCGACCCGGCCGAGGACGTGGCCGTGCTGCCCTACTCCTCCGGCACCACCGGCCGCGCCAAGGGCGTCATGCTCACCCACCGCAACCTGGTCGCCAACGTCGTGCAGTGCATGCCCATGCTCGACGTGCACCAGGACACCCGCATCCTCGCCGTGCTCCCGTTCTTCCACATCTACGGGATGCAGGTGCTCATGAACATGGGCCTCAACGTCGGCGCGCGCGTGGTCACCCTGCCCAAGTTCGACCTCGCCGAGTTCCTGCGCGTCATCGCCGAGCACCGCACCAACCGCGTCTACATCGCGCCCCCGGTGGCCGTGGCGCTGGCCAAGCACCCCCTGGTCGACCAGTACGACCTGTCCCCGCTGGAAGTCCTGTTCTCCGGCGCCGCGCCGCTGGACGCCGACCTGGCCGGAGTCGTGCGCGAGCGCCTGGGCTGCCGCGTCGCGCAGGGCTACGGCATGACCGAGATGAGCCCGGTCAGCCACACCATCCCCGACTCCATGCCGGACATCCCCGTCGGCACCGTCGGCGTCATCGTGCCCAACATGGAGTGCCGCCTCATCGACCCCGCCACCGGCCAGGACGTCGGCGTCGGCGAGCGCGGCGAGCTGTGGTGCCGGGGGCCGAACGTGATGAAGGGCTACCTGAACAACCCCGAGGCCACCGCCGCCACCCTGGACGACGAGGGCTGGCTGCACACCGGCGACGTGGCCACCATCGACGAGAACGGCTACGTGAGCATCGTCGACCGGGTCAAGGAGCTGATCAAGTACAAGGGTTACCAGGTGCCGCCCGCCGAGCTGGAAGCCGTGCTGCTGACCCACCCGCAGATCGCCGACGCGGCCGTGGTGGGCGTGCGCGACCAGGACGGCGAGGAGGTGCCCAAGGCGTTCGTGGTCCGGCAGGCCGGGGTGGAGCTGGACGAGACGGGCGTGATGTCGTTCGTGGCGGAGCGGGTCGCGCCGCACAAGAAGGTGCGCGTGGTGGAGTTCATCGAGGCGATCCCGAAGTCGGCCTCGGGGAAGATCCTGCGCAAGGACCTGCGGTCTCGCGAAAAGGCGTGACCCGCGTGCCCCCGGCGGTCACGACCGCCGGGGGTTTCCTCGCCGGATGCCTCTCGGAACGGATCTCCGGCGCCGCGTGGCGCCCGCCGACACGCACTCCGCGACGGAGTGGAACGGCTCGGCCGTAGCGCATACTGTCGGGCGCGGATGCGCGCGTTGCGCGAGGCGTCGGGAGGAGCACCACATGGGGACCGCCGGCCTGGAGACCCAGCCAAGCGCCACCACTTACGACTTGGAAGACCTGGTGGCCAACGCCTGGGCGGGCCGTATTCGCGTTCCGCATTTCCAGCGGGATTTCCGCTGGGTCACCCAGGACGTGCTGCGGCTGTTCGACAGCATCGTCAAGGGGTATCCCATCGGGAGCCTCCTGCTCTGGGTCCGCGATTCCCCCTCGGACACCTTGACCCTCGGTCGGCTGAAGATCGACGCGCCCGCCGCCGCCGACACGCTGTGGGTGGTCGACGGTCAGCAGCGCATCACCAGCCTGGCCAACGCCCTGCACCCGGAGGGGCACCAGCACGCGCCCTTCAGCGTCTACTACGACCTGGCGGCCAGGCAGTTCGTCCCGCAGCCGAAGCTGCGCGAACCCCAGCACATCCCGCTGCCCGTGCTGTTCGACCTGGAGAAGCTGATCGACTGGTTCGCGGGTGAGGGGCGCTCGGCGGCCGAGCACTTCAAGGAAGCCCAGCGGGTGGCGAAGGTGCTGAGGCAGTTCAAGGTCCCCGCTTACCTGGTCCGGCAGAATGATGAAAAAATTCTGACCGACATCTTCGACCGGATGAACAACTACGGTAAGAGGCTCAGTCGGGCGGAAGTTTTCTCCGCTTTGTTCGCGGGGCCGGAGGAGGGGGCGCGAGAGCGGCTTTCCCTGTCCCTGATCGCGGACCACGTGGCTGATCGGACCGGATTCGGGACCATTGACGATGACACCGTTCTGTCGGCGATCCTGGCTCGTCGCGGACCCGATCCGGCGCGGGACATCCGCCGCGAGTTCGAGCTCGCCGGGCGGCGCACCGCTCTGGAGTTCCCGGACGAGGATCGGGACACCGCCTACCGGCTGGGCGAGGAAGCGCTCGTCCGCGCGGTCGAGTTCCTGCAGAAGGAGGCGGGCGTGCCGCACCTGGCGCTGCTCGCCTACCGGGCGCCGCTGGTCGTCCTGACGCGTTTCTTCGCGCACTTCCCGCACCCCGAGCCGAACTCGCTGAGGCTGCTGCGCAGACTGTACTGGCGACTCGCGGTTTCCGGCCCGGCGGTGTTCAAGGGAAGCTTCACCCAGGTCGGTCGAGTGCTGTCCGCCCGGATCAAGCAGGGGGACGAGCGCGCCTCGGTCGGCGGCCTGATGGACGCCATGGCGGATGCCCGGCCGACAGTGCCGAACGCGGACAGGTTCAAGACCAACGAGGCGACCGCCAAGATCGTGCTCAGCGCCTGGTGGTCCCTGCAGCCGCGTTCCCTGGCGACCGGGAAGCCGTTCGACGCGCAGGACCTCACCGCTCTGCTCGCGGATCAGACCACCGCGGCCACGGTCGCCTACCGGATCTTCCCGCGCGGCCTGAGCCCGCGGCAGCACCTGCTCGCCGCCAACCGCTTGTTCCTGCCGACGGAGGACGACCCGGTGAACGAGCTCGCGGGCGCCATCGCGCGCAGGCCGGTCGGCGTGGACGAGGCGCAGTGGGCGCTCGTGCTCGCCTCGCACAACATCGACCCGGCGATGGTCCGGGCGCTCGACCGGGGCGACCACGCCGAATTCCTGTCCCGTCGCCAGGAGGTGATCGCCGGTCAGCTGCGCGCCTTCCTCGAGCGCATGGCCGAGTGGGATTACGAGGACACCCCGTCGTTGGACTCGCTGGACCTGGACGAAGTGGACGAGCTGGCTGAATGAGCGTGGCGGAGAAGTACTACGCCGTTCTGCTGCACGGTCGCCGTGTCGGCACGCTGCGCCAGCGGGGCGATTTCACCAGGTTCTCGTTCAACGAGGCCTACTTGGAGGACCCGCGTCGAGCGGTACTGGGGTTGCGCTTCGAGGAGAGGCTGCGCGCCCCGTACTCCTCGGCCCTGAGGCTGCCCAAGTGGTTCTCGAACCTCCTGCCCGAGGGGCCGTTGAGGGAGTGGATCGCGCAGGACCGGGGAGTGTCCCTCGACCGGGAGATGGAGTTGCTGGCCCAGGTGGGGCACGACTTGCCGGGAGCCGTGCAGGTGCGGGAAGTCGACGACGTCGACGACGACCGGCCGTGGTCCCACCCCGCCGCATCCCCGGATGACGCGGTTCCGGCGACGGCCGACTCGCCGTGGCGGTTCTCCATGGCGGGAGTTGCCCTCAAGTTCTCCATGCTGGCGTCCGGCGACCGGCTCACGGTGCCCGCCGCCGGTGTGCACGGTGACTGGCTGGTCAAGTTCCCGGATTACCGCTACCCGGACGTGCCGCGCAACGAGTTCGCCATGATGGGACTCGCGCGCGCCGCGGGCGTGGAGGTGCCGGAAACACGACTGGTGCACCGGGACGAACTGGACGGGGTGCCCGCGCGGATGTGGCCCAACGAGGAGGAGTGGGCTTACGCCGTCCGGCGCTTCGACCGACTGGCGGATGAGCGGCGCACACCTGTGCACATGGAGGACTTCGCTCAGGTGCGCGACAAGTACCCGCAGGCGAAGTACGAGGGGACCTTCGAAACGGTCGCCGCACTCGCCTATCGCGGGCGCGATCTGCGGTCACTGGCCGAAGCGGTTCGCAGGATCGCTTTCTGCGCGGTCATCGGGAATGGTGACGCGCACCTGAAGAACTGGTCCCTCATCTACCGCGATCGTCGGGTTCCCACGCTTTCCCCGGCCTACGACCTGGTTTCCACCGCGCCGTACTCGCCTGCTGGGGAGGCGGAGGACCTCGGGCTCAAGTTCGGCGGCAGCAAGCGCTTCGCCGATGTCAGGACGCCTGTCTTCGACAGGCTTCGCGAGCGACTCTCCCGGCAGCTCGGCGCGGTCGACCTCGACCTCGCCGCCATCGCCGCCCACACCGTCGAGCGCGTCCGCGAGCAGTGGCCGGAGCACGCGGACGGGCTGGCCGCGAACCCCGAGCTGAGAAAAGCCGTCGGCGATTGGATCAGCTGGTGCTCGAGCAGCATCCTCGGTGCCTGACGCGACACCTCGCCTCGGCGGCCGCCCCTCCGGTGCGCCCGTCCTCCCTGTCCATAGGGGCAGGTCCGGCGAACGGCCCAACGCGGACGTCCTCTCGGCGCTAAGTTGCGATCATGACCGGAGATCCACTGTCCGAGTTGAAAGACCTGGTCCCGCCGCCCGACGACGTCGGCTTAGGCTCGCTGACCTGGGAAGAGCTGCACGAGGCGCTGGGCACCGCGCTGCCTTCGGACTACGCGGCGCTGATGCGCGCCTACGGCGCGAGCCCGCCCGGCGCGCAGGGCTGGCTGCGCTTCCCCGATCCGCTCGCCCCGAGGGGCGGGCTGCTGGACGCGTGGCGGCGCAGCGCCCCCGGCTTCCAGCGCTTCCATCTCAAGCACCCCGACGCCTGCCCCCGCCCGATGTTCCCCGAGCCGGGCGGCATGCTCTTCTGCGCCGACACCATCGACGGCGACCAGCTCGGCTGGGTCACCGAGGGCGCGCCCGACGAGTGGCCCGTGGTGGTCTGGCCGCGTCACACCGACGGCATCCGGGAGCTGCCCGGACCGCTGACCTCCGTGCTCCTGCGCTGGTGGCGGGGCGAGGTCGACGTGCCGGGGCTGAGCCGCGAGGCGTCGGCGGAGACCCGCGCGCAGCACGCCGAGCACGGCGTCGGGCCGGGGCGGTGGTCGCTGCCCGAGCCGACGAGCGGGGCCACGTCCGCGATCGTGGGGTGGGCGGAGAGCCAGGGGCTGCGGGTCACCAGGGCCGTGGACTGAACGACCACGGCCCATCGGGCGAATGGCCTGGTCGCCAGCCCGTCGGTCGGTGCCACCATGGGGTATGGCCGGGTGGAGCGATGACACGTCCGAGCGGGACCGGTTCGCCGACATGCGGGACCGGCCCGCCGAGACGCGGGACCGGGCGGCGGAGGCGCGCGACCAGGCGGCGGACCGGAGGGACCGGTCGGCCGAGGCGCGGGACCACGCCGCCGAGGACGGCGACGAGATCGCCGAGGCCATGCGCGAGAGCGCGCTGACCGAGCTCGCCGCCGTGTCCGAGCGCCTGCGGGCCGCCGACGCCCGTGGGCGGCCCGACCAGGAGGCGGACGCGGCCGACCGGGAGGCGATGCGGGACTACCTGGCCTCCGTCTCCGCGGGCTGGAACACCGCGATGCGCGACCGGCGTTCGGCGGCCCACGACCGGGAGGCCGCCGAACGCGACCGGCACGCCGCCGAGGACGACCGGACCGCGGCCGCCGTCGCACGCGACCAGGCGGCCGTGGAGCGGGCCATGGCGCACCCCGACGAAGAGCGGCGGTGAGCGGTCAGATCACGCAGAACTCGTTGCCCTCCGGATCGGCCATCAGCACGCGGTCGGGCTTGCCGCCCATGTCGTACTGGCGGATGACCGCGCCACCCGCCGCGACGAGGCGTTCGACGGCTTCGAGGACGCGCGGCCAGCGCACCTCCCACGGCGTCTCCCGGCCGCCGCCGACCTGGACGTCCAGGTGCAGCCGGTTCTTCACCACCTTGGCCTCCGGCACCCGCATGAACGAGATGCGCGGCCCGCGCCCGTCCGGGTCGGTCAGGAACGCGACGTCGCCCCACTTGGACTCGGGCACGCCGCGGGCGGTGAACCACTCCGCCCAACTGGCCGCGCCGCCGGGCGGCGGCTGCTCGACGTAGCCCAGCGCCCGCGCCCAGAACGCCGCCAGTTCGGCGGGGTGGGCGCAGTCGACGGCCAAGTCCCAGGTGACGGCCACGGAGTCCTCCTTCGCGAGCAGCGGGTCCGGTGCGGTTCTACACCGATTCAGCCCCGGCGTCGCGAGCGATCCGGCGTCATCTGGCAGGCTGACCGCATGGCTGTCGGAACCCTGGTGCTGCTCCGCCACGGCGAGAGCGTGTGGAACGCGGAGAACCTGTTCACCGGTTGGGTGGACGTCCCCCTGTCGGAGAAGGGCGTGCGGGAGGCCCAGCGCGGCGGTGTGCTGCTGCGCGAGGCGGGCCTGCTGCCCGACGTGGTGCACACCTCGCTGCTGCGCCGCGCGATCTCGACGGCGAACCTGGCCCTGGACGCCGCCGACCGGCACTGGATCCCGGTGCGCCGCGACTGGCGGCTCAACGAGCGGCACTACGGCGCGTTGCAGGGCAAGAACAAGAAGCAGACGCTGGAGCAGTTCGGCGAGGAGCAGTTCATGCTCTGGCGCCGCTCCTACGACACCCCGCCGCCGCCCATCGAGCCGGGCAGCGAGTACAGCCAGGACGCCGACGCGCGCTACGCGGACCTGGGTGCGCAGATGCCGCTGACCGAGTGCCTGCTGGACGTGGTGAAGCGGATGGTCCCGTACTGGGAGTCGTCGATCGTCCCGGACCTGCGGGCCGGTCGGACGGTGCTGGTGGCCGCGCACGGCAACTCGCTGCGCGCGCTGGTCAAGCACCTGGACGGGATCTCGGACGAGGCCATCGCGGGGCTGAACATCCCGACCGGCATCCCGCTGCGCTACGACCTGGACGAGTCGCTGAAGCCGGTCACGGCGGGTGGCACCTACCTGGACCCGGATGCCGCCGCGGACGCCATCAAGGCCGTCGCCAACCAGGGCCGCTGACCACGTCTGCAAGTACTACCCGACCCGTCCGGGGTGGCCGGTAACTACTACCCGGCCGCCCCGGCTCGGGTAGTAGTTGAATGCTCGCGCGGGTGGCACGGGTAGTACTTGCAGGCGTCAGATCAGGCCGAGGTCGCGGGCGCGGGCGCCCGCCTGGAAGCGGGAGGACGCGCCCAGCGCGGTCATCAGCTCCGCCACGCGGCGGCGGTAGGTGCGCAGCGACATGTCCAGCCGCCGGGCCGCCGTCTCGTCGGTCCAGCCCCGGTTGAGCGCGTCGAGGACCACCGGCACGAACGGCCGCAGCTCGTCCATCCCCGCCTCGTGCACGGCCAGTTCCGTGCCCGCCCGCCACGCGGCCTCGAACAGCGAGCTGATGCCGTGCACCACCTCGGGCTGGGTGATCACGCTGTAGCCGCGCGGCCCGTGCGACTGGTCGCCCGCCAGGATCGCCACCCGCCCGTCGAACACGATCGTCTCGTTCACCTCGTGCGCGCTGATCCGCACGTGCGCGCCGTGCGAGGCGACCAGCCGCGCGTGCTCGCCCCAGTGCGGGTCGAGCAGGGCGCTCAGCCGGAACAGCTTGCGCATCCGCACCCCCGGCCTGCGCCCCAGGGCGCGGGCGTGGGGGTTGGCGTGCACCCACGCGCTCAGCGCGTTGGCGGCGCACGCCAGGTCGGTGGTGGACGCGAACAGGTGCGCGGTGCGCTCGAACAGCTCCGCCTCGCCGCGCACGACGGTCACGGTGTCCATGCCGTCGAGCATGGCAGCTAACTGCCAATCCGAGCGCCGCCGACCGCCGGGGCGCGATCGTCGACGCCATGCTGAACCTGAACCGCGTCGGCTACGGCGCGATGCAGCTGGCCGGTCCCGGCGTCTACGGCCCGCCCGCCGACCCGGACAACGCCAAGGCGGTCCTGCGGCGGGCCGTCGAGCTGGGCGTGGACCACCTCGACACCAGCGACTTCTACGGCCCGCACGTGGTCAACCAGCTCATCAAGGAGGCGCTGCACCCCTACCCCGAGAACCTGGTGATCGTCACCAAGATCGGCTTCCGGCGGACCCCGGACAAGGCGTGGGTGCCCGCGCACGAGCCGAGGCAGCTGCGCGACGCCGTCCACGACAACCTGCGCAACCTGGGCCTGGACCGCCTCCAGGTGGTCAACCTGCGCCTGGACCCGGCCGAGGGGCCGAGGGAGCGCGACATCGAGCGCGAGTTCACCGCGCTGGCGGAACTGCGCGAGCAGGGCCTGGTCGAGCACCTGGGCCTGAGCAACGCCACCCGCGCGCAGCTGGACCAGGCCAGGGCGATCGCGCCGGTGGTCTGCGTGCAGAACATGTTCAACATCGCCGACCGGCGGGACTCCGAGCTGGTGGACCACACCGCCGAGGAGGGGATCGCCTACGTGCCGTTCTTCCCGCTGGGCGGCTTCGGCCCGCTCCAGCACGCGGCACTGGCGGAGGTGGCCGCGCGGCACGGCGCCACCGAGCGGCAGGTCGCCCTCGCGTGGCTGCTCCAGCGGTCACCCAACGTGCTGCTCATCCCCGGCACGTCGTCGGTCCGTCACCTGGAGGAGAACCTGTTGGCCCGCGAATTGCGGCTGTCCGATCAGGACCTGACTCAATTGGACACGAGTGGGTGAACGGCGGTCGTCCGGCGGGAGAACATGTGCCCGTTGTGGTGTCGTAGGCATCACGAACCACGCGAGCGGGCTAGGCCCCACCGGGTCTGAGCTGCTTACGATGCGCCCGTGACCGCATGGGGTTACCTCGTCGCGTCGATCGGCGTCCTGCTGATCGGCGCCGGGGCGTTCTTCGCGGGCCGGACGACCGCGCGCCGCCGCGCGGACCGGCCCGCCGGGCTGACCGTGGCCGACCTGATGGGCATGGTGGTGCAGTCCTCCCACGACGGGATCGCGGTGCTCAACGGCTTCGGCGACGTCGTGCTGCACAACCCGCGCGCCGAGGAGCTCGGCGTGGTGCGCAACAACCGGGTCGACGACCGGGCCCGCCGGGCCGCCGAGCTGGCCCGGCGCGACGGCGGCCTGGTCCAGGTGGACCTGTCGCCGCTGGAGGTCAAGGGCCGCCAGCCGGAGGCGGTGCACGCCGAGGTCCGGGTGCTGGTGGAGAACTTCGTGGTGGTGGCCGCCTCGGACGAGTCCGAGGCGGTCCGCCTGGAGGCCACCCGGCGCGACTTCGTGGCCAACGTCAGCCACGAGCTCAAGACCCCGGTGGGCGCGCTGGCGCTGCTGGCCGAGGCGGTGCTGGACGCCGCCGACGACCAGGAGGAGGTCCGCCGGTTCAGCGCCAAGATCATGCAGGAGGCCACCCGGCTGGGCACCCTGGTCACCGAGCTGATCGCGCTGTCCCGCCTGCAGGGCGCGGAGAAGCTGCCCGTGCTCGACACCGTGGACGTGGACGTGGTGGTCACCGAGGCGCTGGGCCGCTCCAAGCTGGCCGCCGAGAGCGCCGACATCGAGGTCACCACCGACGAGCCCAGCGGTCTGCGGGTGGAGGGCGACCGGACGCTGCTGGTCACCGCGCTGAGCAACCTGCTGGACAACGCGGTGGCCTACTCGCCGCCGGGCAGCCCGGTCACGGTCAGCCGCAAGCTGGTCGACGGGTTCGTGGAGATCGCGGTCACCGACCGCGGCATCGGCATCGCCGAGGACCAGCAGACGCGGGTGTTCGAGCGCTTCTACCGGGTCGACAAGGCCCGCTCGCGGGCCACCGGGGGCACCGGCCTCGGCCTGGCCATCGTCAAGCACGTGGCCGCCAACCACGGCGGCGAGGTCAAGCTGTGGAGCCTGCCGGGCACCGGCTCGACCTTCACGCTGCGCATCCCGGCGCACCCGGACCGGGACGCGCCGACTCCCGACCCCGCCCAGCAGGAGCTGGCGGCGACCCCCCTCGGAGGAGAGCTGTGACCAGGGTGCTGATCGTGGAGGACGAGGAGTCGTTCGCCGATCCGCTGGCCTTCCTGCTGCGCAAGGAGGGCTTCACCGCCGCGCTGGCGGCCACCGGGCAGGAGGCGCTGGAGGAGTTCGACCGCAACGGCGCCGACATCGTGCTGCTCGACCTGATGCTGCCCGGCATGAGCGGCACCGACGTGTGCAGGCAGCTGCGCCAGCGCTCGGCCGTGCCCGTGATCATGGTCACGGCGCGGGACAGCGAGATCGACAAGGTGGTCGGCCTGGAGCTGGGCGCGGACGACTACGTCACCAAGCCCTACTCGGCGCGCGAGCTGATCGCCCGCATCCGCGCGGTGCTGCGCCGCGGCGGCGAGTCCGAGGAGCTGCTGCCGCAGGTCCTGGAGGCGGGCCCGGTGCGGCTGGACGTCGAGCGGCACGTGGTCACCGTCGACGGCGCCGAGGTCAGCCTGCCGCTGAAGGAGTTCGACCTGCTGGAGTACCTGCTGCGCAACGTGGGCCGGGTGCTCACCCGAGGCCAGCTCATCGACCGGGTGTGGGGCGCGGACTACGTCGGCGACACCAAGACCCTGGACGTGCACGTCAAGCGGCTGCGCTCGAAGATCGAGCCGGACCCCTCGGCGCCCCGCCACCTGGTCACCGTGCGCGGTCTGGGATACAAGTTCGAGTCGTGATCCCCCCGACCGGGTACGGTGCACCGCGTGCGCCTAGGGGTGCTTGATGTCGGGTCCAACACCGTCCACCTACTGGTGGTGGACGCCCATCGGGGTGCCCACCCCACGCCCGCCAGCTCGGACAAGACCGTGCTGCGGCTGGCCGAGCAGCTGGACGGGCAGGGGCGGCTGAGCCGCGCGGGCGCGGACCAGCTGGTCCGCGCGGTCGCCGCGGCCAAGGCCGCGTCGGTGGAGCTGGAGTGCGAGGAGCTCATGGCCTTCGCCACCTCGGCGGTGCGCGAGGCGGCCAACTCCGCCGAGGTGCTGGGGCGGGTGCGCGCCGAGACCGGCGTGGACCTGCGGGTGCTCAGCGGCGAGGACGAGGCCCGCTACACGTTCCTGGCCGCCCGCCGCTGGTACGGCTGGTCGGCGGGCAGGCTGCTGTGCCTGGACATCGGCGGCGGGTCGCTGGAGCTGGCCACGGGCGTGGACGAGGTGCCCGAGCTGGCCGCGTCGGTGCCGCTGGGCGCGGGCCGGGTGACCCGCACCCGGTTCCGCGCGGACCCGCCCGGCCGCGCCGAGGTGCGCGCCACCGCCGAGTGGCTGGACGAGCAGCTCGCCCCGGTGGCCCAGCGGTTCCGCCGCGACGGCACCCCGGACCGGGTGGTGGGGACCTCGAAGACCTTCCGCACGCTGGCCCGCCTCACCGGCGCCGCGCCGTCCTCGGCCGGGCCGCGCGCCCGCCGGGTGCTCACCGCCGCGGGGCTGCGCCAGCTGATCGCGTTCATCTCGCGGATGCCCTCCGCCGACCTGGCCGAGCTGGAGGGGGTCAGCCCGGCCAGGGCGCCCCAGCTCGTGGCGGGCGCCCTGGTGGCGGAGGCCACGATGCGAGCCCTGTCACTCGGTGAGCTGGAGATTTGCCCTTGGGCCCTCCGGGAAGGTGTCATCCTGCGTCGTCTGGACCACACTGATGGCCCGGATCACAGCACCCCTAACACTGCCTCCGAGCGGTCGGGTGACACTGGACGGACTGGCCGCCACGGGGCACGGTGGAGTTGATGAGTCGAGAAAGCGAGTCGGAGCAGACCCAGCGCACCGTCGCGGAGTTGCTCGCCCAATATGGCGGGGGTTCCGGTGAGGTGGCGCCGCGTCGGCGTCGCCGGCGCGCGGAGGACGTCTCGGAGACCGCTCCGCAGGCGATCATCGACCGGGTCAACTCGGACAGCGGCAGGCTGCTGCCGGTCCGCGACGAACCCCCTCCCGCGGAGCCCTCCGGGCCTCCCCCCGCGCCTCCTGCGGCGCCCCCCGCGGCACCTCCTGCGGCACCTCCGGTGACGCCCCCCTCGGCGTCCCCGCCGCTGCCGTCCCGCTCCGCGCGCGCGGCCAAGCGCGCGGCGGCGGAGGTCGAGGCCGAGCGCACCGCCTACGCGCCGCCCCCGGTGGCCCCGCCCCCGGCGACCCCGCCCGCGCCGCCGCTGCCGACGCGCCCGTCGCGCGCCGCCGAGGCCGAGCGGACGACCTACGCGCCCGCGGTGGACCCGGCCGAGGAGACCCGCGTGGTCCCGCCGATCACCGACGACCGCGCGGGCGAGCCGTCCCGGCCGCAGGTCCGCCCGGTGGTGGACCGGCCCTCCGGCGAGCACCCGGTGCCCGAGCCGCCGCGCTCGCCGCTGACCGAGCCCACCCGCGTGGGCATCGACCCGAGCAGGCTCAACCCGGACGCCGCCCAGGCCACCCGCGTGGTGCGCCCGGCCGTCCCGCCGCCCACCCGCGAGCCGGTCACCGAGGTGCTGCCGAGGATCAGCGACCAGCTCACCCCGAACGTGCCGCTGGAAGCGCTGCCGACCGAGTCGGTGCTGATCGTGCCGCCCGCCCCGCCCGCGCTGCCCGCGCCGCTGCCCGACCAGACCCCGGAGGACTGGTTCGGCGAGGACGAGGAGCCGGAGGAGGAGCGGCCCGCCGGGGAGAGCACCCAGTTCCACCCCTACGTCGACCTCGACGAGGAGGACGAGGAGGAGGACTACCCGCCGCCGCGCCGCCTGGAGGACGACGAGGAGCCCGCCGGCCTGGCCGACATCGGCCAGGACGACGAGGACGAACCCGCCGAGCGCTCGCCCGGCCGCGAGTGGCTGATCATGATCGGCCAGCTCGCCGTCGGCGTCGTCGGCGGCGCCGCGCTGTGGCTGGGCTTCAGCTTCCTGTGGCGCACCCTCGCGCCCGCCGCGCTGGTGGTGGCGCTGGCGGTGACCGTGGGCCTGGTCATGCTGGTGCGCCGCATCCGCCGCGCGGACGACCTGCAGACCACCGTGCTCGCCGTGCTCGTCGGCCTGATCGTCACCGTGTCACCAGCGGCGATGCTGCTGGTGAAGTCTTGACCCCGGCCATCCCGGTCGGCCTGTCCACCGCCGCGGTGTGGCCGCAGCCCGCGGGCGCGGCGTTCGAGGTCGCCGGGGAGCTGGGCTACGACGGCGTCGAGGTCATGGTGTGGGCCGACCCGGTCAGCCAGGACGTGCGCGCCCTGGGCAGGCTGGCCGAGCGCACCGGCGTGCCGGTGCTCGCCGTGCACGCCCCGTGCCTGCTGATCAGCCAGCGGGTCTGGTCGCCCGACCCGGCCGAGCGGCTGCGCCGCAGCGTGCGCGCGGCGGCCGACCTGGGCGCGCGGACCGTGGTGCTGCACCCGCCGTTCCTGTGGCAGCGCCGCTACGCCGAGGGCTTCGCCGAGCTGGTGGCGCGGCTGGAGGACGACAGCGGCATCGCCATCGCCGTGGAGAACATGTTCCCGGTCCGCCGCGAGCTGGGCCGTGGCCGATCGGTGCAGGTCACCGCCTTCCGCCCGTCGATCGACCCCACCGACGTCGGGCACCGGCACTACACGCTGGACCTGTCGCACACCGCCGCCGCGTCGATGGACGCGCTGGAGCTGGCCAAGCGGATGGGCGACGGCCTGACCCACGTGCACCTGGCCGACGGCAGCGGCGCCCCCAAGGACGAGCACCTGGTGCCCGGTCGCGGCGGCCAGCCGTGCGCCCGGCTGTGCGAGAGCCTGGCGCGCGGCGGGTTCCGGGGGCAGGTGGTGCTGGAGGTCAACACCCGCAAGGCCCGAACGGCCGCCGCCCGCGCCGAGATGCTCGCCGAGTCGCTGCGCTTCGCCCGGTCGCACCTGCGCGCCTGAAGTCCCGGTGTCCCGCGCGACACCACCGGACCCCTCTGGGACGGCAATGAGTCGGAGACGGTTCGCCCGCCTTCCTCAACGCGCTCAAGGACTCCGCGCGGCCGGGGCCCGCGTAGGCGCGGGTAGGGTCGTTCCCGTGAACCCGTTGCGGACGCCGGTCCTCGCCGCTGCGGGCACCGACGCGACGCGCCGGGTGGGGATCGTCGGCGGACCGGTGCGCGCCCCCGAGCGCCCAGCCGACGTCGCGTCCTCCCCGCGTCCGCCGGTCCGCCGTTCCTGAGGAGCCCTGTGTCGTTCTCCCTCGCCAGTGCCGTGCGCCCGCTCGGTGATGGCACCTACACCGCCACCCTGCCCGCCGAGTGGACCGTCGGCCCCAAGCCGCACGGCGGCTTCCTGCTGGTGATCCTGGCCAGGGCCGCCGTGGACGGCGCCGCTCGGGCCATGCCCGGCACCGAGGGCCTGGCCCCGCTGGCGGTCAGCGCCCAGTTCCTGCGCGCCCCGGAGGTGGGGCCGGTGCTGCTGCGCACCGAGGTGCGCAAGACCGGCCGCACGGCCACCGTGGTGGCCGCCTCGCTGGAGCAGCGCGGGCGCTGCTGCGTCGAAGCCTCGGTGACCGTGGGCCGGATGCCGTCCCAGGAGCCGCACTACGCGGACCTGCCCGACGTCCAGGCCGCGCCGCCCGCCGACGCGGTCGACCTGGCCTCGCTGCACTCGGACGGGGTCTACAAGCTGGGCGCGGTGTGCGACGTCCGGCTGGACCCGCGCGGCGCCGGGTTCCTCACCGGCCGGGTCGGCGACCCGCTGGAGCTGCGGCTGTGGGCCCGCCCGATCGGCGAGCGGCCGGACCCGTACTTCGCGCTGCTGGCCGGGGACCTCTCCATGCCGGTGACGATGAACCTGGGCCGGTTCGGGTGGTCGCCGACGGTGCAGCTGACCGCGCTGCTGCGGGCCGACCCGGCGCCGGGCTGGCTGCGGATGCGGGTCTCGGCCAGCGCGGTGCACGGGCAGTGGTTCGACGAGGACGCCACCGTCATCGACGCCGCGGGCAGGCTGGTCTGCCAGGCCCGCCAGCTCGCCCTCACCCCGGCCGCCCGCGGGTGATTCCCGGTTGCGGGCCCGTGGCAGGCTTGGCCGCATGACGACCATCGCCGTGCTGGGGGCTGGCAGGATCGGTGAGGCGCTGCTGTCCGGCCTCCTCCAAGGGGGCCGCCCGGCGGCCGAGCTGGTGTTCACCGAGAAGCACCCGGACCGCGCCGCCGCGCTGAGCGAGCGGTACGGCGTGCGGGGGCTGAGCGTCCCCGACGCCGCCGCGTGCGCCGACGTGCTGGTGGTCGCGGTCAAGCCGCAGGACATCGAGCCGCTGCTGGACGAGCTGGCGCCGGTGGTCGAGCCGAGCACCCTGGTGGTGTCGCTGTGCGCCGGGCTGCCCACGTCGCTGTTCGAGAAGCGGCTGCCCGAGGGCACCCCGGTGGTGCGGGTCATGCCGAACACGCCCATGCTGGTCGGCCAGGCCATGAGCGCGGTGTCCGCGGGCAGCCACGCGGGCCCCGAGCACCTGGACCTGGTGGAGGAGCTGCTGTCGCCGGTCGGCAAGGTGGCGCGCGTGCCCGAGTCGCAGCAGGACGCGGTGACCGCGCTGTCCGGCTCCGGCCCCGCCTACTTCTTCTACCTGGTCGAGGCGATGATCGACGCGGGCATCCTGCTGGGCATCCCGCGCGACCTGGCCGGGCAGCTGATCATCCAGTCCGCGGTGGGCGCGGCGGCCATGCTCGCCGAGGGCGGCCAGCACCCGGTGATCCTGCGCGAGGCGGTCACCTCGCCCGGCGGCACCACCATCATGGCCATCCGGGAGCTGGAGAAGCACGGCGTGCGCGCCGCGATGCTCGCCGCGATCGAGGCCGCGCGCGACCGTTCGGTGGAACTCGGACGCGCCCATGAGGACCACTGATCCCGCTGTTGGCCGTCGCAGGAGTCCCACTGGTCCCGTTACCCTCGGAGCAGCACGTGCGTGTCGAACCGTCGGTGGGGAAGCCGACGGCACGACGCGTGTCGAAGGACGCGGTGGCTCATGCCTGCGGAGGAGAACGAACGCGCCGGACCGGCACAGGTGAAGTTCCTGACGGTGGCCGAAGTGGCGCTGATCATGCGCGTGTCGAAGATGACGGTGTACCGGCTGGTGCACTCCAAGGCGCTCGCCGCGGTGCGGGTGGGCAAGTCGTTCCGGGTGCCCGAGCGGGCGGTGCAGGAGTACCTGAACAACGCCTACTTCGACGCCGGGTGAGGGCGGGTCCGACCAGCCGGGTAAACTCATAGGCCGTTCGTGCCTGGGGTTGGCGTGCCCTCGTGACGGGTGTGCCGCCGGCGCATGGAGCAGCACCCACTGTCTAGTAGCTAAGGAACCCGCATGGGCTCGGTCATCAAGAAGCGCCGCAAGCGCATGTCGAAGAAGAAGCACCGCAAGCTGCTGCGCAAGACCCGCGTCCAGCGTCGCAAGCGCGGCAAGTAGCCCCTGCGGGGTTCTGACGGCGCGCACCGCCGGTCCCGTGCGGGACCGGCGGTGCTCTGCTTCACCCCGCCATCCGGGTGATTCCCCGGTGGAACGCCTGTGACCTGCGTCGGAGCCGCGTTCCCCGGCGATCGCGCACCCGGTGCGCTGGGTAGCATCCAACCGTCGCAGCACCCGCAGGGAGTCGCATGGCGCCGAAGGTCGTCCTCGTCACCGGTTGCAGCCGCTACCTCGGCGGCCACCTCGCCGCGCGGTTCGCCGCCAACCCCGACGTCGAGCGCGTGCTCGGGGTGGACACCGAACCGCCGTCGCGCGACCTGCGGCGCAGGATGGGCCGGGCCGAGTTCGTGCGCGCCGACATCCGCAACCCCCTCATCGCCAAGGTCATCGCCACCGCGGGCGTCGACACGGTCGTGCACGCCTCGGTGTCGGCCAACCCGGCGGGCCCGTCCGGCCGCACGGCGATGAAGGAGATGAACGTCATCGGCACGATGCAGCTGCTGGCCGCGTGCCAGAAGTCGCCGCACGTGCGCAAGCTGGTGGTCAAGTCCACCAGCGCGGTGTACGGCTCCAGCTCCCGCGACCCGGCGGTGTTCACCGAGGAGATGGGCCCCAAGGACCTGCCCTCCAGCGGCTACGCCAAGGACGCCGTGGAGGTCGAGGGCTACCTGCGCGGCTTCTGCCGCCGCCGCCCGGACGTGTCGGTCACCACGCTGCGGTTCACCAACTTCATCGGCCCGCGCATCGACAGCGTGCTGACCAGGTACTTCGCCCTGCCGGTCGTGCCGACCGTGCTCGGCTACGACGCCCGCGTGCAGCTGCTGCACTCCGAGGACGCGCTGGCCGTGCTGGAGCGGGCCACCATGCACGACCTGCCCGGCGTGTTCAACGTGGGCGCGGACGGCGTGCTGCTGCTGTCCCAGGCCATCCGCCGCGCGGGCAAGCTGCCGCTGCCGGTGCCCAGCGGCGCGGTGCCGGGAGTGGGCAGGCTGTTCCGCAGCGCCCGCCTGGTGGACTTCTCGCCCGACCAGATGCGGTTCCTCAACTGGGGCCGGGTGGTCGACACGACCAGGCTCAAGCGCGACTTCGGCTTCACCCCCCGGTGGACCACCCAGCAGGCGTTCGACGACTACGTGAGCGGGCGCGGGATGCGCCCGGTCATCGACCCCGAGCTGGTGACCTCGGTCGAGCGCGGCGTGCTCGACCTGGCCGCCCGGCTCCGCTGATCCCCGAGGAGGCGCACGTGGCGGAAGCGCGGGTCATCCCGCTGCACGGCCCGGACGGGGAGCGGTCGCGCCCCCGGCCGCGGGCCGTTCCGGACCCCGAGCCCGAGTCCGAGTCCGGGGCACCCGCCGCCGAGTGGGAGCGCAGGCTGGCCGACCTGCTGGCGTTCGTGCGCAGGCGCATCGAGGGCGACTACCAGGTCGACGAGTTCGGCTTCGACCCGGACCTGACCGACCACGTGATCATGCCGCCGCTGCGCCCGCTGTACGAGAAGTGGTTCCGGGTGGAGACCATCGGCCTGCACCACGTGCCCGCCGAGGGCGGCGCGCTGATCGTGGCCAACCACTCCGGCACGCTGCCGCTGGACTCGGTGATGACCGCCTACGCGGTGCGCGCCGAGCACCCGGCGCACCGGCACCTGCGGATGCTGGGCGCGGACCTGGTGTTCCGCACCCCCGTGCTGGGCGCGCTGGCCCGCAAGTCCGGGCAGACCCTGGCGTGCAACCCCGACGCCGAGCGGCTGCTGCGCTCCGGCGAGCTGGTCGGCGTGTGGCCGGAGGGGTTCAAGGGCATCGGCAAGCCGTTCAAGGACCGCTACAAGCTCCAGCGGTTCGGCCGGGGCGGGTTCGTCTCCGCCGCGCTGAACACCGGCGTTCCGATCATCCCCTGCTCGATCGTGGGCGCGGAGGAGATCTACCCCAAGATCGGTGACCTCAAGGCGCTGGCCAGGCTGTTCGGCTTCCCCTACTTCCCGATCACGCCGCTGTTCCCGTGGCTGGGGCCGCTGGGGGCCATCCCGCTGCCGTCGAAGTGGTACATCGAGTTCGGCGAGCCGATCACCACCGACGGCTACGGCGAGCACGCCGCCGACGACCCCATGCTGGTGTTCAACCTGACCGACCAGGTGCGCGAGACCATCCAGCAGACCCTCTACCGCCTGCTCATCCAACGCCGCAACGTCTTCCTCGGCTGACCCCCACCCCTCCTCCGCGAGTCGAACGCTCAGGACCCCTGAGTTCGTCGTTGAGGGTGGAAGAGCGTGCGCTCGCCGCGCGGCAGGTCGCCAAGGACGGCGCTCGCGCGCGCCCCGTCTCTGGTGCGTGGGCAAGTACTACCCGGCGGGGTTGTGAGGGCCGGTAAGTACCGCCCGAGGTGGGTGAGAGCGCGGGCCAAGGCGCGAAAGTGCAGGTCGGGGTGCGTGAACGCTCGGTTCGTGGTGTCGGAACGCGCGACACGCCCAACACGCCCATGAGTGGGCGACGCTGGGGGCGGGCGTGGCTGTTCTGAGCGTTGAACTCGGGGGTGCTGAGCGTTCGACTCGCGGAAGAGAGGGTCAGCCGAGCCAGCGCTTGCGCCAGGAGAGGCCGAGGGCCACCGCGCCCGCCAGGGCGCCCGCGCCCAGCACCGAGGGCACGCCGATGCGGGCGGCCTTGCGGCCGGTGCGGAAGTCGCGGATCTCCCAGCCGCGCTTGCGGGCGGTCTCGCGCAGGCCGGAGTCCGGGTTGACCGCGACCGCCGTGCCGACCACCGACAGCATCGGCACGTCGTTGACCGAGTCCGAGTAGGCGGTGCAGCGCCGCAGGTCCAGGCCCTCCTTGGCGGCCAGCGCGCGGACCGCGTGCGCCTTGGCCCTGCCGTGCAGCAGGTCGCCGACCAGCCTGCCGGTGTAGATGCCGTTCTCGCTCTCCGACACGGTGCCCAGCGCGCCGGTCAGGCCGAGCCGCCGGGCGATGATCGAGGCCAGCTCCACCGGGGTGGCGGTGACCAGCCACACCCGCTGCCCGGCGTCGAGGTGCATCTGGGCCAGCGCCTGGGTGCCCGCCCAGATCTTGTCCGCCATCAGCTCGTCGTAGATCTCCTCGCCGAGGTTGATCAGCTCGGCCACGCTGCGGCCCGCCACGAACGACAGCGCCTGCTCGCGGCTGGCCTTGACGCTCTGCGGGTCCTCCCGGCCGCCGACCCGGAACTTGATCTGCTGCCAGGCGAAGCCCGCCAGGTCGGAGTTGCGGAAGTACTTGCGCGCGGCCAGGCCGCGGGCGAAGTGGAAGATCGACGCGCCCATCATCATGGTGTTGTCCACGTCGAAGAACGCGGCCGCGGTGAGGTCGGACGGCACCGACAGCGGGGACGTGGCCAACGCGGCGCGGGCCGAGGCCTCACCTGCCAGTTCGGCGAGCCGTTCCCGCTCGGCCGAGCTCTCCACCACACGCCTTGCCGCCACGCCAGCGCCTCCCGCCAGTCCGATGGGACCAGGGTAGCGATCAGCCGCCGAGCCGGAGGCCGGGCAGTCCGGGCAGGGGCAGCGGGAGCGGCAGCTGCGGTTGCTGCGTGCTCGGTTGCGGCAGCAGCGAGGTGATCGGGGGCAGGGGCAGCGGCAGCGTCGGCAGGCCCGGCGCGGTGCCGGTGGGCGCGGGCTGCGGCTGGGTGGGCTGCGGCTGGGTGGGAACCGGGGCGGGGTTCGGGGTGGGCTGGGGCGCCGCGGTCGTGGCGGGCGGGGGCTGCTGGGTGGTCGGCGCGGTCGTGGTCAGCTCGGTCACCGAGCCGGTCGGGCCGGGCTGCGGCGAGGTGCACTCGCCGGTGGCGGGCAGGGGGCCGATGTCGTCGGACTGCCCGGAGGTGATCGCGGTGCAGCCCGAGCGGGCCCGCAGGTCGGTGGCGCGCCGCTCGATCCGGTCGAGCAGCTCCAGCGAACCCCCGGCGCGCTCGGCGGCCTGGGCGGGCAGGTCGTCGCGCAGGTCGGTGAGCCGGGCGCGCTGCGCGCCCGCCCAGTCCGCCAGCGACGTCAGCGCGCGCTGGTCGGAGTTCACGCCGAACGCGGTCAGGGCGCGCGAGCCCGCCGCGGCGTCGGCGTCGTGGTCGGCCAGCGCGGTCAGGTAGCCGCTGACGGGGCCGCCGTCGGAACCCCGGTGGCGGTGCGCCAGCGTCTCCAGCTCGGTGAGCCGGGCCGCGGCGAACTCCAGCCGCTTGAAGCCCTTGGACTCCTCGCCGAAGGTGAGGCCGAGGCTGGCGTCCTCGGCGGTGCGCTTGACGCCGTACAGCGCGTCGCCGGGCAGCGCGTCCCTGCTCAGCAGCAGGCTCATGCCCGCGAGGGAGAACACCAGGCACAGCGCGGCGGCCAGCGCCACCACCAACCGGCCGCGCGCCCCGCCGCGGCGCGAGTCGGGCTCGCCGACCGGGGCGGCCCGCGCGCCGAGCACGCGCTCGCGCATCCGCGCCCTGGTGGCGTCGTCCGGGCCGCTGGTGCGGGCGGCTTCCCGCAGCAGCGCCACGACGGCCAGCTCGTCGGCGAAGCGGGGGTCCGGGTCGTTCGCGGGCAGCGCGTCCACGGCGCGGGCGAACTGCTCGCGCTGCCTGTGGCGCCCTAGTGGCGTGATCCCTCTGCCCACCATTTCCGCACCGTCTCGAAACGGACCTCACCCGGAGCAACGAACCGGTGCGCTCCGGGTTACGCGGGTGGGCGGTGCGACGGCGGTCACCGCAGCCAGGGCGGCAGCAGTTGGGCCAACCGGCGCACCGCCCTGTGCTGCAGGGCCTTGATCGCGCCCTCGTTGCGCCCCATCTTCGCGGCGGTCTCCGCCACGGACAAGCCCTGGATGAAGCGCAGCGTGATGCACTCGCGCTGGTCATCGCCCAGTTGGCGGACGCAGCGCAGCAGTTCCTCGTTGGTGGCGTGGGTCAGCACCTCCTGCTCCGGCCCGCTGGTGACCTCGCGGTTGTCGGCCGGTTCGGCGGTGGTGACCTCCAGCCGGTAGCGGCTGGACTTCACGTGGTCCAGGACGATGTTGCGGGCGATGGTGACGAACCACGCGCCCACGTCGCGGCCCTGGTAGCTGATGGAGCCGATGCCGCGCAGCGCGCGGAGGAAGGTCTCGCTGGTGACGTCCTCGGCCAGGGTGCGGTCGCCCACGCGGAACAGCACGTACCGGTAGACGACGTCGACGTACTTGTCGTACAGCGCGCCGAACGCGTCCGTGTCGCCCTCCTGGGCGGCACGGACCAGGTCCCACGGCTCGTCCGCCGCGTCGTTGCCCACGTTGCCGATCGTGCTCGAACGCCCTCCGGTGCTCCACACCCCGCGGAGGCCCCGACGGGGTCGGGTGGTGCTCTCTCGTGCCCTGTCGGTCATCGGCCTGCGGCACCTCCACAGAGTCGACGTCCAGGCAGCATACGTGTTGTTACTCCGTAGTAGGTAGCGGCATCCGGCCGCCTGCCGACCGGGCTTTCGGACGCACTGCCCGACGCCGTCCGCGCGTGACAGACTGCGCGGGAGTACGCCGGGTCAGCCAGGAGGTCGCCTTGCCCTCTCCCGCACGCAACGTCGCCGACCTGGTGCGCGCCTCCGCGCACCGGGGACCTCAGCACGTCGCGCTGGTGGACGTCGCCACACGGACGAGCTTCACCTGGTCGGAGCTGGACGCGGCGGCGGACGCCGAGGCGCGCAGGCTGACCGCGGCGGGCCTGCGCCCCGGCGACCGGGTCGTGGTGCGGCTGCCCACCGGCCCGGAGTTCTGCGCGGCCGTGTTCGGCGTGCTGCGCGCGGGCGGCGTGCTGGTGCCCGCCGGGCCCGGTCAGCCCGAGCGGGAACTGGGGCGGCTGCTGGCCGACAGCGGCGCGCGGCTGCTCGTCGGCGACGGTGGCGGTGCGGATGTCGACACGCTGCCCGCCCCGGCGTTGGCTCCCGGTGAGGCGGGCGGGGAGCCGTTCGAGGCGGTCACCGGGGGTGAGGACCTGGCCGTGCTCAGCTACACCTCCGGCACCTCGGGCGTCCCGCGCGGGGTGATGCTGTCGCACCGGGCCCTGCTGGCCAACGTGGCCCAGTGCGCGGCGCTGCGCCCCGCGCCGGTCACGGCGGGCGACCGGGTGCTGCTGGCGCTGCCGCTGTTCCACGTCTACGGGCTGGGGCCGGGCCTGTTCCAGGTGGCGGGCGCGGGCGCGACGGCGGTGCTGCTGGAGCGCTTCGACCCGGACGCGGCGCTGGACGCCGTCCGCGAGCACCGGGTGACCGCGCTGGCGGGCGTGCCGCCGATGTACCGGGCGCTGCTGACCCGGCCGATCGAGAAGCTGCGCGAGGACCTGGCCACGGTGCGCCTGTTCACCTCGGGCGCGGCCCCGCTGCCCGCCGCAGTGCAGGCCGCCGTGCGGCAGGCCGTCGGCCTGCCCGTGTACGAGGGGTACGGCCTCACCGAGACCGGTCCGGTGCTGACCTCGACGCTGGTCGGCGGCCTGCCCAAGCCGGGGTCGGTGGGCCGCCCGCTGCCCGGCGTGCGGGTGCGCCTGGTGGACAGCGACGGCAGGCCGCTGGACGTGGACGAGGACGAGCCGGGCACCGGCCTGGTGGCGGCCAAGGGCGACAACCTGTTCAGCGGCTACTGGCCGGACGGGGCGCACGGCCCCGACGCGGACGGCTGGTTCCGCACCGGTGACGTGGGCTACCTCGACGAGGACGGCGACCTGCACCTGGTGGACCGGGCGGGGGACCTGATCATCGTCAACGGCTTCAACGTCTACCCGCACGAGGTGGAGCGGGTGGTGGGGGAGCTGGACGGGGTCGCCGAGGTCGCGGCGGTGGGCGTGCCGGACGAGCGGACCGGCGAGGCGGTGAAGGTCGTGCTGGTGCTGGAGGAGGGCGCGGAGCTGACCGAGGAGCGGGTGCGGGAGCACTGCGCCCAGCGGCTGGCGAAGTTCAAGGTGCCCGCGGTGGTCGAGTTCGCGCAGGTCCTGCCGCACTCGCCGACCGGCAAGCTGGCCCGTGCCCTCCTGCGCTGACCCCGCGCCTGCAAGTACTACCCGACCCCCCTGTGGACGCCGGTAACTACTACCCGCCCGGTGACAGCCGCCGACCCCAGTCGGGGCGGGTAGTAGTCATGCGCTCGGAAGTGGGCCACGGGTAGTACTTGCCGGTGCGGTTTAGGGTGGTGGGGTGAGTCACCGCGTCACTCTCATCACCAGGGTCGACTGCCACGCGTGCGAGCGGGCCGCGGCCGACCTGGAGCGCATCTGCGGCGAGCTGGGGGTGCCCTGGGAGACCCAGGACGTCGACTCGGACCGGGAGCTGCGGGCCGAGTACGGCGACCGGGTGCCGGTGATCCTGGTGGACGGCGAGGAGCACGGCTACTGGTCGGTCGAGGAGGACCGGCTGCGCGCCGCCCTGGCCTGATTACCGGGTGC
>NZ_BMRG01000005.1:94358-143085 GCF_014648515.1 Saccharothrix coeruleofusca
TTACGGTTCGGTCCGCCGAACCCGATCGGGTGTGGAATCAGGGGCATGAACCGCTGGACCGCCGCCCTCGTCGGACTGCTCGGCCTGGCCGCCGCCCTCGCGGCCGGTCACCTGGTGGCGGCTCTCGTCGGCCCGTCCGCCTCGCCGTACCTGGCGGTGGGCGACGCCGCGATCGACCTCACGCCGCAGGCGGTGAAGGACTTCGCGATCAGCGCCTTCGGCACCCACGACAAGCTGGTGCTGCTGCTGGGCATGGCGGTGGTCCTGGCCGCGTCGGCGGCCGCCGCCGGGCTGCTGTCGCGCCGCAGCCCCCTGCCGGGCACGGTGGTCGCGGTGGTGCTGGGCGCGCTCGGCGTCGTTGCCGTCCTCAGCCGCCCTGACCTCGGACAACTGGGTGTCCTGGCACCGGCCGCGAGCCTGCTGGTCGGCGTGTTCGCCTTCCGCCTGCTGCACGGCCTGGCCACGCGCGGCAGCACGCCGCCCGACGACGCCCGGCGCGGGTTCCTGATCACCGCCGGCGCCGCCGCGGCGGCCGGGGTGGCGGGCCAACTCGTGGGCGGCCGGGTGGACGTGGAGGCGTCCCGCCGCGCCGTGGGCGAGCTGACCCCCGCGCGACCGGCCCCCGCCATCCCGGCGGGCGCGGACTTCGCCGCCGACGGCACCCCGACGTTCATCACCCCGAACGCCGACTTCTACCGCATCGACACCGCGCTGAGCGTGCCCCGGCTGCGCGCCGAGGACTGGTCGCTGAGGGTGCACGGCATGGTCGAGCGGGAGCTCCGGCTGAGCTACCGGGACCTGCGCGAACGGGACCTGGTCGAGCGCACCGTCACCATGACCTGCGTCTCCAACGAGGTCGGCGGCCCCTACGTCTCCACGGCGGACTTCGTCGGCGTGCCGCTGCGCGACGTGCTGCTGGAGGCGGGTGTGCGGCCCGGCGCCGACCAGCTGCTGTCCACCAGCTCCGACGGCTGGACCGCGGGCACCCCGGTGGACGTGGTGCTGGAGCCGGACCGGGGCGCGCTGATCGCGCTGGGCGTGAACGGCGAGCCGCTGCCGGTGGAGCACGGCTTCCCGGCCCGTCTGGTCGTCCCCGGCCTCTACGGCTACGTCTCGGCCACCAAGTGGGTGGTGGACCTGGAGCTGACCACGTTCGCCGCCCGGCGCGCCTACTGGCTGGAGCGCGGCTGGGCGGAGCGGGCCCCGGTCAAGACCATGTCCCGGATCGACAGCCCGCGCCACCGGTCGACCGTCGGGGCCAGGCCGGTGGTGGCCGGGGTGGCGTGGGCGCAGCCGCACGGGGTGGCCGGGGTGGAGGTCCGCGCGGACGGTGGCCCGTGGCGGGTCGCGGAGCTGTCCGCCGAGGTCAGCGGGTCGACGTGGCGGATGTGGCGGGTCGAGCTGGACCTGCCGCCGGGCGGCCACACCGTCGAGGTGCGGGCCACCGACCGCGCCGGGCGCACGCAGCCGCAGGCCCGGCTGGCGCCCGTGCCGGACGGGGCGACCGGGTGGCACTCGGTGTTCTTCACGGTGGCGTGAACCCGCCGCGTGGCGGGATTCACCCGAAGGTGAGTTCCGTCCCACTGGAGCGCCCCGGTGGAATTCCGCCGACTTTGTGCAAGCGTTCACAAGCGGTACGGTGGGCGCATCACTCCGCTGGTGGCGGCACCCGGCGGTCAAGTGCGGCGAACGTCGAGGAGTACCAGCGTGGCGGCTCAGCGGGGCGAGGGTGACGCGGTGGTGGCCACTCCCAGGAACCCCGCGGACGCGGAGGTCCGGGAGCGCGCCCGCGCCATCCCCGAGGCGGCGGTCGCCCGGCTCGCGGTCTACCTGCGCGTGCTGTCGGGCATGGTCGACCAGGGCGTGACCACCATCTCCAGCGAGGAGCTCTCCAGCGCCGCCGGGGTCAACTCGGCCAAGCTGCGCAAGGACCTGTCCTACATCGGCTCGTACGGCACCAGGGGCGTCGGCTACGACGTCGAGGTGCTCGTGAGCCACATCGAGCGCATCCTCGGGCTCACCCGCAAGCACAGCGTCGCGGTGGTCGGGATCGGTAATCTTGGTCACGCGCTGGCCAACTACGGCGGCTTCCCCAGCCGGGGTTTCCCGGTCGCCGCGCTGTTCGACATCGACCCCGACCTCACCGGAGTGCCGGTAGGCGGCATACCCGTCAACCACATCGACGACATCGCGACCGTCTGCGCCGAGCGCGAGGTCTCCATCGGCGTCATCGCCACGCCCCCGCAGGCGGCGCAGGCCGTCTGCGACCGTTTGGTATCCGCCGGAGTGCAGTGCATCCTGAACTTCGCACCCGTCGTCCTCCAGGTCCCGGACAACGTCGAGGTGCGCAAGGTCGACCTGGCGGTCGAGATGCAGATCCTGTCGTTCCACGTCGCGCGACGGGCTGACGAGGCCGCCGGGGAAGTGGTCAACGGAGTCGGCGTGGACGGGGTGGTGATTCGCCCGTGATCGTGCGGGTAGTGGAGTGGGGCGTGGTGCCGGCATGAGCCTGCTCGCCGTCGGTCTGTCCCACCGCACCACACCGGTCCCCGTGCTGGAGCGCGCCGCCGTCGCCGAGGCCGACCTCGGCAAGGTGCTCGACCAGCTGTTGTCCGCCCCGAGCGTCTCCGAGGCCGTGCTGCTGTCGACCTGCAACCGGGTCGAGGTCTACGCCGTCGTCGAGACCTTCCACGGCGGTGTCAACGAAGTCGTCGAGGTGCTCGCGCGCCAGGCGGGCGCGGAGCCCGCCGAGCTGCACGAGCACCTGTACGTGCACTACGCCGCCGCCGCGGTCGAGCACCTGTTCTCCGTCGCGGGCGGGCTGGACTCGATGGTGGTCGGCGAGGCGCAGATCCTCGGCCAGCTGCGGTCGGCCTACGCCGCCGCGGACGCCGCCGGCGTGGTCGGCCGCACCCTGCACGAGCTGGTCCAGCAGGCGCTGCGGGTCGGCAAGCGGGTGCACACCGACACCGGCATCGACCACGCGGGCGCGTCGGTGGTGTCCGAGGCGCTGGCCGACGCCGAGCGCGCCCTCGGCGGCCTGACCGGCCGCCGCGCGCTGGTCGTCGGCGCGGGCTCGATGGGCGGGCTGGCCGTGGCGCACCTGCGCCGCGCGGGCATCGGCGAGGTGGTGATCGCCAACCGCACCGCGAGCAACGGCGCCCGGCTGGCCGCCGCGCTGCGCGCCGACGGCGTGCCCGCCCGGTCGGTGGGCCTGGACGTGCTGGCCGACGAGGTCGAGCGCGCGGACGTGCTGTTCGCGTGCACCGGCTCGGTGGACACCGTGGTCGGCGCGGAGCTGATCGGCGACCGCGCCCCGGACCGCCCGCTGGTGGTCTGCGACCTGGGCCTGCCCAAGGACGTGGACCCGGCCGCCGCGCTGCTCGCGGGCGTGCGCGTGGTGGACCTGGAGACCCTGCAGCGCAGGCTGTCCGACGCCCCCACCGGGCAGGACGCCGCGCGCGCGGCGGAGATCGTGGCCGAGGAGGTGCGCGGCTACCTGGCCGGGCAGCGCTCGGCCGAGGTCACCCCGACCGTCACCGCGCTGCGCAAGCGCGCCGCCGAGGTGGTGGACACCGAGCTGCTGCGGCTGGACTCGCGGCTGCCCGAGCTGGACGCCGCGGTGCGCGACGAGCTGGCCAACACCGTGCGGCGGGTGGTGGACAAGCTGCTGCACACGCCGACCGTGCGGGTCAAGCAGCTGGCCGCCGCGCCGGGCGGCGCGGGCTACGCCGAGGCGCTGCGCGAGCTGTTCGGCCTCGACCCGCAGGCGCCCACCGCCGTGAGCGCGCCCGCCACCGGCATTCCCCCTCTGACTCAACCCGAAGGTGACAAGCGGTGAACCGCACCCTCAGGATCGGCACCCGCGGCAGCGCGCTGGCGCTGACGCAGACCGGTCACGTGGCCGACGCGCTGCGCGCGGCGGGCGCCGAAGTGGAGATCGTCACGATCGCCACGCCCGGCGACCGCTCGCACGCGCCCATCGCCGAGATCGGGATCGGGGTGTTCACCTCCGCCCTGCGCGACGCGCTGGCAGGCGGCGAGGTGGACGTCGCCGTTCACTCCTACAAGGACCTGCCCACCGCCCCGGACCCGCGGCTGTCGCTGGCCGCGGTGCCGCCGAGGGAGGACCCGCGAGACGCGCTGATCGCCCGCGACGGGCTGACCCTGGGCGAGCTGCCGCCGGGCTCGCGGGTGGGCACCGGCGCGCCGCGCCGGGTGGCGCAGCTGGCGGCGCTCGGGCTGGGCATCGAGCTGGTGCCGCTGCGCGGCAACGTGGACTCCCGCATCCGCAAGGTCCGCGACGGCGAGCTGGACGCGGTGGTGCTGGCCCGCGCGGGCATCGCCCGGCTGGGTCGCACCGAGGAGATCACCGAGACCCTGGACCCGATCCAGATGCTCCCCGCGCCCGCGCAGGGCGCCTTGGCGGTGGAGTGCCGGGTCGACGACGTCGACACCGAGCACCTGCTGCAGTCCGTTCTTGACGACTCGGCCAGTCGGGCCGCGGTAGCCGCCGAGCGCGCCATGCTGGCCGCGCTGGAAGCGGGCTGCAGCGCGCCGGTCGGCGCACTGGCCGATGTGGTGGAAGACCTCGACGACGACGGCGCGGTCGTGCTGCGCCTGTCCCTGCGCGGGGTCATGGCGACGGAGGACGGCGACCTCCTCCGGGCGTCCGCCACCGGTGACTTGACCGCAGCAGAGGAACTCGGCCGCGCGCTGGCCGCCGAGTTGCTCGACCTCTCCGGCCTCGCCCCCGCGCGGTCGGAGGGGCGTAGTTGATGGGGAGTGCCCTGATGACCCGCGTGCGCAAGACCCCCGGCCGCGTCGCCTTCGTGGGCTCCGGCCCCGGTGACACCGGGCTTCTCACGGTCCGGGCTCGCGACCTGCTCGCCAAGGCGGAGCTGGTGGTGACCGACCCGGACGTACCGGCCGAGGTGGTGGCGCTGGTACCCGAAGGGGTCGAGGTGCGCCCCGCTGTCGGCGACCCGGCCGACGTGGCGAAGGACCTGGTGGCCGAGGCCAAGAACGGGGCCGCCGTGGTCCGGCTGGTCGCGGGCGACCCGCTGACCCTGGACTCGGTGGTCAAGGAGGCCCACGCGGTCTCGCGCACCACGATCGCCTTCGACGTGGTGCCCGGCGTGCCCGCGGGCACCGCGGTGCCCGCCTACGCGGGCGTGGCGCTGGGCGCCGTGCACACCGAGGCCGACGTGCGCGGCGCGGTGGACTGGGCGGCGCTGGCCGCCGCGCCGGGCACCCTGGTGCTGCACGCCACCGGCGGCCACCTCGCCGAGGCGGCCTCGTCGCTGGTGGAGCACGGCCTGGCCCCGCAGACGCCGGTCGCGGTGACCGCCGACGGCACCGGCTTCGGCCAGCGCACCGTGGACACCACGCTGGCTTCGCTGGCGCAGGACGCGGGCGAGCTGGGCGGCCCGCTGGTGGTCACCGTCGGCAGCGCCGTCGCGGGCCGGACCAAGCTGTCCTGGTGGGAGTCGCGCGCCCTGTACGGCTGGCGCGTGCTGGTGCCGCGCACCAAGGAGCAGGCGGGCGCGATGAGCGACCGGCTGCACTCGCACGGCGCGATCCCGGTGGAGGTGCCGACCATCTCGGTCGAGCCGCCGCGCAGCCCGGCGCAGATGGAGCGCTCGGTCAAGGGCCTGGTCGACGGCCGCTACCAGTGGGTGGTGTTCACCTCCACCAACGCGGTGCGCGCGGTGTGGGAGAAGTTCCGCGAGTTCGGCCTGGACGCGCGGGCGTTCTCCGGCGTGAAGATCGCCTGCGTCGGCGAGTCGACCGCGGCGAAGGTGCGCGGCTTCGGCATCATCCCGGAGCTGGTGCCCAGCGGCGAGCAGTCCAGCGAGGGCCTGCTGGCCGACTTCCCGCCCTACGACGACATCCTCGACCCGGTGGACCGGGTGCTGCTGCCCCGCGCCGACATCGCCACCGAGACCCTGGCGGCGGGCCTGCGCGAGCGCGGCTGGGAGATCGACGACGTGACCGCCTACCGGACCGTGCGGGCGGCCCCGCCGCCCGCCGACACCCGCGAGATGATCAAGTCGGGCGGGTTCGACGCGGTGTGCTTCACCTCCTCGTCCACCGTGCGCAACCTGGTCGGCATCGCGGGCAAGCCGCACGCCCGGACCCTGGTCGCCTGCATCGGCCCGCAGACCGCGGAGACCGCGCGGGAGTTCGGCCTGCGGGTGGACGTGCAGCCCGAGGACGCCAACGTGCCCGCGCTGGTGGACGCGCTGGCGCAGCACGCGGCGAGGCTGCGCGCGGAGGGCGCGCTGCCGCCTCCCCGCAAGACCAAGCGCCTGCGGCGTTCCTGAGTCGAAAGCCCAGGTCGGGACCACCTCGCGTGGTCCCGACCACGTCAGGGAGTGCATCACCGTGTTTCCCGCCCACCGGCCCCGCCGACTGCGCACCACCCCCGCGATGCGGCGGCTGGTCAGCGAGACCGAGGTCCGGCCGCGCCAGCTCGTGCTGCCGATGTTCGTCAAGGAAGGCGCGTCGTCGCCGGTCGGGATCAAGTCCATGCCGGGCGTGGTCCAGCACACCCGCGACTCGCTGCGCGCGGCCGCCGTCGAGGCGGTGCAGGCGGGCGTGGGCGGCATCATGCTGTTCGGCGTCCCGGCCGAGCGCGACGCCGTGGGCTCCGGGGCCACCGACCCCAAGGGCGTGCTCAACGCCGCGCTGGCCGACCTGCGCGCCGAGCTGGGCGACAGCACCGTGCTGATGGCCGACACCTGCCTGGACGAGTTCACCGACCACGGCCACTGCGGGCTGCTGGCCGCCGACGGCACCGTGGACAACGACGCCACGCTGGAGGTCTACGGCGAGATGGCGGTGGCCCAGGCGCAGGCGGGCGCGCACGTGCTGGGCCCCAGCGGGATGATGGACGGCCAGATCGGGTTCATCCGCGCGGCGCTGGACGAGGCCGGGTTCACCGACACCGGCCTGCTCGCCTACAGCGCCAAGTACGCCAGCGCGCTCTACGGCCCGTTCCGGGAGGCGGTGGAGTCGCAGCTGCAGGGCGACCGCAAGACCTACCAGCAGGACCCGGCCAACGCCCGCGAGGCGCTGCGCGAGGTCCAGCAGGACCTCGCCGAGGGCGCGGACATGGTCATGGTCAAGCCCGCCCTGCCCTACCTGGACGTGCTGCGGGCGGTGGCCGAGATCTCCGACGTGCCGGTGGCCGCCTACCAGATCTCCGGCGAGTACGCGATGGTCGAGGCCGCCGCGGCCAACGGCTGGATCGAGCGCGAGCGCACCATCCTGGAGACGCTGACCTCGATCCGCCGGGCGGGCGCGGACATCGTGCTCACCTACTGGGCGGTCGAGGCCGCGGCGTGGCTGGACCGGGGATGACCCGGCCCACCCGGTCCGGCCCCGGACAGCCGGGGTTCGGACAGCCGAAGCAGCCCCAGCCCGCACCGCCCCGCTGGGTCGACCTGTCCCGGTGGCTGTGGATCACCAGCGCGCTGGTGGGCGCCGCCCGGTTCCTGGTGGAGCTGGCCGACCGGGGCAGGCTGATCGACGAGCTGCGCAGGCAGCAGCCCGGCCTCGGCCAGGACGAGCTGGACGCCGCCGCCACCGGCGGGGTGACCTTCGGCGTGCTGCTGGGCGTCACGATGGTGCTGCTCTACGCGCTGCTGGCGAACCGGATGGCGGGCGGGCGCAACTGGGCGCGGGTGGTGCTGACCGTGCTCGGCGGCGCGGGCATCCTGTTCGGGGTGTTCCGGCTGATCGTCGTCGCCTCCGGGGTCGGGGCGATGTTCGGCCTGGTCGTCAGCCCGGTGGAGGTGCTGTTCGGGATCGCCACGATGCTGCTGGACGCGGTGGCGCTGACCCTGATGTACCTGCCGTCGGTGGCCGGGCACTTCCGCGCGCGGCGATCCGTCAGCGGTCCACCACCACGGGTAGCTAACGGATTGTGATTTCCGGTCGACTGCGGCCCCGCGTCCTCCTACCGTCCGCCGCATGACCACTCCGAACGGTCCCCAGAACCAGCCGCCCGGTGGGTACCCGCAGCAGGGCGGCTATCCGCAGCAGCCCGGCGGGTACCCCCAGCAGGGCGGCTACCCCCAGCAGGGCGGCTACCCCCAGCAAGGTGGCTACCCGCAGCAGGGTGGCTACCCGCAGGGCGGCGGCTACCCGCCCCAGGCCCCGCCGCTGAGCCCCGGCGAGCTCAACCGCCCGCCCCGGCCCAAGTCCGTCGACACCGCCTTCCTGCTGTGGCTGGTGGCCGCGGGCGTCAGCATCGTGTCCAACATCTTCGGGATGCTGACCGCGCAGGCGATCTACGACAAGACCGTCGAGCAGCTCGGCGGCGACCTCGGTCCGGAGTTCCAGCGCGCGCTGGCCGACACCGGCCCCAGCTACACCAGCTACTTCGTCTCCTTCGCGCTGTCCGCGGTGTGGATCGCCGTGGTGTTCATGATGCGCAACGGCGCCAACTGGGCGCGCATCCTGCTCACCGTCCTGGGCGGCCTGGCCGTCCTGCTGGGGCTGTTCGGCCTGCTCGCCATCGGGGTGCTGTTCAGCATCGGCGTGCTGGGCGCGATCCAGGCGCTGCTGAGCCTGGTCGCCCTGGTCGCGGAGATCGGCGCGATCATCTTCATGTTCAAGTCGGACGCCAACTACTACTTCAAGGCGAGCTGACTGCGCCGGGTGCGCTGTCCACGTCCGCCCCGGTGGACAGCGCACCCGCGCGGTTCTAGCGTTTTCGATCGTGACCACGCCACAGGACCCGTACCAGGGCCAGCAGCCTCACGGGCAGCAGCAGCCCTACGTGCCCGCGCCGCCGCCGCTGAGCGAGTCGGAGGTGCGCGGCCTCGACCGCCCGCCCGCCCCCAAAGAGGTGCAGATCTCGTTCTGGATCTGGATCACCGGGGCGGTGCTGTCGGCGCTGGGCTCGCTGCTCGCGCTGACCGAGCGCGACGCGCTGGTGGACCAGCTGCGCAGGACCGGCCAGGGCAACGGGCTGTCCGAGGAGGAGTTGCAGTCGGTGGCCACCGCGAGCCTGATGTTCGCGGTCGTGCTGGGCCTGCTCTTCGCGGGCCTGTACGTGCTGTTCGCGTTCAAGGCGCGGGCGGGCCGCAACTGGGCGCGGCTGGTGCTGACCGTGCTCACCGGCCTGAACCTGCTGGTGCTGCTGCTCGGCGCGTCGTGGCTGGGCCTGCTCACCGCGCTGATCAGCGTCGTCGCCGTGGTCCTGCTCTACACGCCCAACGCCAAGAGCTACTTCGACGCGGTGAAGCGGCAGGGCTGACCGCGACGCGGGTGGTGTCCACCCGGCGGCGCGGTGCGGCAGAGTGGTCGGCGCGGCGGCAACCCCCGCCGCGCCCGCCCCACCGCCGGAGTCCCGATGTCCGAACCCGACCCGTTCGCCTCCCCGTTCCACCCGGTGCACCTGCCGGGGGAGCCCAGCGGGCCCGTCCCGGCGGGCTACGGCTACCCCGCGCCGATGCCCGCCGCCCAGCCGGGGCCGCTGGCGCGGCGACCCGTCACCACCACCGCCTCGTTCTGGTCCTGGATCGCGGGCGCGCTGCTCGCCGTGCTGGTCCTGCCGGGGCTGTACTACCTGAGGCTGGACCTGCTCGGCGCGGACCTGCACGCGGAATCGCAGCTCGACCCGACCCCGCTGACCAGGGCCGAGGCGGACCTGCTCGCGGCGTTCCTGCCGCTGATCTACGGCGCGGGCCTGGCGGTGGCGTCCGTGCCGTTCGTCGTCGCCGCGTTCAAGATCCGCTCCGGCCGCAACTGGGCGCGCGTCACGCTGGCCGTGCTCGGCGGCGTGGCGATCGTGTTCGGCCTGCTCATGCTGGGCCTGTTCGCGTCGGGGACGATCACCTACGTGCCCTGGCTGGTCGGCGTCGCGTGGTCGCTGGCCTTCCTCGCCTCGGTGCTGCTGGGCATCGTGGCCATGTTCCTGCCCGCGTCCAACGCCTACGTGAGATCGGTGTACCCGAGATGACCCAGCCACCGCCCCCGCACGACCCCTACCAGGGCCAGGTGCGGCCCGTGCAGCCCCAGCAGTTCGACCAGCGGTTCGGCGGCCAGTTCCCCGGCTTCCCCGGCCAGATGCGCGGCGTCGACCAGTACACGACCTCGGTGCCCCGGCCGGGCGCGGTCGTGGCGGCGTTCGCGCTGTGGCTGCTGGCCGCCCTGTCCTGGCCGCTGGGCACGGTCGTGCGCGCGCTCGCCGAGGGCGACGCGCTGACCGGCTTCGGCCCGGTGATGACCCTGTTCGGCACCTCCTGCCTGGCCGTGGGCGGCGTCTGGGGCGCGGTCGCCTTCCTCAAGGGCGGCTACCAGGCCCGGCTGGGGCTGTGCGGCGGCGCGCTGGTGATCGGCTTCCTGGGCGTGGGCGCGGTGGTGCTGGCCGCGCGCGACGGGGCCGAGCCGCTGTCCTGGGTGGTGATCGTGCTGCGCCTGGTGCTGCCCGCCGTCGCGGCGGTGCTGAGCTTCCTGCCCGGCACGCGCGCCTACTTCGCGGGGAACCTCGGCTGACGTGGAGCAGCCCACCCTGTACTCCGAACCCGGCGCGTCCTGGTGGCCGCTGCTGTGGGGCCCCGCCTTCGGCCTGGCGGGCTTCCTGCTGGAGGCGCTGACCGGCGCGGCCCACGCGGGGCTGTGGGCGGCGGTCGCCGCGGGCCTGTTCCTGCCCACGCTGCTGTGGGTGCAGGCCCGGCGGCGCCTCTACGAGGTCCGGCTCACCCCGGTGGCCCTGCACCAGGGCCGCGAGGAGCTGCAGCTGCGCGACATCGCCGAGGTCGAGGGCGTCGAGCCGAGGGCGGGTGCGCGCGTCCTGGGCGGCGGCTGGACGCTGCCGCGCGGCCGGGCGGAGGTGCCCATCAAGCTCGTCGACGGCATGGTCGTGGTCGGCTGGGCGCGCGACCCGGAGGCGCTCGGCACCGCCCTGGGAGAGCTGCTGCGGCGACGACCGCGAGCGTGACCGCCGTAAGCTTCACCACCGTGACGACGATCGCCCCGGAACCCGCGCTGCACCGGCCGAAGCGCGCCCTGGTCGCGGCGGGCGAGGTGGCGCTGGCGGTGCTGCTCGGGCTCGCCGCGGCGTGGTGCTGGAACCGGGGCGTGCTGCGGCTGAGCTACCCGGTGCCCGACCACCCGCCGCTGCGGGCCACCCGCTACCTGGGCAACTGGATCGGCACCTCGATCGCGCTGGGCACCGCGGCGGGCGCGCTGCTGATCGACGCGGTGCGGCAGACGGTGCTCGCGGTGCGCGCCCGCGCCAGCGCCCCCGCCGGTGTCCCGGCCGGTGCCCCCGGTCCCGAGGAACCCGCCGAAACGGACGTGTGAGACTGGACGGCGTGACAGCTACGCGATCCCAGGCGCTGTTCGAGCGCGCGGCGGCGGTGACCCCCGGTGGCGTGAACTCCCCGGTCCGGGCCTTCCACTCGGTCGGCGGCACGCCGAGGTTCATGGTGCGCGCCGCCGGGCCGCACCTGTGGGACGCCGACGGCAACCGGTACGTCGACCTGGTCTCCTCGTGGGGGCCGATGATCCTCGGCCACGCCCACCCCGACGTGGTGGAAGCGGTCCGCTCGGCCGCCGTGCACGGCCTGTCCTTCGGCACCCCCACCGAGGGCGAGATCGAGCTGGCCGAGGAGATCATCGACCGGGTCGCCCCGGTCAACCAGGTGCGGCTGGTCAACTCCGGCACCGAGGCCACCATGAGCGCCATCCGGCTGGCCAGGGGCTTCACCGAGCGCCGCAAGGTGGTCAAGTTCGCGGGCTGCTACCACGGCCACGTCGACGCGCTGCTGGCCCAGGCCGGGTCCGGGGTGGCCACCCTGGGCCTGCCCACCACCCCCGGCGTGACCGGCGCGCAGGCCGCGGACACCCTGGTGCTGCCCTACAACGACATCGACGCCGTGCGCGCCGCGTTCGCCGCCAACCCCGGCGAGATCGCCTGCGTGATCACCGAGGCCGCGGCGGGCAACATGGGCGCGGTCGCGCCCAAGCCCGGCTTCAACGCCGCGCTGCGCGACCTGTGCCACGCCGAGGGCGCGCTGCTCGTCGTCGACGAGGTGATGACCGGCTTCCGGGTCTCCCGCGCGGGCTGGTTCGGCCTGGAGAACGTCGCGGGCGACCTGTACACCTTCGGCAAGGTCATGTCCGGCGGCCTGCCCGCGGCGGCGTTCGGCGGGCGCGCCGAGGTGATGGCGAAGCTGGCCCCGTCCGGCCCGGTCTACCAGGCGGGCACGCTGTCCGGGAACCCGGTCGCGGTCGCCGCGGGCCTGGCCACGCTGCGCGCCGCCACCGACGAGGTCTACCGCACCCTGGACGCCAACGCGACCAGGCTGGGCGCGCTGCTCACCACCGCGCTCAGCGAAGCGGACGTGCCGCACCGGGTGCAGTTCGCGGGCAACCTGGTCAGCGTGTTCTTCACCGAGGACGAGGTCACCGACTACGCGGGCGCGCAAGCCGCGCAGACGTGGCGCTTCCCGCCGTTCTTCCACGCGCTGCTGGAGCGCGGCGTGTACCCGCCGCCCAGCGCGTTCGAGGCGTGGTTCGTCAACGCCGCCATGACCGAGGAGGACTTCGACCTGATCGCCGACGCCCTCCCGCACGCCGCCCGCGCCGCCAAGGAGGCGCAGCGGTGAGCCGCACCGTCGTCCACCTGCTGCGGCACGGCGAGGTGCACAACCCCACCGGCATCCTCTACGGCAGGCTCCCCGGCTTCCGGCTGTCCGACCGGGGCAGGCAGCAGGCGCTGGTCGTGGCCGAGCACCTGGCCGACCACGACGTGGTGCACGTGGTGGCCTCCCCGCTGGAGCGCGCCCAGCAGACCGCCACCCCGATCGCCGACTCGCACCGGCTGGACCTGGCCACCGACGCCCGGCTCATCGAGGCGGACAACCAGTTCGAGGGCCTGAGGGTCGCCGTCGGCGACGGCGCGCTGCGCTCGCCCCGGCACTGGCCCAAGCTGGTCAACCCGTTCCGGCCGTCGTGGGGCGAGCCGTACCTGGAGATCGCGCACCGGATGCTGGGCGCGGTGCAGCGGGCCCGCGCCGCCGCCGAGGGCCACGAGGCGGTGTGCGTGTCCCACCAGCTGCCGATCTGGACGCTGCGCCGGTTCCTGGAGGGCAAGCGGATGTGGCACGACCCGCGCCGCCGCGAGTGCTCGCTGGCGTCGCTGACCAGCCTGGTGTTCGACGGCGAGGAGCTGGTCCGGCTGGTCTACACCGAGCCGGTCGGCGCGACCAACCCGAGGGTGACCGGGGCATGAGGACCGTCGCGCTGCTGCTCGCCGGGCTGGCCCTGCTCACGGGGTGCAGCACCGGCTCGGACGCCGTGGTCACCGGCTCGAACTTCGAGTTCGTCGCACCCGCCGGGCAGTTGCGCATCCGCTACGAGGGCGACGACCGCAAGGTGGTGCGCGGGCTGTCCGGGCCGAGCCTGATGGAGGACGGCAAGACCGTCTCGCTGGAGGACTTCGCGGGCAAGGTGGTCGTGGTCAGCGTGTGGGGCTCGTGGTGCCCGCCGTGCCGCACCGAGGCGCCCGAGCTGCAGCGGGTCCAGGACGAGACCGGGCCGCTGGGCGTGCAGGTGCTGGGCGTGGACGTGAAGGACCCGGTGATCGAGGCGCCGCGCGACTTCGTGCGCGACCGGGGGCTGACCTACCCGTCGATCCACGACGACGCGGGGCGGGCGATGCTGGCCTTCCGCGGCTACCCGCCCAACGCCGTGCCGTCCACCATCGTGCTGGACAAGCAGCACCGGGTGGCGGCGGTCTTCCTGGTCTCCGTCATCGCCTCCGACCTGCTCCCCCTGGTCAAGGACCTGGCCGCCGAATCCTGACCCCTCCCCGCGAGTCGAACACCCAGGTACCGCGAGTCGAACGCCCAGGACCCCTGAGTTCAACGCTCAGGTTGGGTTGTCCAGCAAGAGGTGCGCTCGCCGCGCGGCAGGTCGCCAAGGATGGCGGGTCGCGCCGTCTCTGGTGCGTGGGCAAGTACTACCGGACGGGTGTGTGGGGGCCGGTAAGTACCGCCCGAGGTGGGCGAGAGCGGGGGCGGGGTGCGCGAATGTTGAATTCGTGGTGCCTGGAGGTTCGACTCGCGGGGGCGACACGCCCAACACGCCCATAGGTGGGTGACGCTGGGAGCGGGCGTGGTGGGCGTGTCGGGTGGTCAGCGGAGTTCGGGGACCTTGGCCTTGAAGGCGTTGACCATCACGTCGCGGCCGATCGAGTTGAACTCGCGGCCCAGGGTGCGCATGATCGAGTCCTCGGTCGGGCGGTAGAGGCCGTACTTGTAGTACCGGGCGCCCTGGTAGGCGCCGACCACGCCGCCGTCCGGGGACGGCTGCCCCAGGTAGGCCGACCACTTCGCGCCGGTCGGGTCGGCGGTGACGTTGGGCTCGCGCGGCTCGGCGCCGGTGTAGGTCTCGTACGGGTAGTCGTACTCGTCGGCCAGCCCGCCGATGGAGTGGCCCAGCTCGTGCACCGCGATCTGCCCCGCCAGCGCGTTCGCGCCCGCCGCGGTGGCCACGCCGCCGCCCGCGCCGCCGTACTTGGCGGTGTTGCCCAGGGCGATCACCTGGTCGGCCTGCGGGGCCAGCGCGGCGAACTGGTTGGCCTTGGTCTGGTTCACGCACAGCAGGCGCTCGGTCTGGGTGTCCCGGCCCTGGCACCAGAACCCCATGTCCAGGGCGGTGTCGCGGTTGACGCCCAGCGCGGGGTCGTTGTCCACGCCGGACTCGGCGGAGACCACGTTGACCTGCCAGACGTTGAAGTACTGCTTGTAGGACCGGAAGGGCTCCACGGCGGAGAGCTCCTCCCACTTGGACACCACGTGCTGGTGGTAGGAGGCCAGCTCGGCGGAGGTGTAGCCGTCGCCGACGAAGACGAGGTCGAACCGCGCGTCGGGAGCGCCGGTCTCCTGCACGGGGACCACGTCGGCGGCCACCGCTTCCGGGGACGCCTGCGCCTCCACCGTCGTGGGGACGAGGACCTGGGTGATCGTGCCGTCCGGGGAGAAGACCTCGCGCCACTCCGCGGGCGCGTCCCCGACCGCGCCGCCTGCCGGCGGGGCGACCAGGGTGAGGAGCACTGCCAGCACGGGCAGGGTGAGCCGGTGAGCGCGCATGGAGTCACGTAAGCAGCCGTCCGGGGCCCTCACAAGCGTGCTTTCGTCGGTACCGCGTGGGCTTTTCGCCGGTCAGCGGCAGGTCACCCGTCTGGCAACGGTGAATCGCGCCTTCGGGAACGCCGGGTGGCGGATTCGGTGGTGTGACCCCGGTCGCGACTAGGGGAGTCCGGTGGCGAGGTGGTCGGTGGGGGTACCTACCCTGAATTCGTGAACCCGACCGACCTGGCCATCTCGGGACCGCTGGTGCTGGCAGTCGGCGTGGCCGTGCTGGCGGGGGCGATCTCGTTCGCCTCGCCGTGCGTGGTCCCGCTGGTGCCCGGCTACCTCGCCTACCTGGCGGGCCTGGTGGGCGCGGAGGCCCCCGCCGTGGTGGAGGGCGAGGCGCGCCGGGGCGGGCGCTGGCGGGTCGCGGGGGCGGCCGGGCTGTTCGTGCTCGGTTTCACCGTCGTGTTCGCGCTGACCTCGTTCCTGGTGCTGGGCCTGAGCGACGTGTTCCTCTTCAACGCCGACGTGCTCCAGCGCGTCGGCGGGGTCATCACCATCGCGATGGGCCTGGTGTTCCTCGGGCTGGTGCCCGCGCTCCAGCGGGACCTGCGGCTGCACCGCACCCCGCGCGCCGGGCTGGTCGGCGCGCCGCTGCTGGGCGCGGTCTTCGCGCTGGGCTGGACGCCGTGCGTCGGCCCCACGCTCGCGGGCGTGCTGGCGCTGGCGCGCGGCACGGAGGTCGGCTCGGCCACCGCCCGCGGCGTGGTCCTGGTGCTGGCCTACTGCCTCGGCCTCGGCCTGCCGTTCGTGCTGATCGCGCTGGGCGCGCGGTGGGCGGTGCGGGTGACCGGCTGGCTGCGCGCCAACGTCCGCCGGGTGCAGCTGTTCGGCGGCGGGCTGTTGATCGCCGTGGGCATCGCCCTGGTCACCGGGGTCTGGGGCGACTTCGTCGCGTGGATGCAGATCGCCGTGATCAACGACCTAGAACTGCCGTTGTAGTGCGCGCCGCCCTCGCCTTCCTGCGCAACACCTGGCGCGGTCTGACCGCGATGCGCACCGCGCTGACGCTGCTGTTCCTGCTGGCGCTGGGCGCGCTGCCGGGCGCGCTGCTGCCGCAGCGGTCGCTGAACCAGCAGAAGGTCGTCGAGTACATCGAGGAGCACGGCTGGTGGGGTCGGCTGCTGAACCGGCTGCAGTTCTTCGACGTCTACGCCAGCACCTGGTTCGCCGCGATCTACGTGCTGCTGTTCGTGTCACTGGTGGGCTGCCTGCTGCCGCGCACCTGGGAGTACGCCAAGCAGATGCGGGCCAAGCCCGTGCTCACCCCGCGCAACCTGGCCCGCATGCCGCACCACGGCACCGCCGAGACCGGCGAGTCCGTCGAGGACGTGATGGCGCGGACCCGCGAGCGGCTGCGCGGGTGGCGGCTGGTGGAGCGGGAGGAGGCCGACGGGGCGCGCAGCGTCAGCGCCGAGCGCGGGTTCCTGCGCGAGACCGGCAACCTGGTGTTCCACTTCGCCCTGCTGGGCCTGCTGATCGCGTTCGCGCTGGGCAAGATGTTCGGCTACGAGGGCCAGGTCATCGTGCAGGCGGGCGGCGGCCAGTTCTGCAACTCCGGGGTGTTCAACTACGACTCGTTCCGGCCCGGCCTGCGGGTCGACGGCACGCGGCTGACCCCGTTCTGCGTCAAGGTCGACCGGTTCCACGCCACCTACCTGGACAACGGGCAGGCGGAGAGCTTCCAGGCCGACATCCAGTACCAGTCCGGCGCGGACCTGGAGTCCGGCACCTGGCGGCCGTACCCGCTGCGGGTCAACTCCCCGCTGCGCACCGCGGGCGACCGCCTCTACCTGCTGGGCCACGGCTACACGCCGCTGTTCACGGTCACCTTCCCCAACGGGGAGACGCGCACCGGGGCGACCCAGTGGCAGCCGGTCAACCAGGTCACCCTGGCCTCGGAGGGGGCCACCAAGTTCGACCCGCCGGGGGTCACCGACGCCGAGCGGCGCCGCCGCGAGCAGCTGGCCATCACCGGCCTGCTCGCGCCGACCGCGGCGTTCCACGGCGAGCTGCTGGACTCCGGCTTCCCCGAGGCGCGCGACCCGGCCGTGGCCGTCGACGTCTACCGCGGCGACCTGGGCACCGACTCCGGGCGCGGGCAGTCCATCTTCTCCATCGACCAGGAGCAGGTGCGGGACGGCAAGCTGGTGAAGGTGGCCAGGCAGAACCTGCGCCAAGGCGAGCAGCTGACCCTCGACGACGGCACCGTGATCCGGTTCGACGGGGTGCGCGACTGGGTGTCCCTGCAGGTCTCGCACGACCCCGCGCAGGTGTGGGTGCTGGTGTTCGCCGTGCTGGTCATCCTGGGGTTGCTGGTGTCGCTGAGCGTCAAGCGCCGCCGCGTCTGGGTGCGCGCGAAACCGTCGGGGGACGGGCGTACCGTCATCGAGGTCGGCGGCCTGGCCCGCACCGATCAAGCCGGGTACGGCGCCGAGTTCACCGCGCTGTCCCGAGACCTGCTCGCGCACGAGGAGAAGAGCTGATGCCGGTCAACCAGGCGCTCGCCACCTACAGCGACTGGACCTACGCCGCCGCCGTCGTGGTCTACGTCGTCGCGGCCGTGCTGTACCTGTGCGAGCAGGCGTTCAGCCGGGCCAAGGCGCCACGGCGGGAAGCGGTGGCCGCCGGTGTCGGGGCCGGCGTCGGGGCGGGTGCCGGGGGCGATGTGCGGGTCGCGGGCACCGGCGCGGACGGCACGTGGACGCCGGGCCGGGTCGTCGCCGCGCCCCGGCCGTCGCGCGCGGAGCGGCTGGGCCGCATGGGGTTGGCGCTCAACGTGCTCGGCGCGCTGCTGCACCTGGCGTCGCTGGTGCTGCGCGGGCTGTCCACCGGGCGCGCGCCGTGGGGCAACATGTACGAGTACGGCTCGCTGCTGACGCTGGCGGCCGTGGTGACGTGGCTGATCCTGGTGCGGTCGCTGCCGGTGCGCAGGCTCGGCGGGTTCGTGCTCGTGCCGGTGGTCGTGCTGATGTTCATGGGCGGCACCGTGCTCTACGCCGACGCGGGCCCGGTGACGCCGCCGCTGCAGTCGTACTGGCTGGCCATCCACGTCTCGATCATCGCGGTGGGCAGCGGCGTGCTGCTGGTGCCGGGCGTGGCCAGCGTGCTGTACCTGCTCAAGTCCTCGGGCCGGGCGCGGTTCACCAGGCTGCCCGACGCCGATGCGCTGGACCGGGTGGCCTACCGCAGCACCGTGTTCGCGTTCCCGCTGTTCACCATCGGCATCATCTGCGGCGCGATCTGGGCCGAGGCGGCGTGGGGCCGGTTCTGGGGTTGGGACCCCAAGGAGACGGTGGCGTTCGTGTCCTGGGTGGTCTACGCGGCCTACCTGCACGCGCGGGCGACCGCCGGGTGGCGGGGCAGGCCCGCCGCGTGGATCAACACCCTGGGCTTCGCGCTGACCGTGTTCAACCTGTTCTTCATCAACCTGGTCACGACGGGGTTGCACTCTTACGCGGGAGTGAGCTGATCCACGACCCAGTGTCGTGGAACCGAGGGTTCCCGGCTACCGTCCCAGCAGGGGGTCGGGGAGGTCTCGATCCGCATCCTCAGGGAGGACCCCAGCGGTGACCGGTCGCTACGAGAACCCCGATCCGTCGTGGCAGCCACAGGCCGGGGCGGAGGGGCAGCCGCAGCCCAACCCGAACCAGTCCGGCGGCTACCAGGTGGACCCCGGCTCGGGCGGCTACGCCGAGCCGAACACGGTCTACCTCGATCCGACGACCTCGGGGCCGCTGCCGGTCAGCGGCGGCGCCTCGGGTCCGTACCCGGTGAGCGGTGGCCCGTCCGGCCCGTACCCGGTCGGCGGTGGCCCGTCCGGCCCGTACCCGGTCGGCGGTGGTCCGTCCGGCCCGTACCCGGTGGGCGGCGGCCCTTCGGGGCCGTACCCGGTCGCGGGCCAGCCGCAGTACGGCGACCCGGCCGCGTCCGGGCCGCACCAGTACCAGGGCGGTTTCCCCAACAACTTCCCGCAGAGCGTCGTGCCGCAGGCCCCGCAGCCGGGCCCGCAGCCCGGTCCGCAGCAGCGCAACCGGCAGGGCAACGCCAACGAGGTCACCTCGCAGCAGCTGATCAAGCGCGCGAAGCGGCCCCCGCAGTCCGGCTGGCGCAAGACCCTGCACTCGCTCAGCGGTGGCCTGATCAACCTCGGCGAGAGCCCGGCCGACCTGCGCCGCCGCGAGCTGATCACGCGGATCAACCAGCCGCTGCGCGGCTGCTACAAGATCGCCATGCTCAGCCTCAAGGGCGGCGTGGGCAAGACGACCACGACCACCACGCTGGGCTCGACGTTCTCGTCGCTGCGCGGTGACCGGGTGATCGCGGTCGACGCCAACCCCGACCGCGGCACGCTGGCGCTGAAGGTGCCCAGGGAGACCACGGCGACCGTGCGGCACCTGCTGCGCGACGTGGCCAGGATCACCAAGTACAGCGACGTGCGCGCCTACACCTCGCAGTCGCCGAGCAGGCTGGAGATCCTCGCCTCCGAGCAGGACCCGGCGGTGTCCGAGGCGTTCAGCGACCAGGACTACCTGCGCACCGTGACGCTGCTGGAGCACTTCTACAACATCGTGCTCACCGACTGCGGCACCGGCCTGATGCACTCGGCGATGAAGGGCGTGCTGGACACCGCGGACTCGCTGGTGCTGGTGTCCTCCGGCTCGGTGGACGGCGCGCAGACCTCGGCGGCCACGCTGGACTGGCTGGAGGCGCACGGCTACCGCGACCTGGTGGCGCGGTCCGTGGCGGTGATCAACTCGGTGCGACCCGGCTCGGGCAAGGTCGACCTGGACAAGCTGGCCGCGCACTTCGCGCAGCGCTGCCGCTCGGTGGTGCGCATCCCGTTCGACGCGCACCTGGAGGAGGGAGCCGAGATCGAGCTGGACAAGCTCGGCCCGGAAACCCGCCTGGCGCTGCTGGAGCTGGCCGCCACGGTCGCGGACGACTTCCCCAACCACTGACCGGTCCCGGACGAACGCGCGGGGGCCTCCCGACGAGGCCCCCGTCCGCTACCACCCGCCGGGTTACTCGTCCTCCGGGCGCTTCTGCTTGCGCTGCTCACTGAGCTTGCGCAGGAATTCCGGGTCGTCGTCCGGTGCGACGAACCGGCCGCTCGGAGCGGTGCCGACCCGATCTGGCCCGAACGCGCGCCACAGCAGCACGGCGATGGTGAGGGCACCGATCACCGCGAGCACGTACAGCATGGCCGCCACCTCCTTTGCAACGAGATTACCCGTGTCGTGGAGGTGTACGGGCTCACTGCCGCACGGGTTCGGTCGCCTCGGTGGTCAGCTGCGAGAGCAGCGCCTGCACCTCGGACTCGCGGAAGCGGCGGTGACCACCGGGCGTGCGGATGGAACCGATGCGGCCCGCCGTGGCCCAGCGGGTCACGGTCTTCGGGTCGACGCGGAAGAGGCTGGCGACCTCGCCGGGCGTCAACAGCCGTTCGCCCTGGTGTACCTGCGTCACAGTGTGCCTCCCTGGCGATCAGACGTACCGGACGCATCGTGGCATCCCGACCATCGGGTACTCGAACACTTGGCTGATGGTAAAGAGGTAGTAAGGGACGAAGCGGACAGCGTTGGATTGCCGCGCCTGCGGCGCGGCGGGCGAGGCCGCCTCGGAAGTCGGCCCATCGGCACGCGTTTCGCGGAAAATCGAAGAGCGTGATTTCCCGCGAAAGGCATGCCGACAGGCCGACGCGGCCTCGCGTGTGGGTCGCGGGGGAGGCAGGGGCCGACGTGGGGGTTGTGGGCACGGCCTAGGCTTGGGGCGGTGGACGCTCTTGATCGTCAGATCATCGCCGCCCTGCGGGTGAACGGCCGGGCCACCTACGCCGACCTGGGGCGCAAGGTCGGGCTCTCGGCTTCCGCCGTGCACGAGCGGGTCGGCAAGCTCGAAGCCACCGGGGTCATCGTGGGCTACCACGCCGTGGTGGACCCGAGCGCGGTCGGCCTGGGGGTGACGGCGCTGGTGAGCATCCACCCCACCGACACCGCGGACGACGACGAGCTGGCCGACGCGCTGGCCGAGCTGGTCGAGGTCGAGTCGTGCTACCGGGTGGCGGGCGACGAGTCGTTCATCGTCAAGGTCAGGGTGGCGACCGTCGACGACCTGGAGCGGGCGCTGGGCAGGTTGCGGCGCATCGAGGGCGTGGCGCGCACCCGCACCACGGTGGTGCTGTCCACCCGCTTCGAGGGCAGGCCCAACACCGCGGCGGTGGACCCGGCGGACGGCGCGTAACCTGGGTGACCGTGCACTTGGGTCGTGATGTGGCGCTGTACGTCGGAGCGCGGTTGGGCATGGTCGCGGTGGTCACCGCGCTGCTCATGCTGGTGAACGTGCCCCTGCTGGTCGCGCTGGCGGTCGGCGTGGTCGTCGCGCTGCCGCTGTCGCTGTTCGTGCTGCGCGGGCTGCGCACGCGCGTGGCGCGCGGGCTGGAGGAGCGGCAGGCGGCGCGCAACGCCGAGCGGGAGAAGCTGCGCGCGCAGCTGCGCGGCGAGAGCTGACGGTCCGGGTGATCCGGGCGGTCAGGTCACGAACAGCAGCGCGGTGCCGCCCAGCTGGGCGATGAGCAGGACCGCGAACACCGCGCCGACGTGCCTGCTCTCACGCAGCCGCAGGGCCAGGGCGAGCACCCCGACCGGCGGCCAGAGGGGTTTCTTCAGGCGGAACGCGGTGCGGGCCGCGCCGAGGGCCACGCCCAGCGGCGACAGCCCCAGTTCCGCCGCGCCGAGCACGTCGGCGCGCCACTGCTCCAGGTAGCGGGCGCGATCGGCGGGCCACAGCAGCGCGGCGGCGCACCGCACGAGCATCAGGGCGAGGCGGGGCATCAGACCTCCCGTGGTCGCGGCGCCGCCCGGCGCCCGGTCTCCGCAGACTTGCGGGCGCACACCTTGGCCGCTTCCACCGCGCCGTCGGGCGTGAGCCGGTACAACCGCCGCCGGGGGCCGCGGCGCTCGCTGTCGTCGTCCCACGACGAGGTGACCCACCCGGCCCGCTCCAGCCGGTCCAGCAGCGGGTAGACGCTGCCCGACGGCCTGCCGGTGAGCTTGATGACCTCCAGGCCCCAGCGCGGCCGGTCGGCGTCGAGCAGCACCGCCAGCACGTCCGCGGTGGCGCGGCCGATCCTCCCGAGCGGTTCCACGCGCTCAAGCTACCTATGTAGATTAAGCCGGGTCAAGCGGGCCCGACCCGGTTCCCACTACCGGCCGAACACCTCCACGGCCTCGTCGGCCAGCCTGCGCACCACCTCGGCCAGCTCCAGCTCCTCCAGCCAGTGCTCGGGAATGGCCTCGACGCCGTCGCGCGCGCCGAGCAGGTTCCCGCACAGCGCGCCGGTGGAGTCGCTGTCCCCGGAGTGGTTGACCGCCAGCAGCAGCCCGTCCGCCAGGTCGCGCGCGGCCAGCGCGGTCAGCACCGCGATGGCCAGCGCCTCCTCGCCCACCCAGCCGCCGCCCAGCACGGTCTCGATCAGCTCCGGCGTCGGCCGCCGGTCGCTGCCGCCCAGGCCCACCGCCAGGTCCAGCAGCGCCAACTGCTCCTCGTGCCCGTCCCAGCCGACCAGCTCGGCCCGCGCCACCTCCACCGCGGCCACCAGGTCCGCGCCCGCCAGCACCTGCTGCACCAACACCGCCAGCACGCCCGCCGACAGGTAGCCGCTGGGGTGGCCGTGGGTGATCGCGCCCGTCGCCGCCGCCAGCGCGAACACCTCGTGCACGTCGTCGGACCACAGCGCCACGGGCGCGGCGCGCATCACCGCGCCGCAGCCCTTGGAGTCGTTGACCGGGTTCTCCAGCGTCCCCGGACCGCCCGCGTGCAGGGCGGTGAGGCAGGTGTTGCCCGGAGCGCGCTGCGCGTGCAGCTCCGGCACGTCCAGCAGCCACCCGTCCGAGGGAACTTCCGGGCCGCCCTGGGTGCGCAGCCAGCGCCCGTAGGCCGCGCGCACCTCGTCCAGCGGGTCGCTGCCCCGCCGCCGCGCCAGCACCAGCCCTTCGAGGGTGAACAGGGTCATCTGGGTGTCGTCGGTGATGGCGCCCGACCTGCCGTAGGCGGGCGCGTAGTCGGTCAGCCCCGATGGGCCGAACCGGCCGCGGATGCGGTCGATCCGGTCGAACTCGATCGCGGCGCCCAGCGCGTCGCCGACGGCGCCCGCGAGCAAACTGCCCGGAAGTGAGGTCACGGCGCAGAAGTATCGTGCCGGCGTGACCACTTCGGTAGACCGATGTTGCTCCCGCACCAGGGAATGGGTCTGCGAGGCCGTCCGCATCATCGAAGCGGACGCCAATCGCAGCGCCGACACGCACCTGCTGCACTTCCCGCTCCCGCCGGAGTGGGGCATCGACCTGTACCTCAAGGACGAGTCGACCCACCCCACCGGCTCGCTCAAGCACCGCTTGGCGCGCTCGCTGTTCCTCTACGCCATCTGCAACGGCTGGGTGGTCGGCGGCACCCCGGTGATCGAGGCGTCCTCGGGGTCCACGGCGGTCTCCGAGGCGTACTTCGCGCGCCTGCTCGGCCTGCCGTTCATCGCCGTCATGCCCCGATCCACCAGCCGCGAGAAGGTCGCGCTGATCGAGCGGCAGGGCGGCCAGTGCCACTTCGTCGACGAGCCCGGCGCGATCTACGACGAGTCCCGCAGGCTGGCCGCCGAGCTGGGCGGGCACTTCATGGACCAGTTCACCCACGCCGAGCGGGCCACCGACTGGCGCGGCAACAACAACATCGCCGAGTCGATCTTCCAGCAGATGGCGCTGGAGGCCGCGCCCGAACCGGACTGGATCGTGGTCGGCGCGGGCACCGGCGGCACCAGCGCCACCATCGGCCGCTACATCCACTACCGCAAGCTGCGCTCCCGGCTGGCCGTGGTCGACCCCGAGCACTCGGTGTTCTTCGACGCCTGGCGCGCGGGCGACCCCACCCTGGTCGGCACCGAGGGCTCGCGGATCGAGGGCATCGGCAGGCCGCGCGTGGAGCCGTCGTTCATCGGCCAGGTCATCGACCGGATGATCAAGGTGCCCGACGCGGCGTCCGTGGCCACCATCCGGCACGTCGAGCAGCTGCTCGGGCGGCGCGTCGGCGGCTCGACCGGCACCAACCTGTGGGGCGCCTTCCAGCTCATCGCCGAGATGCGGGCCTCCCGCCAGCGCGGCAGCGTGGTCACCCTGCTGTGCGACGGCGGCGAGCGCTACTCCAACACCTACTACGACGACGACTGGGTGGCCGGGCAGGGCATGGACCTGTCGCCGCACCTGGCGACGCTGACCCGGTTCCGCGCCACCGGCACCTGGTCGGGCTGACCGGGAACCCGCGGGAACGCCGACCGGGGCCGCCGCGTCGAACCGGGATCGACGTGTCGGTGTCGGAAGGGGTGGCACGTGAGCGCGTGGCGCACTGCGGAGGTGCTGACCGCGGAGGAGGTGCTGGCCAGGGCCGCCGCGGACGCCGAGCGGTCCGTGCGGGAAGCCGCCCGCCGCCTGGTCCGCGAGCCCTCGGCCGAGGACGTCCGCCGGGTGATGGCGTTCGCCAAGTCCAATGAGGCCTCGCCCGCGTTGCAGGCGTTGCAGCGGCGCATCGCCCGAGGCGAGCTGAGCTGGCGGCAGGTGCTGATGGGCGAGGCGGCGGGCGACCAGGGCGTGCGGGCCGCCCTGGAAGCCGACCGCGACCGGCTGGCCGCGCTGTGCCGGGGCGAGCAGCCCGAGCCCGCGCGGCGACCCGAGCCCCGGCGCGCCGACGACGAGGAGCCGATGTCGTTCACCGAGGACGCCTGGTAGGCGCTACCCCAGCGCCAGGGCGACGGCGACCACGACCGCCCACAGCAGCATCGCCAGCCCGGTGTCGCGCAGCACCGGGATCAGCTCCCGGCCCTTGCCGCCCCTGGCGACCCGGCGCGCCCCCAGCGCGGTCAGCGGCAGGGCCAGCAGGCCCAGCAGCGCCAGCGGCTCGCGCAGGCCGAAGGCCAGCGTGATCAGGAACGGCACGGCCACCAGCGCCAGGTAGAGCCTGCGGGTGTCCCGGTCGCCCAGCACCACGGCCAGCGTGCGCTTGCCCGAGACCGCGTCGGTCGGGATGTCCCGCAGGTTGTTGGCGACCAGCACGGCGGTGGAGAACGCGCCCATCGCGATGGCCCCGCCGATGCCGATGCCGGTGACCTCGCCGGTCTGCACGTAGAGCGTGCCCAGCACGGCGGCGGGACCGAAGAACAGGAACACGGCGACCTCGCCCAGCCCCGCGTACCCGTAGGGCTTGCTGCCGCCGGTGTAGAACCACGCCGCCGCGATGCACACCGCGCCGAACGCGATCAGCCACCAGTACCCCGACAGCGCCACCAGCACCAGGCCCACCACGGCCCCCGCGCCCAGCGCCGCGAACGCCGCGGTGCGCACCGCCTTGGGGTTGGCGGCCCCCGACCCGACCAGCCGGAACGGGCCCACCCGGTCGGCGTCGGTGCCGCGGATTCCGTCGGAGTAGTCGTTGGCGTAGTTCACGCCGATCTGGAGCGCGACCGACACCAGCAGCGCCAGCGCGGACCGGAGCGGGTCGAACTCGTCGATGTGGTGCGCGGCGGCCGCGCCGACCAGCACGGGGGCGATGGAGTTGGGCAGGGTGCGCGGGCGGGTCCCCGAGATCCACTGGGCGAGCGTGGCCATGCCGCTCATCCTCCGACATGGCCCGCGACGCCCCGCCCGCAGGTGGGGTCAGGGCTGGGGGTGGTGGGCGGTGGCCGGGGTGGTGGTCAGGGCGGTGGCCAGGGCGGTGGCCACGGCCGTGCGGTCGACCTTGCCGGGGCCGCGCAGCGGCAGGCGCGGCAGGAACGCCACGGACTTGGGCGCGGCGGAGCGCCCCACCGCCGCCCGCACGGCCTCCCGCAGCCCGTCCGGGTCCGGCGGCGCGGCCGGGTCGGCGGGCACCACCGCGGCGGCGACCACCTGCCCCCACTCCGGGTGCGGCAACCCGACCACGCAGACCTCCAGCACCCCCGGCTGGGCGGTGAGCACCCGCTCCACCAGCACCGGCGGCACCTTCTCCCCGCCGGTGACGATGACGTCGTCCGCGCGCCCCAACACCTCCAGCGCCCCGTCCGGGCCGAGCCTGCCCAGGTCACCGGTGCGGAACCACTCGCCGAACCGCTCCCCGCCCCGGTAGCCCAGCGCCAGCACCGGACCCGCCAGCTCGACCCGACCCCCGTCCAGGCGCACCCGGACACCGCCCAGCGGCACCCCGTCGTAGACGCAGCCGCCCGCCGTCTCGCTCATGCCGTACGTCGTCACGACGTTCACCCCGAGCCCGCGCGCCCGCGCCAGCAGCGAAGGCGGGGTGGCCGCGCCGCCGATGAGCACCGCGTCGAACCGCCGCAACGCCGCCAGACCCGGCCCGTCGGCGGCGACCAGCCGGGCGAGCTGGGTCGGCACGAGCGCGGTGTAGTGCCTGCCCGGCACGGCCAGCACCGGCCGCGCGGCGGCGGCGAACCCGGTGGCCCGGAAACCGGGGCTCAGGTCCATGACGCCCGGCTCGGTGCCCGCGACCAGCGAGCGGACCAGGACCTGCACGCCCGCGATGTGGGTGGTGGGCAGCGCGAGCAGCCAGGTGCCGGGACCGCCCAGCCTGCGGTGGGTCAGCTCGGCCGAAGCCCGCAAGGCGTCGGCCGAGAGCAGGACCGCCTTGGCCTCCCCGGTGGAGCCGGAGGTCGGCACGGCCAAGGCGGCGTGCCGTTCCCACTCCCGGTCGCCGGTGGGCTCCCGGTCACCGGTGGGCTCCCGGTCGCCGGTGGGCGGCACCGCCCTGTCCGCCCGCGAGGGCGGGGCGGCCGTGAGGTCCACGACGGTGTGGCCCGCCAGGGCGGCGCGGAGGTCGTCGAGGGTCGCCATGGCGGTCAGTAGTGGTAGGGGTAGTTCGACCAGTCGGGAGCGCGCTTCTCCAGGAATGCGTCCCGCCCTTCGACCGCCTCGTCGGTCATGTACGCCAGCCGCGTTGTTTCGCCCGCGAACAACTGCTGGCCCACCAAACCGTCGTCGATCAGGTTGAAGGCGTACTTCAGCATTCGCTGCGCGGTCGGGGACTTGCCATTGATCTCCTTCGCCCACTGCAGGGCGGTCGATTCGAGTTCGGCGTGGGGCACGACCGCGTTCACCGCGCCCATGCGGTGCATTTCCTCCGCGCTGTAGGTCCGGCCGAGGAAGAAGATCTCCCTGGCGAACTTCTGCCCGACCTGCCGTGCCAGGTACGCGCTGCCGTAACCGCCGTCGAAGCTGCCCACGTCCGCGTCGGTCTGCTTGAACTTGGCGTGCTCCTCACTGGCCAGCGTGAGATCGCACACCACGTGCAGGCTGTGGCCGCCACCCGCCGCCCAGCCCGGCACCACGGCGATGACCACCTTCGGCATGAACCGGATCAGCCGCTGGCACTCCAGGATGTGCAGCCTGCCCGCCCGCGCCGGGTCGATGGTGTCGGCCGTGTCGCCGGAGGCGTACTGGTAGCCGCTGCGACCGCGAATGCGCTGATCGCCGCCCGAGCAGAACGCCCAGCCGCCGTCCCGAGGGGAAGGGCCGTTGCCGGTCAGCAGCACGCACCCCACGTCGGAGCTCATCCGCGCGTGGTCCAGCGCGCGGTAGAGCTCGTCCACGGTGTGCGGGCGGAAGGCGTTGCGCACTTCGGGGCGGTTGAACGCGATGCGCACCGTGCCCTGGTCCACCGCCCGGTGGTAGGTGATGTCGGTGAAGTCGAAGCCCGCCACCGGCTGCCACGCGGACGGGTCGAACAGCTCGGAAACTGCCTGGTCTGCCACGGTACGGACAATATGCCCGCGAAGGCTTCGGAGCGGTCCGAGGGCGCTGTGTCGGTGTCATGAACCCATTCTTCGAACACCTGTTCGAAGGCGCAAGGGAAGTCACCTGGTCGTGTTGGGTGACAATGGCGAGGTGAACCCGTCCACCGCGCAGGCGAGGGTGCTCGTCGACGAGCTGATCCGCAACGACGTCAGGCACGTCGTGCTGAGCCCCGGATCGCGCAACGCCCCGCTGTCCTTCGCCCTGCACGAGGCCGCGGTCGCCGGACGGCTCACCCTGCACGTGCGCGTCGACGAGCGCAGCGCGGGCTTCCTGGCCCTCGGCCTGGCCAGGGGCAGCGGCCAGGTCACCGCCGTGACCTGCACCTCCGGCACCGCCGTGGCCAACCTCCACCCCGCCGTGCTGGAGGCGAGGCACGCGGGCGTCCCGCTCATCGCGCTCACCGCCGACCGCCCCGTCGAGCTGCACCGCACCGGCGCCAGCCAGACCGTGGACCAGCACGGCATCTTCGGCGTGGACACCCTCGACCTGCCCGTCGCCGAGCGCCGCGCGGGCCAGAACGCGCTGTGGCGCTCCCTGGTCTGCCGCGCCGTCGCCGCCGCCCGCGAGAACGCCCCGGTGCACGTCAACGTGCCGCTGAGGGAGCCGCTGGTGCCCGAACCCGGCGACTGGGTGGAACCGCTGGAGGGCCGCCCGTTCGGGATGCCCTGGACGCGCGTGGCCACCCGCGCCACCTCCTCGCTGCACCCCGCCGACCACCTCGGCCCGCGCACCCTGGTCGTGCTGGGCGACACCGACGACCGCGAGGTGGCCGAGCTGGCCGAGCGGGCGGGCTGGCCGGTGGTGGCGGAGCCGACCGCCGCCGTCCGCGGCCTCGCGCACGGCTCGCTGCTGCTCAACGCGGGCGAGCTGCCGGAAAGGCTCAAGCCCGACGCCGTGGTGGTGGTGGGCCGCGCCACCCTCTCCAGGGGCGTGCAGCGCCTGATCGCCGCCACCCCCGTGGTGCACGTCATCTCCCAGGACCCGAACTGGCCGGACCCGCAGTTCGCCGCCACGCACGCCTCCACCGCGCTCGCGCTGGGCGAGCACGAGGTGGACCCGGACTGGCTGGCGGGCTGGCGGCTGGCCGAGAAGACCGCCGTCGCCGCGGTGGCCGACCTGCTGGCCGAGCGGTCGTGGCCGACCGGCCTGCACGTGGCCCGCGACCTGGTGGCGCTCCTGCGGCCGGGCACCAACCTGTTCGTCGGCTCCTCGAACCCCATCCGGGACGTCGACCTCGCCGCCACGGCCGGGCCGCACCTGAGGACCTACGCCAACCGCGGCACCGCGGGCATCGACGGCAGCGTCTCCACCGCCGTGGGCATCGCGCTGACCGCGGGCCCGACCTGCGCGCTGATCGGCGACCTGACGTTCCTGCACGACACCAACGGTCTGCTCATCGGCCCCGACGAGCCGCGCCCCGACCTGACCGTGGTGGTGCTCAATGACGACGGCGGCGGCATCTTCGCGCTGCTGGAGCAGGGCGGCCCCGAGCACGCCGCGAGCTTCGAGCGCGTCTTCGGCACCCCCCACGGCGTCGACCTGGCCGCCTTGTGCGCCGCGCACCACGTGCCGCACGCGCTGGTCGACAACGCCGCCGCATTGGGGCGCGAACTCGCGCACGCGGGCGGAATCAAGGTCGTGGAAATTCGGGCGGAACGTACCGGATTGCGCGATCTCCACGCGCGGTTGAAGTCGGTCGTGTCAAGCGCTTTGTCGGCCGCGTTCCAATAACCAGGAACCTACTGACGGGGGTACAGCGCCGCGCATTCCGTGGTTAGCGTCCCCCCATGTCCCTGAGAGCGAAGCTCACGACCGGCACCGCCGCCGCGGCATCCCTGCTGCTGCTCGCCGGCACCGCCGCAGCCAAGCAGCCCGGAGCGCCGGGGATCGGCGACCCGTACTACCCGAACGCGGGCAACGGCGGGTACGACGTGTCCCACTACGACATCCGGCTGAACTACCAGCCCGCCACCGACAACCTGTCCGGCACGACCACGATCCTGGCCAGGAGCACCCAGGACCTGAACCGGTTCAACCTGGACTTCGTGCTCAAGGCCAGCTCGGTGCGGGTCAACAACAAGGTCGCCTCCTTCACCCAGGCCGACGGCGAGCTGGTCGTCGACCCGAAGGGCACGCTGCGCGAGGGCAGCGACCTGACGATCGTGGTGACCTACTCCGACGTCCCGTCGAGCCGCTCGCTGGGCGGCTTCACCGCTTGGAAGCGCATCCCGGACGGCGCGCTGGCCATCGACGAGCCCGACATCGCGCCGTGGTGGTTCCCGAGCAACAACCACCCGACCGACAAGGCCACCTTCGACGTGTCGGTGGCCGTGCCGGACGGCGTGGAGGTGCTGTCCAACGGCATCTTCAACGGCACCACCAAGCAGATCAACGGCTGGACCCGCTGGTGGTGGCGCAGCCTGAAGCCGCAGACCACCTACCTGGCGTTCATCGCGATCGGCCAGTTCGAGATCCGGCGCTCCACCGCGCCCAACGGGCAGCCGGTGATCAACGCCTACTCCGAGCGGCTGGGCGAGGACGCCGGAGCGGCCAAGGCCAGCGTCGAGCGCACGTCCGAGGTGGTGGAGTTCCTGGAGGAGAAGTTCGGGCCCTACCCGTTCGAGGCGCAGGGCGGCGTGGTCACGCCGGGCATCGGCTTCGCGCTGGAGAACCAGACCCGCTCCACCTACGATCCCGCGTTCTTCCGGCGCGGCACGAACACCTACGTCGTGGCGCACGAGAACGCGCACCAGTGGTTCGGCGACTCGGTGTCGGTGCACGGATGGAAGGACATCTGGCTCAACGAGGGCTTCGCCAGCTACGCGGAATTCCTGTGGTCGGAGCACGTCGGTGAGGGCACCGCGCAGGAGAACGCCGAGTTCATCTACGACCTCTACGCCGCGGATCACCCGTTCTGGACCGTCCTGCCGGGCGACCCCGGTCCGGAGAACCAGTTCGACGGCGCGGTGTACGACCGGGGCGCGCTGGCCGTGCACGCGCTGCGCGTGGCCGTGGGCGACGAGGACTTCTTCTCGATCCTGAAGGGCTGGACCGCCCACAAGCGGTACGGCAACGCCAGCGTCGAGGAGTTCATCGCGTTCGCCGAGAAGGTGTCCGGGGAGCAGTTGGACGAGCTGTTCAAGACCTGGCTGTTCACCCCGAGCAAGCCCGCCGCCGCGCCGGGGCGCGACGGTGAGTTCTCCGCGCGGGCCGCGGTGGCCGAGCCCAAGTCGCGGCAGAAGATCAAGGAGACCCACGAGCTGCTGGCCGCGGGTCACTGAGCGACTGCACGGGGGCCACTTCGCCGCGGCGAAGTGGCCCCCGTGCCCTTTGCGGCTCAGCTGCTCCGCATGGTGCGCAGTGCCTGCTGCGCCGTGCGGACCAGGTCTTCCAGTGCGTCCTCGGTGAAGAGCACTTCCAGCGCGAACGACTGCTCGGAGCCGAACCGGACCTGCGCCCGGCTGTCGCCGACGTCGCAGGTGATCGGGCAGCTCCCGGTCACCGACACCCACGCCTCGACGCTGGTCCCGTTGCTCTTGATCACGTTCGACTCCTCGGCGTCCGGAGCCCTCGCCAGGTCCGGATGGCGGGTGACTATGCTCCACCTGCTGTAGTTGATCGGCTACCGAATGGCAGATGGGCGAAGCCTAAGAGGAAACTTCTCTTTGAGGCAGCCGCCAGATCGAGTGGATCACTTCCCGCAGCACGCGACCACGTGGAGGCTTCGACTCATGGGCGCTCGGCAGACCTTGGAGCGACGACAGCGCGGCTTGTCGCTCAAGCGCTACCGGAGCCTCAAGGGCGTCTCGCAAGCCGAAGTGGGGGCGACGATCGGCCGCAGCGACTCGCGGATCAGCAAGGTCGAAGACGGCGTCGCCACGCTCAGCGCCGACGAGTTGTCGCGCGTCATGGACTACCTCGACGTGCCCGACGCCGAGCGCGCGACCATCCTGGAACTCGGCGCACGAGCGCGGAAGCGCTTGCGCCGCAGCGCGGCCGATCCGCAGCCCTGCACCGACACGCTGCCCGGCTCGTTCCAACGGCTCGCGGACCTGGAAGCGGACGCGGTGGCGATCCGCTCGTACGAGCCGGGTGTAGTGCCGGACTCCTCCAGTCCCCCGGCTGCATCCGGTCCATCATGGCCGGCGGCGCGGGTGTGTTCTGGGAGTCGGAGGTCGAGACGCGAGATCGGTGTGCGTTCCGCGGGGAGCGCCAAACCCGAGTGCTGGGTGCCGACGAACCCAAGCGGTTGGAGTTCGTCACGGCGGGTTGACCGTGCTGGATTTCGGTGGCACCGCACCCGATGTCGCCTTCGCCCCGACCACCTACGGACCGTCGACCTACTTCGACGACAAGGCCGACACGGCGACCCTGTCGCGGGCTTTCAAGAAGGTCCAGGGGCTCGCCCGCGACCACGAGGCTTCACTCGACCTCATTCGAGGCAAACCGGAGGGCTGATCGATGAACGACACCGGTTGGTTCAAGAGCAGCCGCAGCAACGCGGGCGGTGATCAGTGCGTGGAGTGCCGGATCGTCGCCGGACACGGCGTGGGCGTGCGGGATTCGAAGAACCCCGGCGGTGGTGTGCTCCGGGTGGGTCCGGTGGCGTGGTCGTCTTTCGTCACCGCCCTGAAGAACGGGCGGTGACCGGGGCTCACACGCCTTCCAGGGCCTCCCGGACCGGCAGCATCTTGGCGTGCGCCTCGCGCACCTCGGTGTCCGGGTCGGACTCGGCCACCAGGCCGCAGCCCGCGAACAGCCGCGCGGTGCGGCCGTCGACCTGGGCGCAGCGCAGCGCGATGCCGAGTTCGCCGTCGCCGTTGCCGTCGATCCAGCCGACCGGGCCCGCGTAGCGGCCTCGATCCATGCCCTCCAGGGCGCGGATCAGCGCCACGGCTTCGGCGCGCGGTGTGCCGCCGACGGCGGCCGTGGGGTGCAGCGCCTCGCCCAGGCGCAGCAGCGACGGGTCGCCGCGCAGCGTGCCGATCACGTCGCTGGACAGGTGCGACACGTTCGGCAGCCGCAGCACCGACGGGCCGTCGACCGACATGGTGGTGCAGAACGGGCTCAGCGTGTCCACCAGCGACGCCACCGCGTACTCGTGCTCGTCGCGGTTCTTGCCCGACGACAGCAGCGCCCGCGCCAGTTCGTCGTCGCCCACGCCGTCGTGCGGCCAGGTGGTGCCCGCCAGCACGCGCGAGTCGACCATCGGGCCGGTGCGCCGCAGCAGCAGTTCCGGGGTGGCCCCGATCAGCCCGTCCACCGCGTACACCCAGCACTCCGGGTACCGCCTGGCCAGGCCGTTGAGCACGAACCGGTGGTCGATGGCGGTGTCGGCCACGGCCAGCAGGTCGTGCGCCAGCACCACTTTGGCCAGTTCGCCCGCGCGCATCCGGGCCACCGCTTCGCGGACCGCTTCCCGGTAGGCGGTCACCGGCAGCTGCCCGTCGGCGTAGCGGACGGTGGAGGGGCGCGTGACGGGCGACACCACCGGCGTCTCCTCGCCCTCGCCGATGGTGGTCACCCAGGCGCGGCCGTCGCGGCGGCCGACCACCACTCGCGGCACCACCAGCACCGAGCGCCCCGGCTCGTCGGCGAAGGCCATGCTGGCGAACGCGACCGGCCCGCTGCCCGGCACGCCCAGCTCGTCGGTGACGTCCAGCTCGGCGGTGAACTCCCGCCACCAGCGGTCGGCCTCGGCGAACCGGTCGGGGCCGGAGACCTCGAACCGCGCCGCCTCTCCCCAGCCGACCAGCCCTTCGCCGTCGCGGACCCAGGCCAGCGCGCGTTGCGGGTCGGGCAGCCTGCGCAGCAGGCCGCCGCCCGTGACCGGTCGGGTGCGCACGCGCAGCCGCTGGCGAATCCGGGAGGCAGGAGCTGAGGTCACGGGTCGAGGGTATGGAGTCGAGGCTGAGATTCCGCCGCCGGCCAGCCCTAGACTCCTCAGTTGTGGTGGACAACGCAGTGCGGACCGGGGTGGCCGGGCGGGTGCGTCGGCTGGCCGCTCGGGCGCTGCTGGTCGTCGGCGGGGTGATCACGCTCGTCGGCGTGCTGCTGCTGGTGGCCTGCTGGCGGGACGACCAGGCCATCGAGGCGCGGCTGGGCCGGGCCACCGCGGAGGTGGTGTCGGTCTCGCTGCAGCGCACGGTGGTGCGCTTCGCCACGCCGGACGGCGCGGTGCACAGCCCGTCGCAGGGCGTGCTCTACCCGGAGGGGTTGGCTCCGGGACAGCTGGTGCGCATCGAGTACGACACCGACAACACCGAGTTGGCGCGGGTGGCGGGCCGCACGGCGCGGTTGGCGCTGCTGCCGGTGGGGACGTTCCTGCTGGCGGTGTGGGCGGTGCTGGGGCCGCTGGTGTGGTGGCTCCGCCGACGTCCTTTGTGACAGTTATCCCGCGAACGGCGTCTCGGGTGTAACATCGGCCTCATGGACCTGGAGGCCGAGTTCGAGCGCGCCGTCGCCGCCGAGCGGCGCGTCGAGCCGAGGGACTGGATGCCCGACGGCTACCGCAGGACGCTGATCCGGCAGATCGCCCAGCACGCCCACTCCGAGATCATCGGGATGCAGCCGGAGGGCAACTGGATCAGCCGCGCGCCCTCGCTGCGGCGCAAGGCGATCCTGCTGGCCAAGGTCCAGGACGAGGCGGGCCACGGCCTCTACCTCTACGCCGCCGCCGAGACCCTGGGCGCCGACCGCGGCGAGCTGACCGACAAGCTCATCGACGGCAAGCAGAAGTACTCGTCGATCTTCAACTACCCGACGCTGTCCTACGCCGACGTCGGCGTGATCGGCTGGCTGGTCGACGGCGCGGCCATCTGCAACCAGGTGCCGCTGTGCCGGACCTCCTACGGCCCCTACGCGCGGGCCATGATCCGCATCTGCAAGGAGGAGTCCTTCCACCAGCGGCAGGGCTACGAGCTGCTGATGACGATGATGTCCGGCACCGACGCGCAGCGCGCCATGGTGCAGGAGTCGGTGGACCGCTGGTGGTGGCCGTCACTGATGATGTTCGGCCCGCCGGACGCGGAGAGCGCCAACACCGAGCGGTCGATGGCGTGGCGGATCAAGCGCAACACCAACGACGAGCTGCGGCAGAAGTTCGTCGACATGACCGTGCCGCAGGCGGAGAAGCTGGGCGTCACGCTGCCCGACCCCGAGCTGCGGTGGAACGCCGAGCGCGGCCACTACGACTTCGGCCAGCCGGACTGGCGGGAGTTCTGGCAGGTGGTCGGCGGCAACGGGCCGTGCAACGCGCAGCGCCTCGCGCACCGGCGCAAGGCCCACGAGGACGGCGAGTGGGTGCGGCAGGCCGCCGCGGCGCACGCCGCCAAGCAGGCAGGAAGGCGGGAGGAGGTCGCGTGAGCTCTTCATGGCCGCTGTGGGAGGTCTTCGTCCGCGGCAAGCGCGGGCTCAACCACGTGCACGTCGGCTCGCTGCACGCGCCCGACGCCGAGATGGCCCTGCGCAACGCGCGCGACGTCTACACCCGGCGCAACGAGGGCGTGTCGATCTGGGTCGTGCCCGCGGAGGCGATCACCGCGTCGTCACCGGACGAGAAGGACCCGTTCTTCCAGCCCAGCGGCGACAAGGTCTACCGGCACCCCACGTTCTACGCGATCCCCGAGGACGTGCCGCACCTATGAACGCCGACAACGCCACCGACAGCGTTTACGACGGGCTGGTCGACCAGGAGGACGCGCACTGGGCGTTCGGCACGGGCTTCCACGAACCGCTGGCGGGCGTGGACCGCGCCGTCCCCGACGTGGACCGGGCCGATCTCACCGCGTACTGCCTGATGCTGGGCGACGACGCGCTGGTGCTGTCCCAGCGGCTGGCCGAGTGGTGCTCGCGCGCCCCCGAGCTGGAGGAGGACGTGGCGCTGGCCAACATCGCGCTCGACCTGCTCGGGCAGGCGCGGCTGCTGCTGACCCGCGCGGGCGAGGTCGAGGGCGCGGGGCGGGACGAGGACGCCCTGGCCTACCTGCGCGACGAGCGCGAGTTCCGCAACGTGCACCTGGCCGAGATCGAGTGCGGCCCGTTCGCGGGCGGCGACTTCGCCACCACCATCGCGCGGCTGCTGGTGTTCTCGTCGTGGAAGCTCGCCCAGTACTCGCGGCTGCGCGGCAGCGCCGACCCGGTGCTGGCGGCGGTCGCCGCCAAGGGGCTCAAAGAGCTGGCCTACCACCGCGACCACGCGGCGCAGTGGACCGTGCGGCTCGGCGACGGCACGGAGGAGTCGCACCGCCGGATGCGCGCCGGGCTGCACCGGGTGTGGCCGTTCCTGGACGAGCTGTTCACCGCGCACCCCGTGGAGCTGCGGCTGCCGGGCGTGGCCGTGGACCCGGCCGGGTTGCGCTCCGAGGTGGAGGACGTGCTGGCCGAGGTGTGCCGGGCGGCCGGGCTGGAGCTGCCCGACGCCGCGCCCGCCGCGCGGGTGGCGGGCAAGGCCGGGCGCGACGGCGTGCACACCGAGGCGATGGGCTACCTGCTCGCCGAGATGCAGCACCTGCACCGGTCGCTGCCGGGGGCGAAGTGGTGACCGCGCCACCAGGGGTGACGGCGCGGGAGGTCGCGGCGCGGGTGCGCGACCCCGAGCTGCCCGTGCTGACCCTGGCGGACCTGGGTGTGCTGCGCGAGGTGGTGGAGCGGGACGGCCGGGTCGTGGTGACCATCACCCCCACCTACTCCGGCTGCCCGGCGGTCGAGGAGATGGGCGCGGACCTGCGCCGCGCGCTGCGCCGGGCGGGCTTCGCCGAGGTCGAGGTGCGCACGTCGCTGCACCCGGCGTGGACCACCGACTGGATCACCGAGGACGGGCTGCGCAAGCTGCGCGAGGCGGGCATCGCGCCGCCGTCGCGCCTGGGGCCCCGCGCCGCCGGACCGGTGCCGCTGAACCTGGCGCCGCCGTCGCGGCGGGTGCCGTGCCCGCGCTGCGGGTCGCCGCGCACCACCGAGCTGTCCCGGTTCGGCGCCACCGCGTGCAAGGCCCTGCGCCGCTGCGAGGACTGCGCGGAGCCGTTCGAGCACGTCAAGGAGATCTGATGGCGCGCAACGAGTTCCACAAGCTGACCGTGGCCCGCGTCGACCGGCTCTGCGACGACGCCGCGGCGATCACCTTCGACGTGCCGCCCGAGCTGGCCGGGCAGTTCGCGTTCCGGGCGGGCCAGCACGTGACCCTGCGCAGCGGCGACGAGCGCCGGTCGTACTCGATCTGCGCGCCCGTCGGCGCGCCGCTGCGGATCGGCGTGCGGCGGGTGGAGGGCGGGCTGTTCTCGGTGCACCTGGTGGACCGCGTGCAACCCGGCGACGTGCTGGAGGTGCAGCCCCCGCAAGGCCGTTTCACGCCGTCCTCCGGCGACCACCACGGCCTGGTGGTCGCGGGTTCGGGCATCACCCCCGCGCTGTCCATCGCGGGCACCGCGTTGGCCCAGGGGGCGCGCGTGACGCTGCTGTACGGCAACCGGCGCACGGACACGGTGATGTTCGCCGAGGAGCTGGCGGACCTGAAGGACCGCTACCCGGCGCGGTTCCAGCTCGTGCACGTGCTCTCCCGCGAGCCGCGCGACGTGGAGCTGTTCAGCGGTCGCCTGGACGCGGCGAAGCTGTCGACGCTGCTGGACACCGTGGTGCCCGCGGCCGACGTCGAGCAATGGTGGCTGTGCGGGCCGTACGGGCTGGTCCGGGACGCGCAGTCGGTGCTGGCCGCGCGCGGGGTCGACCCGTCGCGCGTGCACCACGAGCTGTTCTACGTCGACGAGCCGCCGCCCCCGCCGCGCAGGCCCGAGCGCGTGCTGGAGGCCGCCTCGCAGGGCACGGTCGTGCTGGACGGCCGCAGCACCCCGGTGCCGCTGCCCGCCGACGTGCCGATCCTCGACGCGGCCCAGCGGGTCCGCTCGGACCTGCCGTTCGCCTGCAAGGGCGGGGTGTGCGGGACGTGCCGGGCGCTGGTCACCGAGGGCGCGGTGGACATGCGGCGCAACTACGCGCTGGAGCCGGGGGAGGTCGCGGCGGGCTTCGTGCTGACCTGCCAGTCGGTGCCCGCCACCCCACGGGTGACGGTCGACTTCGACGCCTGATTGAGCCGAATGGAGTATGTGAATGCTCCTAAGGGATCATCTTCGGCATGTCTTGGCACGCTTTCCTCGACGAGTCCCGTCGGGGCTCCACCTACCTGGTCGCGGTCGTGATCGTTCCGATCAGGAAGCTCGACGTCACGCGGTGCGCGATGCGGCGGCTGACCAAGCCCGGACAACGCCGGGTCCACTTCAACGACGAGGGGGATCGCCGTCGTCGCGAGGTGCTCAGCAGGATCGAGGATTTCGGTTTGCGAGGACTGATCTGGCACTGCCGCGAGAGCAACGACGTGCGGGCGCGACAGGTGTGGCTCACCGACGTGGTGCCCCACCTGGTCGATCGCGGGGTGTCCCGGCTGGTCCTCGAAAGCTGCCAGCATCAGGACGCCGAGGACCGGAGAGTCCTCGCGGGTGCTGTTCGGAAAGCGGGCGGTGGGTTGAGCTACGCGCACTTCAAGCCTGCTGAAGACCCCGTGTTGTGGATCAGCGACGCGCTCGCCTGGTGCTACGGGGCAGGCGGTGATTGGCGGCGTCGGGTGAGCGGCCTGCTCGACGGGGTGATCGACCTGAATCGGTCCTAGACAGCGCGAAACCCGGCAACCGGTCGTCCGGCCGGTGAACCGGGTTCACTTCCAGCCCCTATTGGGGCTGGCGAGGATCACTGTAGTGCATTCGGAGCAGCGCCGTCTACCGGCTCGTCGAGGACTGCCACCAGCCCAGCACCTCCTCGGCCACCTCCGGCATGGCCACCAGCAGCCCGTCCACCGGCAGCGGCGCGTCCGCGCCCCGCCGGTCCAGCACCGTCGCGCCCGACTCCACGGCCAGCGCCACCGCTCCGGCGACGTCCCACTCGTGGTAGGTGTGCAGCACGGCCGCCGCCGCGTGCCCCAGCGCCACCTGCGCCACGGCCAGCGCCTTGGACCCCAGCACGCGCACCCAGGTACCCGCCGCCGCCGCGTGGGAGATGAACTCGCCCATCCCCGGCCACGGCCCGGTGCGCGTCATCTCGGTGCACACGATCGAGCTGCGCGCCCGGTCGGGCAGCTTCACCGGCATCCCGTTGGCGCGCATCCCGCGCCCCCGCGCCGCCGCGTAGATCTGCGCCCGGTACGGGTCGGCCACCACGCCGACCACCGGCCCCCAGCGGTCCACCAGCGCCAGGCTGTAGGCGCACCAGGGCATCCCGGCCACGTAGTTCGCGCCGCCGTCCACCGGGTCGACCACCCAGCGGTACTCGGCGTCCCCGGTCACCCCGGCGTCGGAGTCCTCGCAGAACACCGGGATGGTGGGGAACTCCTTGGCCAGCACGCGCCGGGTGTGCCGCTCCAGGGTGCGGTCGGTGTCGGTGACCCAGTCGAACGGCGAGCCGTCCTCGGCGCCCGGCCTGGCGCCTCGGCCCGCGGTGGCCATGATGACGTCGGAGGCGTCGTTGGCCAGACCTCCCGCGACTTCGAGCGCTATCGACACCAGCGCGGGGTCGACGGGCTGGACGGGTCGGGACGACAAGACGGTCATGCCGCATTAGTGTCACCGCCCTCGGTGTCCGAGACACGTCCTCCAGGTGAAGCGGGGGCCAACGTCGCCCCTGACGCGCGGATTTGGGCGGCCGTTCCCCGAGTTGTCACGCCCGCGTGGACTCATCATCCCGTGAATCGCGCGTTCCGGCACCGATCGGGGACGCGGCTCGCCGTGCTCGGGCGCGTGACGCGCGCGGTGTGCCGGGCTCGCGGGGCGTCACCTAGTCTTCCCCCATGGCGCGTGCAGGTCTGGACAAGAACCCCCGCGAGGTCGCCGAGATGTTCGACGGCGTGGCCAAGGGCTACGACCGGACGAACTCGGTCATGACACTGGGGTTCGACCGGCGCTGGCGGGAGTGGAGCAGGCGGGTGCTGGACACCCGGCCGGGGGAGAAGGTGCTGGACCTGGCGGCGGGCACGGCCGTGTCGACGGTCGAGTACGCGTCCTCGGGCGCGTGGTGCGTGGCCGCTGACTTCTCGCTGGGGATGCTGCGGGGCGGGGCGCACCGGCCGGTGCCGAAGGTGGCCGCCGACGCGCTGCACCTGCCCTTCGCCGACGGCGCGTTCGACGCGGTCACGGTGTCCTTCGGGCTGCGCAACTTCTCCGACACGGAGGCCGCGCTGCGCGAGATGGCCCGCGTGGTGCGGCCCGGCGGGCGGTTGATGATCTGCGAGGTCTCCACGCCCACGTTCCGCCCGTTCCGGTACGTCTACATGCGCTACCTGCTGCGCATCCTGCCCTTCATCGGCCGGTTCGTGTCATCCAACCCGGAGGCGTACCACTACCTGGCCGAGTCGATGCGCGCGTGGCCGGACCAGCGGGCCCTCGGCGAGATCATCGCCAAGGCGGGCTGGGAGGACGTGGCCTGGTTCAACCTCACCGGCGGCATGGTCGCGCTGCACCGCGCCACGAAGCCCTGATCGCCGCGCCGCCGGGGCGGCCTCGCGCGGTGGTCCCGGGGTGCGTCACCTGATCCGGTGGGACGGGTGGGGGTCGGGTGGTGGATAGCGGCCCCCGGAGGGGGTGTCGGGTAGTACTTGCAGGCGCCTTGGAGTGGGCGTGAGCAGGTGGGTGGTGTTATCGGGCGCAAGTAGACTCGCGCCTGGACTTTGTGAACACGTGCACAAGGAGCGGGGATGACGACTCCCAGCCGCCGCAAGGCAGGCGAGGACGCCGAGGTGATCGTGGTGGGCGCGGGCCCGGCGGGCTCCACCGCGGCCACCTACTTGGCTCGCGCGGGCCTGGACGTGCTGCTGCTGGAGAAGGGCAGCTTCCCCCGCGAGAAGGTCTGCGGCGACGGGCTCACCCCGCGCGGCGTCAAGCAGCTCATCGACCTGGGCATCGACACCCGCGAGGAGGCGGGCTGGCTGCACAACCGCGGCCTGCGGGTGGTCGGCGGCGGCGTCACGCTGGAGCTGGACTGGCCGGAGCTGGCCACGTTCCCGCCCTACGGCGTGGTGCGCCCGCGCCAGGACTTCGACGAGATGCTCGCCCGCACCGCGCAGCAGGCGGGCGCCCGGCTGCTGGAGCAGACCAACGTCACCGGCGCGGTGGTCGAGCGCGGCCGGGTGGTCGGCGTCACCGCCAAGGTCGGCCCCGACCGCAAGCCGGTGACCTACCGCGCGCCGCTGGTGCTGGGCTGCGACGGGGTGTCCGCGCGGCTGGCGCTGTCGGTGGGCATCCAGAAGGACGACGCCAAGCCGATGGGCGTGGCGGTCCGCCGCTACTACGCCAGCCCGCGCACCAAGGACGACTACCTGGAGTCGCACCTGGAGCTGTGGGACCGCGCCAACGACGTGCTGCTGCCCGGCTACGGCTGGATCTTCGGCATGGGCGACGGCACGGTCAACGTCGGCCTGGGCATCCTGTCCACGTCCAAGGCGTACGGCACCACCGACTACCGCGCGCTGCTGCGGTCGTGGTTGGACGGCACCCCGGAGGAGTGGGGTTTCCGCGAGGAGAACGCGACCAGCCGGATCGGCGGCGCGGCGCTGCCGATGGGCCTGAACCGCAAGCCGCACTACCGCGACGGCCTGCTGCTGGTGGGCGACGCGGGCGGCATGGTCAACCCGTTCAACGGCGAGGGCATCGGCTACGCGATGGAGTCGGCCAGGATCGCCGCGGAGAGCGTGGTGCAGGCGCTGGCCAGGCCGGAGGGCGCGAGCCGGGAGCGGGCGCTGCACGGCTACCCGGTGCGCATCGAGCAGGCGCTGGGCAGCTACTACCGGCTGGGCAACATCTTCAGCAAGCTGATCGGCAACCCCACCATCATGCGCACCGCCACCAAGTACGGGCTGCCGCGCAAGACGCTGATGCGGCTGGTGCTCAAGCTGCTGGCGGGGCTGTACGACCCGAAGGACGGCGACGCGTTCGACCGCGTCATCACCGCCGCGACGAAGCTGGCCCCCACGGCCTGAGCGGGACCGCGCGACCGGACCGGTGGCCCGCCTGAGCGGACCACCGGTCCGGTCGATCTTTTTTGACCGATCCTCACGTTCCGCAGTCGTTTCGGACGTGTCCCAGGCCACTCGGCGCCGCCTTTGCCCAGGTGATCCGCCGCACCTTCGCGCAGGCCGTTGAGCTGCGCAGACGCGCCCCTCGGCGGCATCGTCCGGGAATTCGCCATTTTCGACAATCACCAGATAAACGGGCTGCGGATACCGCTGCGAAATGAGACGCGGACCGACTGGCGTGCTCACCTGAACGGACTAATGCGGGCGCACTGGTGGTGATCATCATCGTGACCGGCGGGCGGGGGGCGTCCGGGGGCTGCTGTGAGCCCCGTCGCACACCGTTGAACCCGCAGGTCAGGCACATAGCCGGGGGTGTGCGTCAGGCCTCTGTGTGACGTTCTACACTAGCTGGCGGTCTTGTGAATCACTTCACAACCGAGTGGGATGGCTTGTGAAGTGTTTCACAAGCGACCTGCGGATTGTTAGGCCCGCCTAACTTCCGGAGGCGGCAAGAACACCCTTTAGGGTGCGCAACAGTCAGCGGTTCACAGCGCCGTGACAGCGAGGAAAGGACGACGGAGCGTGCTTGACCCCTACCTCCCCCTCGTACTGATGTTCGCCCTCGCCGCGGCGTTCGCGCTGTTCTCGGTGACGGCCGCGCCCTACATCGGCCCCCGCCGCTACAACCGGGCCAAGCTCGACGCCTACGAGTGCGGGATCGAGCCGTCGCCGCAGCCGATCGTGGGCGGCGGCCGGATGCCGGTCGCCTACTACCTGACGGCGATGCTGTTCATCCTGTTCGACATCGAGATGGTGTTCCTCTACCCCTTCGCGGTCTCCGCGAACCGGCTCGGCCTGTTCGGCCTGGTGGAGATCGCCCTGTTCATCGCGACGGTCGGCTTCGCCTACGCCTACGTGTGGCGTCGCGGCGGCCTGGACTGGAACTGAGGGAATCATGGGTCTCGAGGAGAAGCTCCCCAACGGCATCCTGCTGACCAGCGTCGAGAAGCTGGTCAACTGGACCCGCAAGTCCTCGCTGTGGCCTGCCACCTTCGGCCTGGCCTGCTGCGCGATCGAGATGATGACCACCGGCGGCCCGCGCTACGACCTCGCGCGGTTCGGCATGGAGGTCTTCCGCGCCTCGCCGCGCCAGGCCGACCTGATGATCGTCGCGGGCCGGGTGACCAACAAGATGGCGCCGGTGCTGCGCCAGATCTACGACCAGATGCCCGAGCCGCGCTGGGTGCTCGCCATGGGCGTGTGCGCCTCCAGCGGCGGCATGTTCAACAACTACGCGGTCGTGCAGGGCGTGGACCACGTCGTGCCGGTCGACATGTACCTGCCGGGCTGCCCGCCGCGGCCGGAGATGCTGATGGACGCGATCCTCAAGATCCACGCGAAGATCATGGACGAGCCGCTGGGGCCGACCAGGGCCGCGCTGCTGGCCGAGCAGGGCCACCGCACCGAGCTCATCCCGTCCTCCCAGCGCTTTGCGAAGAAGTGAGCGGCATGGCTGACGACGACAACAAGCACCCCGAGGCGCTCAGCTCGGCGAGCATGGGCGAGGCCGAGCACGAGGAGCACCTGGAGCGCGGCGGCGTGGTCGCGGGGCGCAACCGCACCGGCATGTTCGGCGTGTCCGGCAGCGGCGACACCTCCGGCTTCGGCGGCCTGAAGCTGCCCGCGCACGTGGCCGCGCCCTCGGAGCGCCCCTACGGCGGCTGGTTCGACGAGGTCGCCGACGAGCTGCTGGCCGCGATCCGGGAGCGGGGCCTGCCCGCCGACACGGTCCAGCAGATCACCGTCGACCGCGGCGAGATCACCTTCTACCTGCGTCGCGAGCACCTGGTCGAGGTCGCCCGCATCCTGCGCGACGACCCGGCGCTGCGGTTCGAGCTGTGCAGCTCGGTCTCCGGCGTGGACTACGGCCCCGAGGCCCCGCAGCGGCTGCACTCGGTCTACCACCTGACCTCGATGACCTACCGCAGGCGCATCCGGCTGGAGGTCGCGGTCGAGCTGGACGACCCGCACGTGCCCAGCGTGGTCGCGGTCTACCCGACGGCGGACTGGCAGGAGCGCGAGGCCTGGGACATGTTCGGCATCGTCTACGACGGCCACCCTGGGCTGACCCGCATCCTCATGCCGGACGACTGGGACGGCCACCCGCAGCGCAAGGACTACCCGCTCGGCGGCATCCCGGTGGAGTACAAGGGCGCGGAGATCCCCCCGCCAGACCAGAGGCGGTCCTACTCATGAGCGAACGGCTTTCCGACGTCACCACGGGCACCGACACCAGCGGTCCCGGCCGTGACAGCGACTCGTACGACGCCAACCAGGGCGGCGACCCCTACGCCGAGTCCCGCGAGACCACCGAGGGCCGGGTCTACACGGTCACCGGCGGCGACTGGGACGAGGTGCTGGCCGAGGCGGCGGGCGACGAGCGCATCGTCATGAACCTGGGCCCGCAGCACCCGTCCACGCACGGCGTGCTGCGGCTGGTGCTGGAGCTGGAGGGCGAGACCGTCACCCAGGCCCGCAGCGTCATCGGCTACCTGCACACCGGCATCGAGAAGAACTGCGAGTACCGCACCTGGACCCAGGGCGTCACGTTCGTGACGCGCATGGACTACCTGGCGCCGCTGCACAACGAGGCCGCGTACTGCCTGGCGGTGGAGAAGCTGCTGGGCGTGACCGCGCCGCAGCGCGCCCAGGTCATCCGGGTGCTGCTGATGGAGCTCAACCGGATCAGCTCGCACCTGGTGGCGCTGGCCACCGGCGGCATGGAGCTGGGCGCGCTGACCGGCATGACCGCCGGCTTCCGCGAGCGCGAGGAAGTGCTGCACCTGCTGGAGTTCCTGACCGGCCTGCGGATGAACCACGCCTTCATCCGCCCCGGCGGCGTGGCGCAGGACCTGCCGCAGGGCGCCGAGGACCGCATCCGCGAGTTCATCCGGGTGATGGACTCCCGGCTGCCGGACTACGACAAGCTGCTCACCGGCCAGCCGATCTGGCGCAACCGCCTGGCGGGCGTGGGCTACCTGCCGGTGGACGCCTGCCTGGCGCTGGGCGTGACCGGTCCGGTGCTGCGCTCCGCGGGCCTGCCGTGGGACCTGCGCAAGGTCGAGCCGTACTCGGGCTACGAGCAGTACGAGTTCGAGGTGCCCACGGCCACCGAGGCCGACTCGTTCGCCCGCTACCGGCTGCGGGTGGAGGAGATCCACCAGTCGCTCAAGATCATCCGGCAGGCGGTGGACAAGCTGGCCCCCGGCCCGGTCATGGTGGAGGACGCCAAGATCGCCTGGCCCGCGCAGCTGACCATCGGCCCGGACGGCATGGGCAACTCGCTGGAGCACGTGCGCAAGATCATGGGCCAGTCCATGGAGTCCCTGATCCACCACTTCAAGCTGGTCACCGAGGGCTTCCGGGTCCCGCCGGGCCAGGTGTACGTGCCGATCGAGTCGCCGCGCGGCGAGCTGGGCTACCACCTGGTCTCCGACGGCGGCACCCGGCCGATGCGCGTGCACGTGCGCGAACCCAGCTTCGTGAACCTCCAGTCGATGCCCGCGATGTGCGAGGGCGGCATGGTCGCCGACGTCATCGCGTCGGTGGCCTCTATCGACCCGGTGATGGGTGGTTGTGACCGATGAGCACTTCCGAAGAGGTCTACGCGGCCTCGCCGCTGGACCCCGTCGAGACGCAGCGGCTGGTCCAGGAGACCCCCGCCGACACCAGCGTGTTCGACGAGCTGACCGAGCAGCGCGCGCGGGAGATCATCGCGCGCTACCCGGTGCCGCGCTCGGCGCTGCTGCCGATGCTGCACCTGGTGCAGTCGGTGGAGGGCCACGTCAGCCAGGCGGGCATCGCGTTCTGCGCGGACCTGCTGGACCTGACCGCGGCCGAGGTCAGCGCGGTGGCCACCTTCTACACCATGTACAAGCGCCGCCCCTGCGGCGAGCACCTGGTCAGCGTGTGCACCAACACGCTGTGCGCGGCGCTGGGCGGTGACGCCATCTACGCCAAGCTGCGCGAGCACCTGGGCAGCGACGGCAAGCCGCTGGGCCACGAGGAGACCTCGGGCGAGCCGGGCGCGCCCGGCTCGATCACCCTGGAGCACGCCGAGTGCCTGGCCGCGTGCGACCTGGGGCCGGTGCTGCAGGTCAACTACGAGTTCTTCGACAACCAGACGCCGGAGAAGGCGCTGGAGCTGGTCAAGGCGCTGCAGGCGGGGGAGAAGCCGAACCCCACCCGAGGCGCGCCGCTGACCGACTTCCGGCAGGCCGAGCTCCAGCTCGCGGGCTTCTTCGAGGGGCGGGAGGCGGACCTGGACGGCCCGTCGGCCGCGCCGGAGACCGTTCGCGGGGCCAGGATCGCCGCCGAGCGCGGGTGGACCGCCCCGGCCATGCCGGACCACGCGGAGTTCCCGCCGCTGCCGGAGAAGAAGTAGGGGAGGGTGACGTGGTCGACCAACTGACTCCCGTCCTGACCAAGCGCTGGCTGTCGCCGCGCTCGTGGACGCTGAAGACCTACGAGCAGCTGGAGGGGTACACGGCGCTGCGCAAGGCGCTGGCCGCCCACCCCGACCAGATCATCCAGCAGTGCAAGGACTCCGGGCTGCGCGGTCGCGGCGGCGCGGGCTTCCCCACCGGCATGAAGTGGGGCTTCATCCCGCAGGGCGACGGCAAGCCGCACTACCTCGTCATCAACGCCGACGAGGGCGAGCCGGGCACCTGCAAGGACATCCCGCTGATGATGGCCGACCCGCACTCGCTGATCGAGGGCATCATCATCACCTCGTACGCGATCCGGGCGAACTTCGCCGCGATCTACGTGCGCGGCGAGGTGCTGCACTGCATCCGCAGGCTCAACGCGGCGGTCAAGGAGGCCTACGCGGCGGGCTACCTGGGCAAGGACATCCTGGGCAGCGGCTTCGACCTCGACGTGGTGGTGCACGCGGGCGCGGGCGCCTACATCTGCGGCGAGGAGACCGCGCTGCTGGACTCGCTGGAGGGCCGCCGGGGCCAGCCCCGGCTCAAGCCGCCGTTCCCGGCCACCGCGGGCCTGTACGCCTCGCCGACCGTGGTCAACAACGTGGAGACCATCGCCAGCGTCCCCTACATCGTCAACGGCGGCGCGGACTGGTTCCGCACCATGGGCCGCGAGCGCTCGCCCGGACCGAAGATCTACTCGATCTCCGGCCACGTGGAGAAGCCCGGCCAGTACGAGGCGCCGATGGGCACCACGCTGCGGCAGCTGCTGGAGCTGGCGGGCGGCATGAAGGACGGCATCCCGCTGAAGTTCTGGACGCCGGGCGGCTCGTCCACCCCGCTGTTCACCGCCGAGCACCTGGACGTGCCGCTGGACTTCGAGGGCGCGGCCGAGGCGGGCTCGATGCTGGGCACCACCGCCGTGCAGGTGTTCAACGAGACCGTGTCCGTGCCGTGGGCGGTCATGAAGTGGACCGAGTTCTACAAGCACGAGTCGTGCGGCAAGTGCACCCCGTGCCGCGAGGGCACCTACTGGCTGGTGCAGATCCTGCAGCGGATGGTGCGCGGCGAGGGCACCCCCAGCGACATCGACACGCTGCTCGACGTCTGCGACAACATCCTGGGTCGCTCGTTCTGCGCCCTGGGTGACGGCGCGGTCAGCCCGATCACCAGCGGCATCAAGTACTTCAAGGACGAGTTCCTGGCCTTGTGCGACCAGAACGCCAAGTACGAGGCCACCGAACTGGCGGGAGCAAGCGCATGACGATCGCCCCTGACAAGAGCTCGGAGGTCGTGGTCCCCGAGGGCCACGTGAAGCTCGTCATCGACGGCGTGGAGGTCGTCGCGCCCAAGGGCGAGCTGCTCATCCGGACCGCCGAGCGGCTGGGCATCGTGGTGCCGCGGTTCTGCGACCACCCGCTGCTGGACCCGGCGGGCGCGTGCAGGCAGTGCCTGGTCGAGGTGGAGATGGGCGGGCGGCCCATGCCCAAGCCGCAGGCCTCCTGCACCATGACCGTGGCCGACGGCATGGTGGTCAAGACCCAGCTGACCTCGCCGGTGGCGGACAAGGCGCAGCAGGGCGTGATGGAGCTGCTGCTGATCAACCACCCGCTGGACTGCCCGATCTGCGACAAGGGCGGCGAGTGCCCGCTGCAGAACCAGGCGATGAAGCACGGCCGGGCGGACTCCCGCTTCCACGAGCGCAAGCGGACCTTCCCCAAGCCCATCCCGATCTCCACGCAGGTGCTGCTCGACCGCGAGCGGTGCGTGCTGTGCCAGCGCTGCACCCGGTTCTCCGCGCAGGTCGCGGGCGACCCGTTCATCGAGCTGCTGGAGCGCGGCGCGCAGCAGCAGATCGGTGTGGCGCAGGAGAAGCCGTTCCAGAGCTACTTCTCCGGCAACACCATCCAGATCTGCCCGGTGGGCGCGCTGACCAGCGCCGCGTACCGGTTCCGGGCGCGGCCGTTCGACCTGGTGTCCACGCCCAGCGTGTGCGAGCACTGCGCGTCGGGCTGCTCGACCCGCACCGACTGGCGGCGCGGCAAGGTGCAGCGCAGGCTGGCGGGCGACGAGCCCGAGGTCAACGAGGAGTGGACCTGCGACAAGGGCCGCTTCGCGTTCCGCTACGCCACCGCCGCCGACCGGATCACCCGGCCGCTGGTGCGCGACCGGGAGTCCGGCGAGCTGCGCGAGTCGTCCTGGACCGAGGCG
>NZ_BMRG01000005.1:143116-143603 GCF_014648515.1 Saccharothrix coeruleofusca
CTGCAGGTGGCCGCCGAAGGGCTGGCCAAGGCCCGCGACGGCCGGGGCGCGGCGGTGCTGGCGGGCGGCAGGCTGACCGTCGAGGACGCCTACGCCTACTCGAAGTTCGCCCGGATCGCGCTGCGCACCAACGACGTCGACTTCCGCGCCCGGCCGCACTCGGCCGAGGAGCTGGAGTTCCTCACCAGCTCGGTGCTGGGCGCCACGCCGGACAACGGCGGGGTGACCTACAAGGGCGTCGAGGCGGCCCCGGCCGCCCTGCTGGTGGCGTTCGAGCCGGAGGAGGAGTCGCCGATCGTCTTCCTGCGGCTGCGCAAGGCCGTGCGCAAGCACCGCGCCAAGGTCTTCCACCTGGGCCAGTTCACCACCCCCGCGGTGGAGAAGACCAACGGCACGCTGCTGGCGTGCGTGCCCGGCGGCGAGCCCGCCGCGCTGAACGCGCTGCCCGAGCACGCCCCCGACGTGGTCGAGGAGCTGGCCAAGCCCG
>NZ_BMRG01000005.1:143638-152162 GCF_014648515.1 Saccharothrix coeruleofusca
GCTCGGTGATCCTGGTCGGCGAGCGCGCCGCCGAGGTGCCCGGCCTGTTCTCCGCGGTCGCGGCGCTGGCCGGGCGGACCGGCGCGCGGGTCGCCTGGGTGCCCCGCCGCGCGGGCGAGCGCGGCGCGCTGGAGACCGGCCTGCTGCCCACCCTGCTGCCGGGCGCCCGCCTGGTCACCGACGCGGACGCGCGGGCGCACGTGGAGCGGTCGTGGGGCCTGGAGCCGGGCGCGCTGCCCGCCGCGCCGGGCCGCGACACCACCGGCATCCTCACCGCCGCCGCGAGCGGCGAGCTGGACGCGCTGGTCGTGGGCGCGGTCGACCCGTTCGACCTGCCCGACCCGGCGCTGGCCGAGCGGGCGCTGTCGCGGGCGCCGTTCGTGGTCAGCCTGGAGATCCGGCACAGCGCGGTCACCGCGCACGCCGACGTGGTGCTGCCGGTCGCCCCGGCGGTGGAGAAGTCCGGCAGCTACCTCAACTGGGAGGGCCGCCGCCGCCCGTTCGCCACCACGCTGGAGGGCACCGGCTCGCTGCCCGACGGCCGGGTGCTGGACACCCTGGCCGTGGAGATGGACGCCGACCTGTTCACCCAGACCCCGGCCGCCGCGGCGGCCGACCTGGAGCGGCTGGGCGCGGCCACCGTGCGGGCCGCCGCGCCGACCGTGCCCGCGCCGCTGCTGAGCCAGCCCAAGGCCGGGCAGGCCGTGCTGGCCACCTGGCGGCGGCTGCTGGACAACGGGTCGCTGCAGGACGACGAGCCGAACCTGGCGGGCACCGCCCGGCCGGTGGTGGCCAAGCTGTCCGAGGCCACCGCCCAGTCGCTGGGCGTGGTGCTGGGCGGTGAGATCACCGTCGCCACCGAGCGCGGCGCGGTGGTGCTGCCGGTCGAGGCGGCCGACCTGCCCGACGGCGTCGTGTGGCTGCCCGGCAACTCGGGCGCGGTCGCGGTGCGGCGCTCCCTGGCCGCGGGCCACGGCTCGGTGGTGGCTGTTTCCCCCGGAGGCAACGCATGAGCAAGACAGCGGAACTGCTCGCGGACGACCCGCTCTGGCTGATCATCGTCAAGGTCGTGGGGATCTTCGCGTTCCTCGTGGTGATGACCCTGTTCATGATCAACTGGGAGCGCAAGGTCGTCGCGCGGATGCAGCAGCGGCCCGGCCCCAACCGGGTCGGCCCCGGCGGCTGGCTGCAGTCGCTGGCCGACGGGCTGAAGCTGGCGTTCAAGGAGGACATCCGGCCGGTGCTGGCCGACAAGTGGGTCTACTTCCTGGCCCCGGTGATCTCCTGCGTGCCCGCGTTCCTGGCCTTCGCGGTCATCCCGATCGGCGGCGAGGTCTCCATCTTCGGCGAGCGCACCGCGCTGCAGCTGGTCGACCTGCCGGTGGGCGTGCTGGTGGTGCTGGCCTGCTCCTCGGTCGGCGTCTACGGCATCGTGCTGTCCGGCTGGGCCTCCGGCTCGCCCTACCCGCTGCTGGGCGCGCTGCGCTCGGCCGCGCAGGTGATCTCCTACGAGATCGCGATGGGCCTGTCGATCGTGGCCGTGGTGATGAACTCCGCCTCGCTGTCCACCGCCGACATCGTCGAGGCCCAGGCGGGCGGCTGGTACTTCTACCTGCTGCCGGTCAGCTTCGCGATCTACGTGATCTCCATGGTCGGCGAGACCAACCGCGCCCCCTTCGACCTGCCCGAGGCCGAGTCGGAGCTGGTCGGCGGCTTCCACACGGAGTACAGCTCGCTGAAGTTCGCGCTGTTCTTCCTCGCCGAGTACATCAACATGGTCACCGTCTCGGCGCTGGCCACCACGCTGTTCCTGGGCGGCTGGCGCTTCCCGTTCGTCGGCGACGACCACCTGCTCAACAGCGGCTGGTTCGGCCTGCTGTGGTTCGTGCTCAAGACGCTGGCCTTCCTGTTCCTGTTCATCTGGCTGCGCGGCACGCTGCCCCGCCTGCGCTACGACCAGTTCATGCGGCTGGGCTGGAAGTTCCTGGTCCCGATCGCGCTGGTGTGGTTCGTGGCGGTGGCCTTCGCCCGCTACGTCCGCCAGGAGATCGAGGCGGGCGGCCTGGCCACCGGCACGGTGCTGGCGGTGTTCGGCGCGGTGCTGGCCGCCGTGCTGCTGATCGCCTTCCTGCTGCCGGACCGGCGCGAGGAGCGCGACCCCAACGCGGTGCCGGTCACCGGCGGCGGCTTCCCCGTGCCGCCGCTGGACCTGGCCGTGCCCAAGGCGCCCCCGCGCCGCCGCGACGTCGAAGTGGCGCGGCTGCCCAAGGAACCCGCTGCAGTAACCACCGGCAAGGAGGCTGGCGATGGGGATGCTTGATCCCGTCAAGGGCTTCGGCGTGACCTTCGGGACGATGTTCAAGAAGGTCGTCACCGAGGAGTACCCCGAGGTCAAGAAGGTCACCGCGCCGCGGTTCCACGGCCGCCACCAGCTCAACCGGCACCCGGACGGGCTGGAGAAGTGCGTCGGCTGCGAGCTGTGCGCCTGGGCCTGCCCGGCGGACGCGATCTTCGTCGAGGGCGGCGACAACACCGAGGACGAGCGCTACTCGCCCGGTGAGCGCTACGGCGCCGACTACCAGATCAACTACCTGCGCTGCATCGGCTGCGGCCTGTGCATCGAGGCCTGCCCGACCCGCTCGCTGACCATGACCAACGAGTACGAGCTGGCCGACGACAGCAGGCAGAAGCTGATCTTCACCAAGGAGGACCTGCTCGCCCCGCTGCTGCCCGGCATGGAGCAGCCGCCGCACCCCATGCGGCTGGGCGAGAACGAGCAGGACTACTACGTCAACGGCCCGGCGCTGGCGCGCGAGGCCGGGGTGCCCAAGGGCGCGACGGTGGAGACCGGGTCAGAGGAGGCGCGCAAGTGAGCCTCACGCTCCTGGCCCAGCCGGGGATCACCCAGCAGGTGGCCGACACCGTCACCACCGGCGAGGCGGTCGCGTTCTGGGTCCTCGGACCGCTCGCGCTGGCGGGCGCGCTGGGGATGCTGTTCGCCCGCAACGCGGTGCACTCGGCGCTGTGGCTGGTGCTGACCATGCTCAGCCTCGGCGTGCTCTACATGGTCCAGCAGGCGCCGTTCCTCGGCTTCGTGCAGATCATCGTCTACACCGGCGCGATCATGATGCTGTTCCTGTTCGTGCTGATGCTGGTCGGCCGGGACAGCTCCGACTCGGTGGTGGAGGTGCTGCGCGGCCAGCGGTTCGCCGCCACGGTGCTGGGCATCGGCTTCGCGGGCCTGGTGGTGGGCGCGCTGGGCCGCGCGCTCACCGACGTCACCCCGGTCGGCCTGGTCACCCCGAACACCACCAACGGCGGCAACGTGGCCAACATCGGCCAGCTGCTGTTCACCGACTACCTGTTCCCCTTCGAGCTGACCTCGGCGCTGCTGATCACCGCCGCGATCGGCGCGATGGTGCTGGCGTTCGCCTCGCGCGCCAAGCAGACCCGCAAGACCCAGCGCGAGCTGGTCGAGGAGCGCTTCCGGGGCGAGCGCCCCGGCTCGCTGCCCGGCCCCGGCGTGTTCGCCACCGCCAACTCGGTGGCCACGCCCGCGCTGCTGCCCGACGGCTCGGTGGCGCGCGAGTCGCTGTCCGAGATCGTCGAGCCGACCGCGAAGGAGCGCCTGGACGACGACGTCGCCGAGGTCTCCGGCACCGGTCACCGGCCCGACGCGCGCGCGCTCAAGGGAGAGTCGTGACCCCTACCTACTACCTGCTGCTGTCCGCGCTGCTGTTCAGCCTCGGCGCGGTCGGTGTCCTGGTGCGGCGCAACGCCATCGTGGTGTTCATGTGCGTGGAGCTGATGCTCAACGCGGTGAACCTCAGCCTGGTCACGTTCGCCCGCATCAACGGCGAGCTGGACGGCCAGGTCATGGCGTTCTTCGTGATGGTCGTGGCCGCGGCCGAGGTCGTGGTCGGCCTGGCGATCATCATGGCGATCTTCAAGACGCGTCGCTCGGCCTCGGTCGACGACTCCAACCTGCTGAAGTACTGAGGGGTCACCGGTGACGGAACCTGTTGCCGCCAGCGGGATCGCGGGTCTCGCCTGGCTGTTGCTCGCCCTGCCCGCGCTCGGCGCGGCGGTGCTGCTGCTCGGTGGCAAGCGCACCGACCGGTGGGGACACCTGCTGGGCTGCGCCACGGTCATCGCCACGTTCGTCTACGGCGCCGCGCTGTTCTTCACCACGCTGGGGCAGAGCCCCGAGGCGCGCACCAGCGAGCTGCACCTGTTCGACTGGGTGCCGGTCAACGCGCTCACCGTGGAGTTCGCGCTGCGGCTGGACCCGCTGTCGCTGACCTTCGTCCTGCTGATCACCGGTGTCGGATCCCTGATCCACATCTACTCGATCGGCTACATGGCGCACGAGGCGGGCAGGCGGCGGTTCTTCGCCTACCTCAACCTCTTCGTCGCCGCGATGCTGCTGCTGGTGCTGGGCAACGGCTTCGTGACGCTGTACTTCGGCTGGGAGGGCGTGGGCCTGGCCTCCTACCTGCTCATCGGCTGGTACCAGCACAAGCCGGAGGCCGCCTCGGCGGCGAAGAAGGCGTTCCTGATGAACCGGGTCGGCGACCTGGGCCTGGCGATCGCCATCTTCATCATGTTCAAGGAGCTGGGCACCACCCAGTACACCGAGGTCTTCGCCCGCGTCGGCGAGCTGTCCTCGGCCGAGGTGCTGGCGATCACCTTGCTGCTGCTGCTCGGCGCGTGCGGCAAGTCCGGCCAGTTCCCGCTGCAGGCGTGGCTGCCCGACGCGATGGCCGGTCCCACGCCGGTCTCCGCGCTGATCCACGCGGCCACCATGGTCACCGCGGGCGTGTACCTCATCGCCCGCTCGAACCCGATCTACAACCTCAGCGCCGACGGCCGCCTGGTCGTCATGATCATCGGCGCGTTCACGCTGCTGATCGGGTGCGTCATCGGTTGCGCCTACGACGACTTCAAGAAGGTCCTGGCCTACTCCACGGTCAGCCAGATCGGCTACATGATCCTGGCCGTGGGCCTGGGGCCGCTGGGCTACGCGCTGGGCATCATGCACCTGCTGACCCACGGCTTCTTCAAGGCCGGGCTGTTCCTCGGCGCCGGTTCGGTCATGCACGGCATGAACGACGAGGGCAACATCCGCCGGATGGGCGGGCTGGCCAAGCTCATGCCGATCACCTTCGTCACCTGGACGCTGGGCTACCTGGCGCTGATCGGCTTCCCGTTCCTGTCCGGCTACTTCTCCAAGGACGCCATCATCGCCGCGGCGTTCTCCCAGGAGGGCTGGCGCGGCTGGGTCTTCGGCGGCGTGGCCGCGCTGGGCGCGGCGATCACCGCGTTCTACATGACCCGCCTGCTGCTGCTGGTGTTCCTGGGGCAGCCGCGCTGGAAGGAGCTCAAGTCCGAGGACGGCCGCGAGTACCACCCGCACGAGTCGCCGCTGAGCATGACGGTGCCGATGATCGTGCTGGCGTTCGGCTCGGTCGGCGCGGGCTTCTTCTTCTCCTCCGGCGACAACCTGGCGGGCTGGCTGGCCCCGTCGCTGGGCGAGCTGCAGGAGCAGCACGGCGTGCTGGGCCACACCGCGGTCAACTTCCTGACCCTGGGCCTGTCCGCGCTGGGCGTGCTGGTGGCGTGGCTGCTGTTCGGCCGCAAGCCCCAGCCGGTGCGGCGGCCCGAGCGGGTGTCGTTCCCGGTCCGCGCCGCGCGCGCCGACCTGTACGGCAACGCGCTCAACGAGGCGCTGTTCGCGCGGCCGGGCACCTGGCTCACCCGCGCGCTGGTGTTCGTGGACAACAAGGGCGTCGACGGTCTGGTCAACGGGACCGCGGCGCTGCTGGGCGGTAGCTCGGGCCGGCTGCGCCGGTTGCAGACCGGGTTCGTGCGCTCGTACGCGCTCTCCATGCTCCTGGGCGCGATCTGCGTCCTGGGCGCGCTGCTGATGGTGAGGTTCTCGTGAGCTGGACGCTGATCGCGCTGCTCCTGCTGCCGCTGGCCGGCAGCCTGGTGGTGGCCTTCCTGCGGGGCAACGACCGGCTCGCCAAGCTGGTCGCGCTCGCGGTCTCCTTGGTGGAGCTGGTGTTCGCGGTGCTGGCCTGGGTCGCCTACGACCCGGACGGCGCCCGCCTGCAGCTGACCAGCTCGGTGGAGTGGATCCCCGCCTTCGGCGTGCGCCTGTCGCTGGGCGTGGACGGCATCGCGCTGGTGATGATCGCGCTCATCGCGTTCCTGGTGCCGGTGGTCATCGGCGGCTCGTGGGCGGACAAGCTGCCCGAGGGCCGCAGCGCGGGCGGGTTCTTCGCGCTGCTGCTGGCCATGCAGACCGGCATGGTCGGCGTGTTCGCGGCCACCGACGTGTTCCTGTTCTACGTGTTCTTCGAGGCCGTGCTGGTCCCGATGTACTTCCTGATCGGCCGCTTCGGCGGGCCGAACCGGCAGTACGCGGCGATGAAGTTCTTCCTCTACTCGCTGCTGGGCGGCCTGGTGATGCTGGCGTCGGTGATCGGCGTCTACGTCGCCGCCGCCGACAAGCTCGGCGAGGGCACGATGGACTGGGCCACCCTGGTCACGGTGACCCGCGACCTGCCGCTGTCCACCCAGATCTGGCTGTTCCTGGGCTTCTTCGCGGCGTTCGCGATCAAGGCGCCGCTGGTGCCGCTGCACACCTGGCTGCCCGACGCGGGCGCCGAGGCGCCGGTGGGCGCGGGCGTGCTGCTGGTCGGCATCCTGGACAAGATCGGCACCTTCGGCTTCCTGCGCTACTGCCTGCCGCTGTTCCCGCTGGCCAGCCAGGAGCTCGCGCCGCTGGTGCTGGTGCTGGCCGTGATCGGCATCCTGTACGGCTCGCTGCTGGCGGTTGGCCAGTCGGACATGAAGCGGTTCGTGGCCTACACCTCGATCGCCCACTTCGGCTTCATCGCGCTGGGCATCTTCGCGTTCAGCTCGCAGGCGGGCGCGGGCGCGGTGCTCTACATGGTCAACCACGGCATCTCCACCGGCATGCTGTTCCTGGTCGTCGGCATGGTGATGGCACGGGGCGGGTCGCGCCTGATCGAGGACTACGGCGGCATGGCGAAGCTGACCCCGGTGCTGGCGGGCCTGTTCTTCGTGGCCGGTCTGTCGTCGCTGGCGCTGCCCGGCACCAACTCGTTCGTCAGCGAGTTCCTGGTGCTGGTCGGCTCCTTCCCCAACGAGCCGGTGTTCACCGTGCTGGCCGCGGTGGGCATGGTGCTGGCCGCGCTGTACGTGCTGTGGCTGTACCAGCGGGTCTTCCAGGGCCCGGTGCGCGGCACCGCGCTGGTCGACGCCACCGGCGGCCCCGGCGCGGCGGTCGACCCGGAGCGGGCCGCCCTGCCCGACCTGGGCAAGCGCGAGCTGGCCGTGCTGGCCCCGCTCGTGGCGCTGATCTTGGTGCTCGGCTTCTACCCGAAGCCGGTGTTGGACGTGATCACCCCGTCGGTCGGGGCGACGCTCAGCGAGGTCGGGGTGGCCGACCCGGTCGCGCAGGAAGGCAAGTGACGTGACGATCCTCGCCCAGGCAGAACGGCTGCAAGCGCCGGAGATCGACTACGCGGCGGTCGCGCCGGTGCTGATCGTGCTCGGCGCGGCCTGCCTCAGCGTGCTGCTGGAGGCGTTCCTGCCCAAGGCGCAGCGGTGGGCGGCCCAGGTCGTGCTCACCCTGCTCACGCTCGCCGCGGCGGGCGCCTCGCTGATCGGCTACGCGGCAGCGGAGGACAACCCCGAGCGCGGCACGGTGACCTTCGCGGGCACCATCGCGGTGGACCGGCCGGTGCTGTTCCTGTGGGCCACCCTGCTGGTGCTGGGGCTGGGCGCGGTGCTGCTCATCGCCGACCGCTCGGTCGAGCCCGGCGGCGCGTTCGTCTCCGACGCGGCGGTGCCCCCTGGCACGCCGCAGGACCGCGCGCGGGCGGGCCGGTTCGGGATGCAGACCGAGGTCTTCCCGCTGACCCTGTTCGCGCTCGGCGGCATGCTGGTCTTCGTCGCGGCGAACGACCTGCTGACCATGTTCATCGCGCTGGAAGTGCTGTCCCTGCCGCTGTACCTGCTGTGCGGCCTGGCCCGCCGTCGCCGCCTGCTGTCGCAGGAGGCCGCGGTGAAGTACTTCCTGCTCGGCGCGTTCGCGTCGGCGTTCTTCCTCTACGGCGTGGCGCTGCTGTACGGCTACTCGGGCTCGGTGAAGCTGGCCGACATCGCCACCGCCACCGCGGGCACCGACCGGTCGGACACGCTGCTGTACGCGGGCTTCGGCCTGCTGGTGGTGGGCCTGCTGTTCAAGGCGTCGGTCGGCCCGTTCCACGCCTGGACCCCGGACGTCTACCAGGGCGCGCCCACGCCGGTGACCGCGTTCATGGCCGCCTGCACCAAGGTGGCCGCGTTCGGCGGCATCCTGCGGGTGCTGTTCGTGGCCTTCGAGCGCTCCAGCTGGGAGTGGAACGGCGTGCTGTGGGGCGTGGCCATCGCGTCCATGGTGATCGGCGCGGTGCTGGGCCTGACCCAGACCGACGTGAAGCGGATGATC
>NZ_BMRG01000005.1:152200-182267 GCF_014648515.1 Saccharothrix coeruleofusca
GCCTACTCCTCGGTGGCGCACGCGGGCTTCCTGCTGGTCGGCTCCATCACGCTGTCCGACGAGGGCCTGTCCGGCACGATGTTCTACCTGCTGGCCTACGGCTTCACCACGATCGCCGCGTTCGGCGTGGTCAGCCTGGTGCGCACGGGCGAGGGCGAGGCCACCCACCTGTCCCAGTGGGCGGGGCTGGCCAAGCGGTCGCCGGTGGTCGCGGGCGTGTTCACGTTCCTCCTGCTCGCCCTCGCGGGCATCCCGCTCACCAGCGGCTTCGTCGGCAAGTTCGTGGTGTTCGCGGCGGCGGTGCAGCAGGGCATGGCGCCGCTGGTGGTGATCGCGCTGGTGGCCAGCGCGGTGGCCGCGTTCTTCTACCTGCGGGTGATCGTGCTGATGTACTTCAGCGAGCCCGCGGCCGATGGCCCCACGGTCAGCGTGCCGGGCGCGTTCACCACGGTCGCCATCACCCTCGGCGCGGCGATGACGCTGCTGCTGGGCGTCTACCCGGCTTTCGCCCTCGATTGGGCGGGGTCCGGCCAGTTCGTCTTCTAGCCGGTACGTAGGCTTTCGGCTGTGACCAGTAGCGAGCGGGCGGGGACGGGGTTCCGGTTTGCGGACCCCGTGCTCGCGGAGTTGGTTGAGGGCGGGCTGTCCGAGGTGGAGGAGCTGCTGCGCAAGGCCGTGCGCAGCGAGTTCCACCCGGTCGTGGAGACGTCCCTGCACTTGGTGGACGCGGGCGGCAAGCGCATCCGCCCGCTGTTCACGATCCTCTCCGCGCAGTTCGGCACCACCTGGGACCGGGAGAGCGTGCTCAAGGCGGCGGCCGTGGTGGAGCTGACCCACCTGGCCACGCTCTACCACGACGACGTGATGGACGAGGCCACCATGCGCCGCGGCGCGGCCTCGGCCAACGCCAAGTGGGACAACAGCATCGCCATCCTCACCGGCGACTACCTGTTCGCGCACGCCTCGGCGCTGGTGGCGGACCTGGGCACGGACGCGGCCCGGATCATCGCCGAGACCTTCAGCGAGCTGGTCACCGGCCAGATGCGCGAAACCGTGGGCCCGCGCGAGGGCGAGGACCCGGTCGAGCACTACCTGACCACGATCGCGGAGAAGACCGGCTCGCTGATCGCCACCGCCGCCCGCTTCGGCGCGATGTTCTCCGACGCCACCCCCGAGCAGGTCGAGGCGCTCAGCGCGTACGGCGAGGTGATCGGCGCGGCGTTCCAGATCTCCGACGACGTCATCGACATCGCCTCGCCGTCGGAGGAGTCCGGCAAGACGCCCGGCACCGACCTGCGCGAGGGCGTGAAGACGCTGCCGATGCTCTACGCGCTGCAGGACGAGCCGGACTCGCGGCTGGCCGCCCTGCTGGCGGGTCCGATCACCGACGACGCGGAGGTCGTCGAGGCGCTGGAGCTGCTGCGCGCCTCGTCCGGCCTGCGGCGGGCCCGCCACACCCTGGACGAGTACGCCGACCGGGCCCGCGCCCTGCTCGCGCCGCTGCCCGAGGGCACCGCGCGGGACGCCCTCGAATCCGTCAGCGAGTACGTCGTCACCCGCACCCACTGACGCCTGCAAGTACTACCCGACGCCCCCGCCGGGGCCGGTAACCACCACCCGACGCGCGCTACTCCACCGACGCGAGCAGGTGCGGCTTGCGCCTGCGCGAGCGCAGGGCGTCGGTGGTGAACACGGCCAGGGCCACCCACACCAGGGCGAAGCCGAACCAGCGGGACGCGGGCATCGGCTCGTGCTTGACGAACACGCCCCAGGCGAACTGGAGGACCGGCGCGAGGTACTGCAGCATGCCCATGGTGATCAGCGGGACGCGCCGGGCGCCCGCGCCGAACAGCATCAGCGGGATCGCGGTCACCAGGCCTGCGGAGGCCAGCAGCAGCGCGTGCCCGGCACCCAGGTCGAGGAACGTGCCCGCCGGTCCGAGCCAGACCAGGTAGCCCACGGCGACGGGGGCCAGCACGACGCTCTCGGCGGTCAGGCTGGCCGTCGAGTCCAGCGGCACGGTCTTCTTGATCAACCCGTACACGCCGAACGAGCAGGCCAGGACCAGCGACATCCACGGCAGCCGCCCGTAGTCCACGGCCAGCACCACGACCGCCAGCACGGCGATCGCGATCGCCGCACCCTGGAGCGCCCGCAGGCGCTCGCGCAGCACGACCACCCCCAGCAGCACGCTCACCAGCGGGTTGATGAAGTACCCGAGCGCGGCCTCGACCACGTGGCCGGTGTTGACCGCGTGGATGTAGACGCCCCAGTTCACCGCGATCAGCGCCGACGCCGCCGCCACCATGCCCCAACCGCGCCACGACAGCCCGCGCAGCGCGCCCCACCGCCGCAGCACGGCGGTGATCAGCAGCATGAACGCCAGCGACCACGCGATGCGGTGGGCCAGGATCTCCACCGGACCCGCCGGTTGCAGCAGGGGCCAGAAGGCGGGCACGAGGCCCCACAGGACGTACGCCCCGGCCCCGTAGACGACGCCCCGATTCGGTGAGCGGACGTCTGCTGGGGACGTGGTGGAGGAGGTCAAGGGGGGCACGGAGCAACTGTACGCGGCCCGCTACACCGATCGGGTTAACCAACCGGGGTGGCCATCCTCTCCCGCGAGTCGAACCTCCGGAACCCCTGAGTTCGTCGTTCGCGCGCATCCGGCGGCCATCCGACCGGGCGACACGGCCTAGTATTCGATCGCGGCCGGACGTCCGGACGGCCGGGCGCACCCGGCCGCGTGGTCAGGGTAGTTTGGCACCGCTTGGCCGACCGGGGAGCCCGGCGCTGGCGGAGCGTGTCGGGGTGTACGCGGTCTTGGCGGTGGGAGGGTCTCCCGTGGTGTCGCTGTTCGGACAGGTGTGGCTGTGGAGCCTGCTGTCGTTCCTGGCGGGCGTCCTGCTCACCTGGCTGGTGCTGGTCCGCCCGGCCAAGCGCGAGCTGCAGGACCTGGAGCAGCGCCTGCTGCTCTCGCCGCGCCCGGAAGCCGAGCGCGCCCAGGCCGAGCGCACCCAGGTCGAGGTGGCCGCCCCGGCGACCGTCGCGCCCGCCGACGACTTCGACGACTGGACCACCTCCCCCCGCGCCGAGGTGCTGACCCGGCCCGCGCGCCAGGCCCCGCCCCTGTACGACGTGTCCGGCATGCGGCTGGACGACCGCGACTCGCTGCTGGAAGAGCTGGACGACGAGCACCGCCCGCTGTCGGACTTCGAGGAGGAGCACGACTTCCCCGAGTTCGAGCCCGAGGAGCCGCGCTCCCGGTTCGAGCTGCTCAACCCCACCGAGCGCGCCCGCACCCAGGACGCGGTCCGGGGCAATGTCACCCCGGAGGCGGCGGGCGAGGAGAAGGCAGCCCCGGAGAAGGCAGCCCCGGAGAAGGCGGCGGTCCCGGAGAAGACCGGTCCGGAGAAGACCAACCTGCTGCCGCCGGTGGCCGAGGTCGCCCGCGTGCCCGAGGCGCCGACCGCGCCGCCGGAGGTCCCCCCGTTCCAGCCGCGCGAGGTGTGGCGCGGCGAACCCGTGGCGGAGGAGGAGCCGGTCGAGCGCGAGGCTCCGCGTCCCGCGCCGCCCTCGGCGTCCGAGGAGACCACCCTCATCCCGGCGACCGCGCTGGCCGAGGCCATCGCCGAGGTCGACCGGCACCCGCGCGACGAGCAGGCGTGGCCCGACCACGACCTGACCGGCGAGTACCCGGCGGTGCGCGACGAGGACCACGCGCCGACCGAGATCACCCCGGCGGTCCGCGACGAGGACCACGCGCCCACCCAGATCACCCCGCCGGTCGAGGTTCCCGCGCCCCCGGCCCGGTCCGACCGCGCCCGTGCCGACGACGCCGCGTTCGAGCAGTTCCTGGCCGAGCAGCGGCGCTCCGGTGAAGTCGAGCGGCCCGCGGCGGCCCCGCGGCACGAGGTCGAGCCGGAGGAGTCGGAAGCCGAGCGCACCGAGGTGGCCGGACTGGCCCCGGTCGTGCCGCCCGCGTCCGAGCAGGACACCGCTGTCCAGCCCGCGCTGCCCGCCGACACCGCGCCCCTGCACGGCGAGGTCGAGGCGGAAGCCGAACCCCGTCACGCCGAGCCGGAGCCCGTCGAGAGCGAGCCCGAGACCGCTGAGCCCGAGCCCGCTGGGCCCGAACAGGTGGTGCCCGCGCAGGCCGCACCCGAGCAGGGCACGTCCGAGCAGTCGCCCATGGCGTCCAACCTGGCGGATTTCTGGCGCGAGGCGGCCAAGGACGTGGAGGGGGCGGAGCCCAAGCCGATCAGGTCGTGGCAGGCCAAGCCCGAGCCCGTCCAGGCCGCGCCCGTCCAGGCCGCGCCCGTTCCGCCCGCGCCCGCCGAGCGGCCCGAAGTGGTCGAGGCCGCGCCCGCCGAGCCGACGCCGGAGCCCGATCCGGTCGCCGAGACCAGGCCCCAGCCCAAGGTCGAGGCCGCACCCGTCCAGGCCGCACCCGTCCAGGCCGCTGCCGCCGAACCCGAGCCCGCGCCCAAGCCCAGGCCCGAGCCCAGGCCCGAGGTCAAGCCCAAGCCCAAGCCGGAGAAGAAGGCCGACAAGAAGCCCGAGCCCGCCCGCTCCCGGTCGCTGTTCGAGCCGCTGGTCAACCCGGAGGACGAGGCGGAGGCCGAGCAGCTGTCCTCGGTCACCAAGCCCACCCCGCCCCCGACCAACGACCAGCCGTTCGTGCCCAAGCTGGCCCCGGAGCTGCTGGCCTCCTCCGGCAACGGCCTGCCGCAGCGCCCGACCCGCCAGCCGGGCAGCAAGCGCGTGCCGCCCACGCCGACCGCGCCGCCCACCGCATCTCCCGCCGCGCCGCCGACCGCGCCGTCCAGCCCCGCGCCCTCGGCCAAGCCCGCCACGCCGCCCCTGCCGCGCCCGGTGCGGCCGAGGCCGGTCGGGTTCAGCCCGAGCACCGGCGGCCGCCCGGTGCCCAGCACCACGCGCTTCCAGCAGCCCGAGGGCTTCAACCCGCGCTCGCCGTTCGGGCCGGGCTCGGTGCTGCCCAAGTCCGACGGCAAGGCGCCCGCCCCGGAGTTCCAGATCAAGGCCACGCTGACCGGCCGCCGCTACTTCACCGCCGAGTCGGCGAACTTCCGGGAGACCAGGGCGGACGTCTGGTTCCGCACCACCGCCGACGCCGAGAAGGCCGGGTTCCGCCCCGCCCCGTGACGCGGGTGCGAAAAAGGGGCTCCCCGTGGCGGGGAGCCCCTTTTTCGCGCGCTGGGATCAGCCCGCCACGGTCCAGGTGTCGTTGCCGTGCAGCAGCTTCGCCAGGTCCGGCGTCTTGGCCTCGCGGGCCTGCGCCACCTGGGCGCGTGCCGCGTCGTCGTACGTGGTCCGCGCGACGTTGCGGAACACGCCGGTGACGGTGTGCTGGAGGTCCTGCGTCGACAGCCGCGACAGCGCGAACGCCAGGTTCAGGTCCGAAGCGTCGTGCACCACGACGTCCTCGGGCGCGACGTCGGCCGTCTTGGCCACGGTCAGCCCGAACCCGTCGCGCACCACGGCCAGCTCGCCGCCGCCGAAGGTGATCGGCTCGCCGTCGACCACGTTGATGATCCGCCGCGCCGCCGAGTCCGCGTCCTTGAGCACGTCGAACGCGCCGTCGTTGAAGATCGGGCAGTTCTGGTAGATCTCCACCAGCGCCGACCCCCGGTGCTCGGCGGCCTGCCGCAGCACCGAGGTCAGCCCGGCCCGGTCGGAGTCGACCGCGCGCCCGACGAACGTGGCCTCCGCGCCCAGCGCCAGCGACACCGGGTTGAACGGGTGGTCCAGCGACCCGAACGGCGTGGACTTGGTGACCTTGCCCTCCTCGGAGGTGGGCGAGTACTGGCCCTTGGTCAGCCCGTAGATCCGGTTGTTGAACAGCAGGATCTTGAGGTTGACGTTGCGCCGCAGCGTGTGGATCAGGTGGTTGCCGCCGATGGACAGCGCGTCGCCGTCACCGGTGACCACCCACACCGACAGGTCCGGCCGGGCCACCGCGAGACCGGTGGCGATGGCCGGGGCGCGCCCGTGGATCGAGTGCATCCCGTAGGTGTTCATGTAGTACGGGAACCGCGACGAGCAGCCGATCCCCGAGACGAACACGATGTTCTCGCGCTTGAGGCCGAGCGTGGGCAGGAACGACTGGACGGCGTTGAGCACGACGTAGTCGCCGCAGCCGGGACACCACCGGACCTCCTGGTCCGACTTGTAGTCCTTGGCCTTCTGCGGCTGGTCGGCCGTCGGCACCCCGTCCAGGCCTCCCAGGCCCGGCAGACCCAGATCGATCGCCGTCACGCGGGCACTCCCTTGATCACGTCGGTGAGCACGTCCTGCAGCTCCTCCGCCTTGAAGGGGAGGCCCTGCACCTTGGTGTAGGAGATGGCGTCGACCAGGTACTTGGCCCTCAACAGCAACGCCAGCTGCCCGAGGTTCATCTCCGGCACGATCACCCGCTCGTACCGGCTGAGCACGTCGCCCAGGTTCTTGGGGAACGGGTTGAGGTGCCGCAGGTGCGCGTGCGCCACGGGCATCCCCTGCTTGCGCACCCGGCGCGCGGCGGCGCCGATCGGGCCGTAGGAGGAGCCCCAGCCCACCACCAGCACCCGCGCCTGGCCGGACGGGTCGTCCACCACGACGTCGGGCACCTCGATGCCGTCGACCTTGCGCTGCCGCAGCCGCACCATGAAGTCGTGGTTGGCCGGGTCGTAGGAGATGTTGCCGGTGCCGTCGGCCTTCTCTAGCCCGCCGATGCGGTGCTGCAGCCCCGGCGTGCCCGGCACCGCCCAGGCCCGCGCCAGCGTCTCCTGGTCGCGCAGGTAGGGCCAGAACGCGCCGTCCGGGCCGTTGGGCTCGGTGGCGAAGTCCACCCGCAGGTCCGGCAGGCTGTCCACGTCCGGGATCAGCCACGGCTCGGAGCCGTTGGCGATGGCCCCGTCGGACAGCAGCAGCACCGGGGTGCGGTAGGTCAGCGCGATGCGCACCGCGTCCAGCGCCGCGTCGAAGCAGTCGGCGGGCGACTGGGGGGCCACCACCGGGACCGGGGACTCGCCGTTGCGGCCGAACATGGCCTGCAGCAGGTCGGCCTGCTCGGTCTTGGTGGGCAGGCCGGTGGACGGGCCGCCGCGCTGCACGTCGATGATCACCAGCGGCAGCTCGGTCATCACGGCAAGGCCGATGGTCTCGGACTTGAGCGCGATGCCGGGGCCGGAGGTGGAGGTCACGCCCAGCGCGCCGCCGTAGGAGGCGCCCAGCGCCGCGCCGATGCCCGCGATCTCGTCCTCGGCCTGCAGCGTGGTGATGCCGAAGTGCTTGTGCTTGGACAGCTCGTGCAGGATGTCCGAGGCGGGCGTGATCGGGTAGGTGCCCAGCACCACGGGCAGCTCGGCGCGCTGGCCCGCGGCCACGATCCCGTACGCCAGCGCGGTGTTGCCGGTGATCTGCCGGTAGGTGCCCAGCGGCAGCTTGGCCGGGGCGACCTCGAAGGTCACCGCGAACGACTCGGTGGTCTCGCCGTAGTTCCAGCCCGCGCGGAAGGCCAGCACGTTGGCCTCGGCGATCTCGGGCTTGCGGGCGAACTTCTCGCGCAGGAACCGCTCGGTGCCCTCGGTCGGCCGGTGGTACATCCACGACAGCAGGCCCAGCGCGAACATGTTCTTGGCCCGCTCGGCGTCCTTCTTGCCCAGGCCGGTGTGCTCCAGCGCGCCGATGGTCAGCGTGGCCATGGCGACCTTGTGCACCTGGTAGGCGTCGAGGGAGCCGTCCTCCAGCGGGTCGCCGTCGTAGCCGACCTTGGTCAGGTTGCGCTTGGTGAACTCGTCGGTGTTGACGATCAGCGTGCCGCCGTGCGGCAGGTCGCCGATGTTGGCCTTGAGCGCCGCCGGGTTCATCGCCACCAGCACGTCCGGCCGGTCGCCGGGGGTCAGGATGTCGTAGTCGGCGAAGTGCAGCTGGAAGCTGGACACACCGGGCAGGGTGCCCTGGGGCGCCCGGATCTCGGCCGGGAAGTTGGGCAGTGTCGCGAGGTCGTTGCCGAAGGCCGCGGCCTCGGAGGTGAAGCGGTCGCCGGTCAGCTGCATCCCGTCGCCGGAGTCGCCAGCGAACCGGATCACCACCCGATCCAGCTTGCGGATCTCGACGCCCTCCGCCGAGGCGCCGTTACCCAGGTCGGTAGTCATCTCCTACGCCGATCCCTCTCTTCACGAAGGAGCGAGCTGCTGCCTGCCCCTAGGCGAGGGTAGTCGTGGACGCGGTGGGGCCGGTTCTCCCCATACCACTGTGCGGGATGATCCGTTCCACTCCACGTCGTGGCGGGAAGTGCGAGGAAAGTCTCACCGCCGACCGGTAACTGCTGCTTCACGTCGTGTCCTTCGGGCGGTGGCGGCCAGGTCAGCCGCGACCGCTGATGCGGGCCTTCATGGCCTGGAGTTTCGCCGCGAACTCCGGTGTCGCGATCGAGGCGACCTGGGGGACCAGTTCGGTGTCCACGGCCTGTGCACGACTGGTCAACGCTGCGGTGGTCCGCATAGTGCCCTTGGTGGTGCGCAGCAGTTCGCGGGGCGCTTCCGCGGCGGCGCGGGCCAGCGCCACGGCCGCGGCGACCAGCTCGTCGTGCCCGCCGTCCACCCGTTCCCAGGCCAGCCCGCGCCGCACCGCCGCGTCGGCGTCGAGGGCCTGGCCGAGCAGCGTCATCGCGGCCGCGGTCTGCGGGCCGACCAGGCGCTGCAGCATCCAGGTCATGCCGCCGCCGGGGTGGATGCCCAGTTGCAGGAACCGCGCGTCGAACCGCGCCCGAGGGCCCGCCAGCCGCACGTCGCAGGCCAGCGCCAGGTTCAGGCCCGCGCCCACCGCCGCGCCGCCCACGGCCGCGATGGTGGGCAGCGAGCAGTCCGCCACGGCCAGGAACCCGGCGTAGATCCGGCGCAGCCCCTCCTCGCGGGCCTCGCCGAGCGCGGTGAGGTCGGCGCCCGCGCAGAACGCCGGGGGAGCGCCGGTGACCACGACGGCGTTGACCTCCTCGTCCCGCTCGCACGCGCGCACCGCGTCGGCCAGCCGGTCGGACAGGTCCGGGGTCAGCGCGTTGCGCCGGTCCGGGTCGTGCACGGTGATCACGGCGACGCGGTCGGAGCGGTCCAGCAGCACCTCGGGCATGGCGCGACTCTACGGAGCGGGCGGCCGGTCCAGCAGGCGGGACAGCACCACGGTGGAGACGGTGCGGTCGATGATCTCCACCGCGCGCAGCCGCTCCAGCGCGGTCTCCAGGTGGTGGATGCTGCCCGCGCGCAGGTGCACGATCGCGTCGGCCGCGCCGGAGACCGTGTAGGCGGCCATGACCTCGGCCATCGGCTCCAGCCGCGACTGGATGTCGTGCGGCGCGACGTTGCCCTTGCAGTGCACCTCCACGAACGCCTCGGTGCCCCAGCCCAGCTGCTCCGGGTCGACCACCGCGGTGAACCCGCGCAGCACGCCGGTGTCCAGCAGCTTGTCCACCCGCCGCTTCACCGCGGGCGCGGACAGGCCCACCTCCTTGCCGATGTCGGCGTAGCTGGAGCGCGCGTTGGCCATCAGGCACGAAATGATCCGCTGGTCGATCGAGTCCACACGCAACATTCTGCACCAACCAACGCAAGACTGCGGCGTTGTTCGCTGGTCAGGTGCTCATTTACATTTCGATCCATGACTTCGGTGTCCATCTTGGGCGGTGCGGAGCCGGTCGTGCTCGACGTCGCCGCCCCCGCAGCGCCCGCCCGCGTGCCGACCGCCCGCCGGTACCTGATGTGCGAGCCGGAGCACTTCACGGTCGAGTACCGGATCAACCCGTGGATGGACCCGAGCAGGCCGGTCGACACCGGCTTGGCGGTCGAGCAGTGGACGGCGCTGAAGGAGACCTACGAGCGCCTCGGCCACCGGGTCGACCTGATCGACCCGGTGCCCGGCCTGCCCGACATGGTCTTCGCCGCCAACTCCGGCACCGTGGTGGAAGGCCGCGTGCTGGGTGCCCGCTTCCGGGCCCCGCAGCGGGCCGCCGAGGCCGAGCACTTCCGCCGCTGGTTCCTGGCCAACGGCTACCGGGACGTGGTGATGCCGTCGCGGATCAACGAGGCCGAGGGCGACTTCGCGTGGACCGGGTCGCTGCTGCTGGCGGGCACCGGGTTCCGCACCGACCCGCAGGCGCACGCCGAGGCCCAGGAGGTGCTGGGCGTCCCCGTGGTGTCGCTGCAACTGGTGGACCCCCGGTACTACCACTTGGACGTGGCGCTGGTCGTGCTGTCGGAGGACCTGGTGGCGTACTACCCCGAGGCGTTCTCGCCGGGGTCGCGGCGGGTGCTGCGGCGGCTGTACCCCGACGCGGTGCTGGCGACCGCCGACGACGCCGCCTGCCTGGGGCTCAACGCCGTCTCCGACGGGCGCAACGTGGTGCTGCCGGTGGAGGCGACGCATTTGGCCGAGCAGGTCGCGCGGCGCGGTTTCGAGCCGATTCCGGTGGACATCTCGGAACTGCGCAAGTCCGGCGGCGGCCCCAAGTGCTGCACGCTGGAAATCCGGGACTGAACCGGTTCACCCGCAGCTCCGCCGCACTGCTTTCCAAAATGCCCATCCTTCCGCCCAGGCCCGCGTGGACCTGGGCGGAAGTGTGCGGTGCGGCGGACTGAACGCTACTGAACGGGGAGTAAGGATTCCTGATTTCGTCGGCACTCTGCCGAATGAGGGATTTCACTCGCGAAGCTTTTCGAAAGCTTTCGACAGTCGTTGACAACTCATTGCGCCAGTCGAACACTGATCGCGCAGGCAGAGTGTGAGCGACTCTGCTGACCTGGTCATCCGCCGCGCCCGGTCCGTCCGGTCGCCGACCGCCCGAAGACCGGCCGAACCGCCCCTTGCGTGACCGCGCAGTGCCCCGCGCCGCCATCCAGACACCGGTCACACCTCGTGGAGGGCATGTGATGCACGTTCGACCACACCGGTCCCGCTTACTGTCAATAGCGGCGATCACCGCGCTGGCGGTCGGCGGCGGGGTCGTCGGGGCCAGCGCCGCCCCGCCCGCCGACAACCCGGACTGGGGCAGGGCGCTGCCCCCGGCGTCCGCGCCGACCAGCATGGCCTACGACCTGATCACCAAGGCGGACGGCAACGGCTACACCCCGCGCGGCAACGAGTGCTCGCGGGAGGTCCACGCGCGCTACTGGACCTACGGGCCCGACGGCAAGGTCTACCCGACCTGGCACCCGGCGCGCGACCCGAGCGGCTGCTCCTTCGGCCACGAGCACGGCGACGACCCGCGCTCCTCGGAGCTGTTCTCCACGGTGAAGTGGCCCACCTTCGGCTACACCAGCGAAGTGATGATGACCAGCAAGCCCGGCGGCGTGCACCGGCACGAGGACCACGTCGGCCACAAGGTGCTCGCGGTCAACAACTCCAACGTCATCCAGGGCGACAACGGCTTCAGCTTCTTCCCGCCCAACGGCCCCACCATCGCCGTCTGCGACGTCCTGCTGAAGTTCCACCAGGGCACCCACTCGCCCGACGCGTTCACCAACAACGCGCACGAGCTGGTCTACAACAACCGCTGCACGCACAACAGCAACGGCCAGGTCAGCGAGGCCCGGTTCACCGCGCTGATCCCCAGCGGACGCCCCGGCGGCTTCGGCAGCACCGACTGCCCCGGCCCCAACCTGGGCGGCAAGTTCACCTCGGTGGGCCAGGCCGTGCCGCCGGACTCCCCGTCGGACACCCGCTCGCTGGGCAGGCTGATCACCGACCCGAGCTGCGTCCAGGCGATCCGCGAGGGCAAGACGCACTACGAGGTGATCACCGGCCGGGAGGTGCCGTTCGACACCAACGACCTGCACGAGTTCTGGTTCTCCGACGTCACGGTGAGCAACTCGCAGCTGTCGTTCACCGTCGCGCCGCTGTTCTACGTGCTCAACCCGAGCCGCTACTACAACGCCTCGGCGCCGGACAAGCTGTCCCGCCAGGTCGACCTGTGCTACGAGGGCATCCGCGGCGCGTACTGCGACCAGGTCCGCCAGATCACCCAGCAGACCGGGCAGCGGGTGGCCTGGGACGACACGCGGTCGCCGTTCAAGGGCACGCTGCGCGAGTTCCGGCCCGGCACGTTCAGCGTGCGCAACAGCGGACCGGCGAAGGTCTACACCGACGTGTACGGCCGCAACCCGTCGACGACGCCGTTCACCGGCTCGATCGAGCAGTACTTCTCCGGCAACCAGAACACGCAGATGTACGTCCGGGGCGCTACGCGGGACTACAACGCCAATCCGGCGGACGGCATCCACGCCCCGAACTGATCTACCACCGATCCGCCGAAGGATGTCACCCAACCGGCTGAGCGGTCTAGCGCCCACGCCCCCGCAGTGCTCGGATCGACGGCGACCCGCTGTCGAACAGGTAGGGAGCGTGCCGTGAACGACCTCGACGCCCAGCGCTCGGCGCCTCAACCGCGGCAGGAGGCACGCGAGGAGGACCGCAAGGTCGCCCCGCGGCCGCCGAGCGGGCTGGAGTGGCTGGTCCGCCAGGCCCAGCGGCAGAGGCGCCCGCGCTAGTCGGGCACCTCCCGCTGGAAGGCGGCCCACAGCAGGTTCAACGGGTGGTCGGTCGGGAACTTCGCCCGCTCCTCCTTGCGGGCGAAGACCCCGACCAACCGCTCCAGCCTCGGCTCGCGGTCGTCGGCCAGCTCCACCACGCGCAGCCCGGAGCCCTCGCGCAGCTCGTTGTTGGCCGCCACCACGCCGAGCCCGGACGTGACGATCATGCAACCCTCCACCAGCCCGGACCGCAGCAGCGACATGCCGTACTGGATCTCGTCGATCTCCGCGGCGATGTCGAGCTCGTTGCGGTAGTCCGGGCCGAACCAGCCGCGCAGGAACTCCGCGATCAGCCCGTCCGAGGGCACCACCAGCGGCAGCTCCGGCAGGTCCCCGGTGGCCGCGCGGGGGCCCAGCCGGTGCTCGGGCAGGTTGGTCAGCAGCGCCAGGCCGCCGCGCCGCCACTCGATCACGTCGAACTCCTCGAAGTCGCCGCCGCGGCCGGCCGGGGTGACCACGCTGCCGCAGACGATGTCGACCTCCTTGCTGGCCAGCTTGCGCCAGATGTCCTTGGTGCGGATGTGCACCACCTTCAGCTCCACGTCGCGCCGCCGGAAGTCGTCGGCGACGTGGTGCCAGGCCTTGGCCAGCGAGTCGAGCATGAACCGCGTCGTGCCCACGGTGAGCGTGGTGCCCAGCTTGCGGCGGCACTCGTGAATCGAATCCAGCCACTCGCGCAGCGTGGTGCGCGCCAATGCGACCAGCGCTTCACCGGTGGGCGTGATCAGCACGTCTTTTCCGCGTCCCTGCTTGACCACCAGCGGTTCCCCGCACAACTGCTTGAAGTTGCGGTTGAGCGTGTCGATCTGCTTCTGCACGCTGGACTGCTCGCGGCCCAGTACCCGCGCCGCGCGCAGCGCGGACTTCGTCTCGTACACCGCGATCAGTGTCCTGAGCTGGTCGAACGTGGTGTCCAGCAGCACTGGCGATGCGTGCAGCAACCGGCTGAGCGGGTTGCCCGCGGGGAGGAGCAGCTGGGCCGAAGCGGACATGAGTGCCTCTCGGGTCGGCGAGCCTGCACGGTCGATGATCTACCGATTAGTTGTACTGAACTTGACCACAGTTCACGATGAAATTATCCGAAGATCTTTGCGCATTCGTCTGGACTGCACACCCGATCCGTTGGAGACTCGTCACGCGACCGGGGGCGAGTTCACCGGAAGCAATGAGGGGGGTTTGGGGGGTTGGGGGCCCGCCGGGCGGCAGCCGGGCGGGCCCCCACGTATTAACCTCATCGGTCGTGACGGTTTCCACGCTCGACTGGGGCACGACGTACCGGGTCACCGTGCTCGACCTCGGCCTGGCCTGCTGCGGCGTCGAGGTGATGACCGCGCTGGAGGGCCACCGCCCCGAGGACCTGGCCAGGCTCGGCGTCGACCCGGTGCACGCCGCGGGGGAGGCCCACGTGCTCGTCGTGTCCGGAACGGTCACCGACGTGATGCTGCCCGCCGTGCTCGCCACCTACCGGGAGATGCCCGAACCGCGCTACGTGCTCTCGGTCGGCGCGTGCAGCAACACCGGCGGCCCGTACTGGGACTCCTACAGCGTCACCAAGGGCATCGACCAGGTGCTGCCCGTGCACGTCGCCGTCCCCGGCTGCCCGCCGCGCCCCGAGGCCCTGCTGGAGGGCCTGGCCGCGCTGCACCGGCTGGTGTCCTGATGGGCGCCGCGTCCGCCGAGCTGGCGCAGCGGGTGCCCGGCGCGCAGACCAGGACGGCCTTCGGGCAGACCACCGCGCACGTGCCGCTGGACGGCTGGGTGGCCGCCGCCCGGTTCGCCCGCGACGAGCTGGGCTGCGCGGCCTTCGACTGGCTGGGCGTCGAGGACGCGGGCAGGCCGGGGGCCAGCGGCAGCAGGCACGCCGTCCTGCTGCACGTGCTGCACCCGGAGACCAAGGACGGCCTGCTGCTGCGCACCGAGGTCGCCGACGGCGAGGAGCTGCCCAGCGTCGCCGGGCTGTGGGCGGGCGCCGCCTGGCACGAGCGGGAGGCCGCCGAGATGTTCGGCCTCGCGCTGGCCGGTCAGCGGCCCGCGCGCCTGCTGCTGCCCGACTCGTTCGCGGGCCACCCGCTGCGCAAGGACTTCGTGCTCGCCTCCCGCGTGGTGCGGCCGTGGCCGGGCCGCCTGGAACCGGGGGAGGACGGCACGTCCGCCCCCAGCCGCCGCCGCGCCGCCCCGCCCGGCGTGCCCGACCCGTCGTGGGGACCACGACCCGAACAGGAGGACGACCGTGGCTGAGCTGCCGCCGCGCAGCCGCGGGGTCATCGCGCTGCTGGAGGCCAACTGCACCGTGTGCATGATCTGCGCGCGCGAGTGCCCGGACTGGTGCATCCACATCGACTCGCACACCGAGGTCGAGCAGCAGCCCGGATCGGCCCGCCCGCGCGCCCGCAACGTGCTCGACCGGTTCGCCATCGACTACGGCCAGTGCCTGTACTGCGGCATCTGCGTCGAGGCGTGCCCGTTCGACGCGCTGCACTGGGCCCCCGACTTCTCCTACCCCGGCACCGGCTCGCCCGACGGCTCCGGCGCGGTCGCCGAACTCGTCCACGAGCGCGACGTGCTGGGCACCTGGGTCGCCCAGGTGCCGCCGCCCCCGCCGCTGGACCCGCGGGCCGAGCCCGCCCCGGAGAGCACCGCCACACGCCCGGCACGCGGCGGTGCCGGAACCCCGCGCAGGCCGGGGACGTTGAGGGAGAGGACTTAACGACCGGAGGCGAAGCGACGTGCACAAGCACTACAACGGGGTGAAGACCGCGTTGCTGCTCGGTGCGATGAGCGCGCTGATCGTGGCGATCAGCTCGTTCTTCGGCCGCACAGCCCTGGTCATCGGCCTGCTGGTGGCGCTCGGTGTCAACGCCCACGCCTACTTCAACTCCGACAAGCTCGCGCTGCGGGCCATGCGCGCGCGGCCGGTGTCGGAGGTCGAGCAGCCCGCGATGCACCGCATCGTCCGCGAGCTGGCCATGGCCGCCCGCCAGCCCATGCCCCGGCTCTACCTCAGCCCCACCATCGCGCCCAACGCGTTCGCGACCGGGCGCAACCCCCGCAACGCGGCCGTGTGCTGCACCACCGGCATCCTGGACCTGCTCGACGAGCGGGAGCTGCGCGCCGTGCTCGGGCACGAGCTGTCGCACGTCTACAACCGCGACATCCTCATCTCGTGCGTGGCGGGCGCGCTGGCGGGCGTGATCAGCGCGCTGGCCAACCTGGCCCTGTTCGCGGGCATCTTCGGCGGCGACGACGAGGACCGCCCCAACCCGCTGGCGGTGCTGCTCACCGCGGTCCTCGGCCCGGTGGCCGCGAGCGTGGTGCGGATGGCGGTCAGCCGCTCCCGCGAGTACCAGGCCGACGCCTCCGGGGCGGAGCTCACCGGCGACCCGCTGGCGCTGGCCTCGGCTCTGCGCAAGATCGAGGACGGCGCCAAGGCCGCCCCGCTGGCCCCCGAACCGGCCGTCGTGGCCCAGTCGCACCTGCTGATCGCCAGCCCGTTCCGGCCGGGCGAGCAGCTCGCGCGGCTGTTCTCCACCCACCCGCCGATCGCCGACCGCGTGCGCCGCCTCGAAGAACTGGCCCGCCGCCCCTGACCGCGCCCGCAAGTACCACCCGAGCCCCCGCCCAGGGGCCGGTAGCCACTACCCGGCGCGGCCGCCGACCTCTCGGGCGACGTTCATCAGGTACTGGCCGTAGCCGGACTTGGCCAGCTTCTCGCCCAGCGCGTAGCACTCGTCGGGGGTGATGAAGCCCATCCGCAGCGCGATCTCCTCCGGGCACGCGATGCGCACGCCCTGCCGGTGCTCCAGCACCTGCACGAACTGGCCCGCCTCCAGCATCGAGTCGTGCGTGCCGGTGTCCAGCCAGGCGAACCCGCGCCCCAGGTCGACCAGCCGCGCCCGGCCCCGCCGCAGGTAGTGCAGGTTGACGTCGGTGATCTCCAGCTCGCCCCGCGCCGAGGGCTGAAGCCCTCGGGCGATCTCCACCACCTCGTTGTCGTAGAAGTACAGCCCGGTGATGGCCTTGTTCGACTTGGGCCGGGCGGGCTTCTCCTCGATGCTGACCAGCCTGCCGTCCGCGTCCACCTCGCCCACCCCGTAGCGCTCGGGGTCCTTGACCGGGTAGCCGAACAGCACGCAGCCCTCCAGCGTGGCGGCGTGGTGCTGGAGCAGCCTGGAGAAACCCTGGCCGTAGAAGATGTTGTCGCCCAGCACCAGCGCCACGTCGTCGTCGCCGATGAAGTCCGCGCCGATCACGAACGCCTCGGCCAGCCCGTTCGGCGCGGCCTGCTCGGCGTACTCCACGCGCAGGCCGAACTGCCCGCCGTCGCCCAGCAGCCTGCGGAACAGCGGCAGGTCGGTCGGCGTGGAGATGACCAGCACCTCGCGGATGCCCGCCAGCATGAGCACCGACAGCGGGTAGTACACCATCGGCTTGTCGTAGACCGGCAGCAGCTGCTTGGACACCGCCTGCGTGATCGGGTGCAGCCGCGTGCCGCTGCCCCCCGCCAGGATGATGCCCTTCATCGGTAGTTGGTGAACTGCAGCGCGATCCCGAAGTCGGAGTTCTTGAGCAGGGCGATGACGTCCTGCAGGTGGTCCTTCTTCTTGCCGGAGATGCGCAACTGGTCGCCCTGGATCTGCGCCTGCACGCCCTTGGGGCCCTCGTCGCGGACCTTCTTGGCGATCTCCTTGGCCTTCTCCGAGGAGATGCCCTGCACCAGCGTGCCGGTCACCTTGTAGACCTTGCCCGACACGGCCGGGTCGCCCACCTCGAACGCCTTCATCGAGATGCCGCGCTTGACCAGCTTCTCCTGGAACACGTCGATCGCGGCGCGGCAGCGCTCCTCGGTCTCGGCCTGGAAGGAGATGGCCTCCTCGCCCGCCCAGGCCACCTGCGCGCCCGTGCCGCGGAAGTCGAACCGGGTGCTCAGCTCCTTGGCCGCCTGGTTGAGCGCGTTGTCGACCTCCTGGCGGTCGACCTTGCTCACCACGTCGAACGACGGGTCTGCCACGTGCCTGAACCTCCGCGTGCGCTGGGTCTGGTGCCACCCGAGAGCCTACTGGGGTAACCCGGTTGCAGGGGGCCGCACGGGCTTATGTATTGTTCCCACCGCACCCGGCACCACCGGGAGCGGGGCGGGTTGCCCGAGCGGCCAATGGGAGCGGACTGTAAATCCGTCGCGAAAGCTACAGAGGTTCGAATCCTCTACCCGCCACGCGAGCCAGAACACCCCCTCGACCTAGAACAGGTCGAGGGGGTGTTCTCGTCTTGTCCTTTCGGGACCGGCGGGTCGCAGTGGCAACCGGACAGCCGGGGGGAGCGGTGCCCGCTCCGGTCCAGCCCGGAATGACTGGATCATCAGCGCCGCGAAGCGGCGGGCGGCGGCCTGGCGGTCGTCGGGTGATCCGGCTCGCATCCCCCGGTTCGCCATCAGCGCCAGGATCAGGTCCTCCAGGACGAAGTCGGCCCGCAGTTCCCCTGTTCTGCGCGCGCGGCGGACGAGTTCGGCGAGCATCCGCAGCGTCCGGGCGTGGTCGGCGGCGAAGCCCGCTTCCGGTGGGAGCCGGGGGACGAGGGCGCGGATGAAGTCCCGGCCGGAGGCGTGTGCCCGCACGAGTTCCTCCAGCACCAGGCGGAAGCCGAGCCAGGCGTTGGGCTGGGCCAGGCCCTCCTCGACCACCGCCGAGCACAGGACCGGCTGCGCGGCGAACGCCTCGGCCAGCAGCGCGTCCTTGCCGGGGAAGTGCCGGTAGACGGTGGCGACGCCGATCCGCGCGCGTCGTGCGATCTCCCGGATCGGCACGTCGGGGCCGTCGGTGGCGACCGCCAGGCGGGCGACGGCCAGGATGCGCTCCCGGTTGTCGCGCGCGTCCGAACGCCGCGGTCGTCCCACTTCGGCCCTCCTCGCTCTCACTTCAGTTAACCGGACCGCACGCTCCGTTACGGTCCGGCCCATGAGAGCTGTCGTGTTCACCGGGTTCGGGTCGCCCGATGTGGTGCGCGTGGTCGAGGTCGAGGCCCCGCACGCCGGGCCGGGGGAGATCCGCGTCGCCGCGCGGGCGTCCGGGCTGTCGACGGGGGAGGTGCTCATCCGCTCCGGCGCGCTGGGCGACGCGGTGCCCGTCACGTTCCCGCACCGGACCGGCTTCGATGCGACGGGCGTGGTGGACGAGGTCGGCGAGGGCGTCACCGGCGTCGCCGTCGGTGACGAGGTGTTCGGCATGGCTTCGACGGCCACGCGCGGTGCCAACGCCGATCACGTGGTGCTGAGCGCGTGGGCGGCCAAGCCCGCGGCGTGGAGCTGGCCGGAGGCGGGCGGGGCGGCGGGCGGCGTGGAGACGGCCACGCGCGTCCTGGACCGGCTCGGGGTCACGGCGGGGCAGACAGTGCTGGTGAACGGCGCGGCGGGCGCGGTCGGCGGCGTCGCCGTCCAGTTCGCGGCTGCTCGCGGTGCCGTGGTCATCGGCACGGCGAGCGAGCGCAACCACGACTTCCTGCGGTCGCTGGGCGCGGTGCCGACGACGTACGGTCCCGGGTTGCCCGGCCGGGTTCGGGAGCTGGCGCCGCGCGGGGTCGACGCGGTGTTCGACTGCGCTGGGGGAGCGCTGCCCGACCTGATCGCCATCGCGGGGGGCGCGGCGCGCGTGGTGACGATCGCCGACTTCGACGCCGCCGCCCACGGCGTCCACATGTCGCACGGCGCCCCGGCGGAGCGGACCGGCGATGCCGTGGGGTCCGGTGCCGATCCGCTCGCGGTGCACGGTCTCGACATCGCGGTCCGCTTGGCCGAGGCGGGCGGGCTGCGGATTCCCGTCGCGGCGACGTTCCCCCTCACCGAGGCCGCCGCCGCGCACGAGTTGAGCGAGACCCGCCATGCGCCGGGGAGGATCGTCCTGGTCAACTGAGGCCAACTGTTGTGATCTCGATCACTGAAAACGAACGTGGCTGATCCACTTCACGTCACTCAGGGTGACGCCGATCGCGTCGATCCAGCCACGGCCCGGCGCCACACCGCGCGGGGCCTGTGATCAGGGGAAGCCGCAGTTATGAAGAAGTTTCGCGTGCCTTTGCTCGTGCTCCTCGCCGCCGCGTCCGCGCTGCTGGGGACGGCCCCCGCGAGCGCGACCGCCCAACCCGCCGCCACGGGAGCGGACGTCAACGGCGACGGGGTCGAGGACCAGGTCGTGCTCCAGCGGGTCGAGGACGAGCCCGAGAACCAGGAACTGGTCGTCACCGTCAACGGCGAGCGGCTCGTCGCCAAGCTCCCCGTCGACCCCCACGTCGGCGTGCGGCCACCGCGCGTCGTCGACCTGGACGACAACGGCAGCCACGAGATCGCGGTGGTCGAGCAGGCGAGCGGTGACGTGCTGGCGTTCAGCGTCTGGGGCCTGTTCGACGGGCTGCGGGCGGTCAGCCTGGCCGACGGCACCAAGCTCTACGCCTTCGAGGGCGGCGGCGCGAGCGCCCTCAACGGCTACGGCTGCGCGCAGGGACCGGGCGGGCGCGAGTTCGTCACCGCGGGCGGCTGGCTCCGGGACTGGAACGAGCCGAGGGTCTACGAGGGCGACCGCACCACCTACGCCGTGCGGGACGGCATCGCCACGCGCCTGTCCACGACCCCGGTCGTGGGCGAGCCCGGCGTCCCCGGCTACCGGGTCGACCCGGCGGCCTGCGACTGAGATCGCCGCACGGGTGGGGCCGACGCGCAAGTGCTTCCTCTCACTTGCGTGCCGGCCCCATGTGCAGCATAACCTATCTCGAACACATGTTCGAGGGTCAGCTGAGAGCGGCTTTCCCGGCCTCGGTGAGCTCGGCGTCCGCTCGTTCCCCCAACCCCACCACCGCGCGTGCCCGCAGCAGGCCCGCGTGCACCAGGTCGTGCGTGACCATCTGGTCGCAGCAGGGCAGCCCGTCGACGTAGAGATCGGGCTCCCGTCCCCCGGACAGCTCCGCCCGACCCGCCGCGACCGCCCGCAGCATGGCCCTCGCCCTTCCCGACAGCTGGCCCACCGGTTCGCTCACCGTTGTCATGGCGACCCCCTTCGCCCGTTTACCGCTAAGAGGCGCTTCGCGGGCGTCGAGTACCTGTCGCCCCCGCGGTTCACCCGGCCGGGCGACGTCCGCCGGAGCGCGTCCACGTCGTCCACAGGGGCCGGTAGCCGTGGGAGTACCAGAACGGGGTGGACAGCGGGTTGAGCGGCGCGTGGTGCAGCAGCGTCACCGCCACCCCCGCTCCGTCCAGCAGACCGTGGACGTGGCGCACCAGAGCGCTGCCGACGCCCGTGCCGCGCGCCTCGGAGCGCACTCCCAGCATCGGGATGTAGGCGGCGGGCGCGAGCGAGGTGCGGTCGGCGATCCAGTCGGAGTGCCCCGGCCAGTCCAGGTACAGCGCCCCGAGCACGTCGCCGCCGCGGTGCGCCACCCACGCGCACGGCCGGTCCCGCTCCAGCAGCGACGCGACGCGCTCGCGCAGCCGGGCCGCGCTGCTCGGCCGCTCGGTGACCATGCCGAAGCGGCTGTCGTACCGGACGACCTCCAAGTTCAGCTCGGTCACCACGTCCACGTCGGCCCCGGTCAACTCCCGGACGGCCACCTCCGACGGCCGCGCGGGACCTCGGCCCGCCCGGCGGGCGGCGATCACCACCGAGGGCGCGAAGCCGTGCGCTCGCAGCGTCCGGGGCGCGTCGGCGGCCCGGCTCGGCACGACCACCACGGCGGCGGTGTCGGGGTCGTCCGCGCCGCTGAGCGGCCAGCGCCGCAGCAGGTCGTCCAGGTCGGCGTCGGGGTGCCAGGTCAGGGAGTGCACGCGCAGCGCGCCCCAGGTGGCGTTCAGCTCGTCGGGGGACAGCTCCGTTAAGGAGTACCGGGCTTCCACGTCGTGGAAAGGGGGCAGCAGGTCGTCCATGCCTGACCGTAGCCTCTGGGCCGTGGAAGTCCAGGTGGTCGACGCGTTCACCGACCGGGCGTTCGCGGGCAACCCCGCGGGCGTCGTGCTGCTCACCGCCCCCGCCGACGAGGCGTGGATGCAGGCCGTCGCGGCCGAGATGAAGCACGCCGAGACGGCGTTCGTCGAACTGCGCGACGACGACGAGCCGCTGGGCCTGCGCTGGTTCACCCCGGTCCGCGAGGTCGACTTGTGCGGGCACGCGACCCTGGCCGCCGCGCACGTGCTGGGTGGCGACCGCCGGTTCCGCACCCGCAGCGGCGTGCTCACCTGCGCCGCCCGCGACGGCTGGGTGGAGATGGACTTCCCGGCCGACCCCGCCGAACCCGCCGAGGTCACCGCCGAGCTGCGCGCCGGACTGCCCGGCGTCACCGTCGAGGCGGTCGGCCGCGCGGTGTCCGACGTGCTGGTGCAGGTCGCGTCGGCGGCGCAGGTGCGCGCGCTGGAGCCGGACCTGGCCGCGCTGGCCGCGGTGCCCGGCCGGGGCGTCATCGTCACCGCCCCCGGCGACCGGCCGGGCCTGGACGTGGTCAGCCGCTGCTTCTACCCCTCCTACGGCGTCCCGGAGGACCCCGTCACCGGCTCCGCGCACTGCACGCTGGCGTCCTGGTGGGCACCCCGGCTGGGCAAGCCCGAGCTGTTCGCCGAGCAGTGCTCGCCGCGCGGCGGGCAGGTCCGGGCGACCCTGGTGGGCGACCGCGTGCGGCTGGCCGGACGGGCCGTTACGGTGCTGCGCGGGCGGCTGATCGTGTGAGCGGCTGCGTTACTTGTGGTGGCAATTGCCCGCGCGACCTGCCATTTCGTCGCCCAACCGGGGTACATTGAGACCGCTCGAGGGGTCTCGGTCGGTGTTCGAGACCCCTCTGTCACGCCAGGAGCTCGTAGGCCGCGACCCGGCCCACCGCGACCACGGCCGACGAGGAGGCTGGATGTCCGACCACGTGTCGGCCACGGCGCCCAACGCCCCGACCCGGTCCACCAACCGCGCTTTCAGCACCTTCGCGGGCGCGCTGCTCGCGGCGGGCGTGCTGTCGGCGATCGCCGTCGGCTGGTGGCTGCCCGAGGACCCGGCCGAGCCGCGGCTGCTGTGGACCGGTCCGCTGCTGGTGATCGGCTTCCTGCTGGCCGAGCAGCTGGCCATCAACGTCGACGTGCGCAGCGGTGTCGCGTGGACCATCTCCTTCACCGAGATACCGCTGGTGCTGGGCCTGCTGGTCGCGCCGTTCGAGGTGGTGCTGGCCGCGCACGTGGTCGCGGGCGTGGGCACGCTGCTGGGCAGGCGCGTGCTCGACCGCGCCGTCTACAACGCGGGCCTGATGTTCATGGAGATCTCGGTGGCCTTCGCCGCCGCGGAGGCCGTCAAGCGGCTCATCGGCGACGTCGGCCCCGTCTGGGCGGGCGCGTTCGTCGGCACCATCGCGGTGCCGCTGCTGGCCAGCGTGCTCGGCCTGACCGCGCTGCGGCTGATGGGCAAGGGCATGCGGGTCGCCCCGAGCGTCCGGCTGGTGCTGCAGACCCTGGTCGTCGCGCTGCTGAACACCTCGGCGGGCCTGGCGGGCTACGAGATCGCCAGCCGGGGCCTGTGGGGCATGGTGCTGATCGCGCTGGTCTTCGCCGGCATCACCGCCATCTACCTGGCCTACTCCGGCCTGCTGCGCGAGCAGCGCGACCTGGAGGCGCTCAGCGAGGTCTCGCTGCGGGTGGCCCGCTCCGGCAGGCACGCCACCGGCCCGCGCGGCCCCGCGCCGGACAGCGCCGACGGCCGCGCCGAGGACGACGACGACGAGTGGCAGCTGATCGCCGAGCGCATCCGCGAGCAGCTCAACGCCAACCGGGTCGTGCTGCGGCTGCGCACCGACCCGCAGGCGCCCATGCGCACCCTGGTCGCGGGCGAGCCCCTGCCCTCGTCGCTGCGCCGCGACGAGCAGCGCCTGCCGCGCGAGGACGCCATGCTCCAGCTGCCCGGCACCCAGGTGCGCTACTTCCGCGCGGCGGAGGCGGGCGAGGAGGTCGCCGAGGCGCTGGTCCGCCGCGACGCGCAGGAAGCGCTGGTGGTGCCGCTGCGCGGGGCCACCCAGCTGCTCGGCGCGGTCGAGGTGCACGACCGGCTCAGCCGGTGGCGCGGCTTCGGCCGGGCCGACATCCAGCTGCTGGGCACGCTGGCCAGCCACCTGTCCACCGCGGTGGACAACCGCAGGCTGCTGGCCCGGCTGCGGCACGACGCCTACCACGACCCGCTGACCGGGCTGCTCAACCGCACCGGCTTCCGGGAGGCCGCGGCCGAGCCGCTGCGCGAGTCCGACACCGCCGCGGTGGTGCGCGTCGACCTGGACGTGCTGTCCACCGTGCTGGACGCGCTGGGGCAGGCGTGGGGCAACCGGATGGTGGTCGCCGCGGGCCGCAGGCTGCGCGACGAGCTGGGCCCGGAGGTGCCGCTGGCCAGGCTGGAGGGCGGCGCGTTCGCCGCGCTGCTGGTCGACCGCCAGGCCGAGCGCATCCGCGAGATCGCCGAGCGGCTGCGGGCCTCGCTGTCGGTGCCCTACCCGGTGGACCGGCTCACCGTGGAGGCGGGCGCGGTGGTGGGCTGGGCCTCGACCACCGACGTCGAGGCGGAGGACCCGGACGCGGACGCGCTGCTGCAGGGCGCGGACGTGGCGGTGCGGGCGACCAACGAGAACGAGCCGCTGCGCGCCTACGCGCCCAGCATGGGCCAGATCTTCCTGCGCCGCTTCCAGCTGGTCACCCAGTTCCGCTCGGCGCTGGAGAGCGGCCAGATCTCGGTGCACTACCAGCCCAAGGTGGCGCTGCCCAGCAAGCAGGTGATCGGCGCGGAGTCGCTGGTGCGCTGGAAGCACCCCGAGTTCGGCCGGGTCGACCCCGACGAGTTCGTGCCCGCCGTGGAGGCCACCGGCCTGGTCGACGTGCTCACCGACTTCGTCATGGACAAGGCGCTGGAGCGGGTCCGCCGGTGGATCGACCGCGGCCTGCGCATGTCCATCGCGGTCAACCTGTCGGTGCGCACGCTGGCCGACGAGGAGTTCCCCGACCGCGTGGCCGCCGCGCTGGCCCGCCACGACGTGCCGCCGGAGCTGCTGACCTTCGAGCTGACCGAGTCCGGCGTGATGGCCGACCCGGAGCGGGCGCTGCCGGTGCTGCGGCGGCTGCACCAGATGGGCGTGGTGCTCGCGGTGGACGACTTCGGCACCGGCTACTCGTCGCTGGCCTACCTGCGCCAGCTGCCGGTGGACGAGGTCAAGATCGACAAGAGCTTCGTCCTCGGCATGGGCACCGACCTGGGCGACATGGCGGTGGTCCGCTCCATCGTGGAGCTGGGCCACTCGCTGGGCCTGACGGTGGTCGCCGAGGGCGTGGAGGACGACGCCGCGCGCGACCAGCTGGTGGGCATGGGCTGCGACGTGGCGCAGGGCTACCTGATCTCCAGGCCGCTGTCCGAAGATCGCTTCGAGGCTTGGTTGCACGCACGAACCGTGCAGGTCAGGGGTGCGCGGGATGAGACGGTGCTCACTCTTGTGCACTGAACCCACCCCCCGATTTCACTCTTCGGCCGGGAGTGTGTAGAGTTCACCTCGCTCCGCAAGAGCAAGCCCCTTTAGCTCAGTCGGCAGAGCGTCTCCATGGTAAGGAGAAGGTCTACGGTTCGATTCCGTAAAGGGGCTCCACAACTGGCCGCGGTGCGTGAGCATCGCGGCCGTGTTGTGTGAAGCGGTGTAGCTCAGTTGGCAGAGCAAGCGGCTCATAATCGCTGTGTCGCCGGTTCAAGTCCGGCCACCGCTACGCGAGTGGGCGAGGCATGTCCGCGGAAAGCGCGGACCGGGCTCGCTCCGCATCACACCGGGGGCGCAGCCCCCGGACCCCGCCCGGGGAGGGCTTCGCCCCCCTGGACCCCCTGATCCGGTGGTTGGGTCGGGTGGTGCCGGCGGGGTTGCTTTATCCCGCCGGGGTGGTAAGCCTGCCTCGGGTTTTCGGGGCCACCGAGCTCTAGAAAGGCAAGGACCGTGGCTGCTACCGACGTACGCCCCAAGATCACCCTCGCGTGCGAGGTGTGCAAGCACCGGAACTACATCACCAGGAAGAACCGGCGCAACGACCCGGACCGCCTGGAGATCAAGAAGTTCTGCCCGAACTGCAAGACGCACCGGGCGCACAAGGAGACCCGCTGAGGGTCGTCCGATCCCTGGTTCGCCGCGAGGCCCGTCCCCGAATGGGGGCGGGCCTCGTTGCGTATAGCCTGCTGCGGTGGCTCTTGACTTGTCGTTCGTCGGACGGACCTACCCGGCTGCGGAGCCCTACGAGGTGGGGCGGGAGAAGATCCGGGAGTTCGCCGACGCGGTGGGGGCGGGCAGCGCCGTGCACCGGGATGTCGAGGCGGCTCGGGCCGCCGGGTACCAGGACGTGATCGCGCCCCCCACGTTCGCGACCATCCTGTCGATGAAGGCCAGCGACCAGCTGATCGGCGACCCCGCGCTGGGCCTGGACTACAGCCGGGTGGTGCACGGGGACCAGTCGTTCGTGCACCACCGGCCGATCCGGGCCGGGGACCGGCTGTCGGTGGTGCTGCACGTCGACGGGATCACCTCCCGCATGGGCAACGACATGGTGTCGCTGCGGGCCGAGATCACGGCCGAGGACGGGGAACTGGTGACCACCGGGCGGTCCACGCTCGTGGTGCGCGGGGAGGGTGCGTGATGGTGCTCGCAGCTGCTGACGTGTCCGTGGGGGACGAGCTGCCGCCCGTGTCGCTGCGGATCACCCGCGCCGACCTGGTCCGGTACGCGGGGGCCTCGCTGGACTTCAACCCGATCCACTGGAACGAGCGGTTCGCCCGCGAGGTGGGGCTGCCCGGCGTGATCGCGCACGGGATGCTGACCATGGGGATGGCCGCCCGGATCGTCACCGAGTGGGCGGGCGACCCCGGAGCCGTCGTGGAGTACGGCGTGCGGTTCGGCAGGCCCGTACCGGTGCCTGACGACGACGAGGGCGCTCTCGTGGAGGTCACCGGGAAGGTGACCAAGGTCCTGGAGGACGGCACGTTCAAGGTGAACGTGACGGCCTCGTTCGAGGGCAAGTCGGTCCTGGGCGGCGCCTTCGCCCGCGTCCGCCTCCCCTGACCGCGCCTGCAAGTACTACCCGGCGCCCGCTCAAGGGCCGGTTACTACCACCCGGCCGCCCCGATGGAACCGGGGCGGCCGGGTGGGGTCAGCTCACCTCGCGGAGGAGTTCACCCATGCGGGTGACGCCGGTCTTCAGGTCGTCGTCGCCCAGGGCGTAGGACAGGCGCAGGTAGCCGGGCGTGCCGAAGGCCTCGCCGGGCACCACGGCGACCTCGGCGTGCTCCAGGATCAGCGCGGCCAGCGTGACCGTGTCGGTGATGGTGGTGCCGCGCAGCCGCTTGCCGATCAGCTCCTTGACCGACGGGTACACGTAGAACGCGCCCTTCGGCGTGGGGCAGGTCACACCGGGGATCGCGGACAGCAGCTCGACGATGGTGCGCCGCCTGCGGTCGAACGCCTCGCGCATCTCGTGCGCGGCGTCCAGCGGGCCCGACACCGCCTCCAGCGCGGCGCGCTGGGAGACGTTGGCCACGTTCGAGGTCAGGTGCGACTGGAGGTTGGCCGCGGCCTTGACCACGTCGGCCGGGCCGATCAGCCAGCCGACCCGCCAGCCGGTCATCGCGTAGGTCTTGGCCACGCCGTTGAGCACGATCGTGCGGTCGGCCATCTCGGGCACCGCCACCGGCAGCGACACCGACTCGGCGCCGTCGTAGACCAGGTGCTCGTAGATCTCGTCGGTGATCACCCACAGGCCGTTGGCCAGCGCCCACTGGCCGATCGCGGTGATCTGCTCGCGGCTGTAGACCGAGCCGGTGGGGTTGGACGGCGAGCACAGCAGCAGCACCTTCGCGCGCGGCGTGCGGGCCGCCTCCAGCTGCTCGACGGTCACCAGGTAGTCGGTCGACTCGTCCGCGGTGACCTGCACCGGGACGCCGCCCGCGAGGGTGATCGCCTCGGGGTAGGTGGTCCAGTACGGGGCGGGCAGCAGCACCTCGTCGCCGGGGTCGACGATGGTGGCGAACGCCTGGTAGACGGCCTGCTTGCCGCCGTTGGTGATGAGCACCTGGCTCGCGGGGACCCGGTAGCCGGAGTCGCGCAGGGTCTTGGCGGCCACCGCCTCGCGCAGCTCGGGCAGGCCCGCGGCGGGCGTGTAGCGGTGGTTGCGCGGGTCGGCGCACGCGGCCTGCGCGGCGGCCACGATCGCCTCGGGCGTGGGGAAGTCCGGCTCCCCCGCGCCGAAGCCGATCACCGGCCGCCCGGCGGCCTTGAGCGCCTTGGCCTTCGCGTCCACCGCGAGGGTCGCGGACTCGGCGATGCCGCCGATCCGCTTGGAGATCCTCGGGAAGTCGGGGGTGCCGGTCGCGGGGGTCGTCTCAGGCGTAGCCATGCCGCCAATCGTGGCAGACGACACCACCGGTTTTGCCGCCGGCACCCCCGCTGACCGGGCCAGTTGGAAGAGTGCCCCCGCTGTGCCGTATGCTTCCGGTCTTGGGACGCCATGCCGCTGCCTCACGAGCCACGTGAGGAGGCTGCAAGACGTCCGCAGCCAGGGAGTCCGAGGGCTCCAAAGGGGTGTAGCTCAACTGGCAGAGCAGCGGTCTCCAAAACCGCAGGTTGCAGGTTCAAGTCCTGTCGCCCCTGCGTCGAATCGCGATGGTGAGCGGAGGACGGCATGAGCGAGGGCCGCGAGCAGGACCAGCCGGACGAGCGCGAGCGCGCCTCCCGGCCGGTCACCGCCGCCGCGCGCCGCGAGCGCCGTGGTTCCGCGCGTCCGGCGGGCCGCAAGGACGCCGCGCGCTCCGCCGAGGCGAAGCCGTCGAAGGAGGCCGCCAAGGCCGACTCCGACGCGGAGGCCACCCGCAAGGGCAAGCCGACCAGGGCGCGCGAGGACCGGGAGAAGCGCCCCTCGATCTTCGCGCGGCTCATCCGCTACGTCCGCGAGGTGGTCAGCGAGCTGCGGAAGGTCATCTGGCCGACCCGCAAGCAGATGGTCACCTACACCTCGGTCGTGTTGGTCTTCGTGGCCTTCATGGTGGCGTTGGTGTTCGGCTTGGACGCCGCCTTCGCCTGGGGCGTGTTCAGGCTGTTCGGCTGACGCCGGACCGGCTGACCCGCTCGCGGGCGGGGGCTGGACACGTGATGCACGAAAGGAAGCGAGACCCACAGTGACCTCCGAGAACGGCGTCGACGCCCAGGAGCTGGACGACCTGACCGACGAGCGGGAGCTCACCGCCGAGCAGGACGGTGACGACACCGGGGACGTCGAGGTCGCGACGCCGGAGGACACCGACGGGACCGCGGTGGCCGAGGACGTGGCGGTCGAGGACGTGGCGGTCGACGAGGACGAGGTCGACCCGGCCGCGGAGATGCGCGAGGCGCTGCGCCGCGCGCCCGGCGACTGGTACGTCGTGCACTCGTACGCGGGCTACGAGAACAAGGTCAAGACCAACCTCGAGACGCGCATCCAGACCCTGGACATGGAGGACTACATCTTCCAGGTCGAGGTGCCGACCGAGGAAGTCACCGAGATCAAGAACGGCCAGCGCAAGCAGGTGCAGCGCAAGGTGCTGCCCGGCTACATCCTGGTCCGGATGGAGCTCAACGACGCCTCGTGGAGCGCGGTGCGCAACACGCCGGGCGTGACCGGGTTCGTCGGCGCGACCTCCAAGCCGTCGCCGCTGACCATCGACGAGGTGCTCAAGTTCCTGCTGCCGCAGGTCGAGCAGAAGCCGGCCGCCGGGAAGAAAGCGGCCGCCGCACCGGTTAAGTCCACCGTCGAGGTCGACTTCGAGGTCGGCGAGTCGGTCACCGTCATGGACGGCCCGTTCGCCACGCTGCCCGCGACGATCAGCGAGGTCAACGCGGACGGCCAGAAGCTGAAGGTCCTGGTGTCGATCTTCGGCCGCGAGACCCCGGTCGAGCTGTCGTTCAGCCAGGTCTCCAAGATCTGATCCGGCTTCCTCCGGGGAGCCGGGCAGCCACGCTGCGGCTGGCAGGGCCGCGCGCGGATACCGCGATAGAGGAAGCACGGACATGCCACCCAAGAAGAAGAAGCTCGCAGCTGTCATCAAGCTGCAGATCAAGGCCGGGGCCGCGAACCCCGCGCCGCCCGTCGGCCCCGCCCTGGGCCAGCACGGCGTCAACATCATGGAGTTCTGCAAGCAGTACAACGCCGCGACCGAGTCGCAGCGGGGCACTGTCGTGCCGGTCGAGATCTCCGTGTACGAGGACCGCTCGTTCGACTTCAAGCTCAAGACCCCGCCCGCCGCGAAGCTGATCCTCAAGGCCGCGGGTGTGGAGAAGGGCAGCGGCGAGCCGCACCGCGCCAAGGTCGGCAAGGTCACCATGGACCAGGTCCGCGAGATCGCGCAGACCAAGATGGTCGACCTCAACGCCAACGACGTCGACCAGGCCGCGAAGATCATCGCCGGCACCGCCCGCTCCATGGGCATCACGGTCGAGGGCTGACC
>NZ_BMRG01000005.1:182306-187074 GCF_014648515.1 Saccharothrix coeruleofusca
ACTTCCCGCAGCACGTGGGAGAGCCACGCGCTGGCTCGCACCACAACTGATCCACATCGAAGGACAGAAGCATGAAGCGCAGCAAGGCGTACAAGAACGCCGCCGAGCTGGTGGACCGGGAGCGGCTGTACTCGCCGCTGGAGGCCGCCAAGCTCGCCAAGGAGACCTCCAAGGTGAAGCTGGACGCGACCGTCGAGGTCGCCATCCGGCTGGGCGTCGACCCGCGCAAGGCCGACCAGATGGTCCGCGGCACCGTGAACCTGCCGCACGGTACGGGCAAGACCGCCCGCGTGATCGTCTTCGCCACCGGTGACAAGGCCGCCGAGGCCGAGGCCGCCGGTGCCGACGCGGTCGGCTCCGAGGACCTGATCGAGCGCATCCAGGGTGGCTGGCTCGACTTCGACGCCGCGATCGCGACGCCGGACCAGATGGCCAAGGTGGGCCGCATCGCCCGCATCCTCGGCCCGCGCGGCCTGATGCCGAACCCGAAGACCGGCACCGTGACGCCCGACGTCACCAAGGCCGTCTCGGACATCAAGGGCGGTAAGATCAACTTCCGCGTCGACAAGCAGGCGAACCTGCACCTGGTCATCGGCAAGGTGTCGTTCGAGCCGGAGAAGCTGGTCGAGAACTACGCCGCGGCGCTGGACGAGATCCTGCGCGCCAAGCCGTCCGCGGCCAAGGGCCGGTACCTGAAGAAGGTCACCGTCTCCACCACCATGGGCCCCGGCATCCCGGTCGACCCGAACCGCACGCGCAACCTGCTCGTCGACGAGGCCGCTGTCTGACGCCCCGCCCCGAGCGACGAAGAGCCCCCGGCCTCCCGCCGGGGGCTCTTCGCGTTCACCGGCCCGCGCAGGTCTCGGCCCGGTAGCCGCTGATCACCCAGGCGCCGCTGGGGGAGAGCTTGGTGAGGGTGAAGCGGCCCAGTCGCGGCCCGCCCGCCACGGCCAGCTCGCACGAGCTGACCTCGGTGGTGCCGCCCGGCGGCGTGCCGAGCATGTGCTGGGGGAACTGCGGCTGCTCGTACTGGGCCACGTTGGTGACCTGCTCGTGCAGCCGGGCGACGGCGGCCTTGCAGTCGGCGGCGCCGACGGAGGCGGTGAACGCCTCGCGCGCCACCCCGTCCTCGGCGAACAGCCTGCACGCCTCGTCCTGGTTGTCCAGCGCCACGTGCCCGTAGAGCTTGGCCACCGTGCCCAGGTTGCCCCACGGGGTCTGCGGGGCGATCGGGTTGTTGGTCACGCCGCCGCTGTCCACGGCCACGTCGCCGGGGTCGTCGCCGCCGAAGTACCGCTCGTAGAAGTACATGCCGACGAGCAGGGCGATCAGCAGGTACACCAGTCTGCGGACCAGCTTGCTGCCCAGCAGGACCTGCCACAGGGGTTTGCGCGCGGGGGCGGGTGGCGGGGCGGGTTGGCCCGGTGGGAGGGCCTGACCGGGTGGCAGGGCGGTGCCCTGCGCCTGCTGGAAGCGCTGGAACTCCTGGAAGCGCTGGAACTCCTGGAACTGCCGCAGCTGTTCGGGGTCGAGGTCCGGGGGCCGCTGCTCGTCGGTCACGGATCACATCATGGCCGATTTTGCGGTCGGAATGCGGTCGGCTACGCTGGGGGTGTTCCACCAAAGACCGCTGGTCTCCTCACGCCCTCGTGGCGGGGGGACGAAGGTCCCGCGAGCACCGCGGGCGGCCCGCGCAGGAGGACGAGGAGAGCTTGGCGCGTTCGCACGCGCCTGTCCGCCCTTGTGCTGCTGCGCAGGGGCGTTTTTCGTGCCTGGACGCGGAACCTCTCGGCTCGACCGGCGTCACCTCGAAGCCCTAGAGAGGAGGCGATCATGGCGAAGCCCAGCAAGGTTTCGGCCGTCGCCGAGCTCACGGACAAGTTCCGGGGCAGCTCGGCCGCTGTCGTCACCGAGTACCGTGGCCTCTCCATGGCGCAGCTCACCACGCTGCGTCGCGCTCTCGGCGCGGGCACCACGTACACCGTTGCGAAGAACACGCTGGTCAAGCGTGCCGCTGAGGACGCGGGCGTCGCGGGTCTGGAAGACCTGCTCGTCGGTCCGACCGCCATCGCCTTCGTCGAAGGCGAGCCGGTCGACGCGGCGAAGGCCCTGCGCGACTTCGCGAAGGACAACAAGGCCCTGGTCATCAAGGGCGGCTTCATGGACGGCCGCCCCCTCACGGTCGAAGAGGTCACCGCGATCGCGGACCTCGAGACCCGCGAGGTGCTGCTCGCCAAGCTGGCGGGCGCGATGAAGGGCAACCTGGCCAAGGCCGCGGGGCTGTTCAACGCCCCGGCTTCCCAGGTCGCTCGCCTGGCCGCCGCTCTGCAGGAGAAGAAGCAGTCCGCCGAGGGCGCCGACGCTCCCGCCGCAGAGCCCGCCGAGAGCTGATCAACACCCGACCACACTCCGCGTCCGGCCGCAGTACGGGCGTTGACTAGAAAGGACCGCCACCATGGCGAAGCTCAGCACCGACGAGCTGCTCGACGCGTTCAAGGAGATGACCCTCCTGGAGCTGTCGGCGTTCGTGAAGCAGTTCGAGGAGACCTTCGAGGTCACCGCCGCGGCTCCGGTCGCCGTGGCCGCCGCCCCGGCCGCCGGTGGCGCCGCTGCCGCCGCCGAGGAGGAGAAGGACGAGTTCACCGTCGTCCTCGAGGGCGCTGGCGACAAGAAGATCCAGGTCATCAAGGTCGTCCGCGAGGTCGTCTCGGGCCTGGGCCTGAAGGAGGCCAAGGAGCTGGTCGAGTCCGCTCCGAAGCCGCTGCTGGAGAACGTGGCGAAGGACGTCGCCGACGCCGCCAAGGAGAAGCTCGAGGCCGCCGGCGCGAAGATCTCGCTGAAGTGAGCCGAGGCCCTCAGGGCCTCTGACCAGGGCGGGCACCCATCGGGTGCCCGCCCTGTCGCTGTTTCCGGGGACCGTTACTGGTCTGCAACCCCGCGGACCTGACTGGCCAGTAACCACGGCGTCGCGGGCTCGTTGCACCGTCATGACGCCCGTCACGCGGGCGTCGCGGCGAGGTGGCCGGGAACGGGAGGTGCGATGGGCGTCGAGGTGGTCGTCGAGGGCCTGACCAAGTCCTTCGGCAAGCAGACCATCTGGCGGGACCTGACCCTCACCCTGCCCGCGGGCGAGGTCAGCGTGATGCTGGGGCCGTCCGGCACGGGCAAGTCGGTGTTCCTGAAGTCCCTGGTCGGCCTGCTCAAGCCGGAGCGGGGCAGGATCGTCATCAACGGCGTGGACCTGCTGCGCTGCTCCGAGCACAAGCTCTACGAGATCCGCAAGCTGTTCGGCGTGCTGTTCCAGGACGGCGCCCTGTTCGGCTCCATGAACCTGTTCGACAACGTGGCGTTCCCGCTGCGCGAGCACACCCGCAAGACCGAGGCCGAGGTCCGGCGGATCGTGCTGGAGAAGATGGAGATGGTCGGCCTCGTCGGCGCGGAGAAGAAGCTCCCCGGCGAGATCTCCGGCGGGATGCGCAAGCGCGCCGGTCTGGCCCGCGCGCTGGTGCTGGACCCCGAGATCATCCTGTGCGACGAGCCGGACTCCGGGCTGGACCCGGTGCGCACCGCCTACCTCAGCCAACTGCTGATCGACCTGAACTCGCAGATCGACGCGACCATCCTGATCGTCACGCACAACATCACCGTGGCCCGCACGGTCCCGGACAACCTGGGCATGCTGTTCCGCCGCGAGCTGGTCATGTTCGGCCCCCGCGAGGTGCTGCTGACCAGCGACGAGCCGGTGGTGGAGCAGTTCCTCAACGGCCGCAGGCTCGGCCCGATCGGCATGTCCGAGGAGAAGGACCAGGCCACCATGGCCGCCGAGCTGGCGCACAAGCAGGCCGGGCACTCCGACGGCTCGCCGGACGAGGACGTGCGCGGCGTGGTGCCGCAGCTGGAGCCGACGCCCGGCCTGCCGCCGCGCGGGGCGGTGCGCCGCCGCAAGGACCGGGTGATGCGGATTCTGCACACCCTGCCGCCGCAGGCCAGGGAGGGCATCATCGCCAGCCTCACCCCCGAGGAGCGGCAGCGCTACGGCGTGTCCGCCGGGCAGCCCGAAGGGGTGCGGTGAGCGGGCGGGCGGCCTTCCCCGGCGCGGGCGCGCTGCGGGAGGCGGGGCAGCTGTTCGGGCTGGGCGCGGACGTGGTGCGCAACACCTTCCGCCGCCCGTTCCAGCTGCGCGAGTTCATCCAGCAGTGCTGGTTCGTGGTCAGCGTGACGGTGCTGCCCACCGCGCTGGTGTCCATCCCGTTCGGCGCCGTGATCGCGCTCCAGATCGGGTCGCTGACCAGGCAGATCGGCGCCCAGTCGTTCACCGGCGCGGCCAGCGTGCTGGCGATCATCCAGCAGGCCAGCCCGATCGTGACCGCGCTGCTGATCGCGGGCGCGGGCGGCTCGGCGATCTGCGCGGACCTGGGCTCGCGCAAGATCCGCGAGGAGATCGACGCGATGGAGGTGCTGGGGGTCTCGCCGATCCAGCGCCTGGTGGTGCCCAGGGTGCTGGCCGCGATGCTGGTCAGCGTGCTGCTCAACGGCATGGTCAGCGTGGTCGGCGTGATGGGCGGCTACTTCTTCAACGTGATCCTGCAGGACGGCACGCCCGGCGCGTACCTGGCCAGCTTCTCCGCCCTGGCGCAGCTGCCGGACCTGTGGATCAGCGAGATCAAGGCGCTGGTCTTCGGCTTCATCGCGGGCATCGTGGCCGCCTATCGGGGGCTCAACCCGGCGGGCGGGCCCAAGGGCGTCGGCGACGCGGTCAACCAGGCCG
>NZ_BMRG01000005.1:187105-237619 GCF_014648515.1 Saccharothrix coeruleofusca
TGGTGATCACGTTCCTGCTGCTGTTCTTCGTGAACTTCGTGCTCACCACGATCTACCTGCAGGTCGTGCCCGCGAAGGGGAGTTGACGTGGCCACGATCAACGACCGGCTGCGCCGCGTCGCCCGCCGCCCGCTGGAGGTCCTGGACACCCTCGGCGACCAGCTGTGGTTCTACCTGCGCGCGCTGCTGTGGACGCCGCGCACGCTGACCCGCTACCTGCGCGAGACGCTGCGGCTGCTGGCCGAGGTCAGCTTCGGCAGCGGCGCGCTGGCGGTCATCGGCGGCACCATCGGCGTGATGGTCGGCCTGTCGGTGTTCACCGGCACGGTGGTGGGCCTGCAGGGCTTCACCGCGCTCAACCAGCTCGGCACCTCGGCGTTCGCGGGTTTCGTCTCGGCCTACTTCAACACCCGCGAGATCGCGCCGCTGGTGGCGGGCCTGGCGCTGTCGGCCACGGTGGGCTCGGGGTTCACCGCGCAGCTGGGCGCGATGCGGATCTCCGAGGAGATCGACGCGCTGGAGGTCATGGGCATCCCCAGCCTGCCGTTCCTGGTGACCACCCGGATCATCGCGGGCTTCGTGGCGATCGTGCCGCTGTACGTGATCGGCCTGCTGACCTCGTACCTGGCCGCGCGGACCATCACGGTGGAGTTCTACGGCCAGTCCGCGGGCACCTACGACCACTACTTCACCCTGTTCCTGCCACCGGTCGACGTGCTGTGGTCGTTCGGCAAGGTGCTGGTGTTCTCGGTGGTGATCATCCTGACGCACTGCTACTACGGCTACCGCGCCAGCGGCGGCCCGGCGGGCGTGGGCGTGGCGGTCGGCCGCGCGGTGCGCACCGCGATCGTGACGACGAGCCTGCTGGACTTCTTCCTCAGCATGGCGATCTGGGGCACCACGACCACGGTGAGGATCGCGGGATGACGATTCGGCGCAGGCTCCTCGGCGTCACCCTGCTGGTGGTGATCGCCCTGTTCCTCACCTTCACGGTGGCGCTCTACAACGACGCGTTCACCGAGGTAGTGAAGGTGACGCTGAAGACCGACCGGGTGGGCAACCAGCTCCAGCCCTCCTCCGACGTGAAGGTGCGCGGCGTGGTGGTGGGCGAGGTCCGCGCCATCCGCACCACCGGGGACGGCGCGGAGCTGGAGCTGGCGCTGCACCCCGACAAGGTCGAGCGCATCCCCGCCGACGTGTCCGCGCGGCTGCTGCCCAAGACGCTGTTCGGCGAGCGGTACGTCAGCCTGGTGCCGCCCCGCGCCACCACGGCCGCACCGCTGGCCGAGGGCGCGGTGATCGAGCAGGACCGCTCCAGCGGCGCGGTCGAGCTGGAGCGGGTGCTCGACGACCTGATGCCGGTGCTGCGGGCGGTGCAGCCGGAGAAGCTGGCGACCACGCTCACCGCGGTGTCGCAGGCGCTGGAGAACCGGGGCGAGCCGCTGGGGGAGACCCTGGTGGCGCTGGACGCCTACCTCGGCGAGTTCAACCCGCAGCTGCCCGCGCTCAAGGCGGGCATCAGCAGGCTGGCCGACGTGTCCGACGTCTACGCCGACGCCGCGCCCGACCTGGTGCGGGCGCTGGGCGACGCCACCACCACCAGCCGCACCCTGGTCGAGCAGCGCGACAACCTGCTGGCCATGTACGGCTCGCTCACCACCACCTCGCTGGACCTGCACAGCTTCCTGGCGGTGAACAAGAACAACATGATCCAGCTGGCCGACTCCAGCAGGCCGACGCTGGAGCTGATGGCCAAGTACGCGCCCGAGTACCCCTGCCTGCTCGACGGGCTGGCCAGGTTCAAGCCGGTCATGGACGAGGTGTTCGGCAAGGGCACCGACGAGCCCGGCCTGCACATCACGCTGGAGGTCACCGCCGACCGCGGCAAGTACGTGCCGAACCAGGACGAGCCGGAGTACGCCGACAAGCGCGGCCCGCGCTGCTACGACATCACGCCGAGGCCGACCCCGTTCCCGCAGTACCCGCCGGAGGGGCCGGTGCGGGACGGGGCGGTCGCGCCGCCCGCCGGGCGCAGCACCGGCGACGGCGTGCTGCCGCCGACCGCGGCCAGGGGCACCACCTCGCCCTCGGCGGTGGCGTCGACGCCCAGCCTGGCCAACTCGCCGGAGGAGCAGGCGTTCCTCGCCGCGCTGCTGGCGCCGCGCTTCGGCGTGCCCGCCGAGCAGATGCCCGGCTTCACCGCGCTGCTGCTGGGCCCGCTGTACCGGGGGGCGGAGGTGGAGCTGCGATGAGGGACCTGGCCGCGCCGCTGGTGAAGCTGCTGGTCTTCGCCGCGGTCACCATCACGGCGACCGCCCTGCTGGCGGTGACCATCTCCAACGCGAGCTTCACCGACGCCACCGCCTACACCGCGCGGTTCACCGACGCGACCGCGCTGCACGAGGGCGACGACGTGCGCATCGCGGGCGTGCGGGTCGGCCAGGTCGAGGAGGTCCGGGTGGTCGACCGCAGGGTGGCCGAGGTGGAGTTCTCCCTCGACGGCGAGCGCGTGCTGCCCGCGTCGGTGACCGCGACGATCAAGTACCGCAACCTGGTCGGCCAGCGCTACGTCGCGCTGGAGCAGGGCGTGGGCCAGGCCAACGCGGTGCTGCCGCCGGGCGGGGTGATCCCGCTGGAGCGCACCAAGCCCGCGCTGGACCTGACCGTGCTGTTCAACGGGTTCAAGCCGCTGTTCCAGGCGCTGAACCCGGAGGACGTCAACAAGCTCTCGTACGAGATCATCCAGGTGCTCCAGGGCGAGGCGGGCACCGTGGACAGCCTGCTGCGGCACACCGCCTCGCTGACCTCCGCGCTGGCCGCTCGCGACCAGGTCATCGGCGAGGTGGTGGACAACCTCAACGCCGTGCTGGACACGGTGAACTCACGCGGCGAGCAGGTCACCCAGCTGGTGGACACGCTGCAGCGGCTGACCAGCGGCCTGGCGGGCGACCGGGAGCCGATCGGCGAGGCGGTCAGCGCGCTGGGCGAGCTGACCGGCGCCACGGCGGGCCTGCTGGAGGACGCGCGGGCGCCGCTGAAGGAGGACATCGCCCAGCTCGGCCTGGTGTCGCGGACCCTGGCCGACCACGAGGCGGTGGTCGAGGGCGTGTTGAACAACTTCCCGCGCAAGCTGGAGACGCTGTCGCGGACCGCCTCCTACGGCTCGTGGTTCAACTTCTTCCTGTGCGAGGGCACCGGGCAGGTGGCCGTGCCGCCGGTCATCCGCGACCCCGTCCCGATCACCGCCCTGCCCGTCACCCAGCCGAGGTGCCGCCCGTGAAGCCCCAGCGCAACCCGGTGACCACCGGACTGGTCGGCCTGACCGTGATCGCCCTGCTGCTGCTGGCCGCCTTCCACTCCGACGACCTGCCGGTGATCGGCGGCGGCACCACCTACGCGGCCGAGTTCAGCGAGGCCGCGGGCCTGGTGCCGGGCAACGAGGTGCGGGTGGCGGGGGTCAAGGTCGGCGCGGTGACCAAGGTCCGCCTCGACGGCGACCGGGTGCGGGTGTCGTTCAAGGTCAAGGACGCCTGGGTGGGCGACCGCTCCACCGCGGCCATCCGGATCAAGACGCTGCTGGGCCAGAAGTTCCTGGCGCTGGACCCGCAGGGCGGGCAGCCGCTGGACCCCGGCACGCCGATCCCCAAGGAGCGCACGCTGGCCCCTTACGACGTGCAGGAGGCGTTCAACGGGCTGGCCGCCACGGTCGGTCAGATCGACACCAAGCAGCTGGCGGACAGCTTCCAGGTGCTGACCGAGACCTTCGAGGGCTCGGCGGAGAGCGTGCGCGGCGCACTGGACGGCCTGTCCGCGCTGTCGAAGACGATCTCCTCCCGCGACGAGCAGCTGGCCCGCCTGCTCGACGGCACCAGGCAGCTCAGCGGCACCCTGGTCGACCGCAACGAGCAGTTCGAGAAGCTGCTCGCCGACGGCAACCTGCTGCTGGCCGAGCTGCGCAAGCGGCGGGACGCCATCAGCGCGCTGCTCACCGGCACCCGCGAGCTGGCCGAGCAGCTCGGCGGGCTGGTCGCGGACAACAGCGAGCAGCTGCGACCCGCGCTGGAGCAGCTGGACCGGGTGGCCGCGGTGCTCCAGCGCAACCAGGACGACCTCGACCGGGGGCTGGCGCTGATGGCGCCGTTCTTCCGGGTGTTCGCCAACACCCTGGGCAACGGCCGCTGGTTCGACGTCTACATCTGCGGCCTGCTGCCGCCGTCGGTGAACCTCGGCGCGGTGGGCTTCAACGAGGAGGGCTGCCTGCCGCCCGGTGTGCGGCGCAGCGGAGGTGGGGGCTGATGGCCACCAGTCGGATCGGCCGCGACCTGACCCGCGCGGTGGTGATCGCGATCGTGCTCGCCCTGGTCGCCGCGACCGCGATGTGGTGGGCGTTCAGCGGCGCGGGCAGCCGCCGGGTGACCGCGCTGTTCGGCTCCGCGGTCGGCGTCTACCCCGGCTCGGACGTGCGGGTGCTGGGCGTGCGGATCGGCTCGATCGACCGGGTCGAGCCGCAGGGCACCGCGGTGCGGGTGGTCATGTCGATCGACCGCACCGTGAAGGTCCCGGCGAACGCGCAGGCCGTGGTGGTCGCGCCGAGCGTGGTCAGCGACCGCTACGTGCAGCTGGCCCCGGTCTACCGCACCGGCCCGACGCTGGGGGAGAACGCGCTGATCCCGCGCGAGCGCACCGCGACCCCCGTGGAGCTGGACGAGCTGTACGACAGCCTCAACCGGCTCACCGCCGCGCTCGGCCCCAACGGGGCGAACCGGGACGGCGCGCTGTCGGACCTGCTGGACAGCTCCGCGCGGGTGCTCCAGGGCAACGGCAAGGCGCTGGGCGAGACGATCGAGCGGCTCGGCGACGCCACCCGCACGCTGTCCGGCTCGCAGGAGGACCTGTTCGCCACGGTGGACAACCTCTCCGGGTTCACCGCCATGCTGGCCGCCAACGACAGCCAGGTGCGCGACCTCAACCGGCAGCTGGCCGAGGTGGCCGGGTTCCTCGCCGACGAGCGGGAGGACCTGGGCGCGGCGCTGGCCGAGCTGGCCACCGCGCTGGGCCAGGTGCGGGACTTCATCCGGGACAACCGCGCCGCGATCAAGGCCAACGTGGACAAGCTCACCGGCATCACGCAGGTGCTGGTGGACCAGCGGGCCGCGCTGTCCGAGGCGCTGGACGTGGCCCCGCTGGCCCTGGGCAACCTGCAGAACACCTACAACGCCGCCTCCGGCACGCTGGACACCCGCGCGAACATCAACGAGCTCAACCAGCCGCCGATCGTGCTGGTCTGCAAGCTGCTCCAGCAGGTCGAGCCGGGCACCGCGCCGCAGGCGCTGGCGCGGGTCTGCGACCAGCTCGGCCCGGTGCTCAGCGGCACGGTGCCGCTGCCCACGCCCGCCGACGTGATCGGCGACCTCAACCAGGGCAAGCTGCCGCTGCCCCTGCCGCTCGCGGGGGTGCCCCAGTGATGAGGCCAGTGATGAGGCCGGTGACGGGCTTGGCCGTCGTGGGGGCGCTGCTGGCGGGCTGCGGGTCCGGCGGGTTCAACGGCGTGCACACCCTGCCGCTGCCCGGCGGCGCGGACCTCGGCGACCACCCCTACCGGGTGACGGTGCGGTTCGCGGACGTGCTGGACCTGGTGCCGCAGGCCGGGGTGAAGGTCGACGACGTGCCGGTGGGCCGGGTGGAGCGCATCGCGCTGGCCCCGGACGGCTGGACCGCGGAGGTGGTCGTCGCGGTCAACGGCGGGGTGTCGCTGCCCGCCGACGCGGTGGCCCGGCTGCGCCAGTCCGCCCTGCTCGGCGAGAAGTACGTGGAGCTGGACGGTCCCGCCGAGGGCCGCGCCGAGGGCGCGCTGGCCGACGGCGCGGTCATCCCGGTGGAGCGGACCAACCGCAACCCCGAGGTCGAAGAGGTGTTCGGCGCGCTGTCGATGCTGCTCAACGGCGGTGGCGTGGCCCAGCTCCAGGACATCAGCCGGGAGCTCAGCGCCGCGCTGGAGGGCAACGAGGCGCAGGTCAAGTCCCTGCTGGGCAGGTTGAACGCGCTGGTCGCCGACCTGGACTCGCACAAGGCCGAGATCACCAGGGCGCTGGACGGGCTCAACCGGCTCGGCGGCGTGCTGGCCGCCCAGCGCGACCAGGTGGGCGTGGTGCTCGACGACCTGGAGCCGGGGCTGCGGGTGCTCAGCGAGCAGCGCACCCAGCTGGTGACGCTGCTGCAGTCGCTGGACGCGCTGTCCGACGTGGCGGTGGACACCGTCAACCGCAGCCGCGACGACCTGGTGGCCGACCTCCAGGCGCTGGTCCCGACGCTGCGCGCGCTCGCGGAGGCGGGCGCCAACCTGCCCAACGCGCTGGAGCTGCTGCTGACCTACCCGTTCCCGGACTCGGCGGTGGCGGGCGTCAAGGGCGACTACACCAACCTCTACGCCGACATCGACCTGAACCTGAGCACGATCGTGGAGAACCTGGGCCGGTCCCGGCAGAGCCCGCTGCCCGGCGCGGCGCTGCCCGGCATGGGCCAGACCGCGCCGAGCCTGCCGCTGCCGCTGCCCAATCAACCGCTGCCCGCCCAACCGCTGCCCGTGCCGTCCCCGTCCGCCCCGCTGCCCGGCGGCGCCACCGGCGGCGGGTTGGGCGGCCTGCTGGGTTCACTGCTGGGAGGTGGCCGGTGATCCCCCGCGCGACGAAGGTCCGGATCGGCGCGTTCGTGCTGATCGCCCTGCTGGGCGTCAGCTACGTGGGCGCGGAGTACGCCGGGCTGGGCCGGGTGTTCGGCTCGACCGGGTACGTGGTGACGATGCGGCTGGCCGAGTCCGGCGGGATCTTCACCAACGCCGAGGTCACCTACCGCGGTGTCACCGTGGGCCGGGTGGGGCAACTGCGGCTGACCGCCGACGGCGTGGAGGTGGACCTGACCGTCGACCCCGACGCGCCGCCCATCCCGGCTGACCTGGAGGCGGTGGTGGCCAACCGGTCCGCGGTCGGCGAGCAGTACGTGGACCTGCGCCCGCGCCGCGAGGACGGCCCGCACCTGGGCGAGGGCTCGGTCATCCCGCGCACCGCGACCAAGGTGCCGCCGCCGGTGGACGGCCTGCTGACCAACCTGGACGAGTTCGCCCGGTCGGTGCCCGAGGACTCGCTGCGGACCGTGGTGGACGAGCTGCACCTGGCCTTCGACGGGGCCGGGCCGGACCTGCGAGCGCTGCTGGACGGCACCCGCTCGGTCACCGACGCCGCCACCCGGCACCTGCCGCAGACCAGGGCGCTGATCGACAACGGCCTGGTGGTGCTCACCACGCAGGCGGAGCAGGGCGGCGCGATCCGCTCGTTCAGCGGCGACCTCAGGGCGCTGGCCGAGCAGCTCAAGAGCTCCGACGGGGACCTGCGCAGGCTGATCGGGGTGTCCCCGCAGGCGGCCGAGCAGGTCTCGGCGCTGCTCGCGGAGAGCGGCCCCGGCCTGGGCGTGCTGTTCGCCAACCTGCTGACCACGGCGAACATCCTGGTGACGCGGCGGGACGGCCTGGAGCAGATCGCGGTGACCTACCCGCTGGTGGTGGGCGGCGGGTTCACCGTCGCACCGGGTGACGGGCGGGCCCACTTCGGGCTGGCGCTGAACGTGTTCGACCCGCCGCCGTGCACCGTCGGTTATGAGGGCACCACGATCAGGCAGGGCACCGACACCTCGGCGGCGCCGCTGAACACCGGGGCTTACTGTGCGTTGGCCAGGGGCAGTGCCACCAGCGTGCGCGGCGCGCAGAACGCGCCCTTCGGCGGCGTGCCGAGCACGCCGACCGGGAACGCGACGGTCCAGCCGGGCCAGGAGCGCTCCGGCGGCCAGGCCGCCGGGGTGCCGGTGCTGACCAGCCTGGGACAGCTGCTCGGCCTGCCGGGCTGAGCGGGGCGGAGGAGAAGATGGGCACGGGTGTGCGGCGCTGGGCGCTGCCGGTGGCCGCGGTGCTGGCGGTGCTGGCCGCCGGGTACGCGGTGTGGGCGGGTGTGTCCTGGTGGGGCGCCTCGAGCAGCGACTCGGTGGCCTACGCGCGCGAGCGCGACGAGGTGCTGCGGGTCGGCCAGGTCGGCATCGCCAACTTCACCACGCTGGACTACCGCGAGGTGGACCGGGACCTCGACCGCTGGCTGGACACCTCGACCGGCGCGCTGCGCTCGGAGATCGAGTCGGACCGGGCCGTCCGCGCCAAGCAGCTGGCGGACGCCAGGACGGTCACCGAGAGCCGGGTGCTCGACGCGGCCGTCACCGAGCTGGACGACCGCGCGGGCCGGGCACGGGTGATCGCCGTGGTGGAGACCTCGGTGATGCCCGAAGGCGGGCAGTCGGTGAAGAAGGTCGACCGCTATCAGACCGAGCTGACCCGCACCGACGCCGGTTGGAAGCTCAGCGCGCTGGGGCCGGTCCGAGCCGGCGGCGCGTGATCCACGACAGGATTGGACAAGCCCGTGCCCCCCATCCGCCGCCGCCCGGTCCCCACCCCGCCGACCACCCGTCCTCGGGTCGCGGGCCTGCGCAAGCGCACCGCCCCGCAGCACGTGGTCGAGCCCGAGCCCGCCGTTGAGCTTCCCGCCGAGGTCCCCGCCGAGCCGACTGCCGTCGAACCCGAGAATGACGCGCAAGCGCTTGCGGACCCCGCCGGGCCCGCTGAGCCCACTGAGCCCGTGGAGCCCGTCGAGCCGGAGGAGGAACCCACTCCCCGCGTCGCCGAGGACGAGCGGGCGGACGAGGAGTCCTCCGCGAGGCGGTCCGGCTGGGCGCTGCCGGTCGCCCTGGTCGTGCTGGCCGCGCTGCTGGTGGGCCTGGGCGCGTGGTTCCAGACCCGCGCGGGCCAGGTCTCCTACAACCGGGCGCTGGTCGACAGCGCGGCCACCACCGAGGTGGCGGGCGTGGCCCGCGAGGCCGTGGAGAAGTCCTTCTCCTACAACTTCGCCGACGTCGCGGCCACCGAGAAGGCCGCGGCCGAGCTGCTCACCGGCAAGGCCCAGTGCCAGTACAGCGCGATCTTCGAGCCGGTCCGCGCGCTGGCCCCGGAGCAGAAGCTGGTGGTCACCGTGAAGGTGGTCAGCAGCGGCGTCACCTCGCTGGAGGGCGACCGGGCCACCGCGCTGCTGTTCGTGGACCAGGTCACCACCCGGACCACGGACAACCAGAGCGGCGGCGGCATGGCGATGATGCGGGTCGGGGCCCGGCGGGTGGACGACCGGTGGAAGATCGACAACATGGAGATGTTCGGCCAGGGCGGGGACCGGTCCGCCGAGCTGGCGGAGTGCCGCTAGCAAGCCTTGTGAACGTGATGTCGGTCACACTTTCTGGTAAGTCACTTAACGGAACCGCGGAGGTCGTCCTTCGGCGCCTGGACACCCGCCTGCGGTTCACCGCTGCTTGCACCGGTGTATTTCTCCTGGTCAAGGCCGTTACATCGAGTAAACGGGGCTTGCGCCACAGGGGTGATCGCCGTGTGGCATCTTGACTGGGAGCGTCGTCCGGGTCACTCTGTCGGTGAGCACGAGAAAGGTCCTTCCAGGTGCCTCTCGACAGTTGCTGCGCGCGTGGCTAGACTGCCCCTTTGCGCTGCCCTCTTTCCGTTTGCCCTTCGCCGAGAGCTGGATTGCCGGGCATCGCCGCACCCTTGACAGCCGTGCTAGTCCGCTGCTAGCCAGCTACCTGTCCCTGGAAGGACGCATCTTGGCGATCTCTCGCGCGACCAAGGCCACTGCTGCGACCAACTCCACGTCGGGGATTCCCGGAGCGCCGAAGCGAGTCTCTTTCGCGAAGATCCACGAGCCGCTTCAGACGCCCAACCTGCTCGACCTGCAGATCCAGTCCTTCGAATGGCTCACCGGCGACGAGGCGTGGTTCCAGCGCCGCGTCGACGAAGGTGACGAGGCGCCGACGGGCGGCCTCGAAGAGGTGCTCAACGAGATCTCGCCGATCGAGGACTTCTCCGGCTCGATGTCCCTGTCCTTCTCCGACCCGCGCTTCGACGAGGTCAAGGCCTCGACCGAGGAGTGCAAGGACAAGGACATGACGTACGCGGCCCCGCTGTTCGTCACGGCGGAGTTCACCAACCACACCACCGGCGAGATCAAGAGCCAGACGGTGTTCATGGGTGACTTCCCGATGATGACGGACAAGGGCACGTTCATCATCAACGGCACCGAGCGCGTCGTGGTGTCCCAGCTCGTCCGCTCGCCCGGTGTCTACTTCGACACGGCGATCGACAAGACGACCGACAAGGACGTCTTCAGCGTCAAGATCATCCCCTCCCGGGGTGCCTGGCTGGAGTTCGACGTCGACAAGCGCGACACCGTCGGCGTGCGCATCGACCGCAAGCGCCGCCAGCCGGTGACCGTGCTGCTCAAGGCCCTGGGCTGGAGCGCCGAGCGGATCCGCGAGCGGTTCTCGTTCAGCGAGACGCTGCTGACCACGCTGGAGAAGGACCACACCGCGGGCACCGACGAGGCGTTGCTGGACATCTACCGCAAGCTGCGTCCGGGCGAGCCGCCGACGAAGGAGTCCGCGCAGGCCCTGCTGGAGAACCTGTTCTTCAAGGACAAGCGCTACGACCTGGCCAAGGTGGGCCGCTACAAGGTCAACAAGAAGCTGGGCCTGGACATCCCGATCACCACGGGCGTGCTGACCGAGGACGACATCGTCACGACGATCGAGTACCTGGTCCGCCTGCACGCGGGCGAGACGACCATGAAGCCGGGCGAGACCGAGGTGCCGGTCGAGGTCGACGACATCGACCACTTCGGCAACCGCCGCCTGCGCACCGTGGGCGAGCTGATCCAGAACCAGATCCGGGTCGGCCTGTCCCGCATGGAGCGCGTCGTGCGCGAGCGCATGACGACCCAGGACGTCGAGGCGATCACGCCGCAGACCCTGATCAACATCCGCCCGGTGGTGGCGGCGATCAAGGAGTTCTTCGGCACCTCCCAGCTGTCCCAGTTCATGGACCAGATCAACCCGCTCGCGGGGCTGACCCACAAGCGCCGCCTGTCGGCGCTGGGTCCGGGCGGTCTGTCCCGTGAGCGGGCGGGCATGGAGGTCCGCGACGTCCACCCGTCGCACTACGGCCGCATGTGCCCGATCGAGACGCCGGAAGGCCCGAACATCGGCCTGATCGGCTCGCTGTCCTCCTTCGCGCGGGTCAACCCGTTCGGCTTCATCGAGACGCCGTACCGCAAGGTCGTCGACGGCCGGGTCACCGACCAGATCGACTACCTGACCGCCGACGAGGAGGACCGGTACGTCAAGGCGCAGGCCAACGCCAAGATCGACGAGGACGGCAACTTCACCGAGGACCGCGTCCTGGTCCGCAAGAAGGGCGGCGAGGTCGAGTTCATCGACCCGCGCGACGTCGACTACATGGACGTCTCGCCGCGCCAGATGGTGTCCGCGGCGACCGCGCTCATCCCGTTCCTGGAGCACGACGACGCCAACCGCGCCCTGATGGGCGCGAACATGCAGCGCCAGGCGGTGCCGCTGCTGCGCAGCGAGTCGCCGCTGGTGGGCACCGGCATGGAGCTGCGCGTCGCGGTCGACGCGGGCGACGTCGTGGTGGCCAAGAAGGCGGGTGTGGTCGAGGAGATCTCCGCCGACTACATCACCGTCATGGCCGACGACGCCTCGCGGCAGACCTACGCGCTGCACAAGTTCCGCCGGTCCAACCAGGGCAGCTGCATCAACCAGAAGCCCATCGTCAACGAGGGTGACCGGGTCGAGGTCGGCCAGGTCATCGCCGACGGGCCGTGCACCGAGAACGGCGAGATGGCGCTGGGCAAGAACCTGCTCGTCGCGATCATGCCGTGGGAGGGCCACAACTACGAGGACGCGATCATCCTCTCCCAGCGGATCGTCCAGGACGACGTCCTGACCTCGATCCACATCGAGGAGCACGAGATCGACGCCCGCGACACCAAGCTGGGCGCCGAGGAGATCACGCGGGACATCCCGAACGTCTCCGAGGAGGTGCTGGCCGACCTCGACGAGCGCGGCATCATCCGCATCGGCGCCGAGGTCCAGCCGGGCGACATCCTGGTCGGCAAGGTCACCCCCAAGGGCGAGACCGAGCTGACCCCGGAGGAGCGCCTGCTGCGCGCGATCTTCGGCGAGAAGGCCCGCGAGGTGCGCGACACGTCGCTGAAGGTGCCGCACGGCGAGTACGGCAAGGTCATCGGCATCCGCGTGTTCAGCCGCGAGGACGACGACGAGCTGCCCCCCGGCGTGAACGAGCTGGTCCGCGTCTACGTCGCCCAGAAGCGCAAGATCCAGGACGGCGACAAGCTGGCCGGTCGGCACGGCAACAAGGGCGTCATCGGCAAGATCCTGCCGGTCGAGGACATGCCGTTCCTGGAGGACGGCACCCCGGTCGACATCGTGCTGAACACGCACGGCGTGCCGCGTCGTATGAACATCGGCCAGGTGCTGGAGACCCACCTCGGGTGGATCGCCAAGCAGGGCTGGAGCATCAACGGCGACCCGGACTGGGCGAAGAACCTGCCCGCCGACCTGTACGAGGTGGAGCCGGGCACGAAGACCGCCACGCCGGTGTTCGACGGCGCGCGCGAGGACGAGCTGATGGGCCTGCTCGGCTCGACGCTGCCCAACCGCGACGGCGAGCGCATGGTGAAGGAGGACGGCAAGGCGGTGCTCCTGGACGGGCGCAGCGGCGAGCCGTTCCCGTTCCCGGTGTCGGTCGGCTACATGTACATCCTCAAGCTCGGCCACCTGGTGGACGACAAGATCCACGCGCGGTCGACCGGCCCGTACTCGATGATCACGCAGCAGCCGCTGGGCGGTAAGGCGCAGTTCGGCGGTCAGCGCTTCGGTGAGATGGAGTGCTGGGCGATGCAGGCCTACGGCGCCGCCTACACCCTGCAGGAGCTGCTGACCATCAAGTCCGACGACGTGCTGGGTCGCGTGAAGGTCTACGAGGCCATCGTCAAGGGCGAGAACATCCCGGAGCCGGGTATCCCGGAGTCCTTCAAGGTGCTGCTCAAGGAGCTGCAGTCGCTGTGCCTCAACGTCGAGGTGCTGTCCTCGGACGGCGCCGCGATCGAGATGCGCGACGGCGACGACGAAGACCTGGAGCGCGCGGCCGCGAACCTCGGCATCAACCTGTCGAGGACCGAGTCGCCGTCCGTGGACGACGTCGTCAACTGACCCTCGCCGGTCACCGGGGGGCGCCTCCCGCGCCCCCCGGTGACCCCGCCACCAGCTCCTCCCAAGCACCGATTCGAAAAAGGGGAAGAGAGTAGACGTGCTCGACGTCAACTTCTTCGATGAGCTCCGCATCGGTCTCGCGACCGCGGACGACATCCGCCAGTGGTCCTACGGCGAGGTCAAGAAGCCCGAGACCATCAACTACCGCACGCTCAAGCCGGAGAAGGACGGCTTGTTCTGCGAGAAGATCTTCGGTCCCACCAGGGACTGGGAGTGCTACTGCGGCAAGTACAAGCGCGTCCGCTTCAAGGGCATCATCTGCGAGCGCTGCGGCGTCGAGGTGACCCGCGCCAAGGTGCGCCGCGAGCGGATGGGCCACATCGAACTGGCCGCGCCCGTCACGCACATCTGGTACTTCAAGGGCGTCCCCAGCCGGTTGGGCTACCTGCTCGACCTGGCCCCCAAGGACCTCGAGAAGATCATCTACTTCGCCGCCTACGTCATCGTGGGCGTCAACACCGAGCTGCGCCACAACGACCTGCCCACGCTGGAGAGCGAGATGCAGGTCGAGCGCAAGCGCGTGGAGAACCGCCGCGACGCCGACGTGGAGGCGCGCGCGCAGAAGCTGGAAGCCGACCTGGCCGAGCTGGAGGCGGAGGGCGCCAAGTCCGACGTCCGGCGCAAGGTCAAGGAGGGCGGCGAGCGCGAGATGCGCCAGATCCGCGACCGGGCCCAGCGCGAGCTGGACCGCCTGGACGAGATCTGGAGCACCTTCACCAAGCTGGAGAAGGCCCAGCTGATCGCCGACGAGCTGCTCTACCGCGAGCTCTACGACCGCTACGGCGACTACTTCACCGGCGCCATGGGCGCCGAGGCCATCCAGAAGCTGCTGGGTGACTACGACGTGGACGCCGAGGCCGACGTGCTGCGGGAGACCATCCGCAGCGGCAAGGGCCAGAAGAAGCTGCGCGCCCTCAAGCGGCTCAAGGTCGTGGCCGCCTTCCAGGCGACCCGCAACAACCCGCAGGGCATGGTCCTGGACTGCGTCCCGGTCATCCCGCCGGACCTGCGCCCGATGGTGCAGCTCGACGGTGGCCGCTTCGCCACCTCGGACCTCAACGACCTGTACCGCCGGGTCATCAACCGCAACAACCGCCTCAAGAGGCTGATCGACCTCGGCGCGCCCGAGATCATCGTCAACAACGAGAAGCGGATGCTGCAGGAGGCCGTCGACGCGCTGTTCGACAACGGCCGCCGCGGCCGTCCGGTCACCGGTCCGGGCAACCGGCCGCTGAAGTCGCTGTCCGACCTGCTCAAGGGCAAGCAGGGCCGGTTCCGCCAGAACCTGCTCGGCAAGCGCGTGGACTACTCCGGCCGCTCGGTCATCGTGGTCGGCCCGCAGCTGAAGCTGCACCAGTGCGGCCTGCCCAAGCAGATGGCGCTGGAGCTGTTCAAGCCGTTCGTGATGAAGCGGCTGGTGGACCTCAACCACGCGCAGAACATCAAGTCCGCCAAGCGCATGGTCGAGCGCGCCCGCCCGGCCGTGTGGGACGTGCTGGAAGAGGTCATCACCGAGCACCCGGTGCTGCTCAACCGCGCGCCCACGCTGCACCGGCTGGGCATCCAGGCGTTCGAGCCGCAGCTGGTCGAGGGCAAGGCCATCCAGCTGCACCCGCTGGTCTGCGAGGCGTTCAACGCCGACTTCGACGGTGACCAGATGGCGGTGCACCTGCCGCTGTCGGCCGAGGCGCAGGCCGAGGCGCGCGTGCTGATGCTGTCGTCGAACAACATCCTCTCGCCCGCGTCGGGCAAGCCGCTGGCCATGCCCCGCCTGGACATGGTGACCGGCCTGTACCACCTGACCCGGCACAAGGAGGGCGACCTCGGCGAGGGCCTGGCGTTCTCCTCGCCCGCCGAGGCGCAGATGGCCTTCGACCGCAAGGTCCTCGGCCTGCAGGCGATGGCCAAGATCCGCATCTCGGACAAGAACCCGCCGAAGGGGCAGGAGCCGGAGGGCTGGGAGCCCGGTCAGCCGTGGCTGGCCGAGACCACCCTGGGCCGGGTGCTGTTCAACGAGATCCTGCCGCAGGACTACCCCTTCATCAACGAGGTCATGCCCAAGAAGCGGCAGGCCACGATCATCAACGACCTCGCCGAGCGGTACCCGATGGTCACCGTCGCCCGGACGCTGGACAAGCTGAAGGACGCCGGTTTCCACTGGGCCACCCGCTCCGGCGTGACCGTGGCGATCTCCGACGTGCTGATGCCCGCCGCCAAGCAGAGCATCCTCGACGAGTACGAGAAGCTCGCCGACGCGGTGGAGAAGCGCTACCAGCGCGGTCAGCTCTCCTACACCGAGCGCAACAACGAGCTGGTCAAGGTGTGGACCAAGGCGACCGAGGAGGTCGCCGAGGCGATGGAGGCCAACTTCCCCGAGGACAACTCGATCCGCATGATCGTGAAGTCCGGGGCGGCGGGCAACATGACCCAGGTCCGCTCGCTGGCCGGTATGCGCGGTCTGGTGACCAACCCGAAGGGCGAGTACATCCCGCGGCCGATCAAGAACTCGTTCCGCGAGGGCCTGTCGGTGCTGGAGTACTTCATCGCCACGCACGGCGCCCGCAAGGGTCTGGCCGACACCGCGCTGCGCACCGCCGACTCGGGTTACCTGACCCGTCGTCTGGTGGACGTCTCCCAGGACGTCATCATCCGCGAGGTCGACTGCGGCACCAGCCGCGGTGTGAACATGACCGTGGGCGAGCGCCAGGGCGACAAGGTGGTGCTGGCCGAGTTCGCGCAGACCAGCGTGTACGCCAGGACGCTGGCCGAGGACATCACCGACGCGAACGGCAACCTCGTGCTCAACCGCGGTGACGACCTGGGCGACCCGGCGCTGGCCACGCTGGTCGAGGCGGGCGTGACCCGCGTCAAGGTCCGCTCGGTGCTGACCTGCGAGTCGGCGGTCGGCGTGTGCGCGTCCTGCTACGGCCGCTCGATGGCGACCGGCAAGCTGGTCGACGTCGGCGAGGCCGTGGGCATCGTCGCCGCCCAGTCGATCGGTGAGCCCGGCACGCAGCTGACCATGCGCACCTTCCACCAGGGTGGTGTCGCCGGTGACGACATCACCACGGGTCTGCCCCGCGTGCAGGAGCTGTTCGAGGCTCGGGTGCCCAAGGGCAAGGCGCCCATCGCGGACGTCGACGGCCGGGTGCGGATCGAGGACAACGACCGCTTCTGGAAGATCACCCTCATCCCGGACGACGGGTCCGAGGAGATCGTCTTCGACAAGCTGTCCAAGCGCCAGCGCCTGGCCAACACCCCCACGGGCCCGCTGCAGGACGGCGACCACGTGGCCGTCGGCCAGCAGCTGCTGGAGGGCACGCCCGACCCGCACGAGGTGCTGCGCATCATGGGTCCGCGCGAGGCCCAGCTGCACCTGGTGCAGGAGGTCCAGAAGGTCTACCGGGCCCAGGGCGTGGCGATCCACGACAAGCACATCGAGGTCATCGTGCGGCAGATGCTGCGCCGCGTGACGATCATCGACTCGGGCGCGACGGAGTTCCTGCCCGGCTCGCTCGTGGAGCGCGCGGAGTTCGAGTCCGGCAACCGCCAGGTCGTGGCCGAGGGCGGCGAGCCCGCCGCCGGTCGCCCGGTCCTGATGGGCATCACGAAGGCGTCGCTGGCGACGGACTCGTGGCTGTCCGCGGCCTCCTTCCAGGAGACGACGCGCGTGCTGACCGACGCCGCCATCAACGGCCGGTCGGACAAGCTCATCGGCCTGAAGGAAAACGTGATCATCGGCAAGCTGATCCCGGCGGGCACCGGCATCAACCGGTACCGGAACATCCAGGTCCAGCCGACCGAGGAAGCGCGCGCCGCGGCCTACGCCATCCCGAGCTACGACGACGGCTACTACACGCCGGACGTCTTCGGCACGGGCACCGGCGCGGCCGTGCCGCTGGACGACTACGACTTCGGCCGCGACTACCGCTGACCGGAGCCAGTCACGGGAAAGGCCCCCGGAGCACCTGCTCCGGGGGCCTTTCCCCTACTCCGAACATCCCACCCGGCGCGGTCGGGCGTCCCCGACGCCGCCTGCGCGGCGATTCAGGACGAGAAGAACAGGCCACCGAGGCCGCGGTGCTTGCGGTGGCCGTAGTGGCCGCCGTAGTGCGGCTGCGCGCCCCAGCCGGGCTGGGCGTAGCCGGGGGCCGGAGCGGCGGGCGGCGGGGGCGGCGGAACGGCCATCTGGGTCTCCAGCCGGGTGATGGCCTCCAGCTCGCCGTAGTCCAGGAAGACCCCTCGGCAGCCGTCGCACTGTTCGATGTGCACGCCCATGCGGTCGTAGGTGCGCATGTTCGCATGACACTTGGGACACTGCATCGTGTTGAGCCTCCTGCTCTCGGTGCGGTATGCGCGATATTAGCCACGTTGGCCGATGCCGGTGGCGGAGATGATCCGTCCGCAGGCGTCGATCAGGGCTTCCTGCTCGTCGGTCAACGCCGTGCCGTCGCGCTCCGCGGCGGCGAGGGCACGTGCTGCCATCTGCACCACCAACGCGCGGGCCGGGACGTCCAGTTCCGCCCACGGGTCGTGCGGTGACACGCCGGTCCCGCCCGCGGCGAGGTAGGCGTCCAGCAGCCGCCCCCACAGCTCCGGGTCCAGCACGCCCGCCGCGTGCAGGGCGGCGGGGCGGGCCAGGTCCCACGCCGGGTCGCCGGTGCCGAGGTCGTCCACGTCGATCAGCCGCCACCCGCCGTCCCGGCGCACGAGCTGGCCCAGGTGCCAGTCGCCGTGGATGAGGGTGGTCGCCGCGGTGTCCAGCGGGGGCAGCGTGGCGAAGGCGCGCAGCACCCGCCGGGCAGCCGCGGAGCCGCGCGGCAGTTCCCGCACCGCGCGCTCCAGCCGGGGCCGCGCGCCCGAGGGGGGCAGCGGTCCGGCGAAGTCCGCGGCGGTGAAGCGGTGCAGCGCGGCCAGCATCGCGCCAGCTTCTTCCAGCGGCACCGCGTCGGGGTCGCGCGGCGGCACCGGTTGCCCCAGCGGCCACGCGGTCACCACCCGCCCGGCGACCACGGCCGGGGCCGCGCGGGGGGCGAGCAGCAGCCCGCCCAGCCGCGGGTCCCCGGCCAGCCGCAGCCGGGCGGACAGCGCGCCGAGGTCGGTGCCCGCCTCGTGCGCCTTGAGCACCACGTCGCCCACCCGCACCACCACGACGTCCCCGCGCACCGCGAGGACGACGGGCTCGGCGTCGGCCGCGACCAGCGCGGCCATGCCCGCGACGAGATCGGAGTTCACCCGATCAGTGTGACCGGGCCCGGACCGCGCTCAGGTGGCGGTCAGGCACACGGTCGTGGCGGGCTCCGAGTAGACGCGCGGCGTGGCCGGGGCCGCGCACGCCGTGGCGTCCGCCTTGCCGCGCACCACCTTGGTGACCTTCTCCACCGACGGCCCGCAGGCCACCTTCGAGTACAGCTTGGCGGCGCGGTAGGTGTCGAGCTTGAGGCACTCGCCCTCGTTGACGTTGAGCATGAAGCACTTGCGCAGCTTCCGGGTGGACTTGCGGCCCGACCGGCCGGTGTCGGCGAAGTAGTCGCCGTCCGGGCAGCGCGGGTTCACGGAGGTCTCGCTGTAGCCGACCTTGTAGGCCGCCTTCGGCGCGGCGCAGTCCACCTTCACCAGGTCGTAGTCGTCGCGCGACTTGCTCCTGGGCTCCGCGCAGTCGCCCACGCCCGGCGAGGTGCGGGAGATGAAGAAGAACATCGCGCCGATGGCCACCACGACGACCGACGCCACCACGATCCCCAGCTTGGTGGCCCGGCGGCGCTTGTCCGGCGGTGTGCGCATGTGCGCCTGCCACTCCGGCGGTATGGGGTGGCTGCTGCTGGTCACTCCGGTCACGGGTGTCCCCCCTCAGATGGACAGCTTGCGGTCGACGTCCGCGGCGTTGGGCGGTTCGTCGGCAAGCATGTCGTAGACGTCCTTGCCGCCCGCCTTGGCGTTGTCCACCAGCGTGGTCCCCGCGTTGGTCAGCGCGTCCCGGCCGAACTGCTGCGCGGAGCCCTTCCAGCCGCCGGGCCCGAGCACGTTCCCGGCGGCGTCGCGCCCGCGGAAGACGTCCATGGCGTCCTTGCCCGCGAACTTCTCCGCGGTGGTGCGCCACCACTTGGGGCCCGCCAGCCTGCCGCTGAGCACCTTCAGCGCCTTGCTGATCTTCTGCAGGATGGCGGTGACCTTCTGCACGATCCGCGTGACGCGGGAGGTGGCCACCGCGATCTCGGCGGTGGTGGCCGCCGCGGCGGCCACCTCGGAGGCGCCCAGCGTGGGCACGGCCGCCGCCTGCGCGGCCAGCCAGGTGATGATCAGCCACTCGACCAGGCTGGCGATCAGGTCCATGACCAGGTCGTAGGCGGTCTTCATGAGCGCTTTGCTGCCGTTGAGGATGTCCACCACGCCGGCGGCCTCGCCGCTGGTGCCCATGATCCCCTCGGCGAACTCGGCCAGCCGCTCGCGACTGGCCCCCGACGCCGCGCCCTGCCAGGACTCCAGGCCGGTCTCCACGGTGGTGGCGAACTTCTTCGCCAGCCCCTCCAGGTCCTTGCTGACCTTGTCGAACTTCTCCGCGGCGATGCCCAGCTGCTCCTCGTCGCCGGTGACCAGCTTGAGCGCGTCGTCCAGCGGCTTGATCAGGTCGACCAGGAAGCCGAGCCCGAAGGTGAGCAGGGTGTGCAGCGGGTCGACGACCAGGCCCGCGATGGGCAGCTCGGCGACGAAGCCCTGGATCTCGCCGACCGCCGCGTGCACCTCGGCGGGGTTGCCGCTGGTCAGGTCGCCGAGGGCGGACCAGGCCTTCTGCCCGCTCTCGTAGAGCCCGCTCTCCTGCAGGGTGCCGACGAACCCCTCGCCCTTGAGGAAGCCGTCGCCGCCGTCCTCGCTGGTCCAGTAGTTGTCGTCGCGGACTTCCTGCTCGGTGCTGACCGTCTTCTCCTCGGTCACCTCACGCCCCCGATCCGACCGAGGGCGGCTTGGCCGCGCCGCCGAGCTGCCTGCCGATGTCCTCCAGCGCGTCCGCGACGGCCTGGTTCACGTCGCGGTAGTGCTCACCGGACAGCGACAGCTGGTCGCCCAGGTCGGTCATCCGCTCGACCATCTTGTCCATGTGGTCCATGAAGGTGTTGGTCAGCTCGACGTAGTCGCCGTAGGTCAGCGCCTGGCCCAGCAGGCCCCAGGAGATCTCCGGCACCACGGCCGCGCTCGCCTCCTGCTTGATCTTCTCCGCGTCGGCGGCCAGTGCGGTCACGTCCCTGCCGCACTTGGTCACCGCCGCCGCGTCCACTCCGAATGCCATCGGTGCTCCTCCTCAGTGGGATTCCGGCGGGTCTCAGCGCAGGATCGGGCCGAAGCCCTCGTCGGGGTCCTCCTCGTGCGGCGGCGCCGGTCGGCGCGGCGGCGCGGGTGGCTGGACCCGAGGGGGGAAGTGCGGCGCCTGCGGCGGTGGCGGCGGCGCGACCGGTGGGCGGGCGCCCGCCTGCTGGAGGAACGTCGCGCCCGGCGCGGGCGGGGGAGGGGGCGGCGGGGCCTGCTCGGCGGGGTTGACGCCGAAGACCTCCTCCTGCACCTTGTTCACCCGCGCGGCGATGTCGATCTGGTCGCCCGCGAACTGCTGCACCAGCTCCGCCGAGCGGCGTGCCGAGTCGGCGACGGCGGTCCGGATGGTGCTCATGATCGTGCGGGACAGCGCGGGCGGTGGCATGCGCTGCGCCTCCGGGCCGAGCTGGAGGTCCAGGACCGCGCCGCCCGGACCGGCCACCACGGTGACCGCCCGATCGGGTGAGATAGCGGTCACGCGCAGTTGTGCCATCTGCTCTTTCATCTGCTGGTAACCCGCGAGCCGCTGCTCGGCCTTGCGGCCTGCCTCGGCGATCTCGCGGACGCGCTGGTCGGACACCTGGCCCCCGTGGTAGGTCGTGCGATTGCCCGCTCTGTCTACTGCATTCGGCCGCTCGTGGGAGTAGTTTTGATCGCGGACGGCGCTGTGAGTTGGACTGGTCCGGGTGCGTGACGGACCGCGCGGAAAGCGCAGGCAGCGGGCCCGACTCGGGCCAAGCCCGGCGGTGGTGACCCCGTTTTGACCAGTGAGAGCGGCGGGGGGTATCTTTGGTACTCGTGCCCGACCCATGTCGGGCCGCTCCGCGTGCCTACGCGCCAGTGGTGCTGGAGAGCCGGCCGCGGTGACCTCCACTCGTAGGGGCATCCTGGGATGTCGCCTGCGGACCCGGGGACACAGTGCTCGGCCGCCTCGGCTTTCGGCGAGGGGCGCGACACGCCCGACCTCGGGTGCAGAGAGGGACCAAGTAAACAGTGCTCGGCCGCCCCGCGGGCGAGACGTGAACGGAAGAAGCAGCCGGCGTATGCCAACGATCCAGCAGCTGGTCCGAAAGGGCCGCCAGGACAAGGTCGCCAAGCAGAAGACCGCGGCGCTCAAGGGCAGCCCGCAGCGGCGCGGTGTGTGCACCCGCGTCTACACCACGACGCCCAAGAAGCCGAACTCGGCGCTGCGCAAGGTCGCCCGCGTGAAGCTGACCAGCGGCATCGAGGTCACGGCTTACATCCCGGGTGAGGGTCACAACCTGCAGGAGCACTCGATGGTGCTCGTGCGCGGTGGCCGTGTGAAGGACCTCCCCGGCGTCCGTTACAAGATCATCCGCGGCTCGCTCGACACGCAGGGCGTGAAGAACCGCAAGCAGGCTCGCAGCCGCTACGGCGCGAAGAAGGAGAAGAGCTGATGCCCCGCAAGGGACCGGCCCCGAAGCGGCCGCTGATCTCCGACCCGGTCTACAGCTCTCCGCTGGTGACCCAGCTCATCAACAAGGTGCTGGTCGACGGCAAGCGCTCCGTGGCCGAGCGGATCGTGTACGGCGCCCTGGAGGGTGCCCGCGAGAAGACCGGCACCGACCCGGTGGTGACGCTCAAGCGCGCCCTGGACAACGTCAAGCCCGCGCTGGAGGTCAAGAGCCGCCGCGTCGGTGGCGCGACCTACCAGGTGCCCGTCGAGGTGAAGCCGGGTCGCTCGACCACGCTCGCCCTGCGCTGGCTGATCACCTTCTCCCGGCAGCGCCGTGAGAAGACCATGGTCGAGCGCCTGATGAACGAGCTGCTCGACGCGAGCAACGGCCTGGGCGCGAGCGTCAAGCGCCGCGAGGACACGCACAAGATGGCCGAGTCGAACAAGGCCTTCGCCCACTACCGCTGGTGATCCGACGCCCGGCCGGGGAACACCCGGCCGGGCTCTCCCAGCCCTAGTGAGCCTGCTACCAGCTAGCTCAAGACAGGGGAAACACCCGTGGCACAGGACGTGCTCACCGACCTGGCCAAGGTCCGCAACATCGGGATCATGGCCCACATCGACGCGGGCAAGACCACGACGACCGAGCGGATCCTCTTCTACACGGGGATCAACTACAAGATCGGCGAGGTCCACGACGGCGCCGCGACGATGGACTGGATGGAGCAGGAGCAGGAGCGCGGCATCACCATCACGTCCGCCGCGACGACCTGCTACTGGAAGAACCACCAGATCAACCTCATCGACACGCCCGGCCACGTCGACTTCACCGTCGAGGTGGAGCGCAACCTCCGCGTGCTCGACGGTGCCGTGGCGGTGTTCGACGGCAAGGAAGGCGTCGAGCCCCAGTCCGAGCAGGTCTGGCGGCAGGCGAGCAAGTACGACGTGCCGCGCATCTGCTTCGTCAACAAGATGGACAAGCTCGGTGCGGACTTCTACTTCACCGTGCGCACCATCTCCGAGCGCCTCGGCGCCAAGCCGCTGCCGATCCAGCTGCCGATCGGCGCCGAGAGCGACTTCATCGGCGTCGTCGACCTGGTCGAGATGCGGGCGCTGACCTGGCGCGGCGAGGTCCAGAAGGGCGAGGACTACGCGGTCGAGGAGATCCCGGCCGACCTGGTCGACCGGGCCAACGAGTACCGCGAGCAGCTCATCGAGGCCGTCGCGGAGACCGACGACGCCCTGATGGAGGCCTACCTCGGTGGCGAGGAGCTGACCGTCGAGCAGATCAAGGCGGGCATCCGCAAGATCGTCAACGACGGCACGGCCTACCCGGTGCTGTGCGGCTCGGCGTTCAAGAACAAGGGCGTGCAGCCCATGCTCGACGCGGTGATCGACTACCTGCCGTCGCCGCTGGACCTGCCGCCGGTCGAGGGCACGCTGCAGGACGGGGAGACCCCGGCCACCCGCCGCGCCGCCAGCGACGAGCCGTTCTCGGCCCTGGCGTTCAAGATCGCCGCGCACCCCTTCTTCGGCAAGCTGACCTACATCCGGGTGTACTCGGGTCGGGTCGCCTCCGGCACCCAGGTCATCAACTCGACCAAGGACCGCAAGGAGCGCATCGGGAAGATCTTCCAGATGCACGCCAACAAGGAGAACCCGGTCGACGAGGCCATCGCGGGCCACATCTACGCCGTGATCGGCCTGAAGGACACCACCACCGGTGAGACGCTGAGCGACCCGCAGTCGCCCATCGTGCTGGAGTCGATGACCTTCCCCGAGCCGGTCATCCAGGTGGCGATCGAGCCCAAGACGAAGGCCGACCAGGAGAAGCTGGGCACCGCGATCCAGAAGCTCGCCGAGGAGGACCCGACCTTCCGGGTCAACCTGGACGAGGAGACCGGGCAGACCATCATCGCGGGCATGGGCGAGCTGCACCTGGACATCCTGGTGGACCGGATGCGCCGCGAGTTCAAGGTCGAGGCGAACATCGGCAAGCCGCAGGTGGCCTACCGGGAGACCATCCGCCGCAAGGTGGAGAAGTACTCCTACACCCACAAGAAGCAGACCGGTGGTTCGGGCCAGTTCGCGAAGGTCCTGATCGACATCGAGCCGCTGGAGAAGAACGCCGAGGGCGCGCTCTACGAGTTCGTCAACGCGGTCACCGGTGGTCGCATCCCGCGGGAGTACATCCCGTCGGTCGACGCCGGTGCCCAGGACGCGATGCAGTACGGCGTGCTGGCGGGCTACCCGCTGGTCGGCATCAAGGTGACGCTGGTCGACGGCGCCTACCACGAGGTCGACTCCTCCGAGATGGCGTTCAAGATCGCCGGTTCGATGGCGCTCAAGGAAGCCGCTCGCAAGGCCGACCCGGCACTGCTCGAGCCGATGATGGCGGTCGAGGTGACCACGCCCGAGGAGTACATGGGCGACGTCATCGGCGACCTGAACTCCCGCCGTGGCCAGATCCAGGCCATGGAGGAGCGCAGCGGCACCCGCGTCGTCAAGGCGCTGGTCCCGCTGTCGGAGATGTTCGGGTACGTCGGCGACCTGCGGTCCAAGACCCAGGGTCGCGCGAACTACTCGATGACGTTCGACTCCTACGCCGAGGTTCCCACGAACGTCGCGAAGGAGATCATCGCGAAGGCGACGGGCGAGTAACCCCAACCGGAGCACCGCAGCACCACGCGGGCTCTCCGGGGTCTCTCGTCCCTGGGGTCCGCAAAACCCTGACGTGACGCCCGGCGGGTGGCCGACCACCCGCCGGGCACAGCACCAGAAGTCCAGGAGGACAATCCAGTGGCGAAGGCGAAGTTCGAGCGGACGAAGCCGCACGTCAACATCGGCACCATCGGTCACATCGACCACGGCAAGACGACGCTGACCGCGGCGATCTCCAAGGTCCTGCACGACAAGTACCCGGACCTGAACCCCTTCACGCCGTTCGACCAGATCGACAAGGCGCCGGAGGAGAAGCAGCGCGGCATCACCATCTCGATCGCGCACATCGAGTACCAGACCGACAAGCGCCACTACGCGCACGTCGACTGCCCCGGTCACGCCGACTACATCAAGAACATGATCACCGGTGCGGCGCAGATGGACGGCGCCATCCTGGTGGTCGCGGCGACCGACGGCCCGATGCCGCAGACCAAGGAGCACGTCCTCCTGGCCCGCCAGGTCGGTGTGCCCTACATCGTGGTGGCCCTGAACAAGGCCGACATGGTGGACGACGAGGAGATCCTGGAGCTCGTCGAGCTCGAGGTCCGCGAGCTGCTCTCCGAGTACGAGTTCCCCGGTGACGACCTGCCCGTCGTCCGCGTCTCCGCGCTGAAGGCGCTGGAGGGCGACGCCGAGTGGGGCGAGAAGCTCATCGGCCTGATGGACGCCGTGGACGAGAACATCCCGGAGCCGGAGCGCGAGGTCGACCGGCCGTTCCTGATGCCGGTCGAGGACGTCTTCACCATCACCGGCCGCGGCACCGTGGTCACCGGCCGCATCGAGCGCGGCATCATCAAGGTCAACGAGGAAGTCGAGATCGTCGGCATCAAGGACCAGTCGCGCAAGACGACTGTCACCTCGATCGAGATGTTCAAGAAGTTCCTCGACGAGGGCCAGGCGGGCGACAACGCCGCCCTGCTGCTGCGCGGCATCAAGCGCGAGGAGGTGGAGCGCGGCATGGTGATCGTGAAGCCGGGCACCACCACCCCGCACACCGAGTTCGAGGCGCAGGTCTACATCCTGTCCAAGGACGAGGGCGGCCGCCACACGCCGTTCTTCAACAACTACCGCCCGCAGTTCTACTTCCGCACCACCGACGTGACCGGCGTGGTGACCCTCCCCGAGGGCACCGAGATGGTCATGCCGGGCGACACCACCTCCATGTCCGTGAAGCTGATCCAGCCGATCGCGATGGACGAGGGCCTGCGGTTCGCCATCCGCGAGGGTGGCCGCACCGTCGGCGCGGGCTCGGTCACCAAGATCATCAAGTGATCTAGCTCTACAACTCCACCCCGGATTTGGCGCACGCGCTGGCGTGTGCGACCATTGACGGGTTGCTCGTCGGGGCGGCCGGTTCGAGTTCGGAACTCGGCCGCCCCGCCACGAGCGGGGTTTGGCAAGACAATCCCACAAGCTGCATCAGTGGGACTGGTCTGTGCGGGCGGCGCGACACGCCCGACCGCGTGGACCGGGCACCGTGACACCGCTCGGTGTCAGTCCTGAATAGGGGGCGGAGCGCGCCGGGGGTACCCAGTTGCCCCGCCAGAGGCACCGCACCGCGGCGGTACTACAAGCAGAGGAACGGCAAGCCATCATGGCGGGACAGAAGATCCGCATCCGGCTCAAGGCCTACGACCACGAGGCGATCGACGCGTCCGCGCGCAAGATCGTCGAGACCGTGACGCGCACCGGCGCTCGGGTCGTCGGGCCTGTGCCGCTGCCCACTGAGAAGAACGTTTACTGCGTCATCCGCTCGCCGCACAAGTACAAGGACTCGCGCGAGCACTTCGAGATGCGCACGCACAAGCGTCTGATCGACATCCTCGACCCGACGCCGAAGACGGTGGACGCGCTCATGCGCATCGACCTGCCGGCGAGCGTCGACGTCAACATCCAGTAAGCGTTGGACGCGGCAGTGTTGATCCCATTTGGGGCGGAGAGCAAAGAGACCCATGTCTGACAGGCAGGTAAAGGGCCTCCTGGGCACCAAGCTCGGCATGACTCAGGTCTTCGACGAGAACAACCGGATCGTCCCGGTGACCGTCGTCAAGGCCGAGCCGAACGTGGTCACCCAGGTTCGGACCCAGGAGAACGACGGCTACTCGGCCGTGCAGCTGGCCTTCGGCGCGATCGACCCGCGCAAGGTCAACAAGCCCGTTGCGGGCCACTTCGCCAAGGCGGGCGTCACGCCCCGCCGTCACCTGGCGGAGCTGCGCACCACGGACGCCGCCGAGTACCAGGTCGGCCAGGAAGTCACCGCTGAGGTGTTCGAGGCCGGCGCGGTTGTCGACGTGGTCGGCACCAGCAAGGGCAAGGGCACCGCGGGTGTCATGAAGCGCCACGGCTTCGGCGGCCTCGGGGCCAGCCACGGCACGCAGCGCAAGCACCGCTCGCCCGGCTCCATCGGCGGGTGCGCCACGCCCGGCCGCGTGTTCAAGGGCCTGCGCATGGCGGGTCGCATGGGCCACGTGCGCGTGACCACCCAGAACCTCAAGGTGCACAAGGTCGACGCCGAGTCGGGCCTGCTGCTCATCAAGGGCGCGGTTCCCGGTCCCAAGGGCGGCCTCGTGTTCGTCAAGACCGCTGCGAAGGGTGGTGCCTGATCATGACCTCCGTTGAGGTCCGCACCCCGGACGGCAAGACCGACGGCACCGTCGAGCTGCCCGCCGCCGTCTTCGACGCCCAGGCCAACGTCGCGCTGCTGCACCAGGTCGTCGTGGCCCAGCAGGCCGCGGCCCGCCAGGGCACGCACAAGGCGAAGACCCGCGGCGAGGTCTCCGGCGGCGGCAAGAAGCCCTACCGCCAGAAGGGCACCGGCCGCGCCCGCCAGGGCTCGACCCGCGCCCCGCAGTTCGCGGGCGGCGGCACCGTGCACGGTCCCGTGCCGCGCGACTACAGCCAGCGCACCCCCAAGAAGATGAAGGCCGCCGCCCTGCGCGGTGCCCTCTCCGACCGGGCGCGCGCGGGCCAGGTGCACGTGGTGAGCGGCTTCGTCGAGGGCGACGCCCCGTCGACCAAGACCGCCCGCAAGGTGCTGGAGTCGGTCACGCAGGCCCGCCGCGTGCTGGCCGTGCTGCTGCGCACCGACGAGGTCTCGTGGGTCAGCCTGCGCAACCTGCCGCACGTGCACATCATCGCCCCCGACCAGCTGAACACCTACGACGTGCTGGTCAACGACGACGTGGTGTTCACCAAGGACGCACTGGACGTGTTCCTGGCGAGCAAGGCCCAGCAGGGCAAGGGCTCCGCCGAGGCCACCGCCACGTCGTCCGCAGTGGACGAGGAGGCCGCGAAGTGATCCCCGACCACAGGGACGTCCTGCTCGCACCGGTCATCTCCGAGAAGTCCTACGGGCTGCTCGAGGAGAACAAGTACACCTTCGTGGTGGCGCCGGGCGCGAACAAGACCCAGATCAAGATTGCCGTGGAGAAGGTCTTCGGCGTCAAGGTCGTCAGCGTCAACACGATCAACCGCCAGGGCAAGCGCAAGCGCACCCGGACGGGCTTCGGCAAGCGCAAGGACACCAAGCGCGCCATCGTGACGCTGTCCGCCGAGAGCAAGCCGATCGAGATCTTCGGCGGCCCGGCCGCCTGATGACGACGAGGACTGCGTAGAGATGGGCATTCGCAAGTACAAGCCGACGACCCCCGGTCGTCGCGGTGCGAGCGTCTCCGACTTCGCCGAGATCACTCGGTCGACGCCGGAGAAGTCGCTGATCCGCCCGCTGCACGGCCGCGGTGGCCGCAACGCGTCGGGCAAGATCACGACGCGGCACAAGGGTGGCGGTCACAAGCGGGCCTACCGCCTGATCGACTTCCGCCGCACCGACAAGGACGGCGTGCCCGCCAAGGTCGCGCACATCGAGTACGACCCCAACCGCACGGCGCGCATCGCGCTGCTGCACTACGCCGACGGCGAGAAGCGCTACATCATCGCGCCGTCGAAGCTGCAGCAGGGTGACCGGATCGAGAACGGCCCCAAGGCCGACATCAAGCCGGGCAACAACCTGCCGCTGCGCAACATCCCGGTCGGCACCGTGATCCACGCGATCGAGCTCCGCCCCGGCGGCGGCGCCAAGATCGCCCGCTCGGCCGGTGCCAGCGTCCAGCTCGTCGCCAAGGACGGCCCCTACGCCCAGCTGCGGATGCCCTCGGGCGAGATCCGCAACGTGGACGTGCGCTGCCGCGCCACGGTCGGCGAGGTCGGCAACGCCGAGCACCAGAACATCAACTGGGGCAAGGCGGGCCGCATGCGGTGGAAGGGCAAGAAGCCCACCGTCCGCGGTGTCGCCATGAACCCGGTCGACCACCCCCACGGCGGTGGTGAGGGCAAGACCTCCGGTGGTCGCCACCCGGTCAACCCGGCTGGTAAGCCCGAAGGCCGCACCCGCCGCCGCAAGGCAAGCGACAAGCTCATCGTCCGGCGTCGTCGCACCGGTAAGAAGCGCTGAGCAGGGAGGGAGTGAAGGATGCCTCGCAGCCTTAAGAAGGGCCCCTTCGTGGACGACCACCTGCTCAAGAAGGTGGACGTCCTCAACGAGTCGGGCAAGAAGACCGTCATCAAGACCTGGTCCCGCCGGTCGACGATCATCCCCGACATGCTGGGCCACACGATCGCGGTGCACGACGGCCGCAAGCACGTGCCGGTGTTCGTGACGGAGGCGATGGTCGGGCACAAGCTCGGCGAGTTCGCCCCGACCCGCACGTTCAAGGGTCACATCAAGGACGACCGGAAGTCGCGCCGCCGCTAGGCGACGAACTAGGAAAAGAGCAAGGGGAAGCAGCGATGAACGCCCGCAACGAAGCCGAAGCGCCGGAGTACCCGCGCGCCGTGGCTCGGGCTCGCTACGTCCGCGACACGCCCATGAAGGTGCGCCGCGTCGTCGAGCTCATCAGGGGTCGTAGCGCCAGCGAGGCCCTGGCCGTGCTCCAGTTCGCGCCGCAGGCGGCAAGTGAGCCGGTCCGCAAGGTGCTCGCGAGCGCCGTGGCCAACGCCGAGAACAACCTGTCCCTCGACCCGGACACCCTGTGGGTGTCCAAGGTCTACGTGGACGAGGGTCCGACCCTCAAGCGGTTCCGCCCGCGGGCCCAGGGCCGCGCGTACCGGATCCGCAAGCGGACGAGCCACATCACCGTCGAGGTGGAGTCGCGTCCGAAGAAGACCAGCGCGAAGGGGAACCGGTAGTGGGCCAGAAGATCAACCCGCACGGCTTCCGGCTGGGGATCACCACCGACTGGAAGTCCCGCTGGTACGCCGACAAGCAGTACGCCGAGTACGTGGCCGAGGATGTCAAGATCCGCAAGCTGCTCTCGCGTGGCATGGAGCGTGCCGGCATTTCCAAGGTGGAGATCGAGCGCACCCGCGACCGGGTCCGCGTCGACATCCACACCGCCCGGCCGGGCATCGTCATCGGCCGCCGCGGCGCCGAGGCCGACCGCATCCGCGGTGAGCTGGAGAAGCTCACCAAGAAGCAGGTGCAGCTGAACATCCTCGAGGTCAAGAGCCCCGAGTCGGACGCCCAGCTCGTCGCGCAGGGCGTGGCCGAGCAGCTGTCCAACCGCGTCGCCTTCCGCCGCGCGATGCGCAAGGCCATCCAGTCGGCCATGCGCTCGCCGCAGGTCAAGGGCATCCGCGTGCAGTGCGGTGGTCGTCTCGGCGGCGCCGAGATGTCCCGCTCGGAGCACTACCGCGACGGCCGCGTGCCGCTGCACACGCTGCGCGCCGACATCGACTACGGCTTCTTCGAGGCCCGCACCACGTTCGGCCGGATCGGCGTGAAGGTGTGGATCTACAAGGGTGACGTGGTCGGCGGCCTCAGCGCCAAGCGCGAGCGCGACGCCGCCCCGGCGCCCGACCGCGGCGCCCCGCGCCGCGACCGCGGCGACCGCCCGAACCGCGCCCGTCGCTCCGGTGCCAGCGGCACCACCGCGACCAGCACCGAGGCGGGTCGGGCCGCCCAGAGCGACCAGACGACCGGCGACGTTGCCACCGACAACGCCCCGGCCGTCGCGAAGACGGAGGGCTGAGTAGTGCTCATCCCGCGCAGGGTCAAGCACCGCAAGCAGCACCACCCCGGCCGGTCCGGTGCTGCCAAGGGCGGCACGAGGGTCACCTTCGGCGAGTACGGCATCCAGGCACTGGAGCCCGCCTACGTGACCAACCGGCAGATCGAGTCGGCTCGTATCGCCATCACCAGGCACATCCGCCGTGGTGGCAAGGTCTGGATCAACATCTTCCCGGACCGCCCGCTGACCAAGAAGCCCGCCGAGACCCGCATGGGTTCGGGTAAGGGTTCGCCGGAGTGGTGGGTCGCCAACATCAAGCCGGGCCGCGTGCTCTTCGAGATGAGCTTCCCGAACGAGGCGGTGGCCCGCGAGGCGCTGCGTCGCGCGATCCACAAGCTCCCGATGAAGTGCCGCATCGTTACGCGTGAGGGTGGTGAGTTCTGATGGCAGCGGGTACCACCGCTTCCGAGCTGCGTGAGCTCACCGAGGAAGAGCTCGTGCTGCGCCTGAGGGAGGCGAAGGAGGAGCTGTTCAACCTCCGCTTCCAGATGGCCACCGGGCAGCTGGACAACAACCGCCGCCTGCGCACGGTCCGGAACGAGATCGCCCGGATCTACACCGTGATGCGGGAGCGGGAGCTGGGTCTCTCCGCCTCCCCGGACGCGGTTTCCACTGGTGAGGGTGCGGCATGACCGAGAGCAACGAAGTGACTGAGACTCGAAACGACCGCAAGGTCCGCGAGGGCTACGTCGTGTCCGACAAGATGGACAAGACGATCGTGGTGGCGGTCGAGGACCGCAAGAAGCACCGCCGCTACTCCAAGGTCATGCGCTCCACCACCAAGGTGAAGGCGCACGACGAGCAGAACACCGCCGGTGTCGGCGACCGCGTCCTGCTGATGGAGACCCGGCCGCTGTCGGCCACCAAGCGCTGGCGCCTCGTCGAGATCCTCGAAAAGGCCAAGTAGTTCAGACCGAGCCCGTCAGGTCGGAAATCTGGCGGGCCAGGAATGGTCAGGAGACAGGTAAGTGATCCAGCAGGAGTCGCGGCTGCGCGTCGCCGACAACACCGGTGCGAAGGAGATCCTCTGCATCCGTGTTCTCGGTGGCTCGGGCCGCCGCTACGCGGGCATCGGGGACATCATCGTCGCCACGGTGAAGCAGGCCATCCCCGGCGCCGGTGTGAAGAAGGGTGACGTCGTCAAGGCGGTCGTCGTCCGCACCGTCAAGGAGAAGCGCCGTCCCGACGGCTCTTACATCCGGTTCGACGAGAACGCCGCGGTGCTCATCAAGAACGACAACGAGCCGCGGGGCACCCGCATCTTCGGCCCGGTCGGTCGTGAGCTGCGCGACAAGAAGTTCATGAAGATCATCTCGTTGGCGCCGGAGGTGCTCTGATGAAGGTGAAGAAGGGCGACACCGTCGTCGTTATCGCCGGCAAGGACAAGGGCGCGCGCGGCAAGGTCATCCAGGCCTACCCCGCCGAGAACCGCGTCCTGGTCGAAGGCGTCAACCGCATCAAGAAGCACACCCGGATCACGCAGACCCAGCGCGGCGCGCAGTCGGGCGGCATCGTGACCCAGGAGGCGCCCATCCACGTGTCCAACGTGATGGTGGTCGACTCCGACGGCAAGCCGACCCGTGTGGGCTACCGGACGAACGACGAGGGCAAGCGGGTCCGCATTTCCCGTCGCAACGGGAAGGACATCTGAGATGACGACCGCAGAGAAGATCGCGCCGCGGCTGAAGACCCGCTACCGCGAGGAGATCGTGGCCGAGCTGCGCAAGCAGTTCGACTACGCGAACGTGATGCAGATCCCCGGCGTCGTGAAGGTTGTCGTCAACATGGGCGTCGGCGACGCCGCCCGTGACGGCAAGCTGATCGAGGGCGCCGTTCGGGACCTGTCCATCATCACCGGCCAGCGCCCCGAGGTCCGTCGGGCCCGCAAGTCCATCGCGCAGTTCAAGCTGCGCGAGGGCATGCCCATCGGTGCGCGCGTGACGCTGCGCGGCGACCGCATGTGGGAGTTCCTGGACCGGCTGCTGACCATCGCGCTGCCCCGCATCCGCGACTTCCGCGGCCTGTCGGGCAAGCAGTTCGACGGCAACGGGAACTACACGTTCGGCCTCAACGAGCAGTCGATGTTCCACGAGATCGACCCGGACGCCATCGACCGCCCGCGCGGCATGGACATCACGGTCGTCACCACCGCCACCAACGACGAGGAGGGCCGGGCGCTGCTCAAGCACCTGGGCTTCCCGTTCAAGGAGAACTGATGGCCAAGAAGGCGCTGATCAACAAGGCCGCGGCCAAGCCGAAGTTCAAGGTGCGGGCCTACACCCGCTGCCAGCGCTGCGGGCGCCCGCACTCGGTGTTCCGCAAGTTCGGCCTGTGCCGGATCTGCCTCCGCGAGATGGCCCACCGGGGCGAGCTGCCCGGTGTGAACAAGTCCAGCTGGTAGTACCGGCTCGGCGGCAGGTTTTTCAAAATCCACTTCGCTGTAGGCCCGCTCACGACCGATCCGGACCCTGACTGGGGAACCGCAGCGAGAAAGGTTGACCAGGTCACCATGACGATGACCGACCCGATCGCAGACATGCTGACGCGTCTGCGGAACGCGAACTCGGCTTACCACGACAAGGTCGTGATGCCGCACTCCAAGCTGAAGGCCAACATCGCCGAGATCCTCAAGCGCGAGGGTTACATCGCGGGCTACCGCGACGAGCAGGGCGACGTGGCCAAGAACCTGGTCATCGAGCTGAAGTACGGCCCGAACCGGGAGCGCAGCATCGCCGGCCTGCGCCGCGTGTCCAAGCCCGGTCTGCGGGTGTACGCGAAGTCGACCAACCTGCCGAAGGTGCTCGGCGGTCTGGGCGTGGCGATCATCTCGACCTCTGGCGGTCTGCTGACCGACCGCCAGGCCAACAAGCAGGGCGTGGGCGGAGAAGTCCTCGCCTACGTCTGGTGAGGAAGGGGGACTAGGCATGTCGCGCATCGGAAAGCTGCCGATCACCGTCCCCGCCGGGGTCGACGTGAACATCGCCGGCCGGGACGTCAGCGTGAAGGGCCCGAAGGGCACCCTGTCGCTGACGATCGCCGAGCCGATCATCATCGAGAAGGCCGAGGACGGCACTCTCGAGGTCAAGCGCCCGAACGACGAGCGTCGCAGCCGTTCGCTGCACGGGTTGTCCCGCACGCTGGTGCAGAACATGGTCATCGGCGTGACCCAGGGCTACGAGAAGAAGATGGAGATCCACGGCGTCGGCTACCGCGTGGCGCTCAAGGGCTCCGACCTGGAGTTCGCGCTGGGCTACAGCCACCCGGTGAAGGTCGAGGCCCCCGAGGGCATCACCTTCGCGGTGGAGACCCCCACCAGGTTCTCCGTCTCCGGCATCGACAAGCAGCTCGTCGGCGAGGTCGCCGCCAACATCCGCAAGCTGCGCAAGCCCGACCCGTACAAGGGCAAGGGCGTGCGTTACGCGGGCGAGAAGATCCGCCGCAAGGTCGGAAAGACGGGTAAGTGACATGAGCGAGACTGCAACGAAGCGCAAGCCGGTGGGCAAGGACATCTCGACCACTCGCCGCATCGCCAAGACCCGCCGTCACTTCCGCCTCCGCAAGAAGGTCAGCGGCACTCCCGAGCGCCCGCGCCTGGTGGTGCACCGCTCGTCGAAGCACATCACCGTGCAGATCATCGACGACCTGGCCGGTCACACGCTGGCCGCGGCGTCCTCCGTCGAGGCGGACGTCCGCGCGGTCGAGGGCGACAAGAAGGCCAAGGCCGCGAAGGTCGGCCAGCTGGCCGCCGCCCGCGCCAAGGAAGCGGGCATCAGCAAGGTCGTGTTCGACCGCGGTGGCAACGCCTACCACGGCCGGATCGCGGCTCTGGCCGACGCCGCTCGCGAGGCGGGGCTGGAGTTCTGACAATGATCATCACTGGAATTGAGAGGGACGCCTGATGCCAGGACGCACGCGTCGCGAAGGCGGCGGGGGCGAGCGCGGAGAGCGTCGCGACCGTCGTGACGGCGGCCGCGGCGGCGCGGCCCAGGAGAAGACCCCGCACCTGGAGCGCGTGGTTGCCATCAACCGCGTCTCCAAGGTCGTGAAGGGTGGTCGTCGGTTCAGCTTCACCGCCCTGGTCGTGGTCGGCGACGGCGACGGCATGGTCGGCGTCGGCTACGGCAAGGCCAAGGAAGTGCCCGCGGCCATCGCCAAGGGTGTGGAGGAGGCGAAGAAGAACTTCTTCCGCGTCCCCCGCATCGCGGGCACGATCCCTCACCCGGTGCAGGGCGAGAAGGCGGCGGGCGTCGTCCTGCTGCGCCCGGCCTCGGCCGGTACCGGTGTCATCGCCGGTGGTGCGGTCCGCGCGGTGCTGGAGTGCGCCGGTGTCCACGACGTGCTGAGCAAGTCGCTGGGCTCGGACAACGCCATCAACATCGTGCACGCCACCGTGGAGGCCCTGAAGGGCCTGCAGCGTCCGGAGGAGGTCGCGGCGCGTCGCGGCCTGCCGCTGGAGGACGTGGCCCCCGTCGGCATGCTCCGCGCTCGCGCGGGCCAGGGGGTGTGACGTGGCGCAGCTCAAGGTGACCCAGGTCAAGAGCAGCATCGGTACCAAGCACAACCACCGGGAGTCCCTGCGGACCCTGGGGTTGCGCAAGATCCGCCAGTCGGTGGTCCGTGAGGACACGCCGCAGGTGCGCGGCCTGATCCACGCCGTGCGCCACCTGGTGGTCGTCGAGGAGGTCCAGTCGTGACCATCAAGATCCACCACCTGCGTCCGGCCCCCGGCGCCAAGACCGCGAAGACCCGCGTGGGTCGCGGTGAGGGCTCCAAGGGCAAGACCGCGGGTCGCGGTACCAAGGGCACCGGAGCGCGGAAGAACGTCTCGCCGCGCTTCGAGGGTGGCCAGATGCCGCTGCACATGCGGCTGCCGAAGCTGAAGGGCTTCCGCAACCCGTTCCGCACCGAGTACCAGGTCGTCAACGTCGGCGACATCGCGCGGGTCTTCCCCGACGGTGGCCGCGTCGACGTCGAGGCCCTGGTCAAGGCGGGCCTGGTCCGCAAGGGCCAGCTCGTCAAGGTGCTGGGCAACGGCGACCTCGCGGGCGTCAAGCTGGAGGTCGTCGCCAACAAGTTCTCGGGCAGCGCGGTGGAGAAGATCGCCGCCGCCGGTGGCACCACCACCGTGCTCTGAGTTCACGGCACGTCCGAAAGGGCCCCGGAGCACCCGCTCCGGGGCCCTTTCGACGTTCCGCGCGCCCACGAGTTGAGACGTGTTCTCGCAGGGCGTAAATCCGCTTGGGCGGCGGGTTAGCGTTCCTGGCATGTGGCTCGTGGTCTTCTTCGGCGCCGCCGTCCTGGTGGCACTCACGCCTGGCGCCAACAACCTGCTGGGGATGCACCACGCGGTGCGGCACGGCCCCGCGCGGGCCGCCACGGCCCTCCTGGGGCGCTTGGCGGCCTTCTCCCTGATGGTGGCGGCGGTGGTGGCCGGGCTGGGTCCGCTGCTGGCCGCCTCCCAGGTGGCGCTGACCGTCATCAAGTGGCTCGGCGTCGCCTACCTGGTCTACCTCGGCGTGCGCATCCTGCTGTCCGCCAGGACCGCCGCGGACTCCGGGGACGAGGCGCCACCAGCGGGTTCCCCGCTGCGCAAGGAGTTCATGGTGGCCATCACCAACCCCAAGGCGCTGCTCATCTTCACCGCCTTCGTGCCCCAGTTCGTCGACCCGGACCGGGGGCCGGTGGCCGCCCAGCTCGCCCTGCTCGGCGCGGTCTACCTGGTCGCCGAGGCGCTGGCGGGGACCGGCTACGTGGTGGTCGGCGCGGTGATCCGGGCGGTCCGGCTCAGCGGGCGCGCGCGGCGCGGGCTGGACCGGGGGACCGGTGTGCTGCTGCTGGGCATGGCGGGTCTGCTGGCGACCAGCCGAACTTGATCCGTTCGGCGGATTGCGAACATGAAAGCCCGAACGGGTGTGAACGGACAACGGTGACTGGCTACGGCGATGAGGCCCTTGGCTGTTAAAGTCGCGGGCTGAACCCGGATGTCCTCCGGGTCGATCGCGGTTACCCGCCGCGAACGATGCCACCGTGCCGGCAACACTGCCGGTACCGCACGGATGCCGACCCCTCGCGGGCGGCAACGCTTCAGGAGGTTCGCGTGCTCGGCGCATTCCGCTCGGCTCTCGCGACGCCGGACCTGCGCAAGAAGATCCTCTTCACACTGGGGATCGTCGTGGTGTACCGGTTGGGCGCGACCATGCCCGCGCCGGGCGTCTCCTTCGTGAACGTCAAAAAGTGCGTCGAGCAGGTCGACCAGCAGGGCATCTACTCGCTGATCAACCTGTTCAGCGGCGGTGCGCTGCTGAACCTCTCGATCTTCGCGCTGGGCATCATGCCCTACATCACCGCCAGCATCATCATCCAGCTCCTCACCGTGGTCATCCCCCGGTTCGAGCAGCTGAAGAAGGAAGGCCAGGCGGGCCAGGGCAAGCTCACCCAGTACACGCGCTACCTGACGATCGCGCTCGCGGTCCTGCAGTCCACCGGCATCATCGCGCTGGCCGTGCGCGGCCAGCTGTTCCAGAACTGCGACGTCCCCGTCATCCCCGACGACAGCATCTTCTCCCTGGTCGTCCTGGTCATCGCGATGACCGCGGGCACCAGCGTGATCATGTGGCTCGGTGAGATCATCACCGAGAAGGGGATCGGCAACGGCATGTCGCTGCTGATCTTCACCGGCATCGCGGCCCGCATCCCGGCCGAGGGCCAGATCATCCTCAGCCGCGGCGGCCTGACCTTCTTCCTGGTCTGCGTGGCGGCTCTGCTGATCATCGCCAGCGTCATCTACGTGGAGCAGGCCCAGCGCCGCATCCCGGTCCAGTACGCCAAGCGCATGATCGGCCGCCGGATGTACGGCGGCACGTCGACCTACCTGCCGCTGAAGGTGAACCAGGCCGGTGTCATCCCGGTCATCTTCGCCTCGTCGCTGCTGTACCTGCCCGACCTCATCTCCCGGCTGACCGCCTCCACCGACGGCACGCCGAGCTGGTGGGAGACCTTCGTGCAGACGCACCTGGTGTCGCAGTCCAGCCCGGTGCACATCTCGCTGTACTTCCTGCTGATCGTCTTCTTCACCTACTTCTACGTCGGCATCACGTTCAACCCGGACGAGCGCGCCGACGAGATGAAGAAGTTCGGTGGGTTCATCCCCGGCATCCGACCGGGGCGGCCCACCGCCGAGTACCTCCGCTTCGTCCTGGGGCGGATCACGCTGCCCGGCTCGCTCTACCTCGGCATCGTGGCGATCCTGCCGAACCTGTTCCTCGACCTGACCGGTCAGGGCCAGAACCAGAACTTCCCGTTCGGCGGCACCGCCGTGCTGATCATGGTCGGTGTCGGCCTCGACACCGTGAAGCAGATCGAGAGCCAGCTCATGCAGCGCAATTACGAAGGGTTCCTCCGCTAGTGCGACTCGTTCTCGTCGGCCCGCCCGGAGCGGGCAAGGGCACCCAGGCCGCGATCCTCCGGGACAAGCTGGGCGTGCCGCACATCTCCACCGGGGACCTCTTCCGCGCCCACATCAGCCAGCAGACCGAGCTCGGCAAGGAGGTCCAGGAGTACCTGGACTCCGGCGAGCTGGTGCCCGACGCGGTCACCAACGAGATGGTCCGGACCCGCCTGGCCGAGGCGGACGCCGCGGGCGGCTTCCTGCTCGACGGCTTCCCCCGCAACGTCGCCCAGGCGGGCGTGCTGGGCGAGATCCTGGCCCAGCACGGCCACCGGCTCGACGCGGTCCTGGAGTTCCGCATCCCCGAGGACGTGGTGGTCGAGCGCCTGCTGGCCCGCGGCCGCACCGACGACAAGGAGGAGGTGATCCGGCACCGGCAGCAGGTCTACCGCACGGAGACCGCGCCCCTGCTGGACCACTACTCCGACATCGTGCTGACCATCGACGCGGTCGGCGAGGTCGACGAGATCAGCGAGCGCGCGCTCACGGCGCTGCGCGCGCTTGGCGAGAAGTGACCGGAGGACTGCTCGATGCTGTTCGCCGTGTCGTGCCGGGCGGTCGCGACCGCATGATCGAGATCAAGAGCCGCGGCCAGCTGGAGGCCATGCGGGCCGCAGGCCTGGTCGTGGCCAAGGCGCTGACCCTGATGGCAGGCCACGCCAAGGCAGGGGTCAGCACCGCCGAGCTGGACGAGCTGGCCGAGCAGACCATCCGCGACGCGGGCGCGATCCCGTCGTTCAAGGGCTACCACGGCTTCCCGGCCAGCATCTGCGCGTCGGTCAACGAGCAGGTGGTCCACGGCATCCCCAGCCGCACGCAGGTGCTCGCCGAGGGTGACCTGGTCTCCATCGACTGCGGGGCCATCCTGGACGGCTGGCACGGCGACTCGGCCATCACCCTGCCCGTGGGGACGGTGACCGAGGCCGAGCTGAAGCTGTCCGAGGCCACCCGCGAGTCGATGCTCGCGGGCATCGAGGCCGCCGTGCCCGGCGCGCGGCTGACCGACATCTCGTTCGCCATCGAGTCGGCCACCATCGCGGCGGGCGAGCGCGACGGCGTCGAGTACGGCATCGTCGACGGCTACGGCGGCCACGGCATCGGCACCAAGATGCACATGGACCCGTTCCTGCCGAACTACGGCAAGCCCGGCAAGGGCCCGAGGCTCAAGGTCGGCATGGCCATCGCCATCGAGCCGATGCTGACCCTGGGCAGCGAGCGCACGGTCGAGCTGGACGACGGCTGGACCGTCATCACCGCCGACGGCTCGCGCGCCGCCCACTGGGAGCACAGCGTGGCCATCACCGACGACGGCCCCTGGGTGCTCACCGCGCCGGAGGCGTGACCCGGACACCAGGTGCAGTCCCATCCGGGGGCTAGCCCCATGTCCGCCGGGCCCTGGCTGGGTCACCATGGGGTGGTGACCCAGCCTGTGCGGCCCGAGGACATCCGGGCCTCAGACGTCGAACGGGAGCTGGTGCAGCAGCGACTGCACGGGGCGCACGCCGACGGCCGACTCGACCTCGCGGAGTTCGACGCCCGAGTGGTGCGCACCTGGCAGGCCAAGACCCGCGGCGAGCTGGCCGCCCTGGTGGCCGACCTGCCCGAGACGCCACTGGCGGGCCCCCTGACGGCGCCGGTGCCCGCTTCCGCCGCCGAACCCGTGGTAACCACCCGATCGGGTGGTCGGACCGCCCTGCGGGTGCTCACCGCGATCTGGCTGAGCGTGAGCGCGCTGAACTTCGCCATCTGGCTGCTGGTGAGCCTGCTGGGCGGTGGGGGTCTGGTGTACCCGTGGTTCCTGTGGGTCGCCCTGCCCAGCGGGTCCGTGCTGGGCGCGGTCTGGTTGGCCACCAAGCCGCGGTGAGCGGGTTCGAGCGGGCGGTGGAGCGCGACCGGGCGGCGGTCGCCGAGGAGCTGCGCCGGGCACTGGCCGAGGGGCGCATCACCCGAGCGGAGTACGACCAGCGTGTCGCCGTCGTCCCGACCGCCGCCTCCTACGCCGAGTTGGCGGCTTTGGTCGCCGATCTGCCCACGGACGTCCCGGCGCGGGCGGCCGAGCGCCCCCGCAGGCGGGTGCTGCGGGCGTTCACGCTGCTCTGGCTGGTCGCGAGCGTGGTCAACCTCGCGGTGTGGGGTGTCATCGCCCTGGTCGACGAGCCCCCGTACCCCTGGTGGCTGTGGGTGGCGGGCCCTTGGGGCGTGCTGCTGCTGGCGGCCCGATTTGGGCGTTCGGGCTGAGGTGCGTACTATGGAACGGTGGCGCACGTCGCGCCGGTTCCGTCATGCGCATGCGTAGGCAAGCCTTCCGCGGGTGACACGGGGTTCGCAAGGGCCTCCCAGGAGTCGGGGTGCCGCGTGCCCGCGAATCCGGAAGCACCCACCGTCACGAAACGCGGAGGACATGGGCAAGAAGGACGGGGCCATTGAGGTCGAGGGCCGCGTAGTCGAGCCGCTCCCCAACGCGATGTTCCGCGTCGAGTTGGAGAACGGGCACAAGGTCCTGGCACACATCAGCGGCAAGATGCGTCAGCACTACATCCGCATCCTCCCAGAGGACCGGGTTGTCGTGGAGCTCTCGCCCTACGACCTGTCCCGCGGGCGCATCGTCTACCGCTACAAGTGACCTCCACGGTGCCGGGGGCAGCCGCCCCTGGCACTCGGTTGAAGCAGGAGAGCTCAGGCGTGAAGGTCCAGCCGAGCGTCAAGAAGATCTGCGACAAGTGCAAGGTGATCCGCCGCCACGGCCGGGTCATGGTGATCTGCGAGAACCTGCGCCACAAGCAGCGCCAGGGCTGAGCAGGGCACTAGTCGCGGAGGCTTCGCCGACGCAGACGTGAAGCAAGTCTCCTCGCACCTGCCCAGCCCACCGGCTGGGCCTACCCCCGGACTCCAGGCCGGGGCCGGGACACCGCGCCGCGAGAGCGGCCGGAACGACACAGCGAGTCGGTCTCGGAACCGGGCGAGGAGCAGACCTGGAGCGACACCACCGTTAGGAGCAAGCGCCGTATGGCACGACTCGCTGGCGTCGACCTCCCCCGCGACAAGCGGATGGAGATCGCGCTCACCTACATCTTCGGCATCGGCCGCACCCGGTCCAAGGAGCTGCTGACCGCCACTGGCGTCAGCCCCGACCTCCGGGTGAGGGACTTGAGCGACGACGACCTCGCCAAGCTGAGGGACTACGTCGAGAACAACTTCAAGGTCGAGGGTGACCTCCGCCGCGAGGTTCAGGCCGACATCCGTCGCAAGATGGAGATCGGCACCTACCAGGGCCTGCGCCACCGTCGCAACCTGCCCGTCCGCGGGCAGCGCACGAAGACGAACGCGCGCACCCGCAAGGGTCCGAAGAAGACCGTGGCGGGCAAGAAGAAGGCCGGCAAGAAGTAAGACCTCGCGTACCCAAGTAGGAGATCACCCAGAATGCCACCCAAGTCCCGCCAGGGCGCCGGGGTCAAGAAGGTCCGGCGCAAGGAGAAGAAGAACGTCTCCCACGGCCAGGCCCACATCAAGAGCACGTTCAACAACACCATCGTGTCCATCACGGACCCGATGGGCAACGTGATCAGCTGGGCTTCCGCAGGCCACGTCGGTTTCAAGGGCTCCCGCAAGTCGACGCCCTTCGCCGCCCAGATGGCCGCCGAGAACGCCGCCCGCAAGGCCGCCGAGCACGGCATGCGCAAGGTGGACGTGTTCGTGAAGGGCCCCGGCTCCGGCCGGGAGACCGCGATCCGTTCGCTGCAGGCCGCAGGCCTCGAGGTCGGCACCATCCAGGACGTGACCCCGCAGCCCCACAACGGCTGCCGCCCGCCCAAGCGGCGCCGGGTCTGAGGCACGGGGAGGAGTAAGAACACATGGCTCGCTACACCGGACCGGCCACCCGCATCTCGCGGCGCCTCAAGGTCGACCTCGTCGGCGGGGACCAGGCGTTCGAGCGCCGTCCCTACCCGCCCGGCCAGCACGGCCGCGGTCGGATCAAGGAGTCGGAGTACCTGCTCCAGCTCCAGGAGAAGCAGAAGGCCCGCTACACCTACGGCGTGCTGGAGAAGCAGTTCCGCCGGTACTACGAGGAAGCGGTCCGCCGCACCGGCAAGACCGGTGAGAACCTGCTGCAGATCCTGGAGTCCCGCCTGGACAACGTGGTGTACCGCGCGGGTCTCGCGCGCACCCGCCGCCAGGCGCGCCAGCTCGTCAGCCACGGGCACTTCCTGGTCAACGGCCAGAAGGTGAACATCCCCAGCTACCGGGTGTCGAAGTTCGACATCATCGACGTCAAGCCGAAGTCGCTGCCGACGCTGCCCTTCGAGGCCGCCCGCGCGTCCTTCGGTGAGCGGCCGATCCCGGCCTGGCTGCAGGTGGTCCCGTCGACCCTGCGGATCCTGGTGCACCAGCTCCCGGAGCGGGCGCAGATCGACACGCCCGTGACCGAGCAGCTCATCGTCGAGCTCTACTCGAAGTGATCCTCCTGGAGGGGCCGCCGCCGGTGGCCCCTCCAGTCGGGTCCCGCGGCGGCACGAAGGGTGTGCCGCACGCGTTCGCCGGTCTCCGCGACCGGTGTTCTGACGACGTCATATGGCGGGCGTCGTGTAGGAGAGGAAGAACCCAGTGCTGATTTCCCAGCGCCCCTCGCTCAGCGAGGAAGCGGTCAACGAGACCCGCTCCCGGTTCGTCATCGAGCCGCTGGAGCCGGGCTTCGGCTACACCCTCGGCAACTCCATCCGCCGCACCCTGCTGTCGTCCATCCCCGGCGCGGCCGTGACCAGCATCCGCATCGACGGTGTGCTGCACGAGTTCACGACCGTCCCCGGTGTGAAGGAAGACGTCACCGACATCATCCTCAACCTCAAGGAGCTGGTCGTCAGCTCCGAGGAGGACGAGCCGGTGACCATGTACCTGCGCAAGCAGGGGCCCGGTGCGGTGACCGCAGGCGACATCGTGCCCCCGGCTGGTGTCACCGTGCACAACCCCGACCTGCACATCGCGACCCTGAACGGCAAGGGCAAGCTGGAGATCGAGCTCGTGGTCGAGCGCGGTCGCGGCTACGTCCCGGCCGTGCAGAACAAGCAGGCGGGCGCCGAGATCGGCCGCATCCCCGTCGACTCGATCTACTCGCCCGTCATGAAGGTGACCTACAAGGTCGAGGCCACCCGTGTCGAGCAGCGGACCGACTTCGACAAGCTGATCCTCGACGTGGAGACCAAGCCCTCGATCACGCCGCGTGACGCGGTGGCGTCGGCGGGCAAGACCCTGGTGGAGCTGTTCGGTCTCGCCCGCGAGCTGAACGTCGACGCCGAGGGCATCGAGATCGGCCCCTCGCCCGCCGAGGCGGACACCATCGCGGCGTTCGCGATGCCGATCGAGGACCTGGACCTCACCGTCCGGTCCTACAACTGCCTCAAGCGCGAGGGCATCCACACGGTGGGCGAGCTGGTCTCGCGCAGCGAGGCGGACCTGCTGGACATCCGCAACTTCGGCGCCAAGTCGATCGACGAGGTCAAGATGAAGCTCGTCGGCCTCGGCCTCGCGCTCAAGGACAGCCCCCCTGGGTTCGACCCGTCGGCTGCCGCGTCCGACTACCCCGCCGAGGGCTGGGGTGCGGACACGGGCGTGGACTCCCACGACGACGGCCAGGACTACGCGGAGACCGAGCAGCTCTGAGGCCGCTTAGCGGCCGGGCCGGAGCAGAGGATCAGAAAGCAATCCGAGGAGCAATTCGATGCCCACCCCCACCAAGGGACCCCGTCTCGGTGGCTCGCCGGCCCACGAGCGGCTCATGCTGGCCAACCTGGCCACGTCGCTGTTCACCCACGGTCGGATCACCACGACCGAGGCGAAGGCGAAGCGGCTGCGCCCGTACGCCGAGAAGCTGATCAGCAAGGCCAAGGTCGGTGACCTGCACAACCGTCGCGAGATCATGAAGGTGATCCGCGACAAGGACGTCGTGCACAAGCTGATCGCCGAGATCGGTCCGTTCTTCAGCGACCGCCAGGGCGGCTACACCCGCATCACCAAGACGCTGCCGCGCAAGGGCGACAACGCCCCCATGGCCGTGATCGAGCTGGTGCAGGAGAAGACGGTCACCTCCGAGGCCGAGCGCGCCCGCAAGACCAAGTTCGCCAAGGACGAGGCGCCCAAGGCGGCTGAGGCCACCGAGGAGACCAAGTCCGAGGAGGTCGTCGACCAGGACGCCGAGGCGCCCGAGTCGGCCACCAAGGACGCCACCGACGAGCCCGCCGAGGGTGCCGACGACGAGTCCGCCGAGCCCACCAAGGCCGAGGACAAGAAGGACGAGTCCTGACGGACGAGTACTTCGCCGACGAGCCCGCCGCTCCCCTCGGGGACGGCGGGCTCGTCCGTGTGCGTTTGGACCTGGCCTACGACGGCACCGACTTCTCGGGTTGGGCGCGTCAGCCCGGTCGTCGCACGGTGTGCGGGGTGCTGGAGGACACCATGTCCACGGTGCTGCGCGAGGACGTGACGCTCACGGTGGCGGGCCGCACGGACGCGGGCGTGCACGCCGCGGGCCAGGTGGCGCACGTCGACCTGCCGTCCTCGGTGGACGTCGAGGGGCTGCCGAAGCGGTTGGCGCGGGCTCTGCCCCCCGACGTGCGGGTGTTCGCCGCGCGAGTGGTGCCCGCCGCGTTCGACGCCCGGTTCTCTGCGTTGCGCAGGCACTACGAGTACCGCGTCTCCGACGCCCCGCACGGTGCGCACCCGCTGCGGCGCCTGGACACCCTGTCCTGGCCGCGCCCGCTGGACCTGACCGCGTTGAACGAGGCTTCCGCGCTGCTGCTGGGCGAGCACGACTTCTGCGCCTTCTGCCGTCGCAGGGAGGGTGCCACGACCATCCGCGAACTGCAGCGGCTGGAGTGGGCACGTGACGGCGATGTGCTGACCGCTTTCGTCTCAGCGGACGCGTTCTGCCACTCGATGGTGCGCAGTCTGGTGGGTGCCCTGCTGGCCGTCGGGGAGGGCCGCAAGCAGCCTTCCTGGCCGGCGTCGCTGCTGTCGCTGACGGCGCGTTCCAGCCAGGTGACGGTGGCCCCACCGCACGGCCTGTCGTTGGTCCGGGTCGACTACCCGGCCGACGACGAGCTGGCCGCGCGCGCGGAAGTCACGAGAAACGTTCGGGTGAAGACGATCTAGCACCAGTCGTTCGAGTGACGACTTCGAACCACGGTTCGAATACCGTCGCGATCATGACATCACTCCCCGCACTGCTGTCCGACAACGAGGTCCTCGCCGCCTTCTCGGAGGTCGAGGCCGCCATGCGATCGCTGCACCGCCGCCGCCTCGACCTGCTGGCCGAAGTGCTGCGGCGCGGCCTGGACGTCGAATCCTGCCGCCGGGCCGTCCGCGTCGACTCGGCGGTGATGAAGCGCTGGATCACGCAGGTGAAGTGGTTCCTGCCCGGACGAAGTCCGACCGGGCAGCCGCTGGGGTCTGCGCATCCGGCGGTCTCGGCGGCGCTGGCGGAGCTGTCCGAGGAGCACCTGGTGGAGCTGTCGCGGGCCATCAGGCGGCGGCTGCCGCAGGGCGCCGAAGAGGCATTGGTGCGGACCGCGGTGTCGGCGGAGCCCAAGGCGGTCAAGGAGTTGGCCCGCCGCCTCCGCGACCGCGCCGCGTCCACGGTCGGCCAGGGTGACGTGCTGCGCCTGCGGAACCTGGCCGACGGCAGGCTGGAGTTGCGGGGCAGGCTGTCGGTGGAGGCGGGAGCGGAGTTCCGCGCCGCGCTGGAGCCGCTGTCCCGGCCACGCGCGGGCGACACGCGACCACTGGCCCAGCGCCAAGGGGAGGCGTTCGGTGAACTGCTGGGCCTGGCGCTGCGGTCCGCCGAGCTGCCGTCGGAGGCGGGGGAGCGCCCGCACGTGAACATCACCCTCGACTACGCCGCGCTGCGCCGGGGCGTGGGACGCGCGGCACTGGACGGCGGGCGGCAGCTGTCGGCCGCGCAGGTGCGCCGGATCGCGTGTGACGCGAAGGTGGTGCCGGTGGTCCTCGGCGGCCGATCGGAAGTGCTCGACGTCGGGCGCGCCAAGCGGGTGCTGACCCTGGCCCAGCGCAGGGCGCTGCACGTCCGCGATGGCGGCTGCGCGTTCCCCGGTTGTGATCGTCCGCCGAAGTGGTGCGAGGTCCACCACGTGGTCCACTGGGTCGACGGCGGCCAGACCGACGTGGCGAACCTGGTGCTGTTGTGCAAGAAGCACCACGCGCTGGCGCACGGCTCGCAGTGGCGGATCGTCATGGACGGCGGGGTGCCGTTCTTCGTGCCCCCGCGCCAGGAGGGCCCGCGACGGCACCCGCGACGCGCCCCCGGCCGTCGGACGCCGGTCATCGGGGCGCGACACGCACGGCGGCCCCCACCGCGCAGGATGGGGGCCGCCGGAAGCGCGCTACCTCACAGAGGAGCTCAGAGGTCGAGGGTCCAGCTGTCGATGTAGCCGGTGTCCTGGTTGTACCAGTCGCGGACCCGCAGCTGCCAGTTGCCGTTGGCGTCCTCGGTGGACAGGTTCACCGTGTAGGTGGCATCCAGGTTGTCCGTGCCGTCCGAACCCGACTGGGCCCTGAGCTGGCGCACCGCGCCGCTCGGGGTGACCAGGTGCACGGACAGGTCACCGCGGTAGGTGTGCTTGACGTGCACCTCGATGGTGACCGCCGTGCTCGCCTTGCCCGCGCAGTCGGTCACCGCGATGGTGCTGACACCAGTCCCCAGGTCGGGCACGGCCACGTCGGCGTCGTTGGTCTTGGCCGGGCAGCCGATGGGCTGCGGGCCGGTGCCCCCGACCACGCGCAGCAGCTTGTTCGGCGAGCCGTTGCCGGGGCTGGTCACCACGTCCGAGGTGGCCCCGTCCACCAGGCCGTCGCGGACCTGCTGCGGGGTCGCGGTCGGGTTGGCGGCCAGGAACAGCGCCGCGGCGCCGACCACGTGCGGGGTCGCCATCGAGGTGCCGCTGATGGTGTTGGTGGCCGTGTCGCCGGTGTGCCACGCGGAGGTGATGTTCGAACCGGGCGCGAAGATGTCGAGGCAGGTGCCGATGTTGGAGAACGACGAGCGGGCGTCGGTGTTGGTGGTGGAGCCGACCGTGATCGCCTCCGGGGTGCGGGCGGGTGAGAACCCGCAGGCGTCCGCGCCGCTGCTGTTGCCACCCGCGAGGCCGTAGGTCACGCCCGAGGCGATGGAGTTGCGCACCGCCTGGTCGACCGTGGCGTCCGCCCCGCCGCCGAGGCTCATGTTGGCCACGGCGGGCTTGACCGCGTTGGCGGTGACCCAGTCGATGCCCGCGATGACACCCGCGTAGGTGCCGGAGCCGGAGCAGTTCAGCACCCGGACGCCGACCAGCTTCACCTTCTTGGCCACGCCGTAGGTGCTGCCGCCGACGGTGCCCGCCACGTGCGTGCCGTGGCCGTTGCAGTCGGTGGAGTCGTCGTCGTTGTCCACGGTGTCGCGGCCGGAGCTGGCGCGGCCCGCGAAGTCGCTGTGGGAGAACCGGATGCCCGTGTCGATGATGTAGGCGGTGACGCCCTCACCCTCGTTCGGATAGGTGTAGGAGTTGTCCAGCGGCAGCGCGGCCTGGTCGATGCGGTCCAGACCCCATGAGGGGGTCGGCGCCTGTGTGGCGGAGATGCTGACCTCGGCGTCCTGCTGGACGTAGGCCACCGCCGGGTCCGCGGCCAGCTTGCGGGCCTGCGCTTCGGACATGGTGGCCGAGAAGCCGTGGAGGGCGCGCGTGTAGGTGTGCTTGACCGTCGCCTGGTATTTGGCGCTCAACGAACTGGCGCTGGCGGTGCTGACGTCCTTGAGCACCACGATGTAGCTGTCCTTGACCGCCTTCTCCGTACCCAGGCCGCGGATTTCGCCCTCGGCGGCGGAGGAGGTGAAGGTGGTCAGCGCGGCGGTGACCGCGAAGGCCGTGCCGGTGGCCAGCCCGACACCGGCCAGCCGTCTCGTCCAGGAAGTGCGAAGTTCTGCCATAGCGGAGGTCTCCTCTTCGCAGGGTCTGCGCCGGTGGTGCAGCCCCGAACCCCCGGTCGCGTGACTCGTTCTTAGTTAGCTCCGCAGGTGGCGCGCAACGATTTGCGCGGACAATGCGGCATTCGGCTCCTCAACAGTTTTTGTTCGCGCTGTCAACGAAGTGCTTCGGTGGACGCCTGGACGGGCGCAAAGAAACGTGCCCCGGACCGGGGTCCGGGGCACGATCTTGCGGTGGTGGTCTTCAGTCGCCTCGGCGCACCGCGCCCAGGATCTGCTGCTCTCCCGGTGTGGTCACCAACCGCAGCGGGCGCCACAGGTTGGCGCCCAGCGCGATCACCTGGTCGTCCTTGAGCGTGGTCAGCTGGTGGGCCATCTGGGGCGGCAGCCGCCAGATCTGGCTCGCCAGCTGGGCCTGGCCGACCGGCAGGCGCTGGAGCAGCACCAGGTCGGCGGAGTTCGCCGTGGCCGCCGCCTGCGGGTGCAGGTAGGGCAGCACGTACATGGTGGTCTGCCACGGCGAGCGCGGCGGGAACAGCTCCTGCGGCACGTGGCCGCCGTCGTGCACGACCAGCAGCGGGCTGTCCTCGGACGGTCGGGGCAGCTCCACCGGGCTGAGCCTGCGCAGCTGCACCAGCGGCGAGGGACGCCCGTCCGGGCCCGCGCCCGCCGCCCGCACCACCGGCTGCCACGCGGCGGGGCGGCCGGTGGCGATGGTGATCCACGCGCCGGTCGCCATGGCGCGCAGCGCGATCTGGCGGGCCAGGTACAGGCCGCCGACCACGACCATGCGGGTCGGTGTGGAGCGCAGCACCGAGATGGTCAGTGGCTCGCCCTGCAGTCCGGAGCCGAGCACCATGCCGCCGCGGTCGCCCGACGGGCTGACCACGTCCAGCAGTTGCGGGTCGACCAGGAACTCGGGGGCGACGCCCTTGTTGTGGCCCTGCGCGTCCATCAGGCGGGAGGCGCTCATGCCACACCTCCCAGCGGCAGCGTGGCGGCCAGGCCGGAGACCTGCAGGCCGTTGAGCGGGGTCAGGGTGATGTCCAGCTTGTCCGCCAGCGCCTTGAGCCGGTCGTCGGCGCGGTCCAGCTCGGTGGGGGTGCGGGCGCTGACCCGCACCAGTCCGCGCAGGCCGACCTGGCCCTGCTCGCCGCTGGGGGAGATGGACATCGCCAGCGTGGAGGACAGCGCGCGCACGCCGGTGAGGGCGTTGAGGTTGTTGCGCATGCCCTTGGCGGGCCAGCCGGTGATCGCGTAGCTGGCGTGCCCGACGCCGCCCGCGGTCACCCCGGACCACTTCTCCCGCAGCGACACCGCCTTGTTCGAGCCTGCCACGGAGGTCAGCTCGGCCGCGGAGATGCCCGCGCGGATGAGCTCGTCGGAGTCCAGCGGCCGGATCGACACGCCCGCGGACTCCAGGGCGTTGCGCACCCGCGACAGGGCGCCGATCAGGGCGCGGTGCGCGCCCACCACGCCGCCGCCGCGCTCGCGGATCGCCGCGGCGCAGCGCCGGGGGTCCAGCCGCACCGCGATCCACGTGGTGCGCCGCGCCGCCGCGGGCAGCGGGCCGAGCACTTCCAGGTACGAGTTGAGCGCGGGCGAGTTCGAGGGCAGCGCCGCGCTGCCGGGGTAGCAGTGCCAGATCACCGAGATGGCGTCGAGCACCACGCCGCGGTCCTCCAGGCACGGCGCGAGGGCGCCCAGGGGCAGGCTCGGCGCGCTGCCGACCGCGTTGATCAGGCCGGGCGCCGGGTCGACCAGCAGCACGGCGGTCCACGCGCCCTGGTGCCAGGCCATGCCCAGCGGCCTGCGCTCGTGGTCCACGCCCTTGGCCACCACCAGGTCCGGCACGGCCAGCCGCAGCAGCGCCACCCGCGGGTCGTCCGGGCCGATCACGGAGGCGTCCTCCTCCGACGGCGGCTTCATCTCCACCGGGCCCGCGCTCTTGGCGGTGCGGCTGTGGGAGCGGAAGTTGTAGCGGACCACCAGGGTGATCCACTGGGTCAGCCAGCGGCCCCTGGACCGGGTGAACGCCAGGATCAACGCGATCAGCACGATGCCGCCCGCGATGTACAGCGGCACGGGCGCGATGGAGTCGCCGGTCGCGCCGACCGCTATCAGGATCAGCGCTATCGCGACACCGGTTTCCAGGACGACCAGGTTCGCGACGGGCAGCGCGCCGAGGCTGGCCCCGGCGGTGCGCCTGCGGGCCCGCAGCGCGGCGGCGCGCACCGCGCCCGCGGCGGCTTGGGCGCGCGCCATCGCGGGGTTGGGCTGGCCAGGGTGTGGGGTGGTGACGGCCATACCGATTCGGTCTCTTTCCCCTCGGTGTTCGGTGCGCCTCGGGCGG
>NZ_BMRG01000005.1:237660-275187 GCF_014648515.1 Saccharothrix coeruleofusca
CGAGGAGGATGCGCGGCGGGGGGAGGTCCCTCGGGTCTGCGGAACCCGCACACGGACCACCCGCCGTCCGGCTATCGTGCAGAACCGTACCGCGACTGGGAGAGCAGCGAGCCGATAATGGCATCAACACCCACCACCAAGTCACAGGTCCAGGCCTACCGCTTCGTGCTGCGCAGGATGCAGTCCGCGCTGGTGCGCAGAGACGCAGTGATGCTGCACGACCCGATGCGCACGCACACGCGCGCCACAGCGGTCGGTGTCATCCTCGGTGTGATCGGCCTGATCGGCTTCCTGGTGTTCGGTTTCTTCTCGCCGGATCCGCAGGTCGACCAGAACACCCAGATCGCGATCAGCAAGGAGACCGGCCAGGTCTACGTGGTGCGGCGCAACCCGACCCAGCTGATCCCGATGACGAACCTGGCCTCCGCGCGGCTGCTGCTGTTGCAGCAGCAGAACCCGGACAAGAGCCAGGGCGCGCAGGAGGGCGGTGACGCGGCGGCGGGTTCGATCGCCACGCAGGGCGCTCCGCAGGTCGCGGGCGGCGAGCCCAAGCTGGTGACCGAGAAGGCGCTGGCCAAGCTGCCCAAGGGGCGGCTGACCGGCATCCCGGACGGGCCGGACGTGCTGCCCACCAACCCGGAGGACCGGATCGGCGCGGAGTGGTCGGTGTGCGACAAGATCGAGATCGACGAGTCGCTGCCCAACAGCACGGCCAAGGGCAAGTTCACCACCACCGTGCTGGCGGGTGTCAGCGGCGGTGGGCAGCCGCTCGACGGCAACAAGGCGCTGCTGGTGCAGGCGGGCACGGACGCCAAGGACACCTACCTGATCTACAAGGCCCCGGTGAACTCGAAGATCACCTCGACCAGCACGGTGCGGGCCAAGGTGGACCTGACCCGCAACGAGGTGGTCACCGCGCTGAACCTGCGCGGCAAGACCGTGCGGGCGATCAGCGCGGGTCTGCTCAACGCGATCCCGGAGGCCAAGCCGCTGCGCGCGCCGACCATCCCCGGCCAGGGCGACCGGGTGAACTACATCACCGGCGAGAACCTCAAGGTCGGTGACGTGATCGAGGTGGAGCGCACCGGTTCGGTCGAGGTGTTCTACGTGGTGCTGGAGGACGGCCTGCAGGAGGTCAGCCGCGCGGCGGGCGACCTGATCCGGGCCGCCTACGCGCAGGGCGCGGAGCCCAAGAAGGTCGACATCGCGCGGATCAACGACACCCAGAAGCCCGCCCAGCCGCTGGACCTGGCCGACTACCCGACCGAGGTGCCGGACACCCTGCAGCCCAACCAGAACAACGTGGTCGTGTGCCTGGGCTGGCGGGCGGAGAACGTCACCGCGGACAACAAGTCCCAGCACACCCAGGTGACCATCGCGCCGTCGCTGCCGATGCCCGCCGAGGCGGTGCCGGTGACCATCAACCAGGTCGGCGCCACGGGCGAGGTGGTCAGCCAGTTCATCATGGCCTCGGGCAAGTCGGCCGTGGTGCGCTCGGCGACGTCCACCCAGGACTTCGCCAGCGGCCCGATCCACTTGATCACCGGTCGCGGCGTGAAGTACGGCATTCCGGACACCTTGACCAGCGCCGCGCTCGGCTTGGGCGACGGCGGCTTCGTGCCGGGGCCGGAGTCGATCCTGCGGCTGCTGCCCAACGGGCCGCAGCTCAACCGCAACGACGCGACGCGCAGTTGGGACTCGATCCCGACGCCGAAGGAGCTGGGCGTGCTGCCGGAGGACACCCGGCAGGCGCAGGGCGGCTGACCTGGGCGGAACCGGCCAGGGCCCGGCGTCGTCTACAGCGTCGTCTGAAGCACCGTTCGCGGGACGGGTGGCCGGACGGTTGGGAGGTGCCGGGGTGAACCAGGTCGGGGCGGGGCGGATCGAGGTCGATCCGCGATGGCTGGAGCTGTACGCGCGGCGCGTCGAGGAGTCGGCCGAGGAGCTGTCCTCGGCGCGCGCCGAGCTGCGCCGGGCGTCGGTGCGGCCGCAGAGCTTCGGCGAGCTGGGTCGGGCGCTGCGCAGCGCGGAGGCGTACGGCCGCGCGGCCGAGCTGCTGCACCAGCAGCTCGACCGCGCGTGCCAGGTGCTGTCCGCGGCGGCGTCGGGGCTGCGTGACGTGGCCGAGCACTACGGCGCCCAGGACGAGGACGCGGTGGCGCTGATCGAGCGCGCCGGTCGGCGCTAGGGGGTCCGGTGCGCGAGGACGGTCGGCGGATCGCCGCCGAGGTGGAGCCGGAGCTGGCGTACCTGTCCGGTGTCAGCCGCAGGCTCGGTGTGCGGGACCTGGTGCGGGACTGCTTCACCCCGCTGGTGGGCGAGTGGAACGACCTGCACGACGAGGCCGAGCGGTGGCGCCGGGCCGGGGTGGCGGCCGAGCAGGTGACCCGCGACCTGACCGGGCCGCTGGGCAAGCTGGACTCGGCGTGGCAGGGCCGGGACGCGGATTCCTTCGTCGAGCACATGCGGCAGGTCGGGTTGGCCGGGCACGACATGTCCGACGCCATGCACGCCATGGCGGAGGCGCTGGAGCTGACCGCGGAGGGCGTGCGCGGGATCGTGGCGGACATGGCCCGGCTGCTGGCCGACGCGGCGGAGGTGGTGTCCGGGGCGGCGGCACTGCCGCTGGACGGCGACCGGCGGGTGGTCGAGGCGCTGGAGGAGCTGCGCGACCCGGTGGAGGAGCTGCACGAGTCGGCGCGGGACGTGCTGGAGGCGTTCCTGCGACTGTGCGAGGGCGTGTCGGGGGCCGACGGGTTCGCCGCGGTGCGGATGGAGCACCGCTATCCCGAGCGGGATTGGGAGTTCACCGAGCCCGGCACGACTTCGCCCGTGGGCGTCATGGGTGTTTCCGCCCAGCAGGACGCCGTGAAGGGCGCTGAGGAGCCCGCTGTGGCGGTTGCCGCGTCCGGTGGTGGTGCTGCGGTGGGTGGCCTGCCCGGTGGCGCTGGCGCGCCTTCTGGCGGTTCACCGGGAGCGGCTGCCGGGGGTGCCGCTGGCGGTGCTGTCGGGGGTGCTGTCGGGGGTGCCGGCAACGGCGTCGAGCAGGCGGAGCGGTTGCAGCCGGGTGGGTCGACCGCGGTGCAGGAGCCCCGGCACGTCGAGGCGCCCGCGCGCCCGGCCGCCGCGACGCAGGCGGCGGGCCATACCGGTGGCATGACCGGCGGGATGGTCGGCGGCATGGGCATGGTCGGCGGGGGCGTGATGGGCGCTCCCGGTGGTGGTCAGCAGGGCGGCGACAAGGAGCACAAGGCCAAGGTCCGCGTCACCACCACGACCGAGGACGTGTTCGGCAAGCCCAAGAAGACAGTCCCGCCGGTGCTGGGCGAGGACTGATCAGGGGACTGACCGGGGAACTGGCCCTGATGCGTGAAGGGCCGCCCAGTGGGGCGGCCCTTCACGTCACATCGCCGGGCGTCTGACCGGCGTGCCGCGCTTCTCGCGGTTGCGGTTGACCGTGCGCACCACGAACAGGGTCAGCAGCAGCAGGCCGATGCCCACGCCGGTGCCCGACAGCGCCACGATCAGCGGCGTGTTGTCCGGCGGGTTGATCGGGTCGAGGTCGGTCATCAGCTGCTCGGGCTCGACGGGCTTGGCGCCCGGCTGCTCCGAGGGCAGCTCGGCGGTCAGCGCGGCCACCGGGTTGATCATGCCCGCGCCGACCTTGTGGTCGCGGCCCTCCGGGTTGCCGGGGTGCTGGGCCGTGGCCTTGATCCGCTCCATGACCTGCCGCGCGGTCAGGTCCGGGAACCGCTCGCGCACCAGGGCGACCACGCCCGCCACGTAGGGCGAGGCGAAGCTGGTGCCCTGGATCAGGGTCAGCGCGCCGCGTTCGTCGGCGTTGGCGTTGGTCAGCCCGGTGCCCGCCGGGTCCAGCGTCACGATGTCCTCGCCCGGCGCGGCCACGCTGACCCACGGTCCCCACACCGAGAACGACGACACCGCGCCGACCCGGTTCATCGACGCCACCGACAGCACGTCGTCGGCGTACCAGGGCGGCGACGCCACGACGTTGACGTTCTCCGGGTTCTGGTTGTCGTTCTGCGTGGCGCAGCCGCTCTCCGGCGTGCCGAGGTTGCCCGCCGCGGTGACGACCACGACGTTGCGCTCGTTGACCGCCCAGTGGATCGCCGCCTGCAGCGCGCGCTCCTGGTCGCTGGGGGGCTTGGGCGGTTCGCAGGCGGTCAGCGAGATGTTGATGACCTTCGCGCCGCCTTCGACCGCCATCACGATCGCCTGCGCCAGCGTGCCCACCTTGCCCGCGGTGGCGCGGTTGTCGCGGCCCGTCGGGTCCTTGAACTCGAAGTGGTCGCTGGTCTGCCGGAAGGCCAGGATCTCCGCGTCCGGGGCGGCGCCGACGAAACCGGTGGCCTCGTCCCGGCTGGCCGCCGCGACGCCCGCGACCTCGGTGCCGTGGCCGTCGCAGTCGACCACGCCGCCCTTGCCGTCCTCCACGTAGTCGCCGCCGGGCTTGACCCGGCCCTTCAGCCGCGGGTGGTTGGCGTTGACGCCGGTGTCGATGATGGCCAGCCGGATGCCCTTGCCGGTGGCGAAGCGGTGCGCCTCCTCCAGGCGCAGCTGCATCTGCCCCCACGGCCGCTCGGCGATGGTGCGGTTGCCCGTGTTGGAGGTGATGCACCCCTTCTTCGGTTTGTAGGGCACGTCCGGCTTCGGCGTGGCCGGGGCGGGCCGAAGCGCCGGGTTCACCGGCGGCGGCTCGGAGTTGGGCCGCGTCGGCGCGGGGCTGCCGCTGGGCTGCGCGTAGCCCAGCGGCGAGGTCACCAGGGTCAGCGCGACGGCGACCAGCGCGGCGGCTTTCCGTGTCCTGCGCATCGCTTCCGCCGCCTCAGGCCGGGATCAGCTGACGCATGACCACGTAGAGGTCCATCACCGCCAGCGCCAGCGGCAGCACCACGGCGATGAGGATGGCCTCCAGCACGTCCACCGTGCGGCGCAGCACCGGCGAGAACTTCTGGTGCGGGAAGATCACACCCAGCACCAGGGCCACCGCGCCGAGCAGCACGAGCGCGCCGAAGACGTAGAGCAGCCGCTCGGTCGGGCTCGACGAGACCAGCCAGCCGATGAGCACCCCCGCCGCCGCGACCATGCCGCTCACCAGCAGCGCCACCGCCTGCGCGCCGTTGGCGTAGGCCCGGCCGCGCAGCATCAGCACCAGCGACACCACGATCGCCAGGATGGGGCCGAAGATCGAGCCGTCGCCCGCCGCGATCACCGCGAACAGCGCCGCGATGCCGCCGCAGCCGATGATCATGCCGGTGAGGTACTCGTGCGCGTTGGCGGTGCGCCGCTCGATGACCGCGTACTCCGGGAAACCGGTGTCCTCCTTGAGGTCCTCGGCGCTGCCCGGCACGGTCGGCAGCGGCAGCTTGGCCAGCTGGATGGTCAGCCGGGGCAGCGCCGACAGCGCCGCCAGCGACACCGCTGCGGTGGCCGCCGCGATGCCCTGCACCGGGTGGTCGACGAAGATGCCGATCAGGAACGCCACCGCGGTCAGCGCGCCCGCCGTGGCGGCCGCGATGAACACCGTGATGCCGCGGCCGATCAGCATGATCGCGGCCGAGGCGAAGATGAGCACCAGCACGCTGGCCAGCAGCAGGTTGGGGCGCTCGATCGGGCCGGGCACGATGTACAGGCCCGCCACGTAGGCCATCGGCAGGCTGCCCGCCGCGGTGATCAGCACACCGGTGTCGGTCGCGCCGTAGGCCCGCGCCACCACCGCGCCCGCGGCCAGCGCCGCGACCGCCGTGACACCCGCGCAGATCGCCGGGGCCAGGCTCGAGCCGCCGGTCAGCGGACCCGCCATGAGCACCGCCACGGCCGCCGCCAGCAGCGCCAGCGCGCCCGCCAGGTGCCCGTACTTGCGCGCGGTGTCCTTGGTCCACGGGCGGAAGCTGTCCGGGTCCGACTCGGCGATCGCGTCGACCACGTCGTCGTACAGCGGCGGCGGAGGGTTCTCGTTCCGCTTGCGCAGCTGCAGCAGCTCGCCGTCGACCACGCCGAGCGAGGCGAGCGTGCGGCTGGGGTCCAGCGGGCTGTCGCCCAGCTTGGCCAGGCACCACCCGCCGTGCCGCACACCACCGTCCGGAGTGGCCTCCTTGGCCATGTCCAGCAGCATCGGCAGCAGGTCGGCCACCGACACGTCGGCGGGCAGCGCGACGTCGATACGCGTTCGCGGCGCAACCACCGTGACCCGGCTGAACACCGTCGTACCGGTCGCCACCAGCGCCCCCTAAGTCGAGAGATGAATCAGTGCTTGTGGACGCCGCGACCCTATTGGGCCGTCCGTTCGTCCAGTGGGCGGCCCCAAGTATGGCCGCAGCGGGGCCGCCGCAGGGCTGAACCGGGGAAGCTGTTGCGCGATGTTTTCCCGACCCACCGTCGCGCGCTCGCGCGATGCGCCATAGTGTCGGTTGCTACTGCCGGCGCACGCCCGCCTGCGCCGCGGGATGTTTCTGACGAGTTGGGTGAAGAGGTGCCTGTTCGGTGAGCACGCTGCAGTTCAAGCGCACGGCACGCCTTGCTGCTCCCCGTCCGCCCGGCGGCGAGGTCCACTTGGAGCCGCCGCCCGAGGTGCCTCGGGTGATCCCCGGCAACATCATGATGAAGGCGATGCCCGTCGTCATGATCGTGTCGTCCGTGGGCATGATGGTGCTGATGTTCAGCTACAGCGGGCGCAGCCCCGCTGCGATGATCATGCCCGGCATGATGCTGGTCTCGACCATCGGCATGATGGCCGGCGGCATGGGCGGGGGCAAGGGCCAGAAGAAGGCCGAGATGAACGAGGACCGCAAGGACTACCTGCGGTACCTGGGCCAGATGCGCGACCGCGCCCGCGAGGCGGCCAACGAGCAGCGCGCCGAGCGCGAGTGGGTGCACCCGGACCCGCAGATGCTGTGGTCGCTGGCCACCACCCGGCGCATGTGGGAGCGCCGTCAGAACGACCCCGACTTCTGCCACCTGCGCGCGGGCCGCGGCTCGCAGCGGCTGGCCACCCGGCTGGTGCCGCCGCAGACCGGGCCGGTGGAGGAGCTGGAGCCCATCGCGACGCTGGCGCTGCGCCGCTTCGTGCGCGCCCACTCGCTGGTGCCCGACCTGCCGATCTCCATCGCGCTGCGCGGGTTCGCCGCGGTGGGCCTGATCGGCGAGACCGAGGCCAAGCGCGGCCTGGCCCGCGCGCTGGTCGCGCAGATGGCGACCTTCCACTCCCCGGACGACCTGCTGATCGCGGTGGTCACCACCGGCCGCACCAAGGCCGAGTGGGAGTGGGCGAAGTGGCTGCCGCACGTGCAGCACCCGACGATCGTCGACGGCATCGGCCAGATGCGCATGATGGCGAGTTCGCTGGCCGAGGTGGAGCAGATGCTCGACGAGCAGCTGCGCGAGCGCCAGCGGTTCACCCGCAACGCGCCGCCGCCCACCGACCAGCCGCACGTCGTGATCATCATCGACGACGGCGACGTGACCAGGGAAGAGCAGATCATCCTCGAAGAGGGCCTGGTCGGGGTGACCCTGCTGGACCTGTCGGAGTCGCTGGGCAACCTGACCGCGCGGCGCGGCCTGCGGCTGGTGATCGAGGACGGCAAGCTCGGCGCGCGCAGCGCCAGCGGCGTGGAGTGGTTCGGCAGCCCGGACTGGCTGAGCCTGGTGGAGGCCGAGGCGCTGGCCCGCCGCCTGTCGCCGTACCGGGTCGGCGGTGTGGCCTCGGGCGGCAGCGACGAGGACCCGCTGTCTTCCAACCCGGCGCTGCTGGAGCTGCTGGGCATCCCCGGCGACCCGATGACCTTCGACATCCAGCAGGCGTGGCGGCCCCGCCCGGTGCGCGACCGCTACCGGGTGCCGTTCGGCATCGGCGAGTTCGGCCAGCCGGTGGAGCTGGACATCAAGGAAGCGGCGATGGAGGGCATGGGCCCGCACGGCCTGTGCATCGGCGCGACCGGTTCCGGCAAGTCGGAGTTCCTGCGCACGCTGGTGCTCGGGATGCTGGCCACGCACTCGTCGACCACGCTGAACATGATCCTGGTCGACTTCAAGGGTGGTGCGACGTTCCTCGGCCTGGACGCCGCGCCGCACGTGGCCGCCACCATCACCAACCTGGCGGGCGACCTGACCCTGGTCGACCGCATGAAGGACGCCATCGCGGGCGAGGTGGCGCGGCGGCAGGAAGTGCTGGCCAAGGGCAACTACAAGAACGTGTGGGACTACGAGAAGGCCCGTGAGAACGGCGCCGACCTCGACCCGCTGCCCGCGCTGTTCATCTGCATCGACGAGTTCTCCGAGATGCTGACCGCCAAGCCGGACTTCATCGACATCTTCCTGCAGATCGGCCGCGTCGGCCGCTCGCTGCAGATGCACATGCTGCTGGCCTCGCAGCGCCTGGAGGAGGGCAAGCTGCGCGGTCTGGACACGTTCCTGTCCTACCGGATCGGTCTGAAGACGTTCTCCGCGGCCGAGTCGCGGGCCGCGATCGGCGTGCCCGACGCCTACGAGCTGCCGCCCATCCCCGGCTCGGGTTACCTGGGGGTGCAGGGCTCGCCGCTGACCCGGTTCAAGGCGCTGTACGTCTCCGGCCCGTACCGGCCCGCGGGCATGCAGGTCTCCGGCCCGGCCGCGCCGGTGAGCAGCGACAAGCGGCCCCGGTTCTTCGTGCCGGACTACATCGAGATCCCCAAGGAGCCGGTGCGGCCCGCCGAGCCGGTCCCGCAGCAGAAGAAGGAGGAGGACAGCAACGAGCCCAGCGAGCTGGAGGTCATCGTCAGCAGGCTGGTGGGCCAGGGCCCGCCCGCGCACGAGGTGTGGCTGCCCCCGCTGAACGAGCCCCCGTCGCTGGACACGCTGCTGCCCCCGCTGCAGCAGACCGACGACCGCGGCCTGTGCTCGCCGGGCTTCTTCGCCAACGGCAAGCTGCAGGTGCCGCTGGGCGTGGTGGACAAGCCGTTCGAGCAGCGCCGCGACCTGCTGTGGGCGGACTTCTCCGGCGCCGCGGGCCACGGCGCGATCGTGGGCGGCCCGCAGTCGGGCAAGTCGATGATGCTGCGCACGCTGATCACCGCGATGGCGCTGACCCACACGCCGGAGGAGGCGCAGTTCTACTGCCTCGACCTCGGCGGCGGCACGCTGGCCGCGCTGGAGCACCTGCCGCACGTCGGTGGGTTCGCCAGCAGGCTGGACGTGGACAAGGCGCGCCGCATGGTCGCCGAGCTGAGCGGGTTGATCTCCGAGCGGGAGCAGCGCTTCCGCGCGCAGGGCATCGACTCGATGGTGGAGTTCCGCAACCGCAAGCGGCGCGGCGAGATCCGCGACGACGACTTCGGCGACGCGTTCCTCATCGTCGACGGCTGGATGAACTTCCGGCAGGAGTTCGAGGCGCTGGAGCCGCAGGTGCAGGCGCTCACCGCGCAGGGCCTGTCCTACGGCGTGCACGTGATCGTGGCGGCCAACCGGTGGGCGGAGATCCGGCCCGCGATGAAGGACCTGCTGGGCACCCGGTTCGAGCTGCGGCTGGGTGACCCCAGCGAGTCCGATGTGGACCGCAAGGTCGCGGTGAACGTGCCCGCCGGCCGCCCCGGCCGCGGTCTGTCGCCGCAGAAGCTGCACTTCCTGACCGCGCTGCCGCGCATCGACGCGTCCTCGGACGCGGAGAACGTGGCCGCGGGCGTGCAGGACATGATCGCCAAGGTGCGCGGTTCCTGGCGCGGCAGGCAGGCGCCGGCCGTGCGCCTGCTGCCCGACCTGCTGCCGCACCAGGAGCTGATGACGGCGGTCGCCACCACCAACCCCAACCGGGGCCACCTGGTGCCGATCGGCGTCAACGAGGACGAGCTCGCCCCGGTGTACCTGGACTTCGACGCCGACCCGCACTTCATGTGCCTGGCCGACGGCGAGTCCGGCAAGACCAACCTGCTGCGCACCATCGTGCGCGGCATCATGACCAGCTACACCTCCAGCGAGGCGCTGATCATGCTGGTCGACTACCGGCGCACCATGCTCGGCTACATCGAGACCGACCACCTGCTGTCCTACGCGGTCTCGTCGGCGCAGCTGACCGACATGATCAAGGACGTGCGCGGTTCGATGGCGGGCCGCCTGCCCGGCCCGGACGTCACCCAGGAGCAGCTGAAGAACCGCTCCTGGTGGAAGGGCCCGGAGCTGTTCGTCGTGGTCGACGACTACGACCTGGTGGCCCCGCAGGGCGGCACGAACCCGCTGCAGCCGCTGGCGGAGTTCATCCCGCAGGCCAAGGACGTCGGCCTGCACATCGTGGTGGTGCGCCGCATGGGTGGCGCGTCGCGGGCGATGTACGACCCGATCCTGGGCAAGCTCAAGGAGATCTCGGCGCCGATCATGATCGGCAGCGGCTCGAAGGAGGAGGGCGCCATCGTGGGCAACCTCAAGCCGTCGCCGCAGCCGCCGGGCCGGGGCACGCTGGTCACCCGCAAGCTGGGGCAGCAGCGCATCCAGGTCGCCTGGATCCAGCCGGACTGAGTCGGACCGACAGGTGCGGAAAAGGGGGGAGCCCACTGGGCTCCCCCCTTTTCTTCGAGGTCGTGGCGGTCACCTGGGGGTTGGACCGCCACGACCCCGGCCCGACCCACGGGGTTTCGGGCGGGGAGGCGCCCGGATGCCCGCAGGTCGTGACCGCCACCGTGTCGCGGGGATCGGAGGAGCGGGCGCACTCACCCCCTGCCCGCCCCGTGGGTTGCGGTCCCCCCTTGGTGTCCCGCTTCCCGTCCGGCCTCTCAACGTGGTGGCTGCGGATCACTCTGCCCAGTGACGCTCACACTTCGCTCACACTGGCCTCACCGCCCGTAAGCTTCTCCGCCAGGGGTGGAGGGAATGCTGTGACGGTCGAGTTCAAGGTGCTGGGGCCGCTGGAGGTCCTGCACGACGGGCGGGTCGTGCCGGTGCCCGCGGGGCGGGTTCGCGCGCTGCTGGCCGCGCTCCTGCTCAACGCCAACCGGGTGGTCACCGCAGAGCGCTTGGTCGACCTGCTCTGGGCGGGTGGCAAGAATGGCGACGTTCGTGCCAAGGCCACCTTGCAGATGACGGTCACCCGACTGCGGCGGTCGCTCGGCGAGGCGAACGTGATCCGCACAGTGGCCGGGGGCTACACCGCCGAGGTCCCGCCGCACGCGCTGGACCTGCACCGGTTTCGCGACCTGGCCGGACAGGGCCGGTTCGCCGAGGCGTTGGAGCTGTGGCGCGGCGACCCGCTGTCGGACGTGCGGTCGGACCAGCTGCACCGTGACGAGGTCGTGCCGCTGCTGGAGGAACACCTGGACGTGGTGGAACGCCGCATCGACGCCGACCTGGCGGCGGGCCGGTCCCGCGAAGTGGTCGGCGAGCTCCGCGCGCTCACCAAGGAATACCCGCTGCGCGAGCGGTTCTGGGCGCAGCTGATGATCGCACTGCACCGCGGCGACCGACGCGCTGAGGCGCTGACCGCCTACGAGGAAGTACGCGCCCTGCTGGCGGAGGAATTGGGAGTCGACCCCGGACCACGACTGCGGCAGGCACACGAAGAGGTGATCGGCGTGCTGGTCGCGCCCGTGCCGCGCCAGCTGCCCGCGTACCCGGTGCACTTCACCGGCAGGGGAGGAGAACTGGCCCGGCTCGACGGATTGTCCACTGGAGCGGTGAGAATCGCGGTGCTGCACGGTGCAGGCGGGATCGGCAAGACGGCATTGGCGCTGTACTGGGCGCACCACGCCGCCTTTTCCGACGGGCAGCTGTACGCGAACCTACGCGGCTTCGCCCCGACGGGTGCGCCACTGACACCTGCCGAGGTGCTGCACGGCTTTCTCGGTGCGCTGGGTGTGCCTAGCGAGCGGCAGCCGGTAGGCCTGGACGAGCTGGCGGCGCTGTACCGCACCCGGCTCGCGGACCGGAAGGTGCTCGTGATGCTGGACAACGCCCGCGACGCCGACCAAGTGCTGCCGCTGCTGCCAGGAGGCTCCTCCTGCTTCGTCCTGATCACCAGCCGCAACCCGATGGGTGGCCTGGTGGCCAGGCAGGGAGCGGCGCCGATCGCGATGACGCCCCTGCCCGACTCGCAGGCGCACCAACTGTTGGAGAGGGTGGTGGGGGCGGACCGGGTGGCACGCGATCGGGAGGCGGTGCGGCGGCTGGTCGGCTTGTGCGGCGGTCTGCCCCTCGCTCTTACCGCAGTGGCGGCCAGGGCCGTGTTGAACCCGGACTTCGAGCTGGCTGCGCTGGCCGACGAGCTGTCAGCCGAACGCGGGCGGGTGGCGTCCCTGGACGACGACCGGCTCGGTGTGCGGGCGGTGCTGTCCTGGTCCTACCGGGCGCTGAGCGATCGGGCCGCGCGCCTGTTCCGGCTGCTCGACGTCCATCCCGGTGCGGCGATCTCCGCGCACTCCACGACGAGCCTGCTCGGTGGCGATCACGCGGGTACGAGGGCGGCGCTCGCCGAGCTGGCCGGTGTGCACCTGATGGTGGAGGCACGCCCCGGCTGGTTCACGTTCCACGACGTCCTGCGTGTTTACGCGACGGTCGAGGCGCGGTCGGACTCGGCAGACGAGCAGGCGGCGGCGCGCGAGCGGGTGCTGGACCACTACCTGCACTCGGCGTTCGCCGCCGTCATGCTGGTGCACCCCCAGCGGGATCCGTGCCCGGTGCCGTTCGAGCCACCCGCACTGGGCGTGGTCGTGGAGCGTCCCGCCGATGCCGACGCCGCTTGGAAGTGGTTTGACCAGGAATATCAAGCGCTGCTGGGCGCGTTCGACGCCGCTGTGGAGGCTGGCCGGGATCTGCTCGCCTGGCAGCTGTGCTGGACGCTCACCACGGTCTTCGAGCGGAGAGGCCGCTGGCGGGACTGGCTGGCCATGTTGGACTCGGCGATCGCGGCGGCGACGCGAACCGGTCACGAAGCGGCGGTCGCGCTCCTGGTCTACAACCTCAGCCACGCTTGCCAGCGGGTAGAGGACATCGACGGTGCGTTCGCCGCGTTGAGGCGGTGCCTGATGCTGTTCGAAAAGCTCGGCGACCACGCGGGTCTAGGTCGCGCGCACCGCGGCTTGGCCTGGATGCACGAGATCAGCGGGCGGCCGGAGGACGCACTGGTGCACGGGCGGCTGTCGCTCGAGCACTACTTAGCAGCGGACCACCAGCTCGGCGTGGCGGGTGCGCGGAGCGCGCTCAGCCTCTACCACGCCCAGTTGGGTGATTATGAGGCCGCGCTGGAGGAGGGGCACCTCGCGCTGCGGCTCAACCGCCTGATCGGCCATGCATATGGTGAGGCCAACACCTTGGACAACATCGGCTGGGCGCACCACGTCAGAGGGGACCACGTCGAGGCGGTCAGGTACTTCCAGGAGTCCATCGAGCTCTTCCGTAAGCAGGGTGCCTCAGCCTTGGAAATAGAAGTGCTCCAGCACTTGGCCGAGGCGCAGAAGGCGGGCGGGGACTCGGCTGCGGCGGCTGCCACGTGGCGGCGGGCGGTGGAGCTGTCCGACGGGTTCCAGCACAGGTACGCGGAGGAGCTCAGGACGCGGCTGGTGCGGTTGCGCGCAGGCCACGGGGAGACCAAGTGAGCATCCGGTTCGAGGTGCTGGGGCCGCTGCGGGTATGGCACGGCGGCGTGCTCGTCCCGGTGCCCTTGGGCAAGGTGCGCGTACTGCTGGCCACCTTGTTGCTGCGCGCGGGGCGACCGGTGTCCGCAGCAGAACTCGAGGAGAGGTTGTGGGGTGGTCCAGCACGCTCGCGGTCTGCGCTGCATATGGTAGTCACCCGCCTACGCCGAGTGCTCGGCGCGGCGCGCGTGGTCCACACGGTGCCGGAGGGCTACCTCGCGGAACTGGAGGAGGGCGCTCTCGACTTGCACCGCTTCCGGGCGTTGGCCGCCGAGGAGCGCTTCGCCGAGGCGCTGGCGCTGTGGCGTGGCGCCCCGCTGCCGGACGTGCGGTCGGACCAGCTGCACGAGGAATTGGTGCCCTTGCTGGAGGAGCGACTGTTCGTCCTGGAGCGCCGTGTCGAAGCGGACCTGGCCGCCGGGCGCTGTGCGGAGCTGGTGGCGGAGCTTCGCGGGCTGACCGGGCAGCACCCGCTGCGGGAGCGGTTCTGGGGCCAGCTGATGCGGGCCCTCTACCACTGCGGCAGGCAGGCGGAGGCCCTGTCCGCGTACCGCTCGATGAGCCGGACGCTAGCTGACGAGCTGGGGGTCGACCCCTCGGCGGAACTTCGGGAGTTGCACCAGCGCATCCTCCGGGAGGAGGTCGCGGTGCGGCCCGCTGTCGTGCCGCAGCAGCTCCCGCTCGACGTGGCGGCGTTCTCCGGCAGGCAGGATCACCTGAATGCGCTGGACGCGCTGCTGACGGGCGGCGGAACGCCGGTCGGGATCGTGGTGCTCACCGGGGTAGCGGGCATCGGCAAGACCGCGTTGGCTGTGCGCTGGGCGCATCGCGTCCGCCATCGGTTCGACGACGGCCAGTTGTTCGTCGACCTGAGGGGGTACGACTCGGCGGGTCCGCTGGACCCGGACCGCGTGCTGGCCCAGTTCCTGCGCGCGCTCGGGGTGCCCGCCGAGAGACTCCCGGCCGAGCGCGAGGAGTTGACCGCTCTGTACCGCTCGCACGTGGCCGACCGCCGCCTGCTGGTGGTGCTGGACAACGCGGCGTCGGCGGCGCAGGTGCGTCCCCTGCTGCCGGGGAGCGCGACCTGCGCAGTGGTGATCACCAGTCGTGGTGAGCTGCGCAGTCTGGCGGCGTTCCACGGTGCCCGGTCGTTGCGGCTCGAAGTGCTTCCCGCAGGCGACTCCGCCGCGCTGCTCAGGGTGCTGCTGCCGGGCGTCGGGCGGGAGGAGCGGGCGGAGTTGGCCGAGTTGTGCGGTTATCTTCCCCTCGCCCTGCGCATCGCCGCCGCGAACATGGCGGGGTACTCGCGCCCGGACGCCTACCTGGACGCGTTGCGGGGCAGCCACCGGCTGGCGCACCTGGTGCTGGAAGACGATCCCGGCTCCGCGGTGCGCCCGGCGTTCGAGCTGTCCCGCCGAGCGCTGAACGACGCGACGCAGCGGGTGTTCCGGCTGCTGGCTGTCGTGCCAGGGCCGGACTTCGACCGCGATGCGGTGGCGGATCTGGTCGGCTGCTCCCGGGAAGAGGCGGATCGGGTGTTGGATCGCCTCGTCTCGGCGAGCCTGGTCGAGCACGGCGGCCAGGGGCGCCACCACCTGCACGACCTCCTGCGCGAGTACGCCAAGGACCTGCTCGACGCGCAGGAGGCGGAGGAGGCCAGGACCAGGTTGTTCGAGGGGTACCTGGTTCGTGTGCTCGCTGCGGCGGCGATCCTGTACCCGCACATGCCGTCAGCGCTACCGGATGGCTTTCCGGCGGATCCGGGCGTGTTCGGCAGTCGCGACGCGGCGTTGGCCTGGCTCGACGCCGAGCACCCCAACCTGCTGTCGGCGATCGCGGATGCCGCTGCCCGCGGCCCGCGCGCCGTGGCCTGGCGGCTGGCGTTCGGCTTGCGCGGGCACTTCTGGGCGCGGCGCAGGTTGGACGGCTGGCTCGAGGTGGGCCGGGCGGCGCTCGCCGCCGCGCGGGCGGAGTCCAACCCCATCGGGTGCGCCGCCGCCGAACTCGTACTCGCCGTCGCCGAGTACTGCGCCAGCCGGACCGGGGAGGCGATCGGGCACTACCGCGCCGCGCTGGACCACGCCGACCTGGACCGGTGGCCGCAGGCGCGGGCGATCGCGCTAGGTGGCCTGGGACTGGCCCACCGCGAGCGGGGACAGCTGACCGAGGCGGCCGAGTGCTTCCGCAGCGCGTTCGCCGTCAACACGGAGTCAGGGCGGGCCATCAACCTGTCCAACCTGGGCGCGGTCGCCTTCGAGCTGGGCGACTTGGTCGAAGCCCGTGTGGCGCTCGACCGGGCGCTGGAGGCGCTGACCGCGCTCGAATCCCCGATCGGGCAAGCGGTTGTGCTTAACACGATCGGCGGAATCCTTCGGCTTCAGGGCGACTTCATCTCCGCTCGTGACCACCAGGACCGCGCGCTGGTGTTGTTCCGGTCCGCCGGGCACACCAGAGGAGAGGCCGCCACCCTGGAGAACCTCGCGGTCATCGCCTCGGATTGCGGTGACCACGGTGAAGCGGTGGAACTCGCATCGGCGGCGTTGGCCCTCGCCGAGGAGGGTGAGGACCTCTGGAACCAGGTCGACGCGTTGAACGCGCTGGCGGGCGCGCAGCGGCTGGCGGGCCGCTGCGACGCGGCGGCCGACGGCTTCCGTCGCGCACTGCGGCTCGCAGCAGGCACCGGCTACGTGCTCGGGGAGATCCGCGCGCTGTGCGGCGTCGCGCTCGTCCCTGGCGAAGAGGACGTCTCGGCGGCACGTCGCGCGGTCGATCTGGCCTCGGGTATGGGCGCGCGGATCGCGCTGGGCCAGGCGGGGACGGCGCTGGCGCGGGTGCACCTGGTCGGTGGTGACGTGGCCGCCGCACGGCGTGCCGCGGAAGCCGCGCTGCTCATCCAGCGGGAGGGCGGCTACCGAGTCGACGAGGAGAAGACCCTTTCGCTGCTCGCGGAGGTGCGGGCGGCCGGAGCCGCGCAGGTGCTCTGGTGAGTCCTCGCTCCGCCGCGGCGGCGATCGGGTATGCATATGCGGGCAGGCGACCCCGGCCGACGAGGGGATGACGGATGAGCTTGCACGTCGCGGTCGACTTCGGCACGTCCAGCACCTGCGTCGCGATTTCGCTGCACGGGCGGGAGCCGCAGGTCGTCGTGGTGGACGGTCAGCCGATCATGCCCTCGGCGGTGTTCGCGGCGGCGGACGGGACGCTGTTCGTCGGGCAGGAGGCCGAGCGGCAGGCCGCGGTGGACCCGTCGCGGTACGAGCCGCACCCCAAGCGCCGGGTGGACGAGGGCGAGCTGCTGCTGGGCACCAGCGTGCTGCCGGTGCCGGACGTGGTGCGCGCGGTGCTCACCCGCGCGGTGGACGAGGCGCGCCGGGTGGCCGGTGGTGCGCGGGTCGACCTGCTGGTGCTGACCCACCCGGCGGACTGGGGCGCGCTGCGCACCCGCGTGCTGCTGCAGGCCGCGCAGGGGCTGGGGCGGGAGGTGCGGCTGCTGCCCGAGCCGGTGGCCGCGGCGGTGTTCCACTCGGCGACCCGCTCGCTGGCCGAGGGTGCCGCGCTGGCCGTGCTGGACCTGGGCGGCGGCACCGCGGACGCCAGCGTGGTGGTGCGGCAGGGCGGGACGTTCCGGGTGCTGGCCACCAAGGGCGATCCGGGGTTCGGCGGGGCGGACATCGACCAGGCGCTGCTGGAGCACGTCGGCTCGCTGGTCTCCGGTGAGGACCCGGAGGCGTGGCGGCAGCTGGTGGAGGGGCGCGAGCTGGCCGACCGGCGCAAGCGCCGCGTGCTGCGGCAGGACGTGCGGGGCGCGAAGGAGACGCTGTCCCGGCACTCCTACACCGACGTGCCGATGCCGCCGCCGTTCCCCGACGCGCACGTGACCCGCACCGACCTGGAGCGGCTGGTCAGCGCCCCGCTGACGCGCGCGGCCGGGCTGGTGGCGGCCGCGGTGCGGGAGGCCGGGGTGGACCCGCGGGCGCTGGCCGGGGTGTTCCTGGTGGGCGGCACCAGCCGGGTGCCGCTGGTGGCGCGGCTGGTGCTCGAGCAGGTGGGGGTGCTGCCGACCAGCATCGACCAGCCGGAGACGGTGGTGGCCCGCGGCGCGCTGCGGGCGGTGGGCGGTGATCCGCTGCGCGCAGGCGCGCTGCCCGGCCAGGACGAGGTCACCCGCAAGATCGACGACCGGGACACCCGCAGGATCACCCGGCGGATGACGCCGCCCGCCCCGCTGCCGGGGCGTCCGCCGCCCACGTTCTTCCCACCGCCGCAGCAGCAGGCCGCCCCGCCGCCGCGCAAGCGGCGCACCGGTGTGGTGGTCGGCGTGGTCGTGCTGCTGCTGGCCGCCGTGGGCGGATCGGTGGCTTATGCGCTGATCAGGGGGGATGACCGGGACGGCGGGCGAGCGACGTCGACGCGGACTTCGGCGGCGGTGCCGGGCCGGACGGTCGCGCAGTACGACTACAGCTTCACCGCGCCGGAGGACTGGGAGCAGACGGGCAGCGACGCGCCGACGCGGAAGGTGCAGCTGCGGCCGAGCCCCGTCGATCCGGCGGGGGACGACCTCATCGTCGTGCAGGAGCAGAAGCTCGCCTACGACGCCACCGAGGACCGGTCCCGCGCGGAGGCGGAGTTGCGCGCGCTCTACCAGAAGGGCGCGAACCTGTCCGATTTCGACACCTCGGTCGACTTCGCGGGCAAGAATGTCGTCCACTACCGCGAAGCGGTGAACTCGGCGACCGTCGACTGGTACGTGCTGTTCCAGGGGGACGTGCAGGTCAGCGTCGGCTGCCAGTACACCGGGGCGGGCAGCGGGCGGGTCCGCCCGGCGTGCGACCAGGTGGTGCGCACGATGACCGTGAACAGCTGATTTCGGGGACGACGATGACCGGCACGCAGGACGCCTTCGCCCGGTTCCGCGCCGATGTCGAGGCCGCCGTGACCAGGGGCCGTCGCGCCGCCGCCGAGGGCGGTGCGCGCGCCGCGGCCCTGCGCGGTGGCAACCGGGAGCTGGCCGAGCGCGCCAGGGGCGGGCGGGTGCCCGCGGAGCGGCACGCGGCCACCTCGGCGGACCTCCAGCGCGTCGCCGCCGGGTTCCGGGCCGCGCGGGGGCTGCCGGTGGAGCGGCTGCCCGCCGCCGAGGAACTGCTCGCGCCGCCCGCGGAATCGCAAGAGCAAACGCGCGCGAATGCAAATCCGGTCGCGCCGCTCGGTTCTCGTCCACCGGCTGGCCCAAAGGGGCAACTACCCCTCAACAGCGACGATGACGAGGACTTTTCGCAAGCGCGAATCCTCTACTGAGGTTCGCGGTCGCGGCGCGGGCATTTACTAGCGCAACTACTTCGCGGAAGTCCGCGACAACGGGGGAACCGGTCTGGCAAGGTCTGCGTCGGAAGAGGCGTACGGACCCAGTACGGCACGCCTGATCTCTACGACCTAGGGGGTCGCACCCATGGCTGGTTACGCAACCGGAACTCCGCAGCTGCAGCAGGCTGCGAAGGACATCACCAACACCAACGCCAACGTCCAGGGCATCCTGGGCCAGCTGCGGTCCACTGTGGACGGCCTGGCCGGCGTGTGGGTGGGCACCGCGGCCGACTCGTTCAACAAGCTGATCGAGCGCTTCAACGAGGACGCCCGCAAGCTGAACGAGGCGCTGCTGGCCATCGCGGGTCAGATGGACGAGACCGCCGTCACCTACATCCAGCAGGAAGAGGAGCAGGCGCAGGAGATGTCGAAGATCGCCGGGCGTCTCGCGGGCGGCTTCTGATTCACCGGGAATCCACTTCCCGCATTTCTCCGCTCCACCTGCCAGTCCATTCCCGCTTTCTGACCAGACCTCCAAGGGGAGACCATGAACGACCAGATCAAGGTTGACTTCGCGCAGCTGAGCGGCGCCGCGGGCGACATCTCCGGCCACGCCGCCAAGGTGCAGTCCGAGCTCGACGAGCTGAAGTCCCGCATCGCGCCCGTCGTGGCCCAGTGGGAAGGTGCCTCGTCCGGCAGCTACCAGGAGGCCCAGGCCAAGTGGGACACCTCCGCCGCCGACCTGCAGCAGGTGCTCGCCTCCATCGGCTCGGCCGTCGCCGCCGCCACCGAGGCCTACCAGGCCGCGGAGCAGAAGAACACCAACCGCTGGTGACCAGCGCTTCCGGGTGACCCTCGCGGGCCCCGCGACCTCCCCGGTCGCGGGGCCCGCGTACGTCCCACCACCGGTTGACGGGCCCCGTTTTGACCCGCTAGGCACCGACCCGGTATCTTCCTACGTTGTTGTGCGGTACTCGGCATGCTCATGCGTGCCTAGTGTTCTGGTCTTCGCCCACTGGGGTCCGGCCTGAGCAACCGCCGCAATGACCCCAGACGCAAGTGACGACGAGGTAGACCCGTGCGCACGTACAGCCCGAAGCCCGGCGAGGTGACCCGCGCCTGGCACGTGATCGACGCCCAGGACGTGGTGCTCGGCCGGCTCGCCACCCAGGCCGCGACGCTGCTGCGCGGCAAGCACAAGCCGACTTACGCACCCCACGTGGACACCGGCGACTTCGTCGTGGTGATCAACGCGGACAAGGTGGCGCTGACCGGCAAGAAGCGCGACCAGGAGTTCGTCTACCGGCACTCCGGCTTCCCCGGCGGCCTGCGCCAGCAGTCCTTCGGCGACGTGCTGGACACCCGTGCGGACCGGCTGGTCGAGAAGGCGATCAAGGGCATGCTGCCCAAGAACCGCCTCGGCCGGGCCATGGCGGCCAAGCTCAAGGTCTACACCGGCCCGAACCACCCGCACGCGGCCCAGCAGCCGCAGCCGTTCGAGATCAAGAAGGTCGCGCAGTGACCGAGCCGTACACCGAGGAAGACTCCGTGAGCACCCCTGAGGCCGTCGAGGCCGAGTTCGACGCCGTCGAGGCGGAGGCCACCGAGACCGACGTCGCCGACACCTTCGAGGGCGACGACGAGGCCGCGCAGGACGAGGCCGCGCCCGTCGTGCGGCACCAGCTGAACGGCGCCCACCACCTGGCGCAGACCGTCGGCCGCCGCAAGGAGGCCATCGTCCGGGTGCGCCTGCTGCCCGGCACCGGCAAGTTCACCCTGAACGGGAAGTCGCTGGAGCAGTACTTCCCGAACAAGGTGCACCAGCAGCTCATCCGCGAGCCCCTGGTGACCACCGAGAAGCCCGAGACCTTCGACGTCGTGGCCAACCTGCGCGGCGGCGGCACCACCGGCCAGGCCGGTGCGCTGCGCCTGGCGATCGCCCGCGCGCTGGTGGCGGTCGACTCCGAGGACCGCCCGGTGCTGAAGAAGGCCGGCTTCCTCACCCGCGACCCCAGGGTCAAGGAGCGGAAGAAGTACGGTCTGAAGAAGGCCCGCAAGGCGCCTCAGTACAGCAAGCGCTGACCCTCACCCGGTCCAGCGAGCAACACCCTGCGGGAGCAGCAGTTCAACGCGAACTGCTGCTCCCGCAGTGCATTGTGCGATCGATCACCCGGTTGACCACGGAGGCGCCCACATCATGGCCCGGCTGTTCGGCACCGACGGCGTGCGCGGTCTCGCGAACGCCGACCTGACCCCGGAACTCGCCCTGTCGGTGGCCGCCTCGGCGGCGCGGGTGCTCGCCGAGCACGACCGCTCGCACCGCCCGGTCGCGGTGGTCGGCCGGGACCCGAGGGCCAGCGGCGAGATGCTGGAGGCCGCCGTGGTGGCCGGGTTGGCCTCGGCGGGCGCGGACGTGCTGCGCGTCGGCGTGCTGCCCACTCCCGCGGTGGCGCACCTGGTGGGCGCGCTGGGCGCGGACGTGGGCGTGATGATCTCCGCCTCGCACAACCCGATGCCCGACAACGGCGTGAAGCTGTTCGCCGCGGGCGGGCACAAGCTGCCCGACGCGGTCGAGGACGAGATCGAGCAGAAGCTGGCCGCCCCCGCGCACCGCCCCACCGGCGCGGCGATCGGCCGCGTCCGCGACGTCGCGGACGCGGAGGCCCGCTACGTCGACCACCTGCTCAAGATCACGCCGCACCGGCTGGACGGCATCAAGGTCGTGGTGGACTGCGCCAACGGCGCCGCCTCGGTGGCCGCGCCGGACGCCTACCGGCGCGCGGGCGCCGAGGTGGTCGAGCTGCACACCGCGCCGGACGGGCTCAACATCAACGACGGCTGCGGCTCGACCCACCTCGACCAGGTGCGCGCGGGCGTGCTGGCCCACGGCGCCGACCTGGGCATCGCGCACGACGGCGACGCGGACCGCTGCCTGGCGGTGGACGCTAGGGGCAACGACGTTGACGGCGACCAGATCATGGCGGTGCTGGCGCTGGCCATGAAGGAGTCCGGCGAGCTGGTCGAGGACACCCTGGTCGCCACCGTGATGAGCAACCTCGGCCTGCACCTGGCCATGCGCGAGGCGGGCATCGCCCTGCGCACGACCGCGGTGGGTGACCGGTACGTGCTGGAGGAGCTGCGCGCGGGCGGGTACTCGCTGGGCGGCGAGCAGTCCGGGCACGTGGTGCTGCCCGCGCACGCCACCACCGGCGACGGCCTGCTGACCGCGCTGCGGCTGATGGCGCGGATGGCCGAGACCGGCCGGTCCCTGGCCGACCTGGCGGGCGTGATGCGGCGGCTGCCGCAGGTGCTGGTCAACGTCACGGTCGCGGACAAGGCGGCGGTGGCGCGGGCCGAGGCGGTCAACGAGGCGGTCGCCGCGGTCAGCGCGGAGCTGGGCGACACCGGCCGGGTGCTGCTGCGCCCCTCCGGCACCGAGCAACTCGTGCGGGTGATGGTCGAGGCGTCGACCCACGAGCTGGCCGAGTCGGCCGCGCGTCGACTGGCGGGTGTGGTCTCCTCGGTGCGGTGATCCGGTGTTTGCTTAGGCACCGCGATCCGGCGTTCGGCCCACTCGCGGCTTCCGCAGCCGGCACCCTGTCCGGCGGAACCCAGGGGTGCCGCCGAGCGTCGGAACGGGGACCAGGGGAGGCGGAGGCGATGGCAGGCTTCGGCGTAGGGCCGGGCGAGCTGCAGAACGTGGCCAAGCAGTACGAGGACCACAGCGCGGACATCACCGGGCTGAAGAGCACCGTGACCCCCGCGGTGGGCGCGGGCCAGGTCGGGCGCAAGTTCCGGGGCACCGAGACCAAGTACAAGGTCTACTTCGACCGCCTGCAGGCGAGCGTGGAGACCTTCGGCCGTGAGACCGGCAACGTGGCCCTGCGGCTCAACGACGTCGCCAAGTCGTACGAGAGCAACGAAGCCGCCACCGCCGACCAGTTCAAGGGGTGACGGGCGTGGCCGACCAGAACGAGATCAAGCAGCTCCTCGACGACCCCAACGTCACCGCGGACACCAAGAAGGAGCTGGTCCGCGCGCTGGCGGGGGCGGGTGGCAGCGAGGAGGACGTGCGCCGCTACGCGGAGGCCAACGGCGTCGACGTCCCCAACGACCCCGGTTTCTGGCAGCACGCGGGCGGCGCGCTGCTGGCTCCCGTCACCGGTGGCGCGAGCGTGGCCTTCAACGTCGGCCAGGAGGTGCGGCACGGCGCCTGGACGATGGAGGGCGAGACCGCCGACAAGCTGGTGAACAAGGCCAAGGAGGAGCGCGAGCTCGGCAGCACCCAGAAGGTGCTCAACGAGACCGGCGACTTCCGCACCTCCGACGAGCTGCTCGACGCCGGTTCTCCCGGACTGCGCTTCTTCGAGAAGTTCATCCCGATCTACCAGGAGGCGGCGCCGCTGGCGGGCCACGGCGGCCGCGCGCCCGACCTCAACGGCGAGATCTACAAGAACTACGACGAGGTCCGCGAGATCGACCTCGGCAAGTTCCGCGAGGACGCCGATAAGATCAACAAGCTGGTCGCCGAGCTGGACAACCACGAGAACGGCCTGGGCACCGCGTGGAACGCGCTGGGCGCCTGGGAGGGCGAGGCGGCGCAGGCGGCCAACCAGTACAACGGCAAGTTCCTCAACACCGCGGGCGCCTTCATCCAGGACGCGAAGGGCGCGCCCGGCACCATCACCGCGGGCGCGAGCACCATCCAGCAGCAGGTCAAGGAGTTCGCCCAGCACGTCCACGACCTGTACTCCGAGCAGTGCGGCGGCCTGTCGGTGGACGAGGCCAAGAAGCAGATCCGGATGGCGCGCGGGGACATCAACCAGAGCGACTTCAGCCTCGGCGACTGGTTCTCCGGCATCCCGGACATGCTGGTGGGCGGTGCGATCGGCATCGTGGTGGGCGGCCCGGTGGGCGGTCTGATCGGCAACTTCATGGGGTGGGCCGACCACGCCAAGGAGGTCCGCCAGCGCCTGATGGAGGAGGCCAAGCAGAAGCTGCAGGTCCTGTGCCAGGAGTTCGACAGCAAGAAGCAGGCCTTCGACGGGTACTGCCAGGCCGTGCAGACCGGTGTGCAGAGCACCTACGACACGATGTTCGGCCAGTTGGACGGGCAGCTCAAGGACAAGCCCTTCGGCCAGGTCGGCGACCCGCCGCCGTTCACCGGCGAGCAGGGCGGCCGGGAGAAGGCCAAGCAGCCGCCCGGTGGCGGTGGTGACCAGCCCGGCGGTGGCGGCGGCACGCCCGGCGGCGGTGGCGGCACTCCGGGTGGGGGCGGCGGCGCGCCGGAGATCCCCAAGCCGGAGAACCCGCTGGACAAGGACGGCGACGGCAAGCCCGACGTGCCCGGCGACACCGACGGCGACGGCAAGCCCGACGACCTCGACGGTGACGGCAAGCCCGACGACCAGACCAAGCCGGACGGGCTCAAGGGCGAGGAGCAGCCCGAGGTCGTCACCATCCGCAGCGGCGAGAACGAGATCCAGGTCACCGAGCCGGACGCCAACGGGCACGTCCAGATCACCGTGGACACCCCGACCGGCGAGCCGAAGACCTACGACGTCGACTTCAGCAAGAACCCCGACGCCTACAACGCCCTGGTGGGTCAGAACGGCGGCGGGGCAGCGCTGGCGGGCGCGCTGGCGGGCGCGGCCCCCGCGACGGCCGGCGCCGCACCCGGCTCCGGTGCCGCACCCGGTGCCGGCGCCGCCCCGGCGGCGGGTGGCGCGATCCCGATCCAGGCGGGTGAGGACGGCAAGGCGCTGATCGAGGCGGACGGGCTGGCCATCACCGCCCAGGTCGACCCGCTCACCGGTGAGATCACCCTGTCGGTGGACAACGGGGACGGCACGCCCGAGGAGTACGGCGTGGCCTTCGGCGAGGACGAGGCGGACCGCACGCCGAGCATCCCCGGCATGGACGACGCGGTGTCGCGGCCCGCCGCGGCCGAGCCGTCCTTCACCACGATGCCCGCGCCGGATTCCGGTGTGTTCCAGCCGGAGCAGCCCGTGACGACGATGCCCGCGCCGGATTCCGGCGTTTTCCAGCCCGAGCCGCCCGTGACGACGATGCCCGCCGCGGACACCAGCGGGTTCCGGCCGGAGCCCCCGGCGGGCTTCACCGCGCCCGCCGCCGCGGCACCCACGCCCGCGTTCGGCGTCGAGCAGCCGCAGTTCGGCCAGCAGCAGTTCGCGCAGCAGCAGTTCGGCCCGGCCCAGTTCGGTCAGCCGCAGTTCGGTCAGCCGCAGTTCGGTCAGCCCCCGGTCGACTCGGCGTTCGCGGCCTCGTCCACCGGGGGCACCACCAGCACGTCGGGCGCGTCGCTGTTCGGCGGCGGTGGCGGCGGCTTCGACGGGGCCGACTCGGTGCTCGGCGGCAAGCCGGACAGCGGGGCGGGCGACAGCCCGTGGAGCAGCCCCGGCTCGGCCTCGGCCGACCAGAGCCTGGCCGACACCAACGCCTCGCAGGCGGGCCAGCCCGGCTCCGCGACCCTGCCGTCCATGCAGGACGGCGCGCACTCCGGTGGTTCGCCCGCAGGCGGCGGCATGATGGGCGGCGGGATGATGGGCGGTGGCATGGCCGGTGGCATGGCGGGCGGCGGTCAGCAGCAGGGCGGGGACACCGAGCGCAGCCCGAGCCAGTGGCGCACCACCGGTTCGCTGTTCGACGACGACCTGAGCCTGAGCCGGGTGCAGGGCGTGCTGGGCGATGAGGGGAGCCGGTAGCCGTGAGCGTCATCGAGGTCGACCCGAGGGTCCAGGCGGCGTTCGACGAGCGGGTCGCCGCCGCCCGGCGGGCCAACGCCGAGGTCGCGGGCACCCTGCAGGCGAGCCGGGAGCGGTTGGCCGCCGAGGCGCGCGAGCGCGAGGAGCGCTTCGCGGCCGAGCGCGCGCGGATGCGGGAGAAGTCGCAGCGGTTGGTGGCGGAGGCGGAGAAGCCGCAGCGGCCGCAGTGGGAGCGCCCGCAGAGCTCGGGCGAGCTGGCGTTCGGGCCGGAGGAGGACGACGCGCCCCCGCCGCCCGCCGCCGCGCCGACCCCGGTCTACGCGCCGCCGCCCGCCCGGCCCGCGCCGCGGCGTCCCGCGCCGGTGGACGACGACGAGGACTTCGGCACCCAGAGCTGGCTGACCTGATCGGCGCTCCGGCGGGATCAGACCTCGCTGATCCCGCCGGAGCGGGCCAGCGCCGCGCGCCGGTAGGTCAGCGCGGCGCCCTTGACGTCGCTGTCCAGCAGCGAGTCCCACTGCCGCTCGCCCTTGAGGACGCGCAGCAGGAAGGCGGTCACCAGGCCGCGGGCCAGCCGCTGCGCGTCCCGCTCGCCCTTGCCGTCGAGCAGCAGCTCGCTCCAGTGCCTGCCCTCGGCGAAGCCCAGGTGGGACGCCTTGGGCAGGGACCGCAGCTGCACCGGCCCCTGCCACGCCTCGGCGATGGCCTCCGCGTGCCCGACCGGCGGGGCGATGCGGTCCTCGCCCGCCGCCAGGTGCAGGCCGGGGACGGTCACCCGGCGGGCGGCGTCCAGTGCGGACGGGCGGGTCTCGGTCGCGGCCAGCGTGACCACCGCGCGCACCCGCTCGTCCTCGGCGGCGGCCAGCACCGCCGCGCCGCCGCCCATGGAGTGGCCCGCGACCGCCAGCCGCTCGGGGTCGACGCTGATGCCGCCGTCGCCCAGTCGCACGCCGGTGCACACGTCCAGCGTGGTGCGCAGGTTGCCCGCGAGCAGCCGCGCGGACATCAGCGGTCCGCGCTGGGTGCCCGGCGCCGCCGCGACGATGCCCCACGAGGCCAGGTGGCGCAGCAGCGCCCGGTAGCGGGTCACCGGCTGCAGCCAGCCGTGGCCGAACACCACGGCGGGCAGGCCGAGTCCGGAGGCGGGGGTGTAGACGAGGCCGGGCAGGCCCACCAGGGCCAGGTCGCCGCGCAGGACCTGGTGCCCGCCGGGCCTGCTGAGCTGGTCGAGCACCTGCTTCGCCGGGATGCCGCTCACCGGGGCAACGGTAGTCGATCGCGCACTCCCGCCGCACACCTCGATTGGTCTACACCAAAGTGGGGTGTGACCAGCGCAAACGTGCGGTCGAAGCACCGCCCTGGTCTGGTTACGCTGTGCCCCGTGTGCGGAATCGTGGGATACGTGGGCCACCGCCCGGCGCTGGACGTCGTCCTGAACGGGCTGCGGCGGCTGGAGTACCGGGGGTACGACTCGGCGGGCGTCGCGGTGCTCGACGGCGCGGGCGGCCTGGCCGTCGAGCGCAAGGCGGGCAGGCTGGCCAACCTGGAGGAGCTGCTGGACCAGGTCGGCCGCGAGTCCTTCGCGGGAACGGCGGGCATGGGCCACACCCGGTGGGCCACGCACGGCGCCCCGGTCGACCGCAACTCCCACCCGCACCGCGACGCCACCGGCCGCGTCGCCGTGGTGCACAACGGGATCATCGAGAACTTCGCCGCGCTGCGCGCCGAGCTGGAGGCGCTGGGCGTGGAGATGTCCAGCGACACCGACACCGAGACCACCGCGCACCTGATCGCCATGGCCTACGCCGAGGGGGAGACCAGCGGCGACCTGGCGGCCAGCGTGCGCGCCGTGGTGCGCCGCCTGGAGGGCGCGTTCACCCTCGTGGTGACCCACGCCGACCAGCCCGACCTGGTGGTGGCCGCGCGCCGCTCCTCGCCGCTGGTGGTCGGCGTCGGCGACGGCGAGACGTTCGTGGCCTCGGACGTGGCGGCGTTCATCGAGCACACCCGCGAGGCCGTCGAGCTGGGCCAGGACCAGGTGGTGGTGATCACCAGGGACGGCTACCGGGTCACCGACTTCGACGGCGCGGACGCCGCCGCCAAGCCGTTCACGGTCAACTGGGACCTGTCGGCCGCCGAGAAGGGCGGCCACGAGTACTTCATGCTCAAGGAGATCGAGGAGCAGCCCGAGGCGCTGGCCAACACGCTGCGCGGGCACTTCCGCGACGGCCGGGTGGTGCTGGACGAGCAGCGGCTGTCCGACCAGGACCTGCGCGACGTGGACAAGGTGTTCGTGGTGGCCTGCGGCTCGGCCTACCACTCCGGCCTGGTCGCCAAGTACGCCATCGAGCACTGGACGCGGCTGCCCGTCGAGGTGGAGCTGGCCAGCGAGTTCCGCTACCGCGACCCGGTGCTGGACCGCGACACCCTGGTGGTGGCGGTGTCCCAGTCCGGGGAGACCGCCGACACGCTGGAGGCGGTGCGGCACGCGCGGGCGCAGAAGGCGCGCGTGCTGGCGGTGTGCAACACCAACGGCGCGCAGATCCCGCGCGAGTCCGACGCGGTGCTCTACACCCACGCGGGCCCGGAGATCGGCGTGGCCTCGACCAAGGCGTTCCTGGCCCAGATCGCGGCCAACTACCTGGTGGGCCTGGCGCTGGCGCAGGCGCGCGGCACCAAGTACCCCGACGAGGTGGCGCGCGAGTTCCAGGAGCTGGAGGCCATGCCCGCCGCCGTCGAGCGGGTGCTGGCCACGGTGGAGCAGGTGCGCGCGCTGGGCCGCGAGCTGGCCGACTCCAAGGCGGTGCTGTTCCTGGGCCGCCACGTGGGCTACCCGGTGGCACTGGAGGGCGCGCTCAAGCTCAAGGAGCTGGCGTACATGCACGCCGAGGGCTTCGCGGCGGGCGAGCTCAAGCACGGTCCGATCGCGCTGATCGAGCAGGGCCTGCCGGTCGTGGTGGTGATGCCCTCGCCGAAGGGCCGCGCGGTGCTGCACTCCAAGCTGGTCTCCAACATCAGCGAGATCCAGGCGCGCGGCGCGCGGACCATCGTCATCGCCGAGGAGGGCGACGAGACGGTGCGGCCGTTCGCCGACCACCTCATCGAGGTGCCCGCGGTGTCCACGCTGCTGCAGCCGCTGATCTCCACGGTGCCGCTGCAGGTGCTGGCGGCGGAGATCGCCCGCAGCCGCGGCTACGACGTGGACAAGCCGCGCAACCTGGCCAAGTCCGTCACCGTCGAGTAGGGCAGGCTTGATCCCCATGCGGGGTCTGTGGACGACGGCACGGGTCAGGGCGGCCGAGGAGCGGGTGATGGCCCGCGTGCCCGCCGGGTCGCTGATGCGGCGGGCGGCGTTCGGCGTGGCCACCGCGGCGCTGGAGCTGCTGGGCGGCAAGCGCCGGGTGGGGCTGCTGGTGGGCGCGGGCAACAACGGCGGCGACGCGCTGTGGGCGGGGTACTACCTGCGCAGGCGCGGCGTCGCGGTCCGGGCGGTGCTGCTCGCCCCGGAGAAGGCGCACGCCGAGGGGCTGGCCGCGTTCCGCCGGGTCGGCGGCCGGGTGGTGGACCGGCTGGGCGAGGTCGACCTGGTGGTGGACGGCATCGTCGGGCTGTCCGCGCGCGGCCCGCTGCGGCCCGACGCCGCCGAGCACGTGGCGCACCTGGACGCGCCGGTGCTGGCGGTGGACCTGCCCAGCGGCATCGACCCGGACACCGGCGCGATCACCGGCCCGGCGGTGCGCGCCGCGATGACGGTGACCTTCGGCTGCCTCAAGCCGGTGCACGCGCTGGCCGACTGCGGCGAGGTGCGGCTGGTGGACATCGGGCTGGGCCCGGAGCTGGCGGGCCCGGACCTGGCCGAGCTGGACGACGCGGAGGTCGGCGCGCACTGGCCGGTGCCCGGCCCGCAGGACGACAAGTACACCCAGGGCGTGACCGGGGTCGCCGCCGGTTCGGCGACCTACCCCGGCGCGGCGGTGCTGGCCACCGGGGCCGCGCTGCTGGCCACCTCGGGCATGGTGCGCTACGCGGGCGCGGCGGCCGACGGGGTGCGGGCGCGCTGGCCGGAGGCGATCTGCACCGGCTCGATCACCGACGCGGGCCGGGTGCAGTCGTGGGTGGCGGGTCCGGGCCTGGGCACCGGCCTGAGCGCGGAGGCGGTGCTGCGCACCGTGCTGGAGGCGGGCGTGCCGGTGTGCCTGGACGCGGACGCGATCACCATGCTGGCCAACAACCCGGACCTGTGGGACGCGCGCGACCCGGACACCCCGGTGGTGCTGACCCCGCACGACCGGGAGTACGAGCGGCTGGCGGGCGAGGTCGGCCACGACCGGGTGGCGGCGGCGCGGCGGGCGGCGGAGAAGTTCCGCGCCGTGGTGCTGCTCAAGGGCCACGTCACGGTCGTCGCCGGGCCGGACGGCCGGGTGCTGGTCAACCGGGCGTCGGGCTCGTGGGCGGCCACCGCGGGCTCGGGCGACGTGCTGTCCGGGCTGATCGGCGCGCTGCTGGCGGCGCGGCTGGACCCGGTGCTGGCGGCCGGGTGCGCGGCCCGGCTGCACGCGGTGGCCGCCGAGCGGGCCTCCGGCGGCGCGCCCATCCCGGCTTCGGCGCTGCTGGCGGCCGTGCCGGACGCCATCCGGGCACTGCGGTCCGGGTGATCCCCGCTGTGCCACCATGGGGGCGTTATGGCTGCTCCTCGCGCTGAGGTCGTGATCGACCTCGACAACCTCCGGCACAACACCGCCTACCTGGCCGCCCTCGCGCCGGGCGCGGCGGTGATGGCCGTGGTCAAGGCCGACGGCTACGGGCACGGCGCGGTGGAGGTGGCCAGGGCGGCGCTGGAGGCGGGCGCGTCGTGGCTGGGCTCCTGCTCGCTGGCCGAGGCGCTGGCGCTGCGCGCGGCGGGCGTGACCGCGCCGGTGCTGGCCTGGCTGGACCCGCCGGGCACCGACTTCGCCCCAGGGCTGGAGGCGGGGGTGGACCTGTCGGTGGCCTGCTCGCGCGCCCTGGACGAGGTGGTGGACGCGGCGCGGCGCACCGGCAGGCGCGCGGCCGTGCACCTGAAGATCGACACCGGGCTGTCCCGCAACGGCTGCCCGCCCGAGGACTGGCCCGCGCTGGTCGAGCGCGCCGCGAGCACGCCCGAGGTCGAGGTGCGCGCGGTGTGGTCGCACCTGGCGTGCGCCGACGAACCGGGCCACCCGGCCACCGACGCGCAGGCCGCCCGGTTCGCTGAGGCGCACGCCGCCGCGGTGGCCGCCGGGCTGTCGCCGCGCAGGCACATCGCCAACTCGGCGGCCCTGCTCACCCGCCCCGACCTGCACTTCGACCTGGTCCGGCCGGGCATCGCCCTCTACGGGCTCAACCCGGTGCCGGTCGAGCACGACCTGCGCCCGGTGATGACGTTCCGCTCGTCGGTGGTGCTGACCAAGCGGGTGCGCGCGGGCACGTCGGTGTCCTACGGGCACACCTGGACCGCCAAGGCCGACACCACGCTGGCGCTGGTCCCGGTCGGCTACGCCGACGGCGTGCCGCGCGCGCTGTCCAACCGGATGCACGTGTGGCTGGCGGGCGCGCGGCGCCCCGTGGTCGGCCGGGTCTGCATGGACCAGGTGGTGGTGGACTGCGGTGACGACGCGGTGGCCGAGGGCGCGGAGGTCGTGCTGTTCGGCGACGGCGCGCACGGCGCCCCCACCGCCCGCGAGTGGGCCGACACCACCGGCACCATCGACTACGAGATCGTCACCGGGATGTACCGGCCGAGGGTGACCAGGACCTACCGGTGAAGACGCTGTGGAAGGCCGTCGGCGTGGTCGGCGGCGTGCTGGGGGCCGCCGCCACGGGCGTCGCGGTCGGCGTGGCCGCCAACCACAAGAAGGTCTCCCACGACCGGCGGGAGATCGACCCGCTGGCCGACGAGCCGCTGGGCAGGCTGGTGCCCGACCGCGAGTCGACGGTGGCCGCCGACGACGGCGTGCCGCTGTCGGTGGAGGAGGTCGACCCGGCCGACGGCGGCGCGCCGGAGCTGACCGTGGTGCTGGTGCACGGGTTCGCGCTGGACCGCCGCTGCTGGCACTTCCAGCGCCGCGACCTGGCCGAGCTCACCGGGCCGAGGGTCCGCCAGGTGCTCTACGACCAGCGCAGCCACGGCCGCTCCGGCCGCTCGGCCGCCGAGTCCAGCACCATCGAGCAGTGCGCGAAGGACCTGGACGCGGTGCTGCGCGCGATGGCCCCGGAGGGGCCGCTGGTGCTGGTCGGGCACTCCATGGGCGGCATGACGATCATGGCGCTGGCCGAGCAGCGGCCGGAGCTGTTCGCCCAGCGGGTGCGCGGCGTGGCGCTGGTGGGCACCGCGGCGGGCGCGGTCGGCGGCGCGGGCCTGCCCAGGTCGGTGCTGTCCCGGTACAACCCGGTGACCATGGGCGTTGGCAGGCTGGCCGGGTTCCAGCCGGGCGTGGTGGAGTGGGTGCGCCGCCGCGCGGGCACGCTGACCTGGAGCGGCATCCGGCTGCTGGCCTTCGGCGACCGCGCGGTCAGCACCTCGCTGGTGGACCTGATGGACCGGATGATCGGCGGCGTCACGGTGCGGGCGCTGACCGAGTTCCTGGAGACCCTGGGCACCCACGACCGGTACAAGGCGCTGGCCGGGCTCAAGCACTGCGAGGTGCTGGTGATCAGCGGCGACGCGGACAAGCTGACGCCCTTCTCGCACGCCGAGCGGATGGCCGAGGAGATGCCGCACGGCGAGCTGGTCCGCGTGCCCGGCGCGGGCCACATGGTGATGATGGAGCGGCCCGAGGTGGTGACCGGGCACGTGATCGGTCTGATTCGGCGCAGTGCCGCCGAACGAGGCGGAGGCAGGCGGCGGTGGTATCGACGAGCGTGAAGCTGCCCACGGTGGCGGACACCGAGGGGTTCGGGCGCAGGCTGGGCGAACTGGTGCGGGGCGGTGACCTGCTGCTGCTGGCCGGGCCGCTGGGCGCGGGCAAGACGGCGCTGGTGCGCGGCCTGGCCGAGGGCCTGGGGGTGACCGGTCGGGTCAGCTCGCCGACGTTCGTCATCGCGCGGGTGCACGAGCCCGCGCCGGGCGGGCGGGGCGTGCCGCTGGTGCACGTCGACGCCTACCGGCTGGGCGGGCACCTCGACGAGCTGGACGACCTGGACCTGGACACCGACCTGGTGGACGCGGTGGTCGCGGTCGAGTGGGGCGAGGGCGTGGCCGAGCGGCTGTCCGAGGACCACCTGCTGATCCGGCTGGAGCGGCAGGACGACGACGTGCGGGTGGCGCACCTGGTGCCGCACGGCGCGTGGGCCGAGCGCGAGCTACCGCGCTGAATCCGGCGCTGAATCCGGCGCTGAGCTGTCTCCGGCGATCCCCCGCACCACGCCCAGCTCGACCAGGTCCTGCGGGCGCAGCTTGAGGTCCTCGGCGAGCGCGCGCACGTCGTCGCGCTTGAGGATCGCGGCGGCCGGTTCCGGGGCGATGACGGAGAAGTAGGCGTCGGGCGCGATCCAGGTGTGCTCGGGCGCGGACAGCGCGAGCGCCCCGCCCGAGCCGCCCTCGCCGATGACCAGGGTGGTGATCGGCACGCGCGCCTCGGCGACCGCGGCGAACAGCCCGGCGATGGCCGAGCCGACGCCCGCGCGCTCGGCGGCCGGGTCGTTGGCCGCGCCGGGGGTGTCCACCAGGGTCAGCACCGGCAGCGCGAACCGCTCGGCCAGCCGGATCAGCCTGGTCGCGGTGCGGAACCCGGCGGGCGTGGTGGCCGAGCCGGTCTGCGCGGCGTAGGCGATGGCCCGCCCGCCGCGCCGCCCCAACCCGCACAGCACCCCTGGGTCGACGCCGCCCGCGCGGTCGCCGCTGAGCGCGACCCGCTCGTCGAAGTAGTCGTCGAGGTAGGCGGCGGCGCGCGGCCGTCGCGGGGACCTGGCCCGCAGCACCGCGTCCCAGCCGGTCGCGGGCAGGTCGGTGGCGCCCAGCGGCCGGGGCACCTCGGCGGGCACCGCGTCGCCTCGGGTGAGCAGGTCCAGCACGCGGGCCAGCACGGCGTCCAGCTCGTCCGGCGGCACGACCGCGTCCACGGCGCCCGCGGCGAACTGGCCCTCGGCGGTGTAGGCCGGGTCGTCGACCGGGCGGACCCGGCTGCCCGCGAAGCCGACCTGCGCGCCGGGCAGCGCGAGCACCACGTCCGCGCCCGCGCCCAGCGACGCCCACACCCCGCCGGTGGTCGGGTCGCGCAGCACCGCCACGTGCGGCAGCCCGGCGGCCCGGTGCGCCGCGCACAGCCGCGCCACCCGCTGCAGCTGGCGCAGCGACAGCATCCCCTCCTGCATCCGGCTGCCCCCGGTGGCGATCAGCGACACCAGCGGCAGCCCGGCCGCGCGGGCCTGGCCGAACGCCTCCTCGACGAGCGCGCCGGTGGCGGTGCCGACCGAGCCGCCGAGGAACCGGAAGTCGAAGGAGAGCACCACCGCGTGCTGCTCCCGCCGCCAGGACACCGACTCCGGGCCACCGGTGCGCTCGCGCGCCCGCGCGAGCCGCGCCTCGTAGCCGGGCCAGCCCAGCGGGTTCACCGCAGTTCCCGCTTGAGCACCTTGCCCATCTCGTTGCGCGGCAGCGCCTCCACGTACCGCACGACGCGGGGCCGCTTGTGCGGGGCGAGCAGGCGGGCCACGTGGTCGCTGAGCTCACCTTCGGGCGCGGGCTCGCCCGAGGGCACCACCCACGCCACGATCCGCTCGCCGAGGTCGTCGTCCGGCTCGCCCACCACCGCCACCTCGGCCACCGCCGGGTGCTCCAGCAGCGCGTTCTCGATCTCGCCCGCGCCGATCTTGTAGCCGCCGCTCTTGATCAGGTCGGTGGCGCGGCGACCGACGATGCGCAGGTAGCCGTCGGGTTCGAGCACGGCCAGGTCACCGGTGCGGAACCAGCCGTCGCGGAACGCCTCCCGCGTCGCGTCGGGCCGGTTGAGGTACTCCAGGAACAGGTTCGGCCCGCGCACCTCGACCTCGCCGATCTCGCCAGGCTCGGCCACCACCCGCACCTCGACCCCGTCCAGCGGGAGCCCGACCGTGCCGGGGCGGCGGTCGCCGGAGGCGCGCACGCTGGTGTTCATCAGCGTCTCGGTCATGCCGTAGCGCTCCACCACGCGCTGCCCGGTGAGCCGCTCGATGCGCTCGTGCACGGTCGCGGGCAGCGCCGCCGACCCGGACACCAGCAGCCGGGCGCGGCCGAACGCCGCGGCGTGCTCGGGCGCGGCGGCGATCCGGTGGTACATGGTCGGCACGCCGAACACCACCGTCCCGCCCTCGTCCAGCGCCTCGGCCGCCGCGGCGACGCTGAACGAGCCGAGGTGGCGCACGGTCCCGCCGCGGCGCAGCGGCCCCAGCACGCCGACGACCAGGCCGTGCACGTGGAACAGCGGCAGCCCGTGGACCACCACGTCGTCGGCGGTCCACTCCCACGCGGCGGCCAGCGCGTCCAGGTTGGACGCCAGCGCGCGGCGCGGCAGCACCACGCCCTTGGGCGGCCCGGTCGTGCCGGAGGTGTAGACGACCAGGGCGGGGGCCTCGCCGTCGGGCTCGGGCAGCTCCACCGGCTCACCGGCGGGCAGCTCGTCGTCGATCACCAGGTCGGGGGCGCTGTCGGAGAGGATGTGCGCCAGCTCGCGCTCGCCGATCCGGGGGTTGAGCGGCACCACGGCCGCGCCCGCCAGCAGCGCGCCGGCCACCGCGACGCAGGTCCGGGCGTCCGGCCGGGCCCACACCGCGACCCGCCGCCTGCCGACCAGGCCGTGCGCGACCGCGCGGGCCTCGTCGGCCAGCTCCCGGTAGGTCAGTTCCCGGTCGGGGAAGCGCAGGGCCGTGCGGTCGGACGGGGAAGCCAGCGCGGGCAGCAGCATGACCTCACTGTGTCCGACGCTGTGTCCGACCGCACGGTCGCGCACGTCACAAGTGCGGTTCGAGCCACGCCATCAGCTGGGTCCTCGGCCGGGCCCCCACCAGCTGCGCGACCAGCTCGCCGCCCCGGTAGAGCTGGAGGGTGGGCACGGACATGATCCGCTGGTCCCGCGCGGTCCCCGGCGAGGCGTCGGTGTCGACCTTGACCACGGTGAGCTGGGGCAGCTCCCGGTCCAGCTCGGCGAGCACCGGCTCGACCATCCGGCACGGGCCGCACCAGTCGGCGCGGAACTCCACCAGCACGGCGGGCCCCGCGCCCACCACTTCGGCGAACGTCTCATCGGTCAGCGTTTGCACGGCCTGCTCCTCCGCTCGGCGTCGTCCAGCTGCGCGCGCACCCGGTCGCGGGCGGCCGTGAGCCGCCCGATGAACTCCTCCAGCTCGGCGAGCTTGCGCCGGTAGACCGCCACCGACGCCGGGCAGGCGTCCCCGCTGGCGTGCCCGGTCCGCAGGCACTCCACGAACGGGCGGGTGTCCTCCAGCGCGAACCCGATGTCGGTCAGCGAGCGGATCTGCGCCACCAGCCGCAGGTCGGACTCGTCGTACTCGCGCTGGCCGTTGGCGGAGCGCCGCGCGGTCAGCAGCCCGAGGGACTCGTAGTAGCGCAGCGCCCTGGTGGTCGTGCCACAGCGCTGGGCCAGTTCTCCGATGCGCACGACGCCGATCCTCCACGTTGACGTGGACGTCAAGTCCAGGGCGAGTTGGCCGACGCCGTACCCTTGTCCGTTGTGCTCGTGCTCGCAGTGGACACCGCCACCCCCGCCGTGACGGCCGGTGTCGTGGACCTGACGCCCGGTTCGCCGCCCCGCCTGCTCGCCGAGCGGGTGACGGTCAACGCCAAGGCCCACGGCGAGCTGCTGACCCCGCACGTCCAGGAGGCGCTGGCGCGGGCGGGCAAGCGGCTGGCCGACCTGGACGCCGTCGTGTGCGGCTCGGGGCCCGGCCCGTTCACCGGGCTGCGGGTCGGCCTGGTCACCGCCGCCGCGCTGGGGCAGGCGCTCAACCGGCCGGTCTACCCGGTGCCCACCCCCGACGCGATCGCCCTGGACGCGCGCACCGGCAAGCCACTGCTGGTGGCCACCGACGCGCGCCGCCGCGAGGTCTACTGGGCCGCCTACGACGCGGCGGGCAGGCGCACCGACGGCCCGCACGTGGACCGGCCCGCCGACCTGGCCGCGAAGCTGCCCGCCGTGGCCTCGGCGGCGGGCGAGGGCGCGGAGATCTACGCCGAGGTGCTGGGGCTGCCGGTGGTCGAGGCCCGCTACCCCTCGCCGGTGTCCCTGGTCGCCGCGGCGGCCGAGGAGCTGCTGGCGGGCGCCCGCCCGGCCGCGCTGACCCCGCTGTACCTGCGCAGGCCCGACGCGGTGGAGCCGGTCGGGCGCAAGAGGGTGACCAAGGGGTGAGCGCGGGCACGGTCACCATCGCGCCGCTGCGGCACGAGGACGTGCCGCGGTGCGTCGAGATCGAGCGGGAGCTGTTCCCCGGCGACGACCCGTGGAGCGAGAACGCCTTCCGCGGCGAGCTGGACAGCGGCCACTTCTACGTCGGCGCCCACCTCGACGGCCACCTGATCGGCTACGCGGGGCTGGCGCTGACCACGTTCGAGGCCAGCGTGCACACCATCGCCGTGGACAAGCAGCACCAGGGCCTCGGCGTGGGCAAGCTGCTGCTGCGCACCCTGCTGGCCAGGGCCGACGAGCACGGCGTGCCGGTGTTCCTGGAAGTCCGCACGGACAACGCCCCGGCCATCGCCCTGTACCTGGCGCACGGCTTCGAGCACCTGGGCCTGCGCCGCCGCTACTACCAGCCGTCGGGCGCCGACGCGTACACGATGGGAAGGCCCGCGAACCGTGACTGACCGGCTCATCCTCGGGATCGAGAGCAGCTGCGACGAGACCGGCGTCGGCATCGTCCGGCTCGGTCCGGACGGCGCG
>NZ_BMRG01000005.1:275219-390566 GCF_014648515.1 Saccharothrix coeruleofusca
CTGGAGCTGCTGGCCGACGAGGTCGCCTCCAGCGTCGAGGAGCACGCCCGCTTCGGCGGCGTCGTGCCGGAGGTGGCCAGCCGCGCCCACCTGGAGGCGATGGTGCCCACCATGCGCCGGGCGCTGGAGAAGGCCGACGTCGAGCTGTCCGATATCCACTCCATCGCGGTCACCGCGGGGCCCGGCCTGGCCGGGGCGCTGCTGGTGGGCGTCTCGGCGGCCAAGGCGTACGCGGCGGCGCTGGACAAGCCGCTGCTGGGCGTGAACCACCTGGCGGGCCACGTCGCCGCGGACACCCTGGAGCACGGGCCGCTGCCGAAGCGCTGCCTTGCCCTGCTGGTCTCCGGCGGCCACTCGCAGCTGCTGCTGGTGGAGGGCCTGGCCGAGCGGATCACCGAGATCGGCTCGACCGTGGACGACGCGGCGGGCGAGGCCTACGACAAGGTGGCCCGGCTGCTGGACCTGCCCTACCCCGGTGGTCCGCCCATCGACAAGCTGGCCAAGCAGGGCAACGGGTGCGCCATCACGTTCCCGCGCGGCCTGACCGGTCCGCGCGACGCCAAGTACGACTTCTCCTTCTCCGGGCTGAAGACCGCCGTGGCGCGGTGGGTGGAGCGGCAGGAGCGGGCGGGCGAGGAGATCCCGCTGGCCGACGTGGCGGCGTCGTTCCAGGAGGCCGTGGCGGACGTGCTGACCGCCAAGGCGGTCCGGGCGTGCAAGGACCTCGGGGTGGACACGCTGGTGATCTCCGGCGGGGTGGCGGCGAACTCCCGGCTGTCCGGGCTGGCCGCCGAGCGCTGCGCGGAGGCGGGCATCCAGCTGCGCGTGCCCCGGCCCCGGCTGTGCACCGACAACGGCGCGATGATCGCCGCGCTGGGCGCCCACCTGGTCGCCGCGGGCGCGAAGCCGTCCCCGCTGGACCTGTCCACCACCCCCGGCCTCCCCGTGAGCACCGTCCAGGTCTTCTGACCGCGTCGGCAAGTACTACCCGTGCGCCGTTTCCGGGCAGCTTGCCACTACCCGCCCCGGCGCCGGGTAGTGGCTAACCGCTCTCGGGAACGGGGCGGGTAGTACTTGCCGACGCGGGGGTGAGGCGGTGGATGGCAGCGGTGATGCGGTCCACGTCGTGGCGCTCGGCGGCGGGCAGCGGCACGCCGACGGACTCGCGCAGGGCCGCCGCCTCGGCCAGCAGGCGGGCGGCTTCGACGGGATCGCCCTCCAGGACGCGGACCCCGGCGGTGCCCTCCAGCGCGAGCGCGACGGCGCGCGGGTCGCCCACCTCGCGGGCCAGGGCGAGCCCCTCGGCGTGCCAGGCGCGGGCGGCGTCCAGGTCGCCGCGCAGCTCGGCGACGAAACCCAGCTCGGCCAGCGCCAGCGTGCTGCCCGCCGCGAAGCCGACGGAGCGGTGCCAGCGCAGCACCCGCAGCAGGTGGCGCTCGGCGGCGTCCAGATCGCCCCGCCTGCGCGCGCCCAGCGCCAGGCCGGTCTCGGCGTACACCTCGCCCGGCCCGAAGCCCAGCTCGGCGGCCAGCCGCCGGGCGCGCTCGTGGAAGTCCCGCGCCCGGTCGTGGTCGCCGCGCAGCAGCGAGACCCGGCCCAGCCAGGACAGCGTGTACGACACCTCCGGCCACGACTCCAGCTCCTCGGCCAGCCGCAGGCCCTCCCGGTGCACCCGCGCGGCCCGCTCGTAGTCGCCGCCGATCTGGGCCAGCGTGCCCAGCGCGAACGACGCCTGCAACCGGCCCCAGCGGTCGCCCAGCTCGGTGAACAGCCGGTCGCTGTGCTCGGCGGAGCGGTGCGCCACGTCCAACCGGCCCTGGGTGAGGGCCTGGCTCACCCGGTCGCTGAGCGCGGCGGCCTGGCCCCAGCGGTCGCCCAGCCGCCGGAACCCGGCCAGCGCCAGGTCGGTGAGCCGCTCGCCCGCGGCCATGTCGCCGATGGTGGTCAGCACGTAGCCGAGGAACCAGTGGGCGCGGGCCCGCGCCGCCGGGTCGGCGATGGCGCTCGCGCCGTCGACCGCGGCCTGGTCGACGGGTTCGCCCGCGAGCACCCCGAACCCGGCGTGCCAGGCGGCGGCCTCCGCGCCCGGCGCGGCCCGCAGCGCCCGCCTGGCCTCGGTGATCCGCCCGCGCAGGAACCAGTACCAGGTCAGGGCGCGGGTCAGGCGGGCGGCGGCGTCGCCGTCGAGCACGTCCAGCGCGGCCCGCAGGTTCGCCGTGTCGGCGTCCAGCCTGCGCAGCCACTCCAGCTGCCGGTGGCCGCGCAGCTCCGGGTCGGCGCGCTCGGCCAGCGCCAGGTGGAACGCGGCGTGCCCGCGCCGGATGGCCTCCTGCTCGCCCGCCTGCCGCAGCCGCTCCCGCCCGTACTCGGCGATCGACTCCAGCAGCCGGTAGCGCGGCCCGCCCGGCCCGTGGTCGGCCACCACCAGCGACCGGTTGACCAGCCGGTCCAGCGCGTCGAGCACCTCGTCGGCGGGCACGCCCGGCCCCGCGCACACCGCCTCGGCCGCGTCCAGCGGGCAGCCGTCGACGTGCGCGGACAGCCTGCGCAGCACCACCCGCTCCCGCTCGGCCAGCAGGTCCCAGCTCCAGTCGACGACCGCCCGCAGCGTGCGCTGGCGGGCGGGCGCGTCGCGGTGCCCGCCCGCCAGCAGCCGGAACCGGTCGTCCAGCCGCTCCAGCAGGCCCGCCACGCCCAGCGCGCGCACCCTGGTCGCGGCCAGCTCCAGCGCCAGCGGCAGCCCGTCGAGCCTGCGGCACACCGCCGCCACGGTGCGGGCGTCGTCCGGGCCGGGGGTGAAGCCCGCGGCCCGCGCCCGCGCCACGAACAGCCGCACCGCGCCGCTGGCGCCGGTGTCGTCGTCCGGGCCGGGCACGTCCAGCGGCGGCACCGCCCACAGCGCCTCGGCGGCCAGCCCGAGCGGTTCCCGGCTGGTCGCCAGCACGCGCAGCCCCGGCGCGGCGGCGAGCAGCCGCGACACCAGCGCGGCCACCGGCTCGACCACCTGCTCGCAGTTGTCCAGCACCAGCAGCAGCTCGCGGGCGCGCAGCGCCTCCGCCACCCAGTCCGCCAGGTCGTCGAACGCGCCGGGCAGGTCCTCCCGCACGCCCAGCACGGCGGCCACCGCGGCCACCACCCGCTCGGCGCGGTCCGCGCCCGCCAGCTCGACCAGCAGCACCGTGCCCGGCACGCCCCTGGCCACCTCGACGGCCAGCCGGGTCTTGCCCACCCCGCCCGGCCCGGTCAGCGTCACCAGCCGCGACCGGGCCAGCAGCTCGCGCACCTCGCGCAGCGCGTCCGCGCGACCGACCAGCTCGGTCACCGGGGCGGGCAGGTTGGTCCGGGGCCGACCCGCCCAGGCGGCCTCGACGCGCCGCCCGCCGACCTCGTGCTTGAGGATCGACTCGTGCAGCGCGGCCAGCTCCGGGCTGGGTGACAGGCCGAGTTCCTCGTTCAAGGCCCGGCGCAGCGCCGTGTACGCCTCCAGCGCCTCGACCTGCCTGCCCGCCCGGTACAGCGCGCGCATGTGCAGTCCGACCAGCCGTTCCCGCAGCGGGTGGCGGACGACCTCGGCGGTGAGGTCGTCGGGCTGCTCGCCCAGCGCCAGCAGGGCTTCGGCCCGGTCCTCCACGGCGGCCAGCCGCTCCTCGGCCAGCCGCCGCGCGAACGGCGCGGCGAACGGCTCGTCGGCGAAGTCGGCCAGCGGCTCGCCGCGCCACAGCGCCAGCGCCGCGCCGAGCAGCGACGCCCGCGCGCGGGGGTCGGCGGTCCGGGCCCGCGCCACCAGGTCGCGGAACTCCAGCAGGTCCAGCGCGTCCGCCCGCAGCAGGTAGCCCGCGGGCCCGCGGCGGACCAGCGCGCGACCGCCGGGCTGCCCGGCCTCCAGCGCCCGGCGCAGCTGGGAGACCTTGGTCTGCAGGGTGTTCACCGGGTTGCCCGGCGGCCTGCCCGCCCACAGGTCCTCGGCGAGCCGGTCCGCCGACACCGGTTGCCCGTGGTGCACCAGCAGGTCCGCGAGCAGCGCGCGGACCTTCGCCTCGGGCACCCGGACCGGCTCGCCGCCGTCGGTCCACACCGCCAGCGGCCCCAACACGCCGAATCGCACGATTCGAACGTAGCGGTGATCACCGGCGCCGTGCGCGAACCCCCAGCGGACCGTGCGCGGGCACGCGCACCGTGGGGTGATCCGAGCGGAACGGAGAGAGCGCATGACTGGGGAGAAGACGCCGCTGACCCTGATCGGCCTCGGGCCGATGGGGCGGGGGATGGTGGCGAAGTTCCTGGAGCACGGCCACCCGGTGACGGTGTGGAACCGCACCGCGAGCCGGGCGGACGAGCTGGTGGCCAAGGGGGCGGTCCGGGCGGAGACGGCCGCGGCGGCGGTCGGGGCCAACCGGCTGGTGCTGCTGAGCCTGACCGACTACGCGGCGATGTACGAGATCCTCGACGGCACGCCGCTGGCGGGGCGCGTGGTGGTCAACCTCAGCTCGGACACCCCCGAGGAGACGGTGCGGGCGGCGGCCTGGCTGGCCGAGCGCGGCGCCGAACTGATCACCGGCGGGGTGATGGTGCCCGCGCCGCTGATCGGCACGGAGTCGGCCTACGTGTTCTACAGCGGCCCGCGCGAGGTGCTGGAGCCCTACGAGCCGACGCTGTCGGTCATCGGCAGGCCGGAGTACGTCGGCGCGGAGCACTCGCTGGCGCAGCTGTTCTACCAGGCGCAGCTGGACGCGTTCCTGACCGGCCTGGCGGGCATCCTGCACGCGTTCGCGCTGGTCGGCACGGCGGGCGTGCCCGCGCGGAACTTCGTCCGGTACCTGGCGGACAACGTCGACTCGCTGGGCCTGTACCTGGACGAGACGGTCCGCCACCTCGACGAGGGCAACCACCCCGGTGACGAGGCCAACGTGCTGATGATGGGGGCCACGGCGCGGCACGTGGTGGGCGCCAGCGAGGCGGGCGGCATCGACGCCGAGCTGCCGCGCGCGGTCCAGTCGCTCTACGACCGTGCCATCGCGGCCGGGCACGGCAGGGAGAGCTGGACCTCGCTGATCGAGGTGATCCGGAAGCGGTGAACCCCACGGGGTGAACCGGGGGTGCGGCGCCGCGCGGTCGCGGCGCCGCACCGGCCGGTCAGACCGGGTTGAGGCCGGGGTTGCGGTCCTCGACCACGAACGACTTGAGCGTGCTCGCCTCCGCGCCCGGCGTGCTCACCTGGGGCAGCACCCGGAAGTCCGCCCGCATCTCGCGCGCGGTGAACTTCGTGCGCACGTAGCCGCGACGGCGGCTGTGCAGCTTGATGTGCGGGTTGAGCCGCAGCTGCACCTCGTCCACGGTGTCGTTGCCGTCGCGCCCGGAGGTCACCGAGGTGCACACCAGTTCGGTGCCCACGGTCCTGGACGACGCGGGGTCGTTCCAGTCCTGCTTGATGTCGGCCGCGTAGTGCGCGTGCACGTCGCCGGTGAGCACCACGGCGTTGCGCACCTTGGCGTCCACCCATCCGCGTGTCACCCGGTCGCGGGATGCCAGGTAGCCGTCCCAGGAGTCCATGGACAGCTCCTTGTCGGGGCCGTCCTTGCGGTCCCGCTCGGCGAAGAACACCTGCTGGCCGAGCACGTCCCAGCGCGAGCGGGACCGCCGGAACCCGTCGAGCAGCCACGCCTCCTGCTCGGCGCCGGTGATGGTGCGGGTCGCCGAGCTGGTGTCGGAGCAGGTCTTCCACCCGTCGCCGCACGCCTGGTCGTCCCGGTACTGCCGGGTGTCGAGCATGTGGAAGGTGGCCAGGCCGCCCCACCGCACCCGCCGGTACAGCCGCATGTCGCCGCCGTCCGGGCGCGCGGCGCGGCGCAGCGGCATGTTCTCGTAGTAGGCCTGGAACGCCGCCGCCCGCCGATCGGGGAACGCCGGATCGGGTTGTTCGGGCGTGTCGTCGGCCCAGTTGTTCTCGATCTCGTGGTCGTCCCACACCACCAGCCACGGCGCGACCGAGTGGGCCAGCTGGAGGTCCGCGTCGGTCTTGTACTGCGCGTGCCGCAGCCGGTAGTCCGCCAGGGTGCGGGTCTCCGGGCCGACGACCTGGCGCACGTCGCCCGCCTTGGCGGCGTACTCGTACTGGTAGTCGCCCAGGTGCAGGACCAGGTCCGGGTGGTCCTCGGCCAGCCGCCGGTAGGCGGTGAAGTAGCCCTCGCCGAAGTGCGCGCAGGAGGCGAAGCACATGGTCAGGTCGGTGCTGAGCACGCCGGGCGCGGGCGCGGTCCTGGTGCGGCCGACCGGCGAGAGGTGCCCCTCGGCCCTGAACCGGTAGTAGTACTCGCGACCGGGGCGCAGGCCGAACGGCTCCACGTGCACGCTGTGCCCGGACTCCGGCCGGGCGACCTGCGTGCCGCGCCGCACCACGTGCCGGAACCGCTCGTCCTCGGCCAGCTCCCAGTGCACCGGGACGGGCCGGTCGGGCATGCCGCCGAGGCCGTCCTCGTTGAGCGGACGGGGGGCCAGCCGCGTCCACAGCACCACTCCGTCGGGGGTCGGGTCGCCCGAGGCGACACCGAGCGTGAAGGGGTCGGTGAGCCTGGCCCACCCGGCGCCCGCCGTGGTCCCCGCCGCGGCGAGGGCCATGCCGCCGATGATCAGCGATCGTCGCGTCACCCTGGTCATGGGGCACCACCGTGGTCCACGATCGTGGACACCGGGTGAACCGCGGGCGGACGGCGGACGTGGGGTGGGCGACCCTGTGGGGTGGTCCTCCGGGGGCTCGTTGAAGCGTTGGCACTCGCATGGGTAGAGTGCTAGATGCACGGCACCAGCAACCGCCCCGACCCCCGCGACGGCGGGGTGGCAGGAGCCGTAAACGCAACCTGCCAACGCTTTCGACGACCGTGGAGGTCAGCCCGGTGAGCGTGAACATCAAGCCGCTCGAGGACAAGATCGTCGTCCAGGCCAGCGAGGCCGAGACCACGACCGCTTCCGGCCTCGTGATCCCGGACACCGCGAAGGAGAAGCCCCAGGAGGGCAAGGTCCTCGCGGTCGGCCCCGGCCGGATCGACGACAAGGGCAACCGCGTTCCGGTGGACGTGGCTGTCGGCGACGTCGTCATCTACTCGAAGTACGGCGGCACCGAGGTCAAGTACAACGGCGAGGAGTACCTGATCCTCTCCGCCCGCGACGTGCTGGCCGTCATCAACTGACGTTCGGCTGACACGCAGAGCGCCCCGGCGACCCCTTCCGGGGCTTTCCGGGGCGTTTCGCACCAGAGAGGTTGGGTATGGCCAAGCAGATCAGCTTCGACGAGGACGCTCGTCGGGCGCTCGAGCGCGGCGTGAACAAGCTCGCGGACACGGTCAAGGTGACCCTGGGTCCGCGCGGCCGCCACGTCGTGCTGGACAAGAAGTTCGGCGGGCCGACGGTCACCAACGACGGTGTGACCATCGCCCGCGAGGTGGAGCTGGAGGACGCCTTCGAGAACCTGGGCGCCCAGCTGGCCAAGAGCGTGGCCACCAAGACCAACGACGTGGCCGGTGACGGCACCACCACCGCCACCGTGCTGGCCCAGGCGATGGTCCGGGTCGGCCTGCGCAACGTGGCGGCCGGTGCCAACCCGACCGCGCTGGGCCGGGGCATCCAGGCCGCCGCCGACGCGGTGGTCGACGCCCTCAAGGCCAAGGCCACCCCGGTCAAGGGCCGCGACAACATCGCCCAGGTCGGCACGGTGTCCTCGCGCGACGAGTCGATCGGCTCGCTGCTGGGCGAGGCCATCGAGAAGGTCGGCGAGGACGGTGTGATCACCGTCGAGGAGTCCTCGACGCTGGCCACCGACCTGCAGATCACCGAGGGCGTGCAGTTCGACAAGGGCTACATCTCGGCGCACTTCGCCACCGACCTGGAGGCCCAGGAAGCGGTGTTCGAGGACGCCCGCATCCTGCTGCACCGGGAGAAGATCTCGGCGCTGGCCGACCTGCTGCCGCTGCTGGAGAAGGTCGCCGAGGCGGGCAAGCCGCTGGTGATCATCGCCGAGGACGTCGAGGGCGAGGCGCTGTCCACCCTGGTGGTCAACGCCCTGCGCAAGACCCTGCGCGTGGTCGCGGTCAAGGCGCCGTACTTCGGCGACCGCCGCAAGGCGTTCCTGGACGACCTGGCCGTGGTCACCGGCGCGAAGGTGATCTCCGCCGAGGTGGGCCTGAAGCTGTCCGAGTCCGGCCTGGACGTGCTGGGCACCGCGCGCCGCGTGGTGGTCGGCAAGGACGACACCACGATCGTCGACGGCGGCGGCACCAAGGCCGACATCGCCGCCCGCGCGGAGCAGCTGCGCCGCGAGATCGAGGCGACCGACTCCGACTGGGACCGCGAGAAGCTGCAGGAGCGGCTGGCCAAGCTGTCCGGCGGCATCGCCGTGATCAAGGTCGGCGCGGCCACCGAGACCGAGCTCAAGGAGCGCAAGCACCGCATCGAGGACGCGGTGTCGGCGACCAAGGCCGCGGTCGAGGAGGGCATCGTGCCCGGCGGCGGTTCGGCGCTGGTGCACGCCTCCAAGGTGCTCGACGGCGACCTGGACCTGACCGGCGACGAGGCCACCGGTGTCGCGGTGGTCCGCGAGGCGCTGGGCGCCGCGCTGTTCTGGATCGCCGCGAACGCGGGCCTGGAAGGCGCGGTCGTGGTGAACAAGGTCCGCGAGCAGGACTGGGGCTTCGGCCTCAACGCCGCCACGCTGCAGTACGGCGACCTGCTCGACGCGGGCATCATCGACCCGGTCAAGGTCACCCGCTCCGCGGTGGCCAACGCCGCTTCCATCGCCCGCATGGTGCTCACCACGGAGAGCGCCGTCGTGGAGAAGAAGGAAGAGGAGCCCGCGGCCGCGGGTCACGGGCACGGCCACGGTCACGGCCACTGAGCCGAGCCGCTGAACCGAGCCGCTGAGCCGGACTGCTGAGCCGGAGGCGAGTCGATCCAGGGGGCGGTACCCGAACGGGTGCCGCCCCCGGCGCGTTCAGGTGAGGGTGTACTGCCGCTTGCGGGCCCGGATGATGCCGTCCCGCTCCGATTCCGACAGCCCGCCCCAGATGCCGTACGGCTCCTGCACGGCTAGGGCGTGCTTGCGGCACATCTCCAGCACCGGGCAGGTCTGGCAGACCGCTTTGGCCCTGGCCTCCCGCCTGGCCCTGGCGGGGCCGCGCTCACCGTCCGGGTGGAAGAAGAACGCGCTGTCCATTCCGCGGCACGAGCCGCGCATCTGCCAGTCCCACAGGTCGGCGTTGGGACCGGGAAGCCTTCGGGTGTCCGCCATCGAACCGCCTCCTTGGCCGACTGCACTGCTCCGTTCGGCGTAGCGATGATCCACCGTAAAACCGCGTCAAAGCTTGTTCAAGGGGTCGGGGAGCGCTTCCGTGTCAATTCAGTCCATGGGCTGGTACCGGTCCACCGACCCGGATTTGCCGGTGACCGCAGGTGAACGGACCATGTCTGCGTGACGACCCCCCGCGAGCACCCCCTCCCGCACCTCGGCGGTGAGCGGGAAACCGTTGTGCCACAAGAAGAGTCACCGCACCTGGTGCTGCTCTCGGTGGCCGCGGTGGCACGCAGGCTGGGGGTGGCCCCGGCTACTCTGCGCACCTGGGACCGGCGTTACGGACTGGGGCCCAGCAATCACACTTCCGGGCGACACCGGAAATACGCGCCGGGTGACGTGGCGCGGCTGGAGCTGATGCAGCGGGCACTGCAGCGCGGCGCCTCGTCGGCCGAAGCGGCCAAGTACGCGCTGACCGCGCCCCGCGAGTCCGCCGCGGCGCCGCTGCTGACCGGCGGCGAGTTCGCCCCGGCCGGTTCGTCCCCCGGTGAGCCCTCCTCCGATGGGCGCGACCTGCGGATGTCCGGCGCGGGCCGCCGGGCGCGTGGGCTGGGCCGCGCGGCGCTGGCCATGGACGCCACCGCCGCGCAGCGGCTGCTGGCGGACTCGATCGAGGCCGACGGCGTGATCGCGACCTGGGACGAGGTGGTCCGCCCCGTGCTGGCCGCGGTGGCGGCCCGGTGGGCGCACTCGGGCGCGGGCGTGGAGGTCTCGCACCTGCTGGACGAGTGCGTGCTGGCTGCGATGGTGCGCGCCACGCCGCTGGTGACCGAGCCGCGCAACCACCGCCCGGTGCTGCTGGCGTGCCTGCCCGAGGAGCGGCACGTGCTGCCGCTGTACCCGCTGGCCGCGGTGCTGGCGCGGCGCGGGATCGGGGTGCGGCACCTGGGGGCGGCGCTGCCGCTGGACGCGCTGACCTCGGCGGTGCGGCGCACCGCGCCCTCGGCGGTGGTGCTGTGGGCGCAGCTGCCGCGCTACGCCGATCCGGGCGCGGTGTCGGCGCTGCCCAGGACGCGGCAGCAGGTGCGGGTGTTCGCGGCCGGTCCTGGCTGGGAGCGCGGCGTGGTGCCCGCGCCCGCCGAGCGGGTCAACGACCTGAGCTCGGCGGCGGACGCGGTCGAGCGCGCGGTCTGCTGAAGCGGTCCGCCGGAGCCGTTTGCCGGAGCCGTTTGCTGAAGCCGGGCGCGTTCGACGCACGGGGCGGCTAGGTTCAGCGCGTGGACGAGGGGCGGTTGCGCGAAGCCGCGTTCGGGGGTGATCCCGGCGCCGAGGTGTGGGCTGGGCTGCGCGGCACCCGGACCGAGCGCTGGCTGGCCGCCGTGGTGTTGGGGGCGCGGGGCCACTACGCGGCGGCCGCCGCCGCGCTGGGCGAGCTGCTGCGCGGCGACGACCTCGTGGCCTCGCTGGCGGCCAGTGCGCTGGCCTCGCACCGCCGCCAGCTCGGCGCCCACGCGGCGGCCCGGCGGCTGGACGCGGTGGCGCTGGCCAAGGCCCCCGGCGGGGCGGGCGGCGACCCGCACGGCGTGGACCCGGCGGGCGCCAGGGCCGACGCGCTGCTCGGGCTGGCCGCCGACGCGCTGGGCGCGGGCAGGCTGGGGGAGGCGCGGCGGCTGCACGCGGCGGTCGAGCCCGTGGGGTGGCGGGCGCGGGTGCGGCACGGCTGGGTGGCGGCCGAGATCGAGCTGGCGAGCGGTCGCCCGGAGGCGGCGGAGCCGTTCGCCGGACTGGCCGTCGAGGCGGCCGAGCGGGCGGGCGCGACCCGGCACCTGCTCAAGTCCCGGCTCGTCCTGGGCACCGCGCTGGTCGTCCGGGGGACCCCGGAAAGCGTCCGCGCGGGTCTCGAAGTGCTATCGTGTGACCTAAATCACACCACTGATCTCGGGCTCCTCTCGTTGGTCTGGCCGACGGCGCTGGTCTTGGCAGAGGGAACCGCGGGCCGCAACATTGCGGAGAGTGAACAAGTCCGTGAACACGCCGTCAACGCGCTGAGCTGCGTGTTACGCAGAGCTGACCCGATCAGCCGACGATGGGCGGTCGCTTCCCCTTGGATCCCGACGGCGCTGCTCCGTTCCGGGGAACCCCCGAACGCAGACGCTGAGACGAACTTCTTGACGGATTAAGCACCAGATCGTGTCAAGGTTCGGCCGCTAGCGTCCGATAGGGGAAGTGGAACGTCACTCGGCTGCAGGAAGGAGTCCCCGTGACCACGGTCCTTATTTGCGACGACCGGCGCAGTGTGCGGGAGGGTCTCACCCGTGTGATGTCGGCTGTCCCCGGGGTTAGCCGCATCGACTGCGTAGCGCACGGTGACGAGTTGTTGGCTCGCTTCTCCAGGCAGCCGGTCGACGTCGTACTGGTGGGTACCCAGCGCGCCGTTCCGACCGGGGTCGAAGCGACCCGGCGGCTCGTCTCGGCCAACCCCCAGGCCAACGTCATAGTCTTCGGCGCCCCCGACGACGCGGGCAGCATCGCCGCCGCCATCGCGGGCGGCGCCCGCGGCTACCTCCGCTGGGACGCCTCGCGCCCCGAGCTGGTGGCCGCGCTGGCGCACACCCTGGCGAGCACGTCGGTGCCCGCGCCGCGCCAGCCCTCCGATCCGGGGGTCCAGCTCACCGAGCGGGAGCTGCAGGTCCTGCGGGGCATGAGCCAGGGCAAGAGCAACGGCCAGATCGGCCGCGAGCTCTACCTGTCCGAGGACACGGTGAAGACGCACGCGCGCAGGCTGTTCCGCAAGCTCGGCGTGCGCGACCGCGCGCAGGCCGTGGCGCACGGCTTCCGCCGCGGCCTCGTGTCCTGACCCGGCGGCGTCGACGGGTGCTCCTTCCTCGACCGGTCCGGTGACACCACTGTCACCGGACCGTTTCGCCGTCCCGGCGTGTCGCCAGGTCAGAGACCTTGTTCACACCCGTCGCGCCCAGGCGCGACGCCCTACCGGTACGGTGGGGCACCGGCGCGGGCGTCGATCGTCCCGTGCCGTTCCTTGCTGGTAAGCCAACTCGTAACGCCAGGGCTGTTGTCTGCGATGAGCAACTTGGGGGACGGACTGGATGCCGATGTGGGCGCAGCTGTCGATGGCGACCGCCACGCGATCGAGCGGCTGCTGGCCTCCGTCCGACCCCTCGTGGTGCGGTACTGCCGCGCCCGCGTAGGCAGGCAGGAGAGGTCATTCGCTTCGGCAGACGACGTGGCCCAGGAGGTGTGTCTCGCCGTGCTGACGGCGTTGCCCAGCTACCGAGACCAGGGTCGGCCGTTCTTGGCGTTCGTGTACGGCATCGCGGCGCACAAGGTGGCCGACGCCCACCGGTCGTCGGCCCGGAACCGGTCGGAGCCGGTCCCGGAGATCCCGGACGCGCCGGAGACCGAGGCGGGCCCGGAGCAGCGCGCGATGCAGGGCGAGCTGTCGGAGCGGATGGCGCACCTGCTCAAAGTCCTGCCGGACAAGCAGCGGGAGATCCTGCTGCTTCGAGTAGTGGTCGGCCTGTCGGCCGAGGAGACCGCCGAAGCGGTGGGCTCCACGCCCGGCGCGGTGCGGGTCGCCCAGCACCGTGCCCTCGCCCGCCTCCGCAAGACGCTGGCAGCGGAGGAGGTGGTCTGAGTGGCCGACCAGCACGAGAAGGGCAACGGAGAAATCGTGCGCGGAAAAGACGGGAGACCCCCGCTCACCTCGGATGATCCAGCGGTTGAGCCAGGGGACGACCTCGCGGGCATCAGAGCGGATGACGCGCTGCTCGACGCACTCGGCGGACGTGCCGGTGAGCAGCCCGACTCCCTCGCAGACGACGAGCTGAACGCGCTGCTGCTGGCGTGGCGGCGCGAGGTGGACAGCCGCCCGGTGGGCGAGCTGGTGGACACCGACACCGCGGTGGCGACGATCGCCGCCGCCCGGCCGGTGCCGCGCAGGCACCGGTTCCTGATCCCGCTGGCGAGCGCCGCCGCCGTGCTGGCGATCGCCTTCACCGGCGTCAGCCTGGTGGCCCGCGACGCCCGGCCGGGCGACACGCTGTGGGGCCTGACCAGGGTGCTGTACTCCGACCACGCGCGATCGGTGGAAGCCGCCGTCGCGGTGCGCACGGACCTGGACACCGCCCGCGCGGCACTGCGCGAGGGCAAGCTGGAGGAGGCCAGGGACGCGCTGCTCAAGGCGGGCATCGCGCTGCCGGAGGTCTCCACCGACGACGGCAAGGAAGCGCTCGTGGAGACCCACGAGTCGCTGCTGGAGGAGCTGACCAGCACCCCGGCCCCTGCCGGGACCCCGTCGGCGGGCGCTCCGGCCCCCACGACCACGACACTGGCGCAGAGCACCACGCTCCCCACCACCACCGAGCCGACCAAGGCCACCACGGAGCCGAGCACCGCCCCGCCGCCGACCACGACGACGGAGCAGAGCGGCCAGGTCACCGAGGAGCCGCCCCCGCCCGCCCTGCCGACGACCGGCGGCGAGTCGCGCGGGCAGGCCGAGAAGCCGGCCACCGAGACGAACTCCGAGACCGCGGCGAGCTAGCTGACGCGCGGGGTGTGACGAAGCCCGCTCCCACACCGGGGGCGGGCTTCGTCGCGCCTGCAAGTACTACCCGGCGCCCGCTAGCGGGCCGGTCGCTACTACCCGGCGGCGCGGTCCGCGAAGTGGGGCTAGCGGGCGCTCTCGGTGGCGGTCACGCCGTCCGCGTAGCCGCGGCAGTACTCCCAGCTCACGTAGGCGGCCGGGTCCGGGTCGTAGGCGGGTTCGTGCGGGCGCATCCGGCCGTCCGACAGCAGCTGCTCCAGGCTGGACCGCAGCAGCGCCCAGTCGTGGTAGTGCGGCTCGTCGCACTCGCCGCAGTCGACCACGATCCCGCGCACCCCGCGGGGTTCCAGCAGCGCCTGGTAGACGGCCAGGTCGCTGAGGTCCCCGACGAGCTCGGCGCGTTCGACGTCGTCCATCGGCGGGTGGTCGTGGTCGTGGTCGGGCTCGCCGAGCTCCCTGGCCGGGTCCTCGGGGTCGCCCGCGAACGGGTCTGGTGGCAAGGCGTCGTGCGGCACGACCCCGCACGGTACCGGGCGGACCCCCGAAGCCGTCCAGATACCATGGGTGGAACCCGTCGCCGACTGCGGAAACCACCTCCGCAGCGGCGGGATCACCGCACGATGGAAGGCAAGCCTGCTGCCATGACCAGCGAGCTCAACGCTGACGGAGTCCCGAGCAAGTTCGCGATGCTGGGACTGACCTTCGACGACGTCCTGCTGCTGCCCGCTGAGTCCGAGATCGTGCCCAGCGGTGTCGACACCAGCACCAGGCTGTCCCGCAACATCACCCTGCGCGTGCCGCTGGCCTCCGCCGCGATGGACACCGTCACCGAGGCCAGGATGGCCATCTCCATGGCCCGCCAGGGCGGTATCGGCGTGCTGCACCGCAACCTGTCCGTCGAGGAGCAGGCCCGCCAGGCCGAGACCGTCAAGCGGTCCGAGGCGGGCATGGTCAGCGACCCGGTCACCTGCTCCCCGGACGACACGATCGCCCACGTCGACGAGCTGTGCGCGCGCTACCGCATCTCCGGCGTCCCGGTGACCGACGCGGACGGCAAGCTGGTGGGCATCATCACCAACCGCGACATGCGCTTCGAGGTCGACCACAGCCGCCCGGTGCGCGAGGTGATGACCAACGGCCCGCTGGTCACCGCGCAGGTGGGCGTGTCCGCCGAGGCCGCGCTGGGCCTGCTGCGCAGGCACAAGGTGGAGAAGCTGCCGATCATCGACGGCGACGGCAAGCTGCGCGGCCTGATCACGGTCAAGGACTTCGTCAAGACCGAGCAGTACCCCAACGCCTCCAAGGACCCCGATGGCAGGCTGCTGTGCGCCGCCGCGATCGGCGTCGGCGAGGACAGCTTCACCCGCGCGATGGCGCTGGCCGACGCGGGCATCGACGTGATCATGGTCGACACCGCGCACGGCCACCAGCGCAACGTGCTGGAGATGGTGGCGCGGGTGAAGAAGGAGCTGGGCGACGAGGTCGACGTGGTCGGCGGCAACGTGGCCACCCGCGCGGGCGCGCAGGCGCTGGTGGACGCGGGCGCGGACGGCGTGAAGGTCGGCGTCGGCCCCGGCTCGATCTGCACCACCCGCGTGGTGGCGGGCGTGGGCGTGCCGCAGATCAGCGCGATCTACGAGGCGAACCTGGCCTGCGCCCCGGCGGGCGTGCCGGTGATCGGCGACGGCGGCATCCAGTACTCCGGCGACATCGCCAAGGCCATCGCCGCGGGCGCCAGCGTGGTCATGCTGGGCAGCCTGCTGGCGGGCACCGCCGAGGCGCCGGGCGAGCTGATCCTGGTCAACGGCAAGCAGTTCAAGACCTACCGGGGCATGGGCTCGCTGGGCGCGCTGCGCGGTCGCGGCCAGGGCAAGTCCTACTCCAAGGACCGCTACTTCCAGGACGACGTGCTGTCCGAGGACAAGCTGGTGCCCGAGGGCATCGAGGGCCGCATCCCGTTCCGCGGCCCGCTGGCCCAGGTGGTGCACCAGCTCAACGGCGGCCTGCGCTCCGCGATGGGCTACACCGGTTCGAAGACGATCGCGGAACTGCAGCAGGCGCAGCTGGTGCGGATCACGGCGGCGGGCCTGAAGGAGAGCCACCCGCACGACGTCACCATGACCGTCGAAGCCCCGAACTACACCACCCGCTGACCCAGCTGCTTCGCTGATTCGCTGAGAAGAGGACAACAAGTGCGCGATCTGGTCGAGATCGGCATGGGCCGGACCGCCAGGCGGGCCTACGAGCTGGACGACGTCGAGATCATCCCGTCCCGCCGGACCCGCTCGTCCAAGGACGTCTCGACGGCGTGGCAGATCGACGCCTACCGGTTCGAGATCCCGCTGATCACCCACCCCACCGACGCGATCGTCTCGCCGGGCACGGCGGTGGCGGTCGGCGAGCTGGGCGGGTTGGGCGTGCTCAACGCCGAGGGCCTGTGGGCGCGTCACGCCGACGTCGACGAGGCGCTGTTCCGGCTGGTGCAGGCGGTGGAGGACACCGACGACCCCGGTGCGCCGGTGCGGGTGCTGCAGGAGCTGCACTCCGCCCCGGTGCGCATCGACCTGATCGCCGAGGCGATCAAGCAGGTGCGCGAGTCGGGCGTCACGGTGGCGGTGCGGGTCAGCCCGCAGCGGGCGGCCGAGCTGACCCCGGACCTACTCGCGGCGGGCGTGGAGATCCTGGTCGTGCAGGGCACGATCATCTCCGCCGAGCACGTCTCGCGCGACGGCGAGCCGCTGAACCTCAAGTCGTTCATCGCCGACCTGGACATCCCGGTGATCGCGGGCGGCGTGGGCGACTACCGCACGGCCATGCACCTGATGCGGACCGGCGCGGCGGGCGTGATCGTCGGCTACGGCTACACGCCGGGGGTGACCACGACGGACTCGGTGCTGGGCATCGGCGTGCCGATGGCGACCGCGATCGCCGACGCCGCCGCGGCGCGGCGGGACTACCTGGACGAGACCGGTGGCCGCTACGTGCACGTCATCGCCGACGGCGGCGTGCTGACCAGCGGCGACGTGGCCAAGTCGATCGCGTGCGGGGCGGACGCGGTGATGCTGGGCGAGCCGCTGGCCGCCGCCGCGGAGGCGCCCGCCCAGGGCCTGTACTGGACCGCGGCCTCGGCGCACCCGTCGGTGCCGCGCAGCCACGTGTCCACCGGCGTGGACCAGGTGGTGGACCTGCGCAGCCTGCTGTTCGGGCCGTCGGTGGACCCGAGGGGCGTCACCAACCTGTTCGGCTCGCTGCGGCGGGCCATGGCCAAGACGGGGTACTCCGATCTCAAGGAGTTCCAGAAGGTCGGCCTGACCATCCGGGGGTAGTGGGCGTGGGAGTCGAGGAGTTCTTCGACAGCGACGTGGCGGACGAGGCCGAGGCGGCGCCGGGGGGAGCGGGCACGCGGAAGCAGGCGCCCCGGTGGGCGCACCCGGCGGTGCTGGTCTCGGCGGGTCTGGTGGTCGCGGCGCTGATCTTCACGGTGGGTGTCCTGCTGGTCTGAACCGGTCGAGGACTAGGCGTTACCGGAAGTTACATCTACTGTCGTGCGCATGGGTGAACTCGCCGGTAACAAGCAGGCGGCGGACTACGACGTCGTGGTGGTCGGCTCCGGGTTCGGCGGCAGCGTGGCCGCCCTCCGGCTGACCGAGAAGGGCTACCGGGTCGCCGTGGTGGAGGCCGGGCGCCGGTTCGCCGACCACGAGTTCGCCAGGACGTCCTGGGACCTGCGCCGCTACCTGTGGGCGCCGCTGCTGGGCTGCTACGGCATCCAGCGCATCCACGCGCTGCGCAACGTGGTGGTCCTGGCGGGCGCGGGCGTCGGTGGCGGGTCGCTGGTCTACGCCAACACGCTGTACCGGCCGCTCAAGCCCTTCTACCGGGACCGGCAGTGGGCGCACATCACCGACTGGGAAGCCGAGCTGGCCCCGTTCTACGACCAGGCCAGCCGGATGCTGGGAGTGGTGGAGAACCCGACCACCACCCCGTCCGACGAGGTGATGCGCGCCGTCGCCGAGGACATGGGCGTGGCCGACAGCTACCACCCCACCCCGGTCGGCGTGTTCTTCGGCGAACCGGGCCAGCCCGCCGAGGACCCCTACTTCGGCGGCGCGGGACCGGCCCGCACCGGCTGCACCGAGTGCGGCTCGTGCATGTCCGGCTGCCGCGTCGGCGCGAAGAACACGCTGGTCAAGAACTACCTGTACCTGGCGGAGCGCAACGGCGCGCGGGTGCTGCCGCTGACCACGGTGACCGACCTGCGGCAGGCCCCGGACGGCACCTGGGCGGTCACCACCCGGCGCACCGGCGGCCTGCGCCGGGGCACCCGCGTGCTCACCGCGGGCCAGGTCGTGCTGGCCGCGGGCACCTGGGGCACCCAGCGACTGCTGCACCGGATGCGGGACGAGGGCGCGCTGCCCCGGCTCTCACCCCGGCTGGGCGAGCTGACCCGCACCAACTCCGAGGCGATCATCGGCGCGGGCCGCTTCACCGTCGACGCGGAGCGCGACTTCACCAGGGGTGTGGCCATCACCTCGTCGATTCACCCGGACGAGACCACGCACATCGAGCCGGTCCGCTACGGCAAGGGCAGCAACGCCATGGGCCTGCTCCAGACGCTGGCCACCGACGGCGCGAAGGCCACGCCGAGGCTGGTGCAGTTCCTGGTCCAGGCGGTCCGCCACCCGCTGCGGCTGGCCAGGGTGCTGTCGGTGCACCGGTGGAGCGAGCGCACGGTGATCCTGCTGGTGATGCAGAGCCTGGACAACTCCATCACCACCTTCACCCGCCGGAGCAGGTTCGGCAGGCGCAAGCTGACCTCCAAGCAGGGCCACGGGCAGCCCAACCCGACGTTCATCCCGGCGGGCCACCGGGCGAACCTGCTGGCCGCCCGGCACATCGGCGGCGTCCCCGGCGGCACGTGGGGCGAGCTGTTCAACATCCCGCTGACCGCGCACTTCATCGGCGGCTGCCCGATCGGCGAGGACGCCTCGACCGGTGTCATCGACCCCTACCACCGGGTGCACGGCTACCCCGGCCTGTCCGTGGTGGACGGCTCGGCGATCTCGGCGAACCTGGGCGTGAACCCGTCGCTGACCATCACCGCCCAGGCCGAGCGCGCGTTCGCCGCGTGGCCGAACAAGGGCGAGGCCGACCCCCGGCCCGAGCAGGGCGCGCCCTACCGGCGCGTCCCACCCGTGCCGCCGGTCAAGCCCGCCGTGCCCGCCTCCGCGCCCGGCGCGCTGCGGCTGCCGATCGTGGAGATCAGGACCGCCGACCGCTGAGCCCCGGCGTCAGGCGATCGGGGTCGCCTGGCGCACCTCGCGGACCAGGTGCGAGGCCAGGACCCAGGGGGTCAGCGGGTCGGTGAAGGTGGCGATGACCGGGTTGGTGGCGATGGGCGTGCCGAAGGGGCGTCGCAGGGTGCCGTGGACTCCGACGAGGGGGGCGTTGCGGACGCGGAGCAGGACGTAGCCTCGGCGCAGGGCTGGGCAGGAGCGGGCGGCCGGGGTGGCGCAGGGGGCGCACACGGGTGGTTCGGTAACGGCCATGCCGAGCGGCCAGCCGGGCCAGTCGTCGCGGTGGTCCTGCAGCAGCCACAGGGTGCCTTCGGCGGTGGTGTCGGCGGGGTGGCCGCAGACCTGGCACAGCAGGTGGCGCATGGCGTGGCGCTGGCGGGCGGCGTGGACCACGCCCAGGCGCGGCCTGCCCTGGCCGGGGGCGTTGCGGGTCCGGGTGAGCAGGATGTCGTGCTCGTCGCGGTCCAGGGGCGTCTCGTCGCGGTAGCCGATGCCCCGGTTGCCGGGCAGCGCGATCACCTCGGGGCTGTCGCACTCCTCGGCCGACCACGCCGTCACGTAGGGAACGAGCGGGACGGTGTGCTGTCGGCGGGTCGAGGGGGTCATGGTGCTCTCCGGGCGGTGAGGGATGTGCTCTGGTTCTGTCGCGTTGTCGGCAGGCGCCACGCGAGCACCACGTTAAGAATGACCAGCGAGACGAGGTGACAAAGAAGGGACAAAAATCCCGGAGCGCTGGTCCGCGAGCGGTACGGTCGAACCACCGAGCAGGAGGTGGCGGATGGGATTCGAAGACGACGGCGTGGCCGCGCGCGTGGTCGAAGCGCGAAAGCTCGCCGGCCTGACCCAATCGCAGTTGGCTGCTCGCGCGAACATCTCGCCATCGCTCGTGAAGAAAGTGGAGCAGGGTGTTGTCCTGCCATCGCCCGCGTTCATCGCATCCGTTGCGCGCGCACTGGGTCTGCTGGTCACCGACTTGACCTGTGTGCGCGGTTTCGATTCGATCCAAGGTCGGTACGGGATGGAGAAGAGATTCGTCCCGGACTTGGAACGCGCGATCATCGAAGGCGACGACGCGATCCTCGACGGACCGCTGCGCCCGCAGGCCGAACTCTCGGCCCTCCTGGACCACGTCATCGCCCGTGGTCGGCTGAGCCGGTACTCCGACGTCCTCGAAGTGCTTCCGGACCTCCTGCGCCACCTCAACGCCCACTCCGTCGTGGCACCCTCCGGGCAACGCGGGCACGTGCACCTGCTCCTCGCCAAGGCGTACTACTCGGCGATGTTCGCGGCTTACAAATTCGGCAACCTCTCCTTGAGCGCCTGGGCCGCCGAGAGGATGTCCACATCGGCACGGTTGAGCGGTGATCCGATCTGGTCGGCGATGGGGCTCTACACGCGCTCTCAAGTCCTCATGTTCAGCGGCAGTTACCATGCGGGCGCGTTGTTGCTGGACAAGGCCGACGCCGAACTGCGCGAGCAGAAGGACCCGCGAAGGGTGGAAGTCCTCGGTGCGGTGCACCTCACCGGCTCGATAATCTCGGCACGTCTCGGCAGCCGCGTGGAATCGGAATCGCACTTGCGGGAAGCGCGGGAGTTGGCACGCCACGTCACCACGGTGGGCGACCAGTTCGACACCGCCTTCTCCGCGGCCAACGTCGAGATCCACGCCGTCGCGGCGGCCGTGGAATGGGGCGAACCCGGCGCGGCCGTGAAGCGCGCCGCCGAACTGGACCTGGCGGGCGAGCTCTACCCGGCGAGGATCGGGCACCACCACATCGACCTGGCCCGCGCGCACCTCATGCGCGGCGACCACGAGAGCGTCATGCGCGAACTCCAGGTGGCGCGGCGGATCGCACCCCAGCAGACGCGGTACCACCCGCAGGTCCACGAGCTGATCAGGGCACTGGCTCGCGTGCGGCGTCGCAGTGAGCCGGTGGCGCGGTTGGCGGCCTGGGCGGGGTTGACGTAGCCGACCCCGGCCCGAGCGCTCGGTCGCCGGGTAGTAGGTACCGGCCCTGGGGAGCGGGGCGGGTAGTACTTGCAGGCGTCAGGTGGTGAGGTGCTGGAGGAAGGTGGCGAGGGCGTCGGCGGCCCGGCTCAGCAGCACCAGGGCTTCCCGCGCGAACGCCAACGCCTGGTCCGGGTGCTGGTGGGCGTAAGCCACGAAGCCCACCAGCACCAGCACCGTCACGCAGCCGCCGATTCCCCCGCGCGTGGACATGGCACCCTCCCCGGTTCGCCGCGACAACGGTCGCCGCACCAGCGTGCGCGCCGTCGGCCGAGGCGAACAGGGAGAAGTGCGGGTTCGGGCTAGAGAGCGATACCGGTGAGCACCATGGTGCGCTCCTCGGTGAAGTCCTCCATCGCCGATCGCACGCCCTCACGCCCGGTGCCCGAGCCCTTGACCCCGCCGTAGGGCATCTGGTCGGCCCGGTAGGACGGCACGTCGCCGATGATCACGCCGCCGACCTCCAGCTCGGCCGCCGCCTCGAACGCCACCCCCACGTCACGGGTGAACACGCCCGCCTGCAGGCCGTAGTCGGTGGCGTTGGCCTGCTCGAACGCCTCGGCCACGCTGTCCACCACGGACACCACCAGCACCGGCCCGAACACCTCCTGGCGCCACAGGTTCGCCTCCGGCGGCACGTCCTGGACCACGGTGGGCTCCATCGAGGTGCCGGTGCGCCCGCCGCCCACGTGCAGCGTCGCGCCCGCCGACACCGCCTCGGCCACCCACTCCTGGACCCGCTTGGCGTTGTCCTCGTCGATCAGCGGCCCGACCTCGACCTCCGGGTCGTGCGGGTCGCCGGTGCGCAGGGCGCGCACCTTCTCCACCAGCTTCGGCACGAACTCCCCGGCCACGTCCCGGTGCACCAGCACCCGCTGCACCGCGATGCAGGACTGGCCCGCCTGGTAGTTGCCGAACGTGGCGATGCGCGCGGCGGCCTGGTCCAGGTCCGGCCAGTCCGGGCAGACGATGGCCGCGCTGTTGCTGCCCAGCTCCATCACCACGTGCTTGCGCGGCGCGGCCTCGGCCAGCGACCAGCCGACCGAGGTGGAGCCGGTGAACGAGATGACCGGCAGCCGCTCGTCGGTGACCAGCGACTTCATGTCCGCGCCGCGCACCGGCAGCACGGAGAACGCGCCCTCGGGCAGGTCGGTCTCGGCCAGCAGCTCGCCCAGCAGCAGCGCCGACAGCGGCGTGGCCGAGGCGGGCTTGACGATCACCGGGGCGCCCACCGCGAGCGCGGGCGCGACCTTGTGCGCCACCAGGTTCAGCGGGAAGTTGAACGGGGCCACGGCCAGCACCGGGCCGCGCGGCACCCGCCGGACCACCGCCAGCCTGCCCTCCCCGTTGGCGTCGGTGTCCAGCCGCTGGAGCTCGCCGGTGAACCGGCGGGCCTCCTCGGCGGCGAACCGGAAGGTGTTGACCGCGCGGGTCACCTCGATGTTCGCCCACTTCAGCGGCTTGCCGTTCTCGGCGGTGATGGTCTCGGCGATCTCCTCGGCCCGCTCGGCCAGCGCGGCCGAGACCCGCATCAGCGCCTCGGCCCGCAGGTGCGCCGGGGTGCGCCGGAACGGCTTGGCCGCCGCCGCGGCGGCGGCGACGGCCCGTTCCACCTGGTCGGGTCCGGGCACGGCGACCGAGGCGACCTCGGTGCCGTCGAAGGGGTGGAACACGGTGGTGGCCTCGGCGCCTTGTTCGGCGCGTCCGGCGATCCAGCAGGGCCTCGGCTGCGGGGTGAACGCGTCCATGTCACCCACCGTAGGCCGCCGGGGGCCGGTTGGCTTTACCGATCTTGGAAGTGCGCGCGCACGTACTCCGCGTGGCGCGAATACAGCAGGTCGTGACCCTCCTCGCGCTGCCGGTGGAACTCCGGGAGTTCGCGGATCATCCGGACCATGTCGTCCAACCGGGCGAGGACGTGGCGGCCCAGCCCCTCGGCGGTGGTGCCGTAGGCGGCGCAGAACAGCTCGGCCCGCCGCCACTGCTCGTCGGGGGTGCCGAACTCCGGCGACAGCGGCGCCAGGCAGTAGGCGGTGTAGGCCAGGTCCCACCAGCGCGGGCCGGGGCGCGCGGTGTCGAAGTCGATCAGGCCGACCGGCTCGGCGCCGTCGAAGACCACGTTGTAGGGCGCGAGGTCGTTGTGGCAGATGACCTCCACCGGCTCGATCGCGGGGAACCGCCAGCCGTCGCGCTGGTCGGCCAGCTCGGCGGTGGCGTCGTGCAGCACGCGGACCAGCTTCGCCACGGCGACGAGGGTGTCGTCGCCGCGCAGGTGCTCGGGGATCGGCGGGTGACCCACCTCTCCCTCCAGGTAGGTGAGCACCTCGCGGCCCTCGTCGTCGAACCCGTGCACCAGGGGCGCTATGCCCAGCGGTGCCAGGTGGTCCAGCAGTCGGTGCACCATCGGCGTCCACGGGCCGGTGGGGCGGCGGACCGTGCCGCCGACCCGAACCACCTGGTTGAGCCCGCCTCCGGTGAGCAGTTCCTCTTCCACGTCTGCGATTCTTTAACAGCGCGGACTCGCCCCTACAGGAGGTTTGCCCCCAGTGGCCGACAGCAGCAACCGCCCCGTTCTGGTCATCGACTTCGGCGCGCAGTACGCGCAGCTGATCGCCCGCCGCGTGCGCGAGGCGCAGGTGTACTCCGAGGTCGTCCCGCACACCGCGTCGGTGGCGGAGCTGCTGGACAAGGACCCGGCGGCGATCGTGCTGTCCGGTGGTCCGTCCAGCGTCTACGAGCCGGGTGCGCCGCAGGTGGACCCGAAGCTGTTCGACGCGGGCGTGCCGGTGTTCGGCATCTGCTACGGCTTCCAGGCCATGGCGGGCGCGCTCGGCGGCACCGTCGAGCACACCGGCACCCGCGAGTACGGCCGCACCGAGCTGGGCGTGCGGCAGGGCGGTGGCCTGCTGCACGACGAGCTGCCCGACACCCACCCGGTGTGGATGAGCCACGGCGACTGCGTCACCAAGGCCCCCGACGGCTTCACGGTGACCGCGACCAGCGACGGCGCCCCGGTGGCCGCGTTCGAGGACCCGGAGCGCCGGTTCGCGGGCGTGCAGTACCACCCGGAGGTCGGCCACTCGCCGCACGGCCAGGAGGTGCTGCGCCGCTTCCTGCACGAGATCGCGGGCCTGCGCCCGCAGTGGACCACCTCCTCGATCGTGGACGAGCAGGTCGCGCGCATCCGCGAGCAGGTCGGGGACGGCAAGGCCATCTGCGGCCTGTCCGGCGGGGTGGACTCGGCGGTGGCCGCGGCCCTCGTGCAGCGCGCCATCGGCGACCGGCTGACCTGCGTGTTCGTCGACCACGGCCTGCTGCGCGCCGGTGAGCGGGCGCAGGTGGAGCGCGATTTCGTGGCCGCGACCGGTGTCAACCTGGTGACCGTGGACGCGCGGGAGCGGTTCCTGACCGCGCTGGCCGGGGTCACCGACCCGGAGCAGAAGCGCAAGATCATCGGCCGGGAGTTCATCCGGGTCTTCGAGCAGGCCGAGCGCGACCTCAAGGCCGAGGGCGACTACCGGTTCCTGGTGCAGGGCACCCTCTACCCCGACGTGGTGGAGTCCGGCGGCGGCGCGGGCGCGGCCAACATCAAGAGCCACCACAACGTCGGCGGCCTGCCGGAGGACCTGCAGTTCACGCTGGTCGAGCCGCTGCGCGCGCTGTTCAAGGACGAGGTGCGCCGGGTCGGCACCGAGCTGGGGCTGCCGGAGACGATCGTGCAGCGCCAGCCGTTCCCCGGTCCCGGCCTGGGCATCCGGATCATCGGCGAGGTCACCGCGGAGCGGCTGGAGATCCTGCGCAAGGCCGACGCCATCGCCCGCGAGGAGCTGACCGCCGCCGGGCTGGACCGGCAGATCTGGCAGTGCCCGGTGGTGCTGCTGGCCGACGTGCGCAGCGTCGGCGTCCAGGGCGACGGCCGCACCTACGGTCACCCGGTGGTGCTGCGGCCGGTGTCCAGCGAGGACGCGATGACCGCGGACTGGACCCGGCTGCCCTACGAGGTGCTGGAGCGCATCTCCACCCGGATCACCAACGAGGTGGCGGAGGTCAACCGGGTCGTGCTCGACGTGACGAGCAAGCCGCCGGGCACCATCGAGTGGGAGTGAGGACGTGAAGAGGGCCACCCCCGCGGGGGTGGCCCTCTTCACGTCTCCGGCGCCGTCTCCGGCGTCGTTCTCAGCGTCGTCCTCAGCGCCTGCGCCGCATCGACCCGGCGAGCAGCCCGATCCCGATCACCATGGCGCCGCCCGCGAGCAGCAGCCGCAGGTCCAGGAAGTCGGGCCAGATCCGCCCGTCGGTCAGCATGTAGGCGGAGGCGAGCAGGGTGCCGATGCCGAACACCAGCCCCACCACGTCCACCCCGCGCTTGTCCCGCAGTTCCGACTCAGCCACGGAGCACCTCCACGCTGCCGACGTTGGTCCGCACCTCGAGCTCCACCTTCGGCCCGCCTTCCCCGTCGGGGCCGTTGTCCTCGGCCCGCACCGACCCCTTGGGGCCGTCGTGCTGCTCACCGAGGCACTCGATCGACCCGAGCCCGTTCTCGCAGCTGACCTCCACGTCGGCGTTCGCGGGCACCCGGATGACCGCGCTGCCCACGCCCACCCGCACCTCGGTCCTCACCTCGCTGGTGGCGGGCAGCGCGGTCAGGTCCAGCTCGACCTGCCCCGCCTTGGTGTGGTACTCGTCCAGCACCGCCTCGGCGGTCGTCGGCCGGGCGCTGATGTCGCCCATCCGGTCGCTGTTGTCGAAGTCGTCGAACCCCGCCGTGGTCAGCACCAGGCCGATCGCGCTCAGCGGCACGGCGAGCCAGATCAGCCCGCGTCCCGCGTTGCCGCGCAGCGCGCCCGCCACCAGCCCCAGCCCCAGCACGGCCACCACCAGGCCGAGCGTGTGCTCGGCGGTGAACCAGTCGCCGTAGGCGGAGTCGAAGTCCGCGGAGATCACCGCGCCGCCCAGCACCAGCAGGGCCAGCGCGAACGTCGCCGCACCCACCCGCGACCGGGGCCGCCGGGGCCGGTGCGCGGGCTGCTCGGGCGCGGGCGGCGGACCGCTCGGCTCGGGCAGGTCCCACGCGAAGGGCGCCGCGCCCAGCGGGTCCCAGGCGGGCGGCGTCACCCGCTCGGTCTGCTGTTCCGATCCCGTCACACCAACCCCCGTGGTGAAGTCGCCCGTCAGGCCCCCGGTGGGCCGCGGGCGGTTGAGCTGGCCCCTGCCGCGGTGCAGCAGGTAGACCGCGCCGACCGACAGCAGCACCCCGCCGACCATGGTGAAGCCGCCGTCGATGAAGAAACCGCTGGTGGGCAGCAGGCCCAGGCACAGCAGCACGGTGAGCGGGGCGGGCGTGGCGCTGCGGCCCCGGCCGAACAGCGACTCCACCGCGGAGACCTCGTCATCCTCCTGGGCGAAGCACAACCACCCCAGCAGGTACATGAGGATGCCCGCGCCGTTGCACAGCGCCATGGCCACGAACGCCACCCGCACGATCACCGGGTCGATCTGGTACCGCTGCGCGATACCGGCGGCGACACCGGCGACCTTGCGCCCGCCGTGCGGCCGACGGGGCCTGCTGGCCCAGAAGTCCTTGAGCGTCTCCTCGACGCCCGCTGCGCTCACGTTCCCGCTCACGGTGATGAGGATGCGCCGCCGGACCCGCCCGGCACATCGGGGGCGCACCCTGAACCGGGCATCGGGTGGAACCCTGATGACCGGGCCCCGCCCGCGTGTGACGATTCCGGGGTGGGTTCGCAGGTGGAGACGGTCTCGGACCGGACGGTGGAGCCGGTGCGCAGGCGCCGCGGCGGGCGCGTGGTGGCGGGCGTGGCCGGGGGCGTCGCCGAGCACCTCGGCGTCGAGGTGTTCTGGGTGCGGGCGGTGTTCGCCGCGCTCACCGCGCTCAACGGCGTCGGCGTGATCGCCTACGGGCTGCTGTGGCTGTTCGTGCCGCAGCGCCCGGTCGGCTCGCCGGAGCCCGACGAGCAGCCCAGGGAGCGCCAGCAGGCGCTGGGCCTGGTGGCGCTGGGCATCGCCGCGGCCGCGCTCAGCGGCCTGCTGACGGGCCCGCTCAGCGGCTGGATCGCGGGGCCGCTGGCGGTGGCGCTGGTCGGCGCGGCGGTGGTGTGGCGCGAGGCGGACGAGGCGCAGCGCAGGCGGTGGCGCGACGGCGCCCGCAGCGGCTTCCTGGGGGCGGGACGCACCGGGCTGATCCGGGTGGTCGCGGGCGTGGCGCTGGTGGCCGTCGGCATCGGCGTGCTGCTGATCAACAGCTACGGCCTCGACCAGATCCGGTTCGCGCTGCTGGCGGTGGTGGCCACGCTGGGCGGTGTGGCGGTGCTCACCGTGCCGCTGTGGATCAAGCTGATCAACGACCTCGGCGAGGAGCGCCGGGTGCGCATCCGCACCGAGGAGCGCGCGGAGATCGCCGCGCACCTGCACGACTCGGTGCTGCAGACGCTCGCGCTGATCCAGAAGCAGGCCGAGCAGCCGCGCGAGGTGCGCAGGCTGGCCAGGGGGCAGGAGCGGCAGCTGCGCGACTGGCTGTACGGCCGGGAGGTGGGGGAGGCGGGCAAGCCGACGACGCTGTCCGCGGCCGTCGCGCGGGCCGCGGGCGAGGTGGAGGACACCTTCGCGCTGACCGTGTCGCAGGTCGTGGTGGGCGACTGCGACCTGGACCACAACCTGCTGGCGATGGTGCAGGCCGCGCGGGAGGCGATGGTCAACGCGGCCAAGCACGCGGGCGTGGCCGAGATCAGCGTCTACGGCGAGGTGGAGCCCGAGCAGGTGGCGGTCTTCGTCCGCGACCGGGGCAAGGGCTTCGACCCCGACCTGGTTTCCGCCGACCGGCATGGCCTCGCCGACTCCATCCGGGGGAGGATGGACCGGCACGGTGGGGAGGTCCGGCTGCGCACGGCCCCCGGTGAGGGCACCGAGGTGCAGCTGAGGATGCCGAGGAAGACGGAGGCGGGGACGTGACGGTTCGGGTGTTCCTGGTGGACGACCACGCGCTGTTCCGGGCGGGGGTGCGGGCCGAGCTGGACTCGATCACCGATGAGATCGAGGTGGTCGGCGAGGCGGGCTCGGTGGGCGAGGCGGTGGCGGGCATCGCGCGGCACCGGCCGGACGTGGTGCTGCTGGACGTCCACATGCCCGACGGCGGCGGGGCGGAGGTGCTGCGGCAGGTCCGCACGGCGCTGCCCGAGGTGGTGTTCCTCGCGCTGTCGGTGTCCGACGCCGCCGAGGACGTGATCGCGGTCATCCGGGCGGGCGCGCGCGGCTACGTGACCAAGACGATCTCCAGCCAGGAGCTGGTGCGCGCGGTGGTCCGGGTGGCCGAGGGCGACGCGGTGTTCTCGCCGCGGCTGGCGGGCTTCGTGCTCGACGCGTTCGCCGACCGGCCGGGCGCGGCCCCGATCAGCGACCCCGAGCTGGACCTGCTGACCCCGCGCGAGCGGGACGTGCTGCGCCTGCTGGCCCGCGGCTACGCCTACAAGGAGATCGCCTCCGAGCTGTTCATCTCGGTGAAGACGGTGGAGACGCACGTGTCCAGCGTCCTGCGCAAGACGCAGCTGTCCAACCGCTACGAGCTGTCCCGCTGGGCCTCGGACCGCAGGCTGGTCTAGCCGGTTCAGACGCGCGTGGAGCTGGTGATCAGCAGGCCGCCCGCCGGGTTGTCGCGCAGGGTGAGCCGGTAGCGCTCCACGGTCTTGCCGCCGCCCTGCGCGAAGATCAGGTCCACCAGCGCGACGTACTGCCCGCCGTGGTGGCCGACCTCCACCGCGTCGGGCTGGACCAGGTCGTACTGCTTCCAGAACGCCACGTACTCGTCGAAGCTGGGCCGCATCCGCTCGTCCAGGTGACGCCAGGCGGCCTCCGGGTCGGTGTCGATCTCCAGGTAGTGGTTGGTGACGAACTCGGCGACCTGGTCGGTGGTGTGCGCGCTGCCGGGCGGGGCCGACGGGTAGCCGGAGGACGACCCCGTCGCCGGGGTCGTCAGCGGGGCGGGCTCGGTGAGCTCCGGGCCGTCCGGCCGGACCAGCGAGAAGGCGGTGACCGCGGCGGCGGCGACCACCAGGATCGCGGTGGCCACGGCGGGGGCCAGCCAGCCGCGCCGGGACCGGGGGCGGGCGGCCTCGGCGGGGAGCGGCTCGGCGGATGCCCCGGCGGACACCTCGGCAGGTGCCTCGGCGGAGGGCTCGGGCGCCGTCTCGGGAGGGGCCTCGGGAGTGGTCGAGTCGACCGCGGGGACCGTTCCGGGAGCCGTTTCGGGAGGCAGGTCGGCCAGCAGCCGCACGACGTGCTCGGCGGTGGGGCGCGCGGCGGGGTCGACGGCGAGCAGCTCGCCGAGCGGGCCGGTCAGCGCGCCGGAGCGGACGGGCGGCTGGATCCGCCCGCTGGCCGCCCTGAACAGCAGGCCGAAGCTGTTCTCGCTGGACCCGAACGGCGGCTGCCCCTCGGTCGCCGCGTACAGCGTCGCGCCGAGGGAGAACACGTCGGAGGCCGCCGAGGGGTCCTCCCCGCGCGCCACTTCCGGGGCCAGGTAGGCGGGCGTGCCCGCGATCATGCCGCTGCCGGTGAGGGTGCCGTCGTCGAGCGCGCGGGAGATGCCGAAGTCGGTGAGCTTCACGGTCCCGTCGTGGCCGATCAGGACGTTGGACGGCTTGACGTCCCGGTGCACCAGGCCCGCCGCGTGGGCCGCCGCCAGCGCCGCCGCCACGCGTCCGCCGATCCGCGCGGCCTCGTGCGGGGGCAGGGGGCCGTGGTCGGCCACGACCTGCGCCAGGCTCCGCGCGGCCAGGTGTTCCATGACCAGCCAGTGCTGGTCGTCCTCGACGACCACGTCGAACACCGTGATCGCGTCGGGGTGGTGCAGCCGGGCGGCGTTGCGCGCCTCGCGCATCGCCCGCGCCCTGGCCAGCCGCGCCCGCTCCGGGTCCAGGTCGGGCAGCCGGAGCTGCTTGACGGCCACCTCGCGGCCCAGCAGCGCGTCCCGCGCACGCCAGACCACGCCCATCGCGCCGCTGCCGATGCGCTCCACGAGCTGGTACCGACCGCCGACCGTGCGCACGGTGCGAGGGTAGGCGACCCGATCAGTTGGTGGACACCAGCTTGGCCAGTTCGCGGTCGAAGTCGATCCACAGGTCCTCCTCGCCGGGCTGGACCACGTCGTAGGTCAGGTCCAGGAACTCGGCGACGTGCTCGGCCACGGCCGACAGGATCGCGAACCCGGTCGGCGCGTTGAGCTCCAGCAGGACCCGCTCCGGGTCGTCGGCGGCCGGGCGGACCAGGATGTCGCCCTGGCCGGACGGGGTCAGCAGCCCGTCCGCCAGCAGGTCGCGGGCGAAGATCCACTCCACCTTGCCCTGCCCGGTGTGGAACAGGACGGCGACCGCGTACGGGTCCTCCGGCTCGTAGTGCAGCTCGGCTTCCACGGGCGCTGGAGCGACGCCTGGGGCCAGCAGGTGGAACGTCGTCGCGGTGGTGATGCTCTCGGTGCTCATCTCTAAGACCTTCCCGATTCGGCGGTTCTCATGTGAGCAGACGTCCGAGAAGCCCGATCGGGACGTGGATTGGGAGAAGACCACGCGTTCGGGGGAGACGTGGATCCCATCTCCACCCGTTTGCCCAGGTGAGCTGTCTCAACTGGGCGGAACCGCCTGTCACCCTCTGTTACTGAAGGTCACTTGAGGGTAGTGGCAGGCTCTCGCTCAGGGGTGGTCGGGACGAGCGCGGTCGCGGGTTGGCGTCGGGTCAGCGCGACACCCACGAGGACCACGACCATGCCCAGCGCCACCCGCGCGGTCAGCGCCTCGTCCAGGAAAGCGGCGCCCAGCAGCACCGAGACGACCGGCAGCAGGTAGCCCACCGTCGTCGCGTTGGTCGGCCCCTCGTCCTCGATCAGGCGATAGTTGAGGATGAAAGCCACGCCGGTGCCGAACACGCCCAGGATCGCCACCGCCAGCAGCGGCGGCCAGCCCAGGTGCACCGGCTGGAGCCCGCCGACCGGCACCACTAGGGCGGTCAACCCGGTGGCGGTCACCAGCTGCGCCGAGGACAGCTGGAACGGCGACAGCCCGCGCCCGGACAGCTTGCGGCCGATGTAGGTGTAGCTGACCGCGTAGGACGCCGCCGCGGCCAGGCACGCCGCCGCGCCCCAGCTGACCAGCCCGGCCTGCTCCCAGGGCGCGAAGATCAGCAGGGTGCCCGCGAAGCCGAGCACCAGGCCCGCCAGCCGGGCGGGGTTGCGCTGCCGCTCGGTGCCCAGCGCCAGGCCGATGAGCAGCGCCCACAGCGGCGTGGTGGCGTTGAGCACCCCGGCCACGCCCGAGTCCACAGTCTGCTCGCCCACCGCGAACAGCACGAACGGGATCACGTTGCCGAACACCGCGGCCACCGCCAGGTGTCCCCAGGCGGCCGGGTCGCGCGGCAGCCGCTGACCCCGCCCGTAGGCCAGGGCCACCAGCACGGCGGCGCCGAGGACGGTGCGGACCATGGCGATCTGGACCGGTGAGAGGCCGGTGAGCGCGATCTTGATCCACAGGAAGCTGGAGCCCCAGAGCAGGGCGAGGAAACCCATTCTGATCAGCGTGCCTGGCTTGTTCACGAAGACCACCTTGCGCCGCTCGAAGCGACAGCACAAGTGAATAGAACTGCACGACGTTTAAGCAGAACTGTAAGGTCGGGGCATGTTGGACGTGCGACGGATGCAGGTGCTCCGAGCCGTGGTCACCACCGGCTCCATCACGGCCGCGGCCACCAACCTCGGCTACACCCCCTCCGCCATCAGCCAGCAGGTGGCCTCGCTGGAGAAGCAGGCGGGCCTGCCGCTGCTGGAGCGGGTGGGCCGGGGCGTGCGACCCACCCTCGCGGGCAGGCTGCTCACCGAGCACGCCGCGCACATCACCGAGCGGCTGGCCGAGGCCGAGGCGGCGCTGGCCGACCTGCGCGCGGGCCGCACCGGCCGGCTGCGGGTGCGCTACTTCGCCACCGCGGGCGCGGCGCTGGTGCCGCCCGCCGTGGCCGCCTTCCGCGCCCGGCACCCCGACGTGCGGCTGGACCTCAAGCTGACCGAGCCCGACGACCCGGTGGTCGAGGTCGAGGCGGGCCGCGCGGACGTCGCCGTCGTGGTGGTCCACGACGCCGAGCTCGCCCGCGGCGTGCACCTGGTGCACCTGCTCGACGACCCGTACCTGGCGGTCCTGCCGCGCGGCCACGAGCTGGCCCGCAAGCGGGTGCTGGACCTGGCCGACCTGGCCGACGAGCCCTGGGTGGACGCGGCGGTCCCGCCCGGCCCGTGCCAGGCCATCGTGCTCGACGCCTGCGCCGCCGCGGGCTTCTCGCCCGGCTACGTGGTCCAGGCCGACGACTACCCGACCGCGCAGGGCTTCGTGGCCGCCGGGCTGGGCGTGGCCATCGTGCCCAAGCTCGGCCTCGGGGTGGTCAACCCCGGTGTGGTGGTGCGGCGGCTGCGCCACCCCGAACCCGTCCGCACGATCTGCGCGGCGGTGCGGGAGGAGGGCATGGGCACGCCCGCCGTGGTGAGCCTGCTGGAGGCGCTCAAGACCGCCGCCGGGTGATCACGGCTTGGCCAGCGGCTGCTCCCGCTGGAGGAGCAGGTGCGGGCCCTGCCACTTCAGCACGATGAGCTTGCGCTCCTGGCTGGTCGCGCCGCTCTTCATGCGGTAGTTGAGGTCGACCACGTAGGCGAAGTCGTCGTTCTGGCTGATGCTGCTGACCTCGACCGACTCCACGCTGCTCCACCAGCCCGCGTAGCTGGAGTACCCGCCGCTGGCGCTCTGCATCTCCGGCAGCAGGCGCTGGAACCCCTCCTGAGGGGCGCCGGGCAGCAGCGCGAAGTAGTCCCGGATGGCCTGTTCCTGCTGCTGCTGGGTCGGGTGCGCGGTGTAGGTGACCGGTGGCTTGACCGGCGTCGAGGAGGTCGTGGAGGGGGCTTGGCCGCCGCCGTCGACCGGCTGCGCGGAGGTGGGGCCGCCCGCGAGGTCGTTGCGGTTCTCGTCGCCGCCGCTGGACAGCACGCTGGCCAGCAGGATGCCCACCACGGCCGCGGCCACGATGGCCAGCGCGGTGACCACGGTCGACCGCTTGCTGCCGACGGCCTGGGCGGCAGCGGCGGCGGGCTTGCGGAACGCGGCGGGGCGGTAGGCCGCGGGTCTGGACGGCGGCGCGGGCGCGGCGGGCCGGGCGGAGGCCGGGGCGGCGGAGGCCGCGCGCGAGTCCACCCGCGTGGCGTTCGGCGGCGCGGGCGCGGCGGCCGGGGGCATCGCGCGGGTGGCGTTGGGCGGCGGGGGCGGCGGCGTGACCGGGGTGCCCTGCCACGACGGCGGGTGCGTCTGCGAGACCTTGATCGGGAACTCCGGCGCGGAGTGGCCCGCGGCCACCGCGGCCAGCGCCTCGCGCGCCTCGGCCATGGTGGGCCGGTCCTCCGGCTCGGCGCGCAGCAGCCGCATCAGCAGCGCGGTCAGCGGGCCCGCCTGCTTGGGCGGGGTGACCTTGCCGGAGGCGACCTGGTGCAGCAGCGCGATGGTGTTCTCGTTCAGGCCGAACGGGGGCATCCCCTCGATCGCCGCGTACAGCGTCGAGCCCAGCGAGAACACGTCCGAGGGCGGGCCTGGGTCGTAGCCCTTGGCCACCTCCGGCGCCAGGTAGGCGGGCGTGCCCGCGAGCATCCCGGTGGCGGTGACGGTGACGTCGCCGGTGGCCCGCGAGATGCCGAAGTCGGTGATCTTGACGGTGCCGTCGTTGCCGAGCAGCACGTTGCCGGGCTTGATGTCCCGGTGCACGATGCCCGCGTTGTGCGCGGCGGCCAGGGCGGAGGCCACCTGCGAGCCGATCGAGGCGACGTCGCGCGGCGGCAGCGTGCCGCGCTCGGAGAGCACGGTGGACAGGCTGCGCGAGGGCAGGTACTCCATCACCAGCCACGGCTGGCCGTCGTCCTCGGCCACGTCGTAGACCGCGATCGCGTGCGGGTGCTGCAGGCGCGCGGCGATGCGGCCCTCCCGCATGGCGCGGCGCTTGGCCTCGTCGGTGTCCGATTCGGCCAACCCCGGCTGCAGCAGCAGCTGCTTCACGGCGACGGTGCGGTGCAGGCGCTCGTCGTGCGCCTGCCAGACGATGCCCATCGCTCCGCTGCCGATCCGTTGGCCGAGTCGGTAACGGCCGGCGATCAGGCGGCCATCGTCGGTCACGGCTGCTCCCAGTGCTGCTCTCGCTTCTTCAGTGGCGAACACCGGAGACATCGCCACTAGGACAAGAATGTTGCGTCACCCGAACGGGTCGGGGTCCACCTTACGAGGTCTCACTGCCCCACGGTCGGCTCGGTCGCCGATGACGGCGGGACGCTGGGCCTCGTCGTCGTGGTGGTCGTGGTCGTCGTGGTGGTGGTCGTCGTTGTTGTCGTGGTCGTCGTGGTGGTCGTCGTGGTCGTGGTGGTGCGCTCGGTCGTCGGTGGCGGCTGCTGCGCCTCCGTCGTCCGCACCGGGGCCTCACTCGTGGTCACCTGCTGCGACGTGGTCGTCGGCGCGGGCGAGCTGGGCGGGGTGCTGGTCGTGGTCGGCGTGACCTGCCGGTTGCTGTCGAAGACGTCCAGCGCGACCAGCAGCGTGCCGATCAGCAGGATGAGGCCCAGCGCCACGGCGGCGATCGCCAGCGGGCGGGTGTTGCTCCGCGGCGGCGGGGCCACCGGCGGCGCGGTGCCCGTGCCGGTGCGCGGACCGGGCCGCACCACGCGGGTGCGGTCGGCCGACTCCGCGGGCTCCACGACCGTGGTCGCGCCCGCCACCGGCAGCAGGCCCGCCGCGGTCGCGGGCCGCAGGCCGGTCAGGCTGGGGCTGCGCCCGGTCGCCACGGCGTGCAGCATGTCGCGGGTCTGCGCCATGGTCGGCCGGTCGGCGGCGTCGTAGGACAGCATCCGCAGCAGCACGTCGGTCAGCGGGTGCTCGACGGTGGGCGGGTTGATCCGCCCGGCCGCGACCGCGTGCAGCACGCCGAGGGTGTTCTCGCTCAGACCGAACGGCGGCTCGCCCTCGGCCGCGGCGTACAGCGTCGAGCCGAGGGAGAACACGTCCGAGGCGGGCGTGGGGTCCTGGCCGCGGGCGATCTCCGGGGCCAGGTAGGCCGGGGTGCCCGCGATCAGGCCGGTCTTGGTGACCGTCACGTCGTCGCTGGCCCGCGAGATGCCGAAGTCGGTGATCTTGACCAGGCCGTTGTCGGCCAGCAGCACGTTGCCCGGCTTGACGTCGCGGTGCACGATGCCCGCCGCGTGCGCCGCGGCCAGCGCCGCCGCGGCCTGCGCGCCGATCTGCGCGACCTCGACCGGGTCCAGCGGGCCGTGCTCGGCCATGGTGTCGGCCAGGCTGTAGGAGGGCAGGTACTCCATGACCAGGCACGGGGCGCCGTTCTCCTCCACCACGTCGTAGACCGCGATGGCGTTGGGGTGGTGCAGCTTGGCCGCGATGCGGCCCTCCCGCATGGCGCGCTGGATCGCCTCGTCCTGCTCCCTGGCGTCCAGGCTGGGCTGCAGCAGCAGCTGCTTGACCGCCACGATCCGGCCGAGGCGCTCGTCCTGGGCGCGCCAGACCACGCCCATGGCGCCGCTGCCGATCCGGTCCAGGAAGCGGTACCGCTCGGCGATCAGCCGACCGTCAGTGCTCACCCGGACACCTCGCCGGGGCGCTGCGCGACCGCGGCAACGGCAGCTGGTCTCACGCTCGGGGCTCCTCGTCGTGCGGATCGGTGCGGGGCAGGGCTGGGCCACTGGACGGGCCGTTGGCCGGGCCACTGCACGCCCGCAGAGCCTACCCCGGAGGTGACGACGGCTTTCGAACCGTCACGCGGCCGGTCGCCGCGGGTCACCGCTGCCCGCCGAGGACGCCGAGACTCGCCCTTTCGGACGAGCACTGCCTGATCCTGGGCCGTCCGTCCGGCCTGCGCGGCCCTCAGGACGCCGGGGAGAAGAAGTCGAAGCCGCCGATCGGCCGCAGCACGCCGCCCAGGTCGAGCCCGATGCCGATGCCGACGCCGCCCTGCTCGCCCGAGGTGGGCGGGGTGGAGGTGCCGGAGGAGGGCGTGGAAGAAGGCGGGGTGGCGGGCGGGGTGGAGGTCGAGGGGGTGGCGCTCCCGCTGCTCGACGGGGGCGTGGTCGTCCCGGCCGACGGCGGCGTGGTGGCCGGCTGGCCGGTGCTGCTGCTGCTCGGCGGCTGCTCGGTGGTGCTCGGCGGCTGCTGCTCCGTAGTAGTAGTGGTCGTCGTCGTAGTGCGCGGTGCCTGCTGTCCTGCCTGAGGAGCCTTCTGGGCGGTCCGGGACGGGGTCGTCGTCTCGGGCGCCGCCTGAGCCCGCTGTTCCGGCGTCCGCTGCTCCGAGGTCTGCTCGCCCTGGGGGGCCTGCGCCTGCTGGCGGGCGGCCGCGGCGGCGGCCAGGCCGTCGGTCAGCGCGTTGCCGTTGCGCGCGGCCGGGCGGGTGTCGAAGCGGACCTCGGCCAGCGGGCGCTCGTCGGGGGAGGACAGCCACTGCGTCGCGCCGAAGGCGACCGAACCGCACAGCACGACGCCGCCGCTGGCCATCGCGACCAGCTTGGGCACGGACACCCCGCCCGCGACGGCCTCCTCGGCCGGGCGGCCCTCGCGGCGCAGCAGCTCGGTGATGTGCAGCTCGTGGCCGGAGAGGTTGGTGTCGGGGCGCGGGAAGCGGACGGTCTGCTCGTCGGGGACGACCTCGTCGGTGATCCGGGGGATCGGCTGGGTCTCCGCTTCGCGCCGGGCGAGCAGCTCGGCGACGGAGAGCTGAGCCGTGGAGCCATCCCGTCGACGGCGATTGTCCTCGTTCGGCACCGCGGGTCACCTTTCCGGAGAGCGCGTTTGCTGCTGACCGGGATCATGGATACCGAATCGTGACCGAGCGCGTAACCCCTTTGGGGGGACTTTTCCTTTTAATACTACTCACATTGAACGCTGGGTAGCGATCACGGGAACATTTCGCTACGCACCGTGAAAATTTCAGCTGCGCTGGGCGGACAGCACTTCGGAGCCGACGATGCGCGGCGTGGTCGTGTCGGTCAGCCGGAACAGCTGCTCGACCCGCATCCAGCGCCCGTCCGCCTCCTGCACCGACACCACCGCCAGCACCGAGCCGTCCGGTCGCAGCGAGGCCGACTCGACGCGGACCGCGCGGACGCGGCTCCACGCCGCGGCGAAGTCGGCGGTGCTGCCGCCGATCAGCTCCGCCGACAGCAGCCCGGCCGCCGCGGCAGGCTCGGCGGGCAGCAGCTCGTAGAACCGGCGCACCACGTCGACCTGCGGCTTCGGGCCGGTGACCAGGTCGGGCGGGGGCGTGATCCGCGACGGGCCCGCCTGCCCGGTCGGACGCGCCGCCCCGGCCGACCCCGGTGCGTCCGCGCCGGGGCCGCCCAGCTCCGCGCTGAGCAGGTCCGGTCGCAGCGCGGCCGAGCCGTCGATGTCCACCGGCGGCTCGGCGCTGGGCGGCACCGGACCCGCCGCGCGGTGGCCCGCCAGCACGGAGACGATCGCGACCACGGCCAGCAGCGCCAGCGCCCCGCCGACCAGGCCCACCGCCCTGGCGGCCCGGTTGACCCGATGGGGCGGCGGCTCCGGCGGGTCCTCGCCGAGCAGCTCCGCGAGCAGCGCCTCGGTGGCGGCCCGCTCCCCGGACGGCAGGCGGGGCGGGGTCGGCTGCTTGCGGATCAGCTCGGCCACGCTGACCGACCCTGCGCGGTCACGCCTGCGACCGCTCGTCGTGGGACGCTGCACGGGAGACTCCTCGGTACCGTCGTCGCGTGCACTCGTACCGCGCCTGACCGGCGGTAATCCAGCACCGCGGCGCCGAGTTCACCCCTTCGAGGCGGCAGGCGGTCGCCCGCTGTCACCCGACCGGAGCAAGGTGTACGCGCCGTGCGCGCCGCCCACCGCTGCGCCCGCCCACGGGCCGCTGCCGGTGGCGCCGTCCTCAGCGGGTGATCCGCAGCGTGCCCGCCGGGTCGACCGCAGGGTCGACCGCCACATCGGCGACCCGGACCCGCGACACCTCGACGAACCGCTGCCGCAGCAGCGCCCCCGCGCCCGCGCGGAAGTCGTCGGTGGCCAGCGCCAGCGCGGTGTCGGCGTCGGCGACCACCCCGGCGTAGAACCGCTCGGTGCGGGTGGCGATGGCCTTCCCGTCCACCACCGGCGACGCGCCGGACGGCCTGACGGCCGCCACCGGGGTCGGCGCGGCCACGCCGGGCGGTTCGACGGGCGCGCCGCGAACCGGCGCCCCGTCCGACGGACCCGCCGCCTCGGCGCCCGCCGCCGGGGTCTGGTCGTGCCGCCGGTCGCGGAGCTGGTCGGGGAACCGCTCGGCGGCCGGGCCCGCGAGCCCGCCGGTGAGCCTGCCCGCGATCCCCGGCAGGTGGACGGCGGGCGGCGGCGTGCTGGTGGTCAAGACGGGCAGCAGCGGCCCCTCCGGGGGGTAGCCCGGCAGCGCGATCCGCTCGTCCGGGCCGGAGCTGACCAGCTCCGCGGCGGCCACGGCCAGCCCGACCAGCACGGCCGCCGAGGACAGCACCGCGAACCAGGCCGCGCGCCTCCAGGTCTTCGGCGGCGTCACCGACGCGGGCACCAGGCCGATGTTGAACTTGCCGAGGCCCACGGCTGCCAAGTCCGGGTCCTGGTCCACCTCGGGCGGCCCTCCGCACGCGGGCCGGTGCCTGTCAGGTCGTGGTGCTCCCGCCTCGTTGCCCATGCTGCGCAGCCCTCTCCACCCCTACGGTCGGACGCCCGCTCAGATTAGGTCGGACGAGGGGGAACAGCGCCTCGGATCAGCCTTGTGACGCGGAGTGACACACCTCCGTGTGAATTCAGCCCCCGCTGTTCAGCCGCTTGCGGGTGCCCTGCAGCGCGTTGGTGGCGGCCAGCCCGGCGCCGCCCGCGACCAGCGCGCCGATGATGTCGGCCGAGACCGTCTCACCGGAGTTGATCAGCAGGCCGAGCAGCGCCGCGGCCGTGGTCACCCCGGCGACGGTCCAGCGCCCGCGCACGTACTGCGCGATCGGGGCGCCCGCCGCCCGCTTGGCCTTGGCGGCCGACCCGAGCATGGCCAGGTAGCCGTCGTGCGCCAAGGCGGCGAGCACGCCCACGATGGCGATGAGTGCGGTGATCAGGCCGATGACGTCCATGCGACCAGTGTGCCCCGCCCGGAACCCGCTGGACCATCCGTGATCGCCCTGATATCCCGTCCCGGTGGAACTGTTCTGGCACGACGCCTGCCTAGCGCACGACACCGGGACCGGGCTGTGGGAGCTGCCCGGCCGGTGGGAGTGGCTGGACCTGCCGGAGCCGCACCCGGAGAACGCCGCCCGCCTGCGCACCTTCCGGCACGCGCTGCGGCACGGCCCGGTCGCCCCGCACCTGACCTGGTGCGCCGGTCGCCTGGCCACCGACGAGGAGCTGCGGCGCGTGCACACCCCCGCCTACCTGGCCGCCCTGGAGGCCGCCTGCGCGGGCCCGGACCCGGTGGCGCTGGAGGTCAACACCGTCGTCGGCCCCGGCTCCTGGGACGCCGTGCGCGCCGCCGCGGGCACCGCGCTGGCCGCCTGGGAGGCGGTGGCCGACGGCCGCACCCGGCTGGCCTACGCGCTGGTCCGCCCGCCCGGCCACCACGCCCAGCCCGCCGCGGCCGACGGGTACTGCCTGGTCAACAACGCCGCGCTGGTCGCCGAGACGGCCCGGCGCGCGGGCCGCCGGGTGGCCGTCCTGGACTGGGACGTGCACCACGGCAACGGCACCCAGGAGGTCTTCCGCGCCGACCCGGACGTGCTCACCGCGTCGATCCACATGCGGCACGGGCCGTGGGGCGAGAACCACCGGCAGACCGGCGCCCCCGAGGAGGAGGCCGAGGCCAACATCAACGTCGAGCTGTCGCTGGGCGCGGGCGACCGCGCGTACGCGCGCGCGTTGGACGAGGTCGTCGTCCCGGCGCTGCGCGAGTTCGGCGCGGACTTCCTGGTGTGCGCCTCGGGGTTCGACGGGTCGGCGTTCGACCCCAACGGCAGGCACAACCTCACCGCGGGCGGCTACCGGGCGATCGGCCGCCGGGTCGCGGCGCTCGACCTGCCCACCGTGCTCACCCAGGAGGGCGGCTACCTGCGCGGGTACGCGGCGCTGTGCCTGCACGCCCTGGTCGAGGGCCTGCTGGGGCTGGAGCTGCTGGAGGACCCGCTGGCCTACGTGCCCGACGACACCCAGCTGGTGGACCGCGACCTGGCTCGGGTGCGGGCCGCGCTGGCCGGGCGGTGGCGCTTCGCCAGGGCGCCCCGGAGCTGAGGGGCGCCCTGGCCGCGGCGCGGCCCCTACCGGCCCAGCGCGCCGCGGCCGAGGCGGAGCAGGATCAGCGCCAGGTCGCGCCCCTCCGGACCGAGGTCCTTGTAGCGGTTGATGACGTCGATCTCCCGGTTGTGCACGATCTTGGGGCCGCCCGCGGCCATCCGGGCGGCGCCGATCAGCTTGGAGACCTCGACGCGCCGCTTCACCAGGCGCAGCAGCTCCGCGTCCAGGTGGTCGATCTCCCGGCGCAGCGCGTCGATGTCCTGGGCGGGGGCGCTGTCCCCGGTGTTGCCCGCGGCGTTCTCCGTGACGCTCTCGGCGGCGCTCTCCGGGGCGGTGTCGGTGCTGTTCATCGTGACCTCTCGACTCTGCTGGGGGAGTCCCTGGTCCGGAAGCGGCGAAGCCCCGGGTCCGAGGACTCCGGGGCTTCGTGGTGGCTTGATCGCGCTAGCGGGCCACGGGAGCCGGAGTCCGGTTCCCGTAGAAAAAGTCGAATGCGGCCGCGAGCACGACGCCATCATGCCACAAGCGCTCGGGGCGGCGCGGTCAACCGGTAACGTGGAACCACGATGAGCGCCTTGTTCGACTTGCCCGCAAGTCCCCCCTCCCCCCGGTCCGGTCGGCTGCTGGAGGACCTCAACCCGGCCCAGCGCAGGGCGGTCGAGCACGCCGGTTCGCCGCTGCTGGTCGTCGCGGGCGCGGGGTCCGGCAAGACCCGCGTGCTCACCCGCCGCATCGCCTACCTGCTCGCCGAGCGCGGCGCGCACCCCGGCGAGATCATGGCCATCACGTTCACCAACAAGGCCGCCGCGGAGATGAAGGAGCGGGTGGCCGACCTGGTGGGGCCGCGCGCCCGGTCGATGTGGGTCTCCACGTTCCACTCGATGTGCGTGCGGATCATGCGCCGCGAGGCCAAGACCCTGGGCATGTCGTCGAGCTTCTCCATCTACGACTCCGACGACACCCGCAGGCTGATCACGCTGGTGGCCCGCGACCTGGACCTGGACCCCAAGCGCTACCCGGCGCGCACGCTGGCCGTGCAGATCTCGAACCTGAAGAACGAGCTGGTCGACGCCGAGACCGCGCGCGAGCGCGCCACCAACGACCTGGAGCGCCGGGTCGCCGAGGTGTACGCGAGCTACCAGCGCAGGCTGGTCGAGTCCAACTCGCTGGACTTCGACGACCTGATCATGCGCACGGTCGAGCTGCTGCAGGTCTTCCCGGACGTGGCCGAGCACTACCGCCGCCGCTTCCGGCACGTGCTGGTCGACGAGTACCAGGACACCAACCACGCCCAGTACACGCTGGTCCGCGAGCTGGTCGGCACCGGAGCGGGCGGCGTCCCGCCCGCCGAGCTGTGCGTGGTGGGCGACGCCGACCAGTCGATCTACGCCTTCCGGGGCGCGACGATCCGCAACATCGTGGAGTTCGAGCGCGACTACCCGCAGGCGACCACCATCCTGCTGGAGCAGAACTACCGGTCCACGCAGACCATCCTGACCGCCGCCAACGCGGTCATCTCGCGCAACCCGGACCGGCGCGACAAGCGGCTGTGGAGCGACCTGGGCGACGGCGAGAAGATCGTCGGCTACGTCGCCGACAACGAGCACGACGAGGCCGCGTTCGTGGCCGGGGAGATCGACCGGCTGGTCGACAGCGGCGAGGTGGCCAACGGCGAGATCGCCGTGTTCTACCGGACCAACAACCAGTCCCGCGTGTTCGAGGAGATCTTCATCCGGCTGGGCCTGCCCTACCGGGTGGTCGGCGGTGTCCGCTTCTACGAGCGGCGCGAGGTCCGCGACGCGCTGGCCTACCTGCGGGTGCTGGCCAACCCGGAGGACACGGTGTCGCTGCGGCGGGTGCTCAACGTGCCCAAGCGCGGCATCGGCGACCGGGCCGAGGCGTGCGTGTCGACCTACGCCGAGCGCGAGCGGATCAGCTTCGCCCAGGCGCTGCGCGAGGCCGTGCGCGGCAGGGTGCCGCTGCTCAACCCGCGCTCGCAGCGCGCCATCGCCGGGTTCGTCGAGCTGCTGGACGAGCTGGGCGCGATGGTCGAGCGCGGCGACGACGTGGCCGACGTGCTGGAGGCGGTGCTCGACCGCACCGCCTACCGGGCCGAGCTGGAGGCCAGCGACGACCCCCAGGACCACACCCGCGTGGAGAACCTGAACGAGCTGGTCACCGTGGCCCGCGAGTTCGGCGACCTGAGCGCGGCGGTCCCGGTGCCCGACGAGGACGAGGGGCTGCCGCGAGAGGGCTCGCTGGCGGCGTTCCTGGAGCGGGTGTCGCTGGTGGCCGACGCGGACTCGGTGCCGGACGCGGAGTCCGACGGGGTGGTCACGCTGATGACCCTGCACACCGCCAAGGGCCTGGAGTACCCGGTGGTGTTCTGCACCGGGTGGGAGGACGGCGTCTTCCCGCACCTGCGGGCGCTGGGCGACCCGGCGGAGCTGTCGGAGGAGCGCAGGCTGGCCTACGTGGGCATCACGCGGGCCCAGCGGCGGCTGTACCTGTCGCGGGCGCTGGTGCGCTCGGCGTGGGGCCAGCCGTCGGCCAACCCGGCGTCGCGGTTCCTGGACGAGATCCCGGCCGACCTGGTGGAGTGGCGGCGGGTGGAGCCGAGGCGCTCCGCCCCCTCGACGGCCACCACGTGGACCCGCCGCGCCGAGCCGACGCGCCCCGCCCCCTCGGCGAAGGGCTGGCAGGACACCCCGGCGATCAAGCTGGAGGTGGGCGACCGGGTCAGCCACGACAAGTACGGGCTGGGCTCGGTGGTGGCGGTGGACGGCTCAGGGCCGCGCGCCACGGCCACCATCGACTTCGGCTCCTCCGGCACGGTGCGGCTGATGCTGATCGGCGGCGTCCCCCTGGTGAAGCTCTAGCCCCGGACCCGCGCGTCCGGGCAGGCCGGGCGGTGTTCACGGGCACTTTCCGACGACCACGCAACCTCCGCGGCACCCGCGCGTCTGTAGGGGTGTTCCAAGCGGGTTGGCCGGCGTGTTCGGGGCGCACCGGTCAGGGGGCCGGTTGGGGCGTCGAGGGGGAGGCGGGCACCGCGCGGGGGCGGGGTCCGCGACGAGAGGGGATGACCCCAGGGGGGACCGCGCAGGAGGGTCCACAGGGGTTGGGGCCGGGTCGCATCGCGACCCGGCCCCTTTCGCTGTCCCGGAATTGTCGTACCCCTCTGCTTTGATGGCGATCAAGGGGAACGACGGGGGTGTGCGGTGTGGACGACGTGGTGGCCGGGCTCGGGGGAGGCGGGCCGATCACGTGGTCCGCACGCGCGTGGGGGCCGCACCGGGTCGGTGCGGCCCCCACGCGGGCGCTTGTCAGACGCTGATGCCCTTGGAGTTCAGCCAGGTCAGCGGGTTGATCCGCCTGCTGTCCGCGTCCCAGACCTCGAAGTGCAGGTGCGGGCCGGTGGAGAAGCCGCGGTTGCCCATCCTGGCGATCTGCTGGCCCGCCTGGACCCGCTGGCCCTTGCGGACGGAGTAGGTGTCCATGTGGCCGTACACGGTGACCATGCCGTCGTCGTGCTGGATCTTGACCCACAGGCCGTACCCGCTGGCCTCGCCCGCCTCGATGACGACGCCGTCGGCGGCGGCGTAGAGGGGGGTGCCGATGGGGCCGGCGATGTCGATGCCGTAGTGCATCTCGCCCCAGCGGCCGCCGTAGCCGGAGGTGTACGAGCCCTTGGCGGGCAGCGCGTACTTGGGGCGGCGGGCCTCGGCCTCGGCGGCCTCGCGGGCCTCGCTGATGCGCTGGCTCTTGGCGAGCTTCTGGGCCTCCACGGCCGAGTCCACCGTCTTGGCGACGGGGAGCACCTGGGGCGCGGCGGCGCCGGAGCCGCCGACGCCGAACGCGGCGGCGCCCTCCTTGGCGTTGGCCAGCGGGGTGACCTCGTCGGTGGAGGAGGAAGGGGTGCCCAGCGCCTGCAGCGTCTGCGCGGCGCCCGCCGCGGCGAACGCGCCTACCGCGACGGCGGCGACGACGATGCGGCCGCGCAGGGCCGACGGAGGCGGCGGCAGCCGGTGCGTGGCGACAGCGCGCGTGGACGCGCGGTCGACCGCCTCGTCGAGCACTTCCGAACCTGCCTGGCCGCCGGGGGAGCGGTGTCGGGACAAAACCTGGCCTTCCGTCTTCGGGGAGTCCGGTCGGGGGGACACCGGGCGGGGGATCCCGGTTGAGCCGGTCGGGGTACCGACTCGTTGTCCAGCTCGTGACCAGACCGTGACAACGGACCGGGGGAAGATAACGGGACGGAAGCCCGGAGAGCAATCCCCTGTGCCGATGTCTACCGAATAGCCGTCATACGGATGGCCCAGTGGCGACGGCGTGACCGCCCGTCGATCCCTTAGGGGTAAACCCCGTGGGTACAGGCACGATGGGGTGCGGTTCGACGTCGTCCGGACGGGTGATGGCGGTCACCACTGCGTGCACGGTGCGGCTGTCGACAGGCAGCGAAAGGTGACCCGAATCACGTATCTGGTGCTCCTCGACGTGCAACGCCGGGTGCTCCAACCGGGCGTTGCGCTGCGGGATGATCACCTGGTCCATCTCGCTCCACACCACGACGAACCGCGTGCGGCACGGCCGGGTGCACTCGGCCAGCTCCCGCAGCAGTTCCGACCCCGGCCTGAGCTGCCTGGTCAGCGAGGTGGGGAACAGGTAGGCGGCCAGCGTCCCGCCGTGCGGCGACCCCAGGGTCACCAGCGTCTTCACCCGCGCGTCGCCACGCAGGCGCTGCACGTAGTAGCGGGCGATGAGCCCGCCCAGCGAGTGCCCGACCACGTGCACGCGGTCGGCGCCCGTCTGCTCGCAGACGCGCTCGACGTGCTCGCCCAGCAGCGCGGCCGCGCGCCGGACATCACCGGTCAACGCGGTGAGCACGCTGTAGTTCACCGCGTGGACCACCCCGAAGCCCCGCCTCCGCAGCGCTCCCGACAGCACCGCGAAGGCGGAGCGGTTGTCCCCGATACCGTGCACCAGCACGATGGGGGTGCCCGCCGCGTCCATGGCCGAAACGACCAGGCCCCGCTGGCGCGGCGGCAGCCGGTCGGTCCGGTAGTGCCGGAGGGGTCCCTCCGGACGCAGTCGCTCCTCCAGCGCTCCCCACGGGTAGAGCACCGAGTGGGCCGCCAGCCACGCCGCCTCGACCGCGACACCGCGCAGCCCACCAGGCGATACGACGGTCCGGAAGATCGACGCGGCTTTGTCCGCCGCCGCCAGCGCGACCTTCGCCCCGAGCCCGGCACGGGCCCGGACCTCGCCCAGGCCGCGCAGCCCGATACCACCCGTACGGGTGAAAGTAGGTGACGGTTCCACGAACAGCGGATACCCGCCGCCAAACCTCGACCCCCGTCGCGGCGCCCCCCGGCGCCACCGCTCCTCCCGCCCCTCGCCAGTCCTGCCGAGCACCGCCAGGCCGGTGCTCCCCCGATGTGGAATTTCCCCGTTCCACCCCGCCCAACGAGCCGTCGCGGCGATCCATTCCCACCGGCGGGGGGACTTTCGGGCAAGGTTTCCGGGGGGATTCCACGGGACCGCCGCTTTGCTAGCGTCGGGCCGATGATCGGAACCGCTGAGCCGGTGTCCCCGGCCACCACCCGGCTCCGCGCGGCCCTCGCCACGAGCGTCGCGGGCGCGCTGCTGACCGCGCTGGGCCCGGTGCTGCGCGTGGTCGACCCGAGCGCCCCGCCCGCCTTCACCGCGTGGCCGCTGCTCGCCCCGCTGGCACTGGCCCCGGTCGCCGCCGCCGCGCTGCTGCTCTCCAGGGGGCGGACCAGCGCCGCCGCGGCGGCACTGGTGGCCATCGGCGCCTTCGCCCCCGGCGCGGCGCTGCGCGACCTCCAGCTCGCGGTGGCCCCGACCGGCGCGGCCCGCCCCGAGCTGTTCCGCCAGACCAGCCTGACCGCCCCCACCCCGACCACCGGCCTGTGGCTGCTGCTCGCGGGCCACGCCCTGATCCTCGTCGCGGCGCTGCTCGCGGCCACCGCGCCGGGCGAGCCGGACGGCGGCGCGGGCCGCCCCCGGTTCGGCCGCACCGCGACCGCGGGCGTGATCGCGGCGGTCGGCCTGCTCATGGCCCCCTTCACGGCCACCGACGCGCTGATCCCGGTGCGGGGCGCGCTGGACTCGCCCGCGCTGGTCATGGCGGGCGGCGCGCTGCTGGCCGCGGCGGCCGCCCTGGTGGGCGTGGTGGCGGCCAGCGCGGCCGACGCCGAGCGGCGGCGCGGCGCGCTGCTGAGCGGGGCCGCGGTCCTGCTGGGCCTGGCGCTGCCCCCGGTCGCGGCCGGGCTGCTGGTGGACGGCCTCGGCCTGGCGGCGGGCCCGTTCCTGGTGCTGGTGGGCGCGGTGGTCTTCGCGTGGCCGGAGACCGAGCGGCCCGACCGCGCGGTGGAGCTGCCCGGCGGGCGCCGCCTGCACCGGGTCGCCGCCGGGCTGGGACTGCTGGCCGCCGCGGCCGCCGCGGCGGGCGCCGCCGCGCCGCAGCTGACCCTGCCCGAGGGGCTGGCCCAGCCCAACGACTACGCCGCCCGCCCGCTGTGGCCCGCCGCCGCGCTGGTCGCCGCGCTGGCCCTGGCCCTGCTCGCGCGCACCGCCGTCCGCCCGGCGTTCGCGGTCGCCCTGGTCGTGCTGCCGATGACCGCGGCGGGCGCGCTGGACGCGGCGTTCGCCGCCACGCGGGTGCAGTCGGTCCAGCCCGGTCCCGGCGTGTGGTTCACCGCGCTGTCGGTCCTGGTCGCCGCGGTCGCCGCGGTCGCCGCCGCGGTGGCGGGCTCGGTCGAGCGCGACGAGGACGGCGCGGCACCCCAGGGCCGGGTCCCGCTGCCGCCGCTGGCCGCCACCCTGATCGCCGCGCTGCTGGCCGTGGGCGCGTTCGTCCTGCCCGTGCTGCGCGCGGCCGACTTCGTCGCCATCGGCGCGCTCGACCTGCGGATCGGCTCGTGGGGGCTGCTGCTGGCGCTGGCCACCGTGCTGGCCGCGGCGGCGGTGGCGCCGCGAGCCCGACCGGGGCGCGGCGCGGCCGTGCTGCTGGGCGCGGCGCTGGTGCTGGCCGTGCGCGCCCTGGAGTACCCGCTGACCGCCGCCCGCGCCCAGGACGCCACCCCCGGGCCGGGGCTGTGGCTGGCACTGGCGGGCGCGCTGGCGTTCACGGCCGCCTGCGCGCTGAACACGACCCGGCGCACGACCTCACGCTGATCTGAACCGGTGTGGTGATCGACCTCACCACCCGTTATGACCCACCTCACGGGCAGCGGATGCGGCTGGGTCCGGCCCGGTCGATAGTGTCTTGCGCAGCCGCGTCGAGCCGGTCCCCACCACGGCTATGCCGGCGTTCCAGGTGATGCCTGGTACGTGTGGGCACCAGGCTCCAGCCTGGAGCGCCGGACCAGCGAGGACCGCACCCGGACGCGGCGTCCGACACCGACGTCGCAGGAGACCCGAGTGGACCTGTACGAGTACCAGGCGAAGGACCTCTTCGCCGCCCACGACGTCCCGGTACTGCCGGGCGACGTGGCGAGCACCCCCGCCGAGGCCAAGGCCATCGCCGAGCGCTTCGGCCAGACCGTCGTGGTCAAGGCCCAGGTCAAGACGGGTGGCCGGGGCAAGGCGGGCGGCGTCAAGCTCGCCGAGACCCCGGACGAGACCGAGGCCAAGGCCGAGGCCATCCTCGGGCTGGACATCAAGGGCCACGTCGTGCACCGCGTGCTGGTGACGCCCGCGTCCGACATCGCCGAGGAGTACTACTTCTCCTTCCTGCTCGACCGCGCCAACCGGACCTTCCTGGCGATGGCCTCGGTCGAGGGCGGCATGGACATCGAGGAGGTCGCCGCCACCAAGCCCGAGGCGCTGGCCAAGGTCCCGGTGGACGCCGCCAAGGGCGTCGACCTGGCCAAGGCCCAGGAGATCGTGGCCGCGGCCAAGTTCCCCGCCGAGGTCGCCGACCAGGTGGCCGAGGTCATCGTGAAGCTCTGGGACACCTTCGTGTCCGAGGACGCCACGCTGGTCGAGGTCAACCCGCTGGTGCGCGACCCCGAGGGCAAGATCGTCGCCCTGGACGGCAAGGTGACGCTGGACGACAACGCGTCCTTCCGCCACCCCGCGCACGCGGACCTGGTCGACAAGCAGACCGAGGACCCGCTGGAGGCCAAGGCCAAGGCCAAGGACCTCAACTACGTCAAGCTCGACGGCCAGGTCGGCATCATCGGCAACGGCGCCGGTCTGGTCATGTCCACCCTCGACGTGGTGGCCTACGCGGGCGAGAAGCACAAGGGCGTCAAGCCCGCGAACTTCCTCGACATCGGCGGCGGCGCGTCCGCCGAGGTCATGGCCAACGGCCTGGACATCATCCTGGGCGACCCGGACGTGCGCAGCGTGTTCGTCAACGTCTTCGGCGGCATCACCGCCTGCGACGCGGTGGCCAACGGCATCGTCAAGGCCCTGGAGATGCTGGGCGACGAGGCGAGCAAGCCGCTGGTCGTGCGCCTGGACGGCAACAACGTGGAGGAGGGCCGCCGCATCCTGGCCGAGGCCAACCACCCGCTGGTGACCGTGGTGGACACTATGGACAACGCGGCCGACAAGGCCGCCGAGCTCGCGGCTGCGGGGGTCTGACGATGGCGATCTTCATCAACAAGGACAGCAAGGTCATCGTCCAGGGCATGACCGGCGCCGAGGGCACCAAGCACACCAAGCGGATGCTGGCCTCGGGCACCACCATCGTCGGCGGCGTGAACCCGCGCAAGGCGGGCGAGAAGGTCGACTTCGACGGCACCGTGCTGCCGGTGTTCGGCACCGTGGCCGAGGCCATGGAGGCCACCGGCGCGGACGTGACCGTGATCTTCGTGCCGCCCGCGTTCGCCAAGGCCGCGGTGATCGAGGCCATCGACGCGGGCATCGGCCTGGCCGTGGTGATCACCGAGGGCATCCCGGTGCACGACACCGCCGCCTTCTGGGCGCACGCCGTGGCCACCGGCAACAAGACCCGGATCATCGGCCCGAACTGCCCCGGCCTGATCAGCCCCGGCCAGTCCAACGCGGGCATCATCCCGGCCAACATTTCCGGGCCGGGCAAGATCGGCCTGGTGTCCAAGTCGGGCACGCTGACCTACCAGATGATGTACGAGCTGCGCGACTTCGGCTTCTCCACCGCCATCGGCATCGGCGGCGACCCGATCATCGGCACCACCCACATCGACGCCCTCAAGGCCTTCCAGGAGGACCCGGAGACCGAGGCGATCGTGATGATCGGCGAGATCGGCGGCGACGCCGAGGAGCGGGCCGCGGCCTACATCAAGGACAACGTGACCAAGCCCGTCGTGGGCTACGTCGCCGGCTTCACCGCCCCCGAGGGCAAGACCATGGGCCACGCGGGCGCCATCGTCTCCGGCTCGGCGGGCACCGCCCAGGCCAAGAAGGAGGCCCTGGAGGCGGCCGGCGTCAAGGTCGGCAAGACGCCCAGCGAGACCGCCGCGCTCATGCGCGAGATCATGAGCTCGATCGGCTGATCGCAGCCCAGCGCTGACCGCAGGGGCCGTTCCCACCGGGAGCGGCCCCTGTCGTCGTGATCACCCGAAGTGTCCGGGGCCGGGGGGAACCAACCAGGTCCGGTCATCGTCGGAGAGTGCGCATCGGCTAGCGTTCTGCCGTCGCTAGTAGTCCGTCGGTGGAGGAGGAGACCTCACCATGTCCGTGCCGTACGGCGCCCCTCAGCAGCAGCCGGGTCCGGCGCAGCCGGCGGTGGGCCTGAACCTGAACCTGATCCTCCCGCTGGTCGGCGCGGGCTTCGGCGCCATCGCCTACCTGCTCGCGTTCGCCGATGACGCGCGCGGGCTCGGCGGCCTCGAGTTCCTGCTCGCCGCGGCCGTGCTGGCGGGCCTGTCGGTGCTGCCCAAGGCCCCCCGGCTGCTGCCCGCCGCCGCGGTGCTGTCCGTGGTGCCGACGCTGCTGCTCCTGCAGGGCCTGATCGCCAGCGAGCTGGACGTCAAGGGCATGCAGATCGTCATGCTGATCGTGGCGCTGCTGGAGAGCGCGGCGATCGTGCTCGCCCTGCTGATGGACGCGGGCGTGGTGAAGTTCGAGCCCAAGCCCGCCAACCCGTACGGCGGTCAGCCGGGCGGGTGGAACCCGCAGTCCGGTGGCTTCCCGCAGCAGGGGCAGCCCGCCCCGCAGCAGTACGGCCCGCCGTCGGGCCAGTTCGGCCAGCAGCAGCCGCCGCAGCCGCAGGCCCCGCAGCAGGCCCAAGCCCCGCAGCCGACCTCGTACATGCCGCAGCCGGGCCAGTTCGCCCAGCCCACCCAGCAGCCGGGCCAGCAGCAGCCGGGCCAGCAGCCGGGCACGCCGCCCGGTGGGTTCGGCGGTCAGCAGCAGAGCTGAGACCGGGCATGTGAGCCGGGAGAGGGGTGGCACCGCGTCGGTGCCACCCCTCTCCGCGTTTCCGGCGTGCCTCACCCGAACGGCCCATCGCGACTGAGACAGTGAGAAGATGTCGGTGCTGCAACCCACCTCGCACGGCGCCGTGACCGATTCCGTCCGGCCGCCCGAGTTCTCCCGCGCCGAGCACGCGCGGGTGCTCGCCACGACCGCGGCGGGTTCGGTGGTCGTCGGCTACGCCGCGGTCGCCGCGCTGCTGGCCCTGGTCTCCTCCACCGCCGCGCACGCCTCCTTCTCCACCACCGGGGTGCTGGCCGCGGCCGCCCCCGGCTGGCTGGTCGCCCACCACATCCCGGTGCGCTTCGACGGCGGCCAGCTGGGCGTGCTGCCGCTGCTGCCGACCGCGCTGGTGATGCTGCTGGTGTCCCGCGCGGCGGCGGGCGCGGCGGACCGGCTGGGGCTGTTCGAGCCGCTGCAGGCCAGGTCGGTGGTGTTCACCATCTCCGGCGCGCACGCCGTGGTGGGCGGGCTGATCGCGTTCCTGATGGGCGAGGCGGGGCCGGTGCGGGCGACGCCCGCGGTGGCGTTCTTCGGCTGCGCGGCGGTGTCCGGGGTCGCGGCGGTGGCGGGCGTGGCGCAGCGCTGCGGCCTGGTCGAGGTGCTGTTCGACCGGGTCGACCCGGTGGCCCGGCGCGGCTTGCGGGCGGGCGCGCTGGCGCTGTTCGCGCTGGCCGCGGCGGGCGCGCTGCTGCTGGCGGTGGGCCTGGCCACGTCGTGGCCGACCACCAGCGCGCTGTTCGACCAGGGCGGCGGCACGGTGGGCTCCGGCCTGGGGATCTGGCTGCTGTGCCTGGGCTACCTGCCCAACGCGGTGGTCGGCGCGATGTCGCTGACCACCGGCGCCGGGTTCTCCCTCGGCGCGGTGATGGTCAGCCCGACGGCGTTCAGCGGTGGACCGGTGCCCGCCATCCCGCTGCTGGCCGCGCTGCCCGAGCAGCAGCTGGGCCTGCTGCCCGCGGTGTTCGCGCTGCCCGGCGCGATCGGCGTGCTGGTGGGGCTGGCGCTGCGCACCGCGGCGAAGAGCCCGGCCACGCGGGTGCGGGCGGTGCTGGTGGCGGCGATGACCGCGGGTGTGGGGATGCTGGTGCTGGCCGCGGTCGCGGGCGGCAACCTCGGCAGCGGGGCGTTCACCCCGGTGACCGTCCCGGCGGGGCTGGCCGCGGTGCTCACCCTGGCCTGGATCGGCCTGCCCGGCGCGCTGGTGGCCTGGCTGGCGGGTCCGCGCCCGGCCGCCCCGCCCGCTCCGGTGCAGCCGCCCGTCGTCGTCGCCGCTGAAGCGGACGAGGACGATGAGGACGACGAAGACGACGAGGTGGAGTACGAGGAGGACGCCGAAGAGCTCGAAGAGGTCGCCGAGGAGGAGGAGGACGACTTCGACGAGCCCGACGGCGAGCCCGACAGGGAGCCCGCAGCCCCGGAGGACGATGAGGCGCGGGACGACCCGCCCCTGGCGGACAAGCCCGACTAGGCAACGCCTAGGCTGCTTCCTGAGCTGCTGTGACAGTCCCCAGCAAGGAGAAGCACGCTGAGCGCCGCGACCACACTCCGGCTTCCTGTCCCCGCGAGGGTCGTCGTCCTCGTCTCCGGCTCCGGCACCCTGCTGCAGGCGCTGTTGGACGCCGCGGCCGACCCCGGCTACCCGGTCGAGGTGGTCGCCGTCGGCGCGGACCGCGACGGCATCGAGGGCCTGGCCCGCGCCGAGCGCGCCGGGGTGCCCGGCTTCGCGGTGAAGCTGCGCGACCACGCCGACCGCGCCGCGTGGGACGCCGCGCTGGCCGAGGCGGTCGCCGCCCACGAACCCGACCTGGTGGTCTCCGCCGGGTTCATGAAGATCCTCGGACCGGCCTTCCTGGCCCGCTTCGGCGGCCGGATGGTCAACACCCACCCCGCCCTGCTGCCCGCCTTCCCCGGCGCGCACGGCGTCCGCGACGCGCTGGCCTACGGCGTCAAGGTCACCGGCGCGACCGTGCACCTGGTCGACGGCGGCGTGGACACCGGGCCGATCCTGGCCCAGGAGGCGGTGGTCGTCGGCCCCGAGGACGATGTCGAAAGCCTGCACGAGCGCATCAAGGTGGTGGAGCGGCGGCTGCTGGTCGAGGTGGTCGCGCGCCTGGCCCGCGAGGGCTGCACCGTGGACGGACGAAAGGTGAGCATCCCGTGACCACTCCTGCCGAGAGGCGACCGGTTCGTCGGGCCCTGATCGGGGTGTCCGACAAGTCGGGGCTGCTGGAACTGGCCGCGGGCCTGCACGCGGCCGGAGTCGAGGTCGTGTCCACCGGCGGCACCGCCAAGGCGCTGGCCGACGCGGGCGTGCCGGTGACCCCGGTGGAGCGGGTGACCGGCTTCCCGGAGGCGCTGGACGGCCGGGTCAAGACGCTGCACCCCAACGTGCACGCGGGCCTGCTGGCCGACACGCGGCGGCCCGAGCACGTCGCGCAGCTGGAGTCGCTGGGCATCGCGCCGTTCGACCTGCTGGTGGTCAACCTGTACCCGTTCGCGCGCACGGTCGCCTCCGGCGCGTCGCCCGACGAGTGCGTGGAGCAGATCGACATCGGCGGCCCGGCGATGGTGCGGGCGTCGGCCAAGAACCACGCCAGCGTCGCGGTCGTGGTCGACCCCAGCCGGTACGACTGGGTGCTGGAGCAGGTCAGGGCGGGCGGTTTCACGCTGGCCGACCGGCAGCGCCTGGCCGTGGACGCCTTCCGGCACACCGCGTCCTACGACGTGGCCGTGGCGTCCTGGATGGGCGACGTGCTCATCCCCGACGAGTCGGGCCTGCCCGGCTGGGTCGGGGCGACGTGGCAGCGCAAGCAGGTGCTGCGCTACGGCGAGAACCCGCACCAGCTGGCCGCCCTCTACACCGGCGGCGACGGCCGGGGCGGACTGGCGACCGCGGAGCAGCTGCACGGCAAGGAGATGTCGTACAACAACTACATCGACTCCGACGCGGCGTGGCGGGCTGCCTGGGACCACGAGCTGCCCTGCGTGGCGATCATCAAGCACGCCAACCCGTGCGGCATCGCAGTGTCCTCTTTGGAGGGTGCCGCGGCGATCGCCGAGGCGCACCGCAAGGCGCACGCGTGCGACCCGGTGAGCGCGTTCGGCGGGGTGATCGCGGCCAACCGCGAGGTCACCGTGGAGATGGCCGAGCAGGTCGCCGAGGTGTTCACCGAGGTGATCATCGCCCCGTCCTACGCCGACGGCGCGGTGGACGTGCTGATGCGCAAGAAGAACGTGCGCATCCTGGTCGCGCCGGAGCCGGTCCGCGGCGGCGCGGAGATGCGCGCGGTGTCGGGCGGCCTGCTGGTGCAGACCGCGGACACCATCGAAGCCGACGGCGACGACCCGGCCAAGTGGACGCTGGCCTGCGGCACGGCCCTGGACGAGCAGGGCCTGGCCGACCTGGCGTTCGCCTGGCGGGCCTGCCGCGCGGTGAAGTCCAACGCGATCCTGCTGGCGCACGACGGCGCGACCGTCGGCGCGGGCATGGGCCAGGTCAACCGGGTGGACGCGGCCAGGCTCGCGGTGGCGCGGGCCGGTGACCGGGCGCGCGGCGCGGTGGCCGCGTCGGACGCGTTCTTCCCGTTCCCGGACGGGCTGGAAGTGCTGCTGGAGGCCGGTGTGCGGGCGGTCGTGCAGCCGGGCGGCTCGGTGCGCGACGCGGAGGTCATCGCGGCGGCCGAGGCGGCGGGCGCGACGGTGTACCTGACGGGCACGCGGCACTTCGCGCACTGAGGACAGCGGGCGTCGGTGGGGATCGCCTGCGGCGGTCCCCACTTCCGCGTGCGCGTACGGATCACCCGGTCCGGGGCATTGACACCCGGCGGGTGCTCCGCGATACGATCATCACGTCGTTCGAACACGTGTTCGACAAGACAGGTCGCCGGACTTCCCACGGCGGTCCGCGCACAGGGGTGCGCGCGGACTCGTTGGGGAGGGAGGGGCCGGGTGTCCAGGTCGGCAACGGCGACGCTGTCCGCGCTCGGGGTAGGCGCGGCCGGCGAGCTGACCGCGGACCCGGCCGGGGTCCTGCCGGTTCGCGGGGAACTGGCGGACCCTCTCCCTCGGGGCGGCCTGCGGCGGGGCAGCACGGTGTCGGTGCGCGGGTCGACATCGTTGCTGCTCGCGCTGCTGGCCGAGGCGACCGCCGCAGGGTGCTGGGCGGCCATCGCCGGTCTGCCGCGGTGCGGTGCGCTCGCGGCGGCCGAGTTGGGGGTGGCCGTGCACCGACTGGCTCTGGTCCCACGTCCAGGGAGGGACCAGAGCCAGGTCGGGCGCACCGTGGCGGCCCTGCTGGACGGCTTCGACCTGGTGGCCGTCGGCAGCCCGGTGTCCCCCTCGGCGGCCCGCAAGCTGTCCGCGCGGGCACGCCACCGCAGGAGCGTCCTGCTGCCGCTGACCGACTGGCCCGGCGCCGACCTCGCCCTGCACGCCGAGTCGGGCTCCTGGACCGGGCTGGGCCGTGGTCACGGCCTGCTGCGCGAGCGCGAGCTCGTCGTGCGAGCCACCGGGCGCGGCACCGCGGCCCGTCCCCGGCGCACCACCCTCCTGCTGCCCGCCCGCGACGGCGGTGTCGCCGCCCACGTCGCGGAGCCGGGCCATGTCGCGGAGCCGGGCCATGTCGCGGAGCCGGGCCACGGCTTAACCCGCCGCCCGCCCACCCGCGGTCCGGCCCGCTCCTCCGCGCCGTCCCGCGCCCCCGCCCCAAAACCCCTGCGGCGCAACGCGCGCCTCGCCGTGCACCGCGCCTGATGGCAGGTCCCGCCTCCCGACGCAGTCCCCGAACCGGCCCCGTGGCGTCCCGGCGGCCCGGCGAACCGGAGGTCCGCTTGAGCTCCTACACCCTGGTCGTGTGGTGCGCCGACTGGCCCGTCGTGGCGGCGTCCGCGCAAGCCGCCCTGCCGCCGCACGTGCCCGCCGCGGTGGTGCGCGGTGGCGAGGTCGTCGCCTGCTCCGCCACGGCGCGGGCGCAGGGCGTGCGACGCGGGCAGCGCAAGCGGGCCGCCCAGGGGCGGTGCCCCGAACTGGTGCTGTTCGACCACGACGACGCGCGCGACGCGCGGGCGTTCGAACCGGTGGCCCAGGCCGTGGAAGAGCTGGCTCCCGGCATCGAAGTGGTCCGCCCCGGCCTGATCGCCCTCGACGCGCGCGGCCCGGTCGGCTACCACGGCTCGCCCGAGCGGGCCGCCGAACTCCTCGTCGACCACGTCGCGGCCCGCGTCGGCGTGGAAGCCCAGGTCGGCTTCGCCGACGGGTTGTTCGCCGCGACCCTCGCCGCGCACCGCGGCGTGGTCGTGCCGCCCGGCGGCGCCGCCGAGTTCCTCGCGCCGCTGGGCGTGCACGAACTGGATCAGCCCGCCGAGCACCGCGCGGACCGCGCCGAACTGGTCGACCTGCTGCGCCGGTTGGGCCTGCGGACGCTGGGCGCGTTCGCGGCCGTGCCGGAGCGCGACGTGGCCTCCCGCTTCGGGCGGCAGGCCGTGCTCGCCCACCGGATGGCCCGCGGCTTGGAGGAACGGCCGCGAGCACGCCGCACCCCGTCGGTGGAGCTGGCGGTCACCGGCTCCTTCGACCCGCCCGTGGACCGGGTCGACGCGGCGGCCTTCGCGGCCAGGGGACTGGCCGAGGAGCTGCACGCGCGCCTGGTCGACCGCGGCCTGGCGTGCACCCGGCTGGGCATCCTGGCCACCACCGAAGCGGGCGAGGAGCTGCGCCGGGTGTGGCGGTGCGCGCACCCGCTGACCCCGCAGGGCATCGCGGACCGGGTGCGCTGGCAGCTCGACGGCTGGCTGACCGGCGCGGCCCCCACCACAGGCCCCACCGCGAGTCCTACTGCGAGTCCTACTGCGAGTCCTACTGCGGGCGTCCACCTGCTCCGGCTCGACCCGGAGGAGGTGGTCGACGCCACCGCGCTGCAACCGGGTCTGTGGCCCGGCGCGGGGCAGGAGGGCGGCGAGTCGGCCGAGCGCGCGGCCCGCGCCGCGGTGCACGTCCAGGGCCTGCTCGGGGCGCAAGCCGTCCTCACCCCGGTCCCCCGCGGCGGCCGGGGCCCGGTGGAGCGGATGCGGCTGGTGCCCTGGGGCGACGAGCCGACGCCCACCGATGACCCGGACCTGCCGTGGCCGGGCAGGCTGCCCGCGCCGTCACCCGCGACCGTGTTCGCCGAACCGGAACCGGTGGCGCTGCTGGACGGCTCCGGCGGTGACGTCGGTGTCACCGGCTACGCCGAGCTGACCGTGCCGCCGAGTCGGATCGTGCACGCGGGCCGGACGCGGCGGGTGCTGGCCTGGGCGGGACCGTGGCCGGTGGACGAGCGGTGGTGGGACGGGCATACCGCGGTGCGCGCCGCGCGTTTGCAAGTGCTGGGGGCCACCTCGAACGGGGAAGAGCTGGCGTTCCTGCTGATCCGCACGGGCGGTCGGTGGGCGGTGGAAGGGGTTTACGACTGATGGCGACATCCGACGACTTCCGGGGACTGGCCGACTGGTGGGCCGGGTTCGAGGCGCCCGAGCGGGCGGGCGAGCCTGCGTACCCGGCCAACTTCGGGTGGCTGCCCTCGCCGGTGCAGGCGCTGCCCTCGCTGATCCCACGGCCGCGCGGGGCTCGCGACGACACGCTCTGATGGGGCGGCGCGAGCGCTACGCCCCGCCGCCGGAGCTCGCCGTTAAGGTCGACGAGCTGGGTGCGACGCGCGCCCGCGTGCCCTACGTGGAACTGCACTGCCACTCCAACTTCAGCTTCCTCGACGGCGCGAGCCACCCGGAGGAGCTGGTGGAGGTCGCGCGGCAGCTGGGGCTGGACGGCTTGGCGCTCACCGACCACGACGGCATGTACGGGGTGGTCCGGTTCGCCGAAGCGGCCGGGGAGCTGGGCGTGCGCACGGTGTTCGGCACCGAGCTGGGGCTCGGCCCGGTCGAGCCGCGCACCGGTTCCCCGGACCCCGGCGGCGAACACCTCCTGCTGCTGGCGACCGGCGCGGACGGCTACCACGCGCTGTGCCGCACGATCACCACCGGCCAGCTCGCCGAGGGAGCGGAGAAGGGCCGCCCGGTCTACCGGCTGGAGGAGGTCGTCGCCGACACCCGCGACGAGTGCGTGGTGCTCACCGGCTGCCGCAAGGGCGCGGTGCGCCGGGCGCTGACGCGGCACGGCCCCGAAGCCGCGTTCGCCGAACTGCGTCGCCTGACCGGGTTGTTCGGCGCGGACCGCGTGTTCGTGGAGCTGACCGACCACGGCTACCCGGAGGATGGCCCGCGCAACGACCTGCTGTGGGGGATGGCCCACGAGCTGGGGCTGCCGACGGTGGCGACCAACGCGGTGCACTACGCGGTCCCCGCGCGCGGCAGGCTGGCCGCGGTGATGGCGGCGGTGCGCGCACGTCGCGGCCTGGACGAGATGGCCGGGTGGTTGCCGCCCGGCCGCACGGCGTGCCTGCGCTCGGGGGAGGAGATGGCGCGCCGGTTCGCCCGCTTCCCCGGCGCGGTGCACCGCGCCGCCGTGCTGGGCCTGCAGTGCCAGTTCGACCTGCGCCTCATCGCGCCCCGGCTGCCCCCGTTCGACGTGCCGCCCGGCCAGGACGAGAACAGCCACCTGCGCGAGCTGACCTACCGGGGAGCGGCCCGGCGCTACCGCTCACCCGACGAGAACCCCAAGGCCTACCAGCAGATCGAGCGCGAGCTGAAGGTCATCGAAGAGCTGGGTTTCCCCGGCTACTTCCTGGTGGTGCACGACATCGTGCGGTTCTGCCGCGAGAACGGCATCCTCTGCCAGGGCCGCGGTTCGGCGGCGAACTCCGCGGTCTGCTTCGCGCTGGGCATCACCAACGTCGACGCGGTGCGCTTCGACCTGCTCTTCGAGCGCTTCCTGGCCCCGGCCCGCGACGGACCGCCGGACATCGACCTCGACATCGAGTCCGACCGGCGCGAGGAGGTCATCCAGTACGTCTACCGCAAGTACGGGCGCAGGCACGCCGCCCAAGTCGCCAACGTCATCAGCTACCGCGCCCGCTCGGCGGTGCGGGACGTGGCGCGGGCGCTGGGTCACTCGGCGGGTCAGCAGGACGCGTGGACCAAGCAGATCGAGCGCTGGGGTCCGCTGCGGTCCACCGTCGAGGACCACGACATCCCCCGCCCGGTGCTGGAGCTGGCCGCGCAGCTGGAGAACACCCCGCGACACCTGGGCATCCACTCCGGCGGCATGGTCATCTGCGACCGCCCGGTCAGCGAGGTGTGCCCGGTCGAGCGCGGTCGGATGGCGGACCGCACGGTCTTGCAGTGGGACAAGGACGACTGCGCCGCCATCGGCTTGGTGAAGTTCGACCTGCTGGGACTGGGCATGCTCTCCGCGCTGCACCACGCGATCGACCTGGTGCGCGAGCACGAGGGGATCGAGGTCGACCTGGGCGCGCTCGACCTCGAAGACCCCCGCGTCTACGAGATGCTGCGGCGTGCCGACTCCATCGGCGTGTTCCAGGTGGAGAGCCGCGCCCAGATGGCGACCCTGCCCCGGCTCAAGCCCAGGCGGTTCTACGACCTCGTGGTCGAGGTCGCGCTGATCCGCCCCGGCCCCATCCAGGGCGGCTCGGTGCACCCGTACATCCGCCGCCGCAATGGGCAGGAGCGGTGGCGGCACGACCACCCGCTGCTGGCGAGATCCCTCGGCAAGACCTGCGGCGTCCCGCTGTTCCAGGAACAGCTGATGCAGATCGCCGTGGACGTCGCCGACTTCACCCCCGCCGAGGCCGACGAGCTGCGCCGCGCCCTGGGCGCCAAGCGCTCCGCATACCGGGTGGAGCGCCTGCGCGAGCGCTTCTACCGCGGCGCGGCGGCCAACGGCATCGGCGAGGAGCTGGCCGGACGCATCTACGCGAAGCTGCTCGCGTTCGCCGACTTCGGCTTCCCCGAGAGCCACGCGCTGAGCTTCGCGCACCTGGTGTTCGCCAGCGCCTGGTTCAAGCTCTACCACCCGGCGGCGTTCTGCGCCGCGCTGCTGCGGGCGCAGCCCATGGGGTTCTACTCGCCGCAGTCCCTGGTCGCCGACGCGCGCAGGCACGGCGTGCGGGTGCTCGGCCCCGACGTCAACGCCAGCCTTCCGCACGCCACAGTCGAACGGGTCGACGGCGTGCAGGCGGTCCGCATCGGCCTGGCAGGCGTGCGCACCATCGGCGTCCGCGTCGCGGAAACCGTGGTGGCGCACCGCGAAGCCCACGGTCCCTTCCGGGACATGGCCGACTTCGGCGCACGGGCACGCCTGACCACCCCGCAGGTGGAGGCCCTCGCCACGGCAGGCGCGTTCGGCTGCTTCGGTGTGGACCGCCGCGCGGCCCTGTGGGCGGCGGGCCCGGTCGCGAAGGCGCGGCCGGACCGCCTGCCCGGCACGGTCGTCGGCACCGACGCCCCGCCCCTACCCGGCATGGACGAGGTCGAACTCGCTGCCGCCGACGTCTGGGCGATGGGCCTGTCCCCGGACAGCTTCCCGACGCAGTTCCTCCGCGACCGGCTGACCGCGCTGGGCGCGCTGCCCATCGCGGCACTGGCCACCGTGCCCCACGGCCGCCGGGTGCTGATCGGCGGCGCGGTCACCCACCGCCAGCGCCCCGGAACCGCGGGCGGCGTCACGTTCCTCAACATCGAGGACGAGACGGGCATGGTCAACGTCGTGTGCACGACCGGTCTCTGGGCGCGCTACCGCCGAGTCGCCAGGACGAGCCCCGCACTGCTCGTCCGCGGCGTGGTCGAGTCGGCCGACGGAGTGGTCAGCCTCCGCGCGGACCGCTTGCAGCACTTGGACCTGCGCATCCCCTCCCGTTCTCGTGATTTCCGCTGACGGCGGCGCGTCGAGCGCCGCGGAGGCGGTGGCCATCCGCTCCGCGAGCAGCTCGTACCGCGCCGCTACCCGGCGATCCGGCTTTTCCGGACCACCTCAGGGTCGCGTGTAGACCATGGACACCACGCCGCTGGTGAACGGTCTGCTCGCGACGTGCCGGAACCGGGTCATCGGGAACGCCCCGTCGAACAGCGGGATGCCCTGGCCCAACACGATCGGGTGGACCTTGAGGTAGAGGTCGTCGATCTCCGGCAGGATGGCGGCGGCGAGCTTCCCGCCGCCGCACAGCCAGATGCCCAACCCGTCCTCGGCCTTCAGGGCGCGCACCTCCTCCAGCACGTCGCCCCGGATCACCGACACGTCGTCGGGGGTGTCGGTGATCGTCCTGGACACGACGTACTGGCGCAGGTGCGGGTACGGGCTCGGCAGTCCGTCCGGAACCTGGTAGGTGGCCCGCCCCATGAGCACCGTGTCGAAGTTCCGGTTGGGCACGTCGATGCCCAGCGCTTCGCGCCCCTGCGCGGGCAGCGTGTCGGGGAACTTCTCGATCAGGGCCGTCATGTGGTCGCCCTCGAACAGGAAGTCGCCGAAGCCGCCGTCCGGGTCCGCGATGAACCCGTCCAGCGAGGTGGCGACGAAGTAGGTCAGTTTTCGCATGGTTCCCTCTCCCCTAGACCACGACAACTGTAGTACTATGGCTGTAGTGGTTGTCAAGGAGGCAGCATGACCAGGAATCCGGCCAGGCGAATCTCGCTGGTCAACGCCGCGATCGAGGTGTTGGCCCGCGATGGCGCGCGCGGTCTGACCTTCCGCGCGGTCGACGCCGAGGCGGGCGTGCCCACCGGCACGGCGTCGAACTACTTCGCCAACCGCGACGACCTGCTTCGGCAGGTCGGCGAGCACATCCACGTGCGCTTCACGCCCGACCCGGCGAAGGTGGCGGACACCATGCGGGCGCCCGCCGATCGCGGGCTGCTCGTCACCCTGATGAAGGACCTGCTCGACAGGTTGAGGAAGGACCGCGCGGCGTACCTGGCCCTGCTGGAACTGCGGCTGGAGGCGACCCGCCGTCCCGAGTTGCAGGCCGCGCTGACCAAGACGATCAGCGACACCCTGGAAGACAACGTGCGCTTCCACGTCGACTACGGGCTGCCCGGTGACCGCACCACCGTGGTTTCGCTCTACCTGGCGATGAGCGGGCTCGTGGTGGAACACCTCACCCTGCCGGAGGTGCTGCCGGAGTCCTCGTTGGAAGGTCTGGTCGAGGCGCTGGTCGACCGCACCCAGGCGTCGGCCGGGGGCGCGGGCGGCGGGACGGGGAAGGAGGTGGTGCGGGAGCCGTAGGCGAGCGCCGGGAAGGCGCGGCGCGCGGAGACGGCACGCGCGGAGGTAGCCTGCGTGGAAGCAGCCGGCGGTCGCCCTGGCGATGGTCGACTCGGCGGTAGTCGGGCCAGCGGTAGTCGACTCGGCAGCGGTCGGGCCGGTGCCGAGTCGGCCTGGTACCGGTGGGCTCCGGTACCGGTGGGCTCTGGTACCGGTGGGCTCGGGTGGTGGCTGGACCTGCTAGCGGTCCAGCGGCCCGCCGATGATCGTCATGGCCACGACGATCACGGCGAACCCGAAACCGGAGTACAGCAGCGCGTCGATGCTGCGGCTGCGGATCGCGATCAACCCGGCCTGCTCGTCGGTCACCAGGACCCGCAGCAGCGCGGCGATCAGCAGCGCCAGGCCGATCAGCACGACGCCCTGCCGCCAGTGGTACTGCACGATCCGCACCAGGCCCAGCACCGTCACGCCGAGCACCAGGGCGAACGGCAGGTGCTGGCCCGCCGCGGACCGCCAGCGCTGCTCCGGCATCGTCTCCACCGCTCTGCCCTCAGCCGTTCGCGAGGTCGCGCTCAGCCGCCTCGACCGTGTTGGTCAGCAGCATGGCGATGGTCATCGGGCCCGCGCCACCGGGAATCGGGGCGAGGTACCCCGCGACTTCGGCCACGTCCGGGTGAACGTCGCCCACGAGGCCCTGGTCGGTGCGGGTGATGCCGACGTCGACCACGGCCGCGCCGGGCTTGACCATGTCGGCGGTGATCAGGCCGGGGCTGCCCGCGCCCGCCACGACGATGTCCGCGCGGCGGACCTCGGCGGCCAGGTCCTTGGTGCCGGTGTGGCACAGGGTCACGGTGGCGTTCTCGCTGCGGCGGGTCAGCAGCAGACCGATGGGCCTGCCGACGGTCACGCCGCGGCCGACGACGGTGACGTTCGCGCCCGCGAGCGGCACGTCGTAGCGGCGCAGCAGTTCCACCACGCCGCGCGGCGTGGCGGGCAGCGGGGCCTCGTCGCCGAGGACGAGCTTGCCCAGGTTGACCGGGTGCAGGCCGTCGCCGTCCTTGCGCGGGTCGATCCGCTCCAGGATCGGGTTCGGGTCGAGGTGCTTCGGCAGCGGCAGCTGCACGATGTAGGCGGTGCAGGTCGGGTCGGCGTTGAGCTCGTCGATGACGGCTTCGAGCTGCTCCTGCGTGGTGTCGGCGGGCAGGTCGCGGCGGATGGAGGTGATGCCGACCTTCTCGCACGCCTTGTGCTTGCCGCGCACGTAGGAGTGCGAGCCGGGGTCGTCGCCGACCAGCACGGTGGCCAGGCCGGGCGTCACGCCCCGCTCGGCCAGCGCGGCGACCCGCGCGCGCAGGTCGTCGAAGATCGCGTCCCTGGTGGCCCTGCCGTTGAGGATCGTCGCCGTCACGCGCCCCATCTTCGCATCACCGCCTGCCGGGCAGCGCGGCGACCACCACCGCCGCCAGGGTCAGCGCGGTGCCCAGCACGGTCACCGGCGCGAGCTGCTGACCTGCGGCGGGGACGACCAGGTCGACCGCGAGCGCGCCGACCAGCTGTCCCGCGACCTGGCACAGGCCGACCAGCAGCACCCCGATCCAGCGGACCGCGAGGACCGCCGTGCTGATGGTGACCACGCCCAGCGCGCCGCCCAGGTACAGCCACGGCTGGTCCGGCGCGGTCGCGGGCAGGCCGCGGGCGAGCAGGTCGACCGCGCACACCGCGAGCAGCACCGCGGTGCCGGTGGCGAAGTTGACCGCGGTGGTGACCGGTGTGCTGCCCGACGCCTCGCGCACCAGGCCGTTGACCGCCTGCTGCCAGCCGAGGCCGATGCCCGCCAGCGCGGGCAGCAGGGCGGGCCACAGCGCCGACGGCGAGCCGAGGTCGTCCGACACCGCCACGCCCACCGACAGCACGGCGAGCAGGGCCCCGGCCACCCTCGGCGCGGTCAGCGCCCGCGGTCCGGCCGGGCCGATGCCCGCCCGGTCGACCAGCAGGCTGCTGGTCGCCTGCGCGGCCACCACCGCGACGGTGAACACCGCGACGCCCAGCGCGGCGACCGTCAAGCCTTGCGTGGCCACGAAGAACGCCCCGCACGCCCCGCCGACGCACTCCCACCAGCGGATGCGGTGTTCCCGCAGCGCCGTGCGCAGCGCCCGGAAGCCCGCGCGCCCCCGCCGGGTCGTCGGCACGGCCAGGAGCAGCAGCACCAGGCCGCCGCCGAAGGACACCAGCGCGGCGAGGAAGCCGTCCCCGAGCACGTGCCCGAGTTCGCCGTTGATCCGCCCCTGCGCGGCCAGGAACACGCCGCCCGCGAACGCCACACCCGCGCCCAGCGCCTGGCGGGCCACGGCGGGACGGGCCGGATGAGCTTCAGTTGATCGCACCGTCCACCTGTTCCGCTCGCGGTTCGCGCACCAGCGCGGCCACCAGTGTGCCCAGCAGCGCGGCGGCGGTCGCCGCGCCCGCCGCCGCGGCCGGGCCGACGTGGTCGAGCAGCCACCCGGTCATCGGCAGCGCCGAGGTCGCGCCCGCCGTGGTGAAGGTGCTCATCCAGCCGAACGCCTCGGCGGTGCGGCCGTCCGGGGCCAGCGCGGCGATCCGCGTGTTGCCCGCGGCGATGGCGGGTGCGATCGCCACCCCGCCCACCACCAGCACCCCGCCGATCAGCCACACCGACGAGGGCTGGGTGAGCGGCGGCAGCACGGGCACCACGGCCGCCACCCCGAGGGTCAGCAGCAGCATCCGCCGGGCGAACCGGGCCTGCCCGGCCAGCCCGCCCACCACCAGGCCGCCCACCGTCGAGCCGATGCCCCACAGCGCCGCCAGCACCCCCGCCATGGCCGGGGTGCCCTGGTCGCGGGCCCAGGCGACGATCACCATGTCGATCGACGCGAGCGCCGCGACCAGGCACAGCGCCGCGCTCAGCGCGAGCACCAGCGACCGGTCGGCCAGCAGGGTGCGCCCGCCGTGGCGGCGCGGGCCGGTGGCGGGCTCGTCGAGGCAGGCCCGGCGCACCGCGTGCCGGAACCCGAGCGCGCCCAGCACCGCGAGCGCCCCGCTCAGCCACGTCGCGGTCGGCGCGCCGGCCACCGCCACCGCGGTCGCCGCCAGCGCCGGGCCGACGATGTAGAGGACTTCCTGCATGGACGCCTCGACGGTGAACACCGCCTGGTGCGCGGGACCGGTCGCCAGGCGGGGGAAGGCCGCCCTGCCCAGCTGCGTCACCGGGGGCGTGCTCAGTCCGGTCAGGAACGCCACCGCCGCCGCGAGCGGCCACGCCGCGCCGGGCAGCAGCACCGGCAGCAGCCCCAGCGCCGTGATGCCCGTGCCGTAGCCCGCGGCGGTCGCCAGCAGCAGCCTGCCCGCCGGGCTGCGGTCCGCCGCCCGGCCGCGCAGCGGGCCCGACACGCCCATGCCCAGGGTCAGCGCGCCGCCCACGACACCCGCCGGTCCGTACGACCCGGTCCACCCCGCGATCAGGAACGACACCGCCAGCGGTGTGCCCGGCAGGTGGACGCGTCCCAGCAGCGACCAGAGCAGCAGCCGGGGCAGGTGCGGGACGGCGGCGAGTTCGCGGTAGGGGCGGAGCACGTGACCACTCTGCCCCGTGACCTCGCCGCGGCTTGCCGAATATCCATGGGAACCGGGAGGCCCGGGTTAGCGTCAGCACCTCCGAGACGCACGAGCGAGGGGTGCACTGTGACCGATCCGAGCGGACGCCGGGCGGAGCTGGAGGCGCGCAACGCGGCCATGCGCGAGCAGGTCGACTCGCTGCTGTCCGAGTTGCGGAAGAAGACGGCCGAGCTGCACGAGACCGCCGCGCGTGCGCAGGCGATCACGGCCAGCGTGACGTCGCCGGACGGTTCGGTGCGCGCGTCGGTGGACTCCACCGGGGCGCTGACCGCGCTGGAGTTCTCGCCCAACGCCTTCCAGCGCGGCGCCACGCCGGAGAAGCTGGCCCGCGTCACGCTGGAGACGATCCAGCAGGCCGTGGCCAAGTCGCGCACCGAGCTGAACGACGTGCTGCGCCCCGCCCAGCAGGGCGCGAGCGTCGACCTGTCGGAGCTGCTGCCCGGCGTGCCGTCGCTGTCCGACCTCATCCCCAAGCCGCCCGTCGTCCCGCAGCCGCCGTCGGCGCCCCCGCGCCGCGCGCCCGCGCGGGACGACGACGAGGAGGGCGGCGGCAGCATCATGGAGAGGAGCAGCTGGTGAGCGGCTTCGAGGTGGACGTCCCCGGCCTGCGCCGGGGTGCCGCCCAGTTCGGCGCGTCGAGCGATTCCCTGGACGCGGTGTTCCAGGCGCTGAACTCGGCGCTGCAGGCGGAGGGCCAGTGCTGGGGCGGTGACGAGTCCGGCCAGGCCTTCGCCAAGGAGTACGTGCCCAACTCCACGGCGACCCTGGACGCCTTCCGGAACCTGACCAAGGCGCTGGACGACATCAGGGCGGGCGTCGAGCAGTCCGCCGACGAGTACGAGGGCACCGATCAGGGCAACGCTTCCGGGATCTCCCGGGTCTACTGAGGGGCGCGGGCGTGGGAATCGAGATCCCGAGCGAGGTCACCTGGCTGTTCCCGATCGTGGTCGGGCAGAGCTGGCCGGAGGGCGACGAGACGGCCTTGCGCCGGATGGCCGACGCCTACCGCACGGCCGCGCAGGGCGTGAAGGCGGTCATCGACGAGGGCGGCGGCGCCGCGTCGACGGTGACCGCCAGCCAGACCGGCGAGGCGGCCAGGCACTTCCAGGAGTACTGGGACAAGTTCGCCGCGGGGGACGACTCCTACCTGCCCAAGCTGCAGAAGATCTGCGAGCAGCTGGCCGAGAGCTGCGACAACACCGCCCTGGAGGTGGAGTACACCAAGCTGTCGATCATCGCGTCGCTGATCATGCTGGCGATCGAGATCGCCGCGCTGGTCGCCGCGGCGTTCGGCACCTTCGGCGCGTCCACGGCGGGCATCCCGATCGCCCAGCAGGCGACCCGGTTGATCGTGCAGTTCACCTTCCGCCAGCTGGTCATCGCGATCCTGCGCGAGGTCGCCATCTCGGTCGGCATCGACGTGGCGATCCAGGCGGTGCAGGTCGCCCGCGGCGACCGGAAGGACTGGGACTGGGGCAAGACCGGCGAGGCGGCCGTGTCCGGCGCGGTGTCCGGGGTGGTCGGCGGCCTGTCCGGCGGGCTGAAGTTCGAGGGCGGCGGCCTGGCGGGACAGGTGGCGGCGGGTGCCACCAGGGGCGCGGTCGAGGGCGCGGTCAGCACCGTGGGCACGGCCGCGGTGATGGGCCAGGACATCAGCGCGAAGGACGTGCTGTTCGGGGCCACCTCCGGGGCCGTGTCGGGTGGTGTCGGCGGGGCGAAGGACGGCCTGACCGTCGAAGCGCCGCGGGTGACCGCGGGCGGCCCGGACGGCGGCCCGCCCGACCTGGGCGGGCCGGTGAGCAGGCCGCCGGACGTCGGGCCCGCAGGCGGCGGCACGCCGGGAGGCACACCAGGGGGCACACCGGGTGGTGCGCCCGCTGGGCCGAGCGTGAGCCGCGACGGGTTCGAGCGGGTGGGCGGCTCGTCCGGCACCACCGCGACCTCCGCCGTGGCCGCGCCGCCCGCGCCGGGCACGGTGGCCGCTCCGCCGCCGTCGGTGGGCGGCGGTGACCACGGGCCCGCCGGGACTCCGACGGGTGGTTCGCTACCCACGACGACCACGGGCGGTGGCGGCTCCTCGATCACCGGCCGCCTGGGTGCGGCGCCCAACGGCACCACTCCCAGCGGGGCCACGCCGAGCGGCAACGCGCCGAGCAGCACCCCGTCGAGCAACACTTCATCGGGTGGCCGCGCCCCCGGTGGGTTCCCCGGTGGCGGCCCGACGCCGGGCGGTGCTCCGGCCGGGGCCACGCCGGGTGGCGCGCCCGCTCTCACGCCCGGTGGGCGTGCTCCGGCGATGACGCCCACCGGATTGGCGGGCGGCCCGACGCACGCGGGTGGACTGCCCGGTCCCACCCCCGGTGGTCCCACCCCTGGTGGTGCCGTGCCGGGTGGTCCGGGAGCGGGCAGCCCCGCGCACGCGGGCTCGGCTCCGACCGGTTCGGCTCCGACCGGTTCGGCTCCGACCGGTTCGGCTCCGACCGGTTCGACTCCGACCGGTTCGACTCCGACCGGTTCGACTCCGGGCGGCTCGCCCGCAGGCGGCCCCGCTCAGGGGACGACCGCACCCGGCGGTCCGGCGGGAGGTGCGCCGCGGCCGGGTGGTCCGATCCCCGGCAGCCCGTTCCCCGGCGGCCCCCTGCCCGGTGGACCGGTGCCCGGTGGACCGACTGCGGGTGGACCGACTCCGGGCGGGATGCCTTCGGGTGCACCACTGCCCGGTGGAATGCCTCCCGGTGGAATGCCTCCCGGTGGTTCGCTGCCCGGTGGTTCGATCCCCGGTGGTTCGAGCCCCAGCGGTTCGGTCCCCGGTGGGCCGATCCCCGGTGGCTCGCCCGCCAGCGGGCCGGTGCCCGGCGTCCTGCCCACCGCTGGTGGGCCCGCACCCGCTGCGGGCGTCGTGCCCCCGGCCGCGCACAGCGCCCCGACCGCCGTGCCGCCCTCGGGTGGTCACGCGCCTTCCGGTGGCATGGGCGGACCCGTCCCCGGTGGCGGTGGGCTCATGCCCCCGCCCGGCGGGATGCCCGCGCCGAGCGGGGGTGGCCGTGGCCCGTCGCTGCCCACCAGCGGCGGTTTCTTCACCGACGACCACGCAGGCGGGCACAACCGTCCGGTTCAGGGCACCGACGCGGTCGCCGCCAGTTCGACCACCGGGACGCCGGTCCAGCCGGTTCGCGACGTCGGTCCCGCGCCGCAGCACAGCGCGCCGGTCATGCCCGAGCAGCGCGGTCCCGTCGCGCCCCCGGCGGGCGGGTTCGGTCCCCAGCCGGGGTTCGGTCCCCAGTCGGGGTTCGGTCCCCAGTCGGGGTTCGGTCCCCAGTCGGGGTTCGGTCCCCAGTCGGGGTTCGGTCCGCAGCCCGGCGGTTTCGGTCCGCAGCCGGGTGCTCCCGCGCCGCTGCGTCCGGACGGGCCGGTCGCCCGTGGTGCCGACACGGCCCCGCCGCGCCCGGACGCTCCCGTCGCTCGCGGCACCGACACGCGCCCCGACACGCGCCCCGACAGCCCGGTCCGGCGTCCCGAGGCACCTCCGGCCGCCACCGGTCCCGCCCCTGCGGCACGTGGCTCGGACGGCCCGACGCCGCCCCCGGCTCCGACGCCGAACGGCTCCACACCGGACGGTCCCGCGCCGAACCCCCCTGCCGACACCACCGGCGCACCGGGGGACGAGCACACGCCCGCAGCCAGCCACGAGTGGCCGCAGGACACCACGCCGACCACTCCGGACACCACCACTGCGGACACCAGCACGCCGGACACCACCCCGGCGACCGACTCGGCGACCGACTCGGCGGCGGACCCGTTCCCGCACCGCAACGGCTGGGGCCAGCCGGACGGCGTGGTCCCCGGCTTCTCCCAGGACGGCCCGTACCACTCCGTCCACGAGAGCACCGGCCCCACCGACCGCGAGGTGGGCACCTACGACCAGCGCGCCGCCGCCCTGGTCGAGCCCACCTACCAGCCCTACGGCCCGCACGGTGGCTACGAGCCGTTCATCCAGGCCCACAGCACCCCGGACGGCAACATCGCCTGGCCGCCGAACCAGGGCGCGGACGGCCCGCGCGTGGTCGTCGAGCTCCCGGCGGGCACGGTCCTGGACCGCTTCGGCAGCCCTTACGGCAACTTCCTGTCGCCGCTGCGCCCGGACGGCCAGCCCTACGGCTTCGGGCAGCGCGCGATCCTGCCCGACAGCCTGGGCAAGGGCTACCACGTCTACGTCCTGGACGCGCCGCTCACCGTGGAGCTGGCCTCGGTCGCCCCGGCGTTCGACCAGCCGGGTGGCGCGCGTCAGCTCCAGCCGGTGTTCGACGCGGACCTTGCGGACCCGACCACGGGCCAGATCAGCGTCCAGCGCCTGATCGACCTGGGCGTGATGCGCGAGGTCGCCACCCCGCCCGCGGACGGCCGGGTGCTGCCGCCGGACTTCGGCACGTTCGACGCCGACGGCAACGTGCGCACGCCGGAGACGGCGTCGGTGGCCGAGGCGCAGGCGGGCGCGTTCGACGGCTACACCAGCGGGGACGGGCCGGGGGACCTGGCGCCGAACCCGGACCTGGGGCCGGTCAGCCACACCGGGCCGATCCCGCTGGGCGAGGTGTCCCAGCGGGTGGACCAGGCGATCCGCAACAGCCAGGTCACCGACGCGGGTGTCGCGCTGCACACCGAGGACCGGCTGCGCGAGCTGTCCGGCCGCATCCCGGCCAGCGACGGCCAGGTGGTGCTGGACGTGCACACCGACGGCGACGGCGTGCGGATCGGCGGCACCCACTACAGCCGCGCCGAGCTGGTCGAGCTGATCAACAACCACCCGAACCTGGCCGACCGGACGATCGTGTTCGTCGGCTGCGAGGCGGGCGCGGGCGGCGAGAACAGCCTCGCCGCGCACGTGGCCCGCGAGACCGGGCAGCGGGTGATCGCGCCGGACGCGCTGGCGTGGTCGGACCAGCACGGCAACGTCTACGCCAGCACGCGCGACGACAGCGGCGGCCCGCGCATCCCGCCGGACGGCGGCTGGCACGCCTTCGACCCGGACGGCACGATCACGCCGACCGGCGAGCACGGGATGCCGCCGGGCCACGAGCCCAGGGGCGACCTGGCGGGCGCGGACGACTCCGCGCACCGGGCCACCAGCGACTTGGAGCCGCAGCGCCAGACGCCGTGGGCCGAGCCGTCGACCACGCACCGGCAGACCGTGCAGCTGCCCGAGCACCAGCCCCTGTTCGACGGCCGGGACCTGCCCCGCGACACCCGCATCGAGGTGCGCAACCCCGATGGCCAGGTGCGCAGCGTGGTGCACGTGGACGCGCAGGGCCGGATCTTCGTCGACGCGGTCGCGCCGAACACGCGGCACGGTGTCAACCCGGAGGTCTCCTTCCCGCCGCGCGGCGAGGCGCACTACCGGGTGCAGGTCGGCAACCGCAACGACGTGTTCGTGGCCAACGCCGACGGCACCCGCCAGTACCAGGCCGACCGGGTCAGGGTGGGCAGCCGGACCATCACGGTCAACCGCCTGGTCACCATCGACGACGTGGTGCCGCCCGCCAACGGCAGGCAGACCGTCGGGGCCGACCACCCGATGGCGCCGCGACCGGGGGAGGCGTTCACCCAGCGCACCGACCTGCCGCCGAACACGCGGATGGAGGTCACCGACACCGAGGGCAACTACCGCGGCACGGTGCAGACCGACGGCGACGGCAGGCCGAAGTGGATCAGCGCGCCGGACTACCTGGGCGACCGGCCGAACCCGGAGCTGACCACGCCGATCCACGGCGCGAACTACAACGTCGACCGGGGCCCGCACTACCAGGAGTACCGCACGGACTCCAACGGCCACCCCGAGCCGGGCGTGGCCGCCGTGGTCCCGCCGACCACGGGCGAGCCGATCCGGGTCGACGACGTGCGGCAGGGCAAGCCGTTCGCGACCGACCCGAGGCGGACGTTCGAGCCCAACCGCGAGTACCTGGTCACCGAGAACAACGGCCAGTACCGGGGCCGGTTCATCACCGGCGACGACGGCAGGGTGATCTACCAGGAGTCGTACTCGGGCCAGCGCGGCCGGACCAACCCGGAGGTCACGCACGCCCCCGACGGCGCGAACGTCACCACCGACGGCTTCTACGGCACGCGCAGGCAGCTGGACCCCGGCTGGCCCGCCCCGCCCAACGGCGAGGTGCGGGTGGTGCAGGAGGTCAGCGGCAACCCGCCCACGCGCACGGTGCGCGTCGAGGGCGACACCAGCGGGTGGACGCCGCAGCAGTTGGCCGAGGTGGAGCGCCCGGTGGGCAACCGCACGCCGTTCGCGGGTCGCGACCTGCCGCCGGGCACCCGGTTCACGCTGGTGGACGAGGAGGGGCGCGGCTACGGCACGTTCCAGACCGACGAGTCCGGCGCGGCGCGGCTGATCCACACCTACAACCCGTTCAACCCGGACATGAACAACGCGCCGCCGAACGCGGTGATCGTCGCCGACGACGGCATGTGGCGGGGGCGCACGGACTCCAACGGCCGCGCGGTGGCCGCGACGGGCGTGCCGGACTTCGAGGCGGGCGGCGAGATCCGCCGCGACACCAAGGCGCAGACCGACGAGGGCTCCTACGGCGGCAAGGGCCCGGACGGCAAGAACCTCTCCGACGGCGGTCACCTGCTGGGCAACGAGGCGGGCTTCCCCGCCGAGGGGGCCAACATCGCCGACCAGCAGCGGGACCAGAACCAGGGCAACCAGCGACCGGCGTTCCTGCCGGAGGAGACCTGGTACCAGATGGAGCGGGACCGAGCCGAGTTCGTCCGCGGCGGTGGCGGTACGGTCGAGTTGATCGACACCTTCGCGCTGCGGGAACCGGGTCAGCTGCACCCGCACACCTACCAGACCCGCTGGCGCGAGACGCTCGCCGACGGCACCACCAGGATTCACGTCAGGAGCTACCCGAATGACCACAACGCAGCCCTCTGGCCCGCCGACTTCTGAGCAGCGCCACCAGGAGCTGATGCAGCGGATCGGCGGGATGCTGCTGGACGTGGCCCCCGAGGGGTTCCGCCGCGTCGACGTGGTGGTGCGGATGAACGTCGCGGTGCAGGACGTGACGATCACCGTCTACATGCCCGACGGCTCGACGCCGGAGGTGTTCCCGCCGGAGGGGCTGGTGCCCGCCTTCGCCGAGCTGCGGCAGGTGGTGCACGAGCCCGGCCGCGGCACGTGGTTCTCCGCGCGGTGCGTGATCAACGCCCCGACCCGCATCGACATCAGCTACAACATGGACCACGACCCGCAGTGGAACCCGCCGATCCCGGCCGCGCACTTCGCGCGCGACCTGGAGGTCTTCCCCCGTGACGAGGCGTTCGTCCCGGACTGGCTGCGCGAGAAGCTCGCCGAGGCACGCAACGAGGAGCAGAACGGATGACCGCGCCGCAGCAGCTCGGCCTGGACGAGCAGAACGTCGTGCTGGGGTCGGTGACCACGCTGCTGGTGCACCGGCTGCCGGGGGACTGGGAGCGGCTGTTCCTGGACCTGCGGGTGGTGGGCGGCTACCTGGAGGCGCCAACCTCGGTGCTGACCATCTTCGGCCAGTCGGTGGAGTGGGAGCTGCCGCCGGAGGCGCTGCCGTTCTTCCTGCACCTGCGCCAGGGCATGTACGACCCGGACAAGGGCACCTGGTACTCGATGAAGTACCAGCTGACCCACCCCAACCAGTACTCGGTGGAGTACGAGTGGGACGCCGAGCCGGACTGGACGCACCGGCCCCCGGAGCGCTTCTACCTGGAGGAGCTGGACTCCTTCCCGCGCCCCGACGACGCGATCCCGCGGTGGCTGCGCGAGCGCGCGGGCCTGCCGTCGCCGGACGCGCTGTTCGAGGCCCCGGTGTTCGACGGCGCGGACGCGCAGGGCAGGCCGGTGCACGACCGGCCCCCGGTGCACCCGCAGGAGCGCGACGACGTGCTGGCCTACCTGGAGAGCGCGCCGGTCGTGCTGTCCGCGCGCAGCTTCGGCCAGGACGCGCTGGCCCCGGACGCGCCCGCCGACGTGCCGCTGACCTACCACACCGACGGCACCTGGGTGTGGTCCGGCGCGGTCGCGCACTACCTGCGCAAGCACCACGTGCCGCCGGTGCCGCAGCTGGTGCAGCACATCCGGGACAACGACTACCGGGTTCCCGAGGTGGGGACGGCGGCGGAGAACGCGGCTTCGGCGGTGGCGATGGGGCAGGCCGAGTCCGCCCCGCTGCCGGAGTACCGGCCGCCGGTGGTCTCCGAGGCCGACCGGCGCGCGCTGGAGCACCTGCGCGGCAGGCTGGAGCACTTCGGGGTGCTGCCCGCCGAGTACGGCATCGGCGAGCCGAAGCCGGACGCGCTGGTGGTCGAGCCCGCGCCGGGCGGGCGTGGCTGGCAGGTGCAGTTCTGGGACGCCAACCGGGGGCCGCAGGGCAGGCCGAGGGTCTACGAGCACGCGGTGGACGCGGGCAAGGCGCTGCTGGCGGAGCTGCTGTGGCGCGACGACATGGACCAGGCGCGCGGGCAGCGCCCGGCCCCCGTGGACGCCTCGCCCGCCACGGGTCCGGTTCGGACGGTCGCGGAGATCCAGCCGCTGCCCGACGAGCCGCCGCTGTCGCTGTTCCGCGACCGCGAGCCGGTGGTGCTGCCGGTCGGGGCGGAGATCGACCGGTTCGGGGCGGAGGAGGGCAACCTCGTCTACGCGGCGCGCACGATGTACGGCAACCGCTCCCTCCCACCCGATTGGCTGAACCGCCGCTACCACGTCTACCGGGTGCAGCGTCCGGTCCCCGCGCTCAAGGGCATCGCGGTGCCCTGGTTCGGGCAGGTCGGCGGCGGCACGGGTTTCTTCCTGGCCAGGTCGGTGCGGGAGTTCCTGGCCGACGGCAGCCTGGTGGAGATCCAGGAGGCGACCACGGAGCCGCCCGCGCCGCAGCTCTGACGCCCTCACTCGAACGATTGGACCGTTCGGGGTAACGGGGGCGTGTGCGGGCACCCGGTGTCGCGGGGGAAGATGGTGCACGTGTCCGAGCCGAAGCCGCTGAACCCGACCGAGCAGGACGCCCTGGTCAAGCAGATCGGCCTCACGCTGATGCGGGCTGCCCCGGAGGACTGGCAGCACGTGACGGCGGAGTACCGCGCGACCGGCCGGTACTTCGAGCTGTCCGCCGAGGTCCGCTCGGCGGACGGCGACGTCCGCGCCTGGTCCCCGCCGCAGGAGGTGGCCGGGCTGTTCGCCCGGTTGCGCGCGGGCATGTACCGGGACGGCCGGGGAACCTGGTCCAACGCCCGCTACCAGCTGGACCACCCGTCCAGCTACAACCTGGACTTCGACCGCGCGGAGCCGTCCTGGCACACGCCTCCGCCGCCGCAGGCGTACCTGGACGAGGTGCGGTTCTTCCCGCGCACCGACGAGAACCTGCCGGACTGGTTGCGGCGCAGGCTCCAGGCCGTGCAGCCCCAGCCGCCCACGCCGCCCGCCGTGGTGCCCACCGCGGCGACCGCGGTGGTGCCGTCGGTGCTGCCCCCGGTGTCACCCGGCGCGGTGACCGCCCTGGTGCCCGCCGCGGTGGTCACCGCGGCGACCACCGGCGCGACCCCCGTGCCGACGCCGGTGCCCGCTCCTGCGCCCGCTCCTGCGCCCGCCCCGGTGCCGCAGGGCTACCGGACCGCGCGGGTGTTCGACGGCGCGGGGCCCGGTGGCCGCCCGGCGGTGAACCGCCCGCCGGTGCCGGAGGACGAGCGCGAGCTGCTGCTGTCCTACTTGGACCGCGCGCCGGTGGTGGTGTCGGGCCGCGGCTTCGACGCCGACGTGCTGGACCCGGACCTGCCGCAGGTGGTGCCGGTGGCGTTCCAGACCGACGGGCACTGGATCTGGCCCGCCGCGGTCGGCTACTACCTGCGCGCCTACGGCGTGCCGCCGGAGCCGGAGCTGGTCGAGCGGGCCCGCGCGCACGACTTCGTGGTGCCGGAGGTGACCGAGGAGGCCCGCGTGGCCGCCGCGGCCAACCTCGGGGCCGCCGCCGCGCCCCGCGACACCCCGCTGCCCCGCCCCCCGGCACCCGCAGGCCCCGCCGAGGACTACGCGGAGGACTACGCGGAGGACTACGCGGACGACCACGCGGACGAGCCCCCGGTGGAGCCCGTGGACGTGCGGGCCGCCGAGCCGGAGCGGCAGCCCGCCGCGGTCCAGGAGACGGTGAGCCTGGCGACGCCGGGCTCCACCGCGCTGAACTACCAGGGCGGCCCGCCGTACCGGGTGACCTTCGACGAGGACGGCCCGGTGATCGACGACCGGTACCGCCGCGAGTCCTACGGGGAGGACGTGGACCTGTTCGCGCCGCCCAGGTACGACCGCGACGCGCAGGACACCCAGGCGTGGAGCCCGTTCTCCGACGATGAGCCGGAGGAGGCGGAGCGCACCGCCGAGCAGCCGCGCGCGACCGAGCCCGCGCCACCGGAGCCGCAGGGCGGGCTGGGGCTGGAGGAGCGCCGCTTCGGCTCCGCCGAACCCCGTGCCGAATCGCGCGCCGAGCGCTTCGAGGAGGAGCGGCACCAGGAGGAGCGCTTCGAGGACGACCGGTACGAGGAGGACGAGGAGGAAGAGGGCGAGCCGCTGCGCTCGGCCCAGGAGACCCAGATCCTCGAACCGGAGCCCGCGCCCTCCACCGCCCAGGACACCCAGGTCTTCGACCCCGTCGAGCACTTCGAGGAAGAGCACTTCGAGGACGAGCGCTTCGAGGACGACCGCGCCGAAGCCGAGCCGCACCCCGAACCGGAGCCGGAACCCGAACCGCACCCGGAGCCCCGCCCGGAGCCCCACCCCGAGCCGAGGGCCGAGGCGCCGCAGGGCGACGACCCGGCGGAGACCGAGGAGACCACCGAGTTCGAGGTCGACCAGGACGAGCTGTACGCGCCGGAACCCCCGGCGCAGGCTCCGGCTCCCGCACCGGTTCCCGCACCGGTTCCCGCGCAGGCTCCCGCGCCGCCGCCCGAGCCGCGCAAGGTCACCCCGGAGGAGGAGCGCGAGCTGGTGGGCGTGCGCCGCGCGCTGGACGAGCTGGACGTGCCGCCCAGCGCCTACCGCTTCGGCGAGCCCGCCGACCGCACCTGGGTGCTGCGCACCGAGGGCCAGGACTGGGAGGTGGCCTGGTTCGACCACGGGCCCGCCCACCCGGTGCGCTTCGACCGCCTGGAGGACGCCGCGGCCTACCTGGTCGGCAAGCTGGTGCTGACCGGCAGGCGGGTGCCCCGCCCGCTCCCGCCGCCTCCGCCGCCCCGACCGCAGCAGCCGCGCCCGCCGATGGTCGGCAACGGCTTCCGCGAGGAGCAGCGCCGCCCGCTGCCGCCGCCGCGCCCCACGGCGGGGCCCGCACCGGCACCGGCGCCCGCACCGGCACCGGCGCCCGCGCCGGAACCGGTGGCCGCCGAGGCGGGCGGCGCGAAGGCCGCCCGCGGCTGGCCGATCAGCCCGATGAGCGGCGAGCCGCCGCTGACCCTGTTCCGGCACAAGAAGATGGTCGAGCTGCCCGCCGGGGTGGAGGTCGACCGCTTCGGCGACGGCTCGGGCAACCTGGTCTACGCGGCGGGCACGCCGTTCGCCGAGCGCTCGCTGGTGCCCTCGTGGATCAACCGCCCGTACCGGGTCTACCGGCTGCGCAGGCCGGTGGAGGCGCTGACCGGGGTGGCCGTGCCGTGGTTCGAGCAGCCCGGCGGCGGGACGGCGTACCTGCTGCCCAAGGCCATCGACGAGATGCTGGCCGACGGCGTGCTGGTGGAGGTCGCCAACCAGGAGGCCCCCACCCGCTGAGTCACCCCACGACGAGGCCGTGCGCGGCGGCGAAGGCGACCGCGGTGTCGAGGTCGACCTTCGCCCCGAACAGGGAGGCCTGGACCAGCGCGTTGGCGTCCAGCCGCGCCCCGCGCAGGTCCGCGCCCGCCAGCCGGGCGCCGGTCAGCCGCGCCCCGGTCAGGTCGGCCTCGCGCAGGTCCGCGTCGCGCAGGTCGGCGTCGGTGAGGTTGGCCTCGCGCAGCCGCAGCCCGCGCAGCGCGGCCTTGGCCAGCTCCGCGCCGCTCAGGCCCACCAGGGTCAGGTCGGTCTCGACCAGGGTGAGCGAGCGCAGCCCGCACTCGGCGAACCGGGAGCCCAGCAGCGAGCACGAGGTGAACGACGCGCCGCCGAGCACCGCGCCCTCGAACCGGCACGACCGGAACGCCGAGGCGGTGTGCTCGGAGTCGCCGAGGTCGGTGCGCGCGAAGACGCACTCGGTGAACGTGCAGCCGCGGGTCACCAGGCCCCGCATGTCCGCCTCGGAGAAGTCGCAGCCCACGAACGACCTGCGCTCCCACACCTGTCCGCGCAGCACCGCGTCGGCGTAGTCCTCGCCGGTGATCTCGCCGGTGGGGTTGTCCACTGTCACACCTTGCCGCCGTTCGTCAGTTGGTAACCTCCGACCTGCCGGGCAACCGCCCGGTGCGCGGTCCCGGTGTAGAGACCGCCGCTGACAGGTCAGTCCTGCCTAGTGGTCGTGCGCCCGAGGATCGAGGCCCAAGGATCGTCATTCGGGAAGGCTCATGACCCGCACGCCCGTGAATGTCACCGTAACCGGTGCGGCCGGCCAGATCGGCTACGCACTGCTGTTCCGCATCGCCTCCGGTCAGCTGCTGGGCCCCGACGTCCCGGTGCGGCTGCGCCTGCTGGAGATCCCGCAGGCGGTCAAGGCCGCCGAGGGCACCGCCATGGAGCTGGACGACTGCGCGTTCCCGCTGCTGGACGGCATCGACATCACCGACGACGCGAAGACCGCGTTCGACGGGGTCAACGTGGCACTGCTGGTCGGCGCCCGCCCGCGCACCAAGGGCATGGAGCGCGGCGACCTGCTGGAGGCCAACGGCGGCATCTTCAAGCCGCAGGGCGAGGCGATCAACGCGGGCGCGGCCGACGACGTGCGCGTGCTGGTGGTCGGCAACCCGGCCAACACCAACGCCCTGATCGCGCAGCGGCACGCGCCGGACGTCCCGGCCGAGCGCTTCACCGCGATGACCCGGCTGGACCACAACCGGGCGCTGTCGCAGCTGGCCAAGAAGCTGGGCGTCAGCGTGACCGACATCAAGAAGCTGACCATCTGGGGCAACCACTCGGCCACCCAGTACCCCGACCTGTTCCACGCCGAGGTCAACGGGCGCAACGCGGCCGAGGCCGTGGGCGACCAGGCGTGGCTGGAGAACGAGTTCATCCCGACCGTGGCCAAGCGCGGCGCGGCGATCATCGAGGCGCGCGGCGCGTCCTCGGCGGCGTCGGCGGCCAACGCGGCGATCGACCACGTCCACGACTGGGTCAACGGCACCGCCGAGGGCGACTGGGTGTCCATGGCCGTGCCGTCGGACGGCTCCTACGGCGTGCCGGAGGGCCTGATCTCGTCCTTCCCGGTGACCGTGCGGGACGGCAAGTACTCCATCGTGCAGGGCCTGGAGATCGACGAGTTCTCCCGCGCCCGCATCGACGCCTCGGTCGCCGAGCTGGTCGAGGAGCGCGACGCGGTGCAGGCCCTCGGCCTGATCTGAGCGTGAACCCCAACGGGGGAGGCGGCCCTTCGCGGCCGCCTCCCCCGTGGCATGTTGGGGGTCGTGACCGTGAACCCGTGGCCCGTGCCCGATCCCGACCTGCCCGCCGACGTCCACCCGGCGCTCGCGCTGACCGCCCGCGCCGCCGCCCGCGCCTACGGCACCGCGCGCGCCCGGCACACCAGGGCCGAGCTGCGCGAGGAGATCGCCGACGGCGCGGACGGGACGCCCACCATGCGGGTGGACCGCTACGTCGAGGACGCCATCGCGAGCGCGGCCGCGCGGGCGGGGGTGAACCTGCTGTCCGAGGAGGCCGGGTTCGTCGACAACGGCTCGGCGACGACGCTGGTGGTGGACCCGGTGGACGGCTCGGCGAACGCGGCGCTGGGCGTGCCGCTGTCCTGCTTCGCGGGCGCGCTGGTGCTCGACGAGGAGCCCAGGGAGGCGTTGACGGTCTGGTTCGACACCGGCCGCGCCTGGCACGCCAAGGCTGACGTGCCCACGCCGTTCCGGACCACCGGCCGCACCGGGCTGCGCGGGGCAAACGTTTGCCTCATGCGTCCCAAGCGGGGCACCGAGGAGGCGTGGCTGCGGGTGGCGAACCAGGCCGACCGCGTGCGCGTGCTGTGCACGACCTGCCTGGAGGCCGCGCTGGTGGCGGAGGGTTCGGTGGACGCGTTCGCCGATCCCGGCTCGGACACCCACCGGTTGATGGACCTGATGGCCGCGCTGGTGACCGTGCCCGCGGCGGGCGGCGCGCTGCTGGACCTGCGCGGGCGCCCGCTGACCTTCGGCTTGGACTTGTCCCGCCGGTGGTCCGGCATCGCCGCCGCCACGCCCGAGCTGGCCGACGAGCTGATCGCCACGATCCTGGGCTGACGATCCAGGGCTGACGGTCCTGGGCTGACGGTCCCGCGCTGAACCCCGCCGGAAAATCACTCGATCGAGTGACAGCCTCGCCTCACCGCGGCGCGCCCGCGCCGCGGTGCCCGGGGGTGGCGGTCAGTCGCCCTTGCGGGGCTCGACCAGGCTGTCCGGGCCGGGGAAGACCAGCCCCTCGTGGCCGTCGGGGAAGCGGACCAGGTAAGGGGGAGCGCCCTCCTGGCCGCGCACTTCGAGGATTTCGCCGACGCGGTCCTCAAGGCCCACCGCGCGGCTGTGGATGTGCAGCCGGTCGCCTGCTGTCGCGTGCATACCGCAAACACCTCCCGGTGCGTCACAGCGTAGGACGCTTCAGAAGGTACCGAGACCGCGGCGTTTCCGCTCAGGAGCAGGCTTGGGAGAGCTTGGCGACCTGGTCCAGCTTCTGCTGCGTCCAGGTGGCCAGCGACTGCGGGTCGAGGTCCTGCAGGGTCACCTGGCTCATCGTGGTGGACACGCCCTGGATGGCGTCCTTGAGCGTGGTGTCGCCCGCCTTGGCGGCCAGGTCGTTGAGCTCCTGGGCCTTCTTCTGGGTCTCCTCCAGCGCGGCCTGCGGGTTGGCCGTGTCCGGGGTGTACCCGGCCAGCTGGAGGGCCTGGACGCACAGCTGCGCCTTGTCCGCGGCCTGCCCGACCTGGTTGGCCGTGTCGGAGGCCTGCTGCACGGCCTCGCAGCCGGACACCGCCCCGATCAGCCCCAGCGCCAGCAGTGCGGTGGCCACCGGACGACCTGCGCGCATCGCCTACCCCGATCTGTCGTTGCCCGTTTCGCCCGACTCTACCGACGCGCGTAGAGGCGACGCACCACTTCGTCGATCTCGGGTTCCTCCACCGACAGGTCGTGCACCGCGGCCCGCCCGGCCACCGCCGCGATCAGCGCGGCGGCGGTGGTGTCGGCCCGGCGGAACGACAGGTGCTGGCGCAGCCCGCCCAGCTCGGCGCGCACCGACACCACGCCGGGCAGGTCGTCCAGCGGCGCGGCGGGCGGCCGTTCCAGGTCCACCACCAGCACCCGCTCCGGGCTGACCTCGGCGCGCAGCGCGTCCAGCGGCCCGTCGGCCAGCACCCGGCCCCGGTCGATCACCACCAGGCGCGGGCACAGCCGCTCGATGTCGTCCAGGTCGTGCGTGGTCAGCAGCACGGTGGTGCCGCGCGAGGTGTGCAGCTCGGCCAGGAACTCCCGCAGCCGCTCCTTGGACTCCAGGTCCAGCCCGATCGTCGGCTCGTCGAGCACCAGCAGCTCCGGCCCGTGCAGCAGCGCGGCGGTGATCTCCCCGCGCATCCGCTGCCCCAGCGAGAGCTGGCGGACCGGGGTGGCCAGGAACGGGCCCAGCTCCAGCAGTTCGACGCACTCGGCGCGGCGGCGCGCGTAGTCGGCGGCGGGCACCCGGTAGACGGCGCGCAGCAGGTCGAAGCTCTCCGCCAGCGGCAGGTCCCACCACAGCTGGCTGCGCTGGCCGAACACCACGCCGATGCGCCTGGCCAGCTCGCGCCGCTGCCGCGCCGGGTCCACCCCGCACACCCGCACGTGCCCGGCGGTGGGCACCAGCACGCCGGTGAGCACCTTGATCGTGGTGGACTTCCCGGCCCCGTTCGGCCCGACGTAGCCGACCGCCTCGCCCGCCGCCACGGCGAGGTCGACCCCGTCCACGGCGACCACCCTGGTCCGCTCGCGCCGGAACCGGCCCAGCTTGCGGGTCCGCGTGAACTCCCGGCGCAGGTCGCGCACCTCGATCATGATCCAGTCCCCCGGTAGTGCCGCACGGCCCACCGCCACACCAGGCCCGCCGCGCAGGCGGCGGCCAGTGCGACCAGTGGCGAGATCCAGCCCAGCCACGCGGGGCCGCCCAGCGGGTCCGGGCGGCCCAGCAGCGCCAGGCCGGGGTAGTACGAGACGAAGGCCAGCGGCACCACGAAGGCCATCAGCCTGCGCGTCCAGTCGCCGTAGACGGTGATCGGGTAGGAGGCGAAGGCGCTGCCGCCGTAGGTGAACGAGTTGGTCAGCTCCTGGCCGTTGACGAGCCAGAAGCACGCCGCGCCGCCCACCACCCACACCGAGCCGAACAGCACCGCGCCCGCCAGCGGCGCCACCGCCGCGAGCACCGCGGTCCACGGCGACCAGGCGATGTCGTTGCGCGCCAGCGCGTAGCCCAGCAGCGCCAGGCCCGCGACCACCCGCCCCAGCTTGCGCAGCTGGATGTCGGACACCGCCAGCTGCGGCAGGGTGCCCAGCGGGCGCAGCAGCAGCGCGTCGAAGGAACCGCTGAGCAGGTAGGTCGGCAGGCGCTCCAGCTGCCCCGCGACCGCGTCGGCGAGGCCGAACGCGAGGCTGGTCAGCGCGTAGAGCAGCAGCACCTCCTCCACGGAGAACCCGCCCAGCGCGCGGACCCGGTGGAACAGCACCAGGATCACGGCCAGCTCGCTGACCTGCGCCAGCGCCTGGGCGAGGCAGTCGAGGACGAAGGAGAGCCGGTAGGACATCTGGCCGCGCAGCCGGGCGGCCACCAGCTTGGCGTAGACCCGCTCAGCCACCCTGCACCACCACCTTGCGCATCGCCCGCAGCAGCACGAAGTAGCCCAGCGCGGCCAGCGCGGCGGCCCAGAACGCCTGGTGCGCCAGCACCGCCCACGGCGACCCGCGCTCCAGGAAGACGTCGATCGGGGCCTGGATCATCGCCGGGAAGGGCGTGGACCACAGCGCGTCGCGGGCCCAGCCGGGGAAGAAGTCCAGCGGCACGGCCAGCCCGCACAGCACCGGGGTGAGCACGTTGTACACGCTGAGCAAGCCCCGGTTCTCCAGCAGCCAGAACGTGCTGGCGTTGAGCAGGAAGCGCACGGCGAAGCTGGTGGCCAGCGCCAGCACCGCGCTCACCGCGAACAGCGGCAGCACCACGGGGTCGGGCCAGCGGAAGGGGAACAGCAGCGCGCCCAGCGCCACCGGCGGGACCAGCCGGACCAGCACCGCGAACCCGGCGCGGCCCACGTCCTCGGCGAACAGCGCGGCCTGCAGGTGCCACGGCCGGTAGAGGTCCACCACCACGTCGCCGGTGCGCACCCGCTCGGCCAGGTGGGTGTCACCCCACAGCACGACGAACGCCAGCAGTCCCTGCCCCAACCACACGTAGACCGCGCTGGTGGCCGTGTCGTAGCCGGCGATCGGGCCGGCGGCGGACACCGCGGCGACCAGGACGGTCATCCGGATCACGCCGAAGACGACGTTGGTGGCCAGTCCGGCGAACATGGCCCCGCGGTAGATGGAGTGACGTCGGAAACCGGCCAGCGCTAGGCGGGCGTAGGCGCGCACGTCTACCCACCCTAGGAAGACGGGCAACCGGTTTTCACCCCGGTCGTTCAGCGGGGGGCGGCCAGGATGCCGCCGAGCAGGCCGGGGTAGAGGGCCTCCAGGTCGTCGCGACGCAGCGTGCTGATCCGCGCCGTGCCCTGCGGGTGCACCCGCACCACGCCGGCCTCGCGCAGCGTCCGCACGTGGTGGGTGAGCGTGGACTTGGTGATGCCCAGGTCCATCGCGCCGCACTGCAGGCCGGTGTCCGCCGCGGCCAGTTCGCGCACGATGCGCAGGCGGACCGGGTCGGCCAGCGCCTGGAGCACCAGCTCGATCCGGATCTCGTCCCGCTCCGGGTGAGGCAGCGTGGTCATGGGTCCATAGTACGAAACCTGTCGAAGTTTGATGATTTTCGTAGTACGGTCACCGTCGAACTTTCGTCTACTGGGGGAGCCCATGCCCACCCGCACCCACCTGCTCGCCGCGGGCACCTTCGCCGTCGGCACCAGCGGCTACATCGTCTCCGGCGTGCTGCCCGCCGTCAGCCGCGAGCTGCACGTCTCCAGCGCGACCGCCGGGCAGCTGCTGACCGCCTTCGCCATCGCCTACGCGCTGTCCTCACCCGTCCTCGCCGTCGTCACCGGCCGGTGGGAGCGGCGCGACCTGCTCGTGGCCGCCCTGGCGCTCTCCGCCGTCGGCAACGCGCTGGCCGCCGTCGCGCCCAACTACCCGCTGCTGCTGGCCTCCCGCGTGCTCAGCGCCCTCGGCGCGGCCGTCTACACCCCCGCCGCGACCATGGTCGCCACCGTCCTCACCCCACCCGAGCGGCGCGGACGCGCCGTGGCGCTGGTGTTCGGCGGGCTGACGTTCTCCCTGGTCCTCGGCGTGCCGCTGGGCAACCTGCTCGGCGAACCGCTGGGCTACCGGGGCGTCTTCGCGCTCATCGCCGCGGTGACCGCGCTGGCCGCTGTGGCCGTGCGGGCGGGCCTGCCCCGCGTGGCCGCCCCGCCCGTCGTCGGGCTGCGCGAGCGCCTGGCGGTGGCGGCCGACCGGCGCGTGCTCACCGTCCTGGCGCTGACCGTGCTGGCCTGCCTCGCGGTATTCGCGGTGTTCAACTACATCGCGCCGCTGCTCACCGCCACCGCCGGTGTGCGCGGACCGGTGATCAGCGCGCTGCTCGTCGCCTACGGCCTCGGCAGCGTCACCGGCAACTGGGTCGCCGGCCGGCTGGCCGACCGGTTCGCGGCGCGGCGGCTGCTCATCGTGCAGTTCACCCTGTTCACCGCGGTGCTGGCGACCCTGCCGCTGACCACCACCACGGTGCCCGGCGCGGCGCTGGCGCTGTTCGCCTGGGGCGCGCTGACCTGGTCGGCCAACCCGCCCATCCAGAGCTGGCTGATCGCGCTGGCACCGGCGAACAGCGGCCTGCTGCTCTCGCTCAACGCCTCCGCGATCTACCTCGGCGTCGGCCTGTCCGGCGTGTTCGGCGGCGTGGTGATCAGCACCGTCGGCCTGCTGCCGCTGGCCCCGATCGCGTCCGTGCTGGCACTGGTCGCCCTCGGGCTGCTGGTCTTCGCGCTGCGACCTCAGGAACCGAAGGCGCTGGTCGTCGTCTCCCCGACCTCGGGGTCGCTGGCCAAGCAGTGGAAGTAACTCTGATCGCCCTCGGTGACGCCGATGGCGGTGATCTCCCACGATGAGGTGTCCACGGTCGGGCGAGTGTTGGCCTTCATCGCCTCGACCGTGCACACCCCCGCCACCTCCGGGGCCTTGGCCAGCTCGTCGTTGTCCACCTTCGGCACCGGCCCCGACAGCCAGCCGCCCGCGAACGCCTCCCAGTAGTGCTGCACCGAGCAGTCGGCGGTCCGCCGCGCGGTCGCGGCCATGCCGCCGATGGACGTGATGCCCCGGTAGCAGGTCGGCTCGGCCACGCAGTAGCCCGTGGGGCACGCCTTCAACCCCGGCGGCGGGAGCGCATCCTCCTTGGCGCCGTCCTGCCGGGGAGCTTCCTGCTGGGGAGCCTCCTGCTGGGGCAGCTGCGCGTTCGTCGCGGCGGTCGTGTCACGGTTCCACCACCACAGACCCGCCCCCGCGACGACCAGCAGGACCGCCGCCACCGCCGCCAGCCACACCTTCCGCTTCGGCCGCTGTTCCCGCTGCGGTTCCGCCGGTCGTGTCTCGTGCGCCAGCTCGTCCCGGAACCGCGCCGCGCTCGGCGTGCGGTGCGCGGCGTCCGGGTGCAGCGCCCGCTCCAGCGCGGCGTGCAGGTACGGCGACACACCGGCCACCGGCGGCACCGGCGACCGCAGCACCGCCGCCAGGTGGTCGAACGACTCGATCGGCCACGGCACCGGCCGCGGCGGCTTGCCCGCCATCAGGTCGTACAGCGTCGCCGCCAGCGCGTACACGTCGGCCGCGGCGGTCGGCTGGGCCATCGCGAACGCCTCCGGCGGCGCGTAGCTCGGGCTCAGCGCGTCGCGCGTGACCGTGCTGCCGCCCTCGGCGTCCAGCAGCGCCGCCAACCCGAAATCCGCCAGCTTGGGCGTGCCGTAGCGGTCCAGCAGGATGTTGCCCGGCTTGATGTCCCGGTGCAGCACCCCCTCCGCGTGCGCCGCCGCCAGCGCGTCGGCCAACTGGACGCCCAGCCGCCGCACCCGCTCCGGGGGCAGCGGACCCTCCCGCTTGGCCAGATCCGCCAGCGACCCGCCCGTGCACAGCTCCATCACCAGGTAGGGCGTGCCCTCCGGGGTGACGCCCGCGTCGTGCACCGACACCACGTGCGGGTGCCCCGACAGCCGCGCGGCGGCGTGCGCCTCCCTCAGGAACCGCCGCCGATCGCGCTCGCTGCGCAGCACCAGGTTGTTGACCTTCACCGCGACGTCGCGGTCCAACCGCACCTGCCGCGCGCGGTACACCGTCGCGAAACCGCCCTGGCCCAACGGCGTGAGGTCGACCAACCCAGGCAACTGCACGCCGGGACTCTAGCCCGGCGCACCGACAGCCTTGGCCGCCTTCTTGAAGGCCCGCACGGCGTCCAAACTGGCCGAGTCCACCACGTCCGCGACGCTGCGCGTCGCCCCCTCCTCGCCGTAGTGCCCCGCCGCTTCACGCCACCCGTCCGGCTGAACGCCGAACTGCTTGCCCAGCAGGGCGAGGAAGATCCGCGCCTTCTGCTCCCCGAAACCCGGCAGCGCCTTCAGCCGCTTGAGCACCTCCTCGCCGTCCCCGTCGGCCCAGATGCCCTCGGGACGGCCGTCGTAGTGCTCGACCAGGTAGCGCGCCAACTCCTGGAGGCGCTTGGCCATCGAACCGGGGAAGCGGTGGACCGCCGGCTTCCGGGCGACGACCGCGGCGAACTCCTCCGCGTCGGCCTCGGCGATGCGGTGCACGTCCAGGCCGCCCATGCGGTCGGCGATGTCCCTCGGCCCCTTGAACGCCTTCTCCATGGGAATTTGTTGATCAAGCATCATGCCCAGGAGCAGGGCGAACATGTCCGTGGCCAGCAGTTCGTCGGCTCGGGGATCCTGGGCGAGGCACACGGTGCGCTTCATGGGCACATGATGACGTGTGGCGCAGGGCTTGGCCGCAGCAGTCGGAGGCAGCTTGCCGGGCTCACTCCGGAGCGGCTGCGCTGTCGTATGGCGTCGTTCAGCATCTAGCCATGTTCAACCGGGATGAACATGGCGGTTTTTGAACAACGGCGGGATCGGGTGAACTTGTCGTTGACCGGCGGTTCGCCTGGTCAGGTCCTGACATGACGCCTCTTGCGGATCGAGACGCCCTGTCGGCGGTTCCGCGCGATGCCCGCTCGTGATCGTCAGGTGTTGTGGGAACGTTGGTGTCGACAGCACGAACAGGCGGGGACACCATGGCTCGGCGCACGCCGTCGCCGGAGGACGGCATGGGGCGCGGGGTGGAGCAGCACGCCGAGGCGTCGGAGTGGGGGTTGGTCCAGCAGGCCGGACGGGACATCCACAACACCTGGTACCCGGCGCTGGTGGCTCGGTGTGCTGGTGCCCAGGGCGTTGGTCTGCGGCGCGCTCTGGTGGATCTCCGCTTCCTTGCTCTGAGCGGTGGCGGGCGTGGGTCCTCCAGTCAGGGGCGTCGATCACGCGACCGGCGGATTCGGGCGGCGTCAGGTGATGCGCAGCGCGATGGCGGCGTGGTCGGACATCCACCCGTCGTGAACGCCAGAGGAGCCGTCGTAGTCCATCGTGTTGGCGTACGCCGTCGGAACCGGGGCGGGGACACCGTTGTCGACCAGCGGTGTCCGCAGGTTCGGGTCGATGTCGGCGAACCAGTAGTCGTACAGGCTTCCCCGGAACGTCGTGCCGGAGGGGACGGTGCCGTGGAAGAACGCGGGTCCCGCGACGCGCGCGGAATAGGGCCAGATCTCGTGCTGCCGGTCGCCCGTGGACCGGCGGCGGGGTTTGACGTTGAAATCACCTCCGAGGTAGACGTGGCTCACCGCGACGCCATTCGCCGCCATCGCCGCCACGGCTGCCGGGAGGGTCTGCATGAAGACGTCGTTGGTGTTCAGCGTGTACGTGTTGTGGACGAAACCCACGGCTATGGTCGGGCCGACGGCGCCCGCGACGGGAATCCGCACCTTGACGTAGACGATTCCCCGGTAGTCGGCGATGGAAGTCTCGGGCAGGTTCTCCTGCCACGGCGGCCGGAGCAGCGGGGGCGGTGGCACGGCGACCGCCGTCTCCTCGCAGATCTGAGTGGAGTGGTATCCGGCGGTGATCCGGCCGACGGCCAGCACGGTCGCGCCGTTCACCGCGATCGCGACGTACTCCTTGCCGAGCAGCGCGCTGCTGTACGACTTGATGACGGAGCGAGTGGTGGGTGCCGCGCCGAAGATGGTGGTGAAGATGGGCAGCACCGCGCCCGCGGCGGTCGCGCTGTTCGTGATCTCCGTCAGGCCCGCCACGCACACGGTGCCCGGTAGCCCCCCGATCATCGGGGCGAAACCGTTCGCCGGAGGAGGAGTGCCACGCCAGGTCGCCGGGCGTGGGTCCGGTAGGGGCCCAGTGCCGGTGAAGGCGTTGTTCCGCTCCGACTGGGAACCGCCGTAGACGCGCATGTTCTGGTGCAGGAGGTAGAGGGGAGGCACGGGATCTACCCCTGCAGCAGTTCGGTCCGCGTGTGTCCCCCCGGCGAGTCGACGCTGGGCGCCCGCTCCCGCTCCTCCGCGGTCATCCGGGACCTCCGCCGCGGCTCCGCGAGCTGGTCGGGGTGGTAGGCGTACGCCAGGATCGGCTGCAACCCGGTGATCGAGGACGCCTGCGGCACCAACGAGTCGTTGGAGTCCTTGGCGAACACGGTGATCACCTCGGTGAGCTGCCAGTACAGCGTCGTCCTCGCCTCGCTGGCCGGTTCGAGGGTGCGGGACACGAACGTCGTCTGCTGGCTGGACAACGTCACCTGCTGGAACGTGGACGTGTTGCTGCTCAACGAGGCGGACACGCTCGCCGACACCGGGCCCCACCCGGCGGTGGCCGAGACGTTCAGCGACTGCGCCAGGGACTGCTGCTCCGATGTCGTGGACTCCATGCCGGAGGTCTGGGTGTAGCTGACCGTGCGCGTCTCGTCGGGGCCGATCGAGTAGGAATCCGGGGCCAGCCGCCAGAACTGCTCGCGCACGATCACGTTCGGCAGGCCCTGCGCCATGCCGCAGCCGACGACGACCCTGGGGGAGTCGGGTGGGATCGGCCGGGCGCTGTCCGGCACCGGGATCGGGCCGACGTCACCGGGGTCGAGGAAGTCGGCACAGGTCATGGTGGCTCCACCCTGGTGGTCGCTGTCCCTGGCGAACACCCCGGCCAGCCCGCCGGACGGCGACATGGCGATGAAGTAGTTGCCGAGTTCCGAATATATTTCGATTCCGCCGTTGCCCGGCAGCGCGATTCCGGGATAGCCCTCTTCGAAGTTGTTCGTGTCCGGGTTCAGGCCGGCGTGCGCGCCTCCGGGGGTGATCCAGTACAGCACAACGCTCATGCAGGTGTCGTTTCGGAAAATCCACTTCTCGGTGGGTTCTCGGGGATTTGATCGGAGGGTGCCCGACAGTGCCTTGAAATAGAGTTCGGTATTTGCCATGTGACCGAGGGTACCGCCGCCGTTTAAAGCCGGGGACGCTCGAGGGGGTGAGAGCATAGTGCTGGCGGGTGATGGTCGTGGCTTGATGTCGTCCGCAAACACCACTCGAACGAGGACCTGCTCGGTGATCAGCGCTCCCGGAGCCGTGGGGGCGAGTCGCGGTACTCGATGGGCGGACGGCCCTGCTCACCTCATTGAGTGAGGCTCGGCGCTCGATGGGCGGGCGTCGTTGTCGAACTATTGCGGCGAGTCATTTCGCTGGGCATGCTCGGCCTCGTCGCCTTGCGGGACCGACCGGCTGCGGGAGTGGATATGCCGAACGTGACGAACATTATCTGCGGTATTGTCAACCCGGACGGCTCGATCTACTCCGGTTCCGGCTTCCAGGTGGAGAAGCGAAGTAACGGGCAGTATCTGATCACCTTCTCGGTCGCCTACGCGAAAGTCCCGGCCGTGGTGGCCAGCACCTGCACCTTCGCGACTCTGTGGAACGGCCTGGACGTGTCGAGCGTGGCTCACCCGTCCACCTCGTCCTGCACGGTGCTGACTCACGACAACGTCGGGAACCTCGCGGATCGGCCCTTCACGTTCATGGCGGCGGGGTGACCTGTCGTGCCCGACGCGGTCCGATCAGGGCCGCACGACGGGCACGACCTGGCGGAGGATGAGGCGCAGCGCCTCCCGGTCGACCGTGGCCGGGTCCTCGGCCAGCCAGTCGCCGATCTCCTCGACGAACTGGGCGGGCGTCATCGGCGGCACCACGGCGTCGGCGTCGTCCTCGGTGGTGACCTCGCCCGCCCGGCTGGGGTAGATCAGCAGGGCGGTGCGGATCTCCAGCCACGGCAGCAGTTTGCGGTACACCGCGAGGCTGCGCGGCAGCCGCATCCCGCCGCCGCGGAACGGGTGGCCGTTGCGCCACAGGGTGCCGTCGTCGTCGGCCGCGTAGTGGCCGGGCAGCCAGGACTTGGACTCGATCAGCACCAGCCGCCGCCCGCACAGCACGGCGTGGTCGACGTCGGCGAACACCGAGCCCGGCCAGGCCAGGCCGTGGAAGATCCGCGCGCCGGGCAGCCGGGTCAGGTAGCGGCTGAGCAGGTCGGCGGTCAGCCGCTCGCACACCCGGTCGTCGACCGTGCCGCGCACGACCTGCTGGTCGTACTCGGCGGCGAACGCCCGGTCCGCGCGCACGGCGGTCAGGTACCGCTTGACGACCTTGAACGCCGCCGCCGCGGCGGCGGCCACGACGGCCAGCCAGACGCCGAGCGCCAGCGGTGAGAAGTCGACCGCGACGACGGGCAGCAGGAGCAGGAACCAGGCGAGCACGGCGGCCAGCGCGGGTGCGTGGCCGGGGCCGCCGGACGGGGCGTAGCGGACCCGCTGCGCCCGGTCGACCAGGTGCCACCAGCTGACGCCGTCCAGGTCGACGGTGGGCTTCGGAGGTACGAAGTCGGGATCGTCGCCGAGGTCGCGCACCCGGCCGGTGCGCGCGGAGCGCGGTGGGCGGGTCGGCGTGCTCGGCCGGGACGCGGGGCGGGGGGAGGACCAGCCGCGGTCGTACTCGCGGCGCCGGACCGGATCCCGCAGCGTGTCATATGCCTCCTGCAGGATGCGGAAGGTGCCGGATGACCCCCCGGCGTCGGGGTGCATGACCTTGGCCAGCGACCGGTATGCGGATTTGATCTCCGCCGTGGACGCGTTGCGGCCCACCCCGAGGAGCTCGTAGAAGTCGACCCCGCGCACGCGGCTGACCTTATTCGTCCCCCTGCGGACCTGTCTCGACAGGTGGGGTCGTGGTTACTGTTGTGGCGGGAGCCTGGTAGCGCAGTGGTTGTCGCGCCCCCCGCCTCGGGGGGAGGACGTCGGTTCGAATCCGGCCCGGCTCGGGACCTGTAGCGCAGCGGTTGACGCGCCCCAAACCCTCGTGGTGGCGGGAGGACGCCGGTTCGAATCCGGCCTGGTCCGCTCCGGCGACGTGCTCGGGCGCGACCGGATCGGGCTAGGTCGAGTTGCCCGCCCCACCGCCCCGGCGCAGGCTGCGCCCATGGCGACATGCGACGTCTGCGGCAACGACTACTGGATGGCCTTCGAGGTGCGCACGGTCAGCGGCGACGTGCACACCTTCGACAGCTTCGAGTGCGCGATCCAGCGCTTGGCGCCCCGGTGCGAGCACTGCGACTGCCGCATCCTGGGGCACGGGGTGGAGGTCGAGGGCCGGTTCTTCTGCTGCGCGCACTGCGCCCGGCAGGGCGCGGAGGGCGGGCTGGGTTCGCAGATCAAGGACACCGTGGGCGCTCACCCCGGCTGAGCGCAGGTCAGCACCAGCCGTCCGTCGCGGAAGGACGGCTGGAGGTCGCCGCGCGCGTCGACGCTCTTGACGCCGTGCGGCAGGACTTCGTCGATCTCGCTGAAGGCGAGGATGTCCGACACCCCGTACCGGCCGCGCAGCACGCGCTGGCCGGGGAACCGCAGCGCCCGCCCCTCGCGGCGGTCGCGGTGGGCCAGGGCGGCCCGCAGCGCGCCCCGGTGCAGCTCCTCCGGCCCCGCCAGCCGCCGCAGGTCGCCGTTGTGCACGGCGACGCCGTAGCCGCGCTCGATCAACGTGGACAGGGTGTTCTCCGACGGGGCCGCGTCCAGCCGGAACGACAGCGCGTGGTGCTGGTCGACCACGTGCACGCACACCACGGTGGCGTCGTAGAGCAGCGACTCGTGCAGCGCCAGGGCGACCGCGTCCGCGGTGGCGGGGTCCTCGTGCCCCGCGTCCAGGCCCAGCCAGGTGGTCATGCGGTCGCCCGGACGGCCAGGGCGGGCGTGCGGTGGGCCACGGGTCCTCCTCAACGCGGGTCGGCGTGCGGCGGCGGTGCGTGGAGACTAGTCCGATCGGGTGATATCGAGGTAGTCGTCGGGTGGCGGCACCGCGAATCTACAGCGGCAGCAGGTCGAAACCGCCGAGGAACGGCAGCGTGCCCGCGTTCTGCAGCGCGGCGGCCGACAGCCACACCGACAGGATGGTGATCAGCGGCCCGACCACGGTCATCTCCACCTTGCCGCCGGTCTGCATCCGCATGATCTTCGGCGGCGCGATCGGGTACCAGGTCTTGCCCGCCAGCGGGATCGGCCACAGGATCGGGCAGCCCTGCTCGGTGATGGCGTCGCCGAGGTAGTGGGCCACGCAGCCGATGCCCACCGCCACCCCGCAGGCCGCCGCGCTGGCCGGGGTCTGGTCGATCCAGGCCAGGCACACGGCGGTGACCGCCGCGGACACCACCGTGATGAGCAGCGCGTCCCGCTTGGGGCACCAGTCGTTCATGATCCCGCGCACGGCCAGGCCCGCGAACACGAACACCAGCGCGGGCAGCGCCCACTTCTGGGACTGCTGCACCACCGCGGTCGTGCCCAGGGCGGCGCTGAGCGCGAACACCAGGGTGTGGGTCAGCGCGCGGTGCCCGCCCTCCCGCTTGGAGTCGCGGCGGGTGCGCGTGGCGCGGTAGACCGCCGAGCTGATGGTGCTCACCGCGCCGGACACGCCCTGGCTGACCGGCCCGAACGCGCGGGCGATGGTCGAGGACGGGTGGTCCAGGTCGGGCAGCAGCGCCGCGCCGGTCGCCAGCACCGCCCCGACCGCCCAGCTCTGCGGGGTGAGCTGACCGATGGGATGGTTGTCGGCGAGCGCGGTCACCGCCGCCCAGGCCAGCAGACCGCTCATGGCGTGCGTGGGTCCGGTCGACAAGGTGCCCCCCTCCGAGATCGCACCCGGAGGCTAGGGCATTGTGACCCCGTTCCCTTTTTTCCGTGCGGTGAGCACACGCAGCCGGACATAGCAGTACGCTTGTCTTGCTTGCACTGTCGCGAGAGGAGCGCCCTGAGTATGGGCAAGATCAAGGTTCAGGGGACGGTCGTCGAGCTCGACGGCGACGAGATGACCCGGATCATCTGGCAGTTCATCAAGGACAAGCTGATCCACCCGTACCTGGACGTCAACCTCGAGTACTACGACCTGGGCATCCAGCACCGGGACGCCACCGACGACCAGGTCACCATCGACGCCGCGCACGCCATCAAGCAGCACGGCGTGGGTGTGAAGTGCGCCACCATCACCCCCGACGAGGCGCGCGTCGAGGAGTTCGGCCTGAAGAAGATGTGGGTCTCGCCCAACGGCACGATCCGCAACATCCTCGGCGGCGTGGTGTTCCGCGAGCCGATCATCATCTCCAACATCCCGCGGCTGGTGCCGGGCTGGACCAAGCCGATCATCATCGGCCGCCACGCCCACGGCGACCAGTACAAGGCCACCAACTTCAAGGTGCCCGGCGCGGGCAAGCTGACGGTGACCTTCACGCCCGAGGACGGCTCCGAGCCGATCGAGCACGTCGTGGCCAACTACGGCCCCGACGGCGGCGTGGCCATGGGCATGTACAACTTCAACAAGTCGATCGAGGACTTCGCGCGGGCCTCGTTCTCCTACGGCCTGCAGCGCAACTACCCGGTCTACATGTCGACCAAGAACACCATCCTCAAGGCGTACGACGGCGCCTTCAAGGACATCTTCCAGAAGGTGTTCGAGGAGGAGTTCAAGGCCGAGTTCGACGCCAAGGGCCTGACCTACGAGCACCGCCTGATCGACGACATGGTCGCCGCGGCGCTGAAGTGGGAGGGCGGCTACGTCTGGGCCTGCAAGAACTACGACGGCGACGTGCAGTCCGACACCGTGGCGCAGGGCTTCGGCTCGCTGGGCCTGATGACCTCGGTGCTGATGACCCCGGACGGCAGCACCGTCGAGGCCGAGGCCGCGCACGGCACGGTGACCCGGCACTACCGCCAGCACCAGGCGGGCAAGCCGACCTCCACCAACCCGATCGCCTCGATCTACGCCTGGACCGGCGGCCTCAAGCACCGCGGCAAGCTGGACAGCACCCCCGAGGTCACCGGCTTCGCCGAGACCCTGGAGAAGGTCGTCGTCGAGACCGTCGAGAGCGGCAAGATGACCAAGGACCTGGCGCTGCTGGTCGGCCCCGAGCAGGAGTGGCTGACCACCGAGGACTTCCTCGGCACGCTGGACGAGAACCTGCAGAAGCGGATGGCGGGCTGACGCCGCGCCGACGTGCCCGACGTGAAGGGGACCGCCTCCGGGCGGTCCCCTCTCGCGTTCGGTGACCACCCGCCGCCCTTCGTGGTGTCCCGGTCGGGTGGAAAACCGCTGCTCGACCGCCGTCGCGCCGGTCGCGGCGCTATACCTGCACCCCAGGGCGGTCTGCGGGAGGTGCGGGCGATGTGGGGCATCCCGACTCGGGGCGTCATCGTGCTGGGCGTGCTGGCGACGGCGGGCGCGATGTACGTGGCCAACGGCGGCGAGCGGCTGGGCACCCGGCCCGCGCCCGAGGGCTGCCGGGTGGTCGTGATCACCGACACCCTCGACGTGCGCTCGGGCCCCGCCCGCACCCAGCCCATCGTGTCCACCCTGCGCCGCGGCACCGTCGTGCCCGCGGGCGCGGCGGTGCACAACGGGTTCCGGCGGCTGGCCGAGGGCAAGTGGGTGGCCGACGAGTTCGTCACGCCGACCGAGGACAGCGCCTGCGGGTAGTCCCCCGGATGACGCGACTGGCGGTGCACCGGTCGCGGCCGCGCTGCCACCGTGGGGGGATGGACCGATTTCCTCCGCCAGTCTCCGGTGCCCTGCCGTTAGCGGGGCACCTGGTCGAGTTCATCCGCGAACCGGTCGAGCTGATCCGGCGCGGCCACCGCGAGGTCGGCAAGCTGTTCTCGCTGCGCATGCCCGGCCGCCGGGCCGTGGTGCTGCTGGGCAACGAGCACAACCGGTTCTTCTTCGCCGAGACCGACAAGAAGCTGTCCATCCGCACCGCGTACCCGTTCTTCGTGCGCATGTTCTCGCCCGAGTTCTTCTTCTTCGCCGAGATGGACGAGTACCAGCGGCAGCGCAAGCTCGTCCTGCCCCGGTTCCAGGGCGCCCAGCTCGACGGGTACGTCACCACCATGCGCGAGGAGACTGCCGAGTTCCAGCGGCGGCTGGGCGACTCCGGCGAGTTCGACCTGATCTCGGAGTTCGGCCCGCTGGTCATGCGGATCGCGGCCCGCTGCTTCCTGGGGCCGGACTTCGGCACGCGCATGGACCGCGACTTCTTCGCCGAGTTCCGCCGCTTCTCCGCGGGCATGAACCCGGTCGTGCCCGCCGGTCTCCCGCTGCCGTCGGTGATCCGCAGCAACCGGGCGCGCGACCGGCTGCGCGCCGTGCTGGGCGGCATGATCCGCGCCCGCCGCGAGCACCCCGTCGACCCGCCGGACTTCCTGCAGGCGCTGGCCGGGGCGACCTACGAGGACGGCACGCCGGTGCCGGACCTGATCCTGATCAACCTGATCCTGCTGTTCACCTGGGCGGGGCACGAGACCACAGCCGGGCACATCTCGTGGGCCATGGTGGACCTGCTCAGCAACCCCGCCGAGCTGGCGCGGGTGCGCGCCGAGACCGCTGAGGGGCCGATCGACATGGCCGCCGTGAGGCGGCTGTCGCACCTGGACGACTGCCTGCACGAGAGCGAGCGGCTGCACCCCGTGGCGCACGTGCTGCTCCGGCAGGCCGCGGAGACCTTCGAGCTGGACGGGCACGTCATCCCCGAGGGCACCATGGTGTTCGCCGCGCCGTCGGTCAGCCACCGGCTGCCCGAGGAGCACAGTCACCCGGACGAGTTCCGGCCGTCGCGCTACGCCGAGGGCCGCGAGGGCAAGCTGGAGCGGCAGGCGCTGATCGGCTTCGGCGGCGGCCTGCACCGCTGCCTCGGCGTGCACTTCGCCTACCTGGAGATGAAGGTCGTCCTGGCCACGCTGCTGCGCGACTACGACTTCGAGCTGCTCGACCCCGACCCGCGCCCGGTGCCGGGTCCGCACACCAAGTGGCCCGACTCGCCCTGCCGGGTCCGCTACACCCGCAAGGTGCCCGCGGTGGTGTGATGGGCGCATGTTCTTCAGGTGGCGGTCCGGCCGCGGGGCCGTGACGACGTGCGCGTGCGAGCCCGAGTGGCCGGGCCTGCGGGCCTCGCTGGACGGGCACGAGGTGGTGGGCGTGCCCTCGCCCGAGGGCTCCAGCCCGATGGTGCACATGCTGGGCCTGGTCGCGCGCTGCTCCGGGTGCGGCGCGCACTACCCGCACGGCTGGGTGGTCGCCGGATAGGCTCGGCGGGTGCTGACCGTCTCCACCGTCAACGTCAACGGCCTGCGCGCCGCCGCCAAGAAGGGCTACCTGGAGTGGCTCGCCGCCACCCCGGCGGACGTGGTGTGCCTGCAGGAGGTGCGTGCCGAGCCGGGCCAGCTGCCCGACGAGGTGCGCTCCCCCGAGGGCTGGCACGTCGCGCACGCCCACAGCGAGGTCAAGGGCCGCAACGGCGTCGCCGTGCTGACCAGGGCGGCGCCCACCGCGGTGCGCGTCGGCTTCGGCGCACCGGAGTTCGAGCACTCCGGGCGCTACGTGGAGGTGGAGCTGCCGAACCTGGTGGTGGCCAGCCTGTACCTGCCCAGCGGCGACGTGGGCACGCCCCGGCAGGACGAGAAGGACCGCTTCATGGCGGCGTTCCTGCCGTACCTGGTGGAGCTGCGCGACAAGGCCGCGGCGGGCGGGCGCGAGGTGCTGGTGTGCGGCGACTGGAACATCGCCCACCGCGAGGTCGACCTGAAGGCGTGGAAGACCAACCAGAAGTCGTCCGGGTTCCTGCCGTCGGAGCGGGCCTGGCTGGACCGGGTGTTCGGCGAGGCGCGGTACGTGGACGTGGTGCGGTCGCTGCACCCGGACGCGGTCGGGCCGTACACCTGGTGGTCCTACCGGGGGAAGGCGTTCGACAACGACTCCGGCTGGCGGATCGACTACCAGGTGGCGACCGAGGGGCTGGCGGCGCGGGCCACCTCGGCGGTGGTGGAGCGGGCGGCCACGTACGCCGAGCGCTGGTCGGACCACGCCCCGGTGACGATCACCTACGCCTGAGGTGCACGAGCTCATCGCGGCCGAGCTGCCCGGAATCGGAGAGCTGTGCCGTTCGCTGGGGGTTCGCCGCCTCGACCTGTTCGGGTCCGCGGTGGATGACTCCTTCGACATCGCGTCCAGCGATGTGGACGTTCTCGTGGAGTTCGACGTCCCACCGGACTTCGACCGCTTCTTTGCCCTGAAGGAGGGGTTGGAGCGAATCCTGGGCCGACCGGTCGACCTCGTGAGCGGTTCGAGCATCCGCAACCCGTACTTCCGGCAGCGGGTGATGGAGACCGGGGAACAGCTGTACGCGGCCTGACCCTCGTGCCTACCTCTGGGGTGTGTTGAACGCCGTGGACTGCTGAGCCGGTTCAGCGCGGGCAAGTCGTTCGCGGACTGCTCGATCAGACGGGTGACTGATGGGACGGCCCATCCCGGTGAATTCCGCTTCTCTTGTCGAGTCGTGCTCGGCAGGAGATCTGTCGGGGTCGATATCGGTTCGAATCAGTCAATGCGCTGATCGGGCTGAGGCGTGTCCTCCCCGATAGCGCTCGGCGGGACGGCGGCGTGCCGCGAAATACGTCTGTAGCCATCATGTTTGACTGATCTGCCGGTGGCTGACATGGTCGTGGCGTGGAGAGCCGCTGCACCAGGTGCGACCTGCTGATCGGTCAGTGCGAGCACACCCGGGCCGCTCCGCCCCGACGTGCTCGCACCTACGACCTGGTCCTGATCAGCCCGGCTTCGGTCGCCCACCTGCCTGATTGTCCGCACAACACCGAATCGGACATTCCGAGGTACTGGGGAGAGATTTCCGGCGACCCGAGGGCGTGGGAGCGGGTCGGCAACGGGATTCCCGTCCCCGCGAACGGGGGTGGCAATCCGGCGTTGGTGGCCAAGAGGCGGTGTTCGGACTGCGAGGCCAGGAGCTGACCCGGTGTCCGGCGCCATTCGCAGGCGGGGCGCCGCCTCGACCTGTTCGGGTCCGCGGTCGGTGACTCCACCTGATCCGCTCCGGTCGTCCACGTCCGAGTGACGCGGGCGCGGGGCCGGGGTGCTTGAGCGCGGGGTTCGGGGTGCGCGAACGCGCAGTTCAGAGTGCCTGAACGCCGGGTTCGGGGTGCGCGAACGCGCAGGTCGGGGTGTCCGGGGGTTCGACTCGCGGGGTGGGGGGAACGTCACGGTTGGGGGCGGGTGGAATTTCCTCGCTCTAGGGTCGTTGACGTGGCCGTGGACATCTCGATCACCCCGCCGGAGCCCGCACCGTCCCCGTCGGCGATGCGGCGCGCGTTGCGCCGCGCCGCGGACGGGGCCGTCCTGGACGCGACCGAGGCGGCGGTGCTGCTGCACGCGCGCGGGGAGGACCTGGACGCGCTGCTGGCCGCCGCGGGCCGGGTGCGCGACGCGCACCTGCTCGCCGAGGGGCGGCCGGGGGTGGTCACCTACAGCCGCAACGCGTTCATCCCGCTGACCAGGCTGTGCCGGGACCGCTGCCACTACTGCACGTTCGCGACCGTCCCGCACAAGCTGCCCGCCGCGTTCCTGGAGCGCGACGAGGTGCTCGACATCGCCCGCCGGGCCGCCGCGCAGGGGTGCAAGGAGGCGCTGTTCACCCTCGGCGACCGGCCGGAGGAGCGCTGGCCCGCGGCGCGGGAGTGGCTGGAGGCGCGCGGCTACTCCTCCACCCTGGACTACGTCCGGGCCTGCGCGATCGCGGTGCTGGAGGAGACCGGCCTGCTGCCGCACCTCAACCCCGGCGTGCTGAGCTGGGAGGAGCTGCAGCGGCTGCGGCCGGTGGCGGCCAGCATGGGGATGATGCTGGAGACCACGGCGGAGCGGCTGTGGAGCGAGAAGGGCGGCCCGCACTACGGCAGCCCGGACAAGGAGCCCGCGGTCCGGCTGCGGGTGCTCACCGACGCGGGCCGGGTGAACGTCCCGTTCACCACGGGCGTGCTGATCGGCATCGGCGAGACCCTGGCCGAGCGCGCCGACTCGCTGCTGGCCATGCGCGCGGTCGCCCGCCAGTACGGGCACGTGCAGGAGGTGATCATCCAGAACTTCCGGGCCAAGCCGGACACCGCGATGCGCGGGATGCCCGACGCCGACCTGCGCGAGCTGGCCGCCACGATCGCCGTGGCGCGGCTGGTGATGCCGTCGTCGGTGAGCGTGCAGGCCCCGCCGAACCTGGTCGGCGAGGAGTTCGGGCTGATGCTGCGCGCCGGGATCGACGACTGGGGCGGGGTGTCCCCGGTGACCCCCGACCACGTCAACCCGGAGCGGCCGTGGCCGCAGGTCGACCGGCTGGCCGAGGTGACCGCCGAGGCGGGCTTCGAGCTGCGCGAGCGGCTGGCGGTCTACCCGCGCTACGTCCGCGCCGCGGCGGGCCAGTGGATCGACGCCCGGCTGACCGCGCACGTGTCCGCGCTGGCCCGCGAGGACGGCCTGGCCGACCCGGACGCCGAGGTGGTCGGCCGCGAGTGGCAGGAGCCCGACGGCGGCCTGGACACCTACGGCCGCGCCGACCTGCACACCGCGATCGACACCGAGGGCCGCACCGGGGACCGCCGCGGCGACTTCGACAGCGTCTACGGCGACTGGAGCGCGCTGAGCGTGCCCAAGGCGGTGGAGCGGCTGCCGGGGGACGCCGCCCGCGCGCTCAAGCTGGCCGCGGACGACCCGGCCGGGCTGCTGGAGGACACCGACGCGGCGATGGCGCTGCTGACCGCGGACGGCGCCGCGCTGGAGGCGATGACCCGGCTGGCCGACGAGCTGCGCGCCGAGGTGGTCGGCGACGACGTGACCTACGTGGTCAACCGCAACATCAACTTCTCCAACGTCTGCTACGTCGGCTGCCGGTTCTGCGCGTTCGCCCAGCGGGAGCGCGACGCCGACGCGTTCCGGCTGTCCGTGGAGGAGGTGGCCGACCGCGCCCAGGAGGCGTGGGACGCGGGCGCCACCGAAGTCTGCATGCAGGGCGGCATCGACCCGAAGCTGCCGGTCACCTACTACGCCGACGTGGTGCGGGCGATCAAGCGGCGGGTGCCGGGGATGCACGTCCACGCGTTCAGCCCGATGGAGGTGGTCAGCGCGGCGGCCAAGGCGGGCGTGAGCGTGCGCGAGTGGCTGACCGAGCTGCGCGCGGCCGGGCTGGACACCATCCCCGGCACCGCGGCGGAGATCCTGGACGACGACGTGCGCTGGGTGCTGACCAAGGGCAAGCTGCCCGCCGCCACCTGGCTGGAGGTCGTGGCCACCGCGCACGAGGTGGGCATCCGCTCGTCGTCGACGATGATGTACGGGCACGTCGACCACCCCGGCCACTGGCTGGGGCACTTCCGGACCCTGGCGAAGCTGCAGGACCGCACCGGCGGCCTGACCGAGTTCGTGGGCCTGCCGTTCGTGCACCGCAACGCGCCGATCTACCTGGCGGGCGTGGCGCGGCCGGGGCCGACCCGGCGGGACAACCGCGCGGTGCACGCCTTCGCCCGGCTCGCCCTGCACGGCCGGGTGGACAACATCCAGTGCTCGTGGGTGAAGCTGGGCGACGAGGGCACCGCGGAGGTGCTCCGGGGCGGCGCGAACGACCTGGGCGGGACGCTGATGGAGGAGACCATCAGCCGGATGGCCGGGTCCGAGCACGGCTCGGCGCGGACCGTCGCGCAGCTGGCCGCCACCGCCGCGCTCGCGGGCAGGCCCGCCCGCCAGCGCACCACCACCTACGGCCGGGTGGACCCCCAGCGCTAGCACCACGGCGCCTGCAAGTACTACCCGAGGGTCGCCCCAGGGCCGGTAACTACTACCGGGGTGCGTGAACGCTCGGTTCGGGGTGCTTGGACGCTCAGTTCGGCGTGTCCGGCGCGGCGGTGGTGATGCGCGAGAGCCAGTCGCGCAGCAGCGCGAGCTCCTGGTCGCTCAGCCCCGGCACGCCGGTGTCGGGCAGGGCGCCGAGCAGCTGGCGGGCGGCGGGCCCGTGCCCGAGCTGCCCGTCCTCGCGGGTGGTGCCCGTGAGCCGCGCGATCACCGCGTCCCTGAGCTGCCGCGCGTGCGGCGCGTCGGGGCCGCCGCCGTGCCGGATGAGGTGGAGGGTGGCGCCGGTCGCGGCGGCTTCCAGCAGGGCGACCGCCTCGTCCACCGGGACGACGAGCAGCCCCGCGTCCCGCAGGGCGAGCAGGCTCGACCGCAGCTCCTCGCGCGCCATCCGGGCGGCGGGCACCTCGCGCCGAGGCTCGGCGGGGGCGTACATGAGGCGGTACAGGACGGGCTGGTCGAGACCGAACCCGACGTGCAGGTCCCAGCCGACCCGCAGCGTGCTCAGCGGGCTCAGACCCGCCACCGACTCGCGCTTCTCGGCGAGGTAGCGGGCGAAGGCGTCCTCGATGACCGCCTCGACGAGCCCGGTCTTGTCCTTGAAGTGGTGGTAGAGCGTCGGCGCGGTGACCCCGGCCAGGCGCTGGACCTCCCTGGTCGAGACGTCGGTGGTGGCGGACCGCTCGAACAGCATCGCGGCCGCGCGCAGGATGCGCTGCCGCGGTGGCAGCTGGTCCAGGGGGGTGCTGTCGGGGGCGGTCATCTCGCGGGCCAGTGTAAGGGCGGCGCCCCCGGCGGCCGCGTGGGCGAGTCCGGGGGCGCGACCCGTGGCGGCACCGTCAGCCCATGTGCTCGGCGAACCAGGCGAGCATGGGCTCCGGGTTGCGCTGGAACTCCAGGTAGCCGTCCCAGCGGGCGGTGGTGCCCTCGATCCACATCAGCCGCTTCTCCGCGATCGGGATGGCGTCGAAGATCGTCTGCACGTCGTCGGGCGTGGTCATCAGGTCGTCGCGCACCTGGTACAGGAAGGTCGGCACGCGCACCGAGGCGGCGGCCGGGATCGGCGTGGTCACCTCGCGGGTCAGGCCGCTCACGAGCTGGATCTCGCGCTCCAGCTGGGCCAGCCGGTCCGGGATGCCCATCGCCTCCAGCGCGCGGGCGAGGGTCGCGTGCACCGACAGCGGCTGCGGGGCGACCATGCACCGGACGTCGTCGAACTGCTCGGGCTGGCGGTGCATTGCGTACATCGAGGCGTTCGCGCCCTGGCAGCGGCTGAACAGGCCGATGGTCAGCCCCCTGGTGCGCGGGTCGGACCGCGCGAACAGCAGGGAGCCGACGACGTCGCGCGCCATGAACCCCTGCCCGCCGAGGCCGCCGTTGGCCTGCCCGGACTGCCCCTGGTTGCGGAAGTCGTAGGTCAGGACGTGGTAGCCGGCGTCGTGCAGGATGCGGTAGTCCGCCATGTAGTCCACCTCGAAGGTGTTGCCGCCCGCCGCGCCGAACGCCTGCCAGCGCTCCAGGTGCGACGGGTAGCCGTAGCGGTTGAAGTTGAGCGGGTGGTTGGCGATGACCAGCTTGTCCGAGCCCTCGCACGGGATGTACCAGGCTTCCAGCGGAATCCCGTCGGCCGAGGGGAAGGTGACCTCCTCGTAGTCGAGCCCGACGTCCTCCGGCGTGCGGAGCACGGGGGAGCGCTGCGGGTAGGCGACCTGCGTCGCCAGCTGCGTGAGCAGCTCGGCGATCTGATCCTCGGACAGCCGGGTCGCGGTGTCGGTCGTCATGGTGGTCCTCCTCGTTGGCTTCTATAGCCATGCTATACCCGCTTCGGTGGCATGTCTAGCGGTGCTATAGAGATGCCGGGCGCGCTCGTGCGACCGGCGCTGAGCCGCAGTTCGGCGGAGAGAGGTGGCCCCGGAGGACGCGGGATGATCGGGCACGGCTAGTCTCTGCGCCCGGTCGCGGTTTACCTGAAATGAACACGACAGCCCATCAGCTTCGATAGGTTCGCGGCCGTCCGTCAACAAGGTTCACCCCAAGCGGTGACGCGATGTTGGTGAGGAGGCTGGGCGGTGCGCGGTCCTGGGGCAGCACTGGGTCTGGTCGTGGGAACGACGTCGGCGCTGGCGGCGCCGGGCGTCGCGGTCGCGGCGGACGGCACGGTCGCGGCGGGCCTCGGCCCGCTCAACGCGCCGGTCGGTCTGGCCGCGGTGACCTTCGGCGCGGTGGGCATGGTCGCGGGCCTGGTCCGCAGGCGCCGCGCGGTGCTGCGCGCGGCGGAGGTCCGGACGTCCGAGCCGCAGCCGGAGACCCAGCCCGCCGCCAGCCAGGTCTGACCGCCTGGGAGAATCCCGGCGTGGCCGCAGAGACCGAGAACCCAGCAGCGTCCCCGGCAGCGACTCCCGCAGCGCCGCCCGCCAGCCGACCGCGCGTGCTGTCCGGCATCCAGCCGACGGCGAGCTCGTTCCACCTGGGCAACTACCTCGGCGCGCTGCGGCAGTGGGTTCCGCTGCAGGACACGCACGACGCGTTCTACTCCGTGGTCGACCTGCACGCGATCACCGTCGAGCAGGACCCCAAGGTGCTGCGGCAGAACACCCGGCTGTCCGCCGCCCAGCTGCTCGCCCTGGGCATCGACCCGGACCGGGCGACGCTGTTCGTGCAGAGCCACGTGCCCGAGCACGCCCAGCTGAGCTGGGTGCTCCAGTGCATCACCGGCTTCGGCGAAGCCAGCCGGATGACCCAGTTCAAGGACAAGTCGGCGCGGCAGGAGACCCAGGTCGGCGTCGGCCTGTTCACCTACCCGATCCTGCAGGCCGCCGACATCCTGCTCTACCAGGCGCACCACGTGCCCGTCGGCGAGGACCAGCGCCAGCACCTGGAGCTGACCCGCGACCTGGCGCAGCGGTTCAACACCCGCTTCGGCAAGACCTTCCGGCTGCCCGAGCCGCACATCGTCAAGGACACCGCCAAGATCTACGACCTGCAGGACCCGACGTCGAAGATGAGCAAGTCGGTGCCCGCGGGCGTGGTGGAGCTGCTGGAGGACCCGAAGCGGTCGGCCAAGAAGATCCGCTCCGCGGTCACCGACACCGGCCGCGAGATCGTCTACGACCCGGAGAACAAGGCGGGCGTCAGCAACCTGCTGGTGATCTACTCCGCGCTCAGCGGCCGCAGCGTCGACGAGCTGGTGGCCTCGTACGAGGGCAAGGGCTACGGCGACCTGAAGAAGGACCTCGGCGAGGTGTTCACCGAGTTCGTCACGCCGATCCAGGCGCGCGTGCGGGAGTACCTGGACGACCCGGCCGAGCTGGACAAGGTGCTCGCCAAGGGCGCGGAGCGGGCCAGGCAGGTGGCGTCGGTGACGCTGCGGCGCGTCTACGAGCGCGTCGGCTTCCTGTCGAGTGGCGAGTGATCACCTCCCGCACTAACTTCTGCACGTGGCGGAATCGAAGCTCGCCCGACTGAGGGCCGAGCACAGGTGGTTCGATCACCTGATCAGGGCGGGCTCGCGGTACACCGAGCAGTACGGCGCGCACTACGCAGCGGCCGTGACCTACTTCAGCGTGCTGTCGCTGGTGCCGCTGCTGATGATCGGCTTCGCCATCGCGGGCATCGTGCTGACCTCGCAGCCGGGACTGCTGGCCGAGCTGCAGGCGGGCATCGCCGAGGCGGTGCCCGGCCCGCTCGGCGACACCATCAACGACGTGGTCAAGCAGGCCATCGACTCCAAGGGCACGGTCGGCGTGTTCGGCCTGCTCGCCGCCGTGTACTCCGGGATGGGGTGGATCACCAACCTCCGCGACGCGCTGACCGCCCAGTGGGGGCACGCCAAGGCGGACCTGCCGCTGCTGAAGACCACGCTGAAGGACCTGCTGGCGCTGCTGGGGCTGGGCGTCGCGCTGGTGGTCTCGTTCGGCATCACCGCGGCGGGCGGCTGGTTCGCGCACGAGGTGCTGGAGTTCGTCGGCCTGGCGGGCGCGTGGTGGGCGCAGGTGCTGCTCAAGGCCAGCAGCATCCTGGTCGGCCTGGTGGCCAACTGGCTGGTGTTCCTGTGGGTGCTGGCCAAGCTGCCGCGCAAGCCCGTGTCGTGGCGCAGCGCGGTCAAGGGCGCGGCGGCGGCCTCGGTCGGGTTCGAGGTGCTCAAGCAGGCCGGGTCGCTGTACCTGTCGACCGTGACGACCTCACCGGCGGGCGCGGCGTTCGGGCCGGTCATCGGCGTGCTGTTCTTCGCCAACCTGGTGGCGCAGTTCCTGCTGTTCATCACCGCGTGGACCGCCACGGCCAGGGAGAACGCGCTGCGCGACCCGCCGAGGCCGCCGCCCCCGGCGATCATCAGCCCGGTGGTGGAGGTCCGCTCCGGTCCGAACCCGCGCACCGCGCTGGGCCTGGTCGGCACCGGTCTGCTGCTCGGCGCGCTGTTCCGCCGCCGTTCCCGCTGACCGGCCGCGCGCTCGGGTAGTGGTCACCGGCCCCTGGGAGCGGGTCGGGTAGTACTTGCGGACGCGGTCGGGGGCCTGGGCGCGTGAGCGGCCAGGCCCCCGGATCGACGGCTCAGGTGGGTTCTAGGTGTTCTGCTGGCTCGCGGCGGCGGCGGCACGGCGGGCGCGGGCCGCCTTGGCCCGGCGGTTGCGCAGGTACATCACCAGGCCCAGCAGCAGGCCGAGCCCCGCGGCGGCCGTGATCGGCCCGCCCACGTTGCCGAACGCCGTGGTCATCGCCGAGGCGCGGGTGTCGTCCTGGGACTTCGCCACCTCGCCCACCGCCGCGTCGGTCGGCGTCGGCTCGGTGGTCTTCTTGCGCACCTGCTGCGCCCCGTCGACCAGCTTGCCCACCGGGTTGTTCGACGCGCTGGGGCCCAGCCCGAACCCGTAGTCCAGCAGCCTGGCGGCCTGGTTGGCGATCGTCAGCGGCTGCTGCTGGCCGCGCAGCAGCACCACCACCAGCCGCCTGCCGTCCCGCTGCGCCGCGCCCACGTAGGTGTACTGGGCGTCGTCGGTGAAACCGCCCCGGCCGCCCAGCGCGCCCTGGTAGGCGGTCAGCAGCGGGTTGTCGTTGACGACCAGGGTCGTCCCCCGGCCGCTGGGGTGCGGGAAGTTGATCCGCTGCGTGGCCACCGCCTTGGCGAAGTCCGGGTACTTCATCGCCGCGCGGAAGATCAGCGCCACGTCGTAGGCCGAGGTGCTGGTGCCCGGCGCGTCCAGACCGGACGGGGTGATCGCGCGGGTGTCCAGCGCGCCCAGCTCGGCGGCCAGCGCGTTCATCTTGCGCACCGCGCTGGGCACACCGCCCAGCCTGCGGGCCAGCGCGTGCGCCACGTCGTTGCCCGAAGCCATCACCAGCGCCTGCAGCAGCTGCTCGACGGTGTACTCCCCGCCGACGCGCAGCCCCACGCAGGTGCACTCCTGCGCCACGTCCTCGGCCGTGGCCGCCACCTTGGCGTCCAGCGGCAGCTCCTTGGCCACGACGGTGGCCAGCAGCACCTTGATGACCGACGCGGGCCGCTGGCGGCCGTGCGGGTCGTAGGCGGCCAGCACGGCACCGCTGTCCATGTCCGCCAGCAGCCAGCTGCGGGCGGTGATGTTGTCCGGCAGCTTCTGGGCGTTGGGCGGCAGCACCAGGCCGCACTCGCCCAGCCGCTCGCCGCCGACCGGGTTCTCCGGCACCTCCAGCGGGCGCGGTGCCTGGGTGCCGGGCGGCACCTGTTCGGACGTGTCGACCGGGGGAGGCGGCGACACCTTGTTCTCGCAGGGGGCGGGCTGCTGCGCACCGGCGACCGGCGCGGCGAACGCCGTGGCCATCAGCGTGCAGGCAGCCAGGACCAGAGCGACTGCGGGCCGTCGGGAGGAACGCACGCACTCAGGCTAGCCACCCCGGTTGAGTGACGTGCACCCGCCACGTCCGATACTGCTCCGGTGAAGCTCTCCCGAGGCATGTCGACGTTCCTGCTGGCCTTCGGGGTGTGGTCCTGGGTGATCTGGCCGACCTTCCTGCGCAACATCTGGAAGGACCCCCGCTCCTGGGACGCCGGTCCGACCGCGTTCTTCACCGTGCACCTGCTGCTCGTCATCGCGTCGCTGACCTTCGGCACGGTCATCGGCCTGCTGGGGCTGCGCGGCCTGCGTGCGCACCGCAAGAAGTAACCCACCACACCTGGAGGCTCCGCCGTGGAGTTCGTGCGCCTGCTGCTGGTGTTCCTGCACCTGCTCGGCATGGGGATGCTCGTCGCCATGTTCTTCGTCCAGCGCCGCGCGGGCGCGGACGCGCCGCTGAACAAGGGCTGGCTGCACGGCAGCGCGCTGCAGCTGCTCACCGGCGTGGCGCTGGTCGGCCTCGCGCCGCTGACCGACAAGGACTACGACCACTTCAAGATCGGCCTGAAGCTGCTCGTCCTGGTGGTCATCGCGGGCCTGGCGGCGGCCAACGTGAACAAGCCCAGGGCCGCGAGCTGGCTCGCGCCCACCATGGCGGGCCTGGTCGTGCTGAACACGGCCGTGGCGGTCTTCTGGGTCTGAGCTGGTCGAGGGAGCGCCGCTCGCGGCGCTCCCTCAGCGGACTCGCGGCACGCCGCCCTTGCGGCCGATGTCGAAGGCGATGCGGTACACGTCGGGCAGGTCGAGCTTCCCGTTCGCCCGCCTGCTCATCACGCCCAGCTCGATCAGCTCCGCGATGAGCTTGCCGTAGTCGGTGCTCAGCGGACCGGTGGGAGCTGAACGCTCCTCGTTCCCCTCGGCGGTCTGCTGGGACAGCTCGTCCAGCGCGGTCCGCAATTTGCGCTCCTCCCACCGCTGGACCACGTCCGACTCCTCGATTGGCACCTGAAGACCGCCCAGCGGGGCGATCGCGGTGGCGACCCAGGGGATGTCCTCGCGAATCTCCACGACCCGGATGCCCGACGCCTCCTGCACTCCTTGGCGGATGCCGTCCCAGTACAGCGCGAACTCGTAGGTCGAGTGGCGTTCCCCGGTGATGTCGGTCGCCTTGCGCAGCGCGGCGAGGAAGCTGCGCGGGCTCACTTGGCCGATTCCGTCCGTCAGGTGGTTCGGCAGCCAGGTGTAGGTGATCCCCTTGCGGCGGTCCGTGCCCATGTAGGGACCCGCGATCGCGGTGAAGACCTGCTTCTGGTGTTCGCTGTCGCCGACCAGAGAACGCGGTGGCGTGCGGCGTTCCCCCTGGGTGTCCCACTCACCGGTGTCAGCGATGAACTGCGCCGAATGCGGGTTGTCGGAGTTGCCCATGCGGTGGAACAGCAGGCCGTACAGGCTGGTCGGTGACCAGGTCAGGTCGGCGGCGTTGGCCACGAGCTTCGACGCGTCCGGGAAGTTCAACCTGATCCCGTCGAACATGTCCGGACGGATGAACACCTTCGCCCGCAGGTTCCGGGTGCGTGTCCGCAGGTCCAAGGCGACCTGCAGGATGCCGCGCACGAGGCTGTCGTTGACGTCGCGGCTGCTGTGCAGCCGGTCGAGCCCGTCGAAGAGGAACAGCATGGTGACGCCGTGGCGGCCCGCGTTGTCGTCAGCCTTGGCGAGTGCCCTCTCGCTGGCGTCCGGGTGCTCCAGCAGCCAGCGGACCCGATCCGACCACTCGACCAGTTCGCTGATCCCCTCGGCCCGGACCGCGCAGAGGACGACCGCGGTCCAGATGTCCTCGGGCTTGGCGATCCGCTGGAGGTGGTCGAGCGCTCGTTGACTGGGGTACTGGTCGGGTCGCAGCGCCGTTCCATAACCGGCCAGCGGCGTGACCCGGTTCAGCCGGGGAAGCTGGTACTCGGCGGCGGCGAGCTGCCGAAGCCGGTCGTTCTGCAATGCCTTGAACCACACGGTCTTGCCAACGCCAGGGCCCCCTTGCACCACCGTGACGTCCGGTTCGAGCGCTTTGCGGTGGTTGGCGGGCGTGAACAGCGTGCGGACGTCGGGGTCCAAGGTGTCCGAGTCGGTCGCGACCGGCAGGGCGGCGGCCAGCAGTTCGCGGTAGTGGTGGGGGCTGAGCGACATCAGACCTACCCGGTGATCAGCTCGGTGGCAGTGGCGAGGAACGACTCGTACGCGGCTCTGATCAGTGGTTGCGAGTGCCAATCCCCTTGCCGCTTGGCGTTCAGGCCGACCAGCTCCGACGTGAAGAGGATGGGCAGTGGGCTGTGCGGTGCGTCCGCGTCGCCCGGTGCGAAGTTGAAGGAGCCCGGATCGGACGAAGTCGTGTCGTCGTACAGGAAATCCGCGAAACACTGCTGGGCGTTGTCCCGAAACGCTTCGAGGTAGCTGCTCGCCTGAGCGGGCGGCACCATCGAGGCGACCATGCGCAGCCGTTGGCGCACCCGGTCCAAGTCGGCCGGGGTGAGGTTGTCGCGCCACTGCTTGAACAGGAAGCCGTAGCCGGTCCACGTGTGCGTGTTGTCGGCGGCGAAGAGCAGGCTCAGATCGCTGAGCTGGGTGATGGCGACCGCCGCGATGTCGTGGATGCCCGCGCGGCTGTCCAGCAGGACCACGTCGGGACGTCGGCTTCGGCTCTCCACCTGGTCCTCGCACGCGCTGATGGCGTCGTCGAGCCGATCGCCGAACCCGCGCGTCCGACCGTCCGGGCCAGGGGGGAGATCGGTGTAGACGCGGTTGAGCTTGGCCATGTAGTCGTGCGCCGGTGAGGGGCGTCCCGCCGCGGCGGCGACCCACACCTCGCCGTTCCCGGACGTGAGGAGCACCTGGCTCTGGGAGACCAGGTCCAGGCCGTCCTCGTTGCCGACCGCGGCTTCCACGAGGTGGTCGATGATGCCGTGCTCGGGGAGGTTCTCCTCGTGCTGGAGCAGGGCTCCCACACCGGGTGATTCGAGGTCCAGGTCGACCACCAGGACGCAGTGGCCCAGCGCGGCCAGGTGCTCGGCCAGCACCAGGGTGGCGGTCGAGCGGCCGACGCCGCCCTTGAAGCCGTACAGGGTGGTGCGCTTGCGCGGCGGGGCGTCGTCGGGCCTGGTCCAGTCCGCTCCGACGACGCTCCGCTCCAGGACCGCCAGGCTGCCCCGGTCACCGCTGCGCGCTTCGCGGACGTGCAGGTCGGGCGAGTTCAGCACCGAAGTCCGGTCGAACATGTCGTGCGTGGACAGGATCGGCGCGGGAGCGGCGAAGCGGCCGGTGCCCTCGCGGAACCTCTCGACCGCCCCGGCGGGCACCGGGCCGTCCACCACGAGGGACACCCGGCCGATCAGGTCCCTGACCAGGACGACGTCGGACCCTCCTCGACGCACCTCGTCGGCGGAAGCCAGGGCGTGCGCCCACGCGTCGTCGAAGCGGATCGTCATGGCAGCGCCCCGTCGATTGTCGCCCGTTCGTGGATCGCGATGATCCGAGCCGCGCTCGCCAGGTGTTCCGCCGCCCTCGTCGCGGTGATGTGGGTGCCGTCGCTGTAGCGCTCGCTCACGTCCCAGCGGGAGAAGGGGTTCTCGTCCGTGATGAGCTCGACGAACTGCGCGCCGTTGCGCCCCCGCGCGACCAGGGGCATCTGGTCCCAGAGGTCGGGGAGGTGGCCGAGTTTGTCTTGAGCCAAGGTGTGCTTGGGCTTTCCCGTCGGAGTCACCACGCCGCCCAGGTGCTCGACGATGATCGCCTTCAGGCCGCACTCGGCCGCGACTCCGGCCAGGTGGTCGGCGTTGCCGTGGCGGCCCAGCTCGGAGAGTGCTCGGGCGTCGGCGTGGTGGCGGCGCGCGGCGTCGCCGAACGCGCTCCAAGGTGGCCCTGACACCGGCACAGACTACCGCGCTGATCACCCGCGCCAGGTGCGCGAGAAGGGGGTGTCCGGGAATCCCGGACACCCCCTTCTCGCGGGTGGTCAGACGCGCTTGAACAGCAGGGCGCGCTTGACCTCCTGGATGGCCTTGGTCACCTGGATGCCGCGCGGGCAGGCGTCGGTGCAGTTGAACGTGGTCCGGCAGCGCCACACGCCGTCGACGTCGTTGAGGATGTCCAGCCGCTCCTCGGCGCCCTCGTCGCGGGAGTCGAAGATGAACCGGTGGGCGTTCACGATCGCCGCCGGGCCGAAGTAGGAGCCCTCGGTCCAGTACACCGGGCACGACGTGGTGCAGGCCGCGCACAGGATGCACTTGGTGGTGTCGTCGAAGCGCTCGCGGTCGGCGATGGACTGCACCCGCTCGCGGGTCGGCTCGTTGCCGTAGGTGATCAGGTACGGCTTGACCGCCCGGTACGCCTCGAAGAACGGCTCCATGTCGACCAGCAGGTCCTTGTGCACCGGCAGGCCCTTGATGGGCTCCACGGTGATCGTGGTCGGCTTGCCGCCGCCCGCCAGCAGGTCCTTGAGCAGCACCTTGCAGGCCAGCCGGTTCACGCCGTTGATGCGCATGGCGTCCGAGCCGCAGATGCCGTGCGCGCAGGACCGGCGGAAGGTCAGCGTGCCGTCCAGGTACCACTTCACGTAGTGCAGCAGGTTCAGCACGCGGTCCGAGGGCAGCGCGGGGATCTCGAACGAGTCCCAGCGCGGCTCGTCGTCGAACTCCGGGTTGAACCGGCGGACCTTCAGGGTGATGGTGATCGCGCCATCCGGGACCGGCGGCTGGGCGCCGCGCGAGCCGGTGGGGGCTTCAGCGGTAGCGGTCATCAGTACTTGCGCTCCATCGGCTGGTACCGGGTGAACGTCACGGGCTTGTAGTCCAGCCGGATGTCGGCGGACAGGCCCTCACCCTGCTTGTAGTACATGCTGTGGCGCATGAAGTTCGTGTCGTCGCGGTTGGGGTAGTCCTCGCGCGCGTGGCCGCCGCGGGACTCCTTGCGCGCCAGCGCGCCCACCACCAGGACCTCGGCCAGCTCCAGCAGGAAGCCCAGCTCCACGGCCTCCAGCAGGTCGGTGTTGAACCGCTTGCCCTTGTCCTGCACGGTGATCCGCTGGTAACGCTCCTTCAGCGCCTGCACGTCGTGCAGGGCCTGCTTGAGCGTGTCCTCGGTCCGGTACACCGACGCGTTGGCGTCCATGGTGGCCTGCAGCTCGGTGCGGATGTCGGCCACCCGCTCGTGGCCGTGCTCGGACAGCGCCAGCTCGATCTGCGCCTGCACGCCCGCGGCCGGGTTCTCCGGCAGCTCCACGTGGTCGTGGGAGAGCGCGTACTCCGCGGCGGCGATGCCCGCGCGGCGGCCGAACACGTTGATGTCCAGCAGCGAGTTGGTGCCCAGGCGGTTCGCGCCGTGCACCGACACGCAGGCGCACTCGCCCGCGGCGTAGAGGCCGGGCACGATGTTGTCGTTGTCCCGCAGCACTTCGCCGTGCACGTTGGTGGGGATGCCGCCCATGGCGTAGTGCGCCGTCGGGTACACCGGCACCGGCTCCTTCACCGGGTCCACCGCCAGGTAGGTGCGGGCGAACTCGGTGATGTCGGGCAGCTTGGTCTCCAGGACCTCCGCGCCCAGGTGCGTGCAGTCCAGCAGCACGTAGTCCTTGTTCGGCCCCGCGCCGCGGCCCTCCAGCACCTCCAGCGCCATCGACCGGGCCACGATGTCGCGCGGCGCCAGGTCCTTGATGGTCGGCGCGTAGCGCTCCATGAACCGCTCGCCGGAGGCGTTGCGCAGGATCGCGCCCTCGCCGCGGGCGCCCTCGGTGAGCAGGATGCCCAGGCCCGCCAGGCCGGTCGGGTGGAACTGGTAGAACTCCATGTCCTCCAGCGGCAGGCCCTTGCGGAACACGATGCCCATGCCGTCGCCGGTCAGCGTGTGCGCGTTGGAGGTGGTCTTGAAGACCTTGCCGAAGCCGCCGGTGGCGAACACCACGGACTTGGCCTGGAACACGTGGATCTCGCCGGTGGCCAGCTCGTAGGCCACCGCGCCGGTGCACACCGGGCCGTCGGCGGTCTCGGTCAGGCAGATGTCCAGGACGTAGAACTCGTTGAAGAACTCGATGCCGTGCTTGACGCAGTTCTGGTACAGCGTCTGCAGGATCATGTGGCCGGTGCGGTCCGCGGCGTAGCAGGCGCGGCGCACCGCGGCCTCGCCGTGGTTGCGGGTGTGGCCGCCGAACCGCCGCTGGTCGATCTTGCCCTCGGGCGTGCGGTTGAACGGCAGGCCCATCTTCTCCAGGTCGAGGACCGCGTCGATGGCCTCCTTCGCCATGATCTCCGCGGCGTCCTGGTCGACCAGGTAGTCACCGCCCTTGATCGTGTCGAAGGTGTGCCACTCCCAGTTGTCCTCCTCGACGTTGGCCAGCGCGGCGCACATGCCGCCCTGGGCCGCGCCGGTGTGGGACCGGGTCGGGTACAGCTTGGTCAGCACCGCGGTGCGGGCGCGCTGGCCGGACTCGATGGCCGCGCGCATCCCGGCGCCGCCCGCGCCGATGATGACGACGTCGTACTTGTGGAACTGCATGTCGGCGTACTCCCGCGGCCGGTCAGTCGGTGATGTTCGGGTCGAAGGTGAAGATCACGTACGTGCCGAGGCCGATGACCAGCACCATGGACGTGAACAGCAGCACCTTCAGCCAGAACCGGGTGGCGTCCTTGCGGGCGTAGTCGTTGATCACGGTGCGCAGGCCGTTGCCGCCGTGGATCTGCGCCAGCCACAGCATCAGCAGGTCCCAGAACTGCCAGAACGGCGAGGCCCACCGGCCCGCCACGAACCCGAAGTTGATGCGGTGCACGCCGCCGTCGAGGATGTTCATGATGAACAGGTGGCCCAGCACGAGCACCACCAGCGCCACGCCGGAGATCCGCATGAACAGCCAGCTGTAGAGCTCGAAGTTGCCGCGGCGGGCGGCGGGCCTGCGCGGCGAGCGGGGCTTGTCGAGAACCAGGTCGCTCATGGTCAGTGCCCTCCGCCGAGCAGGTCGGTCACCGTGCGGACCATCATGAAGTAGGTGCCGGGGATCATGACGGCGACCCAGATGCCGAGGATGGCCCACAGCATGGGGCGCTGGTACTGCGTGCCCTTGGACCAGAAGTCGACCAGCATCACCCGGATGCCGTTGAGCGCGTGGTAGAGCACCGCGCCGACGAGGCCGACCTCGAACAGGTTGACGACCGGGTTCTTGTAGGTCTCGATGACCTTGTCGTAGGCGTCCGGCGACACCCGCACCAGCGCGGTGTCCAGTACGTGCGCGAACAGGAAGAAGAACGTCAGCACACCGGTGATGCGGTGGGCGACCCAGGACCACATGCCCAGGTCGCCGCGGTAGAGCGTTCCGCCTCGCCGTGAGGTGCCCTCCCGCTCGGTGGCGGTGGTGCCGGCCATCAGCAACGGCCTCCAGCGTCAGTGGTGGACTGGTCCAGGTACGTGCGTACGGGACCTTGACTCACGGAATGCTAGTCCCGCCCCCTGCGGCCGACCCCATGGCCTGACCTCTCTGTGACTGACGAGACACGCCCTGGTGGGACGCGGTTCACTGGACCGGTTCACCAGGGCGTGACGTGTGCCACCCGAGGGGGTGAAGCCCCCCTCAGAACGTCTCGTAGCCGACCACCTGACGCTGCTCCACCGTGCCGTCCGGGTGCGTGACCGGGGTGATCACCAGCACCGCCCGCAGCCTGATCCGCTGGGTGGCCTGCCCGCTGAACGGCCCCAGCTCGGCGACCGGCCTGCCCGGCTCGTGCAGCTCCACCACGGCGCGCAGCTCGGTGGCGATGAGCCGGGCGGTGAGGTCGCGGGCGTTGCGCCACCCGGCGTCCTCGGCCGCGTCCCGCCCCGGCGTCCAGTGCCGCTGCTCGACCAGGGCGTTGTAGAGGTGCCCGTTGTGCGCCGGCCGCTGCACCGTGTGCCGCGCCACCTCGGTGAGCACGGTGGTCTGGCCCAGCGCGCCCGCCACGACGTTGCCGCGCAGCCCGGCGGGCGTCTGGCCCGCCGCCTGCGCCAGCACGGCGTACAGGCCGTGCTGCGCGGGCTGCGGAACCTGCGGCAGCAGGTCGTAGTAGACGTGGCGCATGGTCTGCTGCGCGGTGCTGAACGGGTCCGACACCGCCACGTTGTGCATGGCGTGCACCTTGTGCGCCGGGTCAACGCCGCCGTAGCCGCCGTTGGTGATCGGCTGCGGCGGGAACGGCGGCAGCGGCGCGGG
>NZ_BMRG01000006.1:0-85827 GCF_014648515.1 Saccharothrix coeruleofusca
AAGTCGGGGTTCGAGCGGGTGGGCGAGGTGCCGCCGAAGCGGAAGAAGCGGGGCACGCAGCTGAGCCTGATCTAGGCGCGGGAGGGCGTCCGCCCTCCCGCGAGGCCGTCACAGCCTGCCGCCGCCGGTGGCGTCCAGCCAGTTGGCGGTGATCCAGCGGGAGTCCTCCGACGCCAGGAACGCCACCACGTCGGCGACGTCGGTCGGCGTGCCGACGCGGCCGAGGGCGTTCTGCGCGGACACGGCGGCCTGGCTGTCGGGGTTGTCGCGCAGCCAGTCCGCGTTCATGTCGGTGTCCACCGCTCCCGGCGCGACGGTGTTCACCGTGATGCCGCGCGGGCCGAGGTGCTGGGCCAGGGTCTTGCTGAACGTGTCCAGCGCGCCCTTGGTCATGGCGTAGGCGATGAGCTCGGGGTTGACGGCCCGTGTCACCCCGGAGGAGATGTTGATGATCCGGCCGCCGTCGCGCAGCCGGGGCAGCAGGCGTTGGACCAGGAGGAACGGGGCGCGGACGTTGGTGGTGAACACCCGGTCGAACTCGTCCGGGTGAATCTGCTCGATCGTTCCGCGCGCGACGACGCCCGCGTTGTTGACCACGATGTCCAGCTCGTCGGGCAGCGCCCGCACCAGGTCGTCCAGCTCGTCGGGCAACTCGGCGCGCACCGCGCCGGCCGCGCCGCCGTCGGCCCGGATCGACTCGACGACCTCCTTCGCCGCCGCGTCGTCGCGCGCGTAGTGCACCACGACGGTCGCGCCGTCGCGGGCCAGGCGTCGCGCGATGGCCCGGCCGATGCCCCTGCTCGCGCCCGTGACCAGCGCTGTCCTGCCGGTGAGCATGGGATCCCCCAATCTGTAGTGGTCGCTACAAATTGGCACTGTAGCGGTCGTTATAAAATCGCGCCATGGCTGGTCGCAGGAGGGCGTTCGACCGGGACGAAGTGCTCGACCGGATCACCATGGCCTTCTGGCGCGACGGGTTCGCCGCGACCTCGGTGGCCGACCTGACCGCGCTCACCGGCGTCAACCCGCCCAGCCTCTACGCCGCGTTCGGCGACAAGCGCGCGCTGTTCGACGAGGCCGTCCGGCACTACACCGCGGCCTACGGCGGGTTCATCGTCGCCGCGCTGCACGAGGAACCGACCTCCCGCCTGGCAATCCGCAGGCTGCTGCGCGAGGCCGCCGTCGAGTACACCCGGCCGGGCAGGCCGCCGGGCTGCCTGGTCCTGCACGCGCCCGAACTGGCCGAGCAGCGCCGCGCGACGGCCGCGATGGTGGAGGAGAAGATCCGCCACGACGTGCGCGGCGGCGCGCTGCCCGGCACCGCCGACCCGCACGCGCTGGCGCTGCTGGTCTCCGCGGTCATGCGCGGCATGTCCGACCTGGCCCGCGACGGGGCGACCGAGGCGGAACTCGCCGACGTCGCCGAGGCGGCCCTGTCCGCGTGGCCCGCACCCGTACCCTGAGAGGCGATCAGAAGGGGTGGTGGAGTTTCGTGGAGCTGGCCGGGTCGTTGCTGGAGTGGCTGCACGGCTGGTCCGGGATCTCCCTCTGCCCCGGTGACTGGGCTTGGACCAGCACCGCGCTCGGCGCCCTGATCGGCACCCTGCCGACACTGGCGGCGCTGCTGGCCATCACCGTGCGGCGCGTCGTCGGCAACTCCTACGGGCCGGTCACCGGCGCGATCTTCGCGGTGCTCGGGGTGAGCAGCACGCTCGTGCTGCCCTGGCTGCTGTTCACCAACACCTACAAGTTGTTGTCGCGACGCGCGCTGTGGGAGATGAGGTCGCTGGACAGCAGTCCGTGCGGCCCCATCACGCAAGCCGAGTACCTGGTCGAGGCCCCCTCGGCGCTGGACGCCTTCACCGGCGGCAGAGTGCTGTTCCTGATCGCCGCGTGCGGCACGGCCGGGCTGGCGCTGCTGTGCCTGGTCTTCGTCATGATGCAGGCGGGCTCGGCGTTCCGGCTGGGCCCGAACTGGCCGCGCCGGGTGTTCTGGCCGCCGTTCCTGGTGCTGCTCGCGGCGACCTCGCTGCTGCCCGTGACGCTGCTGGGCCACCTGCTGCTCGGGTTCTTCCCGGTCGCGCTGGTGGGCTCCCTGGTGGTGCGGGTTTTCGGGTTGACTACGGCCATGCTGAACCGCCCCGGCCGCGACCGCGGCACCCCCGCCGCCCAACCGGCGGCGTCCCGCGCGCCGCTCCAGCCGTCCCAGGGGCCCGCGCCCAAGTCGGAGCCCAAGCAGGTGCCGCCTCCCGCCGCCGCGACGCACCACTCGGCGCCCCACAGCGCGCCCCACAGCGCACCCCACAGCGCACCCCACAGCACATCCCCCAGCACATCCCACAGCGCAACCCCGAACCCAGCCCTGAGCGCGGGCCACAGCGCGCCGCACAGCACGCAGAAGCCGCCGCCCTACCAGCCCGCGCAGAGCCCGCCGTACCGGCCGGTGCCGCCCTACCAGCCGCCGCACCAGTACCCGCCGACGCGAGTCGCCGACTCGCGCCCGGTGGAGCCTCGCCCGGTCGAGCCGAAGCCGATGCGCGTGGAGCCGACGTCGCCGCCCGCCAAGCTGGCCGACACGCCCGGCCCCCTGCCGTTCGGCCTGGGCGGGGCGGCCTCCGGCTCCGCCCCGGTGCCGACCGCGCCCGAGCCGGGCAAGGTGTGGAACCCGGCGGGCGGGCGGTTCCGGCGCGTCCGGCAGCTGGGCCGGGGCGGGTTCGGCACGGTGTGGCTGGCCGTGGACACCCAGCTCGACCGCACGGTCGCGGTGAAGCTGGCGCACGCCCCGGACAACGACACCGAGCAGCGGATGCTGCGCGAGGCGCGGGCGCTGGCCGCCGTGCGCCACCCGAACTGCGTGCGCGTGTTCGACATCGTGCAGGACCCGGACGGCCTGGCCATCGTCATGGAGTACATCGACGGCCAGTCGCTGTCCGAGGTGGTGCTCAAGAACGGCCTGCTGGCCGACACCCTGGCCGCCCGGCTGTGGGTCAACATGGCCGACGCGCTGGCCGCCGCGCACGACCGGGGCGTGCTGCACCGCGACGTGAAGCCCTCCAACGTGATCGTCGACGGCGAGGGCACCGCGCACCTGATCGACTTCGGCATCGCCCGCGCCAAGGGCGACTCCACGCTCACCGCCACCGGCATGATGGTCGGCACCCCCGACTTCCTGGCCCCGGAGACCGCGCGCGGCGAGGCGGCCAGCCCGGCCTCGGACGCCTGGCAGCTCGCGGCGACGGTCAGCTACGCCCTGACCGGCCACCCGCCGCGCGGCGAGCGGGAGAACCCGATCTCCTCGCTGATGGCCGCGGCGCAGGGCGAGCCGTGCGTGAAGCTGCCCCAGCACAGCGCCCACCACCGGCTGCTGACCTCGGCGCTGGACCAGGACCCGGCGCGCAGGCCCAGCCTGACCGCCATCCGCGCGGAGCTGAGCGGCTGGCTGATGCAGGCCGGGGTGAGCAAGGAGGGGCCGGTCACGCAGCTGATCGGCAGGCCGGAGCCGCCCACCCGTCCCGCGCGCTGAGCGGCGGCGTCGCTCCCCGGCCGGTGGGCCGGAGCAATCGGCTTCATGCGATCGGGTGAAACCGGACAAGCCCGGTAACGGTGGTGTCGCCCATTCCGACCAAAGGCGATGACCCCGGCCCGACGTGTGCAGCGAGGTGGCGATGTCGTCGGAGCAGCACTGGCACGCGGCGCGGCTGATCCCCACCTCGGGCGGTGACCGCGCCGGGGAGCAGCGCCGCCGGGCGGCCTCCGCCCTGCTCGCGGTCATGTCCGCGGCCGACGGCTTCGGCCGCGCGCTGCTCCGGCCGCTGGGCGCGCCGGACGCCCCGGTGCGCGCCTACACCGAAGTGCCCTTCGACAACGGCGGCGTGGTCGACGGCGTCCTGCGGGTGGTGCGCGGCAGGCGGAGCTGGACGGCGCTGGTCGACGTGCGGACCGGCGCCGACGAGACCCCCGCCCAGCGGCTGGCGGACTGCCTGCGGGTGGCGCGCGAGCAGGGCTTCGACGCGGTGATCACCCTGTCCAACCAGGTGCCCCCGCTGCCCGCGCCCGAACCGGGGGAGGTCCTGCGGCAGCACTGGTCCTGGAGCGAGGTCCTGTGCGAGGCCGTGCGCAGGCGCGAGCACGCCGAGGCGGCCCAGGCGTGGGTGCTCGGCGAGTTGATCCGCTACCTCGTGCACCCCGACTCGGGGACGCTGCGGTTCGACGACATGGGGCCGGACTGGGCGCCGCTGCGCGAGGCCGTGCGGGCGGGCACGCCGCCCCCGACCCCCGCCGCCTCGGACGCGGTGCTGCGCTTCGAGGCCCTGCTCCGGTTATCCGCCCTGGAACTGGGCCGCGAGGCGGGCGTGGGGGTCACCCCGGCGCTGACCCGCCGGGAACTGGCCGACCCGACGTCGCGGGTGGCCGCGCAGGTCGCCCGGCTGACCGCCGAGGGGCGGCTGGCGGGCGGGCTGCGCATCGCGGGCGCGGTCGGGGCGCTGCGGGTCACCGCCGACCTGCGCGCCGACCTGGTGACCTGCCACGTCGACTTCGACGGGCCCGCCGAAGGCCGGTCGTCGACCAAGGTGGGCAGGCTGGTGCGGCAGCTCTCCGGTGCGCCGGACACCGTGCTGCTGGAGACCTTCACCCGCCGGGGGCGCGGCGCGGCCGAATCCCTGGGCGCGGTCCGGCGCGACCCGGCGCTGCTGGTGGCCGACCCGATGCGGGAGGTCCGCGGGTTCCGCGTCGCCCGGTCCACCCCGCTGGAGGCCGGGCGCGACGCGTTCGCCGGTTCCGTGCTGGCCGCCGTGACGGCCTTCTACCGCGACGTGGTGCGCGACCTGCGGCCGTGGACCGGCGTGCCGCTCACCGCCAGGACGGCAGCCAGCGCTGCGCGTCCCACATCTCCTGGGTGATCGGGTTGCCGTTGAGGATGGGCCACAGCCAGATGAAGTTGGCCACCACCAGACCCACGTACAGCGACACCACCAGCAGCCCCGTGCCGCGCCGCTCCTGACCGGCCCCGGCCCGGCCGAGGACCTCGCCCATGGCCAGCGTCAGCCCCAGCACCAGGAACGGGGCCATCGGCATCGCGTAGAAGTAGTACATCTGCCGGTCCAGGTTGGTGAACCAAGGCAGGTAACCGGCGGCGTAGCCGACCAGCACGGCCGCGTAGCGCCAGTCCAGCTTCCCGATCGCCTTCCACAGCGCCCACGCCAGCACCGGGAACGCCAGCCACCACATCGCGGGCGTGCCGATCAGCATGATCGCGCCCACGCAGGTGGCCGCGCCGCACCCGGCCACCGAGCCCTCGAAGTAGTACAGCATCGGCCGCAGGCCCATCGGCCACGTCCAGGGCTTGGACTCCCACGGGTGCCGGTTGGTCTCCGAGGTGACCAGGTTGGTGTGGAACTCCAGCACGTTGCCGCTGTAGTACCACAGCGCCCGCAGCGGGTCCGGCAGCCAGCCGTCCGCCGGGATCTTCACCCCCGCCACGTGCCGGTCGATCGCGGTCTCGCTGGCGAACCACGCCCACCACGTGCCCAGGTAGACCAGCAGCGGGATGGCCACCAGCGCGAACAGCGACGGCAGCACGTCCTTGGCGATCGCGCCCCGCCACGGGTGCTCCACCCCCGCCGCGCGCCGCGCCGTGGCGCTCCACACCACCGTCATCAGGCCGAACGCCGCGATGTACCACAGGCCCGACCACTTGACCGCGCACGCCAGCCCCAGCGCGACCCCCGCGCCAAAGCGCCACCAGCGGAAACCCAGCCACGGCCCGTAAGGCGAGTTGTTCACCCAGCCCTCGCGCACCGCCACGGCCAGCCTGCGCCGCACCAGGTCGCGGTCGGCCACCACGCAGGCGAACGCCACCACCACGAACGTGGTCAGGAAGACGTCCAGCATCCCCATCCGGGACTGCACGTGGCTCAGGCCGTCGGCGATCAGCAGCACACCGGCCAGCGCGCCCAGCAGGTCCGACCGGGTCAGCCTGCGCGCTACCCGCACCAGCACCACGATCGTCAGCGTGCCCGCCAGCGCCGGGACGAACCGCCAGCCCACCGCGTCGTAGCCGAACAGCCACTCGCCGATCGCGATCAGCTGCTTGGCCAGCGGCGGGTGCACCACCAGCTCGTAGCCCGCGTTGTCCTCGTAGCCGCCGTTGCGCAGCACCTGCGCGGCCTGCGGCACGTAGTGCTTCTCGTCGAAGATCGGGGTGCCCTTGTCGGTCGGGAACCCCAGGTTCCAGAACCGCACCACCCCGCCGATCAGCGCGATCGTGAGCGTGACCAGCCAGCCCCGCAGGCGGTTGTCCAGCGGACCGGGGTCGAGCACGCGCGCCCGTTCCTCTGCGGTGTTGGCAGGCGGGGGAGTGGTCGGCGGCACCTGGCCGACGTCGGCCACGTCGTCTGCGGACTGCGGTGCGATCAGGCTCACGGGGCCGATCGTAGGGTGAGTGGCGTGAGCCTTGTATCTGGATCAGGCCGTTTGGTGCTGGCGGCTACTCCGCTCGGCGACGTCCGGGACGCCTCGCCGCGCCTGGCCGAGGCGCTGGCCTCCGCCGACGTGGTGGCCGCCGAGGACACCCGCCGCCTGCGCTCCCTGGCCGCCGCGCTGGAGGTGACCCCCTCGGGCCGGGTGGTCAGCTTCTACGACCAGGTGGAGACCGCCAGGCTGCCCGGCCTGCTGGAGTCGCTGCGCGGCGGCGCGACGGTGCTGCTGGTCACCGACGCCGGGATGCCCAGCGTGTCCGACCCCGGCTACCGGCTGGTCGCCGCCTGCGTGGCGGAGGACCTGCCGGTGACCTGCCTGCCCGGCCCTTCGGCGGTGACCACCGCGCTGGCCGTGTCGGGGTTGCCGTCGGACCGGTTCTGCTTCGAGGGGTTCCCGCCGCGCAAGCAGGGCGAGCGGCAGCGCTGGTTCGCCGCGTTGCGCGCCGAGCCGCGCACGTGCGTGTTCTTCGAGTCGCCGCACCGGCTGGCGGCCACGCTGGCGGACGCGGCGCAGGTGCTCGGGCCGGACCGGCGGGCGGCGGTGTGCCGGGAGCTGACCAAGACCTACGAGGAGGTCCGGCGCGGCGGCCTCGGCGAGCTGGCCGACTGGGCCGAGGAGGGCGTGCGCGGGGAGATCACCGTGGTGCTGGCCGGGGCCGAGCCCACCGGCGCCCCGTCGATGGACGTGCTGGTGGCCGAGGTGAAGCAGCGGGTGGCCGACGGCGAGCGGCTCAAGTCCGCCGCCGCCGAGGTGGCCGAGGCCGCGGGCGTGAGCAAGAAGGCCCTCTACGACGCCGTAGTCGCCACCCCCTGACCCCCATCCCCGGCGAGTCGAACCCCCAGGACCCCCGAATTCAACGTTCGCGCACCACGAATTCGTCATTCGGGGCCCGCCGGGCGGCCTGCGGGCCGCAAATAGGCCAAGTGCGCGTCGGCGATGAGGCTTCGGGTCCTCAACAGGGAGTTCGCGCTCCGGGAGACCCAGTGCGCGCCGTTGATCCACAGCACGGCCTCGTCGGGGAATTCGAGTCCCCAACCGACGAACGGCTCGTCCGGATCGAACTTGCTCGTGCCGTAGATGGCGAACAGGCGGGGCGGGTCGACCAACAGGTCCAAGGGGTTCATGGGGTAACCATAGTGCGAAACGTTTCGCGCTTAGAATTACACAATTGAGTGAACGTCGATTTGTGCTACGTAGTGCCAAACTGTCGGCATGACCGTTCGGAACGATCCCTCCGCACTGCGTTGGCTCATCGGTGTGGAACTGGCGAACCACCGCAAGCAGGCCGCGATCACCCCTCAGCAGGTCCAGGAGGCGACCGGTATCGCGCGGGCCAAGCTCTCCAGCATGGAGAACGGGCGCTACCAGCAGATGCCCGACGACATCGTGGCACTGTTGGAGTTCTACGGGGTGCCACGGCACGACATCGACCGGCTGACGTCGCTGACCGGGCGCGGCGAGGGCAAGACCTGGTGGGCGCCCTGGTCGCACATCGTGCCGGACTGGTTCAAGACCTTCGTGGGGCTGGAAGGGCTCGCCGCGAGGGAGTTCGTGTTCGAGCCGATGGTGCTGCCCGGCCTGCTCCAGACCGAGGAGTACGCGCAGGCGATCACCGAGGCGACCGGCTTCGTGCGTCGGGACCACAGCGAGCGGTTCGTGTCCTTCCGCGTCGCACGGGCGAAGCGGTTGGTCGAGGACGAGCCGCTGGAACTGCACGCGGTGATCGGCGAATCGGCGCTCAGGCTGAACGTCGGCACCCCGGAGGTGCGGAAGCGGCAGTACGAGCACCTGATGACGCTGGCGAAGCGGCCCAACGTGACCGTCCAGGTCCTGCGCCCCGAGGACGGTCCGCACTCCTCGACGACCGGGAAGTTCGTCGTGTTGGAATTCGACCGCGCTCAGTCGATTGCTTACGCCGAACGGCTCGATGGTGCCGTCTACGTGCAGGACCCAGGTGACGTGGGCACTTATAAGATGGCCGTGGACAACCTGCGGTCAGTCGCGTTGTCCCCGCAGCAGTCCCTCGTGTTGGTCAAAGGTCTGATCAACGGCAGCTAGCCGGGAGGCTTCCGTGTCCGGTCTCCAGTGGTTCAAGAGCAGCTACAGCGCCAACAACGGCGACTGCGTCGAGGTCGCGTTCGTACCTGGTGGAGTGATGGCGCGGGACTCGAAGAACCCCCAGACTGAGAGCCTGCGGTTCTCCTCGACCGCGTGGCGAGCACTATTGGGGCGGTTGACGACCCGCTAGGAATCGGATGACCTCTTCGCCTGCCGCGACCCTGCGCGCTGTTCTGGCGCTGGTCGATCGCACCCGAGAAGTGGCATGTGAAGGTTTGGACAGGCTCGATGAAGCAGTCGAGTCACTTGGCGCTCTCGCCGGGAGCAACCAGCCGGAAGCGCACACGGCACTGGACTGCTTCTCGCGGGCTCAACAGGGTGGCGGCGAGCTGGTCGGCCGGTTGAGCGCCTTGCGCGCCGCAGTCGAGGGGGTGCTCGGTCGAGTCGTCGCGCTGTTGGGTGACGCTTCCCCAACGTCCGCTCCAGGGCCGGTGGACGGTCCGTATCAGGTCGCAATCGCGGCGGTTCGGCAGCGCATCGGTCGAACACCTCCCGGCGCGCGGACGCGAGGGGTGTGGGTGCGGTCCGACGGGTCAGTCGAAGAGCTTCAGAGCGGGGAAGCGACTCCCTGGTTCGAGGAGACGTACCAGCGCTTGCGTGTCCTCGGAGGTCCTCAGGGCAGAGCGCTCACCAGGTTGGCCACCCACATCGAGGTGCAGATGGTGCTGGCCCGGATGGGAACGGGACAGGTCGGTGGAGAGGTCACCCTCGTGCTGTCGCGTCCGCCGTGCGGCACACCACCGGATGCGGCCCAGCCTTTCACGTGCGACTCCCAGTTGAGCAACCTGATCCGCTCCACCGGCCGTGCCCTGAAGCTCACCGTCATCGATCCCGATGGCAAGGTCTGGAGCTACCCGAGAGGAAGAGCCGAACGATGACTTCCCCGCCAGTTCTGCGAGCCCGTTGGCGCGTGTATCGCGGACGCGCCCTGCCCGACGATGCCGGTCAGGCGGAGGTGACCACCCCGGAGGACGTGCGGGACTTGGTGCGGGCGCTGGCCGACCCGAACGCGGACGACGCCTACGTCACGCACCTGGGGCGTCCCACCGTGGTCCTGCCGCTGACCGGCGACGAGCCCGTGCCGGACCACGTGGTCCACCTCGCCGTCCGCGACGGGTGGGGCTACTTCGTCTACGCGGGCGTCGCCGACGGCTACCCGGACGGCTTCACCGGACACCCGAAGGGCGATCCGCGCTCACCGGGCACCCACGGTTCGCACGACGAGTACCCGCCTGCCAGCGGGCTGCCGTTGCCGCTGTTCACCGAAGTGCTCATCCGGTTCCTGGAAAGCGCCGAACTGCCCGACGCCGTCGAGTGGGTGGAGTTGAGGCCGGTCACGCCGATGTGAACCGGTCCATGCGAACGCACGGGTGCGCGAACGCGCGGTTCGCGGTGTCTGGGCGCTCGGTTCGCGGTGTTCGGGCGCGGGACTCGCGGCCAGTGGGAACCCGTTGGGCGGGCCTCCGTAGGCTTGCCCCATGAGTGCCCCCGTGTTGACCGCGGTGGCCTGGCCTTACGCCAACGGCCCCCGCCACATCGGTCACGTCTCCGGATTCGGTGTCCCCTCCGACGTCTTCTCCCGCTACATGCGAATGTCGGGCCACCGGGTGCTCATGGTCAGCGGCACCGACGAGCACGGCACCCCGATCTCGGTGCAGGCCGAGAAGGAGGGTCTGTCCACCCGCGAGCTGGCCGACAAGTACAACCGCGTCATCGCCGAGGACCTGCAGGGCCTTGGCCTGTCCTACGACCTGTTCACCCGCACCACCACCGGCAACCACTACCAGGTGGTGCAGGAGCTGTTCCTGTCGCTGTGGCGCAACGGCTACGTCGTGCCCAAGACCGAGATGGGCGCGATCAGCCCGTCCACCGGCCGCACCCTGCCCGACCGCTACATCGAGGGCACCTGCCCGATCTGCGGCTACGACGGCGCGCGCGGCGACCAGTGCGACAACTGCGGCAACCAGCTCGACCCGATCGACCTGAAGAACCCGCGTTCGCGGATCAACGGCGAGACGCCGAAGTTCGTCGAGACCGAGCACCTGTTCCTGGACCTGTCGCGGTTCACCGAGTCGCTGGGCTCCTGGTTGCAGACCCGCACCGAGTGGCGGCCCAACGTGCTCAAGTTCAGCCAGAACCTGCTGGACGACCTGCGTCCGCGCGCGATCACGCGCGACCTGGACTGGGGTGTGCCGATCCCGCTGGACGGCTGGCGCGAGCAGCCGATGAAGCGGTTCTACGTGTGGTTCGACGCGGTGATCGGCTACTTGAGCGCCAGCGTGGAGTGGGCGCGGCGCAGCGGCGACGACGACGCCTGGAAGGAGTTCTGGACCGGCGACGCCCAGGGCTACTACTTCATGGGCAAGGACAACATCGTCTTCCACTCGCTGATCTGGCCGTCGCTGCTGCTGGGCCAGAACGGCGCGGGCGACCGGGGCGGCCAGGCGGGCTCGTTCGGCACGCTGAACCTGCCCACCGAGGTGGTCTCCAGCGAGTTCCTGACCATGAGCGGGTCGAAGTTCTCCACCTCGCGCGGCACGGTCATCTACGTGACCGACTTCCTGCGCCAGTTCGGGCCGGACGCGCTGCGCTACTTCATCTCCGTGGCGGGCCCTGAGAACCAGGACACCGACTTCACCTGGGACGAGTTCGTCCGGCGGACGAACTTCGAGCTGGCCAACGAGTGGGGCAACCTGGTCAACCGGTCGATCTCGATGGCGCACAAGAACGTGGGCGCGGTGCCCGCGCCGACCGCGCCGACCGCCGCCGACCAGGAGCTGCTGGAGCTGTCCCGCAAGGCGTTCGACACCGTGGGCGGGCACCTGCGCCGGTCGCGGTTCAAGGCGGCCTCCTCGGAGGCGATGCGGGTGGTGAGCGCGGCCAACCGGTACCTGTCGGACCAGGAGCCGTGGAAGCTCAAGGACGACCCGGCCCGCCGGGACACCGTGCTGCACACCGCGTTGCAGGTGGTGCAGGACGCGAACACGCTGCTCACGCCGTTCCTACCGCACTCGGCGCAGAAGGTGCACGAGCTGCTGGGCGGCACCGGCGTGTGGTCGGCCCAGCCGCGGATCACCGAGGTGACCGACCTGGACGTGCCCGAGCGCGAGTACCCGGTGCTGACCGGTGACTACGCGGGCGAGCAGGCCAGGTGGGCGTCCACGCCGATCGAGGTGGGCCGCCCGCTGGACAAGCCGACCCCGCTGTTCGCCAAGCTCGACCCGGAGCTGGCCGAGACCGGCCCGGAGTGGGCCCCGATCGTCAGGTGACTCCCCGCAAGGGCGAGCGACCGCCGGTGCCGGAGCGCCTTCCGGCGCCGGTGGTCGACGCCCACACCCACCTCGACGCGTGCGGCGCGCGGACCCCGGAGGGCGTGCGGGAGGTGCTGGACCGGGCGGTCGCGGCGGGCGTGGACCGGGTGGTCACCGTCGCCGACGACATGGCCGCCGCCCGGTGGGCCGCCGAGGCGGCCACCTGGGACGAGCGGGTGTTCGCCGCCGTCGCCCTGCACCCCACCCGCACGTCGGACTTCAGCGACGCGGACAAGGCCGAGCTGAGCGCCCTGGCCGCGCAGCCGCGCGTGGTGGCCGTCGGCGAGACCGGGCTGGACTACTACTGGGACTACGCGCCCAAGCAGGCCCAGCACGAGGCGTTCCGGTGGCACGTCGACCTGGCCAAGCGGGTGGGCAAGCCGCTGATGATCCACGACCGGGACGCCCACGACGACATCCTCAAGGTGCTCGACGACGAGGGCGCGCCCGCCGACGTGGTCTTCCACTGCTTCTCCGGCGACCTCGACTTCGCGCGCGCGTGCGTGGAGCGCGGGTTCGTGCTGTCGTTCGCGGGCACGGCCACGTTCCGCAACGCGCACGCGCTGCGCGAGGCCGTGGCGTGGGTGCCGGAGGACCGCCTGCTGGTGGAGACCGACGCGCCCTTCCTCACGCCTCACCCGTTTCGGGGGCGTCCGAACGAGCCCTACTGCGCCAACTACACCCTCCGGGAGATCGCCACGCTGCGTCAGGTCGACGTGGCTGATCTCGCGGTCGCGGTCACCCGGAACGCCGAACGGATCTTCGGTCTTGGTGACGCGACGCGGTCGTAGCCGCGTTACGACGAATGGTCTACCCGGTTGCTCCGCCAACGAGGTGACTGGGATCACAAGAAAAGCGGGGGTGTTTGCACAACCCCCGTACACCCGTTACGGTCCCGTGACCGTGCCCCACAGTGCGACTCCCCGTCCACGGCGGGCGCGCACCCGCAGTCGGGGCGGGTACTGGACACCAGAAGCGATGAAGTCGAGCGAACGCGCGGGAGCTGCCGGGATCACTTGCTGACCACCGACAGCCGGACGCGCGCGACCGAGCGGCTTCGCGCCTTCAGGAGGTAAGGAACCCCGTGAACTCGTTCAACGAGGACACCGATTGGTTTACCCCGGTCCAGCCGGGTGCGGTCGCCACCATGGAGCGGCCGGTCGAGGACTGGGACACCTCGGTGTTCGCCATCACGCCCGACGACGTGATGGACGTGCTGGGCCCCGAGGCCGACGAGCTGCTGGCCAACGCCAACCTCGACGTCGACGAGCTGATCCGGCTGATCAACGCCGAGACCACGCTCCTGCCGCCGATCATCCTGCCCGACGAGGTCTCCCAGGACCGGGTCGCGAGCGCGGACGCCGCCGAGCGGCCCGACGCCCCGCCCGCCGCGCTGGTCGAGGCCGCCGGGAAGTGGAAGCGGCGCTTCCTCAAGGCCGCCGTGGCGACCATCCTGGTGACCGTCTCCGGCGGCGGCGCCACCGCCATCGCCATGGACAAGTCGGTCACCGTGGACATCGACGGCGAGGCCAAGACGGTCCGCACGTACGAGTCCACCGTCGGCGAGGTGCTGGCCGACGAGGGCATCACCGTCGGCGAGCACGACGCGCTCAGCCCCTCCCCGCAGGCCAAGGTCAGCGACGGCGGCAAGATCACCCTCGACCGCGGTCGCCAGGTCAAGATGACCGTCGACGGCGAGCAGCGCGAGGGCTGGGTCCGCTCGGTCACCGTCGGCGAGGCGCTGGACCAGCTCCAGGTCAACGACGAGGGCGCGTGGGTCTCCGTCGACCGCGGCCAGGACGTCCCGCTCGAAGGCATGTCGCTGGAGGTCAAGAGCCTCAAGACGATCACGCTCTTCGACGGCGGCCAGGCCCCCCGGCAGATCCGGACCACCGCGCTGGACGTCCGCGAGCTGGTCGAGAAGGAGAACCTCAACCTCGGCGCCGAGGACAAGGTCGAGACGGCGCTGGACCTGCGCATCACCAACGGCGCCGAGGTGCACATCAGCCGCACCGGCGTCTCGGTGGTCAACGCGACCGAGGCCATCGCCCCGCCCGTCGAAGAGGTGCCCGACGCCTCGATGATGAAGGGCGAGAAGCAGGTCGTCGAGGCGGGTGAGGCGGGCGAGAAGATCGTCACCTACCGCGTCACGATGAAGAACGGCAAGGAAGTCGCCCGCGAGCAGCTGGGCACCAAGGTCACCAAGGAGCCGAAGGCCAAGAAGGTCAAGGTCGGCACCAAGGTCCCGCCCGACGGCGCGGTCTGGGACCGGCTCGCGCAGTGCGAGGCGGGCGGCAACTGGGCCATCAACACCGGCAACGGCTACTACGGCGGCCTGCAGTTCAACAAGAGCACCTGGGACGCCTACGGCGGCAGCCAGTACGCCGCGTACCCGCACCAGGCCACCCGCGAGCAGCAAATCGCCGTCGCGACCAAGCTCCGCGACGGCCGCGGCGGCACCTACTCGGCTTGGCCCGGCTGCCGCGCCAAGCTCGGCCTGCCGTAACCCCTGGGCTTCCCCCACCGCCGCGTCCCACCACCACCGCGTCCCCCACCGCCGCGTCCCACCTCCGGGACGCGGCGGTCGCCTTCCCCGCGTCTGCAAGTACTACCCGACGCCCCGCAGCGGGCCGGTAACTACTACCCGGCTCCGTGACCGTCGGTCGTCGGGTAGTAGTTATGCGCTCGATGGAGCGGGTCGGGTAGTACTTGCAGGCGCAGGAGGGGGCCGGGGCGTTCGGCTCGCGGGAGGGGAGGGGAGAATGCGGTGGTGACCGGAACCCCCCAGGCGGGCAGCGCGCTGCTCGGCCCGGCCGACGTGCGGCGGCTGGCGGCCGAGCTGGACATCCGCCCCACCAAGAAGCTGGGGCAGAACTTCGTGCACGACCCGAACACGGTCCGCCGCATCGTCGCCTCCGCCGAGCTGACCGCCGACGACGTGGTGCTGGAGGTCGGGCCGGGCCTGGGCTCGCTGACCCTGGCCCTGCTGCCCTCGTGCCGGGCGCTGGTCGCGGTGGAGATCGACCCGGTGCTCGCCGACCGCCTGCCCGCCACCGTCGCCGAGCGCGCCCCCGAACTGGCCGACCGGCTGTCCGTGGTCCCGGCGGACGCGCTGCGCGTCACCGCCGGGCAGCTGCCGGTCGCGCCGACCGCCCTGGTCGCGAACCTGCCCTACAACGTGGCCGTGCCCGTGGTGCTGCACCTGCTGGCCGAGCTGCCCTCGCTGCGCACCGGCCTGGTGATGGTGCAGGCCGAAGTGGCCGACCGGATGGCCGCGGGCCCCGGTGGCAAGGTCTACGGGGTGCCCAGCGTGAAGCTGGCCTGGTACGCCGACGCGCGCCGGGCCGGGCCGGTGTCGCGCTCGGTGTTCTGGCCGGTGCCCAACGTGGACTCCGCGCTGGTGGCCTTCCGGCGGCACCCCGAACCGCTGTCCACTGTGGACCGGAACGTGCTGTTCCCGTTGGTGGACGCGGCTTTCGCGCAGCGCCGCAAGACGCTGCGCGGCGCGCTGGCGAGCTGGGCGGGGTCGCCCGCCGAGGCGGAGCGGCTGCTGCTGGCCGCCGGGGTCGATCCGGGCGCTCGCGGCGAGCAGCTGGGAGTTCACGACTTCATCCGGATAGCCGAAGCCGCTGTCACTCGATAGCCGGTGATCTTTCGGCCATCTGTGTGATTTGTCGAACGATCCGTTTACAGGCTTGCGTCAACCTCGGGTCGTCGGGTGTACTCGTGCTGCCATCCCGAGCGGCCGAGAGACCTGGCTCCACGACGCCGCAGCAACCACCCCCCATGGGGCAGGTGCTTCAGCCAGGATCGATGGAGGATCACGTGCCCAGGACGCGAATGCTCACACGCAGGCGAGTCGTCGACCACGGCCGTCGCACTGCCACGGGCTGTCGCGGCTCCCTCGCCTAGCGGCACCAGCGGCACCAGGCAATCCTCGCCGTCCTCTGCGGACACCCCTTCAGCAGCAGATCTCGGTCGCGCGCGCCACGAGCGCGCGCTGCCGCGCGCAGTCGTGGAGCGAAAACGTGATCACAGTCGAAAACCTCACCAAGACCTTCCCCGGCAGTACCGGTCAGGTTCGCGCGCTGGACGGCGTGAACCTGGACGTCGCCGCCGGAACGGTGCTCGGCGTCGTCGGCCCCTCCGGGGCGGGCAAGTCCACCCTGGCCCGCTGCGTCGCGCTGCTGGAGCGCCCCGACAGCGGCGCGATCCGCGTCGACGGCACCGACCTGGTGTCGCTGGGCGGGTCCGCGCTGCGCGCCGCCCGCAGGCAGATCGGCGTTGTGCCGCAAGGGGATTCGCTGCTGCGCCAGCGCACCGCCGCGGGCAACGTGGCGCTGCCGCTGGAGTCCGCGGGCGTGCCGGGGCCGCAGCGCCGCACCCGCGTGGCCGAGCTGCTGGACCTGGTCGGCCTGACCGACAAGGCGGGCTCCTACCCCGACCAGCTCTCCGGCGGCCAGCGCCAGCGCGTCGCGGTCGCCCGCGCGCTCGCCGCCAGCCCGTCGGTGCTGCTGGCCGACGAGCCGACCTCCGCGCTGGACCCCGAGACCACCGGCTCCGTGCTGACCGTGCTGGACCGGGCCCGCGCCGAGCTGGGCGTGACCGTCCTGGTGGTGACCCACGACATGGGCGTGGTCCGCCGCATCTGCGACGACGTGGCGGTGCTGGAGGGCGGCAGGGTCGTGGAACACGGCAAGGTGCTCGACCTGGTCTCCGACGCGGCCAGCCGGACCGCCGCCTCGCTGCTGCCCGCCGTGGACCAGAACCCGGCGGTCGAGCGCTCCTACGACCGGGTGGCCGACGTGGTGCTGGTCGGCTTCGCCGCCGTGGGCGCGCTGCTGCCCGAGGCCACCAGCCGCTTCGGCGTGGAGCTGAACCTGCTCGGCGGCGGCCTGACCAGGCTCGGCGAGACCCCGGTCGCGCGGTTCCGCGTCGGCCTCAACGGCGAGCGCGCCGACTCGGCGCTGGAGTGGATCACCGAGGCGGGCGGCGCCGTGCGCCGCACGCCGACGGGTCCGCAGGGAGTAGCTGCGTGAGGAAGGCAACACCCTGGTCCACCGTGTTCGACTACCTCGTCACCGCGACCGGCGAGACGTTGTACATGGTGGCCGTCTCCACCCTGATCGCGACCTTGCTCGGCATCCCCGTCGGCGTCTGGCTGCAGCTCACCGCCCCCGGTGGGCTGCGGCCCAGGCCGCTGCTGCACAAGCTGCTCGGCTTCGTGGTCGACCTCGGCCGCGCCATGCCGTTCCTGGTCCTGCTCGTCCTGCTGACCTCGCTCACCCGGCTGGTCATCGGCCAGTCCATCGGGCCGACCGCGGCGATCGTGCCGCTGTCGGTGGGCGCGATCCCGTTCGTCGGCAGGCTGGTGCAGAACGTGCTGAGCGAGGTGCACGTCTCGGTGGTGGAGGCCGCGGTCACGACCGGCGCCACGACCACGCGCATCGTCCGCAGCGTGCTGCTGCGCGAGTCGCTGCCCGCGCTGATCAACGCCATCGGCGTGACCGCGATCGCCCTGCTGGGGTACTCCGCGATGGCCGGGGTGCTCGGCGGCGGCGGTCTCGGTGACCTCGCCGTGCGGCTGGGCTACCAGCGCTTCGACGACCGGGTGCTGTGGAGCACGGTCGCGGTGCTGGCGGTCATCGCCACGCTCATCCAGTTCGCCTTCAACCGTGCCGCGCGCGCTGTCGACCGCCGCAGGCACGCCTCCGTCTGATCCGGACCCACCCCGTAGTTAAGGAACACCATGCGTATTCGTGCTGCCCTCCTCGGCGCCCTGCTGCTCGCGGCAGGCTGCGGGAGCGGCGACAACGGCGCGGCGGGCAACCCCGACGCGCCGCTGAAGGTGGGCGTCAGCCCGGTGCCCCACGCCCAGGTCCTGCGCTACGTCGCCGACAACCTCGCGGCGGAGAAGAACCTCAAGATCGAGGTCGTCGAGTTCACCGACTACGTGCAGCCCAACACCGCGCTGGTGGACGGCTCGCTGGACGCGAACTACTTCCAGACCGTGCCCTACCTGGACACCTTCAAGAGCGAGAGCGGCGCCCAGCTGGAGTGGATCGGCCCGGTGCACGTCGAGCCGCTGGGCGTGTACTCCAACAAGCACAAGTCGCTGGCCGACCTGCCCGACGGCGCCCAGGTCGCCGTCGCCAACGACGCCACCAACGAGGCCCGCGGGCTCAAGCTGCTCCAGGACAACGGCCTGATCAAGATCAAGGAGGGCGCGGAGAAGACCGCCACCATCCGCGACATCGCGGAGAACCCGAAGAACCTGCGGTTCGTCGAGCTGGAGGCGGCCCAGCTGCCCCGGTCGCTGGAGGACACCGACGCGGCGGTGGTCAACGGCAACTACGCCATCGACGCCGGGTTGAAGCCCGCCGACGACGCGTTGGCGCTGGAGAAGGCCGAGGGCAACCCCAACGCCAACGGCCTGGTCACCCGCGCCGAGCTCAAGGACGACCAGCGGATCAAGGACCTGCTGGCGCTGCTGCAGTCGCAGCAGGTCAAGGACTACATCAAGGACACCTTCGCCGGTTCCGTCCTGGCCGTCTGACCCCACCCGACCGCGCCCGCGAGCACCGCCCGACCCCGTCGGGCAGCGCTCGCGGGCGCGGTCGCGTTCCGGGAGTTCGGCCACCGGTGGCAGCGCGAGCACCCGCGACAGCCGTAGGCTTCAGGGTGTGCTCGCCGTAGTCCCGCCACCGGTCACCGTCCGCGTCCCGGCCAAGGTCAACCTGCACCTGGCAGTGGGCGACGCGCGCGCTGACGGCTACCACGACCTCGTGACGATCTTCCAGGCGCTGTCGCTGACCGACGAGGTCACCGTGGCCATCGCCGACGACCCCGGTGTGGAGGTGCACGGCGAGGGCGCCGACGCGGTGCCCACCGGGCCGTCCAACCTGGCCTGGCGGGCGGTGCGGGTGCTGGCCGAGCACACCGGGCGCGACCCCGAGGACCCCAAGGTCCGGGTGGTGATCCGCAAGAGCATCCCGGTCGCGGGCGGCATGGCGGGCGGCAGCGCGGACGCGGCGGCCGCCCTGGTCGGGCTGGCCGCGCTGTGGCGGGTGGAGATCACCCGCGACGAGCTGGCCGAGCTGGCCGGGCAGATCGGCGCGGACGTCCCGTTCGCCCTCTACGGCGGCACGGCGCTGGGCACCGACCGCGGCGACCGGATCGTGCCGGTGCTGGCGCGGCACACGTTCCACTGGGTGCTGGCCTTCGACCGGCGCGGCCTGTCCACACCGGAGGTCTTCCAGGAGCTGGACCGGCTGCGCGCGGACGGCGACCCGCCCCGCGTCGGCCCCGCCGAGGCCGTGCTGGAGGGCCTGTCCTCGGGCGACCCGCGCCAGCTGGCGCTGCTGCTGGGCAACGACCTGCAGGCCGCCGCGGTGTCCCTGCGCCCCAACCTGCGCCGCACGCTGCGCGCCGGGGTGAACGCGGGCGCGCTGGCGGGCATGGTGTCCGGCTCGGGTCCGACCTGCGCGTTCCTGTGCGCCGACGGCGACTCGGCGGTCCGGGTGGCCGCCGAGCTGGCGGGCGCGGGCGTGTGCCGCACGGTCCGCGTCGCCCAGGGACCGGTGCACGGCGCGCGGGTGGTCGGCACCGACGAAGCGCCCAGGCCCACCCCACCCGAGGTCCACGCCTGACCGCTCGACCGCGTCGCCCGGTGTCCGGAACCGGGGGCCGCCGCGTGTCTAGGCTTGAGAGGCGGGACTGCCCGGTGTGTCCCACTCGCGTCCCACGATCTCGATGAAGGTGTGTTGATGGCCAACTTGGTCAACCTGGAGACGGTCTCCAAGTCGTTCGGTGTGCGCCCGCTGCTCGACGGGGTCTCCCTCGGGGTGGGCGACGGCGACCGGATCGGCGTCGTCGGCCTCAACGGCGGCGGCAAGACCACCCTGCTGGAGGTGCTGGCCGGGCTGGAGGAGCCGGACGAGGGGCGGGTCAGCCAGACCCGCGGCCTGCGGATGGCCGTGGTGACCCAGCGGACCTCGCTGCCCGACGGCTCGACCGTGCGCAACGCGGTGCTGGACCCGCTGGGGTTCGCCGCCGAGCACGAGTGGGCCGCCGACCCGAGGGTGCGCTCGATCCTGGACGGGCTGGGCATCACCGCGCTCGGGCTGGACTCGCCGGTGGCCACCATGTCCGGTGGCGAGCGGCGGCGGGTCGCGCTGGCCGCCGCGCTGGTGCAGGACCTGGACCTGGTGGTGCTGGACGAGCCGACCAACCACCTTGACGTGGAGGGCGTGCGCTGGCTGGCCGAGCACCTGCTGTCGCGGCGCAGCGCGCTGGTGGTGGTCACCCACGACCGGTGGTTCCTGGACACCGTGTGCACCCGGACCTGGGAGGTCGTCGGCGGGCGCGTCGAGCAGTACGAGGGCGGCTACGCGGACTGGATCTTCGCCCGCGCCGAGCGCGCCCGGCTGGCCGACGCGATCGAGGAGAAGCGCCGCAACCTGGCCCGCAAGGAGCTGGCCTGGCTGCGCCGGGGCGCCCCGGCCCGCACGTCCAAGCCGCGCTACCGGATCGAGGCCGCCGAGGCGCTGATCTCCGACGTGCCGCCGCCGCGCGACAGCGTGGAGCTGATGGCGTTCGCCAAGCGCCGCCTCGGGCGCACGGTGGTGGAGCTGGAGGACGCCACGCTCAAGGTCGGCGAGCGGACGCTGGTGCGCGACCTGACCTGGCGCATCGGCCCCGGCGACCGGGTCGGCATCGTGGGTGTGAACGGGTCGGGCAAGACGACCCTGCTGCGCGCGCTGGCCGGTGAGCGCGAGCTGGACGCGGGCAGGCGCGTGCAGGGGCAGACGGTGAAGCTGGCGCACCTGAGCCAGGAGCTGCACGACCTGGACGGCTCGATGCGGGTGCTGGAGGCCGTGGAGGAGGTGGCCAGGCGGGTCGTGCTGGGCAAGCAGGAGCTGTCCGCCTCGCAGCTGGCCGAGCGGTTCGGGTTCTCCTCGCAGCGGCAGTGGACGCCGGTGGGCGACCTGTCCGGCGGTGAGCGGCGGCGGTTGCAGCTGGCCAGGCTGCTGATGGCGGAGCCGAACGTGCTGCTGCTCGACGAGCCGACCAACGACCTGGACATCGACACCCTCCAGCAGCTGGAGGACCTGCTCGACTCGTGGCCGGGCACGCTGGTGGTCATCTCGCACGACCGGTACCTGGTGGAGCGGGTGTGCGACAAGGTCGTGGCGCTGTTCGGCGACGGCGGGCTGACCGACCTGCCCGGCGGGATCGAGGAGTACCTGCGCCGCCGCGACGCCCAGCGGGAGGCGGTGGCCGCCCCCGCGCCGCGCGCCGCGTCGCCGTCGTCCTCCTCGGCCGCCGACCAGCGGGCCGCCCGCAAGGAGCTGGCCCGGCTGGAGCGGCGGCTGGAGGCGCTGCAGAAGAAGGAGGCCCAGCTGCACGCCAAGCTGGCGGAGGCGGCCACCGACCCGGAGCGGCTGATGGCGCTGGACGCCGAGTTGAAGGCGGTGCTCGCCGAGGCCGAGGACGTCGAGGCCCAGTGGCTGCTGGCCGTCGAGACCGCCGAAGGCTGAGCCGCGCCTGCAAGTACTACCCGGCCCGTCGCCGTGGGCCGGTAACTACTACCCGACTTCGGCGCGGGTAGTAGTTACCGGCCCGCAGAAGCGGCACGGGTAGTACTTGCAGACGCTACTTGCGGGCCAGCAGGTAGGCCCGCGGCGGCTTCTCGCCCTCCACGGGCTCGCGGGTCATCCGCGCCAGCGGGGAGAACCCCGCCCCGCGCAGCAGCTCCTCGACCTCGTCGGGCACCAGCCGGTGGAAGCGCAGGGTGATCTCCTGGTCGAACCACCGGTCCAGGTCCACGTGGTCGTCGCGCAGCTGGAACGCCAGCAGCAGGTGCCCGCCGGGGGCCAGCACGCGGTGGAACTCGGCCAGCGCGGTGGGCACCTCCTCGGGCGGCAGGTGGAACAGCGAGTACCAGGCCAGCACACCGGTCAGCGAGCCGTCGGCGTGTCCGAGGGCGGTCATGCTGCCCTCCTCGAAGCGCAGGCCGGGGTGCAGCTCGCGGGCGCGGGCGACCATCCCCGGCGAGAGGTCAACGCCGAACGCCTCGACGCCCGAGGCGCGCAGGTGGGCCGTCACGTGGCCGGGGCCGCAGCCGACGTCGGCCACCGGTCCGGGGCCCGCCAGCTCGGCGAAGGCGGCCAGCATGGCCCGGTCCAGCGGCCTGCGCGCGAGCTCCCGCTCGTACTGGGCCCCGTAGTGGGCGGCGACGGCGTCGTAGGACGCGCGCGTGGTGGTCAGGTAGGACGGCTCGGTCACCGGGCTCCTCGTGGTCGCGAAGCGGTCGCGGGGTGGTCGCTGGTTCAGCGGCCCCGGCGGCGCAGCTCTTCGGCCAGCAGCGGCATCAGCTCGTCCACGTAGTCGCAGTCGTAGCCCTGGCCCGCCATCAGCGACAGCGCGAACCTGGCCTTGGCCACCTCCGCCGAGGTGGCCCCGATCATGCCGTCCAGCGCGATGCCGACCTCCTCCAGCACCCGGTCCACCTGCGAGGTGCGATAACCGCGCTGGTTGGGAGCGGCCAGCGGGATCTTGATCAGGCGCAGCTGCTTCCACGAGCTGATCGGCGGCAGCGCGGCGGGCCGGGGTGGGCCTTCGCCCAGCTGCTTCTCCACCCTGGCCAGGAACGCGTCGACCTCGGTCTCGTCGTAGCCGCGCCTGCCGAAGATCGGGCGGCTGAACCGGGCCTCGCGGACCTCCTGCGCGGTCAGGTCGTCCTGGCCCAGCAGCGTCTTCTCGATGCGGTCCAGGAACTTGTCCACCTGCGACTCCTGGTAGCCGCGGCTGCCCCTGGCGGGCTTGCCGAACGCGACCGTGCGCACGTCCCTGGCGGTCAGCGGGCGGGTGCCGGGGCCGGGGCGGGGCCGCACCGGCGGCGGCGGGACGGGCCGGGCGGGGGGCGCCGGGCGCGGCGGCGTGCGCTCCAGGGTCACCACCACCAGGTCCAGGAAGGTGTCCACGTCGTCCTCGTCGTAGCCGACCTGGCCCGCCGGGGCGTAGCCGAACTCGGCCTCCTGCACCTCCAGCGCGGTCAGGTCGTCCTGGCCGCGCAGGGTGGCCTCGATGCGTTCGAGGAACGCGTCGATCTCGCCCTCCTCGTAGCCGCGGTTGCCCGGTCTGGGCTTGTGGAAGCGCACGCCTCGGACGTCCTGCGGGGTCAGCCGGGGCGCGGGGCGCATCCCGGTGGACGTGGCGTGCGCGCCGGTGGCCGGGGCCACGGCCTGCCTGCGCTGCGGGGTCGACCTGAGCGTCTCGGCCACCAGCTCCAGGAAGGCGTCCACCTCCGCCGCGTGGTAGCCGGGGCGGGCGGGGCGGAAGCGCATCCGGCGCACGTCCTGCTCGGTCACGTCGTCGCGACCGCGCAGCGTCTCCTCGACGCGGTCGAGGAAGGCGTCGACCTGGGACTCGTCGTAGCCCGGCAGGCCGGGGGGCGGCCGGTGGAAGGTGACCTGGCGCAAGTCCTGCGCCGTCAGCAACGGCGCAGGATGAGCCGGCCTGCGCAGCTGGCGCGCGTCGTACCCCGCCCGATCCACCCGAACCTCCTTCACGTCTGTACCGGGGAGTATCGCGTTAAGGGGGTGGACTTGTTTCGTCCTATCGGGTTAATGAGACGACGCGTTCTAGGCTGGCGCGCATGAGTCGGTTCGTGGACACGATGGTGGCGACCGCGGCGAGCGCAGGCGGCCGCGTCCGGGGCATGACGACGGGGGAACCGAACTCCCCGACGCACCGGACGTGGGCGCAGGTGCACGAGCACGCGCGGCGGGCGGCGGGCGCGCTGGTCGCGGACGGGGTCGCGCCCGGCGCGGCGGTCGCCGTGCTGGCGGGCGACCCGGCGGCCATCGCGCCCGCCGTGCAGGCCGTGTGGCTGGCGGGCGGCAGCACCACCATGCTGCACCAGCCGACCCCGCGCACCGACCTGGGCGAGTGGGCCGCCGACACGGTCCGCGTGCTGCGCATGATCGGCGCGGAGCTGGTGCTGCTGGGCGCCCCGTTCGACGCGCTGGCCCCGGTGCTGGACGAGCGCGGCATCCGCTACCGGCTGCTGGAGGCGCTGGACGGCGAGCCGCTGGCCGAACCGGTCGAGGTGCCCGAGTCCAGCCCGGCGCTGCTGCAGCTGACCAGCGGCTCCACCGCCGACCCGAAGGCGGTCCGGATCACCCACGGCAACCTGTGGTCCAACGCGCAGGGGATGCGCGTGGCGGCCCAGCTGGACCCGGAGAACGACCGGATGGTCTCCTGGCTTCCGCTGTTCCACGACATGGGGATGGTCGGCTTCCTGACCGTGCCGATGCTGCTGGGCATCGACCTGGTGAAGGTCACGCCCGCGGACTTCCTCGGCAGGCCGACCCTGTGGCCGGACCTGATCAGCCGGTACCGCGGCACCATCACCGCCGCGCCCAACTTCGCCTACGCCATCGTGGCCCGGCGGATGGCGGGCGTGGAGGCCGATGACGCGTTCGACCTCTCCTCGCTGCGCATCGCGCTCAACGGCGCAGAACCGATCGACCCGGCCGCGGTGCGCGCCTTCGTGTCGGCGGGGGAGCGCTTCGGGCTGCGGCCCGAGTGCGTGCTGTGCGCCTACGGCATGGCCGAGACGACGCTGGGCGTGGCGTTCGCGCCGGTGTTCACCGGCATGGCGGTGGACTCGGTCGACCAGGAGGAGCTGGCCGCCGGACGGCGCGCGGTGCCCTCCGACGCGCCCGACGCCAGGGTGTTCCCGCTGCTCGGACCGCCCCTGCCGGGGCTGGAGGTGCAGGTCGTCGACGAGTCGGGGGCGGTGCGCGGCGAGCGCGAGGTGGGGCAGCTGCGGGTGCGCGGCGAGGCGGTGACACCGGGCTACCTGACCGTGGACGGCCCGCTGGCCACCCAGGACGCCGAGGGCTGGCTGGACACCGGCGACGAGGGCTACGTGGTGGACGGCCAGGTCGTCGTGTGCGGGCGGCGCAAGGACGTGATCATCATGGGCGGGCGCAACATCTACCCCACCGACATCGAGCGGGCCGCCACCTCGGTCGAGGGCGTGCGCGCGGGCAACGCGGTGGCCGTGCGGCTGGACGCGGGCACGCGGCGGGAGCGGTTCGCCGTGGTGGTCGAGTCCCGCCTGGCCGACCAGGAGGACGCGGTGCGGGACCTGCAGAAGCAGATCAGCGCGAAGGTGGTCGACGCGGTCGGCCTGCGCCCGTTCTCGATCGTGGTGCTCCCGCCGGGCAGCCTGCCCAAGACCCCGTCCGGCAAGCTCCGCCGCTCCGCCGCCACCACCCTCGTCCCCGCCTCCTGACCCCACCGACACGCCCACCACGCCCGTTCCCGGTGTCACCCACCCATGGGCGTGTTGGGCGTGTCGCCCGCGCGAGTCGAACCCTCAGACACCCTGAATTCAACGTTCGCGCACCCTGACGCCCGCTCTCACCCACCTCGGGTAGTAGTTACCGGCCCTCTCACACCCCTCTGGTAGTACTTGCCGACGCACCAGGGGGGCGCGGAAATCGCGCGCGGGAGTGGGGTCAGTGGAACTTGTTCTGGGCGGCTTCCAAGCCCAGCGACAGCAGGGCCTCGACGGCGTCCGCCGTGCGGTCCAGCTCGAAGCCCAGCTCCTTGCGCTCCGTCGCGGAGAAGTCGCGCAGCACGTAGTCCGCCGGGTCCATCCGGCCCGGCGGCCGGTCCACCCCGAACCGCACCCGGTGGTAGTCCTTGGTGCCCAGCGACTTGGTGATCGACCGCAGGCCGTTGTGCCCGTTCTCGCCGCCGCCCAGCTTCAGCCGCACCGTGCCGAAGGGCAGGTCCAGCTCGTCGTGCACGACGACGATCGACGCGGGCGGCACCTTGTAGAACTTCGCCGTCCCGGCCACCGGCCCGCCTGAGGTGTTCATGTAGCCGCGCGGCTTGGCCAGCACCACCCGGCGGCCCGCCAAACGGCCCTCCAGCACGTCCGCCCCACCCCGGTGCGCCTTGAACCTGCCGCCCACCCGGTCGGCCAGCACGTCGAGGACCAGGAAGCCCGCGTTGTGCCGGTTGCCCTCGTACTTCGGGCCGGGGTTGCCAAGGCCGACTACCAGGGCCAGCTCATCGACCACGGGACCGCAACTCCTGCTCCAGCTCGTCCAACAGCGCGTCGACCGCGCGCACCTGGTAGCCCCGCCGCAGACCCGACGTGGTGCTGAACCTGGTGTGGCGGACCTCGTTCGCGCTCATCCTGCCCTGGCCCTCCAGAGCGGCGGCGGCTCGGGTGAGGAAGGCGTCGACCTCGGTGCGATCGTATCCGCTCGACGCGCGGGGCAGCTTCACCGCCAGCAGGTCCGCGCCGCTGCGCAGCGCGGTCGGCGGCACGTGGCCGCTGCGCAGCTGCCACTCCAGCCTGGCCAGGAACTCGTCCACCGGCTGCTGGTCGTACCCGCCGGGCACCTCGTGGAAGACCACCGAGCGCACCTGGTCGGGGTGCGGCCCGGCGTGCTGGGCCAGCGCGTTCGCGACGTGCCGCAGGAAGGCGTCCACCTGGGCCGGGTCGTAGCCCCTGCCGCGCTTGCGGGGGAACGTGGTGCGCCGCACCAGCGCCGGGGTCAGGTGCGGCAACGGCACGCCACCCCCACCAGCCGGTGGGGGAGGCGTGCCGTTCGACCAGCCCGACGTGGTGGGCTCAGCTCTCTTCGGTGGCCTCGGACTCGCCGGCCGCGGTGTCGCCGTCCATCTCGGCGGCGGTGGGGGCGGCGCCGACGACCAGCACCAGGGCCTCCGGGTCGGTGACCAGGGTGGCGCCCTGCGGCAGGGCCAGCTCCGAGGCGTGGATCTGGGTGCCCGCCGCGACGCCCGCGATGGACAGCTCGACCTGCTCGGGGATGTTCAGCGCGTCGGCCTCGACCTGGAGCGTGGTCAGGTCCTGGGTGACCAGGGTGCCGGGGGCGGGCTCGCCGGTGACGACCACGGGCACCTCGACGGTGACCTTCTCGCCCCGCTGCACCAGCAGCAGGTCGACGTGCTCGATGTAGTTCTTGATGGGGTGGGTGGTGACGGTCTTGGTCAGGGCGAGCTCGCTGGAGCTGTCGATGTCCAGCGTGAGCACCGCGTTCTGACCGTGCTCGCGGACGACACGGGCGAACTCCAGCGCCGGCAGAGCCAGGTGCTTCGGGTCGGAGCCGTGCCCGTAGAGCACCGCGGGGATCTTGCCGGCGCGACGGGTGCGGCGGGCAGCGCCCTTGCCGAACTCGGTGCGCTGCTCGGCGGCGAGACGGACCTCGGACACGGTGGGGCTCTCCTTACGATATGGCCTTTTGTACGTCGGGCGGGGCTGAGCGGGTGGCGGCCTGCGACGGAGGGGTGGCGCGGAGGGTACACACGCGCGGCACCACAACCGCCGCGTCGATCACGCCGAGCGTGGTGCTCGCCCTCGCCGAGGCAACCTGAACAGTGTAGGCCGACCGCGGGGAGGAGCCCTAATCGGGGTGCCCCGCGGGTGCTCAGCGGCACCGGCGGGGCACCACCGGGCTCAGGCGTTGCCGTCGAACAGGCTCGTCACCGAGCCGTCCTCGAAGACCTCCTGGATCACCCGCGCCAGCAGCGGGGCGATCGGCAGCACGGTCATCGCGTCGAACCGCTTCTCCGCAGGGATCGGCAGGGTGTCGGTGAACACCACCTCGCGGGCACCGCAGTCGCGCAGCCGCTGCACGGCCGGGCCGGACAGCACCGGGTGGGTGGCCGCGATGACCACGTCCGAGGCGCCCTCGGCGAGCAGCTGGTCGACCGCCTTGGTGATCGTGCCGCCGGTGTCGATCATGTCGTCGATCACCACGCACAGCCGGTCCTTGACCTGGCCGACCACCCGGTTGGCGACCACCTCGTTGGGCCGCAGCGGGTCGCGGGTCTTGTGGATGAACGCGATCGGCGTGCCGCCGAGGGTGTCCGCCCACTTCTCCGCCAGCTTGGTCCGGCCCGCGTCCGGCGAGACCACGGTGATCTCGCGGCCCGCGTACTTGGCGCGGATGTGCTCGGCCAGCAGCGGCATGGCCCACAGGTGGTCCACCGGGCCGTCGAAGAAGCCCTGGATCTGCGCGGTGTGCAGGTCGACGGCCACCAGCCGGTCCGCGCCCGCGGTCTTGAACAGGTCGGCCACCAGCCGGGCGGAGATCGGCTCCCGGCCGCGGTGCTTCTTGTCCTGCCGCGCGTAGGGGTAGAACGGCATGATCACGGTGATCCGCTTGGCGGAGGCGCGCTTGAGCGCGTCCACCATGATCAGCTGCTCCATCAGCCACTGGTTGATCGGCGCGCAGTGGCTCTGCACGACGAACGCGTCGCACCCGCGCACCGACTCCTCGAACCGCACGAAGATCTCGCCGTTGGCGAAGTCGTAGGCCGACTGGGGGGTGACCGACACGTTCAGGTGCTTGGCGACCTGCTCGGTCAGCTCGGGGTAGGCGCGCCCGCCGAAGAGCATCAGGTTCTTCTTGGGTGTCCCGGACATCGTGGGGTTCACGGTCAGCGCCCTTCTTCTGTCTTCTCGTTCTGCGACGCCAGCGCGCGTTCCGCCGCGGCGGCGGCGGGCGTTCCGGACCTGCGGGTGAGGACCCAGCCCTCCAGGTTGCGCTGGGGACCCCCGGACACGGCCAGCGCGCCGGGCGGCACGTCGCGCCGCAGCACGGTGCCCGCGCCGGTGTAGGCGCCGTCGCCGACGGTGACCGGGGCGACGAACATGTTGTCCGAGCCGGTGCGGCAGTGCGACCCGACGACGGTGCGGTGCTTGTTCACGCCGTCGTAGTTCACCGTGACGCTGGCCGCGCCGATGTTGCTGTGCTCGCCGATCGTGGCGTCGCCGATGTAGCTCAGGTGCGGCACCTTGCTGCCCGTGCCGATCTCGGAGTTCTTCACCTCGACGAAGGTGCCGATCTTGCCCGCCTCGCCCAGCCGGGTGCCCGGCCGCAGGTAGGCGAAGGGGCCGACGGAGGCGCCGGGCCCGATCTCGGCCCCGCTGCCGTGCGTGCGCACCACCGACGCGCCCGCGCCGACCGCGCAGCCGCTGAGCGTGGTGTCCGGGCCGATGGTCGCGCCCTCGTCCACGGTGGTGCCCGCGCGCAGCTGCACGCCGGGCTCGACGAGCACGTCCCGCGCCAGCCGCACGTCCGCGTCCAGCCAGGTGGTGGCCGGGTCCACCACGGTGACGCCCTCGCGCATCCAGCGCTCGACGATCCGGCGGTTGAGCTCCGCGCCCAGCCTGGCCAGCTGCACCCGGTCGTTGACGCCCTCCACCAGCCACGGGTCGGCGGTGACCAGCGCGCCCACCCGGCCGCCGTCGCCGCGCGCGATGGCCAGCACGTCGGTCAGGTACAGCTCGCCCTGGGCGTTGTCGGTGGACAGCCGGGACAGCGCGTCGCGCAGCACCGCCGCGTCGAAGGCGTACACGCCCGAGTTGATCTCGGTGATGGCCCGCTCGGCCTCGGTGGCGTCCTTCTGCTCGACGATGCCGCGCACCGAGCCGTCGGCGTCGCGCAGGATGCGCCCGTAGCCGGTCGGGTCGGCCACCACGGCGGTCAGCACGGTGACCGCGTTGCCCCGCTCGCCGTGCTCGACCAGCAGCCCGCGCAGCGCGTCGGTGTCCAGCAGCGGCACGTCGCCGTAGGTGACCACGACCGTGCCGGTCAGGTCGGGGGGCAGTTCGGCCAGGCCGCAGCCGACCGCGTGCCCGGTGCCCTTCTGCTCCTCCTGCACCGCCACCACGACCTTGCGGTCCAGGTCGGCGGCCAGGGTGTCGAGGTGCTCGGTGACCGCGGCGCGGCCGTGGCCGACCACGACGGCCAGGTGGGTCGGGTCGAGACCCGCCGCGGCCCGCACCGCGTGCTCCACCAGCGCGCGGCCGGCGAGGCGGTGCAGCACCTTGGGGGTGGCTGAGCGCATGCGGGTGCCTTCCCCCGCTGCGAGGACGATCGTGCTGACTGGGGTGGGGACACCCTCGAGCATCAGCGCTCTCCCTAGCTGAGTGCGTGCCTGCAGCGGGAAAGCCTGGCTCCCGCCAGGTGTCGATACTAAGCCTCCGGCGGCAGGTCGCCGGTTACCGCGGCGACCTGGCAGCCGCCCCGGCGCTTGGCCGCGTACATCGCCGAGTCGGCCCTGGCGAGGGCGTCGTGGGCGCTTTCGCGGGGGCGCACGGAGATCACGCCGACCGACAGCGTGACACCCCTGGACAGGTCGGATGGCAAGCTGGCAACGGCTTCCACGGCGCGGCCCAGCGCCGCTTCGGCGGCGTGCAGCGGCGCTCCGGGCAGCAGCACGACGAACTCGTCACCGCCGTAGCGGGCGACCAGGTCGTCCCCCCGCAGGGCCTGCCGGAGTGTGCTGGCAATCACCCGCAGGACGTCGTCACCCTCGGCGTGCGAGTGCTTGTCGTTGACCACCTTGAAGCCGTCGAGGTCGACCAGCGCGATGGCCATCGGGTTGGTCTGGGCGCTGATCAGCGCGGCCAGCCGGTCGTCCAGCGCGCGCCGGTTGGGCAGGCCGGTGAGCGGGTCCTGCAGCGCCTGCTGGGCGATCGCGCCGTGCGCCCTGGCCAGCCGCTCGTGGTCGCGCCGGGTGATCAGGGTCGCGGTGCGCGCCTCCTGCATCAGCCACAGCTCCACCTCCAGCGCGTTGGCGTAGTCCTGCAGCGCCGACGGGGTGTGCTCGCCGTGCGGGCCGGACAGCCGGGCGTACTCGCGCACCAGGCACAGCATCAGGGTGGGCTCGGAGGTGTCGTGCTCCAGGCTGGTGCGCGCGTCGTTGAGCACCTGCAGCGCCTGCTGGGGCAGCTCCTCCAGCTCCAGGCAGCGGGACAGCGCGATGGAGACGATGATCAGCTCGCGGGCGTACATCGACAGCTCGCGCAGCCTCCACAGCCGGGCGATGTGCTCCGGGCCGGGCTTGGCCAGCGCGTGCGCCGCGCCGATCACCGGCACCTGCTCGGCGGCCGAGCGGTCGCGCCTGCCGGGGTGCAGCGACTCCCGGAAGGGGCCCTCGACCGCCTCGGCGATGCGGGAGGCGGTGGTGAACCGGTCCGCGGCCTCCTCGAAGTTGTTCACCCGCTCCAGGCGCAGGCCCCAGCCGATCAGCATCCGGGCCCGGTTCATCAGGTGCACGTAGATCTGGTGCGGCCCGGCGCTCTGCCGGATGGCGTTGTGCGCCCGCGCCAGCACCTGGTCGGCCATCTCGTAGACGCCCAGCTGGGTGAGCACCAGGCCGGTGCTCTGCAGCGCCGAGGCCAGCAGCCGGTCCCAGGTGCGCTTGTCCAGCATCGGGTCCGGGGTGAGGTCCTCCTCCAGCATGGCCAGGCCGCAGGCGACCTCGGACAGCGCCTTGTCCTCGTACCCGCCCAGCAGGTAGCGACGTCCGCGCAGGGCCCGCGCCTCGGCCTCCAGCACCACCAGGCCGTGCCTGCGGGTGTGCGCCAGCATCTCGTCGAGCATCTCGTCGACCATGTCGACCAGGCCGGGGGTGACCAGCCGGACGATGGCCGAGGCGCGCAGCAGCTGGGCGACGATGCGCGGCTCGCCCCGGCCCTGCGCCTCGGCCAGGATGTCGTCCACCTCGTGGGCCGCTTCGAGCTGATCGGACAGGTGGCTGCTCTGGGCCACGGCCACCAGTTCGCTCGCGCGGCCGACCAGCCAGGCGTCGGACATCTCGTGGAGCGAGGGCGCCCCGTTCTCCTGCTCGTCGACCGTGTCCTCGTGCAGCGGCCCCCACCCCCCATGCGCGCGCAGGGCGACCGGGCCGGATGGCCGGCCCGGTCTCTCGCTCCGCCACCAGGATTCGAACCTGGACCATCGGAACCAAAATCCGAGGTGCTGCCTTTACACCATGGCGGATCGCCGCGAGGTGGTCCGCTCGCGCGCACACATGTTGTCACGAGTGCGGTCCCCAGGTCAGCAGCACCACTCAACTGGCCGTCTGCTTTTCGTGACTGGACCGTTACCTAGCGTGTTATGGCTGGTCAACTCGGTTGCTTGAGCGAACTGACAAACCCGGTCAGTGCCCTTTCGTACCCTCCCGGTCGGTGTTGCGGGACGCGGTGCGCTCCGCGCCGGACACCTCGATGTATCGGGCCGGCCCGTCCGCGACCGCCTGGCCCATCGGTCACGCGCACGGCACGGCGTCGTTCGCGGTAGATCGCCGCCAGAACGGGTACTCCGAGGTCATGCGACACCGGGAGAACGCCGGGGCCGGGCCCAGCTCCGTGGCGATCCCACCTCCGCATGTGCCCAGTTGCGACGTGACACGCCGGAGTTCCTGAGAACACGCCGTGAAAACGCGCGCAGCTCTGGCGGGCGGAGTCCAGCTAACTTACGCTGCCGTAAGTTACGGTGCCGTAAGTAGCACTCGACCGGACTACAACAAGAGGTAGTTGTATGACCAGCACCCTGGAGAACAGGTCCACGCCGCCGGGTCCCCCGAACAGGGGGCCGAAGCCGTTGACGGACGGGCAGCGCAGCAACGCCGAGCAGGCCGGCGTCTACGTCTTCGTCATCGTGCCGTTCCTGGCACTGCTCGCGGCCGTCCCGTTCGCCTGGGGTTGGGGGCTGGGCTGGGTCGACGTCGCTCTGTTCGCGCTGTTCTACTGCATCTCCGGCCTCGGTGTGACGGTCGGCTACCACCGCTACTTCACCCACGGCTCCTTCAAGGCCAACCGGGCGCTGAAGGTCGCGCTGGCCATCGCGGGCAGCATGGCGCTGCAGGGCCCGGTCATCGACTGGGTCGCCGACCACCGCCGCCACCACGCCTTCTCCGACCGCGAGGGCGACCCGCACTCGCCGTGGCTGTTCGGCAGCGGCCCGGTGGCCCTGGCCAAGGGCTTCTGGCACGCCCACATGGGCTGGCTGTTCGAGCGCGACAAGACCAACAAGCAGCGCTTCGCCCCCGACCTGCTGGCCGACAAGGACCTGGTCAAGGTCGACAAGCTGTTCCCGCTGTGGACCGCGGCCAGCCTGCTGCTCCCGGCCCTCATCGGCGGCCTGGCCACGCTGTCCTGGTGGGGCGCGTTCACCGCGTTCTTCTGGGCGGGCTTCGTGCGGGTGGCGTTCCTGCACCACGTGACCTGGTCGGTGAACTCGATCTGCCACATGATCGGCGACCGCCCCTTCGCGGCCCGCGACAAGTCGGCCAACTTCTGGCCGCTGGCGATCCTGAGCTTCGGCGAGTCCTGGCACAACCTGCACCACGCCGACCCGACCTGCGCCAGGCACGGCGTCAAGCGCGGCCAGATCGACATCTCGGCGCGGATGATCTGGGCGTTCGAGAAGTTCGGCTGGGCGACCAACGTGCGCTGGCCCAACCAGCAGCGGCTGACCCGCATCTCCGCCAAGAAGTGACCTCCACCGCCCGCCCCTCGCGCCCGGCGCGGGGGCGGGCGTTTAGGCTGGCTGAAATGGCGGCCAGGAAGCAGGACGACGCGACGCCGGTACCGCGCGTGCGGATGACCGGCAAGGAGCGGCGCGAGCAGTTGCTCGACGTGGCCCGCGCCCTGTTCGCCGAGAAGGGCTTCGAGGTCACCTCCGTCGAGGAGATCGCGCACCGGGCGGGCGTGAGCAAGCCCGTGGTCTACGAGCACTTCGGCGGCAAGGAGGGCATCTACGCGGTCGTGGTCGACCGCGAGATGCAGTCGCTGATGGACCAGATCGTCAACGCCCTGTCCGGCGGGCACCCCCGCGAGCTGCTGGAGCAGGCCGCCTGCGCGCTGCTGGACTACATCGAGGGCTCCACCGACGGGTTCCGCATCCTGGTGCGCGACTCCCCCGTGGCCTCGTCGACCGGCACGTTCTCCTCGTTGCTCAACGACATCGCCTCCCAGGTGGAGAGCATCCTCGGGCTGCACTTCTCCCGGCAGGGCTACGACCGCAGGCTGGCCGCCCTCTACAGCCAGGCCCTGGTCGGCATGGTCGCGCTGACCGGCCAGTGGTGGCTGGAGGTGCGCAAGCCGAAGAAGGACGAGGTGGCCGCGCACTTGGTGAACCTGGCCTGGAAGGGCCTGTCCCACATGGACCACAAACCCAAGCTCCGCATCCGCTGATCCGCGAGTCGAACCCTCAGGACCCCCGAGTTCAACGCTCAGGACGACCACGCCCGCTCCCGGTGTCACCCACTCATGGGCGTGTCGGGCGTGTCGCCCCTGCGAGTCGCGCGTCCAGACACCACGAACCGAGCGTTCGCGCACCTCAACCCGCACTTTCGCGCCCTGCGCCGCGCTTCCGCCGCACCTCGGGTAGTACTTACCGGCCCTCCCAACTCCGCCGGGTAGTACTTGCCCACGCATCAGGGGCGCGCGCGGAGCGCGCAGCGGACCCCGCGAGCGCCGCTTTTCACCGCCACCCAACCCCAACGCTCAACTCACACGACCCGAACGCTCAGTTCGCGCGACCTGAGCGACGAACTCAGGGGTCCTGAGCGTTCGACTCGCGGTACCTGAGCGTTCGACTCGCGGTACCTGAGCGTTCGACTCGCGGTACCTGAGCGTTCGACTCGCGGTACCTGAGCGTTCGACTCGCGGGGGTCAGCGGGGGGTGAGTTTGAGGACCTTGTCGTCGGTGCCGTTGGACGTGGTCACGTAGAGCGCCCCGTCGGGCCCCAGCTCCGCGCCCCGCAGCCTGCCGAACGTGTCGTCCAGCTCGGGCGGGACCGCCACCGAGTGCACCCCGCCCTCCGGCGTCACGGTGAACAGCAGCAGCTTCGACCCCTTCAACGCGGTCACCGCCAGCACCCCGTCCAGGTCCCCCCACCGGTCGCCGGACAGGAACACGGCGTCGGAGAGCGCCTCGGTGGGCCTGCCGCTGGACCAGACCGCCCGCACCGCGTCCGGGAACCGCTCCAGGTCGGTCATGGGCACTTCCTCGTTGTACCCGCCCACGGTCCCGCCCCGCGACGGGTCCCACCCGTAGTTCGCCCCCTCGCGCAGCACGTTGACCTCGTCGTCCACGTCCGGGCCGTGCTCGGCGGTGAAGATCATCCCGTCCTCGCGCACGGCCACGCCCTGCACGTTGCGGTGCCCGTACGTGTAGACCGTCGCCTGACCGCTCTCGGGGTCGATCCGCAGCACCTTGCCGCCGAGGCTGGACCGGTCCTGCGACACCGCGGCCCTGGCCGTGTCGCCGGTGCCCGCCAGGATCGTGCCGTCCCGGTCCAGGGCCAGCCTGCAACCGGAGTGCCTGCCGCTGGGGTTGGTCGGCAGCCCGGCCAGCAGCGGGTCCTCGACCCGCTTCGCGGTGGTCCCGGTCAGCTCCCAGGTGACCAGCCGGACGTCCTGGGCGGTGTTGTGGCAGGTGGTGAACCGGTTCTCGCCCTGCACCACCAGCCCCATCAGCCCGCCTTCGCCGCGCGCCACCACGTCGGTGAGGTCGGCGTCCAGGTCGGTCACCCGCCCGTCGGCGACCAGGCTGATCTTCCCCGGCCGCTGGGTGACCAGCATCCGCCCGTCGGGCAGGAAGCCGACCTCCCACGGGTGGGTCAGCCCGGAGGCGACGGTCTCCACCGCCAGACCCTTGCCCGAACCCGAATCCGAGCCGGTGCTCGCGCCGGGCGCGCTCACCGTCGGGGCGCTGCCGCCCGTGGACTGCTCGGCGGTGCACCCCGCGGCGCTACCCGCGGTGATCATGAGCGCTGCCGCGGCGAAACCGGCGAGTCGGGCCATGCCGACCAGGATGCCCCATCCGGTGTGGGGTCCCCGTCTGCGACCCGCGCCTCGCCGCCCGCCCCGCGATCCTGGTGTCAGCGGGCGGACGACCGCGCCGTCCCCGTAGGCTGGGGGCGAGCACCCCTGCTGAGGCCGACTCGTCCCGGGCAGGGGTCTGTCCGCGTTTCACCGCACGGGAGCTGCCGCACATGCCCCAGCCCGGTCCGCTGTCCGGTCTGCTGACCGCCGTCCTGCCCGACAAGCCGCTGCGCGCGCTGATCGACTCGGTCGGCGCGCCCGCGCTGGAACTGGAGGGCGCGCCCGCCGCGCGGCCGGTGGTGGCCGCCGCGCTGGCCCAGCGCGCGCCCGTGCTCGCGGTCACCGCGACCGGCCGCGAGGCCGAGGAGCTGACCTCGGTGCTGTGCGACCTGATCGGCCACGACGCGGTGGCGATCTTCCCGTCGTGGGAGACGCTGCCGCACGAGCGGCTCTCGCCCCGCGCGGACACCGTGGGCGCCCGGTTGCAGGTGCTGCGCAGGCTGGCCCACCCCGAGGGCAACCCGCTCAAGGTCGTCGTCGCCACGGTCCGCAGCCTCATCCAGCCGATGGCCCCCGGACTGGGCGAGCTGGCCCCGGTGGAGCTGGCGGTGGGCTCCGAGCACGACTTCGAGCAGCTGCTGGTCCGCCTGGCCGAACTGGCCTACACGCGCGTGGACATGGTGGAGAAGCGCGGCGAGTTCGCGGTGCGCGGCGGCATCCTGGACGTGTTCCCGCCGACCGCCGAGCACCCGCTGCGGGTGGAGTTCTGGGGCGACGAGGTCAGCGAGATCCGGCCGTTCGCCGTGGCCGACCAGCGGTCGCTGCCGCAGGAGGTCGCCGGGTTCACCGCGCCGCCGTGCCGGGAGCTGCTGCTCACCGACGACGTCCGGGCCAGGGCCGCCGAGCTGGCCGCCCAGCACCAGGCCGACGCGCAGCTGGCCGAGATGCTGGACAAGATCGCCAGCGGCATCCCGTCCGAGGGCATGGAGGCGCTGATCCCCGCGCTGTGCGAGGGGGAGCTGCAGCTGCTCACCGACGTGGTGCCCGAGGGCACCCACGTGGTGCTCAACGACCCGGAGAAGATCCGGGCCCGCGCGCACGACCTGGTCCGCACCGGCCAGGAGTTCCTGGAGGCGTCCTGGATGGCCGCCGCGGGCGGCGGCAAGGCCCCGATCGACCTTGGCGCGTCCGCCTACCGGGGGCTGGACGAGGTCGCCGACGCCGCGCGCGCCGCGGGCAGGCCGTGGTGGACGCTGAGCCAGCTCACCACCGAGGGCGCGGACGTGCTGCGGCTGGAGTTCAAGCACGTCGAGGCGTACCAGGGCGACATCGACCGGGCCTTCGCCGACCTGCGCGCGCACACCTCCTCCGGCGGCACGGCCGTGCTCGTCGTGCCCGGCGCGGGCACCGCCCAGCGCGCCGCCGAGCAGCTGCGCGACGCCGAGGTGCCCGCCGGGTGCGTGGACGCGCTGACCGAGGTGCCCGAGGCGGGCAAGGTCACCGTGGTGCGCGGCGCGCTGGAGGACGGGTTCGCGCTGCCCGAGCTGGCGCTGGTGGTGCTCACCGAGACCGACCTGACCGGCGGGCGCGGCGGCACGTCCACCAAGGACATGCGGCGGATGCCGTCGCGGCGGCGCAACGCGGTGGACCCGCTGGCGCTCAAGGCGGGCGACTACGTGGTGCACGAGCAGCACGGCATCGGCCGCTACGTGGAGATGGTGCAGCGCACCGTGGCGGGCGCGACCCGCGAGTACCTGGTGCTGGAGTACGCCTCCAGCAAGCGCGGCCAGCCCGGCGACCGGCTGTTCGTGCCCACCGACCAGCTCGACGAGGTCTCCCGCTACGTCGGCGGCGAGCTGCCCACGCTGAACAAGCTGGGCGGCTCGGACTGGAAGAACACCAAGGCCAAGGCGCGCAAGGCGGTCAAGCAGATCGCCGCCGAGCTGGTGCAGCTCTACGCCGCCCGGCAGGCCGCGCCCGGCCACGCCTTCGCCCCGGACACGCCGTGGCAGCGGGAGCTGGAGGACGCGTTCCCGTTCACCGAGACGGTGGACCAGATGGCGGCCATCGACGAGGTCAAGGCCGACATGGAGCGCTCGGTCCCGATGGACCGGGTGATCTGCGGCGACGTCGGCTACGGCAAGACCGAGATCGCGGTGCGCGCGGCGTTCAAGGCGGTGCAGGACGGCAAGCAGGTCGTCGTCCTGGTGCCCACGACCCTGCTGGCGCAGCAGCACCTGAACACCTTCACCGAGCGGATGCGCGCGTTCCCGGTGACGGTCAAGGGACTGTCCCGCTTCACCGACCCCGCCGAAGCCGAGCAGGTCGTCGCCGGGCTGGCGGCGGGTGAGGTGGACATCGTCATCGGCACCCACCGACTGCTGCAGAAGGGCCTGCGCTACAAGGACCTCGGCCTGGTCATCGTGGACGAGGAGCAGCGCTTCGGCGTCGAGCACAAGGAGCACATCAAGGCGCTGCGCACGCACGTGGACGTGCTCACCATGTCCGCCACGCCGATCCCGCGCACGCTGGAGATGTCGCTGGCGGGCATCCGCGAGATGTCCACCATCCTCACCCCGCCCGAGGAGCGGCACCCGATCCTGACCTACGTCGGCGCCTACGACGACAAGCAGGTCGCCGCGGCCATCCGGCGCGAGCTGCTGCGCGACGGCCAGGTGTTCTACGTGCACAACCGGGTGTCCACGATCGAGAAGGCCGCCCGGCGCATCCGCGAGCTGGTGCCCGAGGCGCGGGTGGTGACCGCGCACGGCCAGATGAACGAGGACAAGCTGGAGAAGATCATCCAGGGGTTCTGGGAGCGCGAGTACGACGTGCTGGTGTGCACGACGATCGTGGAGACCGGCCTGGACATCTCCAACGCCAACACCCTCATCGTCGAGCGCGGCGACCTGCTGGGCCTGTCCCAGCTGCACCAGCTGCGCGGGCGGGTGGGCCGCGGCCGGGATCGCGGGTACGCCTACTTCCTGTACCCGCCGGAGGCGCCGCTGACCGAGACCGCGCACGACCGGCTGGCCACCATCGCGCAGAACACCGAGCTGGGCGCGGGCATGGCGGTGGCCATGAAGGACCTGGAGATCCGCGGCGCGGGCAACATCCTGGGCGCCGAGCAGTCCGGCCACATCGCGGGCGTCGGCTTCGACCTGTACGTGCGGCTGGTCGGCGAGGCGGTCGAGGCGTTCCGCAGGCACGCGGGCGCGGCCGTGGACGGCGAGGAGGAGCTGGCCGAGGTCCGGGTGGAGCTGCCGGTCGACGCGCACATCCCGCACGACTACGTGCCGGGCGAGCGGCTGCGGCTGGAGGCGTACCGCAAGATCGCGGCGGCGGGCGACGAGGCCGCCCTGCAGGCGGTGTGGGACGAGCTCAAGGACCGCTACGGCACCCCGCCGCTGCCGGTCGAGCGGCTGCTCGCGGTGGCCAGGTTCCGGCACACCTGCCGCGCCCACGGCGTGACCGAGGTGGCCACCCAGGGCAGCTCGATCCGGTTCGCGCCGCTGAAGCTGAAGGACTCGCAGCTGGTGCGGTTGCAGCGGCTGCACCCGAAGGCGGTCTACAAGCAGGCCACCGCCACCGTGTCGGTGCCTCGGCCGACCGAGGGAGCGGCGGGCGGCCGGATGGGCGCACCGCAGCTGCGCGACCAGGAACTGCTCCAGTGGTGCGCGCACTTCCTGGAATCTTTGTCGGGTACTCCCGTGAGCCCCGTCACGGGTTCGTGAGAAGGTATTTCGCGTGAGGACTGTGCAGAGGCGCTTCACCCTGGTCGGCGTGGCCGTCGCACTGCTCGTGGCGGGCTGCGGGTCCGGCCCGAGCCAGGTGGGCTCGGCCGCCATCATCGGCGACACCGCGATCCCGCTGGAGTTCGTCCAGCAACGACTCGACGACTACCTGGACCGCCGGGCGGAAGGCCCCGCGCTGCAGGGCCAGCCGGAGATGGGGCTGGCCGACGCGGCCCGCAACATCCTGACGTACAAGATCCAGCACGAGCTGACCCTCCAGCTGGCGCAGCAGGAGGGCGTGAGCGTCAGCGACGAGACGCTCACCGAGGCCATGGAGCGGCTCGGCGGCGGCGAGGCGGCCAGCGCGGGCACCCTGTTCGACGCGACCACCATCCGCGACGAGCGCGCCCGCGACCAGTACCTGCAGCTTGAGCTGGGCCGCAAGTACTTCGAGAAGCTGTCGGTCACCTTCGACTACTTCTTCACCAAGTCCACCGAGGAGGCCAGGGACAAGGCCGACGAGGTCGCCAAGGACCCGGCGAAGATGGCCGAGTTCATCCGCGCCGCCCAGCAGGAGGACCGGCAGGCGGGCGGCACCGGCGAGTCCGTGCACGCGGTGCAGTCGCCCGGCCTGGCCGCCACCCCGCTGTTCGGCGTGCCCGCGAACACCGTGGTCGCGTTCCCGCCGGACCCGGACTCCGGCCTGTGGATGGTGGCGCTGGTCAAGGAGCGCGAGACCGACGCCGAGGCGCCCGAGGGCGACACCGGTGCCGAGCCCGCCACCCCCGACGCGCTGGCCAAGGTGGGGCTGCGCCTGGTGCAGTTCCACGCCGACCGGCAGGACATCCGGGTCAACCCGCGCTACGGCGTGTGGGACTCCTCGCAGATGGCCGTCGCCCCCTCCGAGGGGCAGCGGGCGGGCTACCAGGTGGCCGTGCGCCCGCAGCGCGCGTCGTGACCGCTGTCGCCACGCCCGCGGTCGTCCTGCTCGACGACCGGCTGCCCGACCTGCTGCCCGCCGCCGCGCTGCCCGTCCTGCGGGCCGCGACGGCGGTGTACGCGGGGGAGGGCGTGCCGCTGTCCGAGGGCGTCGACCCCGCGCCGGAGGTCCTGCCGCCGGGGTCGGTGCTGCTGACCACCGACCTGTCCGAACCGCGGGCCGCCCGGCTGGTCGAAGCGGGCGCGCGGGTCGTGCGCGGCCCCGAACCGGAGGGCGCGGAGCTGCTGGAGGTGGTGTCGGTGATGGACCGGCTGCGCTCGCCCGGCGGCTGCCCGTGGGACGCCGAGCAGGACCACAAGTCGCTGCGGCAGTACCTGGTCGAGGAGACCTACGAGCTGCTGGAGGCCATCGAGGACGGCGACCGGGCGGCGATGCGCGAGGAGCTGGGGGACGTGCTGCTGCAGGTCCTGTTCCACGCCCGCATCGCCGCCGAGCACGCCGAGCCGTTCGGCATCGACGAGGTGGCCGCCGACCTGGTGGCCAAGCTGGTCGGCAGGCACCCGCACGTGTTCCAGGGCGGTGACCCGGCGGTGCACGACGCCACCTCGCAGCAGCACCGGTGGGAAGAGCTCAAGCAGGTGGAGAAGCGGCGCGAGTCCAGCCTGGACGGCGTCGCCTCCGGCCAGCCCGCGGTGGCGCTGGCGGGCAAGCTGGCCCAGCGCGCCTCGCGGGCCGGGCTGCCCGCCGACCTGCTGCCCGGCGGCGAGGGCACCGGCGAGCGGCTGTTCGCCACGGCGGCGCTGGCCAAGCTGGCGGGGGAGGACCCGGAGACCGAGCTGCGGGCCGTGGCGCGGGCCTTCGAGGCCAGGGTGCGGGCGGCGGAGAAGTCCGCGCGCGCGGCGGGCGTGACGGCGATGACGGCGCGCGACTGGCGCGCTCACTGGCCCGCCTGAGGCGCGTTCTCGCGCTCGAACTCGGCGAGGGCCGCGCCGCACTCGCGGATCAGGTGGCGCAGGGCTTCGGCGTCGGCCAGCAGCTCGAAGCCCTGCGGCCCGTCGAAGGTGAGCACGACTTCGTGCGGGTCGACGGTCCAGTCGATGCGCGTTTCCCGGCTGATGCGCGCCCACCCGTGGATGTCCACGTCGCCTCCCTTGGTTTCGGGAAGAGTGTGGCAGTTCCTGGGAATTCCCGCGCTTCTCGTTTGGGTGAATCCCTAGGGTGGTCCGCATGGAGAGCAACGCGCGGGCCCGGACCCTGGGCGCGGAACTGCGGGACCTGCGCAGGGGCAAGGGTCTGGGCATCGTCGAGCTGGGACAGCGGGTCGGGCTGAGCAAGAGCACGGTCAGCCGCGTCGAGCGCGGCGAGCGGGTGCCGACCGAGACCGAGGTGGCGTCGATCCTCGGCGCGATGGGCGTGGTCGGCGCCAAGCGGCGCGAACTGCTCAAGCTGGCCCGCGAGGCGGCCGGCTCCAACTGGCTGGGCACCGGAGCGGAACTGCCCCAGCAGCTCAAGGCCCTGATCGAGTACGAGCGCGTGGCGACCGCGATCACCGAAGTCGGACCGCTGCTCGTGCCCGGCTTGCTCCAGACGCCCGATTACGCCCGCGCGATCATGGTCGAGAGCGGACTGCCGCACGCTCACGCCGAGGCGCGGGTGGAGGTGCGGCTCGATCGCCAGCAGGTGCTCACGCGCGAGAAGCCGGTTCCCTACCTGGCGGTTGTCGATGAGTCGGTGCTGCGCCGCCCTCTGGGAGGGCGGTCCGTGATGGTCGAGCAAGCACGCCACCTGCTGGCGATGGTCGAGCGTGACAACGTGACCATCCGCGTGGTGCCTGCCCAGCGAAGCTGGTACCCCGGTCTGTACGGACCCTTCTCGTTGCTGGAGACAGCGCGCACCACCCCGGTGGTGCACCTGGAGCACTTGCGGTCGAACTTGTTCCTGGACAAGCCCGAGGACGTTCAGGCATACCTTGACATCAAGCCGACGTTGCTGGCCGCCGCCGCGAGCGTCGAGGACTCGGCGGAGTTGATCTCCACGTACGCGGAGGGACGGCACAGATGACCGTGTGGCGGAAGTCCAGTCGGAGCGCGACCGAGACCGCCTGCGTGGAGATCGCGCATCTGCCTGGCGGCGTGGCGGTGCGTGATTCGAAGAACCGGAGCGGGCCGGTGCTGGCTTTCCCGGCCCGCTCGGCGGCGAGTTTCCTGGCACGGCTGAAGCGGGTCTGATCCGGACTCGCGGGGCGGGGTCAGCCGTGGGCGGTGATGGCGTAGCCCTCGGGGCCGATGAAGGTGAAGGTCTTGCCGAAGGGGCTGTCGCCGATGCCCTTGGCGATGGGGACGCCCGCGTCCGCGAGCCGGTCGTGCAGGGCTTGCGCGTCGTCGGTGCGGAACCAGAGGGCGACGCCGGTGCCGGGGCGCTCGACCGCGTCGAGGTCCACGCCCGGCAGCGGCTCGCGGACGGCGAACGGGACCGGTTCGGTGGTGAACACGACCGCGCCGGGCGGTGACTGGGGCGCGCGGCGCAGGCCCAGGTGGTCCTCGTAGAAGCGCGCGGCCCCCTCGACGTCGCGCACCTGCAGGGCGATGAAGTCCGGTCCGGTGACCGTCATGGTGGTGTGCTCCTCAGCTCGATGTCAGGACTTTGACATGACGGACCGTAGAACGCCGGGCGCGGGTATGTCAAACTCCTGACATGGAGGATGCCACCCAACGCCTCGGCTACCGCGTCAAGCGCGCCGCCGCCGCGCTGCGCGGAGCCCTGGACAGAGCGCTGCGCGAGCACGACCTGACCGTGCCGCAGTACGCCTGCCTGGAACTGCTCGACCAGCGGCCCGGCCTGTCCAACGCCGAGCTGGCCCGCGGCACCTTCGTCACCCGGCAGTCCATGAACACCGTCCTGCGCGGCTTGCAGGACAGCGGCCTGATCACCCGACCGGCCGCCGCCGACCACGGTCGCGCGCTGCCTGCCCACCTCACCGAGCAGGGCCGCCGCCGCCTCGACGCGGCGCGCTCCGCCGTCTACGCCGTCGACCAGCGGATGACCGACGCGGTCCCGCCGGAGCGCCTCGCCGACCTGCTCGCCGACCTGGACCGCATGGCGGCGGCGTTCGAGCGATGACCCGGCGGCGGACCGGTGATCGCCGCTAACGTCGATGAGGTGACCGAACCCGCCTACCTCCGCTTCCCGCACCTGCACGGCGACCTCGTCACCTTCGTGGCCGAGGACGACGTGTGGCTGGCTCCGATCGACGGCGGCCGGGCCTGGCGCGCCTCCGCCGACCAGGTGCCGGTGTCGAATCCCCGCTTCTCCCCGGACGGCTCGCTGCTGGCCTGGACCAGCACCCGCGACGGGGCCCCTGAGGTGCACCTCGCGCCCGTCGCGGGAGGACCCGCCACCCGCCTCACGCACTGGGGCGACCACGGGACGAGCGTGTGCACGTGGACCCCGGACGGCGAGGTCGTCGCGGTCACCACCGCCGGGCAGGCCACCTCGAACCGGCAGTGGGCGCACGCCCTGCCGGTCGACGGCGGCCCGCCGCGCAGGCTGCCGTTCGGCTGGGTCGGCGACGTGGCCTTCGGGCCGTCCGGGCAGGTCGTGGCGACCAGCGTCTACGGCCACGACCCGGCGTGGTGGAAGCGCTACCGGGGTGGCGCGGCGGGCAAGCTGTGGGTGGACACCGCCGGGGGCGGCGAGTTCCGCCGCGTCCTGTCCGAGCTGACCTCCTCGCTGACCGCGCCCATGTGGGTGGGCGAGCGCATCGCCTTCCTGTCCGACCACGAGGGCGTGGGCAGCGTGTACTCGGTCCGCCCCGACGGCACCGACCTGCGCAGGCACACCGAGCAGGAGTTCTACGCCCGCGCCGCGACCACCGACGGCACCCGCGTCGTCTACCAGTGCGCGGGGGAGCTGTACCTGCTGGACGGCCTGGACGCCGAGCCGCGCAGGCTGGACGTGGTGCTCGGCGGCCCCCGCACGGCCCGCGCGCCCCGGCCGATCACGCCCAGCCCCGACGACGTGCACCCGGACCGGACCGGCCGGGCCAGCGCGGTCGAGGTGCGCGGCACGGTGCACTGGGTGACCCACCGGGACGGGCCGGTGCGGGCGCTGGCCGAGCAGCCGGGCGTGCGGGCCCGGCTGCCCAGGGTGGTCGGCGACGGCGTGGTGTGGGTGACCGACGCCGAGGGCGAGGAGGGCCTGGAGTTCGCGCCCGCGAGCGGGGTCGAGCCGGGCAACGCGCCGCGCCGGGTGGCCGTGGGCAGGCTGGGCCGGGTGCTGGAGCTGGAGGTGTCCCCGGACGGGCGCAGGCTCGCGGTGGCCACCCACGACGGGCGGCTGCTGCTGGTGGAGGTGGAGTCCGGCGAGGTCCGCGAGGTGCTGCGCGGGGCCAACCCGCACGTCAGCGACCTGGCCTTCTCGCCGGACTCGAACTGGCTGGCCTGGTCGCACCCCGGCCCCGACCCGCTGCGGCACATCCGGATGACCAACACCACCGACCTGTCCGTGGTGGACGTGACGCCGCTGCGGTTCTCCGACTTCTCGCCCGCGTTCACCGAGGACGGCCGCTACCTGGCCTTCCTGTCCGTGCGCAGCTTCGACCCGGTCTACGACGCGCACGTGTTCGACCTGTCCTTCCCCACCGGCTGCCGCCCGTACCTGCTGCCGCTGGCCGCCACCACGCCCTCGCCGTTCGACCCGATGCGGCTGGGCCGCCCGGTCGGCGACGACTCCGGCGACAAGGACAAGGACAAGGACGAGGAGAACCCGATCACCGTCGTGGACCTGGACGGCCTGGCCGACCGGGTGGTGACGGTGCCGGTGCCCGCCGCGCGGTACTCCGCGCTGACCGCCGCCAAGGGCGGCCTGCTGTGGCTGCGCAGCCCGCTGCGCGGCGTGCTCGGCGACAACCTGGCCAGTCCGGACGCCCGCCCGCCGCGCGCCGTGCTGGAGCGGTTCGACCTGGCCAAGACGCGCACCGACGTGCTGGTGGACGGCGTGGACGGGTTCGCGGTGACCGGCGACGGGCAGCGCATGGTGGTCTTCGACGGCGACGACCTGCGCGTGGTGCCCACCGACCGCAAGGTCGACACCGACGAACCCGACTCGGTCGAGGTGGACCTGTCCCGCGTTCGGGTGGTGGTCGACCCCGCCGCGGAGTGGCGGCAGTCCTACGCCGAGACCGGTCGGCTGATGCGCGACCACTTCTGGCGCACCGACATGGGCGGCGTGGACTGGGCGGGCGTGCTGGCCAGGTACCGGCCGCTGGTGGACCGGCTGGGCAGCTACGACGACCTGGTGGACCTGCTGTGGGAGGTGCAGGGCGAGCTGGGCACCTCGCACGCCTACGTCATCCCGGCGCGGCGCTCCCGGGGGCGCGGGGTCGGCCTGCTCGGCGCGGACCTGGAGCGCGACGAGTCCGGCGCGTGGCGGGTGGTGCGGGTGATCCCCGGCGAGACCTCCGACCCGGCCGCTCGCTCGCCGCTGGCCGCGCCGGGGGTCGCGGTGCGGCCCGGCGACGCGGTGGTGGCCGTGGACGGCCGCCAGGTCGACCCGCTCACCGGCCCCGCGCCGCTGCTGGTCGGCACGGCGGGCAAGCCGGTGGAGCTGACCATCCGGCCCGGCGGCGGGGGCGAGCCGCGCCGCGTCGTGGTGGTGCCGCTGGCCGACGAGGGGGCGCTGCGCTACCACGCCTGGGTGGCCGACCGGCGCGCGCGCGTGCACGAGCTGTCCGACGGGCGGGTGGGCTACCTGCACGTGCCGGACATGATGGGCGCGGGCTGGGCGCAGCTGCACCGCGATCTGCGGGTGGAGGTCGCCCGTGACGCGGTGGTGCTGGACGTGCGGGAGAACGCGGGCGGGCACACCTCCCAGCTGGTGGTGGAGAAGCTGGGGCGCAAGGTCATCGGCTGGTCGGTGGCCCGCGGCTACACCACTTCCGAGAGCTACCCCGGCGACGCGCCGCGCGGCCCGGTGGTGGCCATCGCCGACGAGTTCGCCGGGTCCGACGGCGACATCGTCAACGTGGCGATCAAGGAGATGGGCATAGGCCCGGTCGTGGGCACCCGGACGTGGGGCGGTGTGATCGGCATCGACATGCGGTACACGCTCGTGGACGGCACCCTGGTCACCCAGCCCCGGTACGCGTCGTGGTTCGCAGGCCACGGCTGGGGCGTGGAGAACCACGGCGTCGACCCGGACGTCGAGGTGGTGATCACCCCGCAGGACCGGGTGGCCGGGCGCGACCCGCAGCTGGACACCGCGGTCCGGCTGGCCCTGGAGGCGCTGGAGGCGAGGCCCGCCGCGAGGCCGCCGCAACTGCCCCCGCTCACCTGATCGAGTCCACCCCATCGGGCAGTGTCCCGGAGCCGCTCCCGAACCGATCACCAAGATGTGGTCAAGATCGGTTCGGGGGTGGGGGTGTGAGTCACCGGGAGTCGCCGCGAACCGGGCGCGGCTGCTTCTCGGCCGTGCTGGTGCTGCCGCTGGTGCTGCTGGGCGGTGGTGTGGCGCTGCTGGTGCTGTTCGGGTGGGGCGAGCGAGCCCGCGTGCCGCGCGGCGAGGTCGAGGTGGCCGACCTGCCGGCAGTGGTCAGCACGCGGCCCAGCCCGCCCGCCGTCACGCTCACCCACGTCGAGCAGCCCGTGGCGCTGCGCGAAGTGGCTCACGTCGAGCCACCGCCGCCACCACCGCCTCCCCGATGGACTCCGGCCAGGGGAGTGGTGCCGACGCGGGACGCGCCGCCGCCCGTCGCCGCGGTGGACACACCGCCGGCGGAGCCGCCCGCTCACCTGGAGCAGCGGCAGTTGGTGCGGGCGGAGACGCCGACGACCACGCCCTCGCGGCGGCTGCTGAGCCCGGTGCTGCCACCGCCGTCCACCACCGAGGCCGCCGAAGTGCCCCTGGGGCGCGCGGCCGTGGAGCCCTCGGGCACCGAGTCCCCGATCCCGCCCACGACGACCTGATCCGCGTGCCACCATGCGGGCGTGGACTCCTTCTCCGCCCTGGTCGGACCCGCGTCCGCGCCGGTCCCGGTGGACTGGGCGGCCGTGGAGGCGTGGCTGGGCCTGCGCCTGCCCGGCGACTACAAGGAGTTGGCGGGCACCTTCGGCCCGCTGGACGTCGGCGACTTCCTGTGGCTGCACGTGCCGTGCTCGCGCGCAGGCCGGTTCGACTACGGGGTGTGGCTGGGCGAGGCGCACCGGGTGTGCCGGGTCAGCTCCCGCGACGCGGGGTTCGCCGTGCCGGACGGCCTGCTGGCGTGGGGCGTCACCCGCGCGTCGAGCTACCTGTTCTGGGACACCACGGCCTCGGCGGACCCGGACCGGTGGCCGGTGGTGGTGTTCGAGATGGATGCCGCCGAGCGCGGCGTCGACCCCTGGTACGACTACGGTCTGCCGGTGACCGCCGCGCTGACCCTGGCCGTGGCCGAGGGGCTGCCGCTGCCCAGCGGACGCGACCTCGGCCCGCTGCCCGCGACCGCCCGGCGCACCGCGTTCCTGGTCGGCGCCTCGCCGTGGACTCCGCCCCCGCCCGAGCCCGAGGTGCCCGAGGCCCGCCGGGCCGCGCTGGTGCGGGGCAGCGGCCTGGCGGCGCTGTGCGCCCTGGTCGTGCCGCCGGAGCGGCCGAACCTGGGCGGTGGCACGTGGGACTGGCTGGCGGCCGAACTGGGCACCGCGCTGCCCGCCGAATTCGTGGCGCTGATGCGGCGCTACGGGGCGGGTTCGTGGGCGGGGCACTGGCTGTTCCCGGCCCCGCTGGCCGAGGACGGCCTGCTCGCGCACGTGGCGGGCGTCCGCCGCACCTACCGCGAACTGCGCGACGCGCACCCGGAGTTCTACCCGCTGGGCGCGTTCCTGCCGATCGCGCACTCGATCGACGGCGACGTGCTGGCGTACCTGACCGGGGGTGACGACCCGGAGAGCTGGCCGCTGGTGGTCTGGCCCCGGCACGCCGAGCAGGGTCCGCCGCTGCCGCACGGCCTGGTCACGACGTTGCTGGAGTGGTTGCGCGGCCGGTTCCGCACCGCCGGGTTCGCCCGGTTCGACCAGGACGACGACCTGGTGGAGCACGCCGTTTTCCGGCCTTCGCCGTAACCGCACCACCCGAAAAAGCTTCAACTACGACGTAGCCTGGGATGGTGGTCGTCTCGCCGCCGTCCGAGGTCGAAACCCGCCGTCCGGCCAGGGGTCGCGTCGGCAACCTCCTGGGCCGCCTGCTGCTCGTGCTGCTCCTGCTCGCCGTGGTCGCGGGCGGGGCATGGGCCCTGAGCAGGTTCGACCGCAGGTCCCCGCAGTTCGCCGACCCGCCGTTCCCGGTGCCGTTCCAACAGGTCGAGCCCGGCTCCCAGGCGCCGGAGCAGGGCGGCCAGGTGCCCACCTCCCAGCAGCCCCAGGCCTCGCCCGCCCAGCAGAGCGCGGGCGTCGAACCCCTGGAGGCGTGGGCGCGGCAGATGGCGGAGAAGACGGACATCCCGGTGCGGGCGCTGCGCGCGTACGCCATGGCGGACCTGCTGATGAGGGCGCAGAGCCCGGCGTGCCGGATCTCGTGGGCCACCCTGGCGGGCATCGGCCGCGTCGAGTCGCACCACGGCACCATCGGCGGTCTCCGGCTGGGCGAGGACGGCAGGCCGTCCGATCCGATCATCGGCATCCCGCTGGACGGCAGACCGGGCGTCAAGGCCATCCCCGACAGCGACGGCGGCACCCTGGACGGCGACACGCAGTGGGACCGCGCTGTGGGGCCGATGCAGTTCATCCCCACCACGTGGGCCAGGTACGCGGTGCGCGCCAACGGCGACGGCAACTCCCCGGACCCGCAGAACATCGACGACGCCGCCCTGGCCGCCGCCCGCTACCTGTGCTCGGGCAACCGCGACCTGGCCACCGGCGAAGGCTGGTGGGCGGCCGTGCTGACCTACAACCAGTCCGTCGAGTACGGCCAGAACGTCTTCAGCGGTGCCGACGCCTACGCCCGAGCCAGCACCCCCTGACCCCGCGAGTTCAACCTTCAGACCGCACACGCCCGCTCCCGGTGTCACCCACCTATGGGCGTGTTGGGCGTGTCGCCCCCCGCGAGTCGAACGCTCAGAACCCCCGAATTCAACATTCGCGCACCCCGACCCGCGCTTTCGCGCCCTGACACGCGCTTCTCGCGCCCCAGCCCGCGCCCGCTTCCGCGCCCCTCGGGTAGTAGTTACCGGCCCACTTAACCCCGTCGGGTAGTACTTGCCCACGCACCAGAGGGGCGCGCGCAGCGGCGCGACCCGCCATCCTCGGCGACCTGCCGCGCGGCTCGTGGGGTCAGCGGTCGCGTTCCACGGCGAGGCGGGCGCTGACCTCGCCCAGGGCTTCCTGGTACTCCGGGGTCGGGTTCATCGCCGCGGCCATCCGCAGTTGCGCCAGCGCCTCCGGCAGCCTGCTCTGCCGCTGCAGCGTCCGGCCCAGCGCGAACCGCGCGTAGTAGTCGCTGGGGTCCAGCTCCAGCACCTTGCGGAACGCCTCCTCGGCGCGCTTGAGCTGGGCGGAGCCCAGGTAGGCCCGCCCGGCCAGCAGCTGCACGCTGCGCTGGTCCGGCGCCGCGTCGAGCACGGCCTTCAGCTCGCGCAGGGCCTCCAGCGGACGGCGGTCCGCCAGCAGGGCCTCCGCTCGGCGGAAGGCGTCGAAGGTGCTGTCGCTCATGGTCCGATCAACGCTACCCGCGCGACCGGCCCACCTTCGACTGCCGACCGGATGACGGGATGTTCACCTCAGCAGCTCCAGCACCGGGTCGAGCGCCGAAGGCGCTTCCACGTGCGCGTTGTGCCCGACACCGGGCAGCACCAGCCCGTTCGGGTCGGCGGCGAGCAGATCAGCGGGTGGGCACATGTGGTCGTCGGCTCCCGCCGCCAGCACCGTCGGGTCGGCCTTGCTGACCGCCAGCAGCCCCGGCACGTCCGGCGCGCCGACCGCGAACGCCGCCGGGTCCAGCGCGGCCCGCCACCCGCCGGGCCCGCCGCCGAGCCCGCCGTCAGCGCCGGTGACGCCTTCGGACAGCGGCACCCCGGCCAGTCGGGACGCCCACGCCTCGGCGTCCTCGCGGGAGTCGAACACCTTCGGGGGCCTGCGCGCGACCTCGGCGGCCTTGGCCAGCTCCTCGGGCGTCCACAGCAGCTTGACGCCCAGCCCGGCGACCGCGCGCACCTCCACCCCGAACCACCCGCTGGCCAGCGCCAGCGCGACCACCCCGCCCAGCGAGTGCCCCAGCACCGCCACCGGTCCGGCCGGGATCGCCGGGGCCACGGCCGCCGCGAGCGCGCCGAACGAGTACCTGGTCAACGGGTCGGACCGGCCGTGACCTGGGAGATCGGGAACGATCCAGGAACCGGGCCAGCGGGGCACCACCTCCCGCCACACCTCGCCGGTCGCCCCCAGCCCGTGCAGCAGCACCAGCGCGGGACCTTCGCCACCCGTTCGCACGTGGACCGACACACCGGAAGTCTGCCAGTGCGGCGGCGGAGCGCAGAAGTCACCAACTAGTCTCGTCACCGATACAGAGATGGTCTGACGAGGGAGCGCACGTGGCGGTCATCGAGCAGGTTGGCGCCCGCGAGATCCTGGACTCGCGAGGCAACCCCACCGTCGAGGTGGAGGTGGCGCTGGACGACGGCACGCTGGAGCGCGCCGCGGTCCCCTCCGGGGCTTCGACCGGTGAGCACGAGGCGGTCGAGCTGCGCGACGGCGACGCCAAGCGCTACCTGGGCAAGGGTGTGGAGCGCGCGGTGACCGCGGTGCTCGACGAGATCGGCCCCGAGCTGGTCGGCATCGAGGCGGTCGAGCAGCGCGTGGTGGACCAGAAGCTGGTCGACCTGGACGGCACGCCGGACAAGTCGCGGCTGGGCGCCAACGCCATCCTGGGCGTGTCGCTGGCGGTGGCCAAGGCCGCCGCGGCCTCCAGCGGCCTTGAGCTGTTCCGCTACGTGGGCGGCCCGAACGCGCACGTGCTGCCGGTGCCGATGCTGAACATCCTCAACGGTGGCGCGCACGCCGACACCGACGTGGACATCCAGGAGTTCATGATCGCGCCGATCGGCGCGGAGTCCTTCCGCGAGGCGCTGCGCTGGGGCGCGGAGGTCTACCACGCGCTGAAGTCGGTGCTCAAGAGCAAGGGCCTGGCCACCGGCCTCGGCGACGAGGGCGGTTTCGCGCCCGCGTTGTCGAGCAACCGGGACGCGCTGGACCTGATCCTGCAGGCGATCGAGAAGGCCGGGTACACGCCGGGCCGCGACATCGCGCTGGCGCTGGACGTGGCGGCGACCGAGTTCTTCGGCGACGGCGCCTACACCTTCGAGAAGACCAAGCGCAGCGCCGAGCAGATGACCGGCTACTACACCGAGCTGGTCAACTCCTACCCGCTGGTCTCCATCGAGGACCCGCTGTCGGAGGACGACTGGGACGGCTGGGTGCAGCTGACCGCCGAGCTGGGCGAGAAGGTCCAGATCGTCGGCGACGACCTGTTCGTCACCAACCCGGAGCGGCTGGAGGAGGGCATCTCCCGCCGGGCGGCCAACGCGCTGCTGGTGAAGGTCAACCAGATCGGCACGCTGTCGGAGACGCTGGACGCGGTCGCGCTGGCCACCTCCTACGGCTACAAGTCGATGATGTCCCACCGCTCCGGCGAGACCGAGGACACCACGATCGCCGACCTGGCCGTGGCCACCGGCGCGGGCCAGATCAAGACCGGCGCGCCCGCCCGCGGTGAGCGCACCGCGAAGTACAACCAGCTCCTGCGCATCGAGGAGGCCCTGGGCGACGCCGCGCGCTACGCGGGCGACCTGGCCTTCCCGCGGTACACGCCGGAGAGCTGATGGCTCCACGGGAACGGCGGTCCCGGCGCGCGTCCAGCGACGCGCGCCGGGACCGCCGTTCTGCCAAGGCCCAGCCGAAGGCTCAACCGAAAGCCCAGCCGAAGTCGCAGAAGGCCACCCAGCCCGCACCGCCGCCGAAGGCCCAGGCGAAGTCGCAGTCCAAGTCGCAGCCCAAACCGCCGCCGAAGCCGGAGGCCAAGGGCCAGGCCAGGGCGCGTGCCCAGGCCGGGCCCCAGGGCAGACCTCGGTCCAGGCCCCAGTCCAGGCCCCAGAGCAGGGCGCGGACCAGGGCGGGCGCGGGCACCGGCGGCGCGTTCGGGATGAGCGGCACCCGCCGGGCGGCGCTGCTGGCCATGGTGGTGTGCGCGCTGGCGCTGAGCATCGCGGTGCCGCTGCGGACCTACCTGGCGCAGCGCGAGGAGCTGCGCGAGGTGACCGCGTCGCAGGAGACGCTGCGGGCCGAGGTCGCCGAGCTGGAGCAGCGCAAGCAGCAGCTGACCGACCCGGCGCAGGTGGAGGCGGAGGCCCGCAGGCGGCTGCACTACGTGCGGCCCGGCGAGACCCCGTACGTCGTGCAGCTCCCCGGAGACGCGGAGCGCGAACTGGAACAGGAGAGGCCGGCCAGCGAGCCGGCCGAGGACAAGGCGTGGTACCAGCAGCTGTGGGACTCGGTGGCGGCGAAGTGAGCGAGGACGACCGGGAGGTGGTCGCGCGGCAGTTGGGGCGTCCGCCGCGCGGCATGAGGGCCGTGGCGGCGCGCTGCCCCAGCGGCCACCCGGCGGTGGTGCAGACCAGCCCCCGGCTGGAGGACGGCACTCCCTTCCCGACCCTGTACTACCTGACCTGCCCCAGGCTGAACTCCCTGGTCAGCAGGCTGGAGAGCGCCGGTCTGATGAAGGAGATGACCGAGCGGCTGGCCGTGGACGAGGAGCTGGCCGCGGCCTACCTGCGGGCGCACGAGTCGTACCTGGCCGAGCGGGACGCGATCGAGCCGCTGGGCACGAAGGTCACCGCCGGGGGGATGCCGGGCAGGGTGAAGTGCCTGCACGTGCACGTCGCGCACGCGCTGGCGGTGGGGCGGGGCGTGAACCCCTTCGGCGACGAGGCGCTGGACGCGCTGGCCGAGTGGTGGCCCAGCGGCGACTGCGCGGCAACGGTGAAAAACTGAAACGGTGAAAAACTGACCCCTGAGGGCAGTGTCCGGGACACAATGCCTCCCCCGGCCGTGACAGCGTGAGTCGTATGGGGCACGCTGGATCGTGGTCGGGGAGCGACACGATGGGGAGTTCGCGGCTGTGCCGAAGCGACGGGGACGCAAGCGGAGAGTGAATCCGGGCACCATGACGCCACGGCAGTGGGGCATAGCGGCGACCGCGACGTGCGCGATGCTGGTGCCCGCGCTGCTGCACGGCGCGGCGGGCCCGGACTGGGTCAACGTGGCGGGCCGCAGCGGCATCGAGGTGGTTCCGCCCACCCCCGGTGACGTGCTGGCCGCGCTGGCGCAGCAGGAGGACGGCGCGCTGGGCGCGACCGGCAGGCTGCCGGAGACCGACGAGCTCAGCGCCGCGCTGCTGGCCGAGGCGGACGACCCGTCGGGGTTCGGCGACGACCTGTCGCCCGGTCAGCTGCGCGGCGGTGCCACCAGCGGCCCGCTGGGCCTGCCCGGCGTGATGCTGGACGCCTACATGCGCGCCGCGGACCGGCTGGAGCGGACCACGCCGAACTGCAACCTGCACTGGTCGCTGCTGGCGGGCATCGGCCGGATCGAGTCCGGCCACGCGCGCGGCGGTCGGGTCGACGCCAGGGGCAACACGATCAACCCGATCCTGGGCCCGGTGCTCAACGGCGGTCCCGGCATGGCGGCCATCTCCGACACCGACGACGGCCGGTACGACTACGACACGACGTGGGACCGCGCGGTCGGGCCGATGCAGTTCATCCCCTCCACCTGGGCGGGCTACGCGGCGGACGGCAACAACGACGGCCAGAGCAACCCGAACAACATCTACGACGCGACCGTCGGCGCGGGCAACTACCTGTGCGCCTACAACTCGGACCTGAGCGACCCGGCCCAGCGCGCCCGGTCGGTGTTCCGCTACAACCACTCCGACGAGTACGTGCGCACGGTCCTGTACTGGGCGGACGCCTACGCGGACGGCGTGACGCCGCTGCCGAGCCTGCCCGGTTCGGACGACGACTTCACCCCGCTGAACGTCAACCCCGGCGGCAGCTCGTCGCGGCCGGGCAACTCGGGCACGAACAACCCTGGCACGAATAACCCCGGCACGAACCCGCAGCAGGGCACCCCCGGCAACCCCGGCAGCTCGAACCCCGGTTCGCCGACCACGACCACCACGACGTCGCCCGACGGCAGCACCACGACCACGACGACGTCGTCCGACGGCAGCACGACCACCACCACGACGTCGTCCGACGGCACCACGACCACGACTACGACGACCACGGACACGTGCCCGCCCACGCCGACGACTACGACCACCACCACGACCACCACGTCGACCACGACCACCACGACGACGACGCCGTCGGGTTGTGAGACGACGACCACCACGACCACGACCACGGCCGCGGACACCCCGGCGGCCACGTCCCAGGTCGCGTTCCCGGCCGCGGTGTCCTCGCTGAAGCCGGTCTAGCCGGTCCAGCCGGGCGCGCGCCGTCGTCTACCGTTCCCACCAGCGCCAAGAGGACGGAGACGAGATGGCGAGGGTGGCGGCGATCGACTGCGGGACGAACTCGATCCGCCTGCTGGTGGCCGATGTGACCGCGGCGGACGACGGGTCGCGCTGGCTGCGCGACGTCCACCGCGAGATGCGCGTGGTCCGGCTCGGCCAGGGCGTGGACGCCACCGGCGTGCTCGGCCAGGAGGCGCTGCGGCGCACCAGGGAGGCCCTGGTCGACTACACCGCCGTGCTGCGGCGCAGGGGCGCGGAGCGGGTGCGCATGGTCGCCACCTCGGCGACCAGGGACGCCGCCAACCGCGACGAGTTCTTCGCCATGACCCGCGAGGTGCTCGGCGTCGAGGCCGAGGTGATCACCGGCGACGAGGAGGCCCGGCTGTCGTTCACCGGCGCGGTCTCCGACCTGGCCCCCGAGGAGGGGCCGTTCCTGGTCTCCGACGTGGGCGGCGGCTCGACCGAGCTGGTGCTGGGCGCCTGGGACGGGGTGCGGGGGGCCGTGGAGGCCGCCAAGTCGGTGGACGTGGGCTGCGTCCGGCTCACCGAGCGCTGCCTGCCCGACGACCCGCCCACGCCCGCGCAGGTGGAGCACGCGGTGGCGGTGGCCTCGGACACCCTCAAGGCCGCCTTCGAGCACGTGCCGGTGGCCAAGGCCCGCACCTGGATCGGCGTGGCGGGCACCGTCACCACGCTGGTGGCGCTGGCCAAGGACCTGCCCCGGTACGAGCCGGACGAGATCCACCTCGCCCGGCTGAGCGTCGACCAGATCCGCGAGACCACCTCCCGGCTGCTGACCATGAGCCACGACGAGCGGGCCGCGCTGGGCCCCATGCACCCCGGCCGGGTGGACGTGATCACCGGCGGCGCGCTGGTCGTGCGCACCATCGCCGAGCACCTGGCCGAGCACGCGGGCGTCACCGAGCTGGTCGCCAGCGAGCACGACATCCTCGACGGCATCGCGTTTTCCCTGTCACGGTGAATGTCAACTGGGATCGATCGTGACGAGCTTGTAATCGCTACCCCGTGTGGCACCGACCACACGGGGGTTAGCGTCCCCACCACGCTGCGGATGCAGTCGGCTCTCCTCGGCTACCGCCGGTCGAGTCGAGACAGTGGGGAGGACGTATGCGCGCACGCCTGGTCGCCGCCGCCACGGGGGTCGCTCTGGTCGCGGCAGGCTGCGGGGCCGCCGAGACCACCGGTTCCGCCGACGCGGGCATCACCATCTTCAACACCGAGCCGGAGAACCCGCTGGTGCCCGGCAACACCACCGAGACCGGTGGCAGCCGGGTGCTCGACCCGCTGTTCACCGGCCTGGTCGAGTACCGCGGCGAGGACGCCCAGCCCGCCAACGCGATGGCCGAGTCCATCGAGACCACCGACTCCAAGGTGTTCACCGTCAAGCTCAAGCAGGGCTGGAAGTTCCACGACGGCAGCCCGGTGACCGCGAAGAGCTTCGTGGACGCCTGGAACTGGACCGCCTACGGCCCCAACGCCACCCAGGGCGCCACCTTCTTCTCGCAGATCCAGGGCTACCAGGACGTCCACCCGGCCGACCCGGACGGCCCCGACGGCCCGGAGAAGGCGCCCACCCCGACCACCGACGCGATGTCCGGTCTGGTGGTCGTCGACGACCACACCTTCACCATCACGCTGTCCGAGGCGTTCTCGGTGTTCCCGGTGACCGTCGGCTACGAGGTGTTCGCGCCGCTGCCGGAGGCGTTCTTCAAGGACCGGGCGGCCTTCGAGGCCGCGCCCATCGGCAACGGGCCGTTCAAGTTCGTCTCCCGGCAGCCCGGCGCGGAGATCAAGCTGACCCGCTACGACGACTACCAGGGCAGCGACAAGGCGACCTTCAAGGACCTGACGCTGAAGGTCTACCAGAGCCGCGAGTCCGCCTACGCCGACCTGGTGGCCAACAACCTGGACTTCCTGGAGGAGCTGCCGCCCAACGCGCTGGCGGGCAAGAAGTACGAGTCCGACCTCGGCGACCGGGTGGTGCAGCGGGAGACGCTGAACAACCAGACCATCGCGTTCCCGTTCTACCTCAAGCCCTACGACAACGTGGACCTGCGCCGGGCGATCTCCATGGCGATCAACCGCGAGGAGATCACCCAGCGGATCTTCGAGGGCACCCGCAAGCCCGCCGACGGCTGGGTGCACCCGCTGATGAAGGGCTACACGCCCGGCCAGTGCGGCGAGTACTGCACCTACAACCCGGCCAAGGCCAAGGAGTCGTTCCAGAAGTCCGGCTACACCGGGGAGATCCTGCTGCTGTCCAACACCGACGGCGGGCACCAGGAGTGGGCCGAGGCGGTGGCCAACAGCATCAAGAACACCCTCGGCGTCGAGACCAGGTTCGTGCCCTCCACCAGCTTCGGCGAGTTCCGGCAGAAGGTGAACGCGCACGAGATGACCGGCATGTACCGGTCGGGCTGGATCGCCGACTACCCGTCCATCCAGAACTGGCTCAGCCCGCTGTTCCGCACCGGCGCGTCGTCCAACGACGGCCTGTACTCCAACCCGGCGTTCGACGCCAAGATCGCCGAGGCCGACAAGGCCACCAGCGAGGACGAGGCGATCAAGCTGTACCTGGAGGCGGAGCGGATCGTGGCCCAGGACATGCCGTCGATCCCGCTGTGGACGCAGAACACCATCGCGGGCAAGTCCAACCGCCTCAAGGTGGCCAACCTCGACCCGTTCCGCACGCTGGACGTCCCCAGCGTCGAAGTGGGCTGAACACCGGCGCCCGGCCCGTCCGCACCCGTGCGGGCGGGCCGGGCCGCTTGAGGGGAGTGGCGCCCGTGGGGCGGTACGTGCTGCGCAGGCTGTTGCAGATGGTCCCGGTGTTCCTGGGGACCACGTTCCTGATCTACGCGCTGGTGTGGGCGGTGCCCGGCGACCCGTTCGAGGGCAAGTGCGGCGAGCGGGACTGCCCCGAGTCGTACGTGGCCGCGATGCGCGAGAAGTTCAACCTGGACGACCCGCTGGTCGTCCAGTACGGCAAGTACCTGCTCAACCTGGTGCAGGGCGACTTCGGGCAGACCTCGGCCGGGTTGCAGGTCGGCGAGCGGATCGCGGCCACCTTCCCGGTGACGCTGCGGCTGGCGCTGGTGGCGCTGCTGGTCGAGGCGGTCATCGGGATCACCGCGGGCGTGGTCAGCGGGCTGCGCAACCGGGGGTTCCTGGACAGCCTGGTGCTGGTGTCCACGCTGTTCCTCATCTCCATCCCGGTGTTCGTCACCGGGTACGTGGTGCAGCTGGTGTTCGGCCTGCAGCTGGGCTGGATCTCGCCGACGGTCAGCACGCCCACCTTCGGCAACCTGATCGTGCCCGGTTTCGTGCTGGCCAGCCTGTCCATGGCCTACGTGACCCGGCTGACCAGGGCGGGCATCGCGGAGAACCGGCGCGCGGACTACGTGCGCACCGCGCTGGCCAAGGGGCTGCCGACCAACCGGGTGATCGGCGTGCACCTGCTGCGCAACTCGCTGATCCCGGTGATCACGTTCCTGGGCACCGACCTGGGCGCGTTCCTGGGCGGGGCCATCATCACCGAGGGCATCTTCAACGTGCCCGGCATCGGCGGCCTGGTGTTCCGCTCGATCCTGACCAAGGACGGCGCGATGGTGACCGGGCTGGTCACCGTACTGGTGCTGGTCTACCTGCTGATGACGCTGCTGGTGGACCTGCTCTACGCCGTGCTCGACCCGAGGATTCGCTATGACTGACGCGGTGGCGGCAGGCGGACTGACCGCGGTGGGCGGCCCGGCGGGCGGCCCGGTGGGCGGGGCGGGCGGCGGGGACGCCGACAAGCCGCGCGGCCTGTTCGACGACGCCTGGCGGGAGCTGCGCGGGCGACCGCTGTTCTGGGTGTCGGTGGCGCTGATCCTGCTGGTGGTGCTGATGGCCGCGGTGCCGCAGCTGTTCACCTCCGCAGACCCCACCCTGGCGCAGCTGTCCCGCAGCCGCCAGGGCCCCTCGGCGGCGGCCTGGTTCGGATACGACAACCAGGGCTACGACATCTACGCGCGGGTCATCCACGGCGCGCGGGCGACGATCGTGGTCGGCCTGCTGGCCACGGTGGGCGTGGTGCTGTTCGGCGCGTCGCTGGGGCTGCTGGCCGGGTTCTACGGCGGCTGGCTGGACGCGGTGGTCTCGCGCATCGCCGACATCTTCGTGGGCGTGCCGTTCGTGCTGGGCGCGATCGTCATCCTGACCACGCTCAACGCGGGCGGCGGCGCGGGCGCGGCGCGGATCGTGGCGCAGGTGGTGCTGTCGATCTCGGTGCTGTCGTGGCCGGTGTCCATGCGCATCATGCGGTCCACCGCCATCGCGGCCAAGCAACAGGACTACGTCAAGGCGGCCCGCTCGCTGGGCGCGGGCACCGGGCGCATCATCACCAAGCACCTGCTGCCCAACTGCGTCGCCCCGGTGCTGGTCTACTCCACCATCGCGCTGGGCGCGTTCGTCGGCGCCGAGGCGACGCTGTCCTACCTGGGCATCGGGCTGCGCCCGCCGGTGGTGTCCTGGGGCGTGATGATCAGCGCCGCCAAGGACTACATCCGGGTGGCCCCGCACGCCCTGCTGTTCCCCGCCGGCTTCCTCACCGCCACCGTGCTCGCGTTCGTGATGCTGGGCGACGCGGTGCGCGAGGCCCTCGACCCCAAGCTCCGCTAGGAGGGCAGGACCGCATGACCGCCTTGCTGGAGGTCGAGGACCTCCACGTGGAGTTCCGCACCCGTGACGGGGTGGCGCACGTGCTCAACGGCGTGACCTACCACGTCCAGGCCGGGGAGACGCTGGCCGTGCTGGGCGAGTCCGGGTCGGGCAAGAGCGTCACCGCGCAGGCGGTGATGGGCATCCTCGACACGCCACCGGCCTTCGTCACCGGCGGCTCGGTGCGCTTCCGCGGCGAGGAGCTGCTGACCGCCACCCCGCAGCGCCGCCGCGAGGTCCGCGCCGAGGGCATCGCGATGATCTTCCAGGACGCGCTGTCGGCGCTGAACCCGGTGTTCACCGTCGGCTTCCAGATCGAGGAGCAGCTGCGCCTGCGCCGCGGCATGAGCAGGCGCGACGCGCGCAAGCGGGCCGTGGAGCTGCTGGACCTGGTGCGCATCCCGCACGCCGCGCAACGGGTCCGCGACTACCCGCACCAGTTCTCCGGCGGGATGCGGCAGCGCGCGATGATCGCGATGTCGCTGGCGCTGGACCCCGAGGTGCTCATCGCCGACGAGCCGACCACCGCGCTGGACGTCACCGTGCAGGCCCAGATCATGGACCTGCTGGCGGAGCTGCAGCGCGAGCGGCGGATGGCGCTGGTGCTGATCACCCACGACCTGGGCGTGGTGGCCGAGGTCGCGGACCGCATCGCGGTGATGTACGCGGGGCGCATCGTCGAGCACTCCGACGCGCTGTCGCTGTTCCGCGCGCCCGGCCACCCCTACACCGAGGCGCTGCTGCGGTCCCTGCCGCACCTGGAGTCCAAGGGAACCAAGCTGGAGACGATCAAGGGCCTGCCGCCCAGCCTGCTGCGCATCCCGCCGGGGTGCCCGTTCCACCCGCGCTGCCCGCGCGCGGAGCAGGTGTGCTCGCTGGAAGTGCCACCGCAGGTGCCGCTGGGGTCCGGGCGCACCAGCGCGTGCCACTTCGCACTGGAGGTGGTCGGCCGTGGCTGAACCCGTGGCTGAACCCGTGCTGGAGGTCCGCGACCTGGTCAAGCACTTCCCGGTGACGCGGGGTGTGCTGTTCAAGCGCACCATCGGGCGCGTGCGCGCGGTCGACGGCGTGTCGTTCACCCTGGGCGCGGGGGAAACCCTCGGCGTGGTGGGCGAATCCGGGTGCGGCAAGTCCACACTGGCCCAGGTGCTGATGCGGCTGGAGCCGCCCACGTCGGGCGAGGCGTACTTCGAGGGCAGGCCCATGTTCCCGATGCGCGGCGCGGAGCTGCGCGAACTGCGGCGGAACATGCAGATCGTGCTCCAGGACCCGTACACCTCGCTCAACCCCCGGATGACCGTCGGCGACATCGTCGGCGAACCGTTCGAGATCCACCCGGAAGTCGCGCCGCGCGGCTCGCGCGCCGGGCGGGTGCGGGAACTGCTCGACGTGGTGGGGCTCAACCCCGAGCACATCAACCGGTACCCGCACCAGTTCTCCGGCGGGCAGCGGCAGCGCATCGGCATCGCGCGCGCGTTGGCGCTGCGGCCCAAGGTGATCGTGTGCGACGAACCGGTGTCCGCGCTGGACGTCTCCATCCAGGCGCAGGTGATGAACCTGCTGGGGGAGCTGCAGTCGGAGTTCGGGCTGGCGTACGTGTTCATCGCGCACGACCTGTCGGTGGTGCGGCACCTGTCCGACCGGGTCGCGGTGATGTACCTGGGCAAGATCGTGGAGATCGGCACCGAGGAGCAGATCTACGAGCACCCCACGCACCCGTACACGCAGGCGCTGCTGTCGGCGGTGCCGGTGGCCGACCCCGCGCTGCGCGGGCAGCGGGACGTGATCCGGCTGACCGGCGACGTGCCCTCCCCGATCGACCCGCCGTCCGGCTGCCGCTTCCGCACCCGCTGCTGGAAGGCCCAGGACGTGTGCGCCACCGAAGAACCCGCGCTCGTCGAGCGCGGGCTCCCCTTCGACCACCCCAGCGCCTGCCACTTCGCCGAGGAGCGCTCCGTCGTGCCGTAGCGGTTGGTGGTCGCCTGCCCCAGGGGTGCCGTCACGCGGCGCTCGCGAGCCAGACGCGTGCGGCCACGTTCTCCGGTCGGTGCTTGCCACCGGCCAGCTCGATGCGCACGGTGCGCCGAGGCGGCTCGGGTGGGGCCGAGACAGGGGCGTCGGAGGCACGTGGGGATGCCCCTGCCTCGGCGTGCCCGTCCGAGGAGACGGCGTGGACGGGCTGTCGGAGGGTCCGCAGGCGCTCGATCTCCTCGCGGAGTTCGGCGTACATCCGCGTCCTGCGCCTGCGGGCCAGCAGAAGGGGAACGATCACCGAGGCCACGGCGACACCCGTGGCGGCGCCGATCACGAGAAGCACCCAGAACGCACCGCTCACCTTGCACCTCCGTGTCTTGGGACGCCGCTGTGCCCGATTTCCCGAACCGGGCGGCGGACCAGTCGGGGTTGGTCCGCCGCCCTGGGCGTCACCCTCGGGCGCATCCGTCGGGAACGGACTGGAGTGACGCTTACGCACCGTATAACTGACGATCGTCAGTTGGCGATTCACTGATGGGGTGATTCGGTGCGCCCGCCCGAGCCGGGCAGGATGGACGCCGAGACGCTCTCGGCAGAGGAGGACAGTTGGCCGTCGCGAACCCGCTGCGCGTCGAATTGGGGCAGCGTCTACGGGCGTACCGCGAGCGGGCCTGCCTGAGGACCCAGCAAGTCGAGACCGATCCCGTGCTCCGCTGGCACGTGGGCAAGGTGTCCCGAGTCGAACTCGGTCAGCGCGTGCCGACCATCGCCGAAACCCACCGGCTCGCCGAGCTCTACGGCGTCAAGGGCGACGAGCTGACCGCCCTGGTCGACCTCGCGAGCAGAGCGCGCAAGCGCGCGAGGATGCCGCACGTCCCGGACTGGGCGCAGTCGTTCGTACTGCTGGAGCAAGCCGCCCACGAGATCGATTACCACGACGCCGAACTGATCCCCGCCGTGCTCCAAGCGCCGGGCTACGCCCGCGATCTGCTGGGGCAGAGCACGACCGAGGACCTCGACCAGCGCGTCGCCGACCGGCTGACGCGCGGGCAGGTGTTGACCGGACAGGGCGCGCCGCGGGTCAGGGTGGTGCTCGGTGAAGCCGCCCTGCACCGACTGCCCGCCGATCACCGCGCCGCCGCGGAGCAACTGGAGCATCTGCTGGAGGCGGGGACATGGCCGACGGTGGAAGTCCGCGTCCTGCCCTTCAGCCTGGGCTTGCACCCCATGGTGGGCGTCGGGTTCACGGTGCTCCGGGTGCGGGACCCGGAGGTCCACCGCGTCTACATCGACGGCGCCACCACTGCGACGTACCTCCACGAGCCCGCGGAGATCGCGGTCTACCAAACTCGCTTCGAGCGGCTGTGGACGATGGCCTGCGCACCCGATGAGTCTGCGACGATCGTGAGCGGGCGCATCCGGCAACTCGGGTAACGGAGGGGGCATGACCGCCAACATCCCTTGGAGCGAACGCAGGACCAGCAGTTTCAGCGACGGCGCGAACACCTGCGTCGAGGTGGCTCACGGACCGTCCGTCGTCGGTGTGTGGGACACCAAGCACCGCGAGTCCGGGCCGATCGTGGTTCCGCGCGCGCGGTGGGCGGCGTTCGTCGCCCGCCTGAAGGACTGACGCGAGTGCGGCGGCCCCCGGCGCTCTCGCAGGAGAAGCCGGGGGTCGCCGCGGCGGTCGTGCGTGGACGCGCTAGCGGTTCGATGCCGACTGGACGAAAGCGGCAATGTCTTTCGACTGCTGCACCCGCGACGGCTCGTGCACGTACATCATGTGTCCCGCCGGGTAGTAGGCCGACTCGATGTTGTCGTGCAGCTCCTTCGGGATCTGCAGGTGCGCCAACACGTGCTCGGCCGCGTAGTACGGCGTCGCGCCGTCGTGGTAGCCGAAGGCGACGTGCACCCGCAGGTGCGGGTTCGCCCGCATCGCCGCCGCGAGCTTGCCCGCGACGGTCACGTGCGCGCCCTCGAACTCCTTGAACGACCACGGGTGCACCGACCGCGAGATGATCTCGTACGGCAGGTCGTTGGAGTACCCCAGCTCGGTGCGCACGTAGTGGTTCAGCGCCGCCGTGTACGGGCCGAGGATCGCCGAGTACGACGGGTCCTCGCTGAACAGCTCGCGGCCGTAGTCGGCGTCCCAACCGGTGAAGCGGGCGTCCAACCTGCCCACCACCTTGCGCTGCGAGCGCAGCAGCTCGGTGAAGAACCGCACGTGCTCGATCCGCAGGTCCACCCGGTCCACGTAGTCCTCGGACAAGCCGGTCAGGGCGGCCAGGCGGGCCACCGCGTCCGCGCGCTCCTCGGTGGACAGCCGGTGCCCGCGCGCCAGCGCCCACGGGTAGTCCCGCGAGGCGAACTCCTCGGCCTCGGCCAGCACCTCCGCCAGCGGCCGGTCGCCGTGCAGGCCGTGGTAGTGCGCGATGGCGGCGTAGGTCGGCAGGAACAGGGTGTGCGGGAGGTCGTTGCCCTCGTTGAAGTCCAGCGTCGCGAAGTCCAGCACGGACGAGATGAGCACCAGGCCGTTGAGGTACATGCCGTACCGGGTCTGCAGGTGCTCGGCCAGCGCCGCCGCGCGAGTGGTGCCGTAGGACTCGCCCGCGAGGAACTTCGGCGACATCCACCGGCCGTTGCGCGAGGTCCACAGCCGGATCACCTCGCCGACGGACTCGATGTCGCCCTTGAACCCGTGGTACTCGCCGGGCTTCTCGCCCTTCACCGCGCGGGAGTAGCCGGTGGAGACCGGGTCGATGAAGACCAGGTCGCTGTGCGCGAGCAGCGTCTCGGCGTTGTCCACCAGCTCGTACGGCGGCGGCACCAGGTCGCCGACGTCGCCGGAGACCACCCGGCGCGGCCCGAACAGGCCCAGGTGCAGCCACACGCTCGACGAGCCGGGGCCGCCGTTGAAGGCGAACGTGACGGGCCGCTTGGTCGGGTCGGCGCCGTCCAGCGTGTACGCGGTGAGGAAGACCTCCGCCTTCGGCTGGTGCCCGTCGAACTTGCCGTCGGTCAGCACCTCCTGCCGCAGCACCACCCGTCCGGTCGTGGTGGTGTAGTTCAGCTTGCGGCGCTTGACGGTGGTGCTGTGCTGTGTGGTGACCAGGTCGTCGGTCGGCAGGTCCTTGTCGTCCTCGGGCTTGGCGTCGGTGTCCTTGTCGGTCATGGTCGAACTCTACGGTCGGGAGCGGGCGCGGTGCGCAGCCTTGAGGAACTGGACCGGCGGGTGACCACCTGCCGCGCGTGCCCCAGGCTGGTGGCGTGGCGCGAGGAGGTGGCGCGGGTCAAGCGGGCGGCGTTCCGCGCCGAGGAGTACTGGGGGCGGCCGGTGCCCGGCTTCGGCCCGCCCGACGCGGCGCTGGCCGTGGTCGGTCTGGCTCCGGCGGCGCACGGCGCCAACCGCACCGGCCGCATGTTCACCGGCGACCGGTCCGGCGAGGTGCTCTACGCCGCGCTGCACGCCGTGGGGCTGGCGTCCCAGCCGACGGCGGTGCGCGCGGACGACGGCCTTGAGCTGTTCGGCACCCGGATCACCGCACCGGTCAAGTGCGCCCCGCCGCAGAACAAGCCGACGCCGGCCGAGCGCGACAACTGCCGACCGTGGCTGGTGCGCGAACTGGAGCTGCTGCGGCCGACGCTGCGGGCGGTGGTCGTGCTGGGGGCGTTCGGCTGGCAGGCGCTGCTGCCCGTGCTGGCCGCGTGCTGGGAGGTGCCCCGACCCCGGCCGGTCTTCGGGCACGGGGTGGCGTACGAGCTGCCCGCGCTGGACGGCGGCCCGCCGCTGCACGTGTTCGGCTGCTACCACGTGAGCCAGCGCAACACCCAGACCGGCCTGCTGACGCAGTCCATGGTGGAGGACGTCCTGCGCACCGCCAAGACCACCGCCGGCCTCTGACGCACCGCGTCCCACCCTCGCCCGCGAGTCGAACGCTCAGGACCTCTGAGTTCTACGTTCGGGTTGGGTGAGTTCGTCGTTGAGGTTGAAAAGCGGTGCCCGCCGCGCGGCGGGTCGCCAAGGACGGCGCTCGCGGGGCCCGCTCCGCGCGCCCCCCTCTGGTGCGTGGGCAAGTACTACCCGGCGGAGTGGGGAGGGCCGGTAACTACTACCCGTCGCGTGGGAAGTGCGGTCCGGGGCGTGAAAGTGCGGGTCGGGGTGCGTGAACGCGCGACTTGCGAGGGCGACATGCCCAACACGCCCATAGGTGGGTGGCACCGGAGGCGGGCGTGGTCGTTCTGAGCGTTCGACTCGCGGTACCTGAGCGTTCGACTCGCGCGGGTTGAGGGGAAACGGGGCGCGGGGGAGGAGGGAGGGGGCATCCTGACGGCATGAGGTCCCGACCCGCGCTCGCGCTCGTGGTGGGCTCCGCGCTGGTCCTGGTCGCCTTGGCGGCGCGCGGGACCTCGCCGGTGCCCTACGGGCCCCGCGACGCGGCGGGTGCCGACGCGCCGACGTGGACCCAGCCGCCGGTGCGGGGCGTCGAGAGCACCGACGTCGAGGGCAGCGTGACGGGTGCGTCGCTGGTCGCCCTGGTGCTGTTCGTGCTGGTGCTGCTGGGTGCCGCCCTCCTCTGGCTGCTCGTCGGCTACCTGCGGGGCGCCTCTTGGCGGCGCAGGCGGCGCGGTGCGGGGCACGTCGTCGAGGAGTCGTCGCCGGACGACACGCCCGCGCCTGCGGAGGTGCTGGTGCGCGGTGCCCGCCGGGCGCTGGCGGACCTGCGCGCCGCTGACAGCGGGCCGCCGGGGGACGCGGTGGTCGCCGCCTGGTTGACGCTGGAGCGGGCCGCCGCGGCGTCGGGGACGCCGCGCGAGGCGCACCAGACGCCGACCGAGTTCACCGGTGGGCTGCTGACCCGCCACCGGGTGGACCCCGAGGCCACGGGTGCGCTGCGGCGGGTCTACCAGCGCGCCCGGTTCGGCAGCGGCGAGGTCACCGACGCCGACGCGCGCACCGCCGCGGACGCGCTGGAGCGCATCGTGCGGGACCTCGGGTGACCCCGCTGCTGGGCCGGGTCGGCTCGCTCGGCGCGGCGCTGCTGACGGGCGCGGTCACCGGGTTCGCGCTGCACCGGGCGGGCGCGCCGCCGCACTGGGCGGCGCTGGTCGCCCTGCCCGCCGCCGCGCTGGCGCTGCTGGTCGGGCGGCTGCCCAGGGCCACCGACGTGGTCTGGTCGCCCCCGCCGGTCGAACCCGGCGGTGTGGTGCACGTGCAGGCCAGCACGCTGGCCACCCGGCTGGCCGAGGCAGCCGTGGACCCGGACCGCTTCGCCAGTCGCGTGCACCCCCGGCTTCGGCGGCTCGCCCAGGCCCGGCTGCGCCAGCGGCACGGCGTGCCGGACCTGGCCGACCCGCGCGCCGAGCGGTTGCTCGGGCCCGAGCTGCACCGCCTGGTGACCGACCCGAGAGCGCCCCTGCCCGATCCGAAGAGGCTCGCAGAGCTGCTGGAGGAGCTGTGACGACCACCGAGAGCATCGCCGCCGAGGCCGAGGCGGTGCTGGCCGCCGTCGGCACCGTCGTGGTGGGGCGGCGGCGCTCCCTGCGGCTGGCGCTGGCCGCCCTGCTGGCGGGCGGGCACGTGCTGCTGGAGGACGTGCCCGGCCTGGGCAAGACGCTGATGGCGCGCACCCTGGCCCAAGCGCTGCGGCTGGACTTCACCCGCCTGCAGTGCACCCCCGACCTGCTGCCCGCCGACGTGACCGGCTCGTTCCTCTACGACCCCGGCGCACGCGAGTTCAGCTTCCGGCAGGGCCCGCTGTTCACCGGTCTGCTGCTGGCCGACGAGATCAACCGCACCCCGCCCAAGACGCAGTCCGCGCTGCTGGAGGCCATGCAGGAGCGCCAGGTCACGGTGGAGGGCCGCACGTTCCCGCTGCCGCGCCCGTTCCACGTGCTGGCCACCGCGAACCCGGTCGAGTACGAGGGCACCTACCCGCTGCCGGAGGCGCAGCTGGACCGGTTCCTGCTGCGCCTGGACATCGGCTACCCGCCGCCGGAGGAGGAGGTGGAGGTGCTGCGCCGCAGGCTGGCCCGGCAGCGGGAGGAGACCGAGGTGACGCCGGTGCTGGCCGAGGGCGGGCTGGCGGCGCTGCAGCGCGGCGTCGAACAGGTGCCGGTGGACCAGGACGTGCTGCGGTACTGCGTCGACCTGGCCTCCGCCACCCGCGCCCACCCGGCCGTGGAGGTCGGCGCGTCGCCGCGCGGCGCGCAGGCGCTGGTGCTGGTGGCGCGGGCGCTGGCGGTGCTGGACGGGCGGGACTTCGTGCTGCCCGAGGACGTCAAGGAGTGCGCGGTCCCGGCGCTGGCGCACCGGCTGACGCTGCGCCCGGAGACGTGGACCTCGGGCACGACGGGGGTGGAGGTCGTCACCGAGCTGCTGGGCCGGGTCCCCGGACCGGCGGGTGCCCGGCGGTGAGCCGCGCCGAGCGCGTCCGGGAGGCGTTCACCGGGGGCCGGGGGGCGCGCTGGCACCCCACCGACGCGCTGGTGCGCGGGGTCGGGCTGGGCGTGGGCATGGTGGTGCTCGGCGCGCTGCTGCACCGGGTCGAGCTGGTGCTGCTGGGCGCGCCGCTGCTGGTCTCGACGCTGGTCGCGCTGGTGTCCCCGGTGGGCGGCACGCCGTCGGTGCGGGTCCGGGCGCTGCCCAGGATCGGGGAGGTGGGCTCCACCAGGGCCACCGTGGAGCTCGACGGCGGCGAGGGCGCCGAGCTGATGGCGGTCCGGCTGCCCGACGGGCGGGAGGAGGGCGTGGGGCCGGTGCACCTGCTGCCCGCCTCCGCCGGGGCGGTGACCGTGGCGCTGCGCCGCGACACCTGGGGGCAGGGCGCCGCGCTGCGCCCGGACCACCTGGTCGCGGGCCCGGACGGGCTGCTGGTGCACGGCCCGGTGACCGCGCCGGAGCTGGGCCGCACCACGCTGCCCCCGGTCCGGCCGCTGCCCGCCGGGCTGCTGCCCGCCCGCCCGCTCGGGCTGGTGGGGGCGCACCGCGCGCGCAGGCCGGGCGACTCGGTGGAGCTGCGCGACATCCGCGCCTTCCAGCCGGGGGACCGGCTGCGGCGGGTGGACTGGCGGGTGTCGCTGCGCGCGGGCGCGCTGCACGTGCGCGAGCACCACGCGGAGGCCGACGCGGACGTGCTGCTGGCGCTGGACACCCGGCTGGACGTGACCGCCGAGGTGGCGGACTGGACGGCCACCGGTCGCGCGGTCACCGTCCGGCCGGGCGGCAGCCTGGACCTGGCGGTGACCGCGGCGGCTTCGCTGGCCGCGGGTTACCTGCGGCAGGGCGACCGGGTGGCGCTGGCCGACCTGGGCCGACCGCAGCTGGGCGTGCGGGCGGGCGTGGGGCGGCGGCAGCTGCTGCGGCTGCGCACCGGGCTGGTGCGGTGCGCGCGGTCGGCGGGGTGGGCGCCGAAGCCGGTGCTGCACGTGCCGCACGGCGCGCTGGTGGTGGTGCTGTCGCCGTTCCTGGACGCCCCGGTGGTGGAGCTGACCGTGCACGCTGCCCGGCGCGGCAACGCGGTGCTGGCGGTGGACGTGCTGCCGGGGCCGCTGACGCCGGACCCGGAGACGCCGTGGGGGCCCGGCGCGGCGCGGATCGTGGAGCTGGAGCACGAGGTCCGGCTGGAGGCGATGCGGCGGCACGGCGTGGTCGTGGTGCGCTGGGACGGGGGTGGCGCGCCGCTGGCGGGCGCGCTGCGGCTGGCGGCCCGGCCGGGACGGCGGGTGGTCCGGTGACCGCGCCGCCGGAACGGAATGCCGCCGAACCGGACGGCGTGCTGGGGCCGGGGTGGCCGGGCTGGGTGCTGCGCGCGGCGGTGGTCGCGGTGGGCGCGGCGGTCGCCGGGGTGCTGTCGGCCAACGGGGTGGCACTGCTGGTGCTGGGGCTCTACCTGGTCCTGGTGGGGGTCGCCGCGGCCATCCCGGCGTCGGCCGCGTCCGCGCTGGCGATCGCCTACCCGGCGGCGGCGGTGGTGCTCGCGGGTGGGCCGCCGGTGCGGCCGGGGGTGCTGGCCCTGGTCGTGCTGCTGCACCTGCTGCACGTCCTGTGCGGCTACGCGGCGCTCCTGCCCGCCCGATCGCGGGTTCACCCGTTCGCCCTAAAGAAGCCGGCGGTCCGGTTCCTCTCGGTGCAACTCGCCGTGCTCACCCTCGCGGGCATGATCACCCTTTTGCCGGTCAGCCGAACGGCTCCCGCAGTGGAGGTCGTGGGGTTGCTCGCCGCGGTCGGGCTGGTGGTCGCGGCGGTCCTCCTGATGCGCCGCAAGGGCTGACGGAACGGTCCTCCACCGGTCCGCTGGATCGATCCTCGCAGCGGGTTCGCCGATCAGCGCAGGTGGGCGGCTGCGTGTCAACCATCACCTCGCGACAGTCGTCACAACGGGGCTCGCCGATACGCGCTATGGGCGGGTCCGGTGTCACCATGTCCGTATGGCTGCTGTGAAGTCGCAACCCACACGGATCGTGATCGTCGGCGGTGGGTACGTCGGCATGTACACCGCGCTGGGGCTGCAGAGGAAGCTGCGTTCCGGTGAGGCGTCCGTGACCGTCATCGACCCGCAGCCGCACATGACCTACCAGCCGTTCCTCCCCGAGGCGGCGGCCGGGTCGATCGAGCCGCGCCACGTCGTGGTGCCGCTGCGCCGCGTCCTCAAGCGCTGCCACGTGGTCACCGGCCGCGCGACCAAGATCGAGCACGCGCGCAAGGCCGTGACCGTGGAGCTGGCCGACGGGCACGTCGAGGAGTTCGAGTACGACGTGCTGGTCTCCGCGCTGGGCGCGATCTCGCGCACCCTGCCCATCCCCGGCCTGCCCGAGGTCGGCATCGGCATGAAGACCATCGGTGAGGCCATCTACCTGCGCAACCACGTGCTGTCCCGGCTGGACCAGGCGGCCAGCACCAACGACCCGGAGCTGCGCCGCAGGCTGCTCAGCTTCGTGGTGATCGGCGGCGGCTTCGCGGGCATCGAGACGCTGGCCGAGCTGGAGGACATGGCGCGCTACGCGCTGCGCTACTACGAGGGCCTCAAGCCCGAGGACATGCACTGGGTGCTGGTCGAGGCCGCGGGCCGGATCATGCCCGAGGTGAGCGCCCCGCTGGGCGTCTACACCGTCGAGCAGCTGGAGAAGCGCGGCATCAAGTGCTACCTCGACACCCGCGTGAAGTCGCTGGAGGGCGGCCACGTGGTGCTCGACGACGGCACCGAGTTCGACTCGGACACCATCATCTGGACCGCGGGCATGAAGGCCAACCCGGTGCTGCGCAACACCGACCTGCCGCTGGACGAGCGCGGTCGCGTCCGGTGCACCGCGGCCATGCAGGTGGTCGGCCTGCCCGGCGTGTGGGCGGCGGGCGACTGCTCGGCGGTGCCCGACCTCTCGCGCACCGAGGAGGACCCGAACGCGACCTGCGTGCCCAACGCGCAGCACGCGATCCGGCAGTCCAAGCTGCTGGCCGCCAACATCGTGGCCAGCCTGCGCGGCAAGAAGCCCAAGGACTACTACCACAAGTACCTGGGCTCGGTGGCCGGGCTGGGCCTGTACAAGGGCGTGGCCGACGTGTTCGGCCTGCGGTTCAAGGGCGTCGTGGCGTGGTTCATGCACCGCAGCTACCACGTGATGTTCATGCCCACGGTCAACCGCAAGTTCCGCATCTTCGTGGACTGGACGCAGGCGCTGTTCTCCGGTCGCGAGGTGGTCGCGCTGGGGCAGATCCACGACCCCAAGGCCGAGTTCGACCGCGCCACCAAGAGCTGAGCGTCGCCGCCCACTGCCCCGTTCGGGGGCAGTGGGCTCACGTCCATCTGGCCCAAGGCCGTAACTTAATCCCCCGTTCAGAGCAATGCCAACGGGCCGTCTTGACATTGCGTAACGTGAACCACAGACTACGGCTGGTGCATCACCTGAATGCGTGAAGCACAAGTGTGGGGAGAGAAGGTGACCGCGATGTCTCTCGAGGAGCTGGCCGCACAGCTTCGCCGCGGTGAGATCGAGGATCGTGCGCTGGCGGAGTACGCCGCCGAGTACGCCACCGCTGGAAAGTGTTTCCGCAGCAAGAAAGACGACTGAGCATGTCCGCTTCCGGGCGGGGGAGCGATCTGGTGCCCCCGCCCGAAGGCGTCCGAGCCGCGAAACCCACCCCGCTGCTGCTGCAAGGCCAGGACTACCTCTTCCGCACCCACCCCCAGTGCCTGGACTTCCAGGAGAAGGTGCACAGCCTGGGCGTGGTCGACGAGGGTGACGGCGAACCGGTGCCCTGCGTGCTGGTGCTCGCCCGCTCCGCCGACATGGAGATGAACGAGCTGTCCATCGCGCTGGCCGAGCGCGGCATCCGGATGGCCCGCATCGACGCCGACCGGTGCGTCGACCTGCCGCTGACCGTCTACACCGACACCCCGCTGCTGGAGCTGGACCGCTGGCTGCTGCGCCCGGTCCTGGTGTGGCGCAGGCACTTCGAGCTCGCCGCGCTGCCCGTCGAGCCGGGCACCCTGGCCGCGGCCTACGCCGCCGACCAGTGGGGCGCGGTGGCCAACTGGCTGTCCACCCGCGGCGACTGGGCCCACGTCAACCCGGTGCGCCACACCGCCCACCTGGACCGGCTCACCCAGCTCGCCGACGCCGCCGCGTTCGGCCTGGCGGTGCCGCGCACCGCGGTGACCACCCGGCCCGGCCGCACCCGCCCCGGCGGCGGCCGGTGCATCGTCAAGACCACGGGCCGCCACCTGCTGGAGCCGCGCCCCGGCGTGCAGCACGGCCTGTTCCCGCGCCCGCTGGAGACCCACCGCGCGGGCGACGCGCCCGAGCCCGCCCCGGTGATCGTGCAGCAGTACGTCGGCGCGGACACCGAGCTGCGGATCTTCGTGGTCGGTGAGCGCTGCCTGGCCTACCAGGTGGACAAGCTGGACCCGGCGCAGCTGTGGGTGGACCCCGACGCGGTGCGGGTGACCCCGGTCGAGGTGCCGCACGGGCTGGCCGGGCGGCTGCGGGCGCTGGCCAGGCACTGGCGGCTCCAGGTCGCCGCGTTCGACCTGCTCGTCGCGGGTGGTGAGCACGTCTTCCTGGAGGTCAACGTCAACTGCGACTGGCGCTGGTTCGAGCACCGCGCGGGTGACGAGCGGGTGTCCGACGCGGTGCACGACTGGGTGGCGGGCCGGTTCGAGGAGCTGCTCGGTGCGGGTCAAGGTCGCTGAGCACGCGGCGCTGTTCTACCGGGACGGCACCGTGATCTGGGACGACTACCTGCACCACCGCCAGTTCGCCATCAGCGAGACCGCCGAGCTGCTGTGCCGCAAGTTCGCCCGGTTCGCCGACGTGGACGAGCTGCTCGCCCCGCTGGCCGAGGCCGACCGGGTGGCGCTGCGCAAGGTGCTCGACGAGCTGGTCGAGGCGGGCGTGCTGGTGGTGGAGGGCTCGCCGAGGCACGAGGAGGAGCTGCGGCTGCTGCGCGGCTGGGCGGACTGGGGCGCCTCGGCGCGGTACTTCCACTTCGCCAGCCGCACGCTGGGCGACGCGCCGTACTTGGGGGCCGACGAGCACGACGCGGCGCTGGAGGCCAAGCTGTCCACCGTGCCGCCGCCCCCGCCGTTCCGCAGCCTAGGCGGCGAGCGGGTGCCGCTGCCCGCCCGCCCGGCGCGGCCGTCGTGGGCGCGGGAGGGGCTGTTCGACGTCCTGCTGGCCCGCCGCACGACCCGCGAGTTCGGTGACGGTCCGTTGCCGTTGGGCCGAGTGGGTGAACTTCTCGCGGTGCTCGCGGCACCCTCCCCGGTGCGCCCTCGGATCGGCCGCAGCGGGACAGTGTTCAAGACCACTCCATCGGGGGGCGGAAGGCACCCGGTGGAGGTCTACGTCCATGCGCGCTCCGTCGAGGGGCTGGCGCCGGGCTGGTACCACTACGACGGCTCGGCGCACGTGCTGGAGCGGATCGGTCCGGTGTGGACGGCCGAGGAGATGTCCGAAGCCGCAGGTGATCAGGAGTGGGTGGGGCGGGCCCCGCTGGTGCTGGCCTACACCGCGGTGCTGGAGCGGACGCGGTGGCGCTACGACACCTCGCGCGCCTATCGAGTGGTCCAAATGGATGTGGGCCACTTGTCCCAGACCGCTTATCTGGTGGCTACTGCCCTGGGTTTTGGTATCGGCTTCACCGCAGCATTGCGGGATGAACTCGTAGAACTCGCATTGGGCTGTGACGCATATCACGAAGTCGTACTCGGTATGAGTGCGCTCGGCCCATTACCCGAATGAGCTCGATAAAGCTTCGCATTGAGCCGTGCGGGGGAAGTGCGTGCAACAAGCCCCACGAACACACGGTAACGGCCTAGGCTCCCCGCTGCCCCCGTAGCCCAACCGGGTAGAGGCAGGCTCCTTAAAAGAGTCACAGTACGGGTTCGAATCCCGTCGGGGGCACTGCTCAATGCGCCTGTACCCACTGTGGGGTGAACACGCATTCGTGGGGGCGAGTCGCCCGCGCCGCCGCGCGACCCGACCCGGCGGGGTAGCCCGACCGGGGCAACCACTCAGGGCTGACCGGCGTCTACAGAGCCAGGAGATGATCGGCGCGCACGCGCTCGGCATACTGGCGCTGGAGGTGGCCATTGGATCTCCGCGTCCTCGGCGCGGTCGAGGCGTGGTCGGCCGGGCGGCGGCTGGACCTCGGCTCCCGCAAGCAGCGCTTGGTGCTCGCCGTGCTGGCGCTGGAGGCCAACCGCTCGGTGCCGGTGGACCGGCTGATCGACCTCGTCTGGGGCCCCGCCCCGCCCGCCTCCGCCCGAGGCACGGTGCAAGCGCTGGTCTCCCGGCTGCGCACCGCCTTCCGGCAGGCCGATGACCCGCCCGAGATCGCCAACGAGGGCGCCGGGTACGTGCTCAGGGTCGACCCGGCCGCCGTCGACGCGCACCGCTTCGCCCGGCTGGTGGCCCTCGCCCGCGAGGCGGACGACGAGCGCGCCGCCGAGCTGCTGGGCCGGGCGCTGGCGCTGTGGCGCGGCGAGCCGCTGGCCGACGCCGCCCCGCCGGAGGTGCGCGACCGGCTGTGCGGCGGCCTGCGGGAGGCCCGCTGGACGGCGCTGGAGGACTGGCTGGAGATCCTGGTGCGGCTGGGCGAGGGCAGGCAGGTGCTCGACGAGCTGACCGAGGCGGTGGCCGAGCAGCCGGTGCGGCAGCGGCTGGTCGGCCTGCTGATGCACAGCCTGCACCGGGAGGGGCGCACCAACGACGCGCTGGCCGCCTACCGGGCGCTGCGCACCAGGCTGGCCGACGAGTTCGGCCTGGACCCCGCCCCCGAGCTGCGCGAGCTGGAGACCCGGATCCTGCGCGGCGACCCGCCCCCGGACGCCCCGCGCGCGACCGAGCGCGCGGCCGAGCCCGCCCGCCCGGCCGAGCTGCCGCACGACGTGGCCGGGTTCGTCGGCCGCGAGGCGGAGCTGGCCAAACTGGACGCCGGGACCGGCGCGGCGGGCGGCCCGGCGGGCGGCACGGACATCTGGGTGGTCAGCGGCGCCCCCGGTGTCGGCAAGACCGCCCTCGCGCTGCGCTGGGCGCACCGCGCGCGCGAGCGGTTCCCGGACGGGCAGCTGTACGTGGACCTGCGCGGGTTCGACGCCGAGCACGAGCCGCTGCCGCCGTCGGCCGCGCTGGCCCAGCTGCTGCGCGGGCTGGGCTGCGACCCCAGGTCGGTGCCGCCGGACCTGGACGGCCAGGCCAAGCTGTTCCGCTCCACCGTGGCGGGCAGGCGGGTGCTGGTGGTGCTGGACAACGCGCGCGACGCCGCGCAGGTCACGCCGCTGCTGCCGCCCTCCGGCGCGGTGCTGGTGACCAGCCGCAACCGGCTGGGCGAGCTGGTGGCGCTGGCCGGGGCGCGGGCGCTGCCGCTGGACGTGCTGCCCGAGCGCGACTCGCTGCGGCTGCTGGAGGAGGCGCTGGGCCGCGAGCACGTCAGCGCGGAGCCCGCCGCCGCGGCGCAGCTGGCCAGGCTGTGCGGGCACCTGCCGCTGGCGCTGCGCATCGCCGCGGCCAACGCCGCCGCCGGGCCCGAGCCGGAGCTGGGCTACCTGGTGCGGGAGCTGTCCCAGGGCGACCTGCTGGCCGAGCTGACCGTGGACGGCGCGGGGGAGAGCCCGGTGGCGCGGGCCATGGCGCTGTCCTACCGGGCGCTGCCCGCCGAGCAGCGGCGGCTGTTCCGCGGGCTGGGCGCGGTGCCGGGGCGGACGTTCACCGCGGAGGCGGTGTCCGCGCTGGTGGGGCAGCCGCAGGCGGTGGTGAACCGGCAGCTCAAGGCGCTGGCCGCGGCGCACCTGGTGGAGCGGCACGGCCGGGGCCGCTACCGCTCCCACGACCTGCTGCGCCGGTACGCGGTGGACCGCGCCGAGGCCGAGGACGACGAGCACGACCGGGAACGGGCCCGCGAACGCCTCTACGAGCACTACCTGAGCACCGCCGACGCGGCCGGGCGCGCGCTCATCCCGCACTTCCTGCGGCTGCCCCGCGCCACCCCGCCGACGGACCGGTTCCCGGACGCCGACGCGGCGCTGGCGTGGCTGGACGAGGAGTGGGCCAACCTCACCGCGGCGGTGGACGCCGCGGCCCGGCGCGGGCCGCGCCCGCACGCCTGGCACCTGGCCGACGCCCTGCGCGCGTTCTTCCACCACCGCGGCCACCACGCCGAGTGGCTGGCCGCGGCGTCCGCCGGGCTGGCCGCCGCGCACGCCGCCGGTGACCGGCGCGCCCAGGCCGCGATGCACCAGAGCATCGCGCTGGCCTGCGTGAACAACGGCCGCTACGAGGAGGCCGTCGAGCACCTGACCGCCGCGCTGCGCGGCCACGCGGGCAGCGGCTGGGCCGAGGGCGAGGCGGCGGCGCTGAACAACCTCAGCGCCGCGCACCAGCGCCTGGGCGCGCCGCGCGAGGCCATCGCCTGCGGGCTGCGGTCCCTGCGCCTGTACGAGGAGCAGGACAACCCGGCGGGCATCACGATGTCGCTGGCCAACGTCGGGTTCGCGTACTGGCAGCTGGGCGAGCTGACGCGGGCCCGCGAGCACTTCGGCCGGGCCCTGGAGCTGGGCGAGCGGACCGGCGCGCGGTTCAACGTGGCGGTGCTGCTGGTGGACCTGGGCAACGCGCACCGCGACCTGGGCGAGCACGACGCGGCCGAGGACCTCTACGCCAGGGCGCTGGGGACCAACCGCGAGCTGGGCTACCGCTACGGCGAGGCGACCGCGCTGGCGGGCCGGGCGCTGCTGCGCTGCACGACCGGGGTGACCGCGCGGACCCGCGCCGACGCGGAGCTGGCGGTGGAGCTGACCGAGCGGATCGGCGACCGGGGCACCCTGGCGTGGACGCTCAACGCGCTGGGCGCGGTGTGCCTGCGGCTGGGCGCGGCGGCCGAGGCGCAGGCCCACCACCTGCGGGCGCTGGAGCTGGCCAGGGAGACCAGCTTCAGCTGGGGCGAGACCGACGCGCTGACCCGCCTCGCGGCGGCGCTGGTGCGGCTGGGCGACCTGGACCAGGCGCAGCTGCACGGCGAGGTGGCGCTGGAGCGCGCCCGCGCCTGCGGCTACCGCCCGGTCGAGATCCGCGCCCTGCGCACGCTGTCGCGGGTGCGCGTCCGGCGCGGCCAGCACGACCTGGCCGCCCAGCTGAGCGACCAGGCGCAGGCGCTGTTCGCCGAGACCGGCTACCACCCGGACCCCGACCTGGACGAGCACCCCCACATCCGCCGCTGACCCGCGAACCGGGCGTCCGAGCACCGCGCCTCAGGCGGCCTGCCCCGCCGCCCAGTCGCGGACCACCTGGTCCAGCACCGCCAGCGGCAGCGGCCCGCCGCCGAGCACCACGTCGTGGAACGCCCGGATGTCGAACCGCGCCCCCAGCGCCGCCTCCGCCTCGGCGCGGACGCGCTGCACCTCCAGCCGCCCCACCATGTACGCCAGCGCCTGGCCCGGCGCGGCGATGTAGCGGTCCACCTCCGACTCGATCTCCACCAGCGCCACCGGCGTGTTCTCCCGCAGGTAGGCGATGCCCCGCTCGCGGCTCCAGCCGTGCGCGTGCAGGCCGGTGTCCACCACCAGCCGCCCGGCCCGCAGGGAGTCCATGGCGAGCATCCCCAGCCGCGCCACGTCGTCGGAGTACAGCCCCATCTCGTCGGCCAGGCGCTCGCAGTACAGCCCCCAGCCCTCCAGGTACGCCGTCACCGGCGCCAGCCTGCGCAGCACCGGCAGGTCGGTCAGCTGCTGGGCCAGCGCGATCTGGAAGTGGTGCCCCGGCACCGCCTCGTGGAAGGCGATGGTCTCGGCCTGGTAGCGGAACCGCTCCCGCACCCGGTGGGTGTTGGCGTAGTAGGTGCCCGGCCGGGTGCCGTCCAGCGACGGCGGCGTGTAGTACGCGGTGGGCGCGCCGGGGGCGTCGGCCGGGGACACCGGCTCGACCTCGCAGCGGCCGTCGGGCAGCCGCCCGAACCAGCGCGGCGCGGCCTCCTCCGCCCTGGTCACGGCCGCGCGGGCGGCGCTGAGCAGCTCCTGCTCGGAGTCCCAGCGCAGGGCCGGGTCGGTGCGCAGCCGCTGGAAGATCTCGGCCACGTCGGTGGTGCCGAAGACCCGGCCGCCGATCTCGGCGTACTCCTCGGCCAGGCCCGCGACGACCTCCAGCCCGGTTCGGTGCACCTCCTCGGGGGTGCGGCGGGTCGTGGTCTGGGCGCGGGCCAGCGCGGCGTACGCGGCGTCGCCGCCGGGCAGCCAGCACAGGCCCGCCTTGTCCTCGGGGCGACCGGTGGGGACCAGGTCGGCGAGCACGTCGCGGTACTCGGCGAACGCGGGCCGCACCGCCTCGGCCAGCAGCCGGTCGCGCTCGGCGCCGAACTCCGCCCCGCCCGCGTGCTGGGCCAAGGGGTCCTGGTCGGCGGCCAGGTAGCGGTCCAGGTGCGCCACGGCGGCCCGCACCAGGTGCGCCACCGGGGTCCGCCCGGCCGCCGCGCCCGCGCGGTGCCGCCCGGCGACGGTCCGCAGGAACTCCGGCACGGCCGCGAGCCGGGCCAGGTAGTCGCGCTCCTGCCGGGCGGAGGCGACCTGGACCATCGGCATGATGGTCAGCAGCTCGCCGACCGGGGCGAAGAACGAGTCGGTGATCGTGTACTCGACGCCGCGCGCGTCGATCTGGTCGACCAGGGATTCGGCCTGCTGCACGACCACGGCCCTGGTCACCGGGTCGTCGTCGGCGGGCAGGGCGCGGGCCCGCTCGGCTATCGCCAGCGCCCGCGCCCGCGCGGATTCGTCCGCTTCCTCGCGGTGGTCGGTGAGCAGGTCGTCATATCCGGGCAAGCCGAAGAGCGTCACGCTCAACGGCGACTGCCGCGCCATGAGGTCGAGCAGTTCCTCGGCGAGGTTTGCGGTTCGGTCCACCGGGCTCTCCCAGGTCGTCGGGAAAGGAAATGCTACTTAGCCTAAGAAACGATTTACAGCCGGTCCAAATAAGCCAGCACCGCGAGCACCCGGCGGTTGTCGTCCTCCGACAGCGGCAGGTCCAACTTGGCGAAGATGTTCGCGATGTGCTTGCCGACCGCTTTCTCGGTGACGAACAGCCGCGCCGCGATGGCCCCGTTCGAACGGCCCTCCGCCATCAGCGAGAGCACTTCCCGCTCGCGCGGGGTCAGCGCGGCCAGCGACTGGTCGCGACCGCCTCGGGCGAGCAGCTGGGTGACCACCTCGGGGTCCATCGCGGTGCCGCCCGCGGCCACCCGGCGGATCGCGTCGACGAACTGCCGCACGTCCGAGACCCGGTCCTTGAGCAGGTAGCCGACCGCGCCGCCGCGGTCGGACAGCAGTTCGCGCGCGTAGAGCCGCTCGACGTACTGCGAGAGCACCAGCACCGGCAGCCCCGGCACGCGCTTGCGGGCCCGGATGGCCGCGCGCAGCCCCTCGTCGGTGAACGTCGGCGGCAGCCGGACGTCCACCACCGCCACGTCCGGCCGGTGCCGCACCAGCGCCTCCAGCAGCGCCGGACCGGAGTCGACCGCCTCGACGACCTCGAAGTCGTAGGCCCGCAGCAGTCTGATCAGGCCGTCTCTGAGCAGGACGAGGTCTTCTCCGAGGACAACGCGCACGGCAGCTCCATGGTCACGGTGGTCGGCCCGCCGACCGGGCTCGTGATCACGAGTGTGCCGTCGAAGGCGGCCAGCCTGCGCTCGATCCCCCGCAACCCGCCGCCCGCGTCCGCCCGCGCGCCGCCGCGGCCGTCGTCGCCGACGACCAGCCTCAGCACGCCCGCCTCGTGCCGCACGCGCAGCCACGCCCCGGTCGCGCCGCTGTGCTTGGCCACGTTGGTCAGCGCCTCGGCCGCCGCGAAGTAGGCGGCGGACTCCACCGGGGCCTGCGGGCGGCCCGCCAGCTCCACGTCCACCGCCACCGGCAGCGGGTGGGCCAGCGCCAGCGCCCGCAGCGCGCCGTCCAGGCCGCGGTCGGCCAGCACCGGCGGGTGGATGCCGCGCACCAGGCCGCGCAGCTCGGCCAGCGCCAGGGAGGACGACTCGCGCGCCTCGGCCAGCAGGGCGCGCACCGCCTCCGGGTCGCGCGCCAGCAGCTCCTCGGCCATGCCCAGGCTCATGCCCAGCGCCACCAGCCTGGCCTGCGCGCCGTCGTGCAGGTCGCGCTCGATCCGGCGCAGCTCGGCGGCCTGCGCGTCCACGGTGTCCGCGCGCGAGTCGGCGAGCTGGCGCACGCGGGTGCTCAGCGCGGCCCGCGCGGACGGCGCGAGCAGCCACCTGGCCAGCAGCGCGGGCACCCGCACCAGCCGGGGCGTTGCCCACCACGCCAGCGCCAGGTGGGCGGTGGCCAGCAGCGGCACGGCGACGTAGCCGCCGGGGGTGCGCTCGTCGATGCCGAGGTAGGCCAGCCCGTCCGCGCCCAGCTGCCACAGCAGCGGGGTGGCCATGGCCAGCGCGCCGCTGGCCCACAGCGCGGCGGGCAGGAAGCCGAAGAGCACCGACACGATCGCGTTGAGCGGCAGGAACGCCAGGTCCCGCCACGTCGCCGGGTCGGTGGCGATGGTCCGCACGCGCGTCATCGGCCCCCGGTTGGCGGGCGCGCGGTACGGGCGGGGGATCTGCTCGCCCAGCACCCGGCCCGCGAGGTCGCGGTGCAGGTTGGCGTAGCCGCGGGCCAGGGCGGTCGCGCCCAGCGTCAGCGGCACGCCGACGGTGACCAGGATCAGCGGGTAGCCGAGCAGTTGCAGCGGCACCAGCGGCAACCCCAGCACCGCCAGCGGCGCCTTCGCCACGGCCAGCACGACCGCCAGCGCGCGGTCGCTCGCGCCGCGCAGCAGGTCCTTGTCCGTCATGCGCCGATTCTCCCGACCGGCGGGCTGCCGCGCGGTAGGTCCAACCCCCCGATCACAGCTCCAGCAGCGCCCCGTCGGGCAGCACCTCCACGCCCGCCTCCCGCAGCGCGCCGTGCTCCGCCGAGGACGGGTCGAGCACGGGGTTGGTGTTGTTCAGGTGCGTGTAGACGCGCCGCACGCCGGGGTGGCGGCGCAGCCGGGGCAGGCTGTCGACGATCGGCAGGTGCCCCATCGCGGCCTGCCCGCCCGCCCGGCCGGTCGCCGAGCCCATCTCCGACGGCGCGTGGAAGGTGCCGTCCAGCAGCGCCACGTCCGAGGCGGCGAGCAGGTCGTCGAACCCGTCGGGCCACGCGGCCAGGCAGGGCGCGTACAGCAGCGAGCCGCCGGTGACGGGGTCGGCGAACCGGTACGCCACCACCCACGCACCGTCCACAGAGGACTCGCCGACGTACTTGGGGCGCTTGCCGCTGACCGGGTGCGCGGTCACCACGAGCCCGCCCGCCAGCTCCACCGGCCGCTCGGAACCGACCTCCCGCCACGACCACGCGGCGTAGGTCGCCAGCACCGCGCGGGTGTCCGCCAAGGCGTGCAGCACCGCGGCGGGCGCGTGCACCGCCAACCCGGCGGCCCCGCGCAGCGTCAGCAGCCCGAGGGTGTGGTCCAGTTCGGCGTCGGTGAGCAGCACCCCGCGCACCGGGGTGTCCCGAGGCCCCGGCCCGGCCGCCAGCTCCGGCGTGACCGCCAGCTGGACCCGCAGGTCCGGGGAGGCGTTGACCAGCCACCAGTCCGCGCCGTTCCCGCTGACCGCCAGGCAGTCCTGGGACCGCGCGGGCAACCCGCCCGCACGGGTGCGCGCGCACAGCTCGCACGCGCAGTTCCACTGCGGCGCACCGCCGCCCGCCGCGGTGCCCAGCAGCACGACCTTCACCGCCCGAACCCCCGCCGGACCGGCGCGGCGGGCTCCGGCTCCAGCGCCAGCACGCGGTCCACCTCGGCGCGGTGCGGGGACAGCGAGCACACCGGGTCGGTGTTCGCCGCGTCACCGGTGAGCTGGAACGCCTGGCAGCGGCAGCCGCCGAAGTCCAGCTCCTTGCGCGGGCAGCCGCGGCACGGCTCGCGCATCCAGTCGAACCCGCGGAAGGCGTTGAACGCGCGCGAGTGGTGCCAGATGTCGGCCAGCGGGCGGTCCCGCACGTTCTCCACGCCCAGGTCCGGGATCACCCCGGCCGCCGGGCACGGCAGCACGTCGCCGTCGGGCGCGACGGTGAGCTGCCGCGCGCCCCAGCCGTGCATGCAGGGCTTGGGGTGCGCCTCGTGGTAGTCCGCGACGACGTGGACCAGCTCCATCCGCCCGGCCAGCCGCTCCCGCGCTGCGGCCACCACCTCGGCGGCGCGGGCCAGCTGGTCCGGGCGCGGCAGCAGCGCCGCCCGGTTGCGCAGCGCCCAGCCGTAGTACTGGGTGTTGGCCAGCTCCAACCGCTGCGCGCCCATCCGCTCGGCCAGCGCGATGATCCCGTCCACGCGGTCCAGGTTCAGCCGGTGCAGCACCGCGTTCACCGTCAGCGGCAGGCCCAGTTCCCGCACCAGCCCGGCGGCGGCGAGCTTGTGGTCGAACGCCCGCGCGCCCGCGATCAGGTCGGCCTCGCCGGGCCGGGCGTCCTGCACCGACAGCTGCACGTGGTCGACGCCGCGCGCGGCCAGGTCGGCCAGCCGCCGGGCGGTCAGGCCCAGCCCGCTGGTCACCAGGTTCACGTAGCAGCCCAGCCCGGCCGCGTGCTCGACCAGCTCGGGCAGGTCCCCGCGCGCCAGCGGCTCCCCGCCGGAGAGGTGGACCTGCAGCACGCCCAGCGCGCGGGCCTGGTCGAACACCTCGCACCAGCGCGCGGTGCCCAGCTCGGCCTCGCGGCGCACCAGCTCCACCGGGTTCGAGCAGTACCCGCAGCTGAGCGGGCAGCGGTGGGTCAGCTCCGCGAGCAGCCCGAACGGCGGCTCAGCCACGCAGCTCCACCACCCTCCGCTCGGCCAGCCTGCCCACCAGCTCCACCACGTCCGCCACCCGAACCCCGTCGAACTCGGCGGCCAGCCGGGCGGCGATGTCGCGGACGGAGTTGCGCCCGTCGCACAGCCCCACCACCGCGGCGGCGGTCTCGTTGAGCACCAGCACCCCCTCGGGGAACAGCACCACGTGGCAGCGCCGCACCTCGTCGTAGCTCCGCTTGACGCCGGGGCGCAGTCGCGGCACCACGTCCACCGCGCTCACGACCCGCTCGCGTGGTAGTCGACCGCGTCCAGGATCGCCCGCAGCACGTCGCACTTGAACGCCAGCGCGGCCACCGCCGCGTCCTGCTGCTCGCGCGTGCGGCAGTGCCGCACCACGATGTCCAAGGTGGACTTGCCCTCGTCGGCCACCACCGCCAGCCGCGAGGTGAAGTAGGCGAAGCCGTCCTCGGCGATCCACGGGTAGCGCTCGCGCATGTCGGCCAGCCTGCGCGCCATCAGGCCGCGGGAGAACATCTCGGTCAGCCCCGAGGCCACCCCCTCGACCCACGGCTTGGTGCGCGCGAAGGTCACGTAGGCGTCCACGGCGAACCGGACACCGGGCAGCACGTGCCGCTCGTCGAGCACCTCCTGCCTGGACAGCCCCACGGCCTCGGCCATGCGCAGCCAGTTCTCCGCGCCGCCCTCGCCCGCGCGCTCGCCGTCGTGCCAGGCGATCCGCTCGCGCCACCGCCGCCGCACCTCCGGCAGCGGGCAGTTGGCCAGGATCGCCGCGTCCTTCTGCGGGATGCGGCGCTGGTAGTACCAGCGGTTCGCGGCCCACGACCGCAGCTCGTGCTCGCCCAGCGCGCCCGCGTGCAGCCGCAGGTGGAACGGGTGGTCGTCCCAGTAGCGCGACGACAGCGCCCGCAGCCGGGCGGTGAACTCCTCGGGCGCCAGCGGTCGGCTCATCCGCGACCCTTCGAGTCGGCCGTGACCCCGTGGCAGGCCGGAGCCACGGCGGGGACGGCTGGTCAGGCGCGGGCGGCGTACGCGGTGACCTCCATGGGGGTGTCCACGTCCCGGAAGTCGGGCCTGACCCAGGCGCGCTTGGGCTTGGGCGGGACGCGACGAGCCGTCTTCGTGGCTTTCATGCGCAACTCCTCGGATGCTCGATCTCCGTGGGGCGCGGCGGCACGACCCACGTTAGAGCGTCCACCCAGGGCTGCGCCAGATCGCCGGAAGTGTTGCGCGGCAATCAGTTCCGCGCGGCGGGCATCCGGCGGAACTGCTCCAGCACAACGGGGTCTTGCAATTGCATCCACTGGATGACCTCGGTGTAGGTGGCGCAGACGGTCTCCGGCTGCACGCACACCTCGCCCATGTACTGCTCGACCGCCGCGCTGAACGCGCCGCCCGCCCACTCGTTGAAGTGGTTGCCGATGACCAGCGGCGCGCGGTTGCTGTTGAACGTCTTGCGGTACACCGAGCGGTAGGTGTCCACCACGACCTGGGTGTACTCGGCGGCCCTCGAGGCGTCCTCCTTGGCGCCGTTGAGCGCGTACCAGAGGTTGAAGTCCATCATCACGACCTGCTTGCCCAGCGCGGGCACGCGCACCTCGGGCATGGGGAACTCCCACAGCCCGTCCTGCACCGACGGCCACACCACGCCCAGGCTGACGTGGCTGGTGTCGTAGACCAGGCCGTGCTGCTTCATGGCCGGGAAAGCCTGGTCCCACTTGCCCTCCAGGCACGGCGTGCGCCCGCCGCGCACCGCCGCCGGGTCCAGCGCGAAGCCCTGCCGCCTGGCCTTGTCCACGATCTCGAAGAACTGGTCCAGCTCGCGGTTCCACGCGGCGGTGTCCCAGCGGCCGACGCTGGGCTCGTCGCCCTGGCAGTAGTGGCCGTTGTAGTGGGTGCCGATCTCGTGGCCCGCCTCGATGGCGTCGTTGAGGTACTCGATGCGCTGCGCCACCTCCTGCCGGGTGCCGCCGAAGCTGATGGAGGCGTACCCCGGCTCGTGCCCCGGCCCGGTGTAGCTCCTCTTGTCCTGGTCGGCCACCAGGTACACGCCCGACAGCAGGCCGGTGACGTGCGCGTTGACCCGCTTGGTCAGCGGCAGCACGCGGTCCCAGTGCGCCTTGGACGCGGCGCCGTCGAAGGAGAACAGCACGAACTGCGGCGGCTTCTCGTTGGGCTGCAGGCGGCGCATCCACGACGGCGGGTTCGCCGGGGGCGGCACCGTCGGCGGCGGACCGCTGGAACTGCTGGTGGGCACCCGCGGCGCCATCGGCAGCGGCGCGGCCAGCTCGCCCGCGTCGTTGCCGGGCAGCGGTTCACGCGCCCCCATGACCGCCAGCACCACGAGCGTCAACGCCAGCGCGACAGCAGTAGAGACCAAGCCCCATCGCTTCACACCGATCAAGACGGCTCGGGGTGCCCCGAGGTTGCGCGCTACCCCGCCGGAGTCGCGATCACCACCCGGTTCTCCTCGTAGCCCAGCTGCCCGCCGACCCAGCGCCCGCCGCAGGTGACCAGCACCAGGCGGTGCCCGCCGCGCGGCCCGAACAGCTCCACCGCCCGGCGCGGCAGGTCGTCCTTGCGCACCGTGGCGACCTCGCTGACGGTGAACCGGAACGCCTTGCCCGCGGTGTCGACCACGGTGACCTCGCCGCCGACCCGCGCCCGCCACAGCTCGTCGAACGGGCCGGTGGCGCCCTTCCAGTTGACGTGCCCGGCGAGCACCGTGGCGCCTTCGGCGGCGCCCAGGTCCACGCCCCACCAGGTGGCCTCGCCGACGCCGTCGGGCACCGGCAGGGTGCCGTCCGCGGTGACCTCGCGGCGCACCAGCGTGGCGGTGGAGCCCGCGGGCAGCCGCACGGTGCCCGGCTGCTGCGCGGTCGGCTGCCGCTGCGGGGGCGGGTCGGGGGTGGCTGGGGGAGGGGTGGACGGGGTGGCGGGCGGGTTCGCGCCCGCCAGCACGCCCGTCAGGTCGACGCCGCGGCCGGTGCGCAGGCTGTCGCCCAGCGGGTGCGGCAC
>NZ_BMRG01000006.1:85861-111105 GCF_014648515.1 Saccharothrix coeruleofusca
GGCGGGCTCGGCCGGTTCGGCGCGGCCCGCCAGCACGACCGGCCGGACCAGGCCCTCGGGCGGGGCGACGACCAGCGCGGCGGCGGCGAGCACGCCCGCCACCGCCGCGCCGGTCAGCAGTGCCTTCACGGGGAGGACTCTACGAGCGGGCCGCTGCCAGGCGGCGGCGCACCACGAAGCCCAGCAGGGCCGCGTCCACCAGGACCGCGCCGCCGAAGCCGACCAGCGCGCCGGTGTTCGGCTCGGTGGTGTAGGCCGCCTTGGCGACCACGCCCGCGCCCTCCGCGCCCGCCGGGATGGTGATCGGCACCACGGGCTTGTTCGGCTTGTTGGTCAGCGCCAGCGCCAGCGTCTGCCCGGCCTCGACCTTGCCGCACACCTTGGGCGGCGAGTTCGGGTCGTAGAACTCCTCGTAGCCCTTGGGCGCGGCCACCTCGATCAGGCAGATGTCCTGCGGGGTGCGCAGGTCGGGCACGGTGGCGGTGCCGTCCGCGCCGGTCTGCACGACCACCGGGGTGCCCTCCGGGCCGACCAGCGGCGCGTCGTCCTGCCCGATCGCGGGCGTCGAGCCGTCCGCCGCGGTGACCCGCAGCGCCGCGCCCGCCAGCGCCTTGCCGGTCTCGGCGTCGGTCTTGGCCACCTTCACCGCGCCCGGCGCGGTCTTGGCCGTGGTGGAGGCGTTCGCGGTCAGCTTCTTCTCGCCGCCGGTGGTGACGATGCGCTGCATGTCGGTGTCCGCCGGGACGTGCACGACGGGCCGGTCGGCCGGGCTGTCCAGCTTCACGCTGAACGAGGGCTTCGCGCCGGTCGGCACCACCTTGACCGTCAGCGGCTTGCCGTCGGTGGGGGTGGTCAGCTCCGCGGTGGCGGCGCCGCCCTCCAGCGTCGCGTCGGTCAGCTCCACGGTCACCGGCACGCCGCCGACCCCGCCGCCGCCCTGCTTGGCGATGGCCACGGTCCAGGTGTCCGGCGAGCCGATGACCTGCTCCGCCTCCGGCGCGATGACCTGGGCGGCCCACGGGCCCCGGTTGGCCTCGGCGTCGGCCTTGAGCCGCGCGATGGCGTCGCGGGCGCTCTGCGGCAGCCGGTCGAAGTGGAACTTCTCGTCGTAGGCGATGTGCCGGAAGTCGGCGTTGGGGTCGGTGGTGATGTCCTTGTGCGGGTAGGCGGTCCAGCTGTGCAGCAGGTGCGACAGCGCGGACGCCTCATCCGCCGAACGGGTGGTCGAGTAGCGCAGCAGGAGGTAGGAGATGTTCGCCGCGATCTCCGGGCTGAGGCTGTCCCCGCCCTTGGTCAGCAGCTCGTCGCCCTCCTTGTACTCCACCCCGCTGTCGGGGGCCTTGAGGGAGTAGGCGACGCACCACACCTGCTTGCCGCGCCACATGTAGGAGCCGGACCAGTCCGGCCCCGCCGGGTTGCCCCGGTAGGGCTGGGCCTCGTGCTCGTGGCCGATGCCGCGCTGCACCTCGGCGTGCGACGTGCCGGGCACCGCGAGCAAGGTCACACCGGCGGCCAGCGCCGCACCTGCCAGTCGTCTCCAGCCCATGTCGGCCTGAACTCCCTAGGTCAAGGGGGGCGAACTGCCGCCGTGAGCCTTCCGGCTGATCCGGGTGGCGGACAAGCCTCCGAGGGAGTGGGATCACGATTACGCTCCGCAGCGCGTCGCGGTGGGTTCGAGATCGTTCCGTCCGGGTAAAGTCGCTTTTACCCGACGGGAACCGATCGACTCGTGTGGTCGTTGAACCCCGTGACGGCGTCAGACGCCACAGGAGGACGAGGTGCGTACCACCAGCAACCCCGCGTTCCGCAACCTGCCGACCGGCGGCGGTTACGGGAACTACGCAGGCTTCGGCCAGCCGTACCAGGCGCAGCAGTACGGCGGCTACCAGGGTGCTCCGCCGACCACCGGCGAGCGCCCGATCACCATCGACGACGTGGTCACCAAGACCGCGACCACGCTGGCACTGACCCTGGTCACCGGCTTCGTCTCGGCGTGGCTGGTGCTCACCGGCCAGGTCGCGCCGATGGCGCTGATGCTGCCGGGCATGCTGGTCGGCCTGGTCGTGTCGCTGGTCATCATCTTCAAGCGCACCCCCAGCGCGCCGCTGGTGCTGACCTACGCGGCGGCGGAGGGCGTGTTCCTCGGCGGCATCACCGGCGTGTTCGAGGCGATCTTCCCCGGCATCGCCTGGCAGGCCATCCTCGGCACGTTCGGCGTGTTCGGCGCGATGCTCGTGGTCTACAAGACCGGTGCGATCCGGGTCACCCCCCGGCTGACCAAGTGGATCATCGGCGCGACCGTGGGCGCGGCCGTGCTGATGCTGGGCAACCTGCTGCTGGGCCTGTTCGGCGTGAACATGGGCCTGCGCGACGGCGGTGCCCTGGCGATCGTGTTCAGCCTCGTGGTGATCGGTATCGCGGCCTTCAACTTCCTGCTGGACTTCGAGGCCGCGAACGAGATGATCCGCAGCGGCGTCCCGGCGAAGTGGGCGTGGTGGGCCGCGTTCGGCCTGATGACCACCCTGGTCTGGCTGTACCTGGAGATCCTGCGCCTGCTGTCCTACCTGCAGCGCGACTAGCACTCCGCGTCACGACCCAGCCGCACGACCCAGCTCCACGACGAAGGGCGCCCGCCGGGAGGCGGGCGCCCTTCCTCATGCGCCTGCAAGTACTACCCGACCCCCGCCGGAGGGCCGCTCGCTACTACCCGGCGGCCCTGGGGCGGGGGCACCGGGTCAGCTCAGCCGCTCCAGCACCATGGCCATGCCCTGCCCGCCGCCGACGCACATGGTCTCCAGGCCGAACTGCTTGTCGTGGAACTGCAGCGAGTTGATCAGCGTCGTGGTGATCCGCGCGCCGGTCATGCCGAACGGGTGACCCACCGCGATCGCGCCGCCGTTGACGTTGAGCTTGTCCAGGTCGATGCCCAGGTCCCGGTAGGACGGGATCACCTGGGCGGCGAACGCCTCGTTGATCTCCACCAGGTCGATGTCCCCGATCGACATGCCCGCCAGCGCCAGCGCCCGCTTGGACGCCTCCACCGGGCCGAGGCCCATGATCTCCGGCGACAGGCCGGACACGCCGGTGGACACGATCCGGGCCAGCGGCGTGATGCCCAGCTCGCGCGCCTTCACGTCGCTCATGATCACCAGCGCCGCCGCGCCGTCATTGAGCGGGCAGCAGTTGCCCGCGGTGACCCGCCCGTCCGGCCGGAACACCGGCTTGAGCGCGGAGACGCCCTCGTAGGTCACCCCGGCGCGCGGACCGTCGTCGGCCGAGACCACGGTCCCGTCCGGCAGCGTCACGGGCGTGATCTCGCGCGCCCAGAACCCGTCCGCGATGGCCTTCTCGGCCAGGTTCTGCGAGCGCACGCCGAACTGGTCCATCTCCTCCCGCGTCACGCCCTTGGCCAGCGCCAGGTTCTCCGCGGTCTGCCCCATGGCGATGTAGATGTCGGGCAGCTGCCCGGACTGGCGGGGGTCCTCCCACGACGACGCCCCGGCGGCGGCGGTGGCCGCGGTGCGCGCCTCGGCGTCGGCGAACAGCGGGTTGTGCGTGTCCGGCCAGCTGTCGGAGCTGCCGCGGGCGAAGCTGGAGACCGTCTCCACGCCCGCGCTGATGAACACGTCGCCCTCGCCCGCCTTGATCGCGTGCAGCGCCATCCGCGTGGTCTGCAGCGACGACGCGCAGTACCGGGTCACCGTGGTGCCCGGCAGGGTGTCGTAGCCCGCCAGCACGGCGACCACGCGCGCCATGTTGAAGCCCTGCTCGCCGCCGGGCAGGCCGCAGCCGAGCATCAGGTCGTCGATGTCGGCGGGGTCGAGCTGGGGGACCTTGGCCAGCGCGGCCTTGAGCACCTGGACGGTCAGGTCGTCGGCGCGCACGTCCTTGAGCGAGCCCTTGCCCGCGCGGCCGATGGGGGACCGGGCGGCGGAGACGATCACGGCCTCAGGCATACGGAACTCCTTTGTTTCGCCGCGGCGTGTGTGCGCAGCCTAGTTAACGCTGGTTCAGGTCGACCGCGGTTGGTGACCCACGCCGCTGGTCCTCCTGGCGGCGGCGGCAGGGGGCGCGAGATACGCTCGTCGGGTCATCCGGCAGCTGTGGAAGGGCGGGCAACTCCCGTGGAGTACGTCGAGAGCGTTGTCGACCTGGTGGGCAACACACCGCTGGTGAAGCTCAACGCGCTCGCCGAAGGGCTGTCGCCGCTGATCCTCGCGAAGGTCGAGTACCTCAACCCCGGCGGCAGCGTGAAGGACCGGATCGCCCTGCGCATGGTCGAGGCGGCCGAGCGCTCCGGCGAGCTCAAGCCGGGCGGCACCATCGTCGAGCCCACCTCCGGCAACACCGGGGTCGGCCTGGCGCTGGTGGCCCAGCGCAAGGGCTACAAGTGCGTGTTCGTCTGCCCGGACAAGGTCAGCGTGGACAAGCGCAACGTGCTCAAGGCCTACGGCGCCGAGGTCGTGGTGTGCCCGACGGCGGTCCCGCCGGAGCACCCCGACTCCTACTACAACGTCTCCGACCGCCTGGTCGCCGAGATCCCCGGCGCGTGGAAGCCCAACCAGTACGCCAACCCGGAGAACCCGGCCAGCCACTACCACGGCACCGGCCCGGAGGTGTGGCGGCAGACCGAGGGCCGGATCACCCACTTCGTCGCGGGCGTCGGCACCGGCGGCACCATCTCCGGCACCGGCCGCTACCTCAAGGAGGTCTCCGGCGGCCGGGTGAAGGTCATCGGCGCGGACCCGGAGGGCTCGGTCTACTCCGGCGGCACGGGCAGGCCCTACCTGGTCGAGGGCGTGGGCGAGGACTTCTGGCCGGACGCCTACGACCGGACCGTCTGCGACGACATCGTCGCGGTGTCCGACGCGGACTCCTTCGAGATCACCCGCAGGCTCGCCCGCGAGGAGGGCCTGCTGGTCGGCGGCTCCTGCGGCATGGCCGTGGCCGCGGCGCTGCGGGTGGCCCGCGACTGCGGCCCCGACGACGTGATCGTCGTGCTGCTGCCCGACGGCGGGCGCGGCTACCTGTCCAGCGTGTTCAACGACAAGTGGATGGCCTCCTACGGCTTCCTGTCGCCGGACACCTCCGGGGCCACGGTCGGCGACGTGCTGCGCCGCAAGGGCGGCCGGATGCCCGACCTGGTGCACGGCCACCCCAGCGAGACCGTCGCCGAGGCGGTGGCGATCATGCGCGAGTACGGCGTGTCCCAGATGCCCGTGGTCAACGCCGAGCCGCCGGTGATGGCCGCCGAGGTCGCGGGCGCGGTCAACGAGCGGGACCTGCTGGACGCGCTGTTCACCGGCAAGGCGCAGCTGACCGACCGGCTGGACAAGCACATGTCGCCCAAGCTGCCCACCATCGGCGCGGGCGAGCCGGTCGGCGCGGCGATGCAGGCGCTGTCCTCCGCCGACGGCGCGCTGGTGCTCGACGACGGCAAGCCCGCGGGCGTGGTCACCCGGCAGGACATCCTGGGGTTCCTGGCGGGGCGCTGATCGGCTGCCCGCCGGGGCACCGGGGGCGGTTGCCGGTTCCGCCCCCGTCACCATCCGCTAGCGTGAGCCACCGATCTCGTCACACCAACGGCGCACGCCAAGGGGGTTGGAAACTGCGATGAACGCTCCGCAGCCGCCAGGTAACCAGCAGTTCGGCGGTCAACCGCAGCAGGAGCCGGGGCAGCAGCCAGCCAACCCGGACGCGACCCAGGTCGTGCCCGGCGGCGGTCACGCGGGTGGGCAGGCCCCGGTCTTCCCGTCTTCCGACGCCACTCAGGTCGTGTCCAGCGGCTCCACCGGGGCTTCCGGGGCTTCTGGGGCCTCCGCCGGTCCCGCCACCGGGGGGCAGCCCGCGGCGAACTCCGACGCCACCCAGGTGGTGTCGTCCGGAGCGGCCCAGCAGGCCCAGCAGCAGGCACAGCAGCAGGCCCAGCAGGCTCAGCAGCAGGCCGCTTCGGGCGGGTTCCCGGCCCAGCCGCAGGCACAGCCCGGCTTCCCGCCGCCGCCCGGCCAGTACGGGCAGCAGCCGCCGCAGCAGTACGGCCAGCAGCCCGCCCCTTACGGCCAGCCGCCGCAGTACGGTCAGCAGCAGCAGTGGGGTGCGCCGCAGCCCGGCTACGGCCAGCCGCCGCAGCAGCAGTGGGGTGCCCCGCCGCCCGGCTACGGCCAGCAGGCCCACCCCGCGCCCGCAGGCGGCTACGCCGAGTGGGGCACCCGCGCCCTCGGCGCGCTGGTCGACTACGGCACGCCCGCCGTGGTCATGGGCCTGCTCATCGGCATCGGCATCGCGATGGCCGACCTGTCGCTGCTGATGATCTTCTACGCCCTCAGCGGCCTGCTCTCGTTCGGCTGGGCGCTCTACAACGCCTGCTACCTCCAGGGCAGCACCGGCCAGACGCTGGGCAAGCGGGTCGCCAAGATCAAGCTGGTCAGCGAGGAGACCGGTCAGCCGATCGGCTTCGGCAACGCCTTCGTCCGCCAGCTGTGCCACTTCGTGGACATCCTGCCCTGCTACGTGGGCTTCTTCGCGCCGCTGTGGGACGCCAGGAAGCGCACCTGGGCGGACAGCATCATGGGCACGGTCGTGGTGAACGCCCCCGAGGGCGTGCCCGGCGGACACCCCGGTGGCCACCCCGGCGCGGGCGGCCAGCCGCAGCAGTACCCGCCGCAGCAGCAGCCCTACGGCTACGGCCAGCAGCCGCAGTCCAACCCGTACGGCCAGCCCCAGGCCAACCCGTACGGCCAGCAGCAGCCGGGGTACGGCCAGCAGCAGCCGCCCCAGCAGTGGTGACTTCTCTCCCCCGGAGCACCCACCGCCCGTCAGCCGATCGGCTGGCGGGCGGCCGCTTTTCACGCCCCCGTAGCCTGGGGAGCATGACGGACAGCGGCCACCAGGGCTTCGCAACGAGGGCGATCCACGCCGGGCAGGAACCCGACCCCACCACCGGCGCGGTCATCCCGCCCATCTACGCCACCTCCACCTACGCGCAGGACGGCGTGGGCGGGCTGCGCCAGGGGTTCGAGTACTCGCGCACCGGCAACCCCACGCGGCGGGCGCTGGAGGAGTGCCTGGCCGCGCTGGAAGGCGGCAGGCACGGCCGCGCGTTCGCCTCGGGCATGGCCGCCACCGACACCGCGCTGCGCGCGCTGCTGCGCCCCGGCGACCACCTGATCATCCCCAACGACGCCTACGGCGGCTCGTTCCGGCTCATCGACAAGGTGCTGCGGCCGTGGGGCGTCGAGCACACCCCGGTCGCGCTGTCCGACGTGGACGCGGTGCGCGCCGCGGTGCGCCCGAACACCAAGGTGATCTGGGTCGAGACGCCCACGAACCCGCTGCTCAACATCGCCGACATCGCGGCGCTGTCCCAGGTCGCGCGCTCGGCGGGCGCGCGGCTGGTGGTGGACAACACTTTCGCCTCGCCCTACCTGCAGAACCCGCTGGAGCTGGGCGCGGACGTGGTCATGCACTCGACCACCAAGTACATCGGCGGCCACTCCGACCTGGTCGGCGGCGCGCTGATCACCTCCGACGACGAGCTGGACGCCCAGTTCGGCTTCCTGCAGAACGGCTCGGGCGGGGTGCCCAGCGCGTTCGACGCGTGGCTGACCCTGCGCAGCCTGAAGACCCTCGAAGTGCGCATGGAGAAGCACTCGGACAACGCCGAGCGGGTCGCCGAGGCGCTGACGCGGCACCCGAGGGTGGCGTCGGTGCTCTACCCCGGCCTGCCCGAGCACCCCGGCCACGAGGTCGCGGCCAAGCAGATGCGCCGGTTCGGCGGCATGATCTCGTTCGTGGTCGAGGGCGGCGAGGAGGCCGCGCTGGAGGTGTGCTCGCGCACCCGGCTGTTCACCCTGGCCGAGTCGCTGGGCGGGGTGGAGTCGCTGATCGAGCACCCCGGTCGGATGACCCACGCCAGCGTGGCGGGGACGCTGCTGGAGGTCCCGGCCGCGCTGATCCGCATCTCCGTGGGCCTGGAGTCCGCCGACGACCTGGTCGCCGACCTCCTCTCCGCCCTGTCCTGACCCCTCCGTCCCGCGAGTCGAACGCTCAGGTACCGCGAGTCGAACGCTCAGGACCCCTGAGTTCGTCGTTGGGGTGTGGTGGGGGTGCGCTCGCCGCGCGGCAGGTCGCCGAGGATGGCGGGTCGCGGGCGGTCCGCTGCGCGTGCTTCGCGCGCGCCCGCCCTGGTGCGTCGGCAAGTACCACCCGAGGCCGCCGGGAGGGCCGGTAACTACACCCCGACCGGCGCGAAAGTGTCGGTCGGGGTGCGCGAATGTTGAGTTCAGGGTGTCTGGAGGTTCGACTCGCGGGGGTGGGTCAGCGGGGGCGGTAGCGGTCGGCGGCGCGGGCTTTCGCCTTCGCGGCTTCGACCTCGCGGTCGCGCGGCGGGGCCTTGGTCACCAGGCTGTCCAGCAGGACCCTGGTGGCCTCGGCGACCGCCGCCACGGCCGCCTCGAACGCCTCCGCGTTGGCCGCCGAGGGGTGGGTGGTGCCGCTGACCTTGCGCACGTACTGCACCGCCGCCGCGTGGACCTCGTCCTCGGTCGCGGGCGGTTCGAAGTTGTGCAGCACCCGGATGTTCCGACACATGCGACCACTATCGCGCGAAACGGCGGGCGGAGCTCAGGGTTTGACGTCGTACCGCGCGTTGTCCACCGGCTCGGGCGCGGTGGGCAGGTCGCGGCCGTCGAGGCAGCCGCCGACGAACTCGACCGCGCCGTCCTCGCGCTGCACGAACCGACCGCTGTCCTCGCAGCCCGCGTGGGCCACGGTGAAGAAGGCCGCGCCGGTCAGCGCCACGGCCGTGGCGACCGCTCCGGCGAGCGGGAGCAGCGCGGTGACCCGTCCCGCGAGCGCCATGCCACCTCCCAGGTGAACGCGGTGTGAGGGGAATCCCCAAGCCGAGCGTACCCGTCCGTGGAGGTCCCGCGCCGCGCCCCGGACCGACCGACAGCAAAAAGGGGCGGGCCCGCTGGACCCGCCCCTCGCGAAGCTGAAGATCACAGGTTCCCGCGACGCTCCTGCTCCCGCTCGATGGCCTCGAACAGGGCCTTGAAGTTGCCCTTGCCGAAGCCGAGCGACCCGTGCCGCTCGATCAGCTCGTAGAACACCGTGGGCCGGTCGCCGATCGGCGCGGTGAAGATCTGCAGCAGGTAGCCGTCCTCGTCCCGGTCGACCAGGATGCGGTGCTGCTTGAGCACCTCGATCGGCACCCGCACCTCGCCGATGCGCGCCCGCAGCTCCGGGTCGTCGTAGTAGGAGTCCGGGGTGTCCAGGAACTCGATGCCCGCCGCGCGCATGTGCTCGACGGTGGCCACGATGTCGTTGGTGGCCAGCGCGATGTGCTGCACGCCCGCGCCCTCGTAGAACTCGAGGTACTCGTCGATCTGGGACTTGCGCTTGGCGATGGCGGGCTCGTTGAGCGGGAACTTGACGCGGTGGTTGCCGTTGGACACCACCTTGCTCATCAGCGCCGAGTAGTCGGTGGCGATGTCGTCGCCGATGAACTCCGCCATGTTCACGAAGCCCATGACGCGGTTGTACCACTCGACCCAGTAGTCCATCTTGCCCAGCTCGACGTTGCCGACGCAGTGGTCGACGGCCTGGAACAGGCGCTTGGGCGAGCCCTCCGGGCGCACCACCGCGCTCTGCTTGGCCACGTAGCCGGGCAGGTAGGGGCCGTGGTAGCGGGACCGGTCGACCAGGCTGTGGCGGGTCTCGCCGTAGGTCGCGATCGCCGCGCGCCGGACGGTGCCGTGCTCGTCGGTGACGTCGTGCGGCTCCTCCAGCACGGTGGCGCCCTGGGCGCGGGCGTGCGCGACGCACTTGTCCACGTCGTCCACCTCCAGCGCCAGGTCGACGACGCCGTCGCCGTGCCTGCGGTGGTGGTCGAGCAGGGGGCTGTCGGGCGCGACGCCGCCGTTGATGACGAACCGGGCCGAGCCGGACTTGAGCACGAAGGACTTGTGGTCCCGCTGCCCGGTCTCCGGTCCGGCGTAGGCGACGAGCTGCATCCCGAAGGCGACTTGGTAGAACCACGCGGTCTGGGTCGCGTTGCCGACCACGAAGACCACGGCGTCCATGGAGCGGACGGGGAACGGGTCCCGCGTCCCGTCGTAGTCGACCAGGCCCACGAGTTGGCGGAGCTGGTCGTAGCTCACGTCGTCAAGCTGCTGCGTCATGGGTCACAGGATGTGAGCCGGTGAACAGGGTGGGCAACAGCCTGTTGTTCGGCTGGTCAGTTTGTACAGTGGTTCATGGCTCAGGACGGACAAGTTGAGCACTTTGACCAGTCGGTGGACCGGCTCGACGCGCGGCTGTTGCTGCTGCTCACCGACGAGCCCCGGTTGGGGGTGCTGGAGTGCTCGCGCAGGTTGGGCGTGGCGCGCGGCACGGTGCAGGCGCGGCTGGACCGGCTGACCGCCAGGGGTGTGCTCACCGGCTTCCCGCCCGCGGTGGACCTGGCCGCGATGGGCTACGGGCTGACCGCGTTCGCCGTGCTGGAGATCGCGCAGGGCAGGCGGCGGGAGGTGGTGGACGGGCTGGCCGCCATCGGCGAGGTGTGCGAGGTGCACGCCACCACCGGCCAGGGGGACCTGTTCGCGCGGGTGGTCGCCCGGTCCAACGCCGACCTGCAGCGGGTGATCGACGAGATCGTGGACGTGCCGGGCGTGCGGCGGCTGTCCAGCTCGATCGCGCTGTCCACGCCGGTGCCGCCGCGGGTGCGCCCGCTGCTGGAGCGCATCACCTGACCGCGACACGCCAGAGGGGCGGCCACCCCGCGTGGTGGCCGCCCCTCTGGCACGGACCTCAGCCCGAGTAGGGCACCGCCTTGATCAGCGTGACCTTCATCGTGCTGCCGCTGGGCAGCTCGTACTCGCGGGTCTCGCCCTCCTTGGCGCCCAGCAGGGCCTTGCCCAGCGGGGACGAGGGGGAGTACACCTCCAGCGCGCCGTGCGCGCCCTCCTCGCGGGTGGCGAGCAGGAACTCCTCGGTCTCGTCATCGCCCTCGTAACGCACCGTGAGCACCATCCCCGGCGCGGCCACGCCGTTGACGGTGGGGGCCTCGCCGACCTTGGCCACGCGGAGCAGCTCCTGCAGCTGGCGGATGCGGGCCTCCTGCTTGCCCTGCTCCTCGCGCGCCGCGTGGTAGCCGCCGTTCTCCCGGAGGTCGCCCTCCTCCCGGCGAGCGTTGATCTCCGCGGCGATGACCGGGCGGTTCTCGATCATCTCGTCCAGCTCGGTCTTGAGCCGGTCGTAGGCCTCCTGGGTCAGCCAGGTCACCTCAGTGTCGCTCACGGTTACCAACTCCTCGTCTTGCTCCAGGCCCGTGGTGTGGGCTGGCAGTTCCCGGACGCGAACGTCCGGAACGGAAAAACACGGCCCGCGCCGGGGCCGTGCTGAAAGGCAAGAGTAACATGCCGACAACGTTCGGCGACGGTGTTTCGTTCCCCGAGGCGGCAACAAAGCCGCAGATCACCCGCTTGGCCGCTACCTCGTGGACAGGTAGGCCGGGACCTGGTAGGAGCAGCCGAAGACCTCTCCGGTCACGGGGGGTTTCGACGTCTTGAGGACGGTCCTGGCGAACGTGGTGCCCGGCCCCGGAGGCACCAGCACCTCGCGTCTGCCCGCCTCGTCGCCATCATCGGAGCGTGCACGAACGACGCACACCACCGCACGGTCGGGGGTGTCCCGGACGACTTCCAGGGTGATCTCCACCGAGCCCGCGTCCAGCACCTGGAAAGCGGTCTGCTTCGCCTCCACCGGCTTGGCGCCGAGGTTGCGGTAGCCGACCCAGGCCACCACGGCGCCCAGCAGCACGGCGATCACGGGCAGTGACCACCGGGCCCACTTCGGCATCGGCCTGCTCGTCTTGCCGTACCTGCCCTCGGGCAGCGCGCGTCCTGCCACCTGCTCGCGCCTCCTACCCGTGGGGAACAATGTGCCGCGACCACCGCGTTGAGTGTCGCAGGGGCCGAGGGGGCTCCGTTCGGCAGGGCCAAGGAGGACTACCACCGTCATGGTTGAGAAGCTGCGACTGATGGCGGTGCACGCGCACCCCGACGACGAGTCGAGCAAGGGTGCGGCCACCATGGCGCGCTACGTGGCCGAGGGCCACGAGGTGATGGTCGTGACGTGCACCGGCGGTGAGGCGGGCAGCATCCTCAACCCCGCCATGGACCGACCCGACGTTTTGGAGAACATGGCCGCGATCCGCCGCGAGGAGATGGCGCGCGCGGCCGAGATCCTCGGCATCCAGCACCGCTGGCTGGGCTTCGTGGACTCGGGCCTGCCCGAGGGCGACCCGCTGCCGCCGCTGCCCGAGGGCTGCTTCGCGCTGGTCCCGCTGGAGGAGTCGGTGCCGCCGCTGGTGGCGCTGATGCGCGAGTTCCGCCCGCACGTGGTCGTCACCTACGACGAGAACGGCGGCTACCCGCACCCCGACCACATCCGCTGCCACGAGGTCTCGGTGGCCGCGTTCGACGCCGCGGGCGACCCGGACCGCTACCCGGAGGCGGGCGAGCCGTGGCAGCCGCTCAAGCTGTACTACTCGCACGGCTTCTCCCGCGCCAAGCTGCTGGCCTTCCACGAGGCGCTGCTGGCCATGGGGCAGGAGTCGCCGTACGCGGAGTGGCTGGCGGGCTGGGGCGCGGACCGGCCGGACGTGATGGAGCGGGTGACCACGCGCGTGGAGTGCGCGGACTACTTCCCGCAGCGCGACGAGGCCCTCAAGGCCCACGCCACCCAGATCGACCCGACCAGCCGCTGGTTCGCCGTGCCGCTGGAGCTGCAGCGCGAGCTGTGGCCCACCGAGGAGTACGAGCTGGCGCGCTCGCTGGTCGACAGCACCGTCCCCGAGGACGACCTGTTCGCGGGAGTTAGGGAAAAGGTGACAGCGTGAACCCGGTCCCCTGGGACCAGACCACGGCGCTGGTGCTCGTGCAGCCCTCGACCTCCAACGACCCCGGCGGGCAGCAGGAGGACTTCGGCAAGTCCTCCCCGCTGGGGCTGTTGCTCCTGGTGCTGTTCTTCATCGCGGTGTTCTTCCTGGTCCGCTCGATGAGCAAGCACCTGAAGAAGCTCCCCGCCTCCTTCGACCCGCCCGCGGCGGAGGAGAAGGCGGAGTCGGCGAAGAAGAAGGACTAGCCGCCGCGGCTGTACCAGACCCGGAGCGCGGGCACGGACACGATCTCGCGCTCCGGGTAGCGCAGCGCCGTGAGACGGCCGCCGAACACGCAGCCGGTGTCCAGGCACAGGGTTCCGTTGACCCACCGCGGTTCCTCGACCACGGTGTGTCCATAGAGGACCATCGCGTCGCCCCGGTAGTCGTCGGCCCATGGCAGCCGGACGGGGAAGCCGCGCTCGTCGCGCTCGCCGGTGCCCACGCCGTACAGGGCGGTGCTGCGGGCGCGGGAGGACTCCCGGCCGTGGAAGCGCTCGGGCAGCCCGGCGTGCGCGACCACCAGCCTGCCGCCGTCGAGCCGGTAGTGCGGGACCAGCGAGTCGCAGAACTCGACCACCTCGGCGCGGAACTCGGGCGTCTCGCGGGCCATTTGGGCGAGCGAGAGCTCCAAGCCGTGCGTGACCCGCACGTCGCGCCCCCGCAAGGCGCGCACGAACTTCTCCTCGTGGTTGCCGCGCACGCACAGCGCCCGACCGGCCCGCACCATGTCCATCACCAGCCGCAGCACGCCGGGCGTGTCCGGTCCCCGGTCGACCAGGTCGCCGACGAACACCGCCTTGCGGCCCTCGGGGTGCGCGCCGTCGCGGTAGCCCAGCTCGCGCAGCAGTCGCGCCAGCTCGGCGGCGCAGCCGTGCACGTCGCCGATCACGTCGAACGGGCCGGTCTCGCGGCGCAGGTCGTTGGGCAGCGGCTCGACCACCAGCTCCACCGGCTCCCCGCCGGTCAGGTGGACCCGGCGGAAGCCGCGCGGCTTGCGGTGGGCGCTGACCGCCACCGGCCGCGCGCCCGCCTCCTTGGCCAGGCGCAGCAGCGCCTCCGGGGCGCCGCCCTCGACCAGGACGACCTCGCGGTCCGCGAGCCGCCGGGCGACCTCGTCCAGCCGGTCGCCCGGCACCGCGCCGGGCAGCGCGACGTCGACCAGCAGGACCAGCGACCCGTCCGGGATGACGACCTCCACCCGGCCAGTCTCGCCGACCGGTAGCCGGGACGCCGCCCAATTACCGTGGGGGCATGACGAACCGGCTCGCGTCCTCGACCAGCCCGTACCTGCTCCAGCACGCGGACAACCCGGTCGACTGGCACCCGTGGTCGCCCGAGGCGTTCGCCGAGGCCCGCGAGCGGGGCGTGCCGGTGCTGCTGTCGGTGGGCTACGCGGCGTGCCACTGGTGCCACGTGATGGCGCACGAGTCGTTCGAGGACGAGGACACCGCGCGGTACATGAACGAGCACTTCGTCAACGTGAAGGTGGACCGCGAGGAGCGGCCCGACGTGGACGCGGTCTACATGGCGGTGACGCAGGCGCTGAGCGGCCAGGGCGGCTGGCCGATGACCTGCTTCCTCACCCCCGACGGCGAGCCGTTCTACGCGGGCACGTACTACCCGCCCGTGCCGGTGCGCGGGATGCCGTCGTTCCGCCAGGTGCTGGAGGCGATCGAGCACGCCTGGCGGGAGCAGGGCGACCAGGTGCGCCAGGCGGCGGCGAGCATCGTGGAGCAGCTGGCGGTCAAGCCGCTGCCGTCGTCCACAGTGGACGAGGACGTGCTGGCGGGCGCGGTGGTGTCCCTGCTGGGCCACTACGACCGCGCCAACGGCGGGTTCGGCGGCGCGCCCAAGTTCCCGCCGTCGATGGTGCTGGAGTTCCTGCTGCGCCACCACGAGCGCACCGGTTCGGTGCAGGCGTTCTCCATGGCGAGGGTGACGTGCGACGCGATGGCGTCCGGCGGCCTGTACGACCAGCTGGGCGGCGGGTTCGCCCGCTACAGCGTGGACGCGGCGTGGGTGGTGCCGCACTTCGAGAAGATGCTCTACGACAACGCCCTGCTGCTGCGCGTGTACACCCACCTCAGCCGCCGTGACGACAACCCCCGCTACCGCGAGGTGGTCCGGGACACCGCCGGCTTCCTGCTGCGCTGCCTGCTGACGGAGGAGGGCGGCTTCGCCGCGTCCCTCGACGCCGACACCGGGGGCGTCGAGGGCGCCACCTACGTGTGGACCCCGGCGCAGCTCGACGAGGTGCTGGGCGCCGACGGCCCGGCGGCCGCCGCCCGCTACGGCGTGACGGAGGAGGGCACGTTCGAGCACGGCACGTCCACGTTGCGGCTGCTGGGCGAGTCCAACCCCGCCTGGCAGCGGCAACTGCTCGCCGCCCGCGAGGCCAGGCCGCAGCCCGCGCGCGACGACAAGGTCGTGACCTCGTGGAACGGCCTGGCCGTCGCCGCGCTGGCGGAGGCGGGCGCGGTGTTCGGCGTGCCGTCCTGGATCGCCGCCGCCGAGCGCGCCGCGACGCTGCTGCTCGACGTGCACCTGGTCGGTGGCAGGCTGCTGCGCACCTCCCGCAACGGCGTGGCGGGCACCGCGGCGGGCGTGCTGGAGGACTACGGCTGCCTGGCCGAGGGGCTGCTGGCCCTGCAGCAGGTCACCGCCGACACCCGGTGGCTGCTGACCGCCTGCGACCTGCTGGACACCGCGCTGACCCGGTTCGCGGGCGCCGAACCCGGCACCTACTACGACACCGCCGACGACGCCGAGGCCCTGGTGCAGCGCCCCTCCGACCCCTCGGACAACGCCACCCCGTCCGGCGCGTCGGCACTGGCCTCGGCGCTGGTCACCGCGTCCGCCCTGGGGGCGCCCAACGCGGCGGCCTACCGGGCGGCGGCCGAGGCGGCGGTCGACCGCGCCGGTCTGCTGGCCGCCCGCGAGCCCAGGTTCGCGGGCAACTGGCTCAGCGTCGCCGAGGCGCTGGCGCTCGGCCCGGTGCAGGTGGCCGTGGCGGGCGCGTCCCCGGAGCTGGTCTCCGCCGCCTGGCGCGGCGTCCACGGCGGCGGCGTGGTCGTGGCCGGTGAGCCGGACTCGACGCCGCTGCTGGCCGACCGGCCGCTGGTCGACGGCGCGCCCGCCGCCTACGTCTGCCGCGGCTTCGTGTGCGACCGCCCGGTCACCTCGGTCGCCGAGCTGACCGAGGCACTGGCTGTCCACCGCTAGCGAACCCCTCTTGCCCCGCTGTGTTGCGCGCGTAACTTCGGAAGCGTCGTAATCATGTAATCCAGCGAGGTGGGGACGATGCGGCGAAGCTGGGGAGGCTGGCAGCAGGGCGACCTGCCGCCCGCCACCGACGCGGCGGCGTGGTTCGCGGGCAGGCTGCCCGACGGCTGGTTCACCGGGGCCCCGGAGGTGGTGGTCGACCGCGAGGAGATCCTCGTGGTCGGCGAGCTGCCACCGCTGGAGGGCGAGTTCGACGACGACGCGGCCCGCGCGGCGGCCGAGTCGGGGCGGATCAGCCGGTTCCGCGAGCAGACCAGGGACGAGCGGATCGAGATCGCCCGCCAGGCCGAGCACCGCTACCGGCGCAAGGTCGCGTGGGGCGCGCGGCTGGGCGGCACGCGGGAGCTGTTCACCACCCTGTCCGTGCCCGTGATGACCAGGCTCAAGCAGCCCGAGCGCAAGGTGCTGGACACCCTGGTCGCCGCGGGCGTGGCGCGGTCCCGGTCCGACGCGCTGGCCTGGGCGGTCCGGCTGGTCGGCGAGCACGCCGACACCTGGCTGACCGAGCTGCGCGAGGCCATGGCCAAGGTCGACGACCTGCGCGCCCAGGGCCCCGACCTGAGCTGAGCTCACCGCGAGTTCCGGGAGGTCGGGTAGTGGTTACCGGCCCGCGGGCGGGCGTCGGGTAGTACTTGCCTGCGCTCAGGGGAGGAGGCCGGTGGTGTGGAGGTGGTCGAGGACGGCCCGGTTGGCCGGGGAGACGCGGTCGCGGTCGGCGTAGGTCAGCCAGGCCACCTCCTCGACCTCGTTGCTCGCGGTCGGGGTGCCGCGGTAGTCGGCGGTGTAGCAGGTCATCCGCACCACCACGCCCTTCGGCCTGCCGTGCGCCTGCGCCTGGAAGGTGCCCAGGTGGCGCGCGGTGCCGGGGACGATGACCACGGCCAGCTCCTCCTCGACCTCCCGGACCAGCGCCTGCAGGTCCGTCTCGCCGGGCTCGCGCTTGCCGCCGGGCAGGTAGTACACGTCCTTGCCCCGCGACCGCGCCCCCAGCACCCGGCCGTCCTCCACCCGCACCCACGCCACCTTGTCGATCATCCCCACGCCTCCCGCGACCGTCAGGAGTAGATGGCGAACCAGATCGCGATGTAGTGGCACAGCGCCGCGAGCACCGTCGCGGCGTGGAAGAACTCGTGGTAGCCGAACACCCGCGGCCACGGGTTGGGCCAGCGGGTCGCGTAGAAGACCGCGCCCACCGTGTAGAGCAGGCCGCCCACCACGAGCAGCACCAGGGCCGCCACGCCCGCGTTGTGCAGCAGGTCGGGCAGCACGAAGACGGCCACCCAGCCCAGGGCGATGTAGATGGGCACCCCGAGCCACCTGGGCGCGTGCGGCCAGGCCAGCTTCAGGGTCACGCCGCACAGCGCGCCGATCCACACCACGGCCAGCACCGTGTTGCCGGTCGACGGGGGCATGGCCAGCAGGGCGAACGGCGTGTACGTGCCCGCGATGAACACGAAGATCATCGAGTGGTCCAGGCGCTTCATCCACGTCCGCGCCCGGACGCTCTGCCAGTTCACCCGGTGGTACAGCGCGCTGACGCCGAACAGGCCCAGCACGGTCGCGCCGTACACGGAGGTGGCCAGCGCGGCCTTGGCGGAGACCGTCGCGGCCGCGAGGGCGATGAGGGTCGCGCCGGTCGCCACCGACACGACGAAGGACCACAGGTGCAGCCAGCCGCGCAAACGAGGACGCAGCGCCGGTGCGGGGGTGTTGGAGTGCGTCGACGTGCTCACCTGCCTGAGGTTACGGGAGCGTAAGTTGGCGGGCAGCACACCACGGCGTGAGCGACACCACCCGGCGTACGCTCTTTCAGCGTGGGTCTTCGCGAGCGCGTCAAGAGCGTCCTTCTCAAAGGGTACGAGTACCGCCTCACCCGGTGGCTGGACGGCAAGCAGCGACCGCGCCACGTCGGGGTCGTCCTCGACGGCAACCGCCGCTGGGCCAAGGAGGCCGGCTTCACCGACGTCGCGCACGGCCACCGGGCCGGGGCGCGCAAGATCCTGGAGCTGCTGACCTGGTGCCGGGAGGCCGAGGTCGAGGTGGTCACGCTGTGGCTGCTGTCCACCGACAACCTCAACCGGCCCGCCGAGGAGCTCAACCCGCTGCTCGACATCATCGCCGACATCGTCGACGAGCTGGCCGAGCCGGACAAGCCGTGGCGGGTGCGGCACGTGGGCGCGCTGGACCTGCTGCCCACCGAGACCGCCGCGCGGCTGTCCGCGGCCTCGCTGCGCACCCGCGACCGGACGGGCCTGGAGGTCAACGTCGCGGTCGGCTACGGCGGTCGCCAGGAGATCGCGGACGCGGTGCGCAAGCTGCTGCTGGAGCACGCCGAGTCCGGCGGCACGATCGAGGAGCTGGCCGAGGTCCTGGACGTGGACCACATCGCCGAGCACCTCTACACCTCCGGCCAGCCCGACCCCGACCTGCTCATCCGCACCTCCGGCGAGCAGCGGCTGTCCGGGTTCATGCTGTGGCAGTCCGCGCACTCGGAGTTCTGGTTCTGCGAGGCGTACTGGCCGGAGTTCCGCCGCACCGACTTCCTGCGCGCCCTGCGCGACTACGCGGCCCGGCACCGCCGCTTCGGCTCCTGACCCCGCGTCGGCAAGTACTACCCGACGTCCAGCAGGGGGCCGGTAGCTACTACCCGGCCTCCCGGAACGCTCGGCTCGTGGTGGGTGAACGCTCAGTTCGGGGTGCGCGAACGCTCGGTTCGCGGTGTCCGGGCGCTCGACTCGGGGCTGGAACGCCGGAGGGCGGTGGCGGATCGGGATCCGCCACCGCCCTCGCGGTGCACTCGCTTCGAACCGGACGGGCTGGACGCCCCGTCCTACTCCGCCGCGGTCTCGGTGTCGATGTCGGTCTCGTTGCCGACGATCGCGGTCTCGTTCTCGTCCTCGCTGTAGCAGGTGATCGTGTCGCTCTCGGACAGGATCGGCACGATCGGGAGCACCTCGAGGCCGCAGAGGTACACGTCGCTCAGCAGCTCGGAGTCGTTGAGGTTGATCAGACCGACCTGGTCGGCGGTGTTGGACTCGTTGTCCTCGTAGTTCAGCCACTCGACGCCGGGGACGTCGCCGTAGCCGTAGCCGTAGTAGTGCGGCTCACCGCTGGTCGCGAAAGCGGGAGAACCGGCCATCATGAAGCCGGCGGCGATGGCGGCCACCGTAGCTACCTTCTTCAGCACGTGCATTTCTCCTTGGTTGTGGATTTCAGGGGTCGGGGCCCGTGTGGCACTGCTGGGCTTCCGCGTTCGGAACCTATCGGGATGATCCGCGGTGTGCGATTTCAATACCCGATCGTGTGACTTCGTGGTGTGTTCCCGCTTGTGCCGCCAACGGTTCTGGTAAATGCCGCAATCGACGGCGACCCGAGTCAACTCCCCGCCTGACGTCCGCGGGGACGCAGGAGGGTGGCGGTGGGCCGGAGTTCCCACCGCCACCCGGCACCGGCACGGGGGACCGGCCGTCCGGCCTGCCCCCGCGTGGGCTCTCAGTCGCTGTCGATGTCGGTCTCGTTGCCGACGATGGCGGTCTCGTTCTCGTCCTGGCTGTAGCAGGTCACCGTGTCGTTCTCCGCGATGATCGGGATGACCGGGATGACCTCCAGACCACAGGCGTAGATGTCGCTCAGGACCTCGGAGTCGTTGAGGTTGAGCAGGCCGGTCTGGTTGGCCTCGGTGGTCTCGTTGTCCTCGTAGTTCAGCCACTCGATGCCGGGGACGCCGTGCTCCTCGCCCGCGGTCGCGAAGGCCGGGGAGCCGACCATCAGGAAACCGGCGGCGATAGCGGTGACCGCAGCTGCCTTCTTCAGCACGTGATTCTCTCCTTGAGGCGAAAAATCCCGGTCGGAACACCCGGATGTACTTATGGGCTTTACGATCAGGAACATACCGGGGAACGGATACCGCGCGCCCCACTGAATACCCGATGGTGTGAGGCTTTCGCGCTTGTTTCCCCTGTACCGGTGATACTCGCCCGTTCGCCGTACCCTCGGGCCCGTGGACGCCGACGAGGTGGTGCGGGAGTACCAGCTGCTCGGGCTGCGCCTGGACCGGCTCTCGCCCGGCCTGGTCGACGCGTTCACCGGGGACCGGTCGCTGCGCGCGCGGGTGGACGACGAGCCGAGGTGGCACCCCGCCGCGCTGGCCGACCGGGCGGGCCTGCTGCGCCGCGAGCTGGCGGGCGCGGGCCTGCCCGGCGTCCGCGAGCGCTTCCTCGACGCCCACCTGACCGCGCTGGAGTGCACCGCGCGCAAGCTCGCGGGCGTGCGCGTGCCGTTCGTGGCGGAGGTGCGCGCCTACTTCCAGGTCGACATCCGCCCCGGCGAGCCGGACGACTACCGCCGCGCCCACGCCGCCCTGGAGGACCTGCTGCCCGGCGACGGCCCGCTCCGGCGCAGGCTGGCCGATCACCGGGAGCACGACCAGGTGCCGCCGCGCAGGCTGGCGGAGTGCGTGCACGCCCTGTCCGACGCCCTGCGCGAGCGGGTGCGGGGGCGCTGCGGGCTGCCCGCCGAGGAGGAGGTGCGCTACCGGGTGGTCGCCGACCAGCCGTGGAGCGGCTTCAACCGCTACCTGGGCGGCTTCCGCTCGCTGGTGGCGGTCAACGCCGACGCGGGCCACCGGATGTCCACCCTGCCGCACCTGGTCGCCCACGAGTCCTACCCCGGCCACCACACCGAGCACTGCCGCAAGGAGGCGGGCCTGGTCGCCGCGCGCGGCCACGCCGAGCAGTCGATCTTCCTGATCAACACCCCGCAGTGCCTGCTCGCCGAGGGGCTGGCCGAGTTGGGCCTGCACGCCGCGGTGGGCCCCGGCTGGGGCCGCTGGACCGAGGAGGTGCTGGGGGCGCGGGGCCTGCGCCTGGACGGCGAGCTGGCCGAGCGGGTGGACGACGCGGTGGCGGGCCTGCTGACCGTGCGGCAGGACGCCGCGCTGATGCTGCACGACCGGCGCGCCCACCCCGACGACGTGGTGGCGTTCCTGCGCCGCTGGCTGCTGGTGCCCGAGGAGCGGGCCCGGCGGATGGTGCGCTTCCTGGCCGACCCGCTGTGGCGCGCCTACACCACCACCTACGTCGAGGGCGCGCGGCTGGTGCGCGCGTGGCTGGACCGGGAGCCGGGCAGTGGGACCGGCGGTGGGACTGGCAGTGGGACTGGGGGCGGGACGCTCAGCGACCGCTACTTGCGCCTGCTGGATGAACCGCTGGTCCCCCGGACGTTGCAGGAGGACTTGGCGCGTGAGCTGCCCGGCGGACCGACCACAGCCGGTGATCACCCGGACGGCATCCGGCCGCACCCCCGCTGAGCTGGGCGGACGAGCGTTCGTTTCGGCCAGGTGACGATCGCGGGCGGCGCGCAAGCACCCGTTGTGGGCATCTTTCGGTGATTTTGCCCGCGGATGACGAGTTGGCGAATCACCTGTGTGGCTGCCTGCAGAAGAGGTAGTCGCGGAGGTAACTTCCGAACTGGCGGGCCGCGTCCACTGCGGACCGCGCAGGGAGGCCCTGATCGTGGCTGTGGTGAGCGCGAGGGGGCCGGCACCCGGCCCTCGTGGTCGGAGCACCTGAAACGGGTGGTCCGACCGATCGGGGTGGTGCCTGGCCCAGCGAGGAGCGGACGCGGGTGCCGCGTTCGTGAAGGAGTTGCCGTGAACGCACGACGACCCGCGAGCCGTTCCTCAGGCTCATCGCGCAGCACGTCCCGGCGCCGCGGCGCGCCCACCACCCACACCTACGTGGTGGACACCTCGGTGCTGCTGTCCGACCCGATGGCCACGGCCCGGTTCGGCGAGCACGAGGTGGTCCTCCCGCTCGTGGTGATCAGCGAGCTGGAGGGCAAGCGCCACCACCCGGAGCTGGGCTGGTTCGCCAGGGAGGCGCTGCGCCTGCTCGACGACCTGCGGCTGGAGCACGGCCGCCTGGACGCACCGGTGCCGATCGGCGAGGACGGCGGCACCCTGCGCGTCGAGCTCAACCACTCCGATCCGGAGGTGCTGCCCGCGGGTTTCCGCACGGACTCCAACGACGCCCGAATCCTGGCCTGCGCCCTCAACCTGGCCGCCGAGGGGGCCGCGGTCACCCTGATCACCAAGGACATGCCGCTGCGCGTCAAGGCGGGCGCGGTGGGCCTGGCGGCCGAGGAGTACCGCGCCCTCGACGTCACGCTGTCGGGCTACACGGGGATGTCGGACGTGGACGTGGACCAGTCCGTGGTCGACGCCCTGTACCGCGAGGGCACCGTCGACCCGACCGCGTTCGACCTGGCCCACGTGGCGGAGCTGCCCTGCCACAGCGGCCTGCGGCTGCTCGCGGGCACCGCCAGCGCGCTGGGCCGGGTCACGCCGGACAAGCGGGTCCGGCTGGTGCGCGGCGACCGCGAGGCGTTCGGGCTGCACGGCCGCTCCGCCGAGCAGCGCGTGGCGCTGGACCTGCTGCTGGACACCGAGGTCGGCATCGTCTCGCTGGGCGGACGGGCGGGCACCGGCAAGTCGGCGCTGGCGCTGTGCGCGGGCCTGGAAGCGGTGATGGAGCGCAGGCAGCACCGCAAGGTCGTGGTGTTCCGGCCGCTGTACGCGGTCGGCGGGCAGGACCTGGGCTACCTGCCCGGCTCCGAGAGCGAGAAGATGCAGCCATGGGCGCAGGCGGTGTTCGACACCCTGGGCGCCCTGGTCAGCCAGGACGTGGTCGAGGAGGTCATGGACCGCGGGATGCTGGAGGTCCTGCCGCTGACCCACATCCGCGGCCGGTCGCTGCACGACTCGTTCGTCATCGTGGACGAGGCGCAGTCGTTGGAGCGCAACGTCCTGCTCACCGTGCTGTCCCGGCTCGGCTCCGGGTCGCGGGTGGTGCTCACGCACGACGTGGCGCAGCGCGACAACCTGCGGGTCGGCAGGCACGACGGCGTGGCGGCGGTCATCGAGAAGCTCAAGGGCCACCCGCTGTTCGCGCACGTCACGCTGAGCCGCTCGGAGCGGTCGCCGATCGCCGCGCTGGTCACCGAGATGCTGGAGGACTACGCCCCCTGACCCGACCGGGTGGCCTCTCCCGCGCCGGGGGAGGCCACCCGCCACGTCACCAGCCCGAGGGCAGGGGCCGCCCCTCGGCGAAGCCCGCGGCGGACTGGATGCCCAGCGTGGCCCGCTCGTGGAACTCCTCCAGGGTGTTCGCGCCCGCGTAGGTGCACGCCGAGCGCACCCCCGCGGTGATCGAGTCCAGCAGGTCCTCCACACCCGGCCGGGTCGGGTCCAGCCGCATCCGGGAGGACGAGATGCCCTCCTCGAACAGGCCCTTGCGGGCCCGGTCGAACGCGCTGTCGGTGCGGGTGCGGGCGGTCACCGCGCGCTTGGAGGCCATGCCGAAGGACTCCTTGTACAGCCTGCCCGCCTCGTCGCGCTGCAGGTCGCCGGGCGACTCGTAGGTGCCCGCGAACCAGGAGCCCACCATCACGCTGGACGCGCCCGCCGCCAGCGCCAGCGCCACGTCGCGCGGGTGCCGCACGCCGCCGTCGGCCCACACGTGCTTGCCCAGCGCACGCGCCTGGGCGGCGCACTCGGCCACCGCGGAGAACTGCGGCCTGCCCACACCGGTCATCATCCGCGTGGTGCACATGGCGCCCGGCCCGACGCCGACCTTGACCACGTCGGCCCCGGCCTCCACCAGGTCGCGCACGCCCTCGGCGGTGACCACGTTGCCCGCCACCACCGGCACCGTCGGGCCCGCCGCGCGGACCGCGCGCAGGGCGGTGATCATCTTCTCCTGGTGGCCGTGCGCGGTGTCCACCACCAGCGCGTCCACGCCCGCCTTGAGCAGCGCGGCCGCCTTGGCGCCCACGTCGCCGTTGACGCCGATGGCCGCGGCCACCCGCAGCCTGCCCTCGGCGTCCAGCGCGGGCGCGTAGACCTCGGCGCGCAGCGCGCCCAGCGCGGTCATCACGCCCCGCAGGCGGCCCTGCCCGTCCACGCCCAGCGCCACCCGCTGGGTGCCGCCGTTGAGCCGGTCGAACACCTCGCGCGGCGCGGTGTCCAGGGGCAGCGCGAGGAACCGCTCGTCGGCCACGTCGCCGAGCCGGGTGAAGCGGTCGACCCCGGTGCACGCGGCCTCGTCGACCACGCCCGCCGGCCTGCCGTCCTCGTCGACCACGACGACCGCGCCGTGCGCCCGCTTGTGCAGCAGGTTCACCGCGTCGGCCACCGAGTCGCCGGCGGTCAGCACCAGCGGCGTGTCCCACACCGGGTGCCGCTCCTTGACCCAGGAGACGATCTCGGCCACCGCGTCCGGGGCCACGTCCTGCGGCAGGACGACCAGGCCGCCGCGGCGGGCCACGGTCTCGGCCATCCGGCGGCCCGCGACCGCGGTCATGTTGGCCACCACGATCGGGATGGTCGCCCCGGTGCCGTCCGCGGTGGACAGGTCGACGCCGAACCGGGACTCCACGGCCGAGCGGCCGGGCACCAGGAACACGTCGTCGTAGGTCAGGTCGTAGCTGGGCCGATGCCCTTCGATGAATCGCACGAGAACCTGACGATACCCGCGCGAACGGCGATGCGCGCCGTTCCGGTCAACTCCGCCGCGCGCCCGGCAGCAGCGCCCGCACGGCGTCGATCGTGTCGGCCTCGGCGGCGTCCTTGTCCGGCCGGTAGCGCACCACCCTGGCGAACCGCAGGGCCACCCCGCCGGGGTAGCGCGGGCTGACCTGCACGCCGTCCAGCTCGATCTCCACCACCACCTCGGGGCGCACCAGCACGCCCCACGGCGGGCGCTGCACCGCGATGGCCCCCAGTTCGCGGGTCTGCCAGGCCAGCAGCTCGTCGGTGAGCCCCTTGAACGTCTTGCCCACCATCACCGGCGGGCCGCCGTCCGGGTCGCGCGCGCCCAGGTGCAGGTTGGACAGCAGGCCGCGGCGCCTGCCGCTGCCCCACTCCACGCCGAGCACCACCAGGTCCAGCGTGTGCACCGGCTTGACCTTCTGCCAGGCCCGCCCCCGCCTGCCCGCCGCGTACACCGACTCCAACGACTTG
>NZ_BMRG01000006.1:111139-128814 GCF_014648515.1 Saccharothrix coeruleofusca
ACCACGACGCCCTCCTGGCCCGACGCCAGCGCGTCGTCCAGGACCTCCGCCGCGCCCGGCTCGTCGGGCTCCACCGCGCCGGGGATGACGTGCCCGGCCGCCACCCGGCGCAGCGCCGCCAGCCGGTCGCGCAGCGGCGCGTCGAGCAGGTCCACGCCGTCGAGGTGCAGGCAGTCGAAGAAGAACGGGCTGAGCAGCAGCTCGCGCGCGTCCCCCGCCGACGTGCGCCTCTTCGCGGAGGCGGCGTCGAGCAGAGCGCCGAAGCGGCTCATCGTCTCCTGGAACGGGCGCGGCTTGCCCTCGTCGGTCAGCGCCAGCGTCTCCCCGTCGAGCACCACCGACTCGCACGGCAGCCCGCGCACCAGCTCGACCAGCTCGGGCACGGTCGCGGTGACCTCGCGCAGGGTGCGGGTGAACACCCGCACCTCCCGGCCGGACCGGTGCACCTGGATGCGAGCGCCGTCGAGCTTGTGCTCGACCACGCACGGCCCCAGCTCGGCCAGCGCCCCGCCCAGCGACTCGGCGGGGGAGGCCAGCATCGGCCGGACCGGGCGGCCCACCTCCAGCCGCACCGCGGCCAGCGCCCGCTCACCGCCCGCCATCGCCGCCGCCGCGGTCTCCGGCAGCTTCCCGGAGAGCATGAACGCCCGCCGCACCACCTCGCCGGGCACGTCGGCGGCCCGCGCGACGGCGTCGAGCATCACCCCCTCCAGCGCGCCCTGCCGCAGCTCACCGGTGAGCAGCCTGCGCAGGAAGTCCTGCTCGGCCTCGGTGGCCCGGCCGAACAGCGAGGTCAGCAGCGCCGCCCGGCGCTGAGCCGAGCCCTTGCCGCCGATCGCGGCGAACTCGCCCAGCGCGGCGTCCACCTCGGCCACGGTGAGCGCGGGCTCGGCGGCGGGCGGCACGACCAGGTCCAGCACGGTGCGGAAACCCGCCCCGATGCGGCCCTGGCTGGGCACGCCGACCAGGAACGACACCACCGCTGGCGTGCTCATCCGGCGGATCAGCGCGGCCAGGGCGTCGACCTTGGCCAGGCGGGAGCGCGTCGCCGCAACCGCGGCGGAGGTCTCGACGACTTCGGCGAACAGCACGGTGACCATGGTGCACCGGGGCACCGACAAAAGCCGGTCAGGCAGCCGGTCAGGCGCAGTCGCGCAGCTCCCGCACGGCCGCGCGCAGCCGGTCCGGGCTGGTCGCCGCGTAGCCGAGGACCAGTCCGGGGAAGATCGGCGCGCGGCTGTAGCCGCTGAGCGCGAACACGTGCACGCCGCGCCGGGCCAGCCGGTCGCGCAGCGCCGCGTCGTCGGTGCCCTCGGGCAGCCGCAGCACCACGTGCAGCCCCGCCGCGACGCCGATCGGCTCCCACGACGGCAGCAGCCGGGCCAGCTCGTCCAGCAGCGCGTCCCGCCGCACCCGGTACAGCTGGCGGGTGCGGCGCAGGTGCCGGTCGTAGCCGCCGGTGCGCAGCAGCTCCGCCAGCGCGGCCTGGTGCAGCGTGCCGGTGCCCAGGTCCGTCAGCGTCTTGCCGCGCACCACCGGTCCGGCCAGCGCGGGCGGCGGCACCAGCCAGCCCAGCCGCAGCGCGGGCGCCAGCACCTTGCTGGCGCTGCCCTGGTAGACCACCCGCGACGGGTCCAGCGCCTGCATCGCGCCCAGCGCGGGCCGGTCGTAGCGGTGCTCGGCGTCGTAGTCGTCCTCCACCACGAACCCGTCGCGCTCCCGCGCCCACTCCACCAGCGCCCGCCGCCGTTCCGGGTGCAGCACCACGCCAAGCGGGAACTGGTGCGCCGCCGTCACGAACACCACCCGGCAGTCCGTTGTGGACAGGGCGTCGACACGCAACCCCTTCTCGTCCACGGGGATTCTCTCCACCCGCAGCCCCTGCGCCGCCAGCGTCTCCTCGGTGCCGAAGTGGCCCGGCTCCTCGACCGCGGCGCTGACGTGCCCGAGGTCGCGGAAAACCCGGCCCAGCAACGAGATCGCCTGCGCCGCGCCGTTGGTGACGACCACCTCCGACGGCCGCGCCGCCACCGCCCGCACCCGGCCCAGGTAGTCGGCGAGCTCCGCGCGCAGTCCGGGGAAACCCGCCGGGTCGGGGTAGCCGAGCTCCTCGGCGGTCAGCGCGGTCAGCGCGTTCCTCTGCGCCCGCAACCACTCCTCGCGCGGGAACCCGCTCAACGCGGGCACACCGGGACGCAGGTCGTAGCGCCACCGGGGCGCGGTCTCGGCTTCCGCGACGGCCCCGGCGCGCGGGAAGGTCGCGGCGACCGTCGTGCCCGACCCCCGCTTGGCCACCAGGTAGCCCTCGCCCGCCAACTGCTCGTAGGCCGCCGTCACGGTGCCGCGCGCGACGCCGAGCTGGGCGGCGAGGTCGCGGCTGGACGGCAACCGCGTACCGGGCGCGAGCCTGCCGTCGCGGATCGCCCGGCGCAGCTCGGCCTCCACCCCGCGCCGCCGCCCGGCCGACGCGGGCAGCAGCAGCTCCCGGAAAGTGGTCCAGTTCGCGGCCATCGAAGTGGAGCTTAAAGGTGGTCCACTTCACCGGGAAGGTGGCCGTCATGAGAATCGCTGTCACCGCGGGCGCGCTGAGCGCGGTCATCGTGGGCGCGTCCGTCCCTGTCTCCGGAATGCTCCAGGACTACCCGCTGCTGTCCGGTCAAGCCCTGCGCTACCTGCTGGGCGGGCTGGTGCTGCTGGCGTGGACCGCGATGCGCGGCAAGCGCTTGCCCCTGCCGTCCGCGCGCGACCTGCCCGCGCTGTTCGGCCTGGTGGCCACGGGCATGCTGGGGTTCAACGCCTGCCTGGTGCAGGCGCAGGCGTTCGCCGAACCGGGGTTCGTCGCCGCGGTGCTCGGCACGTCACCGCTGGTGCTGGCGCTGGCCGCCCCGCTGGCGGCGGGACGGCGACCCGCGCCCGCCGCGGTGGCCGGGGCCGCGGTGGTGGTCGGCGGCGTGGTGCTGCTGTCCGGCGGTGGGGCGTGGCACGGGCCGGGACTGCTGCTGGCGCTGCTGACCACGGCGGGCGAGGTGTCGTTCACCCTGTTCGCGGTGGGCGTGGTGCGGCGGCTCGGCGGGGTCGCGGTGGCCACGTGGTGCTGCTTCATCGCGGCGGGCGCGGGGGCCGTGCTGGGCACGTTCGTCGGCGGCTGGCAGGTGCCGACCGTCCGCGAGGGGGTGGCGCTGGTGGTGCTCGGCACGGTGCTGACCGCCGTGGCGTTCGGCCTCTGGTACCACGCCGTGGCCCGGCTGGGCGCGGACCGGGCCGGGGTGCTGATCGGCCTGATGCCGGTGGCGGGCCTGGCCGCCTCCGTCGCCCTGGGCGTCCAGCAGCTCACCCCGCTCAACACCTCCGGCGCACTCCTCGTCGCCCTCGGCTGCGCCGTCGGCCTGCGCCACCCCACCCCGCCCCTCCCCGTCACAACTCACCCATCCGCCCCGCGTGTCGCACTCCCCCTCGCGCGAGTCGAACGCTCAGACACCCTGAACTGAACATTCGCGCACCCCGCCCCGCACTTTTGCGCCCTGTCAGGCGCTTTCGTGCCTCTCGGGCGGTACTTACCGACCTTCCCGCCCCCGTCGGGTGGTACTTGCCGACGCAGCAGGGCGGCGCGCGCGAAGCGGGGTGCCCGCGAGCACCGCCCTTGGCGACCTGCCGCGCGGCGAGCGCGCTCTCCAACTCCGAACGCAGAACTCAGGGGTCCTGAGCGTTCGACTCGCGGTACCTGAGCGTTCGACTCGCGGGGGAGGGGGTCAGCGGCCGCCGTGGGCCATGCGGAGCACGTCGAGGGCCTCGTCCAGCTGGGCCTCGGTCAGCTTGCCCGGCACGTGGCCGCGCTCCAGCACCACCTCGCGGATGGTCTTGCGCTCCTTGAGCGACTGCTTGGCGATCGACGCCGCCTCCTCGTACCCCAGGTACCGGTTGAGCGGCGTCACGATCGACGGCGAGGACTCGGCGTACTCGCGCATCCGCTCCACCTGCGGCTGCGCGCCGACCAGCACCTTGTCCGCCAGCAGCCGGGCGACGGCGGCCAGCAGCCGGGCCGATTCCAGCACGTTGCGCGCGATCACCGGCAGCATCACGTTGAGCTGGAAGTTGCCCTGCGACCCGGCGAAGGCCACCGCCGCGTCGTTGCCGATCACCTGGGCCACCACCATCATCGCGGCCTCGGGGATCACCGGGTTGACCTTGCCGGGCATGATCGACGAGCCCGGCTGGAGGTCGGGCAGCGCCAGCTCGCCCAGTCCGGTGCGCGGGCCCGAGCCCAGCCAGCGCAGGTCGTTGGCGATCTTGAACAGGCTCACCGCGGTCGCCCTGAGCTGCCCGGACACCTCGACCACGCCGTCCTGCGTGGCCTGGGCCTCGAAGTGGTCGCGCGCCTCGGTCAGCGGCAGGCCGGTCACCGCCGCCAACTCCGCGGACACCGCCGCGCCGAAGCCGGCGGGCGCGTTGAGGCCGCTGCCCACCGCGGTGCCGCCGATGGGCAGCTCGGCCAGGCGCGGCAGGCTCGCGGTGAGCCGCTCCACGCCGTGCCGGACCTGCGTGGCCCACGCCCCGACCTCCTGGCCCAGCGTGATCGGCACCGCGTCCATCAGGTGCGTGCGACCGGACTTGACCAGCGAGGTCCAGTCGGCGGCGCGGGCATCCAGCACGTCAGCCAGGTGCTCCAGGGCCGGGATGACGTCCCGCGCGACCGCCTCGGTCGCGGCTACCCGCAGTGTCGTGGGGAAGGTGTCGTTGGACGACTGGGAGGCGTTGACGTGGTCGTTGGGGTGCACGTCGCGGCCGAGCGCGCGGCTGGCCAGGGTGGCGATGACCTCGTTGGCGTTCATGTTCGACGAGGTGCCCGACCCGGTCTGGAACACGTCGACCGGGAAGTGCGCGTCGTGCTCGCCCGCCGCGACCTCGTCGGCCGCCGCCGCGATGGCCCCGGCCAGGTCGGCGTCGAGCACGCCCAGCCGCTCGTTGACCCGCGCCACCGCCGCCTTGAGCAGGCCCAGCGCCCGGATCTGCGCCCGTTCCAGGCCCCGACCCGAGATCGGGAAGTTCTCCACCGCGCGCTGCGTCTGCGCCCGCCACAGCGCGTCGACCGGCACCCGGACCTCACCCATCGTGTCGTGCTCGACGCGGTACTCCTGTTCACCCATGTCACCGAGTTTGGACCCGGACGAGGCACTGGGCACAGTGGCCATGAACACCTAAGGTCGAGGAATGGACCTCCAGGTCGACTTACTGGTCGTCGGCGCGGGCCCCACGGGGTTGTTCGCCGCCTACTACGCCGGGTTCCGGGACCTGTCCGTCGCGCTGGTGGACGCCCTGCCCGAGGCGGGCGGCCAGATCACCGCGATGTACCCCGAGAAGATGATCTTCGACGTGGCCGGCTTCCCCGCCGTGCGCGGGCGCGAGCTGGTCGCCGGGCTGGTCCAGCAGGCCGCCCAGTGGAACCCCGTCTACCTGCTCGGCCGCCAGGCCCGCACGCTGTCCACTGTGGATGGCGGTGTCGAGGTGGGGCTGGCCGACGGCGCCGTGGTGCGCGCGGGCGCGGTGCTGATCACCGCGGGCATCGGCGAGTTCCGGCCCCGCCCGCTGCCCGCCGCCGAGGGCTGGCTGGGGCGCGGGGTGGTGCACTTCGTGCCGGTGCTCAACGCCCACACGGGCCAGGACGTGGTCGTGGTCGGCGGCGGCGACTCGGCGTTCGACTGGGCGCTGGCGCTGGCCCCCATCGCGTCCAGCGTCACCGTGGTGCACCGGCGCTCGACCTTCCGCGCGCACCCGCCGACCGTGCGCCAGGTGCGCGACCTGGGCGTGGAGATCATCACCGACGCCCAGGTGGCGGAGCTGCGCGGCGGCGAGTCGGTGCAGGAGGTGGAGCTCTCGCTCAAGGGCGGCGACCGCAAGGTGCTGCCCGCGCAGACCGTGGTGGCGGCGCTGGGCTTCACCGCCGACCTGGGGCCGATCGAGTCGTGGGGGCTGGAGCTGGACCACCGCGCCATCGCGGTGGACACCACCATGAAGACCGCGCTGGACCGGGTGTACGCGGCGGGCGACGTGGCGTCCTATCCGGGGAAGGTGAAGCTGATCGCGACCGGGTTCGGCGAAGCGGCCACGGCGGTCAACAACATCGCGGTGGCGCTCAACCCCGAGGCGCACCTGTTCCCCGGCCACTCCAGCAACGAGGGGTGAGCCCGTCGCGGGCCCACCCCCCGTCGCCGTCGCGGTCACCGCACCACCTGCACCTGCTCACCGGGGAACAGGTTGTCGTAGAACGTGGCCGCGGCCTCGTTCGACAGCCGCACGCAACCGTGCGACTGCTCGGTCAGGCCGCCCTCGTGGAACGCGATGCCGTCCGTGGTGAAGTAGACCGCGTACGGCATGGGCGCGTTGTAGGGCCGGCTCCAGTCGTTCCTCACCTTGCGCAGCACGGGGAACGTGCCGGTCGGGGTCTCGTACCCCGGTCGCCCGTGGGCCACCGGGACCGGGCCGTAGCTGGCGTTGCCCCGGTAGATCAGCCACGCCTGGTTGGTCGACAACCGCACGCACGCGCCGTCGCGGATGGAGCAGGGCGTGCCGGTCGCCGCCGAAGCGGGTGCCGCGAAGCCGAAACCCAGTGCCAGCGCGGCGATTGCTGCGGTGCTGAGCGTCTTCATCTGCTATCACCCCTTTCCGGTTGGCTACCCGTCTCCGGGGCGGTCGAACCCCCGGTTCCGAGCGGCGACCTGCCGTCCACAGTGGACTGCCGAACTACACCGCTCCCGCGTACTGGCCGATCCACGAGCGGAACGCGGGCACGTCCAGGTAGATGGACGGGGCGGTGGCGCAGGTGGTGCTGTTGTTGCCCGCGCGGCTGGTGGCGCCGATCAGCTGCCACGTGCCGCCCACGGACTTGATCTGCGGGCCGCCCGAGTCGCCGTAGCAGGCGCCAGCCCTGCCGCCGGGGTTGCTGGTGCAGATCTCCCCCGGACCGTAGATGCCCGAGCAGCTGCTGTCCGACACGATGGAGGTGTTCAGCTCCTGCAGGGTGACCGGCGCGCTGCCGCAGCCGCGCGGGGCGCAGGTCTGGCCCCAGCCGATGATCCGGGTGGCGGTGCCCACCGGGCCGGACTCGGCGGCCACCGCGATCGGCGCCTGGCCCACCGAGGTGGCCAGCCGCACCAGCGCGATGTCGTAGCTGGAGTGGGTGACGACCTGGGCGCCCGAGGCGACCGTGCCGCCGCTGGTGCGGCTGGTGGAGCCGATCCGCGCGCGGATCGAGGACGCCGAGCGGCCCTCCACGCAGTGCTTGGCCGTGACGACCCAGTTGGCCTTGATCAGCGAGCCGCCGCAGAAGTGGCTGCCCGAGGTGCTCTGCAGGGACACCATGAACGAGTAGGTCTGCGTGGCGTTGCCGCCGCCGACGATGAACGGCGTGACGCCGCCGTCCTCCGTCGCGGAAGCCCCGGCGGTGGACGCGAGCGCCGCGCCCATCGCGACGGCCAAGGCGGTGAACAGGGTGCGAACCTTCATCACTTCCTCTCCTCCGCCGGCGCAGGGGGCCAGCGGATTATCGGAAGTTAAGGAAGCGCAGCCCAGCGTCACCACCTACTTACGACCGGTAGTTACGCTTGACGGTTAACTCGTGGCGGCGGTTACGGCAGCGGGGGGAGGGCGTTCTCGTCCTGGGGCAGGATGTCGAAGTCCACCGAGGCGTACTCGCGCAGCTTGGTGAGGCGGTGGAAACCGTCGATCATGCGCACCGTGCCGGACTTGGACCGCATCACGATCGACTGGGTGGTGCAGCCGCCCGCCCGGTAGTGCACGCCGCGCAGCAGGTCGCCGTCGGTCACCCCGGTGGCGCAGAAGAACACGTTGTCGCCGCGCACCAGGTCGTCGGTGGTCAGCACGCGGTCCAGGTCGTGACCGGCGTCCAGCGCCTTGCGCCGCTCCTGGTCGTCCTTGGGCCACAGCTTGCCCTGGATCTCCCCGCCCATGCACTTCAGCGCCGCGGCGGCGATGATGCCCTCCGGCGTGCCGCCGATGCCCACCAGCAGGTCGATGCCGGTGTTCGGGCGGGCCGCGGAGATCGCGCCCGCCACGTCGCCGTCGGAGATGAAGTGGATGCGCGCGCCCGCCTGGCGGATCTCGCGCACCAGCGACTCGTGCCGGGGGCGGTCCAGCACGCACACCGTCACGTCGGACACGTCGCTGTGCTTGGCCTTGGCGACCCGCCGGATGTTCTCCGCGATCGGGGCGGTGATGTCGACGACGTCGGCCGCCTCCGGGCCGACCGCCAGCTTCTCCATGTAGAACACCGCGGACGGGTCGAACATCGCGCCGCGCTCGGCCACCGCGAGCACCGCCAGCGCGTTGGGCATGCCCTTGGCCATCAGCGTGGTGCCGTCGATCGGGTCCACCGCCACGTCGCAGGCCGGGCCGTTGCCGTCGCCGACCTCCTCGCCGTTGTAGAGCATCGGCGCCTCGTCCTTCTCGCCCTCGCCGATGACCACCACGCCGGACATGGACACGGTGCCGATGAGCTTGCGCATCGCGTCGACCGCCGCGCCGTCGCCGCCGTTCTTGTCGCCCCGGCCCACCCAGCGGCCCGCGGCCATCGCGGCGGCCTCGGTCACCCTGACCAGTTCGAGCGCGAGGTTCCGGTCGGGCGCCTCACGACGGCGCTCGGACGGGCTGCTGCTGGACACCATGCGCTCCTCCTGCGATTACCGGCCGGTAGACCAATCCTCGCACGGGATCACACCTCGGCCACGTCCTCCTCGGCCACGGCGAGCGCTTGATCGATCCGCTCGCGCGCGCCCGCGAGGTGCCGCTCGCAGGTCCTGGCCAGCTGCTCGCCGCGCTCCCACAGGGCAAGCGACTCCTCCAGCGACAGGCCGCCCGCCTCCAGCCTGCGGACCACCTCGACCAGCTCGTCCCTGGCCGCCTCGTACCCCGGCTCGCTCACCTGGACAGGTTCCCCAATCGGTTGCGGACGTGCACCACGACGGTCGCCACGGCCTGGTCGTAGCCGATGAACGCCTCCGCGAACTCGGCCCCGTCACCCTCCCGCACCGCGTCGTCGATGCGGTGCTCGGCCTCGGCTACCCGCTTGCGGTGCACCGAGCCGTGCGACAGCCACCAGCGCGTACCGGCGTAGCCGCCGGTGGCCTCGGACAGGTCGTGCAGCCGGTTGATCAGCGCCTGCCTGCCCGACGTGCAGCCCGCGACCAGCGCCAGCCAGCAGTCGGCGGCGGCGCGGTCGGCGGCCTCGGCGCTGCCGCGCACGTGGCGCACCGCCTCGTCCCGAGTGTCGCAGGCGGCCATCGTCAAGGGCAGGAACGTGGGCTCACGTGCCGGGTTGGGCACCACCACCTCCTTCCTCGACGACCGCGTGCACGGCCCCATCAGCCAGGCGAATCCTCAGTCGGGTGCCAGCGGGCGCGTCGGTGGTCGAGCGGACCACCCCGTCGACCCCCTGCGGGGTCACGACCTGCACCACGGCATACCCACGGGCCAGCGTGGCGGCCGGGCCCAAGGTCGTCAAGCGCGCTGTGGTCGCGGCGAGTCCCGCCTGCTCTGAATCGAGTCGGACGCGGACCGCGCGCAGCGCGTGGTCGCGCAGCCGCCCGACCTCCTCCGCGCGCCGCTGAAGCGGCCCGTGCGGGTCGGAAAGCGCAGGTCGGGTGCGCAGCGCGTCGAGCAGCTTGCGCTCCCGGTCGACCCACCCGCGCAGCGCGCGGCGGCTCCGGTCGCGCAGCTGCCGGACCCGCTCGGTCTCCTCCGCCACATCCGGCACCACGCGCTTGCCCGCGTCGGTCGGTGTGGAGCAGCGCACATCGGCCACGTGGTCCACCAGCGGCGTGTCCGGCTCGTGCCCGATCGCGGACAGCACCGGCGTGCGGCACGCCGACACCGCCCGGCACAGCGCCTCGTCGGAGAACGGCAGCAGGTCCTCCACGCTGCCGCCGCCCCTGGCCAGGATGATCACGTCCACCTCGGGGTCGCGCTCCAGGGTGGACAGCGCGGTGAGGATCTCCGGCACCGCCGACGCCCCCTGCACCGCGACGTTGACCACCCGGAACCGCGCGGCGGGCCAGCGCGCGCGGGCGTTGGTCAGCACGTCCCGCTCGGCCGCCGACGCGCGCCCGGTGATCAGGCCGATCTTGTTCGGCAGGAACGGCGGCCTGCGCTTGCGGCGCGGGTCGAACAGGCCCTCGGCGGCCAGCAGCTTGCGCAGCCGCTCCACGCGCGCCAGCAGCTCGCCGACGCCGACCGCGCGGATCTCGTCCACCCGCAGGCTCAGCGTGCCCCGGTTGGGGAAGAAGTTGGGCCTGCCGTGCACCACCACCCGGCTGCCCTCGGCCAGCTGCACCTCGCGCACCAGGCCGACCGGCGCGGTCAGCGTCATGGACATGTCCACCGACGGGTCGCGCAGCGTCAGGAACGCGGTCGACGTGCCGGGGCGGGCGCTGAGCTGGGTGACCTGGCCCTCGACCCACACCTCGCCCAGCCGGTTGATCCAGTCGAAGATCTTGCGCGCCACCGTGCGCACCGGCCACGGGTTCTCCGCGGTGGACTTCTCGTCCGTCACGACTGCGCGCGCAGGTTGGCGATGCGGCGCGAGAGCATCCCGGTGAACTCGGGGCGCGCGGCGTGCGCGCGCTCGTGCGCCAGCAGCGACTCCAGGTCCGCCAGGCTCAGCCCGCGCAGCTTGGCGCGCAGCTGGGGCAGCGTGAGCGAGTCGTAGTCCAGCAGCGCCGCGGGCGGCTCGGCGGCCAGGGCGCGCTCCTCCTCGGCCCACGGGTCGGCCCCGGCCGCAGCGTCCTCGCCGTCCTCGTCGAAGGTGGCCCACTCCGGCTCGTCGTCGGCGGGCCGCAGCGCGGACAGCGCGTCGTCGCCCTTGATTGCGAGTTCGGTCACCGTCTGCTGCACCCGCATGGACAGCTGCAGCGCCTCGCTGACGACCGTGACCGGCAGTCCCACGAGCTGACGCGGGAGCTTGCGGGCCTGCTCGACGGCGGTGACCGCCAGTCCCGCGGCGACGCGGACGGGCAGCGGCAGTGGCTTCATGGGCCCTAGCCTGCCCCAGTCGGGCGGCCGATGCCTAGGCGCGCGCCGCCCGTACCCTGGAGGCATGGACAAGCGAGTGCTCCTGGCCAAGCCCCGCGGCTACTGCGCGGGCGTGGACCGTGCCGTGGTCACCGTCGAGAAGGCGCTGGAGCAGTACGGCGCACCGGTGTACGTGCGCAAGGAGATCGTCCACAACAAGCACGTGGTGGAGACGCTGTCCAAGCGGGGCGCGATCTTCGTCAACGAGACCGACGAGGTGCCCGAGGGCGCGCTCGTGGTGTTCTCCGCGCACGGCGTGTCGCCCGCGGTCCACCAGGAGGCGGCGGCGCGGCAGCTGCGCACCATCGACGCGACGTGCCCGCTGGTCACCAAGGTGCACAACGAGGCGAAGCGCTTCGCGCGCGAGGACTACGACATCCTGCTCATCGGCCACGAGGGGCACGAGGAGGTCGAGGGCACCGCGGGCGAGGCCCCGGAGCACATCCAGCTCGTGGACACCGCCGAGGACGTGGACAAGGTCGTGGTGCGCGATCCGTCCAAGGTGGTCTGGCTGTCCCAGACCACCCTGTCGGTGGACGAGACCATGGTGCGGGTGCGGCAGCTCAAGGAGCGCTTCCCGGACCTGCAGGAGCCGCCGTCGGACGACATCTGCTACGCCACGTCCAACCGGCAGACCGCGGTCAAGACCATGGCGCCGGAGTGCGACCTGGTGCTGGTGGTCGGGTCCAAGAACTCGTCGAACTCGGTGCGGCTGGTCGAGGTCGCGCTGCAGGCCGGGGCCAAGGCCGCCTACCTGGTCGACTACGCCCGCGAGGTGGACCCGGCGTGGCTGGAGGGCGTCACCACGGTCGGCGTGACCAGCGGCGCGTCCGTGCCGGACATCCTGGTCATGGACCTGCTGGAGTTCCTGGCCGGGCACGGCTACGGCGAGGTCGAGGAGGTCACCACGGCCAACGAGAAGCTCGCCTTCGCGCTGCCCCGCGAGCTGCGCAAGGACGCCGTCCGCTAGGGCTCTGGCGCTAGGGCTCTGGCGCTAGGACTCTGGCGCGGTCGACTCGCGGATCGCGCGCCTGGCCTGCGCGGCGATGGCGGGGTTGGTGTCGCGGTAGTACGGGAGCTGGATCAGCGCCATGGACAGGGCGCGCCCGCGTCCCCTGGTCCAGGTCGCCTCGTCCGGCGCGAGGGCGGCGCGGAACGCCTCCCGCGCGCTCGGGGTGAGCAGGTACCAGGCGGCGATCAGGTCGCAGGCCGGGTCGCCGACGCCCGCGGTGCCGAAGTCGATGACCGCCGTGAGCCGGTCGCCCGAGGCCAGCAGGTTGCCCGGCATCAGGTCGGCGTGGACCCACACCGGCGCGCCCGTCCAGGCGGGCGCGGCCAGGGCTTGCTCCCAGACGGCGGTGGCGGCGTCGGCGTCGATCTCGCCGCGCAGTGCCCGGATGGCTTCGCGGGTCGGCGCGTCGAGGTCGCGCAGGGGCCCGCCGCGGTGGGCGTCGGGCGCGCCCTCGGGATCGGCCCGGCGCAGCGCCGCGAGGAAACCGGCCAGGTCGCGCGCGAGGGCTTCGCCACCGGTCCGCGGGGGCTGGCCGTCCAGCCAGCGGCAGACCGACCACGGCCAGGGGTAGTGGTCGGCGGGCTCGCCCCGGCCGAGCACCTCGGGGACCGGGACGGGCAGCAGCGGGGCCAGGCGGGGCAGCCAGCGGTGCTCCTTGGCCACGTCCGAGACGCCCCATGGGACGCGCGGCAGCCGCACCACCAGCTCGTCGCCGAGCCGGAACAGCGCGTTGACCGTGCCGGTCGAGGCCACGGGCGTCAGGTCGAGGTCCGCCCACCGGGGGAACTGCCCGGCGAGCAGCCGCCGCACCAGGCCCACGTCCACGGCCAACTCCCCGACGTGCACCCCACCCCCCCTAACGCAACACGTGTCGCCTTACCACGCGCGAACCGAGCGTTCGGGTCAGTCGTCGTCGCGGGGACGCGGGCGGCGCGGGCGCTCCGGGCGTCGCCCGGACGACCCCGGCCGGTCGGCGCCGGAGCGTGGCTTGCGGGGCCGGTCCGCGTCGGCGGCGGGCTTGCGGCGCGGCGGGGCGTCGGGGTCGCGCGGACGCCGGGGGCGCTCCTCTTCGACGACCTCCCGCACCACCGCCGGGGGCTCCTCGGCCGGGTCCTCGTCCTCGGCCCGCCGGTTCGGGTCCTTCTGGGTGAACACCCGGTAGATCCCGATCAGCACCGTGCACGCCGTGGTCAGCGCCATCGCCGGGAAGCCGTCGATCAGCGGCTTGCCCAGCGTCAGCCCCACCGAGGTCAGCCCGCCCGACGGGAACCCCTGGGTGACCAGCACGACCAGCGGCACCACGATCGCCAGCACCAGCGGCGGCTGCACCACCGGGCCGAACATGGACCGGCGCTCGACGAGCACCACCGCGCCCACCGCGCCCGCGAAGAAGGTGATCCCGAAGATCCAGCCGACCGTCCTGCTGGAGCTCACGTCGATGAACGTGCCGATGGTGGCCAGCGCGAACGCGCCGAGCACCGCCGCCCACCAGGGCAGGCCGCGGAACGTGCCGAACATGGCGCGGTCGTTCCAGCGGACGGGTTCGAAGTCCTCGTCGTCCTCCGGCTCGCCGCGCCGGTCGCGCGTTGCAGCGGTCACGAACACTCCTCGTTCGGGTGAGACCTGGTCGGCACACGGTAGCCGACTGTTGTTACGCCTCGCGGGCGTCCAAGGGTGCACCGAGTTCGGCCTGCTCGTCCGCGCGCCGCACCAGCGGCACCGGCGTCGGCGTGCCCGACGCGGCGCTGAGCGGCTCCACCGCGGCCCGGAAGCCCTCCAGCGCCTCCAGCTCGCGCCGCCGCGCCGACAGGAAGCGCTGCAGGTGGGTGCTGGACAGGTTGACCGCCTCGACCGCCGAGTCCGCCGCCCGGTGCGCGCGCCCGGCCTGGGCGCGGACCTGCTCCACGTCGTCGGCCAGCGCGCGGTCGGTCGCCGCGAACATGGCCGCCGAGGCGAGCACCGCGAACCCGGTCGGGCCGCACAGGAACACCCGGCGGTCCAGCAGCCAGCGCAGCAGCTCGGGATCGGTGTCCATGGCCGCCACCACCGCCCCGTCGTTGGGCACGAACATGATCGTGCCGTAGATGGCGTCCGCCCAGCGCTGGTAGCCCTTGCCCGCCAGCTCCGCGGCCCGCGCCCGGATGTGCCGCACGTGCACCCGCAGCGCCTCGGCGCGCTCCCGCGGGTCGTCGGTCTCCACCGCCTCGGCCCACAGCGCCAGGCTCATCTTCGCGTCCACCGGCACCCGCCTGCCACCGCCGACGGTGAGCACCATGTCCGGCCGCACGGAGCCGCCGCCCGCCACGTCGACCTGGAGCTCGAAGTGCAGGCCCTCGCGCAGCCCGAGCGCGCGCGCCGTCTCCACCAGCACCCGCTCGCCCAGCTCACCCCGCCCGCTGACCGACGAGAACGCCACCTCGTAGCGCTGCAGCGCCACCTGCTGCGCGTCGGCGCGCGCCCGTTCCTGCTGGACGGCCAGCAGCGCGGCGTCGGTGCGCCGCACGGCGTCCTGGTAGAGCCGCCACAGGAAGACCAGCGCCCCCGCGAGCAGGAGGGCCACGACCACCGCCGCCGTGCTGAGGACCGCTGTCACGCCCCGATCATGCCGGGAACGCGCGATCGAACGACACGCCGGGGCCGGTGCGCGGCCCGGCGGGTGCTCCCCCCTAGCGTGACCGCCATGCGTTTGCTGCACACCTCCGACTGGCACGTGGGGCGCGTGTTCCACGGCCGCGACCTGCTGCGGGAGCAGGAGGAGGTGCTGGGCGGGCTGGCCGACCTGGTGTCCGACGAGCGGGTGGACGCGGTGGTCGTCTCCGGCGACCTGTTCGACCGCGCGGTGCCCAACGCCGAAGCGGTGGCGGTGTGCTCGCGGGTGCTGGAACGCCTCCGCGCGGCCGGGGCGCGGGTGGTGGTCACGCCGGGCAACCACGACTCGGCGGCCCGGATCGGCATGTTCTCCGGGTTCGCCGAGGCGGGCGGGCTGCACCTGCGCACCCGGATCGGGTCGCTGGCCGAGCCGGTGCTGTTCGCCGACGACCACGGACCGGTCGCGGTGTACGGCATCCCGTTCCTGGAGCCGGAGACCGCGCGGCACCGGCTGGAGGTCCCGCAGGCCAGGGGGCACGGCGGGGTGCTGACCGAGGCGATGCGCCGGGTCCGCGCCGACCTGGCCGGGCGGCCGGGCGCGCGGTCGGTGGTGCTGGCGCACGCGTTCGTCACCGGCGGCCAGCCGTGCGAGTCGGAGCGGACGATCGCCGTGGGCGGGGTCCAGGACGTGCCGGGCGCGGTGTTCGACGGCGTGGACTACGTGGCGCTGGGCCACCTGCACGGCGCCCAGCGGATCGCCGAGCACCTGCGGTATTCGGGCAGCCCGCTGGCGTACTCGTTCTCCGAGGCCCGGCACACCAAGTCGGTGTGGCTGGTGGAGCTGGACGCGGGCGGGCTGGCGGGCGTGGAGCGGCGCGAGCTGCCGGTGCCCAGGGCGCTGGCCACGCTCACCGGCGCGCTCGACGACCTGCTGCTCGACCCGGAGCACGACGCGGTGGCCGACCACTTCCTGTCCGTGGTGCTGACCGACCCGGTGCGCCCGCTGGACGCGCTGCGCCGCCTGCAGGGCAGGTTCCCGCACGCGGTGCACGTGGAGTGGCGGCCGGAGGGCGGGCGCCCCGGCGAGCTGCGGTTCGCCGAGCGGGTGCGCGACCGCGGCGACGAGGAGATCGCCTGCTGCTTCATCGAGGACGTGCGCGGCGACGGCCCGGCGGAGCGGGAGCTGGCGCTGCTGCGGGAGGCTTTCGAGGCCGCCGCGCGGGAGGGGGTCGGGTGAGGCTGCACCGGCTGGAGCTGTGCGCGTTCGGCCCGTACGCGGGCCGGGAGGTCGTGGACTTCGACCTGCTCGGCTCGGACGGGCTGTTCCTGCTGCACGGCGACACGGGCGCGGGCAAGACCACGCTGCTGGACGCGGTGGCGTTCGCGCTGTTCGGCAAGGTCCCCGGCGCGCGCGGCGAGGTCAAGCGGCTGCGCTGCGACTACGCCGACCCGGAGGCGGTCACCGAGGTCTCGCTGGAGCTGACCGTGCGCGAGCGCCGGTTCCGGGTGGTGCGCAGCCCCGAGTACGAGCGGCCCAAGAAGCGCGGCGGCGGCTCCACCCGGCAGCAGGCGAAGGTGTCGCTGACCTGGGTCAGCGGCTGGCAGGGCGACGGGCACACCCGCATCGACGAGGTGGCCCGCGAGGTCGAGGCCCTGCTGGGGATGACCGCCGAGCAGTTCTTCCAGGTCGTGCTGCTGCCGCAGGGCGAGTTCGCGAAGTTCCTGCGGGCCGAGACGGCCGAGCGGGAGAAGCTGCTGGAGAAGCTGTTCGGCACCGAGCGGTTCCTGGCCGTGGAGAAGTGGTTCCGGGACCGCCGCACGGTGCGCGGCCGGGAGTTGCGGGAGCTGCGGGAGGCCAACCGCGCGCTGGTCAACCAGATCGCGGGCGTGGTGCACGAGGAGCCGCCGGAGGGCGGCGGCGACGAGGAGTGGCTCAGCTCCCTGGTCAAGCGGCTCGACGAGGCCGAGCGGGACGCGGCGGCGCGCGCCGAGGCGTCGGCGGCGGCGTGCCGGGCGGTGGAGCAGCGGTGGCAGCAGGCCAAGGTCCGGCACGAGCGGGTGCGGCGGGTGCGCGAGGCGCGGCGCAACCTGCAGCGCTGCGCGGAGGCCGAGCCCCGGCGGCGGGAGTGGCTGGCCGAGCGGGACGCGGCGCGGCGGGCGTCGGTCGTGGTGCCCGCGCACACCGCCGTGCGGCGGCTGGAGCAGGCGCTGCGGTCCGCGGTGGCCGCTGAGGAGCAGGCCGCGCGCGAGGTCGCGTCGTTCGGCTACACCGGCACGCGGCTGCGCGCCGACAGCGAGGCGTTCCGCGAGGAGGCGGGCGGGCTGACCCAGTTGGCCGCCGAGGCCGAGCGGCAGCGCGCCGACCTGGCCAGGGCGGCGCGCTGGGAGCAGGAGCACGAGCGGGCGTCCGCGCGGCTGGCCGAGCTGGTCGCGGAGCAGGAGGGGCTGCCAGAGCGGCTGGAGCGGGCCCGGCGCGCGGTCGAGGACGCCAAGGTGGCCGCCGCGCGGCTGGACGAGGTGCGGACCAGGGCGGACGCCGCCGCCGAGCTGCCGAAGGCGGTCGCCGCGCTGCGGGCGGCCGAGGAGGCGCGGCGCGCGGCCGTCGACGCGCAGCAGCAGGCCAAGGACACCCTCCAGCGCGTGCGCGAGCAGCGGCTGGAGGGCATGGCCGGGGAGCTGGCGCTGGCGCTGCGGCACGGCCAGGCGTGCCCGGTGTGCGGGTCGGCCGAGCACCCCGCGCCCGCGCGGGCGGTGCACGGGTCGGTGACCGCCGAGGACGAGGAGCGCGCGGCCGGGGCGGAGCAGCGCGCGGCGGACCGGCGGCGGGCCGCCGAGCAGGCCGCCGTGCAGGCGGAGCTGCGGGTGTCCGCGCTGCGCGAGACCGCGGGCGAGCGGCCCGCCGAGGAGCTGGCGGCCGAGCACCGGCGGGTCGCGGCGGTGGCGCGGGAGCGGGCGGCGCGGGAGTCGGCGCTGGCCGAGGCGGAGGGCGTCGCGG
>NZ_BMRG01000006.1:128860-231175 GCF_014648515.1 Saccharothrix coeruleofusca
AGCGGGTGGCCGCGCGGCGCGCCGAGCTGGACCAGCAGGTCGCGGACCTGGCCGCGCGGCGCGCCGAGCTGGCCGAGGTGGTGCGCGAGCGGGCCGAGCGGCTGGCGGCGGCGCGCGGGGAGTTCGCGGACGTGGTGGCGCGGCGGGCGCACCTGCTCGACCTGGCCGACGCGCTGGCCGCGCTGGCCCAGCGCCGCGACGCGGTCGCCGACTGCGCGGAGCGGCTGGCCGAGCAGCGCGTCGAGGCGTCGCGGCTGGCCGCCGAGGCCGGGTTCGCCGACGTCGCCGAAGCGGTGGCGGCGGCCCGCGAGGAGGCCGCCGTGGCCGAGCTGGAGCAGCGGGTGCGGCGGGTCGACGACGTCCGGGCCGCCGCCGAGGCGGTGCTCGCCGAACCGGAGCTGGCCGAGGTCGACCCGGCCGAGGAGGTCGACGTCGAGGGGGCCGAGCAGCGGTTCCGGGAGGCCGACCAGGCGGCCAGGCGCGCTTCGGCCGAGCTGGCGGCGGCCCGCGAGCGGGCCGCGCGGACCGGCGCGCTGGCCGGGAAGCTGCGCGCGGCGTGGGCGGAGCTGGAGCCGGTCGAGGCCGAGTACGCCGAGCTGCACGCGCTGACCGACGTGATCAACGGCATGGGGCAGAACACCCGCAGCATGACCCTGCGCACCTACGTGCTGGCCGCGCGGCTGGAGGAGGTCGCGGTGGCGGCCAGCGCGCGGCTGGAGCGGATGAGCCAGGGCCGCTACCGGTTCGTGCACTCGACCGAGGCCGGGCCGCGCGGGACGCGCGGCGGGCTCGGGCTGGACGTGCTCGATGACTACTCCGGTCAGCGGCGGCCCGCGAAGACGCTGTCCGGCGGGGAGTCGTTCCTGGCCTCGCTGGCGCTGGCGCTGGGCCTGGCGGACGTGGTGGGCGCCGGGGCGGTGCTGGACACGCTGTTCATCGACGAGGGCTTCGGCACGCTGGACGCGGACACCCTCGACCTGGTCATGACCACGCTGGACGAGCTGCGCGAGGGCGGTCGGGTGGTCGGGCTGGTCTCGCACGTGGAGGAGCTGCGGCAGCGCATCCCGACCCGGCTGAGGGTCCGCAAGGCCCGCACCGGCTCGACGCTGCAACTCGTGACCGGCTGACCCCGCGTCGGCAAGTACTACCCGTGCCCCCTCGCCGAGCGCGTAACTACTACCCGCGCCTGTGAGGAGCACGGGCCGGGTAGTAGTCAACGGCCGGTTTCGGTGGGTCGGGTAGTACTTGCCGACGCGGACGGGGGGAGCAGGTCGCCGCGGTAGGCGGAGGCCTGGAGCTCGAACAGCTCGTGGTAGTGGCCGCGGGCGGCCATCAGCTCCTCGTGGGTGCCCTGCTCGACGATCCGGCCCCGGTCCAGCACCACGATCCGGTCGGCGTTGCGGATGTTGGCCAGGCGGTGGGTCACCAGGACCGTGGTGCGCCGGGCGGTCGCCCGGCGCAGGCCCTCGAACACCCGCGCCTCGGCCTTGGCGTCCAGCGCCGCGGTCGGCTCGTCGGCCACCAGCACCGCCGCGTCGCGGTAGGTGCCCCTGGCGATGCCCATCCGCTGCCACTGGCCCCCCGACAGGTCCTGCCCGTCGTTGAACTGCCGCGACAGCACGGTGTCCGGCCCGGCGGGCAGCGACGCGATCACCTCGTCCGCGCCCGACCCGGTCACCGCCTCCCGCCACGCCGCCCCGTCCGGGTCCTCCCGGTCCAGCCGCCCCACGGTCACGTTGGTCCGGGCGGTCATCGGCCACCGCGCGGGCTCCTGCGCGATCACCGCCACCGACGAGTGCACCGAGCGCAGGTCGGCCTCGGCCAGGTCGACGCCGTCCCACCGCACCGTGCCCGAGGTCGCCGGGAACAGGCCGGTGAGCACCTTGCCCAGGGTCGTCTTGCCCGACCCGTTCTCACCCACCAGCGCGATCACCTCGCCGCGCTCGACGGTCAGGTCCACGTCCCGCAGCGCGGGCTCCTCCTTGCCCGGATAGGTGAACGACACCCCCGTCAGGGTGATCCGTTCGGGGTCGTGCGGGGCCTGGACCCCGGTGGACCGCTGCCGCCGCGCGGCGCCCTCGTCGATCAGCTTGAGGTAGAAGTCGATGTAGAACGAGTCCTCGTACAGCGAGTTCACCGAGCCGGTGGTGGCCGACAGCGCGGAGAACCCGGTCCGCATCGCCAGCACCGCGGTGCCCGCCAGCGCCAGGTCCAGCGCCCCCGCGTACAGCAGCAGACCCAGCACCGCGTACGCCGCGCCGGTGCCCACCCCGGCCAGCGCCCGCCCCAGCAGCCGGACGCCGTTGGTGCGGTGGGCCATCCGGATCTGGTCGGCCATCAGGCTCTCCGCGATCCGGCGGTGCTCGGCCAGCAGCCGCTCCTGCAGCGTCAGCGCGTGCCGCTCCAGCGAGAACTCGCGGAAGGTGGCCACCTCCTCCACCACGCGCTGCCGCATGGTGCGGGTGACCGAGTCCAGGAAGTGCTCGTAGCGCAGCCGCGACATCCGCCCGGCCGCCCACGCGTTGGCCGTCGCGGCCAGCAGCAGCGCGGGCGCCAGCCACGGGTTGAGCAGCGCCACCGTCACCACCGCGGCCAGCAGCGTGATCGTGGACGACAGCAGCGCGGTCAGCTGGCGCAGGCTGGTCTCCAGGCTGCGCACCCCCTGCCTGCCGCCCTGCCTGGCCAGCTCCCGGAAGTCCGCGTCCTCGAACGCCAGCAGCTCCACCCGCACCAGCGCGGCGGTCACCTCGTCGTTGGCCGCGCGCGTGACGCGCGGCTGCAACGAGCTCTCCACCGCCGCCACCGCCGCGTCCAGCGCCGCGCGCAGCGCGTAGGACCCGACCACCACGGCCAGCGCGGGCAGCGACTGCGCCAGCCGCTGCGGCGTCGGCCCCTCGCGCAGCAGCGCGGCGAACACGTCCGCGGTGGCCAGCAGCCCGAACGCGGTGACGCACCCCGACAGCACGTGCACCGCGACCGCCAGCGCGGTCAGCTTCGGCGACGTGCGCCAGGCCAGCGCGCCCACCAGCCGGATCGCCCTGGGCAGGCTGCGCACCGCCGTGCCCAGGCTGACCCGCACCGCCTTGCGGCTGCGCTTGGCCCACTCCGGCGTGGCGACGTTCTCGACCCCGATCAGCACCCCCGTCACCGGTCCAGGTAACCGCTCGGACCGGCGACGCGCCACCGGGTTCAGCGCTGCTCGTGGTCGAGCAGCCACCGCTTCACGTCCGGGCCCCAGCGGAACCCGCCGACCGCGCCCCCCGTGCGCACCACCCGGTGGCACGGCACGAACAGCGTCGCGGCGTTGCGCGCGCACGCCGTCGCCGCCGCCCGCACCGCCGCCGGGCGGCCCGCCAGCAGGGCGTACTCGGTGTAGCTGACCGGCTTGCCCGCGGGCACCGAGCGCAGCACCTCCCACGCCCGCTCCAGGAACGCCCCGGACCGCTGCCGCACCGGCACGTCGTCGATCGCGGCCAGCTCGCCCGCGTGGTAGGCGCGCACCGCCCTGGTCACCGCGCCCAGGTCGCGGCGCGGGGCGACGGCGTCCGGCCGCAGCGACGGCGAGACCTGCGGCAGCAGGTCGTCCAGCTCGGCGGTCCAGCCGCTGGCCAGCACCGCGCCGTCGGCGGCCACCACCGCGGTGAACGGGCCGATCGGGGTCTCGACGGTCGACGTGAACGCGGTCACGCGGTCCTCCTCAGGTGCATGGCGGCGTAGGAGCGCCACGGCCGCCAGTGGTCGGGGGTGAGCGGTACGTCGGGTGCGCCCAGCACGCGCATCACGACGTGGTCGGCGACCTCCGGCCCGATGCCGGGGAACGCCGACAGCTCGGCGCGCAGGTCGTCGGCGTCGCGGCCGACGTCGACCACCAGCCTGCCCTCGGCCAGCGCGCGGGCCACCGGCGAGTCGATCGCCGACGGCGCGGGGTACAGGTGGGTGATCGGCCCGTCCGGGACCTCCAGCGGCTCACCGGGGGAGACGTGGCCCAGTGCGCGCAGCAGCGTCTCCGCGCCGTCCACGCTGCCCGGCACCCGCACGCCGGGCCGGGCCAGCACCAGCGGGCGCAGCACCGGGTCGCGGCCCAGGAAGGCGTCCACCGCCTGCGGGTCGGCGTCCAGGTCGAGCAGCCGCCGCACCCGGCTCACCGCCGTGCCCAGGTCGCGCAGGTCGGCCAGCCGCAGCGAGCACGACACGTGCCCGTCGGCGGGGGTCAGGCGCACCGTGGCCGGGCCGTGCGGCAGCCGCAGCGAGCGGGCGTAGGTGCCGTCGGAGACGTCCTCCACACCGGGGATGGCCTCGGCGCGGAAGAACGCCAGCAGCCCCTCGGCGTCGAACGGCGGCCGGTAGGGCAGCCGCAGCGTGATCCGGCCGGTCGTGCCCACCGCCGACCGGGCCGCGCGCATCCGCGAGGGCGTGCAGGCGAACACCGCGCGGATGGTGTCGTTGAACTGCCGCACGCTGGCGAACCCGGCGGCGAAGGCCACGTCGGCGAACGGCAGGTCGGTGGTCTCGATCAGCAGCCGCGCCGAGTGCGCCCGGTGCGCCCTGGCCAGCGCCAGCGGCCCCGCGCCGACCTCGGCGGTGAGCACCCGCGACAGGTGCCGCTCCGAGTAGCCCAGCCGCCGGGCCAGGCCCGGCACCCCCTCGCGCTCCACCACGCCGTCGGAGATCAGCCGCACGGCCCGCGCGGCCAGGTCGGCCCGCAGGTTCCACTCCGGCGAGCCGGGCACCGCGTCGGGCAGGCAGCGGCGGCACGCCCGGTAGCCCGCGGCCTGCGCGGCGGCGGCGGTGGGGTAGAACTCGGCGTTGCGCCGCTTGGGCGTCACCGCCGGGCAGGACGGACGGCAGTAGATCCGGGTGGTGCGGACGGCGAGGATGAAGCACCCGTCGAACCGGGCGTCGCGGGCCGCGACCGCCCGGTAGGCGCGTTCGGTGTCGAGCAGCACGCACACCACTCTGCCAGCGGGGACGTCCGAGGTCTCGCGGAAATCGGACACGGGGGCGCAGCGCGTAGACTGCTGGTCCGTGAGCCTGACCCTCGGTATCGTCGGCCTGCCCAACGTCGGCAAGTCCACCCTGTTCAACGCCCTCACGCGCAACGACGTGCTCGCGGCGAACTACCCGTTCGCGACCATCGAGCCCAACGTCGGCGTGGTGCCGTTGCCGGACGCGCGACTCGGCAAGCTGGCCGAGATCTTCGGCTCCGAGCGCGAGGTGCCCGCCGTGGTGTCCTTCGTCGACATCGCGGGCATCGTCAAGGGCGCGTCCGAGGGCGCGGGCCTGGGCAACAAGTTCCTCGCCAACATCCGCGAGGCCAACGCCATCTGCCAGGTCATCCGGGTCTTCGACGACGAGGACGTGGTGCACGTCGACGGCCGCGTCGACCCGGCCAGCGACATCGAGACGATCAACACCGAGCTGATCCTGGCCGACCTGCAGACGCTGGAGAAGGCCGTCCCGAGGCTGGAGAAGGAAGCCCGCACCCAGAAGGACCGGCGGCCCGCGCTGGAGGCGGCGCAGCGCGCCAAGGAGGTCCTCGACGGCGGGCGCACCCTGTTCGCCGCGCAGTCCGAAGTGGACACCTCGCTGCTGCGCGAGCTGAGCCTGCTCACCACCAAGCCGTTCCTCTACGTCTTCAACGCCGACGAGGCCGTGCTCACCGACGAGGCCAAGCGTAAGGAGCTGCGCGAGATGGTCGCCCCGGCCGACGCGGTGTTCCTCGACGCCAAGGTCGAGTCCGAGCTGCTGGAGCTGGACGAGGAGTCGGCGCGCGAGCTGCTGGAGTCCATCGGCCAGCCGGAGCCGGGGCTGCACGCGCTGGCCCGCGCGGGGTTCCACACGCTCGGCCTGCAGACCTACCTGACCGCCGGGCCCAAGGAGGCGCGGGCCTGGACCATCCCGCAGGGCGCCACCGCGCCGCAGGCGGCGGGCGTGATCCACACCGACTTCGAGCGCGGGTTCATCAAGGCCGAGGTGGTCTCGTTCGACGACCTGGTCGAGGCGGGCTCCATGGCGGCGGCGAAGGCGGCGGGCAAGGTCCGCATGGAGGGCAAGGACTACGTCATGGCCGACGGCGACGTGGTCGAGTTCCGCTTCAACGTCTGACCCGCGAGTCGCGCATCCGGGTAGGGCGAACCGAGCGTCCGGGTTGCCGGGTAGTAGTTGTGCGCCCTCACGGTCGCGTCGGGTAGTACTTGCAGGCGGGGTGGGCGCGTGGCGCCCACCTCCCTACCGGCGGCCGGTGGCGAGTGCGCCCAGGTCCAGGTTGATGTCGAACGGCACTGAACGCTGGAGCGAGTGCCGGAAGATCCCCGCCGGCGCGTATGCCTTCGTGGGCGTGTCCAGCTCGTAGACGTGCACGACGGGCGTGGTGTCCTCGTCCTCGACGCACCAGTAGTGCCGGATGCCTGCCTCGGCGTACTTGCGCAGCTTGACGTTGAAGTCGCGGTGGGCGGATTCCGGTGAGACCACCTCGACGACCAGCGCGACGTCCGCGGGCTCGAACCACGTTCGGTTCGGGTCGTATCGCGCGGTGGACACCAGCAGGTCCGGTTCCGGGCGGTTGCGGGCGTCGAGTCGGATCGTCATCTCGCGCTCCACCTCGAAACCGTCCGGGGCCTGGTCCATGAGCGCGACCGTGAGTCCGGTGATGAACCGGCCGTGCCACGACCGCTGGGGCCGCAGGGAGAAAGGGGCACCGTCGATCACTTCGACGTGGCGCGGTGTTCCGGAGAAGTGGTCGGAATCGTCCGCGAACCGGCCTTCCGGGCGCGGAGGTGGCATCAGGTCAAGCTACTGTGCTGTCGCGATGTCGACATGTCGCCGCCTGGGGGCGGTACACCGGGACGTGGGGCCTCCTCGGTCGAGGAGGCCCCACCCGGCGTCAGCGGACCTCGTTGCGGCTGTGCCGGGCGAGCGCGAAGACGCCCCCGGCGGTCGCCAGCATCCCGAAGGCGGCGACGGTGAACACGACGATGTCGGCGGTCATGCATATCCCCTTGCTGCGGTTGATCTCCCACTCCTCTTGACGTACGAGTACCCGGATTCGTGCCCCGGTAGTCGCGTAATTCACACCATCGTGGAGGCAGTGCTGTGAACCTGCGTGCCCTGGAAGCCCGCGCGCTGGCCTTCGCGCCGTGGATCTTCGGGCTCTCGCTGCTGGGTCACCTGGCGATGGTCGCGCTCCAGGCGAAGATGACCATGATCGACCTGATGGTCTACCGCAACGCCTCGCCCGAGCTGTTCACCGGTCAGCTGTACCAGTGGCGGCTCAAGGAGTTCTCCGACCAGTTCGCGCTGCCGTTCACCTACCCGCCGTTCTCCGCGCTGGTGTTCGTGCCGCTGTCCTGGGTGCCGTGGGGCGTGGCGCGCTGGTTCTGGCAGCTGCTGTGCCTGGCCTGCCTGTGGTTCCTGGTCCGCGCCGCGCTGCGGCTGGTCGGCTCGGCCGAGCCGCGCCGGGTGCTGCTGTGGACCGGGCTGCTGGTCTGGGTCGAGCCGGTGCGCACCACGCTGAACTACGGGCAGGTCAACCTCGTGCTGGCCGCGCTGCTGATCGGCACGGTGGTCAGCGCCCGGTCGTGGGTGGCGGGCGCGGGCGTCGGCGTCGCGGCGGGGGTGAAGCTGACCCCGGCGATCTCGGGGCTGTACTTCCTGGCCACCCGCCGGTGGGCGGCGGCGGTGTGGTCGTTCGTCGCGTTCGGCGTCACCGTCGGCCTGGGCTACCTGGTGTCGGCCGCGCAGTCGCACCAGTTCTGGTTCCAACTGCTGGGCGACGCGGAACGGGTGGGGCCGGTCGGCTCGGCGATCAACCAGTCGCTGCGCGGCGCGCTGTCGCGCACGGTCGGCCACGACGTGGGCAGCGGGCCGCTGTTCCTGCTCGGCGTGGCCGTCGCGGCGGCGCTGGCGCTGTGGGCGCTGCGCGCGGCCGTGCGGGCGCGCGACACCCTCGCCGGTGTGGTGGCCGTGCAGTTCCTGGGACTGCTGGTGTCGCCGATCTCCTGGAGCCACCACTGGGTGTGGGTGGTGCCCGCGCTGATGTGGCTGGTGTACCGGGGCGGCCACCGGCTGTGCGCGGTGGCCGCGTGGGTCTGGGTGGTGGCGATCGGCAGCTTCCTGATCTCGTTCCTGCTCAGGGTGCAGCCGTCGATCTGGACCATCCCCAGGCCCTGGTACTACTCGGCGCTGGGCTGGGTCTACCCCGCCGCGGGCGTGCTGACGCTGGTGGCCATCGCGGTGGCGCTGAGAGGGCGTCAGGGCGGGCGTCAGGACAGCGCGTCGAGCACGCCGTCGATCTCCTCCGCCAGGGAGACGTCCAGCGCGGTGATGCCGCCCAGGTAGTGGGTGCTGCACCGGAACGTCAGCGTCCGCCAGCGGATGTCGATGTCCGGGTGGTGGTCGTCGTTCTCCGCGATCTCGGCCACCCGGTTCACCACCTGGATCGCCTGGGTGAAGCTCGCCAGCTCCACGGTGCGCACCAGCGCGGCGTCCTGGGCGCTCCACTCCGGCAGTTTCGCCAGCTCCGCGTTGAGCTGGTCGTCGGTCAGCAGCTCGGCCATGGGCCTGATCGTGCCACCGGATGCCGTAAAATGCCCGATCACCACGGGAGTCCGGTGTCGCGCCGGGCTGAGAGGAGGGCACGCCAGCCCTCGACCGTCCGCACCTGATCCGGGTAATGCCGGTGTAGGGAGAGATGATGCTCCGACCACTGCTGACCGCTGCCTGCTCGCTGGCGCTGCTCACCGCCTGCTCGGTGACCGGCGGCGGCCCCGAGCCCGCCGCCGGGGAGCGCGTGGTGACGCTGGTGACCCACGACTCCTTCGCCGCCAAGCCGGAGACGCTGGAGGCGTTCAAGAACGAGACCGGCATCACCATCAAGACGCTGGCCGGCGGTGACGCCGGTGAGCTGACCAACAAGCTGGTGCTCACCAAGGGCAACCCGATCGGCGACGTGGCCTTCGGCGTGGACTCCACGTTCGCCTCGCGCGCGGTCGAGGGCGGCGTGTTCGCCGACTACGCCAGCCCGGAGGCGGACAAGGGCGCGCAGCGCTACCGGATCGACAGCGCGAACCTGCTGCACGCGGTCGACGTCGGCGACGTGTGTCTGAACATCGACGTGGCCGCGCTGGCGGCGGTGGGCGAACCGCGCACCTACGCGGACCTGCTCGACCCCAAGTACAAGGACATGCTGGTGGTCGAGGACCCGGCCACCTCCTCGCCCGGACTGGCGTTCCTGCTGGGCACCATCGCCGAGTTCGGCGAGTCCGGCTGGCAGGACTACTGGCGCGGGCTCAAGGCCAACGGCGTCAAGGTGGTCAGCGGCTGGGAGGAGGCCTACGGCCAGGACTTCTCCGGCTCCAGCGGCAAGGGGCCGCGGCCGATCGTGGTCTCCTACGCCTCCTCGCCCTCGGCCGAGATCGGCGAGGACGGCGTGCCGCGCACCAAGGCGCTGCTGGACACCTGCTACCGCCAGGTCGAGTACGCGGGCGTGCTCAACGGCACCAAGCACCCCGAGGACGCCCGGAAGGTGCTGGACTTCCTGCTCTCCGAGCGGTTCCAGGCCGACGTGCCCGAGCAGATGTACGTCTACCCCTCGCGCGAGGGCGTGGCGCTGCCCGAGGCGTGGGCCAAGGCCGCGCCGCTGCCCGGCACGTCGCGCACCCTGCCCGCCGAGCGGGTGGACGCGGGCCGCGAGCAGTGGGTGCAGCAGTGGCGCGCGCTGGTGCAGGGCTGACCGCGCGCGCTGGTGCGGGGCTGACCGGGAGGGCGCGCGTCGGCTGGTCGCTCGCGGCGCTGGTGCCGCTGGCGTTCCTGGGCGTGTTCTTCGCCTGGCCGGTGCTGGCGATCGTCGGGCTCGGCCTGGACGAGGGCGGCGTGCTGCCCGCGCTGGCCGACCCGGCCACCTGGGACCTGGTCGCGTTCACCCTCGGCCAGGCCGCCGCGGCCACCGCGCTGGCGCTGCTGGCCGGGATGCCGGTGGCGTTCCTGCTGGCCCGCTGCCGGGTGCCCGGTGCCGCGGTGGTGCGGGCGGCGGTGATGGTGCCGTTCGTGCTGCCGACGGTCGTGGTGGGGCTGGCGTTCCGGGCGCTGTGGCCCGACGGCGGCGTGCTGCCGATCGTGCTGGCCAACGCGTTCTTCAACGTCGCCGTGGTGGCGCGCACGGTCGGCGGGCTGTGGGCGCGGGTGGACCGGCGGGCCGAGGACGCGGCGCGGGCGCTGGGCGCGTCGCGGCTGCGGGCGTTCACGTCGGTGGTGCTGCCCGCGCTGGCGCCCGCCGTCGGCTCCGCCGCGTCGGTGGTGTTCCTGTTCTGCGCCACCAGCTTCGGCGTCGTGCTGGTGCTCGGCGGGGCCCGGCACCGGACCCTGGAGACGGAGATCTACCTGCGCACGGTCGAGCTGTTCGACCTGTCCGGCGCGGCGGCGCTGTCGCTGCTCCAGTTCGCCGCCGTGCTCGCCGCGCTGCTGCTGGGCGCGGTGGCGCGGCGCAGGCGCGAGTCCGGGCTGCGGTTGCGGGTGGAGCCGCCGCGCAGGCCGTCGGGCGGCGAGTGGGCCGTCGTGGCGGCGGCGTGGGCGGTGGTGCTGGCGCTGCTGACCCCCGTGGTGGGACTGCTGATCCGCTCGGTGTCCGCAGTGGACGGCTGGAGCCTGGCGGGCTACCGCGCGCTCGCGGGCACCGGGGAGCGCGGCACGCTCGCGGTGTCCGGGCTGGACGCGGCGGTGAACTCGGTGCGCGTGGCCACCGACGCCACGCTGCTGGCGCTGGCGGTGGGCGTGCTGTCGGCGGTGGTCCTGGTGGGCCTGCGGCGGACGGGCTCGTGGTTCGCCGAGGCGCTGGACACCGCGCTGATGCTGCCGCTGGGGGTGTCCGCGGTCACCGTCGGCTTCGGCTACCTGATCACCATGGACGCGCTGCCGGGCGACCTGCGCACCTCACCGGTGCTGGTGCCGCTGGCCCAGGCCCTGGTGGTGACGCCGCTGGTGGTGCGGATCGTGCTGCCGGTGCTGCGCGCGGTGGACACCCGGCTGCGGCAGGCCGCCGCCGCGCTGGGCGCGAGCCCGTGGCGGGTGTGGCGGGAGGTGGACTTCCCGCTGGCCGCGCGGTCGCTGCTGGCCGCGGCCGGGTTCGGGTTCGTGGTGGCGCTGGGCGAGTTCGGCGCGACCAGCTTCCTGGCCCGACCGGACGCGCCCACGCTGCCGGTGGTGATCGCCCGGCTGATGTCGCGGCCGGGGGAGTTGAACAGCCAGATGGCCTACGCGGCGTGCGCGCTGCTGATGGTGGTGACGGCGGTGGCCGTGCTGCTGGTGGAGCGGCTGCGGGTGCCCAGCGGCGGGGAGTTCTGATGCTGGAGATGACCGGGCTGGGCGTGCGCTACGGCGACGTGACCGCGGTGTCCGATGTGGACCTGACCATCGGCGACGGCGAGGTGGTGGCGCTGCTCGGGCCGTCCGGGTGCGGCAAGTCGACCCTGCTGCGCGCGGTCGCGGGCCTGGAGCGGCCCAGCGCCGGAGCGGTGTCGTGGGACGGCGCGGACCTGGCGGGCACCCCCGTGCACCGGCGCGGGTTCGGCCTGGTGTTCCAGGACGGGCAGCTGTTCCCGCACCGCGACGTGGCGGGCAACGTGGCGTTCGGGCTGCGGATGCTGCGGGTCGAGCGCGAGGAGCGCGCCAAGCGGGTGACGCGGCTGCTGGAGCTGGTGGGGCTGGCCGGGTACGAGCGGCGGCGCGTCACCGAGCTGTCCGGCGGCGAGCAGCAGCGGGTGGCGCTGGCGCGGGCACTGGCACCCGAGCCGAGGCTGCTGCTGCTGGACGAACCGCTGTCGGCGCTGGACCGGGCCCTGCGGGAGCAGCTCGCGCTGGACCTGGCGCGGCTGCTGCGGGAGACCGGCACGACCGCCCTGGTCGTCACGCACGACCACGACGAGGCGTTCACGCTGGCCGACCGGGTCGCGGTGATGAGGACCGGTCGGATTCGGCAGGTCGGACCGCCGTCGCAGGTGTGGCGGGAGCCGGTGGACGTGGAAGTGGCGCGGTTCCTGGGGTGCGGCAAGGTGCTGCCACCGGAGGCGGCCCACGCGCTGGTGGGGGTGCGAGCGCGGGTCGGGTTGCGGGCCACGGCGCTGCGGGTGACGGGCGACGGGCCGCTGGCGGGGGTGGTGGTGGAGCGCGTGCACCGACGGGACCACGTGCGGCTGCTGGTCGAGCTGGACGGGGAGCGGTACGAGGCGGTGGGGCCGGTGGGCGGCCGCTGGGAGCCGGGGGAGCGGGTGCGGCTGGCCGTGGACCCCGACGGCGTAGCCATCATCGGCTGACCCCACCCCCGCGAGTCGAACGCTCAGGTAGCGCGAGTCGAACGCTCAGGTGCCCTGAGTTCGTCGTTCGGGTTGGGTTATCCATCGAAGGGTGCGCTCGCCGCGCGGCAGGTCGCCAAGGACGGCGCTCGCGGGCCCCCCGCTTCGCGCGCGCAGCCTTGGTGCGTCGGCAAGTACTACCCGACGAGGGCGGGAAGGCCGGTACCTACTACCCGACGTGGGTGGGTCCGTGGTGCGTCGGCAAGTACTACCCGAGGTGCGGCGGAAGCGCGGCGCAGGGCGCGAAAGTGCGGGTCGGGTGCGCGAATGTTGAGTTCAGGGTGTCTGAGCGTTCGACTCGCGGGGGCGACACGCCCAACACGCCCATGATCGGGTGACGCGGGGAGTGGGCGTGGTCGGTCACGTGGGGCGGTCCAGGGCGTACTCGACGTCGCCGTGCTCGGACCCCTCGATGGGCACGGGCCACTGCTCGTGGAACGTGCGGACGTGCTTCAGGCCGACCTTCTCCAGCACGCGCCGCGACCCGGTGTTGACGGTCATGGTGGTGGCCACGACCCGTGTCACGCCCAGCTCCTGGAAGCCCTTGCGGACCAGGGCGCGGGCGCCCTCGGTGGCGTAGCCGCGACCCCAGCAGTCCGGGCGCAGCCGGTAGCCCAGCTCGGCGACGCCGTCGCCCGCCGGGCTCAGCTCGAACCAGCCGACGAACGCGCCGGACGCCTTCTCGTGCGCGGCCCACCAGCCGGTGGGCCTGCCGAGCAGCTTGGGCAGCACCTCCCGCACCACCCGGTCCCGGTCCACCGGCCTGCCGTCCTCGATGAACCGCATGACAGCCGGTTCACCGAGGAGGGCCACCACGTCGTCCAGGTCGGACTCCGCGAACTCGCGCAGCACCAGGCGCTCGGTCTCCAGGAACAACGTCAGTTGTCCTTGGTGGCCATGCGCATCGCCGCCAGGGACAGGCCGATCAGGACGTAGCAACCCGCCAGCGCCGTGCTGCGCCACAGCTGGTCGGTGGGCAGCGGGTCGCGCATGACGTCCGCCAGGCTGTTCCACGACGACGTGATCAGGTACGGGTGCAGCCAGTCCAGCGCCTCGAACACGCCCAGCACGTTGAACAGGATCACCCCGCCCAGCGTGGTGGCCATGACCACCAGCGGGTGCTCGGTCGTGGTGGAGATCGCCAGCGCCACCGCGGCCACCCCCCACACCTGGACGGTCACCAGCAGCACGGTCAGCGCGATGCGGCCCACCGCTTCGACGAACGGCAGGGTCGTGCCCGACAGGGTCAGCATCCCCTGGCCGCCGAACAGGATCGCGCCGGTGACCGCGCCGACCAGCGCCATCAGGGCGGTCGCGATCAGCGTCATCGCGGCCACGCCGAACGCCTTGATGGCCAGCAGCCGGACGCGCCCGACCGGGGCCAGCAGCAGTCCGCGCAGCGTGCCGTGCTGGGCCTCGCCCGCGATGCCGTCCGCCGCCCAGATCGCCCCGATCAGGGGCAGCAGCAGCGGCAGCGACAGGAACAGCGTGAACACCGGCAGCACCAGGCCGTTGCCCGCGATGATCGCCGCCAGCCCCGGTCCCAGCGGGCCGTCGCCGTCCATCGCCACCCACATGCCGACCCCGGCGACGATCGGGACCAGGCACAGCGACAGCAGGCCGAAGAACGTGCGCGGCCTGCGGATGATCCAGCGCAGCTCCGAGCGCAGCTGCCTGCCGAGGGGAGCGCGGACTGCGGTGGTGGTCGCGGTGGTCATCGCGTCCCCTCCTCGATCGTGTCGACGGCCGACAGGTGGTGGTCGGCGTCCTCGGCCTCGGTCAGCCTGGCGAACAGCTCCTCCAGGCCGGTGCGGGCCCGTCGCGCCTCGTGCACCGGGACACCGGCCTCGACCAGCGTCCGCAGCACCTCGGGGGCGTCGGTGCCGATCAGCTCCACGCGCACGCCGTCGTCGTTGGGCCGCGCCGAGATCCGGCCCGCCCGCAGCGCGTTGAGCGCCTCGTCCACCTGCGGCGTGCTGACCAGCAGCGCGCTGTTGTCGGCCCGCAGCAGCTCGGCCAGCTCGCCCTGCGCGACCACGGTGCCGCGGTGCAGCACCGCCACGTGCGTGCAGGTCGCCTCGATCTCGCTGAGCAGGTGCGAGGACACCAGCACCGTGCTGCCCGCCCCGTGCAGGTCGGCGATCACCTTGCGCACCTCGCGGGTGCCCGCCGGGTCCAGGCCGTTGGTCGGCTCGTCCAGCACGATCAGCTTGCGCGGCACCAGCAGCGCCGCGGCCAGGCCCAGCCGCTGCTTCATGCCCAGCGAGTAGCCGCGGTAGCGCCGGTGCGCGGCACCGGCCAGGCCCACCCGCTCCAGCGCGTCCTCCACGGCCCGCTTGATCGCCCCGCCCGCCAGCAGCGGCTCGAACGCCGCCGCGCGCAGCAGGTTCTCCCGACCGGACAGGAACGGGTGGAAACCCGGACCCTCGACCAGCGCGCCGACGTGCGGGAGCGCCGTGGCGGCGCCGTCGGGCAGCGCCTCCCCCAGCAGCTCGACCTCCCCCTCGGTCGGCCGCACCAGCCCGAGCAGCATCCGGATGGTGGTGGTCTTGCCCGACCCGTTGGGGCCCAGCATCCCCAGGACCGCGCCCTCGGGCACGTCCAGGTCCACCCGGTCCACCGCCACCGTTCTCCCGTACACCTTGCGCAGTCCCCGCGTCCGGGCGGCGAGGACGGGCGTGGAGCCGGCGGCGGTGGCCGCCGACTCCCGCGCGCTGGTCGAGGCGGTCACTTCACCTGGCCGATCGCCTCGACCAGCACCTGCTCGGGCACCGCGCCCAGGGCCACCCGGCCGTCGTCGGCGATCAGCGCGCCGCCGACCCGGCTGGTGATCAGCGTGCCGGAGCCCCAGTCACCGCTGACCGGCTTGCCCAGCTGCTTGATCATCTCCTGGATGTCGCCCTGCGGGACGTCGCCCTCGGCGCGCCGCGGCCCGCGGTCGGTCTGCGGCCGCTGACCCGACTGCTCGAACTGGGTCAACAGCTCGGGCGTGGCCTTGGCCACCAGCACGGTGTCCCACCCGGTGCCCACGACCTGCTGCGAGATCTGGCCCAGCGCCTCCTCGGCCTTGGCCTTGTCCTGCTCGGTCGGCTCGGCGGCGGTCTCCTCCTTCACCTCGGCGCCCGCGGGCGGGGTGAAGCTGAACAGGCCCGCGTCCTGCGGCCCGACGTTCAGCTCGGAGAACCCGATCTGCGCGGCGGGCGCGGCGGTGCCGTTGGTCAGCAGGGCCACCCGCAGCGGCATCCGCAGCTCCGCGTCGACCGCCACGCGCACCTCGCGCAGCACCGTGCGCTCGGCGGGCTTGGGCGTCAGGACCAGCTCGTACACCGGCCGGTTGGCGACCCGCGCGGTGCCGTCCACGGTGATCTCGCTGAACTCCTGCAGCGCCGAGACCACCTCGCGGGACAGCGCGACCGGGTCGCTGGACTTGCCCGCCTCGTCCACCCGCCGCCTGTCCTCGGCGTCGTGCGGCAGCTTGGTGACGGTCTGGTCCTCCGAGTTCCACGACCACACCTGCGCACCGTCGTCGACGACGGTGCGCTCGGCGCTGCCCGCGGGCAGCTGCATCCGGAAGCGGCCCTCGCCGTCGGTCCACATCCGCACCTTGCTGTCGCCGTCGGACAGCTGCGGCATCCCCGGCAGCGCCGGGATGCCCAGGTCGTTGGCGACCTCGACGGTGCCGCCGAACGCGGCGGGCTTGGCGGTGACCACCGACTCGACCAGCGACTCCGCGCTGACCGCGGGCAGGTCGGGGGCGGGCCCCGCACCGGCGGGCATCGCGAGCACCCCGAGGCCCGCGGCACCGGCGACAACGCCGGCCGCCGCGACACCCACGGTGACCCTTCTCCGGTTCATGTTCCCTCCTCCACAGCGTCGACCGACCTCGTGCCCGTCGACAACTCAGACCCTCCCCCCGGCCTCCTGAGATGGAGCTGAGAGTCTGAGAGAGCGCTGAGGAACCGCTGCCGATTGTCCCCCCGAACGGTCATGCTGTGCGGGTGAGACCACGGGTGCTGGTTGTCGACGACGAGGTGGGGGTGCGCCGCGCGCTGGAGCGCGGGCTGTCGGCGGAGGGCATGGAGGTGGTCACCGCGGCGGACGGCCCCAGCGCGCTGCGGGTGGCGCTGACCGGCGCGTTCGACGTGGTCCTGCTGGACATCATGCTGCCCGGCCTGTCCGGCTACCGGGTGCTGCAGCGGATGCGCGCGGAGGGCGTGCGCACCCCGGTGCTGATGGTCTCGGCCAAGGACGGCGAGGTGGACCAGGCCGACGGGCTGGACCTGGGCGCCGACGGCTACCTGGTCAAGCCGTTCTCGTTCGTGGTGCTGGTGGCGCAGGTGCGGGCGCTGCTGCGGCGCAACGCCGCGGAGCTGGTCCGGCGCAGGCTCAAGCTGGGCGAGCTGGTGGTGGACCGGGCGGTGCGCGAGGTCAGCTGGGCGGGCGAGCCGGTGCCGCTGTCGCCGCGCGAGTACGCGGTGCTGGACGTGCTGGCGGGCCGGGCGGGCTCGGTGGTCACCAAGGACGAGCTGCTGCGCGCGGTGTGGGGCGACGAGCAGGCCGCCACCCGCAACGCGGTCGAGGTCTACGTCGGCTACCTGCGCCGGAAGCTGGACGCGGTGGGCGCGGGCGAGGTGGTGCGCACCGTGCGCGGTCACGGCTACCTGGCGTCCACCCCGGACCTGGACGTCGTGCTGGGGGCGGCGGGCAGGCGTCGGTGAACCCGCGCCGGTGGTGGCTGCGGCGCACCCTGCGGTTCCGGATCACGGTGGTGGCCACCGGCGTGGCCCTGCTGTGCCTGCTGGCGTTCACCCTGCTGGCGCCGCGGCTGATCGGCGCGGTGCAGGTGCGGGCGGTGGACGCGGAGCTGGAGCGGGTCGGCGCGGAGCGGGTGCTCGACACCGCGGGCAACCCGCTCGACGGCGGTCCTCGGCTGGACCTGACGCCGGGGGAGGTGCGCGAGCTCAAGGCCGGGCAGCGGGTGCTGCGGCTGGACGGCGGCAGCGCGCACCGCTGGGTCGGGCGGGTGGTGTTCACCGCCGACGGCACGCCGAGGCTGCACGTCGTGGGCGACACCCTGGTCGGCTACCAGCACGCGAACCGGCTGGGCACCCGGTGGTTGCTGCTGGCCGCCGTGCTGGTGGCCTGCCTGGTCGGGATCGCCACGTGGTTGTCGGTGCGCTCGTCGCTGCGCCCGGTGGAGCGGCTGCGCCTGGCCGCCGGGGCGCTGCCCAGGGGCGAGCGGCTGCCGGTGCCCGAGGCGCGGGACGAGCTGCAGGCGCTGGCGGTGGCGTTGAACGGCCTGCTGTCCCGGCGCGACGAGGCCACCGAGCGGCTGCGCCGGTTCACCGGGGACGCCGCGCACGAGCTGCGGTCACCGGTCACGTCGGTGCGCGCGCAGGCCGAGGTGGCGGTGGCCCACCCCGACCCGGACTTCTCCATCGAGGTGCTGGAATCGGTGGTGGAGGAGTCCGAGCGGCTGTCCGCGCTGGTGGACGCGCTGCTGCTGCTGGCGCGCGCGGACACCGGCGAGCTGCCCAGGGCCGAACCGGTGGACCTGGCGCTGCAGGCGCAGGCGGCGGTGGACCGGCTGGGGGACACGGACCTGCTCGTGCAGGTCGCCGCGCCGATGAGCGCGTGCATGGTGTCCGCGACCAAGTCCGAGGTCGAGCTGGTGGTGGACAACCTGCTGCGCAACGCGGCCAGGCACGCGCGCTCGTTCATCCGGGTCTCGGTGCTGCCCGCGGCGCGCGACGTGCGGCTGGTGGTGGACGACGACGGGCGGGGCGTGCCGGAGGAGCACCGGGAGAAGGTGTTCGACCGCTTCTACCGGGTCGAGTCGGACCGGGGCCGGGCCACCGGCGGCTTCGGCCTGGGGCTGGCGCTGGTGGCCCACCTGGTCCGAGGGCGCAGGGGCAGCGTCCGGGTCACCGAGTCCCCCGAAGGTGGCGCCCGCTTCGAGGTCCGCTGGCCCTCCTACCGCTGACCCCACCCGCGAACCGGGCGTCCGGGCGGCACGCCGCTAGATTGCCGCCCGTGCCCGATCTTCGAGCGACCACCCTGGTAGACGCCCCTCCGCGCACCGTGGCGGCCGCGCTGCTGGACACCGCCCTGCTGGCGGGTTCGGTGCGCGGCCTGGGCGTCCGGTTGGCGGGCGGCCCCCTGTTGCACGAGGGCGCGGAGCTGACCGGTTCGGTGGGCCCGGTGACCGTCACGCTCGTGGTGACCAGGGCGGACACCACCGGCGTGGCCGCCGAGCTGGTCGACGGCCCGCTGCCCCGGCTCGCGCTGGCCACGGACCTGCGGCCCACCCGCGGCGGCACCGTGGTGATCGACTCGGTCGCCTGGACCAGCCCCGGCGGCCCGCTGGGCGGGCTGGCCGACGTCGTGGTGGGGCGCGGGTTGGCGTTGAAGGTGCTGCGGGCCAGGGCCGACGCGGTGGCCCGCCGGTCGGCGCAGCTGCTGACCGCCCGCGTCGTGGTGGGCGCGGCGGTGGTCCGCGACGGCCTGCTGCTGGCCCAGCAGCGCGACTACCCGGCCGACGCGGCGGGCCGGTGGGAGCTGCCCGGCGGGCGCGTGGAGCCGGGGGAGGACGACCGCGCGGCGGTGGTCCGGGAGTGCGCCGAAGAGCTGGGCGTGGCCGTCACGCCAGGCGAGCAGCTCGGTCCGGACGTGCCGCTGCGCGCCGACCTGCTGCTGCGGGTCTACGCCGCGGAGCTGGCCGGGGGCGAGCCGGAGGCCAAGGAGCACCGCGCGGTCCGCTGGGTGCCCCCGGCCGAGGTCGACACCCTCGACTGGCTGCCCGCCGACCGCGTCCTGCTCCCCGCCCTGCGCACCCTGCTCACCCCCTGACCCGCCCCGCGTCCCCGCGAGTCGAACGCCCAGAACCCCCGAGTTCAACGCTCAGGACGCCCACGCCAGCCCCCGGTGTCACCCGACCATGGGCATGTCGGGCGTGTCACTCCCGCGAGTCGCGCGCCCAGACACCACGAACCGAGCGTTCACGCACCCCGGCCCGCACTTCCGCGCCTTGGGCCGCGCTTCCACGCCCCTCGGGTAGTAGTTACCGGCCCTCACACGCCCCTCGGGTAGTACTTGCCCACGCACCGGGGCGGCGCGACCCGCCATCCTTGGCGACCTGCCGCGCGGCGAGCGCACGCCCTTGACCCACCCGAACGTAGAACTCAGGGGTCCTGAGCGTTCGACTCACGGGGGTGGGGTCAGCCGAGGCCGGAGAGGCGGAGGGCGGCGTCGAGGCGGTGCCGGGATCGCTCACGCGCCCGCTCGGCCCCGTGCGCCCGGACGCGGTCCAGCTCGGCCGGGTCGTCCAGCAGCGCCGTGGTGCGCTCCCGCACACCCGCCAGCTCCTGGACCACCGCCTCGGCGGTGGCCTCCTTCAACTCGGCGTAGGAGTCGAACGCCGGGGCCAGCTCGGCGGGTTCCTTGCCTGCGCACGCGGCCAGGATCTCCAGCAGGTTCGCCACGCCGGGTTGCTCGTCGGGGGCGTACCGCACCACGCCGAGGTCGTCGGTGACCGCGCGCTTGATCTTGCGCCGCACCAGGTCCGGAGGGTCGAGCACGAACACCGTCCCGGCCGCGTCCTGGGCGCTCTTGGCCATCTTCCGCGTCGGGTCGGCCAGGTCGCGCACCCGCGCCGCGGTGGGCGGCACGACCGCGCGCGGCACCGCGAACACCTCGCCGTAGGTGCCGTTGAACCGCCGGGCCAGCGCCCTGGCCAGCTCCACGTGCTGGGCCTGGTCGTCGCCGACGGGCACCTCGTGCGCGCCCTGGAGCAGGATGTCGGCGGCCATCAGCACGGGGTAGGTGAGCAGGCTCAGCCGCACCGAGGACCGCCCGACGGACTTCTCCCGGAACTGGATCATGCGGGCGGCTTCGCCGTAGGTGCAGGTGCACTCCAGCACCCAGGTCAGCGCGCCCAGCTCGCGCACCAGGTCGGACTGCACCCCCACGCTGCGCGGCGGCACCCCGGCGGCGATGAGCACGGCGAGCTGCTCCCTGGTCAGCGCGCGCAGCCGGGCCGGGTTGTGCGAGCTGGTCATGGCGTGCAGGTCGCTGATGAAGTACACGTCGTCGTCGGTGCCCTCGGCGGCCCACCGCCGGATGGCGCCGAGGTAGTTGCCCAGCTGGACGTGGCCGGACGGGGTGATCGCGGACAGCCTGGTCATCGTCTTCCCTTCGGGTGCGCCCGCCCGGACCCGCCCCCGAAAGCACGAAGGCCGCCCCTGGCGGGCGGCCTGCGGTGGTGTGCGCGCAGAACTAGGGCCGCCGGGAGGCGGACCACCAGAACGTGTAAAGAACGCGCATAGCCGTGATGCTAGCGCGGTTTCGCCGCGCCCGGCAGGTCTACATTTCTTGCATGTACATAGTGCTGGTGCGGTACACCAAACCCCTGGACCAAGTCGACTGCTACCTGCCCGATCACGTGCGCTGGCTGAACCGGCACTACGAGGAGGGCCACTTCCTCGCCTCCGGCCGCCAGGTGCCCTGCGACGGCTGCGTGATCATCGCCCGGCCGATGCCGCGTCGGAGGCTGGACGCCCTGCTGGCGACCGATCCGTTCGCGGTCAAGCACCTGGCCCGGCACGAGGTGGTGGAGTTCCTGGCCTCTCGCACGGCGCCGGAGCTGGCGAGGGTCAACGAGGCCGTGCTCACCTGATCCGTGCTCACCTGATCCGCGAGCCACCCGCAACCGCCACCACCCGGTTCCGGAAACACCGGGCGGGCGCTGTCAAGCGGCCTTCTTCCCAGCCTTCCCGGCCTTCTTCTCCGCCCTCTCCACCTTCTCCGCCTTCTTCCCGGACTTCTCCTCGGCCCTCTTCTCGGCCTTCGCCGCTTTCCGCCGGGCCTTCTCCTTGGCTTCGATCAAAGCCACCACCGGGCACTTCCCGCAGCGCGGCGTGGAACGGCAGCACTTCCGCTTGACCTTCGACTTGCCCACGTCGGCACCCCGCTCCTCCGGCTGTCCCCAGACTAGGTGAGGCTGACCTCACCCGACGCGCCCGTGTGGTAATGCGCCGGGACCGGTAAGCTCGACAGAGGCTGTGCGCGATCCCACGTCCGGCGCCCGGCCTCCCCCGAAGACAGCTCTAGGAGTTCCGCGTGCCCACGGCCACCGCGTCGATCAAGGAAACGCTGGTCCGCAACGACCTGCGCAACGTCGCGATCGTCGCGCACGTTGACCACGGCAAGACCACCCTGGTCGACGCCATGCTCCGCCAGTCAGGCGCCTTCTCCGAACGGGCCGAGCCCGTGGACCGGGTGATGGACTCCGGCGAGCTGGAGCGCGAGAAGGGCATCACCATCCTCGCCAAGAACACGGCGGTGCGCAGGCACACGCCGGACGGCGTGGTCACCATCAACGTGGTGGACACCCCCGGCCACGCCGACTTCGGCGGCGAGGTCGAGCGCGGCCTGTCCATGGTCGACGGCGTGGTGCTGCTGGTCGACGCCTCGGAGGGGCCGCTGCCGCAGACCCGGTTCGTGCTGCGCAAGACGCTGGCCGCCGGTCTGCCGGTGATCCTGGTGGTCAACAAGGTCGACCGCCCCGACGCGCGCATCGCCGAGGTCGTCGAGGAGGCCCACGACCTGCTGCTGGACCTGGCCACCGAGGTCGGCGCGGACGACTCCGTGCTGGACCTGCCGGTGGTCTACGCCTCCGCGCGGGCGGGTCGGGCCAGCCTCAACCAGCCCGAGGACGGCGGTCTGCCGGACGAGGAGAACCTGGACTCGCTGTTCGAGGTCCTGCTCAACCACATCCCGGCGCCGACCGGCGACCCGGACGCGCCGCTGCGCGCGCTGGTGACCAACCTGGACGCCTCCACCTTCCTGGGCCGCATCGCGCTGTGCCGGATCGCGGCGGGCCGCCTGCGCAAGGGCGAGACGGTGGCCTGGTGCCGCGAGGACGGCTCGGTGCAGAAGGTCCGGATCACCGAGCTGCTGATCACCGAGGCGCTGGAGCGGGTGCCCGCCGAGCAGGCCAGCGCGGGCGACCTGGTCGCCATCGCGGGCATCCCGGAGATCACCATCGGCGACACCCTGGCCGATGTGGACAACCCGGAGCCGCTGCCCCGGATCACCGTCGACGAGCCCGCCATCTCGATGACCATCGGCGTGAACACCTCGCCGCTGGCCGGTCGCGGTGGCGGCACCAAGCTGACCGCGCGCCTGGTCAAGGCCCGGTTGGACGCCGAGCTGGTGGGCAACGTGTCGGTGCGGGTGCTGCCCACCGAGCGCCCGGACACCTGGGAGGTGCAGGGCCGCGGTGAGCTGGCGCTGGCGATCCTGGTCGAGCAGATGCGCCGCGAGGGCTTCGAGCTGACCGTGGGCAAGCCGCAGGTGGTCACCAAGATGATCGACGGCAAGCTGCACGAGCCGTTCGAGCGGCTGACCATCGACGCGCCCGAGGAGCACCTGGGCGCGATCACCCAGCTGCTGGCCAACCGCAAGGGCCGGATGGAGAACATGTCCGGCCACGGCAGCGGCCGGATCAAGCTGGACTACGTGGTGCCCTCGCGCGGCCTGATCGGCTTCCGCACCGAGTTCCTCACCGAGACCCGCGGCACCGGCATCGCCAACGCGGTGTCCGAGGGCTACGGCCCGTGGGCGGGGGAGATCCGCACCCGCCACAACGGCTCGCTGGTGGCCGACCGGTCCGGTTCGATCACCGCTTACGCGATGATCCAGCTGGCCGACCGCGGCACGTTCTTCGTCGAGCCCGGCGCGGACGCCTACGAGGGCATGGTGGTGGGTGAGAACCCGCGCGCGGAGGACCTGGACGTCAACGTCTGCCGCGAGAAGAAGCTGACCAACATGCGCACCTCCACCGCGGACGTGATGGAGACGCTGGCCCGGCCGCGCAAGCTGTCGCTGGAGGAGGCGCTGGAGTTCTGCGCCGCCGACGAGTGCGTCGAGGTGGCCCCCGAGGTCGTGCGGGTGCGGAAGGTGACGCTGGACGCGAACCAGCGCGGCCGCGAGCGCAACCGCGCCAAGCTGCGGGGCTGAGTGGTGCTCTCGGGGCTCCGAGCGCTCCGCCCTCGTCGCAGGTGGTGGACGGGGCAGCGCTCGGGGCGCCGGACGGGCGTGGCAGTCTCGTGGGCATGACTAGGTCCGGGGGGACGCTCGCGAGACTGCTGGCCGCGCTGGTGGCGGCGGTGCTGGTGGTGTCGGGCTGCACGGTCACCCCGCCGCCCCCGCTGGTGCCCTCCACCCCCGGTGTGACGGTGGTGCCCAAGGAGAAGGCGAACGAGGTCGTGGTCGGCCTCGACGACGTCAGGGGCGGCTACAACCCGCACACCCTGGCGGGCCAGTCGACGGTGACCACGGCGCTGGCGTCGCTGCTGCTGCCCTCGACCTTCCGCACCGCCCCGGACGGCAGTCCCCGGCTGGACCTGGACCTGATGGTCTCCGCCGAGGTGACCAGGGCAGATCCGTACACGGTGACCTACGTGCTGCGCCGGGACGCCTCGTGGTCGGATTCGGCGCCCATCGCCGCCGAGGACTTCGTCTACCTGTGGCAGCGGATGCGCTCCGAGCCGGGCGTGGTGGACCCGGCGGGCTACCGGTTGATCTCCGACATCACCTCCCGCGAGGGCGGCAAGGTGGTGGAGGTGGTCTTCGACCAGCCCTACCCCGGCTGGCGCAGCCTGTTCGCCAACCTGCTGCCCGCCCACCTGCTCAAGGACGCCCCCGGTGGTTGGGGCGCGGCGCTGGCCGACAGCTTCCCGGCCACCGGTGGCCCGTTCGCGGTGCGCACCCTGGACCAGCCGCGCGGCGAGATCGTGCTGGAGCGCAGCGACCGCTACTGGGAGCAGCCGCCCGCGCTGGACCGGGTGGTGCTGCGCCGGGCGAGCCAGTCCGGGACGATCTCGGCCCTGCGCACCGGCGACGACCAGGTGGCGCTGATCCGGCCGGACGCCGCCGCGGTCGAGGAGCTGGCCGAGCTGGCCCGGTCCCGGCAGCTGAGCACCGCGCAGGTGCCCCGGCCGGAGGTGGTGCAGCTGCTGCTGCGCCCGGCTTCCCCCCGGCTGGCGGACCCGAAGGTGCGCGCCGCGGTGATGGCGAGCGTCAACCGCGACGAGCTGATCGCCGCGGGCAGCCGGGGCGGTCCGAGCGCGGGGCTGCGCGCCGACTCGCTGGTGGTGCCGCCGTCGAAGGCGGGCTACCGGCCGACCATGCCGCGGTCGTCGGTCGACCCGGCGGCCCTGTTCACCGAGGCGGGTTACACCCGTTCGGAGAGCGGTCAGTGGGGGCGGGACGGCAGGCCGCTGGAGCTGACGGTGGCCGCGCCCGCCGGGATCGAGCCGTACGTGACCATCGCCAACCAGCTACAACGTCAGCTGACATTGTCCGGAATCGCTGTGCGCCTCCTTACAACGCCGCCCAATGAGTTGTTCGGCCAAGATCTCGCGGGCACCTCGGCGGGCAATGCGGAACAGGGCCGGGTGGTGGACATTGCGGTCGTGCCGCAGGTGGACACCGGCGATTCCGCGGCCGTTCTGGCATCAACTTTCGGGTGCCGTGCCCCTTCCGGGGACGGTGGTGAACCCATTCCGGCGAATCTGTCGGGTTTCTGTGATCAGTCCCTGCAGCCCGTCATCGACGCGGCGCTGACCGGGCGGTCGCTGCTGTCCGACGCGCTGGCCCAACTGGAGCCGCTGCTGTGGCAGCAAGCGGTCGTGCTGCCCCTCTTCCAGGTGGCTGACCTGCTGGTTGCGCTCCCGGAGGCGCAGGGGGTGAGCGCCGGGCCGCCCTTCGCGGGCCCGCTGTCGCAGGCCCCGCTGTGGCGCCGGGAAGGCCGTTAGCCTCTCTGTGAAATCCGTGTTGCCACTGGATCGGCGTGCGCAAGTGGGGCACTATTGACAGTATTCCCGGCGTCGGGTTAACGATCGCTCCCGCGCCGTAACGGTGAAGTAGCACCCTGCTACCGGCGTGTCACCCTTTGGTCACGATCGGCCCCCGGGTCGTGACCCTGCTGGTTGTGGGTTCTTATCGTGCTGCAACGGTGTGTCGGTTCGGGGCGCGTTTGGCACATCACGGTTATGGGTGTGGAGTTCGGTTCACAGGTCCGCTCCAACCCAGTGCTAGGAGGGCACGTGTCGATGAGGAGATCAAAAGCTGTCTCGGCGCTCGCGCTGCTGACCAGCTCCGCGCTCTTGCTGAGCGCGTGCAGCGGCGGTGGCACGACGAACGAGGGCGGTGGCGGTCAGCAGAACGCCGACCCCGGCAGCATCGGGGGTCAGGACGAGCTGCTGAAGCGTCCGAAGGTGGACGACATCGGTGAGATCGCGGTCGCGGTCGAAGAGGGCTTCCACAACTACAACAACAACATCGGCGCGACGAACAACTTCTCCAGCACCATCGCGCTGTTCAACGTGCAGCCCTCGCCGTACATCCCCGACCTGGTCGACGGCAAGGTCGTCATCAAGGTCGACGGCGACCTGATGGAGTCGATCAAGGTCACCTCGACCGACCCGCAGACGATCGAGTGGAAGGTCAACAAGGCCGCCGTCTGGTCCGACGGCCAGCCGATCGACTGCGACGACTTCTACCTGAAGTGGCTGGCGGCCACGAGCAAGGCCACCCTGCCCGGCGGCAGCGGCGAGGCGAACCTGTTCGACACCACGCCCACCGGCTACCAGGACATCGAGAAGCTGGAGTGCTCGGACGAGGACAAGACGGTCACCACGACGTTCTTCAAGGACAAGCCGTACGCGGACTACCGCTCGCTGTTCTCGCAGATCGGCAGTGACAGCCTGCTCCCGGCGCACGTCCTGGAGAGCAAGACCGGCATCGCCGACATCACCAAGGTCCTGCCCTCGCAGAACGACGACACGGTCCGCAAGGCCGCCGAGTTCTACACCAAGGGCTGGCTGGGCTGGAACGCCGAGACCGGCCTGTCCGGCGGTCCGTACGTGATCGAGTCCACCGACCTCAAGGACCAGACCGTCCTGGTGCGCAACCCGAAGTGGTGGGGCAACCCGCCCGCCGCCTCGAAGGTCATCATCAAGACCAACACCGACGCCCAGTCGGCGGCCCAGCAGCTGCAGAACAAGGAAGTCGTCGCGATCGCGCCGCAGGCCGACCCCGCGGTGGCGCAGCAGCTGCGCGCGGACAGCTCGTTCTTCGTCTACGCCGCCGGTGGCCAGACCTACGAGCACGTCGACTTCAACATGGCCCGCCCCCTGTTCGCCCAGAACAAGGAGCTGCGCCTGGCGATCGCGCAGTGCTTCGACCGCACCGACGTGGTCGAGAAGCTGATCAACGACGTCGACCCGAACGCCAAGCCGCTGGGCAACTTCATGTTCATGCCCAACGAGGTCGGCTACGAGGACCACTACGGCGACGTCGGCAACGGTGACGTGGCCGCGGCGCAGAAGACCCTCGAGGACGCGGGCTGGACCAAGGGCGGCGACGGCATCTTCACCAAGGGTGAGTTCCGCGCGTCGTTCAAGCTCAGCCACAAGACCGTCCAGCGCCGCGCCGACACCGTCCGCATCCTGCAGGACAAGTGCGGCCAGGCGGGCATCGAGATCATCGGCGACCAGTCGGCGGACTTCAACGACAAGCGCCTCCCGGCCAGCGAGTTCGACGCGGCCCTGTTCGCGTGGGTCGGCCAGCCGGTCAAGGCGGGCTCGTACGGCAACTACGCCCAGAAGAACAAGGGCGGCACGGCCAACTACAACAACTACGACTCCGCCGCGGTGACGGAGGAGTGGCTGGCCGCGAACCGCGAGCTGGACTACCAGAAGCGCATCCAGATGCTCAACGACATCGACAAGAAGATGCGCGACGACCTGCACAGCATCCCGCTGTTCCAGCTGACCGACTTCGCCGCCTCGGACGCCAACATCGGTCCGATCGGCTACATCGGCGTCGGCGGCGGCATCATGTGGAACCTCTACGCCTGGCAGAAGAAGTAAGCAGGTAGAGAGCGGTCGGCGCACCACTTCGGGGCCCGCCACGAACGACTCATCCGGCCGGGGGGCCGGTGCCACGAGCACCGGCCCCCCGTACGGCGTCCGCGTCCGGTAGGGTGCCGCGCCCGGAGCGCGGGGCCCTAGGGAGACTAGAGACCTCGTCATGTTCCGTTACATAATCCGGCGGTTGTTGATCTCGATTCCGCTGTTGATCGTCGCCTCGTTCCTGTGCTTCGGCCTCACCACGGCCATGGGCGACCCCTTGGCCGAGTGGAAGCTGCAGAAGCCCCGGTCCGAGGCAGAGATCGCACTCGCCTACGAGCGGACGGGCTACAACCAGCCGTTCCTCGACCGCTACGTCGACTGGGCGGGCGACTTCGTCACCGGCGACTGGGGCGAGACCGTCGTCCCCGGCAACGCGGGCAAGCCGGTCAAGGAAGAACTGCTCAAGGCGTTCGGCGTCACGCTGCGGCTGATCGTGGCCGCCGAGCTGATCGCGCTGCTGCTCGGCATGGCGGTCGGCGTCATCGGCGCGGTCAGGCAGTACTCGCTGTTCGACTACACGGCCACCGGCATAGCGTTCGTCATGTTCTCCATGCCGCTGTTCTGCGTCGCCCTGATCATCAAGGCGGGCGGCATCGAGTTCAACAACTGGCTGGAGTCCATCGGCGCGGGCCGCTGGCTGACCATGGCGGGTCCGCCCGGCGAGGGTTTCAGCGGCTCCCTGGGCCAGCAGATCTACCAGTACACCGGCGCGTACATCCTGCCGACGATCTGCCTGGTGATGATCCAGTTCGCGCTCTACAGCCGGTTCCAGCGCGCCTCCATGCTGGAGACGCTCAACGCCGACTACGTGCGCACCGCGCAGGCCAAGGGCGTCTCGCAGGGCCGCGCCATCTTCAAGCACGCCTTCCGCAACGCGCTGATCCCGATCATCACGGTCTCCTCGCTGAACTTCGGCGCCGCCTTCGGTGGCGCGGTCATCACCGAGACGGTGTTCGGCTGGTCGGGCATGGGCAAGTTCCTGGTCGACGCGGTCACCAAGCTGGAGCCCTACCAGGTGCTGGGCTTCATGATGCTGACCGCGGTGTTCATCATCGTGTTCAACCTGATCGCGGACGTGCTGTACGCGTTCCTGGACCCGAGGATCCGCCTTGACTGAGATGACGTCCCCCGTGGCGCAGGCCCCGGCGCCCACCTCGGGCGAGGCGAGCCAGTTCGACTCCTCGAACACCCGCAAGCAGTGGCAGGTCATCGCCCGCCGCTTCTTCCGGCACAAGGCCGCCGTGTTCGGGCTGGTGCTGTTCGTGCTGCTGGTGCTGTTCGCCTTCCTGGGCGGCGCGCTGTGGAAGTACTCCTACACCGACCTGGGCTTCCGCCGGTACCTGCCGCCCAGCGCCGACCACCCGTTCGGCACCGACCGGCTCGGCGGCGACATGGTCGCCCAGCTGATCCGCGGCACCCAGTTCTCGCTGCAGATCGCGATGGTGGTGGCGCTGCTGTCCACCGTGGTCGGCGTGGTGCTCGGCTCGCTGGCGGGCTACCTCGGCGGCTGGGTCGACACGCTGATCAGCCGGTTCATCGACCTGCTGCTGGTCATCCCCGGCCTGGTCATCGCCGCGGTGCTGGTGCGCAACAGCTTCGTGGTGTCCGTGGCGGGCGGCAGCGGCGGCAGCAACTGGGTCATCGTGGCCCTGTACCTGGGCCTGATCGGCTGGCTGTCCATCGCGCGGGTGATCCGGGGCATGGTCCTCTCGCTGCGCGAGAAGGAGTTCATCGAGGCCGCCCGCGCGCTGGGCGCCTCGACGTGGCGGATCGTGTTCCGGCACATCCTGCCCAACACCGTCGACGTGATCGTCGTCAACGCCACCCTGGCCATCGCGCAGGCGGTGCTGCTGGAGGCGGCGCTGTCGTTCCTCGGCCTCGGCGTGCAGTCGCCCGACACCTCGCTGGGGCTGATGATCAGCCTCAACAAGAACGAGCTCACGCTGCACCCGTGGCTGTTCTTCACCACGTTCACCTTCATCGTGCTGATCTCGCTGTCGGTGAACTTCATCGGCGATGGCCTCCGGGACGCCTTCGACCCGCGCCAGAGGAGGGTCAAGGCATGAGCGAGTTGGACGTGATGGGCGCACCAGGAACGGCGGCGGACGGCCTCGCGGGCGAGAAGCTGCTGCGCGTGGAGAACCTCTCCGTGGACTTCCCCACCGACGACGGGACCGTGCACGCCGTGCGCGACGTGTCGTTCACGCTGGGGCGCGGCGAGGTGCTCGGGATCGTGGGCGAGTCCGGCTCCGGCAAGTCGGTCTCGTCGATGGCGGTGATGGGCCTGCTGCCCAAGACCGCGAAGATCAGCGGGTCGATCAGGTTCAAGGACAAGGAACTGGTCGGCCTGAGCTACAAGCAGATGCAGCCGGTCCGCGGCAACGGCATCTCGATGATCTTCCAGGACCCGATGACCTCGCTGAACCCGGTCTACACGGTGGGCTGGCAGCTGGCCGAGGCGCACCGGGCGCACCACGACGTGTCCAAGAAGGCCGCCATGGCCAAGGCCGTCGAGGCGCTGGAGCTGGTGGGCATCCCGCAGCCGGACCGGCGCGCGGAGCAGTACCCGCACGAGTTCTCCGGCGGCATGCGGCAGCGCGTGATGATCGCCATGGCGATCATCAACGACCCGGACGTGATCATCGCCGACGAGCCGACCACCGCGCTGGACGTGACCGTGCAGGCGCAGATCCTGGACACGCTGCTGCGCATCCGGGACGAGACGAGCGCGGGCATCATGATCATCACGCACGACCTGGGCGTGGTGGCGGGCATGGTGGACCGCGTGCAGGTCATGTACGGCGGCACGGTCGTCGAGCAGGGCGGCGTGGACGAGGTCTTCGAGGCCCAGCGGATGCCCTACACGGTCGGCCTGCTCGGGTCCATCCCGAACCCGAACCTGCTGGGCAAGCGGCTCACCCCGATCAAGGGCGCGCCGCCCTCGCTGATGAACCTGCCCCAGGGCTGCCCGTTCTCCCCCCGGTGCCCGCTGGCCATCGACATCTGCCGGGAGACCGAGCCGCAGCTGCTGGAGACCGACCGGGCGGGCCACTACGCCCGCTGCCACCGGTCCGACCACCTGGCCACCATCGAGCAGCCGCAGCGGCTGTTCGCGCACGACGAGATCGGCACCGTGGAGAACCCCGCGTCGCTCACGGCGGCCGATCCCGACGTCCCCGTCGCCGAGGACCTGGCCGACGTGGAGGCGCGGTTGCACGAAGAGGAGAAGCCCACCTCATGACCACCTCGACCGATGTGAACCCCCAGGCCGGGGGCGCCGCCTCCGGTGGCGGCGACGGCAAGGCGCCGCTGCTGGAGGTCAAGGACCTGGTCAAGTCCTTCCCGGTGCGCGGCGGCGGCATCATCCCGCGCACGGTCGGGCAGGTGCAGGCGGTCTCCGGGGTGACCTTCGACCTCTACCCCGGCGAGACGCTGGGCCTGGTCGGCGAGTCCGGCTGCGGCAAGTCCACCACCGGGCGGGCCATCCTCCAGCTGCACAAGCCGACCTCCGGGTCGGTGAAGTTCGAGGGCCGCGAGCTGACCACGCTCAAGGGCAAGCAGCTGCGCGGCATCCGCCGGGACATGCAGATCGTGTTCCAGGACCCGTACGCGTCGCTGAACCCGCGCTGGCAGATCAACGAGCTCATCTCCGAGCCGTTCAAGATCCACGGCGTTGGCGGCGGCGAGGGCCGCACGGTCCAGCAGCGGGTCAACGAGCTGATGGAGCTGGTGGGCCTCAACCCGGAGCACCGCAACCGGTACGCGCACGAGTTCTCCGGCGGCCAGCGCCAGCGCATCGGCATCGCCCGCGCGCTGGCGCTGAACCCGAAGCTGATCGTGCTCGACGAGCCGGTGTCCGCGCTGGACGTGTCGGTGCAGGCGGGCGTGGTGAACCTGCTGGAGGAGCTGCAGGAGCGCCTCGGCCTGGCCTACCTGTTCGTGGCGCACGACCTGTCGGTGGTGCGGCACATCTCCGACCGGGTCGCGGTGATGTACCTCGGCAAGATCATCGAGATCGGCGAGCGCGAGGACATCTACAACCGGCCCACCCACCCGTACACGCAGGCCCTGCTGTCCGCGGTGCCGGTGCCGGACCCGAAGCTGGAGCGGCAGCGCCAGCGCATCGTGCTCACCGGTGACGTGCCCTCCCCGGTGAACCCGCCCTCGGGCTGCCGGTTCCGCACCCGCTGCTGGAAGGCGCAGGACATCTGCGCGGTCGAGGAGCCGAAGCTGGAGCGCCGGGTGGCCGAGTCCGGCACCCTCTCGGCGTGCCACTTCGCCGAGGTCCGGCCCACGACCGTCGGCTGAGCGCCGCCAGGGTCGGGGCCGCCCACCACGGCGGCCCCGACCGGCCTCTACGCTGATCCGGTGACGCTGACTGCCCCGCCCCGGTTGCTGCTGGTACACGCACACCCCGATGACGAGAGCCTGTGGACGGGCGGCACCATCGCCCGCTACGCGGCCTCCGGCGCGCACGTCACCGTGGTCACCTGCACCCTCGGCGAGGAGGGCGAGATCATCCCGCCCGCGCTGCGCCAGCTCGCCGCCGACGCGGCCGACCAGCTCGGCGGCTACCGGGTGGCCGAACTGCGCGCCGCCTGCACCGCCCTGGGCGTGACCGACCACCGGTTCCTGGGCGGCATGGGCCGCTGGCGCGACTCCGGCATGGCGGGCGTCGCGGCCAACGAGCACCCCCGCGCGTTCGTCCAGGGCTCCTTCGACGAGCAGGTCGAGGAGCTGTCCGGCATCATCGCGTCGGTGAAGCCGCAGGTGGTGGTGACCTACGACGCCTTCGGCGGCTACGGCCACCCCGACCACATCCGCGCCCACCAGATCACCACGGCCGCCTGCGCGGCCACCTCGGAGGTCGACCGCGTGTTCCACGCCGTGACCTCCCGCGCGGCCACCGAGGCGGGCGCGGCGGCGCTGGCGGAGCTGCCCGACCTGCCGTTCCGGCTGCCCGAGCCGGGCGAGCTGCCGGTGACCGACGACGCCGAGATCACCACCACCGTCGACGTCTCCGAGCACCTGGTGGCCAAGCTGCGCGCCCTGCGGGCGCACTCCACCCAGGTCAGCGTGTGGCAGGACGGCGCGGGCTCGGCCAGCTACGCGCTGTCCAACGGCATCGCCCAGCCGGTCGTGCCCACCGAGCACTACGTGCTGGCCAAGGGCTCCGCGGAGGGCGCGGAGACCGATCTGTTCGGGGGGTTGGATGACCGCTGAGCGCAGGCTCGCCCTGGTGGCGGTGCTGGTCCAGGCGTTCGTGCTGGCGGTGCTGGAGGTGTTCTTCCTGCCGCTGCGGCTGGACGGCACCCTGCTGCCCGACGTGCGCGACTGGCCGTTCCCGATCAGCGTGGTGGTGGCGATCGTGACCACCCCGATGCTGGTGCTGGCCGCGTCCCGGCACGCGCGCGGCCTGCTCGTGGCGTCCTCGCCGCTGCTGGTGTGGCTGGGGACGCTGCTGGTGCTGGCCACCTTCGGGCCCGGCGGCGACGTGGTGCTGGTCAACGACTGGCGCACGCTGCTGCTGTTCGCGGGCGGCGCTTTGCCCAGCGCGATTGCCGTGGGTGCCTTGATGGGTAAACCGCATTGAATTGACCCGGCTCCGCCGGGTCGGCTCGGCCGCCTGGAAGTCGGCCAGTCGAGCCGCGTTTCGGGAGGATCGAAAAGCGTGATCCTCCCGAAAGGCGACTCGACAGACCGACGCGGCCTCGCGCGGTGGTCGGGGGTGGTGGCTGGGGAGGCGTGATGGGTGAGGCGATCAGCGATCGGGACGTGGTCCGGGCGCTGCGGCCGTTCGTGCGGGCCACCGGGCCGGTGCTGGACGCGCTGCGCGAGGTGAACCTGCTCGGCCTGCGCGACCGGTCCCTGGAGGCGAGCGCCGACCGCAAGGTGGTCGACAAGCTGTGGGACCAGCTGGCCAGGGTCAAGGTCCCCGGCACCGCGGGCTGGGCCGCGATGGACCTGGACCAGCGCGACGAGTGGTGGCTCAACCGGGTCGGCCGGGTGGTGTCGCTGCTGGCGGCGATCCCCGGCGTCGGCGGCGCGCTGGCCGACCGGCTGCCCATCCAGTCCTCGCTGGGCGCGGCGGGCCAGGGGCTGCTGCTGTCCGCGCTGGCGGGCGAGCGCGGCATCACCGCCACCGAGGACCGCGTCCGGCTGATCGCCCACGTGCTGTTCCAGCGCGAGGTGGACGGCCGCGCGGTGGACCCGGACGAGGACCGCCGCACCGCCGAGCTCACCGAAGAGCTGGACCGCTCCACGTTCAAGGCCATCGGCCGCACCATCTGGAAGCTCGCCCGCGTGCTGTGGTCGCTGGAGGACGAGCTGGACAAGCGCCCCCACGGCCGCTTCTACCACCAGGCGCTGGGCGCGCTGCCCGTCGTCGGCGTGGTCGGCGACTACCTCGGCGAGCGGTCCGGCCTGCGCCGCGTCCGCAAGGCCGCCTACGAGTGGTTCGGGGCCCAGTAGCGGTACCGGTGGTGCTCCACGCACCCCAGCGACCGGTACAGCTCCAGCGCGGGCGTGTTGTGCTCGGCCACCTGGAGCGCGCACGTGGTGGCGCCGCGCCCCAGCGCCCACGACGCCAGCCCGCCCAGCAGCGCCCGCGCCAGCCCGCGCCGACGCGCCTCCGGCCGCACCGCCAGCCGGGCGACGTGCAGCAGGTCGCCGACCACCGCGCCGCGCACCGCCGCGAGCACGACCCCGTCGCGCGCCACCTGGCCGAAGCCCACCACACCGCCGGAGCCCAGCACGTGCCGCTGCGCGGGCGTCGGCTCGGCCTGCGCGGCCAGCTCCCACCAGCCCTCCGACGGCGAGGTCGGCACCGAGACTCCTTCCGCGACCCCTTCCGTGACCCCTTCCGCGACCCCTTCGGGCTTCGGCGTCGCGAAGGCGGCCAGCGGGCCGGTGAGCACCAGCGACTCCGCGCCGCCGGGGTGGTCCAGGTCGACCCGCCACCCGGTCCGCGCCACGGCGTCCTCGTGCGGGGAGCCCACGACCACGTGCGCCAGCGGCCTGATCTCGTGCCGCCGGGCGAAACCGGACACCGCGGCCAGCGCGTCGGCCACCGGCACACCGGGATCACCCGTGGTCAGCGCGCTGTTGGCGCGGCCGGTGAAGCCGCCTGCGGCGCGCAGCCGCCAGCCGCCCAGCCGCTCGTCCACCAGCGCGGGCCACGCGTCGGCGCAGCGCTCCTCCAGCTCCAGCACGGTCGTCACCCGCCCATGATCCTCCAGTTCCCCGAAGTCCGTTCTGTGAGCTGGGACAACCGGCTGCTAAGGCGAGCCTCACCGGAGGACAATGGCACTCGCCGCGTACTCTCCGGCTTGCGCGGTGTGGACCAGGACAGAGCAGGAGAGCGCAGTGACCTATGTGATCGCCCAGCCGTGCGTGGACGTGCTCGACAAGGCGTGCATCGAAGAGTGCCCCGTCGACTGCATCTACGAAGGCGACCGGATGCTCTACATCCACCCTGACGAGTGCGTGGACTGCGGGGCGTGCGAGCCGGTGTGCCCGGTGGAGGCCATCTACTACGAGGACGACGTCCCGGACGAGTGGAAGGAGTACACCAAGGCGAACGTGGACTTCTTCGACGAGCTGGGCTCGCCCGGCGGCGCCTCCAAGGTCGGCAAGGTCTCGGCCGACCCGGCCTTCATCAAGGCGCTGCCCGCCCAGGCGTCCCACGAGTGACCTCGTCCCGGACGCTCCCGGACTTCCCCTGGGACACGTTGGCCGACCACGCCGCCAAGGCGCGCACGCACCCCGGTGGCGTGGTCGACCTGTCCGTCGGCACCCCGGTGGACCCGGTGCCCAGGGTGATCCGGGAGGCGCTGGCCTCGGTCGCCGACCAGCCCGGCTACCCGACCACCCACGGCACGCCCGAGCTGCGCGCGGCCGCCGTCGGCGCGCTGCGCCGCAGGCACGGCCTGCCGGAGCTGGACCCGGACGCGGTGCTGCCCACGATCGGCTCCAAGGAGCTGGTCGCGTGGCTGCCCGCGCTGCTGGGGCTGGGCCCCGGTGACGTGGTGGCCATCCCGGAGCTGGCCTACCCGACCTACGAGGTGGGCGCCCGCCTGGCGGGCGCCACGCCGGTCCGGCTGGCCGACGGCGAGGCCCCGCCCGAGGGCACCCGGCTGGTGTGGCTGAACTCCCCGTCCAACCCGACCGGGCGCGTGCTGTCCGCCGAGCGGATGGCCGAGGCGGTCGCGGCGGCCCGCGCGGTCGGGGCGGTGGTGGCCTCGGACGAGTGCTACCTGGCCCTGCCGTGGTCGGCGGACCCGGTCTCGGTGCTGGACCCGGCGGTGCGCGGCGGCGGCCTGGACGGCGTGCTGGCGGTGCACTCGCTGTCGAAGACCTCCAGCCTGGCCGGCTACCGGGCGGGTTTCGTCACCGGCGACCCGGTGCTGGTGAAGAACCTGCTGGAGGTGCGCAAGCACGCGGGCATGATCGTGCCGCGACCGGTGCAGGCGGCGATGACCGCGGCGCTGGAGGACGACGAGCACGTGACCGCCCAGCGCGACCGGTACCGGGCGCGGCGCGAGGCGCTGCTGCCCGCGCTGCGGGCGGCGGGCTTCGCGGTGGACCACTCCGAGGCGGGCCTGTACCTGTGGTCCACGCGCGGCGAGGACGCCTGGGAGACCGTCGGTTGGCTGGCCGAGCGCGGCATCCTGGCCGCGCCGGGCACGTTCTACGGCCCGGCGGGCGGCAGGCACGTGCGCGTGGCGCTGACCGCGACCGACGAGCGGATCGCCGCCGCGGTGGAGCGCCTGACCGCCTGAGCGGTCCGCGGGTGGGGTGTGGTGGACCACGCCCCCACCCGCGAGGTGGCTCAGTTCTTGTGCAGCGCCTCGTTGAGCTCGACGCCGTTGCCCTTGCGGGGCAGCACCTTCACGGCGCCGGTGGTGGAGTCGCGGAGGAACAGCAGGCCGGGGACGCCGGAGAGCTGACCGGCCTTGACCACCTGGCCGTCGGCCGTGGTCACCTTGGTGCCCGCCGTCACGTACAGCCCGGCCTCCACCACGCAGTCGTCGCCCAGCGAGATGCCCACCCCGCCGTTGGCGCCGATCAGGCAGCGCTCGCCGATGGAGATGACCTGCTTGCCGCCGCCGGACAGGGTGCCCATGATCGACGCGCCGCCGCCCACGTCGGAGCCGTCGCCGACGACGACGCCCGCGGAGATGCGGCCCTCCACCATGGACGAGCCCAGCGTGCCCGCGTTGAAGTTGACGAAGCCCTCGTGCATCACGGTGGTGCCGCTGGCCAGGTGGGCGCCCAGCCGCACGCGGTCCGCGTCGGCGATCCGCACGCCGGTGGGCACGACGTAGTCGACCATGCGCGGGAACTTGTCGATGCCGTACACGGTGACCGGCCCGCGCCCCCGCAGCCGCAGCCGCGTCTGCTCGAAGCCCTCCACCGCGCACGGCCCGAAGTTGGTCCACACCACGTTGGACAGCAGGCCGAAGATGCCGTCCAGGTTCGCCCCGTGCGGCTGGACCAGCCGCGCGGACAGCAGGTGCAGCCGCAGGTAGACGTCATAGGTGTCGGCGGGGGCGGTGGCCAGCGACTCGACGCCGACCCGCACGCCGACCACCTCGACGTCGCGGTCCTCGTCGTAGCCGAGCTGCTTGGCCGCGGCCTCGCCCAGCTCCGCGGCGACCTCGGCCGAGGACAGCCGCGTGGTGCCCGCCTCGGCGGCCCCGAGCCGGGGCGCCGGGAACCAGGTGTCCAGCACAGACCCGTCGGGGGTGACAGTGGCGAGTCCGACGCCGTACGCGCCGGTGTGGTTTGCGGTGCTCACGGCTGTCAACGGTAACGTGCGGGCCGTGCCCGAGACCCTGGACCTCACCGCCGATCCCGTCGACCTGACCGCCGCGCTGGTGGACGTGCCCAGCGTCTCCGGTGACGAGCAGCGCATCGCCGACCTGGTCGAACGGTCCCTGCGCGAGCAGACCTCCCTGGAAGTCGTCCGATCCGGCAACACCGTGCTGGCCCGCACCGACCTGGGCCGCGAGCGGCGGGTCGTGCTGGCGGGCCACCTGGACACCGTGCCGATCAACGACAACCACCCGTCGCGCCGCGAGGGGGAGGTCCTGCACGGCTGCGGCACCGTCGACATGAAGGGCGGCGACGCGGTGATGCTCGCCCTCGCGGGCACCGTCGACCAGCCCCGCCACGACCTGACCTTCGTGTTCTACGACTGCGAGGAGGTCGAGGCGGTCCGCAACGGCCTGGGGCGGATCGAGCGGGAGCTGCCGGAGTGGCTGCGCGGCGACCTGGCCATCGTGTGCGAGCCGTCCAACGCGGTGATCGAGGCCGGTTGCCAGGGCACCATCCGGGTCGAGGTGCGCACCAAGGGCGTGCGGGCGCACACCGCGCGCGGGTGGATGGGCGTCAACGCCATCCACGCGATGGGGGAGGCGCTGCGCAGGCTGGAGGAGTACCGGCCGCGCACGGTCGACATCGACGGCTGCGCCTACCGGGAGGGGCTCCAGGCGGTCGGGATCACCGGCGGGGTGGCGGGCAACGTGGTGCCCGACGAGTGCGTGCTCACCGTCAACCACCGCTTCGCGCCCGACCGGACCCCGGCCGACGCCGAGGCCCACCTGCGCGAGCTGTTCGACGGCTACGAGGTCACCGTCACCGACTCCTCGCCGGGCGCGCTGCCCGGCCTGTCCGCCCCGGCCGCGCGGGAGCTGGTCGAGGCGGCGGGCGGGCAGCCGGTGGCCAAGCTGGGCTGGACCGACGTGGCCCGGTTCGCCGCGCTGGGGATGCCCGCGGTCAACTTCGGCCCCGGCGACCCGACCCTGGCCCACACCCGGCAGGAGAACGTCCAGGTGAACGAGATCCGGCGGTGCCTGGAAGTGTTGCGGCGCTTCGTGGCCTGACCGGCCGCCGCGTCTACACTCGGCCGGGTGGACGAGCACAACGGCGTGGACGAGCACCCCAGGGAGAAGCAGCGCGGACCGGTCGTGCTGCGCCGCGAGCGCCGGGACGAGCTGACCACCACCGACCAGCGCCTGCTGGACTCGCGCGGCCCCAGCGACTGGGTGCACACCGACCCGTGGCGGGTGCTGCGCATCCAGGCCGAGTTCGTGGAGGGCTTCGGCGCGCTGGCCGAGGTGCCCAGCGCGGTGACCGTGTTCGGCTCCGCCCGCACCGGCCGCGACCACCCCGAGTACGAGGTCGGGCGCAAGCTGGGCGGCGCGCTGGCCGAGGCCGGGTTCGCGGTGATCACCGGCGGCGGCCCCGGCGCGATGGAGGCGGTCAACCGGGGCTGCTCGGAGGCGGGCGGGTTCTCCATCGGCCTCGGCATCGAGCTGCCGTTCGAGCAGGGCCTGAACCCCTGGGTCGACCTGGGCGTGAACTTCCGCTACTTCTTCGTCCGCAAGACCATGTTCATCAAGTACTCCCAGGCGTTCATCTGCCTGCCCGGCGGCTTCGGCACGCTGGACGAGCTGTTCGAGGCGCTGACCCTGGTGCAGACCAAGAAGGTCACCAAGTTCCCGGTGGTGCTGTTCGGCCGCTCCTACTGGCAGGGCCTGTACGACTGGGTCAAGGACTCGGTGCTGGCCAGCGGCAAGGTCGGGGAGAAGGACCTGGCGCTGCTGCACCTGACCGACGACATCGACGACGCGGTGCGGGTGGTCAACGAGGCGCACAAGGCGTGGGCGGACGCGCACTGATGTCGCTGACCGTCACGGTGTACTGCGGATCGCTCAGGACGGTGCCGCGCAGCTACCTGGAGCTGGCCTCCCGCGTCGGCGCGGCCATCGCCGAGCGGGGCTGGTCGCTGGCGTGGGGCGGCGGGCGCACGTCGATGATGGGCGAGGTGGCGCGGGCCGCCCGCGAGGGCGGGGCGCGCACCACGGGCGTGATCCCGCGCGGGCTGGTCGACCGCGAGCTGGCCGACGGCCAGGCCGACGACCTGCTGGTGGTCGAGACCATGCGCGAGCGCAAGGCGCTGATGGAGGCGCACGGCGACGCGTTCCTGGCGCTGCCCGGCGGCATCGGCACCTGCGAGGAGCTGTTCGAGGTGTGGACCTCGCGGGTGCTGGGGATGCACGCCAAGCCCGTGGTGGTGCTCGACGTGGACGGCCACTACCGGGGCCTGCTGGCGTGGCTGGACGAGCTGCGCGAGCGCGGGTTCGTGTCGCGGTTCGCGCTGGACTCGCTGGTGGTGACCGGCGACGTGACCGAGGCCCTGGACGCCTGCGCCGGTTGACGCGGGCAGGCGAGGCGGCCCGCCCGCCCGTCGCCGCCCCAGCCGGTCCCGTCCCGGCGGGTGGTGGTGAGCGGCGCCTTGAGCTCCCTGACCGGGCGATACCCGTCAGGTGCTGTCAGGGTCGCGGGACCTCCAGCCACGAGTCCGCGCCGAAGCCGACCGTGCCGCCCCACCGGCTGACCCCGCCGTAGCGGGCGTCGACGGTGTCCACGGCGAGCACGAGCCGGTTGCCCGCCGCGACCTCCCAGACCACCGGTTCCAGGTCCAGGTCGAGCGCGTGGGTGCCCGCGCCGACGGTGACCGGCTTGTGGGTCACCAGCGCGCCCAGGCCCAGCGCGTTCACCTCGTACAGGTAGGCGTGGAGCGTGGCGGGGACCGAGGTGGTCACCGCGAGGTGCGCCCGAGGGGTGCCGCTGACGGTGGTGGCGGTGCTGTGCGCGGGCCCGTGCCACACGGCCGCCGCGGTGCGGTCGATCAACGGCGTCGCCACGCCGGTCGGGATCTGGAGGAAGCCCTGCAACGCGCCGCTGACCAGCACCGCGCCGCTGTCCGCGAGGGTGGGCCTGCCCGTGCCGATCCGGGCGGCGGTCAGCGGCACGGTGTCGCGCCGCGTGGTCACCGCGCCCCACGACGGGAACGACCGCCAGCCGCCGCCGTTGTTCGGCTTGAGCTGCACCGGCGCTTCCCGGTCGACGCCGTTGTCCAGGCCGCGCAGGTGGTGGTCGAACCAGCGGCCGACCGAAGCCCAGATCTCGTTGGGCAGCCCGGCCGCGCCGAACAGCTCGGCGGTGGCGTGGTCGCCGGGGGAGAGCATGAGCCGCTTGGGCGCGTCCAGCGCGGTGAAGAAGTCGGTGATCTGGCTGGGCGGGAACAGGCCGTCGTTCCAGGCGTTGCCGATCAGCACCGCGGCGTCGATGTCGGCGACCCTGGTCGCGGGCGAGCGCGGCGGCGAGATGGGCAGCACGTCGGCGAACCGGCCCGCGCGGTAGGCGGCCTCGGCCTCGCGCAGCTCGGGGCCGGGGCGCCCGGTGAGCTTGCCCGCGGCGAGCAGCAGCTCGACGGCCTGCGCGCTGACCGTCTCGTTCGGGTAGAGCGAGCGGGCCAGGTCGGTCCACGTGCTCAGCGCCGCGACGGCCTTGACGCGCGGGTCGGCCGCGGCGGCCAGCAGGGACTGGCCCGCGCCGTAGGAGATGCCGCCGACGCCGACCCTGGTGGCGTCGCCGCGCGCGTGCGCGACGGCCCAGTCGATCACCCGGCTGACGTCGGCGACGGTGTCGGGACCTGCCACGTCGATCTCGCCGCCCGCGTCGTGGAAGCCCCGGCTGGTGTAGCTGACCACGACGTAGCCGGACTCGTAGGCCAGCTTGGCCGCCGCGCCGACGTACTCGACGGCGTTCATGCTCCAGCTGGACGGGAGCACCAGCAGCGGGAACGGGCCGCCGCCTCGGCCGGTGGGCTCGACGACGAACGCGGGCAGCGGGGTGCCGCCCTGACCGGGGATGGTGTGGTGGCTGACCTGGAACCCCGGCGCGGCGTGCGCGGGTGGGGCGAGCAGGAGCAGGCAGAGCAGCGCGAGCAGCGGGGATCGGCGCACGTGGTCCTCCTCGACCGTGACCGGGATCACGGTGATCGAACCAGTACCTACTGGCGAGTAGCAACGGCCTGTGGCGCAGCTCACGCCGGCCGCGTCCGTGGCACGATGAGGACCATGCGGTTCGGCGAGCGCGAGGTGCCCCAAGATCGCGCCCTGGTCATGGCGATCGTCAACCGGACCAGGGACTCCTTCTACGACCGGGGGGCCACCTTCGACGACGACGCCGCGCTGGCCGCGGTCGACCGGGCGGTCGCCGAGGGCGCGGACATCGTCGACATCGGCGGGGTCAAGGCGGGCGCCAAGGGCGAGGTGGTCGACGCCGCCGAGGAGGCCCGCCGGGTGGTGCCGTTCGTGGCCGCCGTGCGGGAGCGCCACCCCGGCCTGGTGATCAGCGTCGACACCTGGCGGCACGAGGTGGGCCGCGCGGTGTGCCGGGCGGGCGCGGACCTGATCAACGACACCTGGGCGGGCGCGGACCCGGAGCTGGCGGTGGTCGCCGCCGAGTTCGGGGTGGGCATCGTGTGCTCGCACACCGGCGGCCTGCCGCCGCGCACCGACCCGCACCGGGTCCGCTACACCGACGTGGTCGCCGAGGTCGTCGAGGAACTGGTGCGCCGCGCCGAGCACGTGGTCTCGCTGGGCGTGCCGCGCGAGGGCGTGCTGATCGACCCGACGCACGACTTCGGCAAGAACACCTGGCACGGGCTGGAGCTGCTGCGCAGGCTGGACGAGCTGGTGGCCACCGGCTGGCCGGTGCTGATGGCGCTGTCCAACAAGGACTTCGTCGGCGAGACGCTGGGGGTGGGGGTGGACGACCGGGTGGACGGCACCCTCGCGGCCACCGCCGTCGCGGCCTGGACCGGGGCCAAGGTCTTCCGCGCCCACCAGGTCCGGCGCACCCGCCACGTGCTCGACATGGTGGCGGGCATCGCGGGCACCCGACCCCCCGCCCGCGTCCTGCGCGCCATGGCCTGACCCCGCGCGAGAGCGCTCCCACCCGCGAGTCGAACGCTCAGGCACCGCGAGTCGAACGCTCGGGTACCGCGAGTCGAACGCTCGGCAGCGCCGGTCCACTGAGGACGCGCCGGTCGGACCTGGCCGTTGTCCGTAAAATCGGCGTACATGAAGTCCGACGCCCTGCGCGGCCACCTCGACGCGCTGCTGCTGGCCACGGTGGACGGCGGGCCGCTGCACGGGTACGCGATCATCGAGGCGTTGCAGCTGCGCAGCGGCGGCGTGCTCGACCTGCCCACCGGCACGGTGTACCCGGCGCTGCGCAGGCTGGAGACGGCCGGGCTGGTCACCAGCGAGTGGAGCACCGTGGGCGGACGGCGGCGCCGCACCTACCGGCTGACCAGGGCGGGCCAGCGCGCGCTGGCCGCCGAGCGGACCGCGTGGCGCGAGTTCACCACCGCGATCGAGGGCGTGCTGGGCGGCGGGCCGTGGCCCGCGTGATCGACGAGTACGTGACGTCGCTGCGCGAGCGGCTGCGCGGGCCCGAGCACGTCAAGGAGGACCTGCTCGCCGAGGCGCGGGACAGCCTGGACGACGCGGCGGCGGCCTACCGGTCCGGCGGGCTGGCCGAGGAGGCCGCGCAGCGGCGCGCGGTGGCCGACTTCGGCCCGGCGGCGGTGATCGCGCGGGAGTACCAGGGGCTGCTGGCGCTGGCGCACGGCGCGCGCACGCTGCGGACGCTGCTGCTGGTGCCGGTGGCGCACCTGGGGTGGGAGCTGAACCGGGGGTTCTGGGTCGGCGCGTGGCCGCGCTTCGACGTGCCGCCGCCGGACTGGTACCTCGCGGTGGCGCGGGCCAACGACTCGGCCGCGTGGGTGGTGGCCGCGGTGGCGGTGGCGTCGCTGCTGGCCGGTCGGTGGCTGGTCCGCCGGGGAGTGGCGGCGGGGACACTCGCGCGGCTGGCCGGGGCGGTGTCGGCGGTGTCGGTGGCCGCGGTGCTGTCGGGCAACCTGGCGATCATGACGGCCACCGCCCTGGTCGACGCCGCCCGGCTGGCGCTGCCGCCGCCGGTCGCCGCCGCGACCCTGGTGCCGATGGCCATCGCCCTGCGACTGGCCGTCCTCGCCCGCCGCTGCCTCCTGCTCACCCCCGCCTCCTGACACCCGCCCACCGGTCACGGGTTCCGGGTGGAGTGCGGTACGGCGGGAAGTGGGGTGTGCCACGATCGTCGTGTGACCACCGCGCTCATCTACCTCGTCGTCATGGTGCTCGTGGCGGCCGTGGTGTTCCTGTTGGCCTCGCTCGTCTTCGGCCGGGGGGAGGAGATGGCGCCGCTGCCGCCCGGCGCGTCGCCGACCCGGCTGCCCGCCGAGGGCGTGTCGCCCGAGGACGTGCGCGGGCTGAAGTTCCAGATCGTGCTGCGCGGCTACAAGATGTCCGAGGTCGACTGGGCGCTGGACCGGCTCGCCGACGAGGTCGGGCAGCTGCGGCAGCGGGTGGCCGAGCTGGAGGCCGCCGTGGAGCCGGAGCCCCAGCCGGAGCCCGAGTCCCAGCCGGAGCCGGAGCCGGAGTCCGCGCTGGAGGCGGGTCGTGACCGCGCTTGAGCTGCGCGTCCCGGTGGCCGCGCCCGCCGAGCGGACCTGGGCGGCGCTGACCGACTGGCCCCGCCAAGGCGAGTGGATGCTCGCCACCACCGTCCGGGTCACCAGCGGCGACGGCACCGGCACCGGCACCGGGCTGGCGGCGTTCACCGGCATCGGGCCCATCGGGTTCACCGACACCATGCGCGTCACCGCGTGGGAGCCGCCCACCCGTTGCGCGGTGCTGCACACCGGGCGGGTGGTGCGGGGCACCGGCGAGTTCCGCGTCGTCCCGCTGGGTGAGCGCTGCGAACTGGTCTGGTCCGAGGACATCGCGCTGCCCGCCCTCGCCCGGCCCGCCTTCCTGCTCGGCGTGCGGTGGTCGCTGCGCAAGTTCGCCGCTTTTGCGAAGGAGTACCGCCGGTGAACCGGTGCCCGTGGGGCGACACCACGCCCCTGTACCGCGAGTACCACGACACGGAGTGGGGCGTCGAGCTGCACGGCGAGACGGCCCTGTTCGAGCGGATGTGCCTGGAGTCGTTCCAGTCCGGCCTGTCGTGGCTGACCATCCTGCGCAAGCGGGAGAACTTCCGGGCCGCCTTCGCCGGGTTCGTCCCCGAGGTGGTGGCGGAGTTCGACGACGACGACTTCGCCCGGCTCATGGCCGACGCGGGCATCGTGCGCAACCGCGCCAAGATCACCGCCACCATCGCCAACGCCCGCGCGGTCGGCGAGCTGGACCGGCCGCTGGACGAGCTGCTCTGGTCGTTCGCGCCGACCGGTCCGCGCCCGCGCCCCGCCACCCTGGCCGACGTGCCCGCGACCACCCCGGAGTCCAAGGCCATGGCCAAGGAGCTCAAGCGCCGCGGGTTCGTCTTCCTGGGCCCCACCACCTGCTACGCGCTGATGCAGGCCACCGGCATGGTGGACGACCACATCGCCACCTGCTTCCGCGCCGGGTAGTGGTCACCGGCCCCGCGCGGCGGGTCGGGTAGTACTTGCCGGGCGCGGTCAGCGGCCGGTGAAGCGGGGCGGGCGCTTGGCCACGAAAGCCTCGACCGCCTCGCGGTGGTCCGCCGTCGCGCCTGCCTCGGCCTGCGTGCGGGCCTCGACCTCCAGCGACTGCTCCAAGGAGCCCCAGGCGGCCCCCAGCGCCTCCTTGATCTTGGCGTAGGCGGTGGTCGGGCCGGACGCCAGCTTGCGGGCCAGCGCCTGCGCGGTGCTCACCACCTCGCCGTCGGGCACCACCTGGCTGACCAGGCCGATGCGCAGCGCCTCCGCCGCGTCCACCGGCTGGGCCAGCATCATCATCTCCATCGCCCGGCCGTGGCCGACCAGCCGGGGCAGCGTCCACGACGCGCCCGAGTCCGCGCTCAGCCCCACGTTGGCGAACGCCATCAGGAACTTCGCCGACTCCCCGACCACGCGCAGGTCGCTGGCGTAGGCCAGGGAGGCGCCCGCGCCCGCCGCGGTGCCGTTGACCGCCGCGATCACCGGCTTGGGCATCCCGGTGATCGCCCTGATCAGCGGGTTGTAGTGCTGCTCGACGGTGCGCAGCGGCGCGGGGTCGCCCGCCTGCAGCAGGCTCACGTGCTCCTTGAGGTCCTGCCCCGCGCAGAACGCCCGCCCCGCCCCGGTCAGCACCACGGCGCGCACCGACTCGTCCCCGGCCGCCTCCTCGACCGCCGCCAGCAGCCGCTCCTTGAGGGAGGTGGTGAAGGAGTTGAACGACTCCGGTCGGTTCAGCGTGAAGGTGCGGACGCCGTCGGCGTCCTCGGTCAGGAGTTCGGACACGAAAGGCCCTCCGGTTCTCAGTGGGTGCCCAGGCAGTCGTCGACGAACTTGCGCGCGGCGGGCGCGAGGCGGGCGGTGTGCCGGTCGAAGAACTCCGCGGCCGCCGCGCCCGGCCAGTCCTCGGGCAGCAGCTCGCGGGGCAGGCCGGGATCGCGGAACAGGAACTTGCGCCAGGCGTGCAGGAACCGCTGGGACGTGGCGAACGCCTCCGCGGCCGACGAACCGTCCACTGCGGACACCGCCGGTTCCCACTCGGCCACGAAGCGCGCGTAGTCGCGGCCCAGCTCGGCCAGGTCCCACGCCCGCGCGGCCAGTTCGGCCGGGTCGCCCTCGTGCTCGCCGTGGAACGTGCTGGCCGTCACGCCCTCGGCGGCCAGCACGTCGGCCAGCTCCGGGGACGGTCGGGGAGCGATCCACGTCACCGGTCCGAGCGCTCCGTAACCGAGCAGTTGCAGAGAGGAGGACAACCGCTCGCGCGCCTCGCGGGCGGGCAGCTCCTGCGGCACCACCACGTGCCAGCGACCGTCCCAGGTGGACGGGCGGGTGCGGTAGATGCGGGCGGCGGCCTCGTCCAGCCGCCTTTCCGCGCGGGGTGTCATGGCGTAGCCGGGGCCGTCGGGCAGCCGCACGGGCGTCAGCCAGCCCTGCCGGACCGTGCGCGACACCGCCGTGCGCACCGCGGGCGCGGCGAAGTCCAACGGCTCCAGCAGCCGGACCAGGGCGGCGATTGTCGCGGCGCCGCCCCGCTCGCGCAGGTGGCCGCCGTAGACGTCGAAGAGCGCGGAACGGGCTCGCACGAGGACCGAGTCTGTCAGGGCGACCCCGCGACACGCCACAGCGCCGAGGCGTGTCGAGAACGCGCGCCGGTCGGCGCGGTCGGGGAAAATCGTTGCGGCTGGGCGGTCCTGGACCCGGCAGGCGCGCCCGTCAAGATCATCGGCACCCCTTCCGGCGTGCCGAAAGATCGGTTCGGTTTCGCTGTCGAGTCCGCATAGGGGAGAATGGCCCTCGTGTCCGGCCCTGGTCGGAGCGGGGAAGATGTTGACGGAGGGAGCACGCTATGGCGGCCATGAAGCCCCGGACCGGCGACGGTCCCCTTGAGGTGACCAAAGAGGGGCGGGGCATCGTGATGCGCGTTCCGCTGGAGGGCGGTGGGCGACTCGTGGTCGAGATGTCGGCGGACGAGGCCAACGCGCTCGGCGACGCACTCAAGGCGGCCGCGGGCTGACCAGCCGGAACCCAGGAGTCCAGACGCCCCGGTTCCACAGTGGAGCCGGGGCATCGCTACGTGCGGCCATCACCGTGACCGCCGCCGTGACCGAGTGAACACCAGCCAGACCCTGGAGGACGCTGCCGTGCGCCTGCCGCTGCCCACCCCGCTGGCCGCCGTCGAGGTGGCCGATTCCGCCCGACGGGGCGTGCCGCGGGTCGTGCTCGTCGCGGCGGGTGAACCGCCGGTGCTCGGACCGGGCGGCGAGGGACTTCCGGAGGACGTCAGCGCCCAGGCGGGGGTGACCCGCCGGGTGGACGACCGGTGGGTGCTCGGCGTCGGCGACGGCACGGCCGCGCAGTGGCGGCGGGCGGGCGCGGCGCTGGCCAGGGCGCTGGGCGAGGACGGCACGACGCCCTCCTGCGACGTGCTGCTGCCCGAGGACGCCGACGCCGAGGCGGTGCGCGGGTTCGTGCTCGGCGCGGTGCTGGGCGACTACCGGTTCAAGGTGACCGAGCAGCCCACCCCCGAACGGGTGCGCTCCTATCGGCTGGTCGTGTCCGATCCCGGTTACACCGAGGTGCTGGCCGAGGAGGCCCGCCGGGCCCACGTGCTGGCTTCGGCCACCGCGCTCAACCGCGACCTGGCCAACGCGCCGTCCAACGTCAAGGACCCGGCCTGGCTGGCGTCCACGGCGGCCAAGCTGGCCCGCGCGGTGCCCGGCCTGGACGCCGTGGTCCGGGACGAGAAGTGGCTGGCCGCGCGCGGCTTCGGCGGGGTGCTGGCGGTGGGCGGCGGGTCCGCCCGGCCGCCCCGGCTGCTGGAGCTGTCCTGGCGCGGCGGCGACGGGCCGCACCTGGTGCTGGTCGGCAAGGGCATCACCTTCGACACCGGCGGCATCTCGATCAAACCCGCCGACGGGATGCACCTGATGCGCACCGACATGTCCGGCGGCGCGGCGGTGATCGCCGCGCTGATCGCGGTGGCCCGGCGCGGCCTGCCGCTGCGGGTGACCGGCCTGGTGCCGTGCGCGGAGAACCACGTGTCCGGCTCGGCCTACCGGCCCGGCGACGTGGTGCGCCACTTCGGCGGCACGACCAGCGAGATCGGCAACACCGACGCCGAGGGCAGGCTGGTGCTGGCCGACGCGATGGCCTACGCGGTGCGCGAGCTGGCGCCCGACCTGATGGTGGACGTGGCCACGCTGACCGGCGCGATGAAGGTCAGCCTCGGGCTGCGCACCGGCGGGTTCTTCACCGGCTCCGACGAGCTGGCCCGGCGGGTGGTCGAGGCGGGGCAGCGGGTCGGCGAGGCGTGGTGGCGGATGCCGCTGCTGGAGGAGCACGTGGACGACGTGCGCGGCGAGCTGGCCGACCTCAAGCAGGCCCCCGGCGGGCCGGGCGCGATCACCGCGGCGCTGTTCCTGCGCGAGTTCACCGGCGGGCTGCCGTGGGCGCACCTGGACATCGCGGGCCCGGCCAGGGCGGAGAAGCCCTACGACGAGGTGGCCCCCGGCGCGACCGGCTTCGCCGCCCGCACCCTCGTCGAACTCGCCGAGACCTACACCCGCTGACCCCCGCGCCCGCAAGTACCACCCGACGCCCCCGCGCGGGCCGCTGACCACCACCCGTGCGGGGGCTCAGCTGCCCAGCGCGTGGTCGCGGAAGGCGCGCACGGCGGGCGGCAGCGGCTGGTCGGCCTGCCACACCAGGCCGATCTGCCTGCGCGCGGGCGGCGTGAGCGGCACCTCCACCAGCCCCGTCGGGTGCTCGGCGGGTGGCAGCAGCGCCACGCCCAGCCCGGCCGCGACCAGCCCGCGCACGGTCTCGGTCTCCTGGCCCTCGAACGCCAGCCTCGGCGTGAACCCGGCCGCCCGGCACAGGTCGTCGGTGATCTGCCGCAGCCCGTAGCCGTGCTCCAGGCCGACGAACTCCTCCTCGGCCAGCTCGGCCACCCGCACGCCCGCGCGCCGGGCCAGCCGGTGATCGGCGGGCACCACCAGCAGCACCTCCTGCGACCACAGCACGGCCGAGGCGAACTCCGGGTCCTCCGGCGGCGGGGCCACCAGCGCCAGGTCGACCACGCCCGCCGCCAGGTGGTCCAGCACGGCCTGTCGCGAGTCCTGGACCAGCCGGAACCGCACGTGCGGGTGCCGCTCGCGGAACCCGCGCACCAGTTCGGGCACCAGCGACCGGCCCAGCAGGTGCAGGAACCCCAGCGCCACCTGCCCGCGTTCCGGGTCGACCTCCTCGGCCGCGGCCCGCCAGCCCGCCTCCAGCACCGCCGCGGCCCGGTCCGCCGCCTCCGCGAGCAGCCGCCCGGCCCTGGTCAGCCGCACCCGGCGGCCGTCCCGCCGCACCACCGGAGCGCCCAGCCGCGCGCCCACGGCGGCCAGCCAGCGGCTGACCGTGGGCTGCGGCACGCCCGCCGCCTCGGCCGCGCGCGTCACGTGCTCGTCGGCGGCCAAGGCGCGCAGCACGGCCAACTTCGGTGCCAACTCATCCATCACAGCATCAATTGTGCGCCACTGGCGCATTGGACGTATTGGTTAGCGTCGGTATGTGCCCACTCGGTTGACCACGTCCATCGCCGCGACCGGTTTCGCGACGTTCGCCCTGCTGTACGCGCCGCAACCGGTGCTGCCGCAACTGGCCGCCGAGTACGACCTCAGCCCCGGCTCGGCGTCGCTCGCGGTGAGCGCGGCCACCGGCGCGCTGGCGGTGGTGGTCGTGCCGGTGGCGAGCCTGTCCGGGCGGATCGGCAGGCGGCGGGTGATCGTGTGGTCGGTGCTGGCCGCCGCCGTGCTCGGGCTGCTGCTGCCGCTCGCGCCCAGCTACCCGCTGTTCCTCGCGCTGCGCGTGCTGCAGGGCGTGGCCACGGCTGGGGTGCCCGCGGTGGCGATGGCGTTCCTGGCCGAGCAGGTCGGCGCGCTGGGCGTCGGCGCGGCCATCGGCGCGCTGGTGGCGGGCAACAGCGCGGGCGGCATGGTCGGCAGGCTGGTGGCGGGCGTCGGCGCGGACTGGCTGGACTGGCGCGGCGCGCTGGCCCTGGTGGGCGCGTTCGGCCTGGTGTGCGCGGTGCTCGCGGCGCTGTTCCTGCCCGCCGGGCGGCGGCGGGCGCAGACGCCCCGCCCCGGCTTGCGGGCGGCGCTGGGCGACCGGGTGCTGTGGTGCCAGTACGCGATCGCCGCGCTGGCCGTGGCCGCGTTCGTCTCGCTGTTCAACGTGGTGTCGTTCCGGCTGGCGGGCCCACCGCTGGAGCTGCCCGCCCGGTTCGCCGCGCTGGTGTTCCTGGCCTACGCGGCGGGCGGGGTGTGCTCGGCGGTGGCCGGGCGGCTGGCCGACCGGCTGGGCCGGGGACCGGTGGTGCTGGCCTCGCTGGGCGTGGCGGTGCTGGGCGCGCTGGCCACGCTGCCGGACGCGCTGGCGGCGGTGTGCGCCGGGCTGGCCCTGTTCACCGGTGGGTTCTTCGCCGCGCACGCGGTGGCCGGCGGCTGGGTGGGCGCGCGGGCCCCCGCGCACGCCAGGGGCCAGGCGTCGGGCGTGTACCTGTTCGCGTTCTACGTGGGCAGCAGCGCGGGCGGCACGGCGGGCAGCGCCGCGTACGGCGCGTGGGGCTGGCCGGGTCTGGTCGCGGTGGTCACCGGGTGGCTGGCGCTCGCGGGGGCGGCGGCGGTGCTCGCTCAGAAGTCCAGCGGCACGGCGACGGGCGAGCCCTCGCCGGCGACCGGCACGGTGCCCAGCTGCGGCAGCGCGACCGTGGCCCCGGTGACGCCGACGGTCACCGAGCGCGTGTCCGCCGGTACCTCCACCACCACGGCCACCGGGAAGGTGTCGCCGTCGTAGCGGGCCCCGACCAGCGGCGCGCGCTGGCCGTCCGGCAGCGTCACGGCGACCAGGTCCTGGGTGATCGCCGCGCCCGCCACCCGAGGCAGGTCCCGGCCCTCCAACCGCAGCTCCAGCAGCGCCCGGTCCGGCTGCGAGGCGGTGACCAGCTCGTACTGCGCGCCGTAGCTGACCGGCCGCTGCCTGCCCAGCCGGAGGCCGCTCACCCCGAGCGAGCCGGTCTTGTCGCCCACCCGCACCTGCTGCCGGGCGGTGGGCGGCCGCTCCGGGCTGTGAGCGCGGCGCAGCGCGGGCGGGATGTCGGTCAGCGCCTTGCCCGAGGGCACCTCGACCCGCTGCTCCAGCGATTTCGCGCCCACCGTGGCCAGCGACAGCGCCTCGGTGCCGCCGGACTCGGGCACGGTGTAGACCACCAGCACCGAGCCGGACGCGGGCAGCCGGTCACCGGGCAGCGGGTGGTGCCTGCCCGGCAGCTCCAGCGCCAGCTCGGGCCGCTGCGGCTGCCAGCCGTGCCACTGGGACTGGCCGAACGCCGGGTCGGTCTCGGTGTGCTTGTCCACCTCCAGCCGCAGCACCCGCAGTCGCACGCCGTGCTCGGCGGTCAGGTCGCCCTGCTCGGTGCGCCACGACTCCGGGCGGCCGTAGCCGGTCACCCGCACCTCCAGCTGGTCGTCCCTGATCCAGGCGTCCGGCACCGGGTCGAGCGGGCGGCCGTCGTCGGGCAGCACGGCCAGGAAGTCCGGCCCGGCCTGGCTGACGCCCTCCTTCGCCGGGTCGGCCTCCAGGCCGTCGGTGCGCACCAGCTTGCCCACCGGCGTGCTGCGGCTGCCCTGCTCGGGCACCTGCGCGGGCTCGACCACCAGCCGCACGCCCGCCTCGCTCCGCTCGACCTCCTTCATCGGCACCGGCACCCAGTCGCCCGCCGCGGCCGTGCCGGGCACCTGCACCGGCCCGCACCACAGCCGGGTGTCCACCTCGGACTCCGCGCCGGTGCGGGCGAACCAGCAGCTGGCGGTGCGGCCCGCGCGGGCGACGAGGCCGAAGTTGAGCGCGTAGCTCAGCTCCGACTCCGCCTGCGCCTGCAGCGCCTGGGCGTCGAGCACCGGCTGGCCCTTGATCGTCAGCTTGACCTGCTCAGCGCTCCTGGCGGGTGGCGTCGAGCAGCCCGCGACGGCGGCGACCAGCGCCAGTCCCGCAACGAGCAGTGCGTGCCGCATGTGACCCCCAGCAGTTCGTCCTCCACTGCTTAAAGGCGGTGGGAGACGCCCTGAGTTGCACCGAGGGGCCTGTGAGCAATGTCACATGCCGCAATCGCTCGATTACTGAACGTTGTTCAGCGCGGCTTCGTACACGGCTACCGTCTGCTCGGCCACGCTCGCCCAGGAGAACTCCCGCACCGCCCGCTCCCGGCCCGCCTCGCCGAACGCCCGCGCCCGCTCCGGGTCGGCCAGCAGCGCGTTCACCGACTCCGCCAGCCCGCGCCGGAACCCCTCGACATCCCGCTCGTCGTAGTGCACCAGCAGCCCGGTGCGGCCGTGCTCGACCACCTCGGGGATGCCACCCACGTCGGAGGCGACCACGGCCGTGCCGCACGCCATCGCCTCCAGGTTCACGATGCCCAGCGGCTCGTACACCGACGGGCAGACGAACACCGCGGCGTGGCTGAGGACCTCGCGCACCTCCTCGTTGGGCAGCATCTGCTGCAGCCAGAACACCCCCGGCCGCGACCGCGCCAGCCGGTCCACCGCGGCCTTGGTCTCCTCGGCGATCTCCGGGGTGTCCGGCGCCCCCGCGCACAACACCACCTGGGCGTCCGGGGAGATGTGGTGCGCGGCGGCCACCAGGTGCCCCACGCCCTTCTGCCTGGTGATCCGGCCGACGAAGGCCACGATCGGCTTGTCCGGGTCGATGCCGTGGCGCACCAGCGCGTCGGTCCCGGTCACCGGGTGGTAGGCCGCCGTGTCGATGCCGTTGCGCACCACGTGCACCCGCGCCGGGTCCAGCGCCGGGTAGCAGTCCAGCACGTCCGCCCGCATCCCCTCGCTGACCGCGATGATCGCGTCCGCCGCCTCGTAGGCGGTGCGCTCGACCCACGAGGAGACCCGGTAGCCCCCGCCGAGCTGCTCGGCCTTCCACGGCCTGCGCGGCTCCAGCGAGTGCGCGGTGACCACGTGCGGGACGCCGTGCAGCAGCTTCGCCAGGTGACCGGCCATGTTGGCGTACCAGGTGTGCGAGTGCGCCAGCTGGACGCCCTCCAGCGCGGCGACCATGCCCAGGTCCACCGACAGCGTGGCCAGGGCGGCGTTGGCCCCCTCCAGGCCCGGCGCAGGCACGTGCGCGGTGGCGTCCGGCCGCGACCCGCCGAAGGCGTGCACCTCCACGTCCACCAGTTCGCGCAACCTCGGCACCAGGAAACCGACGTGCACCCCCGCCCCGCCGTAGACCTCCGGCGGGTACTCCCGTGTCAGCAGTCCAATTCGCACGGCCTCACCGTAACCCCCTGGAATGGGGCGGCCGGGTGAACGAGCGGTCTGCCGGGCGTTCCCCCTGCTCCGCCGTTGGTGGGCGGGCTCCCGCACGGTTAGGGTCATTGCCGTGAAAGGGCAACCGCACGTACTTGGAATTGTCCTCGCCGGTGGCGAAGGCAAGCGGCTGTGGCCGCTGACCGCCGACCGGGCAAAGCCCGCGGTGCCCTTCGGCGGCAACTACCGGCTGGTCGACTTCGTGCTGTCCAACCTGGTCAACGCCGGATTCGTCCGGCTCTGCGTGCTCACCCAGTACAAATCGCATTCGCTGGACCGGCACATCTCCACCACCTGGCGGCTGTCCAACGTGCTGGGCCAGTACGTCACCCCGGTGCCCGCGCAGCAGCGGCTGGGGCCGCGCTGGTACACCGGCTCGGCCGACGCGATCTTCCAGTCGCTGAACCTGGTCAACGACGAGCGGCCGGACCACGTGGTGGTCTTCGGCGCCGACCACGTCTACCGGATGGACCCCGGCCAGATGGTCGCCCAGCACGTGGAGACCGGCGCGGGCGTGACCGTGGCGGGCATCCGGGTGCCGCGCGCCGAGGCCAAGGCGTTCGGCTGCATCGACTCCGACGAGCGGGGCCGGATCACCCGGTTCCTGGAGAAGCCGTCCGACCCGCCGCACGTGCCCGGCGACCCCGAGGTCACCTTCGCGTCGATGGGCAACTACGTGTTCACCACCGAAGCGCTGCTCGACGCGCTGCGCGCGGACGCGGCGAACCCGGATTCCGACCACGACATGGGCGGCGACATCATCCCCATGCTGGTCGACCAGGGCCGCGCGCACGTCTACGACTTCGCCGACAACGCCGTGCCGGGGGAAACCGACCGCGACCGCGGCTACTGGCGCGACGTGGGCACCATCGACGCCTACTACGAGGCGCACATGGATCTCGTTTCGGTGAACCCGGTGTTCAACCTCTACAACGAGGCGTGGCCCATTCGCACCGCCACCCCGCCGCTGCCACCCGCGAAGTTCGTCGCGGGCGGCAGCGCGGAGGACTCCATGGTCGGGCCGGGGTCGATCATCTCCGGCACCGTGCACGGGTCGGTGATCAGCTCGGACGTGGTCGTGGAGAACGGGTCCGTGGTGCAGGGCAGCGTCCTGCTGCCCGGCGTGCGGATCGGGCGCGGGGCCGTGGTGCGGCGGGCGATCCTGGACAAGAACGTGATCGTGCCCGACGGCGCCCTGATCGGCGTGGACCCGGCGGTGGACCGCGAGCGCTACACGGTGAGCGCGGGCGGCGTCACAGTCCTCGGCAAGGGCGTCACAGCCTTCTAACCCCCCGCGAGTCGAACCCTCAGGACCCCCGAATTCAACGCTCAGGACGGCCACGCCCGCCCCGGTGTCACCCGGTTGCGGGCGTGTCGGGCGTGTCGCCCCCGCGAGTCGCGCGTTCCGACACCACGAACCGAGCGTTCACGCACCCCGACCCGCACTTTCGCGTCCACCGGTAGTAGTTACCGGCCTCCGGACGCCCCTCGGGTAGTACTTGCCCGCGCACCAGGGCAGGCGGCCACGCCGGGTAGTAGTTACCGGCCCTCTCAGTCCCGCCGGGTAGTACTTGCCGACGCACTGGGCGAGGGGTCAGTCCGTCTTGGCGGCGACCAGGAGGCCGTCGCCCAGCGGCAGGATGACCGGCACGAGCCGGTCGTCGTCCCGCACCGCCCGCGCGACCTCCCGCACCGCCTGGGTGTCCGGGTCGCGGTGCGCCGGGTCCACCACCCGCCCGTGCCGCAGCACGTCGCCGAACGCGACCACCCCGCCGGGCCGGAGCAGCCGCACCGCCTCGACCAGGTACTTGGGGTACTCCTGCTTGACCGCGTCGACGAACACCAGGTCGTACACGCCGTCGGTGAGCCGGGGCAGCACCTCCAGCGCCCGCCCCATGATCAGCCGGGTGCGGCTGACCGCCACACCGGCCTCGGCGAACGCCACCCGCGCCGCCCGCTGGTGCTCGGGCTGGACGTCGATGGAGGTCAGCACCCCGTTGGCGGGCATCCCGCTGAGCAGGTGCAGCGAGCCGACCCCGGCCCCGGTGCCCACCTCGACCACGGCCCGCGCCCGCAGCGCGGCCGCCAGGAAGCGCAGGGCCGCCCCGACGCCCGCGCCGACCGGCGGGCAGCCCAGCGCCTCGGCGCGGGCTCTGGCCGCGAGCAGGACCTCGTCCTCGACCAGGTAGCGCTCCACGTACTCGCGCAGGGCCCCGTCCACAGCGAGGAGGTTAGCGCCGGAGGGGCCGCATCGGGTGAACCCGGCGGGAAAGTGGGAACCCTGGATTCTCAGCGTGCTCTCAGCCGACTCTCACCATCGTTATAAGCGAACCCGGCACGCTGGTGACAGCGCAGGACAACGGGAACAAACGATCCGCCGCGGGCGTTGACCCCGTGCACAGGGCAAGCAAGCCCACTGGAGGTGCCACACCGCCCGATGCGAACCCAGCCGATCTCCATCGCCGCGCCGACCGCCCCGATCGAGGAGGCGGAGTGGACCCCGCCCACCTGGGACGAGGTCGTGCGCGATCACGCTGACCGGGTCTACCGGCTGGCCTACCGCCTGACCGGCAACCAGCACGACGCCGAGGACCTCACCCAGGAGACCTTCATCCGGGTGTTCCGCTCGCTGGCGTCGTACAAGCCGGGCACCTTCGAGGGCTGGCTGCACCGCATCACCACCAACCTGTTCCTGGACATGGCCCGGCGCCGCTCCCGGCTGCGCATGGAGGGCCTGCCCGAGGACACCGACCGGCTGGCGGGCGACGACCCGAGCCCCGAGCAGGTCTACTCCGACACCCACCTGGACCCCGACCTGCAGGCCGCGCTCGACGAGCTGCCGCCGGAGTTCCGCGCCGCGGTGGTGCTGTGCGACGTCGAAGGTCTCTCCTACGAGGAGATCGGTGCCACCCTCGGGGTGAAGTTGGGTACCGTGAGGAGTCGGATCCACCGGGGCAGGCAGGCCCTGAGGGTCGCCTTGGAGCGCCGTCGCGGGCAGTTGCGGGAGGACTCTGCATGACCGACCTGCGTGGTTGGGGACTGCCCGAGCAGCACCTGCTGCCCGACGCCGTGGTCGCCTTCGTCGACGGCGAGCTCACGCCGTCGGCCCGCGCTCGGGCGTCCGCGCACTTGTCGCGCTGCCCGTTCTGCGCGGCCGAGGCGTACGCGCAGCAGCAGGCACGCTCCGCGGTGCGCTCCGCGGAGACCCCCTGCGCGCCCGCCGGCCTGCTGGCCAAGCTGGGCGCGATCCCGCAGGAAGTCGATCTGCCCAGCGCGCCGGACGGTCTCGCGGTGACCGAGGACGGCCAGCTGGTGACGGTGCTGCGCCCCGATCGCGCGTCCTCCTTCGGCAGCGGACCGGTGCTGGGGCAGTCGCGCCCTTTCGGCACCGGCGGCGGCAGCCGCTTCGGTAGCCGCCGGGCCCGCCAGGGCGCGGGCGTCGTCGTGTCCGGGTTGATGCTCGGCGCGCTGGCGCTGGTCGTGCCGGGCAGCGAGGACCCGTCTCCCACCCCCGTCCAGGGCGGCGCTCCCGAGCCGACGCCCGCGGTCGCCCCGTCGCTGAACCAGGGCGCGGACGGCCTGGACGCGCTGCGCGGACCCACCCACGACGGACCGGGTCGCTGAACCGGATCGCTGACTGAGGGCCGCTGACGGCAACTTCACCGCCTACCGGGCACGATTGCCCCGCAACGCAAGCATGAGAACGTTCGGGGAGCGATGAGCGAGCCACAGCAGGGCAACGGTCACCCGTCCGCGACCCCGGTCTCCGGTGTGGACGACGGGCAGCACCGCAGGCTCGCCCCGCGTCCCCTGCACCGCCCCGAGGTGGACCCCACCCAGGCCGCCGTGTTCGGCAGGCCCAGGGGTGTGGAGGGCGCTTTCGCGGCCGACCGGCCCGTGCTCAACGGCAACGGCTCGGTCCAGCTGGTTCCGCCGACCCCGGAGGCGCTGAGCACCGCGTTCGGCCGCCCGGCGGGCGGTGGGGACGTGCGGTTGCAGCGCCCGCCGGTGGACTTGAGCGGCGAACCCGAGGTCGAGCCGGTCTTCTGGAACGGTGAGCCCGCTGGCGACTCCTGGCGCGATCCGGGCGCGAGCGCGGTCATCGGACCGCCCGCGGTCACCGAGCAGCCCGCGGCCGAGACCGGGACCGCGACAGCCCCCGGTCCCCAGCTCAGCGTCCCCGAGCTGCTGTTCGGCCGCCGGGTCAAGCCGCTGGGCCTGGTGCTGCTGATGGTGGCCGCCCTGCTGGTGGGCGCGGCGGGCGGCGCGGCCGGGTGGCTGCTGGGCCGGGTGGACAACCCGCTGACCGACGGCGGTGTGACGCTGGCCGAGGTCAAGCCGGGCAAGGAGCGCCCGGTGGGCTCGGTGGCCGACATCGCCCGGCGGGTCACGCCGAGCGTGGTGTCGATCGAGTTCAAGGGCGGCAGCGTGGCGGGCGTCGGCTCCGGCGTGGTGATCGACGGCGAGGGCTACGTGCTGACCAACGACCACGTGATCGCGCCCGCCGTGCAGGACTCGTCGGCCAGGCTGACCGTGGTCTTCACCGACGGCAAGCGCGCCACCGCGCAGGTCGTGGGCCGCGACTCCAAGACCGACCTGGCGGTGATCAAGGTCGAGGTGGACAACCCGACCGTGCTCCAGTTCGGCGACTCCGACGACCTCCAGGTGGGGGACACGGTGCTGGCGATCGGCTCGCCGCTGTCGCTGTCGAACACGGTCACCGAGGGCATCGTCAGCGCCCTGCACCGCCCGGTCACCGCGGCGGGCGAGAACGGCGGCCCGCCGATCACCTACGACGCGATCCAGACCGACGCGGCGATCAACCCCGGCAACTCCGGCGGCGCGCTGGTGGACTCCTCCGGCGCGCTGGTCGGCATCAACTCCTCGATCCGCACCGAGACCGGCGGTTCGGTGGGCCTGGGCTTCGCGATCTCGGGCAACTACGCCCGCAAGATCTCCCAGGCGCTCATCCGCGACGGCCAGGTCAAGCACGCGGACATGAACGTCAACGTGCGGTCGGCCTCGGCGGAGACCGCGGAGGGCGCCCAGGTGCAGAACGTCCCCGAGGGCGGGGCCGCCGCGGCGGCGGGCATCCAGGAGGGGGACGTGATCACCAGGGTGGGTGACCGCATGGTGCGCAACGCCGCCGAGCTGACCGTGGCGGTGCGGGACCACGAGATCGGCGAGACGGTCCCGGTGGTGCTGGCCAGGCAGGGCCGTGAGCTGACCGTGCAGGTCACGCTCAGGTCGGACTGATCGACGACTAGGCTGGTCGCAAGGCAGTCGGTGCGGTCGGTGGAGGTGGGGCGCGGGTGTTCGACAGCATCGGGTGGATTGAGATCCTCATCATCATCGTCGCGGGTCTGTTCATCCTGGGGCCGGAGCGGCTGCCCTCGGCGGCGGCCTGGGTGGGGCGCACCATCCGCCAGGTCCGGGAGTACGCGACCGGTGCGCGGGACCAGCTCAAGCAGGAGATGGGGCCGGAGTTCGAGCAGCTGCGCAAGCCCCTGGAGGACCTGAGGGAGCTGCGCAACTTCGACCCGAAGCGCGCGATCACCAAGCACCTGTGGGACGACGAGCCCACCCCCAAGGCCAACGGCTACCCCGCGCCGCAGGCGCAGCCCGCGGTCGAGCGGGATCGGCCGCTGCAGCACGGCGAGCGCCCGCCCTACGACCCCGACGCCACCTGATCCCAGGCGCTTGAGACGCGCTCAGGCCCCCCGAACTCCGCGTTCGGGGGGCCTGAGCGTTGAGTTCGGGGGTTCCGGAGGTTCGACTCGCGGGTGGGTCAGCGGCCCGCGGGGGAGACGTTGAGGAGGCGGCCCGCCAGGCCGCGGGAGCGGACCGAGAGCTTGGTGGCGACCGAGGTCAGCACCTGGCCCGCCGCCGAGTCCGGGGCGGCCACGACGATCGGGGTGCCCGCGTCGCCCTGCTCGCGCACCCTGGGGTCCAGCGGCACCTGGCCCAGCAGCGGCACCTCGGAGCCGACCGCCCTGGTCAGCGACTCCGCCACGGCCTGCCCGCCGCCGCTGCCGAAGACGTCCATCCGGGTGCCGTCGGGCAGCTCCAGCCACGACATGTTCTCGATCACGCCCGCCACCCGCTGCCGGGTCTGCAGCGCGATGGACCCGGCCCGCTCGGCGACCTCCGCGGCGGCCTGCTGCGGCGTGGTCACCACCAGGATCTCCGCGTTGGGCACCAGCTGGGCCACCGAGATCGCCACGTCGCCGGTGCCCGGCGGCAGGTCCAGCAGCAGCACGTCCAGGTCGCCCCAGAACACGTCGGCGAGGAACTGCTGCAGCGCCCGGTGCAGCATCGGCCCGCGCCACACCACCGGGGTGTTGCCGGGGGTGAACATGCCGATCGAGATCAGCTTCACGCCGTGCGCCTGCGGCGGCATGATCATCTTCTCGACCTGGGTGGGCCGCGCTTCCGTGCCCAGCATCCGGGGGATGGAGTGGCCGTAGATGTCGGCGTCCACCACGCCCACCGACAGCCCCCGAGCGGCCATGGCCGCCGCCAGGTTGACCGTCACGCTGGACTTGCCGACGCCGCCCTTGCCCGAGGCCACGCAGTACACGCGGGTCAGCGAGCCGGGCTGGGCGAACGGGATGACCGGCTCCTCGACCCCGCCGCGCAGGGTCTTGCGCAGCTCGGTGCGCTGCTGGTCGCTCATCACGTCCAGTGACACCCGGACCGTGCTCACCCCGTCCAGCGCCGACACCGCCGCGGTCACGTCCGCGGTGATCTTGTCGCGCAGCGGGCAGCCGGACACCGTCAGGTACACGGCCACGTCGACCGCGCCGTCGGGGCCGACCGCGACGTCCTTCACCATGCCCAGCTCGGTGATGGGCCGCTTGATCTCCGGGTCCTGCACACCGGCCAGCGCCTTCTGCACGTCGGCAACGGTGGGAACGGGCTGCGTGGTGGTCACGGGAATCGCCTTACGGGGAGGGGGTACGGCTCGCCACCATGCTACGGCGGCGTTGTCCACCTCCAAGCTACCGGTCGGTCACCTCGAACTCGGGGGCAGCGCGCAGCGGCTTGCGTGCTTTCCGTAACATTGCTCTCCGTGCCGGAAACGGGAAGTGCCCGGTTGCCCACCCGATCCGAGCTCGTGGTGTGGCGATCCTTCCTCCGGGCCCACGCGCGGTTGACCCGGATACTCGAAGCCGAGCTCATCGCCGAGCAGCGGCTCTCGCTCGCGGCCTACGACGTGCTGATCCAGCTCGCCGAGGCGGCGCAGTACCGGCTGCGGATGACGGAGCTGGCCGACGCCGTGCTGCTGTCCCGCTCCGGCGTGACGCGCCTGGTCGACCGCCTGGAGCGCTCCGGCCTGGTGCTGCGCGAGCGCGCCGACGGGGACGGTCGGGGGGTGGTGGCGGTGCTGACCCAGCAGGGCATGGAACGGCTGCGCACCGCGTCGGGCACCCACCTCGCCGGGGTGGCCAGGCACTTCGCCGACGCGCTCGAGCCCCCGGACCTGGAGGCGTTCGGCCGCTCCTGCGACCGCCTGGCCGACGGGCCGTAGCGCCCGCACCGGGCGAACGCGGGACGGCGTCAGCTCAGGACAGCACCAGCTCTGGACGGCACCGGATCAGGACGGCACGTCGTCCCACTTCGGGTCGTCGCGCGCCCGGCGCTTGCGGCTCTCCCGCAGCGCCCGGTCCAGTTCGCCGCGCAGGAAATCGCGGGTGACCACCTCGCCAACGGCCAGCCGCAGCGCGGCCAGCTCCCGCGCCAGGTACTCGGTGTCGGCCTTGGTCTGCGCGGCCCGCGCCCGGTCCTCCTCCAGCGACACCCGGTCGCGGTCGTCCTGCCGGTTCTGCGCCAGCAGGATCAGCGGCGCGGCGTACGCGGCCTGGGTGGAGAAGGCCAGGTTGAGCAGGATGAACGGGTAGGGGTCCCAGCGCAGCGACACCGCGAACAGGTTCAGCGTGATCCAGACGATCACGATCAGGGTCTGCCAGAACAGGAACTTGCCGGTGCCCAGGAACCGGGCCAGCCGCTCGGAGAACCGGCCGAACGCCTCCGGGTCCAGGGCCAGCCGGAACCGGCCCTGGCTGCGCGGCTGGTCCAACCGCCTGCGCGGCACGAGCTCAGGCATGGGGCAGCCCCGTTTCCCGCCAGTTGTCCGGCAGCAGGTGGTCCAGCACGTCGTCCACGCTGACCGCGCCGAGCAGGTGGTCGCTCTCGTCCACCACCGGCGCGCACACCAGGTTGTAGGCGGCGAAGTAGCGGGTCACCTCGCCCAGCGACGCGGCGGGCGACAGGGTGGTCAGGTCGGTGTCGAGCACGCCCGCGACCAGGTCCGACGGCGGTTCCCGGAGCAGCCGCTGGATGTGCACGCAGCCCAGGTAGCGGCCGGTGGGGGTGGCGGTGGGCGGGCGGCACACGAACACCATGCTGGCCAGCGCCGGGGTCAGGTCCGGGTTGCGCACGTGCGCCAGCGCCTCGGCGACCGTGGCGTCCGGCGCGAGCACCACCGGTTCCGGGGTCATCAGGCCGCCCGCGGTGTCGAAGCTGTACTCCAGCAGCCTGCGCACCGGCGCGGACTCGGCGGGCTCCATCAGCCCCAGCAGCCGGTCCTTGTCGATCTCGGGCAGCTCGGCCAGCAGGTCCGCGGCGTCGTCGGGGTTCATCGCCTCCAGCACGTCCGCCGCACGCTCCTCGTCCAGGTGCGCCAGCAGGTCCTTCTGGTCCTCCTCGGGCAGCTCCTCGATGATGTCGGCCAGCCGCTCGTCGTCCAGCGCCTCGGCGACCTCGTAGCGGCGCTTGAGCGGCAGGCCGTGCAGCGCGTTGGCCACGTCGGCGGCGCGCATGGTCTCGAAGACCGCCACCAGGTGCTGCGCGCCCTGCGGCTGGCCCGCCAGCTCGGTGACCGACAGCCCGCCGATCTCCTCCCAGTGCAGCACCTGCACCGGGCCTCGGCGGGCCAGCCTGCCGGTCCGCTCGCGCACCGCGACCCTGGTCATCCGCCAGTCGCGGGTGCGGCTGGGTTCCATGGCGGCGTCCACCAGCACCGCGGCGGCGCCCGACGCGGTGCGCACGCGCGCGTCCAGCAGCTCGCCGACCACCAGCACCTCGTTGGCGCGCTGGTGGAACTGCCGCAGGTTGACCGACCCGGTGGCCAGCGTGACGGCGTTGGGCTCGATGGAGGTGACCCGCAGCATCGGCACGAAGATCCGCCGCCGGGTGGCCAGCTCCAGCACCAGTCCCAGCACGCGCGGCGGCTGCCGGTCCACGCGCAGGCCGACCACCAGGTCGCGGACCTTGCCGATGGCCTCGCCGTCGGGCCCGAACACGGGCAGTCCGGCGAGCTGAGCGGCGAAAACCCGGTTCACGGCGACCACGCCGCCAGGCTAGCCGGGGTCTAGGGTCCGTGCCGTGCTCAGGTACGACGTCGTGGACGTGTTCACCTCCCGCGCTTTCGCGGGCAACCCGCTGGCCGTGGTGCACGGCGGCGAGGGGCTCGACGACGCGGGGATGCAGGCCGTCGCCCGCGAGTTCAACCTCTCCGAGACCGCGTTCCCGCTCCCGCCGACCGATCCCGCCGCCGACTACCGGCTGCGGATCTTCACCCCGCTGGTCGAGCTGCCGTTCGCCGGTCTGCCCGGCATCGGGGCGGCGTGGGTGCTCGCCTCGCAGGGGCTGCTGCGGCACGGGCCGGTGGTGCAGCAGACCGGGGCCGGGCTGCACGAGGTGGTGGTGACGCCGCGCGGCGCGACGCTGGCGGGCGGCGAGCCGGGGATCGGCCGGTCCCTCGACAGCGCGCCGCTGGCCGCCGCCCTGGGCCTGTCACCGTCCGATGTGGACGAAGGGATCGCCGCGGGCGCGGCCTCGGCGGGCATGGAGTTCACCTTCCTGCCGGTGCGGCAGGCGGCGGTGGCGCGGGCGCGCCCGGCCCCGGACCTGGCCGACCGGGTGGTGGGGCGGGGGCTGGTGCCGGTGGCGTTCGACCCGGTGGGGCGGGTGGCGCGGGTGCGGATGTTCCGCGCCACCGGCGGCGAGGACCCGGCCACCGGGAGCGCGGCGCTGGCGCTGGCCGCGTGGCTGGTCGACCGCGGGCTGCTGCCGGGCGACGGCGAGCACGAGTTCACGGTGCGCCAAGGAGCCGAGATCGATCGCCCGTCCACATTGGACTGCTGGGTGGCCGCGGTCGGCGGCCGGGCCACGCGCGTGCGCTGCGGTGGCGGGGTGGTGCCGGTGGCGCAGGGGCGGATCAGGCGACCCGGCCGCTGAACAGCCGCGCCATCGCCGCCAGCACCTCGGCGGTGTCGGCGTACCCCTTCTCCACGCACCACGGCCAGCTCGCCACCGCGCGGTGGAACACCCACCGCCGCGCCCGCTCGACGTCCAGCTCGGCGATGTCGACCAGGGCGGCGAACCGCTCGCGCAGCCCGCGCTCGCCGTCCAGCTCGGCGACCCGGTTGCGCAGCAGCGCGATCAGCCCGACCTCGCGGTCGCCCGCCAGCGGCTTGGGGTCGATGGCCAGCCAGGGCTCGCGCTCGCCGCGCAGCACGTTGGCGTAGTGCAGGTCCTCGTTGACCAGCGTGCCGCCCGCGTCCGCGACCAGCTCCCGGCCGACCTCCACGGCCATCGCGACCAGCCGGGCGGGCACCGGCCCGCCCGCCGCGGCGTTCTGCGCCACCAGGTCGGGCACCCGCCAGCGGCGGAACTCCGGGCCCGCCGGGGTGCGCAGCCTGCGCGTCAGCCCGCCCGCGACCAGCAGCGCCTGCTCGATCGGCACGTCCAGCAGCGACCAGGTGTGGTCCAGCCGCTCCAGCAGCAGCGCGCCGTGCGCGTCGTCGTGGTCGAGCAGCCGCACCGCGCCGTCGCCGTCCCAGGCCCGCAGCGCCAGCGGCTCGCCGCGGGTCTCCTCGTCCACCCAGGTCAGCTTGAGCGCGGCCGGGTGCCCGTCGGCCCGCCGCACCGGCAGCACCAGCCCGACCGCGCCGTGCAGCGGCGGCCCGTCCGGCGACAGCTGCCAGCGCGCGCAGAACTTCGCGGCCAGCGCGGGCAGACCGGCCAGCCACGTCGCCGCCTCCGGGGGCAGCGCGTGCCCGAAGCCCTCGGGCACGGTGATCACGCGAACTCCAGGCGGTACACCGACTCCCAGCGGGGCGCGGCGTTGAGCCGGGCGGAGCGCAGCGCCGCCGCGGTGACCTCGTCCGGCTCGACCAGCCGGGCGGTGGCGGTGGCGTCGAGCAGGTGCGAGTGCGTGGACGGCGAGCGCACCGTCACCGCGCAGCGCACCCCGTCGGCCAGCCCCGGCACCTCCTGCTCGGTGCCGCCCACGGCCACCAGCACCGCGCCGTCGCGCCACAGCGCCCACACCAGCCGGGGCGCCCCGCCCGCCGGGGCGACCCAGATCGCGGCGGCCTTGCGCAGCGCGTTGTCCAGCACCTGTCCGATCTCCACCGGTTCAGCCTGCCACGACCCTGTGAATCGGGACTCACGCGATAGCGGGGTGCACGGGTGCGTGCCACCCTTCGCAGCACAGGAGTTACCGGCCGGTACGAGGAGGTACCCCAGTGGTCGACCAGCAGCGTCCCCGGCGTTCTTGCCTGGCGGTCCCCGGATCGAGCCAGAAGATGATCGACAAGGCCCGCACGCTGCCCGCGGACCAGGTCTTCCTGGACCTGGAGGACGCGTGCGCGCCGCTGGCCAAGCCGGACGCGCGCAAGACCATCGTGGCGTCGCTGAACGAGGGCGGCTGGGGCTCGAAGACGCGCGTGGTGCGGGTCAACGACTGGACCACCGAGTGGACCTACCGGGACGTGGTCGAGGTGGTCGAGGGCGCGGGCGCCAACCTGGACTGCGTCATGCTGCCCAAGGTGCAGACCGCGCAGCAGGTGCACGCGCTGGACCTGCTGCTGACCCAGATCGAGAAGACCATGGGCTACGAGGTCGGCCGCATCGGCATCGAGGCCCAGATCGAGAACGCGCTGGGCCTGACCAACGTCGACGCCATCGCCGCCGCGTCCCCGCGCGTGGAGACCATCATCTTCGGCCCGGCCGACTTCATGGCGTCGATCAACATGAAGTCCCTGGTCGTCGGCGAGCAGCCGCCCGGCTACGACGTGGGCGACGCCTACCACTACATCCTGATGCGCATCCTGATGGCCGCGCGGGCGCACGACAAGCAGGCCATCGACGGCCCCTACCTGCAGATCCGCGACGTGGAGGGCTTCAAGCGCGTGGCGGGCCGCTCGGCCGCGCTGGGCTTCGACGGCAAGTGGGTGCTGCACCCCGGCCAGATCGAGGCGGCGAACGAGGTCTACAGCCCCAAGCAGGAGGACTACGACCACGCCGAGAACATCCTCGACGCCTACGCCTACTACACCTCCGAGGCGGGCGGGAAGCGCGGCGCGGTCATGCTGGGCGACGAGATGATCGACGAGGCCTCGCGCAAGATGGCCCTGGTGATCTCGGGCAAGGGACGCGCGGCGGGCATGTCCCGCAACGACGTGTGGACCCCGCCGGAGGAGTGACGTGTCGCGGCTCCGCGGCGGTCGTGTGGCCGTAGGGGGGTCGGCATGGCCGTCGCGGGGCTGCGGAAGATCGAAGTGCGGGACTTCGCCTCGATCCGGTCGGCGTCGGTCTCCCCCGGCAGGCTCAACGTGCTGATCGGCGCGAACGGCACGGGCAAGAGCGACTTCCTCCGCCTGTTCGAGCTGTTGGGGCGGCTGGCGGAAGGCGGCGGCTCGGACGCGGGGAACTGGCACTTCGCGGGCAGCGGCGGGGAGGTGCGCCTCCACCGGAGCGCCGAGGCGGACGCCCCCGGCCGCTTCGACGCGGCCCCGGAAGTCGTCGACCCGCCGCGCGGCTGCCGCGTCCACCACTTCCACGACACGAGCCGGAACGCGCCGGTCAGGCGCGGGGCCGACTTCCGACAACCGGGTGCTGCGCGGTGATGCGGGCAACCTCGCGGCGGTGCTCCTCGCGCTCGCCGAGAGCGACGAGCGGCGGGACCGCTCGGCTTACCGGCGCGTCGTCGGAGTCGTCCGGCAGGTCGCCCCGTTCTTCCGCGACTTCGTGCTCAGGCCGGAGAACGGCGATCGCGTCCGCCTGCGGTGGCGGGACGACTCGGGCACCGCGGTGCCCGCGGACCGGCTGTCGACCGGACCGCGACCGGCTCGGCCGGTGGCTGGAGGAGTGCTCGCTCGGCGAGCTGTGGGAGAAGAACCTGCTCGGGGGCGGCCCGGGGGCTGTCTCGGTACAGCGCGTGGTGTAGCGCACCTTCCGAGCGCGAACGGTCGTTAACCGGTCCATACTCGCCGGTAACTCACGGCTACGAAGGGGAGAGTGCGATGGCGCGCCTGGCCCAGACCGCAGGACTGACCGACGTGCAGGAGGAGATCCTGTCCACGGTGCGCGCCTTCGTGGACAAGGAGATCATCCCGCACGCCCAGGCGCTGGAGCACGCCGACACCTACCCCGCCGACATCGTCGAGGGCATGAAGGAGATGGGGCTGTTCGGCCTGACCATCCCCGAGGAGTTCGGCGGCCTCGGCGAGTCGCTGCTGACCTACGCGCTGGTGGTCGAGCAGATCGCGCGCGGCTGGATGAGCGTGTCGGGCGTGATCAACACGCACTTCATCGTGGCGCACATGATCAAGCAGCACGGCACCGACGAGCAGAAGCGGGACTACCTGCCGCGCATGGCCACCGGCGAGGTGCGCGGCTCCTTCTCGATGTCGGAGCCGGAGCTGGGCTCCGACGTGGCCGCCATCCGCACCCGCGCGGTCCGGGACGGCGACGACTTCGTCATCAGCGGCCAGAAGATGTGGCTGACCAACGGCGGCACGTCCAACCTCACGGCCGTGCTGGTCAAGACCGACGAGGGCGCGGAGAAGGCGCACCGCAACCTCACCGCGTTCCTGGTGGACAAGCCCGAGGGCTACGGCGAGGTCGCGCCCGGCCTGACCATCCCCGGCAAGATCGACAAGATGGGCTACAAGGGCGTCGACACCACCGAGATGGTGTTCGACGGCTTCCGCGTCCCGGCCGGGCGGGTGCTCGGCGGGCAGACCGGCCGGGGCTTCCAGCACATGATGGACGGCGTCGAGGTGGGCCGGGTCAACGTGGCCGCCCGCGCGTGCGGCATCGCGCTGCGCTCGTTCGAGCTGGCCATCGAGTACGCGCAGCAGCGCCGCACCTTCGGCAAGCCCATCGCCGAGCACCAGGCCATCGCGTTCAAGCTGGCCGAGATGGCCACCAAGGTCGAGGCGGCCCACCTGATGATGGTCAACGCCGCGCGGCTGAAGGACTCCGGCGCGCGCAACGACGTCGAGGCGGGCATGGCGAAGCTGATCGCCTCCGAGTACTGCGCCGAGGTGACGCAGGAGGCGTTCCGCATCCACGGCGGCTACGGCTACTCCAAGGAGTACGAGATCGAGCGCCTGATGCGCGAGGCGCCGTTCCTGCTGATCGGCGAGGGCACCAGCGAGATCCAGAAGACCATCATCAGCCGCGGTCTGCTGCGCGACTACCGGTCGCGGGGCTGAGGACGGCTCGGCGGTCACTCGTCCGGGCTCCCGGCCGCTCACCCGTGCGGTGGGCGGCCGAGCGGGTGCGGGGTCCGGGCGCCGTCCCCGATCGCCCTCGTGGGCGCGGTGCCGAGGGGGCCGACGTCACAGTCGCGTTGATTTCCCGGTCATCCGTTTCGCGTCGTTCGCCCGCTGTTGGCAGGATGGGGTGATCAGCACCGCGAAGAGGTGGTCACCGTGACGAGTTCCTTCTCCGGCCAGAACCGACCGGGCATGCCACCGCGCCTGCCGACGCCCCCGACGGGGTGGCCCATCGGCTCGTACGGCACCTACGAGGAAGCCCAGCGCGCGGTGGACTTCCTGGCCGACAGCGACTTCCCGGTGCAGGAGGTCACCATCGTCGGCGTGGACCTGATGCTGGTCGAGCGGGTCACCGGCAAGCTCACCTGGGGGCGCGTGCTGGGCACCGGCGCGGCCTCGGGCGCCTGGTTCGGCGCGTTCGTCGGCGTGCTGCTGAGCCTGTTCAACACCACGCCGGGGGCGGGCTTCGGGCCGATCCTGGTCGGCGTGATCACCGGCGTCGGCTTCGGCCTGATCTTCGCGGCCGTCGGCTACAGCTCGACCAGGGGCAAGCGCGACTTCCAGTCCGCCAGCCAGTTGGTCGCGGGCCGCTACGACGTGCTGTGCCAACCCCGCTCGGCCGAACGGGGCAGGGACCTGCTCGCCAAACTCGCCATGCGACCGGCGGACGCCCAAAAGGAGTAGGTTTGCCGACCGCCTCCACCGGGTAGCGCACGGTTCGGGTCTGAATCGTTGCGCAGGGTGGTTGCGGCAAGTGATCACCGGGCCTAGGTTCGTCCCACCGGTTGGCCCATCCCTGGGTCGACCGGTGGGGGCACGACGAGGTGCCGGGCGCTGCGGTCTGGCTCCTCCGTTGTTGAGAAGGAGGCGAGGCCGATGAGGGGCGCGAAACCGCGTCACCGGTTGGCCGCCGCGGGAGGAGCCGCGCTGATCGCGGCCTCGGCGCTGGCGGGCTGCGGTTCAGGTGGTGGTGGACTCACCATCAACGTCTACAAGTACCCGCAGGAGAACTTCCAGAAGATCGTCGACAAGTGCAACGAGCGCAACGCCGGGTACGAGATCGTGTACCACAAGCTGCCGCGCGAGGCGGACGGCCAGCGCGAGCAGCTGGTGCGCAGGCTGGCCGCCGGGGACACCGGCATGGACGTCCTCGGGCTCGACGTGACCTGGACCGCCGAGCTGGCGGAGGCGGGCTGGATCAAGGAGTTCACCGGCGAGGCCAAGGCGCGGGTCGAGGACGGCACGCTGGAGACGCCGCTGGAGACGGCCCGCTACGAGGGCAAGCTGTACGGCGCTCCGGACAACACCAACGTCCAGCTGCTGTGGTACCGGGGCGACCTGGTGCCCACGCCGCCGCGCACGTGGGACGAGATGATCGACATGGGCGCCCAGCTGGAGGCCCAGGGCAAGCCCGGCCTGGTCGAGGCGACCGGCAAGCAGTACGAGGGCCTGGTGGTGCTGTTCAACACCCTGGTGCGCTCGGCGGGCGGTGAGATCATCGACGACAGCGGCACCAAGGCGGTCGTGGACGACAAGGCCGTGAAGGCGCTGGAGGTGCTGAAGAAGTTCGCCACCTCCGAGGTGGTCGACCCGTCGTTCTCCAACGCCGCCGAGGACGACGCGCGCCTGGCCATGGAGCGCGGCGACGCGGCGTTCATGCTGAACTGGCCCTACGTCTACGCGGCGGCCCAGGCGAACCCGGAGTTCGCCAAGAACCTCAAGTGGGCGCCGTTCCCGTCGATCGACGGCGGGGACGCCAAGGTCACCGTCGGCGGCGTCAACTACGGGGTCAGCGCGTTCACCGAGCACCCGGAGGAGTCCTTCGACGCGGTGCTGTGCCTGCGCAGCGCGGAGAACCAGAAGTTCGCCGCGATCAACGACGGCGTGCCGCCGACCATCGAGTCGGTCTACGAGGACCCGGAGATGGCCGAGCCGTACCCGATGAAGGAAGCCATCCTGGAGACGCTCAAGAGCGCCACCGTGCGCCCGCGCACCCCGGCCTACCAGAACGTCTCGACGGTGATCTCCACCATCCTGTCGCCGCCCGCGAGCATCGACCCGCAGGCCACGGCCGACCGGCTGCGCGGCGAGCTGCAGGACGCACTGGACTCGAAGGGAGTGCTGCCGTGAGCCAGGCGACGACCCCGCGGGCGGAGACCGCACCGCGCACACCGCTGGACGCCAAGGCCAAGGCGGCGCTCAGCGAGGGCAAGAAGGCCGAGCGCAGGCTGGGGCTGCTGCTGTGCCTGCCCGCCATCCTGGTGATGGCGGGCGTGGCGGGCTGGCCGATCGTCTACTCGGTCTGGCTGTCGCTCCAGCGCTACGACCTGAAGTTCCCGGACCGGACCGAGTTCGTCGGCCTCGACAACTACGTCACCGTGCTCAGCAGCCCGTACTGGTGGAACGCCATGTGGATCACCGTGGTGATCACCGTGGTGTCGGTGGTGATCGAGCTGGTGCTGGGCATGGCGCTGGCGCTGATCATGCACCGCGCACTGGTCGGCCGCGGGCTGGTGCGCACGTCCTCGCTGATCCCGTACGGCATCGTGACCGTGGTGGCCGCGTTCTCGTGGCGCTACGCCTGGACGCCGGGCACCGGCTACCTGGCCGAGCTGGCGGGCGGCGGGCCGGTGCTGACCGAGAAGATCCCGTCGATCATGGTGGTGATCCTGGCCGAGGTCTGGAAGACCACGCCGTTCATGGCCCTGCTGCTGATGGCGGGCCTGGCGCTGGTGCCCGACGACCTGCTCAAGGCCGCGGCGATGGACGGCGCGAACGCCTGGCAGCGGTTCACCAAGGTCATGGTGCCGGTGATGAAGCCCGCGATCCTGGTGGCGCTGCTGTTCCGCACCCTGGACGCGTTCCGCATCTTCGACAACCTGTTCGTGCTCACCGGCGGCTCGCAGGGCACCGCGTCGGTGTCGATGATCACCTACAACAACCTGATCAAGGGCCTGAACCTGGGCGTCGGCTCGACCATGTCGGTGCTCATCTTCATCGCGGTGGCGATCATCGCGTTCATCTTCATCAAGCTGTTCGGCACCGCCGCTCCGGGCAGCGACAACGGGGGGAGGCGCTGATGGCGGGCATCGGTGGGGCCGAGACCACCGGCCGCAAGGTCCGCTGGTCGCTGCTCAACGCCGTCGTGGTGGTCTACGCGCTGTTCCCGGTGCTGTGGATCGTGTCGCTGTCGTTCAAGTCCAAGGCCACCCTGGCGGACGGCAACTTCATCCCGCGCGAGTGGACCCTGGAGAACTACCGGGCCATCTTCTCCACCACGGAGTTCGTGCGGGCGCTGGTGAACTCCATCGGCATCGCGCTGATCGCCACGGCCGTCGCGGTGGTGTTCGGCACCATGGCCGCCTACGCCATCGCCCGGCTGGACTTCCCCGGCAAGCGGGTGCTGGTCGGGGTGTCCCTGCTGATCGCGATGTTCCCGCAGATCTCGCTGGTCTCGCCGCTGTTCGAGATCGAGCGGTCGCTGGGGCTGTTCGACACCTGGCCGGGCCTGATCCTGCCCTACATCACCTTCGCGCTGCCGCTGGCGATCTACACGCTGTCGGCGTTCTTCCGCGAGATCCCGTGGGAGCTGGAGAAGGCGGCGAAGATGGACGGCGCGACGCCGGGCCAGGCGTTCCGCCGGGTCATCGCGCCGCTGGCCGCGCCGGGCGTGTTCACCACGGCGATCCTGGTGTTCATCTTCTGCTGGAACGACTTCCTGTTCGCGATCTCGCTGACCTCCACCGAGGCGTCGCGGACGGTGCCGGTGGCGCTGTCGTTCTTCACCGGCAGCTCGCAGTTCGAGGACCCGACCGGGTCGGTCGCCGCCGCCGCGGTGGTGATCACGATCCCGATCATCCTGTTCGTGTTGTTCTTCCAGCGTCGGATCGTCGCCGGGTTGACCTCCGGCGCTGTCAAGGGGTGAGTGCGCAATGGCCGAGATCGTCCTGGACAAGGTGAGCAAGCAGTACCCGGACGGCGCGGTGGCCGTGCGGGACGTGGACATCCAGATCGCCGACGGCGAGTTCATCATCCTGGTCGGCCCGTCGGGCTGCGGGAAGTCCACGACCCTCAACATGATCGCGGGCCTGGAGGACATCACCTCGGGCGAGCTGCGCATCGGCGGGGAGCGGGTCAACGAGCGCGCCCCCAAGGACCGCGACATCGCCATGGTGTTCCAGTCCTACGCGCTCTACCCGCACATGACGGTGAAGGAGAACATGGCCTTCCCGCTGCGGCTGGCCAAGGTGGACAACGCCACGGTGGAGAAGAAGGTCAAGGAGGCCGCGGAGATCCTCGACCTGACCCAGCACCTGGACCGCAAGCCGTCCAACCTCTCCGGCGGCCAGCGCCAGCGGGTGGCGATGGGGCGCGCGATCGTGCGCAACCCCAAGGCGTTCCTGATGGACGAGCCGCTGTCCAACCTGGACGCCAAGCTGCGCGTGCAGATGCGCACCTCGGTGTCGCGGCTGCAGAAGCAGCTGGGCACCACCACGGTCTACGTCACCCACGACCAGACCGAGGCGATGACCCTGGGCGACCGCGTGGTGGTGATGCGCGGCGGCGCGGTGCAGCAGATCGGCGCGCCGCAGTACCTCTACGACCACCCGGCCAACCTGTTCGTCGCCGGGTTCATCGGCTCGCCCGCGATGAACTTCGTGCCCGCCGGGCTGGAGAACGGCACGCTGCGCTCGCCGTTGGGCGACATCCCGCTGACCGCGCGGGTGCGGTCGATGCTGGAGGCCGCCGACGCGCCGCGCGAGGTGATCGTGGGCCTGCGCCCGGAGCACTTCGAGGACGCCCGGCTGGTCGACGAGGCGGTCCGCGACAGCGGCGTCACGTTCACCAGCCAGGTGGACGTGCTGGAGTCGATGGGCTCGGACAAGTTCGCCTACTTCACCCTCTCCGGTGAGCAGGCGACCTCCGAGGAGCTGGCCGAGCTGGCCGCTGACGCGGGCTCGGCGGACGTGCCGGGCAGCGGGGTGGCGCTGGTGACCCGGCTCTCGGCCGCCTCGTCGGCTACGCAGGGTGAGCAGGCGGAGATCTGGTTCGACGCCGACAAGGTGCAGCTGTTCGACCCCGCGACCGGGCGGAACCTCACTTACGCTGGAGAGTGAATGCCGGGAAGGGGTTGTCCGGTGCGCCGGACAGCCCCTTTGCGCTGTTCACGGAGAGTTGCTGACCAGTGCGGCTCATCGGTGCGGACGAATTCGGTGCTCCATTCAGCGCAGCACGGCGGCAACTCGCCGCAAGTCCCGTCCCACCCGCCCCGACGATCTCCACGCTGAGCGAGCGGGGGTGATCGGCCACCGCGCAGGGGATAGGGGCACACGCATGGGCAATGAGCTGGACGGGAAGGCGGTCGTCGTCACCGGCGCGGGCCGGGGGCTGGGCGAGGCGTACGCCATGCACGCCGCGCGGGCGGGCGCCGCGGTCGTGGTCAACGACGTGGACGGCGACCTCGCCGAGCGGGTCGCGGAGCGGATCAGGGACTACGGGGGGCGGGCCGTGGCCAGCGCGCACACGGTCGCCGACCCGACCGAGGCGGAGAAGATCGTCGGCGTGTGCGTGGCCGAGTTCGGCCGCCTCGACGGCCTGGTCAACAACGCCGGGCTGAACTACGAGGCCCTGCCGTGGGACGACGACCCGGACGCCATCCGGCGGCTGGTCGAGGTCAACCTGCTCGGCGTGATCTACACCGGCACCGCGGCCATGCGCGCCATGCGCGAGCGGGGCGGGGGCGGTTCGATCGTCAACGTCTCCTCCGGCGCGTTCCTGGGCCAGCGCAAGCTGGCCACCTACTCGGCGACCAAGGGCGCGGTTGCGTCGCTGAGCTGCTCGTGGGCGCTGGACCTGGAGACCGAGGGCATCCGGGTCAACGCGGTGTGCCCGGTGGCGCACACCCGGATGGTGTGGAAGTCCGAGCGCTCGCTGCGCGCCATCCCGGCCGACCGGGTGCCGGGCAAGGTGGCGCCGCTGGTGCTGTTCCTGCTCAGCGACGCGGCGGCGGGCATCACCGGGCAGGTGGTGCGGTGCAACGGCAGGCAGCTGCACCTGATCGGCCAGCCGCACTTCAAGCCGCCGATCCTGGAGAGCGACAGCTGGGACGCGGGGTCGGTGGAGCGGGCGTTCACCGGGGTGCTGCAGGCCCACCTGGAGCCCTACGGGCTGGAGAAGCGGATGCCCCCGCGCCTGCGCGAGCTGGTGGAGCCCTCCCAAGCCGTCTGACCCCACCTGCAAGTACTACCCGTGGGCTCTCCACGAGCGTTCAACTACTACCCGGCCGGAGCGCTGCGGCGGCCGGGTAGTGGAAAACGGCCCAGGAGGACGGGGCGGGTAGTACTTGCCGGCGGGTGGATGAAAGTGTTGCCAGGTGTGTCCTACATGGTGACACTTCTATCCATGACTGTGTCGTTGGACGAGCTGCCCGACACCTTCACCACGGCGACCGCCTGCGGGCGGGGGATGCACCACCGCGACCTGTACCGGCTCCGGGACAGCGGGGCGGTGGTGGAGCTCTCCCGCGGGGTGTTCCGAAAAGCCGACTCGGAACAGGCGTCCCTGCCGGACCTGCTGGCCGTGGCCTACCGGGTTCCCGGTGCGATCACCTGCTGCCTGTCCGCCGCCGCTGTGCACGAGTTGACCGATGAGATCCCATTGACGACGCAGATCGCGGTACCGCGCCACCAGCGGCCGCCGCGCATCGACCACCCCCCGACGCAGGTGTTCCGGTTCGCCGAGGCCACCTTCGAACTCGGTGTGGGAACCGTCGAGGCGGCCCCTGGTGAGTACGTCCGCGTCTACAACCCGGCGAGGACCGTGGTGGACCTGATGAGACTGCGCCACCGGCACGGCGAGCCGGTGGCGCTGACCGCGCTGCGCCGCTACGTCCGGCGCGCTGATGCCCGTCCGGGGCTGGTGCTCGACATCGCCCGCGCACTCGACGTGTTCGGGCCGGTCAGGAACGCGCTGGACGCGCTGATCGCCGAGTGAACCGCCCGACGAAGGCCACGCCCGGCGGGCGCGCTTACCTGGAGCTGCGGAACCGGGCACGCCGCGAGCGCCGCACCACGCAGGAACTGCTGGTCCTGTACGTCCTGGAGCGCTGGCTGGCCAGGCTCACCGAGTCGCCGCACGCGGGAGAACTCGTCCTCAAAGGGGGGATGCTGCTGGCCGCCCTCGGTGCCCGACGCCCGACCGCTGACGCGGATCTGCTGGCCCAGCGGCTGACCAACGACGAAGCGGCGGTGGCCGAACTCGTCGTCGCCGTGGCCCGGACGACCCTCGACCCGGATGACGGGGTGGAATACCTGCCCGACACCGTCACCACGCGGAGCATCCGGGAGGACGACCTCTACGCCGGGGGCCGGGTGGCGATGGACTGCCTGCTGTCCGGCGCGCGGGTGAAGCTGAGATTGGACGTCAACTTCGGTGATCCGGTGACCCCCGAGCCCGAAATCGTCGCGCTGCCCTCGCAGCGACCGGGCGAACCGGCTGTCCGGGTGCTGGGTTACCCGGTCGAAACCGTGCTCGCCGAGAAGCTGAGCACGGCCATCGCGCTCGGCAACGCCAACACGCGCGTCCGCGACTTCGCGGACGTCTTCATGCTGACCGGTAGACATCGCCTGGAGCATGAGGAGGTCCGCGCAGCGCTGGTCGCGACCACGGCGCACCGCGGGGTGGAAATCCGACCGCTCTCCGAGGTGACGGGTTCTCTGCCGGTCCTGCGGCAGACCGCTTACCGGGCGTTCCGAGCGCGCCTCGGTGAGGACGGACAGCACCTGCCCGCCGACTTCGCCGACGTCGTCGCCGCGGTGAGCGGTTTCGCCGACCGGCTCGCCGACGACATCGGCGCGACGTGGTGCCCTGTCGAGAGGGCGTGGCGCTGAGGTCTGCTCCGCTGTCGAGCCGGGAAAACGCCTGCTACCACTCGTCCGGGTGATCGTCTGGGCCCGACACCCTGTCACCATCAGGTGATATGGCAACCCGCAAACCGAGGGTCACGGACTGGCGGCTGGTGGTGCAGTCGCGGTTGGACCGCGTCCGCGCCGACCTGGCCGCCCTGGGCCCGCCGGACCCGCTGGACCCGGAGAGCCAGCAGTGGCGCGCGGTGGCCGAGCAGGCCGCCGCCGTGGTGGAGGAGATGATCACCCACGACGAGCCCCGCTGGCGGGCCATCGCGTCGTGGTGGTCCGGCTGGCACATCGAACGCGCCTGGCGCGCCCTGCACGAAGCGGAGATCGCCGTGGTGGCCGCGGGCAGCGGCTTCCTGGGCAGGCTGCCCGGCCTGCGGGCCAGGGTCGCCGAGCAGCTCGACGCCGAGGACCCGCGCCGCCGGGCGCTGGAGGAGCTGCGGCCCGGCGAGTACCCGCTCAGCGTCGAGCGCGAGCTGGTCGTCGACGCGCTGCGAGCCGCGTTCGACCAGTCCGACTTCGCCCACGCGGGCTCAAGGGCGCTGCGCAACAAGCTGATCGCCGCGTCCGTGGTGCTGTTCGTGGTCAACACGGTCCTGGGCGTGGTCGGACTGGTCCGGCCGGGACTGGTGCCGATGTGCGTGGGCTCCGAGCGGCTGCCCACGGTCTGCCCGTCCGGCCGCGCCCCCAGCGGCGCCGACGTGTGGCTGATCCAGGTCCTCGGCGCGTTCGGGGCCGTGCTGTCCGCGGTCGTGCTGCTGCTGCGCCGCAGGCCGAGCCTGTCGCCGTACATCATGATCGGCTACCAGGCCGCGATCAAAGTGCTGCTCGGCGCGGCACTGGCCGTGGTCGGCATCCTGGCGCTGGGCGCGGGCGTGACCACCGGCCTGATCGGCGTCGCCTCGCAGGCCGCGCTGCTGCTGTGGGCGGTCATCCTCGGCTACTCGCAGCAGGTCGCCACCCGCCTGCTCGACAGCTACGCCGACCGGGTCCTCGACCAGGCCAGACCCCTGCCCAGGTAACCCGATCGCGCGAGTTGAGCGTCCGGGCACCGCGAACCGAGCGTTCTGGACTAGCGGCGGGACCGCAGGGTGTCGATGACGCCGGTGTCCCAGCGGTGGGTGCGGATCAGGCGGTAGCGCTCGCCCGCGACCCACAGGTACGCCTCGGTCTCGGTGCGCTCGCCCACCAGGTCGGCCTGCCGCAGCATGGCCACCACCGGCACGTACTCCTCCTCGTACCAGCGCCGCGCCACGGTCGCCCGGTCCAGGAACGCGCCCTCGTCCTGCATCAGGCGGAAGCCCCACGCCTCGACGTGCTCGCCGAGCGCCGCGTAGTCCCACGGCTCGGACAGCACCACCGCCGCCCGCGCCTGGCCGGTCAGCGGCACCCGCTCCAGGAACAGCCGCCGGTAGTCCTTGACGATGAGGTCACCGCGGTGCCGGATGCCGTGCGCGGTGATCCGGGTCACCACCTCGGTGACGTAGGCGTCGATCACCTCGAGGCCCAGCGCGTGCGCCACCGACACCCGGTGGTGCCCGTCCTGGACGAAGTGCAGGTCGCCGACCCGGTAGACGTCGATCGGCGGGATCGGCTCGCCGCGCCGCTGCGCCGCGGCCAGGCGCTGCCACCGCTCGCGCACCCGCGCCGAGGTCGGCCGGAACCGGCGGTCGAAGTCGCGGGTGCGGTCCACGCTGCCCACGATCGAGTCCAGCCGGATCGTGCGCAGCCCCAGGCGCCGCTCGCTGAGCATCCCCAGCGCCTCGACCACCTCGTGGAACGGCAGCGTGATGTTGACGTCGTCGGGTTCGCGGCGCAGCCACGCGGCCAGGCGCGACAGCACCTGGTTGCGGCGCGCCCGCTGGAAGTCGTTCTCCGCGTCGATGCGCGGGAACCCGGTGTCACGGCGCACGGCCCACCTCCTCCCGTCCGGGGATGTCGATCACCTTGTAGCCGACCACGTTCACCACCCGCGTGCCGCCGAGCACCCGGTCGGGTTTGCGCTCGCCGTGCGGGTGGATGTGGCCGTGCAGCAGCAACGGCGGGCGCAGCCGCCGCACGGCGTCGTGCAGGCACTCGAACCCGCGGTGCGGCGCGTCGGGCTCGTCGCCGCAGCCCCTGGGCGGCGAGTGGGTCAGCAGCACGTCCACGCCGCGCCCGTCGCGCAGCCCGCGCCACCGCGCCAGCCGCAGCACCCGGCGCAGCCTGCGCGCCTGCTGCCGCTCGGTCCACTGGTTGGGCCCGTCGTTGTACCGGATGGACCCGCCCAGCCCGGCGATGCGCAGCCCGGCCACGTCGACCACCCGCTGGTCGGCGTTGACCGCGCCCGCCGGCCCCGGCCACCGCGCGGGCAGCCCGGCCTTGGTCCACAGCCCGCGCACGTTGGCGTAGCCGGACAGGTCCACGTCGTGGTTGCCGGGCACGAACACGCACGGCCGGTCCAGCGCGCCGGAGAGGAACTCCAGGTAGTCGAACGGCAGGTCGCCCGCCGCCAGCACCAGGTCGACCCGGTGCCTGCGCACCTGGTCGCTCCACAACTGCTCCACCACCTCGTCCGACACCGCGAGCACCCTGGGCACCCACCGAGCCTATGCGCTGTCCCGCGGCTCGGCCGTGCGCGGGTGAAATGCGCCTCTCCCCGGTGCCGCACAAGGGAAATCCGGCTAGCGTCGGGCCCGTGCTCGCCGACTTATTCCTCGACGCCGCCCGCCCCTGCCGCGAGGCCAGCCCGCTGACCCACACCCTGCTGGTCGCCGCCGCCCGCGACCTGGCGAGCGGCGGGGTGACCGCGCGGGTGATGGCGGGCGCCGAGCGCGACCGCCGGGGCACCGTGCCGGGGCTGCGGTTCGCGGGCGCGCTGCACCGCCTGGTGCTGCAGGGCCGCGCCCCCGGCCTGGCCGAGCACTACCCGTCGGTCGGCGGCACGCCGAGGCTGGACCGGTTGTGGCGGGACGCGGTGCCGGTGCTGGAGGAGCACGCGGACGAGCTGCGCGCGATGATCTCCACCACGGTGGTGCAGACCAACGAGCCGGGCCGCAGCGGTCCGCTGTTCGGCGGGCTGCACGTGGCCACCCGGCTGGCCGCGGACGCGGCGGGCAGGCGCACGCCGTTCCCGGTGCGGCTGCTGGAGGTCGGCGCCAGTGGCGGGCTGAACCTGCGCCCGCACCGGATCGCCTACCGGGTGGGGGACCGGGTGCTCGGCGACCGGGACAGCCCGTTCGAGCTGGACCCCGGCTGGACCGGGCGGCCGGACGTGGACCTGGAGCACGACCTGCGCGTGGTGCGCCGGGCGGGCTGCGACCTCAACCCGGTCGACGTGACCACCGAGGACGGCAGGCTGCACCTGCTGTCGTTCGTGTGGGCCGACCAGGTGCAGCGGCTGGCGCGGCTGCGGGCGGCGCTGGACCTGGCGCTGGCGGACCGGGTGCCGGTGCGCCGGGCGACCGGGCCGGAGTGGCTGGCCCAGCAGCTGCGCACCCCGGAGCGCGGCGTGCTGACCGTGGTGTGGCACTCGGTGGTCTGGCAGTACGCCTCGCCCGCCGACCGCGCCGCGGGCCGGGCGGTGCTGGCGGGCGCGGCGGCCCGCGCCACGCCGACCGCCCCGCTGGCGCTGCTGGTCTACGAGCCGCGGCGCAGCCACGACCCGGACGACCCGTGGGAGTTCCAGCTGCTGCTCAAGCTCTGGCCCGCGGACGTGTCGCTGCGGCTGGGCTCGGGCGCCGGGCACGGCGTGCCCTTCGCGTGGGACGTGCGGCCCTGGACCTGACGCGGGCGGCCGTCTCGGCCGCTACGGCTGGGAGGCGATGATCAGCGTCACCGTGACCAGCCAGCCGAGCAGGAAGGTGAGGATCCAGAAGCGCAGGTTGGTGAGGTATCTGGTCATGGTCGGGTGTCCCGTCGGGTCGGGGTGGGCGGGGGGCTACAGCCAGCGGTTCCGACGGAATATTCGGTACAGCGTCAGGCAGGCCACCAGGATCACCGCGATCACCATGGGGTAGCCGAACTTCCAGCGCAGCTCCGGCATGTTGTCGAAGTTCATGCCGTACACGCCGACCACCATGGTGGGCACGGAGATGATCGCCACCCAGGCGGAGATCTTGCGCATGTCCGAGTTCTGCTGGAGCGTGATCTTGGCCAGCACCGCGTCCACCAGCGTGGTCAGCAGCTCGTCGAAGCTGAGGACCCGCTCGGAGACCTCGGTGAGGTGGTCGTCGACGTCGCGGAAGTACGAGCGCACCTGCTCGGGGATCAGCGGCGTGTACCCCTCGGCCAGCCTGCGCAGCGGCACCGCCAGCGGCATCACCGCCCGGCGCAGCTCCAGCACCTCGCGCTTCATCAGGTAGATCTGGTCGGCGCTGATCCCGCTGCGCGGCGCGAAGACCAGCGTCTCCATCTGGTCGATGTCGTCCTCGATGTGGTCGGTCACGTCGAGGTAGTTGTCCACCACGTGGTCGGCGATCGAGTGCAGCACCGCGGCCGGGCCCATCCGCATCCGCTCCGGGTCGGCCTCCAGCTCGCGCCGCACGGCGGCCAGCCCGGAGTGGTTGCCGTGCCGCACGGTGACCACGAAGTCGCGGCCGAGGAAGACCATGATCTCGCCGCTCTCGACGATCTCGTTGGCCGTGTCGGGCGAGGCGTTCTGGATGTAGCGCACGGTCTTGAACACCATGAACAGCGTGTCGTCGTAGCGCTCCAGCTTGGGCCGCTGGTGGGCGTGCACGGCGTCCTCGACGGCCAGCTCGTGCAGGCCGAAGGTCTCCGCGACGCCCTGGATCTGCTCCTCGTCGGGCTCGTGCAGGCCGATCCACACGAAGCCCTCGCCGCGCTTGCGCACCTCGTTGACCGCGTCGGTGTGCGACCAGCGGCCGGCCAGGCGACTGCCGTCGACGTAGACGCCGCAGTCGACCACGTACGCCGACAGCGGCACCGGGACGGGCGCGGGCGTGCGGAGGCGGTCGGTCGAGCGGCCTCTCAGGCCGCCGAGCGAGGGCAGGCTGGGCACGGGTCCTCCAGACGGGGGCGTCGGTTTCCAGGCGAAACGACGGCACGTCCCCGACCGGGTACCACTGGGCCTAGCTGATCAAAGCCGACCCGCCGACGAGGACGCGCGAGGTACTCGCAGGATGGGGGTCGTTGCTCATCGCCCTCACCTCCTCGGGTCGGTGGTCCGGCGGTGGAGTCGCTCACAGACCGGTTGCCTAGGGTACTCCTGCCCCGTTCACACTGTGCGTCCCGGTCGGGGTGACCCCCGATCACCACACAGCCAACGGAGGCGCGCGGTGCAGTTCGGGCGGTACTACGAGGAGTTCGAGGTCGGCGCGGTCTACAAGCACTGGCCGGGCAAGACGGTGACCGAGTACGACGACCACCTGTTCTGCCTGCTGACCATGAACCACCACCCGCTGCACCTGGACGCGCACTACGCGGCCGAGACCACCGAGTTCGGCAAGAACGTGGTGGTCGGCAACTACGTCTACTCCCTGCTGCTGGGCATGTCGGTGCCCGACGTCTCGGGCAAGGCGATCGCCAACCTGGAGGTCGAGTCGCTGCGGCACGTGAAGCCGACCTTCCACGGCGACACCATCTACGGTGAGACCGAGGTGCTGGACAAGACCCCGTCGAAGTCCAAGGACGACCGGGGCGTGGTCTACGTCGAGACCCGCGGCTACAAGCAGGACGGCACGGTCGTCTGCGTGTTCCGCCGCAAGGTGATGGTGCCCAAGCGGGCCTACGGGGCCGCGCGCGGCGGCGAGCAGCCGGGCAGGCCCGAGCCCGAGGAGTGATGTGACCCCGTTGGACGTGGTGCGCCGCCGGTTGGCCTGGTTCGCCGAGCGCGAGGCGGCGGGGGTGTCGCCGCTCTACGAGCACCTCGGCCGCGGCGCGGCGGACGACCCGGAGGTGGCGGGCCTGCTCACCGCCGCCGAGGAGCGGTTCGCGCACGGCACGCTGCTGCTGGCGGCGGCGCACCGGCTGGTGCAGGCCGAGCCGTTCCACCCGCTGTCGAGCTACTACCCCTCGCTGGGCGGCACGCACGGGGTGGACGAGCGCACCTGGCCGCTGTTCCGGGAGTTCGTGCTGGAGCGGGCGGACCGGATGCGCGCGCTGATCGCGAGCCGCACCACGCAGACCAACGAGGTGCGCCGCGCCGCGCTGGTCTACCCGGCGGTGGCGGCGGTGAACGCGGCGGTCCGGGGACCGGTGGGGCTGCTGGAGGTCGGCTGCTCGGCGGGGCTGCTGCTCAACCTGGACAAGTACGGCTACCGGTACCAGACCGAGCAGGCGGGCCAGCTGGCCGCCGGGCCCGCGAAGGCGGCGGTGGGCCTGCACTGCGCGCTGGAGCTGGCGCCCGGCGCGCGGCTGCCCAAGCTGCCCAAGTCGGTCAAGGTCGCCGCCAAGGTCGGCCTGGACCGCGCGCCCGCGGACCTGGCCGACGAGGACACCTACGCCTGGCTGGAGGCGTGCGTCTGGGCGGACCAGCCGGAGCGGTTGCGGCTGTTCGGGGTGGCGGCGGCGGTGCAGCGCAAGTCCCCGCCGGAGTTCGTCGTCGGCGACGCGGTGGCGGACCTGGGGCGGGCCGCGGCGCGGGTGCCCGACGAGCTGCCGCTGGTGGTGCTGACCAGCAGCGTGCTGGCCTACCTGGAGGGGGAGCGGTTCGTCGCGGCGCTGGCCGGGCTGGGCAGGCCGGTGTGGTGGATCAGCCACGAGGGGTTCGCCAACGGCCTGGTGCACGTGCTGCCCGACCGCGAGGACCTGCGGCCCGGTCCGGGCGGGGGCACCTTCGGCGTGCTGGGCCTGGTCCGCTTCGAGGGCGGCGAGGTGGTGCGGGCGCAGGCGCTGGCGAGGACCGCGCTGCACGGCCAGCGCCTCGTGTGGCTGCCGGAGACCCCTTGAAACGCGCGCCGAACGCACACTCGATCGGGCGAAGTTGATCGGCGCGACCCCCTGGAAGGTCGCGCTCGGGCCGGATTGTGGCCAAGATCGCAGTAGCCGTCGGGCGCGCGTTCGGGGGCTCGTCGCCCGCTCGGGGGCCACCGGATCGCACCTGGCAGGGGTGGTCGTTCGCGCCGTGGGCGGCCGGGAGCCGGTTGGTGGGCACACGGCCGTAGTGGTCTAGAACAATCACGCAGAGTGGTCGTTCGCGCGATCCCGACCGCCGCCTCGCCTGGTCACCGGCGGTCCCGGCGACCGTTCGGCCGACGGGGGTGGGGCGGGGTCCCTCACCTGGAGGATTGCGGCTGTCTACGCGGAGTGATCACTGGTGCGGGGTCCGGTCGACACCGCCGACCCGGCGAACCGGGAATCGATTGCCAAGCGTCACGATCGCGGAGAGTAGCCACACCGGTTCGGCGGTGCAGTCCGCTGACCCAAGTGCGGTACAAAGCTCCCAACGTGCCGTGGAGTGCGGTACAACGGTTTTCACTGGCGCCAAACGGGTGCGGGTAGCGAACGGGGATGATCGCCGTGAATCTGAAGAAGATTCTCACTTTCGCCGGGGTCGGCTTGCTCCTGTTCTTCCTCATCGCCGAGCCGCAGCAGGCGGCTCTGGTGGTGCAGAACATCCTGAACACGCTGAGGGAAGCCGCCGAGGCGCTGATCACCTTCGTGAAACAATTGTTCTGAGTCGCCCGGCTCCTCCCCCACGGCGAGAGGTCGAAGGCATGTTCGCACCACGAGACCCAGACGAGTACCTCCTGCCCACGGAGCGTCGGGTCATCCGGGTACGCAGGCACTGGAGCACCCTGCTCGGTGATCTTCTGGAGGCGCTGGCCCTGATGGCGGGCGCCATGATGATCTCCTACCTGCTGCCGGACAACATGGGGCTGATCCAGAACATCCTCTGGTACGCCTCGCTGTTCGTGGTGCTCCGGCTGGCCTACTTCGTCATGGAGTGGTGGGTGGAGCGGATCGTGGTCACCGACAAGAGGTTCATGATCTCCTCGGGGGTCTTCGAGACCAAGGTCGCCATGATGCCGATCAGCAAGGTCACCGACCTCACCTACGAGCGCTCGGTGCTGGGACGCATGTTCGGCTTCGGCACCCTGGTCGTCGAGTCGGCGGGTCAGATCCAGGCGTTGAACCGGATCGAGTACCTGCCCAACCCCGAGGAGGTCTACGACGCGATCTCCGAGTTGACCTTCGGCGACAAGAAGGCGCAGGCCGAGCGCTTCTCGATGATCAAGGCTCAGCGGGCGGCCCGCGGGAAGAAGATGGTCCCGTAGGTCAGACTGGTCGGGTGCGCATCGACCTGCACACCCACTCGACCGAGTCCGACGGCACCGACACCCCCGCCGCGCTGGTGGCGGCGGCCTCCGCCGCCGGCCTGCACGCGATCGCGATCACCGATCACGACACCGCGGCGGGCTGGTCCGAGGCCGCTGCCGCGCTGCCCGCCGGGCTGCGCCTGGTGCGAGGCGCGGAGCTGTCCTGCGCGTCGGACGACGGTCGGGGCCGGGTGATCACCGTCCACCTGCTGGCCTACCTGCACGACCCGACCTCGCCCGCCCTGGTCGAGGAGCAGCTGCGGCTGCGCCTGGAGCGCAGGCAGCGGCTGCGCCGGATGGCCGTGCGCATGGTGGAGGACGGCTTCCCGATCGACCCGGACGAGCTGATGGCCTCGATGCCCGAGGACGCCCCCGCCGGTCGCCCCCACCTGGCCATGGCGCTGATCAGGGCGGGCGTGGTGGACAGCGTGGACGAGGCGTTCGCCAAGTACCTGACCGGCGGCCGCTACTACGTGCCGCGCACCGACACCCCGGTGGCCCGCGCCATCGAGATGATCCGCGACGCGGGCGGGGTGACCGTGCTGGCGCACCCCTTCGCCCGCTCGCGGGGGCCCGTCGTCACCGAGCAGGTCGTGGCGGACCTGGCGGCGCTCGGCCTGGCGGGCGTGGAGGTCGACCACCCCGACCACGACGCGCCCACCCGCGACCGGCTGCGCGGCCTGGCCAAGGAGCTGGGGCTGCTGGTCACCGGGTCCAGCGACTACCACGGCACCAACAAGACCGTCCGGCTCGGCGCGGAGACCACGTCACCGGAGGTGCTCGACGCCATCGCCGACCGCGCCACCGGCTGCAAGGTCCTGGTCGGCTGACCGCGCTGCCCGGCGGGGCGGGGCGGTGGAGGGCTGTCGGTCCCTGTCGGTAGCGTGGTGCCGTGCAGGAGCAGCTCGGGTTCGACTTCGGCGCGCAGCCGCGCAAGCTGGTCCGGGTCACCCCGGCCAAGCTGGCCACGTGGACGGACTGCCCGCGCCGCTTCCGCATGGCCTACCTGGACCGCCCCACCCCGCCGCGCGGCGGGGCCTGGGCGCACAGCACGCTGGGCGCGGTGGTGCACAACGCCCTCAAGGCGCTGTTCGACCTGCCCGCCGACCGGCGCAGCCCCGAGCAGGCGGTGGCGCTGCTGCACCGGCAGTGGAAGGACGACGGCTTCCGCGACGCCGAGCAGGCGGCCCGCTACCGCGACCGCGCGGTGGTCTGGGTGCGCGACTACGTCGCCGAGCTCGACACCTCGGTCGACCCGATCGGCGTCGAGCGCTGGGTGTCCACCCCCACCTCGAAGATCGTCGCCGAGGGCCGGGTGGACCGCATCGACCTGCGCGACGGCGAGCTGGTCATCGTGGACTACAAGACCGGCAGGCACGCGCTGACGGTGGACGACGCGCGGGGCTCGCAAGCGCTTGCCCTGTACGCGCTGGCGGCGCGGCGGACGCTGCGCAAGCCCTGCCACCGGGTGGAGCTGCACCACCTGCCGACCGGCGAGGTCGCGGTCTGGGAGCACACCGAGGAGAGCCTGGGCAGGCACGTCGCCCGCGCCGAGGAAGCCGCCGACGAGCTGGCGCTGGCCGGGGACACCCTGGCGGCGGGCGGCGACCGCGACGTGCTGTTCCCACCGCGCACCGGCAGGCGGTGCGGGTGGTGCGACTTCCGGCGCAGCTGCCCGGAGGGGCAGCAGGCCGCGCCCGCGCTGGAGCCGTGGGCGCTGCTGGCACCATGACCGCCCGCCAGTAGCTTGCCCGCACCGTAGGGGGAGATCCGTGACGACAGTGGAGACCGACCTGCCGGAGCCCCGGCTGGCCAGGGTCTGGCGGGGCCTCAGCGGCGCCTTCGCCGCGGGCCTGGTGCTGCTGGCGCTGGTGATGATCGGCGTGCAGGTCTACGCGGGCACCAGGGACCTGCCCGGCCCCGGCCTGGACGTGGTGCTGGGGCACGTGCTGGCCGCCGTGATCGCGGTGGTCGCGCAGCTGCTGGCCGACCGCAGGAGGGGCTGGCCCGCGGCGGCGCTGAGCCTGCTGGTGGTCGTGGCGGGCGCGGTGGCGCTGTGGCTGTTCTGGTGGGCTTAGCCCCCGGCAGGTCTCACTGCTCCAGCCAGGTCCGCCAGGTCGGCAGCAGGGTGCCCAGCAGCGCCTCCGGGGCCTCGGTGTTCGGCGAGTGCAGCACGCCGGGCAGCACGGCGAAGTCGGCGTCCAGCCGCTCGGCCATGTCCCGCTGGCTGGCCGCCGACCAGGCGTCGTCCAGCTCCCCGCACACCACCAGGCACGGCACGCCCGCGGCGTGCAGCGCCCGGCCCAGCTTGGCCACCAGGTCCGGCTCCGCGCGCAGCGCAGCGCCCATGCCCAGCAGGCCCTCGGGCGTCGAGCGCAGGAACCGCTCCCGGTAGAAGTCCTTCAGCCGCTGCGGCATCGCCGCCCACCGCGGGTTGTGCGCGAGCCGGGCCTCGTTGATCCGCTGCGCCTCTTCCAGGCCCTTGTCCCGCATGGCCAGCTCGCCCTGGTCCAGCGCGGTGCGCCGCAGCCCCGGCGGCAGCTCGGAGGGCCCCGACGCCATCAGCGTCAGCCCGGACACCGGCGCGCCCGCCAGCACCGCGCCCCGCGCCACCAGCCCGCCGTAGGAGTGGCCCAGCAGCAGCACCCGCCTGCCGTCCGAGGCCAGCTTCTCCACCAGCTCCGCCAGCGCCGCGCCCAGCGGGGCCGGGTGGTAGTCCTGCTCCCGCGCGGGCCCGGCCGACTCGTACTGGCCGGGCAGGTCGATGGCGACGGCCTCCAGCCCCGCCTCGGCGATCGGGTCCAGCAGGGGCGCGAAGTCCTCCTTGGAGCCGGTGTAGCCGGGCACGAGCAGAGCCGTGGCCCCGAGGTCGGGGCCGGTCGCGGGCGCGCGCAGGGCCGCGACCGGGCCGTGCCTGCCGGGCAGGTCGACGCGCTGGGCGTGGTGCGGGCTGAGCTGGGAGTGCACGGCAGCAGTCTGCCTCACCGCAGCGCGACCAGCTCGGACCCCCGCTGCTCCAGCACCAGCGGCCCTTCGGTGGCCATCTCCACCACGCCGTCGTACCCGTCCCGGTCCACCGCGATGGTGCCGATCTCCGCGCCGTTGACCTGGTCGAGCACCTTCAGCCCGGCGGGCACCGGCACCAGCAGCCTGCCCGCCAGCGTGGTGCCCGAGCCGAGGGTGCCCTCGGCGGTCCACACCGGGTTCAGCTCCACCGGGTTGAGCGCGACCGTGCGCGACCCGGTGAACCAGTACACGTTCGCGGTGCTGGTCGTGGTGGTCACCACCCGGCCGGGCGGGTCGCCCGCCAGCTCCTCGGCCGAGATCGGCACCGGGTACTCGCTGATCAGGCCGCCGGTGTCGGCGTCGAACACGACCAGCTTGCCCGGCAGCGCCACGGCGACCCGGTTGGCGGTCACCGCGATCACCCGCGCGCCCTTGGCGCCGACCACGACGCTGGCCAGCACCTGGGGCTCGTCGGACTTCTCCGGGTTGGGCTTGAGCACGGTCAGCCGGTCGGCGGTGTCCATCGCGTAGCAGCGCTCGATCACCGCGACCTTGCCGCCGGTGACCGCGAAGGAGCCGTAGTCGCAGCCGGTGCGGGGCTGCTTGTTGGGGTTGACGATCGCGCGCAGCTCGCCGTACTCCAGCGACCGCACCAGGTCGTCGCGGCGGTAGACCTCGAAGTACTCGCCGCCGGTGGTCACCACGTGCGAGCCCTCGTCGAGCAGCCGGGTGCCCATCTCGGCGTCGCCGTTGCGCTGGGGGCCGCGCCTGCCCGAGGCCGCGTCCAGCGTGGTGATCTCCGAGCAGTTGGTGCCCTTGTGGTAGACGGTGAAGACCCGGCCCCACGCGCTGCTGACCGTGCACAGCGGCAGGTCGCGCTGGTAGCGCCAGCGCACCTCGCCGCTGGCCGCGTCCCGCCCCAGCACCTCGCCGCCGTCGGCGGTGACCACCACGGAGTCCAGCGCGACCGGGGTCCGGGTGGCGCCGCTGGGCGCCCGCCACACCTCGCCCAGGGTGGGCGGCAGCACGGTGGCGGGCGGCAGCGGGGTGATCGTGCTCGGCCCGACCTGGGAGATCGTGCCGCGGGCGTCGCTGGTCCGCCAGACCAGGAAGCCCGCCACCAGCACGGCGACCACCAGCAGGGCGACCGCGGCGAAGTCGCGCCCGGTCCGCCACGAGCGGGCGGGCGGAGGGGGGTCGTCCTGCGGAGCGGCAGGCTCCAGCACGTCCTCCCCCAGCACGTCCCCCTCCAGCACTGCCCGCCCGTTCGACTCCGCCTGCTCCGGCTGGCTCACTGCCCGGCTCCCGCTGCTCGCCCGATGTCGTCGGTCAGTCTGCCGAGGGGGTCGCCTCGGCGGAACCACCAGGCTCCCCGGAGACCCGGCGACGCCTGCGCCGCCGGGGCCGCTCGGCCTCGCCCGCCGGGGCGTCGGAGGACCCCGAGGGCACCTGCGCGGGCTCGGCCCGCTGCTCCTGCTGCTCGGCCGCCTCGCCGGCCGCGCCCGAGACCACGCCGCCTCGGCTGCGCCGCCTGCGCCGGGGCCGGGTGGCGCGCTCCTCGCCGGACTCGCCGGACTCGCCGGACTGGCCGGACTGGCCGGACTGGCCGGGCGCGCTGGAGGCCGCCTCGCCCTCGCCGGAGGACGAGCCGCGCCCGCCGCGCCGCCGCTTGCGGGACTTGCGGTCGTCGTCGAGCTTCTCCTCCGGCTCGGCGCCCAGGCCCGCGCGGGTGCGCATGCCCAGCGGCAGCCTGCCCGTCGAGCCCGCCGGGATGCCCAGGTCGGCGAACAGGTGGTCGGAGGTCGAGTAGGTCTCCACCGGCTCGGGCTTGTCCAGCCCCAGCGCGTCGCTGATGGACTTCCAGCGCGCCGCCTCGTCCCAGTCGACCAGGGTGATCGCCACGCCGGTGCGGCCCGCGCGACCGGTGCGGCCGATGCGGTGGACGTAGGTCTTCTCGTCCTCGGGGCACTGGTAGTTGATCACGTGCGTGACGCCCTCGACGTCGATGCCGCGCGCGGCCACGTCGGTGGCCACCAGCACGTCGATCTTGCCGGAGCGGAACGCGCGCAGCGCCTGCTCGCGGGCGCCCTGGCCCAGGTCGCCGTGCACCGCGGCGGCCGCGAACCCGCGCTCGACCAGGTCGTCGGCGACCTTCTGGGCGGTGCGCTTGGTGCGGGTGAAGATCATCGACAGGCCCCGGTCGCGGGCCTGGAGGGCGCGCGCCAGCAGCTCGGTCTTGTCCAGCGCGTGCGCCCGGTAGACGAACTGCTCGGTGCGCTCGTGCACCGCGCCCGCGTCGTTCTCCTCGGCGCGCACGTGCGTGGGCTGGTTGAGGAAGGTGCGGGCCAGCGTGATGATCGGGCCGGGCATGGTGGCCGAGAACAGCATGGTCTGCCGCTGCTCGGGGACCATCCGCAGGATGCGCTCGATGTCGGGCAGGAAGCCCAGGTCGAGCATCTCGTCGGCCTCGTCCAGCACCAGGTTGCGGACCTTGCCCAGCACCAGGTGGCGCTGCTCGGCCAGGTCGAGCAGCCTGCCGGGGGTGCCCACGACCACGTCCACGCCCTTGCGCAGGGCGGCGATCTGCGGCTCGTAGGGACGTCCGCCGTAGATGGCAAGCACGCGCACGCCCATGTGCTTGGCGGCGTCGGTCAGGTCGTGGGTGACCTGCAGGCACAGCTCGCGGGTGGGCACCACGACCAGCGCCTGCGGCGTGCCGTCGCCGGGGGTGGTCAGCCGCTGCAGCAGCGGGATGCCGAAGCCCAGGGTCTTGCCGGTGCCGGTGCGCGCCTGGCCGATCACGTCGTCGCCCGCCAGCGCCAGCGGCAGCGTCAGCTCCTGGATGGCGAAGGTGCGCTCGATGCCCGCCTCGGCCAGCGCGCGCACGATCTCCTCGCGCACGCCCAGCTCGGCGAAGGTCGGGGCCAGCGGGCTGACCGGGGCGTCCGCCACCAGCGGTCGGGAGGTGTCCTCGTCGGGGACTCCGGCCTCGCTGTGCTCCAGGGCCACCGGGTCCAGGTCTTGTTCGTTCGTCGCGGTCAGGATGATCGCCTCTCTCGTACCAGCGCGCACGGCCTGTACGGGCCGCTCGACCGCGTCCGCCTCGCGGTCCGCGAAGGGGACCGGGCGTGGCGCGGGAGGGCTTGCGAGGTTTGTGCGCGCACCCTCACCAGGCGGCACGGTGCCGCCGTGATCGCCCGTCGGCACCGCCGCGAATCCCCGTCGGGGCCGCGCGGCGTCGAGCGCCGGGCTTGTCGAAGTGCCAGTCTACCCGGTGACTAGGCCGTTCGGACCGGAACGAGCCGGGCTCGGGCGCGGCGGTGCGGACATGCCCACCGACTAGGCTCGGTCGCATGAGCGAGGTGGAGGCGGCACAGGCGGTGGGCACCGGCGAGATCCCGGAGGGGGTCGTCGACCTGCTCGGCGCGCTGGCGTACGGCGAGCTGTCGGCCTTCGACCGGATGGCCGAGGACGCGCGGACCGCGCCGACGCTGGCCGGGCGCGCCGCGCTGTCGGCCATGGCGGCGGCGGAGATCGGGCACTACGCGCTGCTGGAGCGCCACCTGGCCGACCACGGCCGCTCGGTGGAGCGGGCGATGGCGCCGTTCGTCGCGGGCTTCGACAACTTCCACGCCTCCACCGCGCCCAAGACGTGGGCGGAGTCGCTGGTCAAGGCCTACGTCGGCGACGGGCTGGCGGCGGACTTCTACCGCGAGGTCGCCGAGTGGCTCGACGAGCCGACCAGGGAGCTGGTGCTGGCCGTGCTGGCCGACACCGGCCACTCCGCGTTCGCCGAGCGCGAAGTCCGGGCGGCCTGCGACGCCGACCCGAAGCTGCGCGACCGGCTCGTCCTGTGGGGCCGCAGGCTGCTGGGTGAGGCGTTGACGCAGGCCCAGTACGTGGTGGCGGAGCGGGACGGGCTGGCCGAGCTGATCGTGCGCGGCTCGGGCGACCTGGCGGGCATCGCGGCGCTGTTCCGGCGGCTGCAGCAGAGCCACACGCGGCGCATGACGGCCCTCGGGCTCGGCTAGGGTTGGTTCCGACAGTTGTCTGACGGCCGCCGTTCGGCGGCGTCATCAACGCGCACGGAGGTCAGCGTGGAGGTCAGGGTCGGCGTCGCGGACAGCCCGCGGGAGCTCGTGGTGTCCAGCGGTCTCACCCCCGACGAGGTGGAGTCGCTGGTCGCGGCCGCGTTGAAGGACGGCAGCGGGCAGCTCACGCTGGTCGACCAGAAGGGCGCCCGGTTCGTGGTGCCCACGGCGCGCATCGCCTACGTGGAGATCGGCCCGAGCGACTCGCGTCGGGTCGGCTTCGTCGCGGGCGCCTGAGAGCGACCGCCCGGACGGGGGAGTGACATCCCCCGTCCGGACAAGCTCAGCCGATGGCGGACGGCGTCACGTCCGCTCCCCGTTCACCAGCCGCAACCGCGGCTCCTCGGAGAATCCCCCGGTCAGCGGCGCGTCGGGGTCGAGTTCCACGCCCGCGGAGCGCAGCAGCCCGTCGAGGGCGTGCCAGATGATCGTGGTCAGGTAGTCGCTCAGGCTCGCCCGCGTCATGGACTGGCGGTCCAGCCACCAGTCGCCCGCGTTCTGCACCATGCCGACCAGCGCGTGCGCCCACGGCTCGGCGCCGCCGGAGTCCAGGCCGAACGCGCGCAGGTAGTCGCCGAGCAGCCGGGCCAGCGCGGCGGCGATCATCGCCTTGTCCTCGCCGACCACGTCCTGCTCGACCGGGCGGTCGGTGAACGAGCCGCGCACCACGAACCGGTACAGGTTCGGGTGCTCCTCGATGACCGACAGGTAGGCGTCCACGATCCGGCTGATCCGCAGCCGGATCGGGCCGTCCTGGGCCAGCGCGGGGCCGAGCCGGTCCATCAGCATCTCGGTGCCCCGCTGCCCGACCGCCAGGTACAGGTCGGACTTGTCCGCGAAGTGGCGGTACAGCACCGGCTTGCTGACCCCGGCCTCGTGGGCGATCTCGTCCATGCCGACGTCGGGGCCGTGCGCGGCCACCGCGCGGATGGTGGCCTCCACGAACTCCGCCCGCCGCGCCTCGCGGTGGCCCTTCCAGCGCTCCCGGCGCGCGTCGGTCCCGCCCGCACCCTTGACAGCTCGCCCCATGTGACGAACGCTACCAGAAGTAACCGTTACCTTGAGTAGCAGTAACTCGTTCGAGGGGGCATGGAGTTCCGGTTCACCACCGCCGACGGCACCGCGCTGCGCGTCGTCGACACCGGCCCGCGCGACGCGGGGACGACCACCGTACTGCTGCACGGCTGGACGCTCGACCACACGTCGTGGGACCTGGTCGCGGCCGGGCTGCCGGGCCGGGTGCTGCGCTACGACCACCGCGGCCACGGCGCTTCCGCGCCCGCGCCCCCCGGCTCGGCGACCATCGCCCAGTGCGCCGACGACCTGGCCGAGCTGCTCGCCGACCGGGTGCCCTCGGGGCGGGTGCTGCTGGCCGGGCACTCCATGGGCGGCATGACGGTCATGGCGCTGGCCGAGCGGCACCCCGAGCTGCTGGACCGCGTCGTCGGGGTGGTGCTGGTGGCCACCTCCTGCGGCGAGCTGGCGGGCGGCACCCTGGGCCTGCCCGGCGCCGTCGCCCGCGCCGTCCTGGCAGGCGAGAAGGCGGCGAACCGCCGCATCGCCGAGCTCCGACGACCGCACCTGATGCGCCGCCCCGGCCTGGCCCGCCCCGGACTGCGCTGGCTCCTGTTCGGCCGCGACGCGGACCGGCGGCACGTGGCGCGCACCGCCGCCATGGTGGGCCGCTGCCACCCCGCGAGCATGGTGGCCTTCCGCGACTCCCTCGACGAGCACGACCGCCGCAAGGCGCTGGCCGAACTGGCGGGCATCCCCTGCGTCGTCCTGGCGGGCACCGAGGACCGCCTCACCCCGCTGGCCCACGCCCGGGTCCTAGCCGACGAACTCCCCCACGCCGAACTGGCGATCTACCCCGGCGCGGGCCACATGCTCCCCCTGGAACGCCCCGCAGCCGTCACCACCCACATCACCCGCCTGCTGCCGAGCTGACCCTCCACGCGACGGCCCCGAGACCCCCACTCCACGCGACGGCCTCGGTGACCCCCACGCGAGGCCGCGTCGGCCTGTCGGCATGCCTTTCGGAAAAATCACGCCCTTCGATTTTTCCGAAACGCGTGCCGATGGGCCGACTTCCAGGCGGCCGAGCCCGACCCGGCGAAGCCGGGTCAATGCTGCAACGGAAAGCCGCCGCCGATGCCGCGCCAGGCGAGGTTGGAGATCAGGGAGACGGCGTCCTCCTTGCTCAGCTTGCGGTCGTCGGCCAGCCAGGCGCGGGCGGTGACCTGGCTCAACCCGACCAGGCCGACCGCGAGCAGGCGGGCGCGGTGCTCGTCGAGGCCCGCGTCGACGGTGATCGTCTCGGTGATGGCGTCCACGCTGTCGGTGGTCGCCCGCTCCACGGCCTGCGCCACGGCGGGCTCGCCGCGCAGGTCGGATTCGAACACCATGCGGAACGCCTGGCCTTCGCCGTCGACGAAGTCGTAGAAGGCGGCGACGGCGGCTTTGACCCGCTGCTTGTTGTCGGTGGTGGACGCCAGCGCGTCGCGCACCCGGCCGACCAGTTCGTCCACGTGGGACTCCAGCAGCGCCATGTAGAGTTCCAGCTTGCCGGGGAAGTGCTGGTAGAGCACCGGCTTGCTGACGCCCGCGCGCTCGGCGATCTCGTCCATCGCGGCGGCGTGGTAACCGTTGTTCACGAACACGTCCTGCGCCGCGGCCAGCAACTGGGCACGTCGGGCGGTGCGTGGCAGCCGAACACCCCGTCCTGCCGCCGTGCCCTGGTGCCCGACCGCGGTCTGGGCCGTCTCCGTCATGGTGCCTCCAGCCAACCGATCATCGCGGAACCGGTTAGGGGATGCCCCGCCGGCTCGTCGGCAACCTTACTCGCTGGTAGGAGCGATCCGGGAAGCTCGTCGTTTCACCGGGGGCGGGAGCAGGCATCCTGAGGCGGTGACCGACGCCCTGGAGGCGAGCAGAACCGCCATCACCCACGTGCCCCTGTCCACCCAGTCGCTACCTCCGCTGGACACAACGATCCAGCCGTGGCCTGGTGACTACGTCGAGGTCGACGGCCACCGCGTGCACGTCCGGCGCACTCCCGGCCCCTCTGCGGGCCCCTCTGCGGGCCCCTCTGCGGGCCCCTCTGCGGGCCCCTCTGCGGGCCCCTCTGCGGGGTCCGCCGGGAGGACCGCCGTCTACGTGCACGGCCTGGGTGGTTCGGCGACCAACTGGACCGACCTGGCCGCCCAGCTGTCCGGTCACGCCGAGGGGCACGCCCTGGACCTGCCGGGGTTCGGCCGCTCCGAGCCCGTCGACGGCTACACCTTCGGCATGACCAGCCACGCCGAGGTGGTGGCGGCGTACGTGGCGGGCTTGGGCCGGGGGCCGGTCGACCTGTTCGGCAACTCCATGGGCGGGGCGATCGCGCTGATCGTCGCGGCCACCCGGCCGGAGCTGGTGCGGACCCTGACGCTGGTCTCGCCCGCCGTGCCGGACCTGCGGCCGAGCCTGCGCCGGGTGTCGGACCCCCGGCTGCCGCTGGCGTACGTGCCGGTGCTGGGCACGCCGGTGCGCCGCAGGCTGGCCGCGGTCACCCCGCGCGAGCGCGCCGACCAGATGCTGCGGCTGTGCTTCGCCGATCCGAGCCTGGTGCCGGAGCACCGCATCGCGGAGAGCGAGCGGGAGTACGCCGAGCGGGCCGCGCAGGCGTGGGCGGGCGACGCGCTGGGCCGCAGCACGGTGGAGCTGATCCGCAGCTGGCTGGTGCCCCGGTCGAAGTCGATGTGGCTGCTGCTGCCGAAGGTCGCCGCGCCGTCGCTGGTGGTGTGGGGCACCGAGGACCGCCTGGTCAGCGTGCGCAAGGCGCCGAGGGTGGCCCGGCTGCTGCCGCGCGGGCGGCTGCTGGTGCTGCCCAGGACCGGGCACGTGGCGCAGATGGAGCGGCCGGTGTCGGTGGCCCGCGCGGTGGTCGGGATGTGGGAGGCGGTCGAGCGGAGCGCTTGGTGACCGGGAAAGGTTCACTCGATGGGGAGCTCAAGCCAGTCGAACACCTGTTCGATAATGGGGGTATGACCACGAAGATGGCCCCGCGCTCCGCCCCGCTCCCCACCGGCCGCCGCTGTCCGAGGGCAACTCCGCCCGTCCGGGTGTGGCACCCTGTCTGACGTGAACCGGACGTCTGAGGAACGGCGTGACCCGACGCCTTCCGCGGGAGCCCGGCCGACGCTCTCCGAGGACCGCTACCGCCGCGGCACGCGTCGCACCGCGGGGGAGCCGCTGGCGGCTTCCTGGGAGCCCGTCGCAGGCGGCGTTGGTCACCGCAAGCGTCGTCGGGGTGTGAAGGGCCTGGTCGGCAACTACGGCTGGCGCATCTACGCCCTGCCGGTGCTGCTGGTGCTGACCGTGCTGGTGGTGCTGGACAGCACCGCGCCGGGGGGCGCCAACGGCGGTGGGCAGTCCCCGCTGGCGCAGGACGGACCGGCCGCGTCCTCCTCGCAGCCCGAGTTGCCCACGGTGAACGAGACGCCGCCGTCCAACGCCGACCTGGTCGACATCCCGACCGCCGTGCTGCCCGACGGGCCGAAGTTCTCCGAGCAGGGCACGGGCACCTGGCAGGTGGTGCCGGGCAGCACGAACCCGGTGGGCTCGGGCGTGCTGGTGGAGTACGCGATCGCGATCGAGGACGGCATCGACCCGCAGGACTACAACGGCGACCGGGACGCGTTCGCGCGCACCATCGACGGCTTCCTCTCCGACGTCCGCAGCTGGGTGGGCACCGGCCAGGTCGCCATGCGGCGCGTCGACGACGCCGGGAGGGCCGATTTCGTCATCAGTCTGACCAGCACGAACACCACGCACCAGCTGTGCGGTTTCCAGATCCAGTACGAGTCCTCGTGCTGGGACCGGACCACCAAGCGGGTGGTGATCAACACGGCGCGGTGGGTGCGCGGGGCGAAGGCGTTCAGCAACGACCTGTCCAGCTACCGGCAGTACGCCATCAACCACGAGGTCGGGCACGCCATCGGCAAGGGGCACGAGGGCTGCAGGGGCAACGGCCAGCCCGCGCCCGTGATGATGCAGCAGACCTTCGGTGTGGCCAACGACTACGTCGCCCGGCTCAACGAGGTCGACGCGAGCAATCGCGGTGTGGTGGCCGCGGACGGCAAGGTCTGCACCGCCAACGCGTTCCCGGTGGCGCCCAAGTAGCCCCTGCCCACTGGGTGGGACGACTTCCCACGCGGGAAGACGGCGGGGCAGTCTGGTGTTGTCCATCTGCGTAGGACATGTTTCGTCGAGGAGGATCAGATGGCGCTTCCGCCGCTCGTGGAGCCCGCAGCGGAGCTGACCAAGGAAGAAGTCGCGCGGTACAGCCGCCACCTGATCATCCCGGATGTCGGGGTCGACGGGCAGAAGCGGCTGAAGAACGCGAAGGTCCTGGTGGTCGGCGCGGGCGGCCTGGGCAGCCCGGCGCTGCTCTACCTGGCCGCGGCGGGCGTGGGCACGCTGGGCATCGTCGACTTCGACGTGGTCGACGAGTCCAACCTGCAGCGCCAGGTCATCCACGGCCAGTCCGACATCGGCAAGCCCAAGGCGGAGTCGGCCCGCGACTCGATCGCGGAGATCAACCCGTTCGTGAAGGTGAACCTGCACCAGGTGCACCTGAACTCGGAGAACGTGCTCGACATCTTCCGCGACTACGACCTGATCCTGGACGGCACGGACAACTTCGCCACCCGGTACCTGGTCAACGACGCGGCGGTGCTGCTGGGCAAGCCGTACGTGTGGGGCTCGATCTTCCGGTTCGAGGGCCAGGTCAGCGTGTTCTGGGAGGACGCGCCGGACGGGCTGGGCCTGAACTACCGCGACCTCTACCCCGAGCCCCCGCCGCCCGGCATGGTCCCCTCCTGCGCCGAGGGCGGTGTGCTGGGCGTGCTGTGCGCGTCGATCGGCTCGGTCATGGTGACCGAGGCGATCAAGCTGCTGACCGGCATCGGCGAGCCGCTGCTGGGTCGGCTGATGGTCTACGACGCCCTGGAGATGTCGTACCGGACCATCAAGATCCGCAAGGACCCGGAGAGCCCCAAGATCACCGAGCTGATCGACTACGAGGCGTTCTGCGGCGTGGTCTCCGACGACGCCCAGCAGGCGGCGGCGGGCAGCACCATCACCCCGCTGGAGCTGAAGCAGAAGCAGGACAGCGGTGAGAACTTCCTGCTGGTCGACGTCCGGGAGCCGCACGAGTACGAGATCGTGAAGATTCCCGGCTCGGTGCTGATCCCCAAGGACCGCATCCTCTCCGGCGAGGCGCTGGCGGAACTGCCGCAGGACAAGCAGGTCGTCCTGCACTGCAAGTCCGGCGCCCGTTCGGCGGAGGCGCTGGCCGCCCTGCACCGCGCGGGCTTCAAGGACGCCGTCCACGTCGGCGGTGGCGTCCTGGCCTGGGCCCGCGAGATCGACCCCAGCCTGCCGCAGTACTGAATTGCCGCGCCTCCGGCGCGGCGGCGAGGCCGCCTGGAAGTCGGCCCATCGGGACGCGTTTCCCGCCGATCGAAAAGCGTGATCGGCGGGAAAGGCATTCCGACAGGCCGACGCGGCCTCGCGTGGTGCCCACCTGGCCTCCGCCGGTTCCGTCGTGCCCACCCGTTCGCGCGAGTCGCGCGTTCAGGCACCGCGAGTCGCGCCTTCAGGCACAGCGAGTTGAGCGTTCAGGCAGTGCGAACTGGGCGTTCGGACACGATGGGTTGAGGGTTCGGGGCACGGTGGGCTGAGTGTTTCGGCACTGTCAGCCGGTGGTTGGGGCGGGGTGGTGGCCGTTCGCGGGGGCCGAGGTGCGCCAGACCGCATTAATGCGGTTACGCCGAATGCGGGGTGGTGCAACACGGGGCCGCCCCGCTTCCACCACCGCGACCGCTGTTGCAGGTAGCGTGCCGTGCCGTGAGCACCACTCCGGAACCACCGCCGTCGCACGTGCGTGCCGCGTTCGGCGCGAGGGACGCCGTGCCGGAGTTGATCGACGGCGGCCCCGCCTGGCGGTGCGGCGACGCCGCGATCCGCCCGGCGGGCAACCCCGCCGAGGCGACCTGGGTCGCCAAGACCCTCGACGCGCTCACCGTGGACGACCTGCGCGTCGCCCGCCCCCTCCGCTCGACCGACGGCCGCTACGTGGTCGGCGGGTGGGCGGCCACCAAGTACCTGGCAGGCCGGGCCGAGCCGCGCCACGACGAGGTCGTGTCCGTGGCCGTGCGGCTGCACCAGGCCACCGCCGGGCTGCCCCGGCCGCGCTTCCTCGACGCCCGCAACGGCCTGTTCGCCCGCGCCGACCGGTGCGCCTGGGACGAGGAGGACGTCGACCTCAACCCCGAGCTGGGTGGTCGGCTGTTCGAGCTGCTCGCCGCCTACCGCAAGCCGGTCACCCTCAAGCCGCAGGTCGTGCACGGCGACCTGTTCGGCAACGTGCTGTTCGCCGGGGACGCCGCGCCCGCGATCATCGACTTCACCGCCTACTGGCGTCCCGCCGAGTGGGCCGCCGCGGTGGTCGTGGTCGACGCGCTGGCCTGGGGCGGTGCCGACCCCGGCATCCTGCGGCGCTGGGCTCACCTGGCCGAGTGGCCGCAGGCGCTGCTGCGCGCGACCCTGTTCCGCCTGGCCGTGCACGCGATGCACGCGCGGTCGAGCACGCGGTCGCTGGCCGGGCTGGAGCAGGTGGCGGCGCAGGTCATCAGCCTGCTGTAAGCCCTCGCCACTACCCCTCAGCACCACCCCTCGCCGCTACCTCACCGAGCGATCCTCACCGCCGTGCGGCGCGGGATGAGCAGGCAAGTTCGCACGGAGGAAACACACCACGGCGCGGCGTTAACAGCCCGTTCTTACCGTCGGCCAGGTGACCGACACCCACTGCCCGTACTGCGCGCTGCAGTGCGCGATGTCCATCACCGGCGGCAAGGTGTCGCCGAGGGAGTTCCCGACCAACCGCGGCGGCCTGTGCCAGAAGGGGTGGACCGCCGCCGAGCTGCTCACCTCGCCCGCCCGGCTGACCACGCCGCTGGTCCGCCGGGACGGCGAGCTGCGGCCCGCCACCTGGGACGAAGCCCTCGACGTGGTCGCCGACGGGCTGCGGCGGCTGCGCGCCGAGCACGGGCCGGACGCGGTGGGCGTGTTCGGCGGCGGCGGGCTGACCAACGAGAAGTCCTACCTGCTGGGCAAGTTCGCCCGCGTCGCGCTGGGCACCTCGCAGATCGACTACAACGGCCGGTTCTGCATGTCCAGCGCGGCGGCGGCGGGCAACAGGGCGTTCGGCCTGGACCGGGGGATGCCGTTCCCGGTCACCGACCTCGACGGCGCGGGCGCGGTGCTGCTGGTCGGCGGCAACCCGGCCGAGACGATGCCGCCGTTCGTGCAGCACCTGCGCGGCGCCGAGCTGATCGTGGTCGACCCGCGCCGCACCGCCACCGCCGAGCTGGCCACCCTGCACCTGCAGCCCGCGCCGGGCACCGACCTGGCGCTCGCGCTGGGCCTGCTGCACGTCGCGGTCGCCGACGGCCACCTGGACGAGGACTACCGGCGCGAGCGCACCACCGGGTTCGACGCGGCATGGCGGATCGCGGCGAGCTGGTGGCCGGAGCGGGTGGAGCGGGTGACCGGCGTGCCGGTGGCCGACCAGCGCGCCGCCGTGCGGGTGCTGGCCGAGGCGCGCGGCGCGTACGTGCTCACCGGTCGCGGGACCGAGCAGCACGCCAGCGGCTCGGACACCGTCTCGGCGTGGATCAACCTGGCGCTGGCGCTGGGCCTGCCCGGCCGGGAGGGCTCCGGCTACGGCTGCCTCACCGGCCAGGGCAACGGCCAGGGCGGGCGCGAGCACGGCCAGAAGGCCGACCAGCTGCCCGGCTACCGCAAGATCGACGACCCGCTGGCGCGCGAGCACGTGCGGAAGGTGTGGGGCGTGGACGAGCTGCCCGGTCCCGGCCGGTCGGCCTACGAGCTGCTGGACGCGCTGGGGCAGCCCGGCGGGCCGAAGGCGCTGCTGGTGTTCGGCAGCAACGTGGTGGTCTCCGCGCCCCGCGCCGCGCACGTCGCCGACCGGCTGGCCGCGCTGGACCTGCTGGTGGTGGCCGACCTGGTGCTGTCGGAGACCGCGGCGCTGGCCGACGTGGTGCTGCCGGTGACCCAGTGGGCCGAGGAGAGCGGCACCATGACCAACCTGGAGGGCCGCGTGCTGCTGCGGCAGCGGGCGGTCGCGCCGCCGGAGGGCGTGCGCAGCGACCTGGACGTGCTGCACGGCCTGGCGGTCCGGTTGGGGCAGCCCGCCGAGCGGTTCCCGACCGAGCCCGAGGTGGTGTTCGAGGAGCTGCGGGAGGCGTCCAGGGGCGGCCCGGCCGACTACTCCGGGGTCAGCTACGAGCGGCTGCGGCGCGGGGAGGCGCTGCACTGGCCGGTCGTGGTGGACAGCACCCCCCGGCTGTTCCTGGACCGGTTCGCGCACCCGGACGGGCGGGCCCGGTTCGTGCCGGTGGACCACCGGGGGCCCGCCGAGCTGCCCGACGCGGAGTACCCGCTGCAGGCGACCACCGGCCGGGTCCTGCGGCACTACCAGTCCGGCGCGCAGACGCGCCTGGTCAGGGAGCTGGCCGAGGCCGAGCCGGAGACCTACGTCGAGGTGCACCCCGACACCGCCACCAGGGCCGGGCTGGCCGAGGGGCAGCTCAGCGCGGTGGTGTCGCGGCGCGGCCGGACCGTGGCGCGCGTGCGGTGCGTGCCCTCCATGCGCCTGGACGTGGTGTTCCTGCCCTTCCACTTCCCCGGCGAGGGGCGGGCGAACCTGCTGACCAACCCGGTGCTGGACCCGACCAGCCGGATGCCCGAGTTCAAGGTCTGCGCTGTCCGATTGGAGCCGGTATGAGGAAGGTCGTCATCGTGGGCTACGGCATGGCCGGGGCCCGGCTGGCCGACGAGATCCGCCGCCGCGACCCGGAGGCCGAGCGGGTCGCGCTGACCGTGCTGGGCGACGAGGCGCACCCGGCCTACAACCGGGTGCTGCTCTCCAGCGTGGTGGCGGGGTCGCTGCCCGCCGACGCGGTGCGGCTGCACGACCCGGACTGGGCCGCCCGCCAGCGCGTGGACCTGCGGCTGGGCGGGTCGGTGGGCAAGATCGACCGGACCCGCCGGGTGGTGCACGTGGACGACACCGAGGTCGCCTACGACGCGCTGGTGCTGGCCACGGGCGCGCGCTCGTGGCTGCCGCCGACGAAGGGGCTGGTGGACGCCGACGGCACGCCCGCGCCGGGCGTGGTGGCGTTCCGGTCGCTGGACGACTGCGAGCGGATCATCGCGGCGGCGGGCCCCGGCGCGCCGGTGGCGGTGCTGGGCGGCGGCCTGCTGGGGCTGGAGGCGGCGCGCGGGCTGGCCGCGCGCGGCTGCCTGGTGACCGTGGTGCACCCGGTCGGCCACCTGATGGAGCGCCAGCTCGACGCGGGCGCGGGCCGGGTGCTGGCGCGCACGCTGACCGGGCTGGGCATCGAGTTCCGGCTCGGCGCGCTGGCCGCGGAGTACCTGCCCGGCGAGGGGCTGGCGCTGGACGACGGCACGCGCGTGCCCGCCGAGCTGGTGGTGGTCTCGGCGGGGGTGCGGGCGCAGACGGCGCTGGCCGCCGAGGCGGGCATCGAGGTCGACCGGGGTGTGCTGGTCGACGACGCGCTGCGCACCAGCGACCCCAGGGTGCACGCCATCGGCGACTGCGCCCAGCACGTCGGCACGGTGTCCGGCCTGGTGCAGCCCGCGTGGGACCAGGCGGCGGTGCTGGCCGACCGGCTCACCGGGACCGCGCCCGCCGCCCGCTACCGGGGCACCACCGTGGTCACCCGGCTCAAGGCGCGCGACGTGGACCTGGCCGCGCTGGGCGACGTGCACGTGGAGGTGGACGCCCCGGACGCGGAGGTGCTGTGCTTCCAGGACCCGGCGCGCGGCCGGTACGCCAAGCTGGTGCTGCGCGACGACCGGGTGACCGGCGCGATCGTGCTCGGCGCGCCGGACGCGGCGGCGGCCATCACCCAGCTCTACGACCGGGGCCTGCCCGCGCCGACCGACCGGCTGGCGCTGCTGCTGGGCCGCGCCCTGCCCGGCGAGTCCGCCACCGCCAGCCCCGCCGACCTGCCTTCCAGCGCCGTGGTGTGCCGGTGCAACACGGTCAGCAAGGGCCAGCTGGTGGGCGCGTGGCGGGCGGGCGCGACGACGGTGTCGGCGCTGGCCGAGGCCACCCGCGCGACCACCGGCTGCGGCGGCTGCAAGGACGCGGTGTGCGGCATCGTCGACTGGCTGGCCGCCTCACAGCCCCAGCCCGTCTGATGTGCGGGGGAGTTGCCGCCCGCGACACGCGGTCCAACACCGGGGTAATGCGGCTTTCCTAGGTTTCCGGCAACCAGAACCACAGGTCCGGGAGGTCCGATGAGCACGGTGGTGGAAACCGCGAGCGCCGAA
>NZ_BMRG01000006.1:231202-249300 GCF_014648515.1 Saccharothrix coeruleofusca
CCGAAGACCAGGCGGGCGGGGCGGTGGATCGAGCACTGGGAGCCCGAGGACCCGGCCTTCTGGGAGCGCACCGGCAAGCGGATCGCCCGCAAGAACCTGGCCTTCTCGATCCTGGCGGAGAACCTGGGCTTCACGGTGTGGAGCCTGATGAGCATCGTGGTGGTCAGCCTGGGCCAGGTGGGCTTCTCCTTCACCGTGGGGCAGACGTTCTGGCTGCTGATCGTGCCGAACCTGGTGGGCTCGGTGCTGCGCATCCCCTACACCTTCGCGGTGCCGCGCTTCGGCGGCCGGGCGTGGACCACGTTCAGCGCGGGGGCGTTGCTGCTGCCCTGCGCGATGCTCGCCTACGCGGTGAGCACACCGGGCACGCCGTACTGGTTCTTCCTGCTCACGGCGGCGGCGACCGGCCTGGGCGGCGGCAACTTCTCCTCCTCCATGGCCAACATCTCGTTCTTCTACCCGGAGGGCAAGAAGGGCCTGGCGCTGGGCCTGAACGCGGCGGGCGGCAACCTCGGCGTGGCCATGGTGCAGCTGGTCGTGCCGATCGTGATCAGCGTCGGCACGGGCGTCAACCTCGCCTACGCCGCGCTGTTCTGGATGCCGTTCGTCGTCGTGGCCACCGCGTGCGCGTGGCTGTTCATGGACAGCCTCACCCAGGCCAAGCCGGACGGCACCTCCTACAAGCTGGCGCTGACCAACAAGCACACGTGGGTGATGTCGTTCCTCTACATCGGGACCTTCGGCTCGTTCATCGGCTTCTCGTTCGCCTTCCCGTCGCTGATCAAGCTCAGCTTCGCCGACTACAAGGGGTTCGTGGCGCTGGCCTTCCTCGGCGCCCTCATCGGCTCGGTGAGCAGGCCGTTCGGCGGCTGGCTGGCCGACCGGTTCGGCGGCGCCCGCGTCACGCTGGCGACGTTCCTGGGGCTGGCGCTGGGCAGCGTCGGGGTGCTGGTGAGCCTGGACCGGGGCAGCTTCGCGCTGTTCTTCGGCTCGTTCATCGCCCTGTTCGTGCTGGCGGGCGTGGGCAACGGCTCGACCTACCGGATGATCCCGGCCATCTTCGCCACCCAGTCCGACGACGTGAAGGCGGCCAAGCGGCAGGCCGCGGCGGTGGTGGGCATCGCGGGCGCGGTCGGCGCGTTCGGCGGCGTGCTGGTCAACCTGGTGTTCAAGTTCTCGCTGGAGGGCGGGAAGACGCTCACGCCCGCGCTGACCGCGTTCCTGGTCTTCTACGGCCTGTGCGTGGCCACCACGTGGTGGTTCTACCTGCGGCGGAGGGTGTTCGTGCGGGTGCCGAGCCTGGCGCACGCGGGCGTCTGAACCCGGCGCATCACCGGCTGAAGTGCGGCGTGAGCGTCGTTTAACGCCTGCGCAACATCCACGACCTTGGCACGACACGGAGCCTGGTGAGCATAGCCAGGCGGAGGAGGGAGGACGGTTCTCATGACGCGAACGCTGGTCGTGATCGGTCACGGGATGGTCGGGCACCGCCTCGTCGAAGCACTGCGCGAGCGCGACGTCACCGGTCAGTGGCACGTCGTCGTGTTCGCCGAGGAGAGCCGCCCCGCCTACGACCGGGTGGCCCTGTCGTCCTACGTGGACAGCTGGAACCCCGACGCGCTCGCCCTGCCCCCGCACGACGAGCGGGTGGAGCTGCGCCTGGGCGACCCGGTGCGCGAGATCGACCGCGAGCGCCGGGTGGTGCGCACCGCCTCGGGCGTGGAGCGGTCCTACGACGCGCTGGTGCTGGCCACCGGCTCGGTGCCGTTCGTGCCCCCGGTGCCCGGCCGCGACCTGCCCGGCTGCCACGTCTACCGCACCATCGAGGACCTGGACGGCATCCGCGCCACCGTCGAGGCCGCGCACGACCCGGCCAAGCGGCAGGGCAGGCGCGCGGGCATGGTGCTCGGCGGCGGCCTGCTCGGCCTGGAGGCGGCCAACGCGCTGCGCGGCATGGGCATCTCGCCGCACGTGGTCGAGCTGGGGCCGCGGCTGATGCCGCTGCAGGTCGACGAGGGCGGCGCGGGGCTGCTGCGCCGGCTGGTGGAGAAGCTGGACCTGACCGTCCACACCGGAACCTCCGCCTCGTCCATCGAGCGCGACGGCGACCGGCTGATCGCCAAGCTGTCCAACGGCACCGAGCTGGACCTGGACGTCGTGGTGTTCTCCGCGGGCATCCGGCCCCGCGACGAGCTGGCCCGCGCCGCCGGGCTGGCGGTCGGCGAGCGCGGCGGCGTGCTGGTCGACGACGCGTGCCGCACCTCCGACGAGCACGTCTACGCCATCGGCGAGTGCGCCAACCTGGGCGGCATGGTCTACGGGCTGGTCGCGCCCGGCTACTCGATGGCCGAGGTGGTGGCCGACCGGCTGCTGGGCGGGGCCGCGGTGTTCCCCGGCGCGGACCTGTCGACCAAGCTCAAGCTGCTCGGCGTGGACGTGGCCAGCTTCGGCGACGCGCACGCCAAGCAGGAGGGCGCGCTGGAGGTCGTGGTCAACGACGCCGTGGCGGGCACCTACGCCAAGGTCGTGGTCTCCGACGACGCCAAGACCCTGCTGGGCGGCATCCTGGTCGGCGACGCCTCCAAGTACCCGGTGCTGCGCCCGCTGGTGGGCCGCGCGGTGCCCGGCGACCCGGTGGCGCTGATCGGCCCGGCGGGCGGCGTGGAGCTGTCGCTGCCGCACGACGCCCAGGTGTGCTCCTGCCACGCGGTGACCAAGCAGCGGATCGTCGACGTGGTCGACTCCGGCGACGCGGTGGACGTGCCGAGCATCAAGGCGTGCACCAAGGCGGGCACCGGCTGCGGCTCGTGCGTGCCGATGCTGAAGAAGCTGCTCGCCGAGTGCGGCGTGGAGCAGTCCAAGGCGCTGTGCGAGCACTTCGACCACTCCCGCGCCGAGCTGTTCGAGATCGTCCGCTCCACCGGCATCACCACCTTCAGCGAGCTGATCTCCCGGCACGGCCGGGGGCGCGGCTGCGACCTGTGCAAGCCCGCGGTGGCCTCGATCCTGGCGTCGCTGGAGAACGGCCACGTGCTCGCGGGCGAGCAGGCCGCCCTGCAGGACACCAACGACCACTTCCTGGCCAACATCCAGCGCAACGGCACGTACTCGGTGGTGCCGCGCATCCCCGGCGGCGAGATCACCCCGGACAAGCTGATCGTCATCGGCGAGGTGGCGCGCGACTTCGGGCTCTACACCAAGATCACCGGCGGGCAGCGGATCGACCTGTTCGGCGCGACCGTGGACCAGCTGCCGCGGATCTGGAAGCGCCTGGTGGACGCCGGGTTCGAGTCCGGTCACGCCTACGGCAAGGCGCTGCGCACGGTGAAGTCCTGCGTGGGCACCACGTGGTGCCGCTACGGCGTGCAGGACTCGGTGGGCCTGGCCGTGGAGCTGGAGCTGCGCTACCGGGGCCTGCGCTCGCCGCACAAGCTCAAGTCCGCGGTGTCCGGCTGCGCCCGCGAGTGCGCCGAGGCGCGGGGCAAGGACTTCGGCGTCATCGCCACCGAGAACGGCTGGAACCTCTACGTCGGCGGCAACGGCGGCTTCACGCCCCGGCACGCGGACCTGCTCGCCTCCGACGTGGACACCGAGACGCTGATCAAGCTCATCGACCGCTTCCTGATGTTCTACATCCGCACCGCGGACCGGCTGCAGCGCACGTCGGCGTGGATCGAGGCGATGGAGGGCGGCCTGGACCACCTGCGCGCCGTGATCGTGGACGACAGCCTCGGCATCTGCGCCGACCTGGAGGCCGCGATGGCCAAGCACGTCGACAGCTACGCCGACGAGTGGCGCGGCGTGCTGGAGGACCCGGAGAAGCTGGCCCGGTTCACCACGTTCGTCAACGCGCCCGGCACGCCCGACCCCACGATCTCCTTCCGCGAGGAGCGGGGCCAGAAGGTGCCCGTGCTCTTGGGAATACCGGAGGTGGCCAAATGACGCCCGTGTGCGAGTTGAGCGCGCTCCAGCCGGAGCGCGGGGTGGCCGCGCTGCTGCCCGACGGCTCCCAGGTGGCCGTGTTCCTGACCCACGACGGGACGGTGCACGCCCTGGGCAACGTCGACCCGTTCAGCGGCGCCGCCGTGCTCTCCAGGGGCATCGTCGGCGACCGGGGCGGCGTGCCCGTGGTCGTCTCGCCGATCTACAAGCAGGCGTTCGAGCTGAGCACCGGCAAGTGCCTGGACGAGCCGGGGACCGCGGTGCCCGTGCACCCGGTGCGGGTGGCCGACGGCGTCGTCCAGGTCGGCTCGCCGTGACCGAGGTCGGACCGCTGGCCGGGTACACGGTCGGGGTGACCGCCGCCCGCCGCGCCGACGAGCTGTCCGCCCTGCTGGAGCGCAAGGGCGCGACCGTGCTGCACGGCCCCGCCATCCGGATCGTGCCGCTGCCCGACGACGCGGAGCTGCTGGCCGCCACCCGGCGGCTGGTGGAGCAGCCGGTGGACGTCGTGGTGGCCACCACCGGCATCGGCTTCCGGGGCTGGGTCGAGGCCGCCGAGGGCTGGGGGCTGGGCGCGCGGCTGCTGACCCGGCTGGGCGCGGCGCGCGTGCTGGCCCGCGGCCCCAAGGCGCGCGGCGCGGTGCGCGCGGCCGGACTCGTGGACGCCTGGTCGCCGGAGTCGGAGAGCAACGCCGAGCTGCTGGACCACCTGCTGCGCTCCGGGGTCGCCGGGCTGCGCATCGCCGTCCAGCTGCACGGCGAGCCGCTGCCGGACTTCGCCGCCGCGCTGCGGGAGGCGGGCGCGGAGGTCGTCGAGGTCCCGGTGTACCGGTGGACCGGCCCCGCCGACCCGGCGCCGCTGGAGCGCCTGCTGGAGGCCGTGCTGGCCGGGCAGGTGGACGCGCTGGCGTTCACCTCCGCCCCCGCCGCCGCCTCCGTGCTGCGCACGGCCCGCGCGATGGGCCGGTTCGACGAGCTGGTGGCGCTGCTCAAGCGGGACGTCCTGGTGGTCGGCGTGGGCGCGATCACCGCGGGTCCCCTGGTCGCCGCGGGCATCCCCGTCACGCAGCCCGTGCGGGCCCGCATGGGGGCGCTGGCGCGCGAACTGGCCGTGGCGCTGCCCGCGCGGGCCACCCGGCTGCGCATCGCGGGCCGGGAGGTCGAGCTGCGCGGCCAAGCCGTCGTGGTCGACGGCGAACTGCGCCCCGTCGCCCCCGCACCGATGGCCGTGCTGCGCGTGCTGGCCGCCGCGCGCGGCCGGGTGGTGTCCCGGCGGGACCTGCTGGCCGCGCTGCCCGGAGGCGGCGAGGAGCACGCCGTGGAGACGGCCATCGGGCGGCTGCGGACGGCGCTGGGCGAACCCAGGATGGTGACCACCGTGGTCAAGCGGGGTTACCGGCTGGCCATGGAACCCTCCGAGGTGGCGGTATGACGCTGGTCTTGGTCGCGCACGGCACCCGTGACCCCGCCGGGGCCGTCGTCGTGGAAGAGGTCGCCGCGCTCGTCCGCGCCCGGCTGGCCGGGGTGCCCGTCCGGGTCGCCTACGCGGACGTGCGTCAGCCGGACGTGACCTCGGTGCTGTCCTCGGTGTCCGGACCGGCCGTCGTCGTGCCCGCCTTCCTGGCCGCCGGCTACCACGTGCGGGTCGACATCCCCGCCCAGGTCGCCGCGTCCGGCCACCCCGACGCGGTGGTGACCGCCCCCATCGGCCCCGCGCTGCTGCCCGCCCTCGTGGCACGCCTGCGCGAGGCCGGTTGGCGCGCGGGCGACTCCGTCGTCCTGGCCGCCGCCGGCTCGTCCGACCCGCGCGCCCTGGCCGACGTGCGGCAGGTCGCGGACGCCCTGGCCCGCCGCGTCGGCCCGGTGGCCGTGGGCTACGCCGCCACCGCCTCCCCGCGCGTGGCCGACGTGGTCGCGTCCCTGCCCGGCCGGGTGGCCGTGGCGTCCTGGCTGCTGGCCCCCGGCCTGTTCCACCGGGTCGTCGCCGAGTCCGGCGCCGCCGTGGTGTCCGCCCCCATCGGCGCCCACCTGCGCGTGGTCGAGGCCGTCCTCCTCCGCTACTACGAGGCCCGCTGCCACCAACACGTCGCCTGACCCCCGCGAGTCGAACGCTCAGAACCCCCGAATTCAACGCTCAGGACGGCCACGCCCGCCCTCGGTGCCACCCGATCATGGGCGTGTCACCCCCGCGATTCGCGCACCCCGACCCGCGCTGTCGCGCCCTCACCGGCGCTTCCGCCGCACCTCGGGTAGTAGTTACCGCCCTTCCCAGCCCTGCCGGGTAGTACTTGCCCACGCACCAGGGGGGCGCGCGGAGCGCGCGCAGCGGGTCCCGCGAGCGCCGTCCTTGGCGACCTGTCGCGCGGCGAGCGCACCCCCACGCACCCCAACGACGAACTCGCGCTACCTGAGCGTTCGACTCGCGGTACCTGAGTGTTCGACTCGCGAAGGGACGGGGAATGGTTGAGGGTTCAACTAGGTTGAGAGGGGTGCCGCCTGTCAGGACGGCGGCGGCGGAGGAGAGGAGAGTGCCATGACCGACGTCGTGGAGCTGCTGCGCATCGGCCGGGGGTTCCGGGCCGCGGGCGACCCGAGCGGGGCCGCCCGCTACCTCACCGAGGCCGCCGAGGCCGTGCCGGGGGACCGCACCGTGCTGACCGAGCTGGCGCTGGCGCACTTCCAGTCCGCCGCGCTGGGCCGGGCCGAGGCGGTGCTGCGGGAGCTGGTCGAGCTGGACCCCTCCGACGGCTACGCCCGGCTGCTGCTCGGGCGCACCCTGAGCAGGCAGAGCAGGCACGCCGAGGCGCTGCCCCAGCTGAAGCTGGCCGCCGCGCTGACCCGCGACCCCGAGGTCCAGGCCGAGGTGACCAAGGTCCAGGCCCGCGTCACCACAGGCCCGGAGGCTCCGCCGCGGGCTCCTTGACCGCTTCCTCCCACCGGTAGGTGCGCAGGTCGACCTTGCCGCCGTCGTCGACGACGCCCTCCTCGCGCAGGCGCTGGAGCTGCTCGTCGGCGATGTGCGGCGCGCACGTGCCGTTGGCCCGGAGGACCCGGTGCCACGGCAGGTCGTGGCCGTCCTGGTTGAGCACCTGTCCGACCAGCCGGGGTGACGGGGCCTTGGCCAGCTCGGCCACGTCGCCGTAGGTGGCGACCCGGCCACGGGGGATCGACCGCACGACCTCGCGGACCATCTCGTGCAACTGTTCGTCCACGCGCACAGCTTTCCACGACGTGGCCGGAACGCCGCCGCAGCGGGCGGCATGGTTCGATGCCCCGCGTGGCAGCGACCAGAACCCCCCTTCTGATCCGCAGGCCGCCGGAGATCCGCCCCCGGCCGCAGTGGGACGCGGCCGCGCGGCGGGTCCTGGACCACGCCGGCGGGTTCCTGCGGGTGCTGGGCGGTCCGGGCACCGGCAAGACCACGCTGATCGCGGACGTGGTCGCGGACCGGGTGCTGCGCGGGGGCGCGGACCCGGAGAGCGTGCTGGTGCTGATCGCCAACCGGCGTGCCGCCGAGGCGATGCGCGCCCGGATCACCCGGCTGGTCCGCCGCGACGACGAGGGCGAGCTGCTGCCCACCGTGCGCGAACCGCTGGTCCGCACGGTCCACTCGTACGCCTTCGCGGTGCTGCGCGCGCAGGCGGCGCTGCTGGGCGAGCCCGCGCCCCGGCTGCTGTCCGGGCCGGAGCAGGACGTGCTGGTGCGCGAGCTGCTGGCCGGTGACGTGGACTCCGGCGCGCGGGGCTGGCCGGAGCGGCTGCGGCCCGCGCTGCCGCTGCCGGGGTTCGCCGCGGAGCTGAGGGACCTGCTGCTGCGCGCCACGGAGCGCGGCCTGGCCCCCGAGGACCTGATCGAGCTGGGCGAGCAGCACGGCCGCGCGGAGTGGGTCGCCGCGGGCGGTTTCGGCGCGCAGTACGAGCAGGTGTCCCTGCTGGCCGCGCAGGGCGTGGCTCCCGCCTACGACGCCGCCGAGCTGATCGGCAGCGCCCTGCTGGCCTTGGAGACCGATCCGGAGCTGCTGGAGTCCGAGCGGCGGCGGGTGCGGCACGTGATCGTCGACGACGCCCAGCACCTGGACCCGTTGCAGCACGCGCTGATCCGCGTGCTCGGCTCCGCCGCGCAGGAGTTCCTGCTGGTGGGTGATCCGGACCAGGCGGTGTTCTCCTTCCGGGGGGCCGATCCGTCCCTGCTGGCCGACGCCTCCGGGCCCACCGTCGTGCTCACCCAGGGCCACCGGATGACCGCCGAGGTGCGCACCGCTGTGCGCGGGCTGGCAGCCCGGCTGCCCGGCGCGTCGCCCACCCGCGACGTGGCCGAGGCCGCCGGGCGGGGCAGCGTGCAGGTGCGGGTGTTCGCCTCCGCCGCGCAGGAGGCCGCCTGGGTGGCCGACCAGCTGCGGCGCGCGCACCTGATCGACGAGATCCCGTGGTCGGAGATGGCCGTGGTGGCCCGGTCGGCGACCCGGTCGCTGCCGGTGCTGCAGCGCGCCCTGCTCGCCGCGGGCGTGCCGGTGGCGGTGCTGTCCGACGAGCTGCCGCTGGCCCAGCAGCCCGCGGTGGTGCCGTTCCTGGCGGTGCTGCGCTGCGCGGCGGTGCCGGGATCGCTGGACGAGGACACCGCGGCGATGCTGCTGTCGTCGCCGCTGGGCGGCGCGGACCCGTTGGCGCTGCGCCGGTTGCGGCGCGGCCTGCGCAGGCTGGAGATGGCCGCCGGGCGCGACCGCTCCAGCGGTGAGCTGCTGGTCGAGGTGCTGGAGTCCGAGGACAGGCTGGCCGCGCTGGAGGACGCCGAGGCGCAGCCCGCGCGGCGCGTCGCGGGCCTGATCCGCAAGGCGCGCGAGGCGATCGCCGAGGGCCTGAGCGTCGAGCAGGTGCTCTGGGAGCTGTGGCGGGCCACCGGCCTGGAGTCGCGCTGGACGGCGGTGTCGGCCAGGGGCGGCACCGCCGGGACGCAGGCCGACCGGGACCTGGACGCGATCGTCGGGCTGTTCGAGGCGGCGGCCAAGTACGTGGACCGGCTGCCCGGCTCGGGCGTGGCCGAGTTCACCGACTACCTGGCCGCGCAGCAGATCGTGGGGGACACGCTGGCCGCGTCGGCGCCGGTCGGCGAGGCCGTGTCGGTGCTGACCGCGCACGCCTCGGCGGGCCGCGAGTGGACCGTGGTGGCGGTGCCCGGCGTGCAGGAGGGCAGCTGGCCGGACCTGCGGCTGCGCGGGTCGCTGCTGGGCGTGGAGCGGATGGTGGACGTGGTGTCCGGGGTGGGTCCGGCCGACCGCGTCTCGGCGATCGCGCCGCTGCTGGCCGAGGAGCGCAGGCTGCTGCTGGTCGCCGCCAGCCGGGCCCGGCGGGCGCTGCTGGTCAGCGCGGTGCGCGGGGAGGACGAGCAGCCGTCGCGGTTCCTCGACGAGCTGGAGGACCTGGGCTCGGTGGAGACCGAGCGGCCGACCTTCACGCCGCAGCGCGGCCTGGTGCTGGCCGAGCTGGTGGGCGAGCTGCGGCGGGTGGTGTGCGACCCGGACGAGTCCGCGTCCCGCCGGTCGCGCGCGGCCGCGCAGCTGGCCCGCCTGGCCGCCGCGGGCGTGCCCGGCGCGCACCCGGACTCCTGGTACGGCTTGGCCCCGGTGACCACTGACGATCCACTGTGGACCGAGGAGCACACGGTCAGCGTGTCACCGTCCACAGTGGAGGTGCTGTCGAAGTGCCCGCTGCGGTGGGTGGTGGAGCGGCACGGCGGGCAGGACCCGGCGGAGCTGTCCTCGATCACCGGCACGCTCGTGCACGCGCTGGCGCAGGCCGCCGCCAGCGGCGCGAACGAGAAGGAGCTGCGGGTCAAGCTGGAGGAGGCGTGGGCCGCGGTGGACGCGGGCGCGCCGTGGTTCTCCCGGCGCGAGCGGATGCGCGTGGAGCGGATGCTCGACACGTTCCTCACCTGGCTGGCGGCCAGCCGCGACCAGCTCACCCAGGTCGCCGTGGAGCACGACATCTCGGTGGAGCTGCCCAAGCGGGACGGCAGCCCCTGGCTGCGCGTGCGCGGCCGGGTGGACCGGCTGGAGACCGACCGCGAGGGGCGGCCGGTGGTGGTGGACATCAAGACCGGCAAGAACCCGGTGACCCGCGAGGAGGCGCGGCAGCACCCGCAGCTCGCAGTGTACCAGCTGGCGACGGCGCTGGGCGGGTTCACCCACCTCGGGCTGGGCACCGATCCCGGCGGCGCGCGCCTGCTGTACGTGGCCAAGGAGAACAAGAAGACCGGGGCGACCGAGCTGGAGCAGGCGCCGCTGGACGAGCAGGGCGTGCGGGTGTGGCTGGAGGCGGTGCAGGCCGCCGCCGGGTCCAGCGTCGGGCCGGTCTACCGGGCCGAGGAGAACGGCGACTGCGACCGGTGCCCGGCCCGCACCTCGTGCCCCATCCACGCCGCGGGCCGCCAGGTCAGCGAGTGACCGCCCCGCTCGCCGGGGTGCGTCCCGGCGAGCGGGGTTCCGCTGTCGCCCGGTCCGCACCGGGCGTCCTTCGATTCCCTCGGTGGTGTTGACGAACCTCAAGGCTGATTCCGCGTTCTCGGTCGTGGCGCGCATCGACCTGTCGGAGGAGAGGACCCCGGCACCGTCGGCAGCTCTCGGTGACCAGTGGCCTGGCCCGGGTTGTCGACCGCGTAATCGGTTCGCCGTCCGGCGCCCGCGAGCATGGGCGAGGGCGCCTCCCACCCCGCGTGTCTGCCCGCTCTACCCGCCGTGGCCCGTCGCCTTGCCCGCCACGGCGGCGGCCGCGCGGACGAAGGCGGCCAGGGCCGGGGAGGTGGCGTGCTCGGGCCAGGCGAGGACGAGCGTGGTCGGCTCGGCATCGTCGACTGGGACGGCGACCAGGTCGGCGCGGAGCTGGTCGCGGATGGAGGAGGGGAGGACGGCGACCATGCGGCCCAAGGCGATGAGGTGGAGAAGTTGCCCGAGGTCGTGGACCTCGGGCCCGTGTGAGCCACCCTCGGATGCGCCCGGCCAGCGTGGCAGGGGCTCCCCGGCGAGGTCGTCCAGGCAGACGCGGGTACGGCCCGCGAGGCGATGCGAACTCGGCATCACGAGGAGTTGGGTCTCGGTCATGAGGTCCTGGGTGTCCAGGCCGGTGAGGTCGTGGCGGGGGCGGTGGAGCAGGGCGGCGTCGGCACGGCCCTCCCGCAGGAGGATCTCACGCTCGCCGAAGCTGCACACCAGCTCGACCGGCAGCGCACCCGGCTCAGCCTGGTAGGCGTCGAGGATCGCGGGCAGCAGGCCACCGTCGCCGCCCGGCTTGATGACCAGGACCAGACGCGGGTCGGCGCGGCCTGCCCGCCGGGTGCGGCGCGCCGCGGCCGACGCGGCGTCGAGCACGGCACGGCTCTCGCGGAGCAGGACGGCCCCCGCCTCGGTCAGCGCGACCCGGCGACTGCCACGTTCCAGCAGGGCTACGCCCAGCCGTCGTTCGAGCTGCTGGATGGCGCGGGAGAGCGGCGGTTGGGTCATCCCCAGCCGGGCGGCCGCCCGACCGAAGTGCAGTTCTTCGGCGACAGCGGTGAAGTAGACGAGCTCGCGGACCTCCAGCCTTTCCATACCCGCACGGTATCGTCGCGCACCTGGTCGGTGTTGGAACTCCCGGCCGTCCCCGTGGTGAGCTGAACGCATGACAGAAACCACGATCGCCCTGGTCACCGGTGCCAACAAGGGCATCGGGCGCGAGGTCGCGGCCCGGCTCGCCTCGCTCGGCGCGAACGTCCTGCTGGCCTCGCGGGACCCGCGCCGCGGTGCGGCAGCCGCAGCCGACCTGGGCCCGCGGGTGCACCCGGTCACCCTGGACGTCACCGACCGCGCCAGCGTCCTGTCCGCCGCCCGCTGGATCGAGGAGCGCTTCGGCAGGCTGGACATCCTGGTCAACAACGCGGGCATCTCCGGCGACCTCGCCGCGCAGAGCCCCAGCGGTGCCGAACTGCCCGCTGTGCGCGAGGTGTTCGAGACCAACGTGTTCGGCGTGATCAGCGTGACCACCGCGATGCTGCCGCTGCTCGCCCGCTCCTCCGCCGCCCGGATCGTCAACGTCAGCAGTGGACTGGGCTCCATCGCCCGGATGACCGATCCCGAGGACTACTTCACAACCCGGCCCCCGTTGGCCGCGTACGTCCCGTCCAAGACCGCGCTCAACTCGCTGACCGTGCAGTACGCCAAGGAACTGCGCAGCCGCGACATCCTGGTCAACGCCGCCGATCCGGGGCCGTGCGCGACCGACTTCACCACCGCGTTCCCCGGCCTCACCCGCACCGCGGCCGACGGGGCGGCCGTGGTCGTCCGGCTCGCCACGCTGCCCGATGACGGGCCGACCGGCGGCTTCTTCGACGAGCACGGCCCGGTTCCCTGGTGAGCTGCCTGTCAGGGAACCGGGGAGCGGGGTGCTGGGGGTCGCCCGGACGGGATGGGCGAGCCGAAGACCGCGCAGGCTCCCGACGGGCCGCAACGCCAGGGTTACCCGCCGGACCGCCCCGGCAACAGCCGACGCAGGGGTAGCGGACCGTCAGGCGGCCTTGGCCGGGTACTCGGCCCAGGCGCGGATGGGTGAGTCGGGGCAAAGCCGGTCTTCGGCTCGCCGCGGCCCACGCGCGGACGTTCGGGTGCTTGTGAGGGGAGAAGTCGTCCAGGACGGCGCGTCGGACTGGTGGTGGCACCGAGGCGGTCGGCGTGCGCGACAGCGAGAACCGCGCGGGCGGGACGCTGGTGTTCCCGCCCGCCTCCTGCACGGCGTTCGTCGCCGGGATCAAGATCGGGGTCAAGGTCGGCGTCGAGGCGGACTCGCGCTGATCGGCGCGTGATCGACCGGTACCGGTGAGTGCCGGTGTGCGGGTCGCCGAAGGCGTCGCGGAGCGGCAACGGAGAATGCTCGACGTGGTTGCGGCGGGCGGTGCGCGGACGGCGGGTGGGCCCGCGGCTCTGGCCAGCCCTTTCGAGGTCGCCGAGGCGCTGGGGCTGCCCAGGCCCACGCCCGAGCAGGCCGCCGTGGTGGCCGCGCCCGCCGCGCCCGCGCTGGTCGTCGCGGGGGCGGGGGCGGGCAAGACCGAGACGATGGCCGCGCGGGTGGTCTACCTGGTCGCCAACGGGTTCGTCACGCCCGACCGGGTGCTGGGCCTGACCTTCACCCGCAAGGCCGCCCGGCAGCTCGCCGAGCGGGTGCGGGCGCGGTTGCGCAGGCTGGCCGGGTCGGCGCTGCTGGACCGGCTGGACCCCAGCGGTGAGCGCCGCGCCGCGGTGCTGACCACCGAACCGGTGATCCTGACCTACCACGCCTACGCCGGGCGGCTGGTCGGCGAGCACGGGTTGCGGCTGCCGGTGGAGCCGGGGGTGCGGCTGCTGACCGAGACCGCGGCCTGGCAGCTGGCCCACCGGGTGGTGTCGACGTGGGTGGAGGACATCGAGACCGACAAGGTCCCGGCCACGGTCACCGGCTACCTGCTGGCCATCGCGGGCGAGCTGGGGGAGCACCTGGTCGAGCCCGCCGCGCTGCGCGCGCACGCCGAGTGGCTGACCAGGACCATCGAGTCCGCGCCCCGCACCGCGCGGCAGCGCGACGCCCTGCCGGAGAAGCTGCGCGAGATCGTCGCCGCGCAGCGGCTGCGGGTGAACCTGCTGCCGCTGCTGGAGGCGTACCAGGCGCGCAAGCGGCGCGAGGCGGCGATGGACTTCGCCGACCAGATGAGCCTGGCCGCGCGGCTGGCCGCGGAGTACCCGGAGGTCGCGCAGGGCGAGCGGGAGCGCTACGGCGCGGTGCTGCTCGACGAGTACCAGGACACCGGGCACGCGCAGCGCGTGCTGCTGCGGTCGCTGTTCGGGCGGGGCGAGCCGATGCCGGTGACCTCGGTGGGCGACCCGGCCCAGGCGATCTACGGCTGGCGCGGCGCGAGCGCGGCCAACCTGCCCCGGTTCGTGCAGGACTTCCCGCCCGCCCGCAAGTACGGGCTGCTGACCAGCTTCCGCAACCCGCCGGAGGTGCTGGCGCTGGCCAACGCGGTGTCCGCGCCGCTGCGCGCGGCCGGGCTGGACGTGGAGGAGCTGCGCGCGCGGGACGGCGCGGGGCCGGGTGACGTGCGCATCGCGCTGTTCTCCGACGTGCGCCAGGAGCTGGAGTGGCTGGCGGACATGGTGGCCGGGCAGTGGGAGGCGCACCTGGAGACCAGCGACGAGCCGCCCACGGCGGCGGTGCTGGTGCGGCGGCGCTCGGACATGACGGCCATCGCGGCGGTGCTGCGCGACCGCGGGCTGCCGGTCGAGGTGGTGGGCCTGGGCGGGCTGCTCAACGAGCCGGAGGTGCGGGACCTGGTCAGCGCACTGCGCGTGCTGGTCGACCCGCTGGCGGGCACCGCCGCCGCGCGGCTGCTGACCGGTTCGCGCTGGCGGGTCGCCGCCTACGACCTGGCCGCGCTGTGGCAGCGGGCCCGCGAGCTGGCGGGCGCGCCGAGCAGGCAGGCGGTGGCCGACGACCCGCTGGCGGTGCTGGCCGACGCGCTGCCCGGTGAGCACGCCGACCAGGCGGGCCTGGCCGACGCGCTGGACGACCCCGGCGACCCGACCGCCTACTCCGCCGAGGGCTACCGCCGCATCCGGCGGCTGGGGGCCGAGCTGGCGGCGCTGCGGCGCAGGCTGGAGCAGCCGCTGCCGGAGCTGGTGGCGGACGTGGAGCGCACGCTGCTGCTGGACATCGAGGCGCTGGCGCGGCCGGGCGGGGTGGGCCGCGCGCACCTGGACGCGTTCGCCGACGTGGTGTCGGACTTCGCCGCGGCCAGCCCGTCGGCGACGCTGCCCGCGCTGCTGGACTACCTGCACACCGCCGAGCAGGCCGAAGACGGGCTGGAGCCGGGCGAGGTCGAGGTGGCCGAGAACCGGGTCCAGGTGCTGACCATGCACTCGGCCAAGGGGCTGGAGTGGCACATCGTGGCGCTGCCGCACGTGGTCAGGGACGTGTTCCCCGGCCGGAAGAAGTCCTCCTCCTGGCTCAAGTCGGTCACCGAGCTGCCCGCCGACCTGCGCGGCGACGCGGCGGACCTGCCCAAGCTGCGCATCCCCGGCGGCAGCGACCGCAAGGAGGTCGAGCGGGCGCTGGACCTGCACGCCGAGGAGTTCGAGGAGCGGCGGCTGGTGGAGGAGCGGCGGCTGCTGTACGTGGCGCTGACCCGGTCCGAGCACAGCCTGCTGGTGTCCGGTCACTGGTGGGCCGAGACCGGTGACCGGCCCAAGGGGCCGTCGGCGTTCCTGACCGAGCTGCGGGAGACCGTGCTGGCCGCCGAGCACCCGCCCGCCGACATCGCCCACTGGGCCCCGCCGCCCGCCGAGGACGAGCCGAACCCGCTGGCCTCGCGGGTGAAGACGGCCGAGTGGCCTGCCGACCCGCTGGGCAAGCGGCGGGACGCGGTGACCGAGGGGGCGGAGCTGGTGCTGGCGGCGCTGGAGCGCCACCTCGCCGCGAAAGACGCCGCGGAGGAGCGGGCCGAGGGGCAGGCGGAGCCCGCCGTGGCGGACTACGCGGAGCTGCCGCCGGAACCGCCGGACGAGTACGACGTGCCGCCCCCCGAGGAGCCCGACGAGCCGGACGACTGGCTGCCCCCCGAGCCGGAGGAGCCCGGCCCGGCCGAGCCCGCCGAGGAGGACGAGGACCCCGAGGGCTGGGCGCGGGACGTGGAGGTCCTGCTGGCCGAGCGGGCCGCCGCCGCGGACCGCCGGGAGCGGGTCGTGCTGCCCGAGCACCTGTCGGTGAGCCAGCTGGTGGAGCTGGCCGCCGACCCGGAGCGGTTGGCGCGCGGGCTGCGCAGGCCGCTGCCGTTCCCGCCGAACCCGCTGGCGCGTCGCGGCACGGCGTTCCACACCTGGCTGGAGCAGCGGTTCGGGATGGCCCGGCTGCTGGATCTGGACGAGCTGCCCGGCGCGGCCGACGAGGACGCCGCGCCGGACTCCGAGCTGGGCCGGTTGCAGGAGGCGTTCCTGGCCAGCGAGTGGGGCGACCGCGCGCCGCACGACGTCGAGGTGTCGTTCGAGGCCGAGGTGGACGGGGTCGCGGTGCGCGGGCGGATGGACGCGGTGTTCGCCGACCCGGACGGCGGGTGGACGGTGGTGGACTGGAAGACCGGCCGGGTGCCGGACGAGGATCGGCTGCCCGCGCTGTCGGTGCAGCTGGCCGCCTACCGGCTGGCGTGGGCCGCGTTGTCCGGCTCGCCGGTGGAGAAGGTGCGGGCCGCGTTCCACTACGTGCGGCACGGGTTCACGCTGCGCCCGGCGGACCTGCTCGACGCCGACGGCCTGCGCGCCCTGATCCGCTCGGTGCCGACCTGATCCCCGCCGCCACACCGGCGGCTGCCACACCGGCGGCTACCGCACCGGCTGCCAGTTCCGCATGGCCAGGTCGGCGACCTGCCGGAGCTCGTCGCGGCCCGCGCCGCCCGCTGCTTGCACGGCGATGCCGTTCGCCACGGTCATGACGTACCGGGCGAGCAGCTCCGGATCGGTATCCGGAGGCAGGTCGCCTTCGTCGACGGCTCGCCGGAACCGGTCGCGCAGGTAGGCGCGGCACTCCTCGCGCCAGGCGATCAGCACGTCGCGGGCGGGCCGCCCGGCTTCACCGGCGGCCAGCGAGCCCTGGACGCTCAGGCACCCGGCGGGGCAGCCGGGGCGCGTGCTGGTCTCGACCGCGCCGGTGAGGAACGCCTCGACCACCTCCAGGGCGGTCGGCCGCGCCAGCGCCTCGGCCACGTAGGAGGCGGGGCCTTCGGCGTAGCGCCGCAGGGCTTTCCGGAACAGCTCCTCCTTGTTGCCGAAGGCCGCGTACATGCTCGTCTTGGTGATGCCCATGGCGCTGGTCAGGTCGGTCAGGCTGGCGCCTTCGTAGCCCTGCTCCCAGAAGACCACCATGGCCCGCCCCAGGGCTTCGTCGGCGTCGAAGCTCCTCGGCCTGCCGAGCGCGCTCTTCCGCGTGACGTCCACGGCACCCATCCTACCCCTTCGGTACCGGCCGGTCTGGAACTGGTACGGTCAACTTCAGTACCGTTCGGTACCGAACAATGCGGAGGTCGGAATGGGAAAGCTGGCAGGCAAGACGGCCGTCGTCACCGGCGGCGGCACGCGGGGGATCGGCCGGGCCACCGCCGCGCGACTGGTCGCCGAGGGCGCGCACGTGTTCATCACCGGCAGGCGCGAGGCCGAGCTGGAGGAGGCCGCCGAGCTCATCGGCCCGGCGGTCACCGCCGTGCCCGGTGACATCACCGACCCGGCCGACCTCGACCGGCTCTACGACGCGGTCCGCGACCGGGGGCGGGGCCTGGACGTGCTGTTCGCCAACGCGGCCACCGCGTCGTTCGCGACGCTGGAGCAGCTCACCGGGGAGGACTTCGACCGGGTCTTCGGCGTCAACGTCCGGGGCACGGTGTTCACCGTGCAGAAGGCGCTGCCGCTGCTCAACGAGGGCGCGTCGGTGATCGTGAACGCCTCCACCACCGTCGACAAGGGCGCGGCGGCGTTCGGCGCGTACGCGGCGTCCAAGGCCGCCCTGCGGTCCTTCGTGCGGACCTGGGCCAACGAGCTCAAGGACCGGGGCGTCCGGGTCAACGCCGTCTCGCCGGGGCCGATCGACACCTCGGGGGTCACCGAGTTGGTGGGCGAGGAGAACGCGGCGGCCTACAAGGCCAAGCAGGGCGCCGAGGTGCCGATCGGCCGGATGGGGCGTCCGGAGGAGGTGGCCGCCGCGGTGGCCTTCCTCGCCTCCGCCGACAGCAGCTTCGTGCTGGGCGCCAACCTCTACGTGGACGGGGGCGCGAACCAGCTCTGACCCGCTACCCGACGGTCAGGCGCGCGTGGACGGCTTCGCTGACGACCCGCACCGCGCGGTCGACGCGACGCGCCGTGGCCTCGGGGGAGTCCTGCTCGGACTCGTGGATGAACGCCGTGGCGCCGCGCCTGCTGCCGCAGTAGTCGATGATCCCGTGCTCGATCTGCGTCCGCAGCGCCTTCTCGTACCCGTGGCGCTCGTACGAGCCGTGGTCGTCGCCCGCGATGGGCAGCAGGTGCGTGGTGAGCGCTTGGAGCTTCGGCCGCAGGCCTGTGGCCGGGGAGTGCTCGAAGGCCCAGCCGTTGATGAAGACGCGGTCGATCCAGCCCTTCAGCA
>NZ_BMRG01000006.1:249341-250403 GCF_014648515.1 Saccharothrix coeruleofusca
GCGCGGGCATCGACCACCAGTACACCGGGAAGACCAGCACGAGGTCGGTGGCGCGGTCCAGGCGGCGGTGCTCGGCGGCGATCTCGGGCGGGTAGGGGGCGCCCTCCTGGTAGGAGCGGCGGTCGGCCAGGGTGAAGCGGGGGTCGAACCCCTCTGCGGCCAGGTCGGCCACCTCGGTCGGCACGGGGTGCAGCGCCGCCTTGAGCCGGTCGACGACGTGGTGCGTGAGGGAGCGGGGCTCGGGGTGGGCGACGACCAGCAGGGCGTGCATGGACAGCTCCGTTCACCTGATGGGATAACCTACTAACCGTAGCTTACGCTTGATGGGAGACTCCGAGGATGAGCGGGCGAAGGCTTTCCAGCGCGGACCGGCGTGCCCAACTCGTCGGCGTGGCCCGCGACGTGATCGCCACCGAAGGCGCGGACGCGCTCACCCTCGGGCGACTGGCGGAGCGGGCGGGGATCTCCAAACCGGTGGTCTACGACCACTTCCCGTCGCGCGCGGCGCTGCTGCTCTCGCTGTACGAGGACTTCGACCGGAGGCAGATCGCCGACCTGCGCGCCGCGCTGGAGCGCACCCCGCCGGACGTGCGGCAGCGGGTCGAGGCGATCGCGGCGGCGCACGTGGCGTGCGCGGTCTCCCAGGGCGTCGAGCTCGGCGGGGTGCTGGCCGCGCTGGTCGGCACGCCGGAGCTGGAGCGGGCCAGGCGGGAGTCCGAGCGGCACTACCTGGACCTGTGCCGCCGGGCCATCCACGAGGCCGACGCCGACGCCGACCTGGACGAGGCGGCGGCGATCGCGTTCCTGGGCGCGGCGGACGCGCTGGGCCAAGCCGCCGCCCGTGGCGAGATCGGCCCCGAACTGGCCCGGTCGACCACCGCCGCGGTGCTGCGCGGCCTGGTCGGCCGCGCGCCCTAGGTGGTCACGCCCGCCTGGTGCGGGACTCCCTTGAGGACCCGCTCGTAGAGGACCTCCAGCAGCCAGCGGCCGAACAGCGACGGGCCGAACTCGGTCGACCGGTCCTCCGGCGGCACCAGCAGCTCGGCCGCGCCCGCGCCGTCC
>NZ_BMRG01000006.1:250434-303673 GCF_014648515.1 Saccharothrix coeruleofusca
ACCGACACCACGCCGATGCCGTAGTAGTCCAGCTCGATCAGCGGCCACGACGAGCCCTGCGGCGCGGGCAGCACCACCGAGCACGGGGCCAGCGTCATCAGCGTCCCGCACGACTGCAGCGCCCGGTCCACCGTCGACTCGCCGACCAGCACGCCGACCAGGTCGACCGCGGCCACCGGCAGCCGGTCGTGCGCGTTCGGCTCGAACCACGAGCGGAACCAGGACGGGTCCGCGTGCGGGGGCCAGCCGTTCGCGCTGCGCCACTCGTGCACGTCGGTGCGGACCCGCACGACCGCGGAGACCTGGTGGCCCAGCACGGCGACGTCGGGGACGACGATGCCCTGCCAGCCCAGTGCCGTCGCGGCGTGGTGGAGGAGCGGTTGCACTCGGGCATCCTAGAGCTGGTTGTGGGGTCAACAACAGTGTTAGGTTCGCGCAGGGTGTTCACCCCGGCGCGCAGCGTCATCGGTCAGGCGTCGCGGCGGACCCTCAGCGCCCACAGGACCAGCGGAACCTGCAGCGGCAGCCTGCCGTACGCGATCGCCCGCGCCTTGGCCGACTTGTGGCGGAAGTCGCGCGCCATCTTCACGTTCGCCGGGAAGACGGCCACGAAGAACCAGGCCGCCAGCAGCCCGCCCAGCCCGCGCGTGCGCGGCGCGACCACCGCGGCGGCCAGCGCCAGCTCCGCCGCCCCCGACGCGTAGGTCCAGGCGCGGGGCCCGCCCGGCAGCGACCGCGGCACGATCGAGTCGTACGGCCTCGGCCTGGCGAAGTGCGTCACGCCCGCCACGCCGAGCAACCCGGCCAGCGCGAGGGCCGCCGGGGCGCGGGACCGAGTGGGTTGCATGCGACCCACCCTGTCATGCCCCCGCCGCCCGCACGCCCCCAGGGCTATCCTCGCGCACCGTGAGCGGTGATCCCGAACATCCCGACCGTCCCGAGCGGACGGCGGTCGCCGCGCTGGCCGACGACTTCGTGGCGGGCCTGCGCGACTGGCTGACCATCCCGTCCATCGGCGCCGACCCGGCCCACCACGGCGACGTGGCCAGGTCCGCGCGCTGGCTGGCCGACACCCTGCGCGCCGACGGCTGGCCCGACGTGCGCGTCTGGGACTCCGGCCCCGCGCTGCCCGCGGTCTACGCCTGCTGGCCCGCCGCCGACCCGGACGCGCCGACCGTGCTGGTCTACGGCCACCACGACGTGCAGCCGGTCGACCCGGTGGAGCTGTGGCGGCACCCGCCGTTCGAGCCCGCCCTGGTCGGCGAGGAGCTGTTCGGCCGAGGCGCCAGCGACGACAAGGGCCAGGTCGCCATGCACCTGCTGGGCGTCAAGGCGCACCTGGCGGCGACCGGCGCGAGCGCGCCCGCGGTGACCATCAAGCTGTTCGTCGAGGGCGAGGAGGAGTCCGGCTCCCCGCACATCACCAAGCTGCTCGACGAGCACCGCGACGAGCTGGCGTGCGACCTGGTGGTGTTCAGCGACACGCCGCTGTACTCGCGCGACGCGCCGACCGTGTGCACCGGGCAGCGCGGCGTCTACGGCGCCGAGGTGGTGTTCACCGGCGGCGGCTCCGACGTGCACTCCGGCCGCGCGGGCGGCAGCGTGCCCAACCCGGCCACCGCGCTGGCCCGGCTGGTGGCCGCGCTGCACGACGACGAGGGCCGCGTCCGGTTGCGCGACTTCTACGCCGACGTGGTCGAGCCGACCGAGCGGGAGCGCGCCGACTACGCCGCGCTGCCCTTCGACGAGGCGGTGTGGCTGGCCAACTCCGGCGGCGCGCAGGTGCTCGCGGGCGAGGCGGGCTGGTCCACCCTGGAACGGGTGTGGGTGCGGCCGACCGCCGAGGTCAACGGCATCTTCGGCGGCTACACCGGGCCGGGCCTGAAGACCATCGTGCCCGCGAGCGCGTCGGTGAAGCTGTCCTTCCGCCTGGTGCCCGACCAGGACCCCGAGCGGATCGCCGACGCGCTGCGCGAGTTCGTCGCCGCGCACACCCCCGACGGCGTGCGGTCCGAGGTGATCGCCGCGGGCGACGGCGCCCCGCCCTACGCGGTGGACGTGTCCCACCCGGCGGTCGGCGCGGTCCGCGACGCCCTGGAAGCCGCGTTCGACCAGCCGGTCCGCTACAGCCGCACCGGCGGCTCCGGCCCGGCGGCGCTGCTGCACGGCTGGCTCGGCGTCCCGGTGGTCTACCTCGGCGCGACGCTGCCGGACGACCGCATCCACGCGCCCAACGAGCGCGTCGTGGTGCCCCTGCTGCTGCGCGGGGCCGAGGCCGCGGCGCGGCTGTGGCGGCTGCTGCCCGAGAGGCTGCGATGATCCGGAAGAACCACCCCGGCGAGACGCTCACCGAGCGGCCGGGGCACTCGCTGGTCGGCGTCATCCGGATGCCCGACACGGTGCAGAGCCCCGTCCGGGCCATCCTCAAGCGGGTCATCGGGGCGACCACGGCGCTGGTCGCCGCCGTGCTCATCGTCTACCTCGACCGCGACGGCTACCGCGACGTCAACAACGACGGCCTGTCGCTGCTGGACGCGGTCTACTACGCCACCGTGTCCCTGTCGACCACGGGCTACGGCGACATCACCCCCGCCAGCTCCTCGGCCAGGCTGGTGAACGTGCTGGTGATCACCCCGCTGCGGGTGCTGTTCCTGATCGTCCTGGTCGGCACGACCCTCGAAGTGCTCACCGAGCGCTCCCGGCAGGCGCTGCGCATCCAGAAGTGGAGGACCAAGGTGCGGGACCACGTGGTCGTCATCGGGTACGGCACCAAGGGCCGCTCCGCGGTCAGCGCGCTGCTCGGCGACGGGGTCGACCCCGGCTCGGTGGTCGTGGTGGACACCTCCCAGGAGTCCCTGGACGCCGCGTCCGCGATCGGGCTGGTCACCGTGCACGGCACCGGCACCAGCAACGACGTGCTGCGGGTGGCGGGCGTGCCGCGCGCCCGCGCGGTGGTCGTGGCGGCCAACCGCGACGACACGGCCGTGCTGGTCACGCTGACCGCGCGCGAGCTGGCGCCCAAGGCGCAGATCGTGGCGTCGGTGCGGGAGCGCGAGAACGAGCACCTGCTGCGCCAGTCCGGCGCGGACTCGGTGGTGGTCTCCAGCGAGACGGCGGGCCGCCTGCTGGGCATGGCCACCGCCACGCCGACCGTGGTGAACATGGTGGAGGACCTGCTCACCCCCGACTCGGGCCTGGCCATCGCCGAGCGCGACGTGGAGCGCTCCGAGGTGGGCGGCTCGCCCCGGCACCTGCCCGACATCGTGCTGGGCGTGGTGCGCGACGGCGTGCTGTACCGGGTGGACGCCCCCGAGGCCGACGCGGTGGAGGCGGGCGACCGCCTGCTCTACGTCAAGAAGGTGACCCCGCCCAAGGACTCCAGGGAGTCCAAGGACTGACCCGCGAACCGAGCGTTCAGGCCCTGGCGCGGACGTGCTGCCGCTCGCCCTGCGGGCCGAACAGGCTCAGGATCTCCAGCGGTCCCGGTCCGGGGTTGCCGAACCAGTGCGGCGTGCGGGTGTCGAACTCGGCCGCCTCGCCGGGGCCCAGCATCACGTCGTGCTGTCCGAGCAGCAGTCGCAGCCGCCCGGACAGCACGTAGAACCACTCGTGCCCCTCGTGCACCTTCTGCTCGGGTTCCCGGCTGGGCGTGCCCGGCGGGTAGATCATCTTGTACGCCTGCACCCCGCCGGGCCGCCGGGTCAGCGGCAGGTAGGTGACGCCGTTGCGGACCATGGGGCGGGCGTGGACGCGCGGGTCGCCCGTCTCCGGGGCCCCCACCAGCTCGTCCAGCGTCACCTGGTGCACCCGCGCGAGCGGCAGCAGCAGCTCCAGGGTCGGCCGCCGCTCGCCGGACTCCAGGCGGGACAGGGTGCTCACCGAGACGCCGGTGGCGGCGGACAGCTCGGCCAGGGTCAGCTCCCGCTTGCGGCGCAGCGCCCGCAGCCGGGGGCCCACCGCGTCCAGGACGGGGTTCGCTTCCTCGGTCACCCCTCCATGTTGCCACCTCGGCAACATTTCTTGTCAACCCCGCGAACTCCGGCGCAGCATCGGGGCAGCACCGATGACCAGGGAGGACCGATGCACGAGATCTTCTCGGCGCAGGCCGAAGCGGAGAACTGCGAGCGCGTCATGGGCGACCGCAGGCACGGCCTGAGCGAGTCGGAGCAGTACTGGGAAGCGCACTACAACACCCGGCGGCGGCTGTGGAGCGGCCGGGCCAACCCGGTGCTGACCGACGTGGCCGACGGGCTGCCCACCGGTGCGGCGCTGGACCTGGGCTGCGGCGAGGGCGGCGACGCGGTGTGGCTGGCCCGCCGGGGCTGGCGGGTCACCGCGGTCGACGTCTCCGCCACCGCGCTGGCGCGGGCCGAGGCCCACGCCGCCGAAGCGGGCGTGGAGATCCGCTTCGAGCGCCACGACCTGGCGCACACCTTTCCCCAGGGCGCCTTCGACCTGGTGTCCGCGCAGTACCTGCAGTCGCCGGTGGACTTCCCCCGAGCCGAGGCGCTGCGCCGGGCGGCGGACGCGGTGCGGCCGGGGGGCCTGCTGCTGGTCGTCGACCACGGCGCGCCGCCCCCGTGGTCGCCGAACCTGGACGTGCGCTTCCCCACGCCGGAGGAGACGCTGGCAGGCATCGGCCTGGACGACGCCCGGTGGCGCACCGAGCGCATGGGCTCGCCGCGCAGGCAGGGCACCGGCCCCGACGGGCAGACCGGCGTGCTGGTCGACAACGTCCTCGCGCTGCGCCGCCTGCCCGCGTGACCCCGACTCAGGCGGGCGGGAGCACCACCCGGAACGCCGCGCCCCGCCCGTCGTCCGGCGGCACGCAGGACAGCTCGCCGCCGTGCGCCCGCACCACCCCGCGCGCGATCGACAGCCCCAGCCCCGCGCCGCCGCGCCGCCGGTCGCGCGCCTCGTCCAACCGCACCAGCCGGTCGAAGACCCGCTCCCGCTCGGCCTCGGGCACCCCCGGCCCGTCGTCGGTCACCACCAGCACGGCCGAGGTCGCCGAGGTCGACGTGGTCAGCCGGACCCGCCCGGACGGGCCCACCGCCTGCCGCGCGTTGTCGCACAGGTTGGCCAGCACCTGCGCCAGCCGCTCCGGGTCGCCCGACACCACCGCGGGCGTCCCGGAGACCGCGACGTCCAGCCAGGGGGCCAGCACGCGGGTCCGGGCCGCCTCCGCCTCGGCCAGCTCCAGCAGGTCGACCGGCTCCCGCCGCAGCCGCAGCCCGGCGTCTATCCTGGCCAGGTCGAGCAGGTCGTCCACCAGCCGCCCGGCCCGCCGCGCCTCCCGCACCAGCAGCAGGTTCAGCCGCTCCCGCTCCTCGACCCCGGAGCTGTGCACCAGCGCCTCGGCCACCGCCCGCACACCGGCCACGGGCGTGCGCAGCTCGTGCGCGGCGTCGGCGACGAACCGCCGGGTGCGCGCCTCCGAGCCCTCCAGCGAGTCCAGCATGTCGTCGAACGCCGCCGCGGTGCGCCCCAGCTCGGTGTCGGTGCGCGCCGGGGCCAGCCGCGCGCCGCGCCCGCCCGCGGCGATCGACCGGGCCAGGCCGGTCATCTCGTCCAGCGGGGCCAGCGCCCGCCGCACCACGCCGACCAGCGCCAAAGCCGTCACCACCAGGGCCGCCAGCGCGGTCAGCAGCAGCAGCCGCCGCAGCCGGGACTGGGCCTCGGTGAGCACGGAGGTGTCGCCGTAGAAGGTGATCACCGCGCCGTTCGGCAGCTCCTGGGCGACCTCCCGCCGCGTCCCCTCCGGCGCGCGCCCGTAGCTCTGCCCGTCCGCCGTCACCAGGCGCACCCGCACACCGCGGTTCTCCAGCCGGTTGACCAGCTCCTGGCCGCGCACGCGCTGCTTGGCCAGCTGCTGCGCCACCCTGGCCTTCTCCGCCATCACCTGGTCCAGGTCGTGCTGCGACTGGGTGGCGAACAGCGCGTCCACCCCGATCACCAGCCCGACCAGCACCGCCGCCACCACGCCCAGCGCGGCCAGGGTGACCCGGCGGCGCAGCGAGACCGTGCGCAGCCTCACGCGTCCTCCGCCCGCAGCACGTAGCCCAGCCCGCGCACGGTGTGCAGCAGCCGGGGCCCGTGCTCCTCCAGCTTCCGGCGCAGCGCGCTGACGTGCACCTCCACCAGGTTCGGGTCGTAGTCCTCGTAGCCCCACACCGCGGTGAGGATGCGCGCCTTGCCGACCACCCGGCCGCGCTGCGAGGCCAGGTAGCGCAGCAGTCGCAGCTCGGTCGCGGTCAGCTCGACCGGCACGCCGCCGCGCAGCACCACCGCCGAGTCCGCGTCCACCACCAGGTCGCCGACCCGCACCGTGGACGGCGTCCGCCCCAGCCTGCGCAGCACCGCGCTCACCCGCGCCACCAGCTCGGCCAGCGCGAACGGCTTGCCCAGGTAGTCGTCCGCGCCCCGGTCCAGCCCGCGCAGCCGGTCGGCCACGCCGTCGCGCGCGGTCAGCATCACCACGCCCGCGTCGCAGGCCCGCCGGACCACCTCCAGCAGCGCGAACCCATCCCGGCCTGGCAGCATCACGTCCAGCACCACCAGGTCCGGGCGGAACCGGACCAGCTCGGCCTCCAGGTCGCGGCCGTCCGGGCGGAGCAGGACCCGGTAGCCCGCCTCCCGCAGCGCGGAGCCCACCGCGGCGGCGATCGCCTCCGCGTCCTCGATCACCAGCACCCTGGCAGCAGTCGGCACCCGCCCATTCTGGGGCCGCTCCGGCGGCCCGTCCCGGTCCTCGGCGCGGTCCTTCGGGGTTCGCTCAGGCCGGCACGACAACCCCGGCCGCCGTCTGTCACCATCCACGCTGTGGCGGTTGGCGCAGCTCCCGTGCGGTGGGCCCTGATCGCGCTGGTCGTGGCGCTGGCGGCGGTCGGGGCGGCGGTCGCGCTGTGGTGGCCGCCCGCGCCCGCCCCGGCGCAGCGGGCGACCGCGACCGTGGTCGAGCCCGCCTCGTGCGGCGGCGGCGACGCCTACGACCGGGTGGAGCTCAAGGTGGGCGAGCAGACCAGGCGGGCCCGGCTGGACGGCTGCGGGCACTCGGTGAACGAGGTGGTGGAGGTCGTCGTGCCCGCCGACACCAGCGGCGAGTTCCTGGTGCAGGCGGCGGGCACCATGTCCGACGACCTGCCGTTCGGGACCAGGCTCACGGCGATGCTCATGTGCCTGAGCGGCCTGGCGGGCGGCCTCTACACCTACCTGCTCCTGCGGCGTCAGCGCACGGCTTCCACGGTGGCCGCGTAGGTGTTGCAGGAGGCCGTGGTGCCGTCCGAGAAGCCGCTGCCCGCCCACTTCTCCTGGTTGCGGGGCGACCCGTGGGCGTTCTTCTCCGGCGCCTCCTCCACCGCGTAGCGGAAGTCCGCCGCGGCGTTCTCGGCCAGGGCCCTGGTGATCGAGCCCCGCCCGGCCGCGGCGGCCAGGAACAGCCCGGCGAAGCAGTTGGCCTGCAGCTCGACCCGCCGCGACATCTCCAGCCCGGCGGGGGTCTGCTCGCCCGCGTCGAGGATGCGGGTGTCGGCCGCGCGCAGCATCCCGGACACCGACTGCACGTGGTGGCCGTACTCGTGCGCCAGGGTCGCCAGGTGGGACTCCGGCCGGTGGCCGCCGCCGTTGTCGCGCAGCCGCGAGGTCGGCATGTAGATGGTGCGGTTGCGACCGCAGTAGTAGGCCACCGCCTCGCTCTGCGCGGGCGCGACCCCGCACGGGCCGGGGCCCAGCTCCGGGGAGGTGTCCAGGGTGGGCGGCTCGAACGGCAGGTTCCCGACCGCCAGCACCGGTTCCCACGCCTGGTCCAGGCACGCGGCCCCGGCCCGGTAGTAGGCCGCCAGCTGCGCGTCCGAGGTGCCGAACTCGGGCAGCGCGCACGTCACCGGCGCCAGCCGCGCGCCCGAGGTGAGCAGCGGGTGGTCGGCCAGCCGGTGCACCGCGCGGGGGCGCTGGGCCTCGGCCGCCCTGATCTCGCCCGTCTGGACCGGCGCGCTCGCGGCGGGCACCGCCCGGCCCGCCACCCGGCGGCCCGCGTCGACCTGGTCGACCAGGCCCAGGCTCAGCACGGACAGCGCGACCGCGGTGAACACGGCGACGAGCACGACCGGGTTGTTCTTGGGCGCCTCGGGCGTGTGCACGTTCCTCCCGGTGGGCTGGGTCGTGTCCTGGTGTGGCCGCGACCGGGTGTCGGTGACTCCGTGCGCGCGGGCCTGCCGGGGGTTCCCGCTTCTCAGTCCTGTTGAAACACCGCTCAGCTGACGTCGGCCGCGCTGGCCAGCCAAGTGTTGCACGCGCTGGTCTCGTTGGTCTTGAAACCGTGGTTGACCCAGGCGGCGTTGCGCTCGGGCGCGCCGTGGTCGCGGGTGGGGTACTGCGGGTAGTCGCCGCGGTTGCCCGCGTCCATCAGCGCCACCGAGATCACGTCCGAGGGCACCGCGCCGTGCGACAGCGGCGCCAGCGTCATGCCGCCGAAGCAGGTCGCCTGCAACTCCTTGCGGCGGTTGATGTCCAGGCCCTCGGGGGTGTCCCAGCCGCCCTTGTCGTACTGGGCCTGGCCGGTGGCCCGCAGGATGCCCGACAGCCACTGGACGTGGTGGCCGTACTCGTGGGCCAGCTGCCCGAGGTACTTGCCGGGGTGGTTGGGGTTGGCCGCCCCCTGCTCGCGGGCGTAGTGCTCGGGCGTCCAGTAGATGGTGCCGTCGCAGTACATCGCGGTGCGGTCCGGGCCCATCGAGCCGCACGGGTTGGTGATCTGCGAGGTCACCATGACCAGCTCGACCGGCTGGTAGGGCAGGTTGGCCCGCTCCAGCGAGGGCTGCCACATCCGCTCGATGCACGGCAGCGCCGCGCGCAGGAACCGGTCCTGGCCCGAGGGGGTGTAGTCCATGCCGGGCAGCGGGCAGCCCTGGATGTCGAACGCGCCCAGGCCCGCGGCGTGGATGGGGTTGTCGCCCAGGGCGATCACCGACCGGGGGCTGGGCCGCGCGGAGGTGCTGGTGCTGGTGGGCGGGGAGCTGCTGGGGCGCTCGGCGCTGCGGCTGGTCGTGGTGGTCGTCGTCCGGCTGGTGGTGGTCGGCGGGGGGCTGTAGCTGTAGGACGAGTAGCCGGAGTACGCGGAGTCGTTGATCCGCTTGGTCGCGGTGGCCGCGGTGATCACGCCGATCGCGGCGATGCCCAGCACCACCACGCCGATGATCACGCCCGCCACCAGCGGCCCGTTGTTCCGCCTGCGCGGCAGCAGGGGGTAGGGCTGGAACCCCGGCGGCCCCCAGCCGGGCGCGGCGGGCGGCGGCCCCCAGTGCGCGGGTGGCGGCTGGGGCGCGACGGGGGGCGGTGGGGGCCACTGCTGCTGCGGGGGCTGCTGCTGCGGCCAGGGCTGCTGCGCGGTCTGCTGCGGGGCTTGCGGCGGCCAGGGCTGCTGACCGGGTTGCTGGTGGGGCTGCTGGTGGGGCTGGAACTGGGCGGGGGACGCCTGCTGGGGGTGCAGCGGCGCGGACACCGGAGGTGGCCCGACCGGTCGTGGCGGCGGCCAGCCACCCGGCGTCGGTGGTTGCGTCATCGCTGGTGGTCCCCCAGGTCGCGGATGCCCGAATCAGCACTGAAGCATAGGCCGACTCCGCTATCCTCCGCGGCCGTGTCGAGAATTAGGGGAGCGGCGGTCGCCTGCGCCGTGGCGCTGTGCGCGGCCCCCCTCACCGCTTCCCCCGCCGCCTCGGCCCAGCCCAGCAGCCCGTCGGGCCTGCCGGGCGAGGTGGCCGCCGACGTCCGGCTCAAGCTGGAGCGCGACGGCGTGCTCAGCGTCACCGAGACGATCACCGTCCCCGAGGGCCGCACCGCCCGCCGCTCGGTGCCGCTGCGCATCGCCGTGGGCGACGACCGCGACCGCGTCTTCGAGGTCCGCTCCCCGGCGGTGAGCGGCCGGGGCAGCGCCACCGCCTCGCCCGACGAGCTGGTGGTCGCGCTGGAGGCGGGCACCGCCACGGTCACCTACCAGGTGGTCGGCGCGGTGGCCAAGATCGGCGACGCGCTGGAGCTGCGCTGGCAGCCCGCAGGCGGCTGGGACACCGCGATCGACTCGGTCGAGGTCTCGGTGATCACCCCCGACGCCGCCAAGTCGGTGAACTGCCTGGCGGGCCCGCCCGGCACGAACAAGCCGTGCACCACCGCCGACCTCGGCGACGGCCGCGGCGTGCGGGCCACCGAGATCGGCCTGGCCGCGGGCGAGCGGGTGGACGTGGCGGTGGGCCTGCAGGACGGCGCCGCCCCGCCCAACGCGCGCGTCGAGGAGGTCTCCTGGCTGGCCGCGGCGTTCGCGCTGACCCCGGCGACCGGCGCGGGCCTGGCCGCGCTGGTGGTGCTGCTGCTCGGCGGCGCGGTGCTGCTGTGGTCGCTGCGCGGGCGTGACGCGCGTGCCGTGGCGGGCGACGTGGTGCCGGTGAACGTGCTGGTCACCGACCCGTCCGGCCGGGTGGCGTTCGCCTCCCCGGACGGCGTGCTGCCCGGCCAGGTGGGCACCGTGGTGGACGAGCACGTGGACGTGGTGGACGTGACCGCCACGATCGTCGACCTCGCGGTGCGCAACTACCTGTGGGTCGAGGAGGTGGGCGAGCTGGACTGGCGCTTCGTCCGCCGCAACCCCGCCGACGACTCGCTGTCGGCCTACGAGCGCGCGGTCTACGACGCGCTGCTGCCCCCCGGCGCGGACGCCGTGCTGCTGTCGGAGCTGCGCGGCCGCCGGGTCGACCTGTCGCGGGTGCGCGACGCGCTGTACGCCGACGTGGTCGCCAAGAACTGGTTCGCCCGCAGGCCCGACGCCGAGCGCAGCCTGTGGTGGTGGGTCGGGGTGGCGCTGGCCTGCCTTGGCGCGGCGCTGACCGCGCTGCTGGTGGCGGTCCGCGGCCCGGCGCTGTTCGGGCTGGTGGTCGCGGTGGCCGGTGCGGCGCTGGCGCTGGGCGCGCGGTGGATGCCCGCCCGCACCAAGCGGGGCAGCGCGCTGCTGGAGCACGTGCGCGGCCTGCGCGGCTACCTGCACGCCGCCACGCCCGAGGACATCCCGGAGGGCGACCGCGAGATGGTCTTCTCCCGGTCGCTGCCCTACGCGGTGGTGCTCGGCCAGACCGACCGCTGGCTGGCCGCCTTCGCCTCGGCGCGGCCGGGTCTGTACTGGTACGGCGAGGCCGAGCGGACCGGTGACCTGGGCCGGTTCGCGCGGCGGTTCCCGACCTTCCTCGGCGCGGTGGGCGGGATGCTGGCCCAGGCGGGCCACCTGAGGTCGCTGCGCGACTGAGATCGGCCACGGGTCCGCCGGGCGGGTCCACCGCCAGCGCGGACCGGCGCGGAACCCGTAGGCTGCCCGCATGGCGCTACCCGAGCTGCACAGGTTCACGCTTCCCAACGGTCTGCGGGTGGTGCTCGCCCCTGACCCCAGCGCCCCGGTGATCGGGGTGAGCGTGCACTACGACGTCGGATTCCGCTCCGAGCCGGAGGGGCGGACCGGGTTCGCGCACCTGTTCGAGCACCTGATGTTCCAGGGCAGCGAGAGCCTGGAGAAGCTGGCGCACTTCCGCCACGTCCAGTCCTCCGGCGGCACGTTCAACGGGTCCACCCACCCGGACTACACCGACTACTACCAGGTGCTGCCCTCCGCGGCGCTGGAGCGGGCGCTGTTCCTGGAAGCGGACCGGATGCGGGCTCCCAAGCTGACCGAGGAGAACCTGCGCAACCAGATCGACGTGGTGAAGGAGGAGATCCGCCTCAACGTGCTGAACCGGCCCTACGGCGGCTTCCCCTGGATCCTGCTGCCCCAGGTGCTGTTCCAGACCTTCCCCAACGCGCACAACGGCTACGGCGACTTCACCGACCTGGAGAACGCCACGGTCGACGACTGCGCGGCGTTCTTCGACACCTACTACGCACCCGGCAACGCGGTGCTGACCGTGGCGGGCGACGTCGACCCCGCCGAGGCCCGCGAGCTGGTGGAGAAGCACTTCGGCGACGTGCCCGCGCGGCCGGTGCCGCCGCGGCCCTCGTTCGCCGAGCCCGCCCCCAAGGGGGAGCTGCGCTCCGAGCACGAGGACAAGCACGCGCCGATGCCCGCCATCGCGCTGGGCTACCGCGTCCCGGACCCGGTGGGCGAGGTCGAGGCGTACCTGTCGTACCTGGTGCTGGCGGGCGTGCTGACCGACGGCGACGGCTCCCGGCTGCAGCAGCGGCTGGTGCACCGCGACGCCGTCGTGGTCGACGTGGGCGCGGGCTGCGGCCTGTTCGGGCCGCTGGAGGCGCGCGACCCGGACACCTTCAACATCACCGCCATCCACCCGCCCGAGGTGCCCTCCGAGCAGGTCATCACCGCCATCGACGAGGAGCTGCAGCGGCTGGCCGAGCAGGGGCCGACCGAGCAGGAGCTGGCCAAGGTCACCGCGCGCTGGGTGTCCACCATGCACCGCGAGCACGACCGGCTGACCAGCCGCACCCTGGGCCTGGGCTCGGCCGAGCTGCTGTTCGGCCGCGCCGAGCTGCTCTACGAGCTGCCCGACAAGCTGGCCGCGATCACCGTCGACGAGGTGGCCGCCGCCGCCAAGGCGCTGCGCCCGGACTCGCGCGCCGTCCTGACCGTCAAGCCCGCGGGCGAGCCCGCCGCCAAGCCCGCTGGAGGTTCCGAGTGAGCGCCCCGACGTCCCACCGCAGCGCCGAGCAGATCGGCCGCACGGAGCTCGGGCCGCGCCCGCTGCCGGAGCTGGGCGAGCACCGCGTCGCGCCGGAGCTGTCCTCGTTGGACACCGTGCTGCCCAACGGCCTGCGGGTGGTCGCGGTGCGGCGCGCCTCGGTGCCGCTGGTCGAGGTGCGGCTGCGCGTCCCGTTCGCCGACCCGGCCGACAGCTCCACCGGCTCCCGGCACTCCGCGCGGGCCGAGGTGCTGGCCAACACCATCCTCACCGGCACCGCCAAGCGCTCCCGCGTGGACGTGGACACCGAGCTGGCGCTGGTCGGCGGCGAGCTGGACGCGGTGGTCGACCCCGAGCGGCTGGCGCTGTCGGGCAACGCGCTGGCCTCCGGCCTTGGCACCGTGCTCGACGTGCTGCGCGACGCGCTGACCGGCGCGACCTACCCGGCCGACGAGGTCGAGCGGGAGCGCGCCCGGCTGGTCGAGCGCATCCGGCTGGCCCGCTCGCAGCCCAACGTGATCGCCAGGGAGGCGCTGCAGCGCCACCTCTACGGCGACCACCCCTTCGCCAAGGAGATGCCCGAGGCCGACGAGGTCGCCGAGGTCACCCGCGAGGACGTGCTGGCGCTGCACGCCGATGCCGTGCTGCCGCGCGGCTCGGTGCTCGTGGTGGTCGGCGACGTGGAGCCGGACGCGGCCGTGCGCGCGGTGGAGGACGCGCTCGGCGGGTGGACCGGTGAGCGGGCCGCCGTCGAGCTGCGCCCGCTGCCCCCGGTCAGGGGCGGCGACGTGCTGCTGGTGCACCGCCCCGGCGCGGTGCAGTCGCAGATCCGGCTGGCGGGCCAGGGGCTGACCCGCACCGACCCGCGCTACCCGGCGCTGCAGATCGCCAACCTGGTCTTCGGCGGGTTCTTCTCCTCCCGGCTGGTGGAGAACATCCGCGAGGACAAGGGCTACACCTACAGCGCCCGCTCGCACCCGGAGTTCACGCCGGGCAGCGCCACGCTGCTGGTGGACGCGGACACCGCCAGCGAGGTGACCGCCGCCGCCCTGCTGGAGACCCGCTACGAGCTGGGCAGGCTGGGCCTGGTGCCGCCGACCGAGGCCGAGGTGGACACCGCCCGCCGGTACGCGATCGGCTCGCTGCTGACCGCCACCTCCTCGCAGGGCGGGCTGGCCTCGTTCCTGGTCAACCTGCTCGGGCTGGGCCTGGACATCGACTGGTTCCTCGGCCACCCCGAGCGGCTGGCCGCGGTGACCGCCGAGCAGGTCGCCGAGGCGGCGCTGGAGTTCTTCGCGCCCAGCGCGTTCACCGGCGTGCTGGTCGGCGACGCCGAGGTGCTGGCCCCGCAGCTGCGCGCGCTGGGAGACGTGACGCTGCCGTGAGCTTCGAGCTGGTGGGGCTGCCCGCGCTGTCCCGGTTCACCGTCGACCGCAGGGAGCCGCTGCGCGGTGACGCCGAGCGCATCGCGCAGCTGTGGCCCAAGGCGCGCGTCGTGGAGGTCGACCCGTGGGGTCGGGCGCTGGTGGCGGAGCGGGGCACCCGGCTGGTGGACCGGCCCGCCACCGAGTTCGGCGACGGGCCGCCGCCGGACGCGGTGCTGCTCGGCGAGCAGGACGGCGTGGCCTTCTGGGCCGTGCCGTCGGCGGGCGACGAGACCGACGTGGCCGCACCCCCCGGTCGGACGGCTTCGTGGACGCCGCCGGAGCTGACCGACCGGCCGCAGTGGCTGGACCTGCGCACCACCGGCGCGCTGCTGGACGACACCGGCGCCGGGCTGTTCACCACGGCGGTCGCGCTGTTCCAGTGGCACCGCACGGCCAAGTTCTGCGGGCTGTGCGGCGGGACGACGGAGCCGGTGAAGTCGGGCTGGGCGCGGGTGTGCTCCGACTGCGGGCGCGAGGAGTACCCGCGCACCGACGCGGCGGTGATCTGCCTGGTGCACGACGGCGCGGACCGGGTGCTGCTGGCGCGCGGCGAGGGCTGGCCCGAGGGGCGGTACTCGGTGCTGGCCGGGTTCGTCGAGGCGGGCGAGTCGCTGGAGTCGTGCGTGGCGCGGGAGGTCGAGGAGGAGGTGGGCGTGCGGGTCGGCGCCATCCACTACCTGGGCAGCCAGCCGTGGCCGTTCCCGCGCTCGCTGATGGTCGGGTTCGAGGCGGTCGCCGACCCGGCCGAGCCGCTGCGGCCCGCCGACGGCGAGATCGCCCAGGCCAAGTGGGTCGACCGGGCCGACGTCCGGCGGGCGCTGGCCGACCCCGGCGGCATCCCCGACCTCCTGCTGCCGCCCAACTCGTCCATCGCCTACCGGATGCTCACCTCCTGGGCCGCCGCCACCGCCTGACCCGCGCGAGTCGAGCGTCCCGGCACCCCGAACCGAGCCTTCGGGGTGCCGGGTGGTACTCGCCGACGTCCGGCGGTTCACCCGGTGGTGGCGTGCTCGCCGTGCCGTACCGTCTGGGCTGGCGACAGGGGGTACCGTGCAGCGGAAGTTGACCGTGCGCGACCTGCGCACCGTCAACCGGGCGCGGGTCCTGCGCACCCTGTACTTCGACCAGCCGCGCAGCAGGCAGGAGCTGGCCGGGCTGACCGGGCTGAGCCAGGCGTCGGTGAGCACCGTCGTGGGCGAGCTGATCACCGACGGCGTCGTGGTCGAGGCCGGTCAGGTCGAGTCCGACGGCGGCCGGCCGAGGGTGCTGCTGCGGGTGAACCCCCACCACGCCGCCGTGGTCGGCGTGGACGTGGGCGAGACCCGCGTGCTGGTCGAGGTGTTCGACCTGACCCTGGAGCGGCTGGCCGAGGCGACCTTCCCGATGTCGCCGGACCGCCAGCCCGCCGACGAGGTCGCCGCCCGCGTCCTGGAGGGCCTGCACCGGTGCCTGGCCGCGATCGGGCCGCGCGAGGTGCTCGGCGTCGGCGTCGGCGTGCCCGGCGTGGTCGAGGACGGCGTGGTGCACGCGCAGACCGTCGGCTGGCACGGCGTGCCGCTGGCGCGGATGCTGCGCGAGGGCACCGACCTGCCGCTGTACCTGGACAACGGGGCCAACACGCTGGGCCAGGCCGAGGTGTGGTTCGGCGCGGGCCGGGGCGCGTCCGACGCGGTGATCGCGCTCATCGGCTCCGGCGTCGGCGCGGGCGTGATCGTGGGCGGCGCGCTGTACCGGGGGGTGTCCGGCGGCGCGGGGGAGTGGGGGCACACGGCGGTGGCGCTGGACGGCCGGCCGTGCCGCTGCGGCGCGCTGGGCTGCCTGGAGGCCTACATCGGCGCGTACGGCGTGGTGGACCGGTACCGCTCGACCACGCCGGGCGTCCCGGAGGACCAGGAGGAGGCGCTGCGAGCGCTGGTGTCCGCGCGCACGCCCGAAGCCGAGCGGGTGCTGGCGGAGACCGCGCGCTACGCCGGCCTGGGCATCGCCAACCTGATCAACCTGTTCAACCCCTCGCGGGTGGTCGTCGGCGGCTGGGCCGGGCTGCTGCTGGGCGGGCGGCTGCTGGCGGACGTGCGGGCGGAGGTCGCCCGGCACGCCCTGCGCCGCCCGTTCGAGCAGACCTCGATCGTGCTGTGCGAGCTGGGCCCCGAGTCGGTCGCCCTCGGCGCGGCCACCCTGCCCGTGGCCCAGTTCCTGGCCACCGGCGGCGTCCGCCGCCCCCCGCGAGTCGAACGCACGGGTAGCGCGAGTTCAACGCTCAGGTAGCGCGAACTCCGCGTTCGGAGATCCACGTACGCGCGCTTCGGCTGTCGCTGACGGGCTTCCGCGCTTTCTCCCGCTCCCGTGGCTTCGCGTCGAAGAAGTCGAGCGGCCGTCCTCGACCTCGATCAAGCGGCCGCGATCCCCGCCGACGACCTTCGCGGATACCAGGTTTCTTTGAAGTACCCGCTATATACCTGGTACACCAGGGATACCGCAGGTCGAAAGGAATCCCGTGACCGAACAGTCCCTGCCCAGCCTCCACGTCAAGCGCCAAGACGGGGTGCTGTGGGTCTCCATCGACGTTCCGCCCGTCAACCTGATGACGGCCCAGCTCATGCTCGACCTGGACGCCGTCGCCGCATCGGCGGAGGAAGATCCCGACCTGCACGTCATCGTGGTCCAGAGCGCCAATCCGGAGTTCTTCCTGGCCCACGGCGACCTGTCGTTCGTGGAGGACCCCGCGACGTACGCCGCCCTGCCGGTCGCGGAGGAGACGCTTGTCGGGACCGGCCCGATGATGCGGCTCCACGAACGCTGGCGGCGTCTGCCCCAGACCACCATCGCCAAGGTCGCGGGACTCGCCCGAGGCGGTGGGGCCGAGCTGGCCTCCAGCCTGGACCTGCGATTCGCGGCCCTCGAAACCGCGGCGTTCGGCCAGTTCGAGGCGTTGCTCGGCATCGTCCCCGGAGCTGGTGCGACTGCCCACCTGCCCCGCCTCGTAGGGCGCGCTCGCGCCCTGGAGATCGTGCTGACAGGCGGTCTGGTCGACGCGGCGACCGCCGAGCGCTGGGGATGGGTGAACCGGGCTCTGCCCGCCGCGGACCTGGACGAGTACGTCGAGCGGGTCGCACTGACCATCGCGACTCTGCCCGACGGTGTCCGCGCCGCGGCCACCAAAGCGATCGACGCGGCCGACGGCACGCTGGAGGACGCACTGCGCGCGGAAGACCGCCTGCTCGGGGAAACGTTCACGTCCGCGTCCGGAGAGCTCGCCAGGGCAGCGCTCGCGGCCGGGGTTCACACGCGCGAGGTGGAGCTGAACCTCGAAGAGGTCCTGCGGGCGAACCTCGTCCGGCGTTGAGCCCTTCCGACCTCACCCGGCGTTGAGGTGGAGTGCCAGGGCGGCTCGGGCCAAGTCGGTGGAGCAGTGCGTCGCGCAGTTCCCGAAAGCCTTGGACCAGCTCGACGGGTAGCGCGAACTCCGCGTTCGGGATGCCCGAACGCGGAGTTCGCGGTGTCGGAACGCTCGGTTCGCGGAGTGGGGGGTCAGGGGTCCACGCGGTCGAGGGCGGCGCCGTCCCAGGTGGTCTGGGTGCACGCGACGCCGCGCCCGTTCTTCGGGCGCAGCACGTCGTAGATGTGCATCCGGGGGATCTTGTCCGACACGCCCCAGCCCGACGGCCAGGTGATGACCCAGTCCATGTCCAGGTCCACCAGCAGCCCCAGCATCCGGGCGATGGTCGGGTCGTCCAGCCGCTCGAACGCCTCATCCAGCAGCACCAGGCGCAGCGGCGAGAACTCGTCGCTGACCGCGTCGTAGAACGACGCCGCCGCGGCGAACAGGGTCACGTACGAGATCAGCCGCGTCTCACCGGAGGACAGCTGCCGCAGCCTGCGCTCGCGCGGCCCGCCGTCCGGGCCGGTGTCCGCCACCGTCACGGTGAACTGGTGCCAGGTCCGGTAGTCCAGCGCCCGCGACAGGATCTCCGCGTAGCTGCCGGTGCGCGAGTCCCGCTCGGCCTCGATGCGCTCGGTGAACACCCGCCGCAGGGTGGCGTCCTGCTCCGGGCCGCGCTCGGCGTAGGGCAGCCGCACCAGCGCCAGCGCGTCGCGGGTCGGCTCGTCCAGCGCCGCCGACGGCTTCCACGCCAGCTTCACGTGCACGCCCTGGCTGGAGCGGGCCCGCCCGAGCACGTCGTTCATCCGCTTGCACAGGTCCTCGGCCACCGCGATCTGCCCGCGCAGCCACTCGGCCAGGTCGCGGATCAGGTAGTCGGCGAAGATGCCCTGGTAGCGCTCGTCGAGGAAGCCGCGCTGCTCGGCCAGCTTGGCGGTGACCCGGCGGGCCGCCACGGCCGCGGGCCGGGCTCCCTCCTCGCCGGTCACGGTCACCGTCAGCAGGCCCGCGTGTTGCTCGGCGGCGATGTCGTGGCTGCCCGCCAGCGCGGTCTGCAGCGCCTGGAGCTTGGTGATCACGGTGGCCTCGCCCGCGCCGCGCCGGTCGCCCGCCTCGACCAGCGCGGCCCGCACCGACGCCACGTCCTGCGGCACGTCGGGCAGCGCGGCCACCAGCACGCCGGGGGCCCGCAGGACGGCCTCGAACTGCTCGACGGCCCGCGCCGCGGCGTCCTGGGCGGCGGCCAGCTGCGCGGTCGCGCCGTCCAGCCGGGCCTCCAGCTTGGCCGCCTCCTCGCGCGCCGCCGCCACCTCCTCGCGCGCGACGCGCAGCCGTGCGCGCAGGTCGCGCCGGGACGTCTCCAGCGCGCCGAGCTGGTCGGCCACGGCCCGCGCCTCGCCGCCGATCGCCTCGGTCAGCTCGGCCACGGCGCCCGCCTGGGCGGCGTAGTCGGCGCACCGGGCATCGGCGTCGGCCTCGGCGGCCACCCGGTCGGCGACCGCCGAGCGGTAGCGGTGCCCGGCGTCGGCCAGGTCGGCGACCGTGCCCCGGCACTGGCGGCGCAGCACGTCGGCCAGCCGGTCGGCGGTGCGCTGGGCCTCGGCCGCCGACTGGCGGGCCTGCCGCAGCCCCTCGGTGTCGGCGGGCAGCCCGGCGTCACCGGCCTGCCGCACCACCTCGGCGTGCGCGGCCTCGCCGTGCTCGGTCGCCCGCGCCAGTTCCGCGTCCAGCTCCTCGGCCCGGCGCGCGGCGCGGTCGGCGGACTCCTGCGCGGCCTGGAGCCTGCCGCGCCGGGCGACCAGCTCGCGGTCGGCGGGGAACCGCTCCAGGTGCGCCTCCCACTGCCCGACCAGGTCGCGTGCGGCGGTCAGGTCCCGCTCGGCCGCGCCGAGGTCGGCGCGCAGCGCGGCCAGCTCGTCCTCCAGCTCGGCGATGCGCCGCCGCCGGGCGGCTTCGCGCGCGCCCGCGCCGATGAACTCCGCCGCGGGCTTGTGCCAGCCACCGGTCAGCACGCCCGCCCGCCACCGCCCGGTGACCGACACCGCCGCCGGTCCCTCGTCCAGCGCCACCGACTCCAGCAGCCGCGCCACCACCTCGGCGGGCACCGGCGAGCTGGGCTCCACGGCGGGCACCAGCACCGAGGCCAGCGACGTCCCCGCCACCGGTTCGCCCGCCACCGCCACCACATCGCCCGAAGCGACCTCGCCGGAAGCGGTGACCCAGGCGTCGAGCAGGCCGCACGCCTCCAGCGCGGCTTCCAGCCCGGCCCGCGCGTCGGCGTCCACCTCGGACCCGAAGTCGACCAGCCGGTAGAACGGCGCGCCCGCGCCGGGATCGCGCTCGGCGGCGGTGAACCGCCCCGGCTCCGGCGAGCGCGCGGTGCCCGACCGCAGCCCGGCCAGCTCGGCGTCGCCCTCGTCGATGGCCGCGCGCAGCCCGCCCACCCGCCCGGTCGCCGCGTGCGCGGCCTCCCGCGCGGTCGCGACCAGCGGCCCGACCCACTCCCGCGCCGCCGCCGTCACCGACCGCGCGCCCGCCGGGTCCACCGACGGGGGCAGCGCCAGCGGCGACGCGGGCCGCTGCTCGACCAGCGGCCCGGACTCGCACCACCGGGCGACCGCCTCCAGCCACGCCTGGGCGACCTCGGCCAGCTCCTCGGCCTCCCGGTCGCGCAGCGCCGCCGACTCCACCGCGCCGCGCGCCGCGTCCTGGGCGGTCCGCCGCAGCGCGTCCAGCTCGCGCCGCGCCGCGTCCAGCCCGGCCGCCCGCTCCTCCAGCGCCAGCGCCAGCGCCCCGTGCCGCCGGGCCGCCGAGGCGACCTCCGCCGCGCGGCCGGCCACCGAGTCCAGCGGCAGGTCGGGCACGGCGGGCGGCACCCGCCGCTCGACGGGCAGCGGCTCGGCCTCGGGGTCCGGCTTGGCGCGCACCGACTCGGCGTGCGCCTGGGCCTCGACGGGGACCGGCCTGGGCACCTCCGGTGCCAGCGCCGGGTCCAGCCCGGCCGCCCGCAGGTGGTGGCGCAGCGGCTCGGCCAGCTCGTCGGCCGCCGCCAGGTCCTCGGCCAGCCTGCGCAGCAGCCGCAGCACGGCGTCCACCGCGCCGTCCTCCTGCGCCCGCTGCCTGGCCGCCACCTCCAGCGCGCTGACCGCGGAGGAGCGCTTCTCGGCCACCAGCTTCTCGCGGGTGCGCAGGTCCTGCAGGTCGCGGAACGCGGGCAGCTCCTTGAGCGCGCCGATGGTCTCCTCGGCCCGCTGCTCGCCGTTCTCCAGCTCGGCCTGCGAGCGCTCGGCCTCGGCCCGCGCGGCGCGGGTCCGCTCCAGCGCGGCGGCCAGCTTCGCCGACTCGCGCTCCAGCTTGCGCACCGCGTCCTCGGCCGCGCCGAGCTTGTCCGCCGACGCGCGCAGCCCGCCGAAGGCGTAGTCGGAGTAGGTCTTGAGGAACGTGCCCAGCGCCGCGTCCGCCGAGGACAGCCGGGTGATGTTCTCCCGGATCGACTCCAGGTCCTCGAACGAGGTCGCCAGCTGCTCCACCATCGCCTGGTCCAGCGGCGGCAGCGCGTCGGACAGGATCTGCTCCAGCTGCCCCTCCAGCACCTTCAGGCCCACGTCGGGGTTGCGCAGCGTGCGCTGCAGGTGCAGCAGGTCGCCGTAGCGGGCGGCGGGCACGCCGTAGACGGTCTCGGCGACCTTGGCGCGGAACGCGGCCTCCTCCAGCACGCAGTCCGCGCCGATCGCCTCGCGCAGGTGCGCGGGCCCCAGCGGGGTGCGCTCCGCGCCGACCAGCTGCAGCTGCCTGCCCACCCGCAGCGGGGTGATGAACCGCCACGAGTCCGTGATCGCCTGCGAGGTCTTGGACGCCTTCACGCCCAACCCGCAGGTCAGGTACTCGTCCTCGCCGCGCTTGAGCTCGACCCAGGCGTAGCCGATCCGGTTCGGCCCGCCGTCGTAGTCGTCGAGCATCAGCCGCCGCAGGCTGACCGTGTCGAAGCCCTTGGAGCCGACCTGCCGCAGGTCGCCGTCCAGGCACAGCGGCAGCAGCAGCTCCAGGGTGCGCGACTTGCCCGAGCCGTTGGTGCCCTGGAAGATCGCCCGCCCGCCGGAGAAGTCGAACGTCTGCTCGGCGTACTGCCAGATGTTGACGATGCCGCCGCGGTGCAGCCGCCACCGGTCGTTCACGCGCTCTCCTCATCGAACAGGGACCAGCTGGGCACCTCCGGCGCCGCCACCACGACCTCGCGCTCCGGGTCGCCGTCCGGCTCGGGCAGCCAGCGGTGGGCGGCCGGGTTGAGCACCCAGCCGTCCTGCTCCGCGACCGCCAGACCCATCCGGCGCAGCAGCTCCAGCACCTCGTCGACCAGCCGTTCCAGGTCGTCGGTGAACTGCTTGGACCACGCCGCCGGGTAGTCCTCCACCAGCCGCGCGCACCGCTCGCGCAGCGCCTGCCGGGACACCGGGTGCCGCCCGTCCGCGCGCGGCTCGTCGGCCAGCAGCTCGGGCAGCGCCAGCAGCGCGATCCGCGCCACCGTGGACGTGCCGGGGAAGGACAGGTCGCTCAGGTAGTCCTCGGGGTCGGTGGTCAGCACGCCCTCGGCGCGGCACTCGGCGCGCAACCCGAACGCGGTCTCCAGCAGCGCCCGCTCCTTGCGCTGGTTGCGCCGCAGCCACTCGGCCTGCTCCGGCGGCAGGTCCGCGTAGAGCACCACGGGGTTCTCCACCAGCTTGCGCCGCACCGCGTGCTCCACGCCGCGCGGGCCCGGCCGGGCCGCCAGCTCCACCAGCCGCCGCGCGCTGTCCGCCTCGCCGACCGGACCGGTCAGCAGCTGGCCGAGCAGGTCGGTGTCCACCGTGATCAGCGCCTCGGTCCCGGCGTCGACGGTGCCCTCGGTCTCGTGCAGCACGCCCAGCGACACCAGGTGGCGCAGCGCGGCGGTCAGCGCGCGCCGGTCGGCCACGTCGTCCACCACCGCGATGCCGGCCTCCACCGCCGCCGCGCGGATGTCGGAGACCAGCCGGGACAGCAGGGTCTGCCGCGCCACGCCGGTCAGCACCGCCAGCGTCAGCGCCAGGTAGGCGTAGCCGCGCGGGGACAGGCCGAGCACCCCGCGCGTGTCGTCCGCGCCGGGACCGGCCTTGTAGAGCCGGGCGAACCGCCGCTCCACCACCAGCCGGTAGCCCAGCAGGCCCGCGAACAGGTCCTGCAGCGCGAACCGGTGCCGGTGCACCAGGGCCACCAGCTCGCCGTCCGGGCCGTCCGCGCGCAGGAACGGCCTGCGCAGCAGGGTGCGCGCGCAGCGCACGACGTCGGCCGCGTCGATCTCGGAGAGGTCGTCGAACATCAGTCGAGCACCAGCGTGGAGTCGTGCAGGGTCAGCGTGCCCGCGTGCGAGCGGATCGTGGCCGTGCGGCCCCGCGCGTGCTCGACGGTCACCCTCAGCCCGCGCACCGGGTCCGACGCCGAGCCCGAGTCCTGCGCGCTGTCGCGCTGCGCCATGGCCAGCGTCAGCAGCTCGCACAGCACGCCCAGCGCCTCGCCGGACAGGGTGGTCTCGGCCAGCCTCGGCGCGGCGGCGGCCAGCTCCGCCACGGACGCGGCCCGCCGCTCGTCCGCCTCGCGGGCCTCGGCCAGCAGCGACTGCTCGGTCATCGGGTCGTCCAGGATGCGCGAGGTGCGCCCGCGCGCCCCGCGATCGCCCCGGCTGCGCACGCTGACCTGCACCTCGTGCACCGGCCCGTCGCGCCACGGCGTGCGCTCGTTGTCGCTGTCGTGCTCCGGCGCGGGGGAGACGTGCCGCGCCGAGTACAGGCCGAACGCCGCCGCGTACAGCTCGTGCGCCTGCTCGCGGGTGCTCGCGTCGAACCAGGCGGCCAGCTTCAGCAGCTCCGCCCGCCGCCCCGGCAGCAGCCCGCCGCCGGAGGTGGCCCGCTTCACGCTGGCCAGCAGCGAGCCGATGGCCCGCGCGGTGGCCTCGCGCAGCGCGGTGACCTGGCTGGGCCGCCCCGGCCGGTCCACGAACCAGTCGGTCAGCTCCTGCCAGTCCTCCGCCGACCGGCCGCGCGCCCGCTCCACCCGCTCGCCCAGCTCGGCGCGGCCCAGCAGGCGCAGCAGCTCCGAGCGGGCGGCGTTGAGCCCGGCCAGCGCCTCGGCGATGGCGGGGGTGTGCCGCAGCACGTCCTCCACCACCATCTGGATGTACTCGACCAGCAGGTTGCGGAACCCGCTGATCTCCTCCGGGTCCAGGTGGTGCCGGGTGACGACCTGGCCGAGGTAGGCGTAGAAGTCGCGGACCGTGGCGGCCAGCTCCGCGTGCTGCAGGAACAGCGTGGTGACCTGCTCGGCCAGCACCTCGCGGGCCCTGGGCGCGCCGCTGACCAGCGCCTCGGACAGCGACCGGCCGAGCTGGCCGAGGCCGCGCTCCACGGCGGGCAGCAGCTCGCGGGAGACCTCCCGCGCGCCCTCGGGCACCCGCAGCAGCTCGTCCGCGTCCCGCTGCACCCGCACCGCGAGCTTGCTCACCTGGTAGCGCACGCTGCCGTGCTGGAACTCGGCGATGCTGGAGGCCACCACCTCGCGGCGGCCCTGCACCAGGTTGCCCCACTCGACCAGCTGCTTGAGCCGGTTGATCACGTTCTCGATGCGCGACTCGCCCGGCTCCACCCGGCCCTCGCGCTCGGCCCCGGCCAGCGCCCCGGCGACCTCGCCCGCGGACAGGTCGGCCAGCAGCGTGGACGTGAACAGCCGCATGATCGCCAGGTACGTGCGCTGGTGCTCGCGCGCGTCCAAGTAGGCGTAGAGCTTGAGGCGGCCCGCTGGTTCCACGATGGGCAACCCTAATGCGGACCACCGACACGACTTGGCTACCGTGCCGGTGTGAGCGTGGGACGCGCGGTGGGGCTGTTGCTGGGCGTGGCCGCGGACGCGGTGTTCGGCGACCCGAAGAGGTATCACCCGGTGGCGGCGTTCGGCCGCGTGGCGGGTGCGTTGGAGCGCAAGCTGTACCGCGACCACCGGGCCGCCGGGGTCGCGCACACGGTCGTGCTGGTCGGTGGCACCGCGCTGGCCGGGGCCGCGGTGGAGCGGCTGGCCGCTCGGCACCCGGTGGCGCGGGCGTTGACCACGGCCGCGGCCACCTGGGTGGTGCTGGGCGGCGCGTCGCTGGCCGACGAGGGCACCGCGATGGGGCGCGAGCTGGACGGCGGCGACCTGGCCGCGGCCCGCGAGCGGCTGCCCAACCTGTGCGGGCGCGAGCCGCGCGACCTGGACACCCTGGCGCTGGCCAAGGCCACCGTCGAGTCGGTGGCGGAGAACACCTCCGACGCCGTGGTGGCGCCGCTGTTCTGGGGCGCGGTCGCGGGCGTGCCGGGGCTGCTGGGCTACCGCGCGGCCAACACGCTGGACGCCATGGTCGGCCACCGCTCGAAGCGCTACCGCCGGTTCGGCTGGGCCGCCGCGCGGCTGGACGACGTGGCCAACCTGCTGCCGTCCCGGCTGGCCGCGCTGCTGACCGCGGCGGGCGCCCCGGTGGTCGGCGGTTCGGCCCCGGAGGCGTGGACGGCGTGGCGGCGGGACGCGGCGGCGCACCCCAGTCCCAACGCGGGCCAGGTCGAGGCGGCGTTCGCGGGCGCGCTGGAGATCCGCCTTGGCGGGCGCACGGTGTACGCGCACGGCGCGGAGGACCGGCCGGTGCTGGGCCACGGCCGCCAGCCCGACGCCGGGCACGTCACGCGCGCGGTGGAGCTGTCGCGGGTGGTCGGCGCGTCGGCGGCGGTGGTCACCGCCCTCATCGCCCTGTTCGCCCGCCCCCGCTGACCACGCCTGCAAGTACTACCCGACCTCCCTCGCGGGGCCGTTGACCACTACCCGGCTCAGCGCTGCCGCCGGGCGGGTAGTAGTTGTGCGCTCGCGGATCAGGCTCGGGTAGTACTTGCCGACGCACTGGGGCCGGCGGGGGCCTCGTCCTCGGCGAGCATCTCGGCGACGGACTTGCGGCGCGGGCGCGGTCCCCGCTCCGGGCGCTCCCCGGCCAGCGCGCCGCCGGGCTGGACCTCGCGCCAGCTGAAGTAGACCCAACCGCCCAGCGCCATCACGCCGAACGCGATCCACTGCAGCGCGTAGGAGAAGAACGGGCCCGCGTCCAGCTTGGGCAGCGGCAGCGCGGCGGTCACCCCCGGCTGCCCCTCCACCAGCTGGAAGTAGCCGGGCCGCAGCTCGACGCCGGTGGCGCGGCTCACCACGGCCGGGTTGATCGCGTAGACCTGCCGGTGCCCGTCCTGGTCGAAGGCGTCGCGGTTGTCCGACTCACTTGACCGGGTGAGCGCGACCACCGTCACCTCACCGGTGGGCGGCGCGGGCACGTCGGGCACCCTGATGCCGTCCACCGGCCGCACGTACCCCCGGTCGACCAGCACCGTCGGACCGTCCACCAGCGCGAACGGGGTCAGCACCTCGAAGGCGGCCTCGCCCTGCACGGTCCGCAGCCGCGCCACCGCCTGCGCCTCGGGCAGGTAGCGGCCGGTCAGCTCGACCCGCCGCCACTCGACCTCGGCGCCCGGCCGGTCCAGCACCTCGGCCACCGGCACCGGGTCGGTGCGCATGGACTGCACCACCGCGTTGTTCTGCGCCTCCCGGTCGGCGTCCCGGCGGAACTGCCAGGGCGCGAGCAGGGCGAAGCAGGCGCCCGCGAACACCCACACGGCCAGCGTCAACGCCAGCCAGCCGGGCCGCAACAGGAACTTCAACCGCACGTCACCACGGTAAGCCCTACGCCGGTGTGACCCGCACCCGGTCGAACCGGGCGGTGAAGCCGGGGCCCTCCGGGGCCGCCGCCATGACCCCCGCCAGCGCGGGCACCGAGGGCGGGAAGTAGGCCAGCCGCAGCAGGGTCGCGGGCTCCTCCTCGTCCACGCCGAAGCGCAGGGTCACCGCGTCGCCGGAGCGCTCCGCGGCGATGGTCACGCGGTCGGCGCGCGGCGCCGGGAGCACCGACCAGTCCGACACCTCGCGGGTCACCACGGTGCTGATCTGGAACCCGCCGTCGACCAGCTCGACGCCTGCCTTGATCCAGTTCCGCTCGTCCACCCGCAGCGCGATCCCGGCCTGGTCGTACTGCGCGGCGTACTCCGCGCTGAACGACGCCACCAGCGTGAAGTCGCCCTCCAGCGGCACGCCGAGGACGTGGCCGGTGTCGCGGTCGTAGCCGTAGTGCGTGGTGCGCCAGAAGTCGGTGCCCGCGTCGGCCACGACGGTCAGGCCGTCCTCGGCCGACCACCGCCCCGGTTCGTTGAGCCACTGCCAGTCGTCGCGTCCGAACGCCGTGATCGCCATCCGCCGATCATGCCGGCGAACGGGCCGCCGCCAAGGCCTGTTGGGCGTAGCCGCGCCCGAACAGCACAGCGTGCACCAGCAGCGGGAACAGCTGGTGCAGCGGCACCCGCTCGCGCCAGCCGTCGGCCAGCGGCGCGACCTCGTGGTAGGCGGCCAGCACCCGTTCCAGGTGCGGGCAGCCGAACAGGGCCAGCATCGCCAGGTCGCTCTCCCGGTGCCCGCCGTGCGCGGCCGGGTCGATCAGCCACGCGCGGCCGTCGGCGGCCCAGTGCACGTTGCCGTTCCACAGGTCGCCGTGCAGCCGGGCGGGCGGCTCGTCGGGGGCCGCCACGCGGACCGCCTCGATCCGGCGGGCCTCCTGCGGGGTGAGCGCGCCGCGGTCCACGGCCAACCGGGTGTAGTGCGCGATGCGGTGCTCGGCGAACCAGTCCGCCCAGGTGGGGGACTCGACGTTGGGCATGGGCGCGAGCCCGATGGCGGCGTGGACCGGGCCGCCGGGCGGGGGCGAGCCGAACGCGGGCGCGCCGGTGGCGTGCAGGGCGGCCAGCCGCCTGCCCAGCTCCTCGGCGGCGCGCTCGGTGGGCCGTCCCGGCTCGACCTGGTCGACCACCAGCCAGTGCTCGTCGTGCCCGCGCACGCCGGGCACCGGCGGCCCCTCCGGTTCGGCCAGCCACTCCAGCGACGCGGCCTCGGCGAGCACCGCGTCGGGCTCGCCGTGGTGCTTGACCACGACGAGGTCGCCGTCGGCCAGGTCGACCTCGTAGACCGACCCGGCCAGTTGGCGCACCTCGACGGCGGGCGTCCCGGTGATCTCCGCGACCGCGGCGGCGGGGTTCACCGGTTCTCGCGCACCCACGCCAGCAGCCCCGGCATCGCGGCCTCGACCATGGTGATCACGGTGTCGAAGTCCTCTTCGTCGCCGTAGTACGGGTCGGGCACGTCGGTGTCGTCCGCGTCGGGGTCGAACGAGCGCAGCAGCCGCACCCTGTCGGGGTCGGCGACCATCCGGCGCAGCGTGCGCGCGTGGCCGGAGTCCAGCGCCACCAGCAGGTCCGCGTCCAGGTGGTTCTGCTCGACCTGGGCGGCGGTGTGCTCGGTGGGGTAGCCGTTGTCCGCCAGCGACTTCGCCGCCCTGGGGTCGGCCGGGTCGCCCACGTGCCAGCCGCCGGTGCCCGCGCTGGTGACCTCGACCCCGGTCAGCCCGGCCCGGCGCAGGTGCTCGCGGAAGACGATCGCGGCCACCGGGGAGCGGCAGATGTTGCCTGTGCAGATGAAGCTCACGTGCAGCGTCACGGCGGCGAGTCTGCCAGGCCGGGTGCTCGGGGGAGCGGTCCCGCGCCGGGGGCTACCCTAAAGGTCCAGACCTTTGCGGGGTAACGACCCGAGCGGTCCCAGCGACTCCGCAAGCGGGTTGACCAGTCGTTTCTCCGGGGTGGTGGCAGTCGTGGCGGGATCGTTCCTGCGGGACTCGGCGTGCCCGGACCGGCCGCCGGTGCGGTGGCACTGGGTGGCGGGCGCGCTGCTGCTGGCCCTCGCCGTGGCGATCTCGGCCCTGTAGCCGGTCTCAGCCCCCTCTCAGTTCGCGCGAGCCACGATCGGGGTGTGTCCGCCACGACCATCGCCTCCCTCCCGGCACTGGCGCAGGCCCTGCCGCTGGTCGAGGACGAGATCCGCGCCCTCGCCACCTCCTCGACGCTGCCCGCGCTCAACGCCTCCGCTGGCCGCGTCACCTCCGCCGGGGGCAAGCGCCTGCGGTCGGTGCTGGTGCTGTCCAGCGCGCTGGCGCTGACCGGGGAGATCACCGCCGAGGTGATCACCGCGGCGGCCTGCGTCGAGCTGCTGCACGCCGGGTCGCTGGTGCACGACGACCTGGTCGACGGCGCGGCGCGGCGGCGCGGGGTGCGCACGGTCGACGAGGAGTGGGGGACCGGCCACGCGGTGCTGGTCGGCGACTTCATGCTGGTGCGCGCGGGGCAGGCGGCGCTGGAGGGCATCTCGGCGCACGCGGCGGCCAAGCTCGCGGCGGCCACCGCGGACCTGGTCGAGGGGCAGGTGCTGGAGTCGCTGGAGCTGTTCGACGCGCACCGCGACCCGGACAGCGCGCTGCGCTCGATCGCGTTGAAGACGGGTGCGTTGTTCCGCGTGGGGTGCGTGCTGGCCGCGCACTGCGCCGAGGCGGACGAGGAGACCGCCACGCGCCTGGCCGAGTACGGCGCCCACTTCGGGCTGCTGTTCCAACTGCTGGACGACCTGCTGGACCTGGCGTCCACGGCGCAGCGGCTGGGCAGGCCGGTGGGCGAGGACATCCGGCAGGGCGTCTACACCTTTCCCCTGCTGCGCGCGCTGACCCCCGCCCAGCGCACCCTGCTCGACGAGCGCGGTTCGGCGCTGACCGACGCGGAGGTGGCGGACCTGCTGGCCGAGCTGCGCACCGGCCCGCTGGTCCCGGAGACCCTGGCCTACTGCGCCAACCTGGCCGCCCAGACCGTCGAGGCCCTGCCCGCCCTGCCCGAGGGCGAGGCCCTCGGCGTCCTGCGCGAGCTCCCCGCCGCCTACCTGGCCTGGGCCACCTCCCAGCTCACCCCCTGACCGCGCCTGCAAGTACTACCCGTCCCACCTCCGTGGGCCGGTAACTACTACCCGGCCCACGACGTCGACCCAGGCGGGTAGTAGTTACGCGCCCGACGAGACCGGGCGGGTAGTACTTGCACGCGCCGCCGGGCTCGGGCTCCGTCCGGCGGGCCGGGCCTGATCGCCTAGACTCCCGGCGATGACCAGCCACGATTCCGGGCACGACGGCGGGCGCGACCTGCTGCGCCACCACGGGGACGTCGACGCCGGGCCCGGTCTCGCCGACTTCGCGGTCAACGTCCGGACGCCCGCCCCGCCGAGGTGGCTGCGGGACCGGCTGGCCGCCGCCCTGGACCACCTGGGCGCCTACCCCGCCCGCGCCGCCGACGAGCGCGCCCGCCGCGCCGCCGCGCGCCGCCACGGCAGGCTCCCGGAGGAAGTGCTGGTGCTGGCGGGCGCGGCCGAGGGCTTCGCGCTGCTGCCCGCGCTGAACCCGGCGCTGGCCGCCGTGGTCCACCCCTCCTTCACCGAGCCCGAGGTCGCCCTGCGCGACGCGGGCGTGCCGGTGCACCGCGTCCTGCTCTCCGCCGACGACGGCTACCGGCTGCGCCCCGAGCTGGTGCCCGACGAGGCCGACCTGGTGGTGCTGGGCAACCCGACCAACCCCACGTCCGTGCTGCACCCGGCCGACGTGGTGCGGTCGCTGGCGCGGCCGGGCCGGGTGCTGGTGGTGGACGAGGCGTTCGCCGACGCGGTGCCCGGCGAGCCCGAGTCGCTGGCGGGTGACCGCGACGTGCCGGGGCTGCTGGTGCTGCGCAGCCTCACCAAGACCTGGGGCCTGGCGGGCCTGCGCGCGGGCTACCTGCTCGGCTCGCCCGACCTGCTGGCCCGCCTGGCCCGCCCGCGCCCGCAGTGGCCGGTCGGCAGCCTGGTCCTGGAAGCGGTCGCCGCCTGCTGCGAGCCCGCCGCCGTCGCCGAGGCCGAGCGGATGGCCGTGGCGGGCCGCGAGCACGCCCGGCACGCCGCGGGGCAGCTGGGCGAGCTGGTGGTGGTCCCGCCCAGCGCGCCGTTCCTGCTGCTGCGCGTGCCCGACGGCGAGCGCGTGCGCGAGGCGTTGCGGGACAAGGGGGTCGCGGTCCGGCGGGCGGACACCTTCCCCGGTCTGACCCCGGACCACCTGAGGGTCGCGGTGCGCCCGCCGGAGGAGTTCGCGGTGCTGACCGACGCGCTGCGCGTGGTGCTGGAGGAGCGGCGATGACGAGCCTCGGGGACGTGCTGAAGGCGCTGGAGGCGGCCTACCCGCCCGCGACCGCCGAGTCGTGGGACGCGGTCGGGCTGGTGTGCGGGGACCGGGCCGAACCGGTGTCCCGCGCGCTGTTCTGCGTCGACCCGACCGAGTCCACTGTGGACGAAGCGGTCGAGGTGGGCGCGCAGCTGCTGGTCGCGCACCACCCGCTGATGCTGCGCGGGGTCAACGGCGTGCCCGCCGACGACCCCAAGGGCGCGCTGGTGCACCGCCTCATCCGCGGCGGCATCGCCCTCTACACCGCACATACCAACGCCGACGCGGCCAACCCCGGCGTGTCCGACGCGCTCGCGGGCGCGCTCGGCCTGCGCGTCACCGGCCCGCTGGTCCCGGCGCCCGCGCGCAGGCTGGACGTGCTGACCACCTACGTCCCGGTCGCCGACGCGGCGCGGGTGCTCGACGCGCTGCACGAGGCGGGCGCGGGGGCGCTGGGCGACTACCGCGACTTCGCCTGGACCGTCGACGGCACCGGCCAGTTCCGCCCCGTCCAGGGCGCGAACCCGGCCGTGGGCGAGGTCGGACGGCTGGAGCGCGTCGCCGAGACCCGCGTCGAGCTGGTGCTCGACCGCGCCCTGCGCGCCGAGGTCGTGCGCGCCCTGCGCGCCGCCCACCCGTACGAGGAAGTCGCCTTCAACCTCAACGAGATCGCCGACCTCCCTGCCGACACCGGCATCGGGCGGATCGGGGAGCTGGCCGAGCCCGAACCGCTGCGCGCGTTCACCCAGCGGGTCGCCGACGCGCTACCCGCCACCGCCTGGGGCGTGCGCGCCGCGGGCGACCCCGAGCGGCCGATCCGCCGGGTCGCGGTGTGCGGCGGCGCGGGCGACAGCTACCTGTCCGCGGCCACCAGGGCGGGCGTGGACGCCTACGTCACCGCCGACCTGCGGCACCACCCGGCGGGCGAGCACCTGGCCGCGGGCGGACCCGCGCTGGTGGACGTGGCGCACTGGGCCAGCGAGTGGCCGTGGTGCGAGCAGGCGGCCGACGTCGTGCGCACCGCGTTCGGCGGTACCGTCGAAGTCCTCGTCTCCACCCGCCGGACCGACCCGTGGACCGTCGGCGCGACGAGCCGAACAGGAGGACCGCTGAAGTGAAAGCCGATCCCGCCGTGCAGCGCAGGCTGCTCGACCTGGCGCAGGTCGACACCGAACTGGCGCGCGTCGCGCACCGCCGCCGCACGCTGCCCGAGATCGCGGAGATCGCCGAGGCGGAGAAGCTGGTGCGCGCCAAGCAGGACGCGCTGACCACCGTGCAGACCACGCTCGGGGACCTGGACCGCGACGTCAAGCGGCAGGAGACCGAGATCGACCAGGTGCGCGCCCGCGCGGCCCGCGACCGCGAGCTGCTGCAGTCGGGCAAGATCGCCGCCAAGCAGCTGACCGACCTGGAGCACGAGCTGGCCACGCTGGTGCGCAGGCAGTCCGCGCTGGAGGACGACCTGCTGGAGCTGATGGAGCGGCGCGAGGCGGTCGAGGCCGACGTGCAGCACGCGCGGGTCGAGCTGGACAAGGCGCAGGAGGCGCTGTCCGACGCCGCCCGCAGGCGCGACGCCGCGCTGGCCGACCTGGAGTCCACCGAGGCCAAGCGCACCGCCGACCGCAAGCTCATGACCACCCAGTTCCCCGAGCCGCTGCTGGCGCTCTACGACCGGGTGCGCGCGCACAAGGGCACCGGCGCGGCGCTGCTGCAGTCCCGGCGCTGCGGCGCGTGCCGGATCGAGCTGGACCGCAGCGCCCTGGGCAAGGTCAAGGAAGCCGCGGCGGACGAGGTCGTGCAGTGCGAGGAGTGCGGCGCGATCATGGTGCGAACGGCGGAATCCGGGCTGTGAAGGTCGTCGTCGAGGCGGACGGGGGCTCGCGCGGCAACCCCGGCCCGGCGGGCTACGGCGCGGTCGTCCGGGACGCGGGCACCGGCGAGGTGCTGGCCGAGCGGTTCGACGGCGTCGGCGTCGCGACCAACAACGTGGCCGAGTACCGGGGCCTGATCGAGGGCCTGCGCGCGGCGGCCGAGCTGGGCGCGCGCGAGGTGGCCGTCCGGATGGACTCCAAGCTCGTGGTCGAGCAGATGTCGGGCCGCTGGAAGGTCAAGCACCCGGCGATGCAGCCGCTCGCCCTGGAGGCGCGGGAGCTGGCGCGGCGGTTCGACCGCGTCGGCTACGAGTGGATCCCCCGCGAGCACAACAAGGACGCCGACCGGCTGGCGAACCGGGCCATGGACGAGCAGGCCGGGATCACCCGCGCCGAACCCCAGCAGGCCGAGCCCCAGCAGGCCGAGCCCGCGAGCCAGAGCGCGCCGCCCGCGTCCTGGACCGGTGCGGTCGGCACGCCCACCAGGTTCCACCTCCTGCGGCACGGGCAGACCGAGCTGTCCGTGGCCCGCCGCTACTCCGGGCGCGGCAACCCGCCGCTGACCGACGTGGGCAGGCGGCAGGCCGAAGCCGCCGCGCGCAGGCTGGCCAAGCTCGACGGGCTGGCCGCCGTGGTCACCTCGCCGCTGGACCGGGCGAGGAGCACCGCCCAGGCGGTCGCCGCCGCCACCGGCGCGGAACTGGTGGTGCACGACGGGCTGATCGAGACCGACTTCGGCGCCTGGGAGGGCCTGACCTTCGCCGAGGCCGCCGCCCGCGACCCCGAGGTGCACCGGACCTGGCTGGGCGACCCGTCCGTGCCGCCGCCGGGCGGGGAGAGCTTCGACCAGGTGCACAGCCGGGTGCGGCGGGTCCGCACCGAGCTGATCGCCCGCTACGGCGGCGCGGACGTCGTGGTGGTCAGCCACGTCACGCCGATCAAGTCGCTGCTGCGGATGGCGCTGGACGTGGGGCCGTCCTTGCTGTTCCGACTGCACCTGGACCTCGCGTCGCTGTCGGTGGCGGAGTTCTACCCGGACGGCCACGCCTCCGTCCGCCTGATCAACGACACCTCCCACTGCGTCTGATTGCCGCGCCTCCGGCGCGGCGGGCTCGGCCGCCTGGGAGTCGGCCTCGCACGGTGCTCACCCCGCCCCCACCCCCGCGAGTCGAACCCTCAGGACAGCCACGCCCGCCCCCGGTGTCACCCACCTATGGGCGTGTCGGGCGTGTCGCCCCCGCGAGTCGAACGCTCAGAACCCCCGAATTCAACATTCGCGCACCCCGACCCGCACTGTCGCGCCCTGACCCGCGCTTTCCGCGCCCCAGCCCGCGCTCGCGCGCCCCGCTTCCATGCCTCGGGTAGTAGCCACCGGCCTCCCCAGCCCCGTCGGGTGGTACTTGCCGACGCACCAGGGGGGCGCGCGGAGAGCGCGCAGCGGGGTGCCCGCGAGCGCCGTCCTTGGCGACCTGCCGCGCGGCGAGCGCCGTTTTGCTGGATAACCCAACCCGAACGACGAACTCAGGGGTCCTGAGCGTTCGACTCGCGGGGGTGGGTCAGCCGGTGGGGCGCAGGCGGCGGAACCGGGCGCGGTCGAGCGCGGTGGCGAACCGGTCCACCGCCCCGCGCACCGCCTCGGCCGCGCCGGGGGTCAGGTCGCCGCCGACGACGTCCTGGTCCAGCACGAACTCGCCGCGCAGCACGGTGTCCGCGCCCTTGCCCGCCAGCAGCGGGTTGAGCGCGTAGTCCATCGCCACCAGGAACCCCTGGCTGCCGCCGGTGGCCAGGGGCAGGATCACCCTGCCCCGCAACGCCTTCTTGGGCAGCAGGTCCAGCAGCGCCTTGACCAGCCCGCTGTAGGCCGCCCGGTAGACCGGGCTGGCCACCACGATGCCCTCGGCGCGCAGCACCGCGCCGATCGCGTCGGCGATCTCGGGGTCCTGGAGGTCCTCGGTGAGCAGCGACAGCGTGGGCAGCTGCCGCACGTGCAGGGTCTTCACCCCGTGTCCCGCCTCGGTGAGCAGGTCTTCCACGTGGGAGACGAGGACGCCCGCGCGCGAGGCGGGGGAGGGACTGCCGGAGATCACCAGAACGGTCGACATGGTCGCTGACACCTCACTGGGAGAAGGCTCGGATCACGAGGTAAAAAGCGTCAGCGGCGACAGATCGCGGCGGCGGTTCGGCCGTAGTCCACGTGGCGGCGGCGGGTCAGCCCCGCTGTTCCTGCCATGGCCGGGAGTAGAGCAGTCCTCGACCACCGCGACAAGGGTGCGGGAGCCGGGTTCCAGCACCCGGGACGGGGTCCTCTATCCTGTGCGGGCGGATGAGTCGGCAGGACGGCCGCGTCGGCGGGCCCCCGGTCCGCCGCCGAGGAAAGTCCGGACTCCACAGGGCAGGGTGGTTGCTAACGGCAACCAGGGGTGACCCTCGGGACAGTGCCACAGAGAACAGACCGCCTCGGCGCGAGCCGGGGCAAGGGTGAAACGGTGGTGTAAGAGACCACCAGCACTCCCGGTGACGGGAGCGGCTAGGCAAACCCCACCCGGAGCAAGGCCAAGAGGGTGCTCAGGCACCTGCGCAGGCGATCGAGGGCGGCCCGTCCGATGCCTGCGGGTAGGCCGCACGAGCCTGTCGGCGACGGCAGGCCCAGATGGATGGCCGTCGAGCGGGGCCGCCGAGAGGCGCCCGCGAACAGAATCCGGCTTACATGCCGACTCCTCCGCCCCTCGGGCCGCCTCCAGAGGGTCGACTCCGACGGGTTACCGCCGAACGGGCGGTTTTCCGGACCGGCTCACGGCACCGGCTCACGTCCGCTTGCCCGGCCGTCCCGGCGGCATCCGATGCACCGGGCGGAACGCCTCGCCCCGGTTGAACTCCCGCTCCAGCTCGGCCACGTAGGCGGCCACCGCGGGGTTGACGATGTCGGCGAGGCTGCGCACCCCGGCCGCCGGTTCGTAGGCCGCCAGGTGGGTCGCGGCGGCGCGGGCCCGCTCCAGCACCTCCTGGTCGAAGTTGACCGTCCGCTGCACCCGACGCCCCGTGGACCGCTCGCTCCCGGTAACCTGATCAGTGGCCGAACCAGGGACCGGCGTGGTGATCTCGTTCACTCCGGCGGCTGGTTCGGGCGTGGCTTCGGGTGGGTGTGCCATGCGGGCGCCTCCTCGGAGTCGTCCCTGTCGGGTTTTGACCCGAACGGACCAACGGTGATCCGGTCGAACGGGGCAGTCGAGCTGGCGGGCGGACAGGGGGCCGGGGTCGTGCACACGGTGCGTGACCAGCGTGTTCGCAGTCAGGTGAACTGTCCCAGCAAACGGGAGAATCCGGTGCTCCCGGTTCTCCACCCGCTCCCCCCACCCCATGATGTCCGTGGTCAGATTAGACGTAATCCAGTGCGAGGGGAACGGGCCTTGACCTACCGAGCGCTCAGCGAGCGATACACCTCGTGACGAAGACGTGTTCTACTCGATAGCGCACCAACCGGGCGTGCCCCCCTCGGCCCGTCCGGCGAAGTCCCGCGTACTCAGGAGTACGAGATGACCGCCATGACCCTGGTAACACTCGCCCAGCAGCAAGGGCCAACCTTCGGCACAGGCGGCGTGCGCCAGTGGATCCTCGACAACCTGGTGCCCCTGCTGCTGCTCACCGTGGCCGTGCTGCTGCTGTGGCTGGGCGGCGGCAAGGGGGACAACGCCGGGGTCATGCGCCGCCTCGGCGGCGTCATCATCGCGCTGGCGATCATCGGGCTGGCCGTGACCACGAACGCGGGCGCCAACATCGGCCAGTGGATCGCCGGCCTGTTCACCGGCGGGTGACCCTTGCGGGTACGCACTGACGACGAGGTCTACCGGGTCGACGCCGTCTGGCTCGGCCCGCCCAAGGCGACTTTCCCGTGGCGTGCCCGCTACGTCGCGTGGGGTGTCGGCATCGCGGTGTTCCTGCTGATCATGACGGTCGAGCGGCAGGTGGGCGTCGGGTTCGGCTTCTTCAGCACGGCCTGGGCGTTCGTCGGCACGATCATCCTGACCAGGTTCATCACCTCCCGGATCAGCCACGAGCGGCCGCTGTCCGCGGTGCTGACCATGTGGGTCCGGGAGCTGACCGCGCCCCGCGAGCGGACCTCCGGCGCCGGGGGCGCGGCCAGCGCCGCGCGAATCCGGGTCAACCAGCAGCGGCCGCGCAAACGTCCAAGGGGTGTGCAGCGCGCTGCCGCGAGCGCCCGATCCCAGCGCAGGCAGCCAGACCGCCGTAAGAAGGAGGTTCGCGGTGTTCGGACGCCGGCGAGACCGTGACCGACGCTCCGCGGCCCAGCACGTCGCCCAGCACGCTGCTGCCGCGGGGCAGGACCGCAAGGTCTACAGCAAGCGCGGCAGGCGCCTGCCGGGCGAGCAGGCCGTGCCCAGCTACACGCCGTCGATCGCCGCGCGCAGCATCGACGGCCACCTGCTGCGCACCGGCCAGGAGGTCTACGCCTGGTACAAGCTGGCGCCGCAGCGCTGGTCGTTCCGGTCGGACTCGCAGCGCCAGGACCTGATCGCGGCCATCGCGGGCCAGTACGCCGAGCTGCAGGGCCGCTGGATGCACCTGCGGGTGACCACGCGCCCGTACCCGATCAGGATGTGGGCCGAGGCGCACGTGCACAACGCGGTGCGGCGGCTCCCGGACACCCCCGGCACGCTCAGCTTCGACGACTACATGGTCGGCGAGCAGCAGCAGCTGATGGGCCGCTCGATGGCGGAGAAGGAGGTCTACCTCGGCGTCCAGGTGCAGACCCGCAACATGATGGACCGCGCGGTCGAGCGCGCGGCCCCGGTGCTGCGCAAGGTCTTCCCGGACGCGGTGGACGCCGAGCTGGTGGCCATCGAGTCCGAGGTCGACCACCTGGACCAGGTGATCGGCTCGGCGGGCCTGGAGGGCCGCCCGGCCACCGCCGAGGAGATGTCCTGGCTGATGCACCGGTCGTGCTCGCTGGGCCTGCCCGCGCCGCGCAACCTGCCCGCCGTGCCCGGCGCCCCCTGGGAGCCGGAGGACCTGGCCAGCTTCACCGACGCGGCGGACTTCCACCAGGAGCCGTACTCGCCGACGGTCACCGTGCGCGGGCGCACCGGCTCCAACGCCGGGATGAAGCGCCACGTGGCGGTGCTCACCGTGGGTCTGATGCACGGCCTGCAGATCCCCGAGGTCGACGACCCGTGGGTGCAGCGCTCGGACCGGCTGCCCGCCGCGGTGGAGTGGTCGGCGCGGATCTACGTGCGCAGGCCGGAGGAGGTCGCGGGCGAGCTGCAGCGGCAGATGAACAAGGTCCGCTCGCAGGTCCGGCACTACACCGACGAGCACGAGCTGGAGCCGCCGCAGTCGCTGGCCCGGCAGGCGAGCCGGGTGCTGGAGATCGACGACGAGATGACCTCCGGCTTCACCTCGCTGGGCACCCGCGTGCGCAGCTGGTGGCGGCTGGCGGTGTCCGGGCCGACCGAGCGCGAGGCGCTGCGGCTGGCGCAGGCGCTGCTGGACCTCTACAAGCCCAAGGTGGCCATCGAGCACCCGGAGGCGCAGTACGCGCTGGCGCGGGAGTTCATCCCCGGCGAGCCGCTGTCGTCCTCGGCCTACCTGCGCCGCGGTTCGGTGCTGTGGGCGGCCAGCGCGGTGCCCACGGCCACCGCCGAGGTCGGCGACCGGCGCGGCATCCTGCTCGGCGAGACCTGCACCGCGACCCGCCGCCCGGTGGCCTGGGACCCGTGGATGGCGCAGGAGCTGCGCGACGCCTCGGGCCTGACCGCGATGGTCGCCGGTCTGGGCGCGGGCAAGTCGTTCCTGGGCGGCGGCATCGTCTACAAGACGCTGCGGGCGGGCGCGCACTGGACGCTGCTGGACCCGTCCGGCCCGCTGGCGGCGCTGTGCGAGCTGCCCGAGCTGCGCCCGCACGCCCGGCTGATCAACCTGCTCAACGCCCAGCCCGGCATCCTCAACCCCTACCGGGTGGTGGCCGAGCCGCTGCTGGAGCACTTCCTGGACGAGGACGACCCGGAGCGGGCGTGGCGGCGCGAGCGCGCGCTGGCCGCGGCCACCCGGCGCCGCCTGGTGCTGGACGCGCTGACCGGCCTGCTGCCGTACGAGGTGGCCCGGCTGCCGCAGACCCGGATCGTGCTGCTGCGCGCGGTGCGCACGGTCGGCGGCCGTCCCGACGCCCACCCCGGCCAGGTGTTCGAGGCGCTGCGCCGGGACGCCAGCGAGCACCACGAGCACGCGGTGGTGGTGGCGGACTTCCTCGACGAGATGCGCGAGCGCATGTCGCTGCTGATCCCCGAGCAGGACGCCGACCCCTACCGCGAGCAGCGCGACGACCGGCTCACCGTGCTGACCATGGCCGGGTTGAACCTGCCCAAGGACGGGGTGGGCCGCGAGCACTGGACCGACGCGGAAGCGCTCGGCGTGGAGATGCTGAACCTGGCCGCGTGGCTGACCCAGCGCTCCATCTACGAGCGGCCCAAGGACCTGCGCAAGGGCGTCTGGATCGACGAGGCGTTCTTCCTGTCCGAGGTGCCCACCGGCCGGGTGCTGATGAACCGGTTCGCCCGCGACTCCCGCAAGTGGAACGTCCGCGTGCTGCTGTCCTCGCAGATCCCCGCGGACTTCCTCAAGATCCAGGGCTTCGTGGCGCTGCTGGACTCGGTGTTCGTCGGCCGCTTGGACGACGACCAGGCGCAGGCCGACGCGCTGCGGCTGCTGAAGGTGCCGGTGGGGGCGGGCTACGAGCAGGTGGTGGCCAGCCTGGGCCGCCGCCCCGGCGGCGCGCGCAACGCCACCGAGCGCGACCGCGCGCCCCGGCAGTTCATCTTCGCCGACGGCGCGGGCGGCGTGGAGCGCATCCGGATCGACTTCTCCGGTCCGCACCTGGAGCACCTGCGCAACGCGCTGGACACCACGCCGGACGCGCTGCGCGACACCAGGCTGCCCGCCGAGGTGGAGGTCTCCGCGCCGAGGCAGGACCCGTTCGCCCGGACCGAGGACAGCTCGCCCGCCGCCGCCTCGTCGGACGGCTACCCGGACGACTACGACGACGAGCTGGCCGCGGACCTGGAGGTCGGGCTGGTCGACGAGCTGGTCGACTCCGCGCACGGCGAGGGAGGAAACCGCCGCACCGGCCGGGAAGGACGGGCATGACGCTGCTGTCGCTGGTGGCGCTGGTCGCCGTCGCGCTCTACGCGCGGCGGCGTTTCAAGCGCGGTCCCCGCCCCCGCGCGCGCGCCGTGCTGCTGGTGGCCGCCGTCCTCGGCTTGCAGGTGGTCATCGGCGCCCCGGCGGCGCAGGCGGCGGCCTGCGGCGAGGCCCCGAACCCGGAGCGCCCCGGCTCGGGCATGGTCGGCGCGCTGGACCCGCCGATCGGCAACGGCCTGAAGGACACCCCGTACCTGACCTACGGGTACGCGGGCATGGTGTGGCACGTCTACCAGGAGAGCTGCCTGCAGCTGCCGGACACCGCCGCGGTGATCGACACCTGGATGGGCAACGAGCTGTTCAACATCGGCAAGAACATCGTGGGCGCGACCAACGCGCTGCACTACACGGTGATGGGCCGGGGCCTGCTGGTGCCGCTGGACGACGCGGTGAAGAGCGGCGTGCAGAAGGTCTACGACAACGTCTACCTGCGCTGGTTCGGCCTGGTGGCGCTGATCCTGGCGGTGCTGATGTTCCGCCAGATCTGGCAGGGCGACCTGGCCTCGATCAGCAAGCGGGGGCTGTGGGCGCTGGCCGCGATGTGGCTGGCGACCTCGACGCTGGCGCTGCCGCAGTTCTACAACCTGCTCGACAGCACGCTGGTGACCAAGACCTCGGAGATCCAGGCCGGGTTCATCGAGGCCCCGGAGGAGCAGGGCACGCTGCACGTGCTGCCGTCCCGGCTGCACGACGCGGTGGTCTACCAGAGCTGGCTGCGCGGCGAGTTCGGCTCGCCGGAAGCGCCGCAGGCCAAGGAGTTCGGCCCCCGGCTGCTGGGCACGCAGGCGTGGACGACGCAGGAGCTGGCCGAGCACAAGGACGGCGACCAGGCCGCCTTGGAGGCCAAGAGGAACGAGTACAAGGCCATCGGCAGCCAGCTGGGGCCGGTGAAGGGCTACTTCACCGGGGCCGACGGCGGGCGCACCGGCGCGGGTTTCCTGTCGCTGCTGCAGGCGGTGGCGTTCTCGCTGTTCCAGCTGTTCGCCAAGGCCGCGGTGCTGCTGGCGCAGCTGCTGCTGCGCATCCTCACCCTGGCCGGGCCGCTGATCGGCCTGGTCGCGCTGATCCACCACGACCTGCTGCGCAAGGTGGGCCGGGCGGCGGCGGCGACGGTGTTCAACGTGCTGGTGCTGGCCGTGCTGGCGGGCACGCACGCGCTGATGCTGCAGGCGATCTTCAACGCCGGCGGGCTGTCGCTGCTGACCAGGACGCTGCTGGCGCTGATGCTCACGCTGGTCTGCTTCGTGATCGGCAAGCCGATGCGGCGGATGTGGCAGATGGTGGAGATGTCGGTCGGCTCGGCCAGCAACGCGCTGCCGATGAGCGGCGGCCTGCTCTCCCGCCTGCGCAAGCGCAAGCCCGGCCCGTCGCCGCAGGACGAGTTCTGGGAGACGGTGCGCGACAGCGACCCGGACGAGGTCGAGGTGCCGCAGCGGGACCGGCGGCGGGTGCGGCCGGAGGCGGCCAACCCGGTGGTGGCCACCGCGCAGCGGCTGGACCGGCGGCCCGCCTCGGGCGAGCTGCCCGCCGCGTCGGGCGGCGCGGGTGTGGCGGCGCTGCCCGCGGGCGGCTACGGCGGCCCGACGCAGGCGCTGCCCGTCGCGGGCGGGTCCAGGCTGGTGGACGCCCCGCCGGTGGCCGACCGCGGCTGGGACCGGGTCGACGACGCGGTGCTGGTGCCCTCGCGGGTGACCGGCGCCTTCGCCAGGGCCGCGGACAGCCCGGTGGTGCCGGGACCGCGGCGGGCTGAGACGGAAGTGGTGGCCGGGCGGCAGGTGCACGTGATCTACCGGCCGTCGCGCGGGCTGGAAGTCAGGGACAGCTGATGCCGATCAGGACCAACCGGGGCCGGGCCGCGGTCTACCGCAGGCTGTGGGGCTGGCCGCTGCGCTCACCCAACCACCTCGTCGCCACCATCGTGGGCTTCGCCGCGCTGGTGGCCACGCTCAGCGTGGTGCTGCCCAACACCGTGGGCTCGAAGTCCGCGACACCACCGGCGGGCGGCTCGACCCCGGCCGCGCCCCCGCCGTCGGGCAACCAGATCGGCGTGCTGCCCTCGGTCACCTCCAGCCCGCTGCCCACCAAGGCGCCCAGCCCCACGACCCCGCCGCCCTCCTCCGCCGTCCAGCTGCCCGGCGACGTGCAGCTGACCGCGGAGAACTGGGTGGACGCCTGGGTCGACCACCCGCCGGGCACCAGCAACGAGCAGTGGCTCAAGGGGCTGGAGCCGTGGACGTCGAAGGAGCTGCTGCCCACCTTGCAGTCGGTCGACCCGGCCAACGTGCCGAACGAGATCAAGGGCCCCATCACCCGGACGGGGGCGACCACCGATTCGGCTGATTTCGAAGCGGCGCTGGAGACCGGCAAGCTCGTGCTGACCGTGGTGAAGCTGCCCGAGGGCTGGCGCGTGCACAAGTACAGCAGGGTGGGCTGAGGATGCTGAAGGTCGGTTTGGTGGTCACCGCGGTGGTGGCCGTGGTCGCGGTCGCCGTCACCAACGGCGTGTCCACGGTGATCAGCGGCACCACGCCCACCGAGGGCGGGGGCGCGTTCGGCATCCGCAACGTCGGCTGCAACGCGGCCATCGGCCCGTGGGAGGGCGGTGGCGCGGAGAAGGGCAGGCACGACGCGAGCAGGCTGAACGAGGAGCAGCGCGGCACCGTCGCCAAGATCATCTCCATCGGGCAGGAGCGCAAGCTGCCGCCGCTGGCCTGGCAGATCGCCATCCAGGCGGGCATGACCGAGTCCGGGCTGCGCAGCCTGGACTACGGCGACCGCGACTCGCTGGGCATCTTCCAGATGCGGCCGTCGATGGGCTGGGGCACGCCCGAGCAGGTCATGGACCCGATCTACGCCATCAACAAGTTCTACGACGTGCTGGAGGCCGTGCCGAACTGGCAGGAGCGCAGGCCAGGCGACTCGGCGCAGGCCGTGGAGCGCTCGGCGTTCCCGGACCGGTACCACAACTGGGAGGCCATGGCGGCCTTCCTGATCGGCGAGCTGGGCGACGTGGTCGACCCGGCGGGCTGCGGCCAGGCGGCGGGGCAGTTCCTGCTGGCGTCCTCGGTGGCGGCCGGGGCGATCGAGTTCACCAAGCAGCAGCTCGGCGAGCCGTACCAGTGGGGCGGCAACGGGCCCGACCAGTGGGACTGCTCGGGCATCCTGGTCAAGGCGTTCGCCAGCGTGGGCGTGAAGATCCCGCGCGTGGCCAACGACCAGTACATGTCCGGCGGGGCGCACCTGCCGGTGCGCGAGGCCAAGGCGGGCGACCTGATCTTCTGGGCCACCAACCCGGCCAACCCGGTGAGCGTGCACCACGTGGCCATGTACCTGGGCAACGACGAGTACATCCACGCCCCCCAGACCGGTGACGTGGTGAAGATCAGCAAGATCAACTGGGACTACCACGAGCTGATGCCGCTGGCCGTCCGGCCGGGCGTGTAAGTCGTGCGAGGGAGGCACTGATGTTCACCCCCGACCCCATCCAGCGCCCCGCGGGACCGCCCGCCTCCACCACGCCGACCAGGGACTACCTCAGCTCCCAGCCGCCGGGGGTGGACCAGCACTACGCGGTGCTGCCCCGGTCGCTGGTGGAGGCCATGCCGCTGCCGTGGCAGCAGCAGATGGCGCACCTGCTGGCCGAGTTCCACCGGTCCTACGCGCACCTGAGGTGGCCGGTGTACCGGGTGGTGCCCTCCCGCCGGGAGCGGCTGGTGGACCTGGACGAGGACCAGCTGGCCGAGGTCGGCGCGATCGCGGAGATCGACTCGGACGGCGAGCTGGTCTACCGCGACCGCTACGGCAAGCGCATCGAGGACCCGGAGAACCGCGTGGTGCTGGTGTCCTGCCTGGACCCGATCCCGGCCGAGTTCGCCAACGCCACCCAGAACACCCCGCCGCGCGGCTTCCCGCCGCAGGGGCACCCCCAGCCCGGCCCGCACCCAGGCTCCCACCCCGGTCCCCACCCAGGCCCGTACCAGGGCCCGCCCTCGGGCCCGCTGCCCGTGCCGCCCCAGGCCCCGCCCCAGGTCCCGGCCCAGGCCCCGCGCAAGAAGTGGAAGTGGTGACCGGCGTCTGCAAGTACTACCCGACCCCCGTCGGGTAGTACTTGCAGACGCTCCTGGCATGACAGCGGACACGCGGCGTGCCAACCTTGACGGCATGGTCGACCCGGACGCCTGGTACTACTGCCTGACCCACCGCGAGCCCGAGCACGGCCTCGGCTGCCGGGCGATGGACCGGATGGGCCCCTACCCCGACCGGGCCACCGCCGCGCGGGCGCTGGAGATCGCCCGCGAGCGCACGAAGGCCGCCGACGAGGCCGACGAGGAGTGGAACGCGCGTTAAGGTGCACGCGTGGCCTCCGTGGTGATCCGCACCGGCCGCGCCGACCTGGACTTCACCGGCATCCGGCGCGAGTTCGCGCTGCCCGAGGAGTTCCCGGCCGACGCGCTGGCCGAAGCGCGGCGCGCGGTCTCCGCCGGGTTCGACGGCGCGGACCGCGAGGACGCGACCGACCTCCCGCTGGTGACCATCGACCCGCCCGGCGCCAAGGACCTCGACCAGGCGCTGCTGGTCCAGCGCGCCGGACGCGGTTTCCGGGTGCACTACGCCATCGCCGACCTGGGCGCGTTCGTGCCGCCGGACGGCGCGCTGGACGCCGAGGTGCGCAGGCGTGGCCAGACGCTGTACCTGCCCGACGGCAACGTGCCGCTGCACCCGACCGAGCTGTCAGAGGGCGCGGCGAGCCTGCTGCCGGGGCAGATCCGGCCCGCGGTGCTGTGGACCTTCGAGTGCGACGCGGACGGCGAGCCGGTCGACGTGCGGGTGCGACGGGCGGTGGTCCGCTCCACCGCGCAGTTCGAGTACGAGGGCGTGCAGGCGGCGTTCGACGGGGGCGCCGCGCACCCGTCGGTGGCGGCGCTGCCGGAGTTCGGCGCGCTGCGCCGCGAGCGCGCGGTCGACCGGGGCGCGGTCGAGCTGCAGCTGCCCGAGCAGGAGATCGTGCCCAACGGCGACGGCGACTGGAAGCTGGCCGTGCGCCCCAGGGCCGCGGTGGACTCCTGGAACGCCGAGATCTCGCTGCTGACCGGCATGTCCGCGGCGAAGATCATGCTGGAGGCGCGGGTCGGCGTGCTGCGCACGCTGCCGGACGCGGACGGGGAGGCGGTGTCCGCGCTGCGCCGCTCCGCGCACGCGCTGGGCGTGCCCTGGCCCGCCGAGGTGACGCCGTCGCGGCTGCTGGCCGGGCTGGACCCGAGCAGGCCCGAGTCGCTGGCGCTGTTCGTCGACGCCACCAAGCTGCTGCGCGGCGCGGGCTACACCGCGTTCGACGGCGAGATCCCGGCGGTCACCACGCACGCAGGCGTCGCCGCCCCCTACACCCACGTCACCGCGCCGCTGCGGCGGCTGGTGGACCGGTTCGCCGCCGAGGTGTGCCTGGCGGTGACGGCGGGCCGCGAGGTGCCGGACTGGCTGCGCGCCGCGCTGCCGCGGCTGCCGGGGCTGATGGGCGGGTCGGACGCGCTGGCGGCCAAGGTGGAGCGGGCGTGCCTGGACCAGGTGGAGGCGTGGGTGCTGGCCGACCGGGTGGGCCACCGGTTCGAGGCGGTGGTGCTGCGCGCCGACGCGAACGGCGCGGACGTGTTCACCCCGCAGCCACCGGTGATGGGCCGCTGCACCGGCGAGAACCTGCCCGAGGGCGAGCGGATCGCGGTTCGCCTGGTGGAGGCCGACCCCGAGCGCCGGAAGGTCGTCTTCGAGCGCGTGTGATGTGATGGCCCGGTGACGGAGATCGGGGAACTCACCATCGGCGTCCTGGGCGGAACCGGGGCGCAGGGCAGGGGCCTGGCGCTGCGCTGGGCGAAGGCCGGGCTGACCGTGGTCATCGGCTCGCGCGGGGCCGAGCGCGCGGAGGCCGCCGCCGCGGAGGTCCGCGACGCGGCGGGCGTGGACCACGTCAGCGGCGCGGACAACGCCGCCTGCGCCGAGCGGGCCGACGTGGTGCTGGTGGCGGTGCCCTGGGAGGGCCACGCCGAGCTGCTGCGGTCGCTGCGGGAGCCGCTGGCGGGCAAGGTCGTGATCGACTGCGTCAACCCGCTGGGCTTCGACAAGCAGGGGCCGTTCGCGCTGCCGGTGGAGGAGGGCAGCGCCGCCCAGCAGGCCGCCGCGCTGCTGCCGGACTCGCGCGTGGTCGCGGCGTTCCACCACGTCTCCGCGGTCAAGCTGGCCGACCTGTCGGTCACCGAGCTGGACTCCGACGTGCTGGTGCTGGGCGACGACCGCGAGGCCACCGACCTGGTGCGGGCGCTGGCCGACACCGTGCCCGGCTTCCGCGGCGTCTACGGCGGCAGGCTGCGCAACGCCCACCAGGTGGAGGCGTTCACCGCCAACCTGATCGCCATCAACCGCCGCTACAAGGCCCACGCGGGCCTGCGGATCACCGACCTGCCCTGACCCCGTGATCCCCGTCGACGACCTGGGCGAGCCGGTCCCGCTGCCCGGCCCGCCGCGCCGCGTGGTCAGCCTGGTGCCCTCGCTCACCGAGGCCGTGCTCACCGACGCCGTCGACCCGGCGGTGCTGGTCGGCGCGACCGACTACTGCACCCACCCGCCGGAGCTGGACGTGGCGCGGGTGGGCGGGTCGAAGTACCCCGACGTGGACCGGGTGCTGGCGCTGGCGCCGGACCTGGTGCTGGCCAACAGCGAGGAGAACCGGCCCGAGGACGTGCAGCGGCTGCGCGCCAACGGGATCGCGGTGTGGGTGACGGCCGCGCCCGCGACCGTCCTGGCCGCGCTGGGGTCGCTGCGCCGCCTGCTGGCCACCGCCTGGGACGTGGAGCCGGGGTGGCTGGTCGAGGCGGAAACCCTGTGGCGGCAGCGCGAACCGGTGCGGGCCACGGCGGTGGTGCCGGTGTGGCGCAGGCCGTGGGTGGTGGTCGGCCGGGACACCTTCGCCGGTGACGTGCTGCTGCGGCTGGGGGTGGCCAACGCCTACGCCGACCACCCCGAGCGCTACCCGCGCCCGCCGCTGGCCGAGCTGCGGTCCTGCGGGGCGGACCTGGTGGTGCTGCCCGACGAGCCGTACCGGTTCACGCCCGAGGACGGCCCGGAGTCGTTCCCCGGCATGACACCGGTGCACGTCTCCGGGCGCCACCTCACCTGGTACGGCCCGTCACTGGTGGCGGCCAGGGCCGCGCTGCTCAGCGAAATCGATCGGTCGCTGCGATGAGCGCTTCGAGGATGCCGGGGTCGTCGTAGGCGTGGCCCGCGCCGGGCACCATGACCAGCTCCGAGCCGGGCCACGCCTGGTGCAGCTCCCACGCGGTCACCGGGGGCGTGGCCACGTCGTAGCGCCCCTGCACGATCACGCCGGGGATGCCCGCGAGCTTGCCCGCGTCGCGGATCAGCTGCCCCTCCTCGAACCAGCCCTTGTGGACGAAGTAGTGGTTCTCGATCCGGGCGAACGCCAGGGCGTACTGGGGTTCGGCGAAGTGGGCGACGAGATCGGGCCGCTCCAGCAGCGTGACCGTCGAGCCCTCCCACACGCTCCACGCCACCGCGGCCGGTTCGTGCACGGCCGGGTCGGGGTCGTTGAGCAGCCGCGAGTACGTGCCGATCACGTCCCCGTCGGGCGCGTGCGCGACGACCTTCTCCCACAGCTCGGGGAACAGGAACCCGGCGCCGCCGCCGTAGTACCAGTCGAGTTCCTTCTTCCGCAGCGTGAAGACGCCGCGCAGCACCAGCTCGGTGACCCGCTCGGGGTGGGTCTCGGCGTAGGCCAGCGCGAGCGTGCTGCCCCACGACCCGCCGAACACCTGCCACCGCTGGATGCCCAGGTGCTCGCGCAGCAGCTCCAGGTCGGCGACCAGGTGCCAGGTGGTGTTCGCGGACAGGTCCGCGCCGGGCTCGCTGGCCAGCGGGGTGCTCCGGCCGCACCCGCGCTGGTCCAGCAGCACGATCCGGTAGGCGGCGGGGTCGAACAGCCTGCGGTGGCCGGGCGTGCTGCCGCCGCCGGGTCCTCCGTGGAGGAACACCACCGGCTTGCCCTCCGGGTTGCCGCTGACCTCCCAGTACACGCGGTGCCCGTCGCCGACGTCGAGCAGGCCCTGCTCGTGGGGTTCGATCTCGGGGTACATGCCCCCTACTCTGCCCGACCCCGCCCCGACCGCGATCAGTGGAAGGCGTGCTCCGGGCCGGGGAACTGGTGGCCCCGGACCTCGGCGGCGAACTGCTGGACCGCGGAGGTCATCACCCCGGCCAGGTCGGCGTACCGCTTGACGAACCGGGGTGCCCGGCCGCGCCGCAGCCCGAGCATGTCCTGCCAGACCAGCACCTGCGCGTCGGTGTCCGGCCCGGCCCCGATGCCCACCGTCGGGATGCGCAGCTCGTGGGTGATCTGCTTGGCCACCTCGGAGGTGACCATCTCCAGCACGACGGCGAACGCCCCGGCCGCCTCGACGGCGAGCGCGTCGGCGACCACGGCTTCGAACTTGTCGTTGCGGCCCTGCACCCGGTAGCCGCCGAGCTGGTGCTCGCTCTGCGGGGTGAACCCGATGTGGGCCATGACCGGGATGCCCGCGTTGACGATGGCCTCGATGTGCGGCGCGAAGTGGCGTCCGCCTTCGAGCTTGACCGCGTGGGCGCGGCCCTCCTTCATGAACCGCACGGCGGTCGCCACGGCCTGCTCGACCGACACCTGGTAGGAGCCGAAGGGCAGGTCGGCCACGACCAGCGCCCGCTTCACCGAGCGGGTCACGCCGCGGACCAGGGGGATCAGCTCGTCGACGGTCACCGGCAGGGACGTGTCGTACCCGTAGACGTTGTTCGACGCGGAGTCGCCGACGAGCAGGACGGGGATGCCCGCCTCGTCGAACAGCTCGGCGGTGTACATGTCGTAGGCGGTGAGCATGGGCCACGGCTCGCCGCGCTCCTTGAGCTCCTGCAGGTGGTGGATGCGGACCCGCTTGGCGGGGGCCTGGTTGCCCGCCCCGCTGCCGTAGGGCGCCGCCACCTCAGCCGCTGAGGTCATCGCCGACCGTCCTCCCTCGAAGCCCGCGCCGTCGCGGGTCTCCGGGTCTCGTTGCACGGTTACCCGACCAGCGTGACACCGGCGGGCCGCGATGTGCACCCGGTGCGAGTAGCCTCACACGCCGTGGCTTGCCGCATCACGGAACTCGTCCTGGACTGCACCGATCCCGAAGCGCTCGCCGGTTTCTGGTGCGAAGTGCTGGGCTGGCGGGTGCTCGGCCGCGACGACGACGGCTCGGTGGAGATAGGTCTGCCCGACCAGCACCCGACGCTGCTGTTCCAGCCCGTCGACGAGCCGAAGGTGCGGAAGCTGCGGCTGCACGTCGACGTCAGCCCCACCGACCGCGACCAGGCCGCCGAGCTGGAGCGCCTGGAGGCGCTGGGCGCCCGCCGGGTCGACATCGGCCAGGGCGAGGTGAGCTGGCACGTGCTGGCCGACCCGGAGGGCAACGAGTTCTGCCTGCTCAGCCGCCGCGTGGCGGGCTGAGCTCAGCCGGTCGGACCTGGCCGGTCGGACCTGGCCGGTCGGACCCGGCCGGTCAGAACTGGCTGGTCGGCTGGATGACGACCTGCGGCAGGTTGACGTTGCGCGGCAGGCTGGTGATGTACCCGATGGCGTCGGCCACCTCCTCGGCGGACAGCGGCTGGACCCCGGCGAACACCGCGGGCAGCTGCGCCACGAGTTCCGGGTTGTCGATGTGCTGGGACAGCTCGGTGTCGACCACACCGGGCTCGACGTTGGTCACCCGCACGCCCAGCGGCCCCAGTTCGGTGCGCAGGTTGGCGGACAGGTGGGTCACGGCGGCCTTCGTGGCCGAGTAGACGGCGAAGGTCGGGAGGGTCAGGTGGGCGCCGATGGAGGAGACGTTCACCAGGTCGGCCGGGCCTTCCTGGGCGGCTTCGACGAGGTCGGGCCGGAAGGTGTCGGTCACCCGCAGCAGGCCCGCGAGGTTCGTGTCCAGCATCCGCGCCCACTCGTCGGTGCGGCTGTCGGTGAAGGGGTTGACGAGCATGACGCCCGCCGCGTTCACCACCATGTCCACCCGCCCGAAGGCGTCGCGGATCGGCGCGGTGTCGAAGTCGCGGGTCACGTCGGCGGCGAAGGGGAGCGCCTGCCCGCCCTCGGCGGTGATCCCGGCGGCCAGCTCGGCGAGCCGGTCGGCGCGGCGGGCCAGCAGGACCACCTTCGCGCCGGAGCGGGCCAGCGCGACGGCGGTGGCCGCGCCGATGCCGCTGGCGGCTCCGGTGACGACGGCGGTGCGGTTGCTGAGGTCGTGAGTGGTCATGGCCCAACCTTGGGGCGGGTGGCGCGGAGGTCCGTTGGCTCCGCTTTTCCCTAGGTCCGGCAGGGCTAGGTTCGGCGCTCGCGACCGGGCCATACTGGCTGCGTGAGCCACGAACTGGGGGAATTCCTGCGCTCCCGCCGAGCTCGCATCAGCCCGGAGGACGTGGGCCTGCCCGGCGGCGGCAGGCGGCGCGTGCCGGGGCTGCGGCGGGAGGAGCTGGCCCTGCTGGCGGGCGTGAGCGTCGACTACTACATGCGCTTGGAGCAGGGGCGCACGCCCGCCGTGTCGGACGCGGTCCTCGACGCCGTGGCGCGCGTGCTGCGCCTGGACGGGACCGAGCGGCTGCACCTGCGCAACCTGGTTCGCCCCGCGCCCCGCAAGCGCCCGGCCCCGCAGCGCCTGCGGCCGGGGATGCGGCGGATGCTGGAGATGATGGGCGACATGCCCGTGTTCGTCATGGGGCGCCGCACGGACGTGCTGGCGTGGAACAGGTTGGCGGGCGCCCTCTACAGCTTCGAGGAGTTGCCCCGGTCCATGCACAACGCGGTCTGCTACACGTTCCTGAACCCCGCGGCGCGCACCTTCTACCGCGACTGGCACCGGATCGCCGCGGAGACCGTCGCGTTCCTGCGGTTGGACGCCGGGCGGCACCCCGAGGACGAGCGCCTGACCGCGCTGGTGGAGGAGCTGTCGGTGAAGGACGAGGTGTTCCGGAAGCTGTGGGCGCAGCACTCGGTGCTGGAGAAGACCCACGGGGTCAAGCGGATGCGGCACCCGGTCGTCGGGGACCTGGACCTGAACTACGAGACGCTGGTGCTCGCGGACGACCCGGACATCACGATCAACACCTACGCCGCCCCGGTGGGCTCGCCGAGCGAGGAGCGCCTGCGCCTGCTGGCGAGCTGGGCCGCCTCCATCCCCGCACCTGCAAGTACTACCCGAGGGCTCCCACCGAGCGCATAACTACTACCCGCCCGGGGTGACGCCGTGGGCGGGTAGTAGTTACCGGCCCCCAGGACCACGCCGGGTAGTACTTGCCGGCGCGTCATCCTGGGGGCGTAGGCGTCCGGTGTACGCGGATGATCATCTCGGGGGATGCCGCGCGGGCGCGGCGGTCGACCAGAATGAGCCGGTGGAACGACTGCGGCACTGGGCCGGGCTGCTGCTGGGCCCACCGGGGCCGATACCGCGGCCGACCTGGCGCGGCTACGCCTTCGACGCGGCGCTGGCGCTGGTCGTGTGCGTCGGCACGGTCGACTACGCCCTCGACCGCGCCGACGACCTCGTCCCCTCGGTCGTCGGCGGCCTGCCGGTCATGGCCACGCCCACCCCGGAAGTGGTGGCGTTCGGCGTCTTCCTGGCCGTCGCGGCCTCGGTGCCGCTGGCGCTGCGCCGCCGCTACCCGCTGGCGGTGCTGTGGGTCGTGCTGGCCGCGACCCTGCTGACGCCCCCGGAGGGGGCCAGGCTCACCTTCTACGCCTGCGTCATCGCCGCCTACAGCGCCGCCGCCTACAGCCCGCACCGGGGATGGGCGCTGGCCAGCGTGGTGGGCGCGGTCGCCGCGGTCGGCCTGGCCGGGAACACGACGCTGCCGACCGTGCCGACCAAGTACGTGACGATGCTGGTCCTGGTGCCGATCGTGGTAGCCGCCAACGGCCTGCGCACGTGGAAGCTGCGCACGGACGAGAGCCTGCGGCAGCTCACGGCGCTGGAGCGCGAGCAGGCCGAGGCGGTGCGCCGCGCGGCCGAGCGCGAGCGCGCCCGCATCGCCCGCGAGCTGCACGACGTGGTGACGCACAACGTCAGCGTGATGGTCATCCAGGCCGGGGCCGCCCGCAAGGTCATGGACACCGCCCCCGAGCAGGCCCGCGAGGCGCTGCTGGCGGTCGAGGCGGGCGGCCGGGCGGCGATGGCCGAGCTGCGGCACGTCATGGGCCTGCTCGCGCCGGACACCGCCGCGGAGCTGGCCCCGCAGCCGGACCTGGACCAGCTCGACGCCCTGGTCGGCCGGGTGCGCGACACCGGGGTGCCGGTCGAGCTGACCGTGCGCGGCAGGCGGCGCCCGGTGCCCTCCGGGGTCGGGCTGGCCGCCTACCGGGTGGTGCAGGAGGCGCTGACCAACGCGGTGAAGCACGCGGCAGGCGCGAGCACCGAGGTGACCGTCGACTACGGCGCGGACCGGCTGCGCGTGGAGGTCACCGACACCGGTGGCGAGCCGGACGGGTCCACCTCCGGCAACGGGCTCGGTCTGCTCGGCCTGCGCGAGCGCCTGGCCGTCTACGGTGGGACCCTGCGCGCCGGGCCGCGCCCCGCCGGGGGTTACCGCGTCACGGCGCTGATCCCCCTGGAGGCCCCGTGACCGGCCCGCGCGTGGTGGTCGCCGACGACCAGGCGCTGGTGCGCACCGGCTTCCGGATGATCCTCGCCGCCGACGGCATCGACGTGGTCGCCGAGGCCGCGACCGGTGCCGAGGCCGTCGAGGCGGTCCGCCGCACCCGGCCGGACGTGGTGCTGATGGACGTGCGGATGCCCGAGCTGGACGGCCTCGAGGCGACCCGGCGCGTGCTGACCGGGGCGGCGGACGACCCGAAGGTGATCATCCTGACCACGTTCGACCTCGACCACTACGTCTACGCCGCGCTGACCGCCGGGGCCAGCGGCTTCCTGCTCAAGGACGTCAGCCCCGAGCAGCTGGTCGCGGCGGTCCGGCTGGTCCGCTCCGGCGACGCCCTGCTGGCCCCCACCATCACCCGCAGGCTGGTCGAGCGGTTCGCCCGGCGGAACGAGGACGCGCCCCCGGTGCACCGGGACCTGTCCTCGCTGACCCCGCGCGAGCTGGAGGTGCTGCGCCTGCTGGCGCGCGGGCTGAGCAACCTCGAACTGGCCAAGCGGTTGCACCTGTCCGAGGCGACCGTGAAGACCCACGTGGCCCGCGTCCTGGCCAAGCTCGGCCTGCGCGACCGCGTCCAGGCCGTCGTCGTCGCCTATGAGACCGGCCTGGTCACCCCGCGAGTCGAACCTCCGGACACCGTGAACTGAGCGTTCAGGCACGGTGAACTGAGCGTTGGAGGATTTAAAAGCGCGCTCGCCGCGCGGCAGGTCGCCAAGGACGGCGGGTCGCCCCCCTGGTGCGTGGGCAAGTACTACCCGACGGGGTTGGCAGGGCCGGTAACTACTACCCGAGGCACGGAAGCG
>NZ_BMRG01000006.1:303716-314745 GCF_014648515.1 Saccharothrix coeruleofusca
AGCGGAGCGCGCGGAAGCGCGGGTCGGGGCGCGAAAGTGCGGGTCGGGGCGCGAAAGTGCGGGTCGGGGTGCGCGAATGTTGAGTTCAGGGTGTCTGAGCGTTCGACTCGCGAGGGCGACACGCCCAACACGCCCATAGCCGGGTGACACCAGCGCCGGGCGTGTGGGGCTGACGGCTGCTAGGAGCAGCGGGTGCCCTCGGCGGGCAGCGTGCCGGAGATCAGGTAGGCGTCCCCCGCCTCGTCCACGCACGTGTTGCCCTGCAGGTACACGGTGTGCTGCGTGCCCTCGAACGTCAGCAGCCGCCCGCCCAGCGCCCCGGCCAGCGACACGCCCGCCTGGTAGGGGGTGGCCGGGTCACCGGTGGTGGAGACGACCAGCACCGGCGGCAGCCCCTGCACCGACCCGACGCCCGGCGAGTTGGTCACCGGCACCGGCCAGAACGCGCACGGGTCCAGCGCCCCCACGGCGGGCCTGCCGTCGTCCAGGAACGGCGCGGCCTGCTTGTACCGGCGGGCCACCTCGTCCAGCACCGCGCGGTCGGTCACCCGCTCGTCGTCGACGCAGTTGATCGCCACGAAGGCGTCGGTCAGGGTCGAGTACCGCCCCTGGCCGTCCCGGTCGTAGTAGGCGTCGGCCAGGGTCAGCAGGGTCTCGCCGTTGTTGTCGCGCAGCTCGTTCAACCCGGTGTTCAGCGCCTGCCACAGCTGGGAGGAGTACAGCGCCTGGATCGCGGCGGTGATGGCGTCGCTGTAGGACAGCTTGCGGTCGCCCACCTCCACCGGCCGCTCGGCCAGCGGCAGGGTCAGCTCGCGGAACGCGGTGTTCGGGTCGCCGGAGCCCAGGGCGCAGTCCTGGCGCTGCCCGCACCAGGCGGCGAACTCGGTGAACGCCTTCTGGAACCCCGCGCCCTGCGCGACCAGGCTCTCCACCTGGTTCTGCACCGGGTCGACCGCGCCGTCCAGCAGCAGCGCCCGGACGTTGCCGGGGAACTTCTCCGCGTACTCGGCGCCGATGTGCGTGCCGTAGGAGTAGCCGAGGTAGGTCAGCTTCTCGTCGCCCAGCACGGACCGCATCACGTCCAGGTCCTGCACCACTTCGCGGGTGCCGATGGCGGCCAGCAGCTCCACGCCGGTGCTCGCGGCGCACTTGTCGGCGAAGACCTTGTTCTCCCGCTCGGTCTCCGCGATGCCCTGCGGGGAGGTGTCGAGGTCGACGTCCAGCCGCTCGGCGTCGCGGTCGGCGTCGCTGAGGCAGCGCACCCTGGGCTCGCTGGAGCCGACCCCGCGCGGGTCGAACCCGACCAGGTCGAACCGCTCGCCCAGCTCGCCTCCCCGGACGCCGGGGGCCAGCTGCGCGGCGGTGGACATGCCGGACACGCCGGGGCCGCCGGGGTTGAGCAGCAGGGAGCCGATGCGCTCGCCCGAGGCGGGCTGCCGCAGCAGGCCGACCTTGATCGTGCGGCCGTCGGGCTTGCCGTAGTCCAGCGGCACCTCCAGCCGGGTGCACTCCAGGTTCTTCTTGCCCCGGTAGAGCCGCTGGGTGGTCTCGTTGGTGGCGTAGGGCTCGCAGTCCTCCCACGCCAGCTGCTGCCCGTAGAAGCGCTCCAGCCCGGACGGCACCGCGCCCGCGGGCCCGCGCTGCTCCAGCGTGGTGCCCGCGCGCGGCTCGCCCGTCACGAGGGTCGTGCACGAGGCCAGCAGCGGCAGGGCGAGGGCGAGCAGCAGTGAACGGCGCACGGGTCGATCGTAGGTGTGACTGCCAGGCCACAACTTCCACCACGCGCGGCCGGAGTGGGAGAAGATGGCCGCATGCCTCAGCTCCGACTCGCCCTTGCCCAGGTCAACGCCTGTGTCGGCGACCTGGCCGGCAACGCTGAACTCGTCGTGCGGTGGACCCGCAAGGCCGTCGAGGCCGGGGCGCACCTGGCCGTGTTCCCCGAGATGGTGCTCACCGGCTACCCGGTCGAGGACCTGGCGCTGCGCGAGTCGTTCGCGCAGGCGTCCAAGGAGGCGCTCGACGGGCTGGCCGCGCGCTTGGCCGAGGAGGGCTGCGGCGACATCGCGGTGTTCGTCGGCTACCTCGACCGCGACGCGGGCGGGGTGCGCAACGCGGCGGCGGTGCTGCACGGCGGGCAGGTCGTGGCCCGGCAGTTCAAGCACCACCTGCCCAACTACGGCGTGTTCGACGAGCGCCGCTACTTCGCCTCCGGTGACTCGCTGGACGTCGTGCGCGTGCACGGCGTCGAGGTCGGCATGGTGATCTGCGAGGACCTGTGGCAGGACGGCGGCCCGATCGCCGCGCTCGGCGAGGCGGGCGTCGACCTGGTGGTCTCGCCCAACGCCTCGCCCTACGAGCGCAAGAAGGACGACGCCCGGCTGGCGCTGGTGACCCGGCGGGCGGCCGAGGCGAAGGCCCCGCTGGCCTACGTCAACCTCATCGGCGGCCAGGACGAGCTGGTCTTCGACGGCGACTCGATGGTGGTGACCGCGGACGGCGCGCTGGTGACCCGCGCGCCGCAGTTCGTGGAACACCTGGTGGTGCTGGACCTGGACCTGCCCGGTGGCGCGGCGCGCGCCGAGGGCGTGGTCGGCGAGTTCACCGTGCACCGCCGGACGCTGTCGGAGCGGCCGCTGCCGCGCTACGAGCCGCTGCCCGTCCCGCAGCCCGCCGAGCCGCTGCCCGACGAGGCCGAGGTGTGGTACGCGCTGGTCACGGGCCTGCGCGACTACGTGCACAAGAACGGTTTCCGCTCGGTGGTGCTGGGTCTGTCCGGCGGTATCGACTCGGCGGTGGTCGCGGCGCTGGCGGTGGACGCGCTGGGCGCGGACGCCGTGCACGGCGTGTCGATGCCGTCGAACTACTCGTCGGAGCACTCCAAGTCCGACGCCGCCGACCTGGCGCAGCGCACCGGCCTGCACTACTCGGTGCAGCCGATCGCGGACATGGTGGGGGTGTTCGTCGACCAGCTGGGGCTGACCGGTCTGGCCGAGGAGAACGTGCAGGCCCGCTGCCGCGGCGTGACCCTGATGGGGCTGTCCAACCAGCACGGCCACCTGGTGCTGGCCACCGGCAACAAGACCGAGCTGGCGGTGGGCTACTCCACCATCTACGGCGACGCGGTCGGCGGGTTCGCGCCGATCAAGGACGTGCTCAAGACCCTGGTGTGGGACCTGGCGCGGTGGCGCAACGCGGAGGCGGAGAAGCTGGGCGAGCTGCCGCCGATCCCGGAGAACTCGATCACCAAGCCGCCGTCGGCGGAGCTGCGGCCGGGCCAGGTGGACACCGACTCGCTGCCCGACTACGAGCTGCTGGACTCGGTGCTCGACGACTACGTCGAGGGCGACAAGGGCTACCGGGACCTGATCGCCATGGGCTTCACCCACGAGCTGGTGGACAAGGTGCTGCGGATGGTCGACCGGGCCGAGTACAAGCGGCGCCAGTACCCGCCGGGCACGAAGATCACCTTCAAGGCGTTCGGCCGGGACCGCCGCCTGCCGATCACGAGCGGGTGGCGCGAGGGCTGACCTGCGGGGGGAGGCCGACCCGGCCGGGCAGCAGCAGCGCTGCCGCCGCGCCGAGACCGCAGATCGCCGCGGTGATCAGGAAGATCTCGTGGTACTCGGTCAGCAGCGCGGCGGACAGCGCCTCCCGGTAGGCCGCCGCCTGCCGCTGGAACTCCTCCGGGGAGACCCCGAACGGCAGCGGCGTGGCCAGGTCGGCGGTCAGCTCCCGGAACCGGTGCAGGCCCCACGCGGACAGCCCGGCCACGCCGACCAGCATCCCGGTCATCCGCGCCACCACCACGGCCGCCGAGGCCACGCCGTGCTGCTCGGCGGGCACCACCCGCAGCACGGCCGCGGACACCGGCGCGATGACCAGCCCCAGGCCGAACCCGGCCACCGCCAGGTCGCGGTCCACCACGGAGGCCGCCACGTCGGCGGGCCACCGGGCGATCAGCAGGTACGCGCCCGCCGCGACGAGCAGGCCCCCGGCGGTGATCCACCGGTCGCCCCAGCGGGCGGCGACCCACCCGCCCAGCACGGCCCCGACGGGCAGCGCGACCAGGAACCGGGTCAGCATCCGCGCCGCCGCCGCGGAGTCGTGCCCGAGCAGCGTCTGCGCGAACAGCTCCACGTCCACCAGCGTCACCATCAGCGCCGCGCCCGCCGCCAGCGACACCCCCAGCGAGGCCAGGAACGGCCGCATCGCCACGCCCGAGGTGTCCAGCAGCCGCACCGGCGCCCGCCGCTCCCACACCACGAACCCGGCGAACGCCAGCGCCGACGCGGCCAGCACCGGCCACCCCCACGGCGGCAGCACGGCGTGCTCCGGGTCGGGGTTGTACAGGCCCACCACCAGCAGCCCCAGCGCCAGCGCCAGCAGCGCCCCGCCGGGGTAGTCGATCCGCACCCGCCGCCCGCCGCCGCCGGGCACGGTCGCCTGCACCACCGCCGCGGCGACCGCGGCCAGCGGCAGGTTCACCCAGAACACCCACCGCCAGCTCTGCGGCTCCAGCGACTCGAACACCGACCAGGCGTTGAACAGCGCCGCCACCCCGACGCCGTACAGCGTGCCCAGCACGCTGCCCAGCTCCTGGGCCGCGCCGACCACGCCCAGCGCCCCGGCCCGCCGCCGCGGGTCCCACAGGTCGGCCACCAGCGCCATGGTCACCGGCAGCAGCGCGCCGCCCGCCACGCCCTGCACCACCCGCCCGGCCACCAGCAGCGGCAGGTCGCCCGCCAGCGCGGTCACCGCCGACCCGGCGGCGAAGCCGAGCAGGCACAGGTGCAGCACCCAGCGCCGCCCGAACCGGTCCGACAGCTGCCCCAGCAGCGGCATCCCGGCCACGTAGCCGAGCAGGTACCCGGTCACCACGGGGGTGGCGCGCTCCAGGTGGTTCACCGGGATGCCCAGGTCGCGCACCATGTCGATGAGCACGCCGACCACCACGTAGGCGTCCAGCGCCCCGAGCAGCACCGCGACGGCGCCCGCGCCGATCGCCAGGCGACGGGAGCTCACGCGGGCGGCGCCACGTCGACGGGCTTGTTGAACTCGGCCAGGTCGATGGCGACCTTCGCACCACTCGGCAGCGTGAAAACAGCACCCGAGAGCTTGTCGTCCTTCACCGAGAAGCGTGACGCCACGTCGGCGTCGATCCCCGGCACCAGGCCCGCCACGACATCACGCGGAACGGTGGCCTCGACCACGTTCACCCCGTCCTCGGCGCTGACCGTCCTGGCGTCCTTCGCGCTGGCCAGCACCTTGGCCACGCCGCGCTCGGGGTCCAGGATCGCGGTCGGGTCGTAGACCTGGCCCGCCAGCGCGGCGGGCAGCTTGGTGAACCCGCCGGTGGGCCCCTTGAAGTACAGGTCCGAGTCGACCAGCACGTACTCCACCTCGATGAGCTGGCCGAACTGCTCGACCTTGGCCCGCCCCTCGGACCGGCCCTGGGCGTCCAGGTCGCCCTCGGCGTCCTTGACCGCCACGTCGGGCAGCTCGCCCTCGACCTTGATGCGGAAGTGCGTGCTGGTCACCGAGCGCATCGCGGTGGAGGACTTCTCCAGCACCTCCGGCCCGGCGGGCAGGTCCTGCGACGACGAGGAGCAACCCGCGGCTAGCGCGAGCAGGAGCGACCCGATCAGGGCACCGCGTGGGGACATGCGGCGATCCTAGGACGGCGGGCCCGCGCGGGAGCGGCGAACAGGTCAAGGGCGAGTCGGCCACACGTTGTTCACCGGTCTTCCCTAGGCTGCGACCCATGAACCGCCAGCAGGAGTTCGTGCTCCGCACCCTCGAGGAACGCGACATCCGGTTCGTCCGGCTCTGGTTCACCGACGTCCTGGGCTTCCTGAAGTCCGTGGCGGTGGCCCCCGCCGAGCTCGAAGGCGCCTTCAACGAGGGCATCGGCTTCGACGGCTCGGCCATCGAGGGCTTCTCCCGCGTCTACGAGTCGGACATGGTCGCCCGCCCCGACCCGGCGACCTTCCAGGTGCTGCCGTGGCGCACCCCCGACCAGAACCACTACTCCGCGCGCATGTTCTGCGACATCGCGATGCCCGACGGCTCCCCGTCGTGGGCCGACCCGCGCCACGTGCTGCGCCGCACCCTGGCCAGGGCCAGCGAGGCCGGGTTCACCTGCTACGTGCACCCGGAGATGGAGTTCTTCCTGCTCAAGGGGCTGCCCGCGGACGGGAGCGAGCCGATCCCGGCGGACAACGGCGGTTTCTTCGACCAGACCAGCCACGAGATGGCCACGCACTTCCGCAGGCTGGCCATCGAGTCGCTGGAGGCGATGGGCATCTCGGTGGAGTTCAGCCACCACGAGGGCGCGCCCGGCCAGCAGGAGATCGACCTGCGCTACGCCGACGCGCTGACCATGGCCGACAACGTGATGACCTTCCGGTACCTGATCAAGGAGGTCGCGATCACCCAGGGGGTGCGCGCCTCGTTCATGCCCAAGCCGTTCACCGACCAGCCCGGCTCGGGGATGCACACGCACGTGAGCCTGTTCGAGGGCGACCGCAACGCCTTCTACGACGCGGAGGACCCCTACCAGCTCTCCGACATCGGCAAGGCGTTCGTCGCGGGCCTGCTCAAGCACGCGCGGGAGATCTCCGGCGTGACCAACCAGTGGGTCAACTCCTACAAGCGGCTGATCGTCGGCGGCGAGGCGCCCACCGCGGTGTGCTGGGGCCACGCCAACCGCTCGGCGCTGGTGCGGGTGCCGATGTACTCGCCGGGCAAGTCCTCCTCGCGCCGGGTGGAGATCCGCACGCTGGACTCGGCGTGCAACCCGTACCTGGCGTTCGCGGTGATCCTGGCCGCGGGCCTGAAGGGCGTGGAGAAGGGCTACGAGCTGCCGCCCGCCGCCGAGGACGACGTGTGGTCGCTGACCGACCGCGAACGCCGCGCGGCCGGGTACGACAACCTGCCGCAGAACCTGGGGGAGGCGCTGACCGAGATGGAGAACTCCGAGCTGCTGCCCGAGGTGCTCGGCGAGCACGTCTACGACTTCTTCCTGCGCAACAAGCGCACGGAGTGGGACGCCTACCGCCGCAGCGTCACGCCCTACGAGCTGCGCACGCTGCTGCCGGTCCTGTGAGTCGGCGAACCGTGCGCGTGGTCCACACCGAGCACTCCGAAAAGCTAGGTTTGCAGACCGTGACCGAGGTGCCCGCGAACCCGGAGACCCGCCCCGCCCTCATCGGCTGCACGGTGGCCACCGCCGCCGAGCTGCCCGCCGTGAAGGTGCTCTCCAGCTCCTTCCTGGCCCACCACCCGGAGGCGCGGTTCCTCGCCCTGGTGGTCGACGCCGCGCCGGAGAACTCCGGGCCGGGCCTGGTCACCCCCGCCGACCTGGGCGTCGGCGAGGAGGAGCTGGCCGTGCTGGCCACCGGCTGCACCGCCGAGCAGCTGTGCGACGTGCTGCGGCCCAAGCTGCTGGAGCAGCTGCTGGGCCAGGGCCTGCCGGTGCTCTACCTGGACCCGTGGGTGCAGGTGCTGGGCTCGCTGACCGAGCCGGTGCTGGACGCGACCCGGCGCGGGCCGCTGGTGCTGCTGCCCCGCTCGCTGCGCCCGCTGCCCGACGACGGCCTGCGCCCCACCCCGTCGGAGCTGCTGCGCACCGGCGTGTTCGACCCCGGCTTCCTGGCCGTCGCGCCCGGCGCGGAGCCGTTCCTGCGCACCCTGGGCGAGCAGCTGCGGCGCACCCCGGACGCCACCAAGGCCGTGCTGGACATGGCCCCGGCGCTGGTCAGCCTGCACGTGCTGCGGGACGCCACGGTCGGCCTGTCGGCGTGGAACGCGGGCCAGCGCGCCCTGCACCGGCTGGAGGACGGCACGCTGACCGTGCTGGGCGAGCCGTTGCGCACGGTGCACTTCGCGGGGTTCGACCCGCAGCGGCCGTGGCTGCTGTCGGCCCGGTTCGCCGACCGGCCCAGGGTGCTGCTGTCGGAGCACCCGCTGCTGGCCGAGCTGTGCACCGCCTACCGGGCCGAGCTGGTCCGCTGCGGGCACACCCCCCAGCCGGTGCCCTACGGCTTCGGCAGGCTCGCCGACGGCACCCCGATCCCGGACGAGCTGCGCGCCGACTACCGCGCCGCGGCCCGCGACCAGTCCTCGTGGGGCGCGTTCGGCGCGGCCCCGGCGCAGGGCGAGCAGCCGCACGTGCCGCCGCCCGCGTTCGGCCCGGACCGCGGCGCGGGCTTCTTGGCCTGGGCCTGCGAGCCCGCCCCCAAGCTGCCGGGCAGCACCCGCTGGGCGGCCGCCCTGTGGCGCTCGGACGAGGCGCTGCGCGCCCAGTTCCCCGACCCGTTCGGCGCGGACAGCGCCGCGTTCCGCGACTGGTGCGCGACGGTGGCCGTGGCGGGCGGCAGGCTGCCCGTGCCCGCGGTGCCCGGCCCGTGCGCCGAGGCCCCGGCGCTGCTGGACCAGCTCGGCGTGTCCGTGCTCGGCGAGGGCGAGGTGGCCGACCTGCTGCGGGCCGCCGCCCGCGCGTCCGGACTGCCCACCGCCGACGGCGTCGGCTACCCGGTCGTGCTGCGGGTGGACTCCGCCGAGCCGGTGCCCGCCGACCGGTTCCTGGTCGACTTCGTGGTCGACGGCGGCGGCCCCGCGCGTGAGGCCACCGAGGTGTGGGTGCCCTCCGACGCCACCCGCGCCGCCGCCGAGCGCCCCGGCGGACCGGTCGTGCGGGTGCTCCCGCTGCCGGTGCCGGAAGCCGAGATCGCCCTCCCGGAAGACCACGAAGGGGTGATCTTCGGGGCGTTCGCCGACCACGCCGCGGACCGCGAGGGCAACGTCCTCGGCGCGGTCTCGGCGTTCCTGGCCGCCTTCCCCGACCGCGCGGACGTGCGGCTGCGGATCACCGTGACCGGCGCGGCCGAGCACCCCGAGGCCGCCGAGCGGCTGCGCCTGGCCACCGCCGCCGACCCGCGCGTCGAGCTGGCCGAGGACTTCCGACCGGTCGACTGCGTGATCTCGCTGCACCGCGGCGGCGCGTGCGACCGGGTCGCGCTGCGCCTGGCGGGCGTGGTCGCCGCGGGCATTCCGGTGCTGACCTCCGACCACGGCGCGGTGGCCGAGCTGTTCGACAAGTCCTCGGTGGTGTTCGTGCCGTGCCGCCAGGGCGTCGAACCGGACGTGCAGGCCGCGGTGAAGCTGCTCCGCGCGCTGGTCGACGACCTGGGCACGGCGGTGGCGATCGGCGCCAAGGGCCGGGAGCACCTGCGCGCCACGCGGTCGGTGGCCAAGGTCGGGGAGCTGCTGCGCGAGCGCGTCGAGCACGCCTACCGGGGTTGGCGCGCGCGCCGCGCCGCGGCCAAGCCCACGCCGCCCGCCGACCCGATGAAGGCGCTGCACTCCGCCAAGCACGCGCTGCTGCGCGAGCCCGACGTGGGCGTGGCCAGCCGCATCCCGATGGCTCCCCAGCTGCGCAAGGTGGTCCTGCGCGTGCTGGACCACTACGACAACCACATGCGCGACGTGCTCGGCACCCTGGTCGACGGGGTCGAGCGCACCGTCGCCGACCTGGTCACCCGGCAGGACGAGCTGAGCACCGGCATCGGCCTTGGCGAGCTGGAGGTGCTGCGCAACGAGGTCGAGCACCACGCCGAGCGCCAGGGCCAGCTGGCCGACCAGGTGCTCGGCCTGGACGACGGCGTGGTGCGGGTCCGCGCGGACATGGCCGGGCAGGGCAAGCGGCTGCGCGAGATCGAGGACGCGCTGGTCGCCGAGGCGGCCAAGCGCGCCAAGCAGGGCGACGCGCTGGCCCAGCGGATCGACAAGCTCGCGGTCGCGCTGGAGCGCACCCTGGACCGGATCGACTCGCTGGAGTCCAAGGTCGTCGACGTGCTGCGGGAGCGCGACAGCAGGCTGGACGCGGGCCTGCGCGCCGCCAACCAGGCCCAGCTGACCGCCGACGCGCTGCGCCGCGTGGTGGTGCGCGAGCACGAGCGGCACTCCGACTCCGCGCCCGACGTGCGCAGCTCCCTGGTGCTCACCGACGTGGGCCTGCTGCGGCTGCCCTCCGACGACGCCTTCATGCTGCCGCTGCTGTCCAGCAACGGGGTGTGGGAGCCGGAGCTGTCGGAGCTGGTCGACTCCCTGGTGGACCCGGAGGGGATCTTCGTCGACATCGGCGCCTACGTGGGCTACCACGCGGTGCGGATGCTGAGCAGGCTCGGCACCAGCGGCGCGGTCGTGGCGGTCGAGCCCTCGCCCGCCGCGCGCGAGCTGCTGCGGCACAACGTCGGCGTCAACCTGCCCGAGCGGATCGCCGAGCGGCTGGTGCTGGTCGACGCCGCGGCCTGGGAGAGCGCGGGCGAGCTGGTGGCGCAGCCCGCGCTGACCGGCGGCGTGTCCGTCGCGCCGGTGCCCGACGACGCGCCGGAGGGCGTGCTGCGGGTGCGCTCGACGCGGCTGGACAAGGAGCTGGAGGACATGCCCGCGCTGCAGGGCATGAAGCTGTCCGTGGTGCGGGTCGACGCACCGGGCCGCGGCCACCGCGCGCTGGCCGGGCTGGTGCGGCTGCTGCGCCGGGACCGGCCGCACGTGCTGCTGGAGTTCTCCGCCTCGGCCACCGAGGGCTTCGGCGACGACCCGGTGACGGTGCTCAAGGAGTTCCGCGTCTGGGGCTACGACCTGGTGCCGGTGGCCACCCGCGAGCCCGCGTCGCCGGAGCAGATCGTGGCGGCGATGGAGGGGATGCGCAGCACCACCCTGTGGCTGCGCCCGCGTCCGATCCAGGCCAAGACCCCCGGCCCGCAGGTGTCCGTGCCCCTCCGCCACCCCGCTGACCAGGCGATTTGACTTGGCTGAAGGTCACGAGTAACTTTCTCCAAGTCGCCAGCGACACCCCCGGAACGAGCGGTTGACACCGCGAAGCGGGCCGGGTAGAGTAGTTCGGCGTCAAACCAACCAGAACTGAACAAGCGGGCTTCGTGCGCCCCGGACCTGGAAACAGACCGGATTTGACACGCGAAATACCGCTCGGATAGCTTCTGGACACAAGCAAAACTGAATGCGA